>NZ_FOCL01000022.1 GCF_900110105.1 Mucilaginibacter gossypiicola | reverse complement strand
AAAAATGGGTGTCATGCTGAGCCAGTCGAAGCATAGCGGGTAGGGCCTCTGCGCGCGACCCTTCGACAGGCTCAGGGTGACAGCCCCTCCACACCAAATGTCATCTCACCTTTATAAATCCCGATTTTCTCTCACTCAGGATGACAATAAGCGCAATAAAGCACAACTTATCCCCTCTCTGTTTGTAAGGATAACGCCTTGTTTCTGTCATTATTGCTCTTAAAAAAATATACTTTAAAAACAGCATTTTGATCCTTTTTACCTTATACTTTTGGTTATACATCCCTCCAAAACCATCAGTATGAACGCCGAAAACAAGCTCAGCCAAGCCATAAAATCACACGCATATGCATTAGATTTTCAGGATATTGACAGGTCAATGCTCATGATAGCCGGAGGCAAAGGTGCTAATCTGGGTGAACTATCACGGATCAAAGAGATACAGGTACCGGAAGGCTTTTGTATTACTACCAAAGCTTATAAAAAAGCTACCGAGAACAACCTCGGGCTTAACCGTTTGTTGGATGAACTGATGCATTTAAAGGCAGAAGAAAGAGAAAGTATCAGCCGGATAAGCGCGAAAATCCGCACAGCAATCGAAAATACCCCCATTACTGAAGACATAGCAGAAGAGATTACAAACCATCTCGCAAAGTTTGATGAAAAACAAGCCTTTGCCGTACGGTCGAGTGCTACGGCGGAAGATCTGCCGTCGGCCTCATTTGCAGGCCAGCAGGATACCTATCTTAATATTATTGGCAAGGATGCCATCCTGAAACATATCAGCAAATGCTGGGCATCATTGTTTACCGACAGGGCGGTAGTTTATCGTATTCAAAACGGTTTCGATCATCATAAGGTTTACTTAGCTGTTGTTGTTCAAAAAATGGTTTTCCCGCAGGCAGCCGGAATTTTGTTCACCGCCGATCCGGTTACCGGTAACAGAAAAACCGTATCTATCGATGCCGGCTTCGGGCTTGGCGAGGCCATGGTTTCAGGTCTGGTGAATGCAGATAATTATAAAGTACGCACCGGAGAGATCATCGATAAGAAAATCCCCGCTAAAAAGATGGCCATTTATGCTTTGAAAGATGGAGGCACAAAAGAACAGCAGCTTGAGCCCGAGATGCAAACCAGGCAGGTGCTTACAGATGAGCAGATTTTACAGCTTGAGCACATTGGCAGAAAGCTTGAAGAACATTTTGGCAATCCGCAGGATATTGAATGGTGTTTGGCCGGCGATACTTTTTACATTGTTCAAAGCAGGCCCATCACTACTTTATACCCGGTTCCCGAAGCCAATGATCATGAAAACCACGTTTACATATCTGTAGGCCATCAACAAATGATGACCGATGCCATGAAGCCATTAGGGCTATCTTTATGGCAGCTGACAGCTGTACGGCAGATGTACAAAGCGGGCGGAAGGTTGTTTGTTGACGTTGCAAACAGTCTGGCTTCTGCCGCCGGCAGGGAAGCATTATTGAATGCCATGGGTCAGCACGACCCGCTGATAAAAGATGCGATCATGACGTTGGTACAACGTGGAGATTTCATAAAACTAATCCCAGATGAAGAACACGTCCCCGCCAAAAGCGCTACCGTTATGCCCCCTTCGGCTCCCATAGAAAATGATCCGGAAATTGCTGCTAACCTGATCAGGCAAAGCCAGGCATCGATAGAAGCACTAAAACAAAACATACAAACCCAATCGGGGACTGATCTGTTCGATTTTATCCTGGAAGATCAGCAGGAGCTAAGAAAAAGCCTTTTTACCCCGCAAAGCATGGCGGCAATCATGGCCTCCATGAATGCTTCCATATGGATCAATGAAAAAATGAAGGAATGGTTGGGCGAAACAAATGCTGCAGATACACTCGCTCAATCTGTACCAAACAACATCACTTCAGAAATGGGACTTGAATTGCTGGATGTTGCGGATGTGATCCGTCCATACCCCGAAGTAATTGATTATTTACAGCAGGCAAAGGAAGATAACTTTTTGGATGAACTGGTATCGTTTACCGGCGGTGAGGAAAGCCGCGATGCGATCATCTCCTTTCTTAACAAATACGGGATGCGCTGCGCCGGCGAAATAGATATTACTAAAATACGCTGGAGCGAAAAACCAACTATCCTGCTTCCCATGATCCTCAATAATATCAAAAATTTTGCCCCCGGTGAAGCTGCCCGGAAATTTGAACTTGGCCGACACGAAGCTTTGAGAAAAGAACAGGAACTACTGGATAAATTAAATCGATTACCCGATGGCAAACAAAAAGCTGAAGAAACGAAACAAAAGATAGGCCTGCTCCGCAATTTTGCCGGGTATCGTGAATATCCTAAATATGGCATTGTTAGCCGCAGCTTTGTTTATAAACAGGCACTGCTAAAGGAAGCCGAAAAGCTGGTACAAGCCGGCCTGATCCATGAAAAAGAGGATATCTATTATCTCCAATTTGATGAGCTGCGCGAAGTAGTACGCACAGGTGAGCTGGATTACCAGATTATCAGCCGACGAAAAGATGAACATAGATTACATGAAAAACTAAACCCGCCTCGTGTTATCACTTCCAACGGCGAAATTATCGTGGGCAGGTATCAACGGGAGGCTATTCCTGCGGACGCTATCATAGGCCTGCCCGTATCTGCCGGAATCATTGAGGGCCGGGCGCGCGTGATCCTAAACATGGAAGATGCTGATCTGGGAGATGAAGATATTTTAGTCACCAGATTTACCGACCCCAGTTGGACACCATTATTTGTATCTATAAAAGGACTGATAACCGAAGTCGGCGGACTGATGACCCACGGCGCAGTTATAGCACGAGAATATGGCTTACCGGCCGTTGTTGGGGTGGAGAATGCTGTAAACCTGATCAGGGATGGGCAGAGGATCAGGGTAAACGGAACAGATGGGTATGTAGAGATACTGTAGATTGGCCCTATTTAATTAAGCGTTGCCTTAGCACGCCCTGCCATCAATTTGCATCCTTAAAGTTTAAATATTATTTTAGTAGCACCTTATCATGCGATTAAAAAGGCTACTTTTTTTATTCTTTATACTTTCGGGCCTTAGGGGATATGCCCAGGATGTTGAATTTCATGTGAACTCACACCTACTACCTGGTAAAAACATTTTAAAAGCAAAGCGGGACTTTAACGACCCCTACCTATGGGTGCTTGCACAAGGCAACGAGGTTTATCGCATAAACAGTACTACGCTTGCTGTCGACGACTATACCAGTCAATTTGCGGCTTATAATAATCTTAAATTTATTGACATTGCCGGTCGCAGTAAAGATACCGTATTCATTGCCACAAAATCGGCTAATGTTATTGAATACAAGAAAGGCCCTGTTAAAGTAATAGGAACTGCAGATGGCATTATTACAGAAGTCAATTCTGTAGGGATGCCTAAGGCTAACTCTGTTTTTTCTGATACACATTCATTACTTATCGGCTCGGATCATGGGTTTTATACTTATGACATGATCAATGAAAGAGTAACTGTTAATGAACAACAGAATGCTGCCAGTCAGGTTTACGAAGCAACATATCGCGATCTTACTTATAAAGACAGCTCGGCTTATTACATTTATCCGGATTGGGACGGAAGAAAATACGTACCTGTTTTTTCACATGGTGAAACAACGATATTCGGACATTTTGCAGCTGAAAGTGATGTTATTGGGCATAAAATCAACACCGCTTATGAAGCATGGGCTTCCATGTATGATTATGATATGCGTGTTAGTCTTTCGGCTATTTTTTGGGGTACCCGCAATGGCATGTTTCAGTTCAACGGAGATCAAAGCTATTTCATAAACCGCGATTACGGACATTACCTCGATGGGATTAATGTGAATAAAATAACAACTATGTTTGGGCTTACAGCCTTTGGCAGTGGTTGGTGGTTTGGAGATGGGAGGCTTATTAAACAAACTATGTTGATTGGAACTGATAAAGGTTTTTACTTTAGCAATTCCATTTATCAGCGCTATGATCCGCAATTGCCAGGGTTAAAACAGGTAACGTTGTTTCATTTTGCGCCTCTGGGTAACACTGTTATTAATGATATATGTGTAAATACCGTATCAAAACAAGAACCCGTTTGTGATGACGGCGTGTGGGTGGCGGCACACGATGGTCTTTATCTCCTTAAGCCTGATTATGGCAAATACCTTACCGCGCAATCAATAAATGCTGTACAATTTGACGGCCAGGATGCTTCAATTTCAGAAATGCAAATCTGTTCGGGCAGCAACGTAACGGCTTCTGTTAACACTACAGTTTACAGTGGCCATACTATACAATGGTACAAGGATGGCAATGAATTACCAGGCGAAAGCAGCAATAAACTTGTTATAACCTCTGCAGGTAACTATAGTGCCGTAGTATACGATCCTTGCGAAAATCTTCATCTTAACACGAATGAACTCAAGGTAACGGTCATTACAAGCCCTGTTGTAACGCTTAATTATCCTGATGAAAATTTTTATTGTAATGGAAGCAGCGCAACATTCAAAGTTGATAACAACCCCAACTACCAATACCGCTGGTATACCGATGGGGTTTTAAACGGTAATACTACAAACAGTATAACTACAAATCAAGGTGGCAGTTATAAAGTAGAAGCAAGCGCTTGTTCGGGTGTTTGGGTTGCTTCAAATACTATTAAAGCCGAATTTATAAGTTTGCCAACCCCTGTACTGCAAGCCAACAAACCCTCCTACTGCATTGACGATCAGGCCATAATTTCCACCAATATTCAGGCCGATCCTGCTTATACCATCAATTGGTATCGCGACGGGGCGCAACTTATCAGTTATACCAACCAAACAAGTTTAACTAATGTAATAGCCGGTAATTATCAGGTTAATGTTGCCAGCAATAAAATAAACTGTACATCAACCTCTTCAATATTGCCCATTGTATTTAACCCTCTTCCAACAATTGAACTTGAAAAAATTGTAACAACTACCCTTTGCAGCGGGCAATCGGTAGATCTTCAGGCCACAATTTCCAGTGGTAATATTAAATGGTCGACAGGTGAGACAACAAGCCGTATCAGCGTTAAAACGCCCGGTGATTATACCGCTTTAGTTACCTCTACCGCGGGCTGTACCGATAGCAAGAGCATCAACGTGCAATTTTTCAGCAACCCGGTCTTAAACCTGCAGGATGCAACCTTGTGCACGTTCAATCAGGAGCAGGTTACCTTAAATGCCCCCACTGGTTTCAAAAAATATTTATGGAACGGGAACCCCGGAAGCAATACATTTACAACCGGTGCGCTTGGAAAGGTTGAGCTTACAGTAACAGACCAAAATGACTGCACGGCTACCCAATTCATAAATATCACCAGTCATTGTACAGATATTAAGATGGCCAACACATTTACTCCCAATGCCGACGGAGCAAACGACACCTGGGTGATTGAAGGTCTTGACGCAAGCTCTACTGTAAAAGTTTATAATCGTTATGGCAGTATAGTATTTAATAGCCGTGGTTACTCTGAGCCATGGGACGGCACCTATAAAGGGAGTAAACTTCCAACTGGCACATATTATTTTATCATTAATGCTAAAACCGGCACCCAGGTTTTAAGCGGTTGGGTAAGCATTATTTATTAGCGAATAATAACTATGCTCCTTCGCCAATCATAATTGTTCAATTTGAAGTTCCGGGCATTTAATCCCGGATTGCCGAATATTGCTGAAATAAGTTTATTGCATTTACATCTCAATTTGCATAGCTTTAGTTAACCAACTATAACCCAACCACACATGTTTCCTCACTTTAAAGAACGCATCAGCTTAGGCTCTCTTGAGATCAATTTTTTGTTTGATGGCGATGATACAGATGACACCCTCGTACAGTTTGAGCTGGTAGTTCCGCCTGGTGCAAAAGTACCAGCACCTCATTTTCATGTTGATGTAGACGAAACGCTGTATATACTGGAAGGGGCGCTTACACAATTGATAGGCACAGAAATGCGGGAGCTACAACCGGGCGATCATTGCTTTATAAAAAGGGGAACTATTCATGGTTTTAATAATCTGCACGATAAAACAGCAAGGGCACTCTGCACGCTTTCTCCGGCATCTATCGGCCCGGCATATTTCCGCGAAATTGCAGCAGTGATCAATGCCGGTGGTCCGCCGGATATGCAAAAGCTCCTAACCATCATGAAAGGTCACGGGCTTGAACCGGTGAAACCCGCATAGGCCGCTACCCAAATCACGATTTAAAATCGGCAGATATAGTAACCGGCTTCCATTGTTCCAGCTCGGCAGTCATTATGCCAAGCTTTTCAGAAGCCCGTTTATAGGCATCCTCGCCCAAATAAAGATGGAGCGGTGGTTCTGTCATTTCTGTAAGGCCGATCATGATCTCCGATGCCTTTTCAGGATCGCCGGGTTGTTTGCCATCGGCGGCGAGGTAGCGCTGCTGGGCATTTTTAACTGCATGATACCCTTCAATATGGCTTTCGGTAAAAGCCAATGAGCCTGCAGTAAGAAATCCCGTACGGAAACCAGATGGTTCAACCACCGTTACTTTGATACCAAACTCTTTAAGATCAAGGGCCAGCACTTCCGAAAATGCGGCAATGGCAGCTTTAGTAGCCGAATAAACCGACCAGCCCGGTGCGCCTACAAAACCCGCTACCGAACCTATATTGATAATATATCCAGAACTTTGACTACGCATAACAGGCAGCACCGCCTTGGTTACATCAATCGCCGCCAACACATTAACACTGAAAATATCTTGAATCTTTTGCCGTTCGGTTTCTTCAACTGTACCGGCCATGCCATAACCGGCATTGTTGACCAATACATCAATTTGTCCAAAAGCCTTGAGTGTTTCACGGATGGATTCTTCTATACAATCCGGGTTGCTCAAATCAACAGCCAAAGGCAAAAACCTGTCTGTATCAATGATCCCTACTGCTTGTTTCAGGGATTGCGCGTTACGTGACGTTGCAACTACGCGATGGCCTTTTTCTAATAGCTTTTTTACAAGGGTAAGTCCCAATCCCTGGGAGGCCCCGGTTACATACCATACTTTTGATGAGTTCATGGTTTGATTTTTTTTAAGCATGAGCCATCCGGCCCGCGTTTCAGCAGCCCATAAACTCACACTGATAATTACTTATCTATAAACTTGTTTTTATGCCAGGTTTGAGGATCTTAAGCTGTCCGCCAATCCCAAGTGCATTAAATGATTGCTGCAACATCTCCCCTGTTTCGGTATAATGCGACCATCCCTCAAAATGCACCGGTATAATCGTAGCATCAGGAAAGGCAAAGGCGGTGTCAATAGCATCATTAGTACCCATAGTTACATTAAACGGGCCGCGGGGTTTGGCTGCACCGGCAAATATGAATACATATTGCGGTTTAAACTTTTCTGCAACCTCTTTCACCCCGTCATAAAACACGGTATCGCCGGTAAAATAAATTTGAAGCCCTTTCACGGTTACAATAAAGCCCGTTACATCGCCGGTAAGTTTTTCGCTGCCTGCAGGGCCATGCCTTGCAGGTGTACCGGTTATCACCACTTCATCATTTAACCGGATACTTTCCCAGGGTGAAAGGCCTATGATGTTGCCGCCTAATCTTTTGGCTCCTATTTTAGTTGTTAATGTTTTATCAACCTGCTTCAGCAACTCCCGCCCTGCATTATCGAGGTTATCACCGTGTTGGTCATGGCTTAGCAAAACCACATCTATTTTACCAATCTCGGTAGTAGCCGGGCCTTCGGTTTTATGGTAGGCGGGCTTATCATTGATCATGAATTGCTCACCGGCCGGGTCAAGTGTTGGGTCGGTCATAAGCCTTAAACCACCGATCTCTAAAATAACGGTAGGGCCGCCCAGGTAGGTTACATTAACTTCATTTTTCATGGGTTCATGATTTTGGTAGTATCTTCAATTATGGATTGCATCAAGTCGGCAGCCTTTTTATGTTTCAATATCGGCGCTATCTGCCCACCCCAGAATAAAATCATATCCCATTTTTGCTGTTCAAGCGCGGCTTTTCTTAATGGGGCCATAAAGGTTGTTTGTAATGGAAATGGTAAAAAACCCGCTTCTTTACCAATCAGATCTTTGGCTACCCGGCTGGTAATACCACGGCCAAGCCTGCCGGTAAACGCGCGGGATAAAGTGGTATACTTAGCCGCATCCGAAAAAAGCATTTGCCTGTGGATTGGAAGCGCGCCCGATTCATCACAGGCTAAAAATGCAGTGCCTATTTGCGCTGCATCAGCGCCCAGCGTTAAGGCAGCGGCTACTCCCCTGCCATTGGCAATGCCGCCTGCCGCAATAACCGGGGTTTTAATTTTGTCTTTGATCAGCTGCAGCAATACAAAAGTGCCGGTAGTTGATGCTTCTGCCGGGGCAAGGAACGATGGCCTGTGACCACCGGCTTCAAAGCCCGATGCGATGATCATATCTACGCCGGTAGCTTCTAAAGCAATGGCCTCATCCAGTGTAGTAGCCGCACCAACGGTGACAATGCCTAACCTGCGACATTGCTCCATGATGTCGGCGGGCAATGTGCCAAACATAAAACTGAAAACTTTTGGGCGCAGGTCAAGAATAGCTTGCAACTGATTTTCAAACCGCAACTTAAATGGCGCCGGTTTTGGCGGTATCGGGATTCCGGCCTCATCAAAATATGGCTTAAACAGTTGCGATGCATGTTCATACTGTTCATCAGTGGCTTCGCCATTGGGCGCATCGGTTTCCGAAACCCATAGGTTGATATTATACGGCTTGTTGGTTGCCGCCCTGATCTGTTTATCAACCTCAACAATTTCAGGCGCGCTGAGGGTATACGCCCCATAACCACCCAAACCGCCGGCATTTGATACCGCGGCCACCAATTCGGCCGACGATAGATTGCCGCCAAAAGGCCCCTGCATAATCGGATAATCTATGCCCAGTATCTCTGTTGCTTTTGTGTTATACCACATGATTTTATTATTATTTGCTTGTATCGCTGATCATTTTATTTACGATGAGCCACTTACCGTCAATTTTATGAAACGATAAAAACTCATAGTAGTTAAAATCATACATTTTCACCGTTACTTCGGCAACGGCAATTGAGTTTACTGTTTTAACAAAAATAATCTTCCCTTCAAACGGTTTACCCGAATCTTTAGGACTTTGCCTGTTTTTTACACCGTCCAGATAAACATCTAATGTTTTTGCATAGGGTTGTCCTTTCACATCGCCAAAAAGCAGGGTGCCGGTATTCATCACCTGTTTTAACAAATCCACATCACCTTCATAAATCCCTTTGAAGTAGTAAGTTTCAAGCGCCTGTTCAATGGCTGCTTTGTCTTGATTGTTAGTTTCCATTTTGCTTTTGCTTTGTGCCTTTATGCCCTGCAACGTGCAGAGCATAAAAGCTGTTAATAAAAGGGTTTTCATCTTAATTTAAGTTACGGCCTGCAGCGGTGCCACCGTCAACATTGATAATGGCGCCGGTAATAAAATTGCTTTTGGCAACAGAGTAAGCCATTTGTGCAATATCTTCAACTTCGCCAACACGGTTTAACAAGTGTAAGCCTGCAGTTTGATCGGCATTGTCGCCGTGCATTGGCGTACGGATAGTACCTGGCGCAATGGTATTTACCCTGATGTTATCTTTACCAAATTCGCCGGCCAGTTGTATAGTAAGCGCATGTACCGCTCCTTTTGAAGCCATTTGGGCTGTAATAGGAACCCCGCTAAGCGCATGGTTAACCAAGGGTGTGCCTATGTTAATCACTACGCCATCATGCTGTTTAATCATTTGAGGGATTACCGCCTGGGTAGTAAAGTAAGTACCCTTAAGATTGGTATCTAAAAAACGATCGAGGTATGCCTCATCAACCTCAAGGAACGGCCTTGTTTCGAAAATCCCGGCATTATTGATCAATACATCAACGCCGCCAAATTTATTAATAGCTGTTTGGGCCAACTTTTCGCCTGTTGCTTTATCACTTACACTACCTGCAACCATGGCCAGGTTTTCGCCTGCGCCAAGTTCCTGGTAAACGGCTTCCAGTTTATCGGCTGTTGTTGAATTGATTACTACATTATCGCCCATTTCTAAAAAATGACGGGCTATTTCTTTACCGATACCGGATGATGCCCCGGTAACGATTATTGTTTGCTTTTTCATTGTTTTACTTCTTATCGGCAGTGATGCCTTTTTCTCTTAGTACTGATACCTGTTCGCCTGCATATCCCCAATCATCCAACTCAACTTCACTGATCACCACGTGGGTTAAATGCGGATCTTTGTTCAGGGTATTGACAATCAAATCGGTTACGCCCTTTATCAGGGTTTGTTTCTGCTCGCGGGTAACACCTTCGCGGGTCAGTTCAATTTTTACGTATGGCATGGCTTTGGTTTTTAAGCAAAAGCTGTTTATCAAACAGCTTTTGCGGTTATGTTTACATTAAGGTCAAAATCGTTGTAGATCAGGGTATCGCCCAGGTCTTTAAAAAAGTTTCCTGAACGGAACCTCATGCCGTATTTAGTACGGTCAACCACAACTTTACCGGTTGCGCTAACAGTATCAGCGGCGGCAGTAACCTGTGCGTCAAAACTTACGGAATGAGTAATCCCTTTTATAGTCAGATCTCCGGTGATACCATAAGCATCATTGCTCTCTTTGTTGATAGCGGTAACCACAAATTGAGCTTCAGGATAATTTTCAGAATTAAAAAAGTCGTCAGAAGCGAGGTGACCTGCAAACTGGGCATTGGTAGCCGGGTCAGCTATGTCAAGTATTTTAATAGAGGTGGTGTCGATAGCGAATTTACCGCCTGTTAGCTGTCCATCTGCAAAAGTTAAAGAACCTTCTTTTATAGCGATGGTACCATTGTGTGCGCCTGTAACTTTACGACCAATCCAGTCGATATTACTTTTTGCGCTGATGATTTCAAATTTTTGAGTTTCCATTTTGTTATGTCTTTAATGACAATACAAAGTTGCGTACTAACCGCCCGGAAACTGTGTGACCTACATCACAATCGAAACACCGTCCTGTTTATGTGATGTACGTCACATTTTAAGAATGGTATAAGCGACTCAATGTTTCTCTTGAAACACCCAAATACGAGGCGATTAACTGTTTTGGAACTATATTATACAGTGTTGGATATTGCGCCAATAACTCTTCATAACGATGTTTGGCATCATTATTCATGAATGATAGCAGCCTTTTTTGTGTAGCCACATAGCCTTTATTGGTACGCCAGCGAAAGAAGTGTTCGCCCTCATGGATTTCTTTGCAAAGCTTTTCACGGTCCTGGCTGGTGAGACAAAGTACTTCGGCATCTGTAATACAATCAACGTTAACTGTAGCGCGGTCGCCGCTATAAAGCGCATTGTAATCCGAAGCCCACCAGGTAGGCATGGCAAACTGCAGGATGAACATTTTCATGTCATCATTAATAAAAAACGATTTCAAATAGCCCGAAAGTACAAAATACTCACAGTCTACTTTATCGCCTTCCCCTATTATAGTTTGCCCTTTTTTAAATTTTTTGTAGGTAAAATGCGAAAAGAAATAATCGAACTGATCGTCGGTTAATGTGATGGTCTTACTTACGTGTTCTTTTAAAATTTCTTTTGGTTGCATGATATAATAAAATAACTACAAAACTTAATTTGGATAAGGAAAGTCAATACTTAACTTTCTCGTTTATACGGTTTCCGCTTATTTTAGTTTCGTTATTTCACAAAACAACAGGTTCAATTGGCAAGTATAAAATTAACTCAAATATGAGCTAATACAAGCATCCGGCAGATAAAAAAGTTACTTTTACCATAGCATGAAAAAACTGACTGATATTTTGCTGCTTGGCGATGAACGCCTGTACCAGGTTTGCGATCCTGTGCTACAAGAAGAACTGCCACTGCTAAGCGGCTGGATTGCCGACATGCACAATGTAATGCAGGAAATAAGGCAGAAATACAACTTTGGCCGGGCAATAGCAGCTCCGCAACTGGGTATCATGAAACGCCTTGTTTACATGAACATTGATAAGCCGGTAGTTTTTATTAATCCTGAAATACAGGATGCCAGCGACGAACTCTTTGAGCTTTGGGACGATTGCATGAGCTTTCCGAACCTGCTGGTAAAAGTTAAAAGACATAAAACCATTACGGTAAATTATCTCGATGAAAACTGGCAACAGCAACAGTGGATAATGAACGATGCCCTGTCTGAACTGATGCAGCACGAGCATGACCATTTAAATGGCATTTTATGTACCATGCGCGCCATCGATAGCATGTCGTTTAAATGGCGTCCATAATAAATCTTTCGGATAAAGCTAATTCTGTAATTGAAAATCACTTTTAGCTTTGGGCTTTCGCGTTCAGCTTTCAGCTTAAATAATAAATATTAAAACACCTGTAACGTATAGGGGTAAAGGAGGGTCATAGCTGTATCACATTAAAACCCCTTTTATGAAAAATTATATTTTACTCCTTCTGCTTGCCGGGCAAACTGCTGTGGCGGCAGCGCAGGATGGCGATAGCCGTTCATTATACCTCACCAAATCATTAGCCAATGATGCTATTACCAGTGCTGTAGTACGTACATCGGCCGGCGGTATTGTAGTTAGCGGCCAACCGGGACAGGCCCCGCGGGTGGAAGTTTACATTAAAGGCAATAACGGCAGCGAACTTTCAAAAGAAGAGATCAAAAAACGCCTTGATAAAGATTATACACTCGATATATCTGTTAGCGGACATGAGGTTAAGGCCATTGCCAAAAGCAAACGCCAAAGCTTTTTTAACTGGAGAAGCTCACTAAGCATCTCGTTCCGCATTTATGTACCGCAACAATGCTCAACCGACCTGGAAACCAGTGGCGGCGGCATTGGCCTTGATAACTTAAAAGGTAACGAAAAGTTCAGCACCAGCGGAGGAGGTTTACAAATTGACAGGCTTTATGGCACCATTCGCGGTAATACTTCGGGTGGCGGAATTCATGTTTCAAACTCCGGCGAAGACATCTCATTGGAAACCAGCGGCGGCGGTATTGAGGCCAAAAACTGCAGCGGAAAAATCAGACTTGAAACCAGCGGCGGTGGCATCACTTTAGAAAACCTAAAAGGCACTATCAATGCCGAAACCAGCGGTGGCGGGGTTAATGGCAATAATATCAGCGGCGAGCTCATTACCAGTACATCAGGCGGCAGCATCGACCTTAAACGCATGGCAGGCAGCGTTAGTGCCGAAACAAGCGGCGGTGGCTTGTATGCCCAGATGCTTAAAGTTGGCAAATACCTTAAATTTGAATCAAGCGCAGGTAATGTTGATATCGAACTTCCGCAAAACCAGGGCTATGATCTCGACCTGCGTGGTGAAGGTGTATCACCATCATCTGTTGCTAAATTTAACGGACAATGGGAAAAGGAACGGGTTAACGGCAAATACAACGGCGGCGGTATCCCGGTTAAAGCTGAAGCATCTGGCGGCAGCGTTAATATTAAATTCCGGTAAGCAATTACTTCTGTATAGTAAAAAGCTCCGGTTTCACAGGCAGGAGCTTTTTTGTTTTTATTAGTGGCTGGTTAAATCAGGTATTGTTTTTTTCAACGTAGAGACGCATTACATGCGTCTCCCGTAGGACAAGCAGCCTATAACCATTTTGCTGCCGTAATTTACAAGCAGGAGACGCATGTGATGCGTCTCTACAATTAAAACAACCAATATAAACGGCTTCTTAGATCTTCTTCTTTCCGGCCAGAGCCACCAATCCCAATACCGGCCCTACGGCCAGTATCAGATAAATATATCGTTCGTTTTCAACTGTCCGCAAAGCAGTGATGAGTTGAATACTTACAATGGTAATGGCAAAGCCAATGCAATTAACAATAGTGAGCGCAGTCCCTTTTAATTGCTGATCGGCATTTTGTGCAACCAGGGTTGAAAACAATGGCGAATCGGCAATAACAGCAATACTCCAAACCAATAAAAACACTATTAATATCCACGCCGAACCGGCAAACAAAAACAGCGGCGATACTAAACAGCAGATACATGAAATTGCCAATGCTAACACTGCCACATTTTTCACCCCCTTATATTGAGACAGGGTACCGCTACCCGCACAGGCCAGTGCCCCAACGCCAATAATAAGGAAGGATAATAGTGGCACATTTAAATCAGCTTCAGTATACCGGGTATTATAGGCGCTTAATATGACCGGTACAAAAGCCCAAAAGGCATAAAGTTCCCACATGTGCCCGAAGTAACCAAAAGCCGCTGCCCTGAATTGTTTGTTACCGAAACTTTTAACAAACGCCGCCGGATTCAGCGCCGATCCCTGTTTTCTCCCTGCGCCATCGGGCACAAGCAATACCATGGCGCATCCGCCCAAAGCAGCTAATACCGAAGTTGACAATATAACGTAACGCCAGGGCAATGCCGACATTAAACTTTTAAGCAGATGCGGAAATGACGTACCTAACACCAAAGCGCCAACCAAAAAACCCAATGCTTTTCCTAATCCCTGCGGATAATGATCGGAGGCTATTTTCATGCCTACCGGGTAAATCCCTGCCAGGAAAAAACCTGTGGAATATCTTAATATCAGCATGGTAGTAGCGTCCGTACCCGGTAAGCACGCCAACCCGTTGATAAAAGCGGCAATAAGTGCACAAATAAAAAACACACGTGCCGACGAAAATCTGTCGGCAATACTCAGGATGGCAAAAACAAGGGTTCCGGTAATAAAACCAAGCTGAACCGCGCTTGTCAGGTAAGCCAGATATGATGGTTCAAGCTGCAATTGTTTAGCAATATCGCCCATAACCGCGTTGCCTGCAAACCACAGCGAGGTACAAAAAAACTGGGAAAGTACAATTACAGGGAGGATACGTTTCATTGGTTTAGCCTTGCTTTAAGGCGCACAATAATAGTTATAAACTATGCTTTAAGAAAGTCGCTCTTTTTGACCCTTTCATTTCAGCAGGAGAACCGCAGGTATTCGGAAAATGAAATTGTCGCTCTTTTTTAAATGATAAAAAAGCATGTCATTGCGAGCGCAGCGTGGCAATCTCGTAGTCAATGCATGACCGATATCCATAGCTACGGGGTTGCTTCATTGACGACTCCTATTATAAAAGCGATTTCATTTGCGTTTTTATTTCCTGTTATATTGCTCTCATAAAAATATGTATCTTGAGTTTCAAAACTAAACCTAATCCCATCACCACTACCAATGGACAAGCAACAAATTACCGACCAGATAAAATGGATGATTGCCGATGGCAATACCGACCATGAAATTGAGGCTTTGTTGGTTGGAGAAGGGGTTACACGTGCCGAGGCAAAGCGTACAGTTGCAATAATCAAACATGAATTGTTTCCAGATGAATATCCTGAATTTATTGAGCCCGATAAGCGTCGAAATTATTGGTGGCCTGCTTTATTAAGCATCGCTGTTATCCTGGGAGCTTTATATTACTGGCATCAACATAAATTAAATATAGCCGAAAGAGAAATAACCCCTGCCGATATGATCCTGTTGATGAAAGCAGGGCCCGGCGTTTATACTACCGAACTTAATAAAATCAACAAGGGATGGGCTTTTGACCAGGATAAAGACCGGTGGGAAAATAAAAAACGAAAAACAGCCCTCGCTGTCAGGATGGAACAACTCCTGTACATGTGCCCGGCATTACATGACCGTTCATTCCAGGACTATCTTGAAAATCACGACTTCAGAGACATCGTTTACTCAAAACCCGGAAGCAAGATTTATCAAAACAATGAATTCATGTTTACCATCCAAACCAACGACAGTTATACTATGATTTCGCTGGCCTACCGGTAAATTGTCCAATACATCTTCAACTCCTTTTCCATCGATTGTAAAAAGCATAAAATTTGCCTTGCACTTTTACAGTTGCCCAACAACAAGCTTTTTACAAAACACTAAAATTTAAAAACCCTTAACCCTTTATTAACAAAGTCAATTTGTTTGCGGCAAGCAAAAAGCTGATAATCAGCTTAAAATAGCACATTTTAAAAAAGCAACACCAATTTTAATTAATAGATAAGTTAACTCCGTATTTATTTCCTGATAATAAAACAACCGTTGCTTTGCAGCAATTTATCGCCCGCCTATGCTCAACTTAGGCAGCTATTAAAAGGGGTTATCATTAATTAAAAACTATGGAAAAAAACTACAGATCTATTCTTAGATTATGGCAAAGATCGGGTAAATCGATTTGCCTTTTTATGCTGATGCTTGTGGCCTCATCAGCGGCCTTCGCGCAGCAACGTACAATCAGAGGTACTGTTACCGACGAAAGCAACCTGCCGTTACCTGGGGTAGTAGTAACGGTAAAAAGTACAGGAAAAGCCACTTCAACTTCCGCCAATGGTATTTACCAGGTTGTTGTAAGCGGTTCGGACGATGTAATTAAATTTACTTTTTTAGGTTCGTTGCCGAAAGAAGTAACCATCGGCGACAAAAAAGTTGTTAACGTTACCATGGTTACCGACACCAAACAACTTAAAGATGTTGTGGTTATCGGTTACGGTACCGCAAGCCGTAAGGACGTAACAGGCGCTATCACTTCGGTTAAAGCAGAAGATTTTAACGCCGGTGTACTAACTACTCCTGCCGAATTACTACAAGGTAAAGTGGCCGGTTTAAACATCACTAAAAGCGGTGACCCTAACAAACAACCAGCCACCATTTTAAGGGGACCATCAACATTGCGTGAAGGTGCTGCTCAGCAACCATTTTATGTAATTGACGGTGTACCGGGCGCATCTATTGACCTTTTAGCTCCGGCTGATATCGAGAGCATCGACGTATTGAAAGATGCATCTTCAACCGCTATTTACGGTTCACGTGCGGCTAATGGTGTAATCATTGTTACTACCCGCAGGGCTAAAGCCGGCCAAACCCGTTTAACTTACAGCGCTTATGCTGCTGTTGAAAACGTATCAAAAAACATCGATGTGCTTACAGGCGATGAACTGCGTAAATATTTAACCGACAACGGCGTACCTAAATTAAGCGCAGCCGACGATGACGGTTCAAATACCAACTGGCAAAAACTTGCCGAAAGAACCGGCTATTCACAAAACCACAACCTTTCATACGGTGGCGCAGGTACCAATTCAGAGTATGGTGCAAGTGTAAACTACATGAAAAACAATGGTATCCTGAATAATACCAGCCTTGAGCGTACTATTTACAAGGGCTATATCAATCAGCGCTTTTTTAATGATCGTTTAAAATTGGGTATCACGCTTACTAACAGCGCTACTAAAAACAACGACATTTTCCAAAGCCAGGTATTATCAGGTATTTTATTCTACCTGCCAACAGTTAGCCCTTATAATGCCGATGGTACTTATAAAGAAAACTACAGCCGTACAGGTAGCGGTCCTTTAAACCCGTTGTCATTAATCAACAACAACTTTACCAGGACAGAGAACAACAAAACCCTGATCAATGGCTTTGCATCTTTGGACATTTTGAAAGGTTTAAAGTTCACCGTATCCGGATCAACCCAAAAAGAACAAAATAACGTTAACACCTACTCTACCAGTCAATCGGGTATTTATGTTAATGCCGGTGGTGTAGCTGTACGCAGTGCC
Source organism: Mucilaginibacter gossypiicola (assembly GCF_900110105.1). GTDB lineage: Bacteria > Bacteroidota > Bacteroidia > Sphingobacteriales > Sphingobacteriaceae > Mucilaginibacter > Mucilaginibacter gossypiicola. The sequence continues at coordinate 47,681 of NZ_FOCL01000022.1, read as the reverse complement.
TATACCAATACCAGCAACGTTGTTGAAGCTTACTTTAACTATGATCGTGTTTTCGGTAAACACTCACTGAAATTATTAGGAGGTTACTCTTACCAGCAGGACCGTAATAATGATGGCTTTGGCGTACAAACACAAGGCTTTTCAAATGATGCCTTAACTTATAACTACCTGGCGTTGTCAAACCCAACCCAGCTTTCACAGATAGTTTTCAACCCTAACTACATCTCAACATTGAGGTTCGTATCATTCTACGCTCGTGGTCAGTACGAATTTTCAGATAAATACCTGCTACAGGCTTCATTAAGGGAAGACGGTTCATCGGCATTTGGTATTAACCAGCGTCATGGTTACTTCCCGGCTGCTTCTGCGGGCTGGAAGCTCATCAACGAAGATTTCATCAAATCGATCCCTGTAATTAGCGACCTGAAATTAAGGGCTGGTTACGGTGTATCTGGTAACAGCTTAGGTTTCGATGCTTTTACTGCACGTTTAATTTACGGTGTGCCTCCGGGTGGTGGTAAATTTTTGAGCAATGGTAACATTGTTAACCCTATTGGCCCGGTACGTAACGATAACCCGGACCTGAAATGGGAAAGCACTGCTACTACCAACATCGGCTTGGACTTTGGTTTGTTTAACAACCGCTTAACCGGTTCGGTAGATTACTATATCAAAAAAACATCCGACCTGATCTATACTTACCCGGTATCAACCACCCTGTATTTTTATCCGTTTTACACTGCTAACGTAGGTAAAATCAAAAACAGCGGTATAGAGGTTGTTTTAAACGCGGTTCCTGTAAAATCACAGGCCTTTACATGGCGTACTTCATTCAACGTTTCGCATAACAAAAACGTTGTTCAAAGCTTATCAAACAGCCAGTTCGGTCTTAACTTTATTCAAACTGCACAGTTAGGTGGTAAAGGTCAATCGGGCAACTACAGCCAGATCATACAACCGGGCTATGCTATCGGTACGTTTGACCTGTGGCATTATTTAGGTAAAAACGCTAACGGCGTAAGTACCTATGAAAAAGCCGACGGATCAACAACTGCTACACAACCACTTACTACAGATCAGTTTATTAAATATGATGCACAGCCTAAATTGATTTATGGCTGGAGCAACAGTTTCTTTTATAAAGGCTTCGACTTAAACTTCCTGGTACGTGGTGTTTATGGCAACAAGATCCTGAATGCAACCCTTGCTTCATTGAATAACCCTGCCGACTCAAAGTTGCAAAACATCCCAAGGTTTACTTTAGGCGAATCATTTAAGGATATCAATGCATACCTGATCTCTGATCGTTTCCTTGAAAGCGGTTCATACCTGCGTTTGGATAACGCTACTTTAGGTTACACCATTAAACCGCATATCCAGGCTATTAAAAGCCTGCGCTTCTATGCTTCGGGCAATAACATTTTCATCATCACCAAATACCGCGGTGTTGATCCTGAAGTTAACATCGGCGGCTTAACCCCGGGTATTGATAACCGCGATTTTTATCCTAAAACACGCACGTTCAGCTTAGGTATAACTGCACAATTCTAATAAACTCAGAAAGACAAAAGATGAAAAAGATATTTTTAGCATGTGCCGCTTTCGCTACCATGATTGGCACATATTCATGTACAAAATTAGATGTACCTGTTGAATCACAATACGTAAAATCAAACTTCCCAACTACCGATGCCGATTATACTGCATTGTTGGGTACTATTTATTCAAACCTTTCGTCAAGCTACGCAGTGCCTTACTGGCGTATGCAGGATATGTCGACAGATGAGGCTATCCTACCTGCCCGTGACGGTAACTTTGACGACGGTGGCCAATACCGCCAGTTACACTACCACACCTGGACTTTTGACCACCCTAACGTTATCAGCGTATGGCAATGGGGCTTTGGCGGTATCAATACCTGTAACCGTATCATTACCGTTATCAATGCATCATCATCAACAGCGGCAAAAAAGGCATCTTCAATTGCCGAGGTTAGAGCAATGCGCGCCCTGTACCTTTATTTCATGATGGATTTGTATGGCAACGTACCAATCATTACCGATTTCCCGGTAACTACACAACCTGCCAATCAGCCTCGTGCTAAAGTATACGAGTTTATTGAAAGCGAGTTAAAAGCTGTTTTACCTTTATTACCGGCCAAAAGCAGCAACGCTGCAACAAACGTATCTCAATACGGCCGTCCAACAAAAGGCATGGTGTTTGCCCTGCTCGCAAAAATGTACCTTAACTCGGGTGTATACATTAACTCAAACCGCTACCAGGAAACTGTAGCCATGTGTGATAGTGTTCAAAACAATACCAACTATTTCCTGGATGCTAAATTCCGCGACATATTTTTACCAACAAATGGTCCGCAGATCAATGAAACTATCTTCGCAGTTCCTTATGATCAGCAGATTCCGGGTAACCAGTTCACCCGTTTTGGTTTCTTTTATTACCTGGCCCAGGCATACGGCTTTAACGTAGGTTTAAGTATTGCCATGAGCACTACCCCTGAGTTTTATAACCGCTTTAACATCCCTGGCGATGACCGCACTAAAACATGGTTGGCCGGTCCGCAATATTACCCTGATGGCAATGGCGGCTTTACCAGTCAGCCGGTTTACTACCCTACCGGCACCGCGGGCGTTCCGGCAAACACACAGATCAACATCAAACCCGATCTGATACTTACCGGTTTAAAACCAATGGACTTAGGTAACGATGTACTTAACGCACAATCTGAAGGTGTACGTTCAATCAAATACTACCCGGATGTTAATATCATCCAGGCTACGCGTTTAAACAGTAACGACGTACCGGTATTCCGTTTGGCTGATATTTACCTGATGAAGGCCGAAGCCATTTTACGCGGCGCTACTCCAACAACTATAAACGGCGACTTCCAATCTCCGCTTACCCTGGTAAATAAATTACGTACCCGTGCCCATGCGCAGGTTGCTACCTCTATCGATTTAGATGGGTTACTGGACGAACGTGCTCGTGAACTTTCATGGGAAGCATGGCGTCGTAATGACCTGATCCGTTATGGATTGTTTGAAAAGGAATATCCGCTGCCGGTTGCAGGTGGTAAAACGGATGACCTGAAAATGAACACCGATCCAACCCGCAGGTTGTACCCAATTCCATCTACCGAATTAAAAACCAACCCTAACCTGAAACAAAACCCAGGTTATTAATAAAACCATTTTTATAAGGCGCAAAAGAACAATCTTTTGCGCCTTTTTTGTTAAACAATAAAACCAATTAAACAATGAAACTTATAGGCGGATTACTTGCCGGTATTGTTCTCACCGTATCAACGCTTACGAACGATAACGACAATCAAACCATCAACCATTTCCAGGTAATAGGGTCACATAACAGCTATAAACAGGCTATTGATCCTAAACTGTTCCATTTTTTGCAAAAGCGCGATTCTGTTGGCATGAGCAAGATCGATTATGAGCATATCAGCCTTAGCGATCAGCTTAACTTAGGCCTCAACGCTTTGGAAATAGATGTTTATGCCGATACCAAGGGCGGCAAATATGCGCATCCAAAAGGTTTGGATTGGGTACCTGGCCAACCGGCATTTGACACCAGGGGCGTAATGAAGGAACCTGGTTTTAAGGTTTTCCATATTGAGGATATTGATTTCCGCAGCAACTGCGCTACTTTTAAGCTTTGCCTGCAGGAGTTGAAAAAATGGAGCGATGAGCACCCGGATCATAACCCGATCTATATCACCATGAACGCCAAAGACGAAGCCTCAGATAAACCGGGCTTCACCGTTCCCGAGAAATTTACAGCAAAAACTTTTGCCGATCTGGATAAGGCAATATTGGATAACCTTGGTAAACAATATTTAATTACACCAGATGATGTACGCGGTACATACAAAACCCTTGAAGCCGCAGTATTGCATAACAACTGGCCAACTTTAAAAGCAGCCAAAGGCAAATTCATTTTTATTCTTGATGAAAAAGGTGAAAAAAGGGCTGCCTATATCGCTGGGCATCCATCGTTGAAAGGCCGTGTATTATTTGCCGACGCACAACCCGGCACACCCGAAGCAGCCATCCACATCATGAACGACGCTAAAAAGGACCTGGCAGCAATTCAGAAACTGGTTAAGAAAGGCTACATTATCCGTACCCGTGCCGACTCGGATACAGAAGAGGCCCGTGCAAATGATATGAGCTCATTTATAGCAGCGCAAAAATCAGGCGCACAGATCATCAGTACCGATTATTATAAAAAAAGCACCCACTTTAAATCTGATTATGTGATCAGTTTTGCAGGAGGCAATTATTTTAAGCCCGATCCGCTGTTTAAAACAACAGCTTCGGCTTCGGTAGGTAAGTAAACCATAAAACTACACATATAAAAAACGGCCCGGGTTTTAAACCCGGGCCGTTTTTGTTTTATACGGTCATGGTACTTGTTGTCGGATCAATGATCGCTTTAACTTCGGCAATGCTGGTTACCGGGAAGCCTCCTTTCAAGGCATGTTCGCGCACAACATCTTCACTTTCGGCAATGTGGATGCAGTAGATCTTATCGGCAGTAACAAACGACTGGATCCAATGATATGGTTTACCCAATTCATTCACAACCGAGCATGATGCCTGTGAAATTGCCTGCAATTCTTCGGGCGACAGGTTTCCGGCACCCGGCAACTCCCGTTCAATAACAAATTTTTTCATGGGAAATAATTTAGGGTTAGTAATTGGTTTATCTCTATCAGTTAAGTGACGGCTAAAGGGCACCATCCAATCGCCATAACAATATCTTAATCAAAGATATAGATAAAAAATCGCTATAATACATAACGTCTATATCAATATTGCTTAATGCTAAATATTAACTTTATTTAAGTACTTTTATATCTATTTGAAATGGGAACATCCATTTTAACCAGGTTGATGTGTTAATTATCCAGCAACCGGTTCTTGCCAATTTAAACTGTTTACTTAACCTGTTATGCTTTTGCAATACACACCTATTAGTGCCGTAAAAAGCTGTTTATTTATGCTGATGATCTTTTCGGCAGGGTTATTTTCTTCATGCGGGGAATCGTCTCATGAACAGATGGTCAGGATCCTGGATAACGAAGGTAAACGGACATTTAGCAGACTTAACTCAAACTGCCCCGAAGCTCAGCTACTGCACTGCGATTCGGACCTGCGTACGGTAACAGATCAGGGCAACATCAATTTCCTGAACTATGCAAAAGCATCATTACTGGTGAGGGTTGGGCAGGAAGAAAAAGCAGCATCTATTTATCAAAACCTGCTCGATAGGATGGACCCGGCAGTGAGCAAACAAATGCTCCCGGAGGTGGCTATTGCCTACATGCGCGTTGGCGAACGTACCAATTGCATGCTTAATCATACCGGGTCATCATGTGTATTTCCAATCAAAGATGAAGGTATACATGTAATTAAAACAGGATCAACCAAAGCTATCGAAGTTTATGAGCAAATCCTAAAACAAAACCCTGATGATCTGGAATCAAGGTGGCTGCTAAACATTGCTTTTATGACTTTGGGCAAATATCCGCAGGAAGTACCGCATGATTTACTCATCCCCAATCTCAATGTCGATACCGGTTATAAAGTAAAACCTTTTGTTGATGCCAGTCCCAGTCTTAACTTAAGCGTTAATAATAAGGCCGGAGGCACTATTGCCGATGATTTTGACGGCGATGGTTATATCGATATCATCACATCGGGCATGGGCTTTGATGATGTAATGCATTACTTCAGGAATAATAAAGATGGCACTTTTACTGATATTGCAGCAACCAGCGGCCTAAAGGGAATAACCGGCGGCCTCAACATTCAGCAAACCGACTACAATAATGATGGCCGGCCCGACATTTTTGTTTTGCGTGGCGCCTGGCTTGATAAGGGGTTCGGCAATCAGCCAAGCTCCCTGCTCCGCAACAATGGCGATGGTACTTTCACAGATGTAACAATACCCATGGGGCTTCTTTTTTATCACTCAACCCAAACTGCTACCTGGGCCGATTTTAACGGCGATGGCTGGCTTGATGTTTTCATAGGTTATGAAAGCAAAACGCCAGAGGATGTTGAAAAGTGCGCCTTATACATCAACGATCATGGTAACGGCTTTATAAACGTGGCCGAGCAAGCTCATTGCGATGTTTTTGGCTTTATTAAAGGTGTTACCTCCGGCGATTATGATAACGATGGCAAGCCCGATATTTTTGTATCCTGTATCGACGGAAAAAAATTCCTGCTTCATAATATCACACAGCCCGGCCAAAACGTAAACTTCGAAAACGTAACCGATAAAGCAGGTTTTGCAGGCAATGTAAGCGCAACCTTTGGCACCTGGTTTTTTGACTACAATAACGACGGCTATCTTGACCTTGTGGCATGTAACTTTAATTTTAAAAGCTATACCACCACCCTTGGCTACTTTGCCGCCGCTGAAGCTTTAGGCAAGCCGGTAAAAGGGGCTGGCAATATCTTCCTGTTCAGGAACAACAAAAACGGCACCTTTACAGATATTACAGACGAAGCCGGGCTCACCAAAGTGGTGTTTGCCATGGGCTGTAACTTTGGCGATATCGATAATGATGGCTACCCCGACATGTATTTCGGTACCGGGAACCCCGATTTCCGTTCGCTGGTACCTAATAAGCTTTTCCGTAACATGGATGGCAAACGTTTTGCCGATGTAACCACATCGGCCAGGGTTGGCAACCTGCAAAAAGGCCACGGTGTTGCCTTTGCCGATTTCAGGAATGTTGGCAAACAGGATATTTACGAAGAAATGGGTGGCACCTTTAACGGTGACTCATATGCCAACCCGCTGTATGTAAACCCCGGCCAAAACAATAACAATTGGATAAGCCTGAAACTGGAAGGCACCAAAGCCAACAAAGCAGCCATTGGTAGCCGTATTAAGTTAACCTTTATTGAAAATGGTGTAAAACGCAGCGTTTATAAAGATGTAAACTCGGGCGGCAGTTTCGGCTCATCGCCACTGCAACAAGAAATAGGCATAGGCCAGGCCAAATCAATTGCCGAAATAGAGATAAAATGGGCCGGAACTGCAGAAAAGCAATATTTCAGAAACATAACACCCAACCAGTTTTTACACATAACCGAAGGCGATAACACCCCTCACCCCATAAAATTAAAACCGCTTGAATTTAAAATTAAACCAGGAACAACGGTTTGCCTCCCGGTTTCACTAACCGCGCAGGTTAAAAACTAAAACCCCGCCTGACCTTACATCAAACGGGGTTCACATTAATTTAAACAAAAGCGTTTTTACGATTTAGCCTTGCTTCGACCATTAGCGGCCATTTTGAGCCTGCGCCGCTTAAGGGAGATCTGCGTATTTTTTTGCCTGTTCTCATCAATATAATGATAGTAGGTATTCAGGATCTCTTTGTAGGATATTTTCCCGGCTATAGTATTTCCTTCTGCAATTACAGGAAGTACCTCTACCGATTCTTCGGCCATAATCTCCATAGCACGTTTCAGCGGATCATTGCTCTTTACAGCCTGTTTACTTGCCCTGGTGATGCTACCAATGGTAAGTTCGGCAGCAGTGCTATGGTTATAAATATCGGCCAGGCTAACCATCCCGGCATAAGAGCCATCATTATCGGTAACAATAAAAAAGCTCTGGGTAGTGTCATTTCCCGTAAGCAGGGCCCTTGTTTCGGCTATAGTGCTCTTGCTGTTTAATGTTATACCTACTTCATTGTTAACATCAGCTACAGTTAATACCTGCAGCAGATCAGGCTCGTACGAATCCGGTGTGTACACGCCACGACGGGCAATTTTTTCGGTCATGATGGTATTCTCCATCAGGAAAAATGATACCAGGTATGATGCTGTACAGGCACCAAGCAGGGGTAGCAAGGCATGCGACTGCATGGTGGCTTCCAGCGCAAAGGTGATGCTGGTTAAATAAGCCCTTGAAGCGCCGGCAAACATGGCCGCCATGCCAATAAGTGCAGCTATCGGAACGCTTACACCAGCATCAGGAAATGTTAACTGTACCAGCGCGCCAAAAGCCGCACCGGCCGCGCCGCCAATGGTTAACAAAGGAGCCAGCGTACCACCAGATGTGCCGCTGCCCAGCGCAATAGCCCACGAGAGGAATTTGAAAAAACACAAACGCACAATTAACATCACCGACAATGTGCCCGATAGGATAGTAATGATATTATCATACCCTACCCCAAGGGTATGCGGAGCAAAATAACCTATAACACCTACCGCTAAACCGCCAATTGCAGGCCACCACATCCAGTGGATAGGCAGCTTTTCAAAATAATCTTCAATCAGATAAACTATTTTGGTTAATCCCAAGGAGATGAAGCCAATTAGCAAACCAATAATACTGTAAACAGCCAGTGCAGTGTTTGAAGGGGTATCTACATCAGGCATCGGGAATACCGGGCCGGATTCGAACAATAAATGATGCCCCGCCGCTCCTGTAATACAAGCCAACGCCACAGGTAATATTGCCTTGGGCGAAAACTCGAACAGCAACAGTTCAATAGCTAAAAAAACCGCGGCTATGGGCGTACCAAATATGGCCGACATACCCGCCGTTGCCCCCGCCGCCAAAATGATTTTACGCTCATTGGGCGATATTTTGAATAACTGTCCAAAAGTTGAACCAAGTGCGCCGCCGGTTGCTATAATTGGCCCCTCGGCACCAAAAGGACCACCGGTACCTATGGCAATGGCCGATGATACTGGCTTCAAAAATGTTATAATGGGCTTTATCTTGCTCTTATTTACCAGTATCTGCTCCATGGCCTCGGGTATGCCGTGCCCCCTGATGGCCTTTGAACCGTACAAGGCCATAAAGCCCACTATAATACCGCCTATTGCCGGTATCACAATTACCCATAAACCCAAATGGTTGTTGGCCGGGCTATGGAAGCTGGCATCCAGTGTTCCGTAAAATGAAATATTGGTAACAACATTTATTAGATACACAAGTCCTTTGGCAATTATACTGATGAGGCATGCAATGAGGATACAAACTGCTGATATAAAGATCAGCCTTGTTTTCATTTGCCGGGTACCTTTTAAGCCGGATTTAAAATTGTAAAGATCATTTAAGGAGGGTGAAACCGGGATGGCGTTCTGTTTTGTTTCCATGTTTTGATTAGTCCCGCTCCATTTTTAGGGGACTGTACTATTTTTCTTGCAAAGGTAATACTTAAAGCAGCATAAATAAATTTTATTTTCAATTTTATATTGCACATGCAATATTTTTATTCAACATTTGCTTAATTTTTAATAAAAATCATTGCACAAACAATAGTCATGAAAATTACAAGTATCATCCTTTCTGTTTTAGGTGCCGTAAGCATCATTGCCGGATTATTATTGTTCAGGAACCTGAATACCGTTAATCCGTTCGACTCTCACCCCTGGAGCATTAACATTAATGGCATCCGGTCATTCCCATGGCCTGTTTTTGGAGGTGCGGTACTGTTAAGCCTCGGAGTTATTTTCAACATGGCTACCTGGGAACAGCCAAAAGGTCGCCGCTTTTAATAAATTAGCACATTTTATAAAAGCACCGGCTTAAATACAACTACAGTAAATGGTAAAAAACAAAGATAAATGCGATTTGGGAACCTGCTTTTTATGCACTCATTGTTTGCCCGACTGGATCCCGGCCATCAGCGCCGCAAGGAAAAATATCGTTGTAAAAAAAGGGCAGCAGATCTTTAAAGAAGGCGATCCCGTTACCGGCATTTACTTTGTTTATTCGGGCACGGTAAAGGTTCATAAAAAGTGGGATAAGGAAAAAGAGCTCATCCTCCGTTTTGCCCGCGAAGGAGATATTGTTGGTCACCTTGGCTTAGGCAGTACCGAGTTTTACCCGGTTTCGGCCACGGCCATTGAGGCAGGTATAATTTGTTATATCGAAATGTCTTTTTTTGAAAGCACCCTGCAGGTTAACAATAATTTTGTTATTAAGCTGATGCGTTTTTTTGCCAACGAACTGCAGGAGTCAGAAAAACGCATGCGCAACCTGGCGCACATGCCGGTTAAAGGCCGTGTAGCGCAGGCTTTCATTTCGCTCAGAAACAAATTCGGACTTAACGAAGAAGGTTTTATCAATATTGAACTTACCCGGCAGGACCTGGCCTCATTTACCGGGGCGGCCTATGAATCACTGTTCCGCACCATAAATGATTTTATCGACGAGCAGATCATCGAAATATCCGGCAAAAGCATCCGCATAAAAAATGAAACCACTTTGCTGAAACTAACGGAAGAGGAACAGTAGGCGGGATAAAACTACGGAGCTGTTGTTGGAGACAATACCAACAACGGCCTATATAAAAGCGTCATTTCGACGACCCAAGGAAGGGGCTTTCGCACCAGGGGGAGGGAGAAATCTTGTACGCACTTCTTTTACAGGTATAATTGCAGAGTATGATGTAGAAGATTTCTCTTTCGCCCCATCTCTTAGTCCACCCCTGCTCTAAATGATATTTTTAGATTAGCCAACAGGCTGTTCTTCCGTTAAAGCTTCCTGCTCACCGGGTTGGTTAACCAGATTCTTACTGGCGCGCTCAGTGGCAAATGAGGCCACTACACAGGTAACCAATATCAGGATGATTGTTCCATTCAAAATATTATCATCAATGATCTGCGCTTTAAAGCCAACCAGTATAATGGCCAGCGTAGCCGCCGCATGTGCACTACTTAACCCGAAAATAAGGGTACGCTGCGTAGCCGAATATTTGAATATTTTTTGAGTGGATAATGCAGCCAGCCATTTACCTAACAAAGCGCCAAGCGTAAGGCTCACCGCCACAATGGTAGCCTGCGGGCCACGGGTAAGTACCCTTAAATCAACCAGCATCCCTACACTGATCAAGAAGAATGGGATGAATATAGCGTTGCCCACAAAATCGATCCGGTGCATTAATGGCTGCGATTGTTGTACCGCTTTGTTCAGCGCCAGCCCGGCAACAAAAGCACCGATAATAGGCTCAACCCCGGCCAGCTGCGAAAGAAAAGCCGACAGAAATACAATGAATAGCACAAATACATACGGCAATGTTTTGTTATCGCGATAGCGGTTAAAAAACCAGCGTGCCAATGGCGGGATCAGCACAAACATAATAAAAGCGAATATCGACAGCGAGATCATCAGCTGCAGCCAAAAACTAAAGCCCAGGCCGCCGCTTTTTGCCCCCATAATTACAGGCAATAATATCAGCACTGCGGTGTCGGTGAGGATAGTACCGCCAACGCTAATGGCAACCGCTTCATTTTTAGCCATGCCGTATTTACTTACAATAGGATAAGCTACCAGCGTATGGGTAGCAAACATACTGGCAGTTAAGGCCGATGTGATCAGCGGATATCCCAGCAGGTAATAACATATCGGGAAGCCAATGAGTATCGGGATACAAAACGTAAAAAAGCCAAACACCAGGCTTTTGTGTTTTTTCTGTTTGAACTCGTTCAGATCGAGCTCAACACCGGCAATGAACATGATATATAACAAGCCAATGGTAGAGAACAGATCAACAGCCGAGTTTTTCCGGAGCAGGTTTAACCCATGCGGCCCGATAGCTATCCCTGCCAAAATAAAGCCTACGATGCCCGGAAACCTGAACTTGCCCATAACAATAGGCGCAAGTAAAATGATCAACAATATCAGCGAAAAAACAAGCACCGGGTTACTAAACGGCAGTTCAAACTGCTGCGTTAACCGGCCCAGGATATCGGCATTATGCATATAGCAAAGTTAGCACATAATAGCTTACTTTCTTTTATCGATAAATTTAACCGGCTTCCTTACTGCTTCGGGGAATTGTAATTTCTGCATTTCATCGTGCTTTAGATAAGTAATATGCGGGCTCACCCTTAAGCGGGCCTGTAAATTGGCGCGAATCTTCCGGTCGCACTCATCGGTATAACTTACAGGCAGCAGGTGCAGTAACACCTCATCCATGCCGATGTCATTGGAGTATACCTCGGCCACAAAATCTTTGATCTCTTCCATACCGTTCAGCAAATCAAATAAAGCCGGCGGGTAAAGTGTGGTGCCCTTAAATTTGATCATCTGCTTTTTACGGCCAACTATGGATGACAGCCGGATACTGGTGCGTCCGCAAGCGCAGGGCTCATCAAAATAATGACAGATATCTCCGGTTTTATAACGGAGCAACGGCATTCCCTCAACGCCAAGCGTGGTAATGGTAACCTCGCCGGATTCGCCAGGAGCAACGGGGTTGTTATGCTCATCCAATACTTCTACTATCAATAATTCGGGCTGGTGATGGCCGCCCCTACCCTCACCGCATTCAGTAAAAGCGGTTTGCATTTCGGTAGAAGCATAGGTTGAATAAAGTTTGATATCCCAGGCTTCGGTGATCTTTTGGCCGAGGATGTTCAGGCTAAAATCTGTGTTGCGGATATTCTCGCCAATACAAACCGCCTTTTTAACCGACGATGCATTGATATCGATGCTATGCTCCTGCGCAAACTGGATCAGTTTTAAAATAAACGACGGTACGGCAACTATAGCCGTAGGTTTCAGCCTTAAAATGGTTTCCCATTGCAACGACGGCACACCCGGGCCTAAACGGATAATGCCCGCGCCAATTTTCCGGATGCCGGAGTAATAAGCCATCCCTGCCATAAACTGCCTGTCGAGCGTGAGCATCAATTGGTACAGATCAACAGGAGAGCCATCGGCACAGGTAAAGGAATTGTATTCATTGTAGGCCAGCCGCTCCAGGTCGCCCTCGGTAAGGGCTATGGTTACCGGGCTGCCTAAAGTACCCGAAGTAGAGCTGTACTCGATGATCTTCCCCCGTTCAACGCATAAAAAATCATCATTGCGTTTTTGAAGGTCTTCTTTGGTGGTAGTTGGGATCAACCGCAGATCATCAAGGGTTTTGATTTGGCTGATATCGATATCATGTTTAGCAAAAAGGTCTTTATAAAACGGCGAATTCTGACTGAGGTAGGCCAATAACTCCTGCAGTTTTTGTTCCTGTATGTTAACAACCTCGTGTCTGGGTTGGTATGCTAATGATTTAGGCGGAGATACTATCACTTTTCAATAATTACCACGGCAGATGCCATTGTTTTTAAATGGGTTAATGATACGGAGATTTTCAGCGGACCGTTGCGGTTGATCACCACTGCGCTTTCGCCAATGGGTTCAAGGCATGGCTTACCGCTTTCGTCATTGCTGATCTCAATTTCGTTAAAGGCGGTATCCTTTAGCCAGCCGGTACCCAGCGCCTTAAAAAAAGCTTCCTTGGCGGCAAAGCGGGCGGCATAGTGCTGATACTTGTTAGCCTTGCTCTCGCAATAGGCTATTTCCCTTTCCGAAAAAACAAGCTCACGGAAGCCCTGTTCTTTGGCGATGCTGCTTTGCACGCGTTCCACTTCTATCATATCAATACCTACACCTGCAACTGTCATGAGCTTAGTTTTTTAGTACATTTTTCAACCTGTTTTTTAATATAGTTTTCCTCGTTTACCGTAGCTACCACTTTTGTTAAAGCTGTTTTATAATACCCAATGGCTTTTTTGTAGTCACTATGTTTAAATGAATAATCACCGGCAATAACATAGGCATGGTAAAACTGCGGGTTACTGGCTACCAAACTATCGGGGTTGATCTCTCCGCCATCGTATACTTTTTGCTTTAGCGAGCGGAAAGTTATGAAGTCATGATAGGCTTTGGTATTTAAAAACGTATCCGGTTTAATAGTCAGCGCCGTATCAACAATTTCGTGATCGGTTTGCATGCCTTTCATGGCAAAGATCTTTTTCAAATCGTAGGCCACAAATTGCCCTAATTGCCATGGCGACGTAGATACCCAAACCAGCAGCTTCTGCGGCTCAAACACTACCGAATGGTGGGCGATTAACTGATTCAGCGCTTTTTCGTTGCCCATGCCAATATCTTCGCCATGCAGGCCCTGGCGGTTACGTAAAATATCGACTGTTTTTTGCACCGTGTTTTTTCCTTCGGCATTCAGCAGTTCCATTAAGCGCTGATAACGGTACGGCGATGCACTGTTGCTCAGTTGCACCAGGTTTTCTTTTGAATGTGCCAGTCCCTTGCTTTGAAAATGATTGGCGCATACAATATAGTTTTGATGCGGATCATATACATCCAGCGTATCTGGTGTTTTTTCGATCACAACGGCTTTATTATCCTCGGCCGAGGCTACCAGGAACGACTCCGACACAAACATTTTGCGCCTTTTAGCTATCGCGATGGCCTCATTAATGTTTTGGGCATATTGCAAAATTTCGCGGGCCACTAAAGATACAGGCGTAGCCGAGCCTGATGGAATATTGGTTTTATCGGCATTAATGGTAACACTCAGGCCCTTTTCGTTCATGCCCGATACGGCACCCACAAAGCCGCCCCAGGTAATGGTCATGAATTTATGCCCTTCACTTGGGTTGAAGAACGCCACTATCTTATCATGCGCAAAATTATCGCCCACATAAAAATCAAAATTACGACCAACAATCATGGTACCGTCGGCCGAGCGATCGTTCCAGGTACCGAACGAGGTACAACCCACCAGCGCCATGCTCTGTAAAGCGTGACCAATATCATGCGCCGCGTGGTAGTTCAGAATCCGCTGATAATTGGAGCCTATAAACTGGTATTTATCCGACGCCGATTTCGAGATGCCGTAGATCTCCTCTTTATATTCTTCGCTTACATTTTTAGCCAGATCGCGGTTAAACCAGGCTATGAAATATTTGAGGAAAGACAGGTAGGATTTTGAAGGAATGATCTTGTTGATCTGGTCGGTAAAATAAACTTCCTGGTTAACCACCAGCTCTTTGCTCAGCTTCCCGTTAATTACCCCTCGTTCAAAAGGCTTACCCTCTACATACATCTCAAACAAACCGCTCTTGCTTTTCCGGAACCAGTTATCACCAATGGTATAAAATCCCGGTGATGGTTGTTTGCGTTGCAATTGCAAACTACTTAGGTCTGCTGGTTTGGGTGGATAATCAATAGCTACACAATAAAGGTAAATAAAGCCGATCAGCAGCAACCCTACAAAAACAAGACCTGTGTACAGTAATCTTTTCCCGAACTTTTTCCAGCTAAATTTCCTGTTACGCATTTCTTATTTTATCTATCAGTTCATCATTACCCAACAAAGCGCAACAGGTTACTATTCCGCTCATGGCAGCACCCAAAATGCCATGTAAATTAAGGTTTTGGCCGGTAAAGTACAAGTTAGGCAATTTGGTACGCGGCGAAATAAAGGTTTTAAGCGGATGTTTATAATCTTTGGCTATGCCGTAAAGCGAGCCATCATCATTACCGATATAATCGCGGTATGAAAGCGGTGTTGCCGTATAGTATGAATAGATCTGCTCCCGCAAACCCGGGAATTTCAGTTCAACATCATCCAGTAATACTTCGGCTTTGCGCTTTTTGAATTGCTCATAGGTTTCGCCGCGGTAAGCTTCGTCAGATACCGTATTGAAAGTATCTTCCCATGGTTTAACCTCTTCATAACGCATATAGGCCAGTATGGTCATGCCATCGGCGTATTCTTTATTTTTTGACGAGGGTGTCATGAACACGGCATAGCCCAGCGGCCAGTTTTGCTGCGTATAATCGGCCATGTGCCATACCTGCCCATCTTTAAAACTGTAAACGTTATGGCTAAAATATTTAAACGAATCTTTTTTAAATACAATATTGATGGTGAATGACGATACCGAGTTTTCCAGGCTTTTTAACCTGTTGCGGTACACATTTTTTATCACGGATGAATCCGTCATTTCCAGCGTTTTTACCGGGTGAATGTTGGAGATAAAATGACCGGCATACAGCTTTTCGCCATGCTGCAGTTCAACGTATGATATTTTTCCATCCTGCTCCACCAGTTTTTTCACGGCTTTATTACGGATGATAACGCCTCCCCTGTCGCGGATATTGCGGGCTATCAGTTTAGCAATCTGCGAACCGCCATCAATACATTTCCATGAGCTTTCAATATAGCTGTTAAGTATGAGCGCATGAACGTACAACGGTGTTTTATCGGCCTGTCCGGCGTATAATGAGTTATTGCCGGCCAGTACCTGCTGCAATTTTTTATTACTGGTGATGGATGTCAGGAATGCTTCGGTATCTACCTCCAGCACATCGGCCTTTTCATAAAAATCATCCGACGAGCGCAAATTATACAGCGGAAACTTATCGCAAACCTCTTTTAGTTTGGCACAATAAGTGCGTAAAGCAGACTCCTCATCCGGAAAATAAACCAGCAATTGTTTAATGAAATTTTCATAGCCCTGCGCCTGCGGATACTCCACCGGGTCGTTATCTATCATGATCTTATCAAAGGCATCAGGGCTTTGTTTTTCCAGCTTCAGACTATCAATAATATCTATATACTTAAAGATCTGGTATAAGTTCTGCCCTTTGTCGAGCCCGCCCAAATAATGCACCCCCGAATCAAAGATCACCCTGTCGCGCACGTAGGTTTGCAGGGAACCGCCAAGCTGTTTATTCTTTTCAACAACGCAAACCCGGTAACCTTCGCGGCCAAGCATATCGGCACAAACTAAACCACCCATGCCGCTGCCAATGATCAATACATCAAACTTATCGTCCATT
This sequence comes from Mucilaginibacter gossypiicola, assembly GCF_900110105.1. Classification (GTDB taxonomy): domain Bacteria; phylum Bacteroidota; class Bacteroidia; order Sphingobacteriales; family Sphingobacteriaceae; genus Mucilaginibacter; species Mucilaginibacter gossypiicola. Next base: position 31,016 of record NZ_FOCL01000022.1, on the reverse strand, counting down.
TAGTCCTGCTTCTTTTCTTTTCTGATCACAAAAATAATATTTGAGGTATACCGGCTATCATCAATTTGAGTGCATAACATACCATGTGCGGCGGCCAGATCCCGAAGTACTTTACCAGAAATGAACGACAGGCCTTTTTTGCCCGTTTTATTAAAGCCCAGCAAACGGGTGGAGAAAAGCTCGGTTAGAGCTGTACCTTTTTGCCTTTGCTGCAGATCGGCATCCCCATCGCGGATAACAAGTATACCAGCAGGGTTTAAATGAACGATACATTTCTCAATCAATTGCTTTTGCTCAACGGGTTGCAAATAGTGCAGCATATCGGCTATGATAATGGCATCGTATTGCTGCATTTCAAAGGCAAGCGCATCGGCATAAACAAAATTGATCTCAGTCGTTTTACTGAAACAATTGTTAGCTACTTCTATCTTTTCCTCATCATAATCAACCCCGGTAAATTCCCGCCCAGGTGCTGCAAAGTGCAGCATATAAGGCATAAAGCCATAGCCGCAACCCAAATCAAGCATTTTACCTTGTTTGGGCAGCAGATCGTGAAATACCTGGTAATTTTTTTCGAGCCGCAGCTTAATGCGCATGTACCATTCCAGTACCGGGCCTTTGTACAGGTAGTTATAAAACAGCTGTTCTTTAAAGTAAGCAGGCTGCTCAATCTCGGTACTTAGCTTTTGGTATTCTTCTTTAAAATACCGGCTGATGTTTTTGGTGCGTTCGGCATAGCCATTGCCAAAAGATATATCGTCAGCTGCTATACGTGGCAGGTATTTGATGGTGATAGTTCCGTTCTTCAACAGAAAATCGCCCTTGGTCATGTTGTAGCCGGTGCCGTGCAGCGCAATGGGCAGGATATCCATTCCTGTTTGTTCGGCCAAAAAGAACGCGCCTTTATGAAAACGCTTCATTTTGCCATCGGGCGAGCGGCTACCTTCAGGGAAAATCACCATCGAATAGCCCTGCTTTACTTTTTCGGCCAGTTCATCAATATTCTGCTCCACGCCTTCAGCCACCGGGAAGTACCCGGCCATGCGCACTACAGCCCCGAATACCGGCGAGTTCCATACCCAGTGATTGGTAAACAAAATGAGCTTTGGATGCTGCATGATCAGCACCAAAATATCAAGGAACGATTGATGGTTACTGATCACCACGGCTGGTTTTTCAAACTTATCTTTATCTACCACACGCTTACGCAGGTTGGGCATAATGTACATCATCGACCAACAAAACTTAGACAGGATAGCATGGTAAACATATTTGCTCCTTTCGCCTTTGAAGGGATTAAGCTTGATCAATAGCAAACCGATAAGAGATGACAACAGGCAGCCGCTTACAAAGTACGTGAATGCGAAAACCGAGATCACAAAGCCGCTCAGCGTCCAGGGGAAACGTTTTTTCTCCACCCTGTTCCGGATCAGCAGGTTAAATAAAAACGGGATCAGGATTTGGGCCATTACCACCACGCAAACTATCCCAATGATGGAGATCAAGGCGATGGAACGCAAAGCCGGGTGTTTAGCAAATATCAGCACACCCAAACCTACCACCGTGGTAATGGCCGACAGGAATATAGATGATTTGTACGACGACAGGTTTTTCTTGCCGGTTTTGTACTCCTGCAGCAGTCCATCCATAATAAACAGGCTATAATCATCGCCTAAACCAAATATCAGGGCTGATATAATGATGTTTACGATATTGAACTGGATACCAAGCAAACCCATCAACCCCAAAATCCAGATCCAGGAAATAAACATCGGGATAAAAGAAACCAACGTAAGTTCGATACGCCCGTAAGTAAGCAGCAATACCGAAAACACCAGTAACGACGACATCACCGCGATACTCGTAAAATCATTATTGATGATACCTACAAAACGATTAGTTAGGTATTGCTTATCAACAACGGTAACATTTGCCGAATTTTCGAACAGGCTATACAATTTGGCTTTATCCCCCTGGGCTATTTTTACCAGTGTAATAACACCCGCCCGTCCCGGTCGCTCGGTAATGTAATCGTCCAGCAAACTTTTACGGATGCCGGCCATTTCATCCTGCCCAACCGGTTTAAAGTTTCTGTTGATGAGCTCCTGAAAATGATCAAACGCAGAGGACTTGAAGCCCAGGGCTTCGCCTTCTTTAAGCAAAACAGCCATCAACTGCTGTTTTTTTGCAGGTGTCCAGTAGTTATTCCACCGGGCAATGCGGGCTTTTTGCAGCGAGTCGGAAATGATGAGCGATGATACTCCGGAGTATTTTTTAACGATATTTTTTCCCTTTAGCGAGTCAATCTGAGCCGATAATTTTTCGTTAGTCCGAAGCGCATCATCAAGCGTTTTGCCTTCGGCAAGGAAATAAACCGATTGAAGCGCATATTTGTTAATTGCGTTCAGTTTAGCTTCGGATGCTTTGAGCTTGTCGGTCATGAAATTCATGCGGTTCATGTCCGTTTCAAAACTCACGTTCCGGGCGGTATAGCTAAATACCACAGTGAGAATAACAATAGCCGAAATAATGAATTTATTATACTCAGGGTTATAGGCTGATAATTTATCAATCCACGATAGCTGGGCTGTATGCTGATCCTGTTCTTTTTTAGAGGCAATAAAATGCGGCAGGAACACCAGAGAGCAAAACGAAGCGCCGATTAAACTAAAGGCAGCAAACAGACCAAGGTCTTTCAACATTTCCGACTTCACAAACTCCAGGCAAAGGAAACCACCAATGGTTGTAAAACTCCCCACGGTAAGCGGCATAGCCAGGTCGCGGATCACCTGTTCAATACTGCGGGTATGGCGGTAATGATTAAACACATGCAGCGAATAATTAACCGCGATGCCCAGTACCACCGAACCTGTGCCCAGGGCAATTACCGAAATGCTGCCTTTTACAAAGTAAACTACTGCCAGCGAAAACAATGCGCCAAACAAAACCGGCACCAGGATAACCACAGGTGCCCGCTTCTTCCTGAAATAAAATCCCAGGAAAACAATCAGGAACACTACCGTAATCCCCTGTGTAAACATCGAATCCCTACGCAATTGCAGGGCGTTGCCAACCGATACCGCTGTGGTACCAAAGTAACTGCAATTAATGATTTTGAAATTTTTAGCCTGCAGACTATCAATAACCTGATCAACGCCTTTAAGCATCACCGCATTCTCGCCGGTGTTATTGGGCGAATATTTTGGCGTAATGAACAACAGCAGGTTCTTGTGATCTTTGGTCATCACATAGCTATCGTACAATTCAAAATTTTCGTCGTACTGCAGCTGTTGTAATTTTTTGAGACCGAGGTATGAGATGCCAACCGGGTCACTGCTGATCATGCTTTTTAGCGCCAATCCCGCGGGCGAGGTAAGCGTACGCAAATCGCGGGCAAGGGTTTCTTTTACCTGATCCGGGCGGATAAGTGTATCGATATTTAAATAATCGCGCTCATTGAGGTAAATGGGCAGGTTTTTATTAATGGTGCCGAAAAGCGCCAGCACCAGCCCATCGTCAACTTTTGCATTGATCTTCCTGATGTACCCGGGTAGTTTCTGCTGAACCGTTTCCGTAAAATTATCGGCAAAAGCAATGAGGCTATCAGGCTGCTGCTGCATGGAATCTTTTAGCGATACCATCACCACCAGCTTATCAACAAACTTGGAGTTTTGGAAAATGTAGTTGAGCTTCTCTATCTTTTTATCCTTCGGCAGTATTTTGGAGATATCTTCTTCAAACCTGATCCGCGAAGCAAAAAAACCTATAAACACAAAGCTTAACGCAAACACGGTATAAAACAGCGGTTTGCGGGCATTGAAATAATTATAGATGCCTACCAGGATTTTTTCCATGAATTACAGCGCGGGGACAGGCCTCCGCTTAAACAGCTTTAATAACGCAAAAGTGAGCAATCCTGCTATAATACCTGCAAAAATTGCCAGCGAGATGCTGCCGTAAAGATATTGTTCCAAATGCTCGCCAATGGATTTGAGTGAAATTTTATCCAGGGGTATATCCACATCCTTGCCGCCCATCCAGAGGCGGCCGGTTTTGTAACTCAAAAAAATGATTACCGGGATCATGGGCGCTACGCTAATATGCGCCGCCGTAACCACTATGGCCTTATTGAGCCTGAACAAGAATGCCAGCGAAATAGCCACCAACAACTGGAAACCCCAAATGGGCACTATCCCCATAAAAACGCCAAATGCTACAGATTTAGCTTTAAGCTGTGGTGAGTGTTCAGGGTTAAAGAACAGGTTTTTGAGCATCTGCTTCGCTTTTTTTTTATCAAAAAGCGTCCTGAAAAAATCGCGGGGCTTGATGTAAGCAAAAGTTATGATGACCAATATGGTGTTCAATACGCTGATGCGGGAGAAATCCTGAAAGGGGCGAAAATGCGAGATGCGCGTTTCTTTCGGGGCGTAATAAACCGTAACCGGTACCCAACCAATCTTAATACCTTTCCATGCAGCACGTACAATTACCTCTATTTCAAACTCGTATTTACGGGTAACATATTTGGTATTTTTGAGCAGGTGAATTGGATACAAGCGGTAGCCTGATTGCGTGTCAGGACATTTAATGCCGGTTTCCACCCAAAACCAAAAATTAGAAAACTTATGCCCGAAACTGCTTTTTCCCGGCACCGACGATTGTTCCATGTTTCGCGAACCAATGATCAGTGAATCCGGTTCCTGTTCCAGTTTTTCTATAAAAGCAGGCAGGTCAGTAGCAAAATGCTGCCCGTCCGAATCGATGGTAATGGCGTGTTGATAACCCTGCTCGATAGCAAACTCGAAAGCCTTGCGTAAAGCCCAGCCTTTGCCTGCATTTTGGGTATAGCTTACAGATTGTATTTGCGGGAATGACTGGATAATGGCTTGCGTGCTATCGGTCGAGCCGTCGTTTACAACAATAACCTGGTTGGTATAAGCCAAAACATCGGTAATAACAGCGGCCAGCGTGCCCTCGTTATTATAAGTGGGTATAATAACGCATACCTGTAATTGTTTAAACTTTGCCTGTATCATTTGTAAGTTATCCGTCATATCAATCAATCGCACGTACCGGCTTCAGTCCAGGTTTTTATCAATGTGGTTTATGGGTTTACGTTTACTGCTTTACAAAGTTATTGTTTCGGGTTAAATTAAACGTTAAATTTTTGTGTGGAAGTAAAGTATTACGTCATCAAGATTGATAGCGTGGCAGCCGTACAGAAGCACACCCAATATGCATATACGCAATTTATTTAACTATGACTTGCCGATAACATAGTAAGCGCAAACCATGTTCCGAAATAAATTACAGAAATTAAATAGTCAGTCCCTGTTGGCTTTTTGTTTTCAATCAAATCGCCATCCTCGCCTTTGGCGGGAGAAACAAACTCCCGGTGTAGTATATTAACACTATAATATCTTAACGCTTGAAAAAGAAATAATAATGGAAGCGTATTGGCAAGTAATCCTGATGGATTTCCAATCATTTGAAATTCAGACGGGCCTTTAAAACATAAAAAAAGTATAAAATGCATCACTCCGAAACATAACCAAATCAAGTAAAATCTAAAGTTTCTCAGTGACACATAAAGAAAAAACAAGAAACACAACTGAGGCACTGCAGCATAAAAAATGATTGCGTCTCTTCTAAATGATAAATTTAAAACCAATCGAGACATCGCGATGACTACCGTTATCAGCGCATAAATCACAACAATAACAACCTCCCAAGCTTTGAGGGTTTCGTATCGAATAAATGGTTTGGGAGTCTTAGCTGCTTTCATTAAGTAATAAGCGGTGTTATCAAAACTATTATTTTTTTCAATTATAAATAACAAATAGCTTTTAATAGGCTTCACAATACCCGCCGGCCGGAGGCCGTTTAATAATTGCCGCTCGTCCGGAGGCGAGCAGCGGCTGTGTTATTTTCAAATCCGAACATTTACCTTATTTTCGCCCTGATTTGTGGAAACCTTATTAAATAAAACTACTGTGCCCATACTACCGGTTGGAGGAAAAACCCTTACGCTGGATGATTTTTACCAGGTAATTTTTAAAAACACTACCGTTGTTCCTGATGAACAGGCGCTCGAAAAGGTAGAAGCCAGCTTTAATTTTCTTGGCAGTTTTTCATCCAATAAGTTAATTTATGGTATCAATACCGGCTTTGGCCCGATGGCGCAATACAAGGTGAGCGATGAAAACCGGTTGCAGTTACAGTACAATCTCATTCGCAGCCATGCCTCAGGTGGCGGTAATTTGATGCAGCCACAACTGGTAAAAGCCTTAATGCTTGCCCGGCTCAACAGCTTTATGCAGGCGCATTCTGGTGTACATCCCGAACTGGTAAACCTCCTTGCCGAACTTATTAACAAAAACATTTATCCCTGCATATTTGAACACGGCGGCGTAGGCGCCAGCGGTGATTTGGTACAATTAGCCCATCTGGCGCTTGTACTCATTGGCGAAGGCGAAGTAATTTATAATAACGAAGTACAATCAACAGCTTCAGTTTTTGAACAACTGAACATCAAGCCATTGCAAATCCATATCCGCGAGGGTCTTGCCATTATCAACGGTACCTCGGCTATGACAGGGATTGGTTTGCTGAATATCATCCGCGCTAAAAAGCTATTGGGGTGGTCGGTGATGCTTTCGGCCATGATCAACGAGGTGGTGGGTGCTTTTGATGATCATTACTCGAACGAGCTGAACAGGGTAAAACACCATACAGGGCAAAATGCCATCGCCGAACAACTGAGAGAAATCCTGAAGGATAGTCAAATGACCCGCAGCCGCTCTGAGCATTTATACAATCCCGAAAACATCGACCAGGAAGTATTTGAGGATAAAGTGCAGGAATATTATTCGCTCCGCTGTGTTACACAAATTTTAGGTCCGGTGTATGATACCATCGCCCAGGCAGAGCATGTAGTTGTAGACGAGCTTAACTCGGTAAACGACAACCCGGTTATCGATCACGAAAATCATAACATCTTTCACGGTGGTAATTTTCACGGCGATTATGTTTCACTGGAGATGGATAAACTGAAGATAGCTGTTACCCGGTTATCCATGTTATCCGAAAGGCAACTCAATTACCTGCTGAATGATAAGCTGAACCAAAAATTCCCGCCGTTTTTAAATTTGGGGGTGCTTGGTTTTAACTTCGGGATGCAGGGTATGCAGTTTACAGCAACCTCAACCGTTGCCGAAAACCAAACCCTTTCGTACCCGATGTACGTACACAGTATTCCGAATAATAATGATAACCAGGACATTGTAAGTATGGGCTGTAATGCGGCATTGTTAACTAAAAAAGTGATCGATAACAGTTTCGAGGTACTGGCCATACAGGCTATGACCTTGCTGCAAGCTGTTGATTACCTTGATTGTGCAAACAGGCTCTCTACCCAAACCAACAAAGTTTATACAGACTTAAGGGCTATATTTCCTACATTTATTGAGGATAAACCCAAGTACCAGGACCTGCAGCAAGTGAAAGCCTATTTTGAAACAGCCGAACTTATTTCCTGAATTGTTAAACCTTTTAATACCAAAAATATCATATGAAATGTGCATTAGTAACCGGCGGCTCAAGAGGAATTGGCAGGGCCATTTGCTACAAAATGGCCGCTATGGGTTATTATGTACTCATTAACTATAAAGGCAACATTGATGAAGCAAACAACACCCTCGCTCAGATCAAAACCAACGGCGGCGATGGCGAACTATTGCAATTTAATGTAGCCGATAAAAACGATATCCAGCAAAAATTAGGTGGCTGGATAGAAACCAATACCGAAAAGTACATTGAAGTTTTGATAAACAATGCCGGCGTTAAAGACGATGGCCTAATGATGTGGATGACGGATCAGCAATGGGATGGCGTGCTGAACACCAGCTTGAGCGGATTCTTTTACGTTACCCGTTTAGTGCTTAACAGTATGCTGGTAAAAAAATACGGCCGCATTGTTAACGTGGTTTCGCTTTCAGGCTTGAAAGGTTTGCCGGGGCAGGTAAATTATTCGGCGGCCAAAGCCGGGGTTATTGGTGCTACTAAGGCCCTTGCCCAGGAAGTTGGCAGGCGCGGGATAACGGTTAATGCCGTGGCCCCGGGTTTTATCGCTACCGATATGACTGCCGGTCTTGATGAAAAGGAATTGAAAGCGATGGTACCGCTAAAAAGGTTCGGCACCCCAGAAGAGGTTGCTCATGCTGTAGGCTTTCTGGCCTCGCCGGAGGCGGCTTATATTACGGCAGAGGTGCTTTCGATAAACGGCGGATTGTATTCCTAAACCTATCGCCGCCGATCGGCTCCAGCCGAGTGGCAACTATCAAGCGGCCTCTGGCCGCCGAAACGAAAATATAAGCTTGCGCTCGTTTGCAACGAGCGCTTAAACTGGGATAGCGTTTACAACGCGATACGGGCGATACAATCGCCAAACCATATTAAGCACACGTTGCAAACGTGCGCAAGAAGAAAAGCGAAACGCAACTCCCCTCTCGAGAGGGGGCGCGGAGGAATGAGCAAAAGCAGGGGTGTGTTATGCAAGCGATGTGCAAAAGCAGAAACACACCCCTCCACCCCTCTCAAGAGGGGAATCGCACATTCCTCCACTCGAAAAGGAAGAAAACAGTAACAAACACAAGAGTATTTAACTCTTAATATAAACTTAATTATAAGCTATTAAGATACAGGTATTTTAAAGGCCGAAATTTGAAACATTAAAGAACCGATATACATACAAAAACCATAAAGTTCTATTTTTTTGTATTTTTATCACATTTTGTTGACTATGTACTATCAGTTTTTGCTCAGATATGAATAGGGTTGTGATAACAGGGATGGGGATCTATTCGTGTATTGGGAAAAATCTTGATGAAGTTAAGGAATCCCTTTATACCGGCAGGTCGGGCATTGTATACGATGCTATCCGTAAAGATTTTGGTTACCGTTCAGGCCTTACCGGTGCGGTTGAAAAGCCAAACCTTAAAGGCACACTTGATCGCCGGGCGCGCATTATGCTGCCCGAGCAGGGTGAATATGCGTACATAGCCACTGTAGAGGCATTGCAGCAGGCCGGTATTGGTGCTGATTATATTGCCCAAACCGATGTGGGCATTCTATACGGTAACGACAGTACAGCCAAAGCCGTTATCGAAACTACTGACATTATCCGCGAGAAAAAAGACACCATGCTCATTGGTTCGGGGGCGGTTTTTCAAACCATGAACTCCACTGTTACCATGAACCTGGCTACCATATTCAAGCTTCGGGGTGTTAACTTCACTATCAGCGCGGCTTGCGCCAGCGGTTCTCACTCCATAGGTATGGGTTACCACCTGATTAAAAGCGGCATGCAGGATTGCATCATTTGCGGTGGTGCGCAGGAACTGAGCCATTATTCAATGGGCAGTTTTGATGCGCTTTCGGCTTTTTCAGTACATGAAGCTGATCCGGCTAAAGCCTCCCGCCCATTCGATCGCGACCGCGATGGACTGGTTCCAAGCGGCGGTGCAGCTACCGTGATATTGGAAAGTTTGGATTCGGCGCTGAAAAGAGGCGCGACTATTTTGGGCGAGGTTGTTGGTTACGGCTTTTCTTCAAACGGAGGGCATATCTCAAACCCAACGGTTGAAGGCCCGGTGCGTTCACTTAATATGGCGCTTAAAGATGCGGGGATACAAGCATCCGAAATTGATTATATCAATGCCCACGCTACCTCTACCCCTGCCGGTGATGCCAGCGAGGCTAAAGCTATTGATGAGGTTTTTGGCGATTATAAGCCGCTCGTAAGCTCAACCAAATCCATGACCGGCCATGAATGCTGGATGGCAGGCGCGAGCGAGATCGTTTACTCTATGCTGATGATGCAAAACTCGTTTGTGGCACCCAACATTAATTTTGAAAACCCTGACGAAGATTCGGCAAAGCTTAACATCGCTACCGAAACCGTCGAGAAAAATATAGATACATTCCTGTCAAACTCGTTTGGGTTTGGCGGCACCAATTCGTCCCTGATTATTAAAAAATATATTTAAACTAAGCCGTTATGCAAATTGAAGAGATCATTGAAAAAATCAACAGCTTCCTGGCCGAAGAATTTGAGGTTGATGCAGATAAAATGGTACCCACAGCAAACCTGAAAGAAACCCTTGATTTGGATAGCCTTGATTATATCGACCTTGTTGTAGTAATTGAAAGCAACTTTGGGTTTAAAGTAAAACCCGAGGATTTTACGGGCATCGTTACCTTCCAGGATTTTTACGATTACGTACTATCGCGCGTACAACCTAAGGAGCTTGCATAATGCCCGCCTGGCAGGGAAAATCTAAAGGCAATACCCTTGGCTACCGCATTTTTGTAAGCGTTTTAAAAACAGCTGGCGTAAGGCCGGCTTATTTTATGCTGAGGTTTGTTGCGCTTTACTATTTCTTGTTTTCGTGGCAAACATCTAAGGGCACTTACTATTATTTTCATAAGCGGCTCGGTTTCGGCAAGGTAAAATCCATATTCAAGCTCTATCGTAATTACTACCTTTTCGGGCAAAGTATTATTGATAAGGTGGTGATCATGTCGGGCATCCCCAACAAATTCACCTTTAATTTTGACGGGATAGATAACCTAAGGCAAATTGCCGCTATGAATAAGGGCGGCTTACTGCTCAGCTCGCACATTGGCAGTTGGGAAATTGCAGGCGAACTGCTCGATCATATCAATACCCGCATCAATATTGTAATGTTTGATGGCGAGGACAAACAGATTAAGCAGTACATGGAGTCGGTAACGGGTGAGCGGAAAATAAATATCATTGTGATCAAAAATGATCTGTCGCATATCTTTCAGATCAACGCAGCTTTCCAGAACAATGAACTGGTTTGCATGCATGCCGACAGGTACATTGAGGGCAATAAAACCATAACAAGGGAGTTTTTAGGTGAGGATGCAAAATTCCCGGCAGGGCCCTTTGTAATGGCCGAAAAATTTAAAGTGCCGGTAACATTTGTTTATGCACTTAAGGAGAGCGCCCTCCACTACCATTTCTTCGCCAGCCCGATAAAAGATTATTCGGACTTAGGCAGAGGCAAGGGCATGGAACAACTGGCAGACGATTTTATCAGCAGCTTTGAAAACAAAGTTAAAACGTACCCCGAACAGTGGTACAACTATTATAATTTTTGGCAATGACCTTACCTACACAGGATGTTTTAGCATTAATACCCCAGCGCCCGCCGTTTGTAATGGTTGACACACTGGTGTCCTCATCTGATGGTACCACGTTGACTACATTGTTGATACAAGCCGATAATGTTTTGGTAAGCGATGGCAAGTTAAGCGAGGCCGGACTGGTGGAGAACATTGCTCAAACAGCCGCGGCAGGTGCAGGATATACCGTTCAGCAATTGGGTACACCTGTGCAGCCAGGCTTTATTGGCGCAGTAAAAAACCTGGAAGTATTTGCCTTGCCAAAAGTTGGTGACACTATTGAAACCGAAGTAAAAATTGAGAACCAGGTTTTCGATGTTACCATCATCAAAGGAAAAATTACCTGCAAGGGCAATATATTGGCCCAATGCGAAATGAAAATATTTATACAACCCCAACAATAATATCAACCATGAAAAAAACCACAATTAAACTGAGTTTACTGATACTTTTATTAACCGCTTGTTTAAAACCGGCAACAGCCCAAACCAAGGCAGAAGTATTCGACAAAAAAACACCGATAACCTGGTTAGGTATGGATTTTTCGCAAATGAAATTCATCGGCTCGGAAGCTGCTTACAGAGGCGAGGTGATTAATGCCGAATTTGTTGGCAAATACATTCCGGCCTGGGCTAATTTCTTCATCATCGAACCAAAAAAATACAACCCGGCCAAAGCAGTTCACCGTGATAGCGTTCATTTTGCCATGAATGTTACCGAAAAAATAAACAACGCGCTTACCAAAAATTTCTTCGATACCAACCCTAACGATTTCAAGGTGCTCACCGAAAAAGATATTGACGCACTGGTTAAAAACTACGATTTCATGGGTAACAAAGGCATCGGCATGTTGCTTATTGTTGAAGGGATGGACAAAGGCCGTAAAGAAGCCGGAGCCTGGGTAACTTTCGTTAACATGAACGATAAAACTGTATTGTATACCATTTTCCGTACCGGCAAAAGCTTCGGTTTTGGATTTAAAAACTACTGGGCTCACCCATGGTACGTGATCCTGAAAGATTTTGGTTCGGATTTCGATCTTTTCAAAAAATATTAAGCCCCTAAGGTTTTGCAGCAATCGTTAACAAGTACTATTGAAATTGAAGTTAAATTCAGCGATGTAGATATGCTGGGCGTGGTTTGGCATGGCAACTACATCCGTTATTTTGAGGATGGACGCGAGGCATTTGGCAAGCAATATGGCCTGGGTTATATGGACGTGTATAACGCCGGCTATGTTGTGCCCATAGTTAATGTAAACTGTGATTATAAACGTTTTTTAAGATATGAGGATAAGGTGATCATCGAAACCACCTACACTCCTACCGAATCGGCCAAGATCAATTTCACGTACCGGTTGCTCAACGCCCAAACCGGCGAGCTCATTGTTAAAGGCTCAACAGTACAGGTGTTTGTACGCCGTGATAATTTTGAACTCCAACTTACCAACCCGGATTTTTTTGTGGATTGGAAGCAACAACAAGGTTTAATATAACAGAACGCCGTGATGAAGAAGGTTTACCTTGTTGCCGATAATATTACCTCGCCCCTGGGCGCTACAACTGCGCAAAACTTTGAGCACCTGGTTAACGACGTTACGGGCGTGAGGCAACACAATGACAAAGCCATATCTGACGAGCGTTTTTTCGCATCGTTATTTGAAAAAGGATATTTTCAAACTGATAAGTGCTGGACAAAATTCGAGCACCTCGTCATCGCTTCGTTAACCGAAATCTTGTATGGAGTTGATAAAAATATATCCGACAAAAAAACTGTCCTGATCATTTCTACCACTAAAGGTAATATCAGCCTGTTAGAAACTGAAGAGCCAAGCCCGGAATTAGATGCGCGCATAGCCCTGCATACTTCAGCAAAAAAAATAGCCCGGCATTTTGGTTTTGTAAACGAACCTTTAGTTATTTCGCATGCCTGCATCTCGGGTTTAGCTGCCATGATTACCGGGATGCGGTTAATCCAATCCGGGCAATACGACCATGTTGTTGTTGCCGGGGCCGATGTGATCTCAAAATTTGTATTATCTGGTTTTCAATCTTTCCAGGCTGTTAGTCCTGGCTTGTGCAAGCCATTTGATGCTAACCGCGACGGTATCAATTTAGGCGAGGGCGCAGCTACTGTTATTCTATCGGCAGAAAAAACTGACGGAGAAACTATTGAATTGGCTTCGGGAGCAGTAAGTAATGATGCTAACCATATTTCAGGGCCATCACGCACCGGCGAAGAACTTTACTTTGCCATTGACAAAACCATGAAGGGCGCAGGGTTACAAGCCGGGGATATCGATTTTATATCTGCTCACGGAACCGCGACCATTTATAACGACGAAATGGAAGCAAAAGCTGTAACGCTGGCGGGTTTGCAGGATGTTCCACTGAACAGTCTCAAAGGCTTTTACGGGCATACTTTGGGTGCTTCGGGGCTAATAGAAGCTATCGTTTCCGCACAATCACTTAAGCAAAACATAATTATTCCAACAAAAGGCTTTAGCAAACAGGGCGATGCAAACCGGGTGAATGTCTGCAGCCAATTGATATCAAAACCGCTAAATAGTTGTCTCAAAATAGCATCGGGCTTTGGAGGATGCAACGCGGCTATTATTTTAACCAAATCACAACAGGATATTTCATAACATGAATACAGAACAGGTAGACGTATTGGTAATAGGTGCCGGTCCGGCAGGAACCGTAGCCGCATCCATTGTACACCAGGCAGGCTTTAAGGTGAAAATTGTAGAGAAACAGCTTTTCCCCCGCTTTGTAATTGGCGAAAGCCTGTTGCCGCGCTGCATGGAAGCATTGGCAGAGGCTGGATTTGTGGACGCGGTAAGCGAAAAAGGCTTTCAACAAAAAGCGGGCGCCAAGTTTGTGAAAGATGGCAAGATCTGCGATTATCAATTTGCCGATCAGTTTACCCCCGGCTGGAACTGGACCTGGCAGGTTCCCCGTGCCGATTTCGATAAAACATTGGCCAATACCGTTGAGCAGATGGGTGTCCCTGTACATTACGAAACCACGGTTACCAACATCGTTTTCAATGGTCAAAACTCGGTAACTACAGTGGAGGATAAAGACGGTAAGAAAACCGAAATTGCTGCCCGTTTTATCATCGATGGCAGTGGCTACGGCCGGGTGATTCCCAAACTGTTTAATCTCGACAGGCCATCAACACAAGTTCCGCGCAAGGCGCTTTTTGTACATACCGTTGATAAAAAACGTTCTATGGCCGATGAGCCCAACCGCATAACCATTGTTGTGCATCAGCCCGGCGTTTGGATCTGGATCATTCCTTTTGCCAATGGCATTACCTCGTTGGGCTTTGTGGGCAACCCGGAGTTTTTTAAACAATACGAGGGAACCGACGAAGAAATTTTGCGCGGACTGATCGCGTCGCAACCATATTTTGCTGAACGTTTTGAAGGTGTCGAGTTTGCCTTTGCGCCAAGGGTGCTGGAGTCATGGTCGGCCACTGCTGATAAGTTTTATGGCGATGGCTTTGTGCTTACCGGTAACGTAACAGAATTCCTTGATCCGATATTTTCATCGGGCGTAACGCTGGCTACGGTATCGAGCCAAACTGCTGCCAAACTGGTGATCCGCAAATTGAACGGCGAAACCGTGGACTGGGATAAAGAATATATGCAACACATGATGCAGGGTGTAAACACCTTCCGCTCATATGTTACCTCATGGTATGAGGGTGTTTTGGATACCATATTTTTTGCCGATAACCAGGATCCGCTTGTTAAAAGCCAAATCTGCTCGGTATTGGCGGGTTACGTTTGGGATCTGGACAATCCCTACGTAAAAAACCATGAAACAGCATTACATAAACTGGCGCGAACCATTACTTTAAGGGATATGGTAGCGGCGGATAAGAGCTAAAAGCGGAATGCTTAAAGCTAAAAGCTTGATTTTATACAATTGAACCATCAATATTACATATCAGCTCATTGCAGCATCAGCAACAACATTGTTCGTTATAATAACGAGGTGGTGTTTGGGGGTATGGAGACTGATATTCCCGGTTTTTTGCTGTCGGTTTACCAGCATCTTGGGGTAAAATACCCTAAGTTTTATAAAATGGATAACCTGGCCAAACTGGGCTGGCTGGCCACCGAGGTTTTGCTGAAAGATTTCGACAAGGCTAAATATCAGCCGACCGACATCGGCGTGGTATTAACCAACGCAGGTTCGAGCCTTGATGCCGATAAGCGGTATTATGAGTCGGTGCAGGACATAGCAAGTCCGGCGTTGTTTGTGTACACGCTGCCCAATATTGTTATTGGCGAGATCTGTATCCGTCATCATTTTAAAGGCGAAAACGCTTTTTATATTTTTGACGGTTTTAATGCCGATTTCGTCAACAACTATGTTTCCATTTTATTGGAGACAGGACAATTACAAGCCTGCATTTGCGGCTGGGTGGAAATGGCGGCGACAGGCTATAAAGCTGTTTTGTTTTTGGTGGAAAAAGACAAAAAGGAAAATGCTATACTTTTCGACGCGGCAGGTATAGAAAAGCGTTTCATTGCCGTTGGTTTTAACCAACGGTAGTAAAAACTAAGAGGTTCTGGCTTTAGCCCAATTATTGAATAGGGGATTTAGGCTAAAGCCCTTTTGTTCCGGATGAATATTCCGTTGGTTAAAACCAACGGCAATGAATTTTAATAATAGATAATACTAACAACGAAGTCTGATGGACTTCACCAACAAAAAATATTAATAAAATTTACAGCCCTACTCAAACCCTCCCCGGAAGGGAGAGCGTTTAAAAAGACTTTTTTTAAAGTCTCCCCCCATCGGGGGAGATTTAGAGGGGGGATTATAAAATTAAGCAAATGGATAAATTAATGGCCGATCTGAAAGAGCAGATCATTGAGCAGTTGAACTTACAGGATGTGAAACCGGAAGATATCGGTGATGATCAGCCGCTTTTTGGTGATGGTCTGGGCTTGGATTCGATAGACGCGTTGGAGCTCATTGTGTTGTTACAGCAGAAATACAAGGTAAAACTTTCCAATGCGGAGGACGGCCCGAAGATCTTCCGCTCGGTACGCACTATTGCCGAATTTATTGAAAGTAACAAGATCCCAAACGCTTAAAAGATGGATCAACCTGTTTTTATAGCCGGCCTGGGGGTAATTTCGGCCATAGGTAACACTGTGGCCCAAAACCGGCTGTCGCTTGAACAGGAAAAAACGGGCATCGCCCCTATCCAATACCTGGATACCGAACACCGGGATGAATTTCCAGTTGGAGAGGTTAAGCTCAGTAATGATGAGCTTGCCGGGCTATCGGGATTTAAACGAGGTATCAGTCGCACAGCTATGCTGAGTTTAATTGCGGCGCGGGAGGCTTTAACAGATACCGGAATTACCAATCTTGCAGGTTTAAGAACAGGCTTTATCTCGGCCAATACCGTTGGCGGCATGGATAAAACCGAAAATTTTTTCAGAGATTTTTTAAGCGACAATACCAAAGGCAGATTGCGCAACGTGGTTAACCACGAGTGTGGCGCCATCACCAATTTAGTTGCAGATCAGTTAGGGATCCGGCATTATGTCGGCACCATCAGCACGGCCTGTTCATCATCGGCCAACGCTATCATGTATGGAGCAAGGCTCATCAAAAACAATATGCTCGATGTGGTAATAGCCGGAGGTACCGATGCCTTAACCCGCTTTACGCTAAATGGCTTTAATACCCTCATGATACTGGATAAACAACCCTGCCAGCCTTTTGATGCCAACCGCCGCGGCCTTAACCTTGGCGAAGGGGCCGGTTACGTTGTATTGGTTTCTAAACGGATAGTTTCTGCACTTAAAAAAGAGCTGTATTGCTCGTTAAGCGGTTACCACAATACCAACGACGCCTATCATCAAACGGCATCATCTCCCGAAGGAACAGGATCGTTACTGGCCATGGAGGGGGCACTTAAAAAAAGTGGCTTGCAGACGGCCGACATCGGTTATATAAATCTACACGGTACAGGCACACAAAATAATGATAGCTCGGAGGGGGCAGCTATCGGCAAGTTATTTGCCGGGTATTCTCCCAAAATGAGTTCTACCAAAGCTTTTACCGGGCATACCCTTGGGGCAAGTGGTGGCATTGAAGCCGTATTTTCGGCATTGGCTGTACAGCGTGGTTTGTTATATCCCAATCTGAGATTTGAAAAGCAGATGGAAGGTTTTCCATTTACGCCGGAAACCCGCTTTTCAATGCAGCCGGAGATCAAACATGTGTTATCCAACTCGTTCGGGTTTGGCGGCAATTGTTCATCATTAATATTTTCAAAACTATAGGCGATGTACATCAAAGCAGCAAGCAACATATCGCCTCAAAACACATTCGGTAATCAGCCTTATCTTTCGGAGCTGGCCGAATACACCGGCGAACAGCTAACGTGTATCGAACCGGAGTATAAAACTCTGATTGATCCCAAACTCATCCGCCGCATGAGCCGCATCATTAAAATGGGAGTAGCGACAGGGATGGATTGCCTTCACCAGGCGGGGATCAATGCGCCGGATGCCATCATTACCGGAACCGCTTACGGCTGCTTAGCGGATACCAACACTTTTCTTAGTAAAATGGTGCAGCAAAACGAGGACGCACTTTCCCCTACCCCGTTTATCCAATCCACCCATAACACTATCAGTGCGCAGATAGCGCTGTTGCTTCAATGCCATCAATACAACAATACATTCGTGAACGGCGGCGCTTCGTTTGAAAACGCCCTGCTTGATGCCATGATGCTTTTGTATGAGGGGACTGCAGCTAATGTACTGGTTGGAGGTATTGACGAAATCACGGCTAACAGCCATGCTATTTTAAAACGGATGGGCTTATATCGCAGGTTCCCGGTATCAAACTTTGAATTGCTTAACATTCCGGGTGAAGGGACAATGGCAGGTGAAGGGGCGGCATTTTTTATGTTAAGCCAGGAAGCATCAGGTAATGATTGGGCTAAAATTGAAGGGGTATCCAGCTTTTACAAACCGCGCAGCATAGCCGAAATACAACAGCATATCAACACCTTTTTGTTAACCCGGCATATCGATATTAACGAAATTGACCTGGTGATAACAGGCAATAACGGGGATTTAAAAAACGACACAGTTTACGGTCAATTGCAGCAATATGATTTTGCCAATATTCCTGCCATCAACTACAAGGCTCTGTGCGGTGAATACCCAACCTCATCTGCATTTGCAATGTGGCTGGCTGCCCATGAAATTAAAAACGGTGTTTGTTCATTTGTGCCGCAGAGCAACCAAATTCCGTTAAAAAAAGTGTTGATCTACAATCACTACCAAAATATTCACCATTCGTTAATCCTGCTCTCGGCATGTTAAACTTCAGGAACACCAATATCCTTTTTGTTGGGTTGCTGGGGTTAGTAATCTGGCAGCATATTACAGATGGGGTATCATTGTGGAGTTACCTGGCACTTATTGTTATTTACTCGCTGATATTATTTTACGGTTGCTATTATATCGGCTCCAATTTTTTTATGCGGGTGGTTTGCTCGCTCAAAACTAGTAAAAAAGTTATAGCCATTACTTTCGACGACGGGCCAAACGCAGCTACGCCTCAAATACTGGATATTTTAAAACAGCATAACGCCCAGGCAGCATTTTTCTGCATCGGCAACCGGATTGCAGGTAATGAGGCAACCCTAAAGCTCATTCATGAACAGGGGCACATTATCGGTAACCACAGTTTTTCGCATCATTTTTGGTTCGATCTGTTTTCATCGGCCAAAATGCTTGATGATATCCTTAAGGCAAACCAATTGGTAAGGCAAACCATCAATTTAAGTCCGCAGTTATTCAGGCCGCCTTACGGGGTGATCAATCCCAATTTGAAAAAGGCCATTGTAAAAAGCAGGATGGTACCGATAGGCTGGAGCGTACGCTCGATGGATACTGTTATTAAAGACAATCAAAAACTGTTAAGTAAGATAACCCGCCGGTTAAACCCCGGCGCTATTTTCCTGTTTCATGATACAGGGGCCGCAACAATTTCGGTTTTACCCCTGTTTATTGAACAGGCTAAAGCACAGGGATACGAAATAGTGCGACTGGATAAAATGCTAAATTTACAGGCTTATGCGTAAAGTAATAACGACACTAAACTCCCCTCTTGAGAGGGGGCGCGATGGCAATGAGCGTTGGCAGGGGTGTGTTTCTGCGATTGGCTTATCAAAGCATAAACACACCCCTCCCCCCCTCTCAAGAGGGGATTCGCGCGGGCCCTTGCTTTTCAAATTCGTAATGATTTTGATGGTGATTACTTGCTCGTCTATCACTGCCCATGCCCAGCATGCAGGCTACACCCAACTATCCGATCTTACCAAATTCAAACAGCAATTTGCCGAAGTTGCTGCAAAAACAAACAGCATTAAAAGTGATTTCACACAGGATAAAAACCTGAGCATGCTATCAGAAAAAATCACCTCGAAAGGAAAATTCTGGTACCGCAAGCCAAATATGCTGCGAATGGAATATACCCAACCCTTTAGCTACCTCATGATCCTGAACAAGGATAATGTGTATATCAAGGACGGCCAAAAGGAAAACAAAGTATCCACCCGCTCCAACAAAGTATTCAAGCAAATCAACAAAATTGTGGTGGACTGCATCCAGGGAACAGCCCTTAACAGTGGCGATTTTAAGTCGGCTGTTTATGAAAACAAGGGCACATACCTCGTTTCGCTTTCTCCGGTTAACAAGCAGCTGAGCGATTTTTTTAAAACCATTGAGATCACCGTAGATAAGAAAGATTATTCCGTAAACACCATTGAAATGCTGGAAGGATCTGGCGATAGTACCACTTTGCATTTTACTAATAAAGAGATCAATGCCAATATCCCGGACGCGCTTTTTGCTATTAAGTAGCTGCCTGTTCATCCTGACCAGCTGCACTTCGGTTTACAAAAGCCTGAAACCGGCCGAAGGTAACGTACGCGAAATCAAAAAATTCGCGCCGGATTTTACCAATGTACTTTATAAAACCGAGGTTGATGTAATTGGCGGCCATCATTTAAGCGGCCTGCTGCTGATCAAAACCCTGCCCGATAAAAGCGTGCGTATGGTGTTCAGCAATGAGATGGGGTTCAAATTCTTTGATTTTGAGTTTAAACCCGACGGTAGCTTTAAGGTATATTACATCATTAAGCAAATGGATAAGCGCCCGGTGATCATCACCCTGCAAAAAGATTTTGAACTGGTGATGATGCGTAAACAAAACCCGGAAACGGGCTATATGCGCCAGGATGATAGCTTCCTGTATTATGTTTTTCCGCAGGAAAAAGGTGCCAATTACTATATTACCAACAAGGCCGGAACAGAGCTGATCCGCATGGAGCGCTCGTCGGACCGCAAGCCGGTAGTGCAGGCCATAATGCATGATTTTCACAATGGCATTCCTGATACTATTGGCATCAGCCATAAAAATTTCAAATTCAATATCGGCCTCAAACGTCTTAAACGATAATGCTCAAGGATACTTTTTTTACTTTCAGCCCTCCTGAAATTGATGGTAGTTTGCTTAAAACCACCATTACCCTTAACCCGGCGCATGATATTTTCAAAGGGCATTTTCCGGGCAACCCTATTGTGCCCGGCGTATGTATGATGCAAATGATCAAAGAGGTTCTTGAAGATCATCTGGATAAAAAACTACAACTGGTTAAGGCTGATAATATTAAGTTTTTATCTTTTGTCAATCCTAATCAACACCTACAGGTTCGATTGGAGGTTAAGCTGGGTATGGTTGAGGAACAGGTTAAGATAGATGCACAACTGGTAAATGAAGGAATTGTGTTTTTGAAGTTTAAGGGGGTGTTTAAATAAAAATGTCATTGCGAGGAGCTGCAGGGCCGAAGCGCTGGGCGCGACGTGGCAATCTCGTAGCTGTGCATAAACACCTTAATGACATGGTTATAAATATGGTTATAAATATGGTTATTAAAAAAGCCCCTGGTTCACCATAACCAAGGGCTCATCAATCACACCCAATCCTTTATCTAATATTTTAATTCTGCACAACCGCCTTCGCGCTTTTTCCCAGCCTTATAGCTGCCAATAAATAATAAAAAGCGCCAAAGGCAGAATATCCTGCCAAATTCACAATCCCCATGTTGGGCGAATGTGCCATGGCTATAAATGATACACCTGCAAGCATTGACTGGCCGCCGCTTAATATCATTGGCCATTGGCCGCCAAACTCTTTCCGCCTTTTTAAGCCCAATACCAATTGGATCAGTCCGGTTAATAACGCCCAGG
The DNA here is from genome assembly GCF_900110105.1 of Mucilaginibacter gossypiicola. GTDB lineage: Bacteria > Bacteroidota > Bacteroidia > Sphingobacteriales > Sphingobacteriaceae > Mucilaginibacter > Mucilaginibacter gossypiicola. Next base: position 9,496 of record NZ_FOCL01000022.1, on the reverse strand, counting down.
CACCAAATACAATCAATGCTGCAGGCACGCCTTTAGTTATAGCAAAAGCTACCGCCAGGGTTGTAATAACACTAATAGCAACGTTTACATATTGAGGTGTTACAGATGTACCGTTGCCCTGGTTAGCGCGGATATCGAGGAAAGTGCCAACAACATCCCACAATGGATAGATCACAAGCAGAATGGTAGCTGCCGTAAATGAAGTTTTAGCTAATAAGGATACCAATACTACCCAGGAAACCGAAAATGCTACTCTTATAAAATATAGTTTGCGCAATGCAGCGGCGGTATTAGCCACGGCTGAAGTTTCTATGATTAATGTTTTATTTGCTGACATGACTTTAAATTTTTATTTCGTTTTGTTTGATGAAGCAAAGTTGCGCACAAAACAAGCCGGCAATTTTCACTTAGGTGAAAACCGCGATGGGCATTTGTCAGCAGAGTTTCGTTTTTAGGGCTTTTGCTGCGATAGCCGCTTTTTGATGCGGGTGAGCGATGGGTTTTTGATGCCCAGGTAAGATGAAATATGATACGCAGGGATACGGCTTACAATATTGGGGTGCTGGGTTATCATTTTTAAATAACGTTCTTCGGCCGTATTGAACAAAAACTCCTCGGTGCGGGCTTGCGACTGGTTAAAAAACAGCTCGGCAATGAGGCGACCAAAACGTTGCCAGCCGGTTGGCGTGCCATACAGATATTGAAGATCGGTGTAATTGATAGATATGATCTCGGCATCTTCCATGGCCTGGATAAAATAAGCACATGGATACTGATTTATAAAACTTCGGAACGACACCAGGAACTGTCGCTCGGAGAAAAAGTAGATATTCTTTTCTTCCTGCGTTTCGGGATGTACATAGTAGATGCGGAACAGCCCCCTGGTGATCAGCGCAAGATCGGTACATACAATGTTTTGCATGTTAAAGAAATCGCTTTTGGCTATTTTACGGGTTCGCCAGTAAGGCAGACTAACGTTGACATCGTTGGCCGAGAGGTCGGCAAACTTGCCAAGCAAATCGTTCAATACTTCCTGTTTTGATTCCATACTGTTAACAAAGCGTAATCAATTCAAATATCGGCACAAAAAACCACACCAATTTTCACCTGGGTTAATAATATCAGGTTTTATTTTCTTATTTTACAATCAAACTAAATTGAACAAAAAACAATCACCCAATCAATCAACATCATGAAGAATATAAATACATCTCCCCATGTTAGTGAGTTTGATAGAGATAACCCTCTTCCTGGCAGCCATTATCCTGGCGGTGTCGGGCCCACAAAAAAGTAAAAAGAAAGGCAGTAACATTAACCCTGACGCGCATTTGCGTTCTGAATATTATGTTACCGAAAACGGGGGATTGGAACACGTAAAAAGCGAAGTCTAATACCAGCCCAGTCTCCGGAGCCGCATCCGAAAATAAAATAGAACCGTCGCTAAACAATTAGCGGCGGTTTTTTATTTATTTTACAAACATTATAAACCCCAACCTGCTCCTGGTTTGAAACATATTTACAACGTTCTGTTTTTCAGTTTAATTTATAGCAGCCTGTTTGCCCAGGTAAAAGTTACCGGTAAAGTAACCGGCGTTTCCCAAAATCCAGTAGCCTTTGCCGTTGTTAATCTGCAACAGCAAAACTCCGAGCAAACCCGGGCGGTGCAAACCGATTCGGCTGGCATATTCAGTTTTACAGCTGTTGATAAAGGCTACTACAGCCTAACTGTCACTTATACCGGCTACCAAACAAGCCTGCTTAAATTAAGCCTTCAGCATGATACCACCTTATCCGTTACCCTTATGGATAACACCACGCAACTGAATGAGGTAAAAGTAACCGCGAGTAAAGCTTCTATTGAAAATAAAAGCGATAAACTGGTTTACAACGTATCCACAAGTGCAACATCAGCCGGGGCCGATGCGCTTACGGTTATTGGCAGGGTGCCAGGCATAAAGGTTGGCGATAACGACCTCAGCATTGTTGGCAAAGGTAGCATCAAGGTAATGGTAAATGAAAGGCTGGTTCAACTGGCAGGTACCGATCTGCTCCGCTATCTGCGGTCGCTATCGGCAAGCCAGGTTGGCACTATTGAAGTTATTAAAAACCCCGGAGCTGCCTATGACGCCGAAGGGAACGCAGGGCTTATCAATATAACTTTAAAACACAGTAAAAAGCAAGGCTATTCGGGCAGTATACAAGTCAATCAAAAGCAATGGTTGCACAGCCCGGCCTCCGTTTATGGTACCAGTAACTATTGGTGGCTTAATGCAAGCGGCGATATCAACTATAACACGGCCAAACTATCGGCCTATGCCAGTGTAAACGTTGATCATGATCATGAATTGGAAGGCTTTGAAACTGATATTTACTATCCTAAGCAAACCTGGCTGCAAACCGATACGGGTAATTACCGCTACCATAATTTAAATTTCGTTGCCGGTGCCGATTATAGGTTCAGCCCAAAAGTAACTGCCGGGGTAAATTATCAGGGCGGGAAAAACACTTATGACGGATCGGATCATGTAAACAATCCAATCGTTAATAACAGCACCGGAGGCATCGATTCCACCCTGAAAACTTATGCCACTTATCATCCCGTAGCTATCAGCAATGCGGTTAACCTGCACGGCACTATCAGCCTGGATACCTCCGGCGCAAAACTGGTGCTTAACGCCGATTATTTTAACTATTACCGAACGGACCGGTCGGACTTTGAAAGCAACACCTACCTTACCGATGGCTCATTAAATGCCGCCAGCCGTAATCGTTATCATGATACCAATAAACAGGATATCAACATTTATACTTTTAAAGCAGATGCTATAGTCCCTACCAAATACGCCCGTTTTGCTTTTGGCGGTAAACTAAGTTTTATCAACAATTACAGCAATGCTTTTTATTTTAAGAAGACGGCCAACGACTCGCTAAAGTATGATCCGAACCTGAGCAATGAATTTACTTATACCGAAAACACCCAATCTGTTTATGGCAGTATCAACCGCGAGGATGGCAAATGGAAATACCAGGCAGGCCTGCGGGTTGAACGTACCGAAACCAAAGGCTTTTCGCATACCCTCAATGAAACCACTATCAACAATTACACCAGGCTGTTCCCTTCTGCAACGGTAAGTTACCAGGCAGCAGTTGATCACAGCTTATCGCTCAATTTTGGAAGGCGGATTAACAGGCCTACTTTTTGGAACCTTAATCCATTCAAAAGTCTGTTTACAGCTTATAGCTATGGCGAGGGCAACCCTTACCTCCAGCCTGAGTACAACACCAATTTTGAGATAGCGGATACTTACAAAAACCGGCTTACATCAGCCATATTTTTAAATGTAACGAACAATGGTTTTAATAATGTAACTATAGCCCGACCGGATACCAACCTGGTTTATACCACGCCGCTCAACTTTATTAAAGCTTACCGGGTGGGCATTTCCGAAAATTATTCGATGCAATTGCTGAGCTGGCTTGATAATAACAACCAGTTCACCTTTTATCATACCGATGCCAAATCGGCCATCAGCGCGATAAAGGGCATCAGCGGGTTCGGGGCTTATATCGCTACCAATAACAATATTTATTTCAATGCCGATAAATCCTTTTCGGGAGCGGTAAATTTCTGGTACCAGTTCCCGGAGATAGATCACATTGGCCGAAGTGATGCTTATTATAAACTCGACCTCGGCCTTAAAGCATCCGTTTTAAAGAAGAAAGTAGATGTTTCATTTGTGATGAACGATGTTTTCAGAAGCAGCGCATCGGCAGTAACCACGGTGGTAAATGGGGTAAGGCAAAAATACACCAACTTCCAGATCAACAGGTATGCCCTGGTGGGCATCAGCTATCGCTTTGGTAACAGCCAGGCTAAAGCGGAGAAACAGGATACGGGCAACCAGGATGAGAAAGGCAGGATTCATTAAAAGCAAAAAGGGAACTCCTGCGGGCTCCCTTTAAACAATCACAAAGCAAAAGCAAGGTTACATTTTACCCGAGCTGTCTTTGCCCATTTTACCTTTACCCATTTTACTTTTGGACATTTTATCGTGGCTCATTTTGTCCGAACCCATCTTGTCTTTTGACATTTTATCTGCGCCCATTTTGTCTGATGCCATTTTATCATGGCTCATCTTATCCGAACCCATTTTATCATGGCTCATTTTATCTTTACTCATCTTATCCTTTTTCATTTTGCCGGTATCGCTAAGTAAAACGGTATTGTGCAAAGGAGCCGGTGTTTTTGCCTGTACATTAACCGTAAGGCCTGCGATAGCAAAAATGGCGATAAGGGCGCCTGAAATGATTGATCTGGTTTTCATGTTTGATTTTTTTAAGTTGTTTGCCCCTTTGTCGTGCCGGGCAATGAAACCTTACAAAGTATTTTCATTTTGTTTTCGGTAGATACCTATTCGCCTCATTTCAAAAAATTTCATGAAATTCGGCCACACTAAAACTATTTTATGCAGATCAGCGAAGCGCAACAACTGGTAGATAACTGGATAAAAACAATGGGAATCCGGTATTTTAACGAGCTTACCAACACCGCCATTTTAATGGAAGAAGTTGGCGAAGTAGCCCGCATTATGGCCCGACAGTATGGCGAGCAATCGTTTAAAAAATCGGATACCGAGGTTAATCTTGCTGATGAAATGGCCGATGTACTTTTTGTGCTCATTTGCCTGGCAAACCAAACCGGCATCGACCTTACCGAAGCCCTGGAAAAAAACATGCAGAAGAAAAGTATTCGTGACGCCGAACGGCATAAAAACAATGAAAAATTGAAATAAATAAAATTTAATTTTATTTATTTCAATTAAACAGAATTAAATTCCTTAAAAATCAAGTTAAATACAATTAAATAAGGCAACAAGCGTTTAATCTAAAACAATTAAACAGCCTTATTATGAAAACCTATTTTTTTCTGTCGATTAGTTTTTTGCTCGTACTTACCTCATGCAAGCATGATACAGAACAAAAAGCAAGGATACAAGATGTTGTGTTATCCCCTGCTCCTGTCGCGGAGGAAAAAAGCATAGCAGCAGCCGATCAACTGGAAGATGCCGGTACTGCTAATAAACCACCGGCACCTAACCCCTCTATTACCAACACCGCCAAAAAGATCATCAAGGAAGGCGATATCCGTTTTGAAACCGGCGATCCGAAGGCAGCCAGGCAAAACATTGTCTCTTCTCTGAAAAAGTTAGGCGGTTATCTCGCCGAAGAAAATGAAACCAACAGCGGCGAAACCAATCAGAAAGAGTATAGCCTCAAAATCAGGATACCCTCCAAAAATTTTGATGCTTTTTTAAGCACCTTAACTTCCAGTACTGATCATATCGACTCAAAGAATATCCACATCCGTGATGTAACCACGCAGTTTATCGACGTTCGTGCCGAGATCAGTAATAACAAACAGTTAGAACAACGTTACTTGCAGCTGGCTGCAAAAGCCACCAAAATGACCGACCTGCTGGCGATAGAAGATAAGCTGGCCAGTATCCGTACAACAATTGATTCGGCGCAGGGGCAACTTAACTACCTGAGCAGCCAGGTTAGTTACAGTTCGCTTGATATAAGCTTTTATACCCGGCACCCCGGCGAAGTAAACACCGGCAACGGTTTCGCCTATAAATTTAAAACCGCACTTGGCGAGGGTTGGGAAGTTGTACAAAACCTGTTTTTCGCACTTATAGCATTGTGGCCTTTAATGATGGGTACCATCATCTTTCTGCTATTAATCAGGCGTTGGAAAAGGCGTAGAAAAGCAAATATTACAAGTTAGGTATAAAAATTATCGCAAAAGTTAATTTAGCATTGAAATTATAAAAACCGAAAGTGATAAAAGGTATTACTTTATGAAGATTTAATTTTAAGAGTAGGATTCTTATTAAATTAATTAATAAATGCTTGACAAGTAGAAATTTAAGAACTACTTTTAAGCACCTAATTGATTGATCATGATCCGTGTACGGTCTAAAGTTGTACTGTTGGTTGCACCACATGTAGTTGGCCTTGATGTATTGCCCAATAACAAGGTTTTCAAGCATATTTCACTTTCCGCAGCCATCTTTCCGGCAATACATGATATCAAACCCAATCTGTTAATTCTCGATTACGATTACCTTGTTCAGGATATAGAAAAGATCCTTCGTCGCTTAAGCTCAAACCCTGCGTATAAAAGCATTAAGATTTGCTGTTATAAAAATAAATGGCACTCCAAAATTGATCCATTTTTGAAAACATTAGGCGTTGACCATATTTTTTATGCAGAAGATATGAAAGCCGAAGCCACCAGAAAAAGCGTATTTGACGCTATCGGTAATGTTATTATGGACGGGACGTTTTTTAATTTATTGAAACCGGTTCATTAAGGCCGTTTACCCGACATGTCATTGCGAGCGCAGCGTGGCAATCGCACGGAAGCAGAGCGGCTCTGTATAGCATGCGATTGCCACGCTGCGCTCGCAATGACATAGTTTTATATTGGCTTGATCAGAACTTCTTCTTGCTTCCTGCCTCTTGTCATCCTGATTTCTTTCTCGTCTTGCTTCTCGCCCGCTTAAATCACCACCTCTCCTTCAAAAACCTTTACGGCAGGACCTTCTAAAAAGATATCGGTAAAAGCTTTGCCATCGTAATCAAAACGAATGTTGAGATTTCCGCCTAATACTTTTATAGGGGTAGTTATATGCCCTGTTTGCTCATTGTGTTGCGCCATAGCCAGGGCAACAGCCGTTACTCCTGTACCGCAGGCAAAGGTTTCATCCTCCACCCCGCGTTCAAAGGTGCGTACAAAATAGCCTTCTTCCATAGGTTCAACAAAATTCACATTGATCCCATTTTTCCGGTAAGTAGCATTATTACGGATAGCATGCCCTTCCTGGTAAACGTTGCGCTGCTCAAGCCCATCAACCAATTTTACGTAGTGCGGCGAACCGGTGTTAAGCACATAGGCTTCAGCATCTTTGCTAACATCATTTACATCTATCATTTGCAGGCTCACCCAATCACCCTCGTCTGAAATTTTGGCATAATGCGGGCCATCAACGGCCAAAAATTCCGTTTCGGATTCAATAACGCCTAAAAATTTGGCAAAAGCTACAATGCAGCGCCCACCATTGCCGCACATACTGCTGGGCTGGCCGTCGGCATTATAATAAACCATCTCAAAATCGTACCCTTCTTTGTTTTGCAGCAGCATAAGGCCATCGCCCCCAATACCGAAACGGCGATCGCAAAGGCCCGAAATCAGCTTAGGATTATGATGATCAACGCTATTATCGCGGTTATCAATCAAAATAAAATCATTTCCGGCACCCTGGTACTTATAAAAATGTAACTTCACTGTATAATGCTGTTTAATGTCAGCGTTTTAGTATTAGCAAAACCCATGCTAACAATCAAAAACGCCAACGATGATCTATTTAACAAATTTTAACATAAAACGGAATAACTTATCATTGATTATCTCGTCTATATGGTATTAAATTTGATCTGTAAAATAAGTAAACTTAATAATAAGAAAGGCAAATAATAAATGAAAAAGATAGGTTTAACACTATTAACCGCTTTTGTTGGGGGTGCGATGGCCTTAGGCGTGTACAAGGTTATCGAAAATAAGTACTCAGACAACATGAGCTTTGAGGACAAACAAAAAGTATATTTTACAAGTAATCCGTCGGCTCCGGTTTCATCAACCGGCGATCTGGATTTTACCCAGGCAGCAGCCGTAGCTACCCCTGCGGTGGTTTACATCCGCACTACTTACAGCAGTAAGGCCAGTGGCGGTGGCGGCCAGGATCAGCTGGAGCAAATGTTTGGCGATATGTTTGGTCAGCGAGCACGTCCGCAGGGGCCTCAAATGGCATCAGGCTCAGGCGTTATCATTTCGCCCGATGGTTATATTGTAACCAACAACCACGTGGTTGAAAAGGCCGATAAAATCACCGTTGCCACTAATGACCACCATACTTACAGCGCCAAAGTTATCGGTACCGACCCAAGCACCGACCTGGCCCTGATCAAAGTTAGCGCTACCAACCTGCCTATTGTTAAATTAGGCAACAGCGATGAGGCTAAAGTTGGCGAGTGGGTGTTAGCTGTAGGCAACCCTTTTAACTTAACATCAACCGTAACAGCGGGTATCATCAGTGCCAAAGGCCGTAATATCGGTATCATTGGCAGCGAAGATAATTCGGACGAAAACCCGTTCGGGCGTACCCGTCAGCAAACTGCACCTAAATTGAACAAAGCTATCGAGTCGTTCATTCAAACCGATGCAGCCATTAACCCTGGTAACAGCGGTGGTGCATTGGTTAACACCCGTGGCGAGCTGATAGGCATTAACGCCGCAATCGCTTCACACACCGGCTCGTACGAAGGTTATGGTTTCGCCATTCCGGTTAACCTGGCTAAAAAAGTATTGAACGATATCAAAAAGTTCGGTACCGTAAAACGTGGCTTTGTAGGAGTTACTTTCACCGAACTTAACCCGGATGTAGCCCAGAAACTTGACGTAACAACCACCAATGGTTTATATGTTAACGACCTGGTACCGGGCGGTGGCGCAGAGCAGGCAGGTTTACGCAAAGGCGATATCATTGTTAAGGTTGAAGGCAACCCGGTTTATGAATCATCAGATTTGCAGGAACGTGTAGGCCGTTTACAGCCCGGCGATAAGATCAACGTTACTGTGCTGCGCGATGGTAAGGATAAAGATTTCGCGGTAACGCTTAAAGGCGATGCCGTAGCACCATCAAACCGTACCGCAGCCTCAAAATCGGCCGAAGAGCTGTTTAACAAATTGGGCGCAAGTTTCCACGCTTTAACCCCTGCCGAAAAAGCCAAGCTGCATGTTAACGGCGGTGTACTGGTAACCCAGGTACGTGAAGGCGGTTTATTTGACGCTGCCGAAATTCCGGAAGGCGTAGTGATCACCAGCATCAATAAAATAGCGATCAGCAATATTGATGACATTGACAGGGCAATTGTAAAACCGATACAAGGCAACATTATTATTGCCGGTATCTACCCTGATGGTTCGCACTTCAGCAGCGCATTCCCGGCTCAATAAGCTTTTTTTAAGTGATTTTTATATGGAAGCCCTGATCTTTTTTAGATCGGGGCTTTCTTTTTGGGTTTATAAAAAGCACCAGCCTTGCGCGATTCCCCTCTTGAGAGAGTAATAGCCCATCATTAGACAAAGGTCAAACTTCGTTGAATCAATAATGCGAAGTTTGATTTATTTGTCCTGTTATTGTATTTAAAGGTAAACTCATCGAGATACGCTTGCAGATGCTCAGAAGACACTTTATGGTATTGGCCATATATTCCACGTTTTAGGAGAGTCCAAAAGCCTTCAAGAGTATTTGTATGGTATTCTCCTTTGACGTACTCTTCTTTCTCTTTATTTAGAACGTGGTGCTCCTGATGTAATTTATCCAATCCCCTATAAGCTCCAAAGCCATCTGTTACTACTTTTGCATCAGCA
>NZ_FOCL01000007.1 GCF_900110105.1 Mucilaginibacter gossypiicola | reverse complement strand
CGGTTGATACCTAAATCCCTGGCAAGTTGGCGGGCAGATAAGCCTTTTTTAGCATTCAGGATTAAACTAATAGCCAGAAACCATTTGGGTAAAGGCAGCTTCGTATCTTCGAAAATCGTCCCAACCAATACACTGTAGCTACGATTGCATTCATGGCATTGATGCCGATGGGTGGCTGTACGTTTGCTGCTTCGCTTTCCGCCACAATAAGGGCATGTAGGCGCTTCCTGCCACCTTAGGTGCTCAAGATAACTTATGCAGGTAGCCTGATCTGGAAATCTACTAATCGTCTCTATTATATTCATTTCCATAAAGATACATATTTTTTATGTCAATTCATGGGCTATTACTCTTGGGAGGGGTGTAGGGAGGGGTTTCTCCGCCAAACTTATTTGCTTTAATGGCGCATAAACCCCTCCCTGCCAATACACATCCCACTACACCCCTCCCCAAGGAGGGAACTAAAAAATCTTCCCAACACCAGTGGTGTTGTCACCAACAACCTCCTATCTATTTAACAGGTGTTCAACTTTTTAAAGTGTGAACACTTGCAATTATCTTCAACTAAAACAAAGCTGGCAATCAACACTTTAACTTTTAACATTCTTGTTCATTTTTAACAAACGAACAACTTAGCATTGACAATCAATCACTTAACTTTTCACAATTTTAAAAGCTGAACACCCGTTTTTGAAAAACTGAACACCTAAATTTCGCTTCAAAAAACATGTTGTTGGTGACAACACCAACAACGGGCGGTCTAATTATGTCTGAACCGGAATTTATGGAATTAAGCGAATTATTTGAATTGTGTTTTCATTCTGTCCATTCTTTAACTCCATAAATTCGGGTTCAGACAAATTCCGATCAGTTATTTTTCCAATGCTTAATTACCCTGCCACCAAATATAGTGCTGCCCAGCCTTACCATATTACTGCCCTGTTCAATAGCCAGTTTATAGTCGGATGACATACCCATCGACAGGATATCAAAACTTTCCTCTTTCCGGAAATAACTCACTTTTATGCCTTCAAAAAAAGTATTCAGTTCATAATACTCTTCCTTGATCTGTTTTTCATTGTCGGTGTTTGTAGCAATGCCCATCAATCCACGGATGCGAACGTTTTTCATCGCAGCAAACTCGTCCGAACGAAGCAGTTCTATCGCTTCATCAAAGCCCAGTCCGTATTTGGTTTCTTCGTCGGCAATGTAGATCTGCAGCAGGCAGTCGATCACCCTTCCGGCTTTTTCGGCATGTTTGTTAATCTCGTGTAAAAGCTTCAGGCTATCAACAGATTGAATCATGCTCACAAAAGGTGCAATATATTTTACCTTGTTGGTTTGCAGGTGGCCTATCAAATGCCATTCAATATCTTTAGGCAGCTGCTCATATTTTTCAACCATCTCCTGCACTATATTTTCGCCAAAAAGGCGCTGGCCCGCATCATAAGCTTCCTGCACATCGCTGGCAGGTTTTGTTTTTGATACTGCCAATAATATTACCTTATCTGCTTCCGTTTCCTTTTTTAAGCTTTTGATGTTATCTGCAATGCTCATTTATCCGTAAATTTGCTTAATTAATCAGCCGCTAAATTACTGAATGCATAAATATATAACCTTGTTTTTTTCTGCAGCACTTTTTTTATGTGCCTGCAATGGCAAAAATGTTCCCGGAGATGTGCTTAAGCCGGACGCGATGGCTGAGATTTTAACCGAGATCCACATCATCGATGGCAGCCTTTATAACACCATGCAGGCACCCGATAGCTTGTATAAATATGGTGCAGGCAAGTACATAGCTATGTTTCAACGCCTGCATACTGATACGGGCCACTTTAACAAAAGTATGCGGTATTATGCTACACAACCCGATAAACTACTGGCAATCTATGACAAAGTAGATATTAAAATTAAAAGTAAAACAGATTCGCTTGCCAAAGTACAAACTGAACTTAGTAAGGCTGCCCGCAAAACCGATTCGTTGAAAAACTTAAATATTAAAGTTAAAACCGATTCGGCAAAAAAAGTTACTCCACATGAAAACCCGGCAGCCCGCAGAGCCGACTCATTAGAAAATTTAAAGAACAATCAAAAACCTGATCCGGCAAAAAGAATTGACCTTATCAAGAGAAAGGCAAAGCACAAAGCCGATTCAATAAAAAAACTTAAAGCCGTAACCTGATGCTTTACCCCCAAAATAGTGTAGATAAGCTGGGTTTTACCGAGATAAAAGAACTGATAAAAGCACATTGCCTGAGCGAAATGGGTCAACAAATGGTTGACAGGATACAGGTAATGAGCAATTACGACCAGATACATAAGTTCCTGAACCAGGCAAACGAGTTTAAGAATATCCTGGTTAATGATGAGGCACTGCCCATCCAGCATTTTTTCGATATAAAGTCCCTTGCCAATAAAGCCCGTATTGAGGGCGTTTTTTTAACAGAAGAAGAATTTTACCAGGTTCAGGCTTCGCTGAATACCGTGTTTGCCGTTATAGCGTACTTTAACGAACGTGAAGGTTTGTACCCAAATCTTGAAGCCCTTTTTGAGCACCTGCCTATTGAAAAGGCTATTCTTAAAAAGATTGATGCGGTGATTGATCAAAAAGGCAAGATCAGGCCTAATGCTTCGCGCGAGCTAATGGAAATTACCACAGGCATTGCCAAAGCCGAGCAGGAAGCCCGCAAAAAGATTGACATGGTATTTAAAAATGCCACCTCAAACGGCTGGGCTGCCGATGGTTCCTTAACCGTACGCGATGGCAGATTGGTGATCCCCCTGCTGGCCGAAAACAAACGCAAGCTCAAAGGCTTTGTGCATGACGAGTCAGCATCGGGCCAAACGGTTTATATTGAGCCTGAAGAGGTTTTTGTGCTCAACAACCGCATCCGCGACCTGGAATTTGAGCGCCGCCGCGAGATAGTAAAGATCCTTACGGCTTTAACTACCGAATTAAGGCCTTACGTTCCTTTACTGCTCTCCTATCATGGTTTGTTAACCAAGCTTGATTTTGTTCGCGCTAAAGCCTTATTTGCCATTGATATTGAGGCCGAAATGCCGCAGGTAATAAACGAAGCCAGGGTTAAGCTGTATAATGCACGTCACCCGCTGTTGTTCCTGAATTTTAAGGCCGAGAAAAAAACGGTTGTCCCGCTTAATATGCAGATAGATGAGGGTACCCGTATTATTGTGGTATCCGGGCCCAACGCAGGCGGTAAATCTGTTTGTATGAAAACCGTTGGTTTATTACAAATGATGGTGCAGGCCGGTCTACTGATCCCTGCCGATGAAGCCAGTATTGTTGGGGTATTTAAACAGCTTTTTGTTGATATAGGCGATGACCAATCGATAGAGAGCGATTTGAGTACGTATAGCGCCCACCTGTCTAAAATGAAAAATTTTGTGGAGCAGGCGAACGGTAAAACCCTGATCCTGATAGATGAGTTTGGTACCGGTACCGACCCCCAATTTGGCGGGCCCATTGCCGAAGCTGTGCTTGAATCACTTAACCAAAAAAAGGTTAAGGGCATGGTAACCACCCACTACTCTAACCTTAAAATATTCGCCAGCAATACCGAAGGCATTGAAAATGCATCGATGTTATTTAATAATATCGAGATGAGGCCTTTGTACCAGTTAGAGATTGGTAAGCCCGGCAGTTCGTATGCTTTTGAAATCGCCCAAAAAATTGGCTTACCGGCAAATGTCCTTAACCTCGCCAAAAACAAAATAAGCGAAGGGCAAAAAAAGGTTGACACCCTGCTGGTTGATCTGGAGCGCGAAAAACGTTCTATTTTTGAAACTAAACAAAAGCTGGATAAGCAACAACGCAAGGTAAATGAACTTTTGGCCGAAAACGAGAAACTAAAAAGCTATCTCGAAGAAAACAAACGTACGCTTATTAAAGAAGCTAAAGACCAGGCCAAAAACATTATTCTGAACGCCAATAAGCTGGTTGAAAATACCATTTCTGAAATTAAGAGCAGCAATGCCGATAAGGAGAAAACAAAGCAACTGCGCGAAAACCTTAATGTTGAGCTTAAAAAGAACACAGTCAAAGTCGAGACGCCGAAACCTGCAGCACCTGCCGATGAGGAATTGAAACCGGGCGACTGGGTAAAGCTTACCGATTCAGAAACTACAGGTCAGGTGATTGAGATCATAAAAGAGAACGTAGTGATTGCCATTGGCGATCTGCGTACCGTTGCCAAAAAGAAACGGGTGATGAAGGTTTCCAAATCATCAGTTCCTAAAGAGATCAGGCGCAATTTCAGTTCGCAAACCAATGATATGGCCAGTTTTAGTCCGGAGATTGATGTGCGTGGCCAGCGCACTGAAGATGCGCTGCACGCCATTGAAAAACTATTTGACCGTGCGTTGATGATGGGCTTTAATAACCTTAAAATTATTCATGGTAAGGGCGATGGCATTTTGCGCAAAATGATCAGGCAATACCTCAAAAAGTACGAGCAAGTTGACCGTATGGAGGATGAACATGCTGATCGCGGCGGAGATGGAATAACTTATGTATATTTGAAGTAAACGGAAGGTTAAGAAACCACTCAAAAAGCGTCATTGCGAGGAACGAAGCAATCCCCGATAAGCAGAGCCGCTCTGTATAGTTTGGGATTGCTTCGTACCTCGCAATGACGGTTCTCAATTTATTAGCAATAATTCAACCTTAACTTATTTCAAATATGTCTTTAAAATCTATTGCTCCTATGTTATACACCCGGCAGGTACGGGAAAGTGTTGATTTCTATATAAATAACCTCGGGTTCACTTGTGTTGGTTATGACGAAGACTGGGGATGGGCTACGGTAAGTCGCGATGATATTGAGATCATGCTGGCTTTACCTGTTGATAACACCTCATTCACTGTGCCTAAATTTACCGGCTCTTTCTATATCCGTACCGATAAAGTTGATTTTTTATGGAGTGAACTGAAGGATAGGGCTGTAATTTGTTACCCTATTGAAGATTTCAATTACGGTATGCGCGAGTTTGGCGTTTTTGATTACAACGGTTACCTGCTGCAATTCGGGATGCCGATTGAATAATACTTTCTTAACAAATATTTAGCGGATAGGTTAATAGCCTATCTGCTTTCTATATAAGTTTCCTATTTTTAGGGCAGCCAAACCCTAATAAAATGCGCAAACTATATTTCCTCGTACTTTTTATTGCATTTACCGCTTCAATAACAAGCTGCGCCGCTCAAAGCGTTATTTTAAAAAGCAAAGATCAACGCATCCGCTATACCGGGCGAATCAATCAAACCGACGAGGCTGCCGAACTGTACTGGACAGGCTCATCCCTAAAGATCAACTTTAATGGTACCGGCGCATCAGCCCTGATGCAGGACGAGCGAGGCGAAAATTATTACACCATCATTGTTGATGACAAAGTGATCAACACTATTCATTTAGATAACACCAAACAAGCCTATACCCTCGCCGAAAACTTACCTGCAGGGAAGCACACCCTTGAGTTATTTAAACGCACCGAATGGGACAAAGGGAAAACACTTTTTTATCAGTTTACCTTAGCTAAAGAAGCCACGGCGTTAGCCCCACCAGAGGCAAAAAAACGCAAGATCGAATTTTTTGGTAATTCCATTACCTGCGGTTATGCCGATGAAGATACAACCGGGCAGGATCGCGGCAGCGCCCCTTACGAAAACGGCTACCTGAGTTATGCTGCCTTAACCGCCCGTCATTTTGATGCGCAATATGTTTGTACCTCAAAAAGCGGCATTGGCATCACGGTAAGCTGGTTCCCGCTTATTATGCCGGAGATGTATAACCGCCTCGATCCAACAGATCCAACAAGCATCTGGAACTTTAAAAAATATACACCCGATGTAGTGGTGATCAACCTCTTCCAAAATGATTCATGGATTGTAAACCAGCCTAATAACCCGCAATTTAAAGAACGTTTTGGTAGCAAAGCACCGGAACCGGAACAGATAATCAAAGCTTACAAAGAGTTTGTAAAAAACATCCGCAAGGTTTATCCCAAAGCGCAGATCGTTTGTGCTTTAGGCAGCATGGATGCAACCAAAGCAGGATCACCATGGCCGGGATATATTGAAAAAGCCGTTACTGCGCTTAACGATAAGCAGATTTATACTCACTTTATCCCATACAAAAACACGCCGGGGCACCCAAGCCTGAAAGAACAACAGGCTATGGCCGATGACCTGATCGCTTTTTTGGAAAAGACGGTTAAGTGGTAGTATATAAACCCATGTCATTGCGTAGCGCGGCAATCTCGTAGCAATACAGGGCGGATATGCTTTTCGGATTGCAAAACGACGAGATTGCCACGTCGCCGCGTTTCACATCTATAACTTGCGCTCGTTTGTAACGAGCGCTTAATTTGGTTAGGCGATTGCATCGCCAGTCGCGTTATAAACGCTAACCCATGTTAAGCACTCGTTGCAAACGAGCGCAAGAAAAAAGAAAAACCATGTCATTGCGAGCGTAGCGCGGCAATCGCACGGAAGCAGAGCCGCCCTGTATAGCATGCGATTGCTTCGTCGTCCTCCTCAATGACATGATTTTTTGAGCTCGTTTTGTAACCCTCTACTGGCCCAAGTCTTGTGTGTAGGATTGTGCATGGCTGACTTGTGCCTCCGGTTGCCCAGGTGCCATTTCATCCTGCAAAACATTAGCTAAATCAAATAATATTCCCCACATCCATAAAACACAAACCTGCCCTAATAAGTTATCTACATAACAATAAGCTTTAGGCTTATTTTACTTATTTTTATAACAACCAATTATAATATATGAATAAAGTAGTTAGTGGTGCCGACGAGGCCATCCGCGACATTACCGATGGCATGACCCTTATGCTGGGCGGCTTTGGTTTATGCGGATTGCCCGAAAATTGTATAGCCGCACTGGTAAAAAAGGGGGTTAAGCAACTCACGTGTATATCCAACAATGCCGGGGTTGATGACTTTGGCATTGGTTTGATGCTGAAGCAGCGCCAGGTAAAAAAAATGATCTCATCGTACGTGGGTGAAAACGCCGAATTTGAACGTCAGCTATTAAGCGGCGAACTTGAAGTTGAGCTTATACCTCAGGGCACTTTGGCCACCCGTTGCATGGCGGCCGGTTATGGTATGCCTGCGATATTCACCCCGGCCGGTATTGGCACTGAAGTGGCTGAGGGTAAAGAAGTACGCAACTTTAACGGTAAAGATTACTTAATGGAGATGGCTTTTGATGCGGATTTTGCTATCGTAAAAGCCTGGAAAGGTGATACCATGGGTAACCTCGTGTACCGGTCAACCGCACGCAATTTTAACCCGGTTATGGCCATGGCCGGTAAAATAACTATTGCCGAGGTAGAAGAGCTTGTACAACCCGGCGAACTTGACCCGGATCATATCCATACTCCCGGCATTTATGTGCACCGGATTTTTAAGGGTGTAGATTACGAGAAACGGATTGAACATGCAACAGTAAGGAGTAAACAATAAAAACACTTAACCACCCGTCATTGCGAGGCACGAAGCAATCCCCGATTGGCAGAGCGGCTGTGCAAGTATCTCTGTATAGCATGCGATTGCTTCGTCGTTCCTCCTCGCAATGACATGTTTAGATGAAAGAATTTATGTTAGATAAACAAGGCATCGCAAAGCGAATTGCGAAAGAAATAAAAGATGGTTACTATGTTAATCTTGGCATTGGCATCCCTACGCTGGTAGCCAACTATATTCCGGATACAATGGATGTAGTACTCCAATCCGAAAATGGTCTATTAGGCATGGGGCCTTTCCCTTTTGAGGGAGAGGAAGATCCTGATATCATTAACGCAGGGAAACAAACCATTACCATGCTGCCCGGCTCGGCCATATTTGATTCGGCAATGAGCTTTGGAATGATCAGGGCAAAAAAGGTGAACCTAACTATCCTCGGCGCTATGGAAGTATCCGAAAACGGCGATATCGCCAACTGGAAAATTCCCGGTAAAATGGTTAAAGGCATGGGGGGCGCTATGGATTTGGTAGCATCGGCCGAAAATATCATCGTAGCTATGCAGCAGGTGAACAAAGCGGGAGAATCAAAGTTGCTCCCCCAATGCACCCTACCCCTAACCGGCGTACACTGTGTTAAAAAAATCGTGACCGAGCTTGGTGTATATGATGTTTTGCCCGAAGGCGGTTTCAGGCTCATAGAGCGTGCGCCGGGTGTAAGTGTTGAGGAAATAAAACAGGCTACAGCGGGTACGCTTATTGTGGAGGGGGAGATTCCGGAAATAGCGGTTTAATCCATCACTCAACCGTCATTGCGAGGTACGAAGCAATCGCGAACTATACAGAATGGCTCTGCAAGTCGGGGATTGCTTCGTACCTCGCAATGACGGTTTTTATTAGACAGTAGTTCTCAACTGTTAAAAAAGCTTCTTCCTTAAATCGGCCGAAATTTCTTCTGTTATTACCATGATATCTTCGGCAACGTGGGTATTGTTGGTGATCACGCGGTCGCATTCATCTTTGTAGGGCAACAGGTATTCTTTATAAGCCGGCACCACGTGATTGATCCATTTGTACATCACATCATCGTGCGAATAGCCGCGTTCTATCAGGTCGCGTTTAAGGCGGCGCTGCAGGGCTACATCTTCGTCGGCACCAATAAAAACTTTCAGGTCGAGCAGTTCGGAAATATCTTTAAAATGCAGGATAAACAAGCCTTCCACTATTAAAATAGGCGCGGGCTTGATCTCTATCATTTTAGGGATAGCATCTGGATTGTTAAAAGTATATTCCTGTTTCAGGATAGCTTCCTTATTTAGGAGCTTGCTGATATCCTGCTGAAAATGTTCGTGATCAATAGTTGAAGGAAGATCAAAGTTATATTCCTTGTTCTCCTCTTTGGTCATGTTATGCGCTACCGGGATGTAATAATCATCCTGCGATACGAGGCTTACCTCGTCGGCAGTAAAATGTTCTAAAAAGCACTTCAAAAAAAAGGTTTTGCCCGACCCGCTTCCGCCGGCAATTCCAATAATATACGGTTTATTCATTCGGGCTGCCGTAGCTGATATTTACCTGGAAACGTTTATCTAAAGCACCTAAAGCATCGGCAGTATTTTTGGTCATAATGATCAAAACATTTTTGTTTGTTTCGTTATCGGTAAAACGGCCAACAACCTTTGCAAAGGTGGTATGATTGTTCATAGGGTTTGTAATTTTGATGATAGTGCCGATTGGCGCTGTACGGTGCAGTACCAATTCCTTTTTAGGATCTAAGCTGGCATCGTCCATCCAGGTGGCTACACCTTTTTCAACCTTTTCGTACAGTCCAAAACGGTTTGCTTTACCATGATCGCCGCCGGTTGTATCCTGCTGTGCTGCAACCGAAGTTGAATCACGCTGCATCACCGGCTCTTTAGTTTCTTGAGGAGGCAAACCGGTGCGCACATTGATAACCTGGTTAGGCGCCAAAGAATCAGAACCTAATTTATTAAGCGACTTGATATCATCCACCGAAGTATTAAATCGCTTGGCGATAGAAAACAAGGTTTCGCCTGCTGATACTTTGTATTGCTGCACGTTAAGCATACTCACTTTTTTTACGGTATCAGCCGGAGCCTGCTGTGGTTTTGCCGCAGTGGTTTGAGCTACCGGTGCAGGCGAACTTACCGGAGGCTGAACCTGCGGCTTATTTTGCTGAACTGGAGCTTGGGTAACCGGCTTTTGTTGTGCAGGAGCTGGAGTTGTCACTACTTGTTTTACTGGTGCAGTAGCTTCGCCCGAAAAAGGTAATTCGGTAGGTACTTTTACAATACCGCCAATTTTAAGGGGCGCATTGTTATTAAATTGTATAATGGCTTTGGGGCTAACATTGTAGCGGCGGCCTATAGAGTAGTAATTATCTTTGGGATCGAGTTTGTGAACGATCACTTTTTTACCGTTAAGGTTTTCAACACCTACTGAATCAACAAGCGGGTTTGCAAAAAGCGATATGGAGAATGTGAGTAAAGGAGTGACCAATAATAAAATCTTAAATTTCATAATAAATTATAATACAGTAATTTACAAGTTCAACACTATTAAGCCCGATCTGTTTTTTAAATAGATGAGCTGATTATTATGTAGTACAAACGCCTCGGGTTGCATTTTTTGTATAGCGTTGTTTAACAAATCGTGATACAAAAGGGTACACTCCTCGTTAAATACAAACAAGTGCTGTTCAAGATGCTCCTGCAAAAGCGTGTGCAAAGATACAATTCTGAAACCATTGTAACTGATATAATGCACCGCATTTGCATGTACACTAAGGGGTAAATACAAATTATTTACCGCCGTTGCTGGTAATAATTCAGGGCTTACGATCTGATTATTCAGCGGCTGATCAATCACAGGCTCATATGCCCTTAGCGCATTGCCTGTTTTAACATCAATTAAAAATAATTTCTTTGGCTGCAACTGCGCGTTATACACTATTGGCCCGTTTACCGAAAGATGATCAAACGCCAAAGTAAAATTGCTCCATAATTCTTTACCAGATACAGCCTCAATAGCGGTGATGCCTTTATGTACCGGCCCTGTTGCCGACTGATAATTATGCAGCAGCAACACGCCATTATAAGCTGCTTCAATACCGGTAAGCCAGCGCTCGGGGGTAGTTAAACCCTCAAAATAAATATCACCGTTTTGCAGGCTCAGGGCCGAAAAACCAACCTGTTTATCGGCATGGTCCCTGATCTCGAGAAACAGCGTTTGGCTGCTTTCGTCGATTTCCATACGCCAAACCGGGGCCGGGTAAATTTTGCTGATAAAGGGTAAAAGCGCAGTCATAAAGTTTGCAAATATGCTCATTAAAATCAAAACTGTTTATCTTTACCAAACATTGCCTGCAGAGGCATGTTACACTTAAAAACATCACATTTATTTATGAACGCTAAAGAAATAAGCCTCGAAGAAGTTAAAGTAAAACCGGTAGTTGACCACCTGAACGACCTGCTGGCCAATTACCACATCCACTACCAAAAACTGCGCGGCTGCCATTGGAACGTTAAAGGCACAAGCTTTTTTACCCTGCACCTCAAATTTGAAGAATTATATACGGCAGCGCTTGTTACCATTGATGAGCTTGCCGAAAGGATCCTGAGCCTTGGCAAACCTCCTATCAGCACGTTTAAAGATTATATCGAAACATCAAGCATTAAAGAAATCCCAACCATTGGCTTAAAAGACACCCTAATGGTGAAAGCCATTATTGAAGATCTGGCTGCACTCATAAAAATGGAACGCGAAATATTGAATATCACTGCCGATGCCGGCGATGACGGTACCAATGATATGATCAACCGTTTCATGCAATTCAACGAAAAAAATACCTGGATGCTGCGTTCGTTCGTGAACGAGGACTAAACAGCAAATAATCCTACTGTAAAAAAGCCGTAATCAGTTAACCTGGTTACGGCTTTTTTCAAAAACGGACTTTACATCGATTTGCGCATTTAGTATATTTGCACTGAACAAAACGCATCATTTTTTGCGGTGCAGGTGTTCTGTTATTTTCCTATGGTGTAATGGTATCACGTCAGATTCTGGCTCTGAAGATTGAGGTTCGAGCCCTTGTAGGAAAACTAAAATTCCCAAGCCCTTAGCGTCGCTGCTAAGGGCTTTTTTCATGGCTTTAAAGGCATTTTTTAAAGATTTTAAGAAGAAAAATGTTATTCCAGGTCGGAAGTGCCTGGGCGGGGAAAGTTGTGGTATTGTTGTTTCACCAAATTAAGTCCGGATCATTATTCGTGATATTCGGTACCGGCTCGTGATCTTTTATCGGCGTATTGTAATTTATTGCGCCGCCGTTGTTGGTTGTTGGAGTGGACATTCCAGAGGCATTCATCAAAGCGTTCCAAAAAAAGTTCCAAGTGTTCCGTTACACTTTGACCATGCTAACGCGCTGCTTTAAATATTAAAAATCAAAATCCATCAACACAACTCATTGGTCTAAAGTGCGCGGAATAGAATGTTCAAGTAAGCCGGAACGTCAATTCTAATCACGAGATCACTTGTTCTTTTACAAAACCAGAAACCCCAGCACTTGTTGCATCGCATCACTTATTGCTCACGACAACATTTTGGCTTACAGCAATCAAAAATGCCAATGATCATAGGCTAAAGTTGACAAATGTTGTATTTTTATGATAAAAAATGAGGTATCAAACTTTGCCTCAAAATTAATTTTACCTCCAGTAAAGCTGCTAAAATCTGTAACAACAGCTGCCAACTTATAAACAAACAAAGCTAACCGGTATTCTGAGTTTTAATTTATTAAGGCTAAGTATCCTTGTATATTTTTATTAAATGTATGCAGGAATGTAAAAACTGGTTCAACTATACAATCGATTGCGAACATTTTATACGCTTCATTATGGGAAAATAACAAGATAATCCTGTTTTGCCGGTTAGCGCCTCTAACCCGCATTAAACTACACCGGTGCCTGTTATTAACAGATGGCAATGGGTTAATAAAATTCATTTTTTAATATACGCTACCGGTAAGCAGTCAACCAAGTAAACGGCCTTTTATCAAGCCAAATAAACCTTCATCAACGGCTATGAACCATTATCATAAGGAGTTTTGACACACAGACCCAACCATTAAAGATGGGGTTCCTTCATTATTAGGTAGTTGGCAAAAACTAACCTAACACCAATTAATATATCCAATTAATTAACCAAAATATGAAAAAAAAATATTTACTAAACACTTTCATGAGAATGACGGCCATAATAGTATTTATAACTATTACCAATTATGCGTTTGCGGCTAACACTCCTGCTGTTTCGTGGCGCATGACTCATATTGCAACAAAACCGGAGCCAGCAAGGGTTATAACCGGTAAAGTAACCGACGAGAGCGGTGCAGCCCTGGCCGGAGTAACTGTTACTATAAAAGGTACAACCACTGCGGTGGGAACCAGTAGTAATGGTACCTTCCGTATTGAAGTACCTAACGAGCAGGCCATACTTGTTTTTAGCTTTGTTGGCTTTGCTTCAACAGAAGTGGCTGTTTCAGGCCAATCTGTAATCAATGTGTCTTTAAAGGGGGATTCAAAGGCACTTAACGAGATTGTTGTTGTAGGTTATGGAACACAAAAGCGTGCCAGTGTAACCGGGGCCGTTTCATCGGTAAACAGCAAAACTATTTCCGCCTTGCCTGTTGGCGGTGTTGACCAGGCCTTGCAGGGCCGTGTATCGGGTTTAACGGTTACCAATAACGGCTCGCCTGGCAGCGCGCCGATTGTTCAGATCCGTGGTGTAAGCTCAATAGGCTACGGAGCCGATCCCCTGTATATTATTGACGGTTTCCCGGGTTCTATCGGCAGTCTTGATCCCAGGGATATCCAATCAGTTGATGTACTTAAGGATGCGAGCGCCGCAGCTATCTACGGTTCACGGGCAACTAACGGTGTAATTATTATAACAACCAAAAAAGGTTCCACCGGCAAAATCCAGGTTGGCTTCGATTCATATGCGGGCGTTCAAAAGGTCACTAAAACTTATGATTTGCTTAATACAAATCAATACCTGCAATACGAAAGGGCTTTAAACGGCGCCGCCGGTATAGGCCTGCCGCCGCGTTTGCAACCTGCCAATTTTAACCTCCCTATTTATGCAGGCTCTTCACAAACTTTTGCACAAACCAATACCGACTGGCAGGATGCTTATTTCAAGAACGGAGTTTTACAACAACACACCGTTTCGGTAAGCGGTGGAAATGAGAACTCGAGGATCTTTACATCTGCCGGTTATTTTGATCAGGATGGTATTACCGTAGGTACAAATTTCAGCCGTAAAAACTTCAGAATAAATTCTGATCACAACATAAATAAGTTTATTACAATTGGCGAAACATTTAACACTTCGGTTACCCGCCAGCGCTTCGGGATCCCCCCGGGTAACAGAACGCCCATTACCAACGTAATCAGGATGCAACCGTACTTACCTGTTTACAATCCTAACAATATGGGGGGCTTTTTCGGTCCGCAGAGCAGCTTTGACGGGGCCGACCCGGTAAACCCTGTAGAGCAGGCCTTGATTAACGAAAACAGAAATCTTGGTGTAGGTATCCGCGGCAACGCCTATTTAACGGTTAAGTTTACGCCATGGCTTAAATTTAACTCAACCTATGGTATTGATTACGGAACAAACAGGCAGGAGCAATATACCCCAATTTATAATGATGGCGGTACCTCAAGCAGCCCGCTTGCTTCCATTACCGAAAATACCAATAGCGGAACTACTACGCTTTATACGCAGCAGTTAACTTTTGATCACACCTTCGCCGCTAAACACCACGTGTCGGCCATAGCAGTTTACGAAGTGCAAACCAATCGCGGTGACAGCCAAAACTCTTTTGGTAATCAAAACAACAATACCATACGTACACTGCACAACGCTACAAACATAACAACAGATTATACTTACACTACCAACGTATTACATTCGTTAGTAGGCCGGGTGGGATATGATTTTGAAGGGAAATATTTAGTTTCCGGTTCAATACGCCGCGATGGCTTATCGGTTTGGGCTCCCGGGCATAAATACGAGAATTTCCCCGCTGCCTCAGTTGGCTGGAAGGTTGACCAGGAAAGCTTCATGAAAGGAATTAAATCAATAAGCGAATTTAAATTAAGGGCAGGTTACGGCGTTACAGGCATAAACGGAACGGTATTAGGAAATTACCCTTATGTTTCCAATGTTTCGGCAGGCGGCACAACATACCCATTTGGCAATTTGGCAACAGGAGTTAACTCTGGTAACGGTTCCTTTTACAGTAACTTAAGTAATTATTTCCTGCATTGGGAAAAAACTAAGTCAACAAATATTGGCTTCGACTTAGGCTTATTCCAGAACGCATTTACCCTATCAGCTGAGGTTTACAAAAGAAAAACCGACGGTTTGATTTTAACTGTACCGGCACCGCCCAGCCAGGGAGTTGGCGCGCCGATTGCAAACGTAGGGTCAATGCAAAACAAAGGGTTTGAGTTAACCGCGGGCTATCACAAAACAAGCGGCGAGTTTAGATATGACATAACAGGAGTATTCGGACTAAGCAGAAATAAAGTACTTTCCCTGACCGGAGCCGCTAACGGAACAATAACAGCTGGTGGCGATGCAGATTTTGGCGGCGGCGGCCCTATCACCAATACTTCAGTTGGTCAGCCAATTCAATATTTTTATGGTTATGTGGTTGAAGGAATATTCCAAAATGCTGCAGATGTAAGCGGCCATGCTACCCAAACAGGTGCGGCACCTGGCGACTTAAAATTTAAAGATGTTAACAAAGATGGTGTAATTGACGCTAATGACCGGGTTAACCTGGGTAGCTATCTTCCTAAATTTACCTATTCATTAAACTACACTGCCAGTTACAAGAATTTTGATCTTGCTTTGTTTTTCCAGGGAGTATATGGTAACAAAATATTTAATGCCGAAAAAATTATAGCCGAAGGCATGTCGAGGTTATTTAACTCAGATGTTAATGTACTCAGGGCATGGACGCCTACCAATACCAACACCGATATTCCAAGAGCTATTTCAGGCGATCCAAACTCCAACGTAAGGCCATCATCACGCTGGGTTGAAAGCGGCTCATATTTACGTTTAAAAAACCTTCAGCTGGGTTATAACTTGCCACAGACCTGGCTTAGGTCATCAACAAACAATTTAGTAAGCAAAGTGAGGATTTATGTATCATCAACCAACCTGTTCACTATTACCAAATACACCGGGCTTGATCCGGAGGTTGGTTCTAAAAACGGAACACTTACCAATGGTATCGACTATGGTCAGTATCCTACACCACGCGTGTTCCAGGCAGGTTTACAGGCAACATTTTAACAATCATCAAATTGGTATATTATGAAACGAAAAATTTATTTATTGTCTGCCGTTATCTTATTAACCGTAACGGTGATTGTATTGTCGTGTAAAAAATCGGCATTAGATACTTCTGATCCAAACAACCTTACAACTGGCAATTATTATAAAACAGCGGCGCAGTTAAAAGCGGGTGTTAATGCAATTTATGCTGTGATGCACCAAAACAACCTGGTATCCCGTGAGTGGTATTACCTGCACGATACCAGGAGCGATGAAGTGGCACCCGGCGGCGGCCAGCTGGAAGCACCGAGGCTTCAATTAATCAACAATACCGACGACCCTACAAATTCGGTAATGAATTCTGTATGGAATGGCTGGTACACCGTTATATTCCGCGCAAACGTGGTAACCGACAATGCATCAAACGTGACTGACGATCCGGCCGACGCTAAAAAATCAGTTGGTGAGGCAAAATTTTTACGCGCCTGGGCTTATTTCGACCTGGTTAGCATGTGGGGAGGCGTTCCGCTGGTAACATCGGTTCCCAAAAACCCTACTGACTTTAAACCGCGTGCCGATGTTGCCGCCGTTTACGCTCAAATAATTCAGGACCTGACGGATGCCGCGGCAGTATTGCCGGGAAAATCGGCTACCGATAAAGGAAGAGCCACAGCTGCTGCTGCCAACGCTATGCTGGGCAGGGTGTTGATGCAGCAAGGTGATTATGCCGGAGCTAAAGCCGCCCTACTTAAAATACCTACCAGCGGAGCCGACGGTTATTCGCTCACTCCCCGCTATCTCGACAATTTTGAAATAGCAACCGAATTCAATCAGGAATCAATTTTTGAGGTTGTATTTGTAGATAAAGGCGATAACGGCTACAACTGGGGTGGTGAAAGCGCCACAGAGGCACAATCAACTGTAAGAAATCAGGAATATTGCCCTGTTGCCTGGAGAAATCTTATTCCTTCCAATAAATACCTGAACGAATTTGAAAGTACTGCTACCGGCGCAGCAAAAACAGACCCGCGTTTCTCATATAGCGTTTATCAAAGCGGGGATGTTTATAACAACGGAGCAAGCGTTTTAACCGATGCTGATCAAAACGGTAACTCATCGGTACTTCACGGCGTTACCAAAAAGATCAGCTGGCGCAAATTTATGATCATTTACCAGGAAAGCGCCTCAACAGCAAGTTTTCATCCAGGAGGTAACAATCAGCGTATTATACGCTATTCGGAAGTCTTACTTAACCTTGCCGAATGTGCCAATGAAACAGGCGATATAGCCGGAGCTGTAAACTACCTTAACATGATACGTGCAAGGGCTGATGTTGCCATGCCTTCTTATCCAACGGCTCAATATCCGGTTGGTTCAAAAGCCGATGTAACCAAAGCCATTATGCACGAAAAAATGGTTGAGTTGGGTGATGAAGAACTACGCAACATCGACATTTTAAGGTGGCGAAAAAAAGGCTATTTTACAACAGAGCCGATTGCCAACTTCAAAGCAGGCCGGGACGAATTGTTACCTATACCACAGGCCGAACTGGATAACAACCCATTGGTTGCCGGGCATCAAAATCCTGGTTATTAAATTGTTTACTCCTGTTTTAAAGCGCAGGCAACTACAAGTTGCCTGCGCTTTTTATATTTTTATTTAAATTATGAAGAGGCTAATTATATTCTTTACCATCGCTGTAGTTTTTTACTCCTGCAAAAAACACACGCTGTTTGAGCAAATCCCGTCATCCGGCTCAGGTATAAAGTTTAATAACCTGATTACAGAAAATGATTCCATCAACCCTATTGACAACGCTACAGTTTACAACGGCGGTGGTGTAGGCGTTGGCGATTTTAATAACGATGGTCTGCCCGATATTTACTTTACGGGTAACATGGTTCAGAATAAGCTCTACCTTAATAAAGGCGATTTTAAATTTGAAGACGTTACAACAAAAGCGGGCGTAGATGGCAAAGGCCGCTGGGCCCGGGGTGTTGCCATTATTGACATTAACAATGATGGGCTGTCTGATATTTACGTGTGTAACTCGTTTGCTAATGATCCTCAAAAAAGGCAAAACCTGCTTTATATAAACCAGGGAGTTGGTAAAGGTAATGTGCCGGTGTTTAAAGAAGAAGCGAAAGAATATGGCCTTGATGCCCGTTTTTTTTCAACAATGGCCAGTTTTTTTGACTACGATAACGATGGCGACCTGGATATGTACCTCACCGTAAATGAGCCCAACCCCGCCGAATTCCCCA
Source organism: Mucilaginibacter gossypiicola (assembly GCF_900110105.1). Taxonomy (GTDB): domain Bacteria; phylum Bacteroidota; class Bacteroidia; order Sphingobacteriales; family Sphingobacteriaceae; genus Mucilaginibacter; species Mucilaginibacter gossypiicola. Next base: position 368,594 of record NZ_FOCL01000007.1, on the reverse strand, counting down.
ACCAGTTCAGGCCTATTAACAATACAGGTACAGGCAGAAGCATGGGCCATTTGTACCGCAATGATTGGAACCCTAAACTAAAGCATCCAGTTTATACAGATGTATCGATTGCCGCGGGTATCAAGACAGAAGGATACGGGCATGCTACAACTATTGCCGATATCAACCTCGACGGCTGGAAAGACATTTATGTCACCAACGATTTTTTATCGAATAATATATTGTACATCAATAATCATGACGGTACTTTTACCGATAGATCGAAAGAATATTTCAAGCATACCTCGTTCAACGCTATGGGGCAAGATATTGAAGATATCAATAACGACGGGCTGGCCGATATATTTGAACTGGATATGAACCCTGCCGATAACTTCCGCAAAAAGATGATGTCGGGCCCCGGAAGCTATAACACTATTCAAAATTTTGATCACTATGGCTATCAATATCAATATGTTCGGAATACGCTTCAGTTAAATCAAGGGCCATCTGTGGGAGAAAATAACAAATTAGGAAACCCAACCTTCAGCGAAATCGGTTTTTTAAGCGGCGTAGCCCAAACAGACTGGAGCTGGACGCCAATGGTAACCGATTTTGATAACGACGGCTACCGCGATATCATTGTTACCAACGGCTACCCGCGCGATATTACTGACCGTGATTTCATGACCTACAGAGCGAACGCGTTTTTGATAGCACCTAAAAAAGAGATTCTTCGGCAAATACCCTCGGTTAAAATTCACAATTATGGCTTCCGCAACCAGGGTGGAGTGCAGTTTAGCGACGTAAGTTTGGATTGGGGACTGGGCATCCCCTCGTTTTCAAACGGGGCTGTGTACGCCGATCTGAATAACGACGGCAAAATGGACCTTGCCATTAATAACATCAATGATGAGGCTTTAATTTATAAAAACAACGGGGCAGAAGACAATGGGAACATAAACCACTACCTGAAGGTGAAGTTTAAAGGACCAAACCGAAACCGCCAGGGAATTGGAGCATTTGTAGATATCTATTACCAGCACGGCTTACACCAGGTTTATGAAAACAACCCGTACAGGGGTTATGTATCCAGCATTGAAGCCGTTGCAAACTTTGGCTTAGGCAAATGCTCAACCATCGATTCGGTAGTTGTAAGATGGCCCAATTTATATAAACAAACTTTTTTAAATGTAAAGGCAAATCAGGTTCTATCAGCAAACGTTAATGATGCCCGTCAAAGGTATAGCTTTGCAAGTGCTACCTATGTAAAAGATCCGTTATTTACCAATATCACCGATAAAAGCGCGGTTAAATACATCCATCGCGATACCGACTATACCGACTTTAATATTCAGAAACTTTTACCGCACAAACTTTCAGAATACAACCCGGCGATGGCCGCAGGCGATATTAATGGTGATGGCCTGGATGATATTGTTGTTGGGGGAAACCAAATTAAACCAGCCCAGGTTTTTTTTCAGCAAAGTGATGGCACATTTAAACAGCGGAATCTTTTAACAGAAGTTAAATATGATAAACCTTACCTGGATGGCGGGATATTGATCTTTGATTCAAATGGAGATAAATTTCCGGATGTGCTGATTACCGGTAGCGGCTATAAAACAAAAGCCAATGATCCATCATACCAGGATCGCCTTTATTTAAACGATGGCAAAGGCAATTTTACGCTCGCAAAAGATGCGCTCCCGGTATGCTTTAAAAGCAAGTTATGCGTAAGGGCTTTTGATTATAATAACGATGGTAAACCGGATCTTTTTATTTCGGGCCGGGTGGAACCATGGCGGTACCCGGAAGCGGTTAATAGCTATATTTTAAGAAATGACACCAAAAACGGTAAGGTAAAATTTACGGATGTGACTGATGAGGTTGCACCCGGCTTGAAAAAAATAGGACTGGTATGCGATGCGCTTTTTAGCGATTTTGACAACGATGGCAAAACAGATTTGATATTAGCCGGAGAATGGATGCCGGTAACCTTCCTGAGAAACACGGGCCTAAAGTTTGTAAATGTTACTGAACAAACCGGCCCCGGCAATAAACCCGGCTGGTGGAATTCGATAGTAGCCGGCGATTTCAGGCATACCGGCAGGATGGATTACATAGTAGCCAACGCGGGCCTGAACACACTTTACCAGGTCAGCGACCAATTTCCTGCATTTATAACCGCTAATGATTTCGACAAACGGAACAGGTTCGATGCCTTCCCATCATTGTATCTTCCGGGGAAGGATGGTATTCAACGCGAATATCCGGCAAATGTACGGGATGATGCTTTTAAGCAGATGATCTCTTTACGTACCAAATTCACCAACTATCATTCGTACGCCGAGGCCACCATGCAGGATATACTTAGCGCCGATCAGATAAAAAGCGCCGTTCGACTGAAAGCTACCGAATTAAGATCGTGCTATTTCAGGAACGACGGTAATGGCAAATTTACCGTGATTCCCCTCCCCCTCGAGGCGCAGGTGTCGGCATTGAACGGAATGGTTGCTGATGATTTTGACAGCGACGGCAATCTCGATCTGGCTATTAATGGAAATGATTTTAGCACGGAAGTTACTATTGGCCGGTACGATGCTTTAAATGGCTTAGTATTAAAAGGTGACGGCAAAGGAGGATTTGCTACAATACCTATAACAAGAAGCGGGGTGTATTTACCCGGAGATGGAAAAGCGCTGGTAAAACTGCGCGGGGCTGCTAACAATTACCTGCTGACATCAACCGAGCATTTAGGGCCGCTTCGAATATTTCAGTTGAATGCGAAAACGTCCACATTAAAAATAAACGATGAAGACCAAAGCGCCGTAATTACTTATAAAAATGGCAGCAGCACTAAACAGGAATTTTATTATGGTAGTTCGTTTATTTCCCAGTCTTCAAGATGTATCCTTATTAATGATAAAGTAGCGCACGTAGCCATAAAAAGCTATTCCGGAGCAATTAGGGTTGTCAAATTTTAGCCATTTGTCATCCTTAGGAACGAAGTATCTTCTACGTCTGACACAGCCACTCTGCATGACCGCTTTGCTTTTTGCAGAAGATTCATCACTATCGCTCAGAAATGACAGTTTTTTTCCGTTCCCTCAGGGTCTTCTCCGAAAGACCCTGAGGGAACGGAATTCAACGCCTTTTACTTCACCGCATTCTTACCGCCGATTGTCATACCTGCCCTTTGCATTGACACCGTTTGTCCATCTGCATTAAATTTCAACGCCTTTAAATGTAATGGTGTCACCTTGCCATCCTCAGTAACTTCCAAAAACTGATCGGGCTTTATGTTATACAGATGCTGTACAGTTCCAGTGCCAGACCATCTGATCTCAATGTCGTCAATAACCCTGGCTTGCCCTACCCCAATCTCCTGCCGCAGCGGAGATGAACCGAAGCTACCGCCTGAATTTACATCTTTAAAAACACTGCGCTGTAACCCATTTTCCTTAAAAGTAAGCTTGATCCGCGAGCCGATTGCCGACCGGTTTGCCTTTGTGCCAAGCAGTTTTAATCCTATCCAATTGTTATTATTTTGACCCGGATTAAGATAAAAAGCGCTTTTATAAGCATCGCCTATATATGCGCCGCCCATCTCTATAAAAATATCCTGCAGACCATTATTTCTAAAATCGGCGAAGGATACGCCGTGGCCTTTTTGCAAATTACCGGTACGCGATGAACGGGTTACATCGGCAAATTTTTCGCCTCCTATGTTTCTGAAAAGTTTATTAGGTATCAGCGAAGCGAAATCGGGGTTACCGGTTCCAAAATACATATCGGGATAGCCATCGTTGTCTATGTCTCCAAAATTGCCCCCCATGCTAAACACTACTTTATCCAACCCGGCAATATGCGTCACATTTGTAAATGTACCATCACGATTATTATTAAAAAGGAAAATGTTGCCATTATCAGGCACAGGTGTGCCTAATGCCTCCAGGGCAGCATAGTAACTCAACGAGTAAGTAAAATTGTAACTACCAGCCAAAATGTCGGGCCATCCATCATTGTTATAATCATAAAACCAGGTGGTAAACGTATTTTGCTTAATGTTAATGCCTGCTTTAGCGGTAACATCATCAAAGCCAAAATCCTTACCTCTCATACCCCTGTTTCTCAGCAGGTACTTTTTACCACTCATGGTAGATACAAAAATATCCGGCCAGCCATCATTATTGTAATCTGCCGACGTTACGCCTTTTACAAAATCGTTGATCTGGGCTTGGGCTTTTTGGGCCATTTCGGTAAAAGTGCCATTGCGGTTATTCATGTATAGTGCCGATGGATGATTATTTTTAGGCTCGGCCACACCATGGCTTTCCATCCCTATAAAAACATCCAGCCAGCCATCGTTATTAAAATCGGCCCATACGGCCGTCTGCGTGGGGTGCATAAATTTTAAGCCTGCGGCAATGGTAACATCGGTAAAAGTTCCGTCGCCGTTGTTTTTAAGGAGAGAACACGGTTGGTTGCCAAAGCCGTCCTTGAGCCAGCCACCGCGCATTATAAAAATATCGGGCTTACCATCGTTGTTATAATCGGTTTGTTGGGCATTAAGTCCGCCAACCACATCCTGCAGACCACTCTGAGCAGTACGGTCGCTAAAAGTGCCATCGGCGTTATTATGAAAATAATGCGCATGATCCTGCAAATCCATACCTGTTGTAATAAGATCGATATATCCATCGCCGTCAAAATCATCGGCTACGGAGCCCCCTGCCCTGCTGTACAGGTTAATGCCAACACTTGCAGCTATATCGGTAAATGGCCTCACGCTGTACTGCCCATCGCCGTCATTTAAATTGGGAACCAGGTACTGAGTGGGCACCCTTTCAGGGTACTCACCCAATGTCATATAAGCGATATTTAACAACCACCTCGACTGCACATCCTGCGAATTACTTTTCAAAACATTCTCCAAAATTTCAATTGCTTTTCGCGATCCTGTCTGATCCCGATGTACTCCGGCTTCCCTAACCGGGAATACGCACGATGATCTGTTATGGCTAAGCACACAATTGGCCCTTTCGCCCAGGCGCATGTAAGCCACTGCCTGATCTGGCAGTATATTTACAGGATTCATATAGCGTGGCAGCTTCGCTATTTTTGAATAGATCTCAACCGCCCGTTGCTCATGCCCTTCCTGCAATTCAAACAGTGCTTTCTTCGAAAGCAATTGGACATCGTAGTTTGGCGAATCGGCCTTTAAGGTCGAATCGCAGGCCGCGAGCCGGGCATCAGAGCTAAAAATGTTTTGTGGGTTGTAATTGCGCTTTTTGAGTTGCTGTAACAAATCAGCCATTGCTGCAGGGGGATGTGGTTTACATGAACTTAGTAAACAATAACCTATAGCAAAATAGCCCGCAGCTTTTGCAAATCGTGATAACATGACATTCTCGTTTTTTAAATTGGTTCGGATTTGTTTTAACCCCGCAATGGTTTACAAATTGTAATAGCAAATCCTCCGCGAAAAAACGAACAGGAACTTATATCAACATACAGGGTTTAAAACAATTATTAAATATAAATAGCGATGACGGCTTCAAACACAACGTTTGTTTATATTGATATAACATCTGTACAATATCGGCGCTAATTAACTTCATTGATAATGGTATAGGTTTTACCCGGACTGGTAGCCATATCATATAACCAGGTTTTAGCTAAACCTGGGTTAAGAATATCTCCGCCATTTTTAACTATCGGTGTTTTCAGATCCATTGTCTGGTAAAAGCGGTTTTTATTTTTACCATTTGCTGCTGTTAACAGTTTGCTGATAATTTGCTGATTGATCCGTAAACGGCAGTTTCCGCCAAGGGATGAATGGATCACTAATTTACTGATTTTATGATTGGTCCATTTGATATCAACCTTAAAACCGCCTCTTGCCATTAAGCCGGAAACACTGCCGTTCTTCCAGTCACCTGGCAATGCAGGCAGCAGGTAAATAGCGCCGTCATGGCTTTGCATCAGCATTTCGGCTATGCCCGATGTGCATCCAAAATTACCGTCAATTTGAAAAGGTGGGTGCGCATCGAATAAATTGGGATAAGTTCCGCCGGAGTTACTGCTTACAGGCTTTATTTGATCCTTAATAAGCTTATAGGCATGATTGCCGTTCAGCAAACGTGCCCAAAGATTAATTTTCCAGGCCATGGACCATCCTGTTGATACGTCACCACGATACTGAAGCGAATTTTTTGCTGCTGCAAAAAGCTGCGGTTGTGTAAAGGGAGAAATCTGGTTGCCCGGAAACAGGCCGTACAAATGAGAAACATGGCGATGCTGATCGTCGGTACGGTCAAAATCTTCCAGCCACTCCTGTAATTGCCCATATTTACCAATTTGCATTGGCGGGAGTTTACTACGGTAAGCGGCCAGGCTATCGGCAAATGTTTTATCCATATTCAGTTCGGCTGCGGCGTTGATGGCATCGGTAAACAGGCCGTAAACTAACTGATTATCCATGGTAGCACCCGCAGTAACAGAAACCTGGTTTTTTCCGCCGATATACTCATGTTCGGGCGAAATTGAAGGCGATACAACCAGCCAGCCATGTTCAGGTTCTTTTTGCAGGGCATCGATATAGTATTGAGCCGCGCCTTTGATAATAGGGTAATACTGCTTTAAAAACTGCTTATCGCCCGAGTATAAGTAATGCTCCCACAGGTGCTGGCAAAGCCACGCGTTTGAAGTGGGCCACAACCCCCAAAAAGCGCCATCGACAATACCGGTTATCCGCCAGATGTCCGTATTGTGATGTAACATCCATCCACGTGCCCCGTACATTATTTTAGCGGTTGGCCTGCCGGTAACAGACAAATCTTTGATCATGTTAAAAAGAGGCGTGCTTAGTTCCGGCAACCCGGTTACTTCGCTCGGCCAATAATTCATTTCGGTGTTGATGTTGATAGTGTACTTACTATCCCATGGGCCTTTCAATTCTCCATTCCAGATTCCCTGTAAGTTGGCAGGCTGCGACGTTGGTTGCGATGAACAAATCAATAAATAACGACCGTATTGAAAATACAATTCGGCTAACTGAGTGTCATTGTTGGTAGCGAAATTTTGGATACGCAGATCTGTGGGCTGCTTTACAGCACTATCAATACCGAGATCGATTTTTACCCTATCGAAATAAGCGCGGTAATCCCTGATGTTTTCGTTTAACAACTCATCGAAACTGTGTTTATAGGCCTCTTTTAAAATACCATTTGCCCGGGATATTGAACTGCCGGAAACATCGTGATAATTTACAAAGTTGGTAGCGATAGCAAGATAAATTACAGCCGTATCGGCTTTTGCGATGGTAATACCTGAAGTATCTACTGTATTCGTACCTCCGGTGCTTTTAACTTTGGTAAGCACACTAAATTCTATTTTTCCTTTTTGATTTTCGTGGTCGCTGCCACGTCCCGATAAAACCAGGGCTTTTTCGTCATTTACACCAACCGAGGTTTTGAGCGGACTTTGAAGCTTTAGGCTACAACTGATCATCCCAGGCTTATCGCTTGTCAATCGCACCATCAAAACATTTTTGGCGAATGATGTAAAAAACTCCCTTTTATAATTAATTCCGTTTGATGTGTACTTAACCGTAGCCGTAGCGTTGGCTATATTCAGATCACGATAATAGTTGCTCACGTTATCTACCCCCGGAAAGCTGATGTATAAATTACCGGCAAGCTGATAGGGCATGCCGCTATTGCCTTTAGGGCCAAGTTTGCTGTTAGCTATTGCCTGCGCCTCGGCATACTTTTTTTCGGACAACAATTGTCTTACCTGGTTAATGTATGGCCTCGCGCCCGAATCGATGGTGTTATTAGGGCCTCCTGCCCATATAGTTGATTCGTTAAGCTGAACGCGTTCATTTATTACATCACCAAACACCATGCCCCCTATAAAACCATTGCCAAGCGGTAAGGCCTCATTCCAGTTTTTGGCTGCTTGCTTATACCATAACTTGTATCGGCCATCATGATAAGGCACATCCGATTTTTTTTTCGTATAACTTTTTTGTTGAGCCTGCACTGATGAAAACACCAACAACACTGCAATGAAAGCGCTTACTTTTAATAATCTGGTCATTTAGCTCTGGTTAGTATGTTTAGCTTTTCTATTTTTTTTGTGTGGAGATACCCGCCCACAGATCACCTCATTCAAAACAATGCAACTTAAAAGTTTACTACATACCAGTAGGCTTTTTTGCGCTGCCTGTTTTCATCAAACAATAAAGGATAAGCTTTTTTAATTACGCGCGGAGTATTAGCGCCCGCGGCGGCCCCTCCCATTAAGCCTCCTCCCCTACCGTCAAGCCAGCTGTATTTGTCAGATACATTCCAGAAGGTAACGTTGGTTATGAACTGTTTGTACTCTCTGAAAATATCAAAAGCCATTTTATATTGCGCAACCTGTTTGGCCTCCAGTTCGGGGGTATAGCCTATGTCAGGAACCGGCGTTGACGCCGGTGTTGTTCCGTTTGCCGGCGGTGGCTGTGGCAGGCGTACGGTGATATCCAGCTCGGTAAACTGCACCTTTAAACCTAATGAGATTACCTCATCCAAAGCTTTACGCAAATCTTCGGGCGATGGGTCGTTCAGTTTCCAATGCGCTTGCATGCCTACCCCGTCAATAGGTACATGGTCCTCAACCAATTTTTTTAACAGCTTAAAAATCTTTTCTCTTTTTACCGGGTGTTCGCTGTTATAATCATTGTAGTATAGCTTAGCATTGGGGTCGGCTTCATGGGCATATCTAAAGGCTGCTTCAATAAAATCGGGCCCATTACACACGTTGTACCAATTGCTTTTACGATAAATCTGCGTGGTATCATTACTATCATCAACGGCCTCATTCACCACATCCCAGGCGTAAATTTTACCTTTGTATCGCCCGGCAACAGCAAAAATATGCTCCTTTAAACGCTGCAACAGCAATTGTTTGGTAACGGGCTTTCCGTCGGCGTCTTTAAACATCCATGTTGCTTCCTGGTTATGCCAGCATAGGTTGTGCCCGCGTATTTTAATATGATGGCTTACCGCGAAATTAACGATACTGTCGGCATTTCCCCAGTTGTATACATTTTCGGCCGGATGGATCGGTCCCATTTTCATGTCATTTTCTGGTGTTATGCTGTTAAACTCCTTAACAATTAGTGCCGAATCGGCACCATGCAACGAAGCCATGTTTACGGCCACACCAATGGGGAAATAGTTTTTATAATAGTCTTTTAAGCCTTTTTCCGTGTTATCTTTCACCTTGTAACCCAATATGGAAAGCATTGTTTCACCATATCGTTTACCTAATAGCCTGTAACCTTCGGCAGTAAAGTGCAGATGATCGGGCGATGCGGGGCATCCTTTTGATGATATGACGTACGAGTTGGGAACCGTTTCAGGCAGCATTGCTATAATTTTATTCATCACGGCGCAGGCTCCGTTTTGATCCGCATTTACCAGTTCTCCTGCAAGTAAAGGCACTTTTTTAGATTTCAGGTTTAAATCCTTCATCAGGTTGTCGTAAATGCCTTTAACCTTTTTTGTCCATAACGTATCGTTTGTGTTTGATTCGCCCTGGTGTAATAAAACCCCTTTTATCACGCCGGATTTTTGTGCCAACCGGGCCAGCTCCACCAACCGCGCATAAGGATTTCCGCCGTATTCGGCAGCTATGTTTTTCATCCAGCCGGGGGCCGTTGCAAGGTAAGCCTGGTAACTCTCCTTTTCAAAAACCTCTATTTTGGCGCCTGCTACGGATACATTGATGATGCCTATTTTTATTTTAGGAGGAAGATTGGCTACCAGGGTACGGCCAAAATAATCTGCCGGGGTTAAACCTGTACCACATCGGGCTAAGGGAGGTATAGCGGTATACCAATTATCTTTCATCCTGCCACTATCAGCACAGTCAACCGCCTGCAAAACCCTCAGCCTGCTATCCACCCCTATAGTGTCGCGGGCTTCAATTTTAGCATTACCCTCCATGTTTGATTGGCCGAAGCAGATAAATATGTAGAAATTCTTATCCTGCGAAAAGCCCTTCATGTTCAGCAAAACGAGGCATGCAAGCGCTACGATCTTTAATTTCATTTTTATAGATATTTCAATTTTTAAAGATCAGGCCGGCAAACTGTTTCAACGAGCGCCTCCATGTTTGCCACTCATGCGCGGTGCCCGGCGATTGATAGTACACGTGTTTAATACCAGCCTTTTCAAGTGCCTGATGAAGGCCGTTTACTGTGGTTTGCATACGTTCAGGTTCGGTAGTTCCGATACTTAAGTAGAGCACTTTAACCTTTTGGTTAAAAGCAATGGCATCGGCAAATACGCCATTGTACATTTTAGTTATTTCTGTACCCGGCTGCATGAAAGCTGCCCCGCTGAAACCGCCTATGTAAGCAAATTTATCAAGGTTGGTCATAGTAGTTTGAAAGGTTTGAAACCCGCCCATCGAAAGTCCGGCCATAGCCCGTTGATCTCGGTTGGCCAATGTTCTGAATTTCGTGTCAACCATGGGGATGATCTCTTTCACCAACACGTCCGGAAAAACATTCCCGGCCATTGGTCCGCCGGCGTTGTTAGTTACGGGCTGGGTTGGATCTGTGGCATATCCTCTGTCCATAACAACTATCATGGGGGTGGCCTGTTTAGCAGCGATAAGGTTATCTAATATAAAATTCATTTTCCCCTGCGTAGGCCAGCCGGTTTCATCCTCACCCGATCCATGTTGCAGGTAAAGCACCGGGTACCTTTTATCGGCTTGCGTGTCATAGCCGGGAGGCGTGTATACATTTGCGTGCCTCCAGGCTTTGGTAATATTTGAATAGTAGTTTACCGAACGCACCTCGCCATGCGGCACATCTTTTACCGCATAAAAATCACCCTCGCGGTCAGGGATATCAATGCCGCTTGCCATTCGTCCCATCCCGTAAAATGCCTGGCTTGATGGATCGACAACCGCTACATCGTCTATAAGCAGCGAATAATAATGAAAGCCCAATGCAATAGGATCTGTAGTCACTGTCCAGTATCCCCCGGTATCCTTTGTCATCGGGTATTTTTTCATCAAATCAATTTGAACACTTTCCGCTTTCGGGGCTTTCACGCGAAAAAAAACCGTATTGTCCGGAAAGATCTGCGGGTACTTTACACCAGGAATATTAGTTGAAGCTGGCACCCCTGTTTCACTATAAGCATATCGCCCTAACGTTGAGGGATTTACCGGTTTAAAAAGCATTTGCGAAAACATATACAGGCCGTTTTTCCAAACCTTAAAATTGTGGACACCCGGTTCAATATAGTATACGTGCGGAACGTTTTTTTCCGTCAGATAATCATGAGTTCGTTTGCTGAAGGTAATCAGACCGTCGCTTGACCCGCAAGAGATCCAAAGTAATTTCAGCTTGCTTTTTACAGCCTCCGGATCGGGAACCAGCTCTTCGGGCTTTTTAGTATTTGGCGCTGCCGAAAAAGCCCCCACCCACGAAAACACATTAAGGTTTCCTAAACCGAAATTTAATGATTGCCCCCCTCCCATAGAAAGACCTGCAACTGCCCTGTGGTCTTTATCGGTGTATACATGGTATTTACTATTGATAAAAGGGATAAGATCGTTTAAAAGATCTTTTTCAAAAACGGCGAAACCCTGCACCTTATCAGCAGCCATGATATTCCCGGTTGGCCGGTCGTCTTTTAATGCCCTGCCATTAGGCATCACTACTATCATGGGTACAATTTTCCCTTGCGCGTAAAGGTTATCCAATATAACCTGCGGGCTACCGCCATTGTACCACTCTTTTTCATCGCCGCCGATGCCGTGCAACAGGTACAGCACCGGGTACTTTTTACTTTTAGTGTAGCCCGGCGGTGTGTAAATGAGTGCACGGCGGGTACTACCCACCGTTTTTGATTCATAACTTATAGTGTCAATGACGCCATGCGGAATATCCGCCCGAAATTCATCAAAGCCCACCCGGGCCTGGGTTACCGGTTGTTGCGAATAAGCGGGTATGTTAAGTACGATAATGACGCATACTGCAAACCAAAACCGCTTAATAAATTTTAATGTATTCATTATCAATATCCTAACTTGAAAAATCAATTAACTTGTGGTTTTATTAACTGGTACTGGCCGCTGAGGTGCATCAGGCTGAACAAATATAACAACCCATCATAATATGGATCGAAATATCCATCTGCATAGGGTTCAAGTTTAGCGCTCCAGAGCGGACGTACGAAATCAAGCTTGGTGTTATCGCCGATCATAAGCGAAGCAGCGGCGGCGGTTGATACCAGGCCTAATGAATGCCTTAATTTTGTTACACCTCCGGCAGGCAGAATAAAATCGGGCTTGGTTCCATCCAGGTTAAACTGATCCTGAAAATCATTTATCCCTTTTGATTGTAAAAAATTTTGAATGCGCGTGGCATAATCCCGCTGCCAGTTTTTGTCTTTTCCAAACCACACGTAATCCATAGCGATATTCATCGGCACCCGCCATGAATCGAAACGAAAGGCTGGTTTCATCTTGCCCCAGCCAAAGGGCTTGCCGCTGAAATAACTATTGTCCGGGTTGAGGCCTGTTACCGGATCGCAGGCCCGGCGTAAAAACGCCCGCGCGGTATCGGCACAATCACGGTAAAACTGCTCATGGCCATCCTTAGCGTAAAGCGCCCAAACCTCATAAAAGGCCGGCAAATGATAAGACGGATCGGTCCATTCGGCGCCTCTGCCTTCGGGTACAAAGGCAATTTGTTTTGCTTTTAAGTTGATAAACGGATGGATATTCCCGGTGCCATCTTTTTTCCACATGGCATCCAAAATACGCCTGGCTTCGGCGTAATAGTTAATACCTGTATTATTACCCCACCTGTTGGCAGCAAACAGCAAATCAGTAACATAGTATAATTCGCCATCAGATGCGGAACCTTCCGAATTATGCTTCATAGTTTTGGGGTCGATACTCCATGCAAAATATCCTTCACTTGGCCCATCCTGGTGTTGCAGGTACTTTTTTGACCACCGCCAAATCCGGTCGAAGACATCCTTTTTGTTAAGCTGTACCGCAATCATCATCCCATACGAAAGGCCTTCGGTACGGGCATCGTGATTTTTCACATCAGACACGTAGGCCATCGAATCGCCAACCTCAAAGTAAACCTTATTGGGGCCTTCAAAAACATCATAATAAGCTTTGGCTACTTTGGCGTTGATATCGCTTTTACTATAACCCGCTTCTTTAAAAAGGTTAGGATAGACCCCGGAAGCGAAAGCCCCTTTAACCGACGATTTTTTCAAAGTTTTTTTATTTTGGCCAATCGCCAAAGCCGGCAGCAAAGCAGTTATTACGTACAATAGCAGTATTTTTTTCATATTCGGGTTGTGGTTTATTATTAATTTTATTTGATTGGTTAATAACTCAAGGCGCCCCTATTTACTGGCAAACCTTATGCTTTTGATAAAAATGCTCTGCGGGTTACCTGCCGGATATCGCACAAAAACATCATGCTGCCCTGTAACATTTTTAAGTTGCTTGCTGAATGTTTTATAATTGTAGGCACCCGTAGTATTTACCGGTATGGTAGCAATCAGTTTACCATCCCGGAGATCATCGAGCCAGATTTGCAGCACACCTTTGCTTTTTGAAGAGGCGACTATCTGTACAGCAGACGGCGAATGCGCCCCAATTTCAACACCCGAAATCATAAACCATCCACCATATTTGGATGTATTGGTTACCGTTTTCAACTTGCCCGCTTGTGCAGCTGTCATTCCGTAATAGTTACTGTAACCCGCGGCGGGTAATGAAGACGCCCCGTCCTTGCAAATAAAACAATCAAAGTCGGCAGGCTTGCCCTCTGCAAATAAGCCCACGCTTGTGCCCACCCACGAATTAAAATTTGGCTGGGCCTTGTCAAGATTCGCCGCGTTAATCGGCCTGCCTAATGATAACCAGGTTTTACCATCGCCGCTGTAATAACCGCTTAGCTCGTGCCCGTATCTTTCCAGTTTCAGCCAAACCACGTTTCCAATGGTGTTAGGCGCGACCCTGGTAGCAGTATCCATGCTGAAAAAGATTTTTTTTCCGTTTCGGTAACCACTGTAAAGTTTTACCACTATCGCCTGGTTGCCGTTGGTGAGGTAAATGCCTGCTTTGGCTCGTTCATCTGTGGCGAGCAAGTCTACCTTCGTAACTGCCGAGTAATAGTGATCTGTTTCTTTTTGAACAAGGTGCGTACGGGTAGAATCGGGTGTAAGCCTGATCCATCCTTTCCGGTTGGTAAGTGAATATGAAGCTGAAGCTTTTTTGGTAAGGAAATGCCAGCTCAAACTTAATTCTTTCCCATCAAAATAATCCGTTCTCACGCTCCTCCATGAAATCTCCCCCCGTTGCAGGTTGGGTTTTGGGATAGGCAAAGAGGTTGGAGCCATCCCCCATGGCCTGTCGCCCTCCCAGATCACAGGATAAAGGGAAGTTTGACGCCCGGTACCCGACCAATCATCGCCTTCGTACTTCTCATAGCTTTGTCCTATTGTCCACCAGGTGCCATCGGCTAACTGAAGGGGTGCCGAAATATGGTTAGGTCTGCGGAAACCTGCTTTATTATCAGTAATGGGCTTAAAAAAATCACCTAACCTTTCCCATTTCGTCGAATCGCCGGTTAACTCAGTTCCTCTTAAAACATACTGTCCGCCGGATACATCCCCGGCCGGGAAGTAATAATAATAGCCATTACGTTTACACATTACCGGGCCTTCGGCCCAACTGTACTGTAACCTGGCGTTTACCCAATCAAGATTGATAACATGATCTGTAAGCTGCCCGTCTTTACCAAGAGCTTGCAAGCGGTTAACTTTCTGGCCGTTTTTGATCACCATGTACGGTTTGCCATCGTCATCCACAAAAACTGAATTGTCATAACCAAGATTGCCTGTTTCGGGATTAGTTTTCACCTGCACAGGTGCCGACCATGGCCCTTTAGGAGAACCGGCCTTACAAAACCATTGCCCTCCGGCCGAAAAATAGATCCAGTAAGAACCATAAAAATAAGTTATCGCCCCCTGCCAAATGCCAGCCGACGGCTTGTCGGCAACCCAGCCGGCTTTTGATGATGGCAGTACCCGGCTGATCACTTCCCAATGAACCAGATCTTTTGAGTGATAAACCGGCAAATAGGGATTAAAATGAAAGGACGATCCGCAGTAATAAAAATCATCTCCTACTTTAAGGAGCGTAGGGTCGGGATGGTCGCCGGGTAATACGGGATTTACATAAGTATTAACGGTTTGATAGAACGAAGATGAATCGGGCATTTTTGCCTGGGCATTTACAAACAGACATCTGAGTGCAAATACGGCTATAAAACCCGTAAGCCGGATAGATTGGTGCATATATGTATTAGGTATTGGCTTTCAAAAGTATCTTGAAAAGAAAATTTTGTATGACACAAATGTTGAAGAAACTAACACTTTGGTTAAATAAATCGCTTTGAGAAGTACAAACAGGCTGATCGGCAAACAAAAAAATGCCAAATAACGAGATTATAATTTTTTCACGCAATCGATTGTTTTTTATTGATCTATAGTTTAGATTTACGTTGTTCGATTTTTAGTAATCCTCGAAGTCGCACCGTTATAAACCACAAAATTTCTGAAATATTTAATCGGTATGTTCATCAGTCCATAAAAGATGTGCGTACGATTTAAAAATGGCTTGAGCTATGTTAAATCTATCACTTAAACAAACTATGGTTGACCGGTTATTCTTAATTGTAGTAACCATAGCCAGCATCACAATGCAATGCCAGGGGCAGACTATACGATTTACGGTAATTACATCGCACGATGGCTTGTTATCAAATACAGTTAACGCGATAACGAAAGATCGTTACGGTTTTTTATGGTTTGCAACCGCCGATGGGCTTGACAGGTTTGACGGTACGGAACATAAGCCTTACCGATTTGACCCGGCAGACAAATCGGGCTTCAGATCAAAAGAAGTTACCTGTATGTATGAGGATGAGGCCGGTGGGTTTTGGGTTGGTACACTGGGTGGCGGATTGTATCTTTTTGATCGTGCCCATGATCAATTTCGCCCTTTTAAGGGAAGTACGGCAAATAATCACCCGGCAAAAAGTTACATCAAATCTATTTATGGCGATGGGCATAGCAAGCTTTGGATAGGTACAACGGACGGAATCTGGGTACTTGACCCCAAAACAAAAAAGGAAAAGTTTTATCAGCCGGGTAAACTCAAAGCCGGGTTGATCTCTTCAGGGATTATATTATCAATTTTTAGGGATAGCCAACAGCGCATGTGGATCGGTACCGATAAAGGTCTGTACCTTTACAATGAAAAATCGGATAGTTTCATCGCTTTCCGGCATGATAACAACAACGCCTCGGGTATCCCGAATGATGGAATTAATACCATAGCCGAATGCCAGCACAGGCTTTGGATAGGTACCAATGATGGACTGAGTGTTTTATCGCCCGATTTAAAAAGTTTTGAAACACTCAAATATAGTCCCGAAAACGACAGCAGCCTTAGCGGCAACCTTATTTACAGTATAGCCGCCAGCGGCGATAAAATTTGGGTGGGTACCGAAGGAGGTTTGAATATTTTAGATCCCTTATCTGGAAAGGTGAAGCGCTACAATCATGATGATAAGGACAAGTTTAGCGTAAGCAGCAAATCTATCCGCTGCATATATAATGATAGTGAAGGCATTTATTGGCTTGGAACCTACCAGGGCGGTGTAGATAAGTATGACAAAAACCTTACCCTGTTTAATTCAAAACAAAATAACCCTTATGACCCTGCAGGACTAAGCGCGCCTTTTGTTTCGTCATTTGCAGAAAACAAAGAGGGAGATTTATTTGTGGGGACAGATGGCGGCGGCCTTAACCTGTTTCATACCAAAAGCGGTTTATTCAGCCATATCGCCATCAAAGCTAAAGCAAAAAGCAACTCGGCCGGGCTACCGATATTAACCATGATGCTTGACCGGAGAGAGCAGCTTTGGATTGGAACTTTCCAGGACGGTTTATTTATCTACAACACCCAAACAGGTAATTATCAACAGTTAACTGCCGGTACAGACATCAACCATATAAACCATAATGAAATTTTCAGCATAAAGGAAAGCAGGGATGGCAAAATATGGATTGGTACCAATGGCGGCGGCGTTAATGTGTTTGACCCAAAAACAGGAACCTTTTTTAAATATACATCAGCCCAGGCTAATGGCGGGGAAAGAAAGCTGCCTGTTAATGGTTATATCAGGGCTATTGAAGAAGACCGTGAAGGCAACATTTGGATTGGTACCTATGGCAGCGGAATAGCGGTATTGACCCCCGCAACGCAAAAATTCAGGGTATATAACAACCTGACCACCGGCATGGCAATTGACCGCGCATTTTCACTGTTAGAAGACCAAAACGGCAATATGTGGATTGGTACCGCCGGCGATGGCTTATTTTGCTTTAATCAAAAAACGAAAAAAGTTGTCAGCTATTCGGCTCCCGAAGAACTGCCAGACGGGGTAGTACATAAACTGCTGGAAGACAACAGCGGCAATATCTGGTTAAGTACCGATAAGGGGATTTGTACGTTTAACACAACGCTAAAAAAGTTCACGCATTATTCGGCATGCAATGGTCTGCAAAACAACGCCTTTATTGATGGATCCGGCATCCGTACAACTAAAGGCCTGCTTTTTTTTGGTGGGGATAAGGGTTTTAATTATATCGATCCGCAGCAGGAGGTGCAGCGCAACAACAACGTGCCGCCCGTATTTTTCACCTCCTTAAAAGTAAATAACAGCACCGTATTATCCGGCAATAAATCGCCTCTCAAAGAAGATATCTCTGTAGCTAAGCAAATTGATTTGGATTATAAACAAAACTTTTCAATCAGTTATTCGGCAATTAATTTTACCATTCCGCAGCGAAACCAATATGCATACATCCTTAAACCGTTTAATAAAAACTGGAATTATGTGGGTTCGGCTACAACGGCTTATTATACTAATTTAGATCCTGGCGAATACACTTTTATGGTGCGCGCCTGTAATAATGATGGCGTATGGAACAACGTGGGAACGCAGATCCGCATCGTGATCCATCCCCCGATATGGATGACATGGTATGCCTACCTCTTATACGCGATAACCGCTTTAGCCGCACTCCTGTTTATCAGGCACAGAGGGATCAAAAAATTAAAAGGCAAACTGGCGTTAGAGCACGAACGAAGGGAGGCAGAACGGCTACATGAGCTTGATTTGTTAAAAATTAAATTTATTACCAACCTAAGCCATGAATTCCGTACACCAATTTCGCTGATCATGGCACCGGCAGATAAACTGTTGGCCACGCATAAAGATGAGCAGACAACAGGCCAGCTGGCAGTAATCCGGCGAAACGCACGAAGACTTTTAAATTTAGTAAACCAGCTTTTAGATTTCCGAAAATTGGAAGAGCAGGAATTAAAGCTCAACCTGGGTGAAGGTGAAATAAATTCGTTTATAAGCGACGTTGTGGATTCTTTTCACGACCTGTCGGAATCAAAAAACATCACCCTTGATTTTAAAGCTCCGGAAGATAAATTATTTGTACGCTTTGATCATGATAAAGTGGAGCGTATTTTGTTTAATCTACTCTCTAACGCCTTCAAATTTACATTACCTGGCGGGACGGTTTCTGTTCATATTACCCAGCATCCCATATCTCAAACAGATAAAACAATGCTGGAATTTAAAATAAGTGACACTGGCATTGGCATTGACCCTCATAGAAAACATTTGATATTTAAGCGGTTTTACCAGGCAGAAAATACCGATATAGAAAACATAAAACCCGGAAGTGGAATTGGCCTGTCTATTACAAAAGAGTTTGTTGAAATGCACGGTGGCAGCATTACCGTTGAAAGTAAATTAGGAAATGGTTCGGATTTTAGCGTATTGCTTCCGCTTGAGGTATTTGCTGCTAAGCCGGTAGAGATTGAGTTGCCGGTAAACACAGATGTAAAAGAAAAAGATCAACGCATAAAAAGAAATAATGCCCAGGCCCTTACTGATAGGCCAGTGCTGCTTATTGTGGAAGATAACGACGAATTTCGTTATTACATTAAAGATAATTTGTTGGCGCAGTATAAAGTTGTTGAGGCTGCCAACGGTACCGAGGGATGGGATAAGGCGCTATCATGTCATCCGGATTTGATTATCAGTGATGTAACCATGCCATTTATGAACGGTATCACGCTAAGCAGGAAAATAAAAGCGGACAAACGTACGAGTCACATCCCGTTTATAATGCTTACCGCCTGCACCGGCGAAGAAGAGCAGCTGCGGGGGTTGGAATCCGGAGCAAATGACTACCTCACCAAACCCTTTAATTTTGATATCTTAAATATCAAAATTAAAAATTTACTGCAACTCAACACCCAGCTTAAAAACACCTATAAAAAGCAATTAACGGTGGTGCATCCCGATATAGAAGTAGAATCGAGCGGAGAAAAGTTTTTAAATAGGGTGATCAATTATATTGACGGCAACCTGAATAATCCAAAATTTTCTGTTGTGGACCTTAGCGAACATTTGTCGATGAGCAGGGGTGCCCTCTACACAAAAATATTCGACCTTACTGGCCTCCCCCCTGTCGAATTTATCCGTTCCTATAAACTTGACCGTGCCGCGATATTGCTTCTTAAAAGCGATTTAACAGTTACGCAAATAGCCTATGAAGCAGGATTTGCTACCCCGCATTATTTTTCAAGATCGTTTAAGGAGAAGTTTAATATGCTGCCGTCTGACTACCGGAAGATGGAGAACAACAAGGTAATGGCCTTGTAATTGAAAAAAGCTCAATGTTTAAATGTCGGGACAAATAATTGTGTCCCGACGGCAATTTTTTTTATCTGAATACTTATTTAAAGCTTATCCAGTCAACATTAACAAGCGCGTCGCCTTCTGATTGTATTGTAAGGTTTTTAATGCCTGCAGGCAGTGATAAGCCTGATTTTGTAACGATGTGCCAATCATTTCCTTTCGGAATAATTAATTTTGCTATAACCTTACCCGGTTTATCGTTGGTACTATCGGTACTGATTAATAAAGTTCCTCCTGTTGCCGAACATGCATTTACATAAACGGTTCCCGCTGTTTTCTTTACAAAAAACACACTGTTATATTTTACCCAGGCCATGGCTTTACTGAAAGTGGTTTTCCAGCCCTTAAATTTATTTAGCGTATCAAGAAACGTTACCGCCACCCCATCCGCACTTGTAGCACTAAACCTGTCTACCTGTATTTTTGCAGATGAGGCGGTTACACCAACACCACGTAAGGTAGGTATAACTTTGCGAATGGTGCCATCTTCATTAAAAAACAAACTATCGGCCCTCACCGACCTGTTTTTATCAAAGCTTGGTGATAAATCGTCATTATGATAAAACAGGTACCATTGATCTTTAAATTTGATGATAGATTGATGGTTTGTCCAGCAGCCCGAGGCAGATTCATCCATCAATACGCCTGCATATTTAAAAGGGCCCAGCGGGCTGGCCGACATTGCGTATTCAAGCCGCTCTGTTTTATTGGCAACATGCGGATACGTCATATAGTAAATACCTTTCCGTTCAAACAAGTATGGCCCTTCTTTTAAACCTTTATCAGGGAAACCTTCCAGTTTTACCGGCTCTGAGTCAAGTTCTGTCATGTTGGCCTTAAGCTTAGCGCCATACAGGTTTCCCTGCGCCCAATAAATATAGGCCTGTCCGTCTTTGTCAATTTGTACATTGGGATCGATACCATGGATCCCTGCAATGGGCAAGGGTTGCGGAACGAAGGGACCATAAGGCTTATCGGCTATCGCTACTCCTACCGAGAACCCTTTGTTGGTACCGGACTTTGCTGTAGCCGGGAAATAGAAATAATATTTTCCGTTTCGCTCAATACAGTCGGGCGCCCACATGCTATACGCGGTAGAATCAGCCCAGGGCACGGTAGTTTGACTTACAATTACGCCATGATCGGTCCAATCGGTAAGGTTAGGTGATGAAAATACGTGATAATCCTGCATACAAAACCAACCCGGTTTGCCATGTCCGGGCGTTACAGGAATATCATGCGAAGGATAAAGATATACTTTACCATTAAAAACACGGGCCGATGGGTCGGCAGAAAACTGGTTCTGGATAAGCGGATTTTGCGCCATCAGGCCGTTAAACCATAATATGAAAGCCAATAGCGCCGCGCATCTCCTAAAATTCTTTATCATTTTTACTCTGTTGTTAGTTTTTTTAACCTCGTTTGGCTTGTATGCTAACTATCGTGTCAGCTCCTGGTGTTTATTTAAATAAAAGCGATGCAAAATTATAAAGGGCGTTTTTCTTTAAACAAGCGCTCCTGCCTGGTATTATTGGGCAGTTATTTTATCGCTTACCCTGAAATAATCAAAGTCGGCGTACCCTCCCGCGGTTTTTGTGGCGTAATTAAAAAGACCAAACCTGTAACCCATGAAGTGCGGAATGGTGTAAGCCATTTGAAGCGGATCTCCGATTGTTGTCCAATTATGACCGTCAAGGCTGTAGTAAAAATAAGCTTTGTCTGCCCTGTCTTTAAAATCGCAAGCTGCCTTTAAATACACCCGGTTTCGGTTTAATGGAACCCCTTCTGTTTCTATCGGTAAAGCGCCCAGTGCCTTTACCATG
The DNA here is from genome assembly GCF_900110105.1 of Mucilaginibacter gossypiicola. Lineage (GTDB taxonomy): Bacteria > Bacteroidota > Bacteroidia > Sphingobacteriales > Sphingobacteriaceae > Mucilaginibacter > Mucilaginibacter gossypiicola. The sequence goes on along the minus strand of NZ_FOCL01000007.1, from coordinate 346,889 downwards.
ACAATGAATTTACTCCCGTTTTGTACCTTTACGCCTACCCATCCAAATTTTTGCTGCAACAAGGCAAGCCCGGTACGGTCACCATCTTTTAATGAGGATACATCAATTGCCGTTATGGCTGAGCACTCCGGCCCGAACGTGCGTTGGGTGAGGGTATTTTTTGATGTTAGTAAAGTTGTATCAAGCCTCCCTGTAGTTAGCCTAAGGTATCCCTTACGCTGTTTTACAGACCATAGATCATTAACCGGGTTATGATTCCATTGCCAAACCAGAGGTAACTCGCGTTCCCCGGGTTGGCGGTTAAATTCGTCGGACGAGATGATGCCCGGCATTAATGACCGGTTTGGCGCTAACGCGATAGTATCAGGCACCTGATGGTTTGTACCCAATACCGGCCAGCCGTCTTCCCACTTTACCGGCACCAGGTAAGGTACCCTTCCTACCGCCCCAAAATCGCGAAACAAATAAGCGAACCACCGGCCATCGGGCGTATTGATCAGGCCTCCCTGCGCTACACCTTTATCCTGTAACGCCAGCTTCCCTTCATACGGGCCGGTAAGATGATCTGCCCGGTGGATGATCACGCTTCGCATCCCGCCGCGCGGCCAAGAAATATTGAAGAGGTAGTATTTACCTTTTATTTTGAAGAGCTGTGAACCCTCGGCAGGTAAACCTAAATTGGGACCGGCAGGGAGGCTGGCATTTTCTATCAAAACCTGCGGTTTTGCATCGGGTTTTAATCCGGAAAGATCATCCTTCAACTGGGTTAACATGAGGCGTCCGCTTCCATAAACCATGTAAACTTTACCATCATCATCAAAAAACATAGAATGATCATGCAGGCTCGGTTTAAAGGATATGGCTTTCCAGGGACCTTTTTCAATATCCCGAGTACTATAAATATACGTTTTACCGGTATTGCCCGCAAAGGTAGACACGTAGTAAACGCCGTTATGATAACGCAGGCTGCTTGCCCATGAACCCTTTCCGTAGCTGCTTTGGCCATTATTCAGGTTTAGATCATCGGTATCATCCAAAACATCGTAGGCATAGCTAACAAGCTTCCAGTTTACCAAATCGGTTGATTTCATAATCGGCACCCCGGGACTCATGTGCATGGTTGTGCTGCTCATATAGTAAGTTTTACCTACCCTTATTATCGAAATATCGGGCACATCCGCATAAATAATAGGATTGTGAGCCGTTTGGGCCATAGACGTATGAATACCCAACCAAAAACACGCGAAAGCCCAGCCAAGGCTAATAAACATTTTACTCATGAGATATGTCTGCATTAAAAAACACGCTTAATTGCTTTACCCGCAATTAAGCGTACTTAAAATATATTTAAACAACACAAGCCCGCTTAGTTTAAAACAACAACGGTGCAAGTTTTTTGAGGCTGCCTCAATGAACCCTAAAATTCCATTTAGAGTTATCGCTATTCTTATCAAACCTGCCGAGTGCAGGTGTGCTATCTCCGGCAGAAACTAACGCCAGCTGCTCTTTCGAACCCGGCACAATCTTTGGCATAATCCTGTAAGTTCCGTCGGTCAACTGATCAATTCGCCATAGTTGTTCCGGTGCGCCGGTAAACGCGGGCACGGTTATCAGTTCGGCTGCAGCTGTTGCTGCCAGTGCGCGTTCTGTTCCGGCAATTACTATTTTGTAATAGGGCCCGCCGAGATATCCGCCTGCGTTTGGAACAGGTGAAATTGCCCATTTTTGATGCGGACGAAACATATAATCACTTATTCTTACTTTGATATCTCCGGTAGGCCAGGTTTTGATCACATCTGCAAGCTCCTGCGATGGTACTGGCTTTACCGGCTCATCATTGTTGCGATTAAAGCGCATCCCGCCGGGCATTCTTGTAAAATCAACGCCTAATTCCAGGGCATATCCCCTTCGTTCAGATTCAATTTCGTAAACCCCCTCTTTAAAGTTATCACCAGCAACCGGCCAACCATTTTTCCATAGCAAGGGGCGGATGCCTAATACGCTGTAACCACCCTGATCCAGATCGGCCTCATAGTGGCATGACATCTTTTCAACGCCGTCGCCAACTACAAACCGTCCAAAGTGTCCCGGACCGATCATCCTGTCCCCGGCCATCACTACCATTTTGCCACCTCCCTTTAACATTGGTCTGCCAATGTTATCAAGGTACGGGCCGGTTACTTTCCGGGATCGGCCAACAACAATATTATAAGTAGAGTTTGCGCCATCACAACACGTACCATGTGTTCCGAGCAGATAGTACCATCCGTCACGGTAAATTAAATCTGATGCTTCACAATCAATAGCTATATTTAAGGCTTTATTGCCTTTGATACGTTTACCCGTTTTAGGATCAAGCTCCACAAGGCGGATATACCCAAAATAGGTCCCGTAAGATAACCATAACCGGCCATCGGTTGGGTCGAGAAGCAGCCCCGGATCTATCGCGTCATTATCCTCTATACCATCAGATGAGGCAACTACTACTGCTTCAGAATATTTAAAATCCGGTGATTCAGGATCAAGCGACTTATTCCACATGGTTAGTATCTTTCCGTTGTGGCCGCCCGCCAGGCCACCGCCGGTAGCGCCGTACACAACAAGGTAGCGGTCGCCAATTTTCAGCACATCCGGAGCAGCCCCGCGGCCTGGCCGCACCGCCCCGCCTTGCCATGTCCAGCCATCTTCGGATATCAATCCGCCCCCAAATGTTCCGAATGTGAAATACTTTCCATTGGACACAGCTATGGTTGAAGGATCATGTATAAATGGCTTTCCAATCTGTGCTACCGCGTTTTCGATCAGCCATAATAAAAACAGGGTTGTAGTGCTTAGTATTTTTAATTTCATAACAAAAATTCGATGTTAAAACAGATTAGTTTATTTCAGGCTGATGGTCAGATCTTTTACCGGCGCTCCTTTTTCATCCAGCAAACGGACACAAAAATCACTAAGTCCGGGCCCGTTGATCACTGCCCCCCTTATGATATTTTTACCTTTATTAAGTGTTAATCGGGGCGATACACAATCATCCATCACCATGCGCCGGTCGCCATCAAGAACCACTGCCTGGTTACCATTCAGCCACCAGGCCGATCCTCCGTTTGAACCCACCGCCAGCCGTACATTTTTCATCTCCCGCGGACTGTTAACCACAGTTACTGCCCAAAACAATACCGCATAAGTCTGCTTTTTTAACCCATACGCAAAGCGAAACAGTTTAACATTGAAATCCGGGCTTTCCAATGCATGCCATAACAACTGCTGCCCTCCTACTTTTACGATTTCTCCATCTTTCGGTACAACTGTAAATTGATTTGGGAAATAATCTGTTTCAAATTCCTTTTTAAGATAGCTGTCTGTAAAAACAAGATTACTGCGTATTGATTTATTAACAGGCTCCAAAAGCAGCCAGCGACGAATAAATCCATCGGCATCAGGACTCATTTTTAAGGTAGTTGCCGGGATAAAGAATGGCGCGATACTTCGGTTGATATCGTTAGCGGTTATACTGTCTATCTTGGCCGGAGGGCGCTGCGCCTGTAATCTTAACCCTACCAAAATCATCAGGGTAACTATAAGCAATACTGTTCTGTATTTAATATTCATCATATATAGCTTCATTTAATTGGTTTGCGGTAAACCAAAACTATTCTTTCACAGAACCACACAATGACACTATTTGGCGATAAAAGGCAACTTTTGTTTATGATTCTATAAAAAACTTCAGATAATGACTCCTTTCATGATTTTATGAATCCCTTTATGAGCCGGGAGGCTCTATACTGATTTTTATGAACGGCAAGAAAATGAGATTCCGGTTCTGAAGATTGAGGTTCGAGCCCTTGTGGGAAAACATATTTTGGAAAGCTCTTAGCGTATGCTGAGGGCTTTTTGTTTTAGTAACGAAATAGACTTTAATCAATTGCATTTAGCAGTTTTAATTTCATCTTGCGTTTCAATTTAGCGCTAATTCAGAAGTACTGTCGAGGCTATTACTCTATAAAAAATAATTAGATTTGAGAGCTAAATCTTATTTTAATGTTGCAGACAGCTATAGCCTTACCTTACCACTTAACTAAAGTTGATACTCTACAAGCACAGGTATTACATTTAAATCATGTAGTTGATAGCTTGAATAAGGTAAGCTCTACAACAACTATTGGCACAGGTTATTTTCATGATATCATCGGTATCGGATTTACCTGCTTTGTTGGATTGGTTGCGATTATTGCAACAATTGCAGGCTATGTATCTTGGCGAACTATAACTATTCGGTTTGAGCAAGAAAGAAGAGAAATGCAGATAAACTTCGATAATAGAATAATAGTAATGGAAAACCAATTCACTTCAACATTGCATCAATTAAGAGATCAAGCTGAAAAAAATTCTATTGCTTACGATTCAGCATTAAATGATTTAAAGCAAGAATCGCTATCTCTAAAAAATAATTTTCTGCAAGCTGATGTGGATATTAACCGCGCCATGTGTAGCATCAACGACGACAGGGAATTTTACGTAATAGCCCTTGATTGGGGGCTATCAGCAATCCCAACTATGCTTGAATTAAATTACGAAAAAAGTCTCTATAATTGGGTAGAATTTTGTGAGGAAATTTCTGATAAGATCGATTTAGAAACCCCGGATAACAAAGAGAGAATTAAGAACTACGAAAATCAGTTTAAAAAACACTTTAGCAATTGTCTAAACATACTTCCAAAAGAATATGATGAACGCCTTAAAAAGATAAACGATAAAATCATGCGAGTGATCTACTCGGAATAATTTATTATTTTTCTTAATATCTATTTCGATTAAAAATGTCAAAAAGTTAGCCGATACATCATATGGAAAGATTAGTAATCGATATTCCCAATACCAAAAGCACTTTGGTTAAACATATACTTAAAGAACTGGGCGTAATTATACAGCAAGAATCTAAACCACAGCCATCTTCCTATAGAACGAAACTATCTCAAGTTTCAACGTGGACTGAAGAAGACCTAAAACCTTTTGATGAAGGCAAAAATGCTTTTTTAAATTTCACTCCTTTCGAATGGTAATTGATTCCCACTCTACGCCGACCGCGTAGCTTTCTCAATATCATCCCACATTTCATCCGGTATCATTTCAAGACCGCTGAATTGGCCTGCACCCTGCAGCCACTCTCCCCCATCAATGGTGATCACTTCGCCATTAATGTACCCTGAAAAATCAGACACCAAAAAGGCGGCCAGATTTGCCAGTTCCTGGTGTTCTCCTACCCTTTTTAGCGGCACCCTGTTTTTAAAATCGAACTTCTGTGCCATATCACCCGGCAGCAGCCTTTCCCAAGCACCCTTTGTAGGAAACGGTCCCGGCGCAATAGCATTGGCACGTATGCCATGCCTGCCCCACTCAACTGCTAAAGACCTGGTCATGGCCAGCACGCCGCCCTTTGCGCAGGCCGAGGGCACAACATAAGCCGAACCTGTAAAGGCATAGGTGGTGATAATACTCAATATGTTACCGGGCATTTTTTCTTTGATCCAATATTTGCCCAAAGCCAGTGAACAATTAGCTGAACCTTTTAAAACGATATCAATGATAGCCGAAAACGCGTTTGCCGATAACCGCTCGGTAGGCGAAATAAAATTGCCGGCGGCGTTATTCAACAGTGCATCAACCTGCCCAAATTCGTCAATGGCTTGTTGCAACATCGCTTCAACTTCATCATATTTTCGAACGTCGCAAGCAATTGGTAACACCTTACCACCGGTCGTAGATTGCATTTCAGCAGCCGTTTGTTGCAATACATCCAGCTTACGGCTGGTGATTACCAGGTTAGCGCCTAACTGCAAAAAGTAAGTTCCCATTGCTTTACCCAAACCTGTTCCACCGCCGGTTACAATGATGGTTTTTCCTTTCAATGCATCATCTCTTAACATTCCACCGGCAGCTGCGGCGTTTGAGTTTACGGAAGTATTTAGGTTTGTCGGATCGGCCATCATCAGTTAATTTACAGCTGTATTTTTTGATTTTAAATTTTGGATCATCATTTGCAAGCCTTGCCTGGTTTCGGGTGCCCACCATTGCTTCAGCATTTTATTCAGGGTATCGGTTTGATCGGCCTTTAGTTTGCCTGTCAGTTCTTTGCGTAAGTTTAATTTACTCTCGCTCCAGGTAACCGGGTTTAGTTTCATGTAAGCTGTTACTTTTTCTATGGCCGCGTTCATTAATTTATCAGGGGAGGTAATTTCATCGATCAGTCCGGCTTCCAGTGCTTCATCAACTTTAAGCAGCTTTCCCTCCATTAAATACTGGTAAGCTTTACGCTGGCCGAGCCAAAATGAATACAGATTAAAAACACTATCAGGAACAATAATACCAACCGGGACTTCATTTAACCCGATGATGAATGTCCCCGCTGCCATCACCCGGTAATCGCAGCAAATAGCTAATATGCAGCCACCGGCAGGGCTGTGACCGCTTATAGCAGCCACTATCGGTTTCCTGAAAGCTGCTAAAGTATTTTGCAGGGCTAAAAAGTCGATCCAAAACTGGCGGCTTTGCTCTTCGTTATAATCATAAGCCTCAATCAGGTCGATCCCTGACGAGAAAAAACCTTCCTTTCCGGTTAAAATAACCCCTCCTACATTATCATCACCCTCCAGTGTTTTCATACAGGCATCCAGCTCTTTAACCATTTCATGATTGATGGCATTTGATCGGCCCCGGTCGAGCGAGATTGTAACCAGCCTGCCCTGTATAGTTGTTTGAAATGTATTCATCCGGTTAATCAATTTACAAGAGTGGGATCCTCGCTCACTTCGCAGGGGTACATTTTGTCTATCGCAGCTTTATATTTTTCGGTGATCACCTTCCGTTTCATTTTTCCGGTTGGTGTAAGCTCGCCACTATCTATCGACCATTCGTCGGGAAGCAGGGTAATTTTCTTCACCTGTTCAACATGGTTAAATTCGGGGTTATAAGTATTGATAATTGATTGATAAAGCTCAATCACCCGGGCATCTTTAACTAATTCACTGTTAGATGAAAAAGAAATTTCATTTTCCTTACACCAGGGTTTTAAATGGGTATATGATGGCACGATCAGCGCTGCAACAAATTTCTTTTCTGACCCGACAACCATCATCTGCTCAATAAAATAATTTTCCTTCATCTTATTTTCGATAGGCAGCGGGGCCACATATTTACCGCCCGAGGTTTTGAAGATCTCTTTTTTACGATCAGTAATTTTCAGGAACGAATCTTTATCCAGCTCGCCTATGTCCCCCGTGTGGAACCATCCGTCTTCCAGTACCTCTGCTGTAAGCTCAGGATTTTTATAATATCCCAGCATAACGTTAGGGCCCTTGCAAAGGATCTCGCCATCGGGCGCTATCTTAACCTGTACACCGCTCAGCAAGCGACCCACGGTACCAAATTTCCTGTCGCTTTTCTGATAACAGTTAACAGCAATTACCGGCGAGGTTTCGGTAAGCCCGTAACCTTCCATAATAACAATATTGGCGGCGGTGAAAATTCTTTCCAGCTTAAGTGGACAGGCCGAACTACCTACCACAATAGCCGTTATATTTCCGCCTATGGCATCACGCCATTTGCTGTAAACCAGTTTATCGGCAATAGCCAGTTTGATTTTATACCACAGGCTGGTATTATGGATTTCATACGCTTCGGCCACTTTTACCGACCAGAAAAAGATCTTCCTTTTAATACCGGTTAATTTCTGCCCCTGCACCATAATTTTCTCAAACACTTTTTCGAGCAAACGGGGCACAGCGGTAAACAGAGAAGGCTTTACCTCCTTCATATTTGCCCCAATGGTATCCATACTTTCGGCATAGTAAATAGAAAAACCGTAGTAGAGATAAACGTATGTACACATCTTTTCAAAAATGTGGTTCATGGGCAAAAAGCTCAAAACACGTTTCTCTTTCAGCGGGATCCGGTTAAGAATATCGCCGGATGCCATTGCATTGGTTATGATGTTTTTATGCGTAAGCATTACGCCTTTAGGCCGGCCGGTAGTACCCGAAGTATAAATGATGGTTGCCACATCGCCTTCGGTGACCTGACCGGTTATTTGCTGTATTTTTTGCAGATCGCCATCTTTTAAAGGTTTAAGCAATGTTAACCAATGATTACATCCATCGATACTGTCAAAAGTAAAAATGGCTTTTAAGGAGGGGATATTTAGCTGTACCTCTTTAACCTTATCGCATAAGTCCTTAGTGCTTACAAATACGTATTTAACTTCAGCTTCATTTAGGATCTGCTCAATTTCCTTAGTGCCCGTGTTGGGATATAGTGGCACCAATATGGCGCCCGTTTGCTGCACTGCCAGGTCGGTTATTACCCATTCTGGCCGGCCGTTACTTATCAGCCCTATTTTATCGCGGCCTTCGGTAGTGCCATCACCACCCGAAACTCCAAGGTCCAACAAGGCTGTAGATAACTGGTTGATCATGGTATGCACTTCTTCGGTGCTGTATGATCTCCAGGAACCATTCTCCTTTGCATTCAAAAAGTCTGCCCTGGGCGCTTTGGCCTGGGTGGCTATGCAATCAAACAATCTTGTCGCTTTTTCCATGTTTGCAGCAATTATTTAGATAATGGTAATTTCCTATAACAGTTCAAATACACCCGCTGCACCCTGCCCGGTGCCCACGCACATGGTAACCATGCCATACTTTTTTTCTCGCCGCTTCAATTCATTAAAAAGCTGAACAGAAAGTTTAGCCCCGGTGCAGCCAAGCGGATGCCCAAGCGAGATAGCGCCGCCGTTAACATTTACAATGTCGGGATTAAGCTCCAGCCCCTTTATTATGGCCAACGATTGCGAAGCAAAAGCTTCATTCAATTCTATCAGCTCAATATCCTGTTGCTTCATCCCGGCCATTTTTAATACTTTAGGAATGGCTACCAGCGGACCAATCCCCATGATCCGGGGCGGCACGCCTGCAACGGCATAATTAACCAGCCGGGCGATGGGCTTAAGGTTATTCTCTTTCAGAAAGCGTTCGCTAACCACCATCACAAAAGCAGCTCCATCGCTGGTTTGCGACGAGTTGCCGGCAGTCACCACGCCCTTTGCATCAAACACAGGCTTAAGCTTAGCCAATGCATCGATTGAGGTATCACTGCGCGGACCTTCATCTGTATCTACCTTAAATTCCCGTTTCTTTTTCTTGCCGCTTTCATCTACATAGGTCTCCACAATATTTACCGGTGCTATTTCATCTTTAAACTTACCTTCCTTAATAGCGCTGATAGCTTTTTGATGCGAGTTATAAGCAAACTGGTCCTGCTCTTCACGGCTGATATGATATTCCCTGGCAACAGCTTCGGCGGTGAGGCCCATACCCCAGTAATAATCGGGATGTGCAAGAGCTATATCGGCATTCGGAACAATGCGCCAGCCCCCCATCGGGATCAGGCTCATACTTTCCACACCACCGGCAATAATGCAATCGGCAATGCCGCTGTGTATTTTTGCTGATGCGATGGCAATTGTTTCCAGGCCTGATGAACAATAGCGGTTTACCGTCATGCCGGGAACCTTATCGGTATCAAGTGCCATTAATGAAATGAGCCGGGCTACATTCAATCCCTGTTCGGCTTCCGGCGTAGCATTGCCCACAATCACATCGTCTATCTGCTCTTTATCAACGTTGGGCACTGATGCCAGCAGATGCCTGATAACATCCGCTGCAAGCGTATCCGGACGGGTAAACCTGAACCCGCCCCGGGTAGCTTTTCCAACAGCGCTGCGGCTGGCTGCCACTATATATGCGTTCATTTTATTGAGATTTTATACTTATTAAAATTTAGTTCCTTAACACTTTTCCACCGGTTAAAATGGACTGGATCCGCTCAAGCGTTTTCTTTTCGGTGCAAAGCGAAACAAAAGCTTCACGCTCCAGCCCCAGCAAATATTCTTCGCTCACCATTGAAGGTTGCGACAGATCGCCGCCCGAAAGCACATAGGCCAGCTTCTGCGAAATCTTCACATCATGTTCGCTGATGTAATTACCACTGTACATGGTATTGGCACCCACATAACCCAAGCCCAGCGCTTGTTTACCCAGCACCCTGATATCACCGCGCGGAATAGGCTGTATGTACCCTTCATTTGCCATCTGCAGGCATTGTTGTTTAGCCTCGGCAAGCAGCCTGTCACGGGATACCACGACTACATCCCTACCATTTTTGAGGTGGCCAAATTCAAATGCCTCATAAGCCGAAGTAGATACTTTAGCCTGGCCAATAGTCAAAAAGCGGTCGCGGAAATTATTGAGTTCTACATCACCCTCCTGGAGTTCGTCTGAAAGGCGCAGGGCAAATTCCTTTGTGCCGCCTCCGCCCGGTATCAAACCAACACCAAACTCAACCAAACCCATATACAGTTCGGCATGAGCTACAACCTTATCGGCATGCAGGCACATTTCGCAGCCGCCGCCCAAAGCCATCTGATGAGGCGCTATCACAACCGGAATGGATGAATAGCGGATCCGCATCATGGTATTCTGGAAAGCCTTTATTACCATATTCAACTCATCAAATTCCTGCTCAACGGCCATCATGAATATCATGCCTACGTTGGCCCCAGCGCTGAAATTGGCACCCTCGTTTGATATAACCAAGCCTTTGTAACTTGCTTCGGCAAGCGTGATGGCTTTATTTATGCCTTCAATTACCTCGCCGCCTATGGTGTTCATTTTGGTGTGAAACTCAAGGTTCAGGATGCCATCGCCAATGTCGGTAATGGTAGTACCGCTGTTTTTCCAAACGGTGTTGGTTTCACGGATATTACTGAGCAAAATAAGTCCTTCCGTACCCGGAATTATCTTGTAGCTTTTCGATGGGATATCATAGTACAGACGTTTGCCATCCTCTACTTTATAGAAGCTTTTGGCACCCGCCGCAAGCATATCGTAAACCCATTGAGCCGGTTTGTTACCCGCAGCTTCCATGGCTTTTACCGTATCTTCAACACCCAGCGCATCCCATTTTTCAAAAGGGCCCAATTCCCAGCCAAAACCAGCGTTGGTGGCAGCATCTATTTTATAAAGCTCGTCGGCTATTTCGGGGATACGGTTACTGGCATAAGCAAATAACTGGTAAAAGGTACTCCGGTAAAAATCACCGGCTTTATCTTTTGCAGCAACCAGGATCCTAAGCCTTTCTTTCAGATTATCAACCGATTTTGTAGTTTCCAGCGAAGCGAATTTTACTTTTTGGGATGGTTTGTACTCAAGCGTTTTCAGGTCAAGCGCGTAAAACTGGTTCCCTCCTTCGCCTTTTTCCTTTTTATAAAAACCCTGACCTGTTTTACTACCCAGCCAATTATTTTTCACCATTCCATCCACAAATGCGGGGATTCTGAATAATTCCCTGGCCTCATCATCCGGCGCGTTTTTGTAAAGGCCATTGGCAACGTGCACCATGGTATCCAAACCCACCACATCATTGGTGCGGAACGTGGCCGATTTAGGGTGACCGATTACCGGCCCGGTCAGCTTATCAACCTCTTCAACCGTCATACCGGTTTGCTCTACGTAATGCAACACGCTCATGATGCTGAAAACCCCGATGCGGTTACCGATAAATGCCGGGGTATCTTTAGCCAACACCGTGGTTTTCCCCAAATATTTTGCACCATACTCCATCAAAAAGTCGACAACGTTTGCCAGTGTATCTTTTGTAGGGATGATCTCCAGTAGTTTTAAATACCGCGGCGGGTTAAAGAAATGGCTGCCGCAAAAATGTTTTTTAAAATCATCGCTCCTGCCTTCGGCCATTAAATGGATTGGGATGCCGGATGTGTTTGAGGTGATCAGCGTTCCCGGTTTCCGGTACTTTTCTACCGTTTCAAACACCTGCTGTTTAATGTCCAGCCGCTCAACCACTACTTCTATCACCCAGTCGCAATCAGCAATTTTGGGCATATCATCCTCGAAATTGCCGGTTGTGATACGTTTTGCGAATGATTTGAGGTAGATGGGCGAAGGGTTTGATTTTAAAGCAAAATCCAGCGCGTCGTTCACAATTTTGTTCCGCGCTTTCTTATCTGCCGGTGGGGCATCCTTTGGTACAATATCAAGCAACAGTACCTGTACGCCGACATTTGCAAAATGGCAGGCTATACGACTGCCCATTACTCCCGACCCCAATACTGCAACCTTCTTTATAATTCGTTTAGCATCCATTAGTATCTGCTTGTTTTATTAATTCTTTAATTTATTCGGCCCGAGACCAGGTTGTTGTACGCCCGAAAAGTGAAATACCGATGTATCCGCGGATATCCAGGGTTCCACCTTTGTAGGTCATTTTGCAGGAGTACGTTTTACCGTTATTAGGGTCGTAAATTGTTCCGCCCGAATATTTGTTATCGCCATCTTTTATAAAATCGGCCAATACAGGTAGGCCCAGCCTTGGCCTTGAGCGGAGCTTTTCATCGGTATTCATTTCGTCAACTTTGGGCTTCCCGTTTTTCAGGGGTTCCTTAAGCCATACCACCTTACCGTAAAACTTGCCGTTGCTTTCCCTTGTGATCTGGATTTTGGCACTTTTTACATCATTGTACCATAAGCCCTCAATTTTATCGGTTTGTGCTTTTGCGTTGATGCTTACAGCTACCACCGTTAGCAGGATTAATGCAAAACGGACGAAATGTTTCTTTGATACTGACATTGCCTGAGGTTTATTTTTATAAATAAGATCAGCTCGTTTTTAAAGCAGGTACATGCTTTTCAGATTTCACCAAATAGTAAGATCCGGCATCAGAAGCCTTCTAAAAAAAGAGACAGGTAGAATTATAAAATGGTCAAATAATTTAGTCCCGGCATAATACCGGGTGGTTTATAATAACAAATATCTATTTCCGCGGCCTTTTACAAAGGTCTAAACGGCGGAAACATTTGTCAATATTTCGGAATTAAAGCTAACTGGTTTTATTTGATAATTGCGCTACAAGCTGAATATATTGCTGCATGGCATCATCGATAGTAATGCCTTTCTGTTTTAACCATGCATCATACTTTGCTTTAGCCACAAAATCAAACATACCCGGAGGGTTTTCTGTATTGATGTCGCCTTCCGTTGCCTGTTTATATAAACTGTACAGGCGTAGTAATGTTTCATTATCAGGCTTCGAAGGCAATTCTTTACTCTCTTTAACTGCTTTTTCAAAAGCATCATTTAGGTCGGTCATAGATAAATTATTTAAAAGCTGAAAGCGGAAGGCATAAAGTCTAAAGCTTATAAACTGATATTCAATACTATTTATTAATTATTTTAGGCTGGATTGGGCTCTTCAATATAGCTTAGCCGTTAACTTAAGCAATTAATTGTATAAAGATTTTAAAATCCTCTCTTGAGAGGGGGCGCGGAGGCACGAGTGATGGCAGGGGTGTGTTTCTGCTACAGGCTTATCAAAGCAGAAACACACCCCTCCACCGCTCTCAAGAGGGGAATCGCGCAATCCCGCGCTTTTTCCCCTTAAGTTAACTGCCCTCTTCAACATAATCGCTGCTCCGGGGTGCTTTCATAAACATCTCGCTTAGTTCTGCTGGCAATATGGCGAGTTTGCGTTTTTCCATATCTATCCATGAGCCCTCGGCATTTATGATTGCAGCTTTAACGCCATCGCCGCGGTACAGCTCATGCCTGATTGCCCAGCGGGAACCATCAGGCCGCGATTTGATAAGCTCGCAGGTTACCCTGATCTGCTCGTTGATCCCTATCTCCCGCAGGTAGATCAACTCTTCCCTGAATAGTACCGGCCCTATTTTGTATTCATAAAGTGTGGGCAATTTTAAACCCAGGCTTTCCAGCATAATGATGCGGGCCTGTGCTGCAAAATCAGCATAGGCAGAATGCCTCATGTGCTGGTTCGAGTCTATCTGCGACCACAGCACCTGTCCTTCATAAAAAAACTCCATAGCCCGGATTATTTTATTGATGATGTTCTTTGAATTTTTTCACAGCCGCAGTTAGTCGGGGCAAAATCTCCAGCGCGTCACCGACCACGCCGTAATTGGCTGCCTTAAAAAATGGGGCTTCCGGGTCTTTGTTGATCACTACAATAGTTTTTGAACCGTTAACCCCCGCCAGGTGCTGAATGGCCCCTGAGATCCCCACAGCGATATACAAATTAGGGCGTACGGTGCCTCCTGTTTGGCCTACATGTTCATGATGCGGTCGCCAGTGCGAATCGGCCACCGGGCGCGAGCAGGCTGTGGCGGCGCCCAGCTCTTTTGCCAGATCCTCCAGGATGCCCCAGTTTTCAGGCCCATTTAAACCGCGACCACCCGAAACCACCAGTTCGGCATCAGCAAGTGGTACTTCACCGGTTACTTTGTTTACCGATTTAACTTTTACGCCGAAATCCTTTTCGTTAAAGCTTACATCCAGTTGCTCAACAATTGCCTTACCCTCCAGCTTTTTCACAGGAAATGTATTAGGCATCAGCATAATTACCTTTACCTCACTTAAAATATTTACATACGCAAATGCTTTGCCCGAAAACACGGCTTTTTTAATCACAAATCCTTTTTCCGTATCAGGATATGAAAGTGCACCGGCCACAAGCCCTGCCTGTAACTTTACAGCCACCCGCGGAGCAACCGCCCTGCCCTTAAGATCATGAAGAGTGATAATTACTTTACTGTCCTCCTTTTGTGCTGCCGCTATCAGTGCGCCGGCATATGCCCTTGAATGCAACTCATCTAACCGGCTATCGGCAACGTGCAGTACTTTTTGCGCACCGTACTGGCCAAGGCCTTCCATTGCGTCAGCGGCAACACTGCCTAAAGCAACGGCAGTTACTGTAGCACCCATTTTTTCAGCTATTTGCGCGGCATATTGCACTGCTTCAAAGCTTTGCGCTTTTATAATTCCCCCGGTATGTTCTACCAATACTATTACTGACATTTTTTATTTTTTTTAGGTTGAGATGCTCCGGTGTGCACACCACAGATGTTCGGAAGATGCAGATCAGTTGTAAATGTTGATTTAAAAGTTATGTCATTGCGAGGAGGAACTGCCTGTCCCGATTCTATTTCGGGAACGAAGCAATCTCGTAGCCGGACATGCATTGGCTACGGGATTGCCACGCTCCGCTCGCAATGACATATTTTTTAGCGGTAATTTCATCTTCCAGACACCCATAGTGTGCACACCGGGCAAAAAATATGATTATTAAATAACTTTAGCTTCGGTATGCAACAGTTCTATCAGCTCATCCAGGTTATCCGGGCTTACCAGTTTGATACCAGCCTTTGCAGGCGGTAGTTCATAGGAAATAACTTCGGTTACTGCCCTTACTTTTGAAGGCGTGATAACTTTTAACGGACGGGTACGGGCAGCCATTATGCCGCGCATATTGGGGATCCGTGCTTCGGCAACACCTTTTTGGCAGGAAATGACTACTGGTAAATTACAAATATCCGTTTCTTCGCCGCCTTCAATTTCACGCGTTACCACGGCAGCATCGGCCTCTACCTGGATGCCGGTTGCAGAACCTATGTAATCAACACCCAACAATTCGGCCAGCATAGCACTTGTAGTACCATTATTGTAATCGATGGATTCTTTGCCGCATAAGATAAGGTCATAGCCAACCCCGGCAGCATACTCGGCTATATAATGGGCGGTTTCGTAAGGGTCATTACTATCTGCATCAATGCGGACGGCTTCATCACCGCCCAACGCCAGCGCTTTCCTGATCACAGGCTCAACATCGGCCTTACCCACGGTTACCAGGTGAACGTCGGTGGCTATACCGCTTTCTTTTAATTCGATAGCTTTGATCAACGCGTACCATTCATCGTACGGATTGATCACCCAGGTAACGCCATCACTATTAACCGAGGTATTATTATTTTTCAATACAATTTTGGTGCTCGTGTCCGGCACCTGGCTTATGCACACTAATATTCTCATTATCAGTTTTTCGTTTTTTAGGTTGATATTATTTAGGGAAATGAAGGCTTCCGCAAGTTCAAGCGTCCTTCGCTTGAATTATAGCTTAAGTAAGCGTCCACGCTTACTTTTATAACGCGAGCGTGGACGCTCACATGTCCCCAACAGTCAAGCGTGGACGCTTGCCCGTGCGAATGGGGTGTTTTTCTGCGTTGATAAGCTTGTAGTAGAAACACACCCCTGCCACCACTCGCTCCTTCGCGCCCCCTCTCAAGAGGGGATTTAAAAAAAATTAAAAGCAATATTTATTTTCAGCGATCAGTTTTGCAGCAATATTTCTGCGGGCCTGGGTGGTATTAATATCTTCGGTTTTGGTGAAGCGTTTAAGGCCCATCAGCATCATCCTTCTTTCGTCGCCTTCGGCAAATGAGTTCAACGCTTCCTTACCTGATTTGGCTATGTGTTCCGCAGCATCATTGATGTACACCCGCATCATATCCAGCTGTTCTTTGCAGGCTTCTTCGCCCCTTAAACCAACCAGCTTCTCTACCCTCAATTGCAGCGATTCGCTCACATAAAGCTCTATCAGCATATCGGCCAGGTTCATCAATACTTCCTGCTCTTTACCCAATTGCGTCATTAGCTTTTGAACAGCTGCACCGGCTACCAGCAATATGGCTTTTTTGAAATTGGCTATGTATTTCTTTTCTTTGGTGAACAGGCCATCTTCTTCAGTCACCCCAAAATCAGGGATGCTTACCAATTCACCGGCCACTTTCTGGGCCGGCCCCATGAGATCAAGTTCGCCCTTCATTGCACGTTTGAGCATCATATCAACGGTTAACAGCCGGTTAATTTCATTGGTACCTTCAAAGATTCGGTTGATCCTTGAGTCCCGGTACGACCTGTCCATTGGTGCTTCGGCGCTGTAGCCCATGCCACCGTAGATCTGCACACCTTCGTCGGTTACATAATCCAAAACTTCTGAGGCATGAACTTTAAGGATTGCTGCCTCAATGGCGTATTGCTCAGTCCCCTTCAATTTGGCTTTGGTTTCGTCGAGACCGGATGCGATTAACATTTCGGTAGCCTCCTCCATATTTTGACTGGCCCTGTACACCGCCGATTCGGCAGCATAGGTACGGATCGCCTGTTCGGCCAGTTTATATTTTATCGCGCCGTATTTGGAGATGGCGCGACCAAACTGCTCCCGTTCGTTAGCGTAACGCACCGATGAGGTGATCACATCTTTACTTGCACCAACAGTTCCGCCGCCTAATTTGATACGACCGAGGTTTAGGATATTAACAGCAATCTTAAACCCATTCTGCCTTTCGGAAAGGAGGTTTTCAACCGGCACTTTGCAATCATTAAAAAACACCTGGCGGGTTGAGCTTCCCTTAATACCCATTTTATGCTCTTCTGTATTGAGCGAAAGGCCTTCAAAATCTTTTTCAACGATAAACGCGCTCAGGTTTTCATCGTCATCTATCTTGGCGAAAACGGTAAACACATCTGCAAAACCCGCATTAGTGATCCACATTTTTTGCCCTGTGATGAGATAATGCTTACCATCGGCAGAAAGTTTTGCCCTTGTTTTACCCGAGTTGGCGTCCGAGCCGGCAGATGGTTCTGTAAGGCAATAAGCTCCCTTCCACTCACCGCTGGCCAGCTTAGGGATATATTTTTGCTTTTGTGCATCATTACCATAATACAATATAGGCATGGTACCTATCCCGGTATGTGCCGAAAATGCGACAGAAAATGAATGCCCGGCACCCAGCTTTTCCGTAACCAGCATGGCGGTTTTAAAATCCTTGCCAAAACCACCATATTCTTCGGGTACTGATATACCTAACAGTCCCAATGCACCTGCCTCATCCATTAAGTGACGCATTAATCCCTCCTCCTGTTCGTCAATTCGCTGTAGATTTGGTGTTACCTGCTGTGCAAGAAAATTGGTACATGTTTCAGCGATCATCAACTGCTCTTCATTCCATTCTTCGGGAATAAAAATGCTATCCGCGGAAGTTTCCCTGATCAGAAACTCGCCTCCTTTTATGGCTTTCATCGGTTCTGTGGCATTCATAAAGTTTTTCTGGTTTATAATCAGGAGTAAAATTAGAGGCATTACCAGGCCAAAGAAAGGGCAGCAATGCGGAGATATTAGTCAAAAAGTCGGAAATAAGAAGGGGGAAGAATTATTGGGGGACAGAAAAAAATGTCATTGCGAGGAGGAACGACGAAGCAATCGCATGCTATACAGGGCGACCATGCCTCTGTGCGATTGCCGCGCTATCGCTCGCAATGACATGTTTTTTATCAATGTGCAGATATCGCCCTGTAATCAGATGGCGACATGCCTGTATGCTTCTTGAAATATTTTCCAAAGGAAGATTGATCGGGGAAATGGATACTCTCGGCTGCACGGGCTATGCTGATCTCGTGATTTCTTAGCAATACCTTGGCTTCGAGAATTACGGCATCATCTATCCATTCACCGGCGGTCCTTCCGGTTACTTCCTTAATAGTTTCTGTTAAATGCTTGGAGGAAACATAAAGTGCGTCGGCATAATACTGCACGTTACGGTGTTCTTTATAATGATGGAAAACCAGGGCCTGGAAAAGTACGTTCAGCTCCTGTTTCCTGGTTTGCTTGCCCTTTATTATGGTATGCTGCTTTTCATAAATAGCCTGAATCTCATAAAGCAACGTCATTAAAATGCTCCTGGATATTTCAACGTGGTATGGATGCCCTTCCCGTGTCAGTTTTTGCTGGATCAGTAAATAAATTTCCAGTATCATTTTCGCATCGGCACTATCCGGGTATATCACGGGGATAGATGCACTGTTAAAATAGCTGAACGATTCAAGAAAATGGCTGTTTACACTATTTTCAATTAAAAAAGCTTTGCTAAAAACAACAAACCGGCATAAAAAATCAGGACTGCTGTTGTAAATCCTTAAAACATGAAAGGGGGTTGCCAACAGCATGGCATCCGGCCGGGCATCGTAGATCTGCAGATTTACTTCAACCTTAGCTGTACCGCGGGTGCAAATACCTATAATATAGCCATCCGAACGATAAGGATATTCGCTCAAACTCAGTAATTGCTTTTCGTCAACAACAAAAAAATCGGCGCCGGCCAGCTTGTCCGCGTAAAGATCTGCAAATTTTGATAAGCTTAATTGTCCAACCTTATTATTCATATGATTCAATATTACAATTCAACTGCTGTATTCGTCAAAAAATTATAAAAAAGACAGTTGTAATGTGGTTTTCCTTGTTTGTTATTAAAAATAAGCTTTATCCGACTTTTTGACTAATATCTCCGCATTATAGCCCTTTTTTTCTTTCCAATCCAAACTAATTTTATCCCTGACAGTTTCAAATTGTAACCTTTAAGCAATTTCCTGTCGCAAACCAATTATAATTTTATGAGAAAATTTCTACTCCTGGTGCTTACCATGGCACCGCTGTTAGCCTATTCCCAGGGTTTCCAGGTTAATTTGGAAGGGCAAAAGCAAATTGGCATGGGCCATACCGGTACGGGTATTGTACAGGATGGCGCTTCCGTATTTTTTAACCCGGGTGCTATGGCCATGTTGCCCGAAAATTACATACAGGGAGGAATAAGCCCCTTATTGTTCAAATCTGTTTTTAACCCGGCCGGAACATCAATCCAAAATCACACTTCAAATAAAGTAGCGACCCCGTTCCAGGCTTATGCCGTATGGGGGCCCAAATCGTCTTTCTGGAAATTAGGAGTTGGTGTTTATACCCCTTTTGGCGGATTAACCGACTGGGGCAACACCTGGCAGGGTAAATATGTGCTGGAAAGCCTTAATTTGAAAGCCATTTATATTCAGCCTACACTGAGTGTAAAACTGGCCGATTGGATGAGTATTGGCGGAGGATTTGTTTATAACCACGGCAGCGTTGATCTGACACGGGCCATTCCGCTGGCAAACAGCAATGGCGACCCAGGGCAGGCCAGGTTAAAAGGCAGCGGCAAAGGTTATGGATGGAACGCGGGCGTTTACTTTAAAACGGAGGCGGGCATCACCGTTGGTATCACCCACCGCTCGCAGGTAAATACTACTATTCCGGCCGGTGATGCTATTTTTACTGTGCCCGCATCATTACAAAGCAGCTTTCCGCAGCCCAATACTTTCAGATCAACCATACCACTACCCGCTACTAACTCTATCGGCTTTGGATTTTATCCGGGCAGTAAATGGATTGTGGCGCTGGATGTTAACCTCGTTAACTGGGATAGCTATAAGACATTATCATTTGATTATAACACCAATACAGCTGTATTACAGGATACCCATTCTGCCCGGAATTACCAGCAAGCGTATAGTTTACGCGGAGGCGCCCAATACAAGGCAAATGATAAGCTGGCCCTGCGTTTTGGCGGTGGCTATGCCAGCACAGCTGTTTTAGATGGCTATGTAACTCCCGAAGCGCCCGATGCCAACAGGGTTTATGGTACCCTGGGTTTAGGTTATACCGTTGCTAAACACCTCGATATTGATATCTCCTTTGAGTATGAGCACCTGATGCAACGTACTCAAACTAATTTCGAGTCGCAGTTATCTGGATCATTTAAAACTGATGTGTATATACCAGGCATCTCATTGGCCTATCATTGGTAATCCTTAAAGAAATCAATACATGAAAACGTTTAAACTACATATTTATATTATTGCAGGGTTACTTTTATTAGGTGCCTGCAAGCCCGAAATCCATACGCCAAAGCCGTCTGCAGGTTCTGTTGATTTTTCACGATACATTGCGTTAGGCAATTCGCTCACTGCCGGCTATGCCGACGGGGGCTTATATCTTGCAGGTCAGCAGGTATCTTATCCAAGTATCATAGGCAAGCAAATGCAGTCGGTTGGTGGCGGCACGTTTTCGCAGCCATTATTCAGTACCGCACAAGCAAACGGATCGGGCTATTTATCACTCACCGGGTTTAATGCTGATGGCACTCCTATTACAACTCCGGTAACTACCAACCTTGCCGTACGCGGAGTACTGCCTGTCCCCGGTTTTGGAAATGTTACTTTATACACCAAATACACCGGCGATATCAATAACTACGGCGTTCCCGGCATTAAGCTGCTGCATATTACCTATGCGCCTTACGGCAATTTAAACGGTTATTTTGAACGTCTGCTGCCTGGTAATGCGCCAACAAACTCTACTACCTATCTTGATTTTGTTATGTCTAAACCGTTCACTTTCTTTTCTAACTGGTTGGGGAATAATGATGCTTTGGGATATGCCACATCTGGCGGAGCGGGCGACGTACTGACAGACAAAAGTACTTTTGCTGCCTTATACAACGTATTGATAAACACCCTTACCGCCAAAGGACAAAAAGGTGTGGTTGCAACAGTACCTGATGTAACTTCGATACCATATTTTAATACTGTTACTGTTGGTGCAATACTGGCCGGCGTGCAAAAGGCAAATCCCAATGCAAAAGCTTTGTATATTAATGCATTGGTATCGGGCAGTACTTATGCACCACGTGCGGCAACAACTAATGACCTTATCATACTTACCTTCCCCACAAGCAAGATCGGGCAGCCGGTTGCAACGCCTGTTGGCAACCTGCCTTATGGTTTAACGCCCTATACACCTATAGACAACCAGTATGTACTCGACGAAAATGAAGTTGCCCTTACCGAGGATTATGTTACCTCCTATAACACTACCATAAAATCGGTAGCAGCGTCAAAAGGATTGGCAGTATTTGATGCCTATACTTTTTTACAAAATATAAAACAGAACGGCCTGGTAGTGAATGGCGTAAGCGTTAATTCTAATTACATCAGCGGCGGCCTGTTCTCGTTAGATGGGGTACACCTTACCCCACGCGGGTATGCAATTGTGGCCAATGAGTTTATTAAGGCCATTAATGATAAATACAATTCATCAATACCACAGGTAAACATATCAGACTATAATGGGGTTAAGTTCCCTTGATCTTTAGTCAGACGTCTTAAGTCGAAAGCCTTAAGTTTTAAGTCGTAAACAGGATTTACCCCTGTCGACTTAGAACTTAAGGCTTCTGACTAAAATTACCCAGCTATGTTATCCGGGTCTGATTCATCGCCCGGTTCCCAGAGTTCAATGACGTTGCCTTCCGGGTCAAGGATGTGTACAAATTTGCCGTAATCATATTCAGCAATCTCATCAATAATCGTTACGTTCTCTTTCTTTAGCTCATCTACCAGTGCAACAAGATTCTCTACCCGGTAATTAACCATAAATGGCTTTGTTGAAGGGTCGAAATATTTGGTATCCTGCGGAAACGTGCACCACGATGTAGACCCTATTTTCGACGGATCATCGGCATGTCGCCAATCAAACGTTGTTCCGTATTGCCCTACTGGCAGACCAAGATTTTTGACATACCACTCGTTCATACCTTTCGGATCGTCGCATTTGAAAAATACGCCTCCAAGGCCTGTTACTTTTTTCATAGTTAAATATGTTTGGATGATTAAAGGTGCAATAACAAAGAAGAAAAGCGGTACAACATTTTAAAGATTATTTAACACCTGTTAAATAGTTCTTTATGTACAACCTTTTGAGCAATTTCCATCTATTTTAAGACATTATCAAATCTGTTTTCAGATCTTTTGTCAAATGCTAACTGTAATTTTCAAGCGACATTGCGATATCCTTTACGGATAGGTTTTCACCCTTTTAGCTTATGGATAACATCTTTCAGTTTTTCGTTGCTGTTGATGGTTTTTAGCCCCTCTTCATAACCTATCATATAAATTTCTTCGGCGGCATCGGTATCAAAAATGCCATATCCTCCTAAACCATGCGGCTCAATAACTATATCGCACAGCATCTTATGTGCGTTAAGTCCCGAATTGATCGTTATCATGGCAGCCCTGTCAACCAGGTGCCCAAAAGATTTAATACTTGAAACAACCGGCAAGTGATTACAGCAAGAGCCTATGATAAAGTCGCAATTGCCCACCAACGGCTCAACCGGGAAATTATTGAGTATGCCCCCATCAACAAACATATGGTCCTTAATGATAATAGGCCTGAAGATACCGGGCAAGCAGCAGGAGGCTAAAATGGCTATATCCAGCTCCCCCTCTGTAAAGTAAACCAATTTTGCTTCTCCAATATCAACCGCTGGAATAGTGACACGCGTTTTGAGGCTTTGAAAGGAGTTATGCGGAATATATTTATTGATCAACACCCTGGTGTGTAATATAGAGATCAAACCATTGCTGCCAAACGCCGGGCGCAACAATTTAAGCAGGCTGTTATCTTTAATGATCCTAAGAATTTCTTTTGGTTCATATCCCTCCGCAAAAAAAGCGGCAGCTATCGCGCCTGCACTTGTACCCGAGATGTGTGCGAATTTGATACCATAATCGGTTAGGGCTTGCATCACCCCTAAATGAGCGACACCACGTACGCCACCGCCCGACAGCACTAATCCTATCTTTCTTGAGCCGTTTTGATCGATATTTGTATTCATTTTGTATTAGGTTATCATCAGCCGTTTATGACGGCAAGCTATGAAAGCGTTTGAGGTCAATATATTACTTTAATAATAATTTACTTGCAAAATATTATTAAAACTTTCCTGCAAAACAAAAGCCGCTTCTTATTAAAGATTCTTCTATCTTAACATCCATGCGAATCTCAATAGATAACTTCGAATTAAATTTTAAACGAAACAACGATGGTGAATGGTGGGCAATATTTACGCTTAACACCAGTCAATGTGAGGTTACATTTGACGAGAAAGTATTTCAAAACAAACCCGACGAAGAATTAACTATAAACTGGAATTGCATTGAGGAAGCAATCAAAGACCTTATAAATAACTTTGATACTTTAATGTACAAATCGAAATCTGCGCTTATAGCATTGCATCAGCAAATTTTCGATAACGAATTTTTGGATAAAAAAGGGTATTTCGATTTTTCAGGAATTGAAATAGTTGAATATAACACTCAGGGCCACAGATATGCAATTGATCTGTGTTTCTCTTTACACTCACATTTATTGTTTGTAATGGACGAACTTTGTTATAATTCAAATTTCAAAAAACAACCGTATGGATTAATACTCTCAAATGTGCGAAGAGAATAACAAGATAATTATCCAACAGCTCTACTTCTTCAAAAACGACATCGCCGCCGCACTGCCTACACCCAATGTTAATCCGGCTGCCACATCGGTAGGATAATGAACGCCCAAATACATTCTTGAATAACTGGTAGCCCCTGCCCAAAAGAAAGATGGCGCTATCACATACCATTTAGGATAAGCCACCGAAAGCGCTGTAGCCGTGGCAAAGCTTGATGAGGTATGCCCCGACGGGAATGAGGTACCGCCGGCCCTGTAAACTGGTGTAATATTGATATTTTGAATAAATGGCCGCGGCCGCTTCACCAGGTGTTTGATAAGTAACATAAAACCGTAGGATACCGCTGTGCTGCTGGCTACATAGCCGGCGTTTTGCCGCATTTCTTTATTATTGCTTACAATCCCCCCTACTAATAAACCTGCCGGGATTCCGATATCGCCATACAATACATTTTTACTCAGAAACATGAAAAAACCGGTTTGAGCGGGTGTCCGCTGATTTTGCAGGCCGATCATCACACGGTCGTCCCAGCGCTGAACTGCAGGTGGAATAAATGCCGGACTGTTGACAGTAATTTTCGCCGAATCGGCCTGAGCTAAGACTTTGTTTGTAAAGCAAATAAATAAACACTGCAAATGAATTAAAACTACCAGAAATTTAAGCGGGGAGATTTTTTTCATAGATGTTCAGCGGCAACCTACTGTACCGCTAACTTAGCTATAAATACCCATTGCATGGAGATTGTTTTGCCGAAGGAAAAGCCTTACGAAATTGTAAAATCTCGTAAGGCTGGGTTATTATTGAAATGCGATTTTTCGGATAAGATTATTTGACGTATCAGCCACATAAACATTACCATCCTGATCAGTAACTATCCCAATTGGCGTATAAAAGCTTGAAACTGCTGCGGCACCGTTAACCGAACCGTGATCAGTTACACCTGCAAAAAGTGTAACATTCACATCTTTATCAATTTTCCTGATCTGATTACCATCAGTGACGTAAAAAGTGCCATTTTTATCAATGGTCAACATGTACGGTGAGAAAAATCCGGCTTTATTGCCTTGTCCATCAATAACACCTTTTAAACCATTACCAGCAAACACCGATATGATGCCTGATGGTGTTATCTTTTTAATGGTATAAGCTGTTTGATCAACAACATAGATATTATCATTCTTATCCACCGTTAAACCAGATGGAAAATGAAAACCGTGTGAATGATCATCTACGCCGGGGATCAAACTTGAAGAGAATGTACTAACTACCCCGCCCTTAGAAATTTTCCTGATGGCTTCATTAACATAATCAGATACAAATACATCTCCCGCACTGTTAAGCACTAAATCAGTCGGCCCCGTAAATGACGCAAGCAAAGCACTTCCGTTATCAAAACCTATCGCTCCTGTACCCGCCATAGTCGTTACATTTCCAGACGCATCAATTTTACGGATAAGGTTATTTGCATGATCCGCGATATAAAGGTTTCCTGCCTTGTCTGCCCTTATACCCGCCGGATGATCAAACGAAGCGGCAGACCCTTTTCCATTCACTTTTCCCGAATTTCCGTTACCCGCAATTGTGGTTACTTTCCCCGCCGCTGTAATTTTCCGCACTGCGTGGTTTCCTTGTTCTGTTATAAAAAAATCACCATTACCATCAATCGTTATACCCACAGGTTGATTCAAAGTCGCGCCGGCGCCATCGCCGTCAGTAAATCCGGCTACACCACTTCCGGCAAACGTGCTAACAATCCATGATTGTTTATAGTTAAACACAGGGCCATTTACCTCGGTTCCGTCATTTACTTTCACACTTACTTTCCCTGTGCCTGCGGCCAAAGGCACCAACACCGTTAATTGCGTTGCAGTGGCCGCTGTAATAGTTGCCGCTTTGCCATTAAAAAATACTTTATCGTTCGCTACGTTTTTGTCAAAACCCGTGCCTGTTATGGTCACAGAGGCATTATAAACACCAGAATCTGCACTTAATGATGTTATAGCAATTTTAGGCGCTGTATCAACTTTGGGTGGTGGTGGACTATCTTTTTTCGAGCATGCATAAAAAGATAAAATTGCAGGAAGAAAGAAAAAACAAATAATAATGTGCTTTGTCGGCGTAGTGTTCATTTTGTGAAAAGGTTAAGTTTATTGGTTAACAAGTTTTAGTAAAAGTAATACTTATAACTTTCTTCTCACAAAAACCAACTGTCTTTTATCAGTTTAATTACAGAGTGCCCTTCATCCAGACACTCTGTAATTGGCACTATCCCAACTGCTCAATAATCTCGGCAGTAGTCCCCACCTCGCCTATCCTCGGGAAAATGTATTTGAAGCTGTGAGCATGCGCTTCGGCAAACATATCGGTCATGGCATCGCTGGCAAAGGCTATATTGTAGGCGTACTCGTTAGCAGAACGAGCTGTGGCTTCAACACCTATGCTGGTGGCTACCCCCGCCAGTACAATTTGCGTAACACCTCTTTTTTGCAGTTCTTCGTGTAAACCGGTGTTATAAAAAGCGCCCCAGGTTTTTTTGGTGATAAAAATGTCTGTTGGTTCGGTTTTAATTTCAGGAGCTATTTCATTCCAATCGGCCGGGAGTTCGGTCATGCTGTTTCCCTTGTTGTCGCGTCTTGTTTTAAAGGCTGCACCTGTTGGTTCTACATGAACAACAACAATGGGTTTCCCGGCCTTGCGAAAGGCTTCTACCAGTTGAGCCGATTTTTCAAGAATATCGGCCATTGGGTGAGCCCCCTTAAGTTGTACAATGTATTTCTGCAAATCTATCAGTACAAGTGCTGTGTTTTGATCAAGTGTAGTTATCATGTTAATTTGATTGTTTAATGTTTAAGAAATTGCTTCAGTGGGTTGCTGCTGCATGGCAGCCATAGCTTTCTTTTTAAGCCTGCTGCGCCGTAAAAAACCAAAATGTATAATCCCTAAAAGCAACGCTACCATACCTTCGGCCATTACGGTATCGGGTACGCCTATCTTTTGCGAAACCGCACCAATAAGCAAACCGCCAAGCGGCTGCATCCCAAAAAAAGACATAGCATAATAACTGATTACCCGGCCGCGCATTTCTGGACTTGCGGTAGTTTGAATAATAGTATTGCCAATGGTAACCTGCGACATCATACCGAAACCGATAATGGCCGAGAAAAACAACGCAACAGGATAGTTGTGCATATGCGAAAATGCGATTAGCCCCACCGCAAATACCAGCGTATTAACAGCGAGGATTTTTTTAAGATCGGTACCGGCACTTAATGAGGCCAGGAAAATGCCGCCACCAAAAGCACCAAGCCCTATTACACTATCAATCACCCCAAATGTTGATGCCGTTCCTTTAAATATATCTTTAGCATAAACCGGTATCAGCGTACTAAAAGGGAGTACAAACAGGCTTATCGAAGCAAGCATCAGTAACATAAACATGATAGTGGGTGTATTCCGGATGTATTCGAAACCATCCTTCAGGTCGGCAAATACATTTTTACCATGGGGTTTGGGCGTAAATTTGGGCAAACGCATCATCAGTAATGAGCCAATTACGGCAACGAAGCTTACAGCATTAGCCCCAAAACAAACCGAATCGCCAAATTTTTCGATAATCAGGCCCGCTATCCCCGGCCCTATTAACCGCGATAGGTTTACCATAGAAGAGTTAAGGGCAAGCGCATTGGGCAGGTCGGACTTATCATTAACCATTTCATATACCAATGATTGCCTGGCAGGCACGTCAAATGCATTGATCAGCCCCAACAAAGCAGTCAATGCCATAATTGCCCAAATCGAATAATAGCCAAAAAACACCAGCATAGTGAGCAAAATGGCTTGTACCATTGAAGCCACCTGTGTAAATAGCAGTACTTTAAAGCGGTTATACCTGTCAGAAACCACACCACCCAGAAACGAAAACAGGAACGAGGGGAACAAACTTGCAAACAGGGTTAAACCCAACATAAACTTGGAATGCGTTTGCGAATATATCACCCAGCTTACGGCAGTTTTCTGCATCCAGGTACCCAGTAAAGAAACGGATTGCCCGGCAAAATACAGCCGGTAGTTGCGGCTTTTAAAAGCGTTGAATGTACTTATCTTACTCATCTATCTCTTTCTGTCGTTTTTTATTATTCAAAGTCAACAAGTTTGGCCAGCGGCGCCAGGGCTTTCTTCAAAACCTCCTGCTCTTCGGCATTACAGGTGGCTTCAAGCGCACGGTTGAGCCATTCGTCTTTTTCGCTTCTTGATTTATGGATGAGGCTGATCCCCTCTTCCGAAAGTGAAATGATCACCTTGCGCTTGTCTAATGCTGAGATGCGCCTTTTGATCAACCCAAGATTAAGCAGATTACTCAGGATCTGCGACATGGATTGCGTAGTAATCTTCTCCATGGCTGCCAGTTCATTAGGCAGGATCTCTTCATGCTGGAAGATCAGTGCCATGGTCGACCGCTCGGTAAGCGATAGTTTTTCGGCAGTAGCCGAAGTCTTCCTGATTTTTTTACTAAGCCTCCCTATAATAAACCGCAATTCGGAAGCCAGTTGGATCTCTTTTTCGTCGCTCATACAATTAATCAGTTAAACTTATAAGTTTACCTTACAAATATAAAGATTGTTTTGTTAAGGGAATGTAAACCTTGATTTATTTGATTTAAGGATTTCCTGAATCAAGTTTCGAATAAAACTCAGTAATTTCAGCTATAATCAACCGGTTATCAAGGGAATCCATTAATCCTAAAAATCAGGGTTCAAATCAACGGTTCGTTTTTGTATTTTTACCCCGTGCCTGCTCCTGAAAAGAAAACACCTGTAAGAAAGAAAGCGCCTGCCCGTAAAAAACCGGTGGTTAAAGCAAAACAGCAGACCAATTTCTCCCCCCAGTGGATAGTGGCTATAGGCGCTCTGCTGCTCATCCTGCTTTCTCCTTTTTATTATGGTTATATCTTAAAGTTTGGCAGCGCCACGTGGCGATGGATCATGGACGCCGGCGAGGATACGCATTATCGTAAATACAAGGATTTTGCCATCCACATCCCCGACGGCTATACCGTATATGGCATTGATGTATCCTCATACCAGGGGCGTATCAACTGGAAACAGGTGAAGGCCATGCGCGAGGGCGATGTCCATATCAGCTTTGCATTTATCAAAGCTACAGAAGGCGTATTAAGCGTCGACCCCTATTTTCAACGTAACTGGCGTGAGGCTCCAAAAGCCGGGATCATGTGCGGCGCTTATCATTTTTTTCTTCCGCAAAAAAGCGGCGTATGGCAGGCCAAGTTTTTCCTGCAAACCGTAAAAACCGAAAAAGGCGACCTGCCCATGGTGGTGGATATTGAGAGATTGTATCGTACCAGTCCTGAAAAAATGCGGGAGCAATTGGAGAGCTTTATCAAAACAATTGAAACGCGTACAGGCATCAAGCCTATCATCTACACTAACCTTAAATTTTACCAGGATTACCTGGAAGGATATTTTGATGGTTATACGCTTTGGATAGCCCATTACTATCAACCCAAACTGCTGGTATCAAACAAAACTAACTGGAAGTTTTGGCAACACTCGGACAAGGCGCACGTAAACGGCATTAATCATGTTGTGGATTTCAATGTTTTTAAGGGAGATAGTACAGAGTTTGAGAAGTTGCTGGTGCCGTAGGATTGTATCTAACGTCATTGCGAGGTACGAAGCAATCCCCCGACTCTACAGGGAGACTTACATGGCCGCTCTACTTCATAGGGATTGCTTCGTTCCTCGCAATGACGTGATGGAAACATCCCTCACATTACTGTTGCTTCTTATAGTAAAAGAAATACGATCCTCCCAAAATAGCCAAAAACACCAACGGCATAACACTATTTGCTACCGGATCACCGGATGCGGTATGCGCTATAAATGCCGAAACAAATACAAAGGTAAAGCCTGCATAAGTCCACTCTTTCAATCTTGCAGGCACTGGTACCAATAGTAATATTGCGCCGATAAGTTTAGCTATAGCCAATTCAACCCTAAAATAATCGGGGAAGCCTAAATGATGAAAGGCAGCAGCCATTTCGGGTTTTGTTAAATATGAGTAGCACGAAAATGCCATCATTAAAGCTACAATTGCGGTCAGTATCCAGTAAAAAATTTTAACAGTTTTCATTTTATTAATTATTTGCCGCAAACTTAGCTACCTTTGCTATCAAAAAGATACTACTATCCTAAAGGATACCGGTATCGTTAAGGATAGCAAGTATGGACCATAAAAATATCCCACACTCAAAAGAAGCCTGTAAAGCAAGTGTTAATGCCGTGCGCGACGCGCTTTATGTAGTAAATGGCAAATGGAAATTACCCATGTTGGTAAGCCTGATAAACGGCCCTAAACGCTTTAAGGAACTACAGCGCGATTTGGAAGATATCACTCCTAAGGTTTTATCTAAAGAATTAAGAGATCTGGAACTTAATGGTTTTGTAACCAGAACGGTTTATGATACCACCCCCGTAACTGTTATTTATGAGCGTACTGATTATGCCAACTCGCTCAGTAAAGTAATAAGCGAACTGCATGATTGGGGCATGAAACACCGGGAGCACATTAAACAAATGAGTCGCGCTGAGGCGGAAGCCAGGAAAGCAGTAGCGGTTTAAATTATTTTATATCTATTCATCGCCGGTAGCTGCGTTATTAACAAGTTCCATGGCCCCCTCAGCACCCAGCCGTTCCATTAATTTAAACTCTTTAGATTCGAGGCGGCTGTAGTTAGTAAAAAATGCTTCTATCTGGTCAACCAGATTTGGCGGCAATTGCGCGGCGTCATGCAGGCCGGTAAATATTTTGGACACCTCCGGCACTGCCAAAAATCTGTCATTTCTATAACGCTGTCCATCGGTATTAATCTGTTCTACCTTAAAAGCCCCTATCAGCCGGCAATCTATCACACATCCGGGAAAGGTACCTATTTCAGATATTACCAGCACATCCAGCGCGTCGCCATCACCGCCGAGCGTATTGGGAATAAATCCAAAATCAAAAGGAAAAACCATACCCGCCGGCAACAGTTTTTTAAGCCTGAACTGCTTTGTTGCGGCATCGTAATTATACTTGTGCCCGCTCCCCCTTGGCGTTTCAACAATCACGGTGATGTTGTTTTCTAAATTTTCCATACCCCACCTGTTTTTATAAGCCGGGAATCTTTATCCCTGCTGCTTTTATTTCCTGCAAAATATTTTCCTGCACAGCCAGCTTGGTATCCTGAAAACCATGTGCATGAACCCAAACATTCACTCCTACCCGGTAACCGTCGGCATCCAGCCCGGCTATACCAATCCTCCGGTCAGGCGCTTCCAATATATTCTTTGATTTATCAATAGATGAATTAATCACAGATTTCACCTCATTAAAATCGATATTATTGGTAAATTTCAATTCGATATCCAACCTGCGGGTGCCTTCCCTGCTAATGTTGATGATCACCTCGTTTGATAGCTTGCTGTTAGGCATGATCACTATCCTGTTATCAAAAGTTTTAACAATGGTATAAAAGATCTGGATAGCGGTAACCGTGCCTTCAAGTCCCTGGGCTATGATATTGTCACCAACAACAAAGGGTTTGAGTAAAAGTATGAGCACCCCGCTGGCAAAGTTCTGCAGTGTGCCTGAAAGCGCCAAACCGGCTGCTACACCAAAAGCGCCAACAAGCGCGGTAAACAGGGTGATAGGCACACCCATTATCTGCACAACACCTAATATCAGCAACACACGTAATATAACGCCAACAAGGCTTTGCAAAAAGGGCTTTATGGTAGGATCTATTTCCTTTTTCTGCATATGGCCCTGCCACCATTTCAACAACAAATTGATCAACCAAAGGCCAATGAATAAAACCACCAACCCTATTAAAAAGCTGGGTGCATAGCGGATCACCCATATATAAACCTGGTCATAAAACTTCTCTATCTTCATAACACAAAACGTTAAGCTCCCGAATAAAAAACAACTAAAGCTTAACGCATATATGAAGGAAGAGTTTGTTTTAATAGTTATCTACGTTCTTATTTTCGGTGAATAAACCATACATAAACAACAACGACAGATACTTATAAACTAAACAGATTAATTGATTATTTTTGTATATGCAGACACTCGAGATAATAGTTCCTGACGATAAAACACGTTTGGTTAAGGACATCCTTAAAGAGCTGGGTGTAACAATTAAGGTAAAAAAAGAGAGCAAAATACCTAATGCGGAAACCATTGCGGCTATGGAAGAGTTGAAAGCCGGTAAAGGGAAAAAATTCAAGAACGTAGACGATCTGTTCAAAAGCATTTAACCCGGTTATGTTCGAGATCGTCACCTCAACCAAATTCCTCAAAGATTTAAAATTACTCAAAAAGCGTTCGCTTAATGATTTCCAATCATTGCAGAACGTAATTATTACACTTGCCAACAATGGTCATACAGGCCTTGATAAAAAACATAAACCCCATAAACTAAGTGGTAGCTATAAAGGCTATTGGGAGTGCCATGTAAAACCCGACCTCTTACTCATTTGGGATGAAAATGAACAGATCAACCTTTTAGAATTAGTACGGACAGGAACCCACTCCGATCTGTTTTAACAACCATTTAACACTTCGGCCCTGCAAGTGTTAACAAATGTTAAAAGTGTTAAATTTCAATACGTTACCATTTTTAAGCCCTAATTTGGTATTAACTATTTGAAAAAAACTTTTACACTTTATCATGAGCTACAACAAGATCAATAACCTTTTGGGCTGGCTTTGTTTTACCCTTGCATCCTTAACTTACATCCTTACTTTAGAGCCCTCTGTAAGCTTTTGGGACTGCGGCGAATTTATTTCCTGCGCTTATAAACTCCAGGTATCGCACCAGCCGGGCTACCCCCTTTTTGCCATGATTGGCAAAGCCTTTTCCCTGCTCTCCATGGGCGACAGGACAAAAGTTGCCTACTTTACCAATCTTGGTTCGGCCTTGGCCAGCGGGGCTACCATTATGTTTTTGTTTTGGAGCATAACCGCACTTGCCAAAAAATTGCTTGCTATTAAAAATACCCCTGTTAACAAAACCCAAACCTTACAAATAATGGGTGCCGGGTTAACCGGCGCCCTTGCATTTACTTTTACCGATACCTTTTGGTTTTCGGCGGTTGAAACCATTGTTTTTGCATGGTCGTCATTATGTACTGCTGTGGTATTCTGGGCTATTTTAAAATGGGACGCCGTTGCCGATGAACCACGCGCCGACCGATGGCTGGTTTTTATAGCTTATATAATAGGCCTTTCTATCGGTATCCACCTGCTCAATTTATTAACTATACCGGCTTTGGTTATGGTATATTATTTCCGCAGGTATACAAAAATAAATATTAAAAGCGGTCTTATAGCGTTTGCCGTTAGTATCCTGATCCTGGCCCTTGTTCAGTTCGGGATAAGGGGCTACACCATTGCCCTTGCCTCCCGGTTCGATTTGTTTTTTGTGAACACCATAGGCTTGGGTTTTGGAAGCGGCGTTTTGTTCTTTTTTTTATTACTGATCGGGTTGCTTGTTGCCGGTATCTGGTACAGCATTCGCAAACAGAAACATTTTTTAAATGTGAGCCTGCTTTGCATCGTATTCATTTACTTTGGTTACAGCTCTTTTGTATATATCCCGATCAGGGCATCGGCGGGTACCAATCTCAATAACTCGCACCCCAGCGATGCTTTTACAATGTATGAATACCTTAACCGTACCCAGTATGGCGAAACACCATTGCTTAAAGGCCCTTTATTTGATGCCAAAATAACCGACGTTACCGACGGAACACCGCTTTACCGTAAAGGCAAAAAACAATATGAGGTAGCCTATAACAAGCCTAATTATGTTTACGACCATACAAGCATCCTGCCCCGCATGTGGTCGACAGAGGAGAATACAACGTACGCACAGGACTCGCAGTTTTATCGCGACTGGCTGCAGCTGAGCGATAACGCTACCCCTACTTTTTCCGATAATTTGCGGTGGATGTTCAGCTGGCAAATGTACCAGATGTACTGGCGTTACTTTATGTGGAACTTTGTTGGCCGCTACAATGATGACGATATGGAAGGCCAAACCAATATGAACGGCATTGGCGGCAACTGGACATCGGGCTTATTCAACAACGCTTCCAATACTCCGAAGTTTGTATTGAATGACGTTACCTATACGCCGCTATATGCCCTCCCCTTAGTAGTTGGCGTGCTCGGCATGCTGTATCACTTCAAAAAACGGAAGAAAGATGCCCTGGTAATAACGTTGCTGTTCTTTTTCACCGGGTTGGCTATAGTGCTGTATGTTAACCAGCCATCGGTGCAGCCCCGTGAGCGCGATTACTCGTATGTTGGCTCATTTTATGCCTTTGCCATTTGGATTGGTCTGGGACTGATAGCACTGATTGACATGGTGCCTAAAAAGATCAGTCCGCGGTTTGCCACAATTGGGGCATTTGTTATATGTACTATTGTTGGACCCGTGTTGCTGGCCAGTAAAGAGTGGAAAAACCATGATCGCTCAACTAAAATGGCAGCACATGATATGGCATACAATTACCTGATGTCGTGCCCTAAAAATGCTATTTTGTTTGACCTGGGCGATAATGACACTTACTCGCTGTGGTATGATCAGGAGGTGGAAAACATCCGACCGGATGTACGTATCGTAAACCTGAGCCTGCTAAGTGCCGACTGGTCGGTGAGACAAATGCAACGCAAAATAAACCAGGCCGACGCCCTGCCTATCACGATGAATTTTGACAAATACAAGCTGGGCACCCGCGATGTGATCAGGTACAATGATGCCAAAATACCGGGTTACGTTGACGTAAAAGATATTTTTGATTTTATCACATCAGACGATAAACGCACCCACGTTGAATACACCAACGGCACGACCGAAAATTATCTGCCTACCAAAAATTTCAAACTGGCGGTGAATGCTGATGATGTGATGAAAAATAAGGTTATTACACCAGAGCAAAAGGGGATGCTAACGGATACCATGAAATGGAAGTTCCCTCCTAATTATATCACCAAAGAAAACCTTGCCATGATAGATATACTTGCCCATAATGACTGGAAACGAGCAATTTGTTTCACTACGTCCATTGGCCAAACAAGTATGGTTGGCTTACAGCCGTATTTATACCAGGAAGGTTTTACCTATCGGCTGCTGCCATTCAAAACTGATTCATCGCTGGCAGATCAGCTTTCAAAAATCAATAGTCTGGTGATGTACAGTAACATGATGGACAAGTTTAAGTTCGGCAATTTCAAAACTGCCAAATACCTTGACCAGCAATCAACAAGCATGTTTTTCCCGCAAATGGTCTCTGCTTTTTCCGATCTGTCGGCAGCATTACTGAAAGAGGGGCGTCGTAACCTTGCCCTTAACACGCTGCACAAATATGAGACAGTAATGCCCGACATTAATCCTAATTTCATGACCGCGCAGGGCAAAATAACAATGGCCGATACTTCATATAAGCTTGACTATGCCAAACTGGGTAATAAACTGATTAAAAGCGTTAACGGCTACTTAACCGATAAGCTTGATTACAACTATCATCAATTACAAAAAGATACAGGCCGGTTAAGCCCCCGCGATGTACAGATCAGCATGTCGCTGCTGAACAACATGGTTGCCATTACGCATAACAGCAATCAAAAAGAACTGAGCGGCCAGTTGCTTGCTCAGCTTAATGATTACGCCGATAAGTTTAAAAGTATTCTCCAGCTCTAAACAACCAACATATATATGCTATGGGGCAGGCTATTGAATTTAGTCTGCCCCTTTTTATGGTTTAATAATTCACGTATTTTTCTTCAAAAGTACCATCGGCATACAGGTCGATCAAACCGTAGCCGGGAGCTGTTTCTCGGCGGTTACCCTCCCACCAGGCCCCCGAAACTGCGCCGTTACACAAATAAGTAACATTGTTATAAACTACCTTATCCCGCATATGCAGGTGTCCGCTTACGCATAGCTTTACGTTAGGGTGCTGATAAAACAGATTGATGATCTTGGCAGTATCAGTATGCATATCGCCGCCAAGCATTGTCCACTTGTTTACAATATCATCCTCTATCATGAGCAACGCTGTTAAAAT
Organism: Mucilaginibacter gossypiicola; assembly: GCF_900110105.1. GTDB lineage: Bacteria > Bacteroidota > Bacteroidia > Sphingobacteriales > Sphingobacteriaceae > Mucilaginibacter > Mucilaginibacter gossypiicola. Next base: position 310,678 of record NZ_FOCL01000007.1, on the reverse strand, counting down.
CGGGATGTGCGACATTACCATTACAGGCATATTAGCATCTGTAGCTTTCAACTCTTCGCTAAGCCAGTTAAGCTGCTCATCGCCTAATTTGCCTATGTACCAGGTATTATCAATATCTAAGTGAACACTGTCAAGCACAATAATTTTCCAGCCGTTTTTTACCATACTGTAGTAAGGCTTCACCAGCTGCAGTTTGTCAAGGGCGTATTTTTTCCCATAAATGGCCTGACCTTTGTCATCTTCATACCACCAGATATCGTGGTTGCCCAGGCAGTAATGAACAGGCAGGCTGCATTCGTTTTTCATGATGTTTTGCACCAGCTTCCATTGATCGTTAATGGTGCCTATGTTTTCCTTATTCATGTCAAAAACAATATCGCCGCCGTTTAATACCATATCAACCTTTGGCGTTTGTTGCTGAAGGTGATGCAAACACCTGGTAAACCTGGCGGGGGCATCAAACTTATCCTTCAGGTGCACATCAGTAATATGTGCAATCCTCAATGACGGTTTTGCTGTTGACTTAGTTTTGCCGAGAGCCAATGAAGGTGCCAACAACAGGCCACCTATATTTTTCAATGCAGATCTTCTTTCCATAGTATAAACAGCCTGTAAAACCCAGGCAATTGCAGTCTCAAAAATACAGTTATAATGTTGCTGAGCTGCCTCAACTTCTGTTAAACTTTTATTAAGAAAACAAAGAAAGTTTTATAAAACCAAAAAGCTTCCCGAATTAACGGAAAGCTTAATGCGATTTGTGTAGGGAAGGTTAAAGTATTGTTTTAAGGTAACGGCCGCTGCTGCTTCTGCTATTGCAGATATGGCCCCTTCTTATTTATTCATTTGTACCTCCCGCGGCATACTTGGTTTCATAAGCTGCTTCTTCATTTTGTAATACAGACTTATAATAAAGCAAGAGAAAATCATAAACACCCAGTTCGTGAACCCGCTGCCTGGTTTTAAACAAGCGGTTCATACTCATTTGAATAAGGCTGATCACAAGCAGGTTTAAATCATGTTGCACTGTACCCGATGAAATCAGCTCTGCAAGCAGCGAAGTCACTGGCTTATTATTTAAGCTCCGGTACATGAGCAAGTCATCTCCCACAATCAATGCTCCGGCTGTAAAAAGTCCTTCAATCTTATTGCGGTAATGCCTGTATTTAAATGTCAGTTGCTTTGAAAACAGATTGTTATCATTAATATCTGTATTTGATACCGCGGCAAGCATTTCCATAAGCTCAATTTTTTGGGCAAGATGAAAATCAAAATCAATCAATAGCCTGTCAATTGATAGCAAGCCCCAAAGCCATCTTACTTCTTCAAAGTTTTCAGTCATATCCGTTCTTGATATGAGACTGGCTATAGCGAGGCTATCGTTAAAAAATAATTGCTCAACGAGCTCAATCGAAGCTTCTCCGTAACGTTCCAGTTCGCGCTCGTAAGTATCAAATTGCACTTTCCAAATCTGTTTCGACCTAATTAAGGCGGAAAAACAGCTATTAATACTCTGTATTACCCTGCCCAGCGCAAAAACTGAAGCCAGGTGCACCCTGAAACGGATGTGAGGTTCCGGGTCGGCATAGCGAACATAAAACCATTGGTCTATAAGGTCTTCGTGATAAAGCTTCTTGCTTAGTTGTATAAGTTCATTTCCAATTACCTGTTCGGCAGTTTTAACGCCGCAGTATAGTTTTACATACAACCATTCGTCGCCTGGAAAAAACTGGCGTTTAGCAGCATTTGCACTAAGCGGTACCATGCCTGCATATTTGCCAGCCGTTTTTTCGCCACGTTTTAAAACGGCAACAAACTGGTTACCAAGTAACTTTTCATCTTTCTTTTTAAGAACAATGTTATTGCGTTCGCCAATATATTCTTTTAAAACAATCTCATTCTTCTTTTTACACGATGAAAGCCAGGCAGCAACCTCAAGCCTGTTACTGGTGTGTACAACCAGCTCGCTGTCGATATCTGTAAAAACAAAAGCATCGGGCAAATCCCAGTATTTAATAAACTTTCTCCATGCTTTATCATAGTCAACAGCTATTTCTTTCAAAAGCTGCTGTAAACCGGCATTGGTCATGTACCAGGTTTTCAAGGCTAATATTACGCCTTCATAAACTACCCTCGGGGTTTTGGTTACGCCAAGCTCGGGTAATATATCAAGGTTAAAACCAAGCTGATATTTTGAATCCTGGCACTGTAAATCGGCAAGGAACTGGTATACCGGTAACGCCGTCATTCCATAATTATACGCAGCATTTAAGCGGGGAATAATACGTTTGCCCAAACTGGCCGAACGTAGCACAACGCTGTTTTCTTTAACAGACACCAGTAAATCGGTTAAATTAACTTCCTGGTTACCTGCACTTATTTGTGTTTGTAACTGATTATTGCGATATGGCGCAGAAGTAAAGTTCCCCAAACAATCATCAGGAGAATGTACAATTTCGGCTACTATTGCAGGTTCATAAATACGGGCTTCGGTTTCGGCGATTTCATTCAGTACCTGGCCGAAATTTCTGTCGGCACCGGCCAATCGGCCAAGCATAACATTACCGGCAGGCCACCCGCAATGTTCAAGGTAAAGTAAAGGTTCATCATGACCCGAAACACGGAACATCACCGAAAAACTTGGCGGTAATTCATCATCATTAACCTTTACGTTATCAAATTGCGATTTTTGTATGTGAATAGTCTCCTGTCCCGGGTTATTAACAATCTGGCCAATAAGCCATTTCACAGCGCTGGTGTACTGCGGATCCTTCTCATCTGCTATGAAACCTGCAGATTGGGTATAATGCTTTCCGGCGTAGCCGATGCCTTTTTCAGGATCAAGCACATCTGTAAGTGCAACCTCCTGTTCATGATACCGGTCGCTAAAGCGCTTTATAAACGTTTTTAAATTTTCACTCTGATACCTGGGTGTGATCCGGTTAAGCATATCAATGGCATCAAGCAACTTATCAGCATAAGCTTTATCAAGCGTAGCCGAAGCCCCTTGCCTAAAATAATCAACCTGCAACAGTGTCCCCTGCGGGGCTTCACCTGATAAATCTTTCAAAATCATAGCAACTTTATTATTTTTTGTAATCACACTATCGATGCCGGATAGCACCTCCTTTATTACATTCAGTTTTGATAAATAACCTTGTGCTTTCCAACTTTTGGATGTTAAGCGGGTAAAAATCCTGATGGCCTGATCAAGATATTCTTCACCTTCATTACAGGGTTCAAGCTCGCTCCACAAAATCCGGTCTTCGATGAGTTTGTTCAAAAAGGCGGCAGCATCCTTCTCCGTTTTTCCAAGCGTTTCCGTTATAAATGAACTTATTGAACTGTACGATCTGCTACCTTGGCAAAACGTGATAACCTCCTGTAAATCACCAGAAGCCTTTATCGATGACGCCTTATATTTACCATAGCTTAAAGTTTGATAATCAATTTTGCGGTAAGCCCCATTTAAACTATACAGTGTTTTATTTACCCTGTAGTTCAGCAATGCACGTATGGCCGCATCATTTAAAAACCAACGATTCATAGTAACGGCTGCCGCCACATTAAGTCTTACATGCTGGTAATCAACACCAAGCTGTAATTTGGTAGCATCGCCCCAGGCAACTGGAGCGCAACCCGCAAACAATCCTAAGGGAGTAGTGCCGGTTGCGCTCCTGTTAATAAATTTGGCAAGGGATATTTCAAGCTTCTCCCGTTTCTTTACATCGCTAATATTATCAATGTGCAAAACAGCCTCGTACAAATCCTTCGATGTTAGCCAAAGCGCCTGCATAAACAATTCATTCTGGGTGAATGCCTTAATGGTTTCCTTAGTAATTGGTGCTACGCAATCAAATACAGGAAACCTTAGCATCAGGCCTGACGAAAATTTATATTGCCCGGAAAGCTTTGCTGTTTTCATTATAAATGCCTTTTGATGGTTTTATTATAAAACAGACATACCTAATATTGATCTAAGTCTGCCCTTAGAACCCTGTTGAACTTGAAGTTTTTTCTGTTGTGGTTGCTGCCATAGTTATATAGAAATCTGCAGCGCCACTATTTTTTGCGATGTTATTCGTAAGTACCCGGTTTAAAATTTGAACTTGTTTAATTTGGATCTTTGGTAAAGATGCCTTGCCATAATTTTTCATACTTTTAAGCTTTTGAAAGGAGGGTGAATGATCATTTATCTGTAGTTATTGAGATAAATGTGGCTAAGTGGTTGCAGGAGAGGAAAAAATTAGTACCAATGCGCCGTTGGGGACGACCAAACCCACCTAAAGCAGGACAAAAAATTATGACAATGAATGTAAAGCGGCCAAAATTCAGGATAAGGGTATTCTGTCAACACCTACTTGGATGGCTTATTTACATATTGTATGAAGAGGCAGTTGTATATTTTTCTAAAATTGATATAAGCACCGTTTTTGCTTTTATTATTAACGCCATCATATTTTACAATACATGGAAAATCTTAAGGACTATAAGTAAAAAGATCACTAATATTTTCCTTTTGGCACCCGTTTTATTTATAGTGGCCACGGCTATTATAGGTGTGACAGTATTATTTAAACTTGAGGTTGATGCACTGATATACCATACGTCATTTCTTGTCTCGGCTGACCCCGATAAAATATCCAGCCTTATCATGCGCACAATATATTTTGGCGGAATGGGAGCTGCATTTGGTTTTGCGAGGGAATTGATACAACGGGAACGCGAAGTAGCCCAACATAACATAGAGAAAGCTCATATACTTGAGCAACAGCAAAAATTAGAAAAGAAAGCTCTGCAGGCCGAGCTTAACGTTATTAAATCACAAATAAACCCGCATTTTGTGTTTAATACGCTCGGCTTTTTATATGCCGAAACCTATAAAAAACTACCCGAAGTTGGACAGTCAATTATTACCCTTTCAAACATTATGCGGTATGCCTTAACGAAAAACGAAGATGGCTACAGCAGCCTGGAAAGTGAGCTTGCCTACATCAAAGATTTTATAAAGATCCATAAAAGCCGCAGCAAAGCTTTTTTTATGAACATAAGTATCGAAAGCGGTACTGTTCCGTATAAGATTGTATCATTGGTGTTAATTACCCTTATCGAAAACATGTTTAAGCATGGGATTTTTAATCAAAACACAAAAGAAGCCGCTTTGCGTATTGCTGTTGACGACGGGAAACTGCATTTTTACTCACTCAATTATAAAAACAACAATAGCGTTAATAAAGTACAATCAAACGGAATAGGGTTAAATTATATCAGGGAGAGATTAACAGATGAGTATGGACAGAAAGGATATGAATTATTAATTGATGAAACACATAACAGCTATGAGTGCAAGCTCACTATGCCTTTAAAGTACCATGAAAGTAATTAACTGTATTATAGTTGAGGATGAGCCTTATGCCATTGATATTTTAAGCGATTTTATATCAAAAGTACCTTTCATCAACCTTACCGAAACATTTACAAACCCTATTGAGGCATTATTATACTTAAAAGAATCGGCCACTGACCTGATTTTTCTTGATATAAACATGCCCGAACTTTCGGGCATCGACCTGATCAAAATGTTACCTAAAAATATCGAGGTTATTATAACATCAGCCTTTAGTGAATTTGCATTGGCTGGGTTTGAAAATAATGTACTCGATTACCTGCTTAAACCCTTTGCATTCGACAGATTTTTACAAGCCTCACAAAAAGCGCTTGATAAACTTTTACTGCTTGCATCAAATAAACCGGCCCCGGTAGTTGACCTGCAACCAAAACCCGACTCATTTTACCTAAAAACCGACCATGGTAAAATTGTACGTATCAACTTTGAGGATATCATTTATATAGAAGGGCTTAAAAACTACTGTTCGGTTTTTACCGAAAATGAGCGACATATCTCATTGGTAAGCATGAAAACCCTCGCCGAAACCTTGCCCCAGGAAGATTTTGCACGAACTCATAAATCATATATTATCGCGTTAAAACGCATTAAGGCTATTGATGGCAATATGGTAATATTTGACAAGATCAAAGAAAAAATACCCATTGGGGTTACCTACCGTGACGGCTTTTTTTCTTTGCTTAACAATAAAATGTTCAGGTAAATTATACTTTACCTTTCCGTGCCTTTTCTGATTTAAGGAACTTAAGCAACAGCCCGTACAGGATACATTCATGCAGGCGCTGCCTGTTACTGAAATAGCGGTTAACCGCCATATGGATTACACTGCCCAAAAATTTCGTATTCCAGTTAACACTGTAGCGCTGTAGCAACAATTCTACCTGCATTCTTTTTTGCTGAAGCAGGTCATCGTATGCAAGCAGCAGGTTATTTAAACTTCCATGATATTTCCGGTATAACTGATCAATCTGTATTTTAACGGCCTTATCTTCAAATTCGGCAAAAAAGTAGGCCTGCTGCCTTTCAACAAATTGCAGCTGATCATTTATATCCGTGCTCATCAGGTTTAAATAGTCTTTGATGAGCCAAAAAATGAGGAGCCAGTCTTCCGTATCATAACGGTTATTTTCAAGCAGTCTGAATACGTTGCAGCAAAATGAAGTTTCAATGCAAAACAAACCTTCGGCCTGTTCAATTTGCTGCCCATACCGTTCCAGCTCGCGTACGTAGGTATCAAGCTGTACAACATGCACCTGTCCACTGATCAGAAATGGAGACAGCACCTCACGAATAGCCATATAAACCCCTTGAAAATCAACCTCCTGAAATAAATTAACCCTAACCCTGATATGATTATCAGGGTCATGATACCTGATAAAAAACCATTGCTTTATTTTTACAGTACCCGAATAGTTTAACAGTTCATCAAGCTTTAACAGTACCTCATTAGCAATATTACTACTTAGGTATAGCTTGATAAACAACCATTCGCTGCCAGGAAAAAAATTACGTTGGATCGTGTTTTCAATATATTGAAAATATTGAGGTTTTAAGGGGCGGTCGAAATGAAAAGGGGCAACAAACTGATGCATATATGGATCGCCATTCATGTCTTTAACAACGGTCTCATGCTGAAAGTGAATGCACTCAGACAAGGTCAAAACCGGGGCCTGCCTTGCAATTTCCTTTACAAGCACCTGCATACTAATTTCATTTCCAGTGTCTATCAGTAGTTCATTGTCGCCTTTTATAATATAAAATTTATCGGGCAGCAACCAGTCATCCTTAAACTGGCCAAACAAATGGCCAAATTTATCACTACTTTTTTCGGCTTTGCAAAGCTCATCCAGGATAGCAGGTGTAAACTTCCAGGTTGCCCTGTGCAGAATAACGCCATAACTTGTTTCAACACGCGGAAAAAACACAAACTCGGCCGCAAGCGCACCCCAGTTAAAGCTTAAGCCGCTATTGCCCATCTGGTGTTGGATGTCACATAAAAAGGTATAAATGGGATGTTGCGAACGATTGTAATTATATGCGCTGCTTAACCGCGGCACTACTTCCCGCTGATGTTTTTTTGAAAACAATTTAAATACACCCTGCTCAAGCTTAATGTAAATATCATTAAGCCTTAAAACTGAGGTCCCCTTGGCATCATCAATGTAAGCCAGTTCATGAGGCCAGAAAGTTGGGTGCATCATTACATTTAACATCCGTTCTTCGGGCATGTGAACCACTTCGGCAAACATAGCTTCAGGGCTATTCGCTATTTCCTTTGCAGCTATATCTAAACCTATATCATATATTTCGGCATCACCGGCTGCAAACCGTGCAATCATAGTTAAAGCGCCCGGGCCCGTAACCCTTTCAAGATATAATATATCATTTTCAAAAAGCTGAAAAACTGCCGCCATGGAAAATGGCAAATTCTCAGCACCGCGTTCTTTGACAAAATTATCGGGTAAAACAACCTTGTACTGTTTTTCAATTTTAGCGCGGTTTAACAGGTTGAGCATTTTGAAGTCAATCTCGGTATAATCCACCAGCGGTGGAGCAGCTTCGCTGCCGCCATACAGGCCTTCTGTAAAAAGTGTTTCATGTTCAAACCATTGCCCGTATTCGATCCCGGTATCTGTATCAAATGCCTCCAGCAGCGGTACACTCTGCTCTTCATATCTTTTCCTGAACCTGCTTTTAAACTGCTCAACTCTTTTATTGAGCACCGGAACACAAATATTATTAAGCAATACAATACTCCTGGTTATTTTTAATTGCAGGGATTGATTAAGCTCCCGGTTGGCCAGTTGGTTAAACCTGGTTACATGAACCATGTCTTTCAGTTCCCTGCCGGTAATATGACCAGTAATCTTTTCTATTGCTGTATAAAACAAAAGCCAGCTTAGGTTCTCCCGGTCATCATTATTAACTTCATTAAGCAAATTGATTAATTCGTTAATGGTATTACTTAATTCGGGATTATCAGTTTTTTGCAAAAAAACCGGAAAATCAAATCCAATTGCCGGTTCAAATGCCGGTTTCAACAATTGCCCCTCTATAAGGTCATTAATAAAAGCCAAAAAATCATCAGCCTCAAAATCCGGGAATTTTTCAATCAATTGGTGTTTATTCCAGACCTTATCATCCGCAACAGCAATTATATCATCAAGTACATCATTACTGGCAATAGCGCTTACCTGATAAACCCTTTGGTCATCAATGGTTTGATAAGTAATAAAACGTAAATCGTCACCAACTTTATAAAGGGTATTATTAAGCTTATATCCTGCCGATAATTGATTGGCATTTTCAATTTGCTTCGCAAGCGAAAAACTCACCACAGCATCAGGCACAGCATACTTCCTGAATTTTGTCGTAAGCCTGACTTCGCTATGCTTCCCCCAGTAAACCGGCGAACAACCTGCAAACAAGCCAAAGGGGGTAGCCCGGTTTGTCATGCGGGCCATATATTTATAAAAGCTTGAAAGTAATTGTGCCTCTTTAGCATGTGTTTGCTGTTCATTAGCAAAAAGAGCATCAAGTTCATTATAAAGCGATTTACTTGCTATGTAAATGCCTTCCTTTATCAACCTGTTATTCCATAATATAAGCAAGTTTTTTTTACTAAGCTTTTGCCTGTATGACAAAGCCGCCGAGCGTAAAATTAAACCGTTAATAAAATTAACTTTCATTTATATATAAGACAAGGTTCCGTGTATGAACAGCAAACTTAAGTTAAGCTATTTTATGTAGCAGACAAAAACTATAATAACCCGCACATTATTTCGCAATAAAAAGGGGCAGCAACCTATACAAGGCCCTGCCCCTTTTTCGGGAACAAATGTAATAAGCAAACCGGATTTAATAACTAAAAATAATATTATAATTAAATAAATAACTATTAATCTATTCGGTTTTCTCCGCCTCTGAATATCATCCTTAGCGCCTGATCCCTCGTTAAAAATGCTACGGCCCAGTTATACAAAGTTTTAATCTTATTATTATAATTTACCAATGATATAAGATGAATAAATAACCAAACAAATAAAGCTGCAATACCACTGAGGTGTACCTTGTGTTTAAACAGGTCAACAACAGCATTATGCCTGCCAACAATAGCCATATCGCCCCTATCAAAGTATTTAAATGGCTTTATGGCTTTACCTTTTGCCATGGCTATAAAGTTTTTAGCAGTATTACGGCCCATTTGTATGGCAACCTGCGCCAACTGCGGGTGCCCCTTTGAATACACCGGATCGGTTATTTGCACGCTGATATCACCTATGGCATATATATCTTCCACATCTTTAACCCGGTTATATTCGTCAGTGATCATTCGGCGGCCTATACCTAAGCTACTTGCAGGAATACCCTCAAAGGTGTTTGCAATAATTCCGGCAGCCCAAATGAGGGTTTTGGCTTCAAGTGTCTCGCCATCGGCAAAGGTTATTACGCCATTGCTAAAGTCGCTTACATGGGCATTTAATTTAACTTCAACCCCTAAATCGATCAATGCCTGGCGGGTTTCCTTGTGGGTTTTATTGCTCATAGGTGCAAGCAAATTGGGGCCACCGTCAACAATATAAATTTTACCCCTTGCTTTCATCAGCTCGGGATAGTCCTTTTTCAGGATGTAATTTTTCATTTCGGCAAGCATGCCTGCTACTTCGACACCAGTTGGGCCGCCGCCGGCAACCACTATGGTTAAAAGCTTTTGGCGTTCGACCGGGTCGGTGGTAACTGCTGCCTTTTCCATTGTTTTAATAAGACTGTTACGCATGCGGAGCGCATCGTCAATTTCTTTAAGGGAGATTGCATTTTGCCTGATGCTTTCGATACCGTAAAAATTTGTACTTGCACCGGCCGCAAAAACAAGATAATCGTACGGCAGCTCACCATCACTCAGGTAAACGATCTTTGCAGCAGGATCAACCTTAACAACGGCTGCCATACGGAAATTCAGCCCCTTGTTCCTGAAAAGCTTGCGGAACGGATAACTGATACTTGACGGTTCAAGGAAACTGGTTGCCACCTGATAAAGCAGTGGCGTAAAATAATTGAAGTTATTTTTATCAACCAGGGTAACTTCATAATACTTATTTTTATATAGCTGCTGGGCAATATTAAGACCGGCAAAACCGCCGCCAACTATTACTATCTTTTTTTTGCCGCTGTTGGGTGTTATACTCGTCATGATATTTAAATGTTTATGACCATTTTATAGGCAGGTAATGCAGGATCAGGGCTCGATCTGAAAAACATCCCGGCTTCGTCTGCCTCGTTTTTTCTGTTATAAATTTACCAATATCCTTACAAAACGGCCTCATCTTAGTGTAATAATTACACACTTAAACAACGGCCTATTTTCGCTGCCTTTATTCATTTGTGCAATACAAAATTGCAAAGTAATAACCATTTAAAAAGAGCTGGAATTCTGATAGTTTGGTTGGTTTTACTGCTTTAGAAAATTAATGATCCGGGCATGACAAATACCCAATTAAAATAGTTACTTCAAATAGGCATAGAAAAACAGCCGGAGTTTTTTCCGGCAACATTGGATTAAATAACTAATAAAAAATGCTATTAAATCAAATATTTAATATGAGAAGTATGAATTGGGGCTGGTTTATATTTTAATGAATACCCCTGGCGGGAAGATAATACTGCCTTAATTTCGGATGCTACAGATAAAGCAATCTCTTCGGCGCCTTCGGCACCTATGTCTAATCCTACCGGACCGTAGATGTTACTCAATTGCTCTTCGCTGATGACAACACCTGCACCTTCAATCTCTGCCAGCATACGCTCCAATTTCTTTTTGGGCCCAAGGATGCCGATATAAGGTAACTGGATCTGCAATATTTCCTTAAGCAGCGCTATTTCGTAATTATAATTATGTGTCATTAACACCACTGCTGTACGATCGTTAATTTCGATATGCTGTAGCACCCCGGCGGGTTTGGCAGTGATTATACGATTAGCCAGTGGAAAACGCTGACTTGCTGCGTAATTGGCCCGGCCATCAATTATTGTAATATCCCAGCCTAAAACTGAGGCTATACGAGTTAAAGGAACAGCATCATTACCTGCTCCTACTATCACCAACGAAATTACCGGTTTTATATACTCAATAAATGCGGTATAATTTACACCGGCTTCATAAACCTGTATTTCAGATCGCTGCTGCCGTAAAACCTGTTCTGCATTTGCAATCAGGGCCGACCGGTACGGCGCATTTTCGGGCGAGGTGACGGTTAGTTTATCACCCGTTAAACACAAACATGTGCCAGGCTGCGGCGCTTTCCTGTCTTTAACAGAGAACATCGTAACCAACACCGAATAACAGCGGTTAGCAATAATATCTTTTAATAAATTAATGGGATTGTTGAAATCGCCGGTTATTGGCTCAATAAGAATATGGATAATACCATTGCAGCCCAGGCCTACGCCCAGTTTGGCGTCATCGTCGTCGGTTGTATCATAGGTTACTAATAGTGGCTGCTGCTGCATAATTACCAGGCGGGCCTTCCGCAGGGCATCGCCCTCTAAACATCCACCACTGATAGCACCTGTAAGCAGCCCATCCTCAGTTATAAGCATACGCGCACCAGCCCGGCGATAGGCAGAGCCTTCTACAAGTACAACTGTGGCCAGTGCTGTTTTTTTACCCAGCGCATGAGCCTCATCATAAGCGGCAACAATATCAATAATCTCTTTCATGGGCAGCTTTACAGCTTATATCAGTTTATCAGGTATTTTATATTATCCTCCTCTACATCAGTAAACCCTTTTTTACTAACATAGGTATACAGTTTATAACCATACCAATGTAGCATTTTAATAACAATAGCAGGGTAACAAATTTATCCGGCAACAGTGAAAAGTACAATAATATCAACTATACTATTTTAGATATTTCGATTGATAAAAATTTACGGCTAACTTTAAGAAAATGCTTCGCCATGAAAATGATTCCACTTTTTAAATGCCGTAACCTGCAGCAGGCTGTTGGTTTTTATACCAATGTACTTGATTTCAGGCTCAAATACCCTGAAGCTACAGCTGATGACGGCGTTATTGACCTCATAAGCGAATTTGGAGAGTTACAGTTAACCGTATATGAAAGTGACCGTTTGTTTGGCTCTGTAATAAATGTTTGGATAGATGATGTGGACAGCAGGTTTAAATATTATGTTTCGCGAGGATTGGATACCACTGCAAAAAAAGAGTCACCCGTTCACCAGGGGCCAACCGACCAAACCTGGGGAACACGCGAGTTTTATATTACCGACATTGACGGCAATACACTACGTTTTTGCCAGCCATCAAATTCTTAAACTCTTATGTTTTGACTGACAGGCGAAATAAATAGTGAGATTTAGGCTAAAGCCACATGTATTCCGTTTTTTAACCGTCGGCTAAAGCCAGACGGCAATGAAAAAAATCACATTTGTCTTATTTCATTGCCGTTCCTTTTAAGGAACGGACGAACAGGGAAAGCCAATACCAGGCTTTAGCCTCAATATATTACTCTTTATCGAATTATCTTAACCCCTGCGGGCGCACTAATAGTGGATTTCACTTTTCCGTTGGCCTGCTTAACATGTTTGATCTTTACAATGCCATAAGGCGTTGGGTAAGTTCCTTCCGCAAAGCTAAGATCGCCTAAATGGGGCTGGATCTTAATCACTTTACAACCCGGTACTATCACCTTTACACCCAACACGTATTCGGTTAACCAGGGCGTTGGCCCCGACGCCCAGCCATGCGAAAGGCTATGCCTGAAACCTTTGTAACAATAAGCACCATAATCGCCGTGGATATCTTTTTTACCTTCGGGCACCAGTTCGTCAATCCGAGAGGCGTTGGGCAACCAGTCGATATTAAAATCCTCCCAAAAAGTAGAAGCGCCGAGATTTAGCATTGGTCCCCAAAAATTGCGGATAGCCTCAATACCGCCCTGGTAATCGCCTGCTTTAGCTTTGGCCAGCAGCATGTAATAACCAAAAAAGGTAGAATAATTATGTACCCCTCCTGCCGAAAGGATCTCGTTTGCCTTTTGAGCAGGCAACAAACCCGACAAGCCCAATAACGCTGCCGCCTGCTTGGAACCATTGGCATCGGGCACATTGGTTTTAAGTTTGGCAACGGCGGCTTCGCACTTTTGTGCTGTAACGGGTTCGTTCAGTATTTTACAAAGCTCGGCACCTGCATTGAGTGTCATTACCAGCATCGCTTGCAAGCCGGCATGGATAGCAGGTTTATTTTCGCTCGATGGCCAGTCTAAAAATCTGCCTGCTCCGTCAAGCTTTTCACTTCCGTTTTCATCAACCTGTAGCGCGTACTGGTTTAGCAGCTTTACAAGATAAGCTTTTTGTTGTTGCAGATATTTTAGGTTGCCGGTATGCATATACCAATCGCGCTGAATCAGGATCCACCACATAGAATACGATACCATACCGTTCATATAATCCGGCAAGGGTGTAATATCACGAGCAAGGTCAAGGCTTTTAGGAACCACCGCATTATCTCCAAACACGGCGGCAATGGTTGATGTTTCGGGATGCATATCGCCAACCCATACTAACCTGTCGCGCTTGATGCCATCCCAGAGGTAATCCTGCATATTAAGATGTACTGTATAAGCGCCGGTAAGCCAGATCTTGTCAAGCAAGGTATCACTGCATTTAAATGAGCCCAGATAAGGGATATTGCGGTAAATAAAAATAGCCCGCGCTTCTTTCAGTTTAAGCTGACTGTTATCATCTACTAAATCTATCCGCACAAAACGAAAACCGGTGTTGCCAATTTCCAGCTTACCCAGCCAGGGTAGTGACACTATCATATCGCGCATGGCATGGTCATTCGTAGCCCCCTTTATGGTATCGATATTTGACATAGCCTCGCTTGTCGACTCGCCAAAACGAATGCGAACCCTTACGGGCTTGCCGCCTCTTGACTGGTCGGTTACCAATTGCAAACCGCCGTGCAGTTCCTTGCCAAAATCAAGTAACAAACCGGGTTTACCTTTTTCATTACTTTGGAGGATACAAAGATCATTACCTGAAAGATCAGCCTGCCCGGTACCCTGTTTCAGCAACTTTTCGGCATTTGTGATATTACTTGCCGCATCAGGTGATTTCCACAGGATGCGTACAGGCGATAAGTACTTTCTTACTGTTTCGGTTGATTGCGCTTCGTCAGATCGTTTGGCGTCAAAAACCGGGGGAAGCTTTTGGGCTTTGCAGATTGCACCAACAAGGGTTAATATGAGTATGGAGAGGGTTTTCTTCATATAAAAACATTATAAAAAAACGCCGCCGCTCGGCTCCAGCCGAGTGGCAGTTATTCCCAGGCCTCTGGCCTGCACAATATAGCTTCGGCGGCCAGAGGCCGCTTTATAGTTGCCACTCGGCTGGAGCCGAGCGGCGGCTTTTTTATTTTCTCTTAATAGACAACCGATTTAATAGTCACCGGCCCGGTCAACCCTGAAGCTTCAAGCGCACTTTCGGGTTTATAAGGGTTTACAGTTGTCCAGGTGTGGCGTTCATTCGGTTGCAATTTACTATCGCCAATTAAACGGTTAACCCAGGTATTTACTACTTCAATATCTACCGTATTATTACCGGGTTTAAGTGCAGCGGTTACATCGAGCTGATAAGGAGCCGTCCATACACCGCCCACAGCAATGCCATTTACCTTTACTTTGGCCATGGCCTTTACCTGTCCAAGATCAAGCAACAGGTGTTTGTTCTTTTCAATCCGGGCAATATTAAATGTATTATGATAAACTGCCGAACCTGAATAGTATTTAATATCCCCCTCCGGCCTCAACGTCCAATCTACCAGTTTATCAAAGGTAACCTGGTTGGTAGGCCCCCATCTTTTAGCATCAAAGGTAACCTGCCATGGTGTGTTTACGTCAACCAAAACCTGCTGATCAGGAAAGTTTTCGCCCTTAACCGGATTTGAATTGGCCGGCTTCCTGAATATTATAAATGCGCTTTCATATGCAGCCAATTTCAAAGGCACAGTTGTAATACTGCCGTCCTGTTTATAATTGAGCAGGTTACGGCAGTTGCCGGTTGTTGCGTCCCAAAGTTCGGGCGCTTTCCCTTTCGCCCTAAAGGCAGCATTAATATCGATATTTTGCGCAGTTTGGTTGGATACAAAATACATGTCGCCATCAGTTAGTTTGCGATGGATAAACAACGCCTGATCAACAGTATTAAACTTACAATCCGGTACAACTTTAAGCAAATCAAGCGCCTGCTGCATATCCATGCCGTTAATCACCAATCCTTTGCCATATTGATGCGTTTTTACCAAAACACTATCGATGTTGCCCCAAAGTGCCGAAGCCATTTTTTTGATCTCCTCATCGGCAGTACCGTAATTTTGTAAACTTGGTGAACGCTCCGGTTTAGGGCCCAATATCGCCAAGCCATCGTTAACCAGCCTGGTTATAGTCTTCAGCAATTCGGGCCTCATGGTGGCCAGCTTAGGTAATACCAACAGCCTGTAGCTCATGCCACCCGGCAGTACCAGTTTACCGTTCACTACTTTTGCCCTCCCATTCAATACTTCCGCATTAATATAATCAAATGAATAGCCTTGCGGCAGTTCGGGGTCACGTATGCCTGTCATTTTTGGCGCGTCTTCACCTATAAAATAGGCTACATCGGCAACGTAGTTACCCTGCCTCAGCATATAGTTACAGCGTTTGATATAACTAATGAACATATCCATATCATAAAACCACGTATTGTTGCGGTTAAACTCATTACCGAACCATGCATTTGATCCCGGCAACCTGTTATCGGCGAGCTGGGTTACATACACATGTAATAAAGTATTATTAATACCCTCAGTAAAAAAACGGTCGCCACGTTGTTTCATCAAAGCCGGATAACGCGAAAACGGACCACCTGCACAGGTAAATGATTCGGCAGAAACCTTGGTTTTACCATAGATATGCGCTGAAGATGAAGCCGCCCTGTTTTCGATATTCCCCAAATCACCCTCGCTCCAAAACTCGCCTCCTATTTCATCCGACTGTCCACCGTATTGCAAAAACTCGCCCGGGAAGCCCCAGTGTCCATAATTTTCGAGCCATGTAGTAAGCCCATGCTTATGGCTTGCATCTCGTAACCCGCCAACATATTCGTAAGCAACCTTATCGGCAACAAAACGCCGCAAATCCCATAAAAACCTGTCGCTTTGATCCTGGCTGCCTACCACACTGCCATTTAGTACCGGCAGGTAAGGTAAAGCATCGTAGCCATATTTCGCTTTAAAGTTTTTGAGCATATCGTCCGTCCAGTTTTGGCTGCCTGTTTCGTAACTATCCTCTACAGTTACCTTAAAGCTTTTGCGATCGGCCGCGGGAATGCGTTTCAGGATTTGCCCCAGGAATGCGTCAAAGTGCTCGGCAATATGTTGTTTGCTCATTTTGTCAATTTCAAGTCCGCGGCCTTCGGGTGGTGCCGGGGCATTGGTAACTTGTGTAGGCGTCATGCCGGTACGCATAATGATCCAATTACCAGCAGGTACATCCCACTTCAGGGTGCCATCGGCCTGCATGTATTTAGATATATCGATAACCTTTTGCGGATTGATCACATATTGCGGATCATCAACTACGGGCTGTGGTTGCCACTGATATTCTTTCCAATAAGGTAGTGGCGTCTGGAACATTTTGGCTAAAGTTTTTTCGGCATAGTTCTCCACATTGGGTGAAGCCGAAATTTTAAGCTCAGCGATATCACTCCCCTGCGAACCATTTGTGAACACAACCCTGAAGCTTTGGCTCGTTGTTGTGGGGATAGATATCGCTGCCGGCGAATACGGACTAAAGCCCACGTTTAAATTGGTGTTACTCCTATCTACCACAAAGTGTTTAACAGTTTGATAATTACCAGCAGCATCACGGGCCTGGATCTCCCCCTCAAATCTCAGTTCCTTGTGCACGGGGTAAAAAACAATACTGCGCGCAGTATAAGGCGAAGCGGCATCGATAGTTACCGTTGGTTTGGGATCGTTTGGAATGGTGTATACGGTATTTTCGTTACCATCCATGAGGTTATTAACGTGTGGATCAACAGGCACAGAACTGATAAATGAACTTGCCATATGTTCCCCGTAACCCGCAGGTGCTGGAAACGCGATAATCCTAACATCCTGAAATTGCTTTTGAGGCTGATCCAACTTTTTATTAAGACTTATAGGTCCCTTAACTGCTAAAATTGACGAAGTAAGGTACCTCATAGACTGCTCAGGTTTAACCCAGGGCCCACCAGACTGGCTCCAACCGGGGCCATTGAAAATACCGATATCTATCTTGAGCCGGGTAGCAGTTTTAAGCGCTGTATGCATGATATCCCACCATTCATCCGAAAACAATTTTACTTTTCCGTAAGGAATTTCATCCAATCCAATATTACCGATAAATGCCCTGTTGATGCCTATCTTTTTCATCGATTCAAGATCTTTAACAACGCCCTCCTTAGAGACATTTCCGGAGATCCAATACCAGTATACGCTTGTTTGAACAGAATCGGGAGTGGTTTTAAAACCGCTGTAAAGTTTATCTTGCTTAATGGCTTTGGTTTGGGCAAAACTTTTGGTACTTAAACCAAGGGCATTAAACATAAGCAATATGACTGCGGTTTTTTTATAGATATTTTGCATCAGGAAGATTAGAATGTTTTCAACCACCCAACCCACAGGTCGGGATGATAAGGATTTGTACGTGAAAGCTGCTAAGTTTATAATTAAAACAATACTAAAGTTTTCATCATGATTTGGCATCCTGTACTATCTTGTCTTAAAAATATATGATGTTATCGAAACGGTATTCATGGTAATTTGCTGAGTTAAATAAGTAGCAGCATCTGAAGCCATAGATAAATAATGTGCTTTATTAGTATTGAACTTACATCGGCGCGCTCTTGGCCGCGCGGGGCCAGTTACTTTTTTCTTGATAAAAAAGTAACCAAAAAATCAAGTCAGCAGGGAGGCTTCTTTGCGCTCAGCCGTCGCTAAGCCCACTCACACTGGCCTTTGCCCTGCAAAATGGCCAGAACCACGGGCTGCAATTATTTTGCCCCTTTGCCCGCAATTCCCAATACTTCTGCAAAAACTTGCTATGCCCTTTCCTTCACTCAGGGCCACCATTGTTCTGGCCCTTTTCGCCCGAAGCTTACCTGCTGACGGAGAACGTAATTTTCCAACATGTCTTGGGTGTATTTTGAGAAGAACAAATTTTCCAAACTTTTCATTTATCTTGGCTATGGTACCTGATTTCTACAAATCACTAAAAGCTTAGCTGCTTATGGAAAACTACACTATAGTTATATTTATCCTGGCTGTGATGATCGGCCTGTCGGCACTGGCCGATAGAGTAAAACTTCCTTATCCAATTTTACTGATTGTAGCAGGTATCGCGGTAGGTTTTGTTCCGTCTATACCCGATATTGAGCTTAATCCCGAAATTGTTTTCCTGATATTTTTGCCGCCATTACTGTATGATGCGGCTTTCAATATCTCCTTTCAAACATTCAGGACAAATATCAATACCATAGGCACGCTGGCTATTTCATTGGTGTTTATTACGGCTTCGGGCATTGCAGTATTAGCCCATTACATTATACCGGGTATGACCTGGCCGCTGGCTTTTGTTTTGGGTGCTATCCTTTCGGCTACGGATGCGGTGGCAGCCATGAGTATTACTAAAGGCCTTGGTTTATCACATAGCACTAATACCATTTTAGAAGGCGAGAGCCTCGTGAATGATGCATCGGCATTGGTAGCTTATCGCTTTGCTGTTGCATCTGTAACGGGTGCTGCCTTTATATTTTGGCGGGCAACACTGGATTTTTTTGTATTGATGGCCGGTGGATTTCTGGTTGGTTTGGTGATGGGGAAAATACTGGCATTTATTATTAAACGGGTGCACAAAAATGATATGGTTACGATCAGCTTTATGCTTTTGATGCCTTTTGTAACCTACCTTATTGCCGAGCATTTTCACGTATCCGGCGTTATTGCTGTGGTTATTTTAGGTTTGAGTATTGCCCGTTTCAGTGCCAAAGTTTTCCCCGAAAAACTTAAACAGCAATCCAAATCAATTTGGGATATCATTATCTTTTTACTCAACGGGTTGATCTTTATTTTTATCGGCCTGCAATTTCCTTATGTGATCAAAAACATCCCGAAAGCCCAGGTTTGGCCTTATGTAGGTTACTCATTTTTGATCACTATTGTTGCGCTGGCCCTGCGGATGGCACGCGTTTTTCTCCAAAAGCTAAACCTGCAAAATGCCTTCAAAAAAGGAAAGCACAAAATAACTGAAGATGCCCTGCTTGATTTTAAGAGTAGTTTGATCATCAGCTGGTCGGGCATGAGGGGGATAGTATCGCTGGCTATTGCCATTGGTTTGCCCGCAACATTAGCCGATGGCAGTCCCTTCCCGCAGCGCAATGCTATTATCTTTATTTCGGTAGTAGTGGTACTGTTTACGTTAATTGGCCAGGGCCTTACTTTGCCATGGATCGTAAAACGGCTTACTAACGAATAACCTCACCGTTAACTAACCTATAAAAAACTGCTGACTAACAATTTTTCCATTTTCAACTTTATAAACACAAATCTCCTCAACAGATTTACTTCCTTGTCCCTTAATTGTGAAATGCATTGAAAAAACCAAGCTGAAGTAGCTTCCTGCAAAAATTGCATCAGACACATTGACCTCATGGATCTCCACATTTGCGAGAAATCGTTTTTCGTATTCAATGAGATTTTCAAGGCCGGTTATAGGCTCATTTTTATTATTTGGATCGATGCTTATTGCGTTATCAGCATATAACTCGGTATAAGCTTCAACAAATTTAAGCTCCTTACACAATGAAGCCAAGCGATTGGCAATTTCTGATAAAGTATTCATTTTGGTAAACGTATGTTGGTGATATAATCAACGCTAATAGTATGTCAATTTTCACAACATGCAACAGCCAAAAGCAAAGAATGATACAGAAATGATATAAAAACATGCGGCGCCGGCCGGCTTCATCAAGTCGATTTTAAATTAAATGATATCAGCCTAACGGATAACTATAAAGGCAAACTAAAATAAAACGATGAGCCTTTACCATACTCGCTATTTACACCAACCTCTCCGCAATGGCTTTCAATGATCTCGCGCGAAAGGTACAGGCCTAAGCCATATCCTTTTGTACCTGCCGCTTTTTCATGATGAATACGGGAATAGCGGCAGAACAACAGTTTTTGATCAGCCAGTTTAATCCCCCTGCCTTTATCTTCCACGGTAACAACGGCTTCTCCATTAATTGAGCTGCAAGTGAGGGTTACTACGCTTTTGGCATGCGAAAACTTTACCGCGTTATTTACATAATTTACTAATACCTGTACCAGTTTATCATAGTCGGCTGTTACTCGGACGGCTTTGGGTGCTTTAAGTTTAAACTTACGGTCGGGATATAGCAACATCATATCAGTGGTTACTTCCTCCACCAATTCGGCCAGGTTAAAACTGGTTTTCTGTAAGGTCAGCCTTGCATCCTGAACCTGTGATAACGTTAAAAAATTATTGATCAACTGCGTCATGCTCACCGTTTGCTGATCGGCCTTGAGCATTTTATCTTCCAGCGGCTTATTGTTTTCCAACCGGGCAACGCGGACGGTATTTTGAATATATAATTTAATAGTGCTTAGCGGAGTGCGCAACTCATGGTTAAGGAACGCCATCAAATCATTTTTGCGAAGCTCTTCCTGTTTAGCCGCCGTAATATCAGTTAAGGTTCCCATCATTTTCATGGCCAAACCGTCGCTGCAATAAAGCTTTCCGGTTATTTTGAGCCAGCGACCATAGCAACCATCTGCAGCATTGATCTGCAGCTCGGTTTCAAACTCCTGTTGGGTTCGGCATGCCGCCCTGGCTGTATCTACAACATGCTTTTGGTTCCATTGTATCAATTTTTGCATCAATACTCCCAACCCAAAAGTGCTGCTGCCTTTCATTCCAAAAAAACCGCTGGCTACAGGGCATAAATGAAATTTTTTACTATATACTCCATAGCTCCACATCCCGATCCCTGCCGAGGCCAGCATATTGGTTATGGCCATTTCGCGGGTGTGCGCCCTTTCGGAGATATCAACCAAAAATGCGTAGGGGTTTAATACCTGCCCCGGAAAAACCGGTTCAATAAAATTATCGTGACTGCCAAATACAGCGATATGCGGATTGGCGTTAATTGATTGTTGTGGGGTTGCGGTTAATGTTGCCATGAGCTTTGAGCGATAATTTTGTTATTATAAAACTAAGGCTCCTGTTATGGCAATTGGTATGGGATTCGTTGAACGGGCAAAAACTGTCGGTGAAGGGCTGTCTTGAAACAAATGGAGACGCGTTACATGCGTCTGCCGAGCAAAAGCCCCTTACACTGGTCGAAGTTTAGCGGTAGCGTAACTTCGTCCTAAAATAGCGGAAGCATTCTGCTTCCGTGTTGTGCATTAGCAGATAATAGCAACGCAGCATATTATTCCTTTTTATCGGGTCAAGCTGAGCCTTGTTTGGGACGAAGTTACGCTATCGCTAAACTTCGACCAGGATATTGACGCATGTAATGCGTCTCCTACAATAGAAAACCTACGCCAGCGTACCATAAAAATGTTTGGCATCATCAATGGCATTAAGGCATACCGCGGTAATATCATTAATGAGCCTTAAAGTTTCGGTATCGGCTGTGGTAGCCTGTTCAAGCTCGTCCAAATCGGCTTCCAATGCGGGAAGCAAGCCCATAATGGCTACCGTTGTTTTCATATTGTGTGCAATATCTTTCAGGCCGGTAAAATCTTCGGCACTGAACATGTTCTTAAGCGCGCTCACATCACCTAAAGTAAGTTCAATAAATTGTGAGGTAACCAGTTTCTCATAATCAATATTACCCTTACTGATCTCTTTCATGTAGTTGAGATCGATAAACCGGTAATTATGCACATTGGTAACTGCCAGACTTTCCGAACGCGATGCACCGGGTACAAACTTCAGGATCAATTTAAACAGATCATCATCATTTACAGGTTTGGCTATGTACTCATTCATGCCGTGGCTCAGGCATTTTTCGCGTTCACCGGCCATGGCATGGGCTGTCATTGCAATGATTGGCACTTCCAATTCCAGATCGTTGCGAATGTGATAAGTTGCCGTGTATCCATCCATCTTTGGCATCTGGATATCCATCAGCACAACATCGTAAGCTTCCGATTTTAGTTTGCTAATAGCTTCCTCGCCATTTGATACCACATCAAACCCGGCATCCCATTGCGTAAGCATATGCTTCATGAGGCTTTGGTTCATGATATTATCATCAACTACCAAAATATTTAAGTCGTGGCTTACTTTTGCTTCCGAATCTAACGCTTCTTCATTGCTGTACCCGGTAACCTGATTATCAGCAATAGTGTATGGGATATAAAAATTAAACTCGGTACCTTTTCCAGGTTCACTGGTTACTTCTATTTCTCCAAGTTGTAAAACAACCAGGTCCTTAACTATTGAAAGCCCAAGCCCCGTGCCGCCATAGCTACGGGTAATAGAATCTTCGGCCTGGTTAAAACGCTCAAATATGGAGGTCAGCTTATCTTTTTGAATACCGATACCATCATCGGCCACCCTGATGCCAAGCTTAATTGTTTTATCACTTACCTGCTTGTTGTAAACCTCTACCCTGATACAACCATGCTCACTAAACTTTAAGGCATTGCCTATCAGGTTCACCAGGATTTGGGTTAAACGTGTTGCATCTCCAATAAGCGTATCGGGTACATCCGGTGCTATTTTATTACTAAAAATAAGTCCTTTTTCTTTGATCCTTTCATTAAACAATGTTTCGATAGAATCTATCAAACCGCGTACACTAAACGGCGAATGTACGATGCGCATCATGCCCGCCTCAATTTTTGACAGGTCGAGGATATCATTAATAATCGCCAGCAGGTTTTCCCCTGCCTTTTGAATCGAGCCGACAAATTCGCCGGCCTCTGTATCAATTTTACGGCGTTTAAGCAAATTGGTAAAACCCAGTATGGAGTTAAGCGGTGTGCGGATCTCGTGGCTCATATTGGCCAAAAAATTCTCTTTGATGAGCAATGCTTCACGTGCGGTCTTTTCCGATTCGTTAAGCCTGTTGATCAGCCTGTTTTGCTGCCTGAATTGATTTACAATAAACCAGCACAAAGTACCGCCGCTTAAAAACATGAATATCATGAGTATATTTCCATACATACGCGCTTGGGTACTGTTATGAATAACAGCCACACTAAGCTCATCCATCATTTTTTGACGATTGTCATAAATCTTATGCGTTACATCAGTGATTTCATTGGAGATGCGGCGGGCATGTGGGTTGGCTATAAAACTGGTATCATTCATATTACCCGTTTTATAGTAATGCTTCAGCAAATCATTCTTGATCCTTACTTTTTCATCGGCTAAAATATTGAGCCTGTCGAGGTATTGTTTAACCATGGGGTTGTGGTTGCCACCACGAAGCGAATCAAGATAGTCTTTAACAGCCTTGATCTTGGCATCAACACCTTCCAGGTGTGAGATATCATCTGTTGCTATAGCTGCCCTGATGCGGGCCTCAACGCCCAGCAGGTCGCGGTCAATTTCGCGCAGGTGGTTACTGGTATGCAGTTCGCGCAGCAGGCTTTCATTGCCCTTGCGCATCGACTGCATGTTTTGTGAAAAATTATATTGAATAACCAGCAACAAAATTGTACCTGCAACAAATGATGCCAGTATGAGATAAGCAAACTTTTTATTAGCCATTACTGATGACGCTGAACGCATTGGTGATAAGTAAATATGCAGGTGTTAAATTTATTTTAATTACACTAATCGTTCAACAGGGCTAAACTATCGTTAAAGCGCCCAAGGGCATCGGCGGCTAAAAAACGTTCATCCGGTTGTTCAGCGTTTTGCGATAGGCATCGGCCACGGGCAAAAACTTGCCGGCAATTACCAAACCGCCATCCTGCAGGGTGTCAATTTTATCAAGTGCTATAATGTACGAGCGGTGTACCCTGATAAATTTTGATGATGGCAGTTTTTCTTCGGCCGATTTTAGCGTACCGTGTATGGCGTACTCTTTTTTTGGGGTATAAAATTTAACATAATCGCCCATGGCTTCGGCATACAAAATATCGTCGAGCATCAGTTTGCGGGTGATATTTGAATCGCGTACGAAGATAAACTCGTCGTTTTTAAGCGGCGCGTCTTCTTTGCGGGCTTCCAGCACTTCGCGGGCTTTGTTCACAGCCTGTAAAAACCTGCCTGGCGTAACGGGCTTAACCAGGTAATCGGCTACATTAAGCTCAAAGGCTTCAACCGCGTATTCTTTTTTTGAGGTAGTAAAAATTACAACTATATCCTTGTTTTTAAGGTTGCGGGTAAGTTCCAATCCGTCCATTCCGGGCATTTCAATATCCAGAAATAACAGATCTACATTTTTGTTTTGGAGATGATTATAAGCCTCCATGGCAGTGCAGTACTCACAAATAACATCCAGGTCATTAACCTGGCTTGCCAGATGGCTTAGTGTTGCACGCGCAATGGGATTATCGTCAACAATTAAACTGGTCATGTGCAGGCGCTTGAATAATATTGCTAAAATAATCATTTTACTTTTCGCTCATGATCTCCCGTTTGCATCCGGGAAATCATTTGAGCCGAAAAGTGGTTATTTACGAGTATGGGAATCTTATCTGAAATGAGACCTCAGCATCCAGGCCATGCCTTCGTGGGTTTCCATTAAGCCGGTGATAAAATCACTGGTACCGGCGTCATTATACTTGCTAACAAAAGGATCGATATTACCGCGGATAAACTCGATAATGCTTTCATGGTCTTCAAGCAGTTCTTTCAAAAAGCCCAGGCTATCGTTTTTATGATCAAGCTTTTCGGTTAAATGGGTAAGTTGTAATAACTGGGTTAAAGTAGCAGGCGCATAGTGACCAATTTTGCGGATCCGCTCAGCTACGCTATCCATTATTTCGTCAAGCTCATTGTATTGCTGCTCAAAAAAAACGTGCATAGAGTGAAAGTCCGGACCTTCAATATTCCAATGGGCATTACGGGTTTTAGTGTACAGTACAAATTCGTCGGCTAATAATTTGGCTAACTGATCTGAAACGGCCTGGCGGTCGGCTTCGTTAATTCCGATGTTTGTTTTCATGATATTGTATTTTTTGTGGTTGATAGCTCTTTTATTTTATAACTTACTCATATTTTGATGGATGAGTATAATTACTGAACAGCCTTTTCACAGGGCAATATAGCGTAAATGCTGTTACCTCAAGGTAAAATATTATGGGTGCTATGATAATCATGGCATGGGTATGATAATTCCAGTCAATAGATGACAGTACGGGCATAACAAACACCAAAGCCCCGCGGATCACCGCCTCAGTAGTGCTCAGGTTTTCGGGAGCATCATCAGGAAAAAACCGTTTCAAAAAATTATCTAAAACGGGTTTTGAATGCCCGGCCGTCGGCTGTACCGGAGCTTTCTTTAGTTCGGTGTCTGCCTTGCGGATCTTGTTTTTAGCAAGGTCTCTTGGATCGGGTGGTAACTGCAATGTTTTCATGGCACAGCTTTTAAGGTTATGACATAAAATTAACAGCCCGGCAACTAAGGCATATCCCAAATTCGATGAGCGGGCAAAAGCAATCGTTAAAAGGTATTTTTTATGCAGATGATGTTTAAACGTTTATCAGGCCCTGATCATTTCAATATGGTCGATGCCATCTTCGTCATAAATTTCGCCCTCCATTTTAAAGCCCAGCTGCTCATAAAATTTAACTGCATAATATTGGGCACCTATCCGGATAGGCACATCGCCATAAAGCTCTTTAGCTGCATCAATGGCCGCCTGCGTTAATATTTTACCAACACCGGTACCGCGCACCTTCCTGCTGCTTACTATACGCCCTATTGATGCTTCGGCGTATGATTTACCTGCCGGTACAACACGGGCGTAGGCCACCAGTTCCTGCTCATCATCAAACAATAACAAATGATGACAAGCGTAATCTTTATCATCGGCATCTAAAAACACACAATTTTGCTCAACCACAAATACTTCGCTTCTGAGTTTTAATAGTTGGTATAGCTCGGTAACTGATAAATCATGGAAGGGTTTACAAATTTGGGTGTAGTTCATTGGAGATTTTGTTTTTCGGGTAAGCGCACAAAGTTTGCTTGAGTTGACTAAAGTAGTTATTTCCGGGGATATGATACTCAATCGATGCTGAGTTATCACATCCAGTTAGACCAACGAAAGCAAGTTAGCCTGCCCCATCGAGGACTCATGTTTAGAGTACCGCCCCGTCATGTCTCTATGAGCAACCACGACATGTTAAAAACATCTGTCATTCTGAGCGGTAGCGAAGAATATTCTGCAATAAACAGGGCCGCTATACAGAGCGAAGAAGATCCTTCGTAATTAGAGTTAATGCCATTTCATCTTCGGAGGCCCCAGGATTTTACTTACTACCCATGACATGATTAAAAATGGGTCATGCTGAGCCTGTCGAAGCATAGCGGGTAGAGCCTCTGCGCCCGACCCTTCGACAAGCTCAGGGTGACAGCCCTCTTTAATAGACGTCATTTCACCTTCAGAGTTGCCAGATTTAAACACTCAGCATGACAGCCGTTCTACTTAACGTAGATTAAAACAAAAGCCCAACTTGCTTTAAACAAGTTGAGCTTTTGTTGCATGCGCTTTATCCCTTATTTTTTATAAGTGATCTTATAGATAGTCCCTTTAACATCGTCACTTACATAAAGTGAACCGTCAGGGCCCTGGGCAAGTCCGCAGGGACGGTGCTCGGCCTTACCCGGCGAGGTTTCTTCGGCTGTACCGGCAAACCCATCGGCAAACACTTCCCATTTACCATCTGGCTTTCCATCTTTAAATGGTTGAAAAACCACGAAGTAGCCGGCCTGAGGCTCGGGTGCCCTATTCCATGAACCGTGGAAAGCTATAAATGCGCCGTTTTTATATTTTTCGGGGAACTGATTACCGGTGTAAAACAACAAGCCATCGGGTGCGAGGTGCCCAGGGTAAGCTGCTACGGGATCTAAGTATTTGGCATCTGCCTCCTTTTCACCATCGCCGCCGTATTCGGGGCCTAACATCTTCTTGTGCTTTACATCATCATAATACATATATGGCCAACCTGCGTTATCGCCTTCTTTTAAAGCATACATGCATTCGGCGGGTAACAGGGCCGATTGCTGGGTGGTATAATATTTCGGGAACAGATCATGCAGGGCATCGCGGCCGTGCTGCATTACAAAAAGCTGGTTATCCTGCTGATTCCAATCAAGGCCAACCACGTTGCGCAAGCCTGATGCAAAACGGATACCATCGCTTTGCTTTTGATTTAGTTTATCAGTTTTAAATTTCCAGATAGCCCCCGCCGAGTCCAATATCGGACAACCCTTTTTCTGCGGATCAAACTCAGAGCAGATGTTTGAGTAAGCCCCAATGTTCACATACAGGTTGCCCTCATTATCAAACGCTATTGCTTTTGGCTTATGTGCACGTTTTGATACCAGGCCGCTTACCACCGTTTCGGGATGTTCGGGATCAATCACTTCCTGTTTCTCATTCAGTTTAAAGCGAAACACTGCTTTATCAGATGATGCATATAAATAGCCATTACTGATACGGATACCTGTACCCGCAAAACTGCCAAAACTGGTTTTGATATCGGCTTTGTCACCATTATCATGTAAAACAACTATGCCTTTGCCGCTTTTGAGGCCTTCCAAATGCACATAAATATCATTGGCCGGTGTTACCACCATGTGCCTGGCACTGCCTAAATTATCAGCGATGATAGCAGCATTAAAGCCATCGGGGATTTTAAGCCCGGCACTGGCAATCGACTGTTTATCTTTTTTAGCAAGATTAAATGAGGCAAGGCCGCCTATCGCCATTAACGATAAGCCAAGCAACAAGGTTGTTCTTTGATTCATAAAAGCAGATTTTGGTTAGGCTAATTTAACAATTCGCTTTTTGAATAGCGCTAATCCCTCCCCTGTAATATTTACGTTATATTTATTGCTTTGTGAGCATATAAAAATAAATCATGCCATTAGTATAACTTTAGGAGATAGTTACCGCGAAAACTGCCGGTTCATCGCCACAAAATCCAGAAAAAACCTTGTATGCAGTTTCTGAGGCCTTTTTTTCAACAACCGTTAATTCAATTCGGGTAATAATTTATTTTCGCAACCTGATAATTAATTATTCTAATACCCAACATGTCTGCATCTCATTCCCTGTCGCCGGTACAGGCCGATCTTGTACGAATTGTTTCAAAATATGTGCTGCTTGAAGAAAGCCGGAGAAATTTAAAAGGTCGCTGCCCCTTTCATAAAGACCAGGCCACATCACTCATGGTATCGCCCGAAAAAAATATATTTCAATGCTTTGGCTGTGGTAAAGGTGGCGGCCCAATTGAATTTGTAATGGCCATTGAGCACAAAACCCGCGAAGAAGCTATTCAAATGATAGCAGGAAGTCACTAAGTTTTTTTAAAAAAAAGACAGGCCTATCTTCTTCTCAGTTGTTGGGTGTTGTCAATGCCTGGTACGAAACAACTCCCGATTAGCAGGTTCGCTCTGCA
Source organism: Mucilaginibacter gossypiicola (assembly GCF_900110105.1). Lineage (GTDB taxonomy): Bacteria > Bacteroidota > Bacteroidia > Sphingobacteriales > Sphingobacteriaceae > Mucilaginibacter > Mucilaginibacter gossypiicola. The sequence continues at coordinate 281,555 of NZ_FOCL01000007.1, read as the reverse complement.
TAGTCTGGGATTGCTTCGTATCTCGCAATGACGCTTTAAGTAATTTCCAATGCGCAAAACGCAGATTTAATACAACTTTTTAACTGCCTTCATCCACTCCCGGGCAATAAGCTCATGCCCGGCAGGCATGGGGTGAACGCCATCCCAGATCCAATGATCGGCCTTTGCTTTTTGCAATGCTTTATTAAAAACCTCCTGCAAAGGCACAAAAATGGCGTTAAATTTTGAGGCAAGCGCTTTAACTATCATCTGTCGTTTTTGAACTTCTGTTGCCCATAGTTCAGGATTCTTGCTTACCATGCCCAGGGGTAAAATAAAAGGCTCCAGTAAGATCAGCTTAACATTGGGTAAAGCGGTAATAGTTTGGGTTAACAACTGTTCGTAAGCATTGCTAAAATCTTCCGCGGTGGCTTTAGCACCCTGCATTATTATTCTATGTACATCATTAATACCGATCAGTATGCTTAACACATCGGGCTTAATATCAAGCGTATCTTTTTGCCAGCGTGCTGCAAGATCATTTACAGTATTTCCGCTGATCCCCCGGTTAAAAAACTGATAGTCTCTCCCGGGATAGTCAAAATTAATACGGGCAGTTATCAGGTACGCATAACCCTGCCCGTAAACATGGTTCCAGTCTTTATCAAAGCTGCGGCCACCATCGGTTATAGAATCGCCCTGGAACAGAAAAGTTTTTCCAGTATTATCATCCGATAAATACTGATCGTTTTTTGTTGATGCCGACACCAGTCCGGGCGCTGCTATTGCTGATGCCCCCGCCAATGATGCTTTCTTTAAAAAATCTCTCCTGCTGTTACTCATAAACTACTTACTAATTGGTATGATTTGCCTTTTTGAGTATTTATTACCAACTCATACCCGTCTTTTACTTTAACTGGTGCGGCATTTAAACCTTTAACAGTGAGTTTTGATTTGGAAATGATATGACATATGCCGCCTGCCTTTGATAATAGATCTGCGGTTACAACTTTACCTGCTGCCCATTTCATGCCTACAACAAAGGCGCCTCTTGCTACCAAACCTTTAATTTCGCCATTAGCCCAGGCATCAGGCAATGCTGGCAACAGGTGCACATTCCCATCCTGGCTTTGCAGCAGCATTTCGGCCAGACCGGAGGTACCGCCAAAGTTTCCATCAATCTGGAACGGCGGGTGTGCATCAAACATATTTGGATAAAGTCCCCCGCCCTCGCTGTAGTTGTAACCGCTTTCGCCGGTTAAGCGCAGCAGGTCGCGGTAAAGTTTGTAGGCATGGTTGCCATCTCTAAGGCGGGCCCAAAGGTTTACTTTCCAGGCCAGGCTCCAGCCGGTGCTTTCATCCCCGCGCAGCTCTAAGGAACGTTTTGCTGCTGCCGCCAGCTCAGGATTTGCAGCCATAGAAATTTCATTGGCCGGATAAACAGAATATAAATGTGATACATGGCGATGGTGCGGATCTGGTGATTCCTGATCTTTATACCACTCCTGCAATTGACCTTTGCTGCCTATTTGGTATGGGATCAGTTTAGCTTTTTTGGCGATAAGTGAATCCCTGAAAGCGGCATCGACACCCAGCACTTTAGTTGCTGTTATCAGGTTATCAAACAAATCGCGGATGATGCCCATATCCATCGTGGTAGAAACAGAAACATCCCCGGTTTTACCTTCAGCATAAATAAAATCGTTCTCGGGCGACATAGACGGAGCCGTTACCAAATGGCCCTGACCATCGGGCACCAGCCAATCAAAAGTAAATTCGGCAGCGCCTTTCATTAAAGGGTAAGCTGTGTTTTTCAAAAACTCTTTATCCCCGGTATATAAATAGTGCTCCCAAAGGTGGCGGGTTAGCCAGTCGCCCCCCATAGCCCAGTTTGCCCATTTAGGGTCGCCATGACCAAGGTCGCCTACGGGGTTAGCCAAAGCCCAGATATCTGTATTATGGTGGGTTACCCAGCCCTTAGCATGGTAGAAATCTTTAGCAACACCAGCGCCTGTTTCCGACAATCCTTTGATCAGTTCGAATAAAGGTTGGTGCATTTCAGACAGGTTACAGTCTTCAGCCATCCAGTAGTTCATTTGCACGTTGATGTTGCTGGTGTAGTTTGAGCTCCATGGTGCACGTAATTCTTTATTCCAGATGCCCTGCAGGTTAGCTGGGACACCTGGCGTTCTTGAGCTGCTTATCAACAGGTAACGGCCATATTGAAAATATAAAGCTTCGATACCGGGATCGGCACCCTGGTTTTTATTGTAAAGTGCCAGCCGCTCATCGGTGGGCAATTCGGCATGACTGCCCTTATTATCATTAATTTTGAGACCTACCCTGTTAAAAAAATGGTGATAATCGGCAAGGTGAGCGGCAAGCAATTGCGCATAAGGTTTGGCAGCAGCTTTATCAAGGTATTTGGCCGCAACCTTTTCGTCGCCATCAGGGCATTGGTTATAGGCTTTAAAACTGGTGGCTCCGGTAACATACAATGTTAAACTTGATGCCCCTTTAACGGTGATACCGCTTGTATCGACAGTTATTTTACCATCGTTGCTTACAGCCTTCGCCAACACCTCATAGCGCATGCCCCTGCATTTATCATCATCCGCATAAACTATAGGATTTTTTGAATCAACATAACTCGGCTCCACATGCGCCGGAGCTTTGCCGCTTAGCTGTAATACATTGTTATTCAGCACTTCTTTTTGAAACCTAAGCTGGCTGTTTGTATTTATTTTTAGGTTTAACTGTTTAGCCTTATCCGCCGTAAACCGGATAACAATTACCTTATCAGGCGCCGAAGCAAAAATCTCGCGTTTATAGTTTACACCGGCAACAGTATATTTTGTCGTTGCAACAGCGTTACCGATATTCAAATCGCGGTAATAGTTGGCGCTGTTAACACCGTTGTATGATTGTTTGATATGCAGATCGGCCATTGGCAGGAAGCTTTCGGAGGATAAACCCTGCATCTTTTGCGTTAGCTCATGCGCCTTTTGATAATCGCCTTTAAACAACGCTTCCCTCACCTGGGCCAGGTATTGAAATGCGCCTGGATTTACATTTTGCTTCACCGGCCCGCCCGACCATAGCGTAGATTCATTAAGTTGCAGCAATTCATCATTAACACCACCAAAAACCATGGCTCCTAACCTGCCGTTGCCTATCGGCAAAGCTTCTGTCCATACCTTTGCGGGCTTTTTATACCATAAAGTATTATTCTGCGCGTTCGCGTTCGGCGCAACCAGTTGCATGCATAGCGGTAAAACTACAGACAGGAGTGTTGTTTTCAGGCCTTGGTTCATAAAATAGGTTAAAATTGTTTCTACAAGTATAATAATGCAACAGCGATAAAAAATAATGCTTATTGGCATTTTAATGTACAAAAACAAGGTACAGTACACAAAAAAACCCGCCTTGCAGGCGGGTCTCCATTAGTAAGTAGTCAGTCAGTTATAGTGTATTATCTTCTTTCGTTATAAACCTGGAACTCGGCTATTGACACCTGGTGATCGGCCTTATCTACAGAGATACGAACCTTGCCGGCCCATACCCTGTCAAAACGGTGAACTTTAATCTTGTTAGCATTTTCACCGTCAAACAATGGCTTCCAGCTTCCGTTAAGGTAATATTCTAACCGGTAATGTGAAATATTCGGTTTTTCTTCAGCAATGACAATGGTATTCAATGCCTGATCTTTCTTAAAATCGATCTCGTACCATGGATTCTTAACGGTGGGATTTGATACCCATGAACTATGAAAATCATCGTCATTGGCAAAGTCCATAATGGCCGAATCATCACTCCAGCTTGAGCTTGCCGGTTGATTTTTAGCAATGTTTGATGATATGATCGGCGCATCCAATGTAGAGAGCTTGGCAACCGGACCTTCGTTTTTCCATAGCTTGCCTATCTCTTTAAGTGCCGCAAGTGCGTTATCGTCAAACAAACCGTCACGGTTAGGCGCTACGTTCAGGATAAAGTTACAGTCAACATTATTTAACGGTTTCAGAATGTCATTAACCAGTTTAGCAGGTTCTTTAACCGGGGTTGTAGGGTGGCTTGTTTCCCAAAACCAGTTAGCTTGCAATGGTAAACAGGCAATCGCAGGCATGCGGTTATCTTTAGTTGACACCCTTTGACCGGCACCCATTTCGTAAGTTTTGATATCGGTATAGTACATGCCCTCAGCAGGATATTTAGCACCGTTAAGGTCCATTACCAAACAGTTTGGCTGCAATGATTTTACCAGTGTGTAGATCTCTTCAAACGGAACATCATCGTATGAGATCCTCGACCATGGTGCATCCCAGCCATCAATGATCATGGCCGAAATTTCACCGTATTTAGTCATCAGCTCGGTGATCTGTGCTTTAACCATATCAATATGTTTTGGTGTGATCATATTTGGCCTTAACCTGTGATGGGTATCCAGGATAGAATAATACAGGAAAACCTTTAAGCCATTAGCCCTGAAAGCATCGGCATATTCTTTAACAACGTCCTTTTTCAGCGGACTGTTCATCACATTATAATCGGTGGTTTTGGTATCCCAGATGCAAAAACCGCTGTGATGTTTGGTGGTGATACAACCATAGGTCATGTTAGCCGATTTTGCCGCCTTCGCCCACTGGTCGCAATTCAGTTTTTTAGGATTGAAGATAGTTGGCAAGGCATCCGGATCTGCCCAGTCCTGATCCATATAGGTTGGGATGTTAAAGTGGATAAACATACCGAAACGCAGATCGACAAATTCCTGCTGAAGCTGAGCAAGCGGTTTTACAGGCTGCGGGGCCGTTTGTGCTTTTAGTGAGAGTGAAGCGGCACAAAACACTACAAAGCATATAGCTCGTAATTTAAACATGATTGGGTTGTTGGTTAAATTGATAAAACGTTTTAACAACTGCAATATCACATTTAAATTTAATGTTTAGATTATCGGAATTTGACATTACATTCAGCTTATTTGGCGTGGCTGGAAATTAAACTTGCGCTCGTTTGCAACGAGCGCTTAACATGGTTTGGCGATTGCATCGCCCGGTTGCGTTACAAACGCAAGTCCATTTTAAGCACTCATTATAAATGAGCGCAAGAAAGGAACATAAAAACATGTCATTGCGAGGAGCGAAACTGAAATGAGCCTGGGCGCGACGTGGCAATCGCATACTATACAGGGCGGCCATGCTTCCGTGCGATTGCCACGCTGCGCTCGCAATGACATATTTTTATGGATATCGGCCTCTAAAACAAATCCGGGTAATCCGTAATTACACCATCAACACTTAAACTTTTCAGCTGCTCAATCTCAGCTTTTGTATTTACTGTCCATGGCAATACTTTAATCTTTGCATCGTGACATTTCTTTACCAGGTCGGCGTTAACCAGTTTATAATCCGGGCTGTAGATGAATGGAGTAAAGCCTAAATCGGCCATATTATCTTCAAACGTTTTTTTGTTTTCGATCAAATAAGAGGTGCGCACATCGGGATATTTTTTGTGGATGATCTGTAGCGTACGTTTATCAAATGATTGGATCACCACATAAGGCAGGATCTTCTCTTTGACCAGGACAGCCATTAGCCGCTCCGCAAATTCTTCCGGACTGGGATTATAAATACCATCCCCTTCTGGTGAGCATTTGGTTTCGATGTTATAGAATACCGGCTTTTTATGATTAACCTTAATATAATGCTGTACCGAATCAATCAATTCAGACAGCAGCGGCATATAGGTTTTGATCTTTTGCTGGCGCGGAAATTTGCTGTATGGTTTTGAGCCTACATCGTATTTTTTGAGGTCCTCATACTTCATTTTGTAGAGGATCAGGTTTTTCGCTTCCTCCTTGCTGATCTCTTTACCATCAGGCGTGAGCGAGAATAACGGATTGATGTATTCATCGTGCGATAATACTACCTGCCCATCAGCTGTAATGTGCGTATCCATCTCCAATGTTGTAACAACACCAAGGTCGATGGCATTTTTCATAGCCAGGATGGTATTTTCGGGCCTCAATCCCCGGCCGCCGCGATGTGCTTCGGCACTAAATGAAGGAAAATCCGCATTTTTAAATTCCATGTTTTTAACAACAGTAAAGCCTGATAACAAGATAAGACTTATTCCGGCAACAATGTTCAATTTATTTTGCATCTAATTCGCTTGAATATTTATTCCCAAAACGATCGGTAGCCTCAACCCTAACTTTTTTAACCGATGGATCAAAGTGCGCTACAAACAGGTGCCCGGTTTCATGAGGCTCCACAAAATGACGGCCTGCCGGTAACTGATCGCCTTTATACAAACTTACCGATAAGGGATCATATCCCTGTTCTTTTGACAAAGCCCCCATTGGTTTGTCATCTAAATAATACACAACTTTCCATTGCGGGTCATAGTTCCAAACATTAGCAATAAGGCGCATCTGATCGGTTAGTTTCTCAGCATAAACACTGATCTGGTTTTCGGCAAGCAATCCTGTCGATTTGTAATACCATTTCAAATCAGTTCCATTTACTGAATATACACCGTAACCGCGAGGCGTACCATCCACACAAATGGGGCCTGTCCACCAGCCACCGCAGACTGTACCGTGGTTATGCTCAAAAATGCCGTTGGTGATATTGTTATCATGGTAATGAGTATGGCCCGACATGATGTGTACATTACTGAATCCTTCCAACACTTTATAAAAATCCTGGTTGTTTTTCACCTGGTTGTAAACCGGGATATGCAGGTTGATGATCAATAACTGATCTTTCTTTACATACTGCAGATCTTTCGCCAACCAGTTTAGCTGATCTTCGGTGATATAACCATCATACTCCCGCTCTACGCCCAGGTAGCGCACGTTATCTAATACAACATAATGCGCCTTACCACGGTTAAATGAGTAATAGGTTGGCCCATAGATCTGCTTAAAAGTAACATCCGATGTTTCATCACCTCCCTGCCGGTAATCCATATCATGGTTGCCTATCGCCTGAAAAAACGGAATGCCCATTTGGGCCACTGCCTCATTATAAGCAGGGAAAAGCTCATGATTATCCCATACAATATCGCCTACACAAATACCATGTACCAGTGCATTTTTTCCCAATGATTTGATGGTAGCGATCGTATCCGGAACCGAGGTATCCATCATCTGCTTAACATCCTTCTTGTTTTTAACCTGCGGATCGGCCCAGATGATGAAGTGGTGATTATTATCATCAACTTTTAACGGCTCCAGCTTAAAATCAAAATGCGAACTGCCGCCGATGTTTTCGTAATGCCTGGCAACATTATAATCTGTTTTAAATTCATAGCCGGATGGCGTGCTCATGAAAATACTCTTAGCCTTTTCATTAGGTTTAAGCTCGTAGTTACCCTTGTCATCGGTAAGCACTACCGAAAAACCATCGGATATCACAACGTCTTTAATCCCTTTTTTTCCGGCTGTAACCTTACCTTTAACGGTATCCCCGGTAAATATTTTAGTAAAGGCGTTGGCACGCAGCGAGATAAACGCGCCGCCGGTTATAAGGCCAACGCCCTGTAAAAATGATCTTCTGTTCATTTGGTTATGTTTTCGAAGCTCAACAGATGTTGAGCTTTGGTAAATGTGGATGGGAAAATTTCAAATTCCCCTCTCGAGATGGGTCGCGAACGAAATGCGCGATAGAAGGGGTGTGTCTTTGCGATATGCTTATCTAAGCAGAAACACACCCCTCCCCCCTCTCAAGAGGGGAATCGCGCAACCCGATGCTTTTTAATTTCTAATTTTGAACTGTTGTTACACCAGTAGCTGCCTCGATGGTGCTAATCGGAGAGGTCAGCGTAAGCGGCACGCTGGTTACTGTCCTGCCGGTTACCCACCTGCCAGTAAGCGCATCATAAACACCACCCAACTGGCTAAATAAACCATCAGTTGGCAATGGGAGCTTAGATGTGTTGGAGCCTCCACCATAAAAACCTTGTTCTGTACGGGTTACCGGGTTAATAGTGCTGTAATAATCGGTATTTGTAATGCGGTAACCAATTTCTGGCGGACCAGCAGAGTAGACCGTACCGCTGCCACCATACATAATTACGTCCAGAGGGACACTCGAAGCAGTAACAGTTGTGCCGGTGAATACGGCAATACCTGCAACGTTCCCACTGTTAGCTAACAGGTTGGTAGTTACATTACCAAAATCAGCGCCGGGCACTTCGGCATACATGGTACTGTTGATCCAGTTTGATGAACTGATATCGGTTGAGCCTTTGCCCCAGATATTTTTATTACCGCCTACATAAAAGAACTCTCCTTTTTTAACCGATCCTGAAGTAAGGTTAAATTTATAGGTTTTTGCCAATCCCTGTGCCCAGCCATTTGCCGGAGCTGGATTAGTACCGGCATTATTACAGGTTACTACGGCATAATTGGTTACCGAAAAATCGATATCCTTAGTTGCTTTAAACTGGATGTATTCATAATCACCATCACTGCCTGATGGATTAGTAAGGTATCCTGTTATAATAATTGGCGATGGCTTGGTTGCCGCAAGCGTAAACACATCATCAATAGTACGCGGCCAAAGCTGCAATTTGGTATCCGCACCAGATGTTACGGCAAACGGAATCCCACTAAAGTTGGCACTGAATGGTAATTCAGTTGCAGCGAAACTGGCATTAGCCTCGGTATGCATCGTTATTTTGCCAAAGCCGTCATTGATGGTTTTATCACCCGCGTAAGTTTCACCCTGTTGCGGCTCCGGATCAGTTACAGCCTTAGCAATGGTAATCAGCGTTTCTTCATAAACATCAGGCGAAGCCAACAAGGTAGCCGAAGGAACAGACTGTACTTTGATAGCCTTGTTATCACCAACTTTGCTTACCGATGCTTCGGTAAGGCCTTTAACACGCATGCTGCCATTCACTTTGGTAAGTGTAGCGCCATTAACCTGCACTACTACCGAATCGCCGGGAACGTAGTTTGCGGCTGCATTACCTATTTCGAGAGAAATACCCCTAACTGCGTTACGGCGGTTATTTTGCACAACTAAAACTCCGACCGGACTGTTACCTGCTGCGGCGTTTGAAATTACTACGCCCACTATTTCTTTAGCCCCGCCCATATTGTCGCTGTTCAGCACAACGTCCGAACCCTTGTAAATGCTGCGAAGGTCAACAACAGCTATGATAGGGCTTAATGTCCCCTCGGCATACTTATTTTTTTTACATGAATTAATACTGACAACCGTTGCAAGCACCAGTAATAAATATATCTTTTTCATTTTATGGATATCTTAGTTTAAAACCGGTTTATTATTGTTTTTGCCACCAAACCTGTGTGCTAATCTCGTCGGCACCCTGCGCTGCTACAGCAGCTTTGTAACTATCCGGATTGGCCGATTGTACGTAAACCGGGTACTGCAGCCTTGCCGGCATAATGCCGTTGTTCCTTAAGCCGTTGCCTTTGGGTAATACCGGGTGCCCGGTGCGGCGGTACTCAAACCATTGCTCAAAATCAGTATAAAACATCGAGTAATATTTTTGAACATGGATCATTTCCATTTTTTCATCAAGTGGCGCAGCATTATCCCAGGTGATATCAGCACCTGTTAAATAGGTGTCTATCGGTACCGTATATGTCGGGATCCAGAACGTAATACCCGATTGAACACCATTTTTGTAGTAGGCTGATGCATCTCCGGCTATCCAGCCTTTGGCAGCAGCCTCGGCGAGGATAAATTGCAGCTCAGAATAGTTCATGATGTTACCCATCAACGGATCGTTCATTAACGTGGTAGTTGAAGTGGTAGACTGAAAATATGATTTGATACCAACATTTTCACCTGGCGCATAACCACTTGGGATCCCCTGGATACCACCCTGATAACTTGATATAGACCAGCGATTGTTAACCAGTCGCGGATCGGCCCATTTAGCCAGATTGTTTACAAAAAACTCGCAAACGCCAGGTTGCCGCCAGTCCTGCTCACGTACGCCACCTATAAACGGCGATGTTAAAGAACCGGAGCCAGTCCACCTTAAAACTGCCGAATCATCATTGCTGCCCATGACAGGGTAAGCATCAGGGTTGGTATCAACAATCTGTTTGATTTTGGCTATCACATCGGCAGAAACATCGGCCTTACCTGATACCCTTAACAACAACCTTAAATAAAGCGAGTTACCAAACTTGCGCCATTTTAAAGCATTACCGTTAAAAACCGGGTCACTACCGGCCACTACGTTTGCAGAGGCATTCAACAAGGTATCCGCAGCTTCCAGGTTCTTGAAAATATCCAGGTAGATATCTTTCTGCTTATCAAACTTAGGTGTAAAATTCCCGTCCTTTCCTTTGTTAGAATCAAAGTAAGGTACATCGCCATAAGTATCAGTAAGTAAAGAATATAACCAGGCCTGGCATATCAGCGAGATCCCCATGTAGGTTTTATTGTAGGTAACCTCCTTACTGGCAATAGCATAAATATCTTTAAAGTTGGTTAACTGGGTGTACCAGGCGTTCCAGGTAACATCGGCCCAGGTACGTTTAATATCATACCTGAACACCCTACCCTCCGAGTCGCCTGCATCAACGGTAACCTGCATCAGCTCGTTATTAAAATTACGGGCGCGAAGCATATTAGTGCCTAAAGTATTCACCAGCGCCGGGGCCAGTAATTGCTGCGGCAGGGCGTTTGGTGTACCGTTGGGATCGGTATTAAGCTCAATAAAATCTTTTTTGCATGACGACATTATGCTAACGAACAACATCATCATTGATATAAGTATATATCCGTTCCTTTTCATATTGTTAATTATTAAATGCCAATAACTATGTTAAAACCAAATGTGCGGGTTGATGGAAACTGTGCAATCTCAAATCCCTGCACAATGTCGCTGCCCGAAAGTGTACCAAATTCAGGATCGAAGATTGGCCACTTTGTCCAGATATACAGGTCGCGACCATACACGCCTACCGTAGCGCGCGTTAAACCAAGACGTTTAACCAAACGCGGGCTCAATGAATAATCAAACCTCGCTTCGCGGAATTTCAGGAAGTTGGTTGAAAACGTGTTGCCTTCGGCATTATCAATACCGTAGTGTGAGCGGTAGTAGCCATCGATATCGGTTGCGATAACGTCGTTTGGCCTATAGCTACCGTCAGGGTTCTGGATCACACCTTTACCGATGATACCATTGTAACGGCCCGGTAAAGTGAGTGTTGTTTTACCCTGCTCTGCCAATTTATAGTTTGAAAGCGAATATGATACGCCGCCAACCTGGGCATCAAACAACAGGTGCAGGTTAAATTGCTTATACCTGAAATCGTGCCCCATGCTTGCCTTCCATTTAGGAATAGTGTTCCCAAGATAAACCAGGTTATCAGCTAATTTGGCAAAACCTGTAGATGCATCGTAAACTATTTGTCCATCTGGCGAGCGTAAATAACCGCGGCCATACATATCGCCCATGCTACCACCTACACGCGCCACAATCTGACCACCACCCGTCGGGCCATTACGTAATACTACTGCGCTGTCTGCAAGCTGCTCAATGGTATTTTTATTGGCGCTGAATGTTGCTGTAACATTCCAGCTAAATACGTTGGACTTACGTACAGGCGTTCCATTTAATGTAATTTCGATACCCTTGTTACTTACCTTACCCACGTTGATAACTGCCTGGTTATAACCCGACGATTGATCGACAGTACGGCTAAGGATCTGATTCTTAGTATTACCTGTGTATAAAGCAATGTCAAAACCCAAACGATTATTGAGCATCCTTGCTTCGGCACCAACTTCAAGTGTGGTAGTACGCAATGGTTTCAGATCGGGGTTTGATAACGTACGCGGATTTTGCAAACCACCTGCATAAGTACTACCTGCCGATACATAATTAAATGAGGTTTGATAAGGATTTGTTGTACCACTGCCCACACCGGCGAGCGATGCCCTTACTTTTGCATAGTCAATAAATTTAGGTAGCTTAAATGCTTCAGAGGGTAAGAAGCTCATGCTTGCCGATGGATAAAAGAAACCAACCTGATCGGTACGGTTAGCGGTAGCCAGTGTACTGATCCAGTCCTGACGGGCTGTTAAATCCACATACAAATAATCTTTAAAAGATGTAGATAACAAGCCGTAAAAGCTGTTGATAGCATATTTTGATTTATATGGCAGCGTAACCAACGGACCAGCATTGTTAGCCATCGAGTACACACCCGGATATACTAACGAGTCGGCACGTACCTCATCGCGGTTATAATTATTGCGCAACATGCTGCCACCGGCGGTAGCAGTGATATTAACATCGTGTGTTACCTTCTTGTTATATTTCAACAGGAAATCGGCACCTTGCTCTTCCGAATAAATGTTTTGGGTACGATATGAGCCTTTAGGGTATTTGGTACCGGCATCATACGGACGTTGCTGCGCACGCTGCTCATAACCCATATCTAAAGTAGCACGAACCTGTACGCTAAACTCTTTTGTTACATTGTAAAGCGCTTCAACGTTTCCGGTAACCGAGTTGCGGTTTGATTTATTGATAAACTCGTAAGATACTGCATAAGGGTTTTCAGGAAATGAGCTAAAAGGATAGAATATGGCTTTACCATCCTGTCCGTTTTTCCAGTAGTTTTTTAACCAGTTTAAATTGGCATTTGGCTGCCAGAAAATAAACCAGTACATCAATGATTGGTTACCGTAGCCTGCGCCCGGTAAGTTATCGCTATTTCTGTTATTATAATTTACTTTGGCGTTGATGGTTAACTTATCATTGATTTTGGAGTTAACCGATAAAGCGATGCTGTTACGGGTATAACCTGTATTTGGCGTTATCCAGTGGTTGGTTACGTTGGTTGCCGAAAAACGGGCCGTTGTTTTATCGCTGCCGCCATCAACACTTACCGAGTTGGTGAAAGTTTGACCAACATCAAAAAAATCGCGGATCTGGTTTTTGTACGGTACCCAGGGCGTACGTGTTGTGCTTTGTTTTTGCGTAACAGGATCAAGCTGGTAAAAAAGCTGACCGTCAAACTTGGGGCCGTAGGCTGAACTCGTTGCACTGGTACTTGCTCCATCAGGACCAGCACCATACGAATAATAACGTGATCCTGCAGTACCTTGTCCGTATTCATATTGCAGATCGGGCCAGCGGTTTACGCTTTCAAGACTTGCATTTGAATTAAAGGTGATACCCAAACCGCTATGTTTTTTACCTGATTTTGTGGTAATGATAATGGCGCCATTAGCACCACGCTGACCGTAAAGTGCCGCCGCACCCGGGCCTTTCAATACCGTTACAGTTTCAATGTCTTCCGGGTTGATATCATTCAGATTGCTGCCATAGTCGGCCGGCATGTTATCGCTGCTGGTACCGTAGGCCGATTCGCCGGAGTTGCTTGTGCGCCTGCCGCTACCCTGGTTAATTACCACACCGTCAACCACTATCAAAGCTTCGTTATCACCGGTTAAGTTATTTTCACCACGCAGGATAATTTTATTTGATCCGGCCGGACCGCTGTTTGAACGGATCAGGTTTAAACCGGCTACTTTACCAGATAATGCATCCGTCCAGTTACCTGAAAGGGCGTTAGTTAACTGATCGCCTTTAATAACCGGTGCCGAATAACCCAAACTTTTATCTTCCCTTTTGATGCCGAGCGCTGTTACCACAACCTCATTAAGTTTATTATCGGCAGGGCTAAGTGTGATATTTAAAACGGTATTAGCATTCGAGCTAACACTTACATTCTGGATCCTCTTAGTTTCATAAGAGATAAAGCTTGCCTCAACCGTATAAGTACCCGGCACAATATTTAATGTGTATGAACCATCAACGCCGCTGATAGCAGTGGCCCCGGTCCCCGGAACTTTTACAGTAGCACCGGGAAGTGGTTCTGATTTTTCATCAACCACCTTCCCTTTAATGCTACCCCTATCCTGTGTTTTTGCAATGATGAGGATATTACGTTCGCCTGCCGCTTTGTAAGTGCAGGTTGTTCCTTTTAAAAGCAGGTCAAGTGTTTCGCCCAAAGAGCGCTCTGCTTTTGTTATGTGTACTTTGCGTTTATCATCAAGCAGGCTATTGTTATAGCTAATGGAGATATCGCTTAATTTTTCAATTTGCTGAAAGGCATCCTTTAGCATGGTACCCTCGGCACCAAACGTGATCCTTTTGTTTGTTACTGTTTGAGCCTTAGCGTTTATACCGCCGAAAGGCAATTGTAAAAAGAACAGCATGGTTAATAACCATAACTTTTTCATATATTTACTTTAATTTATACTTGTCTAACCGTGAGTTTAAATTGTCAAAATTCTGAAGCCTGGGGTTGTTACCAGCAACGTCCAGGCTTTTACCAAGAGCCGGGTAAATACTATTTCATTATACTTCCTCCTTTTTGATTATTGTTTGAAATAAATAGTTGATCGCCTTTTTGCGTATAGCCTAATCCTGATAGCGCGCTGAGGGTTTCCATGGCATCTGTCAATGTCATTCCCCTCAATTTGGCTGTAAGCCTTACATTGCCCAAATCCTGTTCTGTAAACCGGATTTTAACGCCATAATGATGCTCCAGCGAAGCGGCTATCTCCCTGTAAGTTGTGTTGTAAAAAACAAATTCGTTGTTGATCCATGAAGTTACTGCCGATGCATCGGTGTTGTTAAATGTGTAGATACCGTTTTGGGTGTTGATGCTGATCTCTTCGTTCTTTACCAGGTATTTAACCATTTGAGGTTTTCCCTGCACATTGGCCATCACCCCTACTTTACCGCTTTTCACGGTTACAGCTACTTTATGATCGGCCAGGTAGGCTTTGATATTAAATGAAGTGCCCAATACCACAGTGGTGATATCGCCGCTTTTAACTACAAATGGTTTAGCCTGATGAACCACATCAAAAAAAGCTTCACCATTAAGCGTTACATCACGTTTTTCGCCGCTAAAGTTTTTGGCGTATCTGAGTTTGCTGCCACCACCCAAATAAACTGTAGAACTATCTGGCAGCATTATTTTTGAATGCTTGCCATCAACATTGCTGATCTCTTCATAAACCAAAACCGGTGACTGTTTGAAATAACGATATCCAAACCAACCTGCAGTACAAATGAGCAAACAAGCGGCAGCATAAGCCATCCAGTTAAATTTAGAACTGTGTTTAATTACCTGTATTTGCGGTTGGGTTATATGCGCGTTGATCCTGGCCCAGCTGCTTCCGGCATGCTCGGGCTGTTTAAAGTACGTTTTGGATGCTTCCAGTATCTGGATGGTTTCACTAAACTGGGCAAGGTTTTCAGGGCTCTCCTCAATCCACTCCTGTAACTGCGTTAAACCATCGTCGCTGATGGTTTTTTCAAAATATTCAACTATTAAGCGGTAGCTATTATCTTCCATTAAATCTGTCTCTGACCTTAAAGACTGATTTTACGTAGCCGATACGTAGCGAACTTGGTTAAGTTTGTATTAAGAAATCATTAACTCTCGGAAGTAAAATTGTGCTGCCCTTTTAATAGCTGACGAAGTTTTTTGATAGATTGATAAAGTGTAGTTTCAACCGTACGAACAGAAATACCCAACACTTTGGCTATCTCATTTTTATCAAGGTTATCAATACGGCTCATAAGCAATACCTGCCTTTGACTGGTTGGCAGCGTATCTATCAAACTTAAAATCTTATTGTATGATTCGCGGCCCGAAAGGATTTTGAAAGGATTATCCCTGTCTTTTAATACATGGCCCTGAAGGTCGACATCTTCGATAGAATGTACCGGATCCTTCTTTTTTTGGATATAATTTAAGGAGAGGTTTTTGGCAGCAACAAACAGATAACTCTTTACATTAAGGATGGCAGTATCGCGGTTATCCCAAAGTTTAATGAAAAGATTGGCAGTAATTTCTTCGGCAACAGTATAATCTTTAGTGTACACCGTGCACAACTGGCATAAGGTTTTGTAATAACGATTAAAAAGAGTTTCAAGGGCAACGGGGTTGCTTTGCTGGATAAGCCCCATCAACGCTTCATCAGTAAGTGCAGGATACATGCCAAAGAGTTGTTTTGGCTCAAATGTAAGGCTGCTATGTTAGGCTAATGTTAAGAAAGCACAAAACAACAGAAATGGTTGTTAAGGGATAGGTAGCAGCAACAATAAGTGTGGTGGGAATAAGCGTGGTGGGCTGTCAGTCTGAGCCTGTCGAAGACTCGCGCACAAAGGCCCACCCACCATGCTTCGACAGGCTCAGCATGACAGCCATTTTAATATAAAAGCGTCATTGCGAGGCACGAAGCAATCCCAAACTATACAGGGCGGATCTGCTTACAGGGGATTGCTTCGTGCCTCGCAATGACGCTTTTCAATAGTACGTTAGCCTTTTATGGCAAAAAGAACACTTCTTTCAAGGGTATGCTCACAGGCGAGTGATCGGCATTGGTATCCATAATATCTGCCATGTATAACCACCATTTTTTCATAATTGGGGTATCCGGCAGATGATCAAGGGCATCCTGGTCTTCAACCTCCATTACACCGAAAAGCCAATTTGTATCCTCATCTAAAAAGATAGAATAATTACTGATCCCCACATCCTTAAGCAAACTGCTTAATTCGGGCCAGATGGCATCGTGCCGGGCCTTATATTCGGCTGTCTTACCTTCATGAAGTTTCATTTTAAATGCTACTCTTGCCATTGTAAATAGTATTTTATATCTGTTATTAAAAGAGCTTAAAGCAAAAAGTTCAAAGCTCTTAATAGTTTAACGTAAAAAAGCATTGAGCTTTGAGCCTTAAGCCTTCGGCTTTAAGCTTATTTAAGGTTTTACTACGTCTAATATCGGTTTATCAATGCCCGCTAAGTGTTCTTGCTCTGGTTTTAGCAGTTCAAGTACTTCAACATCATTATAACCTTTTTTCAACCACTCAACCGGCAAGTATAAGGTTTGCTGCGGACCGATGCCCCAGTACCTGCCCAGGTTATGGCCATTTACCCACACCTCACCTTTGCCCCAATTGCTCATATCAAGATAAGTATCACCCACTTTATCCAGGTTAAAACCCCCTTTCCTGATCACCGGCGATTGTCCATTCTGCTTAGCCGCAGTGAATTTAACAGTGCTTAAATCATGAAACGGCAGCGAATACATTTTCCAATGTTGTACTTCCTTTCCGTTCAAAAGCACTTGTTGGGTGATCCCTTTTTTATTTTGCAAAAGATACTTACCAAAGTTGATACGGCCAAGGTTCTCTACCAAAATATCAAGCCTTACTTTACCAGCAGGCAGCTTTAAATACAGGCTATCCTGGTTAAGCCTTCGGTCGAGCGTGCCTACTTTTTTACCGTTGATCATGATCACAGCATAATCCCTAAGCTCTTTTAGCTTAAGCTGCCCGCTTTTGCTTCCGTTTAAAACGGTGCGGTATAGTACAAAGCCGTAATCCTGGTGCAGGTCTTCAAAAGTGAGCGGGCTTATATTTTCCTTAGCCGCCGGCAAGGAATTCAATAAGCTTACCGATTGTGTTAGCTTAAAAGCAGGTATAGTAACTACCGGTTTAGCCACCGGCACATCAGGCAATTGCACGCCAGCAGGCAAATATTTTTGAATCACCCGCCTGAACTGCATAAATTTTGGAGTTGCGTTACCCGCCTCATCTAACGGCGCATCATAATCATAACTGCTTGTTTGCGGCTCATAAGGCGAAGTATCTTTAAAATTAGCGCCATTCATGAACGCACGTGTTGTACCGCCGTGAAACATATACATATTGATAGAGATACCCGCTGCCAGTACAGAATCAAGCCTGCCCGCATAGCGTTCGGCAGGGATAGTGTGGTGGGCAGTTCCCCACCAATCAAACCAGGCAGGGTACCACTCGGCAATATAATATGGGCCCTTCCCATCGTGATTTTCGTTAATGATCTTTTTAACCTTTGCAGGGTTGTCAAGACCGTTAACAGCGGGGAGCAATCCCGGCAAATGACCGTTAACCAGGTCGGGTGCAGGGTCGCAGGTGTATAGCAATCCGTCAAAACCGGCTTCTTTAAATAGTTTTTGATTAATCCCCAAATACTCTTTGTCACTGCCATACGATCCGTACTCATTTTCAATTTGTACCATCAGGATATTGCCGCCATGATTTATCTGCAGCGGGGCCAATTGCTTGCCTACTTCTTTAATATAGCTTTCATACTCTTTAAGATATTGAGCTTCTTTACTACGTACTTCGAGGCCTTTTTCATTCTGCAGCCAGTAAGGATATCCGCCAAACTCCCACTCGGCACATACATAAGGACTTGGGCGAAGAATCACCCACAGGCCTTCCTGCTGGGCTATACGTACAAACTCGGCCACATCATTGTTGCCGGTAAAGTCAAATTTACCTTTTTGAGGTTCGTGCAAATTCCAGAACACATAAGTGCCAATGGTATTTAATCCCATTGCCTTAGCCATTTTCATGCGGGCGCGCCAGGCCTCGCGCGGTACGCGGGGATAATGCATTTCGCCCGAAATCATCTGGAAAGGCTTCCCATCAAGCAGGAAAGCCTCATAGCCCAGGGCAAAGGTATGCTTAGGCGTTTGGCAGAAGCCCGTGACACCCCAAGCCAGAAATAATGTTAGAAAAGATATAATAGTTTTTTTCATGGTCTTCCTATCGCTTCCGCGTTTTGCTATTGTAATAGTTTTGATGCATCTTATTTCTTAAAAACGTCAAGGTTCCAGTTATCCACCCAGTTTATTTCGATATCATCGCCCTTAAAGCTGATAGGCAACCACAGGTAACGGCCATCAATAGCATCTTTAGGTGTCCATTTATCGGCTATAAATATGAACGCATCTTTTTTGCCGGCTACAGGTAATACATGGGTGCTTTGACCACCATAAGTAATTTGACTATCCGGCCCCTGGCATGGATTACCGTGGTAAGTCCACGGCCCCCAGATGGATTTTGCACTAAACCAACGGGCAGCATTTGGCGCCCAGCCGGTACAACCCGAACCTATCATATAATAAATTCCGTTGCGTTTAAATAAGGCAGGTGCTTCGGTTTGATGGCCGATGTATATGCGGATAAACTTACCGGTGTGACCAGTATAATCGGGAGTAAGCTCTGCCAAATCAAGTGTATAATTTTCTTCGGATGAAAAAACGTGGTAAGCTTTGCCATCGTCATCAACAAAAACGGTCATGTCGCGGGCCATCTGGCCGCCGGGCAGATCCCGGCAAAAATATTTATCGGTTTCGCGGGCCGGATTAACACAGTTTATTTTATCTCCTTCGGGAGTAAGCGCCGGATAAAAAGGCATCTGCCCTGGGTTAGGGCGATAGCTTTTAATGAACTTGTATGGGCCGGTCACCTTATCACTTACAGCAACCCCGGCGCGTGCAGCGCTGTAGCCTTTGCCTAACAACTCAAGGTGAAACCACATCACATACTTTTTAGTCTTTTTGTTATAGACAACTTTGGGCCTTTCCAGGATACAGCCTTTTGCTATATCATTTGTGGGATCGGATGAAACACTCAGCGAAATCCCTTCATCCTTCCAGTTATATAAATCTTTTGACGAATAGCAATGAACCCCAACCATTGCCCTGTTGCCGGCATCCCCGGCAATTTTGTGTTCGCCAAACCAGTAGTATACGCCATTATTATAAAGGATGCCTCCCCCATGGGCATTAATGTGTACCCCTTTATCATCAGGCCAAATAGCGCCCGGACTAAAACTGGTTAATTTAGTTTGCGCACGGCCAATGATGCTTAGCAGCAAAAAGGCCGGCAATAAAAAGCGATAGTATTTCATATAAAGATGTTTGTATTATTTTTTGATATCAAGTGCATGATCGGCCGGTGCATCCTGGCCGCTCCAAATTTTAACAGCCGTCCACGGTTCATCCGCATCTGCCCAAAAAGGATCGGTTTCGGGCAGTCCTAATGGTACGAAAGCAGTAGCGCAGAAATAAAGGCTGCCTGTTGTAATGTAAAAATCGGCAAGGCCGGGCTGCTTGCCATATAAGCCCATATTAAGCCAGCCATCGGCAGTAAAAGTTTGCGGTGCACCAAGCGTTTTTTTGATCATGGCCGTAAGTGCGCACCTTACCTGTGCGGGTTTAAGACTTTCGGGCAATTGCTTTTTGTAGGCCATATTTGCTAAATGGTGAAAGGCCCCGCCACGATAAACTATAGAACGACCAATTACCGGGTAACTACCATCAGCGTTAATAAGGCGCTCAAGCACTTCGGTATAACGCTTCCCTACAGCCAGTTCCCTTTGCTCCTCGCGTGCATAAGTTTTCTTTTTTGCGTTAACCTCTTCCAGTATGGTACTCAGATTGGGATGGATCACGATGCTGTTATAATAATCGAGATGAAAGCTCATCCCATCCGAATACATGCCATCGCCCACATACCAATGCTCGGTAAATTCGCGGATGCCAAACTCAACCCTTACCGGATCGTAGCCCAGATCATATTTGCAAAAGAATGCCTCTATCATCCCCGAAAACAAAATCCAGTTGGAGTATACCGGAACCGTTGCGCGGGTAGTCTTCATTACTTCAATTACTTGTTTTTTGGTTACTTCATCAAGATGCTCCCATAGCCATGGGCTCCGTACCAAAGCAAAAGCAACAAATGAGGCATCAACCAAGGGCTGGCCACCGCTCCATTGCAGATAGTCTTTGGCCTGCGGATTAACTGCGTTTGCAATAGCCTTTAAAGACCAGGCCCTGTATTGCTCACGAAGTTTTACTTCAACAGGATCACCGCCCTCCAATTGCAGCCATGGCGCTATGCCGCATAAGGTGCGGCCAAAAGCCTCCAGATACCCCACTTTAGCACGGCTTTCCTTATTATCAATTTTATCGGATAGCTTCATAGGCATCTTTTCTTTAAGCTGGTCGGCTGCAAGATTGCTGATCACCGGCCGGGCCACCTTATCCATGTAGCTTAACCATAATTTTCTATCAGATACCTGCGCGGTATTCTTTTTACTTTGGGCAGATACGCAAAATGGTGCACTTATTAATATGAAGTAAAATATGAGCTTTTTCATCCGGGCTTTTTATTTATCACGCTTTAATTTAATTTTCAACTTGAAACTTCTGACTTAAGGCTTACTACTTCAAGGGCTTCCAGTCCAATACCTGCACATTAGTGGGCGGTATGCTGGCTTTTCCTTCACCATCAACCTGGGTTACTTTTTGTACAAACAGGCTCAGCACCTTTTTATCTTTCCATAACTCGGTGTCATAAGTTGGTTCCCACTCTCCTACTGATTCAGAACTTAAATCATTAACCTGCCAGGTTGCACCTTGCAGATCATTGTTTACAGCCACCGAAACTTTATCCCCACGTTCGGTATCCCTGAAAATAATTGCGGCTGATTGTTTCCCGCTCCTGTTCCAGGCAATAATTTGCGGGCGCGATATTGGGATCCGTTTAGTACCTGTTCCGCCAAGACTGAAAGCAGTCTTCCTGAAACCAAGGCTCTCTGAACGCCAGCTACTGCTGGTTTTAAAAACAATATGATATTGTGGTATTGTAGTACTGCTATCGCGCCAATAGGTTGCAATAAAAGGATTGCCTTGATCATCGGCAAACATTGATGTTTGATTGATGAGCTCGCTGTGCTGTGGTATCTTGCAGGCGTACTCCGCATTAGCGGCATTAATTGGAAGAATATATTTTTCGCCGGTCGATTTTTCCCAGGTTAAGCCTCCATCGTTTGACCGGGCATAGCACATATCATGATTGCTTGCTACATCCGGGCTTTCACGCCATACCCATGAAATATGGATTGTTCCTTTTTTGTCGATGCACATTTGCCAATAGGCATTGCGTTTGCCTTCGCCATCGATAAGGTTTTGTTGCACATTAACCCATTTTTGAGAAGCAATGCTATACCTGTTCATAACCAGGTTACCATTGCCCGAACCACCATCGCGATAAACAAACAGCAGATCGCCGCCTGGTAAATGATAAAACTCGGGGTAGCTTACCTTGTTTTCGGTAATACCCGTCATGCTTTGTTGCGCCGCCAAAACAAGACTTCGGGGCTTAATGCTTTTGGCATAATTCAAGGTTTGGTTATGATGTCCCCAGGCAACATGCAAATAGCCGGCACCATCAACCATGATACTGATATCCTTATGGGCATCAGCAGCATCGGCTTTATACTGCGTTGCGGTAACCTGCCACTTAGCAGATCCGCTTTTTCTCTTAGCCAACACTAAAACCTGATCGTTATTATAATAAGCTGCGTACTGTTCGCCCTTAAAAGTAACGAGAGCGTTTTTTCGAAACACGACCGTATTAACAGAATTATTTGCCCAACCTAAACCTATAGTAGAGGTAGCTACTTTGCCGGTTTGGGCAGATGCAGCAATAGCACTTCCAAACAGGATATAAATAAAAAACAGTGATCTTAAATGGTATAGCTTCATAAAAAGTAAAAGTAAGGGCAATCAATATTGCCCTTACTTTTTATTTGTGTTTTAATTAATAACCAGGATTTTGCTCCAGCACTGCATCTTTATTCAACTGAATTTCTGATAGCGGAATAGGCAGCAGCATATTTTTAGCCGCAAGTCCGCTTGTAGGGTGCACAGCATCGTTACTGTTTAACCGCGTAGCCCTGTCAACCAGTGTGCCTGTTCGCATCAGGGTTTGGCGGCGGTTTTCCTCTCCTATCAATTCCCTGGCACGTTCGTCAAGCACAAAATCAAGGGTTATCTGAGCGGCTGTGACCTGTGGTGCATTGGCCCTTGTTCTTAATACGTTAATTGAAGCGGCTGCATCAGCAGTTTTGCCTTGCTTAAACTGTGCTTCAGCAAGTAACAGGTAAGTTTCGCCAAGGCGCATCATCATAAAATCCTTGATCATTGCATACCCAAAAGTATCATTAGGATCAAAAGCGCCCCATTTAGTAGTACTTGGGCAAATCCTGAACAAGGTATCTGCCCCTGCAAAAGGCACCTTTTTACCTAATAAAGCAGGGAAAGCAGGGTCGTTATAATAGTACTGCCTTTTAATGCTATTTTCTGAATTACGAAGATCACCTTGAGGATAAAGGCCGTAAAGCACCCAGTTACTTAATCTTAACCTGGCAATGCTACGGCCGCCCAAAGAATCACATGGCAACATTCCTGGAACTGCGTAATAAGCCGCGCCCCATACACGGCGCTGCTGGGCGTTATCCACATTGCCACCAACTACTACAGATGGGTTTTCCTGCTCAAGTACCCAGATGGCTTCGGTATTTCCCTGAGCACGGCGCTCATTGCCATATACAAACATATCCGAATAGTAATCGCCGGCACCGGCTGCTCTCACACCATAACGGGCTTTGATCAGACTAAATTTACCGCTGTTGATAATTGTCTGGGCCTGTTGCTCGGCCAGGTCGTTTTTGCCTATACGCAGGTAAGCTTCTGCTAATAGCTGCATAGCCATATATTTATTGGCCCGGCCTACCGGTTTACCCTGGGCATTGGTTTTAGAAGTACCTGCATTTAAATCGGACAGGTTGGTACTTGCATAGGTAAGGTCACTTACAATAAGCGCATTTAAATCGTCAAGCGAAGCACGGGTAAAGTTTGTTTTAGGAGCAGTTAAAGCATGATCTGTAAGCGGAACTTTACCAAATAAGGTCACCAGGTTATTGTAAGCATAAGCCCTGAAAAACTTAGCCTCAGCTTCTACCTGCTTTTTACCTACAGGGCCTAGTTTTGTATTTGCTGGGTTTTCGGCATTATCAATTATAATATTGGCATTATTGATAAGCGCATAGTATTTGCTCCAGATATAGCTGGCAGCACCATCTGTTGATGTTAAAAGGGCATAATTGTAATAAGGTACCTCAATACCCTGCTGCTGAGCTGTAGCGTTGGCC
Organism: Mucilaginibacter gossypiicola; assembly: GCF_900110105.1. Classification (GTDB taxonomy): domain Bacteria; phylum Bacteroidota; class Bacteroidia; order Sphingobacteriales; family Sphingobacteriaceae; genus Mucilaginibacter; species Mucilaginibacter gossypiicola. Next base: position 257,716 of record NZ_FOCL01000007.1, on the reverse strand, counting down.
ACGTCAGTACCTACCTGCCAAACACTTGGCCAACCCTGTGCGCTTGAATACGTCAGGATACCGGTTTCAAGATTATATAAACCTATTGCCGATGCCTCCATCCCCAATGAATCGGTAACGGTAAGGGGAGTATATGACGAGTATGGTTTTTCGTCGAGATATGATTTTTTGCAAGATGCAAACGCTGTTAACACCCCTGCAAAGAGTAATATTGCTGAATAATTTTTCATGTCTTTTACGGGTTAGTTATTTTAAAGAAATATTAGCACCTAAAATGATTGTACGGGTTTGTGGATAATTATTTGTCCAATCGCCCGATCCGCGGGTTGAGTAACTGGCCTCAGGATCCCATCCTATCCAGTTTGTAAAAGTTTTCAGGTTACGACCGCTTAGATAAAAGGTTAAACCACTTATGCCCGCTTTATCAAGCAACCTTTGAGGAACTACATAGCTAAAGGTCACATCTTTAATACGTGTATAACTGGCATTACGCGGATAACCATAACCACGTGTATTAGTATAGGTTAATGACTGAAATTCGTTGCTGTTGTTGGTTGGTGTCCAATAGCCAACTGCAGCAGGTGTATTTCTTCTGCCCGATTCATCGGCATAATTTAAATCGGCGTTATTTTTTAACATGCCCTGTGCCGTTTGTACGAAGATGCTTAGGTTAAAATTCTTATAATGAAACGTGTTGGTTAAACCGCCGGTCCATTTCGGATCTTGCTGGCCCAATACAACCCTGTCACCATCGGCAGTGATCTTACCATCGCCGTTAATATCGGCAAATTTCAAATCGCCTGGCTTAGCAACCGGATCCTGTTTTGAAGGATCTTCGCCAGTTTGCCAAACACCTGTCATTTTATAATCATATATCACATTGATAGGTTTACCGATGAACCATTTGTTACCTATATCATCTTTGCCATCGCCATAAAGGGCAACAATTTTATTTTTATTTGATGCAAACACAATGGTACTTTCCCATCTAAAATCTTTGCCATCAATATTGCGGGTATTTAATGTTACCTCAATACCTTTATTTGCTACTTTACCAATGTTATCAACCACCACATTATAGCCAGTTATAGTTGGTAGGGCGCGATTTAACAACAATCCGGTTGTTCTTGAATCATAATACTCCACGGTACCGCTGATCCGGCTGTTCAGCACAGAAAAATCTGCCGCGATATTGGCCTGATTAGTGCTTTCCCAATGCAGGTTTCCATTACCAAGGTTACTTGCCTGTATACCAACACTGCTTACGCCGTTAAAAGGGAACCTTACCGTACCGTCAGATGTTATGGTTCTGTACACACTTACCGCCTCGTTACCGGTTTTACCGTATGATGCCCTAAGTTTCAGACTATTGATCAGTTTTGAGTTTTTAAGAAAATCTTCATTACTTACATTCCAACCAAGGGCCGCAACAGGGAACCAGCCATATTTTGAAGTATTTGCTCCAAACACAGATGATCCGTCACGCCTAACGGTAAGGGTTACCAGGTACCTGCTGTCATATGAATAATTCAACCTGGCCATTTGCGAATTAAGCGCATACCTGTCTGAATAAGTACCCGAGAATGAATTGTTTACCGTTGCACCTGAAACCGTTGCGCCAATCCCAATCTGGTTAAATGACAGCTCATCGTTTATATAACCGGTACCGGCTATTCCAGAAGTGAAATACTTACGTTGCTGAGCGCTGTATAAACCAGTGAAATCAATGCGGTGCTTGCCAAAATCGCGGGTATAAAGTAAAAGGTTATCAAGTGTGTAACTGTTGGTCTCAGAACTTAACGCAGTTGCAGAACCTAAAGGCGTATTAGCCAAACGGCCGCTATAGCTATCTACACGTGTAGGCAGGTAAGTGTACCCTGCATTTAAACGATATTTTAAGCCTTTGAGCACACCTCCAAATTTTATTTCGGCATAACCATTACCGCTAAGGTTTACACTACGGTTTATCTGGTCAGTAGTTAAGCCAAGCAATGGGTTAACATATAACTGCTCAGGAGCCATCGGATAAATGGTGTAAGTACCATCGGCATTATACTCGTTACCATAAGGGCTCATGGCTGTCGCATTCAATAAGTTTGCTCTGCCACCATCGTAGTTATTGTTAGCAAAATACAGGTTTGCACCTACACTCAGGAAACTGGTTACATTTACATCTAAATTTGAACGCACACTTGCACGGTTATACTGATAGCCTTTTATTACACCTTTCTGTTTCAGGTAATCGCCAGATAAAAAGTATTTAACATCAGGGGTACCACCTGTTACGCTTAGGTTATGATCCTGCATAAAACCTTGTTGGGTAACTTCTTTCACCCAATCAATAGTGTGCCCCGCAGCATAGTTAGCTCTTTCCGAGTTATTGTATACAGGCTCCGGAAATTGTTGGGTTAAGTGATTTTGTGATTCATAATCAAGGAATTTCTGTGTAAATGAGGCCGGATCACGCGGTTCAAGGATGTGCCCGAGGTTTTCATAGCCTGCATAACCATTGTAACGGATAACAGGTTTACCTGTAGTACCGCGTTTTGTAGTGATCAGGATAACACCCTGTGAGCCGTTGGCACCATAAATAGCTACTGCAGAAGCATCTTTAAGTATCTCCATAGAAGCAATATCGTTAGGGTTTATATCATTAAGGGATCCGCCGCTTTTGGTAAGAGGAATACCATCAACCACCACAAAAGGTCCCGAAGCTGCCGAAATAGAATTTTGGCCCCTAACGGTAACAGAAGGCTGGCGGCCAGGAATAGACGATGATGTGGTTACAGTTACACCTGCAACGGCACCTTCTACAGCCTGTAAAACGTTTGTAACTGGCAATTGCGACAAACGCGACTTTGGCACCGTTGTAACCGAGCCCGTAACATCCGAGCGTTTTTGCGTGCCGTAACCAACTACTACAACTTCATTAAGCTGCTTGTTACTGTCTTCAAGCACTATGTTTAATGTTGTGGTATTTTTAGTTACCGCGATGAATTTGGCTACCATGCTCACAAAAGAGATTTTTAGTGTGGAGCCCTCGGCAACCTCTATTTTAAAAGCACCGTTAACATCGGTTGTGGTTGATTGGGTTGTGCCCTGGATGTTTACAGTTGCACCCGGCAGCACATTACCAGTGGCATCTTTTACAACACCTTTTACATTAATTTTTGTTTGCGCGTTTGCCAGCTGAGCAATGCCTGTTAGCATCATCATTAAAAGCAATACGGAAAAACTTTTTAAGAGAGTAAATCTATATTTCATAATTTAATTTGGTTTATCGGGTTCATTTAATCTGGAATTTCGGGTAGTCATTCAGCTTATCCGGGACGGTTTAACACCACGGCGGAAGCCGCCCGGTAGTGCGTTTTTAAAATTTTCATTGTATTACTTGTTAGTTTATAAATTGCCGGCAATAAAATACAGGTGCTGATTATTGCCTGTCGGTTGAAACGAAATAAGCGGAATTTGGCATTACGAGAGAGGGGTAAAACTATAAATTGCCGGGGTCAAAATATACAAAAACACGCCTTTTTGATAGTTTTTGTAGAATACGCGAGAAAATAAGTGTCAAATTCACTCTTATTTTTTTCAGGGAAGCTTTTCCGACAGCATTGCACCTGGCCGATATAGGAAGGTCTATTTGGAAGAGTTTTTTTCAAACTCGTTCATACGATACGAAATTTGAAAACTGGCGCGGTGTTTTTTGATAAAGTCAGACGGGTTGATCCCGTATTGTTTGAAGAATTGTTCGCGAAAGTATTTTACATCACTAAAGCCAACCTGAAATGCAGCTTCATTAACATTGCAATTGGTTTGAATGAGTAATTCGGCAGCCTTACGCAGGCGTACAAAACGGATAAAATTATTAACCGACTGCCCCGTGATATTCTTCAAGCGTTTAAATAAGGTTGCATAACTGATACCAATCTCTTTGGCCAGCACATATACATCAAACTTGTCATCGGTAAAGTAATGCTCGATAACCGAAATGCAATTATTCAGAAAATCTTTATTTTCCTGTGAGATACTACGACCGGTGCTTTTCTTGGTAACCTCCTTATAAAAGTAATTCTGAAGCTCGGTTTTATTGCGCAGCACGCTTTTTACCCGCGCTATAAGCAATTCTTTATCAAAAGGCTTGCGTAAAAAATCAATGGCCCCTTCCTCCATACTTTTAAGCATAATATCCGGTGTAGTATCGCCGGTTAACAGGATAACGGGGATATGGCTTATAGCCTGGTCTTCCTTAACAATCCGGCACAAATCAAGCCCGCTAATGCCGTCCATTACGATATCGCTGATAATTACGTCGGGAATGTGTTTTTTGATAAGCTCGAGGCCTGTGGAACCATCCTGCGCCTCAATTACATTATATCCAGGCGTAAAAATCTTTTTGATGTACGCACGGATCTGGTCATTATCATCAATCACCATAAGTGTATGTCTGGCCGAACTAAATAACTCCAACGCTGCCAGATTCTCGTCTTCCGGCAGAACATCTTTGTTGTCTTCGCTAATAAGCTCGTTTACATAGGTGTAATCCGGCACAACATCGTCAACAATAACATCTCCCGAAAAATGTGCTTTACCTTTTGGCAAGGCAAGCACAAAGGTTGTGCCCCCATCAGGATTGTTGGAGTAGCTGATATTACCTTTATGGCTCTCAATAAACACCTTCACCAGGTATAAACCTATACCAAAACCTTTTCGGAAATAGTTTTTATCCTTTGCCTGGTAAAATTTATCAAACAACCTGTCGCCGGCCTCGATATTTATACCTATGCCATTATCAATTACTTTAAAATACACATAAACATCGTCCTGTTCTATTACAACATGGATAATACCTCCATCGGGAGTAAACTTTATGGCGTTTGAGATGAGGTTAAATAATGCTATTTCTATCTTTTCCAGATCACAGTATACCTCAATAACATCTGCTCCGCCTGCGAGGGTATAATTGAGGCGTTTAATTTTGGCTTGCTGAATAAAGCATGAATAAACCTCGTTACACAAGGTCGCAAAATTTAACCTGCTCACTTTCAGCGAAGCATTTTCGCTTTCGGTTTTTCTGAAAAGCAGCAAATGATCAACCAAACCAAGCAGGCGGCGTGCATTGCGGTATATGGTGCTTAACTCTTCAGTATTGCCTTTGCTTTGATTAAGGAGGTCTTTTATTGGATTGATAATAAGTGTTAACGGCGTCCTGAACTCGTGCGATACGTTGGTAAAGAAAGTCAGTTTCTTTTCGTTAAGTTCCTTTTCCTTCTCTACCTGCAGGTTGGCCAGCTTTACTTTAAACGTGAGGCGCGCCTGGTTTAACCGATATCTGTAAAAGGCGTAACCCATGACAGCTATTAACGACGAGTAAATTAAATAAGCCCACCATGTGCGGTACCAGGGAGGCAGAACAACTATCTTAATGGCGATGGGCGGCGCTGTCCACTGTCCTTCTGTATTTGTAGCCCTGATTTTAAGGGTATAAGTACCTTCATTAAGGCGCGAAAAATATGCCGATTTTAGTTTGCCCACATAATTCCAGCCATGGTCCCAGCCTTCAAGGTAATAGGCATAGGAGATCTTTTCGGGAAAAGAGTATTCAAGCGCTGTGTAACTGATGTTCAGGGTAGCCTGACTAAACGGGATAGTTACTTTTTTTAATTCATTTAAGGGCAGCTTTTGTGCATAACCGCTATCAAGTTCTACAGATACGTTGTTTATTTTAAAATCAGAAAGCATGAGCCGGGGCTGGTGCGCATAGGGGGCAATACTATCCGGAGAGAATAAGTTAAACCCCTTGATACCTCCAAACAGCATTTTACCCGATGCAAGCTTTAGCGCCGCATTGTAATTGAATTGGTTGCTTTGCAAACCATCGGATGCATTGTAATTGATGATCTTTTTTGTGGTTATATTAAAGCAGGAAAGACCATTATAAGTACTGCACCATAAATTCCCGCTGTTATCTGCCAATATATTCAGTATGGTATTGCTCGGTAACCCTGCCGATTCGGTGTATCTTTTATACTGATGACTGTTGATATCATATTGCAGCAGTCCCCCTCCCTCGGTACCAACCCAAAAATTGTGTTTATTATCTTCGGCAATAGCCCTGATAGCCTGCCCAATAAAATAAACCTGGTGTTTTTTATGCTGAATATCAATTTTAATAAGGCTGTTGTAGTTACCTGCCCATAAATTACCCGCATGATCTTCAAAAAGTGCGTGGATATTTACCAGACTGTTATCAAAAAGCTCAAACTGATCTTTGGCCCGATTGTACAAAAACAAAGCACCACCCCAGGTGCTGCCAGCCCACAACCGGTGCTGCGAATCTTCGTACAACTTCCAAAAGTTTCTTTCTTCCTTTTCTTCTACCGGGTTGTAGCAGCTATAATGTTTAAACCGGCCTGTAGCATTATCAAAGGCATCAATACCGCCGTTAAAGGTTGCCACCCATATTTTATTAGTATAATCGTTTAAGATACTTACAACAAAATTACTGCTGATAGATCCCGGAACATTTTGATGCACATAAGGGGTAAATGTATTTGTTTTGGTATTCCAGTAATTGAGCCCTCCTCCGTCGGTACCTACCCATACATTATGCTGCCTATCTTCGCAAAACGACAAGATAAAATTGTTGATAACACTGTTTTTATTGAAAGCATCATGCGCAAACAGATGAAATGATGTTGGTTTACGGTCGATAATGTTTACACCACCCCGTAAAGTTGCTATCCAAATCCGCGACTCATCATCCTCATAAACAAAATCAACGGCGCCACTGCGTAAACTGGTTGGTGTTTCGCCTGCGGTGATATACGTAATATTGTTGGCTGCAGGGTTCCAGACCTTGATACCTCCACCATTGGTTGTAACCCAGATATCGCCGTTTTTTGTTGCGGCCAGACTAAAAATGTTATTGCTTGTTACTTTATTAAGCCCAATATCAAGCTTTGTTGTTTTCTGTGCAATGGGGTCGTATATAAACAATTCGTTGCCCCAGCCCGCAATTACCTTCCCGTTTCCATCAATAATGATAGAGCCTGCATTGGCCAGTTCGGGTGCTACTATCTTTATTTTGTCGGTTACAACATCATACCTGCCAAGGCCTGCCCCACTTACCAGTACCCATACGGTGCCTTGTTTATCCATCCGGGCAGCAAGTGTATTAAACCGCTGTTTGTTAACATCGTAAAGAATCTCTTTACCGATGGTGTCTGTTTTACCAAACTTGAGGAAACCATATGTGCCATTGGTGGCAAAAATATTGCCCGACCGGTCGGCGACTATCTCGTTGATATTAAACCCAATTTTAATTGGCTGATGCTTTTCATTATAGCAATAAAGCGCGTGAAAGCGCGAGTCGGCATAGTCAAAATACATGAGGCCTTTTTCGGTACCAACATATATTCTTCCGCCGCTGGCATTAATGGATTTAATGTGATTATTAACCAGCGAGTTTTTGTCGCCCCAAATATTTCGGAAAACCTTAAAAGAGTAACCATCATAACGATTAAGACCGTCATAAGTCCCCATCCACATAAAGCCATATTTATCCTGTGTGATACAGGTTACCGCATTATTTGAAAGACCATCTTCAATACCTAAATACCTAACCGGGAAACCAGGGCCTTTTGCTGAGGCTGTTAAAAAATAACACAAAAAAGAAATAAGCAAAAAGGCCTTTAATCGCTGAAACATTCGCCGTATAATCAATAACTGGTTGTTTCCAAAGGTATCAAAATGTAGCAGGCTTTCATTCGCAAATTTTATCCTGTTTTGGTATGTCAGGAAATACAATACATCAAAAGCGTATCAGAAAACAGAAAGAAAATAGCACAGCCGTTAACGACAAATAATTAACAATTAATTATATTTGGGATATTATAAACCGGTTCTTAATAAAGATTTTATTGTAATGGCTATATCCCCAAAAAGGGAATGCTATAATTGCGCGTAATCAAGTGGTTATGCAATTGTAACAGGTCATACTATTAATTAAAACATTTGATTAAACATTTACCTGCATTGACTAAATATTTATTCGCTTTTTATTTGTGCCTTGGGGGGCTTACCTCCTATGCGCAAAATGTACTCACGATTGATAAAAACATTCAGCAGCATAAGTTTACCCTTAACGAGGTAAAATACCTGCAGGATAGCACAGGGAAGCTCACATTCCAGGACATTCAGAAAATGAGCTCGTCTTTTACCGAAAACAGCTCATACTATCCCAGCAATCATCATAAAAACTCAACCTACTGGTTTCGGGTGCGAATGTACTTCAGCGAACCTGTAAACAATAACAGTGTTATTGAGCTATTTGATCAAACCACAGATGACGTTACGGCTTATATGCCCGATGCTACAGGCGGCTATATAAAAAGTGAATCGGGTGCTAATCTTGATTTCAGCAAAAGGCTTTTTCATCATAAAAACTTTGAGTTTTTAATTGGGGATACCCAGCCTGGCTATCATACTTATTATTTCAGGATAAAATCGCAAAATGCTGTAAACGTTATTATAGTTTACCGCACCATTAATTATTTTATTCATTATGCGCTTAATGAATATTTAACCTACGGCCTGTTTTACGGTATGATCCTTATTTTTTGTTTCCATAACCTGCTCATGTTCCTGGCGGTTAAAAAGAAACAATACCTGTATTATGTATTTTACATTTTAAGCGTAGGGCTTTATGAAATGAGTGCCGATGGCATCGCGTTTCAATATTTATGGCCCGAGACCCCGGGATTAAATCATTACGGTAACGGTATTTCCTTATACTTTATCAGCATTTGTGCCCTCGTATTCAGTAAAGCGCTGTTGCAGGTTAAAGAAAAAGCACCGCAATTTAACAGGGCCATCAACTATGTAATATTATTTCGTACGGTTTACTTTATATATTGCCTTATCTTCAACAAATCGTTGTTTGTATATAAGTTTGTTGAGGTGATCCCGCTGTCGCTGGCCTTTGCTACTGGCGTATATATATTCAAAAACGGCTACAAACCTGCCCGCTTCTTTGTACTGGCTTATTCGGTGCTATTTGTGGGTTTTATAGTTAAGGCACTCACGGCCCTTGGTTATACCTATTTTTTACCAGCCCCAATAAGTTATTACAGCCTTAGTTTTTGCTTTATTATTGAGATGGTACTGTTATCATTTGCCATTGGCGACCAGGTAAGGGTACTTCGAAAAGAAAAAGATGCGGCCCATGAAGAAACCATAAGGCAAATGGAGCTCAACAGCCAGCTACAGGATTCAATTAATGAAGAGTTGGAACGGCAGGTAAGAGCCCGCACGCATGAACTGGTTGAAAAATCAAACGAGGTGAGCCAACAAAGTCAAATCATCGAAAATCAAAACAAAGAACTATTACTGGCCAACCTGCAGCTGGAAAAACAAGCCGGAGAAATATTACGCATGAATGTTTTGCTTGAAAAAGATAACGTTCAGCTGAAAACGAATATTGAAAAGGTTACCGAATCAAGGGCACTTTCTACCGAACTCGGCTATGAAGAGTTCAGCGCTAAATATCCCGACCAGGAAACGTGCTTTAAATTCCTGTCGGCTTTAAAATGGAAAGATGGCTTTATTTGTACACGCTGCTCAAACACAACATATTGTGCCGGGCGATTGCCGCACAGTCGCCGGTGTACCAAATGCAGTTATGAAGAATCAGCCCTGCATAATACCATATTTCAAAACAGCCGCATCCCTATCAACAAGGCTTTTTATCTAACCTATCTTATTTACAGCACCAACGGAACCATATCATCACACCAGCTCTCCGAAAAACTTGATATCCGCCAAAGCACTTGCTGGACATATGCCATCCGCATAAAAAAGGTGCTGCAGGAAAAGAAAAAATCACGAAAAAAGAATGATCAGCAAGGGTGGACGGTGTTGGTGATGTGAGATAGCTTTGCTGGATCGAGCGATTCATATTTTCTTTCGGCATACGCCATCGCCTGTTTATTCTGTACAAACAACCTTAAAAACCATGTCATTGCGAGCGTAGCGTGGCAATCGCACGGAGGCACAGCTGCTCTGTATAGCATGCGATTGCCACGTCGCGCCTGAGCTCCTGCCCGTTTCGCTCCTCGCAATGACATGTTTGTTTACAGTTACTTGAGTCTCAGGGGTTCTCGAAGAGGATTTTGATGAAACGAAAACTTCGTTTCTATCATACGAAACCAGATTTTAGTAGTCTCTCCGGCTCTACAATTGTCATTTTTTAAATTATTTTCATTTTTTTTTCTTGTTCACAAAGCGTATCACCTGCAAAAATCAACCGGGTGTAACCCGCTGTAAATACGCCACTTCAACGTTTGAGTTTCTCGTTATTTAAACGTATCAAAATTGATTTAAATATCTTATAATCAATAACTTATATACAATACACCTATTGCATTATTGATTTATTCCACGTTAAATTTACCCCACCAATTACCAATTAGTAATACGCTTAACCAACAAATCGCTTATATGAAGTAAAAATCGCGCAGCAGTATTTACCTGCATTGCTATTGTGTGAACAAGGTTTGCCTATAGCCTATTCCGGCAGCCATAGCTGCTTAACCAACTAAACAGCAATTAATTATGAAGAAAAAAATTACGCTAATTTTTGTTTTACTTATTACCATACTAACGCGGTCCTTTGCACAGGATATTACCGTGAAGGGTATTGTTAAAGACAGCCAGGGTCTGCCAATACCTGGCGCCACTGTTAAAAACAAATCAACAGGTGCCGTAACTGTTACGGATATAAAAGGCGGTTATTCAATTACTGCGAACGGCAACGCTACACTTGTATTCAGCTTTGTGGGTTCGGCCACGCAGGAGCAACCGATCAAAGGCCGCACCACTATTGATGTAACCCTCACCGATGCCAACAAACAACTGGAAGAAGTTGTGGTAATTGGTTACGGTACCCGCGCCGTTAAAGACGTTACCGGAGCCATCAGTAGTGTTAAGGCAGAAAAGCTGGAAAACGAACATCCTGCCAGTGCTACCGACATTATCAGGGGTAATATCCCCGGTATTTCGGTTGCTTTGAATACCAGTGCCAAAGGCGGTGGCACAGGCGACTTGCAGATCAGGGGTAAAGCCTCTCTGTCGGGCAACGTTCAGCCGGTTATCGTGTTGGATGGTGTTATTTACCCTGGCCAGTTAGCCGATATCAACCCTAACGATATCGACCGCGTTGATGTACTGCGCGACCCAAGTGCGCTTGCCGTATACGGTGCGCAATCGGCCGGTGGCGTTGTAGCTATCACCACCAAAAAAGGTAAAAAAGGCGGTACACAGATCACCTTAAATGCCAACTTTGGGATAGCTCAATTGTTGCAAAATCAAAAATATTATACAGGCGATGGCTTCCTTAACTGGCGTGCCGACGGAGCCCGTAGTTCCAATACTTCAAACCCCTATTATTATTACAGCAATCCTAACAAGCTGCCGGATGGCGTAACGCTTGCCCAATTCCTTAACGGTGCCACAGGCGATCCTACTACCATCTGGTTGCAACGTTTAGGTTTATTCCCTAATGAGATTGCCAATTACCAGGCAGGTAAAATGACCGATTGGTCAAAACTGATCTTCCGCAATGGTTTCCGCCAGGATTATACAGGCAGCTTCTCGGGTAGCTCAGAAACGGTTAAATATTACGTATCCGGCAATTACACTAAAAACCAAAACCTGATCCAGGGAGGACAGTATACCGACGGTCGCTTCCGTGTAAACCTGGAAGGTAAAGCTGCCAAATTTTTAACGCTTGGTGTAAACGCGCAATTTGCAAGCCGCGATGAAGGTGCAGCCAGCACCCCGCTAAGCGGCCAGGCTATTGACGGTACTGAAGCTGATTGGACCCAGATCATCAACTCATCGCCTTATGGCGATATGTACAATGCCGATGGCTCGTTACGCCGGATTGATACTGACGACAGCGGTTTGAACCAGCGTAACCCTTTCCTGGGTAACCGCTACAATCAAAATGTGGCTGTTCAAAACACATTATTCTCTGTGCTTTTTGCCCGTTTAGATCTTCCTTTCGGTATCAAATACACGGTGAATTATGCACCAACCATTGAGTCGTACAGAAACTTCTTCTTCCGCCCGGTAGCTAACCCTAACGAACTTTCGGGTGGTACTGCTATCCGTACACAGGAAAACCGTTACAGGTACAATCTTGATAACATATTAAGCTGGAACAAATCATTTGGCATCCATAGCTTTGATGCAACCTTCCTGCTTAACAAAGAAAAATATTCAACCTGGTATACCAACGCCTCAAACACACAGTTAACCCCAACCGATATTTTGGGCTATCACAATATCGGCGCTGGTACTTTACCTGTTGAAAGCAGCGACGACCGCGTTTACAACGCAGATGCCATCATGGGCAGGATCAACTATACACTTTTAGGCCGCTACATCCTGACAGCTACGGTACGCCGCGATGGTTTCTCTGCATTCGGCTTGCAACACCCGCGCGAAGTATATCCTTCGGGAGCAATTGCCTGGGTATTCAGTGATGAAAGCTTCATGAAAGGTGACGCCTTTAAATGGCTCGACTATGGTAAATTACGTTTCAGCTATGGCGCCAACGGTAACCGTACCTCTACAACCACTGCCGATCCATCTATTTCATTGGCTGTATTGGGTGGTATCAAATATCCAACTGCAAACAACTCGGGTACAGTTACCAATAACAGCGGTATTTATGTAAGCTCTTTACAAAATGCCCAATTAAAATGGGAGCGTACCGTAGGACCAAACATCGGCCTCGATTTCACCATATTGCACAACAGGCTTAGTGGTTCGATAGATGTTTATGACCGCAAAACTACCGACCTGCTGGTAAAACGCAGCATTCTTGACGTTCAGGGCTACAACTCATCAGGCGATTTGGTTAATGGCGCCAACAACTCAAACCCGTATACTAACATTGGCCAGGTTAACAACAAAGGTTTTGAAATTTCATTGGATGGCAAGATCATGAAAAGTGAAAACTTTAACTGGAATGCCAGCGGTACTTTCTTCCTGAACCGCAACAAGATCGTTCACCTGTATGGCGCATTCCCGGTTACTGATGCCAATGGCGTTACCACCAATGTCGAAAAAGATGATATCGGTAACGGCTGGTTCATTGGCCATGACATCAACGCCGTTTGGGATTACAAAATTCAGGGTGTTTGGAAAACAACCGAAGCCGATGAAGCCGCTAAATATGGTGCTAAACCAGGTGATTTTAAACTACAGGACGTTAATGGCGACTTTAAGTTCACCAACGATGACAAACAATTCTTAGGCTCACAAAACCCAAGCTTTAGCTGGTCGTTACGTAACGATTTCAATATTTTCAAACATTTTGATGTATCGTTCCTGCTGGTATCAAGCATTGGTCAGCTTAAACAGTATAACCAGGCTTTAAACAATCCGGGCAGCGTAGGCTTTGCACGTATGAACTCATACGTATTGCCTTACTGGACACCTGATAACCAGATTGATGATTACGCCCGCTTAAACTCAGGCTCATCAGGCACTACCATCAACGTTTGGCGCAAAGCTTCGTTTGTAAGGCTGCAAACAGCTTCTATCGGCTATACTTTCAGTCCACAGCTTATCAAACGCCTGGGCATATCAAGCGCCAAAATATTTGTGAATGCAAGCAATGCTGCTGTGTTTTCAAGCTGGCCACTTTGGGACCCGCAAAACGGCGGCCCTACTCCAAGATATTTATCAGCCGGGTTTAACGTAGTTTTTTAAAGAAGGGATTTTAATACATGAACAAGATAAACAAAAACATCATGGCTGCAGCTTTAACAGCGGCAACCATATTTATAACCGGAGGCTGTACCAAACGGGCTGATCTGTATCCGCAGGCACCTTCCAAATTTACACCCGACGTAACTTATACCTCTCCAGCTGCATTTAAAGCTGCTTTGGCTACGCTGAACGTAAGCGTTAGGTTTGAGTATTTCGGCGACTCGGCCCCTTTACTTACCGAATCGATATTTACTGATGCTGCGGTTGAGGGTACTACTGATAAAACCACGCCGGCACAGGATCTGAATGCGCGTATCACCCCTACCGCCAACCTGAACAGCGACGACTATAACAAAATTGGTCGTTACTGGAGCGCCTGGTACCAGGGCATCCATGATTGTAACGTTATTTTATCAAGGATAGATAATATCAAATGGCCATCAGATGCTGATAAAAACCTTGTTAAGGCTACCGCGCTTTTCCACCGCGCTTATCGTTATTATCGTTTAGTACATGAATTTGGTGATGTACCATTGTTGCTGAAAGAAGAAACCGCCGTAAATACAGGCTATTTCAGCACACAACGTATTGTTATCCTTAAGCAAATGAAAACCGACCTGGAGTTTGCTGTTGCTAACCTTACTGATGCCAACGCTAAAGGCGATATCTCAAAAGGCGGCGCTGCCCACCTTTTAGCTAAGGTTGACCTTGCACTTGGTTTATTTGATGATGCCATTGCGGCATGTAACGTTGCTATTAACGGCCCGTATCACCTCATGACCAGCCGTTTTGGTATAGTTGCGAGCGATGCATCTAAAAACATCATCTGGGACCTTCATAGGCCGGAAAACAAAGCACTGGGAACCAATGCCGAAGCTTTATACGTAGTACTTGACCGCGAAACGCTTGAAGGCGCTACGCCTAACGGATCGCAGGTGATGAGGAACTGTGTGCCTATGTGGCATAACGGTACCATCCTTACCCCGGGTGCGCTTAAACCGGGCATTTCAGATAAAGTAACCGAAGAGTTCCCGCTTACTTTATGGTATGGCCGTGGTATTGGCCGTTTGCGCGGTACGCCATATGCTACCAAATATATCTGGACTGATAATACTGACTTAAGGCACGCCCCCGGCAACTGGATGAACATGACCGACCTGGTTTTCAACAGCCCTGCCCTTAAAACCTCCGACCCAACATGGTATGGTAAACACCTGGAGCAGTATACCGACGCTAACGTGAGCAAACGTTTCCTGAATGGAGCCAAAGATACCATCCGCGCATGGTTTGGCTGGCCGCATTACAAAGTGTTCATCGGCTCGGGCCCTATTGCGCTCGATAAATGGTGGAGCCCGCCACGTGGTACCAACACCGACTGGTACGTTTTCCGCTTAGCTGAAACCTATCTGCTGCGTGCGGAAGCATACGTTTGGAAAGGGCAAAATGCGCTTGCTATGGATGACATCAACAAAGTAAGGGCACGCGCCAATGCACAATTATTAACAGATCCGGGCAGCGTAAACATAGGCACCATACTCGACGAACGCCAAAGGGAATTGTACTGGGAAGAGCCCCGCAAAACCGAGCTTACCCGTATAGCTTATATTTTTGCCCAAACAGGAATCCCTGCCTATAACGGAAAAAGCTACAATGTGGCCAATTTTTCAACAAACAACTTCTTTTATGACAGGATCATGGAGAAGAACGATTTTTATAAAAACCCTAACGTTGTGACCAACTCGGGTAATCACTTCACCATTTCGCCGTATCACGTTTTATGGCCTATCCCGCAAAGCGAGATCGACCTGAACGTAAATGGACATATTAACCAAAGCAAAGGGTATTCTGGTGCTGAAACCAATATCCCGCCGCTTGATAAGATCGTTCCTTAATTTAGTTGAATTTGTAACATTTGAGCCGGGCGTTAGTCAATTGACTAATGTCCGGTTTTTTGTTTTATGCCGGTTTAAAAGCATAAATAATTAACTGCAGACACATTTGTGTATCTGATTTTTTCACATATTTAAACATTATTTAAACCTTGTATCGAAAAATATGGGCCTGTTCAATATCCTTCGTAACGAACTTATCGACATCATAGAGTGGGTTGATACTACTCAAAACACCCTTGTATGGAAATTTCCACGCCATGACAACGCCATTAAAATGGGCGCCCGACTGGTTGTGCGCGAGTCTCAGGCGGCTGTTTTCATGAATGAAGGGCGCATTGCCGATGTGTATGCTCCCGGCACTTATGAGCTTCAAACCCAGAACATGCCGCTGTTAACCACGTTAATGAGCTGGAAATATGGCTTTCAAAGCCCGTTTAAAGTTGATGTATATTTTGTGAGCCTTCGTCAGTTTACCAATCAAAAATGGGGAACCAAAAACCCGGTAATGATCCGCGATGCTGAGTTTGGCCCCGTACGTTTAAGAGCATTCGGTTCTTTTAACTTTAAAGTTCAGGACCCAAAGAAATTTATAGCCGAAATCTCTGCCACCAATCCCGATTTTGTTATTGAGGATATCAATGAGCAATTGCGTAATACCGTTGTATCACGCGGGATGGATGCCGTGGCCGAGTCAAAAATAAATGTACTTGACCTGGCAGCCAGCTATAACGAAATGGGTAAATTCATAACCGAATCTATCCAGCCCGATTTTGCTGACCTTGGTCTTACCCTAACCAAATTACTGGTTGAAAATATTTCCCTGCCGCCAGAAGTTGAGCAGATGCTTGATAAACGCAGCGAAATGGGCATATTGGGCAACCTTGGTGCTTATGCGCAATTCCAGGCTGCCAATGCCATTGAAAAATCTGCCGAAAATACTATAGGCGGCAACTTGGGTGCTGCCGGTATGGGTTTGGGCGTTGGTGCGGCCATGATGGGCCAGGTTGGCAATATCTTTCAGCAAAACCAGGTTACTCCTAACAATACCGGCGGTAATACACCACCGCCCCTGCCCGGCGTTCAATACCACATTGTAAAAGACGGCAAATCTGACGGGCCACATTCCTTCAGTGACATCAATGCTATGATTGCCAGCGGAGCATTAAGCAGAGAGAGTATGGTTTGGAAAAAAGGTATGGCTGCCTGGGCGGCCGCATCATCTGTTGAAGAGATTGCAGAACTATTTAACAACGTGCCGCCGCCAATTGCCTAACCTGCGATCATTCCTAATCCTATCTTTCTGAAATGAACAACGAGGTTAATCCATCGGCCATAAACAATTCCTTAAACTGTTCGGGCTGTGGTGCATTGCTGCACTTTAATCCAGGCACACATAACTTGCTATGCGATTATTGCGGTGTGAGCAATGCCATTGAAAGCGCTCCCGATAGTCGCGATATTTTATCTTATGACTATGAGGAGTTTATTGCCGGTATCGATAACAATAAACAAAGCGCCGATCTTAAAGTAGTAAACTGTAAAAACTGCGGTTCGCAAACTATTCTGGATCAGTTTGTAACTTCAGATAAATGCCCGTTTTGTACAGCCCCACTGGTGTTAGACCTGGAAAGCGGGCAACAATATGTACCGCCGCATTACATTTTACCCTTCGCCGTTACCCAACAGCAAGGGATCGACTTTTTCAAAAAATGGCTTAAAAGCCTGTGGTGGGCTCCCAATGACCTGGCTAAAAAAGTAAGCGACGCATCATCGGCACTTAAAGGCGTTTATGTCCCGCACTGGACTTATGATACCTATACGATAACAGATTACAGCGGCGAACGTGGCGATTACTACTACACCACCGAAACATATACTGAAACCGTTGACGGCAAATCTCAAACCAGAACCAGGCAGGTACGCCATACGGACTGGTCATATGCTTCAGGAAGAGTGGAATGTGATTTTCGCGATCTGATGGTACCGGCAAGCAAATCATTGCCCGAAAAAACGCTCGATAAACTTGGGCCCTGGAATTTTAATATGCTGGTTAAGTTTGATGAACGCTATATGAGCGGCTTCCGTTCCGAAACCTATCAGTTAGATCCGGAACAGGGTTTTGTTAAAGCTACTGAGCAAACTTCAGGGCCAATACACTCGGCAATTCGGGATGACATTGGCGGAGATGAACAAAGAATAGATAGTACAGACACTCAATATCTTGACAAAGCTATAAAATACCTGATGCTGCCTGTTTGGGTAAGTGCCTATAACTACAATAATAAGGTCTATCAGTTTACGGTTAACGCCAGCACGGGCGAAGTTATTGGCCAGCGACCGATAAGCGCTATTAAGATCATCCTTGCTGTATTGCTTTTAATTGCGCTGATAATCATCGGAGTTGTACTGTATCAGAATGCGCACCAAGCATAAAAAGTGCCTTTGACTAATGTACCTGAAGACTTACGAAGCTTTAAAAACTTCGTAAGTCTGGGTTTTATTAAAAAAAAGCGTCATTGCGAGGAACGAAGACAACCGACCGTAGGGAGCTCATTAATACCTATAAAAATCAAATTATAATTATTAATAATCCCAAACTATACAGAGCCGCTCTACTTATAGGGGATTGCTTCGTTCCTCGCAATGACGCTTTTATAGAATATCTCTATCTCATTTACTGAACAACCAACTCCTTCTCAACCTTTTTAAGCCTCTGTTGTTTTACTGCAGGTTTCTTATTCCGCTTTCCCCACCAGATATAAAACCCGGTGATAGGCAAGCTGGCAGATACCATGGCCAGGAAAAACGCTACAACTTTACCGGGGATACCCAGTATAGCCCCAACATGGATATCGTAATTCATACGGCGCAATTTATCGGCAGCACCGGCATCTGCATAACGCCCGGAGTAAGGCCCAGTTGATTTGAAAGGCTTAAGCGTATATTGATCAAAATTGTAAATATTGGTCTTGTAATAAGTATCCGAACGCAGGTAAGCTATCACTTCCACCAAATCGGCTTTTTGGCTGGGTAAATTGATATAAAAACCTTCCGGTTTATCTTGTAAAGCAATCTGGTTCCATAATTTATCAACAGAAGCCATATTGAATGATAGCTTTAAGGTCGTATCCGATACCATGGCAGTTTCTTCGGTCAATGATTTTCCGCCCGATGTAGCCCAATATATTGATTTACTTACCCATTGAAAACTCCACACCAGGCCTGTTAAGGCTATGATAAGCAGCAACAACATGCTGTAAAAACCAAAAACATTATGCAGGTCATAGTTAACCCGTTTAAAGCTGGCATTCCATTTTACTTTAAAGCTTTTATCGCGCGTGGCCTTAGTCCACTTTTTGGGCCACCACAATACAAGTCCCGATATTAAAAGCACCACAAATATCAATATCGCTACCCCAATTATCGGCCGACCTATGGGGTATGGCAGCCACAAAGCGCGGTGCCCATGTAGTATAAATCTAAAAAAATCAAAGTCGCCCTTGTTACCCGCAAAATCTGTAGTCGTTTTTTTCAATACGCGCCCGCTATACGGATCAATAAAAACGGTTATCAGCAAACCCGTTTTACGGCTATAGGAAACCGCCGCCGCCGACTGATCAGGCAAGCCATAATTTAATGCAGTAGGCTTCATTCCCGGCACCGTTTTAACGGCGATGCCTGTCAGCACTGAAGGCGGCAGCATTTTTTTATTTTGTGGCTGTACGTGTGTCCAGGGTTCGGTTACACTGCGGATCTCTTTTTCAAAAACATAAATGGCACCTGTAATACTTACAATCACCACAATAATTCCCGAGAAAAGCCCAAGCCACAAATGCAGCCACGCAGAGATTCTTTTAAATAATGAATCGCCTTTCTTTTTTGGTTTACCGGCCCGTGCCGGGGTAGCAGTTTTAAGCATATTGAACTAAAAAGGCAGGCCGGAATCCCGGCCTGCAGGTGAATAATTTTTTTAGAAACGATAGCTGATACCAAGACGGTAGTTACGTCCGGCCTCTGCCTGCCAATAATAATAAGTAGCATAAGCCGCACCGCTGTACAGGTATTTATCAAGCAGGTTGTACACATTAGCGCTTATCTTGATGTGGTCTTTACCCCAAAACAGGCCGCCATCAAACTTATAATAATCGGGTAGCTGCAATTGTCCGCTGCTGGCGTTCCATGTCCAGGTGGTACGGTCGCCCTGGTAGGTTGCCCCGGCGTAGATACCGCTGTTTTTCAACGGACCATTTTGTATGGTATAAGTTAACGAGGCATTGATGTTATGCTTGGCATACCCCGGAACCTTTGCACCAACAACAGCCGTAGCAGGTAGGTTGGCTGCACCACCGGTTTTAGAGATCTTTGAATCGGTATAAGCATAATTGGCTACTAATGAAAGACCGCTGAAGATCTGTCCGCGGGTATCAAATTCAATACCCTGGGTTTTGGTTTGGCCCACATCTATCACAAAACCTTCTGAGCCTTTGTTATCAGGATCGGCGGTAAGGGTGTTGTTTTTAAGGATGCGATAAGCAGATAAAGTGGTGCTCCAACTGCCGTCAAACCAGTCGCGTTTAATACCGGCCTCCAGGTTATTGCCGGTAATAGGTTTTGGCAAGCTGCCATCGCGGATTAGGGCGCTTTGCGGCACAAACGACTGATCATATAAACCATATACTGATGTTCGCCTGTCGATATTTACACTTACGCCAAAACGCGGTGTAAATTTCTTCTGGTTACGGCCCGCAAGGTAATTGATCTCTTTTACATAGGTATACCGGCCGGCAAGGGTTACACGTAGTACATTATCAAAAAAGCCGAGCTCATCCTGTCCGTATACACCGGTGTATGACTGGCTCGATAGGTTACCTGCACCACGTTGTGCCAAAGGTTTCGATCTGTCAAATACCGGTAAACCCAAAGCAGGCTGGTTATAAACCGGATTGTTGATATTAAAAGGTTTAGTGTCGCTGTCAATAGCGCCGCCCTGTCCCCAATCGGCAATGTATTGTTTGTTGCCCAGGTCAAGACCGCCCAGTATACGGTGACGCACTACGCCTGTTTGCACATCGCCATTTAAAAATACCTGGCCAAATTTCATCACGTTTGAAGCATCCCAGATAGATACGCTCCTGATCAGATCGCCATTAGCTTTTACACTGTTTACCCAGGCCGAGCTGCCTTGTTGCTGGTAGTTAAAGTAACCCAACTGACCGGTTAGCTTCCAGTGCTCATCAATCTGGTGGTTAAGATAAATGAAAGCGCTGTTATCTTTAATATAGGTAGGTGCTATGCCGGGTTCAGTTATGGTAAAATCGCGGGGCTTTATGGCGTAGCCCTGGGTTGCAAAAACATAGTATGACCCAAGGTTTGATAATTTGGCATGCTGATAAGTGTACTCAAACGTTAATGAAGTTTTATCATCAACTTTCCATGTAAGCACAGGTGCTATGCTGAAGCGATCATTAAACTCGTAATTACGGAACGAGTTTTTGGTTTGATCCATCAGGTTTAATCGATACGAAAGGCTACCCGATTTAGTGGCTTTGCCATCCAGATCTAACGTGGCGCGGTACAGGTCATAGCTACCCATGGTCATGGTGGCCTCACCGTTAAAATCTCTACCGGTAGGCTTTTTAGTAACCACGTTATAGATACCGCTTGGTTCGCCGTTACTCATCATAAAGCCAGCCGGGCCTTTTACAAATTCAATCCGGTCAACAAAGCTCATGTCTTCGCTAGGCGGGCCCCAGTTTGATGTAACGTTCATGCCATTGCGAAATGCCGCAGCTCGGCTGCCACGCATATTTACTCGGGTATACAGATCGCCCCAGTGTTCCAGCCGGGTTGCACCGCTCACATTGCGGGTAACACCGTCGCTCATGGAGATCACCTGCTGATCGGAAAGGGTTTGTGATGTAATTACCTGGATGTTTTGGGGCGCTTCCAGCAAAGGCTCGTTCAGCCTGATGGAGTTGGAAGGCACATCGGCCTTATAGCGGCTTTTAGCGCCGGTAATAGCTACCTCTTTTAATATACTGGCATTTTCTTTCAGCATAAAATCAAGGGTTTGAGTACTGCCAGAGGCGACGGTTATAGACTGCTCTTCGGGTGCAAGGCCCACTGCAGATACGCGGATAATGTAATTGCCCGGTTTGATCTTACCAATGGCATAACGACCGTCGGCATCGGTTAGGGCTCCATAAGTGGTATTTTTTAAGGCTACGGTAATACCAATTGCAGGCTGACCATCGGCTGTGGTAACCTTGCCTTTTATGCTACCGGCCGCACCATCATCAGCCTTAGCTGAAACGGTTGAAAAAGAAAAGAGGATTAATAGAAAGTAAAAATGTTGAAATAATAGAGAAGTAAAGTTTGACCGTTTACTGCAGAGTAAAACAGATTTCATAATTTTGAGTGAAATGATTAATGGATTAAAAGGATCGGTTAACATTAACCCGATGTAAAGTTTGGCGACGGAGCATCGGGATTTTTGTTTTATAAGAACGTTCAGGGGGGTACGTTGATGTTCATTGCTACAGGATTTAGCGCAAAGAAACAACTTATTTAGAATCAGTCCAAATAAAAATACAGATTTGAGCTATATCCAATAGATTTACAGATACTTAGATATCCATTTAGCCATTACCAATAAGCCTAACGCCGGCATTATTCTCAGACTAAATTACTTCTGCTGTTGTGTTCATTCAATTTTGTCGGTGATGGATTATCAAGCATCTCCAGAAAAATAAAAATAAATTTGCGTAACTCACAAGTTACATATACATTTGAGTAACTTAAAAGTTACCTACCATGGCGAAAATCATTCAGCACCAATTATTTTACCCTCACCCTCCAGAAGTGGTTTGGGAATTCCTTACCAATCAGGAATTGATAACACAATGGCTCATGCCCGGCAATCTGAAACCTATACCAGGCCACGAATTTGAGCTAAGGGCTAAACCGATGCCCGAAATGGATTTCGACGGTATCTTTTATTGTAAGATCCTGGAAGTAGTCCCATTTAAAAAACTCTCCTATTCATGGAAATTTGGGCCGGGCAATGGCGACTTGAGCAATTCGACAGTAAACTGGATGTTAACTGAGAAAGACAACGGCACCGAGCTTTTACTGATCCACCGTGATTTTGCAGACTCTGTAAATCCGTTGATGTTTAACTCAATGGAAAAAGGATGGTTGGTGCTCATTACCAAAATGCTGCAGGTTATAAACACGGAAAAAGATGGAACAGCCCAGGCTTGACGTATTCCAGGTAATTGCCGATCCGAGCAGGAGGCAGATACTGCACCTGCTTTCGAAAGATAGTCGCACCATCAATTCGCTGGCCGAAAACTTTGATATGAGCCGCCCGGCTGTTTCAAAGCATATCAAAGTGCTTTACAATGCCGGCTTTATCTCCATCCAGGATATCGGCAGGGAAAGGCATTGTGTTTTAAAACAGGACGGTTTTAAAGAACTTAATGAATGGTTAGCCTACTATGATAAGTTCTGGGGCGATAAACTGGACAAACTGGGTGCTTTAATGAACGATAAAATGAACAAAAAATGAAAGATCAGGATTTAACGGTAACCATAACGGTAGACAAATCGCCAAAAGAGGCCTTCGATGCTATCAATAATGTCCGCGGATGGTGGTCGGAAGAAGTTAAAGGCGGTACAGAACAACTTAACGATGAGTTCACCTATAAAGCCCGCGACCTTCATCGCTGCACTATGAAATTGATAGAAGTTATCCCTAATCAAAAAGTAGTCTGGCTTGTACTGGATAACTATTTCAGCTTCACTGAAGACCAAACAGAATGGAAAGGCACCAAAGTGGTTTTTGAAATTTCCGGGCAAAACGGCAAAACGCAAATCCGTTTTACCCATCAGGGTTTAGTTCCGCAGCATGAATGTTACGAGGTTTGTTCAAACGCCTGGACAGGTTATATTACCGGTAGTTTGTACAAACTGATCACCACCGGTAAAGGAGAGCCTAATCCTAAAGAGAGTTAGGTATTCGTTCTCATCCACAGCATTAGGCAGAAACAAGACTTACGAAGTTTTAAAAACTTCGTAAGTCTTCATTTGCTCTGCTATCACTTCTTCAATTTCACCAGATTTTATCGCTGCCGGATATCCAAAAATTCAGGAGATTTACGTTTAAGAAAATTTGCTTATGAATTTAGGATTAGATCAAAAGGTAGCCGTTGTACTGGCGGCAAGTAAGGGATTAGGGAAGGCATCGGCTTTGGCTTTATCTGCAGAAGGCGCTAAAGTTATCATCGGCTCCCGTAATATAACCGAATTGAATTCGGCCGCAGATGAGATCCGGTCTCAAACCGGCAACGAAGTAATTTGCTTCCCGGTGGATGTTACCGATAATGAACAATTGACTTCATTTATTAATCAGGCTGGCAGCGTTTACGGCAAAATAGATATACTGGTTAACAATGCCGGAGGCCCTCAATTCGGCAAGTTTGAGAGTTTTGACGACACACAGTGGCATCAGGCATTTGAGCAAAATATGCTTAGTTTCGTCCGTACATCCAGGTTGGTTTTACCTTTCATGAAAACAGAAGGCAGCGGCCGGATAATCAACATCATTAGTGGCTCAGTAAAGTCTGTATTGGCCAACTCGGTATTATCAACCGCGATGCGCATGGGTGTAGTAGGCATGGCGAAAATGCTGGCCGACGAATTAGGCCCTTATGAAATTACAGTCAATAATATAGCACCGGGCCTCATTTTAACCGACCGGATCAAACACACGCTACCTCAAAACGTAGATCCGGAGGAAGCAATCAAAGAAAAAACAAAGAGCATCCCCCTTGGGCGTATCGGCAAGCCTGAAGAATTTGCGGCACTGGTGGCATTTCTTTCATCCGCCCAGGCAGCCTATATCAGCGGGACAACAATACAGGTAGATGGCGGAGCAAATCGGGCTATCATGTAAGCCGGCATCAGATATGTTAAAAATCAATTTATCGCGTTTTGCTTTGTGTATTCTGCATCAGCTTTTCCAGCGCAGTATTATTGTTACATTAACAGTTAAAAACACTATTGCTTTTTAGTTCAATTCCTCGATATTTGGTTTAGCCGCGCATAAGCGCAGGCATTTAACCAGTTTACCTTTAAATCAACAAAAAGCACAGGCACCAGCCCCCTAATGGCACCTACATTTTTGATGAAAAATAACCTGTAAACCAAACTATACCATATGGAAAAATCACGCCGTACCTTTATTAAACAGGCAGCAATGGCCGGGGCCGGAATTATGCTTACGCCCAAAAGCTGGAGCGCCCAAAGTTATAAACGCATCATTGGCGCCAATGACCGGGTGCGGGTTGGAGTAATCGGCTTTTCAGACAGGCACAAAAGCTCGCACGTGCCCAGCTTCATGAACCATTGTAAGGAACTCAATTTTGAAGTTGTAGCCGTATCTGATATCTGGAATAAACGGCGTGAGGAAGGTGCTGCCCTATGGAAAGATAAAATGCAGCATGACGTAAAAGCTTACCGCAATAATGAAGAATTGTATGACAGCAAAACGGTTGATGCCGTATTTGTAAGCACCGCTGATTTTCAGCACGCAAGGCATACCATTGAAGCAGTAAAGGCCGGCTGTGATGCCTATGTAGAAAAACCTTTTGCCGAAACCATGGAAGATAACCGGGCTGCGTTAAAGGCGGTAAAAGAAACAGGTAAAATTGTGCAAATTGGGTCACAACGCAGAAGCGGCGCTAATTATCATGCTGCCAATGAATTTATCAGCTCGGGTAAGTTTGGCCCAATTACCATGGTCGAGCTTACCTGGAATGTGAACCAGCCCGGCCGCTGGCGCCGACCAGACCTGTTAAGCCAACTGAAAGAGCAGGACACTGATTGGAAGCGTTTTATCATGAACCGCCCTTATGAGGAATTTGATCCGCGTAAATACCTGGAATTCCGTTTATTCTGGCCATATTCATCGGGATTGGCCGGGCAGTGGATGAGCCATCAGATTGATACAGTACACTGGTTTACCGGCTTAAAGCACCCACGCAGTGTGGTTGCCAACGGCGGCATTTATATGTGGAAAGACGGACGCCGCAACTGGGATACCATACTGGCTGCGTTTGATTACGGTCCGCTTAATGATCCCACTACCGGCTTCCAGGTTACCTTTGGCTCGCGTATGCATAATGGCGATGAGCACCCGGCAGAGATTTACTACTCCAATGGCGGAGAGCTTAACCTCATTACCAACACGGTATCCCCTACCGGGGGGCTTACCCAAAAAATGGCAGATGCCATGCACATGAAAGCCAACCTGCTGCCTGAAATTAGCCTTGCCAATACCGAAAAGGTAGTAGCATCAGCCAATACCGGCGGCGATGTATTAACGTCAAACCACGTTCGCAACTGGATGGAATGCGTGCGCAGCCGTAAACAGCCCAATGCACCTGTTGAAGCCGGTTACAGTCACTCCATAGCCAACATCATGACCAATGCCGCAGTGCATACTGGCTATAAAGCTACCTTTGATGAGGCAACCCAGGAGGTAATGGCTAACGGGAAAGTGTTTAAATATTAAGGCTAAGTAATAAAAATCCCCCTTTGAGATCTGTCGTGTGGACACATCTTTTTAATCTTATCATTGATAAAAAAATGTCATTTCGACGAACCAAGGGTGGGATTTGTGCGTTGAGCTGAGGAGAAATCTTCTACACCCTGTTTTTACAGGTATAGCTGTAGAGCCTGATGTAGAAGATTTCTCCACCACTCGGTCCGCCGCTGCTCTATCGAAATGACATTTCTTTAAAAATGTGTCCACACGATAGCCATTAAGAGGCGAATCGCACAATCCGATGCTTTTATGATTGATCTTTTCACACGCTTATATAATAACCCCACTATCTATGAAAATATTAAAAAACTGGGCTTGTATTTTTGCCGCTAACACCTTATTTGCTATGACAATACATGCTCAACGAGCCGAGCCGGTAAAATTGGTCAAATCAGCAGGAAATAAAATAGATATCCTGATAGGTGGCAAACCTTTTACCTCTTTCCTGTATCCCGATACCTTGGAAAAACCAGTGCTATACCCTTTGCGGTCGGCAAACGGCACATCGGTAACCCGTGGTTTTCCGCTGGCTCCACGTCCCGGCGATCCTACCGATCACCCGCACCATATTGGCCTATGGTTTAATTTTGAAAACCTGAACGGGCTCGATTTCTGGAATAACTCCTACGCCATACCGGCTGCTAAAAAGATTGGCTATGGATGGATCCGTACTGACAAAATTTTGGAAACAAAAGACGGGGCAAAAGGAGTGCTGGCCTACCATGCAAACTGGACAGATCAGCAAAAGCAGGTAATACTGGAAGAGCAGACCCGTTTTGAATTTAGCGGCAACGCCCAGGAACGTATCATTGATCGTGTAACTACGCTTACTGCAGATAAGGATGCTCTTTTTAAAGATGCCAAAGATGGGATGCTTGGCCTGCGCCTGGCCCACGAGCTGCAAATCCCCGACCCTGCCGATCAGAAATTTACCGATGATAAAGGCAATGTAACAATAGTAAAAGGCGGCACCGATAAAGTAGCCAACGGCACCTACCTTACCAGTGAAGGCAAAACAGGCAATGATGCCTGGAGCACACGCGGCGTATGGTGTAAGGTATATGGTAAAATGGGAACCGATTCGGTAAGCGTTACTATAATTGATCATCCTCAAAACCCTAACTATCCTACTTTTTGGCATGCCCGCGGTTATGGACTGTTTGCGGCTAATCCACTGGGCGAAAAGATTTTCACCAATGGCAAATCGGAGAAAAACCTTACATTAAAGAAAGGCGAATCGGTAACATTCAGGTATCGGATCATCATACACAATGGCCCTCAAACCAACAGCGTTGCTCAGTTAAATCAGGCAGCAACAGATTTTCGTTCTTTTAAATAATAGCAACCAATACCTGCCGGGATATTTCGCACTCTTAATATCCCGGCAAATATTTGAGTTTTATGCTGAACAAAAGCATCAATTTACATCCGTTCTGCATAATCAAGTAAAGTATCTACCGCCAAAACAGAAGAGGCTGGGTTTTGTCCGGTGATCAAATGACCTTCGCGGGTTACAAAGGGCTTCCAATCCTCGCCTTTTTGATAATTAGCGCCTCGTTCCTTCAGCATATCTTCCAAAAGAAAAGGCACCACGTTTGTTAACTGAGCGGCTTCCTCTTCTGTATTGGTAAATGCCGCTACCCTTTTCCCTTTAATCAAGTATTCCCCTTCGGGAGTTTTAACTTCTTTTAGTGCCACCGGTGCATGGCATACAAGGGTTACGATCTTGCCGCTCTGATAAAAAGCTTCAATAAGCTTTGCCGAATCGTTATCATTTGCTAAATCCCACATTGGCCCGTGGCCACCCGGATAAAAAATGGTGTCAAAGTCCTTTTCAGAAACACTGCTTAATACCACCGTATTGCTTAGCCGGTTCTGTGTTTCTTTATCGTTATAGTATCTTATGGTAGCCGGCGTCCTGTTTTCAGGCAGATCACTTTTAGGATCGATAGGGGCCTGCCCACCCTTAGGCGACGCTATTACTATTTCTTTTCCCATGTCATGAAATTTGTAATAAGGCGCTGCGAATTCTTCGATCCACAAACCTGTTTTTTTACCGGTGTTGCCTAACTCGTCATGTGATGTTACAACGAATAGAATTTTGTTGATTTCCATAGCTTTGGTTTTTAATATCTGATTATCAAATTACTTTTACATGAAGTTCTTTCAATAAATTAGATTCTACACCCGCTGGGTATCCCATATAAAACTCTTCAATTCACAATTCGCTGTGCACATGGTACAGACATCAGTATTCTCTGCGAAATCCACTGGTGGACGGAAACCTTCATGGGCACAATGTATTTTTTTATAATTTTGAATGTAATTGGTTAAAAACATCCCGGTTCTTTAGCCAACACTCCAACTATTATCAATATTCAACGTATACAGGATACACTGATGTTTTATATGATTAAATATAAAAAAACTAACGCAGCCAAGAAACCGCATTATGCGGCTTAAATAAAATACGGAGCCTTTATCCAGTTTTCAGGTGCTGCCGAACTATCATTTATGAAATCTACTTTTTTTACGCAAATCCTTAACCTTTCCATATTTTGTTTTTTACTCTCTTCATGTTATCAATCACCACAGGTTAATGCTAAAAAAATTACGGTTTGCATTCAAAATGTAAATGGGAAGTACCAATTATACCGTAACGGAAAGCCGTTTTTCATCAAAGGCGCTTCGGGTTCTACAAATCTGAAACAATTGGCAGAGGCGGGAGGTAATACCATCAGAGTTTGGGATACATTAAACTTAGGCCGTGTACTGGACTCGGCTCAAGCCAATCATTTAGCAGTAGTAGTGGGTTTGCCAATGCCTTCAAGCGAGAGCCTTGAAGATTTTTATAATACCCCTAAAGCTAATATTTATGCAGATAAAATTGCCAATATAGTTGAGCGGTTCAAAAATCATCCGGCATTATTGACCTGGTGCCTGGGTAACGAGCTTGCATTTCCTAATAAGCCGAAATATAACCGGTTTTATGCAACGTTCAATGATATCGTCGATATGATTCACGAGAAGGATCCTAATCATCCGGTGACGACGACAATTATGAGCTTTCAAAAGAAAAACATCGTTAATATCAGGTTACGTACAAAAATCGACTTTATATCATTCAATATTTTCGGCTCTATTCAAACATTGAAAGAAGATCTTGAAAATTTCAAATGGTTTTGGAACGGGCCCTTCTTAATTACAGAATGGGGTATCGAAGGTCCCTGGCTCGCAGAAAACCGAAACGCATGGGGTGCTTATATTGAAAGTACAAGTGCAAAAAAAGCAGAACAATATCTTACTAATTACAAAAAGTACATGCCTGTAAATGATCCGGGATTTCTGGGGTCGATGGTATTTTATTGGGGACAAAAACAAGAGCTAACACCTACGTGGTTTAGTATGTTTGATGAAAACGGTGCCGAAACCGAGGCGGTTCAGGTTATGCGGTACATCTGGACCGGAAAGAAAACAGCAAGCAGCGCCCCTGCATTAAAATACATGCTATTAGATGGAAAGGGAGCCAGGGACAATATTTTATTTCAACCTGCTATAACTGTTAACAGCAAAGTATATTTTGAAAATACGGATACAACCGGCTTAACATTTAAATGGAAAATATTCCATGAGGATTGGTTTAAACCCAATGGCACTTTTAACGAAAAAAAGCCAAAAGAAATAGAGAAATTAATCATCAGGCAACATGGATCCGATTTAAGCTTTAAGGTACCCGACAAAGAAGGGCCTTATCGCATATTGGTTTATGTATACAATCAAAGGGGAGTTTTTGCCACTTCTAATACACCTTTTTATGTATTAAAAAATCCATGAACAACAATTTAATTAAACCGCCCAGCAAATTACAGCTGCTTTACTTAAGGTTGATGATTCTCATCGGCGTGTTCTGCATGCTTTTTTTCACGTACAGCCTGTTCAAAAAATCAGTTATTGGTTATCAGCCGCTTTACTGGCTGTTAATGTCGACCTTTATATATACGTTTTTCAAAATATTATATGAGTGGTACCATTACTGGTCAATAAGCGTTCCCACCACCCCACCACTAACAAAACAATATACGGTAGATATATTTACTACTTTTTGCGCAGGTGAGCCATATGAAATGATTGTTGAAACGCTTACCGCTATTCAAGCTATACATTATCCGCACCAGGCATACCTATGTGATGAAGCCGATGATCCGTATTTGAAATCAGTGTGCCAGGAACTGGGAGTTCACCATATCACGCGAACTAAAAAAACAAATGCAAAAGCCGGCAACATCAACAATGCATTGGCTCAATCATCAGGAGAATTGTGTGTTATCCTTGACCCGGATCACGTACCGACACCCGATTTTCTTGATCCGATAGTTGCACATTTTGACAATCCTGAAATTGGTTATGTGCAAATAGTGCAGGCTTATTACAACCAACGCATTGGATGGATTGCGAAAGGCGCGGCACAACAAACCTACCAGTTTTACGGCCCGATGATGATGTGCATGAACAGCTATGGAACCGTTCAGGCCATAGGTGCCAATTGTACTTTCAGGCGCACGGCGTTAGAGTCGATTGGCGGCCACGCCGCCGGACTGGCAGAGGATATGCATACAGCAATGCAACTGCATGCACGCAAATGGAAATCCATTTATGTACCGGCAGTATTGACAAGGGGGCTCGTTCCGGCCACTTTATCTGCCTATTATAAGCAACAATTAAAATGGTCGAGAGGAGTTTTTGAGCTCCTGGTTACTTCCTATGTTCAGCTATTTAAAAAATTTACCTGGCGGCAAAAGCTCCACTATGGTCTTTTACCTTTGTTTTACTTATCGGGCTTTGTATTTCTTATTAACTTCCTGATCCCTGTCATATCCCTTTTTATGGATGTGTTTCCGTTAAGGATGGATTTTTCTGATTTTTTGGTTATTAGTGTCCCTTTTATAACCGCCGTTATCCTGATCAGACATTTTGTACAGCAATGGGTAATGGAAGACAATGAGCGGGGATTTCACGTAGTTGGAGGATTATTGCTTATTGGTACCTGGTGGGTATTCATTTTAGGATTTATTTACACCCTCATCAGAAAAGATGTGCCTTATATTGCAACCCCTAAGGATATTAAGGATGAAAAAAATTTAAGATATAACCTTCCTAATATCGTGGTATTAGCAGTTTCGGTAGCTGCTATTGCTTACGGCCTTCATGACGACTGGAGTCCGTTTACGCTTTTTATGGCCGGGATAGTCAGCCTCAACTGCTTGTTCATGATCTTTATGCTGATAGCAAGTTCTGAACTAAAGTTCCAGGGATACGTGGGTAGGCACGCTACCTTATTCAGTATGGTTTCGCAAGTGCAGAACGCCAAAAAACATTTTTGGTTGTTGCGACGAAGAATATATGGCGGTGTAAGGAAATTGAGCCTGATTCTTACAGTATTAGCGGTTTGTATAAGCATATACGCCTCACGAAATTCAGATGAGGATTCGGGCAGCGTGGTTAAAGGCCCTTCTTTAATATCTTATCATACTGCTCAAAAAGATATTTTAGCCGATACGGTAAATGAGATAAAAGCTCAGGAACAAATATTGGCAAACCCTTCATTTTTCACATCCGTTAAAGGCGTGATCTACTCCAAGGGAAACTATTGGTACAAAAACATAACTCCGCTCACAAAAAAGATCATTATGGACGACTTTGATGATATGAGCAAAGCAGGAGTAAATACTATAAAAATATATGGGCCCAATATTTATGACCGCTCCATTTTTGAAGCTGCAGATAAAAAGAACTTAAAAATACATTATAGTTTCTGGATGCCGGACCCGCCAAACTTTCTAAATGATACCAGCTACTTAAAAGAACAAAGCGCTGTTATTCTTAACATTGTAAATAAAAACAAATCAAATCCTCAAATTAGTGCATGGAACCTGGGCAACAATAGTTATCAGCAACTGGCTCAATATTATCAGGAGGCACAGCTGCAGCAGGCTCAACAGCATTATATCAGTTTTTTAAAGCCTTTGGCGAAGGCAATCAAACAGGCAGACCCAAGCAGGCCATTAACAGTTGACCTATTCTCGTCGTCGACACTTGCTTCAACTATAAGTTTATTACATGAGCAAATACCCCAAATAGATGCGTTTGGATTGATTATTAATAATAAGCATGCGTTGAAATTTGTTAAATCAGACCTTAAAGCTCCTTTTTTCTTTAGCAGCGCCGATCCTACGGCCCTTGCGGGCAAAGAACCTTCCGGCGGGGCTTTTTATGCCAATTGGCAGGATCAGCAAAGCGGCGTAGCTATTACACTTGACGGTTTAAAAGACATATGGGGCCGAAATAAACCCTACCTGTATAATATAAGCAAGCGCTGGCACGGCAGTGTGGCCAACTATAATTTGCCTCATGTTAAAATATTAAAACCGGCATTAACAACCACTCCCGGCTCCTCGTTGACTTACAACGCCCTCATTTATTCATATAACAAATGGAATATAGCGGGTTATTTAAAAAACGACTTAAAATTTGAATGGTACCTGATCAAAACAGACAACTGGGGCAATGCTACCGACATGAAAAAATTAGGGGACGGACCGAGTATAAATGTTACAATTCCGCAAAACGACGACAGATACAGAATATATCTTGTAGCCGCCAAAGGTAATAACATGACCGACGACTATACCACTTTAAATACACCTCTTCAAAATTAATTGTTAAGTGAAAAAAACATCCTCTAAAGTTTATATAGCAGTAGGCCTGGGCATATTATTTTCAGCTATACTGCTTCTAAACATGCGTTTTTCTTTTAAGAGTTATTTGGTGAATAGTTACTACCGTAGCAACGAACAGGTATTAGCTGCATTTGATCCAACCAACTTAAATAAGTCCTTGCCTGTCAAAGCTATCTCATGTTACAGAGGGGTATTAACAAATACCGCGTTATGGTCAAACTATGGAGATTTGGAAGCAGCATTAACTAAAGGAGACGTATTGATCACTTTAGAAACCTGGCTTAAAGGCCCCGATTACACAAACAATGTTTTAACGGAAGTACTTAAGGGCCGATTTGATAATCAGTTCAATAAATTGGCCGCTATGGTAGCTAAAAGCAACCACAAAGTATTTATTCGCTGGAATCCCGATATGGAAGTGCCTGCCGGTGTTTATCCATGGCAATTTAAATCTCCTAACGACTATATTAATTCGTTCAATTATTTTTCAAAAAAGATAAAAAACCATGCACCTGCTGTACAAATTGTTTGGGGCCCTTCAGGATACCCCGGTGATACTGAATATTGGCCGGGAAACAAAACTGTTGACTATGCAAGCATAACACTTGGCAGTTGGTCTGAGCTCACTACTAACTTTTACCCGCATGACCAAACAACTGCCGCCATGTTAAAGCATAAGCTGCATCGCCTGCGATTTATTGGCAAGCCAGTGTTAATTATTGGCAGTGATAAGGGCAAAACGGATTTTCAGTACAGTTGGCTAAATGAACAAAAGAATTTAGTTACAACTTACAGCAGTACTATTTATAGCAAAAGCAATTATATAGACAGCATTAAGGCAAAACCCAATCGAACCTCATTAAAGATCGGTGTGTTTGACCCAAACAAACGGCTGCTTAACCAACCGGAAATTAACGTAGAGCACATTTTTACCGATTGGGGTGAATTGGAACGGGGCGATTTTGAGAAAAAATTCACAGAGGCTATTAATCGCCACCACGAGGTAATTGTAACCATGGAGCCCTGGCGGGATATAACCGGCAAACCCGACACTGCCGTTTTGGAGAGCATATTAAAAGGGCGCTATAACGAACAGATCAAAAAACTATTTGCAATAATTTCTGCTACCAACACTACAGTTTACCTGCGATGGATGCATGAAATGGAAATTCCGATACACCGGTATGCATGGCAAAGTCAGGAGCCGGTTACCTATATCAACGCCTTTAGATATTTTATGCAATTTAATGGAGGTCCTGGTAAAAATGTAAAAAAGGTATGGGGGCCTGCCGGCGATCGCGGTTCTGCTGATTTTTGGCCAGGGAGCGATGTTGTGGATTTTATCAGTATAGCCATTTATGGTTTGCCGGATAAAAACATTACCGACCCTGAGAAACAGGAAGCCTTTAGCACCATATTCAACAGAAAATATTTCAGGATGAGATTTCTTGATAAACCCTTATTTGTAACAGAGTTTGGTGTAAAAGGATCAGAAAGCTTCCAGGACAAATGGCTTATTGATGCAGCAAAAACAATAAATGCCAATCCTCACGTATTTGGCGTTTGCTATTTTAATCTGTATGACAATCCTAAAGCCTGGGGCAATATTAAAGCTCCGGATTGGAGTATCAGCCAACAATCCATGATCA
This sequence comes from Mucilaginibacter gossypiicola, assembly GCF_900110105.1. Lineage (GTDB taxonomy): Bacteria > Bacteroidota > Bacteroidia > Sphingobacteriales > Sphingobacteriaceae > Mucilaginibacter > Mucilaginibacter gossypiicola. Next base: position 223,047 of record NZ_FOCL01000007.1, on the reverse strand, counting down.
AATTTTGCAACCTTCTTAAAAAGTAAGGCTTTTTGTAAACTTCAGGGTCTCTCGCAGGTTTAAGTTTACCCATAAAATTTAAATGTGCGCTAAGCAATGGTTGGAGAGCAAGTTTACGATCACGAGACTCCGCTGGAGTCCAATATCTCTTTAAATTTTCACTATAAACACGTGGCCTCTCTGAGGCCGCATGGCACGTCAGCCATATTCATTATGCTATAAATATTATCAGCCCCATCGGGGCCACGTGTTTATAGTGTTAAAGGAGACATTTTTGGGCTCCGTAGATGCTTCCTATTGAAATTCAGGTTGGTGAATTTGTGGGTAAACTTAAACCTGCGTGAGACCCTGATGGGACATGCAACAGCCAATTATCTCAAGGACCTAAACGAAGCACGAAGTTCTTCTGTAAGCGCCTTTGGCTGCTCCCATGCCGCAAAGTGGCCGCCTTTTTCAAGCTTGTTGAAATGGATCAGGTTAGCATAAGCTTTCTTTGCCCAACTTTCGGGAGCGGCATAGATCTCATCAGGAAATACACTTACTGCTACCGGAATTTTGATGCCCTTAGGATCAAAAAAAACAAGTTTGTTTTCCCAGTAAAGCCTGGCCGAAGAAATTGCAGTTTTGGTTAGCCAGTAAAGAGTGATATTATCAACAATATCCTCTTTTGTAAGCCCTTCCGACTGGTCGTTAAAAACACGGGCAATCAACATTTGACTGGCGGCATCGTGATCAAGCATCCATGCAGCAAGTCCAACCGGCGAATCTTCCAATGCATAAAGAGTTTGCGGACGATTAGCCATTTCAATAGCATAACCCAAACCGTGTGCATAAAAGAAATTTAACTGGTCGTATGCACGTGATTCATCGGGTGAAAGGTTGGCTGGTTTCGGATCTCCAAATTTCAGTGCTTTTGCAATATCAGCGGGAACAGTAGCAGGCATATTAACATGAATAGCAAGCAATTCAGGCGGTGCTATCAATGCCATCTGCTCCGTAACAGCATCCCCCCAATCACCACCTTGTGCAACATATTTAGCATACCCCAGTCTTTTCATTAACGTAACCCAGGCATGCGCAATCCTAACCGGATCCCAGCCTGTGCCTGTGGGTTTGCCGGAAAAACCATGACCGGGTAAAGAAGGTATAATTACATCAAAAGCGTCTTCAGCCTTCCCTCCAAAAGCAGTAGGATCTGTAAGCGGGCCTATAACTTTCAGTTGTTCAATAACAGATCCGGGCCAACCGTGAGTAATAATGACGGGCAGGGCATTTTTTTGTTTCGAACGCACATGAATAAAGTGGATATCTACGCCATCGATATTAGTGATAAACATGGGCAGGGCATTCAGTTTTGCCTCTATCTTGCGCCAGTCATATTCGTTGGCCCAATAATCGGCGAGTTTATGCATGGTTGATAATTGCACGCCCTGCGTTTCATCAGCTACTGTTTCTTTGTCGGGCCACCTTGTAGCTTTAATGCGTTGCTTAAGGTCTGCCAGATCAGCATCAGGAAAATTTACATGAAACGGGCGGATAGCTTCAGAGCCCTGCGTGTTTGCAGAGGCAGTACTTTGGCCCGAAACAGGCGCTGCAAATAAAACCATTGCTGCAATAATGATAGTACCGGCGGTTAGTTCTTTTTTCTTTTCCATGGTGTAGTTTTTAGTGTTATCAGGTTATTGATTCATTTTGAGAAGGAGCACTCAATTCATAATCAACACTTTACCGTAGTAAAATACAGATCTGCCAGTTTTAGCTAACTACCGTGCCATTTAATTAACATACTAATTATCAATCAGTTAAAAACAACCCAGCAGCGAAAAATCACGAAATATCGTAACTATGAAGAAAACCGCGACTTGTCAATCTTTGCATACATCCGGTGCCCTGATGTATGCATTTGTTAAAGGAAGATTTATGATGCCTGGCAGAGCGCACAATCAAGCTCCAAATAAAGGATACAAATTATTTAACAACCATGAAATTTTCGATGACTAAAACATCGATACCTGTATTTAAAAAACAGTCTATGGCATCTTGTGGCGAGTTCACAATAGGTTCGTCCATACGGTTAAACGAAGTATTTACCAGGCAGGGGCAGCCCGTCAAGTTATAAAATGCAGTAATCAGATCATAAAAGTCGGGATGGCTTTCGCGGTTCAGCGTTTGGATCCGGGCGGTATAATCCACGTGGGTTACTGCAGGGAGATCCGATCTTTTAACTTTTAACAGGTCAAATCCTTTTAGTAATTCACCTGCCGGCGAAGAGGCTATCCGCAACTCCGGTTTAACCGAGGTAACCATCAGCATGTAAGGACTTGATCCCTCAAAATCAAAGTAAGCGGGTGCATATTCTTGTAAAACCGCAGGTGCAAACGGCCTGAACGATTCCCTGAACTTGATCTTTTGATTTAGTACCGATTGCATGTCCATTCTTCGCGGATCGGCAAGGATGCTTCTTGCACCCAAAGCCCGCGGACCAAATTCGCTCCGCCCCTTAAAATAACCAACTACTTTACCTTCATTGATATATGCAGCCACTTTTTCATGCAGGTCCTTTGTCTCTAATTCTTCAAACCGGATGTTATTGGCAATGAAACGCGTCCTAACTTCATCCGCGTTAAAAGACGGCCCGAGCAATGCATTCTGCATTTTGTCTGCACCTTCAACATCTTCCCGTTCATTACCCAGGTACTCATAGTAAACAGCATAAGCTGCCCCCAAAGCACCGCCGGCATCGCCGGCAGCAGGTTGAACCCATAGCCGTTTAAAGCCCGATTGCTGTATTATTTTACCGTTGATAACGCAATTTAAAGTCACGCCCCCGGCCATACACAAATCATCAAGCTGAAATTCTTTATACAAAGCTGAAGTTAAATCAAGCATGATGCGCTCTGCTGCAACCTGAATGGAACTGGCTATATCCATATGAAATTGCGAAATCGCTTCAGCTGGCTTTCGTGCGGGATACCCGAATAGTTTATCAAATCGTGATGACGTCATGGTAAGGCCAGTGCAGTAGTTAAAATACCGCAGGTTCAGCCTGAACGAGCCATCTGCTTTTAAATCTACAAGGTGTTCAAATATCAGATCTACATAAATGGGGTTACCATACGGTGCCAGGCCCATCACCTTATATTCATCGCAGTTAACCTTAAAGCCGAGATAATAAGTAAATGCCGAATAAAGCAGTCCGATTGAGTGCGGAAAACAAATCTCTTTAACCTGCTCTATTTTATTGCCTGTACCAATAGCAACAGAGGTTGTTGTCCACTCCCCTACACCATCTGCAGTAAGGATAACAGCCTCATTAAATGGAGAAGGATAAAAAGCCGATGCAGCATGCGATTGATGATGTGTGGTAAACAAAAGGCTTGCCTTTTTCGTATCCCAATTTTCATCGATGGATTTTAATTGTTGGGTAATATTCTTTTTCAGAAATAGCTTGTCTTTAAGCCATACCGGCATGGCTTTCATGAATGAAATAAAACCCGAAGGAGCAAATGCCAGGTAAGTTTCTAAAAGCCGTTCAAATTTCAGGAATGGTTTTTCATAAAAAACAATATGGTCTACCTGGTTTAATGAGATCCCAGCTTCAACCAAACAGTATTTTATGGCATTCAGCGGAAAGCTTTCATCATTCTTCTTGCGGGTAAAACGCTCTTCCTGTGCTGCTGCCACAATGTGATCATTCTTGAGCAAGCAAGCTGCACTATCATGAAAGTAAGCCGAAATACCAAGAATGTACATTGCCTAAAACAAGGAGTAAATAAAAGGCGCCAATGCCGATCCCTGTGCTAAAACCAGCAGCAGGCTTAACAAAAACAGCAGGATAAACAGTGGCCATAACCAAAACCGTTTTCTGGATTTCAGGAACATCAAAAACTCAGTAACTACTTCCATGGCCATATTATTAAAATTGTTGTTTCATTGAACTGTGCTCAGTCTGCTTTGCCGATTTCCAATAGGTGGGAACTCCGGGGGCAAATCTTAAATCAAGGTTATTTTTACCAAGCATCCGCATGATAAAACCTACCGGGGTAATGACCAGGAAGTAAAGCAAAAACAAGATGATGCTGCTATTGATCAGCCCTAAAACATTACCTGTTTTATCCCACACCAATCGTAAGGGTGTTAATATTTGAGGAATGATCACAGCAATTAATACAAGCATAATGCCTGCCGCTAATAACCAGATTATCAACTGGTGGTGAGCAAAATATCGCCATGCCATTAACATTAAACATGCGCCACCAACGATAAGGCCAAATTTTTGGTTTAGTACTTTATCATTCATTGCGGTTTATATTTTATGGCTGCTTCATCGGCACCAACGGCATGATAATCGGCCGCTATTTGCTTGTAAGCTGCTTTGTCTGTTGTATTTTTAAGCCGGATAATCTCTGCTACTATGTTTTTTAAATTCACCAGTTCAATATCTGAGGGATGCTGTTGTATTGCCGATTCAATATAGGGCGTAGCCTTTGCAGGCTGATCGCTTTTTAAAAATACCAGGTACATATTTTGCGTATTGGCAAACGATGGATCAAGCTCATAAGCTTTTTTAAAGTAAAAAGCAGCCGCATCATTATCGCCCAGCTCAAAGCTTAACCTACCTGCATAAATGGAATAGGTAGTGTTTTGAGGTTTTTCAAGCATCACCGCTTCCACCGCTTTCAGAGCTGTTTTTTTATCCCCCGTTTTCATACTGTATTTAAATAACTGATCCATGGCATCCAGCCAGCTGATCCGGTTTACCGATAATGCGCCCGCCAGTTGTGCTGTAATATCATCGCCGCGTTTAAACCCCGCGGGGATAGGCTTATTGAATGGCCAGCCGGTTTCCAGCATCATGATGGTATAGGCACCATACAACGAATCAACTTTGGTTACTGGCATCCGGCTCAGTAATTCAGTTAAACTCAGTTCGTGATCAGCCTGAGCCTTAATTAGTCCGGCGCTTTTTATGGATTGATAAAATGCATCCGAAAGCAGCGCATAACCATATAAATTAGGGTGCACATGCTCCAGCAGCGTTTTGTTACCCAGAATGCCATTTGGCGAATGCTGCTCGAAAACAGTACGCGCGTTTACCAAATGTACATTGCCATATTGTTTGGCCAGCTCTGTTATAACTCCGTCCATGGCTTCAGGTGCGCGAAAACGTAGCTGATCATACTCCTTTGCCTTAACATATTCCTGTTTTGCCTGCCGATATTTACCAGATTGATACGAGTCATTTGCCTCGGCATGCAACATATCAGCCGAAGTATCAGAACCATCGCTGATAAAGGGTTTCAAGTCTTTTTCGTTACTCACCAATGTGCTCAAAAACACGGGCACCTTTTTATCTTGCATAAACCGGCACAGTTCGGTCATATTGCTCTTAAACTGAGCTATCCCAGCTTTATATGCTTCAGACTGGTAAGGTATAGCCTGTTGCTGCGCCATACGCTTCATCAGGTTTTCGCGCTGATCGGGATTCGACGATGCTGGTTTTAGACCAGAGATTACGTTGTTGACCAACTGCACCAACCGCAGCTCTTTAAGTGCAAGTACCGTTTGTACCAAAAACCTGTTATTGGCGATATGGCTGGTTGAACCAATTCCCAAAGCACCATAATACTCATTATGGCCGGTATAAACCAGTACTGCATCGGGCTGGTAATTAACTACCTGTTTACCAAAATCAAGTACAGTATATGAGTTTACAGCGGTGAGCGATACATTGATAACCTCAAAATTAACATCGGGATAAGTATACATGAGTCTATACTGCAACCAACGATGGAAGGAACCATTATGAAGGTACGGGTACCCGGCTGTGGTTGATTCACCAAGCACAAAAATCCTAAACGTGTTTTTTGCCTTCTCAACCCTAAAAGGCTCAATATTACCTTTGGTAGCGTTGGTAGTATCCGTAAAGTATTTTTCGGACGCGTATTTATTGATCACCCAATAATTATGATCATCGGGATATCTGATGAACAAACTGGTATCATGCCCATAATTGAAATGCCTCAGCAATACTTCTGCAAGCAATAAAATGAGTACCGGGATGCAAAATGCAATTACCCTGAACCATCTTAATTTTTTGCGGGAGAGTTGCTGAGGCTTCATTGGTTTATTTAGTGGCAGCATTTACTTCCGGGAACCAAACAGTCATTTCGCCCTTACCACGATTAGCCCATGAATAGTATGGAATGGCGGTAAGCTCTACCTTTTTGGCAGCTTCGCCTTTAGTTTCACTTAGTATCTGTCCTTTTAAAACAGTTACGCCATTTAATAAGCCTGGTTCAACAACCGGTTTAAATGTTGCATTTGCAGGTATTGCTAAATTGCTCACTGTTCCGCCGTTGTCTTTCCATTCGGCGCAATACATAATCGGGCCACGCTGCAAAGCAGTTTTGTATACGGTCAAAACTTATTTCCGCAGATAAAGGAAAGCCAGTAAAAGCACACTGTTAAGATTTACCCTTAAGTATCTTAATGCTTTGGTAAGATGGTTTTCGACGGTTTTTTCTGAAATACCCATCAGCTGGGCTATTTCCTTATTGGTTTTGTATTGTTTGCGGCTTAGTTCAAATACATTGCGGCATTTTGGAGGCAATTGATTTACCTCTGTTTCAACGCGTTCCAATAATTCTTTGTAGTAGTAATTCTCTTCTGTTGAATTATCAAAACTGTTATTCACCATCAGCAAAATCTCGGCATATGAATTTCTCACAGCCTCGGCCCTCTTATAGTTTAATACAAGATATTTGATGGAAGTAAAAAGGTAGCCCTGTAACGATGTCTGAATTTTTACCTGTTCCCTGTTGATCCAGAAGCTGGTAAAAAAGTCTTGCACAATTTCCTGTGCGGTTTCCCTTTCCTTCACGCGTTTATATGCGGCAGAGTAAAGCTTGAGCCAATACCTGTTATAGATTTCTTCAAACGCATCAATATCTCCAAGCCCGAAGAGCTCCGTCAACTGAATATCCGTATGATCACTAAGCCTTTTCATTCAAGATAAAATCACCTTTACCGGCATTACTCATGCACAGCACTATAAGCGTGTAAATCACATTTAATTAAATGCAAAAATTAATCAATTCAGGCTTTTGTTTACGTTTACACACGCCAGGCGCGCAATACATACTAAAAGATAAATTAATTTCAGGTTATAACGGTGCCAATATACAATTAATTTATATCGAAAATAAATTAATTGTATTTAAAACACTAATAAATATTAAATTAATTCCCTCCTTCATTTTTAAATAAAATATAGCATATGCTAAGTTTCTGTTAAATAATATCCCCTAATAACAGGGTACTTTAAGAATACCCACGGATATTATTTTTCTGGTAAGACAACGGGGGCACTCCTGTTTGCTTTTTAAAGCGGCGGTTAAAATAAGAGATGTTGTTAAAACCGCTCTCAAAACAAACCTGCAAAACGCTAAGCTCTTTCTGCTGCAGCAAGCTACAGGCGTAGCCAATACGCAGATCGTTCACAAATTCGGATAGTGTTTTGCGGGTATGCTGCTTAAAATACCGGCAAAACGCCGGAACCGTAAGGTTAGCCATAGCAGCAATATCCTCAAGCTCAATATCGCTCCTGAAGTTATCCAGCAGGTAATGGTAAATAACATTCATCCGGGCGGTATCTTTCTGTGCACTTGCAGTTATTTGCTTTTGTACCGATAGCACTTCGTATTCTGTTGACCTGGCAAGCAAACCCAGTACACTAATCAGGCCCGCAACAGCTTCGGCTTCGTCAACATTTACCATGGCCTTTATTTTTTGTTCGGCAAGGTCACGTACCGGCCCGGTAAAGGTTAACCCATGCCCCGCCCTTTGCAATAAATCTTTTATTGCGGCAAATTGCGGTTTTTCAAAAAAGCCGGCGCCAAGGCAGTTTTCATCAAACTGAATAACAACCTGGTGTACTTCCCTATCGGCAGGCATATGCTTATTATAAAAGGTATGAGGTAAATTTGGCCCAAAAAGGCACAGATCACCGGGGAAGAAATCTGCAATATGATCGCCAACATAACGGGTACCCCTGCTTTTCATCACCAATATAATTTCATACTCCGTATGGGTATGCAATGGAAAATCGTTGTAAGGAAAAGTTTCCTCTTTAACTACGAAAAGCCTGTCGCCCGGCAATATTTTCTCCTGAAAAAACTTCATATATCAATATGGTGTTACAATTCGGTAATGCAGTATAAGATAATTGCCCCACTATCCTACATTTTTGCACTGCATTACCAACAAACATAACAATTATTCACATCCTGCATGCTTTTGAAAACCTCAACCGCAAGGCTTTATCTCTTCGCTTTGCTTGCCTTACCCCTTGTTACCTTCGCTCAACAGGCCCAAATAACAGTCGACGCTTCACGGGTGCTTAACCGCGTACCTTCTAATCTTTACGGGGCATGTATCGAAGATGTTAACCACGAAATCTACGGCGGCCTTTACGATCAGCGCATTTTTGGAGAAAGCTTTGAGGAACCTGCCGCACCACCGGTTATTTCTGGCTGGAAAAGCTATGACGGTTATTGGCAACCGGGTGAAAATAGTATAAGCGTAAATGCCGGCGAGGGGTTTAAACTAATAAAACAGCAGTCGCCTGGCACCTCATACACCGCAGAAGTTTTGATAAAATTTGGCCTGCGGAATGACAATGCAGGCATAGTGGTTAACGTGAACAACGCAAATAAAAGCGCTGATAATTTTGACGGCTACGAAATCAGTCTCGATCCGAATAAAAGGGTGCTGGTATTCGGCAAGCATCATAACAACTGGACTCCAATAAGTGAAACAAAACTTTCCATCGATTTTAAAAGCTGGATAAAGCTTAAGGTAGAAAATGACGGCAATGTATTTAAGGTTTATCTAAACGATGAAAAACCGGCAGTTGCCACTTTAACAGATGATAAAGATATTTTGCCTGCAGGAAGTTTTGGACTCAGAACATACAATGCAGATGTAACCTATAAAAATCTAACTATCACAACTAAAGGAAAAACTACTACCGAAAATTTTCACGCAGAACCAACACTAAAAGTAAGTGGTGCGTGGGATGCTGTAAACGTTGGCGGTGCAGGTTCATTTTCGTTAGATACCAGCGATAGCTATAATGGCAAACAATCACAAATAATTACACACAACGGCTCTAAAGGCGTAGCCGGCATCGCCAATAAGAGCTTATACCGCTGGGGAATTGCGTTGCATAAAGGGAATATTTACGCCGGCTCCTTATTTATGAAAGCCGAAGGTTTCAAAGGCGGAGTAACCCTATCACTACAAAGTGCCGATGGCAAAAAGGTTTACGGAACGCAGGTAATTACAAATATAACATCGGGTTGGATGTCATACCCTTTTGCAATAAAATCATTGCAAAGCGATACAAAAGCCCGATTTGTTATCAGCATAAATAATAAAGGGAAGCTTTGGGTAGACCACGTAACACTCATGTGCAAACAGGAGCAGTTTAAGAGCCTGCCATTGCGCGCCGATATCGGAACAGCTATGCAACAAGAAGGGCTTAACTTTTTACGATACGGAGGTACCATGGTTAACGCTCCCGGCTATCGCTTTAAAAAGATGATAGGGACACGGAATAAGCGGCCACCTTATACCGGGCACTGGTATCCTTATTCAACTAACGGTTTCGGCATTGAAGAGTTTCTGCAATTTTGCGAGGCAGCAGGTTTTGAGCCGGCATTTGCCATCAACATTGAGGAAACACCACAAGACATGGCCGATATGGTGGAATACCTGAAAGGCGATGCATCTACCCAATGGGGCAAACAACGTGCTGCCAATGGCCACCCGGCTCCATACAAAATAAAATATATTGAGATTGGTAACGAAGAGGTGATCTTTAACGGCGATATAAAATCGGAGTATGAGCACTATGCCAAACGTTTTAATCTCCTGCAAAGCGCCATGCACGCAAAAGATACTACCTTAAAATTTATCTGTTCGGCATGGTGGCGTTCCGAGTCACCGAACATGGCGTTAGTTTTTAAGGCGATAGATGGCAAAGCCAATTATTGGGACCTGCACACAGACGCTGACAATCCCGATGCTGGAATTAAGGTTGATAGCTCGCTAACCCGGATGAAGGCGATCTTTACCGCATGGAACCCCAATACCCACCTCAAATGCACCATCTTTGAAGAAAATGGTGGCCGCCATGACATATCAAGGGCACTTGGCCATGCCAGTACATTAAATGCTGTACGCCGGCACGGCGATTTTGTGCTTACCTCATGCGCAGCAAATGCACTGCAACCTTTAGGACAAAATGACAATGGCTGGGACCAGGGACAGGTGTTTTTCACCCCATCCCAGGTTTGGGGCATGCCCCCTTTTTATGCACAGCAAATGGCATCTGCCAATCACCTGCCTTTAAACATCGCAAGTACAACCACCGGGCAAATTGATGTTAGCGCTACACTTAGTGAAGATAGGAAACAATTAGTGCTGCATGTTGTAAATCCGGCTGCAAAACCGGTAACAGCCGATATTAAATTAAGTGGCTTTGAAAAACGTAATAAAGAGGCTTCAATAATGCAGCTTACGGGAGATTTAAAAGAGGTAAATACCCCGGCGCAACCAACGCTGATCAGTCCAAAATCAACCCATATATCCTGGCCCGGCGATGTAATTAATTATACTTTACCCGCTGCCTCTTATACTATAATACGCTTTAACCGATAAACACCAAATGAAACTGAAAACAACCCTGCAATCTTTGTTAACAAGCGCTATAGCTGTTGCAACATTCAGTACAACTGCCACTGCACAACAGCTTACACCTGTAGATATACAACACGTTACGATAAAAGATGCCTTTTGGTCGCCAAAGCTGAATACTATTCATATCGTTACTGTTTACGATGTGCTGAATAAACTGGAGGGAAATTATGAGCCGACCGTGAAGACCTGATAAAGGAAAAAGAAAAGACAGGCCGCACACGTAATGCGTTCCTTAATTTCGACCGGGTTGCGCAAGGCAAGAAAAATACCGGCGAAAGTGACGGCCCGCCATGGTACGATGGTTTGGTTTATGAAAGTATTCGTGGTGCTGCCGATCTGTTGGTTGCGTATCCCGACGGAGCATTAGAAGCAAAGCTTGATGCTTACATTGACCGCATTGCTGCCGCACAAGCTGCTGATCCGGAGGGATACATCAATACCTATACCACACTGAACCGCCCCACACAACGCTGGGGAACAAACGGAGGCGATGACCGCTGGCAGCACGATTTGTACAATGCAGGGATGTTGACAGAGGCAGGGATACATTATTACAATGCAACGGGCAAAACCAAACTTTTAGATGTAGCGGTTAAAATGGCCGACTATATGTGCAAAGTAATGGGCGATGCGCCAAAACTCAACCTCATCCCCGGCCATGCAGGCCCTGAGGAGGCTTTTTTCAAGCTTTACCTTCTTTTTAAGGCGCAACCAGCGCTTGCCAACAAGATAAGCGCCCCGGTAACCCCTGATGCTTACCTCCATATAGCAAAATACTGGATCGAGCATCGGGGTATACCTGCCGACCCGGATGGTTTGCGCAAAAGACAGGTATACGGCAGTTATAACCAGGACGACCAATCGGTATTTACGCAGCAAACCATTGAGGGCCATGCCGTGCGCGCAACCCTGTTAGGCACAGCTATAGCAGCTATTGGAGCTTATGATAACGATCCTCGATATATCCAAACCGCTAACCGGTATTGGGATAACATGATTGGCAAACGCACTTTCATTACAGGCGGGCAGGGTGCTATTGCCGATGATGAAAAATTTGGCAAGGATTATTACCTGCCGCAGTCGGCATATCTTGAAACCTGCGCATCTATCAGTGCGGCCTTTTTTAGTCAGCGCATGAACGAGCTGCAGGCCGATGGTAAATACATGGACGAGTTTGAACGCGCACTTTACAACAATATCCTTTCGGGTATCTCTCTTGATGGTGCGCATTATAATTATGAAAACCCGCTAATAGCAACTGACCACCCGCGTTGGGTATGGCATAGCTGCCCTTGCTGCCCGCCTATGATATTGAAAATGCTTGGAGCGTTACCGGGTTTCATTTACGCTACAGATAAACAAAAAGGCGTTTATGTAAACTTATTTATAGGCGGTAGCGCCAATATAGGTAATGGCCCGAACAGAGTGACCATCAGCCAGTATACCAGCTACCCATGGAATGGCAAAGTACAGATCAATGTTAACCCGGCTAAGGCCGACAATTTCGCCATGCATATACGCATCCCTGGCTGGGCTACGGGTAAGGAAAACCCATTCGGTTTGTATAATTCCAAATCTGATGGGCAAATAACACTTACAGTGAACAACCAGGCATATCCTATGCATATTGAAAAAGGCTATGCAGTTATAACACGTAAATGGCAGGCAGGTGATAAAATCAGCCTGAACCTACCTGTGCAGCCGCGCATTGTTACCCCGAACGCCCAGGTTGCCGAATTAAATAATAAATTAGCCATTGCCGCCGGCCCCATAATTTATGCTTTTGAAGCGAATAACAATCCACCGCTTTCTGAAAGCAGCATTACCGAAAATGCAGTATTTCAATCAGAACAAAAAAACCGGGCAAATGGCTACAATAAGATAAAAATCACCTCGCCAAGTACTAAACAGCCGCTTATTGCAATTCCGTTTTACTCGGTAGGTAACGATGGCAAAGCGAGTTACCAGGTATGGATGGATAGATCGCATTAAATAATTAGAAAATAGCCGACCTGAGATCCGGCGGTTGGAAGGTGTTTACTCTGCGTTATTTAATGCCTCGTGAACACTTTCCATCGAATACTCATCTAATTTAATGTACTTTTTTAATGGCTCAAAAACGGGGGCAGGGTATTTAGTTATAGCTATTAAAAGATCAGCAGCCAAAGTTTTATACCTGAACTCGTCCTTTGTTTTAATTGTTCTGTTAAAAAATGCTAAAGTTTGCGGAGCTTTGGGATAGCGGGCCAGTGCCGCATAGAGTAATCGCCATTTTTGATAATCATAAGACTTCTCATTCCACTCACGTTCAAAAATTTCTGCTAACATTGGATAAAAACTGCTATCAGGGTTTGACGCTGCTGAACGAATCGCATAGTCTTCGGCTTCGATATTATCAAATGCTTTTACAATAACGCTAATATCATTTGCTTTCTTATACCGAGATAAAGTCCATATCGCTACTGGCGTCTTTTCATTTACAGCAATTTCTCTGACGCGGGTATAGTATTGTGGCTGCGGTTTCAAATGAAAGAGCAGATCATATTTGACGGACAAAGTTATACGTTTATCAAACAGCAAAATACTATCTATAGTTGATTTTTGCTTTGGTGAAAGCTTATAGCCGGTGTATGTTGAATCATATCGAGTAACGGAATTCAGAAAACAAACACCAGTTTGTTCCCGGGAAATTACACAGCCAATAAAAGATGACACCATCGCTGTATCCTGTAAATGAGCTAAAAGAATGGTAAAGGCCGCAGTATCTTTTCTGGCGGTTAAAGCATCATATGCGTAACACCTAACCACAGCGCTTTTATGACGAGTAAGAGCCCTCAGTTCAGGCAACGTCGCCGTTTTGCTTAATTTTTCATAGCGAATCCATTGTATGGTTCTTATACCTGCATAACCGACTGCCGAGCTATCTAACCTGTTAAACTTTGCTACACTATCAACTATGTCTTGAATTGCCGGCCTAATCGGTACCGATTCTGTCTTTTCAACCGGCTTAGTTTCATTACAGCCTGCAAACAATAGTGACAGTGCAAATAAAAACACAAAAGCTGTTTTCAAATTAAATAATAGAAATTTCATGAATGGGTTTAGTGTTAGCAAACGGTAAACCAACAAGTCTAACCTCATACAAATCAGCATTCAAAAGGTTAAGCTTAAACTGTCGGTGTTCGTTGTCCCAACTAAACGCTTTATATCTCAATATATTTTCCACTTAATTTAAATCTGGCAACCTGTGCTTTGCACGATAGGCATTGGGAGAGCAATTGTAAACCCGCTTAAACTCCCTGAAAAAATAGGTTTTGTTGTTGAACCCTGTCCGGTAAAATATCTCTGATACCGTGAGATCGGAAGTTGTGAGCAGAACGGCACTTTTTTGCAGCCGTACATGCCTGATCAGCTCTGTAGGGCTCATATTGGAGAGCGTTTTTATTTTCCTGTACAGCTGAATCTTACTCAGGTTTAATGCGTTTTCCAAAAAGGCGCCGTCAAGCTCCTCCAACAAATTATCTTCTATTATACCTACAACCTTCTCTATAAAATACTTGTCGCTGTCCTTAATGTCATTAATATCCAACTGGTCGGCCAGCTTGCTGTTGTTAAAAAATAGGTGCAGTTTTTCCCTGTATTCGAGCAGTTTTTGAACCCTTACCAGCAAATGTTCCGTTTGGAAAGGTTTAGGAATATAAGCATCGGCCCCCAGTTCGTAGCCTTCTGTCTGTTGCTCAACGGTTCCCCTTGCCGATAGGATCACAAATGGAATATGGCAGGATTCGGGCGTGCTTTTAATTACACCGCAAAGCTGCAGACCATCAAAATCGGGCATCATGATATCGCTGATGATCAGGTCGGGCGTAATACGTTTGATCACTTCCAATGCTTCCTTGCCGGTTGCAGCTTCATATACAATATACTGCTCCTGCAAAATATCTTTAAGCAGGTAACGGATACGCTGCTCATCCTCAACCACCAGGATCATTTTTTTATCTTCCTGCTCAAAGCTTTTAACAAGTGCCTTTTTATTATTCTCGGCTACAGTAACCTGCCTGTCCTTAGCCTGTGCAGGAGTTATCGACTGGAATATATATGACGGCTTTTCAACCTTCTCCCCTATCTCGGTTACCAGTTCGTGCTTGCCGGGTATAAAGCTTAACTGCAAGTGTACCTTAAAGGCTATCCAGCCGTTATTGCATTGCGCTTCAATAGTACCATTGAGCAATGACACCAATTGCCGGGTAAAGGCAAGCCCTACCCCCGAGCTGATCTTGCTTTGCTGGCTTCCATCAGCCACAAAAAACCTGTCGAAAAGGCGCTGCATTTCATCCGCGGTTAATGTACAGCCAGAGTTGGCTACCACGAACTCCAATTGATCTGATCCGGCAAGCCTGTTTACAGAAAATATTACTGACTGCCCATCGGTACTGTGCTTAAACGCATTGGACAGCAGGTTGAAAATAATTTTTTCAAGCTTGTCCTTATCAATCCATAAACTAATGTCGGGTTCGATGTAACATGAAAAATCAAGCCTTTTAGGTTCAGAAAGCGGCTCAAATAATTTGGCAATATTCTTAAGTAACCCGGAAACATTCAGGTATGAAAAATGATTTTTTAAAAAGCCTGATTCAGCCTTGCGAAACTCCAGCAATTGCAACACCAGGTAATGTAACCGCGATGCTTCCTGTTTTACTACTGATAAAAAATAGTTATCCTGCATCGGTTCATCCTGTTTATTTTTATACAGGTACCTTTCAAGCGATCCTAAAATAAGTGTTAGCGGCGTTTGCAGTTCATGGGCTATATTGGTAAAAAAATCGAGCTGCTCCTGGTGCAATTTTTCATCTTTTTGATGCAGCATATGTTCCATATGGAGTTGCTGCCTCATCATGAATTTATTTTTACGGTACCTGAAATACAGATAGCCGGAACCCGCCAGTACAAGCGCATACAACAGATAAGCCCATGTAGTAAGCCAAAAGTATTGCTTTACAGTAATACTGAATGCAGGGATACCCTCCGTCCAGATGCCTTCACCGTTTGTCCATTTAATTAATAACCTGTAGTTCCCCGCTGCTATATTATTGTAAATGATCTTTTCATTATTTCCCATGTAATGCCATTCCTTGTCGCTGTTCTCCAAAAAATAAGCATACTGGCATTTTTGCGGGTGCAGGTATGTTATGGGCTGAATATTGAGTTCAAAATAGTTATCCTGGGGAGCCAGCTCGTAATGCTGGTTTACAGCGGAACCATTTTTGGTAAGCACATTGAGCCCGCGTTCGGTTGCAAACTTGCCTGCAAACTGTAACTCAGACAGTAACAGGTGCGGCTGTTCATTATTAATAACAATGCCTCCCGGCGAAAAATAATTAAACCCGTAAATCCCTCCAAAAAACAACATCCCGGCAGGATCTTTCCAAACAGCGTTATCGCTAAACTCATCGCTCTGCAACCCGTCCGACTCTTTAAACTGTACAATCTTTAAACTTTGCGGATTGATCCGGGCCAGTCCTTTGTTGGTACTAATCCAGATATTACCAGCATTGTCTTCGTTAATAGCATGAACGGTGTTATTAGGAAGCCCATCGTCAATATACAATTTGTTAAATACCGGTTTTGATTGCTTTGCTGCAAGCTCTTCATCAACCCAGTTTAAACCAAAGCTGGTACCTATCCACAGCTTTTTATGGCTATCCATGTAAAGCGAAAGCACATCATTGTTCGACAGGCTTTTATCGTAAGAGAATGCTTTTATGGTCTTAAATTTTCTGAGCTTTTTATCAAACATGCTCAAGCCTCCATAACGGCATCCTATCCAGATCCGGTCGTTACTACCTTCGGCAAGACTATAAATTACGTAACTGCCGGGACCAGCATTGGTGCCATCATAGATAAACTTTTCAAGATAACTTAAAGAAACATGGCCCCCCTTGTCAATTTCCAGCTTGAGGTGAACTAAGCCACCCTCGTTTAACCCCAACCATGCCGATCCGTCCTGATCATGCAGTACACAATGCACTGAGCCGAATGAAGGATATTTTTGACTGCCTCCTATTTCTTCCCATTTGATAAATCTTTTTAACCGTTGATCATACAGCGTGATGCCCGGCGCGTCAGAACCGATGTAAACCATACCGGTTTTATCTTTGGTAATTGAATACACGCAATTATCCAAAAGATCGACATTGGTATGAAAGGATTTAATTGTAGAAAAAGACACATCGCTTTTGCCAAAGTTTTTGATGGTGACAATACCATTACCTTTAGTACCCACCCACAATTCATTATCAACCGCACAAAAAGCACGTACCGGGATGTGAAACGACTGACCGTTACTCTGCTTCTGGATAATGCCAAAATAGTTTTCCTTCGGCGTTACCTTTAAAATTCCGTTGCCATCGGTACCTATCCACAATAAATTGGCACCGGCATCCTGTAATGAAGTAATCCGGATATTTTGCAGTACCGGTATTTCGGCAGATAAAAAAGAAGATGGTTTGAAATCCGGATCATACTCGCCAATACCCTTTGATGCCCAGGCAAAAACGTAATGTTGCCGGTAATAACTCATAGAACGCACCTCGTGAGGCAGCTTCATTATTTTTTGAGCAGTGAGGTTATCCTCAACCCTAAACAAGTCGCCGGTTTTGGACGAATAAAATACCTTCCCGTTAACAAAAAATACGTTATCGATATTATTGACTGATGGAAATGCAACCTGCTTTACAAAACCAGCGGCTGTTTTATTAAAAACCTCAAGAATACCATCGTCCTTCAGAAGCCACAGGTTGTTGTGCGTATCAAAAAAGATCTTTATCAGCAAAAAGTTATGTAACCCTTTAATATCAACTTTGCTGAACTTATCCAGCTGCTGATTGTACAGGTCTATCTCATTACCATTGCGACGGGCGGTGTACACGAAACCATTGTTATCAACCGCAATGGTATATCCGTTTGATACCACCTTTTTGCGATTGTAAAAGTAATTGCTGAAATCGCCGGTGCTTTTGTTGAATTTGGAGATGCCTTCAACAGTACCTATCCAAATATTGCGGCTGTTATCGCCGGTTACCTGATAGATGATATTGCTGGCTATTGAATTTTTACCGGGCCTTGTACGCTCGTAATTAAATACATGGATATTTTTACCATCGTAAAAGTTAAGTCCATCCCAGGTACCAAACCAAATGAGCTGTTCGCTGTCCTGGTAAATAGTGTTAATACAACTATTGGAGAGACCGCTGCTATTATCAATCTGCTGATACAAATATTGCGCATTGCCGCTTAGAGCAAATAAAACACAATACCAAAACACTAAAAAAAAGTAAAGTTTCTTCATGCGCAAACACCTTTCAATTCAACCTGCTTAAAAGAAAAACATATTATGAAGTCGCTGAGTATGATAATGGCGACTATTATAACTGGTAAAACAAACTTAACTATTACCCATGCTTTAGAGTAATACTATTTTAACATTAACGCGTGGCATGTAAAAAATACCGGCCACTTTTTTGTTACATCAGCAGCATAAAAACTGCTATTCAATAAACCACAACCCTATTCCCGTTATACTTATCCCTGAACTGCTTAGGGGTACATTTTTTCTTTAATTTAAAAACCCGGTTAAAATTTGCCAGGTTACTGAAACCGCAACGATAGGCTATTTCCCCAACCGAATAGTTATTTTCGATCAGCAATCTTGATACATGCCCAAGCCTGATCTGGGTGAGGCAATCCTTAAATGTTAACCCGGTACGCCTTTTCAATATCCTGCTAAAAAGTTTGCCAGGCACTTTAACAGTCTGGGCTGTTTCATTTAGGCTGATTGCCTGCTGATAATTGGCGTTCATGAACGAAAAAACCCGTTCAACAAAATCATCTTCCTGAATTTTTTCTTTAAGTAGATTTATTTCGACAGTATTCTGATCGAGCAGGCATTGATACGGAGACAAAGAAAGTTCATGAAGAATTTTCAGCAAGGCGATTACCGAGTCAAATCCGCTTTTACCGGACAGTGCAGAAATCATAGGGGCGAGTTTATTAACCGTCTCCGCGCCGAAAACTATGCCCTTTGCCGAAACGTTGAACATAGTTTTTAACATTTGCATCTGTTCCCGGTCAAACATTCCGCCGCTTAAAATATCGTGCTGAAACTGTATGGTTATCTCCCGGATGTTTTCGCCTCTGCAATTGTGGTTTAGCCAGCCATGCTCCAGGTTTGGCCCAAGCAATACCAACTCGATATTAGTAATTTCTGCCGAATGATTGCCAACAACGCGTTTGGCACCGCCAGCGTTTAAGATCAGATTAAGTTCCATTTCATGGTGCCGGTGCACCGGAAAGTCGAACCGCTTTTTATTCCTATCGAAAAGCAGGAAACAATCGCCCGGGGTAAGCGGGGTTATTTCCCTGAAAACTTCATTTGCTTTCATCATTTACGATTAAGATCCGAGCTTCTTTTGATTGCAATCCCAAAGTGCTGATCGTTATGTTTTTGCCTGATGACCTGCCGCCGCTCTCTGGTTTATACACCCCTGTTTCGGGCGAAAATGACCGGATCGAGAACTTATTAATTGTCGCCAGGATAACCACCTGTGTTGAAATTACCTGATCTGTATTATTGAGCAGGTAAATGAAATATTTATTACCGCATTTCATCCCGTATGCTTCTGCCTTGCCGGCAGTAACCCGGATTTGTATAAATGAACCGTTACCTGCATTAAGCATGGCATCACTTATCTCCCGTACACCTTTGAAAAAATAGGCCATTTTCTCATCATCAAACAACTCCCACCACCAGCTCATAGGGAGTAAAGGTGTCTCGCTGAATAAACCGTACCACAGGCCGCGTTTGAAATCAAAATCTGCCTCTTTTGCGTATTTAGGATCAGCATCCTCCCAACGGTATCCGAACTCGCCAACTACATAGGGCTTACCATAGGTTTGAATATAATCAGGGTAGATTGCCGGGATTTTTTCCGTATGCTTATAGATGTGTTTCTGGTTAAAATCAAGATAAGCTAAGGAATTAAGTCCCTGGATATCCCGGTGCGAAATACTGGTTGTAACCATATGATGATAAGGGTCAACATCTTTCAGGTATCCGCTCATATCATCATGCCATTGCGTAATGTATTGATGAGGGATCAAAATACTGTCCTCCTTGTTGAATGCCGCATTATCAACCTCGTTAAAAAACTCGAACGCGGCGATACTGGTGCTATATCCCCAGCGCGCAATCACATATCGGAGCTTATTCTTATACTTTTCCTTAGCTTTTTGAAGACTAAAGAACTCTGTTGGAGTTTTTGCGGGGCCACCGTTTATAGTGTTATAAGGACTGTTTTTCCAGCCGCCTGCTTCCATCAAATGACCATGCCAATCCAGCGTGAGCATAAAGTACAGGCCTAAAGAATCGGTCATCTGTACCAGTTCATCCATGCGTTTAAGGGCACCTGGATTAAAGTACTCATTGGTACTGCGGTAACGTTTGGTTGAAGAAACCTTTTTCCACTCCAGCGGCAAGTTCCAGTAGCACATCCAGGTACGGAAAAAGTTAGCCCCGTTTTTTGAAAGCGTAGGTAACAAATGATCATAGGTCCATTTGTCGTTTTCAAACTTTCGTGATTCCCAGGCTACGTTTTCGCCTATTCCCCTAAACAACCTGCCATTGTCAAATTTAAAAGTCCAGGTATTATTTTTATGCAGGAACCCGGGCTTCGCGGATGCCTGCACATTGAAATGCCCTTCATTTGATTTTGATTCGCCAGCCTTACTTCTGAGGTTAAAATGGTAACTGTATTCACCTGTTTCCTGCGCGGCGAAGCGGGCTTTCCAATTTGACAGCGTACTGTCTCCTTTTTCAAAATAGCATGGCAGCACAACCGGCCTTCCCGACGGACTAACCATTTCCAGATCAACACTAATATCCTGCTGATCGTAAGGGTTTACAAAAGGAGCAGATAAGCTAATATCCCACTCCGTTTTTTCAAACTCAATAACCTTCGCATTCAGCAAATGATACTGTATTTGCTGCGCCTGGGCGGCGCAAGCAAAAAGCAACAGCAAGGGGGTTAATATTTTATAATGTAGTTTCATTTATAACATGGGCTTATTTCCAGCCTGGCATTTTATCAAGGGTGATCACATTGGGCGCAGTATGCAGATTTTTGATATCCGCATCGCTGTTGTTGCTAAATTCCAGTTCGCTCCAGCCCATAAAAAATGTCCATTTAGGCTGGGCAGTCAATTGGGCCGCGGTAGGCAATTTCTGGCATTCGCCAATAGCAATGGGTTTCCCCGCTGCTACGGTTACCATAGTGTTGTATTTAGCCTGGGTGTAGCCGCTGCCATCATAAACATCAAGCGCGGCAACATCATAATAATCGGCACCGGGATTGTAAGCGTTTACATCATCGTTAAGGCTGCCAAAATCCTGAACATCCCAAACCCATATCAGGTTGGTGAGCCCTTTGGTTTTTACCATATAGTCATGCAGCATCTGGTAAAGTTTGCGGGTGCCGGTTGGGCCAGGCCTGCCTGCCCACCAAAAGCTGCCCTGGTTCATTTCATGCATTGGCCGCCAAAGCACTTCCACGTTTTTATCTTTTAGTTGTTGCAGGTAAAAGCATACTTCATCAACCAAAGCCTTCCATTTATTGTTCATAGCCGAGCCATCGGTGGTGAGTTCTGTCCATTGGTCGTTAGTGAGTTTACTGAGTACACCATTGGCATCAAAGCCACAGGGCTCGGCAAGGGCCGGGTTGCAGGAGTGCCACATGATGTTGACCAGCGCTCCTTTGTTCCATTGATCAATAGCCTCGTTGATCATGGTTTGCCTGTCGTTGATATTATCCTGCTGAAACAGGAAATCACCGCTCCACAGGCCGGGATACTTGCCGGTTACGGAATAAACTTTCTCTGTCCATACAGCGGGGGTAGCATTTGGCTCGCGGTTATGGATCCCGGCTACGGTTTTGGTACCCGATATTTTATACAAATAGTTTAGGGATTTGTATGGGGTGGTGGGGATCGTAACCACGGGCGTATCAACCGGAGGTTTTGTTCCGCCACCATCGCCGCCGGGGCCGGCATCAGATTTTTTTCCGCCGCAGGCAAAGAAAACGGCTGTAGCAGCTGTGATCAGGATTAAAGATATTTGCATTTTTTTCATAAGGGTTCATATTCAACGTCACATTTCAATAGTTACCGCCTGGCTTCGGTCCACAAGTATTAGAAAGACAAAAATTATGTCATTGCGAGGAGGAACGACGAAGCAATCGCATACTATACAGAGCGAATATCCTTCCGTGCGATTGCCGCGCTACGCCCGCAATGACATGTTTTTATTTATTTGCTCATCGACTTTCATCTTTCCGACACTTGCCATCCGGAGCCAGGCGGCGTGTTTTTAGTTTCCCGGGCGACTTACTGCTTCTTCACATCAATCCAGAAAACCCTCGGGCGTTTCACAAACTTGTCGTAATCCGAATAAATATTATTCCAGTCGTCAACGCCGTTCAGTGTGAACTTGAATGCATTATCGGTAATAGTTTTGCTTAAGCCATTACCCAGGCTGGTTGTACCTGCACTTTCAAATGTTCCGGTTGATGTAGAACCATCGGCAAAAGTGAATGTGATGGTATTGTCCGAATAATTATGCAGCCAGGTGCCCTCACCTTTCGGGATTTTGCGGTAAAAACTGTTTACATCGGTAACTGGGTTTTGTATATATTGAAAATTGGCGTATTTGCCATCGGCACCGGCATCGTTCACTATTTTGCCGTAGGTATTACCATCGGCAGTTACACCAGTATAGGTGAGGGTAAGCGAGTTATCCAGCTCTGCCGAAGGACCATCAGTGGCGGGCCAATCCCATGGTTTATCATCAAGCTTTAAAACCGCACCGCCGCCATACTCAGGACCTGTACCGCCGTAAACAACTAAACCGTTAATTTTAAATGTACCCAGTAACACTTCTGAAAAAGGTTGCAGAATTACTTTCCATTCCTTTTTCTCACCGGTTTCGGAGGTTACGGTATAAGTGGCAGTGTTGCCGCTGCCCGAAAAATCAACCTGCGCGCCAGATGCGGGCTGCAGGTTTGATTTGTATGATGAGATCACCGTTGGTTTTACCTTGCTGAAATCATTACTTGGTTGTACCAGTACGCGCACGGTCACAGTTGATGCATCCCGATCTATAACCGCAGGGCCTATTTGTACCAGCCCTGCCCCTACGCTGAATGATTCAATTGCCCGTTCATGGCTTTTGATGCCATCCATCGGGTCTTTTTGGCAGGATGTTGCAAAGAACACCGCCAGTAAAATGATATATGTTAGTTTTTTCATTTTCAGTTTTATTTGATCACTTACCTAAATTGGGGTTCTTGTTTACCTCGGCCTGCGGAATTGGGAAGTAGTACGGATCGCCGGTGATGGTTTTACCATAGGTATCCTTCAACACCGATTCCATTTTATGACTGCGGCGAAGATCAAACAGGCGGTTTCCCTCAAAACAAAGCTCCCATTTGCGCTCCTGGATCACCGCATCCCTGAATTGTGCAACCGACAAGCCCGGCGGCAGGTTACCCAAACCGGCCCTGGTACGGATCCGGTTTACAGCAGCATACCCCTCAGCAGTTGGGCCGCATGCTTCTGCATAGATCAACAACACATCCGAAAAGCGGATAATAGGCGTATTGGCACTGGTTTGCTGCCCGGTTTGCCAGCCAGAGTCATTAAACTTATTGCTGAACGGACGGTAATATGAATCGGTAATGCTGAGGTTTTGGGTTGGGCCTTTGTTGCCGCCTGCATCGCCCACATCATAAATTGTGGAGATGATCAGCTGGCTTTTGCGTTTATCATTGGCATCAAAGCTGTCGTAAATACCGCTTTCGGTCAGGAATTCATTAAAGCCACCGGGTACATAGGTGCCGTTAGGTAAACGGAAGTTGAGGTTTGGCATAAAAAACAGTGGTAGCTTAGAATACTGGCCTTCATCGGCCCCGCTCCTGTCAACCGAGGCGTCAAACAAATGCTCGGGGCCAAGCTTTTTGTTTACATCGTAAATAGCCATCAGATCAGGATCAAGGCTGTAAACCGATTGCCCTGTAACAACTTTTGCGGCCCAGGTTTTGGCGTTGTTGTACATATCATCGGCATTGCTTACAAAATCATACCCCGGTGAACTGCTTGCTTTGGCCGATGCAAGCGTAAGATAAACCTTGGCTAAAATGCCCTCTGCACCTACCTGGTTTACGCGGCCAAGCCTTACAGTCTGATCCATCATACCAGCAGCTTTTGTTAAGTCGGCAATGATGAGATCATAAATATCCTTCATGCTTGATTTCGGCAGGTTGGTTTGACTAATGTCATCAACCGGATCGGTATGTAAAGGCACAGCGCCAAACAAACGTACCAGGTTAAAGTAATGCAGGGCCCGAAGTGTATAAGCTTCGCCCAGGATCTCATTTTTGGCGGCATCCGTCATGCCGGTAATAGCAGGCACATATTTGATAACCAGGTTGGCACGGTTTATCCCTACATAGGGAAACTGGTAGGCAGGTGCCAGTACGCCGTTGGTTGGCGTAACAGTCAATTGGTCAAGCAGCATTTCGTCGGCGCTTTTACCGCTGGCCGCAGCAACATCCTCAGTAGGCAGCTCTGTTAGTACGATAAAATTACGCGAATAATAACCCAGATCGGGCAGGATGGAATAAGCGTAAATAAGTGCCGAATTTGCATCCGACTCGGTTTTGTAAAAGTTGGTGGTAGATAAAAACCCGTATGGTTTTTCTTCCAGCTGCTTTTTGCACGACAACGCCATGGTTGTTGCTGCTAAAGCTATGATGGTGTATTTAAATTTGTTCATGTTGGTGATGGGTGTTTAATTAAAAACTAACATTTAACCCCAGCGAATACTGGCGCGGCTTGCGGTAATTACCACCAAACTGTCCGTTTTCGCCAACTTCGGGATCAAAGCTTGGGCTGAAATTGGTAAACGTGTACAGGTTGGTACCCGAGAAATAAACCCGCAGATTAGTGATCCCCTTAATTAAATTGGGTTTAAGCGTGTAACCCAGGTTTACGTTTTGCAGGCGCAGGTAAGTTCCTTTTTGTACATACCAGTTTGAAGCATAGTACACACGTGTTGCGTTTACACTTGGATAAAGGTTGGTGTGGTTATCAGGCGTCCAGGCTTGCAGCTGCGCACTTGGTGTAAAGGTTTGAAAGTTGAATATGTCATTACCGCTTACGCCGTAAAACTGCGCATACAAATCAAACTGACCATATTTTAACGAGGTATTAAAGCCATAATAAAACTTAGGGTTAGGGTTGCCGATAATGTACTCGCCCTGCCCTACCGCAATTGGCCCGCCGGCTAAGTATTTGATATCACCAACTGTTGCTGCCGTACCATCAACCGGGTTAGTGCCGCCTGCTGTTTGTACAATGCCATCAAACTTATAACCCAGGAAAACATTGGCGGGTTGCCCGTTAATGTAGTAGTTTAATGGTGCACGAATGGCTTCAATATCCTGTCCGTTTGCTTCTATCTGGTTGCCGCCGCCAATGGCAATTACTTTATTCCTATTCAGCGCAAAGTTGCCGCCTACGCTCCACGAAAATTTATTCCCCTGAAAGATCTGCGCATTGGCAGCTAACTCCACACCGCGGTTATCAATGGTACCATCATTCACTTCTATCACCGAAAAACCTGACGACAACGCAACCTGGTTTTGGCGAAGCAGATCGGTAGTATGCTTATAGTAATAATCGGCAGTTAAGGTAAAGCGCTGGTTAAACAAGCCTAAATCTAAACCGATATCCAATTGGCGGGTAGTTTCCCATTTCAAACTTTTGTTTTGCAGGCCGTTAAATACTTTACTGTTGGTGTTTGACCCATCGTTATAGTACGGCGGGCCATAACCTGTTTGAAAACCTCCATCGGTAAAATACTTGTAGCTGCCCAGCGTAGCCAGCGACTGGTACGGGCTGATACCCTGGTTACCGGTTAAACCGTAGCTGGCGCGGATCTTTAACTCTGAGATCTGGCTGATATTTTTGATAAAGGCCTCTTCATTAGCCCTCCAGGCTATAGCTCCCGAAGGAAAGAACGCCCATTTATGGTTTTCACCAAATACCGATGAGCCATCGGCCCTGCCGGTGAAGGTGAACAGGTACCTATCCAAAAAAGTATAGTTTGCCCTGCCTATAAATGATTGCAAAGCTGTTTTGGTAAGCCCGTTGCTGATAAACTGCGTAGTGGCCGATTTCAGGTTTTCGTTTTCCAGTACATCGTTCACAAAACCGTGGCCCTGCAAATCAGATGTACGTACGGTATTGGTTTCCTGCGTATAACCGGCTACAACGTTAATGTGATGCTGCTTACCGATGTTCCTGTCATAAGTTAAATAGTTTTCGTTGATGAGGTGATCGCCGTTGTAGTTGTTGATATCACCATAACCTTGAAACAGGTAACCGGTTGAGGTGGCATCTCTTGGCTGGTAATTATCATTAACAGCGTTGCCATGAGTATAGCTTAATTGTGTTTTTAAATTAAGCCCTTTAATGATTTCCCAGTTAATGTAGGCTGTACCTAACAGATCGATGGTTTTGCTTTTGTTGAGCACCTCGTTGGCTATTTGCAACGGGTTACCAAAATCATTACTACCGATGTGAAAATAGGTACCGTCCGGATTAAACGCAGGAAAAACAATACTCCTGTCTACAGATAAGCCCTGACCGTAGTTTTGGGTTGAAGTAACAATAAGGTTAGTACCCAGCGTAACGGTAGGTTTAAGCTTTTGCTCCAGGTTTACACGGCCGGTGTATTTTTTGTACCCGTTCTGGATAGCCAGGCCCTGCTCGTTGTAGTAATTACCGGATATCGAGTACCTTGTTTTATCGTTCCCGCCATCGGCCGAAAGGGTATAATTTTGCGATACCGGGTTGCGGTAAACCAGTTTGGCCCAATCAGTATTATATGCCCATTTGGGTTTATTGGGATCAATGCCTCTAAGCTCGGCCAATGAAGGGTAATACGTACCGCCATAAACCTGGCCTATAAACAGCGGGGCAATACCGGCGTTAATGCGGGCTTGGTTATCAATAGTAGCGGCGTCAACAGGGTCATGAAAAACATCAAGTTTGTTGCCAAGGGTTGATACGGTGGTAAGTGTACTTAGGGTGATATGTGCCTGCCCTGTTTTACCTCTTTTGGTAGTAACCAGGATAACACCGTTAGCTCCCCTTGAGCCATAGATAGCTGCCGAAGAAGCATCCTTCAATACATCAATTGATTCGATATCATCCGGGTTAATTTGTTTCAGGTTACCGGCGTCGCCCAAAGGTAAACCATCAACTACAACCAACGGGTTAGCATCGGCCCTTGAACCCAGTCCCCGGATACGGATGGTTGAGCCCGATCCCGGCTGCCCCGATGTAGTCAACACCTGTAAACCCGGTACCTTGCCCTGCAATAATGCGTCAACTGAGGCTGCAGGAGTTTTGATAAGATCACTGCCTTTTAATGATCCTACCGAACCGGTAACATCGCGCTTTTTAGCTGTACCGTAACCAACAACCACAACCTCATTCAGGTCGCGGCGGGCGTTAAGCAGGCTTACATTGATCTTACTTTTTCCAGCTTCAACTTTCACCTCCTGGGTTTGCATCCCCAGAAATTTAAAAACCAGGATATTTCCGTTGCCCGATATACTGATCTTAAAGCTACCCTTTGCATCGGTAGCGGTTTGCGCCGTGCTGCCTTTAACAGCAACTGAAACACCGGGCAGGGTAAAACCCTCCTGATCGGTGACTACACCTGTAACCTCTCTTTGTTGTGCCATGGCCGTAAAGGCGCAAAGCAAAACCATGAGTATACAGGCAAATTTTGCGTAAATAATTTTCCTCATAAAATTTCAATTGGTTTATGAGGCAATGTTAGTTTACGGCGATTTTTAAGCGATACAGTATTGTTTCATAGTAGTACACTAATGGTTTAATGACGAAATAAAGCCTGATTTAATGAGCGCTAAAAGCAGAATGCATAAAGCTGAAAGCCTTTTTTCCTCTGCAGAGATGTTTTCGGGAGGCGTTCAACAAAATCAAAAATCTTCCGGAGCTATGTCATTATATTAAGAAAATCCCCCAGAGGGGGAACAGGTTTGTAGCATATAATATACCGAGAATAACCGTGCCAGAGGTACGGAACACCGGAGTTGTGTACCTCTGGCACACTAAAAATCCAATCCATTTTTATTTCTACAAACCTTTTGCACCTCTGGTGCAGCCTCTAAAACTCTTAACTTAATGTCATTGCAAGCTGAGCCATCACCCGATCATTCTTTAAGCAGCCTTATACTGATTTTTGATTGGAGCACCTTAACACCCTAATCCGGTTAAATTGCTGTAGTAAGATGGGAAAGACATTGTAGACCACATTGCTTATCACAATTAATAATGCCAACAGATAATGCCCCTGTACAATCGCTATGCCGCTGGTGAGCAGGAAAAATATAAAGCAAATAAAATGAAACCGTTCATACATTATAATGGTGCCGAGATACCTTTGAGGGTCTACGCTTTTTAGCATGCCCCGGTAGGCGGGATTGTTCTTTCTTCCTATGCGGTTTGCGAAATCTCCATGCTGAACAAACTTACGAATAACCCTCACCCCTAAACGCTCATAAATTTTTGTATTATGGCTTAACTGGATCCTGTAGAAAAAACGTTGAGAGAGAAACGCCGGGATAATGCTTAAACCTATAAACAGGTAAAACCAAACAGATAAGCCGTTTGCAACCCAATAAAAAAGCACTGCTGCAAAGCCAAGTATCGTCCAGAAGAAATTAATAAACTGGTTCATTGTTTAATTAGCCCGTATACTAAGATCGTTATTCTAAACTTCAATTTAAACTGTAAGCTTTATAGACAGCTCTACTAATCATTTAAAATGCCCCCGGCCATTTAACTACATAACAAAGTCGTTACAAAAATTCGCTATTTTTCTCTCCCACCTCCAAAACCCTAAGGTTATATTTGTACTACCTGAATTAGAGAGCTTTAATACCCCTATGGACCCTACGTCTGCCAAAGCCTGTCATCGATGGGCTTTTGTATTTTTTATATTACAATTTATTTTTTTGTTAAGATCAATTTAACTTTGAGGCATAAGTTATTTTAATAGGGGTATTAAATAACTAATATTGCGGCCATGCTTCAACAGGAGCATGGCTTTTTTTATGAACTATCTCCT
The DNA here is from genome assembly GCF_900110105.1 of Mucilaginibacter gossypiicola. Taxonomy (GTDB): domain Bacteria; phylum Bacteroidota; class Bacteroidia; order Sphingobacteriales; family Sphingobacteriaceae; genus Mucilaginibacter; species Mucilaginibacter gossypiicola. Next base: position 194,012 of record NZ_FOCL01000007.1, on the reverse strand, counting down.
GAAGCCATACTAAGCTATAAACGCAGTATACCTACTTCATTTCCAGCAATCAAAAGAAAAAGCGTAAAAAAACAAAAGCCCCAAAGCGCTCGCCGCCGGGACTTTTTCCTAAACCTTATCACAATGAGACTTAGGAAGTCTCAGATGCGCAAATATGCAGATTTAATCTTTAATTAAACCATTTCTAAACTAAAAAGAACAAGGAAATTACAATAGTGGAACGTGGTGTAATTTCCTTAGATATAAGAATAGGCTGCCACTTTATTGTGGCAACCTATTCGGGGTGATATTAATTATGGATCTCTGCTTATTCCCTTATTGAGTTTCTGCGTACTATTTATAATCCGGGTTCTGAATAAGCACCCCACCGCTCTTGTCAATTTCGGTTTGCGGAAGCGGCCAATGGTAAAACTTATCCTCAAAGTGATAATTAATAAGAGAAGATACCACTGCATTAAGTACCGGCCCTGCAATGTGCCACCTTAACAGGTCGTAATGGCGCAGGCCTTCAAAGGCAAGCTCAACACGGCGCTCGTGCCTGATGCGTTCACGCATCTGGTCTTTGGTATATCCGGCCGGATAAGCTGGCATATTTACACGTGCACGTAAATCGGCCATGGCTTTATAAACTGTTGCATCCGGACCTGCAATTTCATTTTGAGCTTCGGCATACATCAGCATTACCTCGCCTAAACGTAAAATAACTGCATCCTGCTGACTAAGCGTTGAAAAGCCGTAAGGTATGTTATTAGGCTCGAGGAATTTAATAATTCCGTAGCCCGTTGGCCTTAGATTTGAAGGATGGTGAACCTTGCCGGGACCAAAATATACCGAATCGGCATATACTGTTTTGGCCAACCTTGGGTCGCGGTTTTTGAACTGATTTTTAGTATCGGTTAGTGGTGAAGTACCATATGGTTGTCCATCAGTACACTCATAGGCATCTACCATATTTTGCATTGGTGCACAGGCGTCCCAGTCACCATAATACATATCCCACGGGGCTGTATTGTTTGGCGCCAAAAAGTTAACCGAAAACATAATCTCCGTATTGTTTTTCTGGGTAGCATCCCTGAAAATATCCTCAAAATTGGTGCTTAGTTTGTACTGCCCCATTAAATCCAAACAAAGGTCCCTTACCTGGGTCAGCATGGTAGCATCAGGGGTGCCGGTGCTTCCAAATGCGGCAAACAATAAAACCCTTGCTTTTAACGCTTTTGCAGATGACGCGGCCGCATGACCACCATTAGCGTAATAAGCATTGGTGCTCAAGTTAGCAATACCATAATCCAGGTCGGCAGTGATTTGGGCAAGTACCTGCGCCGCAGGCACTTTAGGTTGTTTTTGATTGCTCAAATCAAGTGGTTGTGTCACCAACGGAACGTCGCCGTAAATGCTATATAATTGAAAATAAAGAAAGGCGCGAATAAACCTTACTTCGCCTTCATAAATTTTACGCTGGCTATCAGAAATATCGGAGCCTTTGTAGTTGCCTAAATTTTGCAGAAAAAGGTTTACCCTTGTAATACCCACATAACTATCGTTATAAATAGCGGTTTCGTAACCACCGGTGGTAGGGTTAAAGTTACCTTGCACAAAATCTTTAGCTGCACCCGAATTGAATTGGTTATAGCCATTATCGGTAAACCCGTCCCTAAAGCCCATACCGTAAGAAAATTCTTCGGTTTGAAGCGAGGCGTAAACAGCTGCCAAAGCCGCGTCAAAATCGGCCTTCGTTTTATAGAATGTTGAGGTGGCAATCTGATCGTTGGGGTTAAGATCAAGTGCCTTTTTACATGCGCCTAAAAACAGCGATGTAATTAATATGATGGTTAATATAATTCGATTTTTCATGTGGCTAATTAAAAGGAAACGTTCAAACCAAAAGAGTAGATTTTATTTTGCGGATACTGCACCTGGTCGCCGCTGCCATAACGTTCAGGATCAAGACCTTTAAATTTGGTTATGGTTAACAGGTTATCGCCTGCGAAATAAACCCTTAACCGGTTGATACCTACTTTTTTAGTAAGTTGTGACGGCAGAGTATAACCAAACACCAGGTTTTTAAGCCTCAAATACGATGCATCCTGCAGGAAGTATGATGACCTGCGACCAATTTTATCGGGTGCGCTTTGGCCAAAATAAAGACGCGGCATAGTGGTTGAAGGGTGCTCAGGTGTCCAGGCATTCAACCAATCGGTAGTTGGCGACGAACCTTGTACAAATGGGATGGTACCCCAACCTGATACATAAGATTTAACACCGTAAACGCCCTGCATCATTGCCGATAAGTCAAAGCCTTTAAAGCTGGCCGATAAGTTAAATGAGTAATTTAACTTAGGATAAACACCGCCAATCACGGTTTTATCATTCTGATCTATTTTACCGTCGCCGTTTACATCTTTATATTTTAAATCGCCCGGTAGTGTGGAGTCAGAAAATTGTTTTGGAGAATTGGCTACCTCTTGTGCCGACTGGAATATGCCGACAACCTGCAGCATGTAAAACGAGTTCCATGGCAGCCCATTTTGGTTGATAGTATAATCGTTGATTTCTGTCTGACCAAATTTAACCAGCTTGTTGCGGTTATGGTCAACGTTTGCGCCTACATTAAAGGCTAATCCTCTTAAAGCGCCATCAGTTATTACATTATTGTATGATACACCAAGCTCAATACCTCTGTTGTTAACCGAACCATCATTGATAGATGGAGCGCCTAAACCTACGGCTGCAGTAACCTGGGCTGTCCTTAAAATATCAGATGTTGTTTTGTTATACCAATCGGCAGTTAAGTTAAAGTTTTTGAAAACTGTTACATCCAAACCAATATCGGTCATGGTAGTGGTTTCCCATTTAATGGCCGGATTGTTCAGGCTTTGCTGGGCTACACCAGTTAACAATGTAGAATTATCAAAAGAATAGTTGCCGGTAAAATTCAGCAATGCCTGATAAGGATAATTAACGCCATATCCGTTAATTACTACGTTTTGATTTCCTAACTGTCCCCATGAACCTCTTACTTTAAAATTATCCAGCCAGGTTAAATTCATGGCTTTTACAACAGGCTCTTCGGTAACGCGCCAGCCCGCTGAAAACGATGGGAATACCCCCCATTTATTTTTACCGGCAAATTTCGAACTTCCGTCATCACGAATATTGCCCTCTAAAAGATAACGCCCTTTATAATCGTAATTTACACGACCGAAATAAGACATCAAGGCCCATTGATTACTGGTTCCGTTTGCGTTTTGAATGTCAGAACCGCCTGCGTTTAACTCCTGCAGGTCCAGGTCGGCAAAGTTTTTACGATATCCTGATAAGTATTGATATTTACTTTGTTCAATGCTGTAACCAAATTGCGCTTTAATGTTATGACCATGAAAGTTGTGCGCATAGTTCAGGTAGCTAAACAGGTTGGTATATACGGTTTGCTCGTCCTGGTCCGTTAAACCTTTACCCAGGTCAAGAGATGTTGCAAATTGATTTGTCCTGAAGTTATACTCATCAAGTGTGGCTTTAAAATCTTTGTACTTATCCATGTTAAAGTTCACCGCACCTTTGGTATACCATGAGATGTCTTTAGTAAACTGCACCTCAAACCAACCCTGGGCGTTTACCGCATAATCATTAGTAACCCTTCTGAAGTTTTGATCGAGTACAGCTATAGGGTTTTTATTATTGTACTCAAAGTCATAAGCCTTATAGGTATACCTTCCGCTGCCATCAGATAAGTAAGGGCCATAGGTTGGCGCCTGAGACATAGCTGAAAGGAAGAGATCCATTGAAGAACCATCCCATTGCGTTGGTGACGAAGGGTTACCGGCTACAGCACCCCTGGTACCTGATTTTAACAATACGTTGGTACCAAATTTTATATGATCGTTGATCTTTGATGTTAAGTTGATACGGCCGCTATATCGTTTATAATCGAAGCCTCTTTCAATACCATCCTGGTTAACATAGCCAAATGATACATTATAGGTGGTTTTCTCTGTACCGCCGCTAAATGTCAGGTTATGGTTTTGTGTTACAGCAGTTCTGAATATCAGGCTTAGCCAATCGGTATTAGGATATTTTACCCTATCGGTAGCGTTACGATACAGATCGATCTGATCCTGCGGATAAAGCGACCCCGGGTCTGTTGTTCCGCTATTAATGCGGGCCTGGTTAAACATCTCCATATATTGAGCCGAGTTGGTCACCAGTTTAAACATCTTGGTCGGGCTGTTGTATCCTAAATTACCATCATAAGTAACAGACATTTGCCCGGCTTTACCCTGTTTGGTTGTTACCAATACAACGCCATTGGCTGCTCTTGAACCATATATAGATGCGGATGCGGCGTCTTTCAAAACCGATACATTATCGATATCTGTTGGATTAAGATCGCTGAAGTTCCCGGGAACACCATCAATCAACACCAACGGATCGGAACCAGCACCACTGAATGTGCTGTTACCACGAATACGGATAGATACCGCCTCGTTTCCCGGCTCGCCCGAACCTGTGTTGATCTGAACACCCGGTGCCAGGCCTTCAAGCATAGAAGCCGTATTAACAACAGGGCGCTTATTCAATGTTTCGCCGGATACCGATGATACAGCCCCTGTAAGGTTTGCTTTCTTTTGCGTACCGTAACCAACCACTACAATTTCGTTGAGTGCCGATGTTTGTTCTTTAAGCGTTACATCAATTTTGGTTTGATTGCCTACCGGTACCTCCTGGCTAACAAAACCCACAAAGCTGAATACTAATACCGCATTATTGTCATTTACGGTAACGGTATAATTACCATCAATATTGGTTTGTACTCCTGTGTTGGTACCCTTAACTTTTACTGTAACACCCGGTAAAGACACACCTTTCTGATCTTTTACTGTACCTGTGATGGTTATTGCCTGTTTCTTTTCGGCAGGCTTGGGTGTAACTACAATAGTGGTGTTATTAATTACATAACTAAAAGGCTGATCACGGAAGCATTGCTGCAATGCTTCTTCCAACCCTGCGTCTTTAAGGTCGACATTAACAGGCTGGGCCTTTTTCAGCATTTTGGAATTGTATAACACGCTGTATCCGCTTTGCCTGTGGATATCTTTCAGCGTTTCCACAAGCGAAGCGTTATTTTTATTAAGGCTAATCTTTTGTGCAAAAGTGGTTGAGGCACTTACCTGAAGTATCGAAACCAGACACAAAAAGAACGACAATTTCATGATCAGAAATAATTTTGATACGGCACGGGGTATCTGCCCGCGCTTTAATGCAGTAGAATTTTTGTACATTTGAATGTTAGGTTAAATAACTGGTTGTGAGAAAAATGATCGTTAACTGACCTGATTGCTACCCGTAGCATTGAACCAGGAGCGGTGCGAACGCTCCTGGTTACTTCTTTTTTGGGATAGCATTATATAAGTATGAGGTTACTTCATAATGATAACCCTCCTTCCTTCAATTTTATAGTGAATACTACCGGTAAGCTTAATATTATCAAGCAATTCTTTAATATCCTTATATTTTGATATAGTACCGCCAAATTCATTTTCCTGAACCTGGGCATCCTGATATTCAATATCCACGTCGTACCAGCGGCTTACCTGCTTCATGATATTTATTATGCTTTGATCATGAAATATAAAAAAGCCATTTATCCAGGCCATATTAGCTTCTACATCGGCCTTTTGTACTTTTATCGATGAGCCGTTTTGGTTTACAGTTCCCTGCTGTCCGGGTAAAAGCATCACTGCAGCAGTACCTTTACTCATTTTAACGGAGCCTTCAAGCAAGGTGGTAGTTATGTCGGGATTATCGCTATAAGCATTAATATTGAAATGGGTGCCAAATACCTGCACCTGCGTACCATTAGCCTTAACAATAAATGGATGGGCTTTATCTTTGGCTACCTCAAAATACGCCTCACCATCTAATTCAATTTCGCGGTTGGCCCCTGTAAAATACTCAGGGAACTTTATTGACGATGCTGCATTGAGTTGTACTTTAGTACCATCTTCCAATACCACCTGGTATTGGCCACCCCGTGGTGTGGTTATGGTATTGATTTGGGGGATGGCTGCCTGCCCCTGCTCGGTAGGTTTTCTGTCAAATTTATAAACCACTAAACCGTTGGACGTCTTACTTACTTTTACACCTGCCCGTGCTGCCAACTGGCCATTTTTGGCATCATCAAGTACTATCTTGCTGCCGTTCGCCAATGTGAGGTATGCTTTATTACCTCCGGGTAATATTTTAGTTTCAGTTTTTGAACTGACAACACCAGCCATGTTATTCACTTTAGCATGAGGTATAAAAAGTAGACCTGCAAGTACTGCTATGCCGGCCAAAGCAGCAGCAGCCCACAGCCACCTGTAGTTGGCACGCTTAGGCATTAAAACAATGGTTTCCTGTCTGCTTTCACTTAGTTTTTGCCAAATCCGTGTACGCACCTCCAGTGGGTCGGTATCATCCTCCGTCCATACGTCATCGGGCAGGTGCATATCGTCACTGTATGCAGCCAGCAATTCTTTCTCGGCAGGAGAACATTCACCATCGAGATACTTTTGGTATAGTACCAAAAACTCTTCTTTGCTTATCATTAAGTATTATGATCTGAGGTTTACAAAAGGTAAGTGTAGATTCTCCTATAGTACACACATACTTTTTTGAACTTTCTGTCACTTTCTTTAAAATTTTAAAAATTAGCGCCTCTTTTTATACATTTACCTAACCAATTATATGCTTTACACGTCCTTAACAGATGCCGAGTTGTGGAATGCCGTACGTAATAACGACGAGGTGGCTTTTACTGCCCTGTTTGAAAGGTACTGGGTAAGGCTTTATAAACTGGCAAAGGGCTATCTCAAAAACCAGGAAACAAGCGAAGAACTGGTACACGATATTTTCCTGAATATCTGGAACAGGCGCCAAACACTCGAAATAGAATCATTCCCAACGTTTATGCTTACGGCCGCACGTTACCAGGTATATAACCGTATGCGGGCCGCAAAACCGCTTACTTTAGTTTTGGGCGATGCCCATCCTGAAAATGAACCTTTTCACAACAACGAAGGCGAAGACCATTTAATTGAACTGGAACTTCAGCAGGAATTACAGCAATATTTGATACAGCTGCCAAAGCGATGCCAGGAGATCTTTTATTTAAGCCGGGTGAAAAACCTGTCGAACCAGGAAATAGCCGACAGTTTCGGGGTTTCCAAACGTACCGTCGAAAATCAGATCACAGTGGCGTTGAAACACCTTAGAAGCTGCTTGAAATATACTTCAACGGCTGTTGTTTTTTTCCGGTTGTTGCTTTTTCGTCACTAAAGTTGCCCTATAAATGAGGTGGCAATTATTCTGCGTGCACCCGCACAATCAGTATTTATTTGTTGATATAGCGCTGGCCCTTGTTCGCTTTTAATAGGCTCCTTTTTAATCTTTTTTCAACATTGGCTTAGTTGTAAATGAAAACTATATATATTTATTAACTGAACCAACCTTATCCGATATCATGCCTTTAATCTCCAGCTTAAAATTCTGATTTTTAGTATCCCAGGAAACTTCGCACAATACCGAGTTCCCTGAAACTATATGTATCTTCCTTTATCAATCTAAACCCCTATCATGAAAAAACTTCTTTTATCTTTTATTTGTATCGTAGCAATAACCTGTGCCAATGCACAAAGCAACCAAAACCCAACAACAGTATATGAATGGAACCAAGGCGGAACAGATATTACAGGAGAACGAATTGTTGCCACAATAAACACAAGTGCTGTAGCGCTTTATACAGGTGCCACCTTAGTAGGTCAAATCATAGACGGCACAAGTAATTGGGGATATACCATGCCTGTTGTAGCCAATTTTAAGGTATTTGTAAACTTTTCAACACCGGGTTACGGATTACAACAAGATGTTGTTACACCCAATGTTACGCTTGAACTAAAATCTATATCAGCAACACAAGCAGTGCTCATAGCTAATTGCCCCAACCCGTGGAAGCAGGTCCGCATACTTTTTCGTTATACAACTGGAAATGGACCTACTATTACGCTTGGTGATCCGCAGACGATTACAACAGCAGGCACGCTGCGGGTTCCAAAACCAACTTATACTAACGAGTTAACCGGCAGGCTTGCTATCAATGTTACTAACAATGCCAAAGCAGCAACCTATGCACTGGCAGTAGGCGGTGCAGCAATTGCAGAAGCAGTAACTGTACAGGCACAAAGCGCCTGGCCCGATTATGTTTTTGAAAAAGCTTATCCCTTACCATCATTAACGGAAGTTAAAAACTACATTGACCAATATGGACATCTCCCTGATTTACCCGCGGCGAAGCAGGTAAATGATGAAGGGATTGATTTGGGAAAGATGAATACACTATTGGTAAAAAAAGTGGAAGAACTGACCCTTTACTTACTTGAGAAGGATAAGAAGGAAAAAGAACAAGACATTATTAACCAAAAAAACATGCGGCAAATAGAACAGCTTAAAAATCAATTAAAATCAATAACCAAACATTTAAACAAAATTCAACCACAATTTTCAAGAAAATGAGGCCATTTCCACAACAGTTGCGGCTATCGCCAAACTAAAACTCCCGGTCATTCAACTCGCTGCCCGGTAATTTCAGTTTACTTACAAAACGATTGAGATTAAAACTAAGATTGATCAGCAACACGTTGGTTTCGTAGATATAATTGGTAGTAGTATAAAAATCAGCCCCTGAAGTGGTAATACGCTGCCTGGCCGAACTAAATATGCCCATATTTTGCCATAGCAAAGATGCCGACAACCTGCCATTCATGAACGTTTTCTTTACCGAAGTATTTGGAATAAAATATTGCGAGTCCTCCCCTTGTGCGGTTGGGCGTTTGGATAGATAATTTATGTTAGCTTGTGCACTCCAGGTTTTACTTAATTGAAAAGCCGTGTTCATGTTCAATGTGTAAGCCCAGCGGCGGTTGTTTATAGTAACTGGCTCACCGAGGATACGGATATCCCCGCTGATATGATAGTTAAAGGCATTGCCCCCTACATACAGGCTCCACCATTTTTTTAGCTGGAGATTAGTACCCATTTCGGCACCAACCTGATTGGCCGAACCTGCATTGGTATAAACACGGTTCAGTATGGTATCTGCATAAACACTGTTGAGGCGTTGGATTGGATTTTTGACATGCTGATAATAACCAGTAACAAAAAAAGAGCCGGCACTAAAGTTGTGGGTTAAGCCCAGTTCGGCCTGATCTATAAATTCAGGAAGCAGATCGGGATCGCCTTCTTCAAGTGTCTCCGAGTGCTCACGTTCGGGTATGGGGTTTAGCTCGAGGTTGGTGGTACGGTTAATTCGTTTGCTGTAATCCGCTTTCAGTTTCCATTGCTCATCAAGGCTATATTGTACCAACACCGATGGGAATAAATTGGACAGGTTAAGCCGGTGAGGGTTCGCATCATATGAAAGGTTTACCGATCGTGTAGCGTATTCATAGCGCAGGCCACCATTGTACTCCCATTTGCCAGACTTACCGGAATACTGGCTGTAAACCGAATTGATAACATTTTTTGCATGTAAACTACCCTGAAATTTGTTTGCGTCAGGTTGCGAAGCTGGCGGTGTTACCAAATAATCAAACTGTCCATCCTGCGTATCATAGCGCAACTGGTAACCGCTTTCCAGCTTGCCTTTACCTATTGGCATGCTATGATCAAGCTTGAAACGGTAGCTGGTAATGGGCCGTTTGTAAGGATTGTAAACATATTGAATAGTATCAGCAGTATTTGGATAATACAGGTTACGGTTTTTGGTATTTCCGTACAGATTGGCATGTTCATAAACCATACCGGCAGCCAGTGTGGACTTATCGCCGAAAGTATGGGTATAATCAAAATTGGCCAATGCAAAACTCCCCTCCTTGGTTTGCAGGTTTGAGTTATAATATGTGGTATTTTTAATTGGCGCATTGTTGCCCAGGTTTGATGTGGTATTATGGTACAGCAAATCGGCTACGCGGTCCTGGTAGCGGTGCCCCAGGAACAAGCCGCCGGAAAATACATCGGCGGCACCCGGTGTAAAACTGATGGAAGCCCGGCCAGCATAATTATATTTCTTAAAACTGCGTTCGCCTGTCGATGGAAACCTCGTGATGGTACCTGCTGTAACGTTTTTGGTATAAGCATCTCCCTCGCGGTAACCAGCGTTATCGTTCCGATTATAATTGCTGCTAACAGATGCATCCCATTTACCTTTCCTGTAGTTTAGTGTAGCATCGCTACCGAAACGTACCGGCTCACGCTTATTTCCGAAATCGCCGGTACTGGGTAGGCCACCCAAGGCATTAACGGTTAAGGTCATACCGTCTGTGGCGCCTTTTTTTGTGATGATATTGAGCATTCCTCCCCTTCCGTCGGGATCATATTTGGCCGAGGGCGATGTCAACACCTCGATATTCTCTACTGAATTGGCCGGTATTTGTGATAATACAGTTTGCGCGTCGGTAATAACAGGTTTGCCGTTCACCAGTACCATAAAGCTTTCAGATCCACGCATGCTGATGTTCCCCTCTCCGTTAACTGATACCGATGGCAAATTTTTGATCACATCAATAGCCGACCCTCCCTTGGCAGCTTCAAATTGCCCGGCCCGGTAAATCTGCTTATCTATCCTGTTAACGGCGTTTGCCTGCTTTGCTTTTACGCTTACTTCGTTCAGTTGCGTATTTGCCGGTTGCAATTTTAAATCACCCAGGTTGAGTTGCTGTCCCTCGTTTAGTCTCAGATCTATTTTAGTAAGATCGTGATAGCCTATAAAAGCTATTTTTAAACGATAAGCCCCTGCCCTAATCTTATCAATTTCAAAGCCTCCGTTGGTTCGGGAAAGCGTTCCTGCAACCAAAGCAGAATCGCTCAGGCGAAATACCGCTACGCTTGCATACGCTACAGCCTGCAGTGTCTGGCCGTCAATTACCCGGCCCCTAATTCGGGCGGTTTGCGCAGAAAGAAAAGTTGTGTAACAAAGCAGTACGGTAAGCAGCAGCAGTTTTTTCATATTTACTGCTGTAAAATTAAAGAGGCTGATTACCGCAATACGGTACTATTGCCCCGATATACGGTATATTTAACCTTTAGCAACGAGCAGGTCGCGGTAAACGCCGGGTGTAAGGTTGGTAGCCGCCTTAAAAAACTTAACAAAGTGAGAGGTATCGGTGAACTGAAGGGTATGCGCTATCTCCTTTATCGACCCGTTGGTTGAAGTAAGCAACGTTTTTGCTTCCAGCAGCAGGCGTTCGTTAAGCATGGCTGATGGGCTTTTTCCACAAGCCTCCCGGCAAATCAGGTTAAGCCTGTTGGAGGATATGCCAAGCGTATCGGCATATTCCTGTACCCTGGTTAAACGGATACTATTGGTGTACAAGAGGCTCTTAAACTTATAGTACAAAGCATGGGCCGGCGGTCGTGGTGCTTGGCTTGCAAGTGCTTCTGTTTTTTCGAGTAACAAACGCAGATAGGCCGCTAAGATCTTAATATCTGCTCCGCGGCGATATTCTTCATTAAATAATGTAAGCAGCGACAGGTATCCGGAATCACCGGGAATATGAATCTGTGTGTTCAGCTGGTAAATGATAGGCAGAAGATCGGCCGACAACAATTCCTCTTTAAAAAGCAATACAAATCCTTTAGGTATGCGCGTAAAATCCCAGCAATGTGTTTGCCCGGGCTTAAGGAAAAAAATCACCGGAGGGTTTACTTCGTAAACTATATCATCTATCAAATGTTCTCCTGCGCCATCGCTCAAAACAATGAGCTCAAAGTAGCCGGCATGCTTATGAGGCACGGTAGGCTTTATCACTTCTTTGAAAGGACTAATCTTCAATACCTGATCGGCGCTGATCTTTGATTTAACCGGTAACATGCTCATATCTGTTCAAAGATAAGCATCATAATTACTGCTGTAAGCTAATTTGTATCACAAAACCTGGGATATTGGTTATATGATAACCCTTCGGTCTACCCTTAAAAATTTCAGTTCAATTACCATAACTAATATTTTTTCTTATTTTTAAATTCAAAACCGCTAAACCTTTCACAGTGAAAAAAACAATACCCATTTTTTTTATACTATTTGCATTATTTACGGGCTGCACAAAAGAGCATTTGATAAACCCGGCCCCCCAAAAATTAGTAACGGTATCACTACATCCTAACTACTTAGTATTGCCTCCAAGTAATTGGCAGCAGGTTTTGGGTGGCTCAGCTTCATTAAAATTAACGCCGCAAAACAGTGACTCTGTAACGCTCTCGTCAATATCAACCAGTATAAATTTAAAAGATGCGGCCTCGTATAAGCAGCAGGTAATAGCGGGCACATATGATATTACACTTAATACCCAAAGTACAGCAGTTGCCGATACTTTCATAAGGTTTACATCAAAAGCAGATCATGTGCCTGTCAATAAAGATGAAACCATAGATCTGGCGGCAACAACTACAGATGGTGTAATTACGATTAGCACAAAACTGATCGACAGCACAGTAACCCCAACCTTTAAAGTGGGCAACCAAACTGCATATAACCTGGGAAAAACCAACGGTTATTACTTTTTATATGTTAAAGATGCGACGGGAGGCACAATAACTTTTAGCTTAAGCAATGGCTATCAATACATGAAAGACCTCACTGATAGGGCAATGAACCAATACGATCTTATACCACTATCCAATTCGTACGGGGAGCTATCCATTAAATCATACCCTTTCAACACAATTTCATCAACCAAAATCAGCATTAATTAGCCTTATCACATGAAAAAATATTTACTGCCACTTTTTGCCGGATTAATGCTGATCCTGAACAGTTGTAAAAAAAGCCAGGATAATGCCCCTCAAAATGTTGATGTACCCCAAATCTCTATTCAAAGCGTTAACTGCCCTTCATTTGTAAACAGCACCTGGGTTAATGTTTTTGGCGGAAAAGGATTATTCAGGTTTGAACTTTTGAATTCAGATAACACAGTATCCACAACTGTAAAAGACAGTATAGATTTAACACAATTAAGTAGCTACACTAAAAACTTAGCCAAAGGAACTTATAACATCTATCTATCGTCAAAAAACCAAACGAGCGTAGCCGATACATTTATACGTTTTAATGCCCAAATTACCCGATTAGCGCTTGCCCAAAAGCAGGCTGCTTCATTAACCGGCACTACAAATGATGCACTCATCACTATCAATAAAAACCTGGTTACAGCCAATAACACACCTTCGTTTAAGGCAGATTCAGTAACATCACCATTTAAATTTGCACTTATCAATGGCTATTACTATATATATGTTAAAGGAGGTGCTGCCGGCACGGTTACTTTTAACGATAACGCAACCGGGCAAAGCGTAACCAAAAGGCTATCAACAATTAAACTGAACCAATATAACCTTGGGCTACAGCATAATAACGGCACGCTGCAGGTAATTTTCACTCCCTTTGCGTATAACAGCGTTAACGCCAGCTCAAGCACACTTTTAACGCTGAATATCAATACCAATGATTATTATTTTATAAACAGCAATGTTTATTTCATAGCTACAGACCAAAACGGCAAAGTACTTAATGCAGTAAAATATATAAATGGTACCTCAACTTTCAAATTGTCGTCCTTAACCACTTTTGAACAGGACAGGTTTAACTTTTTCATTGTAATTAATCCGATAATCAGCGGTTTTAACCCAAGCATAACAGGATACCTTCAGGTAAAAAAAGGAAGTGTTTATACTAACATTACTCAAGGGCTTCCTCAAAAAAACTTTACAATTCTTAAACCTCATTTAAAAAATGTCCCGGTGTTTGATAATATAGCTATGAGCACGGCAACTATTGATCGTTACATAGACAAGCTTCCGGATACGGCCTATCTTCAGCAACTGGTATACCAGGAAGGAAGTAAGCTATGGGTACAAATGCTAAGCAACAACCAATATTCTTATAATTTTTTAACGATACCCAAAGGCACGGCCGATTTAGATGTAGACCTGCATCAGTTAACGCAAACACCGCTCGTAAAGCATGTTACAGCGCCCGGAAATTACTTCTTTTACAGTATTAATGCTAAACCCGATACTGATTATGCACAAGGCTACAGATTTTACACAATGAGCACTATTGCCAATAGCGGCGATATTTATTATCCAAGGGAAACATTTCCGGAGTATGATATTTATACCGGTTACACAATTGGCCAGTTTCAATACTCCTTTGTTTTGACAGGAAAAACCATCCCTGACCAGGCACCCGGTTTTGATGCATCATTTAGCGTAAGCGGCAATAACCTTACGAATTTTTCATCGACTTGCTCGGGAAAATTTGATTATTACCACGCCAGTTTTTTAAATATACATGCAGGTGGCAATTTAAATGTTGAACTATATTCACCATCGGCAGCTAATTGCAACAGCTTTGTACTTCCGGACTTTTCCCAATACCTGAATATGCCAACTTTCAATCCGGCCACTGAAATATTAACCAGCTTTGAGCTTGAACAGTACGGAGGATTTAACGAACAAAACTTCACTTACAAAAATGTGAACCGGATTTTTAGCTTTCACAATTTTAATTGCAAGTCGGTTTCAAAAGCTTTCAATTAAAAATGAGGCAAAAAAGCGAAAGAGGAGTGCCGGCACTCCTCTTTCGCTTTTTTATACTAATCATCATCGTCGGCTTTTTGAACAGCTTTTACAAAGGCTGCCCGCACCGGTGTTGGTACAATAGCATTTTCGCCTTTAATGGCTTTCCATACCATATTGTTCATGATCTCGTCGGGTACGCGGTCAACGGCCGAAAAATCAAGCCCCTTAGCCATTCCTGCAAGCTTGGTGCCCTTGGGGTTAAGCTCGTTAAGGTTAACATTGGAGCGGATGCTGTTAAAAGGAGTAGCATCCGCCGTTTTATTAAAACAACGCCACATAGCCGTAGCCGATGCATCATACTGTGTCATAGGCGGCAAACCGAGGATCAGCTCGATGGTACGCAGCATTGACGAGGTAGAATACATGGTATGGTCAACAAAGTTGCGTTTTACAAATCCCCCGGCAATGTATGCAGGCGAACGGTGCGCATCAACATGATCGGGGCCATTTTGAGCATCATCTTCCAGTATAAAAATTACGCTGTTTTCCCATATAGGGCTTTTGCTGATATGCTCTACTAACCTGCCAACGGCTACGTCATTATCTGCAACGTGGGCAAAAGGTGTAGGCCTGCCCGGGCTGGTGCCTTCGGTATGGTCAGACAGCATACGGATGGTATTTAGCCGAGGCAAGGCATTGTTGTGCATCAGCGAGTCAAAGTCATGTTCCCAGGCCTGGTACCGCAAGGTGTCAGGGTCACGCAGATCATGGGTTGGATAGGCTTTCGTAAAATGATCTTTTAATATAGGTATCTGTGGCGTGTTATCAGCATTGATAAACTCGCCATAGGTGCGGAAAGTTACGTTAGACCGGTTGGCCTGATCCCAAATGTATAATTTGTTTTTTGCCGTGAGGCCAACTGCACCCGGACCACGGTTGCCATAACTGGTTGGCCAGTTTTTCTCCATGTAATCGGTAGCGTAGGCGCCCAGGCTCCAGTTATGTCCATCGGCGCTAACTTCGCCATCAACATAAAAATTGTCAAGCAGCACAAAATTTTCGGCCAATGCATGGTGGTTGGGCGTAATGCGTTTGCCGAACAATAGCAGACTGGTGTCACCATTGCCCTTTGGCATATCTGACAGTACCTGGTCATAGGTCCGGTTTTCCTGGATTACATAAAAAACATATTTTATTGGTGATGCCGCTCCTACTTTAGCTGGAATGGGATTACCATCTTCGCTGCTTGCTGTTGTTTCCTGTTCGCGATGGTAAGGTGTGTTATGAACTACAGCCTGCGAATAAACCGGCAGCTGTTTGGTTGTTGGTGCAGGAATGATGCTCAAAGTCCCCATCAGTAAGCCGCCGCCGATATATTCTGTACGTGCGGGCCTGAACGGGTCGCCCCCATGCAGCACTACAGTTTGGTTTTTGGCTGCAGGATTAGGCCCGTGCGGATTAGGCAGTGACGAAAAACCTTTAGCATTGGCAACATATAATTTATCATCTATAACACGCACAACACTCGGAAACCAGCCTGTAGGCACAAAACCAAGCGACTGACTGGCACCCGGTTTTGTAACATCAAATACGGCCAGGCAGTTATTATCGGCATTGGCTATGTACAGTGTTTTTCCATCATTGCTCAGCGCTACCGAGTTACTGGTAGTGCCGCTAAGCAGCGTTGGCGATACTGCAGTATTTAGCGTTTCCAGTACCTTTGCTTTGCGCGCATCAATTACAGATACCGTATTGTCATTGGCGTTAGCTACGTACAGATATTTCCCATTGCGCGAAATACACAGGTCATTCGGATTATCGCCAACCGCAATGGCCTCCGTCAGTTTATTTTCTTTTGTATCAAATATGGCTACCTTATCGCCTCCCCAAAGGCTAATGTACAGCTTTGACATATCAGGCGATAGCAGACAGGTATAAGCCTCAGTACCTAATTTAACCTGCTGAAGGATGTTTTTTGTTTTAAGATCGATACGATACAAACTGTTATCAAGTTTGGTAACAACGTATAAAATTCCCCGTTTATCATCAATAGCCAGACCGGTAGGCGAAATAGATGCCGAATTGGCCTTTTTACCCCATGCTTCGCCCAATTTTATGGTATCAGCAGCAAGCAGCTTATCGTTAGTAATGGCATAACGGATAATCCAGTTATTGTCGCCGCCAGAGGCGTAGAGCGATTGCTCGTCTGCACTGAAAACCAGACCGCCCCACGCTTTGCTGATCAATACTTTATCAAGTTCACGATCTGTACGGGCATCTAACAGTTGAATTGTTTGAACACTTTGCCCGTTATTGGTAACGGCTGCATAATGGTGGCTTTTGCTTACCGCGATATTTAAAGGCAGGTCTCCGAGAGGCAAACTCTTACCAACGGGCGTTAATGACCATCCGTTTGGCAACTTTACCCGCTTATTTTCGATAGTAGCAAGATCCTGCGCCTGCACAAACCTTCCACAAATTAGTAACAGGGCAATCAGACATAATATTTTTTTCGGCGACATAACTTTTAATTAAGTTTTTTCAATTGTCAATACTTGATAAACATATCGTACAATTGATATGCGGGTAAAAGTAGACCACCAATATTAACCTATTATTAAATCATCCCCCCTGACCACCTGCTCTATTGTAACAAAGTCAATGGAATCGGCCGGCACTATCCAGTACCAAACTTTTATATTCCAGGCTTATACAATTCCAGGTGCTTTTGAAACTGATATAACCTATTTTATTCAATAAACTTTTAGGCTGCAGGCCTGCGATCCGGTTAATTAAAAAAAATTTGCAAAATCAATTTTTATTAGTAAGTTTATACTTACGGTAAGCAAATACTTACTATTTAATTATGAACAGCAATCTGGCTTTTAATGCATTAGGCGATCCGACCCGCAGGTCGATTTTTGAAAAGTTACAACAGGGCCCTTTATCAGTGGTACATATTGCTGAAGGGATGAGTGTGAGCCGCCCGGCGGTATCACAGCACCTGAAAGTACTGAAAGAAGCAAAGCTGATCAGCCTGAAAACGGTTGGCAATAACAATATTTATGAACTTAATCGTGAAGGGATCATTGCTATGAGAAATTATCTGGATAAGTTCTGGGACGATGCTTTGGCGAATTTCAAAGCACTGGCCGAAAAAACCGAAAAAGAAAACGAACACCTAAACTAATATGATACCCAATATTAAAAAAGAACTATTGGTTGCCGCGGCCCAGGAAAGCTGCTTTAAGGCTTTCACTCAAAAAATGGATTTGTGGTGGCCTAAAACCCATCACGTGGGAAAATGCGCCATGATAGCAATGGTGCTGGAGCAGGGACAAGGCGGGCGCTGGTACAGCAAACATGAGGATGGCAGCGAAGTAAATGTTGGCACGGTACTAAGCTGGAACCCTTATGAGCTGTTGGTACTCAACTGGCAAATTAATGCCAACTTTCAATATGATCCGGGCGTCACAACAGAGGTCGAAGTTCAGTTTATTGCTGAAGGCCCTAAAACTACCCGCGTGCTGATGGAACACAAAGACCTCCACCGTTTGGGAGAGGGTGGTAAAGCTATAGAAAGCATGGATGAAGGATGGGGAATGATACTGAACCTTTATAAAAACACTGTCGAATATGAAGCCTAAAATTGCCTTACGCGTTGCCGGCATTTTAATGCTGCTGCACACTTTGGGTCACACCATAGGTGCGTTGACCTGGAAACAAGCGCCAAATGCCACCATACAGCGCGTGGTTGACGGAATGAACAATAACCATTTCCCCTTTATGGGCAGCTCCGTTAGTCTTGGGCTTTTCTTTGATGGTTACGGTTTCATCATGATTGGGGTATTGCTGTTGCTCACCGTACTGCTTTGGCTTCTTTCGGCCGAACCCAATCGCAGGTTCATCCTGCCTGTTGGTTTGTTCCTGCTTTTTATGGGTATTACCGAACTGACCTATTTCTTTCCCTTTGCCGCAGCATTTTCGTTACTGGCAGGGTTATCAACCATATATGCTTACTTTAAATCACCATTATGGAAACGCTCGAATTAAACACAACATGAATCAACTACCCGAATTTATTTAGTCATCACAGTCACGCTTTCGGGTTTCAGACCAGTTGACTCTGCCTTAATTATCAACTTTCCCGGTTGCCCGCTTTTTGATTTTATAATAACCAACGCCATACCGCTAAACGCTTTTCTACGCTTTGACGGAAATGCTACCAAATCTGATGGATCCCCATTATCGGTCGCAACAATTTCTCCTGGCCCTGTGATTGAGAATTGAATATCATTATTTGCTTCGGGAACCAAATCACCTGCTTCATCCAGTACCTTTACCGTTACAAAAGAAAGATCATAACCGTCCGCCTTGATTGCCTTACGGTCTGCCATTAGCGCTAACTTTGATGCTGCACCTGCGGTTTTGATTGTTTCGGTAGCCCACAATTGTCCGTTTTTATAAGTTATTACTTTAAGTTGTCCGGGTTGATATTTAACGCTATCCCACCTAAACCGGTATTCAAACGCGCCTCTTCTTATACGCCCCTGTGATTGGCCATTCAGGAACAGTTCTGCCTCATCAGCCGAAGAAAAAACATGCACAGGTGTAATTTCCCCCTCTCTTCCGGGCCAGGTCCAGTGAGGCAGTATGTGAGCGAATGGAAGATCCGGACGCCAGCGTGACTGGTACAGGTAAAACCTGTCCTTTTTGAACCCTGCAAGATCAATAATACCTGAATAGGAACTCCGGGAACTGTAATATGGTGTCGGCTCCCCTATATAGTCCCAGCCCGACCATACAAACTCACCTGCAACAAAGGGATGTTTATCCTGCGACATAAAAACTTTATCCGGCGAAGCACCGAACTGGGCAGTATAAAGTTCATAAGCACTAACGTACCTGTGATGAGGGTCGCCACCCGAAGTATCATTTACAGGAGCGCTGATCTCTTTGGTAACCGGGTAAATATAGGAACCTCGTGTACTCAGGGTAGATGCTGTTTCACTGCTTACAATCATTTTTTGGGGAAATTTGCTGTGAAATGCCGGATATAATGGACTTGTCCTGATACCTTTTAACCCTGCATAAGCAGGTGCATCCCTGATACCTTCACCCTGGTAATTGAGGGAGATAAGGTCGGTTGATTCGGGGAAGGGCATATTGGGCCGTGCATAGTTCATGGATGCAGCTGTCGGCCTTGTCGAATCTTCGTCCTTAACAATACCGGCCAGTTTCTTTGCTACATCGGCCCCGGCATCACCGGTATATTGCTCCCCTACTTCGTTGCCGAAACTCCAGGCAATAATTGATGGATGATTTTTATCCCTGCGGATAAACGAGCGGATATCTGCTTCATACCATTCGGGGAAAATAAGGTGAAAATCCAACGGCGTTTTCCCCTGGTTCCAGCAATCAAATACTTCATCGATAACGAGGAATCCCATTTTATCGGTCATTTCAAGCAGCTCAGGTGCCGGCGGATTGTGTGCTAAGCGGATGGCGTTACACCCCAATTCCCTTAACAATTCGAGTTGCCGCTCGGTTGCCCTGGCGTTGAAAGCAACACCAAGCGCACCAAGGTCATTATGTTGGTTAACACCCTGAATCCTGATTTGCCGGCCATTAACTATTACTCCTTTAACGGGATCAAATTTAATATCGCGTATCCCAAAAGACGTTCTGTAAGTATCAACCAACTGTGAGCCTACATACAGCCGTGTTACGGCAGTATACAGGTTAGGCGTTTGCTGCGGCAACGGCCCCCAAAGTGCCGGATGGCTAAGCACTACCTGATTTGTTACAGATTGCTTTGCGTGATTGCTAATATGGATCACTGATACCGGAAAATTAACTACCAGCTTTTCTATTCCGGGTGCATTATCGGTATTGTAAATACCAGTAACCACTTTTACCTGCTGATCTTTATTTCCCTTGTTTTCTACATTAACTTTCAATGCCACAGTTGCCGCTGATTCGGACACATTAGAGGTTTGGACTGTTGTGCCCCATTGTGCTACCTGCACAGCGTTTGTTTTAGTAAGCCAAACGTTCCGGTACAGGCCACTCCCGGGATACCATCTTGACGAATTGGGCGGGTTATCCAACCTGATAGCAATCTGATTAGCGCCACCAAATTTGACATAGGGTGTTAAATCCAGCCTGAAAGAATTGTAACCGTAGGGCCAGCCACCAACCAGCTTGCCGTTTAACCATACCATGGCGTATGACATGGCGCCATCTATATCAAGGTAGATAGATTTGGATCTGTCGGTAGCCGGGATAGTGATCTTTTTCCTGTACCAGGCAATACCCTGAACAGGCAACCGGCCCATGCCTCCGCCTACAACGGCATTGGTGTCTGTATTAAAAGGCCCCTTTGCGGCCCAGTCATGCGGAAGATCTATATGTTGCCACTGCCTGTCGTTAAAGCCTTCCTGTACAAATGGAAAATTTTCACCGGGATTTCCCGCAGGCCTGAGGTAGTGTTTTGATGCATCTGCAATAAAATCGTTGGCGGTAGGCAGGATCCATTTTTTTAACACCTTTTCGGATGTGCCTTCAAAATTGGCCTGTGCCGGGCGACTGTCGGCAACTATGTCGTCATGTTTGTTATAAACGGCCGGGCGTTCATCATATATCAGGTTATCGCCTTTATCATCATACCGGTAAAACATCCAGCCTTTGTTGATATTGATCCGTTCCCTCCCTTCTGTCAGCTTTTCTTTTTTTTGCTGAGCGATAGCAGGGATCGATATCAAAATCGCTAAAAACGAAACAAGCGGCAAGCGCTTTAACTTTGCCATATAAAGGATTTCTTTTAAAAAACTTAATTGTGCAGGAGCAACGGGCTGTTTAAATTTCATATAAAAACCGGGCAGAGAAGATTACTCAATTATAAATAAATCAGGGAGAAAAGATCTCCTCTCCCTGATTATTTGTTGATGATGAAAGGTATTCCCCCGATTAATATCCGGGGTTTTGGTATGCTTTTTTATCCGCAGCACTCATATCCATTCCGTCCAGTTGCGATTGTGGAATCGGACGCAGGTAATAAGCCGGTGTTATAGTGCGGCTAACGGTTGAAACAGTATGATCTTTCCAATCGTTAGGATTTGTAGCGCCTGCAATCTGGAAACTGCTGCTTAATTCAGTCCATTTTTGGGTGCGCACCAAATCAAACCAACGATAGCCTTCTCCAAAATACTCACGTGCTCTTTCTGCTAAAATATAATTAATATCGATAGTTCCCGGAGTAGCTGCGATCATTGCCGCGCTGTTGTCTTCAATTTTGGTTACGTTATTACCATTATCAAAGCGCCACTTGCCGGCACGGGCACGGATAACGTTGATCAAGCCTCTTGCGGTACCATCGTTTGCATAAGTTCCGCTAACGGCCTTGGTTGCAGCCCCCTTAACAGCTGCTTCTGCAGCAATAAAAAACAATTCAGAGAATTTTGCTACAGGAAAAGGACGGGTAAGACTTCCATTTGGCGATCCAAGGCCTCCGTTGTTATCTGTACGGTACGGGCCCAGTTTCCAGGTACCAGGGTAACAGATCCTGCTGAAAGCACTCGGCTCTATTACATAATCAGCCCTTCCGGGTAAAACTCCGGCGCCCACAGTACTGTTGAATTTAGCATTTGAGTAATCTACGCCTCCTACATCTGAATTTAAAAAGCTCAGTACAGGATCATTCTCTGCTACGGGCAGGAAGTTGGCATTGTAAAGGAAAGCCGGAGTAGCACCATTAACCTTAACAGCTGCTTCCACAAAATTTGTACGGTACCTGGTCACAAATGTGCCGTCGTAACGCGAATCATTGGTTTTATCGGCAAAGGTATTTTTAAATATTGCCTGAGGCGGGGCAAGCATTGTCCACGGGCGACCAAGCGACTGCACCGCGGCGCGCTGCACCGAACTTACAGCAGCCCATGCCGTTGCGGATGTACTGCTTTTTATATTGGTATAGTTCCATTGCTCAAACCAGGCAGCAAAACTATCGGTGCTGAAACCTCCACCGCTGTAGCTAAGATCGCCGCCATTATAAATACTGCTCGACTGTGTATGATCGGCATATAAAAGCGTTTCGTTATTGCGATCATTGGTTGCCAGGCTAACGTCATAAAACGTAGGCTGTAAGCCAAACGGGCCTGGTGTTTGAATTGCTGCTGTTGCTATATCATAGGCGGCCTGGAAATACCATGCAGCATTGTGGCCGGCCGGATCTGTACGCTGCGCATCAGGATAAGTAGGGATGCCATTAGGGTTTTGTAACCACCAACCATAAGTTAAATATGCCTTAGCCAAAAACAGGCGTGCTACAGTTTGGGTAACGCCGCCCACAACACGGCCCGAGGTTGGTAATTTATCGATAGCTGTCAGCAAATCCGGGAATACCGCTTTGGTATAAACCTCTGGTACGGTATTGCGTTTAGATGTCCGCACCGTAGAGGTATTGAATTTCAGTTCGCCGGCCCCAAGGTCAAGCGGTACGCCGCCAAAGGTTTGAACCAGCAGAAAATAATCAAAAGCGCGGAAAAACCTGGCTTCTGCAATCAGCGCATCCGAAACACCAACCGCCGCGCCATTTTCAATTACACCGCTGGCAGTATTGATGTTAGGGAATGCAGCGCCCCATAAAATACCTGTATTGCTCGATGCTGGATCAATGGTTCCTACTCCTGAAAAGTCGAGGTTTTTTACGTTACCATCGGAGTTTTGGCCCCAGGTTGCTTCATCTGTACTAATCTCATTTGAGTTGAGAAAATAACCATTACCATACATGTAACGCATATGCCCGTAGCACGAGGTGATACCACCTACTACACCGGCCTGTGTCTTGAAATAATCGGGCGTGAAAATTGCACGTGGCTTTTCATCCAGGATTTTTTTACAACCTGTCATGGTAAACATAGTCAGGACAGATAACCTTAATATATTGTTGTATACTCGATTCATTGTTGCATATTTTAAAATGATACATTAAGACCCACCAGATAATTACGTGTATTAGGCGTATTATACCCTACAGTTAACAATCTTCTTTGTCCAGATCCGTAAGCCACGGCCATGTTTGCACCGTCATTGGCAAATGAATTTGGCTCAGGATCCATACCTGATTGCTTGTAATAAGGAGAGAAGAATACAAACGGATTTTGAGCAGTTGCATAAACCCTCAATCGCTTCATGCCAATATGGTTCATCCATTTTCCTGAAAAATTATAGCCCAACGTAATGGCCCGAATTTTCAGGTACGATCCATCAAAATAGCCCAGCGTTGATCCGTACTTTGGATTGTTACTGTTTTTAGGGCCGTTAGGATCAGGGAACTGTGCGCCAGGGTTATCAGGTGTCCAGTAATTAATATCAATCTGTCCGCGCCTTCCGTCTTCAAGGTTAAGATAACCGTTTGATCCATACAGGGTACTGTTCAGGATACCGCCGCTTACAAATGCGCCTACTATGGTAAGGTCAATGGCCTTATAAGCAACCCTTGAATTGAAGCCCCCCTGGAATTTAGGATCAGCATCCATGATCTGCCTGTCGTCAGATCCGATGATACGGCTCGGTGACCCGTCGGCATTGTAACCGCCGGTATACAATACTTTGATCATTCCCGCCTGTCCGCCGCTACCTTCGTATTGCTTAACAGCGGTAGCTTCATTAGCCTGCCAAATGCCTACTTTTTTATAATCGAATATGACGTTTAAAGGATGGCCTACAAAAAGCCAGTTGCTTTCGTCCCTGGTTTGGCCTGATGCCAGGCTCACAACTTTATTAACGTTGCGGTAAAGGTTTACTCCTAAATCCCAGCTCCAGCCATTGTTGTTACTGATGATAGTGCCGTTAAGCGAGATCTCAAAACCTTTGTTTTGTGTTGAACCTACGTTGCCGGTATAGCTGCTTACACCCGATGTTGAAGGTAAGCCCACACTTAACAACAGATTGTTTGTATTGGTAACGTAACCTTCAACGGTACCGGAAAGACGGCTGTTGAACAAAGAGAAGTCCAAACCAAGGTTTTTAGTTTTTGAATATTCCCAGCCCAGTTGCGGGTTAGGCAATACCGTTACATAATAACCATTGGCGTTGGTGGTTCCAAAGTTATATGGCCGTACACTCAACTGGCCAAGCGTAGCGTAAGGCGCTACAGACTGGTTGGAAGTTTGACCATAACCGGCACGCAATTTCAATGAAGTAACCCAGTTAACATCTTTCATGAAAGATTCCCTTGAGATATTCCAGCCTGCTGAAATTGCAGGATAACTATGCCATTTGTGACCTGCGGCCAATCTTGACGAGGCATCGCTCCTGAAAGTAGCGCTGAGCATATAACGATCATCATATGAGTACATGATACGCCCCATGTATGACATCAGGCCGCTTTGGGTGTAAGCCTGGTTATTAGGGTCAATGGTAATATCATCATTACTACCGGTTGAGGTTTGGCCCAGGTTATAATACTGAAAAGTATCGCCGGCCAGGTTCCTTCTGCTGATAGACTGATTGTTGTAATTTACCTGCTCAGAAGAATATAATGCAGTTACATTGATGGTATGTTTCTGCGCAAAGGTTTTATCGTAAAATAACAAGTTTTCAACTGTCCATTGGGTAGTAAGGGAGTTAGTAGTAGATGCAACATTAGGATTTGCCGGATCGGAACTAAAAACACCAACACCTGTATAACTGCCGTTAAAGCTGGTACGGATGTTACCGCCCAAGTTCAAACGATATTTTAAACCCTCAACTCCCGGAATTTTCATTTCTCCGTAAAGGGAGTTATAAGAAGCAAATTCTTTTGTCCGGTTTGCGTACTGATCGCCAAGTGCATCCATCGTTTTCCTGGTTTGCACCCACTGAATATCCTGCGGCATGGTAACCACCCTTTTGGTACTTCCATCGGCATTGAAAGGATTTGCCAACGGCGACATGCTTAACACACCGTACATACCAATGCTGGAGCCATCGGTGATGCTATAGCTGTTGTTAGTAGTAAACCCAACCCTGAACAGTTTACCTATCCCCTGATCAAGAGATCCGCGTAATGAGATACGGTTATATTGTGAAAGCGGCACCGGGGCTTCATCGCGATAATAACCCACACCAAATTTATAGCTTCCTTTATTGGTACCGCCGGTAACACTTACGTCATGATTGGTTACCGCGGCTGGTCTGTAAAACAGGTGTTGCCAATCGGTGTTGGTGTTGCCTGTAGTATCCTCATCTGCGCCCGGGTTTTTGTTCAACCCGGCCCTTTTTCTCAGTGCAAGATATTTGCCCGACTGCATCATCGGATACTTCATTACATCCTTAGCACCATAGTAACCAGAGTAAGCCACCTGGGGCTCCTGGCCAGTGTTGCCTTTTTTGGTAGTGATCAAAATAACACCATTGGCACCACGTGAGCCATAAATTGCCGTAGCCGACGCGTCCTTGAGGATGTCAACACTTTTGATATCATCGGGACTGATATCGGCAATTGTTCCGCCAAAAGGGATTCCGTCCAGCACGATCAAGGGATCATTAGAAGCATTGATAGAACGTGTACCACGAATACGGATTTGCATGGTTGCACCCGGTTTTGTTGATGTTTGTGCCAGTTCAACGCCCGCTACACGCCCCTGTAAAGCCTGCGCAATATTTGCCGATGGCACTTCGTTAAGTTTTGCTCCGCTGATGGAAGCTACCGAACCGGTAACGGCCTCTTTTCGTTGGCTGCCATATCCCACAACAATAACATCGCTCAGGCTTTTAGGCTCCAATACCAAGGTTACTGTAACATTTGTCCGGTTATTTACCGGCAAATCCTGTGCAACATAGCCTACAGAAGATATCTGCAGTATGGCGCTTCCCAACGATGAAATCTGGAAGCCGCCGTCGGCATCTGTAATTGTGCCGCTTTTTACGCCTTTAACGCGTACGGTGGCCCCGGCAATTCCCTGTCCCCGTTCATCTATCACCCGCCCTTTAACAGGTTTGTTTTGGGCATACAGGTTAAAAGAAAAAAAACTTAACAGGACTATCAAGAAAATTGCAGCCGTCTTTTTAAAAAGGGGCAGGTCAGCACCCCATTCATGTTTTGTGTAAATTTTTACTCGCATAATTCATTTTATAATGGTTAGAAGTGTAGGTTTTAATAAGTCCTTCCTGAAAATCCCCGGTCCTTGACTGGCTGACTTCCGCCTTTGTTTATCAATTGATCATTCTACTTTTTTATATTCGAAATTTTTACGCAATCGATTGCAAAACCAAAGCATCCAAAACTCCTTTTTTTTAAAATTTTGATAATGGTTTATAATATTTAGCTAAGAACCCAGCACCCCTGCCATTCAATTGTAGCAATAAATTACCCCTATTGGCAATCGATTGCTCAATTACAGCAAAATTATAAGAACGCGTAATTATGGCGTATATAAGGTTCATAAAGCAATCCATAAGAGGAACTTGGGTTAAAACTTTGTTTAATTGGCGAAGGCAAGATACAACAAAAATTTAATTGTGCAATCGATTGCAATTTTATTTTTATAAATTACACCAATTTTAAGGCCGTAAGGGATTTATTGCCCAATAAAGCATACCATTTTAAGCCATTTATAACAACATTTAAGAAATCATTAGCCCTTGTTTAGGATGCCAGGCCAATCTCCTGAACCGAAACAAGCATACCGGATATAGTAAACTTTAATAAGAAATGATATTTAGAAAAACAATCAGTTTAACGCTGGCAATTTTATTCACCATTGTTTTAAAAAGCAGCGTAGTGGCACAATCGCCTGGGCACCCTCATTTAATAAGTGAGCAAATAACCGCCGGCTACTTTCCTCTCGTTAATGAAACAGGCAGCTCGCCGGTATGGTTAAGTGAAAACGAATGGCCAGGCGTACGCCTGGCAGTTGGCAGTTTTTTGAAGGACATCCAGGCCGTAACCGGTAAAACCGCGGTTTTGGCAGCATCTCCTAAATCAAAAAGACTGGTAATTGTAGGTACCCTCGGAAAAAATCCGGTTATAGACAAAATGGTAAAAAACGGGCAATTAAACGTTAACGGAGTAGCAGGAAAATGGGAAAGCTATGTAATACAGGTGGTTAACCGACCTTTTGCGGGAGTTGACCAGGCACTTGTTATTGCCGGCAGCGATAAACGTGGTACAATTTTCGGGGTCTACGATCTTTCGGCTCAGATAGGTGTATCTCCGTGGTACTGGTGGGCAGATGTGCCTCCTGCACATAAAAAATCAATTTATGTTAACCCACTCAAACATACAGATGGCAGTCCGGCTGTGAAATACCGCGGCATTTTTATCAATGATGAAGCTCCCGCGTTTTCGGGCTGGGCACGTGAAAAATTTGGAGGAATCAATCATTTGGTTTATGAAAAAATGTTTGAGCTTATTCTCCGGTTAAAAGGTAATTACCTGTGGCCTGCTATGTGGGGCAGTGCCTTTAATGATGATGATAAGCAAAACCCGGTACTTGCCGATGAATATGGCGTGGTAATGGGCACATCACATCATGAACCGATGGACCGCGCGCAGCAGGAATGGAAGAAATATGGCAAAGGTGAGTGGAATTACGAAAATAATAAGGAGGTGCTGCAGTCATTCTGGCGGCAGGGAATCGAAAACATGGGTACCAAAGAAACAGTTGTAACCATTGGCATGCGGGGCGACGGCGATAAACCTATGACCGAGGGCAGCAATATAGCACTACTGGAAAACATTGTTAAAGATCAGCGGAACATTATAGGAGAAGTACTAAAAAAATCGCCGGAAAGCGTTCCGCAGATGTGGGCCTTATATAAGGAGGTACAAGATTATTATGATAAAGGGATGCGCGTTCCGGATGATGTTACACTTTTATTGTGTGATGATAACTGGGGCAATATCCGTAAACTGCCTTCATTAACAGCAAAGCCAAGAAAAGGCGGATATGGCATTTATTATCATTTTGATTACGTTGGCGGCCCAAGAAATTATAAATGGCTAAACACCAATACCATATCCAAAACCTGGGAGCAAATGCACCTGGCCTATGCGTATAACGCCAGGCAGATATGGGTTGTAAATGTAGGCGACCTGAAACCAATGGAATATCCGATCAGCTTTTTCCTGGATTACGCATGGAACCCCGAAAAATGGTCTGCTTCAACCCTCGGCAATTATGCGCAACAGTGGGCGGCGCAGCAATTTGGTAGCAAATATGCCTCCAAAATAGCAGATATGCTTACACGTTATACCCGTTACAATGCCAGATGTAAGCCGGAACTATTAAATCAAAACACTTACAGCCTTTCCAACTATGATGAGTTTGGCCAGGTGGTTAGCGACTACAACAACCTGCTGGCCGAGGCAGAGCAAATCAATACAGTTATTGGCAGTGAATATAAAGATGCCTACTTCGAATTGGTACTTCATCCCATACAGGCGTGTGCAAATTTAAATGAGATGTATTTTGAGGCTGCGAAAAACAAATTCTATGCGCAATCAGGAAACTCCACAGCGACCGATCAGGCAGCAGCAAATGTTAAAAAGCTATTTGACCATGACCAGGAAATATCAGACTATTACAATACCAGGCTGGCAAATGGCAAATGGAACCATATGATGGATCAAACGCATATCGGGTACGTATCATGGTTTGATCCGAAGACTAATAAGATGCCCGAATTGTTTAAGGCTGGCGCAGGCTTGGACTCTTTACATAAGTCTACCGATGCGCCATCGGGACTGAATTTGCAGGCTGGCGCCGGAAAAAACGGGTTCATAGCTATAGAAGCGGAACATTATAGCCGGGCCTTACCGTCAGGGAATGTAACCTGGATAGTTATTCCTGATTTTGGCAACACGATGTCGGGCGTAACGCCGTGGCCTGTAACTGCTCCACGTTTAACCCCGGGAGGAACTTCCCCCCATTTAGAATACGATGTTAATTTGACAGATACCGGGAAGGTTGCAATTACCTGCTTCATCTCCCCTACCCTCGATTTTAAAAATGGCGACGGCCTATATTATGCCGTATCAATTGACGATGAGCAACCACAAAAGGTAAACATAACGACTAAAGTAGACGGCAGGGATTGGGCAGAAACCGTATCGAACAATATCAGGAAACTAACTACGATGCATCATATTAGCCATGCCGGAAAACATACCATTAAATACTGGATGGTTGACCCGGCCGTTGTACTGGAACGGGTTGTCTTAAATACCGGCGGACTTCAACCAAGTTACCTCGGTCCACCAGATTCAGGCAAAAGAACGGACAGGTAAGTTTTCAATTAGCGTAACCACTTATTTTTAATGAGTTACGCTAATTAAAGCGATACTTATTAGGCTCAATTTGTTTTATAACTCCCCTATTCAGAATACTGCGAGTATACGACAATTCAAACACAATACAATCGATTGCATTTTTCGTTCTTTGCTATTATTTTATTTATATATTTATCGCTAAATCGGTAAACCACATTCCCCTAAAAAGCGTGCAAAAAGAGATAACTATTTACGATATCGCGGCGAAACTTAATATTTCGGCTGCAACTGTTAGCAGGGGTCTAAAAGATCATCCAAGGGTTAGCAAGGCAACAAAAAAACTGATTGTCAAAACAGCAGATGAAATGGGTTACCGTTCTAATTCATTTGCAAGTAACCTCCGCAAAAAGCAAAGCAATGTTATTGGGGTAATAGTCCCCCGGCTTAACAGCAACTTTATGGCCGATGTACTTGCCGGCATTGAAAAGGTAGTTAACAATAACAACTATAACCTTTTTATAAGTCAATCGCTCGAAACAATGAAAAAGGAGGCGAGTAATGCAAAAGCAATGCTTAACAACCGGGTGGATGGCTTACTGGTTTCCGTAGCATATGACACCACCAGTTTTGATCACTTTGAACCATTTATTAAACGCAATATCCCCGTTATATTTTTTGATCGTGTGTTTGATCATGCTATGTGCCCGCAAATTTACATTGACAATTACAAAGCGGCATTCGATATTACCAATCATCTGATAAAACAAGGATGCAAAAAAATAGTCCATATAGGGGGCAACCAGCTACGTAATGTGTACTCAGAACGTTTTCAAGGCTATAAAAAAGCTTTGGAAGAAAATCATATTGAATTTGACAATAGTTTGGTGATCATTAATGACCTCACCAGCGAAGCGGGCGCTGAAGCTGCGGGGGAAATTCTAAAGATGGATCCACTACCCGATGGCTTATTTGTGGCGAATGACATATGCGCAGTGGGCTGCATGCAGGCCCTAAAAAAAGAAGGGATAAATATCCCTGATGATATCGCAGTTGCCGGATTTAACAACGATCCCACTGCTACTGTAATTGAGCCACCGCTTACAACAGTAAACTACAAAGGCCATGAAATGGGAGAAGCTGCTGCCAAATTGATGATCAATTATTTACTTGATAAACAAGACCTTCAGCAAACACACGGGCTAATACTTCGATCTGAATTGATTATCCGCGAATCGTCCCTTCGGGATAAGTCAAAGCAATAAATTAAACCTGCAAAGATGGAATAAAAATGATAGAGATCCGGGTGCCACCTAAGTTTTCAAATCTGATAACCCCGTTTATTTCTGCGCTTAAACCTTTCATTAATTCCATTCCAAGCGAATTGTATGCCGTACAACAAGGATCTTCTGAAAGGCCAATGCCGTTATCCGAAATTTGAAGCTTTATTTGATCACTGTCGTTAACCAATGTAATTTGAATTTCACCGGCTTTATAACCCGGAAATGCATATTTAATGGCGTTGGTAACGGCCTCATTCATGATCAGCGCTAAGGGTATGGCGTAAGAAATGTCGAGTACCACAGGATCAATATTAAACTTAAAACTAACGAAGCCCTCAACTCCAAAACTTGCCTCCAGGTTATTGATCAATTCGGGTATGTACTCCGTCATATCAATTGTTTTAACATGATCTGTCCTGTACAACTTTTGATGGATCAGTGACATGGCAAAGATTCGGTGCTGGCAGCTTTCAACTGCATTTAGAGCATCATTTTCGAGATATTTTGCCTGCGATTCCAATAAACAAATAACGGTGTGAAGATTGTTTTTTACACGGTCATGAACTTCTTTTAGCAACCATTCCTTCTCGGTGATCAAGTGCTGCAGCATTTCATTTTTCCGGTCGATAGCAGCGTTGTTCCTTTTTGCGGCCATCCCTTGCCGTAAAAGCAGGCCTGCATTAACTAACAGTAATGCAGCCCCTATAATTGTCCAGATTCTTGCAGAACTGGCATGAGCCAGGTTCAATTGCCTCACCTTAGCCGAATTTTTCAGATCCCTGATATATTTATTCTTGTGCTCCGTAGCATAGGCGATTTGCAAATCCTTAATTTGCTTGCTTTTGATTAAATTGAGCATTGAATCTTTTAACCTGTCGCTTTGCTGTAAATAAGAGATTGCGCTTTGATAATTTCCGGCGGCAGAATCTGTCTTGAAAAGCAGTAGGGTAACATCGTGTACTTTTTTTACATCTCCGTCTCTTTCATATTCCTTCAGAGCTTTCAGCAAATAATATTTTGCTTTACCATACTGCTTTTTAATAAGGCAGGCATTCCCTGCAGATTGGCTTGTGTCGGCATCCCGACCAGGCAACAGGCGGGGATGAGGTTCTTGAGCCAGCCCAGTCAGGCGCGATAGCAGGAACAAAATAATTGTGATAAATGTCTTCATGGCGATTTTCAGAATGCTGACCAGTTTCTGCTCGCAGGTGTTATAGGGTTATGCAGAAATTCCCTTTCAATGAGAAATTTGTTTTACTTAAAATCAGCGTTCACTGGGGCATCAACCGAATTGCTTGGAAATACCCAGCTTGATCATCCTTGATTTGAGCGTTGAAGAATTAATGTTAAGCAGTTCTGCCGCGCCTCCTGCACCATATACTTTCCAGTTGCATTTTGCCAGTGTATCCAAAATATGGTCGCGTTCGTTATCGGCGAAGGTTTTGATGCTCTGCGCTTTATTATTACCAACAATAGGATTACGTTGTAAAACAGGCAGCGTTACCTGTTTAATGAGCGGGCCATCACAAAGCAGTACAGAACGTTCAATAAGATTAATAAGCTGCCGTACATTACCCGGCCAGGGGTAATCAAGCAACGTCTTCTTAACCGAATCAGAAAATCCCGTAATTTTTTTGTTGTTCGCTGCGGCAAAAACACCCAGATAGTGATCTGCAATAGGCATGATATCGGCCTTTCTTTCCCGCAATGGCGACAGTTCTATCGGGAATACATAAAGCCGGTAATAAAGATCCAGCCTGAACCTGCCGGCGGCAATCTCTTCTTCCAGGTTCCTGTTGGTAGCCGCAATGATCCGAACATTCACGTTTTTCCTTTTCCCTCCAACCGGGCAAATCTCTTTTTCCTGCAAAACCCTGAGCAATTTAGATTGGATCTCCAGCGGCATTTCCCCTATCTCGTCCAGAAAAATGGTACCGCTTTCTGCCTGTTCAAACTTGCCTATCCTTTTGTCTACTGCACCGGTAAAGCTTCCCTTTTCATGCCCAAAAAGTTCCGATTCTATCAGTGTGGGTGACACAGCGGCACAATCAACAACGATGACCGGCTTTTTACCACGGGCCGAATGATGATGAATAGCCTTTGCCACCAATTCTTTGCCGGTTCCGCTTTCACCCAATATGAGCACCGGGCTTTCAGCGCCCGCTGCAATCTGGATCAGCCTTGTCACGTCTTTTAAACCAGTGCTTTTTCCGGCCATGCCGAAATTGCCGATGCCCGTGCTTTTTAAATCGGAAGGCTCTTTATATGCCTTCGAGACGCGCGCCAGCGAAAGGTGTTCGGCATGCAAGTTTGTAGCGATATCAAGCATAGCCAGCACATCTTTTTCACGGAATGGTTTTACCAGGAACCCATATGGTGAGGTTTGCTTAGCAAGCTTAAAAGTGCGTTCGTCTGAATTTGCCGAAAGATAAATAAAAGGTATTTTATGTTCCCTGATTATCGGGGCCAGGTCAATACCCGTTTTATCTCCTTTTAAAAAGATATCCAGCAGCACAAGATCAGGCAAATCCGACCGAAGGATTTTAACCGCTTCTTCAAACGAACGGGCAACAGGGCAAACAGCGTAACCTGCCCCCTCCAAAACCCTACGCAGGTTGTTTGCTTCTATAAACTGATCTTCGACTATTAATATTTTATTTTTCATGCCGATGTTTTCTGAATTCCGGTTCCATGGCCACCTATTTTAGTGGTTAAACCGGACTGCCTAAGAAAATGTAATATAATTTACAAACCGATCAATGGCTAAGCACACACTGCCTAAAACCGATTTGCGGTAAATACAAACGCTATGCCGAATGGTATCTATTTAACCATCAGCAAAATGCAAACAACACAACCTTCACAAAATCATGAAATCCCGTGATTTCAGCATGAGATTTCATGATCCTGAGCATACCATTTGCCCTGCTCGGAGTAAAGAATTTCGCGCCCCTTCATTGTTCAATCAGCATAGCTATTGCGCCTTTATCCGCGGCAATAAAGACTTCTTTTTCAAAATTATTTAGGGGAGTACAGGCAACTATTACCCGGGTTCCGTTATGCGTTTCGATACTAATTTCCCCCTCTATATCCTGTGATAAGCCTTTCATTAATTCAATACCCAATGATTGGCTACTATCAAAATTGAAGGGCATTCCTATTCCGTTATCGGCTATTGTCAATACAACCTCTTTATTATATTGATATAATACAACCGAAATGGTTCCTTCGCTTTTTGGAAAAGCATATTTGATTGCATTGGTTACGGCTTCATTAATAATGAGGCCAAAAGGTATGGCGTAGGCCACATTAAGAGAAACAGGAGCCACATCAACGTCAAAAATAACCTGATCAGAAATATCAAAGCTCCGCCGAAGGTTAAAAACGAGTTCAGGAATATACTCGGCCATATTGATGGTTTTTACATCATCCGACCGGTAAAGCTTTTGATGGATCAAAGACATTGCAAAGATGCGGTTCTGGCTGGTTTCTATAGCCTGCAAGGCATCGTCTTTCAGATTTTTGGCCTGCGACTCCAACAAACATATAAGTGTATGCAGGTTGTTTTTTACCCGGTGATGCACCTCTTTTATCAGCCATTCCTTTTCCTGAAGATAGCGCTGTAAGGATTGGTTTTTCTTTTGAATAAGCCTGCTATTTCTTTTGGCAGTAAGCGAATTCCTGTAAAGCAAAACAGCCACTATCAGGAGCAGGCAAGAACCTAAAATAACCCAGTTTTTTGATGCTTCAGCATTTTTCAAACTTAGCTTTTGCAACTTTGCTACAGCCTGTAACTCATTGATATCTTTATTTTTTTGTTCTGTATCAAACGATATTTGCAGTTGCTGTATCTGTTTATTTTTTTCGGCATTGAATATGGAATCTTTTAACCGGTTACTAAGTTGCAAATACCTCATCGCGCTTTGGTAATTACCCGCAGCAGAGTCTGCCTGAAAAAGCATCAGGTAGTTACTTTTCAAATCGTTCTTCTTTCCGGCAATATTGAGGTACTTTAAAGCCTGGAGGAGATAAGGTTTTGCCACATTTTGCCTGTGTATACCAAGATAAAAAGATCCGATATGCTGAAAGGATGAGGCCATTTCCCTCGCAGAAAAATCGGCTTTCTGCCGGTTAGCCAAAGCAATCATCTCCAGATAACTTTTTTCAGCGGGCGCATCTTTTCCAAGTTTGTGATAGCAGTCTCCAACTAATGAAAGGTATAATATCTGAGATGAAGGATCCAGCTTTTTATACTTTTCAGAATCCATCAGTACAAATTTCAAAGCTTCTTCCGGTCGTCCCAAATCCAGCAGCCGTTCAACTACCAGGTCTTTAGCCGTGATCTCAGTGGCTGAATTTTCATGATTACGAACAACAAAAGCGTAAGCTTTTTTTGCCCATTGCAAACTTTCGGGCAGGTTGCCCAGATCCTTATGAATCTCGGCTATGCGAATATAGTAGTTGTACGCATAAGACGAATCCGCAGCAGGCCCCATCGTTTCCTCTGCTTTTAACCCATAGGCCAGTGCCTTTTGATAATCTCCTTTTTTTATGTAAACTAAAGAAAGGTTATCATAGGCCGATAATAAAATATTGTATGAGGCCTTCATTTCCGGGTTGATAACCTGCAACAATTCTTTCTCGGCCAAATTGAAGTTACCCTGCCGGGTATGTATTCGAGCTATGTTTGTAATGAGGTCAAGTACCCTATCCTGGTCTTTTAATTTTTGAGCAAGCAGCAATGCCTGCTCAAAACAATATATTTTATAAAACATCTCTTTCTCCCCACGAACAATATTCACGCCCAACTGTGACCATGCGAGGCACTCCCCTAATGTATCTCCGGACCTTTTGCACCTGTTAACAATAGGAAGAAAAAGCTTTTTCAGGTCCAGGTCCTGATCCCTGTCATACGCGGTTTGCGCAGCTAAAATGTCTATCCTATCTCCAAACTTATTTATCTTAAATTTAGCGTTCAGGCTTCGGGCTTCTTTTAAAAACATGTCGATAGTATCTGTTCTGCTTGTTTTAAAAGGCATATATTCGTAAGCCTCGGCCAAATCTATCAGTGTTGCTATTCGCGTAGTATCGGCTGGCATTGTTTTAAGTCGGCTCAATTCATGCTCAGGCGTTTCCTCTGTTTTTTGGGCGTGGATTACCTTTGCAATAAACATGAATAATGAAAAAACAAGAACCTTAACTTTCATATTGCTGTATGTTTAGATCCGTATAACACCGGGAGTTTTATTTTCAATTCTGATGATATTAATAACCTGGATTTTGCGCTCCGATAGCTGGATTAGCCTGAAACTCAGTTAAAGGAATTGGCAGAATGTACTGCTGGTTTGATGTAATTGTTGGCTTAAGCTGCGTTACCGTTGCCAAAGGGAACCGCAGCAGGGCCATCCAGTCCGCACCATCTTCGCCCACAAGGTTTCTTACTATCTCGTAATAGTTTTGTAATAACATGCTTTGGCTTGATGTTGCATTATCTACAGCCGAAAAATCTGTTACACCAGCCTTGCTCATTACGGTTTTAAGTAAAGTTTTAGCCTGGTCAAAGCTGCCACCGGACCTTATTATAGCTTCCGACTCCAATAAATAAACCTCGCTTAAACGAAAAGCATAGGCGGTTTCTGATAGCTGGGTGGGCAACGCTCCGTAAGCAATGTATTTTTGAAAGTGATAGGTGTTAGGAATAATTACACTGTGGCTATCCTCATTATTAAGCATCCACTTTCCCCTTGGGTCGTTGCTCAGGAGGTCTTTCAGCGTTTGTTTGGCAATCCAAAGGTTAGATGTTCCCGGGTAATAGGAACGGCTAAGGGCTAAATAATACTTCTCCTGTCCGGCGAAAGGTTGAATGCCCAGGATAACTTCCGAACTACTCAAGCCTTTAACATTAAAAATATCCTTCAGATTATCTTCCAGCGTATAAAAGCCCGATTGCCGGATAGCGTTGGCCAAGGCAATTACCTGAGTATAGTCTTCCGGAGTTCCATGGCTCATCAAAACACGCATTTTTAAAGCCATAGCAGCCCATTTGGTTGCATAGTAATGCGGATTGGTAGCAGGAGCGTTTGCAATTGCGAAATCCAGATCGCCGGTGATAAAGTTATAGCAGGTACTAACATTGCTCCTTGCCTTAGCAATATTGCTTACTGCAGAAGGTTGGTCACGTATCACAATCCCCAATTGACTGGAGATATCCCACCATTGCCCAAAATAGCTCAGTACCCTGAAAGTGCCATAAGCTCTTAAAAAACGAGCTTCACCAAGTATTTCATTTCTTCTATTTCCGGTGAAGGCATCGGCGCTGAGATTAGTTACGCCACTAATAACATCATTAGAAGCTTCAATCAGTTTGTAACTGTTATCCCAGATAGGCTGGCTGAAAATGCTGCTGTTCTTATAGTTATTAGACTCCTCGGGATTAACCGTACTGTAGCCATCGCCAATAAAGCCGGCATACAGGCTTCCGGGAATTTCGTTAGCCGTCCAATCTGTAAAATTACTGGCGTTCCCATTGGCAAAACGAAAATAAGCGCCATTCAGAACCACCTCTGCCGAACTTTGACCGGTGATGGCATTCACATTAACCACTGCGTTTTGAGGCACAACACTCAGTTGCTTAGAGCATGCTCCAAGTGTAATTGCTGTGGTAACTGCCAAAATTGTAATAACGTTTGTTCTCTTGATCATGCCTTATTATTATAACTTCAACCTTAAACCAAAACTATATTGACGTATTGCCGGGTATGAGGCATCATCTGTATAGCCCCCAATTAAACTGTAGGGATTGTTGCTTACTTCCGGATCGGGACCTGGGTAGCTGGATACAATGAACAGGTTATTGCCAGACAGAAAAAAACTGGCATCATGGATATGAAGTTTATCCGTAATTTTTTGAGGCAATTGATAATTGACTGTCAACGATTTCAGCTTAAGGTAAGAGGCATTAAATACCGAAAAATTGGAAATGCCTAAAGGACTCGCGTTCCCTTTGAGTATTAACCCGGGATTATTTGATCCAGTATTTGAGGCACTGTAATGATCTAAAATGCTTGTGATATGGTTTGACTGATCGGCCAGTGATATATCATTCTGTCGTGGAAGATAGATGAGGTCCCCTCCGTACGAGAAGCTGAACAAGGTGATTAAAGAGAGTCTTTTATAAGTGAACGAATGCGTGAGGCCGCCAAAAAACTTCGGTTCGGCATGTCCAATCACCATATGTTCGGGCGTACCCGCGTATGGTCCGGTTTCAATTAACTGGTAAAGAGGTGCCCCTAATTGTAAGTACGGATACGACTCATATGGAAAGGAAGGATTTTTGTCCGTCGTTTTCAGCACACCTAAATATTTGGTTCCGTAAAGCAATCCTACCGGCTGCCCGACGGTTAATATAGTGTTACCCAATAAAAGTGAATTTAATTGTTTGTCGGACGTCAGAGGCCCGGCAAGTGGATCAGACAGCGCCTGGTTAAGGTTAAGCACTGTAGAACGGTTGCCGGATATATTCAACACGGCGCTCCATTGAAAATTCTTTTTTTTTATGATCTGCCCGCGTAATTCAAGTTCCAGCCCCTTATTGTTGATAGTGGCATAGTTTTGCAGCGCAGAAGAAAAACCGGTGCTGGTAGGAACTGGTAAGGCCACCAGCAGATCTGTTGATCTTTTATCATAATAGCCAAAACTTCCGCTAAGCCTGAAATTGAATAATGCGAAATCAATTCCGGCATCTTTTTGACGGGTGGTTTCCCATTTGGTTTGATCACTGCCCAGCTTTGACGCTATCAATGCGTTGTTTCCTGCATAGTTTGCTGCTGTGTAAAAAGTGTAAAAAAGGTTATTACTGATATTTTGGGTACCTGTCACCCCGCCGCTTACACGTAATTTCAAGCTATTAAGCCAGGAAATATTTTTTAAGAAACCTTCTTCGTTTAGCAGCCATGCTAAACCGGCAGAAGGAAAATAGCCAACCCTGTTGTTCACCGGAAATTTGGAAGATGCATCAGACCGCCCGGTGATGGTTAACAAATATTTATTTTTGAAAGCGTAGTTGGCCCGGAGATAAAAACTTAATAAAGCACTGCGATCATTGAGCTGTGTGGGCAATAGCGTAACGTTAGCGGCAGACTGACTGTTGGCGGCAGGTACAAGGTCTGAGTTGGAAAACGTATTTGTTTTTGATTGCTGCCATGATGTGCCGCCTAATAAAGTGAGCCGGTTATTGTCATCAAACTTCTGATCCCAGGTTAGCGTGTTTTCATAAAAAACCGTCGTTTCCTTAGTTTGCCCTTGTGTAGAAATCCCACCGGTTGAATGGGGATCAGTTGTGGCAATATAAAGTGTGCCCGGCACATAATTTTCTTGATGATAAGTGGAGTGGTTAAGTGAAAAGGTACTTTTAAACCGTAGAGATTTTAAAATTGAATATTCTAAAAAAACAGAGCCTAAAAGCATATCAGTATTGCCATGGTTCCGTCCCTGCAACAGGTTAAAGGGATTTTGAACGCCCTCTGCAACACTGCCCGCTAAAATTTGGGGAATAAATCTCTTTGGCGACCCATCTGCATTAAAAGGTACCAAGTTAGGTGGCGCGAGTATCGCTGAAGTATACACGCCGTTGCTGATATCATTTTGAGTAAAACCATAATTCAGACTGGCATTCAAACGTATACGTTCAGTAATATCGTTATCAAGGCTTACTTTCCCCGCAACACGCCGAAAATTTGTACCCAGTACGGCACCTGTTTGATCGTCATATGACAATGAGGTGTAGTAGCGTGTATAAGCCCCACCACCACTAATACTCGCGTTTGCATTTTTACCCACACCTGTTCGCGTAACCAAACCAATCCAATTGGTACTGTTAGAAAAATAAGAAGGGACGTTTAAGATCGAATCGGCGTTTATGTCAGAATATGGCTGCCGTAACTTATTTAGCGCAACTGCCCCTTCCTTAAGTATCGACTCATATTGACCCAGGTTCAGCACCTTTAAGGTTTTCGGCATACTATAGCTTTGATAGTAACCGGCTTCTACAGACGGGCGGTGATTTCGCAATCCTTTTTTTGTTACGATTATTACCACGCCGTTTGCAGCCTTTGAACCATAGATAGCCGTAGCCGATGCATCTTTAAGAATATCGATAGATTCTATATCGTTGATATTCAAACCCGCAAGTGTATTGAGGCCACGGGTAAACGAAGAGCCGACGGTTGTGCTTCCCGAAGGATCTGTCGTTAGCTTTTCAAGTGGGTTCACGAGGTCGGCCGCTGCCTGTATATACCTGTTCTGTATGGTAACCTGCACGCCGTCGATGACATAAAGCGGGTCATTCCCCCCAATAAGTGAGGCTCCTCCCCTTATCCGAATCTTAGCCAGGCCTCCCGGGGAGCCGTCGCCCTGAACAACCTGAACTCCCGCCGCCTGCCCGGAAAGCGCCTGGTCAATCGTGGTCAGTGTTGTGTTTTTAAGATTTTCCATGTTGACCGAGGATATTGCACCGGTAAGGTCTTTTCTTTTAGATGTGCCGTAACCAACCATAACAACCTCTTCAAGCTCATTGATATTGGGTTCCAGTTGAATGGCAATATCATTAGCATCTAAATTTCTGGAGTGAAGGTGCTGGCTTTTATAACCGATATAATCAAACGAAATAACGGCGTCTTTATCCACATCTTTCAAAAAGAACCTGCCATTTTCATCTGTCATGGTTCGGTTCGCGGAGCCCTCAACAGAAACTGTAACTCCGGGCAGGGGCTTTCCTCTTTCATCCTTTACTACCCCGGTAAGTGATCTGAAAAAAGATTTAACCTTTTCCATGAATTCGGCAGGTTTTACTTTAACTATAACTGTTTTGCTCCTGATGGTATAAGTAAGTGACTGCCCGGCGAAAACCTGCACCAGCACATCTTCAAATTTCCCTGAAGTAATTGTTAAAGTAACTAACCGGGCATGTTTCAAATCGCTCTCGGCATAAACAAAATTGTAACCGCTTTGAGCCTTAAGCTCCTTAAAAACCTCTTTAAGCGGGGCTTTGTTAACCGAGAGATTTATTTGCTGAGCATAAGCAGAAGCGCTAAACATGATCAATATATTTAAGATAACGAGGATGCGTATTTTCATTATTAAGAAACCTTTGTCCAGGGCGAATACTGAGGGTTATTTGGATACAATTATTTGTCTTCCTTCGATATGAAAGTGTACTTTCCCGGTGAGCTCCAGGATACTTAGGCTCTCTGCAACACCCGAATTCCGGTTAATTGTACCTCCAAATTTGTCTTCGGGAATAGGGCCATCAAATGTTACCTGCATATCATACCATCTGGCAATTACCCGCATAATATGCTGGATATTATCATCCTGAAACTCAAACTGATCGCTTTTCCAGGCTACAGCCTCACCGGTTTCAACCGCATTTACACTGAAAGTACTTTTACCCAAAACAGCCTGTTGCCCGGGTAACAAGAAACGAGTGACATGGTTTGCGGCACTGGTTACTTTGACCTTACCTTCAAGCAGCGTTGTTTTAACGGCGGAGTCATCATCATAAGCGCTGATATTAAAGTGCGTTCCTAAAACCTCTACCGTTTGGTTATTGCTGGCCACCCTAAAAGGCTTCGCGGCGTTATGCGCTACCTCAAAATAAGCTTCTCCTTTTAACTCAATCCTGCGTTCACTGCCGGTAAAAGCTGTAGGGTACCGCAACGATGAGGCGGCATTGATCCAAACTTTGGTTCCGTCCGGTAGCACCACAATCTGGTAATGAGCGCCGCTT
Organism: Mucilaginibacter gossypiicola; assembly: GCF_900110105.1. Taxonomy (GTDB): domain Bacteria; phylum Bacteroidota; class Bacteroidia; order Sphingobacteriales; family Sphingobacteriaceae; genus Mucilaginibacter; species Mucilaginibacter gossypiicola. The sequence goes on along the minus strand of NZ_FOCL01000007.1, from coordinate 152,077 downwards.
GGTACCAGCAGGGAATTATACGCGATCTCTTTGTTGTCGGCCTGATGCTCCATGCCTTGCTGATAACTTAACACACCGTCGGCCAGCCGGGTAACCAAACCGAAATTCTGGTTGATCAGCTGTTCGCTTTTAGATTTGTGCAGGGTTACTTCCTTGCCATCTGTGAGGATCAGTGTGGGCAACCTTTCGGGTATTACAGCAACACGATTTTGGTCATTATCACCCGGCAAACCGGTTCCATTATATTTTAGTAAAACGAAGAGCCCAACGGATAAGATAAATACAACAGAAGCCGCAACTGCGATCCTTGGCCAAATACTTCTGACTTTAGCTTGAGTTTGCAATCCTGCCCGTTGCCGCGTTCCGGCCCAAAGCTCAGCCGCCAAGTGATCGAACTTATCATCATCTGAAAGTTTCCTTTTATCCGATTCAAAAAGGTACCAGTTTTCAACTAACGCGCGTTCTTCGGGAGTAGCTGTATTATCCAGATACTTTGCTATTAATTGATCGGCTTCCTGTTGGTTCATCGTTTTGATACTTTAAAAAATGATATTTAAAGTAAAAACACATGAAAACACGCTGGGGGGTATTGCAGTTGAAAAAAAATTACACTTTTTTAAAAAATGAAAGCAGCATCAGGAGCGTTACTGCTCTATCAGGATCCTTAAGGTTTACCCTAAGCCTTTTAAGCGACTTATGAATTTGCTTTTTTACCGTTTCTTCCGAAGTGCCTAAACTTTCGGCTATTTCTTTATGAGTTAAGTTCTGTTTACGGCTCATTTCAAAAACCTGACGCATCTTAGGTGGCAGCGCTTCAATTTCCCTTTCAATAGCGGCCAAAAGATCGCGCTCTTCCAGGTAATGAAGTGTATCTACACTGGCTTCGCTTGCAAATTGCGCCAGTGAACCCAGGTATTCGTCGCGGAATTTCTGCTGACGGATATGGTTTAACACCATATTACGTGCCGACACGTATAAATAGCCTGCCAAATTTCCCTGCGCCGGAATCTTATTAGCTTTTGTCCATAAAGTGCTAAAAAGTTCCTGTAAGATATCTTTGGAATCCTCTTCATCCCGTAGCATTTTATAGATATGGGCATACATTAAACGCCAGTAGCGCCGGTAAATTTCAGTATAAGCCAGCTCGTCGCCCGATCTGAGCAAATCGGTAAGTTCGGCATCGTTATATACGGTGTAAGCTAACATTCTAATTGCCAAATATAAAGATTATCCTGTTGGCCATTGGTTTCACACGTTACATCATGAGATTTCCATGATCGTACATAATAAAACTTACACACGGGATAGTCGATGTACGGCAAACTAATTTGTCTCATTCAAGGGCCAATTCGCCAAGCTCAACAACTTTTCCTTTTCAACCGCGGTTTTAACGGGCTTAATTTGAACATGCAAATAAAATTAACCCGGCGAACAGATTAATATAGCAGTGATAAATTACCGTTATGTTACATTTTGTTTTAGGGAAACAACTTAACAAGTATTTATTATGATGAATAATATTAATGAGCGAATGAGCTGTATAAACAACAACCATTCATTAAGGATAGCCATTTTTGACGATAACAAAAATATAAGGAACACTATGGTCATGACCCTCAATTCGGAGATCATGTTTAACGTTGTGGGGGTGTATAACAACTCCAAAAACAGTATCAAAAACCTGGTGAACATTAAAACAGACCTGGTGATCATAGATATCGCCTCATCCGGCTTTAGCGGAATCGAAACCATAGAACAGTTAAAAAACGAACTCCCTTGTGTTCAGATACTCGTGCAAACAAGCTTTGAGGAGGATGCACTTATATATCAATCGATCCTGGCCGGCGCGTCGGGGTATATTTTAAAAAGCGATGTGAAGCTAACCTTAGTTAAAGCAGTTAAAGAGTTAAGGAACGGAGGTTCGCCCATGAGCCCCCCTATCGCCCGCAAGGTGATCAATATGATCAAGCATAATATGGGCCATTTTAATGCTATCAAAAAATCAACAGACTACAAGCTGACAGGCAGGGAAAAGGAGGTTTTGGCCTGCATTGTTAAAGGGAAAAACTATAAAATGACGAGCTATGAATTAAACATTTCGTATGAAACGGTTCGCAGCCATGTGAAACACATCTATGAAAAGCTGCATGTTGCTTCACTAACCGAATTAGTTGCCAAATCTATCAACTTTAATATTGTATAAAATAAGGCAAAAGCCTTCGGGATCTATCAACCCGGACTTTGTCAAGAAAAATCTTTTTGTTTGGTTTCGTTTGTTTGGTTTAGAATGCGGTATCAAAGCCGCATTCTTTTTTTAAAGCTAAAAAGGGCGGCACAAATTTATTTATTCGCGCCGCCCTTACAATTTATCACATTTTAGGTTATGCTACATTGATCGTATTATATTGGTTCAACAACTCAACCAGGTATTTTGCGCAAAGCTCCCTTGCATCGTATTGCTCCATCTCATCTGCCAAAGCAGTAATATTATTTTTATAAACAGGATCGGCCAATACATTTACAACGGCATTTCTGATCTCATCCGGGGTTGGTCGTTCAGTTCTCAAGTCTATACCATATTTAAAGTGCCCCAGCCGTGCACATATTTCGGCCTTTCCCTCAAATAGCCCCGCGGCAACCATGGGCAGCCTGTTTTTAATACCTAAAAGTGTTCCGCCGTAGCCTCCGTTAGTGATATAGACATTTGCAAAGGGCATCACTTCATCGAAAGGAATATAATCCTCAATGATGAGGTTATTGTAGGGGTATTTAGTTCTTAACTCGTGTGTCTGGTTTCCGCCGGTAGTTGCAATAACAAGGGTATCGGTACCTTTAAATGCTTCTAAAGTAGGCCCCAACAGCTTTGTGATATCATTTTCGATAGTACCTTGTGTAACAAGAACAACTTTTTTATATTCATCCAAGCGCTTGTCATCCCAGCGATTTTCGTTTGCAGGTGCCGAATAAGGGAGCAAGGAGCCTATAAAACGTACGTTCTTTCCAATGTTACCGCGGGTATATTCAAATGATGGAGAACCGATCTGAAGATACAGATCAGATGTCTTTATCAGCATATCAAATACATTTGTCCTTTGATGCTGGATATCGTAACGGCTTAAAAGTGAAGAAAGACAATCAATGTGTTCTTTATAAACCTCATCATTAAACGTCTTATTTAACCGCGCTATATGCTCCCGTTCCTCGCTGTTTGCAGGTGGATAGAAACCCGGGCCATATGGTCCTAAATCGTCCGAAACTTCAGCCAGCGGGATTATGCCGATGGATATGACCGGAACATCAAGCATGGCAGAAAGGTAAGGTATGGCCGGGAACATACTTTCAGCTATGATAGCCTCAAACGGAAACTCCTGCTGCAGGTCCCTGATATCCTCAAAATGATCGGGTCCGGGCTTAATGAATATATTGATCATATCAAAATTTGCCTTTTGCCCGGCATCGGTTAAAAACTTTCTCTGCGGAAACAAACTGTGTATGTTGTTGGCATTAATATCGATAGCTTTCAAAAAAGGGAAATGCGGAATACCCAGCTTTTTTAATTTGGCTTCATGAACTACCGAGGTATACCAGCGCACATCGGCGCCGTTATCTGCTAAAAATTTGGCAAGGCCTGTAAGCGGATTAAAATGTCCGTCTGCTGCTATCGTTGCGATCAGGATTTTCTTTCCTGTTAATTCTTTTAATGTTGCTTGATTCATATGTATTTGTCAGTACCTTTTATTTATAGCAAATATGGACTGACAGGTACAAAACGGCTATCCCCTAATGTGGTGAATATAGTAACCCAAAGTATCTTGGGGGCAGGTTTTCTGCTACACAATATTTTGATTGATAGCTTTCGCCACTACCTCTGTTAGTGAAGCTACATGCAATTTTTCGTAGATCTTTTTGATATGACTGCGAACTGTTTCATATGAAATATTCAATTCGTAAGCAATCATCTTATAACTAAGTCCGTTTACAATGGCGCTCAGTACTTCTTTTTCCCGCGGGGTAAGGTTATACTCTTCACTGGGTTTCCGGCGACTTTTTTCGCCGCTATTTTGGAGTAACTGAAGTACTTTCCGGGCGATGGAGGGGCTCATGGGAGATCCGCCGGTTTTTAGCTCTTTAATGGCATCTGTAAGGGAACTGTTAAGCTGGTTCTTCAAAATATACCCCGCAGCTCCCGCGCAAATCGAATCGAAAACACGCTCGTCATCTTCAAAAACCGTTTGAATAAGAATCTGAACATGCGGAAACTCCCGGGTTAAGATCCTCACAGCTTCGATGCCATTGATGCCGGGCATTTCTATATCCATTAAAACAACATCGGGCCTCGAGGTAAATACATTATCTACGCAATGTTTTGCATCGCTAAATGTCCCTACCACTTCAAAATCCGGATCGGTGTTTAATAACATGATTACACTGTTCCGGATATTCTTGTTATCGTCAAATATAGCTACCCTGATACTCATTGTCTTATGTATTTATTCTTTAATCTGTTCAAAATCTGCTGCATGTTGGAGTTACAAGTTTCCGAACGTAAAATTTATGGTTGTTCCCCGTCCTGGCGAGCTTTTCACAAGCAATATCCCATTGAGCTCTGCTACACGGCATTTTATATTGCGCAATCCATTCCCCCCTTCAGCAACAGAAACCGCTTGTGCCAGTTTTTCTTCATAATTGAAACCTATGCCATCGTCGCATACTTTTAAATTAATTTTACTGCCCCTCAATCGTATATCTACTGCTATTTTTTTACAGTTTGAGTGTTTAATGGCGTTATTTAAAGTTTCTTTAAGGATGAGGAAAAAGTTCTTCCTCGTCTCCATTTCCAATGTCAGTTTCAGCAGCCGTTGATCGCAAGCCAGGGAGAAAGCGATATTTTTGGCTACGCATAAAGGTTGTGCATATGACCGGATCTTCTGTATGATACTGCTCATCTGATCATTATTGGGGTTGATGGACCAAACAATATCAGACATCTCTGAAATGGTATCATCGGCGGTTTCCCCTATTGTTTGCAAAACTTCGCTTAGCCTTTCTTTCTTTTGTTGTTGCTGATATATGCGTGCAACTTTACTGTATATAGAGATACTGCTTAAAGTTGAACCAATTTGATCATGCAGGTCCTGCGCAATGCCGTTCCTGATAGATTGGCGCTTTAAAAAATCGTTAACACGGTAGCGATAAAACAAATAACATAGTGGCCCAATAATCAGGATGATCAACGTGTAAAACCACCACGTGCGCCAAAACGGAGGGCTTATAACAATAATTATTGATGCAAATTTGTTAACAGCACTTCCATTCCAGTTAGATGCCCTGACCTTGAAAAGATAACGCCCCCCTGCCAGGTTAGAATAACTTGCATAATTCCGCTTATCAGCATCTACCCAATCTTTATCCACCCCTTCAAGTATATAATCATAATGCATATGATTGCTACTGTATTCGGGTGCCGAAAACTCAAGGGAAAAATAATTTTGATTGTGATTTAACCTGATTGTTTTGTTTTCGAGCAAATAACTGTATGAGGTGTTGAATATCTTAAAGTCGGTAAAATATACATCCGGTTCGTTTTCGATCTTCCCAATGTTGGCCGGGTTAAATTCGATATAGAAATTTGTACCGCCTGCATAGAGATTTCCGTGGGGATCCTTGTATATGTAACCTTTAACACCACCATTATATTTTAAATCGGGCAGGTCATAACAGCTATATATGCAGCTTTCCGGATTATACTCATGCATATGGCCATTACATATCATCCATAGGTTTCCGCGGGCATCGGGGCATATGCCTTCGGTAAGATTACTGGATCCGGGAATATGATAGAAACGTTGCTCCTTTTTATTAAAATAATTAAGCCCGCCACCATAGGTACTTACCCACAGGTTTCCTTTTTTATCTCCTTCTATATCATAAACATCATTGCTGCTTATCGATGCATGATCGTATATATCGTTTGTAAAATAATTAAAGATTGTTGCACCCTGCCGTAAAGTGCCCAAACCGTACTTATCCGTTGCCAGCCACAACGTCCCATTTCCATCCTTATAAAATTTCTTTACTACATTATCCTTAACATTTAACTTTTTTATTCCGCCTTGTACAGCATCTGCTCCCGAAATCCATTGCTTTTTAATAAAATCATAATACGTTAAATAATGTCCATACGGTGATACAAGTAATGCCGGATGGTTAGCTATGGTATCCCGGACAATGGATACCACCCTCGAACCGGTCAGTTTTTTCATGATCAGATCTTCGTTTGTGTGAGGTAAAAGCATTACCCGGTTCAAAGCAGGATCATATCTGAATAAAGAATAATCGGTACCTAAATAAAACGTACCATCATCATCTATGTAAAACTTGGTTATAGCAAGGTCTTTCCCGTTGTAAGTTATGCTTCGATGTTCGTAATTATTGCCTTTATTATGCTTAATATAAATGCCTTCACTTGTCGCAATCCAGAGATTGTTAGATTTAGGCTCACGATAAAAATCGAATACAGTGAGGTCTTTTTTTATTGGTTTCGGCAAATAGTACTGGCTGAACGGAGAATAAACCGGGTCAAAAATGCTGATCCCATTATCTGTACCGATCCATATAATTCCGCTGCGATCTGTAAACACCACATTTACATGATCATCAACAAGCGCACCTTCCTGATCAGTATGCCGGTACGTGGTGAATTGCATGTCTGCCGGGTCAAACACGGTTACGCCACTGCCTTCAGTCCCCATCCAAATTTTGCCTTGCATATCGGTAGCAAAGGAAACGATTACATCCTGCGGTATTTTTTTGGTGGTCAAGCCCGGAAGTAAAACCTGCTCGGCACCTGTGCGCAATTGATAAGTGTACAGTTTTTTATCCCGGTCGCCATACCACATCTGGCTATTGTGGTCTTTGAATATTGACGCGATCGAACTGCGGGACGCCTTACCATAAGGCCCAACATAATGCTTATCAAGACGAAAGTTGAGTGTATGTGTATTGATTTTCAGCAAGCCGCCATCCTCCCGGCCAACCCATAACGTGTCTGTACCAGCCATAGCCAATGACAAGATATTTCTGCTGCCAGTTTTAACGGGCACATCAAACCTGCCGCTTTTCTTATTCAGCCTAACAACAAAACTGTTACTTGTAGCCAGCCATAAATTACCATCATTATCCTCGGCAATTTTGTTGATGTGATTTTCCGGGATCCCCCCGGGTTTATGCGCGTTAAACTTGTATTGCTTAAATTGTTTTGATGCCTCCAGATGATAATTGTATCGGGTTATTCCTCCGTCGGCTGTAGCGATCCACAAATTACCCGATTTGTCTTCAAGCATATCGGTAATGATATTGCCTGCTACACAGGTAGTATCATTGGGTTGGTTTTTATATATGGTAAAAAAATGGCCGTCATACCTGTTCAAACCGTCTTCCGTACCGAACCATAAAAAGCCCCGTTTATCCTGCAGAATGCAATTGACCTTAGGATGCGACAAACCGTATTCTGTTCCGATATTTCGAAAAAAAGGGGTTGAAGCCGGGCATAACACAGAGAGGCCGGTCAGAAATAGCCCAATTAAAATTTGAGCAGTATAAAAAACAAGCGGCTTGTTCACGACAGGTGATGATTTGTTAGATGGTATAGCAGAGGGACTAAAAAACAAAGTTGCAGCTGTTTGAATTAAAGTTTTATCCCCAATAATGGGGAATTGCAGCTGCTGAAATAAAAAGCTTATTAAAGAGATTTTGTCCAAAAATGCTTAACTAAGCACGGGACGATCTGTAAAACAGCCGTCCCGATACTAATTTATTGAACAAAAACTGATTTATTTTTTACCCGGATCTTTGGCGGCAGCTTCAATAACACGTGCTACAGCGGCAGGTTGCGAAATAAATACAACGTGGCTGCCTTTTACCTCGGTTACTACAGCGCCGGCACGTTTGTACATAGCACGCTCCAGTTCAGGATTGATGGCTTTATCTTCTGTAGCTACTACTGCATAAGTTGGTTTGTTTTTCCAGGCGGCCTGTGTTAAAGGCGCAACAAAACTTGAACCAACAATTGGCTGTTGCGAATCAAACATAAAAGCTGCTTTTGCTTCACTCAGATCGGCAGCAAAGCATTCGTGGAAAAGCGCTTTATCAAAATAGGCATAGCCATTTTTATCCGCAGGCAGGATGCCATTTTTTGGAAGCGCCGGACCAGACTGATAAACATCTAAGGTTGATTGCCCAACTTCAGGAGCGAAAGCTGCAACATATACCAGGCTCGCTACTTTTGGTGATACGCCAGCTTCGGTAATTACCGAACCGCCCCATGAATGGCCCACTAATACAGCCGGGCCATCTTGCTTTTCCAAAGCACGATTAGTAGCCGCAACATCATCATTTAAAGAGGTAAGCGGATTTTGAACAAGCGTTACATTATAGCCATCCTTCTTTAAAATTTTATAAACACCCTCCCAGCCCGATGCATCGGCAAAGGCTCCGTGTACTATAACAATATTTTTTACAGGAGCTGTAGTTTGTGCTGCACTATTTTTAGGGCTAAATGCAAATAACAGTGCTGCTGCAGCTGCTAAAGTTAATTTGGCGAAATTAGTTTGAGTCTTCATTTTGTTGTGTTTTTCTTAATTTTTACTCAAAAGTATGATCCTCCGCAGCCTGTAAACACCTTATGTCTGTCAACCCGACAAACTCGGCATTGAATTAGACATTTTAGATATTGGATAATTCCGACACCCAATCTTATAACAGAAGCCTTTGCCTTTGCCTTTTACAATATCTGAGCGCAAGTACACCTTTCTGTTCATTACCACTAACAGGGATCGGCGACGCAAATTTGATGTACATATTCAACCAACAGACTTCAATTTCCCATTATTTTAATACTACTTATGTTCCCGGTCTGCTCGGCTTGCATATTGGCCATTCCACGGTATGGTTTGTCTGTTTAACCAGGTTAAGGATTGGGTTTAGCAAGCTGCAGCGATACTTTTGACTCAGTTATTTAAACAAACAAATAAAACAGGTGCTAAACACCAAAACATACCTTAAACAAAAACAGTCATGAAAAAATTAATCTTAGCCGCAGTAGTTTCATTATTTGCAATAAATACAAATGCTCAAATAGCGCAGCCTCAAACATTAAACACTACAGAACAAGCGGTTACATTTACTGTCAATATAACTTCGATGTTGAAGATCACTATGCCCCGCGTTGGCCGGGCTGAAACAGCAAAACTGGCAGAAACCTATACAACCTTGCCATACTATAAATTTGCGAACCAACAACAATCCTCCTCATTTAAAAACCCTTATAGCAATGAAGATATCCGCATCAGCCTTTATGCTATGCCAAATCACATGTTCGTCGAAGCCCGGGATAATGGTCAGTTAACCGAGAGACTGAAAGCTATTTTCCCTTTAAATAGTCTCGCAGGTCAATCAGCTAAAGTGAATTTTTTTAAGAATTTCTTCCCCGAAAATCACAATTATCGCTTGGAGAATATGGTAGCCGGCATTTAATTACTGTGCTTATTTTGCCCGGCAGTTACTGCAATTTCAACACTTGCACCTAATGGTAAATCGGCAACAGCAATACAGGTACGGGCCGGATACGGAGCATTGAAATATTTAGTATAAACCTTGTTAAATTCGGCGTAGCGGTTAATATCTTTTAAATAGATGACCACATTAATAACCGAAGAAAAATCGGATCCCGACTCTTTCAATAACCTCGAGATATTTTGCATAACCTCGTTTACCTCTGACTCAAAGCTTGTGGTAACCAGCTTACCGGTTATTGCGGATATACCCACCTGGCCGGATGTATAGACGATCCCATTGCTTACTTTATAGGCGCTGTAAGGCCTGACAGCATTAATAGATTGAGCATTAGCGGTGATGGAGAAAGTCGCCAAAAAGAATAGTAGTATTAAGCCTGATCGCATAGTGTTATCGTTATTTAAGTTTCAACTGAATTTTAATTTGCAAAATTCATTCTTCCCGTTAAAAGAAAACATCCCCACTTTGGGGGATGCTTACCTTACCGATGCATTGGTAAATGGTTATATATTTTCGGTGTAATCCAGGTTTGCCCCAAAACTTTCCTTTATCCCTAACAGGGCCCAAAATGCCAGAATTAATGTGAGCGCACCCACAACTATCCCGGCAGATACCAACGACCCATTAAAAAGCCCCCTGCAGTATTGAAAGAAAAACAACAACGGAACAACTGCGCCCCTCACAAAATTGGGCACAGTGGTGGCAACTGTAGCACGAATATTGGTACCAAATTGTTCGGCAGCGATAGTTAAAAAAAGTACCCAGTAACCGGCCGCAAACCCAAAGAGTGCACACACGGTGTAAAATTGAAACAGGCTGAGGTTTTGGAGAAACAGGTAAACTGAAATAGCAGCCATTGTAAGTGTCAAAAATATGGCAACCACTTTTACACGGCTTTTCAGATACTGACTAAGCAAACCGCTGCATATATCGCCAATCACCGTACCGCCATAGGTTACCGCTACGGCGGTCCCTGCACTCACTATTCCTTTTACGTTGAGTTCTTTACCAAACTCTGGTGATAGGGTAATCAAAATACCTACGCCAAACCAAAGCGGCAGGCCAATTAAAATACATTTAAGATATTTTACAAACCGTTCGCGGTTAGTGAACAAGGCAAAAAAATCTCCCCTTCTGATACCCGTTTTCTTCGACTCGCTGAACATGCCTGACTCTGAAACCCCAATTCTGAGTAATAAAAGCAAAATGCCAAGTGCTCCTCCTATAATGAATGCGGTACGCCAATCAAAATAAACAGCAACAAAACGGGCAGCAATTGCTCCGCTAATCCCTACTCCGGCAATAATAGTAGTGGCATATCCACGCTTTTGCGCAGGCATTAATTCAACAACAAGCGTAATCCCTGCCCCAAGCTCGCCCGCAAGCCCAAATCCGGCTATGAAACGAAAAACTGCATACAAGTTAACCGTGTCAACAAATGCGTTGGCTATGTTGGCAAGTGAATATATTAATATCGATCCGAAGAGCACAGTTAACCTTCCCCGCTTATCCCCCAATATCCCCCAGCAAACTCCCCCAACCATTAAACCGGCCATTTGTACATTCAGCAGGAAAATACCCGGTGCAACTGCCCCGGCGCCGGTAAAACCTAACGATTTTAAACTCGGCAATCTAACAATGCTAAACAACAACAGGTCGTAAATATCTACAAAGTAACCTAATGATGCCACGATGATAGCGGCAAGCGGCAGTGCATTTTTTAACGGGATATTCCCGTAAGTGTTTTTCATATATGTAAATCCTTTTAAATTTTTCAAAGGCACAAAAGTCAGGGAATAACATTTTGGTGGGTATTACCAAAAATGGGGAGATAAAGCTTTCGGAAACAGGAGCATCTTTTTCAGAGACATTGGGTACACTGCACCGGGATATTAATAACGCAACCCATTTTTCAGTTATCCTACCCAACTTTGGGGATGTACACGCTTTTTATTGCTGGATACTTTTGCATCTTAAATTTAAGATAACATGCAAATCAACCAAAGCGATGGCAACGGTTTCAATATTAGTATAAGGACTATATCCGCAGTCGATAATGATACCGGGGCCGTCAAACTTCTTTCTGCCGGTGACCTCGGCGAGCAGGTAAAAGAATTCATCACCTCAGCCTTACTTCCCGGGCAGGACATCCATCTTGCCGTAAGCTTCGAAAAATGGGATAACGCCTGTGTTCTGGAGGAAACCGTTTACCGAATTATGCCAAATAGGGAAACAGAGCATACGTCAGACTATAACAGGAACTATTGGATAGAAACTAAAATCAAATAAATAACAATGTACAGGATACTATTTTCCACTTTAATACTGGTTGGTATTTTCAAATCAGTAAACGCACAGAGCATCAACGATGATAACAATTCAGGCAGCTCTTCATCTTTAAAAAATGCCTCATTTATAATTAACAAGCTAAACCCTTTATCTGTTGAAACTACATTTCAGGGATCGGCCCCATATTACAAATTTGGTCTTGACCTATCCAGTACCAGGGCCGTGATGCCGGATGTTATACGTACCGGAAGCAACTGGTCGGCACAAGGCAAAAGCACCCAAAAAGCGGTCAATTTTGAAACGATAGACTATACGCAACTGGTACCGGTATTGGTTGCGGCAATGCAGGAACAGCAAGCACAAATTACCGAATTAAAGAAACAAATTGCTGATTTAAAAAAAGAAACGGCAAGCCGTTAGTGTCATGGCAAGAAGTCTTAAACATTTGGACTTCCAGCGGCTGTTTGTCCGACCTTGTTATTTCCAATAATAATTAGAGAAAGCGGGATGATCTGCCCATTTTCAAAACCTGCATAGTCAAGTTGTTGTGATAACTGCGTTAAGTAAAGCCCACGCACCTCTAACAATTTAATTACCATCATTTGAACTACCATTCAAATTTAATCTCCTACAAAGATGCAACAAGATGAATCATTAATTGAGCGTGGGCCACGCTTAGCTATCATCACCATAACAGCAGTTTTTTGCGCTTTACTTGAAATAATTGATACCACCATAGTAAATGTTGCATTAAATAATATGCGCGGAAGCCTGGGGGCCACACTTAATGAAATAAGCTGGGTTATTACAGCCTATTCATTAGCCAATGTCATTGTTATCCCTTTAACCAGCTGGCTATCGCAGCAATTTGGCAGGCGTAATTATTTTGCTGCTTCCATTATAATATTTACAGTTTGTTCTTTTTTATGCGGCAACGCTCATTCTGTTACCGAGATCATTATTTTCAGGTTTATACAGGGTATGGGTGGCGGTGCTTTGCTGGTAACATCGCAGACTATTATTACCGAAAGCTGGCCTCCCGAAAAACGTGCCATGGCCCAGGCCATATATGTGTTGGGCATCATAGTAGGCCCTACGCTTGGTCCGCCGCTGGGAGGATATATTGTAGATAATTTTTCATGGCCTTTTATATTCTATATTAATATTCCCATTGGAATCGTAGCTACTTTATTAGCACTGATCTATGTAAAAAGTCCCCGCTATGAGCAAAAAAAATCAGCCAGCGAAATAGATTGGCTGGGTATAGCCCTGCTTACCATTGGGATATCCTCATTGCAATATATTTTAGAAAAAGGCCAGGAAGAGGATTGGTTTAACAGCCCATTAATTATCACGTTATCAATTACCTCTTTTCTGGGTTTGTACCTGTTTGTATGGAGGCAACTGGAAACAAGGTTTCCGGTTGTTAATCTCAGGGTATTTAAAAACAGGAATTTGAGCATAGGTGTAGCATTGTCATTTGTATTGGGCTTTGGCGCCTACGGATCTACGTTTGTAATACCTTTGTTCACGCAATCGGTATTAGGCTGGACAGCGCAGAAAGCCGGTTTACTTCAGTTGCCGAGCACGCTGTTTACCGCGTTAATGATGCCCCTTATTGCTACATTGATCCAAAGGGGTGTGCAGCAAAAATTTCTCATTGCCATCGGCATGTTCCTTTTTTATATCTTCTGTATGTTATGCTACCAGATAATTACGCCAACAACCGGTGGCGGCGATTTTTTCTGGCCTCTTATTATCAGGGGTATCGGGCTGGGCTTTCTGTCAGTCCCAATCAGCACCATGGCCTTATCAACATTAAAAGGCCAGGAGATTGGTCAGGGGGCTGCATTTACCGGAATGATGCGCCAGTTAGGTGGTTCGTTTGGGATCGCTTTGATTTCAACCTTCCTATCCAGGCAAACCAGTAAACACCGTGCAGGCCTGATCGGTCATCTGAATGCAAATGATATAAATGTGCAAAACCGGGTAAAACAACTTTCCGCAGGGTTTCGCGGGCACGGGCTGGACAGCCTGGCGTCACAGAAAGCCGCTGTTCAAATCATAGATAATGGGGTTAACACTCAAGCTACTTTGCTCTCTTATATGGACATTTTCATTATGGTAGGGATCGTGTTTGTTGTTTTTGTGCCATTTGTGCTGCTTCTTGTAAAAAAGTCAAAATCCAAAGTAAGCATGGCCGATGCAGCTCATTAATTTTCCGGCGGTTTCAATCAGCAGCAAAACTAAAATGTCTAAATCAGCATCAATTTTGTCTGGTTAAACTATTTATCGGTGTTGGCTGGTACCTCTTGAAGATACTTTCGCATAGTTAATTAAATAAATTACTATGAGAAACCTAAAAACCACCTTGCTGTCTGCGTTTTTTAGCGCGGCCGTAGGGCTGTGCACTTTACAAAGCAAAGCCCAAACACAACCTACTGTAAATAAGAATGATAAAAGCATTCGTCCATTTCACGTACATGTTACCGATGAACAACTCGCTGACCTCAAAAAAAGATTGCTTGCCACACGCTGGCCGGGACGTGAAACCGCAAATGACGAATCGCAGGGCTTACGCAAACAACAACTTCAAAACCTTGTAAAATACTGGGCATCGGGCTATGATTGGCGCAAAGGCGAAGCCAAACTAAACGCCCTGCCCATGTTTGTAACCAATATCGACGGACTCGATATCCAGTTCATTCACGTCCGTTCCAAACACCCTAAGGCCCTGCCGCTCATCATGACCCATGGCTGGCCAGGTTCGATATTTGAATTATTGAAAGTGATTGATCCGCTCACCAATCCAACAGCTTATGGCGGCAAAGCAGAGGATGCATTCGACGTTGTGATACCTTCATTACCGGGCTTCGGCTTTTCGGGCCAGCCGGCAAATACAGGCTGGGGCTCTGACCATATTGCACGCGCCTGGGGAGAGTTAATGAACCGATTGGGTTACAAGCAATTCGTATCTCAAGGCGGGGATTGTGGTTCTGTTATATCACAACGCATGGCTTTACAACATGTGCCGGGCCTTTTAGCCATCCATATCAATATGCCGGCCACAGTACCTCCGGATATCGCGGCGCACTTAACCAATGGAGACGACGCACCTGCCGGCCTGTCTGTTAAGGAAAAAGCTGCTTATGAATCATTGAACAACTTCTATAAAAACAATTGCGGTTATGCTGCGATGATGGTTACCCGCCCGCAAACTGTAGGGTATGCACTGGCAGACTCGCCGGTTGGCCAGGCTGCCTGGATGTACGACAAAATAGTGCAGTGGACATATAGCGGAGGCGAACCTGAAAAAGTGCTTAGCCGCGATGAGATACTTGATGATATATCACTTTACTGGCTAACAAACAGCGCCACTTCCGCAGCTCAGATCTATTGGGAAGATCACTCCAATAATTTTAATGCCCGTGAAATTTCAACGCCGGTAGCTGTAACGGTTTTTCCCGGCGAAATATACCAGGCACCTAAAACCTGGGCTGAGCGCTGCTATCACAACCTGATCTATTTTAATGAAGTGAATAATGGCGGCCATTTTGCAGCCTGGGAACAACCACAACTACTGGCTGAAGAAATCAGGGCTGCGTTTAAATCAGTACGCTAACGGCTTAGATAAACAATTCAAAAAACATGGCAGACAATAAATTAACCACCCGTACAGGTAGCCCTGTACCCGACAATCAAAACATAATGACCGCGGGCAAGCGGGGACCGGCATTGTTACAGGACACCTGGTTTTTAGAGAAGATGGCACATTTTGATCGTGAGGTAATACCTGAGAGACGAATGCATGCCAAAGGTTCAGGCGCATACGGTACCTTTAAGGTTACACATGACATCAGCAAGTATACCCGGGCAAAATTATTTGCAGAAATAGGTAAGGAAACGCCATTATTCGTCCGTTTTTCGACCGTAGCAGGTGAGCGTGGTGCTGCTGATGCAGAAAGAGATATCCGTGGTTTCGCCATCAAATTTTATACAGAAGAAGGCAATTGGGATTTAGTGGGTAACAATACCCCTGTATTCTTTTTACGCGACCCGCTGAAATTCCCGGACCTTAACCATGCCGTTAAACGTGATCCGCAAACTAACCTGAGAAGTGCCGATAACAACTGGGATTTCTGGACATTATTACCGGAAGCCCTGCACCAGGTAACCATTGTAATGAGCGATCGCGGACTGCCTAAAACCTACAGGCATATGGATGGATTTGGCAGCCACACCTTTAGCTTCATCAATGCAGACAAAAAACGATACTGGGTAAAATTTCATTTTAAAACGGCCCAGGGCATTCAAAACCTAAGCAACGAAGAAGCGGAAGCTTTAATTGGCAAAGACCGGGAAAGCCATCAGCGGGACCTGTTTGAGAGTATTGAAAAAGGTGATTTTCCAAAATGGTTGATGTATGTGCAGATCATGAATGAGGAAGATGCAGCTTCTTATCATATCAACCCATTCGATCTTACTAAAGTATGGCCGCACAACGATTATCCGCTGATACCTGTGGGTGAGCTAACGTTGAACCGTAATCCCGAAAATTATTTTGCTGAAGTAGAACAGGCCGCCTTCAACCCTGCAAACGTAGTACCAGGGATCGGTTTTTCGCCAGATAAAATGCTCCAGGGACGCCTGTTCTCTTACGGAGACGCGCAGCGGTACCGTTTAGGCATAAATCATCATCAAATCCCTGTAAACTCGTCTAAATGCCCATACCATTCCTACCATAGGGATGGAGCGATGCGTACCGATGGCAATTATGGCAGCACCAAATCATATGAGCCCAACAGTTTTAACCAATGGCAACAACAACCGGATTTTACAGAACCTCCGTTAGCTATCAATGGAGATGCTGCCCATTGGGACCACCTGGAAGATGATGATTACTTCAGTCAGCCTGGTAACCTTTTTCGTTTGATGTCCCCAAGCCAGAAAGAAGCTTTATTCTTGAACACCGCAGCGGCTATAGGCGGCGCGCAACAGTTTATCCAGATAAGGCACATCAGAAATTGCTACAAGGCAGATCCTGATTATGGACTGGGTGTTGCCGGCAAGCTGGGCCTGTCAATGCAGGTGGTCAACGATTTTGAAGGTTATGATATGCGTAAAATAACCACGATATAACAAAACCCGCAATCTGCCCCCATCCGATAAGCATGGGGGCTTTTTATTAGCTACAAATTCAAAAGAGCACACTTCAGATCCTGTTCTGCATAAAAAGGCAATCCTGTAACCGGGGTTGCCTTTTTATATAATGCAGCTTCGATAAATAATGAATATTTAGCACTGCCAGCTTAAATACAATGCAGATTTCTATGCTCATCAATGGGCGAATTAAATCGCGGGCATCATGAAATTAAGCGATTTCATGAAATACCCGTTATTTCCCAGCCGAGCAAAAACATGCAAAACACTAACAATCAAACATTTAATACAATGGTATATCGTTTGTATTTATCGAAACATCGTTATACCACTTGAAACACATCTGTAATGAAAAGAAAACAACGAAATATCCACCCAGTCATTGATCCACAAAACTAAAATGAATTTATGCTATGGAGAACTACAACGCTAAAACAAAAATGATCATCGACTTCCCCAAAAACGGCTTTGATTCGGACTTTATCTTAATTAAAGACTGTCTCCTTTATGTAGGAGGAAATGACGAATTTCACCATAATGAGTTATACCACAATAAGATTACACTCAAACAAAGCAACCATTTAAATGAAAATCATATTGTATATGCGGTACAGCCACAGGATAATCGTTTAGAGCAGGCCGTTCAGAACGAAAACATTTACCAACAGCAGACCAAGCGATGGAAACAAAGCTTTTTAGTATTTAAAAACCCCAAATACACTACTGTTTCAACAGATAATATAGCTTTCTTTTACATCAGAAATAACGCTGTATCAATGGTATGTTTTGATAAACAGGAGTATACGCTCAGCCAATCACTTGATCAGATCACTGCGGCAGTGTCGCCCGATCAATTTTTTCGTGTTAACCGCCAATACCTCATCAATTTCAAAGCCATAAAAGAAGCCGAACTTTATTTTATGCGCAAGCTGTATGTGAGATTGGTTATAGAAACGCCTGAGAAATTACTCATTAATAAAGAAAAATCACCTTTCTTTCTTTCCTGGATGGAGAACCGCTAAAATCTCTCTGGTTAACCGAATAAAAAATGTCATTCTTCGTGCATGAAGAATGACATTTTTTATTCGGACCGGCAATGTCCGAAGTTCCACTTAAACCTAAAAAGCCTTAGTTTTTATGGCAATATGGCGGCCCGCTGTTCTATTATAAAGCGAATCCGTTGATCGCGGTCAAATTTTGTGTTTAAAGACGAATAAACTTCACCCGGCTTAAATCCATAGTCGGCTCTGAATGGCTGTGTCCCAACCTGCGAAACTTGAAGGGTCTCAACAGAATATATCCCACCATTCATATTGGTTCCGTACCAACCTGGCATTTGCTTTTGCTTCCAGGTAACCAGGGTATAATGTGCTCCAGGCACTTGTTTCACCAGCGAATCATTGGCAGCTTGCAGGGCAACATTATTCCCATAAAGCATTAAAATATTCCCCTTTTTATTGTCGATCAATGAACAGATAGGTTTCTGATCTTTGACCTCGTATAAATATTCCGGAGCCAGCTCAGCATTCTTTTTCTGCCGGCAGCTTCCCAACAGCAGCGCGGCAGATAATGTGTATGAAATTATTTTCAACATAACCCTATATTTCAGTTTACGGCTTAGTGAATTTATTTAGTGGGAACGTTAAAGACAAAATCGCTCCCGGGAGCCAATAACCTGTGGCAATTGATACAAGTCCTGTCAAAGATTGCTGTCTTTCCATATGGTTTTAGTCCCAGGCCATCAAACTTTGCAAATCCCCAGCCTTCGGTTGCAGCGTATTTCCTGCTATCCTTTACCATAATCTGCACATTCTGAAAATTACCCGGTCTTACAATGCCGTCGCTGTCCTGTTGCTGTTTGCCCCAAACAGCTTTAACCATTTTTGATCCGTCCGGAAAAGGCATCTTTTTTGATTTAATGGCATTGTACATAATGTCATTGGCATATACTACACGCATGCTTCCCCCATCATATTTATCGGTGATGCTGATGATCTTCCAGTTCTTATAATCAGGATAGTAAGGAACGCCATTTATCGAAACAGGAATTCGGGATAGTTTTTCATTAGCCGGCCTTGAAGCAAGGGTAGCAGGCCTGATAATCCGGGCTGTATCAACCTTATGCCTTCCGGGCAAAGTATTAACGTACTTTTTAAGTATGGCAAGATCCGAAGCAGATACCCGTGAACCGCTATGCAGCATGCAATAACTGTTAAGGGGCATCTTCCCCTGCTCTATCGCATTAACTATTTCCCATAATAACAGTTCCTGCACAACAGGCGGGTTCTTGTCCCATTCAGAAAAATTAAGTCGCGCGCGGCCTTCGCTTATATTATGGGCAACAAGAAAAGAGACCGGCGCGATTCGCCCATACCAGCGCGGATTTGATGCATTAGAGTGACAATCATAACAGGATTGCTTCAAGATCCGGGTAACCTCCTCCGGAGCAGATATCTCCTTTGTAAGAGGCGGATTAACAACTACCGGCGATGCAAACTGGAGCGGCACAAAAGCTACTATCAGCACGCCAACAATTGAAAGCACGCGTCGGAAAGCAGTTGAAGGCGTTTTTTTCATAAAACAATATTTTCTATCTTCTTACTAAGGTTCCTACCGGGCGATATATAAACCAGCGGCAGGTTATTTGGCTAAATTGTCAACCTCTACAATTGCATCTGCAAAAGCCTGCGGGGCTTCCTGCGGTAAATCATGACCAATACCCCCGTTGATGGTGTGGTGTACGTACTTGCCTTTAAATTTATTAGCATATTGCGAAGGATCAGGATGCGGAGCACCATTGGCATCACCCTCAAGGGTCACCGTTGGCACCAAAATAGCGGGAGCCGCAGCAAGTTTCTTTTCAAGCGCATCATATTTGGCTTCGCCCTGGGTGAGGCCTAATCTCCAGCGATAATTATCAATGACTACTTTAACGTGATCCGGGTTATCAAAAGCCTTGGCAGCCAGCTCATAGGTTGCATCGCTGAAGTTCCATTTTGGAGAGGCCAATTGCCAGATCAGCTTATTGAATGCTGCGGTATTGGCAGCATATCCGGCAGCCCCCCGGTCTGTTGCAAAGTAAAATTGATACCACCATGCAAATTCGGCTTTTGGAGGGAGCGGCGCTTTATTTCCGGCCTGGCTTCCGATCAGATAGCCACTTACAGAAACCAGTCCTTTAACCCTTTCCGGCCAGATGGCTGCGATGATATCGGCAGTACGTGCCCCCCAGTCATATCCGCCAAGGATTGCTTTTTTAATTTTAAGGGCATCCATAAAGGCTAAGATGTCTTCAGCAACTACAGCCTGTTGACCGTTACGTTTTGTTGAGGCAGAAAGAAATGTTGTTGTACCATAACCACGCAAGTACGGCACAAATACATGGTACCCTTTTGCCGCAAGAATATTGGTAACCTCACTATAACTTGATATATCATATGGCCAGCCATGCAGAAGTATTACTGCTTCTCCGCTGGCAGGGCCGGCTTCAACATATCCTACATTTAATAACCCGGCCTTTATTTGTTTTACCGGCCCAAACTGTGTACTCGTCACAGCATTGGTGGTGTCAGATTTTCCTGAAAGGTGCCCGCCCGCATGTGCAGTACCTAAACTTAGTAGCGGCAAGGCTACAAGAAACAATTTCATTTTGGCCAACAGGCCGTTTCCTTTTCTCAATGGTAAATTGTTCATAGTATTATGATGTTTGAATTATTTATTGAAGCTAAAGTAGGGGCATCAACAACCTTTCGGGATTGGCATTCGTTGAATGGGCAAATACAGTCGTTTATTGCCCCTGGCTTCTGTTAAACAGTTAATTTTATTTGATCAGCGTTTTAGCTTCCAGAAATTCTTCCAGACCTATAACACCGTTTTCGCGGCCAATTCCTGAATTTTTATAGCCACCGAACGGAGCCATAGGATCATGCTTTAGGGTATTGACAAGCACCCTGCCCGCTTTGAGTTGACGGGCAACATTTTCTGCGTGTGCTTCATTGTCAGAGCTAACGTAAGCCATCAATCCATATACAGAATTATTTGCTATTTCAATCGCTTCCTCTTCATTGCTATAAGTAATCACCGACAGCACCGGCCCAAAGATTTCTTCGCGTGCAATAGCCATTTCGTTATTTACTTTAACAAAGATTGTTGGTTTTACATAATAACCTTCGTTTAAACCTTCCGGACGGCCTAAACCACCTACAAGAAGCTCTGCTCCCTCACTAATTCCGGTTTGAATATATTGTTGGATACGATCATATTGTTTTTGGCTTGCAAGAGGCCCGATTTTAACATCGGCTAACGACGGATTACCAACAATAAACTTCGCAGCTTCATGGATAAGCAAATCCTTGACTTCGCCAAATTTTGATTCCGGCACCAGTAACCTTGTTCCGGCGATACAAGCCTGGCCGTTGTTCATGAATCCGGCCTGCAGGGCCATAGGAATAGCTTTGGTAAAATCCGCGTCTTCCAGCAAAATATTGGCCGATTTTCCGCCGAGCTCCAGAGTTACCCGTTTCATGGTATCAACGGCCTGCTTCGCCAGTATCTTACCAACTAAAGTTGAGCCGGTAAACGAAATTTTGGTAACATCAGCACTTTCCATTATTGGCTTGGTAATAACTGCACCATTGCCATTAACCATGTTAACAACGCCATCCGGCAAGCCGGCAGCAGCTATGCATTCCATAATAATTTCGGCCTGCCATGATCCAAATTCGCTCGGTTTAAGAATTATTGTACAACCGGCAGCCAATGCAGCGGCAACTTTGATAGCAATTGATCCGGCTACAGCATTCCAGGGAGTAAATAGCGCAGCTACCCCTACCGGTTCCATAATAACCGTTGATTCATTTACCTGCTTTGAAAATGAATATTTCTGAAGCATCTCCGCCTGATTGGCGAAAGTTGTAGCCGCAATCAGGTTAGCCCATTTCGCTCTTTCACCAGGGGCGCCATACTCTAAAGTTGTAGCAATGATGAGGTCGTCTATCCGTTTTTCAATTTCAATACTAATATTCTTCAGATACTCGACACGCTCGTTTATAGTGCTTTTACTATAATCAGGCAACGCAGCTTTTGCTGCACTAATGGCAGTTAAGGTATCTTGTTCATCAGCATAAACAATTTGAGCTATTTCTTTCCCGTCAAGCGGCGAAACGATACTTACCATTTCGCTACCATGAGGCTCAGTGAACTTTCCGTTTACATAAACACTTTTTATCGTTTTCATAATTAATTTATCAGGAAGATTATGATACGAAGTTGCTATTCCTGTAAAGAAAAGTATAACACTTTCAACGCAGGACAGACAAAATGCCTGCTGAGTCAGACATTAGGCGTTCTGAGGTATTAATGAGCAAGGCCGGAGCGTAACTCCGGCCTTGCATTTTATATAAAGCAGTAATAACAGCCATACCTACCCTAATGGCAATAAGCTTATCGGTAAATACTATTATTATTTCATGATTTCTGCAATTGCTGTTCGCCAAACCAAATTTCACACTGGGCATAAAATTCGGCAGGTTGTTCAATCCATGGCATATGACCGCAATTGCCGATAACGGCCAGTTTTGAACCAGGAATATTTGCGCGGATCCTGGCGGCCTGCGATACAGGATCGCAAATAAAGTCATCATCGCCAACAATTATCAATACAGGTACGGTGATTCGGTGCAATTCTCCAAGTAAGTTTTTTCCCTGGAACCCATTTGAATTTACGTATCCGAAAACTGTGTCATTCAGGTCGAGGTTTTGAAAGGTTTTCGCTGCAAGCGCAGGATCATGAAAATAAAATCCGCCCATAATCCCAATGATCTCTTCCAGGGTACGCGGCGTTTTATCTGTTCCCATTCCCGTCATGAATGCTGTTGCCTTTTCATAATATTCTGGATTTTCGAGGTAAAAAGGTTCGGTCTTTTTCTTCATGATCCTTTTCATCATTTCTTCAGCGCGCAGTTCATCTGTAGCGGCAATCGCATCTATGGCTATAATTCCTGAAAGATGCTCACTATGCTGAATTCCATACTCAAGTACCTGGTGGCCTCCTCCCGAATGACCGGCTATGTAGATTTTTGATTGTCCAAGATAGATCCGGAGGGCATCTATATCAGCTATAAAGTTATCGAGCGCATACTGTGTACTGTCTTCCGGCCCGGTCGACTTTCCGCTGTGCCTGGTATCAAAATATACCATGGTAAAATATTGTTCAAAAAGCGGCAACGGCATAATATAATTTACCGATGGCCCCCAGCCGGGTGAAGGAAGCAGCAATACCGGACCATTACCGGCCACATAATAATGTATGATAATATTGTTCACTTCTGCAAAGTGTTCGCCTTCAGCAAGGCGATTTTGATTGATGGTTTTTGTTGTCATATGATATCAAAGGTGTCTGAGAGGTTCTTGTCGTCCGTCAAACCCGGACTATTACAAGAATTGTAATGGTTGCAAAATTCACCACTGCAAAATGAACCACCAATCACCTAATTCGGGGACGTTACCAGTAAATAATAGTTAGCTTATATCGTCTTTTTTGGTGACTCTCTAAACCAGGAACGACCGATACTTTTGCTCCGGTCAAATATTAAGAACTATGAAATATCAAAAATTTACAGTCCCAGGTTCGACCGCGGAATTTGCCTGCTTCAGGATCCAATTTGTATAGTTCACAAAGTTGTGCGTAGGCGAGGCCACGCTGAAAAATACTTTTGCAGTGTCAATTAAGACATAAAACTATCTATTTATGAAAGACAACACTCTTTTAGGGCTTACAAAACAACTTATCGCCTTAGCCCTCCTCGTTCTCACTATCGCATCCTGCAAAAAAGATAACGAGCCGGGTAAAGGAACAACAGCTGCTATTATTGATTATCACCAAACCGCCCCTACTAAATTCATTGATGTAGCCGGAAGTGCCTATGCATACCGGGTTCTGGGAGATAAGGATGGCATTCCCCTTGTCATGTTATCGGCATTGGGAGGTTCAATGGATGATTGGGACCCCGCGATCACCAATGGCCTTGCTCAGAAATATAAAGTGATCATATTTGATAACCAGGGTGTTGGATTATCCAAAGGCACCACGCCGGATAATATCACCGCAATGGCCAACGATGCCGCTAATTTCATTAAGGCCTTAGGTTACACCAAAGTTAACGTAATGGGTTTCTCTATGGGAAGTTTTATCAGCCAGCAACTGGTATTAGATCACCCCACGCTTGTTAATAAAATTATCCTGACCGGAACCGGGCCCAAAGGAAGTGAGGGCCTTTCAAACCTACCTAATTTATTAGCTGCCGCCGCAGGCTTAAGCCCCGAAGAAAGCCTGTTACGTTTTGCTTTCACAAGTTCGGCAAAGAGCATTGAGGCCGGGAAAGAATCTTATGCCAGAACACAAAAACGCACTGTTGACCGGGACCTGCCCGTAAACGCACAAAGTGGCGGAGCTCAACTTACAGCGGTTTTGGGCTGGGCACAACCCTATCCAAATGCCTTTAACGAGCTAAAAACAATAACTCAACCCGTATTAATAGCCCAGGGGCAGGAAGATATACCCGTACCGGTAATTAATGCTACAAACCTGTATAAGAATATCCCGAACGCCAGCCTGATCACCTACCCTGATGCCGGACACGCTGCAGTTTTTCAGTATCATGATGAGTTTGTGCAGGCAGCTACAAATTTCCTTTCAAAATAAGTTGGTTTGATTTAAATGCCGGTATAGCGGTACCTGTGCGCCCTGTTAAAGAGGTCATGTTCAAGAAAGGGGCACAAACCGCCGCCAGGTTACAAAAAGCCATATCTTTTTGTGCCTGGCGCCGGTATTTATATGCCGCCAATTGCCCCTTCTCCGGGAAAAAGCTCTTGCAAGGTTGTCTTTTTATAAAGGCTGTATTGCTAAAATATCTTATCTTAACATCTTAGTTTTAGATAGATACTATGCCTCCTAAAATTCTGTTATTGCTGCTCTTATTTTTCTGTCCGGCAATAGTTATTAGTCAGGTCTCTTCCATACAGTTAAAGTTTGAAAACGGCCAGGTAAAAAGTAGTTTTAAAAGCGCCAACGGTACAAAAACTTTTATACTGGATGCTGTTATACCTACAACTTATCAAAGCTCAAATATCCAATTGGTATCTTCAGATAGTACAGGAATAGTTGTAAGAAAACAACTTACTTATTTTAACCATACATGTGATTTAACCAGCACCGTAAAAAAAACCGGCTATGGGTTGCAATGGGATATCGAAATCACCGCAAAAGATACCGGTAGCTGGACGGCCCCTATCGAAACTTCATTACAATGGATGCACCAGGACTCGGCGTTGTTTTGGACAACCTGGGCTGATAATCACACCGCTCTCAAAACAGATACCTGGCATGATCCGTTTTCACCTGCACATTTTCAGGATCTGGCATTAACATATGGCGGCGAAACACACCTTTCTCGTAATGCTTTTGTGATACCCATAGCCAGCACTTTTTTTAATAAGGATAACCTTGGGTTAAGCTTTCTCCAATCGCTGGATGATACTATCCTCGATTTGGAAATGCATACTACTGCGGATGGGAAATTAGCTTACCGGCATATTAACCATCGAATAAATTCAAAACACAGCATTCACATCCGCCATCAGATCGTTTTGCATGAGGCCGACTGGCGCGATGGTATAGCCTGGATGGCGAAAAACTACAAAGCCTATTTTTTCCCCGAGGAGCCAATAGCCAATGATATCGCTGGTTGCGCCGCATATTCATCCTACGAAGGAGAATTAGATACAGCCAAATATCGTAAAATGGCTTTTAGTATAAACTGGAAGGCATCGCTGGATTTTCCTTATATGGGTATGTTTATCCCACCCGTTAAAAGCAAAGACGAAAAATGGGTAAAATACAAACAGAGAGGCGTACAGGTAGATGATGGCTACACTACCATAAACCAGCTGAACAAATACTCCGGGCACTTAAATCAACTTGGGTTTCATACCATTAGCTATTTTAATGTAAATGAATTTGGTAATGGTATGGTTTACCCTTATAAAACCACTGCTGTTGCCGATGATTCGCTTTGGAAAAACCCCAATAACTTTGTTTACACCAAACTAAAAAAAGCTTTTTTGAAGCCAGCAGGTTTACTGCCCGATTGGGATGACCGGCCATTGTTTTCGAACTGGGAGGATTGCATAGTACTTGATCCGGCAGATTCGGTATATAAATCATTTTTACTAAACCAGGCTTCGCTGCATATAAAAAATATTCCTGCCTCATCGGGCATATGTATTGACAGGCTTGATTGGATGCGATTTTACAACGCCAATGGCGACGACCACATCAGCATGGTAGACCGGCAGAAAACACAATCATTGCTTATATCCTGGAAAAATTTGATGGATCCCTTAAGCCGGATAATGCATAATGCACACAAAGTTATTTTTTGTAACCCACTTGACCGGCGGATAGATCTGATGGCACATATCGACGGAATTTATGACGAGTTTGGCTACATGGCCTCCAGCTTAAACCTGTGCGCGCAAATGGCATTTTTTAAACCGATTATAGCGTGGACTGCATCCAAGGAGAACCTAATGCCCGATCCAGATGCCTATTTTCAGCGGCATTTATACCTTGGTGCTTTCCTCACAGCTCCATATCCTGGCAATGACCATTGTATACAGCCGGATGCTTGGGCCGAAAAATATTACACAGATTACGGGCCTCTGCTATCGGCAATAAAAGGACGAGAGTGGCTTCTTATCCCCCATATAGTGCAAGTAATTGACGGACCGGCAAAAGCTAACGCCTTTAAAGGAAATGGCAAAGTGATTATACCGATAGTGTTAGGCGGGAGCACAAGCAAAGTACCAGTTATTGTCAGGTTGCCGTTTGCTGAACTAAACAAGAAAAAACTTCAAATAAAAGTATTATACCCCGGCGAAACTAAATGGAAGCCACTCAAAAACACAGCATATACCAAAACCCTGGAATTAAACGTGCCTATGAAAAGAGGCTGTGCCCTCATCAGTATTATTTAGAATACTGCATTTGATGTTATTGTTTCGGGCTGCCTGTCATTAATTTCTTTCTGTTTAAACCTGAAATAATAAATACGCCTCCCAATTCCGATAAAATAAATTTAAAATCCGGGTGTAGCATTATTGCGTGGGTGGTATCTAATAGCAAATGGTATTCGAGGATATTTATAAAGCTTATTGGAATAAAGTTTACCGAATCTGCATGGGATTCGTTAATAACCATGATCTGGCGAAAGACCTAACGCAGGATACTTTTTTAAGCATTTGGCAGCAACTTCCAAAATTCAGGCACGAAGCGGCCATTGGTACCTGGATATTTCGCATAGCAACAAACAATTGTTTACGACAGATTACAGTTATCAATCGCATGCCGCGCGCCGAGATGCCTGAACACCTTTTAGACCATATTGAACCTGACCGGGAACCCCAGGTACGGTTCTTATATAAATGTATCGGCGAACTCCCGGAAACCGATCGCCTGATCATTTCTCTTGAACTCGAAGATGTGAAACAGGCCGATATTGCAAAAATCATTGGGCTCAGTCCAACAAATATCAGGGTAAAGGTTCACCGTATTAAAGAAAAACTGGCCCAAAAATTCGAAAACTATGAAGAATGATAATGATCTAAAAACCTTGTGGAATAAAGGCGGATCGAACGAAGTTCCGGATGTAAAGGAACTGTTTAAAAAAGCCGGCAACATGAGAAAAGCGGCGCGCATCAGGCTAATTGTTCAAAGCCTGGTGCTGTTAATGTCCACAGGAATTATGTTGGTAGTCGGATTGAATATTAATAACAGGCAACTAACAACCACTATAGGTGCATGGCTCATGATAATGGCTATGGTCATTTACCTTGTTGTTTCGAACCAGCTGTTACCCATGCTTTTCAAAAGTGATGCTGGAATGAGCAATAAAGAGTTTCTTAACCAGTTAATACGCATTAAGCGGAAGAATGAGTTTTTAGACCGCGTGCTGGTACATATCTACTTCGGCCTGTTGATTATTGGCATGTTGTTGTACTTGCTGCAGTTTTTAAGGGACCAGAGTGTTTTGAAGGCGATATTTTGTTCAGTCATTTTCATTTGCCTTGCAGTTGCCTGGTATTATTCAAAAAACCGGGAGTCTAAGAAGATGCAAAGCATGATGAACCAAACCATAAAACACCTTCAGGCAGTTAATGAACAACTGCGGGATGGTAATTAATATTTGCTCACGATAAGCACGTGCCTGCTTTTCGAAGGATAAACACTTCGTGTCATTATTTGAAAAGCCAGTATCAAAATTGAGCTGTGAATGCCCCTAAAGCGCAACTATTAGCATAACCGGCAACTACGTATTACCTAACAATAGCCACGGCGATTAAATTTGCGGTATGAAACCAATTATAAACCTGCTTTTTGTATTGATATTGGGTATTGCACCGGCATTAGCTCAACAACCTAAAATGATGTTCGGTGATACCACAGCCCTCGGTCGCCCGTTTTCAAAAGACCCAATGGTGATTAAGTTTAAAGGTCGTTACCTGATGTATTACTCTGTTCATATGCCGGTAAAAAATGATGGTGACGGTATGCAGGGCTGGCAAATAGGTATTGCAACAAGCAACGACCTTTTTAACTGGAAACGTATTGGCGAAATAGCGCCTGAAGCCGCTTATGAAAAACAGGGATTGTGCGCACCGGGAGCTATCATCCGAAACGATACTATACACCTATTTTATCAAACGTATGGTAACGGGCCTAAAGATGCCATCTGTCATGCCACATCAACCGATGGCTTACATTTTACCCGGGATGCGTCAAACCCTGTATTTCGCCCAACCGGCCGATGGACTAATGGCCGGGCCATAGATGCAGAAGTACACCTGTTTAACAACCAATACTTTTTATACTTTGCCACCCGCGATTCAAGCGGACGCATACAGCAGCAAGGGGTAGCCGTAACCAGCGCTAAAAGCAGCTTTGACCGAAGCAGTTGGAAGCAAGCAGCCGACAAATCTATCCTCTATCCGCAATTGCCATGGGAAGGCATGTGCGTTGAAGGGGCGAGTATCATCACCCATAACAAAAAACTGTATATGTTTTATGCCGGTAGCTATAATAATGCACCGCAGCAAATTGGCGTTGCTGTAAGTACCGACGGCATTAACTGGAATCGCCTGTCTAACCAGCCCTTCCTCAAAAATGGCAAGCCGGGCGAATGGAACAGCAGCGAATCGGGGCACCCCGGCATTTTTCAGGATACTGATGGCAAAACCTGGCTATTTTACCAGGGCAATAATGATAACGGGCACACCTGGTACCTGTCAAACCTGCCCATAGGCTGGAAAACAGACGGGCCATATTTAATAAAATAATTTTGATTGATACCACGTAAAAAGGGCGGCCAGCAGGCCGCCCTTTTTTGTAATCAGACATTTCGCTACCGGAAAACAAAAATCGGTTTAGCAGTACTTTAATAGCGGATAATAACGATATTGCCGTTCCAAAAACCATTTATAATGAAATTAATAACCTTTCGCTTTTTAACCTGCATGCTTCTATGGGGTATGGTAAACCAATGCGCCGCCCAAACTACTACCTCTGTAATAGCCGGCGATTTTCCGGACCCTACGGTGATAGCAACCTCCAAAGGTTATTATGCAGCCGGAACATCATCTGAATGGGCACCTCATTACCCAGTTTATCATTCAACCAACCTGAAAGACTGGAAACAGGTGGGGTATGTTTTTGACAAAGCACCCGAGTGGACAGCGGGATCATTTTGGGCGCCTGAATATTATCACATCAATAAAACCTACTACATATACTACACCGCCAGACGAAAATCAGATCGTGTATCCTGCATTGGCGTAGCAACCTCAAATTACCCTGATCATGGCTTTGTAGACCGCGGAATTATCATAGATCACGGAAAAGAAGCTATCGACCCCTTTGTTTATAATGACAATGGCCAGTTGTATATTTCGTTTAAAGCTTATGGCCTGGACAATCGCCCTATCGAGCTCCTGGCTTGTAAACTATCTGCAGATGGCTTGAAAGCCGAAGGAGAAATGTTCTCCCTCCTTAAAGATGACAAGGGCAAAGGCATGGAAGGACAAAGTATATTAAAACACGGTAAATATTATTACCTGTTTTATTCGGCCGGAGGTTGCTGTGGTATACGTTGCAGCTACCATATTAAAGTAGCAAGAGCTACCAGTTTTGCCGGCCCATACGAAAAAAATGAAAGCGAAGAATTACTAAAACCCGCGCCGGGCTGGAAATGCAGTGGTCATGGAACGTTTGTAAAAAACGCAGCAGGCCAATACTATTATCTGTGTCATGCCTACAATGAACGCAGCGAAACACTCACCGGACGCGAAGGTATGTTATCAACACTTACGTGGTCGAAAAATAATAGTTGGCCTGCCATGAAAATGGTAGCTATCTCCCGCCCTCTTCCTAATATACATGATAATTTTACCACAAATAAGCCCGCACCCTATTGGCAATATGATTATCATAACTCCACTCCTGTTGTAAAACAAGGTAATGGAAAGTTAAGTTTATCGGGGACGGTATCCGAAAAAAATAATGCCGGTATTATATATGGCGTACGCCCCGTATCTGATAACTTCGACATGACTACAACTGTATCCGATAGTAATGAAGCTATTAAAGGCCTGGCATTTTATGGCGATGCCAACGCCGCTTTGGGGGTAGGTACTTCGGGCAAACAGGTTAAATTATGGGTAGTTAAGGATGGGCGCTTTAATGTGATTGACTCTGTAGCATTAACTTCTGATACGCCTGTAAAATTAAAACTAAGCATGGCACCAGACAGAACATGCAAAGCCTATTATAGTGTAAAAGATCAGGATTGGAAAGAAATGTATGCCGGTAAAAATATCCCGGTAGACGCTTTACCGCAATGGGACCGCGCACAGCGAATAGGCTTGTTTTTTAAAGGAAAAGCAACTGAAAGCGCTCAATTCAGCAGTTTTGATATTGTAAATAAATAACACATCACATTCAAATTACGTGCTGACATATTGGTGGTGATTGGCAATCCGGAGCTTAATTAACGTCGCCTTCTTTTCTTTTTTATGGCAAAATAAAGAGGCCGCATTTTTTAATAATGCGGCCTCTTTTACATAATTAAAACGATATTATTAATTAGTAACAACAGTTATTTTACCACCTGTTTTAAACAAATCGTGAGATACAAAATAGCCATTATTTATTTTTCCGTTTACCCGAACTGAGGTAACGCCCCTGCCTTTTCCGGGCTTACTGATGGTTAATGTTTTGCCGTTACTGGTTGTCCATTTCACTTCATCAAACAACGGGGCTGTAACAATGTATTTTGGATCGGTTGCCGAAAACGGATACAAACCCAAAGCGCTG
The DNA here is from genome assembly GCF_900110105.1 of Mucilaginibacter gossypiicola. GTDB lineage: Bacteria > Bacteroidota > Bacteroidia > Sphingobacteriales > Sphingobacteriaceae > Mucilaginibacter > Mucilaginibacter gossypiicola. The sequence continues at coordinate 120,630 of NZ_FOCL01000007.1, read as the reverse complement.
AAAACGTACCATGACGACATCTCGCCGGCATCATCCATCCCACTGAGTTCCAGACCCTCATTACCAATACCATACAGGTTATTTAAAATATAATCGATTATCTTTTGTGATTTTGCCGGTTTATTAATAAAAATATAGGCAAACGGAGCTTCATGATCGGGTTGGTTACCCTGGCAGTATTGGCCTATCATTGTTTCCACATTACGGGCAATATAATTAGGGTTCCAGGGCAGCGTAAATAACGAATCGAGCTTTGATTCAAAGCCTTTCGGCCCGCCATAAAGCTTAATCAGCCCCGGCATATCATGTGGTGCAAAAAAGGATACCTGCCAGGCATTAGCTTCGCGGTACATGTATTCGTAATATGGATGCTGAGGATCAAAATTCTTAATCCATTCACCGTTTTCCAGTCTGCCCCTCATAAAGCGGGTAGAGGGATCAAACATGTTTTTATAGTTTTTTGAACGCGCCATTAAAATGCGGTAATTGGCGGTATCGCCTAATTTTTTGGCTATCTGCGCTACCGAATAATCATCATACGAGTATTCCAATGTTTTTGAAACACCAGCTTTGGCTTTGGTTTCTACCTCGGGTTTGGCGATATCGGGATCAGAGATATATCCTTTCTGAATATACTCGGTGATATATGGACGCGGGCCACCTTCAACGTTGGCGTTTCTTAAAAGCAATTTATAAGTACCTTCAACATCAAAATTATCGATCCCCCTCAGGTAGGCCCCTGCTATAGACGAAGCCCCATGATCACCGTGGAAAAACGTAGGAATAAAGCCGGTTTTATCACCAACATCTTTTAATGATTTAATAACATCAAGCGTTACATCGGGCGTAATTAAGCCCAGCAGCACATCTTTATTGCGATAAGTATCCCATAACGATGGTTCGGTATAGTACCTTGCCCCCGTTTTCACAACATTTCTTTTGGCATCGGTAAATTCGCCGTTCACATCGCTGCGCAAAGCCGGCCACAAAAACGAACGGTACAAACAGGAATAAAACATGCGTTTTTGTTTTTCCGTACCACCTTTAACCTGTATGGTTGATAATAATTTTTCCCAGGTTTGCGATGCCTCGCTACGGATCATATCGAAGCTTCTATTACCGATCTCTTTCTCCAGGTTCTCCTTAGCGTTTTTCTCGCTTACAAACGAAAGCCCAATTTTAAGTTCAACAGGGGCTGTACCTCCGTCGGCTAAATACAACATCGCATGTCCGCTGCGCAGCCCGTCGTCTGTTTTTTCTAATTTGTTTATTTGGGTGTTTAGTTCAGCATAAAAATAAACGTTTTCGCCGCCCTGAAAACCTTGTACGGCGTTCGGGGCCACCTGTTCTATACGCCAGGTTGATACCCTGCTATTGGCTTTGCCCAGGTCAAAAAGTATTTGCCGGTTGGTGTTATTTTTAAATTCATATTTATGGTAGCCGCTTCTTAGGGTCGAGGTCAGGCTCACATTTACCTGGTAATCGTCAAGATATACCTGATAAAAGCCAGGTGCCGAGCTTTCTTTTTTATGCGAAAATTTTGAACCGAATTTGTTTCCCTGCGGATTAGATACCGGCAGAATAGGAATATTACACAGATTCCAGTGACCTTTATTGGTATGGGTAAAGCCATAAATTACCGTGTCTTCGTATTGGTAGCCTGCCCCTGAACCATAAGCTGTAATGGGACTTAATTGCACCATAGCATTTGGCAACGAACTGCCCGGAAAGGTAAGCCCTGCCCACGACCGCCATCCTTTAGGTAGCTCATAACCCAGAATCTTAGGATCATTGAGCGGCGCGGTACCTATGAAAGTGTTTACATACTTAGTGTACAACGGTTGGGTTTGCGCATTTGCCGCGTTCACCGTAAAAAAAATCAATAATGTTAAGCTGATCAGGATTTTAATTGGTTTATTCATTGATAGGTTTTGTTAGCACTGCAAGTTACCTGCTAAATTGATTCAGCGCAATGCTAATCATACAATTTTATTGACAATATGTTCCTTTTTAATAATTGACACCCGTTATGACTGAGCTTTCCTCAACGATTGCATGAATTGCAGCGGCGATTTACCGTACTCTTTTTTAAATGCCCTTGAAAAGTTCGAATTGCTTTGAAGACCTATCCTATCGGCCACCTCGTTCATTGACACATCCTCGTGGGTCATAATGTGGATAGCGCGCTTGAGCCTCACGGTACGGATAAATTCACCGACCGACTGATCGGAGATTCCCTTAATTTTTTGATAAAGCTTGGTACGGCTAATGAACAAATGCCTGCACAAAAAATCAACATCAAGGTTCAAATCCTGTATATTATCTTCAATGATGTTGATCAGCTTTTGAAAAAACTCTTTATCCTTTTCCGTGTGCACAAGTTCTGTGGCTTCTGACAGGTAGTTTTTGGAATACCGTTGTTTCAGTTTTTCGGCCTGTTCAAATATATTGCTAACTGTTAGCAGCAACAGATCTATACTTAATGGCTTAGCAAAATAAAAATCAGCGCCCGACTCCATTCCTTCAATTTTGGTATCCAGGGTATCTTTTGCCGATAATATCACAAAAGGGATATGGCTGGTTTCAAACTGCTCTTTAAGCAATTTACAAAGTTCAATTCCATTCATACCAGGCATCATTACGTCGCTGATAATCAGGTCGGGCATTTTTTCGGTAGCAATCTCAAAACCTTGTTTTCCATCTTCGGCTTCGTGAACCAAATAATATTTTTCAAACGCGTGTTTTAAAAATGCGCGCAATTCGGGGTTGTCTTCAACTAATAGCAGGTGTTTGCGATTTTTTTCCGGCAGATGATTTTCAGCAGGTTCCATGTCCGGCAATTGAATCTGCATAGCATTATCAATAACTTCCAGTTGCGCTACTACGCCTGCGCCTGCTGCTTTTTCTGCAGCATCGTAATTCTCTTCTCCCCATGGTATGCCTATAATAATCTCCGTTCCCTTATATCGCTCGCTATAAACATAAATATCCCCTTTGTGCAATTGAGTGAGACTTTTAACCATCGCTAAACCTACACCCGATCCCAAATGATTTTTGCTTATCCGGTAATACCGGTCAAAAATTCGGGTAATAGAATCGCCGGAAATGCCTATCCCGGTATCGGCAACCCTGAAATAGACATATTTTTTTGCGCGGTGATCCTTATTCAAAAGTTCAAACCCGGTATTAAAAGATGGCTTAAACTGTTCTATATCAAAAAAGACATCGAAAGATACCTGACCACCGGCATTAGTATATTTAAATGAATTATTTAACAGGTTAAAAAGGATCTTCTCGAGCACCTGAACATCGAACGGGGCTTGATCTGAAGCTGTCATCTGCGCTTCGGTATAATCGTTAATTTCAAAAATAATGCTTTTACTAACGGCAAGATTTTGAAATTCCCAGGTTATGTCTTTGCAAAACTGACTGATCTGCAGCGGCTGAACCTGGAGCTTAATGATGCTGTCTGCTACTTTTTTAAAGTTCATCAGTTCACTAATCAGGTTCATTAACCGCTTAGCGTTCCGGTACATCAATTGGTACGAATAATCAAGCGCAGGGTTTTTATTTTGCCCAATGAGGCTTTCGAGCGGGCCGAGTATTAACGTCAAAGGTGTACGGAACTCATGCGAAACATTGGTAAAAAACATCAACTGCTGCTGATAAAGTTCTTCGCGCTGCTGGTGCATTTCTTCACGTTTGTTTTCATTAATGGCACGCACCTCCATTTCCCGTTTAAGCCGGTACCACCTGGCCTGGTAAATATAAATACCCGCTAAGCCCGACAGAAACAGTATGAAGTAAATCAATTTGGCAAAACCCGATTTCCACCATGGCGGAATTACCGTAATAGTCATTGCTGCTTTACTTTCACTCCAGATACCATCGTTGTTAGTGGCCTCAACCACAAATTTATAACTGGCATAATCGAGGTTGCTATAGGCTGCGGTGGGATTTTTCCCATCGGTATATTTCCAATCCTTATCAAAACCGTTAAGCTTGTAGCGGTATTTGCATTTTAAAGGATTGGCAAAATGCATAGATGAAAATGCAATAACGAAATTATTTTGCAGGTAATTAAGCGTTAACTGATTACAATAACCAATAGCCTGCGGGATTGCATTTTTTGTTGAATCGGGGTTGGTGTAAACCGGCCGCAGATTATTGATCAGTATATCGGTAAAAACAGGCCGCGCGGTTATTTTATTAGCTTTGATCTGATCGGGATAAAAATAATTCAGCCCTTTTATCCCGCCAAAGTATAATCGCCCGTCGTCTCCTTTATAGGATGCGCCCACTTTAAAACTGTTGCCCTGAAGTCCGTCGTTTTTGTCATAGCGGATCAGTTTACCGGTGGCCGGATTAAAACATTCCAAACCGTTACCACCCATCCAAATATTTCCGGCATGATCTATTTCAAGGCTTTCAACATCGTTAAAAATCCCATAACTACCTGCATAGGTGCTGATGGCATATGAATCGTTTTTTTCATGTAGTACTAACTTATTCAAACCGCCGCCAATGGTGCCTACCCAGTAGGTACTGTCGTTTTGTTTATCTATAGGATAAGTATAATCTGAACTTAACGAGTTGGGATTTGAGGATGACGCGTTATAAGAGAAACTTTTAACGATATTCCCCTCCTTGTCAATGATCATCCGTTTTAAACCATGGATACTTGAAACAAGCAATTGCGGCCGGTTTTTATCGGCAAAAATAAAATAACCTTCACCGTAATATTTTATCCGGTAACGGTTTTGTGCATCTTTCAAAATCACCCCCAAATGATCCTGATGATTGCCGAACCAAATATTACCATAATAGTCCCGGGCAAAGCAATCCACAACATGAGTTGGGAAAAGTTCCGATCCGGCCGGTTTCCATAGGGTCCCGTCCGGTTTCAGGATATCGATGCCGCTGGAGCTGCCAATCCATAGGTTATGGTCATTGTCAAACGTTAAAGCAGTTACAGCATCATTTTTTATCCTTACCGAAGAATTGTAGGTATTATAATAGGTGAATCTCTGTGTTTTTAAATTGTACCGGTTCAATCCGTTGGCAGTGGTACCAATCCAGATATCGTCGCCACTGGCCAATACGGATCGAATATGATTACCGGCCAATGAGTTAGCTATTTCCGGATTATGTTGAAGGGTGTAAAAAAGCTTTTCGTTTAAATCACAATAGTTAACACCGCCTCCAAAAGTGCAGATCCACAGGCAATCTGTACGATCAATAAAGATCTTACTCAGCGAGTTTGAGTTTAAGCCATGAGGAGAGCTTTTATCATTTACCACCTGGATAAACCTGAGCTGATTGTCGAGCCGCAGAACTGCACTTGGTACATTTATCCAATAATCTCCGCGGCTGCTGCGAACCACTCCCTTTATATCTGAATAACCGGTACACACAAACCGGCTGCCTGCTGTAAACACACCGCGTTGCTCGTTTATCAGCAATAACTCATTTTTAGCCGAAACCATCAGGTTTCCAACATTGTCAATAAACACATGTGAAAGCTCCTGCGTAGCAAGTCCTTTAATATCAATCTTATGCAGCACCTGTTTTTTATCAAGCAGCCAGATGCCCATATTGCCTGATAAATAAAGGGTTCCAGATTTATCAGCTGTAATATCTGTAACGCGGATACCGGCAGGCATGTTTAATTTTTGCGGCTCAATCTTATTTCCCTTAACCTTGAATAGCTTAAACTGGCTTCCTGTAAACACATACAGAAAATCGCCGGATGGTTTAATTACCTTTTCAAAACTTGTTCTTGAACCCGTAGTTTCAGTAAAATCGGTATATTTTTCCTGCCGGGTATTAAAACACTGCAAGCCGCCCTCAGTACTTAGCCAAATATTGTCCTGATCATCAGGATAAAGGGAAATCAGCCTGTTTTTAAAGGCATTATTGAGTGGAACATTGCTGTTATAAAACTTCTTAACCGAGTAACCGTCGTACCGGTCAAGGCCAAAAAAGGTGGCCACCCATATATACCCCTGCTTATCCTGCACAATATAATTGGCATCCGTGTGTGACAAGCCCTCATCCACCGTCAGATAATTGAATTTATAAGGATATGGTTGGGCACAGGCAATAGATGTAACTATACAGTTAAAAAAAATAAAGACATATAGCGCTTTTGCGTTTAGGCCTTTATTTAACCCAAAGAGGTTTTTGATGCTCATTTATATTGCTATCGGTTTTGGATTTAAAAATACTGCAAAGAATATTTATCCGGCTTAAGTGAATAGCGGTTACTCTAAATAGTATATATCAGTTTTAAAATTGGTTTACCATAGCATGCACAAATCCCCGCTTAAAGCATTGGTTTAAACATTATACGCTACGCTATAACAAAAATGAATTTTCTATACCGGATAATATAATATCCTCAATTCAAAATGCACAATTTGACAATAAAAATGTACAATTTGACAATTGGCTTTTTTAACCTATCTGTCGACACTTTTCGTTTGCCGTAACCCGCCCAATCTTCATTTTTTGCAATTTCAAACAGCTGTCCCCCTGTCGGCCCTACTTTATCTGATTATTAATAAATGCACTTTCTGCCAATAAATATGCATGATTTGGTAACCTCCCGCCCCTGATTAAACAAGTTATTTGTTGCCACCAATTAACGCAACAAACAAATATTCAAATCAATGCAAGCCACAACACGTGTTTGTGGGCAACGCATGGATTTGATAGTGCACTATTTAAACCAGCAATTAAACCATCCAATAACCCTCAAAAAACCAATGAAAGTAAAAACCAGACATCAACTTTTAACCAATTCAAATCAACCTCTCATTATGTGCAACTAAAAGTTTAATTATGAAAAAGACTTTACTTAAAAAGTATCTTAACATTAGCAAGTCCCGGTTTTACCTGGGCGGCATAGTCCTCTTATTTGTTTCAGGTTTCAGCTCCGCTGCTCCTGTAAAAAGCTCGGCCTATAAAATTGCAGGCGCTGCTAAGGGCAATAAAGAAAACGCATCCACTGTAAAAGGCCAGGTTATTGACCGGGTAACAGGTCAAACAATCCCCGGGGTTTCCGTAAAGATCAAAGGATCTACAGGCGGTACTGTTACCGATATCAACGGTAACTTCACAATACAGGCAGCAGACAACGCTGTACTGGTGTTTACATACCTTGGTTACGACTCGCTTGATGTGCCCGTTGACGGCCAGGCCGTGTTACATGTAAGGCTGCAGCCGGCAGCAAAAAACCTCAACGAGGTGATAGTTGTTGGTTACGGTGCTCAGAAAAAAACCTCATCTACCGCCGCCGTTTCAACCATTAACACTACCGAAATAGCGCAAAAACCGGTTGTTAATTTAACAAACAGCCTGGTGGGGCGTGCTTCGGGCCTGATTGTAACGCAAGGCAGCGGCGAGCCTGGCTTTGATGCATCCAACATTCAAATCAGGGGACAGGGGTCATTTAACCGTTCGGCGGCCCTGCTCATTGTTGATGGAGTTCCGCGGGATTTTAGTCGCCTGGACCCTAATACAATAGCCAGCTTCACGGTATTAAAAGACGCGGCTGCAGTTGCGCCCTATGGTGTAGCGGGTGCAAACGGTGTAATTTTGGTAACCACCAAACAGGGCCGTTCAGGAAAAGCCAGCTTAACTTATAATGGTTATGTTGGTTTTCAAAATCCAACTTTTATACCACAATATACTAATTCATACCAGTACGCGCTGATGCGTAACGAGGCCAACGCCAATGACGCAGCTGATGCAGGTACCCAATATGTTCCTTTTGCTACCGATGATGACCTGCAAAAATATAAGGATCATTCAGATCTGGATGTACATGGTGACAGCGATCCGCTGCATGATATTATCCTAAAAAACCGCCTGATTACAGCTCATAACATCACACTGTCGGGCGGTAGTGACGATATCAGGTATTTTGCATCGGTTGGATATACCCACCAGGATGGTATGTGGAGCACCACTTATCTCAACAAATACAACGGATCGTTAAACCTAACAGCCAACGCAACTAAAAGCACTACAGTAAACTTTTCGGTAAACAGCTATGTGGAGGATGGGCACTACCCCGGTACCGGCGCAGGAAGTATTTTAGACCAGGCCGAAAGAACGGCACCTTACACTCCGGTTTATTTCACCAATGGTTTATGGGGCGGTTACATTGGCCAGTCACTGGTAGGTGAAATTTACCATAGTGGTTATGATATTAACGAAAACTCGGCTTTATTGTCGCAGCTATCTATCGATCAAAAACTGCCTGTTAAAGGTTTAAGTATTAAAGGCGTTATCAGCTACGATAGTGGGCCGGAGCCGTTATTTAATACCCAAACATCGTTTCAACGTTCGTACCGCACACCTATCCCCTTTTACAGCGTAGCCGATAAAAATAAAAAACCATACACTTTTGTACAAAGCATACAAGGTAGCCAGTACCCAACTTTTTCAGAAACTTACAACCAAACGCATTCTATAACTGCACAGGGATTATTGAATTACTCAGGTTCATTTGGTAAAAACGATATCACCGGCTTATTGGTAGTTGAAAACCGCACGGTGAAATACAAAACCTTTTCGGCCAAAAAGATCAATTACAACCTTGATATCGATGAGCTTGATTTTGGCGGCCCCGCCCCTTCTGATGCTACCAACTCGGGACATTCCGACGGGCAAAAGCAGATAGGCTATGTTTACCGTTTAGGGTATGCCTATGATAAAAAATACCTGTTCGAAGCAACGGGCAGGTATGACGGCAGTTACCTTTTTGCGCCTGATCATCGTTGGGGCTTCTTCCCGGCATTCTCTGCCGGATGGCGTATTTCTGAAGAGAAATTCATCAAAAATAATTTTGATTGGATCGATAACCTAAAGCTTAGGGGTTCATGGGGCCAATCCGGTGCTTATCCGGCAAGTGGCGGTAATATCCTTACCTATCAATATCTAAGTCCTTACAAAATTTCGTCAAGTTCGGCTGTTTTGAACAATACCACTACGCAGGGCGTTTACGAAGGCTTGCAGGGGAACCCTGATATTACCTGGGAAAAAGCGACAAAGATCGACGTTGGTTTAGAGGCTACTTTATGGAATGGCGCATTGGGTTTTGAGGTTGATTACTTTTCAGAAAAACGTTCAAACCTGTTGGCTCAGATTGCGGCATCACTTCCACCCGAATACGGCGTTGGTTTAGGGTTAGTAAATGGCGCCAATATGCAAAACCATGGTATTGATGTAACCATTACGAGCTCAAAAAGCTTCAGTAAAGATTTACGCCTGGATATTAAAGGGACCTTCACATTTGCACGCAACAAACTGGTTAAGGTTTATGAAGATGCAGGAACTTACGCCAACCCAAACACCCGCCGTACCGGCAGGCCTAATGGCACTCAATTTGGCTTACAGGCATTGGGTTACTTCACACCTGCCGATTTTCAGGCTGACGGAAAGACGCTAAAAGCGGGTATTCCTGTTCCGCAGTTTGGTGATGTACGCCCCGGCGATTTAAGATATGCCGATTTGAACGGCGACGGCAAAATAAATGGCAACGACCAAACCGTGATCGGTCACCCGAATACTCCGGAAATTATTTATGGTTTGGAACCGCGCCTTACTTATAAAAACTTTGATGTAGACCTGTTAATCCAGGGATCGGGCAACAGTAACATCCAGCTTAACAACTACTTCGTATGGCCTTTCCAGGCATCGGGTTCGGCAACCGAACTTACTTATAAAGACCATTGGACCCCTTCAAATACAGATGCCTTGTACCCGCGTCTTTATGGCACACCTAAATCAAATAACACGCAATCATCAAGCTGGTGGATCAGGAATAACTCGTATCTACGCTTAAGAAGCTTTGAATTGGGTTATACTTTTTCAAGCAGGCTGCTTGGTAAAGCCATGCGTTCGTTAAGGGTTTATGCTGCCGGCCAAAACGTGTTTACCTGGACACCATCAGTAAAAGAAACTATTGACCCTGAAAACAGCGGAAACAATGAAAATTATTTCCAACAGCGTGTGCTTTCAATAGGAGTTAATGCAACATTTTAAAATATAACGAGATGAAATCAACATATTTAAAAAAGGGACACGTCATTTTTCTCGCTTTGCTGATTGTAAGTGTAAGCGCCTGTAAAAAAAATGCGTTAGATGTACCCCCAAAAGGATTTTTAACAGATGAAACAGCATTTGCATCAGAAGCCAATGCCGATCTTTTTGTTAATGATATATATAGCCAGTTACCCGATCTGAATAATGAAACACAGGCATCAGATCAATACACTGATAATAGCGCGTGTGGTGCTTCGTGGGAAACCGGTCAATCGGTGATCAGGGCAAATGCTTTGAACCCCAGCAATTCAATCGATGGCCCCGCCGGAGCATGGCGTTGGAGATCAACAAACCCAAGCGATCAGAGTAGCTTAGGCAATTATGATAAAATAAGAAAATGCAATATTTTTCTTCAGTTAGCAGCCAAAAACAAGGCAAAATATTCAGATGCATGGTACACCAAACGCGTAGGCGAAGTAACTTATCTCAGGGCATTTTTTTATTCCTTACTGTATACCAATTACGGAGGTGTCCCGATTATTACTGTGCCGCTGGATAACAGAACTGGAGACGATCTGTTCACTGCGCGAAGCACAGCGGAGCAAACACTTGCTTTTATTGAAGCAGATTGTGATGCCGCGGCTGCAGCCTTACCGGTTACTTCAGAGAATGGCCGGGCCACAAAAGGCGCTGCTTTAACTTTAAAGGGATGGGTAGAGCTTTTTGCGGCAAGTCCGCTTAGTAATCCAGCCGGTGATGCCGCCAAATGGGCAAAAGCTGCTGCCACCAACCAACAGGTTATTACCCTTGGGCAATATAACTTATTTCCCGACTATGCGGGCCAGTTTCTCTCAGCCAACAACTGGAATAAAGAAACCATCTTTGCAAGGGGTTATGCAGCACCAAACAGGGGCCACAAACGCGAGGGTATCCTGGGGCCGGTTATTGTTAATGGCGGGCAGCAAGCATGGGGTAACCTGGCACCTACGCAAAACCTGATTGATGAATACGAAATGGACAACGGCAAACCTATAACCGATCCTTCATCGGGCTATGATCCGCAAAACCCTTACGTACACCGCGAACCAAGGTTTTACCAATCTATTGTATATGATGGCTCAACCTGGCAGGGCGATATTTTCAAATCCCGGATCGGCGGCAACAATGAGATCGACCTAAGTTCATCAAGTGATATTTCAAACACCGGTTATAACGGTAAAAAAACGCTTGATGAATCCATTCGGGGCCAAACGAGTTTAAATACTACCCAGGGTACTTCAAACTACATATTCTTCAGGTATGCCGAGGTGTTGCTGAGTTATGCCGAAGCACAAAATGAAGCTGCCGGGCCCGATGCTTCTGTATACGCGGCGGTGAACCAGGTTAGGCAACGTGCAGGCTCGGCATTACCGGCACTTGTTGCGGGTTTAACCAAAGATCAGATGCGCGAGGCTATCAGGCGCGAGCGGCGAATAGAGTTTGTTTTTGAAGACAAGCGCTGGTTCGATATCAGGCGGTGGGATATTACCGCAAAAGGGCCTGCCGTTTTATTGGAGCAAGAATACGGCATGAAGATCACCACAGGTGCCGGGGGTAAACTAATTTATACGCCCGTACCAATATTTAAAAACTCCTTTTCCGAGCATATGAACTGGTTACCGATACCTCTCAGTGTTATAAACCAAAGTCCTAAGCTCACACAAAACCCGGGATATAATTAATTTCATAATCCGGTTTATTAATTGGTTCACGGCCCCGTTAACCCGGGGCCGTGTTTTTTTCCGGATATGCTAAACAACTGCTAAAAGAACTTTTCAGATAATAAAAATGTAATGCTTATTGTACGGACGTCTATTATTTAGAAACAACGCCCAATAAATCAAAAATGCATTATCGGTTGTTTTAGCGTGCTTGAGGTACATTATGCAAATAAAAATGTACAGTATGACAATTTACAGCTGTAAATTTTACATTTATTTGTATCTGAAACGTACAATTATCAATCGCCCCAAAATTTCAAATTATAAATATCTATGAGTAAAACCCTTTTCTCTAAAAAAACTATTGTTCTATTAACGCTAAGCCTTGTTTCCTGTTGCCAGGTAAGCTTCGGTTTCCAGGCTCCTGCCGGAAGCAGGCTATCCGCAACGGATACAGCTTCTGTTCCCAAAGAAATTGAAGATCCTGAAAACATCGGCATCAATAAAGAAGCCAGCCATGCCACGCTAATGCCTTATGCATCGTTAAAGGAGGCCTTAACCGGCAATCGTCATGCGTCATCATTTAGCCGCAGCCTGAACGGGCTTTGGAAATTTAACTGGGTAGACTGGCCGCAGAAACGTCCGGTTAATTTTTACAAACCCGATTATGATGTATCTAAATGGAAGGATATTAAAGTGCCATCCAACTGGCAGGTTGAAGGTTATGGCACTCCCTATTACAGCAATTTTACCTATATCTTTCAGAAAGATTTTCCGAGGGTAATGAGCACCCCGCCCGAAAAATATACCGCGTATAAAGAGCGAAACCCCGTGGGCAGCTATCGCCGTGATTTCATGGTGCCTGCCGAATGGAGCGGACGCCGCATTTTTATCACTTTTGATGGTGTTGATGCCGGTTTCTTTATATGGGTGAACGGCAAAAAAGTAGGTTACAGCGTAAACAGCCGTAATGCTACCGAATTTGACCTTACCAAATACATCAAACCAGGTAAAAACACTTTGGCTGTAGAAGTTTACCGCTTTACTACCGGCAGTTACCTGGAAGATCAGGATATGTGGCGCTTAAGCGGCATTTTCAGAAACGTAACCTTATGGAGCAGCCCCCAGGAGCATATCAGGGATTACTTCGTTAAAACCAATCTGGATAAACAGTATAAAAATGCAGATGTAGTAGTATCAACCAAGGTAAAAAACTACGGTACTGCTGCTGTTAAAGCCCGTGTACTGGATGTAGCTTTATACAATGGCAGTGTACCGGTTCCGGGAGCAACTGTAAAAAAGGCTATCCCTGCCCTGAAGCCGGGCGAAGAGGTTGTTGTTGAAACCAGCTTCCACGTAAACAACCCACAAAAATGGACGGCAGAAACGCCTAAGCTTTACACAACTGTAGTTAAAATCAATGATGGCGCTAACACCGTTGAAACCCTGTCATCCCGCACAGGTTTCAGAAGCACTGAAATTAAAGGCCGCTTGTTCCTGGTTAATGGCGTACCAATTAAGCTAAAAGGTGTAAACCGTCACGAAAACTGGCCTAATGATGGTCACGCGGTTACCGAAGAGCAAATGATCAGGGATATTGTACTCATCAAACAAGCCAACTGTAACCACGTGCGTACCTGCCACTATTCTGATGATCCGCGCTGGTATGAACTGTGCGACCAGTATGGCATTTACCTTGTAGCGGAAGCTAACTTAGAGAACCATGGTGCCTGGGATGAGTTTAATGAAGAACCAAGGATCAAAGCTGCCCTGATTGACAGGAATGTTGCCAACGTGGAGAATTTCAAGAATCATCCATCGGTTATTATCTGGAGTTTAGGTAACGAATGCGGCAGCGGCGGATCAAACTTCAGGGCTATCCTGAAAGTAATTAAAGATATTGATACTACCCGCCCTACACACTACCAGGGTTTCGGTATCGGTAAAAATAATCCTGCCGATATGGACAGCGAAATGTATACCGATGTTGAAAACCTTGAAAAACATGCAAACGACAACACTTTAACCAAGCCATTTTATCTGTGCGAATACGCGCACGCCATGTTCAACTCCATGGGCTCGGTAGATATTTACAACGATCTGTTTGATAAATATCCGCAATTATTAGGCGGCGCTATCTGGGAGTGGCAGGATCAGGGAATCTATAACAACCGTGATCCTAAACACCCTATAACTGCTTTCGGCGGTGGTTTTGGCGAGTACCCTAACGATCAGTACTTTATCCATAAAGGCGTTGTGTTCTCTGATCGTTCATTGAAACCACACTACCCTGAGTTGAAACATGCCTACCAGTGGATCAGCATACATGCTAAAGATCTGAAAAACGGCATTGTTACCATTAAAAACCGCTACCAATTCATCACCCTTAATAGCTTTACTGCCAAATGGACGGTGAGCGAAAACGGCTCAATCATATCTTCAGGTAACCTGCCATTAAAAGAAATTAAACCAGGCGAAGAACAGGATGTAAAAATCCCGTACACAGTTACTCCTAAACCAGGGGCAGAATATTTCCTGAGGGTTTCATTTGATCAGGCTGCTGATAACATGTGGGCCAAAAAAGGATATGAGGTGGCTGCCCAGCAGTTGGAGCTCCCTATAGCCATACCTGCGGCCAAAGAACCGGTTGCAACAGGTAAATTAAGCTTATCAAACGAGGATAATAAGATCAAAGTAAAAGGGGCTGGTTTTGCACTGGAATTTGATATAACCAGAGGTACTTTCAGCAAAATGGAAAAAGACGGCGAAAATGTTTTGCAGGATAATGGCGGCCCGATGCTGCACTTATGGCGCGCGCCTCACCGCAAGGATGACATGTGGGCTTATGATGATTATTGGGTTAAATATGGCATAAAAGAATTGGCATGGAAAACCGATGATGTAAAAGCCACCCAACTTACCAACGGCAATGTAGAGATAAAAGCAAGCCTAACCGGTACAGGCAAACATGATTTTGCTGTTCATCACCAGGCCGTTTACACCATTGATGGAAATGGAAATATTAAAGTTGATAACAGTGTGAGCTTTAATGGTAGTGATAAAATAGTGCTTGGCCGTTTAGGCGTGCGCCTGTTCCTGAAACAGGACGTTAATCAGTTTGAATATTTTGGTCGCGGGCCGATGGAGAATTATGCCGACAGGAAAAGCGGCTTTGATATTGGCCATTACACCAGCACAATAGCTCAACAAATGACACCGTACGAAAAGCCGATGGACTGCGGCAATCACGAGGATGTACGCTGGGCTAAGATATTTACAGCCAAAGGTTCGGGCATTGCGGTAAAAAAAGCCGATGAACTATTCCAGGTAACAGCGTTACCTTATAGCGACGAAGAAATGACCGATGTTGAATACAAAATAGATTTGCCTAAAAGCAAAGGCACCGTATTGTGCATCAGCCACGAAACTTTAGGTGTCGGATCAAACGGTTGCGGCCCTAAACCATTAGAGCAATACAGGGTTTACGCAAAACCTACATCGTTTAGTTACCAGATTCAGTTGTTGGGCAAGAAGTAATTTACTATCCAGACTTACGAAGTTTTAAAAACTTCGTAAGTCTTTACCCGATTAGGATTTTATTAAAAAAACACCATAGTGAGTAAGCAAAAACCACAGCCTGTGAAGGGAATATAACATTTGGCGGGCGGCTTGTCACCCTGAGCTTGTCGAAGGGTCGCGCGCAGAGGCCCTACCCACCATGCTTCGACAGGCTCAGCATGACACCCACGTTTTAATTACGTCATATGAAGTATGATGCAATGAACACGGTTTATGAGCTTTTAATGCTAATCATCCTTCCGGAAACGATTGCATAGTTTTAATTGGGCATATTCTTTTTTTGCAGTTTAAGGTTGAGTAATCTTGTTAACAAACTTAAATACTCCTGTAGTACAACCAATTAACATTTTACCACCAGCCTTCGCAACGGGCACAAATAACCAGTAATGAAAAAAGCACTTCTGCAACTATTGTTCATCGTTTTTTGCTTCAAAGCATCAGGACAACAAACCATCATTAAATACCTTTCGGGTACAGATAAAGACCATACTGTACAATGGGATTTCTTTTGTACCGATGGGCGTAAGAGCGGTCAGTGGACAAATATCCCGGTTCCATCTAACTGGGAATTACAAGGCTTCGGCACCTACAATTACGGACATGATAAAGTTAAGGCTAACGAGCAGGGTTTATACAAGCATGAATTTACCGCCGGCAACTGGCAAAACAAAAAGGTGTTCATCGTTTTTGAAGGCTCCATGACTGATACCAAAGTAACGGTGAACGGCAAACAGGCTGGCCCGGTACACCAGGGCAGCTTTTATCGTTTCAAATATGATATAACCGGCTTAATAAAACCAAACGCCCAAAACCTCCTCGAAGTTACTGTTGCTAAAACATCGGCAAATGAATCGGTAAACGATGCTGAACGCCGCAACAGCGATTTTTGGGTTTTCGGGGGGATTTACCGCCCGGTGTATCTGGAAATTGTACCCGAAACTTTTATTGAAAGGCTCGCCATAAATGCCAAAGCCGACGGCTCCTTTCAGGCCGACGTATACCCGCAGAATTTAAAAGGCGATGAAACCATTGAGGCACAAGTACAAAAGCTAAACGGTGAAAAAGTAGGCCAGCCATTCAGCATAAAAACGAATACTACTGCCGAGCCTCTCGAACTAAAATCGAATTTTAATAAGCCCTTATTGTGGAGCGCCGAGTTCCCTAATCTGTACCAGGTTATCGTAGCGATCAAAAATAAGCAGGGCGTTATACATAGCATTAAGCAAAAATTTGGTTTCCGCACGGTTGAGCTGAGGGTTAATGATGGATTGTATGTAAACGGCGCAAAAATCGTGATGAAAGGCAGCGATCGCCATAGTTTTTGGCCCGAAACCGGTCGTACGCTGAGTCATGAGATTCAATTGATGGATGTTAAGCTGATGAAGCAGATGAACATGAACGCGGTACGCATGTCGCACTACCCTCCCGATGCCGATTTTTTAGACGTTTGCGATTCCCTGGGTATTTATGTGCTTGATGAGCTCACCGGCTGGCAAGCCAATTATGATACAGAAACCGGCCATAAACTGGTTAAAGAACTGGTGCTACGCGATGTAAACCACCCGGCTATCCTGTTTTGGGATAATGGTAATGAAGGCGGCTTTAATAGGGCGTTGGATAATGATTATGGCCTGTATGATCCGCAAAAGCGTACGGTGATCCATCCCTGGGAAAAGTTTAACGGTACCGATACCAAGCATTATCCTGACTATAATTATATGGTTAATGCTGCCGCAAAGGGGCAGGAAGTATTTTTCCCTACCGAGTTTATGCACGGTTTGTATGACGGCGGTGCAGGTGCCGCGCTCGATGATTTCTGGGCACAAATGGTGAAACATCCCCATGGAGCAGGCGGCTTTATATGGGCGTTTTTGGATGAAGCAGTTATCCGTACCGATAAAAACAACACCTATGATGCTGATGGCAACCACGCCCCCGATGGTATTGTAGGCCCGCACCGCGAAAAAGAAGGCAGTTTTTATGCCATTAAAGAGATTTGGGCGCCGGTGTATATTGATCCGCAACCTGTTGATAAAACTTTTAACGGAAAAATACCGGTTGAAAACAGGTATAGCTTCACTAATCTTAACCAATGTACCTTTAAATGGCAGCTGGTTAAATTTCCACCGGCCAGTGCCAAAACAACTGCTGCAATTGTAAGCGCTGCCGGTTCAATGGCAAAGTTTGATCTTAAACCCGGCGAAAAAGGTGTGCTCAATTTTAATCTGCCAGCATCGTGGGCCAAAAGTGATGCGCTGTATCTTACTGCCTATGGAGCTGATAAAAAAGAGATCTTTACCTGGAGCTGGGCATTAAAAGCACCTGCTGTTATTAACAAAATTGTCTCTTCCCCTGTTAAATCACCAATAAAAATCAATGAAACTGATCAGCAACTCCAGGTTGTGTGTGATGGTATCACTTATTATTTCGATAAAACTACCGGCTATATTCAAAAAGTAATTAAGCCATCGGGCACTATTTCCTTATCGGGCGGTCCTATTTTGGCGGGTGTAAATACATCATTAAAGCTGTTTACCAATAAGGCCATTAAAGGCGGGCATATTGTTGAAGCCGATTATGATGGCGACGCTACCCTCCATGTAAAATGGACTTTCACCCCGGGCCAGCCTGCAAAACTGGAATATCAATATACCCAAAAAGGCGATGCCGATTTTATGGGCATCACATTTAACTATCCTGAGGAAAAAATCACCGGGATGAAGTGGCTGGGCCGTGGCCCTTACCGTGTTTGGAAAAACAGGCTTAAAGGTCAGCAATTTGGTGTTTGGCACAAGGCTTATAACAATACCATTACCGGCCAAACCTGGGGTTACCCCGAATTTAAAGGATATCATGCCGAGCTTAACTGGGCTGTGATCGAAAATAAAGAATCACCTTTTACAGTTTATACGACCGATAAAAATATCTACCTGCAAATGCTGCACCCGGCAAGGGAACAGGCCGCCCTCGAAAACAATAACGTTGAACCAGCTTTTCCTGAAGGCAGTATCGGGTTTTTAAATGCAATAAGCCCAATTGGTACCAAGTTTCAGGCGGCTAAAGTAATGGGGCCACAAAGCCAAACCAATCATGCCAGTGGTGAACCGGTAAGCGGCACGCTTTGGTTCGATTTCGGACGTTAAGCACCAAAATTATTAAACCAACCAACAAAACCTTTATGAAACAATTATTTGCTAACAATAAAAAAGGCACCACCCTTTGGAGCATTATGGGCATGAATGCTGTGATGATTATTTGCTCATCATATGTTTTCCCAGGATCTAAACAAAACGTAGCCGAGCCACCGCTTATTACCGTAAAAGTTCAACCAATCAGTTCCAATTTACAATCGCCAACGGCACTCACCTTTCCCGGTAATGGTGATATCTGGGTAACCGAGCAACCCGGCAAAATCCGGATAGTTAAAAACGGTAAACTGCTTGATGAA
Source organism: Mucilaginibacter gossypiicola (assembly GCF_900110105.1). Taxonomy (GTDB): domain Bacteria; phylum Bacteroidota; class Bacteroidia; order Sphingobacteriales; family Sphingobacteriaceae; genus Mucilaginibacter; species Mucilaginibacter gossypiicola. Next base: position 101,850 of record NZ_FOCL01000007.1, on the reverse strand, counting down.
CCTTTACTTGATCTGCGAAGCAAAATGCTGAAAGTGAACAAGGGTTATGAAGAGCGCGGTTTGTTGGGCATCTGTCTGCACCCGCAGTTTAAATCAAATAAAAAGTTTTACGTTTTTTATAGCGCTAATACTACGGGTAAGTTCAACCACAAAGATGTGATAGCCGAGTATAAACTGTCATCTAACTCAAATGAGATCGACCCAAACAGCGGCCGTATTATCCTTGAACAGGATAAACCCGATGGGAATCACGATGGTGGCTGTATCCAATTTGGCCGTGATGGTTATTTATATATATCTTTTGGCGATGGCGGAGGCCAGGGCGATAAGCATGGCGAGATAGGTAACGGACAGAATTTAGGTAACCTGCTTGGTAAGATTTTGCGTGTTGATGTAAATACAAACGCAACCTATAACGTTCCCAAAACCAACCCCTTTGTTGGAAAAAAAGACGCACGACCTGAAATATGGGCTTATGGTTTCCGTAACCCCTACCGTTTTTCATTCGATAAAGCATCGGGGCAATTATTTGCCGGAGATGTTGGGCAGGATTTGTGGGAAGAGGTTGATATTGTAACCAAAGGTGCCAATTATGGCTGGCGCCTAACAGAAGGCACCCATTGTTATAACCCTGCTACCGGCTGCGATATTAAAGGAATTACGATGCCTATTGCTGAATATAGCCATACCGAAGGGATCTCTGTAATAGGTGGTTATGTATATAATGGCAAACAAGTACCTGTTTTAAAAAGCAAGTATGTATTTGCCGATTGGGTAGGCAAAATGTTCTACCTGCAAAAAAGCGGTAGCCAATGGCAACGAGGCAAAATTACATTTCAAAATATCCCGGCTAATTTAAAGATCATCGGTTTTGGCGAGGATCCGGCTGGCGAAGTTTATGTATTGACCAATTCAGATACGGGGCCGGAAAATGCCAATGGTAGTATTTATAAAATTGTGAAGAATTAAAAAATCTGCCGCGGGTTTAGCGTAGCGTAACCCGAGGTGAAACATAGCTAAAGTTTTCAACTTTAGCTCAATTGAGTTTATAAACTAACCCTCCGTCAACCGACAGTATCGCTATTCTCCGTCCGAAGTCACAAGCTTCGGACGGCTTTTTTTAAAGCTGCCGCCCGGCTCCAGCCCACAAGTGCAGGGAAAAAATTATGGATTGTTGATGTAAAAAGCCAAGTCGAGGAGGAACGACGAAACGATCTCATAGCTATGCGAATCGAACATGCATTGGCTACGAGATTGCCACGCTACGCTCGCAATGACATGTTTTTTATTTGTTTTTCTTTTTAATTTTCATTTTCCCGACACCTGAGGGCTTTAAGCGAACAGCAGCAGAACGATAGCGCCAGTAATCACATAAAATAAAAAAACACCAAAAGATAAATATGCTTTAAGCAACCCTTAAGATGTTTTACAGCTAAAGCCAATTGATTTTCGACAGTGCGTTTTGAGATATTGAGGCGCTCTGCAATTTCCGAATTGGAGAGGTTATCAAACCGGCTCAGTTCAAAAATTTCCTGACAACGTTTGGGTAATTGATCTAAATGATTGCTGAGCAGGTTGTCAATTTCAGATTGCCTGATCCGGGTTTCCCCTTCGTTACTTTCATGTCTTCCTTCAATAACAATATCCTCTTTAAAAACAATTTCAAGCTTAACCGCTTTCCGACGTTTGTAGATCTGGAAGCGGACGGAGGTTTGCATAAAATTGGAGAAAGAAGTTATTTTCAATTCTTTTCTCCGGTTCCAGATACTTACAAAAACATCATTAACAGCCTCGGCACAAACCTCGTCATCGTCCAGGTAATAATGAGCGGTTTTGTACAGGCTAATCCAGTAACGATCGAACAACAAATCGAATGCTGTTTGATCATCGTGGCGTACAGATTGCCATAGTTCAAGATCTGTTTTTGAGTATTTTAACATTATAACTGGTATTATAAAAATAATCAAAAAAAATGTCAAAACCGCACAATAAAATCTAAAAAATACAAAAAAAGTATGTGAGCTTTTCGATGAACCGGGTACTATACTTATATAAACCACAAATGTCGAAGCAAGATTTTATTTCACTTTACGAAAAGTTCCTTTCCGGACAATGTACCGACGAAGAAAAGCAGCTTTTGGAGAGCCATTACTCCGAAATAAAACTCATGAACAATGAGTGGGACAATACACTTGGCGATGAAGAGGTTATCAAAGCCCAAATCATAGCTAAAATGCAGTCGGAATTGGATTTTAGCAAGCCGATTGAGATTACCCAAAAGCGGTCAAATGCCTGGCTAAAGTACGCCGCCAGCATAGTTTTCCTACTCTCGTCAGGGCTTTTTTCATGGCATTATTGGGAACAAAAAACACGAAATAACCAATCGGTCAATAATATTTTGCCGGGTAAAAACCAGGCTTATCTTACCTTATCCAACGGACAATCTATCATCCTTAACAACACAAAAAACGGGCAAATAGGCGGAACATCCGGAGTTATTATTAAAAAAATAAGCGACAGTATACTTTCATATACTAAAAACAATAACACAAATAATAACATTAAAAATACAATCGTTCCCGATAGCAATTCGCTGACTGTACCACGCGGGGGTATCTATCAAACCATCCTGTCCGACGGTACAAAAGTCTGGCTTAATTCAGCTTCCTCTATCAAATATCCTGTAGCATTTGCTGGCAAAGAACGCCGGGTGGTGCTAAGCGGTGAGGCATATTTTGAAGTAGCTAAAAACAGAAAAATGCCTTTTAAAGTGACCGTTAACGGAATGAATGTACAGGTATTGGGCACGCACTTTAACGTAATGGGTTATCCCGAAGATAAAGAGGTTAAAACTACGCTTTTAGAAGGTTCGGTAAAGCTACAATCGGCCCATAATAATACCCGCCTGGTACCGGGACAACAGGGCGTATTTAATAACACTGGCTTTACCGTGGCCACGGTAAATACCGACGACGTAGTGGCCTGGAAAGAAGGTTTTTTTGTATTTGATAATGAAAGCATTGAAAGCACCATGCAAAAAATAAGCCGCTGGTATAATGTGGAAGTGGTATTTGAAAACAAAAATAGTATGTCAAACCAGCACAGTTTCGGAGGTACAATTTCGCGGCATAAAAATATCGATATCGTGCTTAAAGCACTCGAAGCAACAGGATCAGTTCATTTTAAAATTACTGAAAGGAGGATCACAGTGATGGATTAACGGCTACCTAAAAACCTCATTACAAAATCCTTATGTAAAAAGAGACCAGGAGCAGGTCGGAGCGCCCCCGGTCAAATACCTTTCGGCATAAGGGTTACCAACCGATTATTTCCTTACAACCAATTATTTACTAACCCTAACCAAATGTATAAATTTTTCATTGCATTCCCATGCAACTGGGACCGGCGTGTCCTGTTCAAAATTTTGCTGATAATGAAGCTCACGTTTGTTTTATTGCTGGTTGCCTTACTCCATGTAAGCGCGGCCACCTATTCGCAAAACATCAGTTTAAAGGTAAAAGATGTTACACTTTTAGATGTTTTTAAGCAGCTGCACCGGCAAAGCGGTGTTGAGTTTGTTTACGATAACAAAATGCTGAAAGAGGCAAAACACGTGAGCATCAACGCCGTGAACGAACCTTTATCTGCCGTGCTCGACAGGTGCTTTTCGCAGCAGCCCCTCACCTACGAGATCATCCAGAATATGATCATTATTAAACAACGGCCTATCGATAACGCGCCGGATAGTAAGACGTTAGCCATAACGGTAACGGGTAAAGTTACAGACGAGAAAGGCATCCCCCTCCCCGGTGTAACTGTAAAGCTAAAAGACGGCCCCGCAAGTACATCAACCCGTAAAGATGGCTCGTACTCGATAAAACTACCCGACGGTAATGGTACGCTGGTGTTCACATTTATTGGTTTCGCCACACAGGAAGTACCGGTAAATAATAAACATGAAATCAATGTTGTGCTGAAGGAAACAGCTACCGGCTTAAATGACGTTGTAGTAGTTGCCTACGGACAGCAAAAAAAAGTTAGCATGATAGGTGCGATAAGTACCATCAAAGCCGAAGACCTTAAACAGCCAGTGGCCAACCTTTCAGATCTGATTGCAGGTCGCGTAGCCGGTGTTATCGGCGTACAACGCAGCGGGCAGCCGGGATATGATAACGCGGAGATCTATATTCGTGGTATCGCTACCTTTACCAGCAGCAGTCCGCTTGTATTGGTTGATGGCGTTGAAAGGGACCTCGCCAACGTAGATCCGGAAGATATAGCCAGTTTCAGTATTTTGAAAGATGCTTCGGCTACAGCCGTTTATGGTGTGCGCGGCGCCAACGGCGTTATTATCATTCAAACCAAAAAAGGTAAACCAGGCAAAGCTACCATTAACGCGCAGTATGATCAGGGTGTAACCCAGTTTACCCGCATCCCTAAATTTGCCGATGGTGTTACCTATATGCAAATGGCTAATGAAGCCTACAAAAGCAGTAACCCGAATGATCCCCTGCCTAAATACAGCGACGATCGTATCCAGAAAACAGCCAGTGGCGCTGATCCCGACCTTTATCCTAATGTAGATTGGTTTAAGGTTTTGTTTAACAAATTTGGTCAAAACCGCCGGGCAAGGGTCAACGCCAACGGCGGGTCAGAAAGCGCACAATATTATTTATCTGTTGGATATTATAACGAGAATGGTTTATATAAAACAGATCAGCTGGCTAACTATAATTCGTCCATTAAGTTTGACAGGTATAATTTTACCTCAAACTTAACCCTCAATGTTACCAAAACCACCAAGGTTGATTTCGGCGCCTCTGGCTGGATCAGTAATGGTAACTACCCCGGCAGTTCGGTTGACGCTATTTGGGGCTCGGCCTATGTGATGCCCCCTATTGTGATCCCTCCGGTTTATTCCAACGGCCTGCACTCACAGATCCGTACCGGCGATGTGTTAAACCCCTACAACCTGCTTACACAAAGCGGCTATGTAAATGAGTTCAGGAGCCAGCTGTGGAGCAATATCCGGATAACACAGGATTTGGGAAAGATACTGAAAGGACTCTCGGCTACAGCCATGTACTCGTTTGATAACTACAATACGCATACCATAAGCCGCACAAAAACGGTTGATGGATACCTCGCTACCGGTCGGGATGATAAAGGCAACCTGCTCCTGGATAAAACCTCCATCGGTACCAGCTTTTTGGGTTATAACCGTTCAAACGGAGGTACGCGCCAGTTTTATACCGAAGCAGCTGTTAATTACAACAATACCTTCGGGAAACACGCGGTTACCGGTTTGATCCTTTACAATCAATCGGACAGGGAAGATGCCTTTGCCAATGACTTCATCAGCTCCATCCCCTACCGCTACATGGGCCTTGCCGGTCGTGTTACTTATGCCTACAATAACAAATACCTCGCCGAAGCCAACTTTGGCTATAACGGTTCTGAAACTTTTGCGCCTGATCATCGCTTTGGATTTTTCCCTTCATTCGGCTTAGGATGGGTGATCTCTGAAGAATCTTTTTTCAAACCCCTGGCCAGCACCTTCCAGTTTTTGAAACTGAGGTACTCATACGGTGTTGTCGGTAACAGCAATATCGGCGGCCGAAGATTTGCCTATATCTCAACTGTTGGCGGCGGCAACGGCAACTACTCGTACGGTCAAAACGGTACCGACCAAAGTCTGAACGGCCTTGATATTGGCGATTACGCCGTAAGCGTAACCTGGGAAAAGGCTAAAAAGCAAAATCTGGGTATTGAGTTTAAAATGCTCGATAATGCGATCTCCTTAACTGCCGACGTTTTCCAGGAAAATCGCACCGGCATTTTCAGGCAGCGCGGTGACGTGCCAACCTATACCGGGATCCGCACCCTGCCCTATGCCAACCTTGGCGAAGTGCATAACCGGGGCATCGACGCTACATTGGATATCAACAAACGGATTGGCACCAACTGGGTGGCATCCTTCAGGGGCAACTTTACCTGGAACAGGGCTATAGTAATTAACGATGCCAACGCCCCCTGGCCATACCCTTGGCAGCAACGTATTGGACGTAAGCTTGGCCAGCGGTTTGGCTATACTGATCTTGGCTTGTTTCAAAGCGACGCCGATGTGGCCAACAGCCCTTACCAAACCGGCGTAAACAAGCCAGGCGATATCAAATACAAAGACCTGAACGGCGACGGCAAGATCGATAATTTTGATCAGGGACCTATCGGTTACGGCAGCATCCCGGAAATTGTTTATGGTTTTGGCCCTACCATCAGCTACAAAGGTTTCTCTGTAGCAGGCTGGTTTAAAGGCATCAGCAATGTTGATGTATCCTTAAACGGCGACGGCCTGCAGCCCTTTAGTCAGGGTGGCGAACGCGGCAACCTGCTTGCCCAAATTACCGACAGGTGGACACCTAACAGCACCAATCCCCGTCCGTTTTATCCGCGCCTTACTTACGGTAATGATAATATGAACTACGCCAACAGCACCTGGTGGGTTAAAAACGGCGCGTTTATGCGCCTGCAAACCCTGCAGCTTAGCTATGATTTTGCCGGTGCAAAATGGCTGCGTTCGGTAGGCATGTCAAACTTCAACATCTATTTTATCGGCTACAATTTATGGACGGTAAGTGGCTTTAAGCTTTGGGATGTAGAGCTTGGCGATGGTCGTGGGGCGCAATATCCGCTGTTAAAAACTTATAATATGGGCATCAAATGCACCTTTAAATAATTGATCATACAATATATATTAATTATGAAAAATACTATCATAAAGTGCAGCACTGTAATACTAACAGTAACCCTGCTATTTAGCAGCGGCTGTAAAAAATATCTGGACCAGGTACCTAATGACAGGATCACCATCGAACAGGTATTCCAAAAGAAAGGCCCTTCCGAGCAATACCTCGCTAATATTTACAGTTACGTAGATGACCTATCCGAACAATGGACCCAAAACCCATGGCTCGGTAATGCCGACGAGGTGGATATAACCTGGTCTAAATACACCATTTACGATCTCAACATCGGTAACATAGGCCCAAGCAATGCTATATTCGATAGGTGGAACTACTATTACAACGGCATCCGTTCGGCCACCTACTTTTTAAACCACATTGATGGCAACGCCGAAATTCTGGCATTGAACGGCCAGCAGCTAATTGATCAGTACAAAGCCGAAGCCCGCTTTTTGCGCGCCTATTTTTATTTTCTGCTGATGCGCCAGTATGGCCCTGTAGTTTTGGTTGGAGAAAAAGAGATCCCTGCCGATGCCACAGCCGATGCCATGCAGTTACCCCGCAGCTCATATGATGACTGCGTGAACTATGTAAGCAGTGAGTTGGATAAAGCCGCGGCGGTATTACCAAGGGTTGCATCTAATAACGGCCAGGCCAGCGATGTGCAGGCCGGTCGGGCGACAATTGGGATGGCATTGGCTGTAAAAGCGAGAATGTTACTTTATGCTGCAAGTCCGCTGTATAATGGCAATACCGATTATGCTTCGTTTAAAGGATCGGATGGCAAACCTTTAATCAATCAAACCTATGATTTGCAGAAATGGAAAAAAGCTGCCGATGCAGCTAAAGCTGTTATTGATTTAGGGTTATATCAACTATACAAAGATGGCAGCGGTGATCCTGTAAAATCATACCAGGGTATTTTCTTACAGCAATGGAATTCGGAACAGATCTTCAACCGTAAATCAAACAACCTGCCTACCTGGGATACCCACTGTATGCCGCGCCAGGCCGGGGGCTGGGATGGCATTGGCGTAACGCAGGAACAGGTTGATGCTTACTTTATGAAGGATGGCAAACCGATCACCGAATCATCATTGTATTCCGAAACCGGTTATACCAGCGTAAATGGCGTACAGGTTTATAATATGTATATCAACCGCGAGCCAAGGTTTTATGCTTCGGTAACTTATAATAACGCGGTTTTCCAGGGAGGCAATATGCAATCGGCAGCGCCCATCAGCTTTTTTGTGAGCGGGCCTAACAGCAAAAACGGTCACCCCACTGATTTTACCAAAACCGGCTACCTGGTACGTAAAAATGTGGGTACGCAAACCAACGCGGGTTCGGGCGGTAATGGTGCGCAGCAGGCGCGTCCGCTGGCCTTGTTTAGACTGGGCGAGGTTTATTTAAATTATGCCGAGGCCTTGAACGAATATAGCCCCGGCGATGCCGATATCGTAAAATACCTAAACCTGATCAGGGAGCGGGCCGGTGTGCCGCAATATGGCACTACCGATCTGCCCATCCCGCCAAGCCAGGCAGATATGCGTACCCGTATCCACCAGGAGCGTCGGGTTGAGCTGGCTTTCGAATCCATCCGATGGTTTGATATCCGCCGCTGGAAAATTGCAGCGCAGGTAATGGGCGATGTACACGGTATGAACATGAACAAGGATGGTGACGACTTTTATAAACGTACTGTTGTAAGCAATCACCTGTTCAGATCGCCGGCCTCCTATTGGTTCCCGATAAGCCAGTACGATATGGACCGTTCAAAACTGGTTGTTCAAAACCCCGGATGGTAAGCAATTGATTAATTATTCAGTAAGAGAAGTATGAAAATTCAACATATTTTAAAGTTCATGGGCCTGGTGGCCCTTGTTCAAAGCACCGTTTTATCGGGCTGTAAGGATAATGTAGTTTTACCTTACCAGCCGATAGACAGCTATAACCAAATTTACATGCCCGAGGCCGTAAATGGCCCGGTAGTGAAAACACTAAAAATAACCGATAGCGCACAAACCCTTGTTTATGGCGCCAACTATGGCGGTCAGGGATATCCGGGCAGCGACATCTCCGTTAACTTCGCGGTTAATAAAGCACTGGCCGATAGTTTTAACGTGGCCAATAAAACCAGCTACCCGCTTTTGCCCGATGGCAGTTATACGTTATCGGCAAATTCGGCGATTATTCCGAAGGGCAAGGTAAGCACAACGCCTTTAACCATCAGTCTAAAAACCAATGGAACAGGCGCAATGGACGCTTTAAAAACTTATATTTTACCCGTAGGTATTAGCGGTAACCCGGTAAAAGTGCGCGAAGCTTTACGTACTACTTTCTATATCCTTAAAGCCCAGCCCGATTTTAACGATTATTCAAATTATGATCGTGCTAACTGGGCTATCATAGGCTTTTCATCGCAGGAGGCTAATGGAGAAGGCCCCAACAACGGGCGGGCCGTATTTGCCCTTGACGGCAATACCTCAACTTTCTGGCATACCCAATGGTCGGGCGGTTCGCCGGGGCCACCACATTATATCATCATTGATATGAATGATGTTAAAACCCTCCATGGCGTGTCATTTGTCGGCCGCCAGGCTGATGGAGGCGGTAAGCCCAATGAGGTCAATATCCAGGTAAGTCTCGATAATACCACCTGGACGGATGCCGGCACATTCAACTTATTAAACAACAAAGACCTGCAAAAGCAATTTTTGCCTAACGGGTTTAAAAGCGCCAGGTACATCAAAGTGATCGTTAACTCGGCATACAATGCCTCCTATACGCAGGTGGCCGAATTTAACGCTTTCTAATAGATAACGATCAACAGGCGGCACACTAACCGCCTGTTGATTAATGCCCTACACTATACTGAAAACATATTTTTTGCCGGAAAATGCCGGCCCGGGATGTCTTTGCCATAATAGCCGCCTCCCGCTTTCATCTGCATACCAATCAATTTATCAATCTATAAACAAAAACAACAAACCATGAAGAAGAAACACTTAACAAACAACAAACCCATGCGCTTCTTTTTGCCGCTTGCCGCCGGCTTGGCGTTAACGTTTTCGGCCTGTAAAAAGAGCGATTTTGTAAAGGCTAACACCGATCAAAAACCGGCCGGTCAAAAATTGAGCACCCACAATGTGGTGAATCCCGGCAATGCCGATCTCGCTTTTAATGCCTACAATAACGCTTTTTTAGTAAACTCCGGAGGGCAAACGTATTACAAAAAATCCATTAGCGACGGTACTGCCGATGGCACCTGGGTAGCCTCGCTGGATATTTTGGTGGCCGAAGATGCCTACGAGCGTACAGGCAGCGCAGCCCACAAAACACTGGTTAACAACCTATGCACCACCTGGCTGCAAAATACGCCCGTACCCTGGACCTGGGACGGATGGAACGATGACATTGGCTGGTTTTCGCTGGCGCTTATCCGCGGCTACCAAATCACCAATAACTCCAACTTTTTAACGCAGGCCAAATATGGTTTTGATATGGCCTACGCCCGCGGTTGGGATACGCAATACAACGGAGGCGGTATATGGGAGCAACAACCCGACAAAACTCCGGCCGGCGAACCAATCAACAAACAAGCGTTATCCAACAACAGCCTCGGCAAGGTGGCTTGCTACATTTATCAAAGCACACACGATCAAAACTACCTGAATAAAGCCATCCAGATCTACGATTGGGTTTGGAACCATATTTATAATTCAAATACCGGGCAGGTTTACGCGGGGATAGATCGTAATAATGTGGTTGATACAGGATCGGCGGTGTATAACCAGGGCACTTTTGTTGATTACGCTAATTTACTTTACCAGATAACCGGGAATGTAAATTATTACAATGATGCCAAACGATCAATTGATTACGTAAAAAACAATATGACCACCAATGGCATCATTACCAATAACGCCGGTTACCTTAACACCTGGGGTGATGAATTTGCGCGCGGGCTGGGCCACTTTGTAAGGGATAATCGCATGTGGAGCACCTACTACGCATGGATGGTACAAAATGCCAACGCCATTTGGAATAACCGCCGCACCGATTATAACATTACCTGGAACGGCTGGGACCAGGCTACCCCTACCGATAATACTTTAACCACCAGCAAATTTGCAAGCGCGGTGGCATGGCTGCAATATACCCCCGGCGCACAACCCGACGAAATTGCCGGTATGCATTACGTAGTAAGCAATCAAAACGGTGTAGCGGTTGATAACAACAATACGGCTACCAACGGCGCAGGAGTTGTGCAATGGGGCTTAAACCACGGCCAAACTCAAAAATGGAATTTTACCCAGAATGAGGATAGCTCATGGAATATTGTAAGTCAAATGAGCTGGCTGGCGCTGGATGTTCCGGGCGGTGCTACAACCAACGGTTTGCAACTGGATCAATGGACGCCAACCCGGGCTAACAATCAACGCTGGTGGGTTGACAAGCAATCTGACGGTACCTATAAAATCTGGAGCCAGGCTACAAGCGGTGCTTTGGATAATTCAAGCTCATCTGTAAACGGCTACAAGCTTGTACAATGGGGATGGAATGGGGGTGCGCAGCAACGCTGGCTATTGCAGTAAGGATTAATGTAATAGAATAAGTAAGGCGCGTACATAAAAGTGTACGCGCCTTACTTATTCTATTATTTAAAAACGCTATTTAAACTCCCCGAAATGTGCGTTTTCAGTACTATCATCAGGATCATTGAGCAATTGGATTGTTGTAGCCGGCCCCAGGTTTACCGGCGGCTGCCATGAGCGCAGCGCCCACACAACTTTTTTATCGGGTGTAATTTCAATTGCCTGCACAGGTGGATTATTAGTATCAAGCTTTCCGCTCCATTGGTTAAACCAATTATTAGTTAAAGTATTGCCATTAGGCAACCGCACAGCCAATTGTGGATTAGTTAGTTTATAACCGGCAATATCAGCTAAGGAGCAATTCCATATCAACTTACCATCGCGTGCATACTCGCGCACAAAATTATCATTACTTGCAACCAGTATATTCCCGCTTTTTAACGACACTGCCGACCAAACACCAGGAACATCAATCGATAATAATTCATTACCGTTAGTATCATATTCACAAACTTTGCCCAAATCCATATGGGCTATAAGCAGCGTTCCGGCCGGTGTAAGGCGGGCATGTCTTATTTGGCCATGAGTGCCGCTTATAAACGGCAGTGTAAACTCTTTTTCAATTTTATTAGTGCCTACATTAATCACCATCACTTTGGCAGGGTTGCCGTTTTGTACAATTAAAACATGGTTTTTACCAATAAGCTGTGCAGTATGCGTTTCAAAACCATCGGGGGCATCATAATACCATAGCACTTTTTTATTGCGATTTATTAAGGTTACGCCAAACTGGTGGGCAAACAACACATTCCCGTTTTTCATGAGTATGGCATCGCTTATTTCGCCTTTACCGGTGGTGTCAATGTACTGCCATGTTATTTTCCCGCCGCGTATAATGTACATGTTGCGGGCTTTTGCTTCACCGGCGTAAAAAAAGTCGTACTGTTTAAGGCCCTTCCCGGGTAAAACTTCGGGTGCAACGGGTGTCTGCTGGGCAATAACCACATTGATACCACTGCATAGCGGCAATGCCAGAAGCACCCCAAAACGGAACACCCCGCGAAAGCTTGAATTGCTCTTGTTCATATTTTTCATAATTGATAACTGCTCAAACAAATTACATCCCGCCTTCACTTGTAAAAGTAGCCGCAGGCAAACCTTCTTTGTTAAATAAACTGGCGCTGCTGCCATCACTCCAGGCGTACCGTACATAAACCGGGACTGCTATAGATGGACTGCTAACCACCACTTTGTTATTAACTATTTTTGCTTCTGCCTTAACGTAAGCTTTATCTGCCCCCGCTATTTCAAAGTTAAAAAGTCCCTGGTTTGATGCAAGCAACCCGCCGCCTATCGACTCAAATTCAACTATCAGCTTGTTGCCTTTCATGATTGTTTTTTTATACAAAGGCCCCGACGCTACAAGCATTTTTTCTCCATATTCGTTTTTCAGGGCGAATGTTGCCAAACGCTTCCCTACCTCCTGTTTATACGGCGGATGGGCTGTTTTCAGGTAGCCGATATCAAGCGTGGTTACCATTCCGGTTTTAGGTAGCTTTAAAGCATAACGCTGTGCGTCGCGAAGCTTTTGCGATTGTTCTTTTTGGTCGGCGGCCGGGTACAAAAACGGCGCTATTTGCACGTAGTAAAAGGGCAGCTGCTTTCCCCATTGAGTTCTCCAGTCCTCAATCATTAGCGGGAACAGTTTTTTATACTGTTCGGCCCTGCCAACGTTTGATTCTCCCTGGTACCAGATCACCCCTTTTATCGTATAAGGGATCAACGGATTAATCATCGCATTAAACAAAGTTGTAGGTGAATTACTGTTTAATTTATTAACATCCGGCCTGCGACTGATATCTTTCTGCAAACCGTAACTATAAAACCTACCATTCAAAAGCTCGGCAACCAAACGAAATTTCCAATCACCGGCCAGGTTAATAGTCCCCCCTTTATTATCAGATATCGCAATGTCTCCGCCTACAAGGCCTTGCCCACCGATATCAATAATCCGGATAGCAATAACGTTATTGCCCTGTTTCAAAAGTTCCTTTGGGATAATGATATTCCGCGGGGTACTTGCATAGCCCCGGCCAACAAAACCACCAACGTATTTACCGTTGATATGGATAGCATCCATATCATCTATAAAACCAATCTTCAGCGTATAATTAGCCGAGGTATCTCTTACTACGAATACCCCCCTCACCCATACTGCACCGTCTATCTCGTGGGAATTTAACACATCTATCCGGCCGGGAAGTTTAATGCTACTCCAGTGCGAATCATCAAATTCAAAATTCGCCGCTGCCTGATCGTCAAAACTGATGTTACGCCATTGCTCGTCTGTTTCAGGGACTTTTAGCTGTGGTACATTTTTAAACCAATCATCTATAGAAGCCTGAAATGTTTCAAAACCACTTATTACACTGTTAAAATCGTTAAGTTTTTCAAGACTTGCTTTACTTGTCCAGGCCTCGGCAGGTGTTCCACCTATTGAGGATTGTATGATTCCAATGGGCACATGCAGCTTTTGCCGGAGCCTGCGGGCATAAAAATAGGCAGTAGCGCTAAAATCGCCGGCGGTTTGGGGCAATGTGGTAACCCATTTAGCATTGATTGAATTTAGTGGAGTTACTGAGATACCAAACGGAACTTTAAAAAACCTAATCTCCGGATAATTTGCATTTTCTATTTCCTGCTTTGAATTTAATATCGTGTCGCCCGGTGGCCACCCCCTGACGGGGATATCCATATTTGACTGTCCAGACGCCAGCCAAACCTCACCAATCAGTACATCTTTTATCATGATAGAGGTGTCGGCTGTTTTTATGGCAATAATGTATGGACCGCCTGCCGCGGGTGTTGAAAGTTTTGCTTTCCAATTCCCCCCGGCATCGGCAACTGAAGATATCCGTTGCCCCCAGTTAGCAGTAATGGTTAGTTTTTGACCGGGAGCAGCCTGCCCCCACAAAGCCGCTTTTTGTTTTTGCTGGATCACCATATGGTCTGAAAAAAGCGACGAAACAGTGAGCCGCTTTTTTACGGGCGGTACTGCAGAAAATACAAGTTGCCCCAAAGCCATGGCAATTAAAAAAAATAAGAATTTCATAGGTACAGATAAATCGGTTGAGGTGTTCAATTATTAAATTGTATACCGTACTACAAATAACCTGAAACTATAATGCCCACACTTTTCAGGTTGTACATTTTTTTTAACCATATATACATTAATGAGGCTCAACATCAGATGGAAATATCTTGCAGGCTATAAAGAAGGGAGGGTATATCCATAAAAAAAGCCGTCAAATGCATAACAAATGGCGGCCTCTTATTTTGATGGAAACTATAGTAAAACCGATATTAACTATAATAGCGATTACCTCTTTTTCAGTATCAGGTAACTATAGGCCTGAAGTGTAAGCTGGGAAGACAATGTAGTCGTTACCCCCGATATGCCATCGATCCAGGTAGTGTTTTGCAATGGCAAAGGAATATTGAAGGGCACTGCATTGTTTCTGGTATTAACCAGTACCAGTACGTCATCCGTGCCCGAAACTTTTTCAAATGCAGCAACATTTGTATCATTATACTGTGTTAACAGGCCTGTTTTTACAGCCTCATGTGCCGCCCTGAAAGCCAGTATTTTTTTATAAGCAGCCACCATATCAGGATTGGCAGTATAATCAACCGGCACGGTGTTGAAAAAATTGATTGCATTTGGATAGCCCACTTCCTGACTGCTGTATATTAAAGGAACACCGCCCATGTATGATGCAAGAACAAATGCTGCCAGTGCTCCTTGCTTGCCGCCATATTCGGCTATCGTACTTCCATCCGATGAAGCATTATCGTGATTGGTTATATATCGCAACTTGAGCCCGGGCGAAGGCAGTGATGCTAACTCGGCCGCATTGGTTGTAAACAAATTATTGACCTGCCCGCCGGCAAATACACTTTTTATAGTACCATAAAAATTAAATGCGTAGCCTAACTGGAAACCATCTGTTATCTCGGAGCCCTTGGTCCCTTCTGCCAGGTAAATGAGTTTATGCGTTGTAATTTTATTCAATGCATCAATTGCCTGAGTCCAGAAATCTGAAGGCGCATTATCGGCAAAATCACAACGATAACCATCCACATTAGCCGTAAATATCCAATACTTCATGGCTTTGATCATAGCATCGCGCATATCCACACTGTTAAAATTAAGAGCGGCCACATCGGTGTATGTTGAAAGCTGCTTGATATTGCCGTTTGCATCCTGCTGATACCAAGATGGATGCTGCGTTATCCAGGCATTATCCCATGATGTATCATTTGCTTCCCAGTCTAAAATCACAGCCATCCCGAGCGTATGGGCACGAGCCACCAACGAACGCAGGTCATCCAACGATCCAAACTCCGGATTAACGCCTTCATAATCTTTAACGGCATAAGGGGAGCCGCTTGCCTTAACTACCCCGATAGGATAAGTAGGCATCAGCCAAATTACATTTACGCCCAGGGCCTTTATAGAATCGAGCCGCGCTTTAACACCGTCAAAATTTGCAGGCGCAAATGTTTTGATATTTACCTCGTACATTACGATATCTTTGGTTGCGGGCACCCCGCCGAAAGGTGTACCATATTGTACCGGATCGGTATCTGTTACCGGCGGCGGCACTACCGGCGGCACCGTTTTAGATTTGCTACATCCGGCAATGGTAGCGCCGGACAGTACCGCGATGAGTAACACACGGTACCATTTAAATTTGTTTCTAAGTCTCATTCTGCTTTCTCCTCTTCGAATTAATAATTTAATTGTATGGTGCCACTATCATTTTTAATAGTGACGGACTTTACCTGGCATCCAGGCGTTTCTCCCCCGCCGATGTAATTGAACTGCCGGTCACTTAGTTGGACCCGGCTGCTCCCCAACCGGAAGCCTGTAGCCCGGTCAAATCCGTGCAGGATCAGTATGATGTGGTTAAAGTGTGATGCCCGTTTTCCCTCAGCAGCAGTAAATATTACAGACCTTTTTTTAGGATTAAAGGTTATAGATCGTTTGTAAAACTCACCATTTTGATAGTCAAAGCTCTTCCCATCATCTTCATAATAAGTAAAGCTATTGGACGTATCTCCGTTATAAATATGTACCGCAAGGGTATCCGTTGGCTGCTCCGCAGTAGATTGAACAAGCGACTGCATCGGAATAATGCTTCCCCCTTTTACAAAAACAGGCAATTTGTCGTTGCTTAACGGTATTATCTTTTCCTGTTTACCCGCTTCCTTTGTCCCGGTATACAGGTCATACCAGGTACCTTCGGGTAAATAAACTTTACCGAAATCTTTATTGCTTTCAAAAGGCGCAATCAGAAAGGCATCACCAAATTGGTATTGGTTTTGGAAATCTGCCCACATGATTCTCGGATCAAAGGTATAGTCTATCGCCAGAGAACGCATTACGGGTAAGCCGTTTTGAGTTGATTCATAGAAAGCAGAATACAGATAAGGCATTAGCTTATAACGTAAGCTGATGTAGTTCTGCGCAACCTGTAACACGTCCTTTCCAAAGGTCCAGGGCTCCGATGGCCGGCTGTCACTTGCACTGTGGTTCCTGAAATAAGGAATGAATGCTCCAAGCGTTATCCATTTAGTATATAGCGCAGTTGACGGCGTACCTGTAAATCCCCCCACGTCCATCCCGCTGAATGAAACGCCGCTTAAACCCAGGCTGGTCATCAAACGTACCCCCTGCAGCATATGACTATCTTCGGCACGGTTGTCGCCGGTCCATATTGCCGAGTAGCGCTGCAGACCTGCATAGCCCGACCGTGACAAAATAAACGGCCGTTCCTTCAAATGTTCGCGTGCACCTTCATAACTTGAACGCACCATTTCCAGGCCAAAAACATTATGCGCCTCCAGATGCGTGGTGGGCTTTCCATCATAATTAAACAATATGTTATCCGGTGCTTTTTGCCCCCAGGTAGAAAACTCGTTCATATCGTTCCATATGCCGCTTACGCCCGATCTAGCGAAAAAATCAACCTGTTTATGCCACCAATCGCGCCCCCTGATGCTGGTAAAATCAGGAAAATTGCACCATCCCGGCCATACTTCACCTGTATAAGGTTGTCCGTCGGGGTATTTGATATAAACGTCCTTGCTAAGGCCATCCTCATAAGCCGGTGCCCCTTTCTCTACTTTAATACCAGGATCAACAATTACGGTGGTCCGGAACCCCAGCTTTTGAAGCTCTGCATTCATACCGGCCGGGTTTGGAAAACGCTCCTTGTTCCAGGTAAATAACTGGTAACGATCCATATAATGGATATCGAGGGTGATACCATCAGCGGGTATATGGTTTTCACGCAGGGTATGGGCAATCCGCATAACTTCAGCTTCCGGGTAATAACTATACCTGTTTTGCTGATAACCCAACGACCACAGGGGCGGCAATGGCATCCGGCCGGTTAAATAAGTGTATGAAGTGATAATATCAGCTGCACGTTTGTGATAAATGAAATAATAGTTCATCTCGCCGCCCCGGGCACCAAACGAAGAAAACCTGTTGTTGCTGGCGCCAAAGTTAAAATCGCTTTGATAGGTATTATCCAGGAATATGCCATAATTTAAATTATGATGAATACCGATATAAAACGGGATTGTACTGTAAATGGGATCCTGAGATATACTGTAAGCATACGTATCCGAATTCCAGTTGGTATACCCGTTACCTTTCCTGTCGAGATTACCTGTTTTTTCGCCCAGGCCGATAAAATGCTCACCATCCTGCATTTTCTTATAAGTAGTAACCGTTTGCCCCGTCCACGATGTAGTTAAACCTTTTTCATCTTCGCTGATCAATTGACCATCGGGAGTGTAAAACGCAACAGAATAAGGTTGTTTGGTGACAATTACCCTGAGCGAATCGGTTTTTATGGTAACCGTCTGGCTATCCTGGATAATATTGGTCGTTGTTTTTTTCACGCCCCCAACAACAGCATAGGAAAAATCCCGGCCCAGTTCTTGTTTATCTAATCGTACCCGGATAATTGACGGGCTGTATACCATCACTTTCCCATAAGCATTGGTAGTTTTAAAAACTATATCTTGCTCTCCTATGGTCACCTTTTCCAGGTCACCAACCGGCAGCACCGGCGATTGCGCCATTACAGTTGCCCGGTTAAAAAGAAAGGCAAGCGCAAAAATTATCTTAGTAAATCTCATGGATTTCATAATTTCAACTGCAGTAGCCATTTTAAATAATAGCCGCACAGAATTATTGATAAAACAAGGCAGCACTTACGCGCTGCCCTGTTAATAAATTAGTTTTTCTTAAGTGTAAAGTTGTAATTGTTCGGATCGTGAAGGTCAAGCGTTATTGTATAATTACCGCTTGATGGCACAGTCAGGTTACCAAGTGAACCATTATAAGGGTATGCAGGATTATCAGCATATGCTAATTTGCCGTTTGCATCTACACCAAAATCAATGCTCCAGGCATTATTAGCCCTGAATTTGAACGAACCGGAAGCAACCATATTACAGGTTACCGACCAAACCTGCTTAATAGGATCGTATGACATTTGTGTGTCGCTGTTCCAGCCCCCTGGCGTGGCGTCGCCTATAATTCCCCAGGTAGTAAGGGTATAGTTCCAGGTTAGGGTAACCGGGTTGCATACCAGCTCATAATAACCGGCGCCTGGTAAGGTCATTCCTGCGGCATTGCCGTCGGTGGTTAAAGTACCGTTACCCGCATCTCCATAGTTGATGTGGTTCCAGTCCTGGGCATTTGTAAATTTAAACTGGTGAGTGCCACCCGCCGGCTGGTAAATATAACCTTCGTAAATGTTGGTCTGTTCTGCCGCTACTGTAGGTGCAGTTCCAGGCGACCAGCCCTGGTAATCACCTGGAATCCACAACACAGGCCAGCCATGCGAAAAAACCACTGCCGGCTTCCAGGGGCTTACCGATACAGTTACCCCGTGCGTATACACTGCACGGTCTTGATAAGCCTGCACCCTGAATACCATATTTGCAGTGTCATTGGCTGTAATACCAACTGCAAGCGCAAGTGTATTCAAATCAGCACCTTTGAAGGCTTTTGTTAACACATCATTGCCTATTAAAATAGCTGTAGCATTGGCCCATGCGCTTGCCCCAACAGTATCCGCAGGCTTATCAACTTGTAAAGTATAAGTAACGTGTGCCTTTACCGGATATATTACCGCGGGCCACTTCAAGGTTAATACAGCCGGGGTTGAATCTGTAGCTGCGGATAATATCACCTGCTTGGTAGACGCATTAACGGCCGATGTAAAAGCAACAGGCGCCAGTGTAGTCAGTTGGGCGTCCTTGTGACACCCGAGGGCCATACAGGATATGGCCATTAATATTAAATAAGTTAATCTTTTCATCGTGATCATTAGTTAGGATAGCCCGGGTTCTGTTTTAATGTGGTATTTGCATTGAGCGCTGCGGTAGGAATTGGAAACAGCTGCATATAGGAAGGCGAAGCCGGAACTATATTGGGCGCTGCGCCGTGAGGTTGCAAAAAAGTACCAAACCTGATCATATCCTGCCTGCGATGACCTTCCATATTTAGCTCAAATCCCCTTTCATCATAAATATTCTGAAGCGTTGGGGCGGCTATATTGCTCAAACCGGCCCGGTTCCGAACCTGGTTCAAAAACGGAGCGGCAGCGGCTACATTCCCCATGCGAACGTTACATTCTGCCTGCATGAGTAATACATCGGCAAACCTGTACACGGGAAAATCGTTTGATTCGCCACTGGCATCGGCTGGCGGCACCGGGAAAAATTTCACATCCCTGATACCTTCATTAGGAGCGGCGCCCGGATCTATCAGCGATGAAACCGTTTCGGTATAAGTAACACCCCCTGCCTGCGGACCAACCAGGAATTGTTTTCTGCGGATATCTGCAGCATTATACTTATCATAAAAGTCGCCCGGAATAATTGTACCATTCCAGCCATTGAAACCAATAAGCGCGGTACCGTTAGCACTGTTTAAGCTCCTGATGGTGTAAATATTTCCGCTGACAACATTTTCGGTGATGTACAACGCAAATATGGTTTCATCATTAGGGCACACATTGCCGAACAGATCATAATAAGTATTTCCCAGCGGGCTGCCGGCATTTGCAGTTGCCGGATGCAGGGTAAAGCCTCCCGACGCAACTTTATTACAGGCAGCAAGACACGCCTCCCATTGAGGGGTACCGGTATATACGCCGGCGTTTAAATATACCTTCGCCAATGCCATATAACCGGCCCACTTGTTAAACCTGCCATAATAAGCGCCGCCACGCGTTTCAGAAAGCTGATCAACATTGGTTTTCAGCTCATTTACAACGAAATTATAGATCGTTAACCGCGGTGTTTGTGTTATTTTTGATAGATTGGTGTTATTGTCTGTATAAAAAGGCACATCGCCAAAATCATCTATCAGCAAATAATATAGCCATGCACGCATCACCCTGGCCTCGGCAATTTTAGCAGGATCTGCCTTCGCCGAAGTGAGTTGCGCCACAGCCAGGTTGGCGCTGTAAATACATGAATATGCCCAATTCCAGGTGTTATTGATGATACCAAGTGTAGGTAATTCCGTATGCGTATAAAGTTGCGCAAAATCAAGCTGCCAGTCGCCCGTATTGCGGTGAGGGATCACCTGCTCATCAGCGGAAAAGCTGTTAAGGTCATACCAGCAATTATCCCTCCCGGCATAGTTACTGCCCCATGAACCGGTTATTTTTGCATAAACGTTTGCAAGCGCGTCATCAGCGCCGGCCGGTGTAGAATAAAACTCTGATGCCGGGTATTTGTCATATACATTTTCATTAACCTTGGTACAGCTTTGCGCTGCAAGGCCAATAATGAAAATACTCATTAATATTTTTTTCATGATCTGTCCTGATTATTTTAGAATTACATTTAAACCCAGCGAAAATGTCCTTGTGCGCGGATAGATACCGTAGTCGCCGCCTGATGAGCTGCCTCCGCTGGCATCAACTTCGGGGTCGAGACCCGAATATTTGGTTATTAATGCCAGGTTTTGGCCCGTTACAGACACACGCAAAGCATTTATAAATTTCACATTGGTAACATTGAAACGGTAACCTACAGACATGTTCTCCCATCTTAAAAAGTTTCCGCTTTCAAGCCACTCGTCAGAACCAAATGGAGATGAATGTATTCCGGTTGGGATGGCACTGGTCAGTAAGTTTTGCTTGCCCAGGTTTTCGAGCATGCTTAAATTCCGGCGAAGCCCGTTGTAAATCTTATTACCGCCAGAGCCGCGCCAAACCATTGACATATCAAAGTTTTTAAAAGTAAAAGTCGGCGTAAATGCGTAGGTGTATTTAGGTAAAGATTGGCCTTCCTCATACCTGTATTTACTTTGCGGTCCCTGGTCTACATTTCCGCTGGCATCCTGGCCAATTACAGTTTCAACGCCCTGCGCGTTAACCCCACTGTGTTTAAGGATAAGATAAGTGCCTATCGGTTTACCTACAACCAGGTAGGCATTTGAGCCCCAGGCCACATAATTTGTAGGGATATCGTATCCTTCTATATTGCCGCCAAGGCTCAACACCTTGCTTTGCAAATATGATCCGTTGCCTGCAAGGGTTAAGGTCATTTTATCGGTGTGGATCACTTTATAATTCAACGAAAGCTCAACACCCCGTTTTTGCAGGCTGCCCACATTTGCCAGTATGTTCGTAGTTAAAAAAGGGCCTTCAAGAGGAACTGTATAGTTAAACAGTAAGTTATCTGTCCTGGCTGTATACACGTCGACGTTGCCGGTAAGCACGTCATTAAACAAACCGAAATCCAAACCAGCATTGGCCTGTTTTATAGTTTCCCATCTTAAATTTGGGTTGGCATTTTGAGTTGCAGCATAGTTAGGGATAGTGGTACCGCCAAAAAATACTGTACCTGCCTGCCCTACCAATGCAATTGAGTTTTGCGGGCCAATCCCCTGCTGGTTACCGGTAATACCGTAACCAATACGCAATTTAAGATTGCTGAACAGGTGTTGGTTCTTCATGAAATCTTCCTCCAGAACACGCCATGCCAGTGAAGCCGAAGGAAAATTGGCCCATTTGTTATTTGCGCCAAATACAGTTGAGCCATCACGCCTGAAGCTTGCTGTCAACAGGTATTTGTTAGCAAATGAATAATTTAAACGGCCCAAAAAGGATATTAGCCGGCGATCATTTTTATAGGATGAAATATCTCCCTGTAAAACCTTTGAAATGTCTCCCAGTTGCAGTGCATTATAAGAAGCCAAATCGTTGACGAAACCCCTGCCTTGCACAAAGCTGCCGTTATAGGTTTGGGCCTGCCATTCGTATACCGCGGTGGCATCCACATGGTTCTTCCCGAAATCATGCTTATAACTTAAATTAATATCCATTAATTTTTCGTCGTTATGCCAATTGCTGATATTACCTATCCCGTTATTATCTATTGCTGTTTGAACGGTTGATACTGATGGTAAATAATAACCTGTATTACCGTCAACCTTTCTCCAGCTGCCAAACCAGCCTGCCGAAAGCCCTTTATAGATATCCAGATTGGCCATTAAGCTGCCAAACAGATTGTTGGTTTTAACATCGTTCCTGACAGTCTGGTTTACGGCATACGGATTGGTGTATTGAAACACGTTCGCATCTCGGAAATAGTTCCCGTCGGTATTAAATACCGGATCGCTTGGCCGGGCGATATCAGCCTGGGTAATGAGGTTAGAGCTAAAAGCAGCATTACCAATGCCGTTAGGCTCATACGCAGCTTCGTTAATTCCGTTGTTAACGTTCATGGTGAGCGTAAGCTTATCGTCCAGTGCCTTTTGAGTTGCGGTAATCCTCGCTATGTAATTTTTGTAGTTTGAATTGGCAACGATACCGGTTTGATCAATGGCAGTTATTGAAGCGCGGTAGTTGAACTCATTTGCGCCTCCGCCAAAAGCCAGGTTATGGTTTTGCGTTATCCCGTTGCGGGTAAGCAGGTCAAACCAATCTGTATTCGATCCATGATTTGCAGATACATCTACGCCTAAGGCGTTGGCTTCCTGCGTCCACTGAGCAGCGTTTAATACCTGGAGCTTCTTGGGAATTACATCCACAGAAGCATTTTCGTTGAACTCCACAGCTGTCTTTCCGGTACCAGATTTTTTTGTGGTAATAATTATTACTCCGGGCGCTCCGCGCGAGCCATATATCGCAGTAGCAGAGGCATCCTTCAAAATATCTACCGATGCTATTTCTGTCGGCGGAACCTGGTTGAGCAGATCCATATTGCCCTGTATGCCGTCAACAACCACCAGCGGGTCATTCCCGCCTTGAAGCGACGTGATACCACGAATCCGCACTGTGGGGGCAACTCCTGGTTCACTGCCAACCTGAACGATGTTTACGCCTGCTGCCTTACCGGCCATTTGTTGCAGGGGGTTAGTAACGGTACCGGGGTTAAGGTCTTTAGCGCCGATAGTTGATACGGAGCCTGTAAGGTCCTTCTTTTTGGTTGTTCCGTAACCCACTACTACCACCTCCGACAATGTTTTTTGATTAGGCACTAATTGCAGGGTTACAGTTTCACCGGCATTAATTGTTTTCTCCAGCGGATCGTATCCAACATAACTCACCACGACAATAGCAGCCGACCCGCCTGCGGAAATTTTAAACAGCCCTTTGGCATCGGTAACGGTGGCCTGGCTTATCCCCTTAACATGAACAGTTGCGCCCGGTATGGGCTGGTTGGTTTCATCAATTACACGCCCTGCTATTGTGCCAGACTGGGCAATTGCCCAGTTGCATAAACAGACAAGAAACAGCATAAGATTACACCTCAAGAAGTAAATCTTTTTCATTAAATTATTGGTTTAAATTGGGTTTAACTTCGTATCAGGGCTTGCTGCCAAATACGATTCAAAGAAAATGAGCCGAAGCGCTAAAGACAATAGCCGGAGAGGCCGATATAGAAAATATAAAGATTTTAAAACTACAAAAACCTAACTATAAGACAGTTACAACCAAACCACAACACGCCAATATAGATTTGAAATTTGAAAGAAATAGCTTTAAACCGCTTCGATGGCCATGATGTGCTCTTCGAATTCGTCGTTAGGAACGAATGATTTATTCTTGATACGGTTTTTATAGGAATAAATGGTATTTACTGAATATCCCAGTAGTTTGGCAATACGGTCATTATCGTGAATTCCCATCCTGATGAGGGCAAAAATGCGATGCTCTGTACCAAGCAACTGACCATCGGCAATTGCAATTTCTTCACCGTTATTAAACAGTGCATTGAATTTACTGATGAAGTCGGGAAAAAGCCTCAAAAAAACATTGTCGAAAGTATGAAACAGCTGCTGCCTCTCCTTTTCAAGATTCAGATTTCTGACTGCTGTCAAGGCATCTTCATAGCGCTTGCTGGTGAGCTTCTTATCTAATGATTTTTGAAAACTTTCGAGTTTTTCGATGTAAATAGAGTTGATATTAAAATAATAACCGATGTACTCGTTCTTGATCTTGTTAGCGGTACTTAAATTAACATTTAGTTCTTCCAGCACTTTATTGTTTTCCTGCAAGGCTACATTGGCAGCTTTAATAATATTATCTGCAATGCGCAATTTCTTAAGCTGTTTAAATACAATTACTGCAAATGCCACTACTGCAATAACCAAAAGTGTTATGATAGCGGCGTAAGTAGTGAGTAATCTCTTTTGATGCTCTATCTGGTTGATATGTTCGGCCTCGATGATGGGCAGAATGCTGCTTATCTTTACCTGGCGTTGCAAAGCCCCGTAGAAAGTGGCTTCATCCATTGCCTGTTTGATATAAATATAGGCGTTATTGATATCCCCTTTTTTGTACAATAAATTAGCCAGGTTATAGCTGGCCACTGTTTCTTTGGTTGCGGATTGAATATCAGCAATAGCAGCTTTGATCAGCAACTGCATTGATAGTTCTTCATTGCCCTTTACCTGGTAAATATAACTCAGGCAACAAGCGTTAACAGCAAAATTATGAGGCGTTAGCCCGGGTGACTTCAATAAGGCGATATAAGTATTTTTGCTATCATCATAGCGTCCAAGCCTCAGGTTTTTTAACCCGTTCAATTCCAGGTAGCCAGGAGAACCCGGAACGCTGAATGCAAGGGCCGAATCAATACAGCCGATGCCAACCGGGTTGTATTTGGCGGTATAATCTGCGTTTCTATCATAATCTGCCAAATCAAAGTAAGTCCGGGCCTTCAGGAAATAATACTCCGCTTTCGTTTTTACAGGAAACGTGCTTAAATCTATACCATTTAATTCCTCAAGCGTTTCTTTAAACAGCCCTGAAGAAAGAAGCGTAAAAGCCAGCTTCATTTTTGCAGAGGCAATCAAAAAAGGATCGTTCAGGATACGTGATGATACCTGCAACTTTTTGGCATAATTATAAGCAGAATCATAACTGAAAGACTTATACTGATCATAAAGAGAATCATATAAAGTATATTTTTCCCTTTGAGCGTGCGCACTTATCAATTGCTTATTCAGCTTATCAATATCACTATGTTTCTTTTGGACATAGATATCCTGATTAGCCAATTCATTATTTAACTTCTTCAGCAAGCTGTCGGTTCCCGGCTGCGCAATGACCTGGTTAAAAAAGAAAATTGTACAGATTGTAAAAAGAAGCTTGATAAGTCTGGTCATCCGGTATTACTCCTGGTATATTTTGAAGGCTAAAAGTAACTATTTTTACTTTCTATATACGTAGCCATATGATAGTTAAATGACCTGTGATTACTGGCTGCTAACCGCTTGCATTAGCCTTGCCTTTAATGCAAAAATTGTCAACTGCGAAACAGGGCAAGTTGCTTTAAAAAGCAGGTGCCTTCCCTGAAAGAACCAATTTTTATCGCGTACTGGCGTTCAACTGGAAAGTCACGGCATATTTCTTGGGTTTCATACCGATGTATTGCTCAAATATCCTGGAAAAGTAGCTCAAATTGGTAAAGCCCAGCTGATACCCTACCTCAGAGACTGCCAGGTGCTTTTCCCGCAGCAACCGGGCCGCTTCCTGCATCCGGGCAGACTGATAATATTCAAAAACCCCTTTCCCGAAAGTTTGCCTGAAAAGTTTGCGTAGTTTGGGTGCGCTCATTCCCGCCGCCGCTGCAAGGCCAGCAACATCAGGCGGATTGCCAGACAAATTTTGCAATTGGGCCTTTACTCTATAAACGGCTTTGATATCTTTAATATGGATATTGGTTAACGGCACAGCCTCCCGCTGTATTAAAAGCGCAAAGATATGATGCAGTAATTCCTCGCATTTCAATTTACTGTACTGGCTTTCCAGTACTTCGGGCACAGGGATATTCAATAAGTCGGCGGCCGCTGTAATCATCCCTGCAGATATAGTTGTTTCGAGCACAAAATGTTCGCCGGCATGTAAAACACTTGCTGCTATGGGATGCTCAAGGTGACCGAATATTTTGCGCAGATACTCCATGGAAACAGCAATTGTGATACTGCCAAACAAGGTATGTGACGGCATATCCATTAAAGACGATACGGCGTGTTTACAGATCAATACATATGCATTTTCGGCCGAAAGTTCCTTTTGAGCCAGTGGCAGGACCCCGCTTAGCAAAAAGACCATATCCTCCTGCCCTTGCACCAGATCATTTGTTCGTTCAATTATTAGGTCCTCGTTAAGATGATAATTCCTGATCATCATCCGCATATCGCTCCCCCAGGAAAATCCAGTAATATAGCCCCCGCCCTTACTTTCCGGGATATAGGTATACCGACCTTTGACCTCTGCACCTATCGCTTTGGCAAATTCCTGTACAATGCCTGCGCCTTTATCTCTGATAGTTATTTTCATTTACGACTATTTTAATAGCAATCAAGGCTATTTTATCCATAAATATAATATCAATTTTGCAACTATGTTAGCAGCGAATAAAAAAATAGCCATCATTGGCGGTGGTCCGGGCGGTTTAACGCTGGCCAGGCTTCTGCAACTAAATAATGCAGATGTAAAGGTTTATGAAAGAGACGTTAACCCAGAAGTAAGGGTGCAAGGAGCTACACTTGACTTGCATTATGAATCAGGATTAAAAGCCATCAAGGCAGCAGGTTTGATGGACGCATTCCGGCTTGCTTACCGGCCTGGCGCAGATAAAGGGCGTGTGGTAGACGCGCAAGCCAGGATCCTTTACGATGAGCATGACGGGCAGACTGACGAAGAAGATCTTGATAGTATTTATACGCGGCCGGAAATAGATCGCAGCTCTCTCCGGACGCTTTTATTAAACTCGCTTAGGTCCGGCACGGTGATTTGGGATAGTCACTTAACTGGATTGTCACGACAAAACGGTGCCTGGAAACTTGAATTTAATAATGGCACCACAGCCGTTGCCGATATCGTGATAGGCGCAGATGGCGCTAATTCCAAAACCCGTCCGTTTGTGACCGGTTATAAAGCCAGCTACTCCGGCGTGACCATTGTTCAGGGCAACGTAGATAACGCAGAGACCGATGTGCCAGATATACACCGGCTACTTGCAGGAGGAAAGATCTATGCTTTTGCCGGCGGGAAATATATCCATGTATCGGCCAAAGGTGATGGCAGCCTGGATTTTTATCTTAGTTTAAAAACCAACGAAAACGGAATTGATCTTCCGGCCGGGGCGCAGGTGATTACCTGGTTCAGAAAAGAATTTCCTGAGTGGGGGCCTATCTGGCTGCAGCTATTTGAAAAAGCCGGTCATCCGCTGCTGATACGCCCTCAGTATTGTATTCCCTTTGAACAAACCTGGGAGGCACAGCCCGATATTACACTGCTGGGCGATGCAGCGCATATCATGCCGCCATCGGGCGAAGGCGTGAACCTGGCAATGCTTGATGCCCTTGAATTAAGCGATTGTTTGTGCGGAGATCAATATATTGATATCCAAAGTGCCATTGCTGTTTACGAAGCACTAATGCGTGAAAGAGCCGCCGCAGAAGCCCGGGTTTCGCTTGATATGATGGAATGGATGCACGGCTCTAACGCACTGGATCAAATGGTGCAGCTGCTTGGCCCCAGCGAATCAGAATAAGAAAATTCAATCGTTTTTGTTACTGAGCGGATAACCGAAGCAGGTGACGGAGTCACTCAATTAGGGGATTGTTTAAAAAATTCATTCAGGGTTACTTTGCATCAGTATTTATAACACTGATCTGCTATCATGAACAAAAAAGTATTGGTCTTCACCCCGGCGTTAATGTTACTTGTTTATTCGCTTGTATCCTGCGGGGGCAGGGCAAAAGAACAAAGTAGTGTACAAGCCGACACCATTTCAGGTACTATGCTTGTTAAGCGCGGTGAGTACCTGGTTACCACAATGGGATGTAATGATTGCCATTCGCCCAAATATATGACACCGCACGGGCCGGCGATTGATTCCCTTAGCATGCTTTCCGGCTTTCCGGCCAACAAACCAGTTCCGGAATACCCCGCCGACCTGGTAAAAAAAGGATATGTAGTTTTTACCGGTGACGCAACGGCAGCCATGGGTCCCTGGGGCACCAGCTTTGCAGCTAACCTCAGACCAGATGATACAGGTATCGGCACCTGGACAGAAGCACAGTTTAAAAACGCGCTCACACATGGAAAGTTTAAGGGGCTCGATGGCTCAAGGACATTGATGCCGCCTATGCCATGGCAAAATTTCGTTGCACTTCAAGACCGAGATGTTAAAGCTATTTTTCATTATTTGAAATCACTTTCACCCTATAAGAACATTGTTCCGGCATTTATACCGGCTCCCGGAGCCGGCAAATAACCTTGCCCCGCGCATCGTCCAAATATTTAAAGAGAGGTCTGTAAAATAAATTTATGTCGCCCTTCGTGGGGTGGAATTTACAAGTAAGAGTGGTCAAAAGCCCCCGGAGTGACATAAAAATTTCTTTTTTTTGATTTAACCGGTCGAAGTCATCGTCATGTTCACAGACCGGAAAGATATTTTATAAGCCAATTTTCAAGTAACGGGCGCTGCGGTCAGGGCCTGGTAACCCAGCGGGTATTTTCCTGTTGGGTTTCTTTATGAAATCAAGAGCTGTCTTATTCTTACCACATCCTGATACTTACCACATCCTGATTTATTAATGCAAGCTTAACACAAAACAGGCTCATTTAAATTAAACTTTGTTTAGTTTTGCTAAACGTTTATCATCAAACACTTCTGGAAGCACCGAAGCTAAACAGCAAATGCTTTAAAAACTAACCAATGTGTGATGAACGAATTTTGTGCAACACTGAGCTAATATATTTTGTAATGAAAAGTAAGATTAAGATGGTTGTTTTCGACATGGCAGGAACAACGGTAAACGAAGATAACGTAGTTTACAAAACGCTTCGGAAAGCCATCAATGAAGCCGGGGTTGATGTCGATCTTGACCAGGTATTGGCAGAAGGTGCCGGTATGGAAAAAAAGCAGGCTATCCGGTCGGTACTGAAAAGCTATGCCAATATGGAAGATGAGGCGCTCACAGAACAGATATATGCAAACTTCATCACAGATCTGGCAGCAGCATACAGCACAGCTGATATTCAACCTCAAAATGGCGCTTTGGCGCTTTTCAGCGCTTTGAAAGAGCGTGGCATATTAACGGTATTAAATACCGGGTACGACGGTGTAACCGCCCGGTCGATCATTAAAAAAATAAGATGGCATGAAGGAGTTGATTTCGACGCGCTTGTCACCGATTCTGACGTGAGCAGAAACCGGCCAAATCCGGACATGATCTATCTGGCAATGAACAAATTTGGTATTTCAGATTCAACGGCGGTAGTGAAAGTGGGTGATTCGGCCATTGATATCGGAGAGGGAAAAAATGCAGGCTGCGGCCTGACCATCGGTATAACTACCGGAGCCCATACGATGGAACAACTGCTCGTGGCAAAGCCGGATCATATCATCAATCAGCTCATGGACCTCTTGCCAATTATAGACAACTTTAATAGTTAGCAACGTTCTTTTTGATCATGTTTTCTATACCGGTGAACTTATAAAATGAATTCCGCCGACCTTAACGAATCTTGATCTCCCTGAGATCCGCAAATTCCGGGCTATTCAGTCATTGCGGGCGTAAGGTGGCAATCTCGTAGCCAATGCGTATCGAATCTGTATAGCTACGGGATTACTTCGTTCCCTAAATAAATTCGGGGCAGACTGCCCGACATGATTTTTTATATCAAAATTTCCAACTGATCTGCACCCTCCAGTGAAGATATTCTAAATAGGGTCATCTATCGTCCAATAACCGGACGATGGCCCTGGTTCCAGCTGCCATTAGCTTTGTCAACCGCCTCAATTACCCCCACAATCGGTTATTGTCCCAGAAAAATCTGATTAAGAGTTTTGCATCATGAAAAGAAGGCATTCGATTTTGCTGCTTTTGGTAATTATCACCCTGTCAGAAGCCAAGGCGCAAAACCCGCGAAGCACATGCCAAACAATCCATCTTTCTAAAGCATAAAATCAAAACATGAAAAAATTACATTTTATATTAATAGCTATATTTTTCTGTGTCAATGCCAAAGCACAAGACCTGAATCCGGTAAAATTCCGGGTTTACTCAAAAAAGATCAGCCGCGTAGAAACCGAAATCTGCATGGAAGCGCGGATCGACACCGGTTGGCAAATATATAGCCTGAACATTGCGGATGGCGGTCCGATAAAAACACAGGTCACTTTCAAGCCATCCAAATATTATCGTCTTTCGGGTGCCGTCAGCGAATCAGCTCGTGATTCAATATACAGTGACGCGTTCGGAATGAACATCCGGTACTTTAAACGGAGGGCCATATTTATTCAAAAAATAATCACCACAAAGGCCAACATCATTATCAGAGGTAAGCTGAGCTACATGGCAAACAATGATAAAATGTGCCTCCCCCCAGATTCAGTCAATTTCGAACTTAAAATCGGCGGCTAAACATAAAACTTATGCTGACGGCGACCGAAGAAGGTGGCACCGTCTAAATATGGTTTTACGCATTATAACTGGGCTTCCCTGCGGTCTTATATAGTTCGTTACTATCTCATACAGTACAAAGCAAACAATTAGTATACAATGGATAAAGTTATCATAAATACGGATCAGCAAGAAAAAACGGCTAACCCTGTTGCCCAAAATAAGAGGATTATATTACTGGACGCAATGCGCGGAATAGCGGTGCTGGGGATCCTGGTAATGAACATTATGGAGCAGGGACAACCCGGAATATTTTACATGAACATGAACGCCGGGCAATCACAAACAGGAAGTAATTTCTTTGCGTGGTTATTTGGTATGGGCCTTTTTGAAGGTGTTATGAGGGGGATGTTTTGTATATTATTCGGAGTCGGTTCATTATTATTGCTGGACCGGCTGGAACAGCGCGGGATAGGCCTAAAAGCTGCGGACATTTTTTACAGACGTATGTTATGGCTCTTAGCACTGGGGCTTTTAAATGCATTCGTTTTTCTTTGGCCCGGAGATATACTTTATGACTACGCGTTAATCGGGCTAACGCTTTTTCCGTTCCGACGGATGTCGGCGTCCCGGTTAATGATCCCAATAACAATACTGCTGCTTTTTGGGATCTACCGTGAAAGTTCTCAGCAAAATGATACCAGGCTCGTCATCGAAAAGGGGAAACAAGCTGAAGAACTAAATATACACAGGCACGCTTTGACCCCTGAACAAAATTCGGACCTAACAGCGTTTCAAAAATTTAAAACAGAAAACAGCAACCCTGGCATGGTAGTTATCGGCAAAGAGGCATCCACCGCTGTTCAAAGCGCCAATCTTTCGGGCCTGCTCAAGATCATATATGATCAAAATATTGATTTTGAAAGTACCTTCTTTTATAATCACTGGTGGGACATAGCGTTGCTCTTTTTTACAGGCATGGCATTTTACAGATCGGGATTTATAACGGGAGAAAGCAAGACATGGATTTACATCGTTGTTGCGTCAGGCGGCCTGATCATCACTCTTGTAATGAATTATTATGACCTTATGAACATCTACAATAACAAATTTGACTTTGTAAAAATCACTGAAAGTGCCTCTCCTGTGGTATTCTATCAGGCGAAACGACTATTACAAGTAGCTGCGTATTTAAGTGCGCTGATACTTTTATACAGACTAACCAGTCTGCGTAACATTTTCAAAGTATTTGCAAACGTAGGACAAATGGCATTAACCAATTATCTGATGCAATCCATTATAACCTCAATAATATTTTTCGGCTTCGGTTTTTATGGAAAACTACAACGATATGAACTGATAGAAGCAGCATTATTGATTTGGATTTTTCAAATAATTTTGAGCGCAATTTGGTTACGGTACTTTACTTATGGCCCGTTTGAATGGGCATGGCGCAGTCTTACTTATTTGAAAACTCAACCTTTTAAAAGACGATAAAAACTTCTGAAAATCCAGGCATATTGGTCGTGCTTTTAATTGATAATAACAGAACGCAGACACCGCTTAGATAGGCTGTGCTGCGTTCTTGTCGTGCAAATGGTTTTATGGAAATATAATGTTTGCAGCTTCCTGACTTATGTTCCACAATTCGGTGGCTGTTGATTGGTTGACGGCGTTTTCCTGAACTGCGGCAGGAGAAGGATACCCCCTGAGGCCTCCATCCGCATCGGGACCATAAAAACCACCTTCTTTTACTCCGGATGCTACAGCAGCGTAAAGTATCGGTAACACACCTTGTGAAGCCTCCATAAATTCCCCAAAACGCTGAGATGCAGCCTCAAGCTCTGAGTCGCTCATATGGCGTCCGATGCTTGTTTTAGTTACTCCCGGATGCGCGGCAATTGAATATACCTTATCCCCTTTTTTTAATATCCTGCGTTGCAATTCTAACGCAAAGCTAATATTGGCAAGTTTACTCTGGCAGTATTCCCTGAAAGCGTCATATGGATTTTCGCACTTCAGGTTATGAAAGTTTATGTCTCCATACAGATAAGCCAAACTCGTTACCGTTATTATTCGCGCCCCTGGCGTCTTTCTGATAAGGGGGTAAAGATGACCGGTAAGCGCGAAGTGCCCGAGATGATTAATCCCAAATTGCGACTCAAATCCCTCTGCTGTAAAACCCTTTGGTGGTGTCATTACGCCCGCATTATTAATCAGCACGTCGATATTTGATACCCTATTTTTTATAGTGGACGCAAATTCACTTACCGATTTGAGAGATGCCAAATCAAGAAACGCCAACTCAACTTCGCCCGGGCCGGACCCTGTTTTTATTTCGCTTAACGCCGCCTGAGCCTTATCTATATTTCGGCAGGCCATTATAACATAAGCGCCCCGGTTATAAAGCGCTTTTGCTGCTTCAAATCCAATGCCCGTATTGGCTCCTGTAATTATTACTGTTTTTCCTGACTGGTCGGGTATATCACTTGTAATCCACATAATTTACTGTAATTAAAAAATGCTTCAAAGATAAATCGCCAAGGTTTTCAGTAATATACCCAAATACGGGGATGTTCAATATCAAAATAAAATCGTAACGCCGGTATGCGCTTGTTTTTCGCTTAACCTAAGGAAGATACCGGGAGCTGGAGTAATTACCAAGGCTCCCGGCCGGCGCAGATCTGGTTTTCGCCGATGAATGAAATTAGCAAATCGTGCGGTGTATCGCGGTTGCAGGTACAACAAGCCGGATCACTCATCAAAAATATCCTTGATTGGGGTTATTTCTTTAAATTAACCCACTTGTTCACACTATTATCTGCCCCTTCAACAATAATTTTATAAAATTCGGAAGGGTAGTCTTTTAAATCCGCAAAATAATGTTGCTGTGTTAGGTCAACCTCACCCAGCAAATGATATTCATCTTTTCCGCTTGTTTTAAAATTATTGGTGGTGGCCAGCCATACTTTTACCTTACCTGTTTTTTCGAGGGCCCTCCAGCTGATATCCAGGTGATCCTGAATATAATTAACCTTAAGGGCAGTTACCGATACCGGACCTATAAAAGGCGTACCATCAATTTCCTGTTTAACACTTTCAGGCAATTTCACATCCAGGTAGCGGGCTATTGAAGGCATAATGTCCACTATACTCACATCAAAATACTGTGCGTAAGTATTCAGATTTTTGTAGTTGCTCACCATCCACGTTGATCGTTGCCTCTCCGACTGGCCGCCGTGGCCTTTGCCTGTTCTTTCGTCACGACCATGATCGGTTGTGATCACAATCAGCCAGTCTTCTTTATAGTTTTTCTGACGATAAGTAATGGCATCCCAAAGTTTACCCATCTGAATATCCAACATGCTAACAGCTTTGTAAAACTCCGGACTATCGCCATAGCGGTGGCCCATATCGTCAGTATATTCCAAATATACCCATGACAGGTCGGGTGCCTTTGTTTGGATGGTATTAGCTGCCTGTTTTACAACTTCCTCATCAATCAGGTGCATGTAATCCGATTTTTTATCATGCTTAAACCTAACTGTATCCAGCTCATAACCATCAAAAGCATAATCGGGTTTAAAGTTGCCGGTTGCGGCCAGGCCATCACCCAGTAATTTGGTACGGTTATCAGTCCAGCTTGAGAAGATTCCGGTTTTTTTATTGGGGTATTGAGTCTTAAAAACCTCAAAAATATGCTTGTAGTTATAATTAGGCGCCGTGATATCATTATCGGGCACGTTGTGTTTATTTACCCAGGTGCCGGTTAACAAACTGTTATACCCTACTGCCGATATGGTTGGCGTTTCATTATAAGTACCCTTGTCACCACCTACGTGAATACGCAGATATGAACCGGCGTCGATGATCTTTTTAAGATTTGGCAGTTCCACACGCTCCATTACATCGGCAGGGACCCCATCAGCAATAACATAAACTACCTTTTTTTGCCTTTGCTGTGCGAAACCAATTGCTGACAAAGAAAGGCAGGCAGCAATACAAATAATTGATTTTAATCTCATTGTTTTATCGTTAAAAGGTATGCGGATAGTACTCGTTCTCCACGCTGCCGTCGGCATAAAGCTTCAGGATGGCATATCCGGGCGGAGTTTCCAGGTAATAGCCTGGCCCGGCCGACTCGGCATCGCCTTTTCCCCACCAGAATCCACTCATGGCGCCATTGCAGCAATATAATACATCATTGTAAACCGTATGGTCCGACAGGTGGTTGTGGCCGCTCAGGCAGATCCTTACTTTATCTTTATGTTTATAAAACAGGTCTTTCAGCTTTTTGCAATCTGAATGGCCGCCGCCTACCAACACCTGCGTAGTGCCCAGAATGGGATAGTGCGACATTAGCAGTGTTGGCGTACCCGCCGGTAGTTTTTCCAGTTCCTGCTGCAACCAGGTAAACTGCTCTGCATCCAGCGAAATATTGCTGTTATTACCATCCAGGATAATGAAATGCCAGTTCTTTTTACTAACACTGTAATAACGGTTTGGGATCCTGAGGCGTTTTACTACGTAATCTTTGCCAAACATTTCATCCGTTTTTGTAGGGGCTTTCCACCAGGGGTCATGGTTACCTATGCAACTGTATACTTCGTATTTGCTTAACAGTTGTATACAATCATCCCAGATGCTCCATTGTTCGGTAACCTGTTCGCGTACCACGTTATCATACGAGGCATCGTTGATCGAGTCGCCGCCGTTTAAAAATAAATCGGGTTTGTGTTTGCTAATGATCTGCTTTAAACAACTCTTAAACCTGTCGGGGGCGTTATCACCCGCCCTGATATGCACATCGGTAATATGCGCCACGGTTAATACAGGTTTCCCTTTGCCGCCTTTTTTGCCGGCAGATAAGGCCATGACGGGCATGGCGCCCGTTGCCGCCATACCCGCGGCTATACCTGCAGCCGCCTTTAATAATGCTCTTCTTTTTATTTCCATAGTGATGTTACCAGCCAAAAATCTGTTTCAAATTAGGGTTCAATACAACTTGCTGTTGCGGGATGGGGCGGTAGTAAAATTTCGGATCTTCAAAAGTCCTTACCACATTTTCGGTTACGATATTACCACCGCTGTTCCCGTTTTTCAGATAAACGGTTGCATCGGTACCAATAGTTCCGGCGCGATAGTATACCAGTTTAACACCCAACGAGTTTTTTTCTTTCTGATCTTCGGCAGGAATGGTAGCAGTGCGATCGATCAATATAATATCCTCCACACCATCTCCGGTTAAATCATATTTACCTAAACCTTTAAAGCACATACCTTCCGGGCTTTTGGCAAGCAACTTACCTAATTTCCAGCGCATCAGGTCATCATATCTCATATTTTCGAAAGCAAACTCCACCCTGCGTTCGCGCCTGATCTCGAGAATAACACCTACGTTGTATGTTACATTAGGATATTGGAGCTTCAAAACAGGATCGGGATTTGCATTGGCCACGGCAAGGTTAAGATCGGGCAAACCAGCCCTTCTCCTTAATAAATTAACCGATTGATCTAATTGGCCTTGGGTTAGCGTACCCAACTCGGCCAATGCTTCGGCGTAGGTAAGCAAGATCTCGGCATAACGGTATACCGGGAAATCAACACCGTTTAAGGTGTTATTATCGGTACTGTTTACATAACCTTTTAGCTGGTGGTAACCTGTAAAGTTTTTATTTAAACGCTGTATGTAAGGCGTTGCATCAGGTACCCTTACCCAACCCGGGTAAACCATGGTTTGCGCCAGGCGTGGATCGCGGTTTTTAAACTCTTCAACAAAACCCATTTGCGCGTAATTGGCTACATCTGTAAAACGGCTCCCGTCTTTCATCAGGTAAGTTTGGATCAGATCTTTAGCAGGCGCCTGCTCGTAATCACCAAATACGGTTGAGTTAACATTTTGGCCTTTGCCTTTGGTTAAATCAAAAATATTGGTCAGGATCACTTCGCTATTGCCGGTAAGGTCCTGGCTCGAAAATAAAGCTCCGTAATCCTGATCTGGCTTTCCGGTGTTATAAATGCTAAACTTGCCGCTGGCGATGATCTCACCGGCAATTTTTGCAGCAGTCTCCAGGAAAGTGTTGGCTGATTCTTTCAGCCCAACTTCCTCATGATATTTACGGTACGTACCTTCGTACAGCGCAGCACGGGCGTATAATGTAGCTACAGCCCATTTGCCAGGCGTACCGGTTGGCACGCTTTCTCTTACGTTTTTATAAGCGAAATCAAGATCGGCCATAATGCTATCAGCAACCAGCTTACGTGGATCGCGGCCTTTGTACAAGTCCTTGCTTGAAGGCTCTAAAGTACCGGAATACCAGGGCACATCCGAAAAACGCTTTATTTTATCCAGGTAAAACCCTGCCCGGTAATAGCGGGCCAAACCGGCATAATGATTTTTAATGGCTTGAGTTACCTGCGCTTTTTGATAATTTTCAAGAAAGTAATTGATGTTACGTAATCTTGTCCAATCCCAGCCGGTAGTGATATTTTGTGAATTAGCACTTCCAACCATAATATTCTTCACTTCAACGGCGGCAGTAGTAGCCACGTTATCCGAACTCTGGTCGTTAAGATAAGTACCCCTATCTGGCTGAGATAACAAACCGTTTACATATAAGGCAAGGTCCTGCTCATTATTAAAGAACAGGTTGGGCGATACAGACGTTTGCGGAAAACGGTCAAGCCCACCCTTTTTACAGGCAGCGAGCGTACTTACCGCCGCGATAATTAATATATATAGATACTTTTTCATTTTACTTTAATTTGAAATGTAATGAAACATCAGGTTGTTAAAAATCCAGGTTTAAACCCAAAGCATACCTGCGTTGGTATGGATATGCCCATGCACTTGGGCCCTGGTTAACAGCTTCCGGATCGATATATTTTTTAATGGCCGAAAACTCATACAGGTTCTCGCCGGTAGCGTAAAAGCGCAGACGGCTGATACCGATCTTTTTAGTCCATTTGGCTGGGATGGTATAACCTACAGATACGTTTTTGATACGCAGGTAAGCACCATTTAGCAGGTATTTGGTTTGCGGAATATCCAAACCGCTGCCGTAGTTGGCATCCGCCAGCCATGATTGCAATACCGGATATTCTGAATTGGTATTAGCATCGGCAAGGCCGGCAGCAATGTATGATGCCGAGTGTTTAGCCCTTTGCTCCGGCGAATCTGCAGTGCCGCGGTAGTAGTTCAGGTTCCATGGATATACGTTGGCATAGGGCTGTTGAAATGGCCCCCAGAACAAGTAATGGTGCGGGTAGAAATCTCTTTTCAAAACACCCTGCAGGAATATAGCCAGGTCGATACCACGCCAGTCCATATTGATATTGGCACCAACGGTGTAGCGATCTGTACTGTTACCGATGACCTTTAAATCTTTAGGATTTTTAGCGCTCAAGCCGGTTTCTATCTTTCCGTTTCCGTCAAGGTCCTTGTACTTAGGCCAGCCTTCTACAATAGATAAAGCCCCCCATGGAACAATGGCTGATTCATCAAGTTTGGCTATTTCGTCCTTACTGCGGAATAAGCCGTCGTTTTCAAGGCCCCAGATCTCACCGATATCCTGACCTACACGATAGCTGGAAAACAGTCCCTGGTCGTTTTTAAATTTGGTAATTTTCGATCTTGAGTCGGCAATAAATATTTTAGCATCGAAATTAAACGGCTTTGAGCCCAGCTCAAACCTGTCACGATATGATATCGAAAATTCCCAGCCCTTGGTACGCAAATCGGCAGCGTTCTGGCGCGGCACACCCGTACCCAATACCGCCGGAAGTTCCTGGCCTGCTGTTAACATGCCTTTAGTATCGCGGATGTAGTAATCAAAAGTAAGCGATAGCTTATCGTTCAGCAAGCCGATATCAGTACCAAAATTGCGGGTAGATACCCTCTCCCAGGTGTAGGTCTGTGGGTCAACATTCAAACCTGGTGCACCGGTAACGATCTGGTTTTGACCGGCACCGCCAATTAGGTAGCCTGATGTACCGGTAGCCAGCGATTGGATATAGCCAAAATCGCCCACGTTCTGATTGCCGAGGTCACCGTATGATGAGCGTAGTTTAAACGTTGATACCGTTGGCGCCAATGGTTTAAAGAAATTTTCGCCGCTTACTATCCACGCTGCAGACGCTGACGGGAAAAAGCCCCATCTTTTGGTAACCGGAAAACGCGACGAGCCATCATAACGCCCGGTAGCCTCCAGAATATACCTGTTTTTAAAAGTGTAGTTCAGCCTTGAAAACACGCTATTGGTTGCATAGGCCGAGTAGTCGCCGCTTGCCGTAGCCGTCCCGCTGGTAAGCGATAAGTAAGGTAATGAAGATGAGATCAGCACATCTTTAGATGCGTTAACAGTCGAGTAGCTGTAGTTTTCGCTGTTAAAACCCACCATGGCGCTAAAAAAATGATCGCCCAGTGTTTTTTTGTAGGTCGAGTAAACGTTAAAAGCGTTGTTATATAAATAGCCATTGCCTTCGCTTACCGAACCGGTTCCGCCTTCTTCACGAACATCGTTAGGGCCGTAACCAATTTTATATTTCTTGGTATCTGTATGTGTTTTCCACAACTCACGTTTAAATGAGGCATCAGCATTTACCTGTAAATCGCCGTTTAAAAATAAAGCAGTTGCACTGGTGATGTTCTGGAAGCCGAACATGTTTTGCAGGCTATTACCACCATCGGTAAGTTTAGCTGCCAGCCTGCCGGCTGCTGTATTGGCCCAGGTACCATCCGGGTTGGTAGCCACGTCGGTAGGCATCAGGTAATACAGATCGGTAATGTTTGAGTTTGGCAGCGCTCGTTTGGTTTGATAGATATTCAGATTGTTATCCAGTTTAAGCCATGACACAGGCGAGAAACCTACTTTCGACCGCAAACCATAACGGCTCCAGTAATCATCGGTTAATTTATTTAAACCGTTATCTTTAGTATAATCGGCAGAGAGATAATAGGTAAGCGGCTTGTTATTTACCGTAGCACCGCCCGAAAAGGTAAGGGTGTGACTTTTTGACAAGCTGGCATCATTAAAAAAGTATTTATACCAGTCGTTGCTACCCATGTATTCCCATTTGGTTGGATCAGTGGGGTTAATGCGGGTATCGGCAATTGAAGGGTTATCCGATCTTTCTTTTGCCCAGCGGTAGTACTCGTCCGAATAGTTCACATAATCCCATGGCGTATTATCGGTAGAGGTTTCAAGCACCCTCGAAAAAATGTAGGGATCGGTTACCGGTTTAGGCAGCAGTGTTGGCTTGGCCCAGGATGTGTAAGTATTGTAGCTAATTGTATTATGACCGGCAATGCCCTGTTTGGTGGTTACAAGGATTACACCAAATGCAGCCCTGGCACCATAGATAGCTGCCGACGCCGCATCACGTAAAACAGTGAACGAAGTAATATCAGATGGGGTTAGCCTTAGCAGGTCGTCATTACTGGTAGCCGGGATACCATCGATAACGATCAATGGCGAACCACCGTTTATTGATGTATAACCCCTGATATTGATAGTGGGCACAGTACCCGGCGCACCACCGGGATAGGTGATATTTAAGCCGGGGCTCAACCCTTGCAACCCTTGTATAACGTTAGCCAGCGGCCTTGACTCCAGTTGTTTCCCCGAAATCTGGTCGATAGCACCGGCAATGTTGATTTTTTTCTTGGTACCGAAACCAACCACAACAACTTCGTTCAGGTTAGCAAAATCGTCCGATAGGGAGACATCGATTTTTGTTCGCCCATTTAGCGGGGCTTCTACGGGCTTATATCCCATAAATGAGAAAACCAGCACGGCGTCTGGTTTCAAATCACTAAGCGTATACCCACCATTTTTGTTTGTGGCGATACGCACGTTTGTGCCCTTTACATTAATGTTTACACCGGGCAGTGTTTCTTTTGTTTTTGCATCAGATACCGTACCTGTTACGGTAATACCTTGTGCAAAGCCACCGGCAGAGATAAGCAGGAGCAGGAAGATCCAAAGTAGCTTTTTTTTCATTTGATTGATAGTTAATTTTTAATTAGACGGGGTGGTTTTTAACCGCTGGCGAAATTCCCTATCGGATATTAATATGAGGTTAAGCAGGGATTAATAAATTGATTGAACAGTCAATCAATTTATTAATATTTTGACGATGCAGATTTCTTTTTAGTAGTATTGCAACAAAATCGCTACAAAATAATGGGCCGCAAAAGTCTTAAGGAAGCAAGACAACAGGAGATAGTCAAAATGTTTTATGAAGTGGCCAAAAAGGAAGGCTACGAAAATACATCAATAGCTAAAATTGCCAAGGTGATGGATATTAATCCCAGCCTCATTTTACATTATTTTGAAACCAAGGAAGACCTTACCTACGCGCTCATCGACCACATTCTTGAAAGTTATTTATCCATATACACCATCAAGGATAAGGAGCAGGCCACCCTGGAGAATTTGCAGCGTACACTGGAAATGTTATTTTCGAAAGAGTGGAACGTGCTTTTTGACGATGGGCTTTTTTACACTTTTTATGCTCTGGCTTTCAGGGAAGAGAAAATTAAATCAAAATATAAGATCATCCTCGATGCATTGCGGCAGCGTTTGGCAGCCATTATTGAGCAATGCAATGAAAAAGGTTTAACTGCGATAAAAGCCCCGCAGACAGCTGCCGATTTCATTTTTGTACTGGTGGATGGTGCTTATTTCTATCTTTCGCTTGAAAATGACATGGAAGCTTACACCCGGAGGCTGAGTTATTACAAACAAAAAGCGTACGAATTTTTAGAAATTCCGCCGTTAACGTTGGCGTAATTGCCGGGCTAAGGCAAACATGCCAATCGCCATCCACGAAACATTTGCAGCTGCATTAGGGAGGTCATGTGCGTTCAATGCAGCCGTTGCCAGACAAAGACCGCCAAGGATATTCAACGTCTGGAAAAGCCACGAGTCGGCCTTTAGTACCTTAAGGTTTAATAAAAGATAACCGAGCGTACACAATATTACCCCGGCCCAACCTATAATAGCAAAAATATTTTTCTCCATAAAAAAGACAATCAAAAAGCCTTAGTATGCATGTAAAACTACCCTATGGGCATAAAAAAAGGCCCATTTACGTATGTAAATGAGCCTTATAAAAGCGGGTAAGCAATGGGGCTCGAACCCACGACCCCCAGAACCACAATCTGGTGCTCTAACCAACTGAGCTATGCCTACCGTTTCGTTTTTTTCGAGAGTGCAAAAATAGAAATCTCCCGCTTAATTGCAAACTCTTTTTTAAAATTACATTAAGCTTACCCGTTTAATTTAGAATGATTATAGTTAATAGCTATT
Source organism: Mucilaginibacter gossypiicola (assembly GCF_900110105.1). Lineage (GTDB taxonomy): Bacteria > Bacteroidota > Bacteroidia > Sphingobacteriales > Sphingobacteriaceae > Mucilaginibacter > Mucilaginibacter gossypiicola. The sequence goes on along the minus strand of NZ_FOCL01000007.1, from coordinate 59,222 downwards.
TTTGTAACTATGGCCGAACAACTGATAGAACTAAACGTGACTGGCATGCATTGTAATAATTGCGCCATGTCCGTCCATAAATTCCTCGAAAAAAAGGGGTTACATAATATCCTTGTTGATTTTGCCGGCGAAGAGGTGAAATTTTCTACGAGTGATGAAGCCCGGCTGCCTGAAATAAAAAAAGGAATAGAAAATTTAGGATTTAAAGTTGTTGAAGATATCAGCACCCATTCTGTGCCATTTTATGAACGGATTGAAAACAAATTTATCTTTTGCGCCATCTTTACTGCGCCGCTTTTGCTGCACATGATATTGCCCTTGCATTTTCTGCATCAGCCTTTAGTACAGTTACTGTTATGCCTTCCTGTTTTTATTGTTGGATGTCTGCACTTTGGCAAAAGCGCCATTAGCTCACTTAAAGGAGGTATCCCCAATATGGATGTACTCATTTTTGTTGGCTCAACATCAGCATTTGTTTACAGCGTTATCGGCACGGCACAAAGCCTTGGCGACCAATACCAGTTTTATGAAACCTGTGCAACCATTATAACACTGGTGCTACTGGGCAATGTATTTGAAAAACGTTCGGTAAGTCAAACTACCTCTGCGGTAAAAGATCTTATTAAGTTTCAGGAAGTAAATGCTAACCGGGTCATAAATGGCAGTATTGAGGTCATCAATGCTAAAGAAGTACGCCCCGGGGATACGCTGCTGGTTAATGAGGGTGATAAAGTGCCTGTTGACGGCGAGATACTTTCGGGTCAGGGTTCGGTTGATGAGGCCATGCTTACCGGCGAAAGCATCCCTGTTGAAAAACAGAAATATGATAAGGTTATTGGTGGCACTATCGTGGTTAATGGCAATTTCCATATGCTGGCCACCCGTGTTGGTTCAAATACTATCCTTGCGCAAATCATCGACCTGATGAAGAAAGCCCAAGCAGCTAAGCCTCCGGTGCAAAAGCTGGGTGATAAAGTTGCTGCCGTATTTGTGCCTGCAGTAATATTAATAGCGCTGATTACTTTTATACTTACCTACTTTGTGGGCAACGCCGGCTTTCAACATGCCATGATGAACGCCATTGCCGTATTGGTAATTTCCTGTCCGTGCGCTATGGGCTTAGCTACCCCTACTGCGGTTATGGTTGGTTTGGGACGGGCAGCTAAGAGTGGCATTTTGGTAAAAGGCGGTGATACAATTGAGGCTGTAACTAATACCAAGTATGTTGTATTTGATAAAACCGGTACCCTTACCACCGGCAAGTTTGCCGTTAATGAGATCAGGATTGAAGATGGCGCCAATATAGAGCACATCAGGGGCATGATCACTGCCATAGAAGAACGTTCCAATCACCCGATAGCCAAGTCGCTCGTAAATGGCTTAAAAGGCTTGCCACAGCAAAAGCTAATTTTAAAATCGGTTAAAGAAGAAAAAGGTCTGGGTATGCGTGCTGAAGATGTAGAGGGTAATCATTATTTTTTAGGTACAGCAAAAGCCGGTAATGACAGTCATTTTAACCTCGCGCTTTATAAAAACCAGGTACTAATGGCCCAAATAGCCGTTGACGACCAGATAAAACCCGAAGCCGGAGCACTTATAACCCAGCTTAAACAAATGGGTATTGTTCCCGTACTGCTAAGCGGTGATAAAAAAGACCGCTGCCTTAGTGTCGCCAAGCAATTAGGGATTACCGAGGTACATGGCGAAAGACTTCCGGAAGAAAAACTGAAGGCAATTGATATCTATAAACAAAAGGGCAAAACCATTATGATTGGCGACGGCATTAATGATGCCCCTGCCCTAACCCATGCCGATGTTGGTATATCTATGAACGATGCAAGCCAGGTTGCCATCCAATCGGCAAGTGTAGTATTGCTTAATACCGACCTCCAATCGGTGATCAAGTTTTTACAGATCAGCAGGCATACGCTGCTTACCATAAAACAAAATCTTTTCTGGGCTTTCGCTTATAACATTATAGCCATTCCTGTAGCTGCCATGGGCTTCCTTAACCCCATGGTTGGCGCATTGACCATGGCATTTTCGGATGTAGTGGTGATAGGTAATTCGTTAAGGTTGAAGATTAAAAAAATTTAGCCCCCCAGCCCCCTAAATGGGGAGTTTCTTGTCTATTTGCTTTAAAAACTATTTATTATTCCCCCTTTAGGGGGTTAGGGGGCTTTACTATATTTGCCACATGATCGAGATTTTTACAGACGGGGCTTCAAGCGGGAATCCGGGACCGGGTGGTTATGGGGTGATATTGCGTTCGGGACAGCATTATAAAGAGTTATCCGAGGGATTTCGTAAAACTACCAACAACCGCATGGAACTGCTTGCGGTGATCAAAGGCCTGGAAGCACTGAAAGCCCCCAACCAGAATGTAATGATCTTTTCGGATTCCAAATACGTTATTGACGCTATCGAAAAACGCTGGGTTAATGGCTGGGTGGCAAAAGGCTTTGTGGGCAAAAAAAACAAAGACCTGTGGATGCGTTATTTGGAGATAAGCAAAATTCATAAAATTAAATTTACCTGGGTGCGCGGCCATAACGGTCATCCGGAAAATGAGCGCTGCGACCAGTTAGCTGTGGCAGCCGGCAAACGTCCTCCCCTGCTTATCGACTCTGTTTTTGAGGCTGAGAACGCAAGGGCTGGGATGATGTAATCTAATCAAAAATCTACTTAGATAGCCCTAACGTCATTTTGATGAACAGGTTAAGGAGTGTGCGGAAGCCGTAAGGAGAAATCTTATACATCATGCTTTAGGCCATGCATTGTTGCTTTACAAGGCGTAGAAGATTTCTCTTTCGCCCCAATGCTCAAACCCGCCCGGCTCAATCGAAATGACATTTTTTTATTTTATTTCCTATCCTGCCAGCTCAATAATCTGTAGATCCTGGATCTTAGCACCGTCAATATTAAACCTTAACAGGGTACGCACCTTATGCCAGCCTTGCTTACCGGCAGCACCGGGGTTCATGTGCAGGCAATTGATCTTTTTATCGAACATCACTTTTAAAATATGTGAATGCCCGGTGATAAATAATTGGGGAGGATTACTGTAAATTTCCGTCTTGATATTTTGACTATACCTGCCCGGATAGCCTCCGATGTGAGTCATCCATACATCTACATTTTCACATTTAAAGCGTAAATGTTCGGGATAAACTATACGTACGTCTTTATCATCAATATTCCCGTATACACCTTTTAATGGCTTAAAAGCGGCGAGCTTATCGGCCAGTTCAATGGTACCGAAATCACCGGCATGCCAGATCTCATCACAATTTTCAAAATGTTTAAAAACGGCATCGTCGAGGTAGCTGTGGGTATCGGAAATAAGGCCAATGCGGGTCATGGGGTAAAGATAGAATTAAAGAGTCAGGAAATTAAGATTCAAGAATCAAGACAAGGCCTCAAAATATTATCAGAAAATCTTTTAGCAACTCACGGTACATTTCCGTGTATACCTTTGGTTCATTGTAAATAATAAACTTATCGGCAGTTAGCGGTTCATTGCTCCTCCCAAAAGCAAGGATCTCCCTGTGTGCTGCATCATACTTAAAAGAATGTACGGTGATTATCTTTTTTAGATAAAGCCCATTTTGCTTAACCAGGTCTTTAACTAATTCCGCTGTGTCTACAGGCAATATTAACCAGCCAGTCCCTTGCTCTGTAAGCTTTGCTGCAATTGTTGCTATTAACTTTTCAAAAAAACCATCAGCAGCGTGCTTTGCCAAATTGACCTTTGCTCCCGGCGATTGTAGGGAGTTGATATAAAACGGGGGATTTGATACAATGAGATCATACCTTTTATCAGGATGATCTTCAAAAAAAGGTTCAAACCCTTTTGCGTAAAGTGTTAGCTTGTTGTTAAATGGCGAATTGCTGAAATTTCCGTTTGCCGTAGTTGCCGCCTGCTCGTCAATTTCTACCGCGTCAATTTCGGGATTGGTAAAACGTTGCGCAAGCATCATGGCTATTACTCCTGTTCCTGTGCCAATATCCAAAATATTTGAAGGTGTACCTTCGCCGGCCATAGCGCCGAGCAATACACCATCGGTATTGATCTTCATGGCACAGCCGGTTTGGTCAACGCTGAATTGTTTAAAACGGAACATTTGGCGAAGTTATCTATTCGTTGGGAATAAACTATATTACTACTAAATAACAACATTGGCCCGCTCATTCGCCGCGGGAAGGGCTTTTTCTTTTTCTTGATAAAAAGAAACAAAAATCAAGACAAAAAAATGCTTCCCCCCGCAGGCCATACTCCCAGGCCCGCTTTTTTGTCAGGCCTTTGCCCGCTTTTGCTTGGGGATTAGTAACAATAATATGTCATTGCGAGCGCAGCGTGGCAATCGCATACTATACAGGGCGGCTTTGCTTCCGTGCGGTTGCCGCGCTGCGCAATGACATGGTTTTAAGTCTTGTCTCTTACCTCTTGATTTCTTGCATCTGCTTCCGCCGTCAGCAGGAAAGCTTCGGGCGAAAGCGGGCAGAACAATGGTGGCCTTGTGCGGCTGCAGGGGCATAGCAAGTTTTTGCAGAAGCATGAGTTAAGTGCGGGCGAAGCGGGGCAAAATAATTGCAGCCCGTGGTTCTGCTCGATTTGCGGGGCAAAGGCCGAAGCAAGGGCATAGCGCAGGGCGAGCGCAAAGAAGCCTCTCTGCTGACTTGACTTTTTGGTTACTTTTGTGTCAAGACAAAAGTAACTGGCCCCGCGCGGCCAAGAGCGCGACGGTTATCGTTAATAACAACAAAGGTTATTTTAAAAACGAAACAGACCTGTCCTTTGGGATGCCGAAATCTGATTATCTATCGCTCGTACAACTCCAGCGGTAAACCATCCGGATCTGCAAAAAAGGTAAAGCGTTTATCCGTGCATTCGTCTACACGAATCGGCTCTACATCCACACCAAATGAAGCTATATGTGCTACGGCTTCATCCAAATCATCAACCTCAAAAGCCAAATGACGCAGGCCTGCAGCTTCGGGCCGGGATGGCCTTGCAGGTGGATTGGGAAAAGAAAAAAGCTCGATCTGGTAGAGACCGCCCACTTCCAGATCAAGCTTGTATGATTGTCGTAGTTCACGATAAACTTCGCGAACTATTTTTAAGCCGAGCACCTCGGTATAGAACTGTTTGGATTTTGCGTAATCTGAACAGATGATAGCAATATGATGTACCCTATTTAGTTTTAACATTATTCTCCTAAAATACCGTGAAGGATATTATCGTGAACCATTTTCAGATCAGTAACATGACCAAAAGCTTCTTCGTCGACAGTTAAAGCGCCGTTGGTTACTGTGCCTAACAAGGTAAACTCCACCTCGCTGGTAGCCATCACCTCAACAAAACGCTCTTCTTCTTCAGGGGCAACACTTACCACCACCCTGCCTTGTGCTTCGCCAAACAGGAAAGCATCTTTACGAATACTATCGTCAGAAGCAATCTCGAAACCAAGGCCATTAGGCATTGATGACTCTAACAGGGCAATGTATAAACCACCATCAGCAACATCATGAGCCGATTCAATCACTTTGTGTGCAATCAGTTCCTTAACGGTTTGCTGCATATCGTACTCTTTATCGATATCGAAGTACGGTGCAGGGGCTTTGGTGATTTTATGCCATGATGCAAGGTATTGTGATGAAGCGATATCATTAACCGATTCGCCTATCAGATAGATCTGGTCGCCGGGCTGTTTAAAGTCGGCAGTCATGATGTTATCAACGTTGTCCATCACACCCAGCATGCCAATAGTTGGCGTAGGGAACACCGAACCACCATCTGCCGACTGGTTGTAAAAACTCACGTTACCACCGGTAACAGGGGTTTCAAATTTACGGCAGGCATCACCCATACCTTTAATGGCGCTTACAAACTGCCAGTAAACTTCAGGGATGTAAGGGTTACCAAAGTTTAAGCAGTTGGTAATAGCCACAGGCTCACCGCCGGCACAGGTAATGTTACGTGCAGCTTCGGCAACGGCAATAGCAGTACCTTTGTATGGGTCGGCGTAAACGTAGCGAGAGTTACAATCGGTAGTTAATACGATGGCTTTGTCGGTGTCTTTAACGGCAACAACGGCAGCATCGCATGAACGGTTTGCTGTCATGGTTTGTACGCCTACCATGCTATCGTACTGATCGGTTACCCAACGTTTTGAAGCAATATTTGGGTGACCAACCAAATGCTCGGCAACCTCAACCAGGTTTGCAGGCTCGGCAACGTCATCGATATTAAATTTTTGATTTTCGGCAAAGTAAGCAGGCTCACGGTATTCGCGCTGGTAAACCGGGGCACCGCCACCTAATACCAAGTCATCGGCAGGTACATCGGCAACTTTTTCGCCGTGCATAAAATATTCTAAACGTTTGGTATCGGTAACCTCACCAATAATGGCGCAGTTCAGGTCCCATTTATCAAAAATGGCTTCAACTTCTTTTTCGCGACCTTTATGAACTACGATCAACATGCGCTCCTGTGATTCAGAAAGCAGGATTTCGTAAGGTTTCATATTATCCTGGCGGGTTGGTACTTTATCCAGGTCGATACGCATACCGTGCTCACCTTTGGCGCTCATTTCTGAGTTTGAGCAGATGATACCGGCAGCGCCCATATCCTGCATACCAACAACGGCACCGGTTTTAATTACCTCAAGTGTAGCTTCCAGTAATAGTTTTTCCTGGAAAGGGTCGCCTACCTGTACAGCAGGAAGGTCGTTCACCGAATCTTCGGTAATATCTTTAGAAGCAAAGGCGGCACCATGGATACCATCTTTACCTGTAGCCGAACCAACTATATAAACCGGGTTGCCCACACCGTATGATGTAGCCGAAACGGTTTCGCCGGCCTTAACAATACCGGCCGACATGGCGTTAACCAGCGGGTTAACATTATAACAATCGTCAAAAAATAATTCGCCGCCTACTGTTGGGATACCGAAAGCGTTACCATAGTGGCTAATGCCTTTAACTACACCTTTAACTAACCATTTGGTTTTGTCGAGTGTTAAGTCGCCAAAACGCAGGGAATTAAGCTGCGCGATAGGCCTTGCGCCCATGGTAAATATATCGCGGTTGATACCACCCACACCTGTAGCAGCACCCTGATAAGGTTCAAGGGCCGAAGGGTGATTGTGCGATTCAATTTTAAAAGCGCAGCCGATGCCGTCGCCAAGGTCAACAAGGCCGGCGTTTTCTTCACCTGCCTTAGCCAGCATCCGCGGACTATCCTTAGGTAAAGTTTTAAGCCAGGTGATTGAATTTTTGTATGAGCAGTGCTCGCTCCACATAACCGAGAAAATAGAAAGCTCGGTAAAGTTGGGCACACGTCCTAATATTTCATTTATACGTACAAATTCTTCGGGTAAAAGGCCCAGATCTTTAGCGGTTTCAACGGTAGTTAATTCCTGGTGCTCCAATGTAATATTGTTTTATTTTAAAGGATGCGCAAAAGTATGACTTTTTGAGGGAAAGGTAAAAGGTTTAGGAAACGGTTACATGAGTATTGGATACACTGTAACAAAGCGGCTGTCCCAATCTTTTGATTCCCGAAAAAAAATAAAAAAATCTCCGGTGTTCTTTTTTTTTAAAGTGAGAGCGTTCCAAATTTTGAATGTGAAAACGCGGAACATCTTTTTCATGAAACGCCTTGGTAATCAAATAATTGACTTTTTACTTGAAACACATCTATATAGTTAACAATCACCACTTAAAACTTTTTAGAGTAAAAAATCAGCATTAAAACGCAGATTTACTGCTGTCATCCATTTTCCTTATTTTTTTATGTTTTTTTTAAGATTTTCTTAAATCTGCGTTTCAGGCTCAAGGGGCACTGACAATATAGTGACACCATTAGCGAAGCTGATATTATTAAATTATAGTACTGGTTCTTTCAGGTATTAATCATTTCTGGATTATACCTTGCATGTGGGCCACAAGGCACAGCCTTGCGGCAGCGTTTTAATTTTTTTGCTACCGCAAGGCTGTGCCTTGTGGTCATTGTGCTATGTGTCTTAAATTTGCTTGCGGTAGGAGGCGAAGGGTTATTTATAACTATTTTCGCTGAGCAATAATTATGGCCAGTTCTTTCACCACTTCGTCAGTTGAGTTTCCCTTGAATAAATATCGACTACCATCAGTAAACTCTAATTTCATTCTGTTTATCAGAAGCCAAGAGTTTGTTAAACGCATAGATTGGTTTTTATCTTTTGTTATGTCTTTCCCGAAAATACTCTGAATAATTATTGAATCTCCGGTTAAAATTATAGTCTTTGAAATGTATGAAATTGCAGTAAAAAGTATTACAAATCCCAAAAGGCACCAAATCAATGCGATATAATCCCGGCAAAAAAATCCTATGATGATTACGCAGGACATAGACATCCAATAAAGCATGCGATTTTCACTTTTATCCGTTACAGTCGAAATCGTTTTATTACCAATCATCTTTTGTTGTCTTTATACTTACACTTATTTCCCGAACGAATATAAAACAAAGGAACCTCTCCAACTGAATGGCACAAAACGGTGCACTGAACTATTTCCATCATCTTAACTTTCGGTCAGTTCCTAATTCAATTTACGTCGATAGGATACAACCCACATGGGGCACGCGTACGCCAGCAAAGGGATAAAAATGATGCCTAAAATCTGCAATCTGGATATCGTTGTACAACGTCTTTCAATTATTTAAGATGCTGAAACCAAAGTATCTTACAATCTGACTTTCTGATTTTAATTTCTGCCACTCCGCCTAAGGCGCTATCAGGTTTACAGCCATAAACGTACCAAACCCCATTGTTTAAAGTGGCCGTAAAAGGGCGCTCTTGATAAATACTTTCCCCATAAATGGGCAACCATACCGCTTCGGCAATTTTTATTGCTGTTTTTTCGTCAGGGACTTTAGGTATACGTGCCTCTTGCCGCTTAACTCTATACTTTAATGAGCAATTGATCAATATCAAACAACCAAAAAATACCAGGTAAAAAATTCCTTTTTTTATTGTGTTCATTGTTAATTATCGGCTGTCAATCAAAAAAGTCCATTTTTCAAAAGAAGATAAGGCAATTAACGATATCATTCCTAAGAGTTTGATTGTCATAAAAAATACTAATCCGATTTATCAAACCTATGAAAACCCGTAGAAATATATCGTTCAAATCTGAGAAGTAATTAAAACTATTAAGAAAAAGCATAAGTATTAAAAAAATAGATAAAGGACCGTAGCTTTATTGCCGAATAATACCAATTGAGTAGTAAAATAATTGGTCGCCGCACCAGACAAGATTTTTTGCTACCGCAAGGCTATGCCTGGTGTTATTTTATCAACGTGTATTTCCCGGTTACCGTACCGCTTGGCGTGGTTGTGTAATTTATAGTAAAACTTGTACTTGTTATGCCAGTTATATACCATCCGCTGGTACCAATACTATTTGTTGGTGTCCACAGCACGTTTGATGGCGTAAAACCGGGACTGGTAAAAGTAACCGTAACGCTTGCAGCGCCGGTAAAACTGGTTGATGACGGCCCTTGTACTATTGGTGTTACCCAGACAGGAGTACCGGAGGCGTTACTAAGGAATTGCCCGGATGTACCGGCAGCAGTTGTAAGAAGCGATTTATCCCCCTGGTAAACTATGCCATTCTTTACGCCACCTTTTGGTAAAAGATTTATCAAGCCTGTTTTCACGGTGGTACTGCTGCTCACCAACCCAAATACTTGCGGTGAAGTACTTGAAATCATATATTGGATATCTCCAAAATACCCACTCCCCAGCGTATTGTATTCCCCTACAGTGTCGGCCCTTGCAGTTGTTGTAGTTGCATCATCATCCAAAAGCGTTAATGCATCACTATAAAAGTTCACGTTAGATTCAAACCATATAGCTCGGTGCAGATTAGGGGTTACGGCGGCATCTTTCCAGGCATTATTAACAGTTAAGTTTTCCGCAATCGCATTTTTATTCTTCGTTATCTTAATTCCGTACTGACCCGAATTTTTAGAAGTGATATTCCTCAAAACAGTCATCACGTTCGTATCTATCGCCACACCGAGGGTACCACTGGTATCAACAGCAATTTGAGCGGCGTTTATAAAATTTGTATTATATACATAGAAGCCTTTTTCCTGCGAACGTTTTACCGCGACATTATTCAGATATACACTGCCTGCTCCGGTTACGGTAACACCGTTTTTGGAACCTGTAACGCCCCGGCCTGTTAGTACACCGCCATGCCTTACGTTGCCATTAGCGATAAATATGTTTGTTGGGCGATAAGTAACGGAAGACTCCTTCGCAACATAAATTCCGGCCGCGCTTGTACTATCTATCATAAAATTGCTGATATATACGTCGGAAGTGCCGTTTATTGCAATACCACGGGCATAAGATTGCTTAAGAATTAAATTTGTTATGGTTGCCCTTTCCAAGGGGAGTTTACCTGAGGACTGAAAAAAAGCCATTGCATCATCCCCTGTGTTTTTAGTTATCAGCCCGTTTAATTGAACATTCTGGCAAGAATAAAAACTGCACCCATCAGCCATTGTATTAGTTATCACAATATTGGAAACCTGCGGGTTATAGCAGAGATTAAATAATAAACCAACACCTCCGCTTCCATTAACCGTTATATTATTAACTACAATATTTTGCGCCATTCCAACATTAATGGAGTGCAGGTTATTTCTTGTACTGGGGAGAGTCGCAAACTCAACATGGATGTTTTCTAATCGTGCACCCGTTCCGCCCAAAAAGTTAAATCCTCCCTGTGCTTTTTGAAACTGAAAAATGGTATTAGCCCCACATAACAAATGCCCCTGGTAGTTTTGAATTTTCAGATAGCCCTGCCCTCCGTGTGTAACGCTATCATTAACAATTTTATATACACCCGGAGGAACATAGATATCTGAATTGGGGTGATTAATAAATAAAGAATCTAACTTATTATAATTGTCTGCCAGGGATGGACTAACGCCATAATCTGTTGCATTCAAAAAATGATTATCGGGCGCCTGGCCAAAAACAGAAACTGATATAAATATTAAAATTATTACAGTTAGTGATTTTAATAAAAAATGGTCCAGGCTTTTTATTGTTTTCATGGCCTAAGGTTTAAGGATGAGTGAAACTTGTGTAGTACAATGTAAGTAAAAAAAGCAATTAATCAATATTATTTGCTATTAATTTGAGATAATATTTATTAACAATACATATAAAAAATACACTTTGCATTAATTCAGTGGCGATATAAAGGATGAGGTAGAAATGAGATCCTATCGTGACTTACAGCTTTCGCTGCCGCACCTCATCTGGCACGCGAATGTAATGCCGGAAAAAGTGTAGTGTACTCATTACCTTACAGCAACAATTAACCATTGCCATTCCCCCAATAAATTCCTAATTTTATTCAACCAATTATCAAATTGAGCATAACTACGACGCCCCTTTTGATGCAGAACACCGACGCATATCGGATATGTTAGTTAAGCTAATGAAGAATTATTAGTTTACGGCGCAGTCGACAGAGGTACCCAGCAAATACCATTTAAACCCATGCTAATATTTATAAAAATATTATCGACAGCGTTGCTTATCATAAGCACAGGGAGTTCTTTTGCTCAAACCGGCAGCCAATCTCCATCAAATATAAATTCAAAATTTGTTGTGATCTACCGGTATAATCCGCACCACAAAAAAGACCATAAAGTTAAAGCGATAGCATTTTTGGCGGCTAAGTGTTATTACTTTAAAAAAGTACCGCATGTTCAAATAGGCAAATCCTTATCGGCCGAAAAAGGTAAATACATAGCTGATGCCGCTATGACCAAATTCCTGGGTAATTTGACACCCAAAAACTTCGAAAACATTAATAAGCGGGAGTGCAATTGCGGCGGCATGAGTGAGGAAACCTACGTTGTAGAGATAAGCCCCGACGGGCAACCTGGCAACAGAAACATTTTTTATGTTCCGGCAGTTACCAATTGTCCGGCCAATTCGCCATGCGCGGTCATTGGCACCATTACCGGTTTCTTTTCGAAATTGAAGCAAAAATAAGTTGCGCATTCAACTAAGCGCTGCCCCTGGCTGCCATGAGCGTCCTCGCCTATGGCCCGAATCAGGTAATCGCTTAACATCTATCGAAAGTTCAAAAGTGGCGACACTTGCGGTAACAAAGGTCAGTACCTCATTCAAGTATAGCTACCATGCCATGTTATCGGGCTGCAGACTAATTTCGCTATTCCCCGAATATCTGTGAACACCAGGCAGCTTTAGCAACAATAAAACGATCTGGTTATCAAACAGATATTACAAATCAACAAATCCATTATTTTTATAAAATTATCTCTGTAATTGAGCAAATAAAGCAATGAAGAATTTCAACATGTGCATTTCCTTGCCACTATCGGGAAAAAAATACACATTTTAAATTAAAATTTTAGCTTGCCAAATTTCAATAACTAAAGGCTCTATTTCCTGTTCATATTAGCTTCTCGTTTGTTATACATTTTTGCCAACAACTGTACATTCCATGAACAGCTAATATTTGAAATGTATCTATAAAAACAACATTTAATAAGCCATACGATAAATCAAGCACGCTCTAAATCTAATTAAACCATTAAGAAAATCTTCGCTTCTCACTTTTTCCTTTCGCGCAATTTTCTGCCACATACACAATAAATAACAACCTACCCATTAGCACCATCTTTGCAAATCTCAGGAAAAAACCCTAAGCTTTGAAAGCACATTTACAAAAATACCTGCTAATTATTGCGATATTGATAAGCACTATTAAAGTGCAGGCGGCTATAGTAGCAACGGCAAACACTAATGGGTTAACGTCTCCCAATACTATATCTGCCGGGCAACGTATCGCAGTATTAGGTGTTACCTTAACCGACCCTACAGGTTCAACATTATCATCGTTGACATTTGGTTGCGATCAGTCCATTTTAAATTATTTCACTAAAACCAGCAGCAGCATGTCCCTGGTACGCATAAATGGCGCTAACGCTACTTATGCTCCAGGCTCGGGCACAGTTATAACCGGCAGCTCTACCAGTTTTGCTGTTAGTGGTTCGGGGTCAAATACATTAACGATAAGCAATTTTACCCAGACTATCAATGCAACTCCGGCAAGTTTCTTTTTAGTTGTCACCTTTGATGTGGGCGGGAATGCACCAACGCCGTCACCGGTCAGTTTCAGTTTTAATTTATCGCAAATTAATAGCACTGCAACAACAACCATAACAGGGCCCACTTACACCTGGACCAACCCTGCTATTGTAACCGTTACCGGCAATAACGTCCCTAAAGACAATGGCATTGAGGTTAATGACATTTACTATACGCAGCAAGGCATTTGTGTTTTTGGTTTTTCGATAACCGTTGCCAATAATAAGGCTTTGATAACCCAGGTGGCGCTGTCCGCAGCCCTATCCGGAACTGCGGCTCCATTTTTTAGCACTTCAGATGTTTATGTGGTTGAAAACAACGGGACAGATTTCAATTCGGGCACAAATACCCCGGTGCCTACCACTAATGCCGTCGGCAGCAATTCATCAACTGTAAACCTCAATTTTAATACCCCGCTTGAGTTTACACCGTCATCGGCAACAGGCAGTATTACGAGGAACTTTTTTGTTTACATTAACTTTAACAGCAATTTTAAAAGCTACCCTAACGCGGTTTCATTCTCCCTTAATCCGCATGCTGTAGCTTATACCGAAATCTCAGGAGGTTCGGCATTCACTGCTCAAACAGTAAATCCGCCCCAATCGGTCATTAATGGTTACCCTATAGCATTTGCCACACCTTCCATTATGTTTACGGGGCAAAATATTGTTGGCTCCAGTGGTAATGGCATTTCACGTACCACATTAACCTTAAACCAAACAAACATTGTACTATACGGTTTTTCGGTAACCAATACGGGTAGCCAAACAGCTATTAGTAATATTCAACTGAATATGACAGGTATCAGCCCTGCTCCTTTCAGTAACTACAGGGTTTACAGATCCACGTCCAGCACCTTTACGAGCGCCACTGCCGTGCCGGCAAACCTGGTTGGTGGTACGATATCTACAAGTACCACTGTGTTTAAGTTAGATTTAACAACACCGTCAACTACTCCATCAGAAACACTTCCATTTAATCAAACCACCTACTATTTCATCATGGCCGACTGGCTTACGCCTGTTAGCGCCCCCACAACATTTCAATTTACATACAGATCAATTGCCCTTAACTCCGGCGCTACAATAGGTACATCAAATACCGATGGTCAACAGTTTTCGCTCGGGATTCCGACATATGATTGGACAGGGGCCACCAACAGTAACTGGAACGATGTTACAAACTGGTTAAAAAACGGCACATCAACAACAACCGTACCCGGCATTAGCAGCAGCCGGGATAACGTACGTATAGGTTACATCAATTACACCAACAATAACAATTTAACAAATAACAATACTGCTGCCAGTATCACCATTGGCAACCTCCAGATAGGCCGATTCGGTTCAAACAGTTCGGCCGCAAGTGCGGTATCATAAAACCTCAATGGCAAAACCATTACGGTAAATAACGGCTTAAATGTTGACTCTGCAGCGGTATTCACCATAAACAACGGTGTTGCGACGGCTGGTGCCCTTAAGGTAAACGGAGGTTTATCAACCGTTGCCAGTACAGCATCAATTCAATTCGGATCATCAAATGCCGTTACTTTAAATAACGCCGCCGGGACATTTACCCTGCTTTCTGACGTCAACGGAACTGGCTCAATCGGAAGTATCCCCTCCAATACCAAGGTAACCGGTACATTTGTTGTGCAACGCTATTTTACAGGCGGCAGCATTGCCAATCGTGGCTGGCGCCTCATGAGCTCGCCGGTCAATAACAGCAGTACGCTTCCGGTATCTACTGCCGCTACCTATAACTTTTCGAGCTTAAAAACCAACTTGTTTATTACCGGGGCAGGGGGCAATGCCAACGGTTTTGATCAACCTGCAAGCTATGGGGCCAACGGGCCAACTATATTGTTTTATAATACCGCCACAGCTGTATTTGCTCCGTTAACAACACTAACACCTACTCCGGCTATAAATGTTGGCTCGGGCTTTTACTTTTATTTTAGGGGCGATAATATTCATAACATTACCCAAAAGCTGATCAGGTCGCCCACTACCAACACTTTTGCCATACCCGAAAAAAATGTAGTCGGTTTACAATCAGGCACTCTTAACCAACAGTCCTTCACTTATACTTTAACTAATGCAGGGGCCGGCTATAATTTAGTTGGCAATCCTTACCCAAGTAATATCACGATCCCGGCCTCGGCTTTGACAGGCACCACGCCTTTTGTTTACACTTTTGCACCGGGCGGTAACAGCATAACCGCACAGGATGTATCTGCCGGTGTAACGATACAAACCGGGCAGGGATTTTACCTTAAATCCAACAGCAGTTCCAGCGCTATAGTATTTAAAGAGAACTTAAAAACAACCGCCCCGGGAACTATCGCATTTAAAGCAGAAGTGCCGAAGCCTCAAATAACGCTGAAAATGATCCAGGATTCGGCCAATTATGATATTGCTCAGCTCCGGTTCTCTGATACTTTCAGCAAAAACTACAACGAGACCGAAGATGCCGACGACCTGAATGGAAACTGGCAAACTACGTTATTTGGCGCAATGACCGCTGATGGCCACGAAGTTTCTATTGCTTCGCAGCCGCTTAATAAACAACAGACATCAGTTTTTTTAAGCGTTAACGACGTTGCAAGCGGCAATTACAAGATCAAGCAAATAGAAATATCGGCCATACCCGACTATTATGACGTTTGGCTTCTTGACCATTTCCAAAATGATTCACTGAACATGCGAAACTCGGATAGCTATGAGTTCAAGCTCGACAAAAAAGTTGCGGCCTCTTATGGTAACAGCCGTTTTGAAATTGTTATCAATAAAAAACAATTGCCGCCTTACTCACTGATAGCCTTTACCGGCCAGCGCAACATTAATACAAATATTATAAAGTGGAACACTGTAAATGAGTTCACTTACATCACTTTTGAAATACAGTACAGCGCAGACGATAAAGATTTCAGGACAATAAACACCATGCAATCGGCAGGTTCCGGCACCTATAGCTTTGCCGATGCCGCTGATAAAAACGGGTACTATCGCCTGAAGCAAACAGATTTGGACGGGGTTGTAAAATATTCGAATGTGGTGATCATCTCTGCGGGGAGTAATAGCCAGGATGTTTTTACGGTGTATCCTAATCCTACAGCAAATTATTTACACTTCGCTACAAATCAACCTGTAAAAACAACTTTCGGCGTTGACATCTATAGCAGTATGGGGGCACTTTTAAAAAGCACTACTTTCAACTCCAACACCGGTCAGGTAGACGTTTCTTCATTAATGACCGGCTTTTACAGCATCCTGCTTATCGATAATAACACCCAAAAAACCATCGCTTCGGCCAAATTTATCAAACAATAAAAGTATGGCAGGCAAAATATACAAGGCTATTACGATAATCGCTATTTTTCTCTTAAGTATTGCTACAGTGTTTGCACAAGAAGAGGTACCCTGCGGCGGCGGCCCCGATGATGGCGACTATGACCCCAATAACTGCCCACTTGATACCTGGGTGATATTATTGGTAGTAATGGCTCTTATATTAACCGTTATACATTTACATCGCCGGCGAAAACCTTGTTTAAGATGATAGCTAACTACTTCACTCCCTTCTCCAGCTTAGCATTTTGGCCGGCTAAAATTTTCCAAACCCCATCACGTTTTGCCAGCACAATCATCCTCCTAAATTCAAACGTTTCGCCGGGATACCGTTCATCGCCATCTAAGCCAGTTCGTACATGCGAAATAGCGAGATTGGGGTACGGATAGCTAATATCTTCAACCGCGCGGGTATAATAATGTGTATTTTTAAAATAGGAGGTATGCACTTGCCGGTAATGAAACTGGATATCATCCTTACCCTTATAGTATGCACCAAACCAGTTTACCCAGGTGGCATCAACAGTGTAATTATCGGCCAGGCCTTTAGGATCGTGCCGGTTCCAGGCATCTTCATAGTTTTTAATGAGTTGCTTTATTACCCCGTTTTCTTTTGCTGTATCTATTTGCTGACTATAAGCCTTGAAGCCAAACACACAGCACAGGCTAAGCAGTATAAATTTGTAATTATTGATTTTCATAATAAAAACGCTATTAAAAGCTGATTAAAAAAACGTCATTGCGAGGTACGAAGCAATCTCCTACTTGCAGAGCGGCTAAGCCAGTCCCCCGGTACAGTTCGCGATTGCTTCGTACCTCGCAATGACGGTGAGATATAATCACATGGGGTATATATCCTTTTAACTATTTCAAAAACAAATCCTCCGTAGCCCAGGTTGGATTTTTGGCGAATGCTTTCCAGAAGATCTGGTCAAGATCGGAGTCGAAATTAGCTTTGAAACTGCGCGTGTTGGTCAGGATCACAAAATTAAACCCATTTTCAAGGCGGGCCTGTTCTGTGGCTGTGCCGGGCAAACTACCCTGATGAAAATAGTTACTCCCTGCAATGGCCCAACCGCATCCATAGGCTGCATTAACTGCAGAACCGGTGTACATCGTAGTCAGCGAAGCCGATGTAAGGATATCGGGACGTACCGGGAATTTATCAATATAAACCAGGAACCTGGCCAAATCAGCAGCGGTAGCAACCCAGCCTCCGTGCGCGTCCATCCGCGTAATATTATAAGCATAAGGGTTTTCGCCCGACTGGCCGTAGTAGGTAACTTCTTTTGTCTGTTTATCGGCCAGCGTGTTGCCACCAATGGTCATGTCGGTAACCCCTATAGGCTTTAACACCAGTGCATTCACGGCATCTGCATAGGTTTGCCCGGTAATTTTCTCTATTACGCGTCCTAATATACAGTAGCCAAAATTGGAGTAATCATAATTGGTTCCCGGTACATGGTCAAGCGGGCGGTTATCTAAAGTCCAGGTGATGAGTTGCGAAGTTGTCATTGTGGGGTTACTAAACATAGGGTCGTCTACCGAGTTGCCCCAGCCCCCGGAAGTATGGTGCAGCAGTTCGTCAACCGTAATATCGGTAATATGCAAACCGTATGTTTTAGTACCATAGGTTTTACCTAAAATAGCCCCGTCGCCAAATACTTTGTCTGTCAGTTTTATCTTACCCTGTTCAAGCAGTTTCATAATGGCAACAGAAGTAAATTGTTTTGAACAGCTGGCCAAACGATAGCGATCGCTGATAGCGGCTTTGGTGCCTTTTGATTTATCGCTTATGCCATAGGCTTTCAGGTAAACCAGTTTTTCGCCTTTGGTAATGGCAACGGATACCGCAGGTACATCATAAGTAGTCATAAAGGTGTTCACCTCATCGTCTAAAGCGGCAACAGCAATTTTACTGGGAGTTAGGGTATCTATCACGGTTCCTGTCCCGGTACCAGTGCCCGTCCCTGTACCGGTACCTGTTCCCGTTCCTGTATGGGTGGTATCTGTTCCGGTGGTTGTTTTAGTTACAGAAGGCGAATCCTTTTTACAGGCGGCAAAAAACAACAGGCCAGCAATAGCAATTAGCCGACTAATTTTTAATACGTTAATTTTTGCAGCATAAATTCCGAGTTGATAAGTGTTTTTCATAGGTATTTAATGAATATTAGGTTTAGTATGAATAGTAAGCTATAACGCCGATGCTATTACCTTACAAAAAAAGGGCACCCAATAAAAAAACACTTACGCGTATGTTGCAAATACTTTCGAGTTTGTTGCATTTTTATGCCATTGCCTTGCAGCAGTATAATGTAAGCAATGAGAAAATAAAATGATTTCTTTGTCCTTTAAAAGATTACCAAAAATGAAACAAACGCTTTTCCTGCTATTTTTTATCTGCAGCGCTTTAATTGCACAAGCGCAAAGTGTAGTTGAGCCATCTGCAGCAAAGCACCCCGAATGGACGCACCCATTCCCCCCTTTTCAAATTGCGGGCAATCTTTATTATGTAGGTACCGCCGATCTGGCTTGTTACCTCATTACCACTTCCGGGGGTAATATCCTGATCAATACCGGGCTCGCATCGTCCGAAACGCAGATTATAGCAAACATCAAGGCATTGGGCTTCCAGATTTCAGATACTAAAATTCTTTTAACAACCCAGGCGCACTTTGATCACATGGGTGCGATGGCGGCCATAAAGAAGATAACAAAAGCCAAAATGATGGTTGACGAAGGCGACGCAACAGTTGTTGCCGACGGCGGTCTTTCTGATTACGATTTGAAAGGAGATGTGCGCACATTCACGCCTGTAAAAGTTGATCGCATTTTACACAATGGAGATAGCATTAAGTTGGGGAATATGAAGCTTACCATACTTCACCATCCGGGCCACACAAAAGGTTCGTGCAGTTATTTGTTTGATGTAAAGGATAGCAAACGAAGCTACAGGGTATTGATAGCTAATATGCCTACCATTGTTACTGACAGGAAATTTTCGGACATACCTTCCTATCCCGGCATTGCTGATGATTATGCTTATACATTGAAGGCAATGGAGGGTTTAAAATTTGATATCTGGTTAGCATCCCATGGCATCCAATTTGACCTCATCAGTAAGCATAAGCCCGGCAGCCCTTATAATCCATTAATCTTCGCTGATAAAAAGAAGTATTACGATGAAATAGCTGAACTACAGGCTGAGTATGATAAGAAAATTGCGGGGAAATAGTTTTGAAGAAGCCTGCAGAAATAGGTTAGCCGATTTTCTTAGATTTTCCAACTTCATAAGTCCTCAAAAGATTGTTCAAAATTTGAATCTTTTCCTTGTTCATCGGTTGTTCATTGCATAGTTGATTAACCATAAGGCCAACATCATAAAACTGATTATTGGTTGTGATCTTTCCTTTTTCAATTACCTTTTCAACCCGCTTAAAATAATTATGAAAAATATTAACATCATAACCGGTTTCATTTTTCAGATATCCATTGAACTTTAAATCATGGGCTTCTATCATGGGCTCAGTCAGGTCCTTAAACCATTGCTTTAGCTTTGCGAGTCTTCCATGGCTATGATGTTCTATTGCGGCCTTTTTCAACGATTCGAAATGCTCGTTAGAATCGAAATTTTCTGTTTTGACCATTGCTGAAGGATCTTCTAAAAGATAATTTATCGCTGCAAGAACTAAAGCGCGGTATTTATTTAATTCGGTTAGTTTTTCTTCTTCGATCGGTTTTTGTTTTGACATTAACGTAAATCCTTTATGCTAAAAATAAATAATAACTTAAACCTCGCAAGCAGGATGCTTGCTTTATTTTAGGTTAAGGTTAAGCTATCTCTAAACTTGAACCAATATTAAATGGATCACACATTAACATCAAAAGCCGATCTGGATCGGCTTTTGAATCAACAAATATCTAAAATCCCCTATCTCCCCAATACCTTCTCCGCCAGTTTAGTTCCCTCAACTCTCGCCCGAATCTTTGCAAAAGCAATCTCCCTCGCGGTTGAAGTATCATCGCCAAATGGCGAAAAACCACAATCATCGGTAGTGCCAAGCTGCTGAACGGGAATGATCTGTGCGGCTTCGAGGATCAGCTCGCTTACCTCTTCGGCGGTTTCTACTTTGGGGTTAATTACATCTGTAACACCCAGAAACACGCGCTGACCTGCGCCGAGGTTTTCTTTAATGGCATTGAGTACCGTCATTTTATCCTTTTCGGCAGCATATTCAAGGTAAAAGTTACCGGCGTGCAGTTTAAACAACAGGGGCAGCAGCTCGGTATACGGGATATCAGCGCTGTGGGTAGAATCATGGTCACCGCCGGGGCAGGTATGCACGCCTATTTTCTTCTGTTCTTCGGCAGTAAAACGGTCGAGCACCTGGTTATTGAGATCGATAAATGCCGACAGCAGTTGCTTGCTCGGGTCTAACTTAATGGCCAGGCGGGCTTCGGTAAAATCAATTTGTACGTTATATGCACCGCTTTCAAGGCATGACCGGATATCGTATGCGGCGTCATTCACCAAATCGGCCAGGAACTGATCACGCGAATAGCCATCGATACCCTCCTGCGGATAAAGCAGGCTCATGGCCGAGCAGGAAATAACAGCCTGCTTTACCGGCAGCGTGGCGTACTTTTTTGCCCGTCCCAGGTATGAGTTTGCAAAAGTGGTATAATGAAAAGGCCCCGCGGTTAGTTTGGGTAACTGACGTGTGTGCCCGTCGGCAAAAGGGATCACCACGCCATCGGCAGCAAAGTTTTTAAAGCCCTGCATCGGGTAGGTAACAAAGCTTGGTTTTGATTGCTCGCCATCACTAATTACGGGCGAACCTGTGGCCTCCAGCTCCATGATGGTTTCGTGAGTAGCCTGATCGAACAGGCTGTTTAATTCGTCGGCTTTAATTTGTCCGCCTGCAAAGGCGGTCATGGCTTGTTGTAAGTAAACCGGGCGCGGAATGCTCCCGATGGGCTCGGTAAGTATTTTCATATATTAGGTAAGATTGCTTCATAAAGTTAACAACATAAACTTATGGTAAAGCATTAATGGATAATAAATTATGAAATAACAGATCTGCTATCCGCCCTTGGACACCAGGCCTGGTCGACATTACATTGTTGCCGAGCTTCGATCAGTTAAAGAATCTTTCTCAATAATTCTTATATTTAAAAATCTCCCCGCATAAAGCTTATGATAATGAAATCATCCCATCTGTCGCTAATTTTATTACTGCTGCTCCCATCTCTCGCCCTCGCTCAAACAAAACCGCTGCCCCGTATTGCAATAGCTGGTCTTGCCATTGAATCGAGCACATTTTCGCCGGCGCTTACTGATGAAGCAGCCTTTCATGCTAAATATGCTACGGATGTTTTTAGTGCCTATCCATTTATGGCTGCCGATTCTCCGCTTCGCAAAAAAGCAAGCTGGTTTCCTACCATAGTTGGCAAATCATTACCTGGCGGGGCGGTTACACGTGCAGCTTATGAGTCGCTGGTGAACAAAACCCTCGATTCGCTGAAAAAACACCTCCCCTATGATGGTCTTTACTTTGATATCCATGGCGCTATGAGTGTTGTTGGTCTTGATGACCCTGAAGGTGATTTTATTGTACGGATAAGAAAGGTAATTGGGAACCAAACCATGATCTCTACCTCTATGGACCTGCACGGCAATGTTTCGTGGCGGCTGGCCCAAAACTCCGACCTGATTACCTGCTACCGAATGGCCCCGCACGAAGATGCCATGCAAACTAAACAACGTGCTGTGCAAAACCTCATAAACAGGATTGAAAGCGGTAAAGGCAAACCCGCTTATAAGGCTTACATATCCGTACCCATTTTACTCCCCGGCGAAAAAACAAGTACCCGCATCGAGCCCGGCAAAAGCCTGTATAAACAGGTAGCACCTGCTGCGTTGCAAAGCGGTATTACCGATGCCGCCATCTGGATAGGATATGCCTGGGCCGATGAACCGCGCAATCATGCCGTAGTAATGGTTACCGGCGACGATAAACAAAAAGTAACCCGCACCGCCGAGCAACTGGCGCGAAGTTTCTGGAATGTTCGCAACCAGTTTGAGTTTGTTGCCCCAACCGGCACCTTAACCGAATGTTTGGATAAAGCCATCGCCAGCCCCAAACATCCGTTTTATATCAGTGATTCGGGCGACAACCCTACGGCCGGCGGCGCAGGTGATGCCACATGGACATTAACACAAATTCTTGCCCGGCCCGAATTTAAAGCAGCTAACGGGCCTTCACTCCTTTATGCATCCATCCCGGCGCCCGAATTAATCAAAAGCGCCATTGCAGCAGGCGTAGGCAATCATGTGGAAGGCTTTGCCGGTGCGGCTGTTGATAACCGCTTTGCCCCGCCGGTGAAACTTTCCGGCACTGTTGAGTCTATAGTATCTGGTGATAAGGATGCCGAAGTTGAGGCTGTGATAAAAGTTGGCAGTGTTCACGTGATCATCACCCAAAAGCGCAAGCCCTACCATAAAGAGATAGACTTTACCCGGCTCGGCCTTAACCCGCGTACTGCAGATATTGTAGTTGTAAAAATAGGCTATCTCGAACCCGAACTATATGCCATGCGTGCCGACTGGCTGTTAGCCATCACTCCTGGCGGTGTAGATCAAAATATCGAACGCTTACCCTATAAACGCATTCAGCGGCCGATGTTTCCGCTGGATAAAGACATGAAAGATCCGGATTTGAGAGCTAAGCTGGTGCCGTTGTCTGATAAGTGATAATAATGGGCAAATACCTGTTATCACTCTAATTCTACATTTTATCAATCACCCGGTTACAGTCATCAATCAATAAAACGTTAGCTACTAATATTCAATATCTTGCACTAATTAAATCGACAGCCGGAATGAAAACATCACACTGCCTTATCTTATTCTTTTTAATATTTTGTGGTTGCTGTTCGCGCCAAAACAATAACCTTGCTGCCGATAAAATTGCGCTTGAAAAAACCAAAGTCGCTTTTGCCGCTGCCTTCGCCCGCGGTGATGTAAAAGCTTTAGTAGCGCTGCACCATCCTGATATTGTTAAATATTTTGGAGGCAATAATGTAGTTACCGGTCGCGCGGAATTGGCTAAGGGCTTAACAGCCATGTTCCGTAGTGCTAAAATAGAATTAATTCAGAACCAGGTTGAAAGCACCACCTTCAACGGCAACACCATCGTCGAAACCTGTATCTTCGCTTTCAGAAGCACCCCAATAAATGGCGGCAAACCTTCAATAGGCCGTGGAAGGGCAATGACTGTTTTTGTTAGATATAAAAACAGCCCTTATGGTTGGGTATCTATAAGGGAGATGGCACAGGCTGCTCCGGAGGTTGCTAAATAAGTTTAAATGAATAGCTTTTATAGTACCGCAGCCTGGTGAACATCGGTACTAAAAGCGTTACAATAAATAAAAGTACCGCAACATTATTTATAATTGCAGCCACTCCTTTCACAAATGAAAAAGCTGCTTTTTATCCCATTATTGCTGATTATGCTATCCTGTAATAGTAACTCAACTGATAGCGCGCAAAACAAAAGAAACATCACAGCAAAAAATGATCCAGCCAAAAACATTGATGGGGCAAAAAATAAACAAATAGCAAATACAACTTCACCCGGCAGCGAGGTTTCAAAAAACATTATAGGTGTATGGGCCATTAATGGCGAGGAAAATCCAATATTCGAAATAAATAAGGATTCCATTTATTATCCTGAACATTCTGTATCCTATAAATATAAAATAACCGGCGACAGTATCCGTATCGGGTATGACGAAGGCGAACAAAGCTTCGCCTTTAAACTTAAAAACAATGACACCCTTATTATAAAAAGCCTGGGCGGGGATACTGTGTATCAACATCGTTTAAAGTAGCCGATCAAAGCCTTTCAGTTACGCAGCTCTTAAACCAGGGCCAGAAACACGAACTATATTCGCGTAAAAGCCGCACATCCCAAACGTGATTCAACGCATTGTTTTTCAATAATTTATATCGAATTTTATTTCAAATCAGCGGCAGCCATCTATACCGACCAATATACCTGCAAGCGGTTGACAGCCTGCACGCGCAATTGTACAAACAACACACACTTATTACAGTTTTTTTAAGGCAAAACAAATGCAACCACGCGATCATAGTTTTTGGCCGTTTACGCCAAAAGTGAGCATCATTACCGCCGTTGTTGTTTTATTGGTGCTGTTACTCATTACCGGGGTACTTCGTACCTATACCGGTTGGCCAGCCGACTCATCCAACAACACTGTTTTAATAGGTATTTTTATCCTCAGCCTGTTGCCCATCGTACTTGCAATTCTTAACGTGATTATTGAACGAGGCGGCAGCATAGGCTATGGCGACCTTAAGATCGATTTTTCAAAAATTCAGCAGCTATCAAATTCGGGATTTACTGTACCCGCCAATATCGGGGTACGCGGCGAATATGTTGCCGATAGTGGCACTTCCAATATCCTGGAAACTTTGCGTGCGGCCACCTCTTCGGGCGTCGCTGTGATTGACCTTGAAGATGGGCATGCCTGGTGGGAAACCCGCTTATTAGTTTTACTGGCTGGTGCAGACCGCCTTAAAAAACCCGACAAAATTGTTTTTACCGCAACCGATGAAACAAGAGAGCAGGTTTACATAGGCTGGGCCAGGCCCGGCGACCTGCTTGAACAGTTGTTAAAAGAAGATCCACGATATTTAAAAAGCTTTTATGCCTCCCGCGCAGCGGCAGCACAATGGGCTTTGTTAGGTCCGTTAGAGCTTGTTCCTCCTTTTAGTTATTATACTATTCCGCCCCCGCCGCCCTGGATGCAGGGCGCGCTTGCCCTAAACCATAACTGGATGGCATTTTCAACCGCCACAGGTTTGCCCAACGAACTACTGTCTGAGCAACTTTTACAACACGAACTTGGCGAAACTATTGAAAATAAAGGCGATGCCAGGCACATCAGCATTGTGCACCTCGATGAAATATTTAAACCGGTACTAATAAAAAAACAGATAGATAAAAACTGGACTAATGAAGAGCAAACAAAGACACTGTTCTCTAACGAAGAACCTTTTATTGTGATAACAGAAAGCGGAAAATATTCGGCAATAGTTTCAACCCAGTCTTTATATAACGAGGTATTAAAAGGCATTACGGATAGCAAACGATAGGGTCATTTAAAAATGCAATACAGCCGGCGGCATATTCATTAAAGAAACTGCTATTTTAGCCCCAAATGAAAACCACCATCCTTAAAAGAACAAATAGTGACAATCCCGATTTCAGGCTGCTTATTACAGAACTCGACGCCGACCTACGCCTTCGCAATGGCGAAATGATGGATTTTTACGACCACCATAATATTATTGAAAAAAACAACACCGTAGTTTTAGCTTATATAGATGATAAACCTGCCGGTTGCGGGTGTTTTAAACCTTTCGACGCAGAATCGATAGAAGTTAAAAGAATGTTTGTGCGGCCGGATGCAAGGGGAAATGGCATCAGCAAAACGGTTTTAGCCGAACTGGAAACCTGGGCCCGGGAACAGGGATTTAAATTTGCTGTGCTTGAAAGTGCCAGTAAACAGGTAGAAGCGCACAGCTTATACCTAAAATCGGGCTATGAGCGGATACTCAATTACGGGCAATACGAGGGATTGCCTTATAGTTTTTGCTTCAAAAAACCTTTGTGATACTGGCTGGCCTCAGTTTAAAATGATCTGCGGAAGGTCATATCGTTTAGACATGTCATCTATAAAAAGCTTTTCAATCGAAGCATTCAGATACTTTGCATCAACTTCGGTCATCGGAAAAATCATATTATAAAGCTCAAAAGGCGTATTGTCAATCTGTTTATAAGAGCCAAAACTGCACAGTACACATCCCGAACAGGCCTTGTACACGCTATGGCTTATGATAAGCCTGCTTTGAAGTCTTTTGGTTACATACCTTGTTTTAAACAAACCATAATTGTGCTGGTAACTAACCGCCCGTGTATTGATGATCAGGTTTTCGCACCCGCAAAAATTCCATAATGAATACTTTATAAGCGACACAAAAAGCAACCCGAAACAGATAATCATTAGCGGAATTTGCCAGGCTATACCTAAACCAATAATTGTTAAAATAAATAAGTTGGCTAAAATCAGCGCCACTTTACCCCAAAGCGGGTTACTTACGTTTACAGAAACGTAAACGCATACGCTATCGTTGTAAATTTCAGATTTAGGCCTGTTCATACCTTTTTTAACTGGTATTGCTAATATACAAAAAAGCCCCGCGTAAACGGGGCCTAAACACAGTTAGCAACAATTTATAACACACATCTAATTAAAAACATAACACCAATTATTTATTCTTCTGTCCCTAACTGAAAGCTTATTGGAATACTGTACCTAACCCTTACGTTCTGCCCATTTTGTACGCCGGGTTTCCAGGCTTTGGCCAGCTTTAATACACGGGTTGCCTCTTCATCAAAGCCATAACCTGCCCCACGGTCAACCTTGATATTGGAAAGCGAGCCGTCTTTTTCAATAATAAAGCTCATAAATACCCTGCCCGAAACGCCGGCATCTTGCGCGGCACCCGGAAAACGCAGGTTTTTTTGTAAAAATTTAGCCCAGGCGGCCGCTCCCCCAATAGGTTCGGGCATTACTTCGAGGGTACCAGGTGTGTACACTTCATTATTATTAGCAGGAACCGATGATGTTCCTCCGGGTGTCCCCTCATCAGATTTGGTCACATTATCTGTCCCGCCTTTACCGGCTACATCTGCTGGCCCAATGGCAACATTTTTCAGTTCTTCTATTGTAGGTGGATCTGTCGGCGGATCATTTGCTACCATATGCGGAGTTGTGAAACCTTTAGTTTCAACGGGAGCAGCCGGCTTTTGATGCTCAACCGGGGCAGGTGCGTCTGGCTGCTTAGGCTTTGCCTCTACAGGAGGCTTAGGTATTGAAGGATCAAGTTTCACTTCAATCATCCCGATATTATCCAAAGGTTTCGGCTTTGCTTTAAAAATAATGGCTGCTGCTGATAAAAGCGCTACTGCCGCAAAGGCGATACTCATGGATTTAGCCATGGTACGGCCATAGTTCTGCCTTAATTCATAAGCGCCATAATTTTTGTTGCGATGGTCAAATACAAGGTCGAGCCACTCGGCTTTGTACAAATCAAATTTGGTGATAAGCATAGTTTCAGAATTAAATTTTATTAATAACGAATATACTTATATTATATTTTGCAAAAACTAAAAATAATTCAAAATAATTTCGCTGATTTTTTCATCTCATTTTCATCTTGATAAAATATCGTCTCAATAACAACAAGCAACAAAAAAAAGATCATTATTTGCATTTTTTATTTAATAAAATACAAAACAGCCTTAAAAAACAGCACATAATTCAAAATTTTAACATATAAATCATTAAAACTTAAAATATTTTAAAAAAAAGTGCAACTATTTTAATTTTTTATTACTTTTAGATATGGTTAACAGGCTTTACAAACTTATTGCCTTATTATTTTTACTCTTTTGCGGATTCAGAGCTTCTGCAAAGGGTGGATTATACCATTATTACCATAAAACAACAAAAAAAACCACTGTATCCGCTACAATACCGCACCACAATCCTCTTTTAGAGTTTGTAATAAATAATATACCGGCTCCGGTTATTAATGTACAGCAACACAGAGGCGCACATTCATTACAGGCGTTTGTAGCAACACCCGGCAGTTACACAATTAGATTTAAGCACCTTGATTTTACTTGCGGACTGGATACAAGCAAACTATCCCAATTTCGCAAGCTCATCCTTTTTCCGTTTCACGACTTTTGGTAGGCAAAAAACAACTTCAACCCTCATGCTCTGATTAAGCATGCAGGATTTATTGTTTTTTAAAAAAATTTAGTTTTAATGCTGTCCGGTATTTTTGATTGGATACCGGGCAGTATTATTCAAACCTTCATTTTTTCCTCCCTTTAAACCCGAAACATGAAAAAATTTATACCCTTTGGCATACTTTTAATTGTAATTGTATTAGCCCTTATATACCCTTCAGTTACCCTTACAACCGTTAAAGACAGCAAAATTGACACCGGCGACACTGCCTGGTTATTAGTAAGTACCGCCCTTGTATTAATCATGACCCCTGGCCTGGCATTTTTTTACGGCGGTATGGTGAGCAAGAAAAACGTGCTATCAACCATGCTGCAAAGCTTTGTTTGTATGGGTGTAATTACCGTTATATGGGTAATATTTGGCTTTAGCCTTGCCTTCGGCGAAGATGAGTTTGGCGGTTTTATCGGCAACCCCGGCACATTCTTTATGATGAAAGGAACATTAGGCAACGCCACCTGGGAACTTGCCCCAACTATCCCCTTGATCCTTTTTGCCATGTTCCAGTTAAAATTTGCGGTTATCACCCCAGCTTTGATCACCGGCGCATTTGCCGAAAGGATCCGCTTTAACTCTTACGTTATCTTCCTTTGCCTGTTCATGATCTTCATATACGCCCCGTTAGCACACGCTACATGGCATCCAAAAGGCTTCCTTTTTGGAAAAGGCGTACTTGACTTTGCCGGCGGCACTGTGGTACACATGAGCGCAGGCTGGGCAGCTTTAGCATCAGCCATATACTTAAAAGGCCGTAACGAAACCTCACACAACCCGGCCCGTATCAGCTATGTGTTATTAGGCACAGGTTTATTATGGTTTGGCTGGTTTGGCTTTAACGCCGGCTCGGCATTAGGATCAGGCACATTAGCAGCAACCGCTTTAGCAACAACAACTACAGCATCAGCTGCAGCTGCTATGGCCTGGATGTTCTTTGATATCCTTCGCGGCAAAAAGCCCGGCGTATTGGGTGCTTGTATCGGTGCCGTTGTGGGCCTTGTAGCTATCACCCCGGCAGCAGGCTTTGTAACTATCCCCCACTCATTAATTATCGGTATCGTAGCAGCTGTAGTGAGCAACCTGGTTGTGATCTGGAGAACCAAAACCAGCATCGACGATACACTTGACGTATTCCCTTGCCATGGCGTAGGCGGTATGGTAGGCATGCTATTAACCGGCGTATTTGCGCACCAAAATGTAAACGCTGCCAACACAACCGGCAATGGTTTATTTTATGGCGAAACACATCTTTTCTTAGTTCACTTAATTACATTGATTGGCGTATCAGCCTTTGCTTTCATCGGCTCATTCATTTTATTAAAGATCACCGACATGATCAGCACATTACGTGTAACACCTGAAGAAGAGCTTGCAGGCCTTGACATAAGCCAGCACGACGAGGAACTGTAACCAGATCCTACCCCTACCTGATTAAACTCAATTAACAACATAAAAAATAAGCCGCACCCTTTACAAGGTGCGGCTCTTTTATTACCTTTTATTCGCCAGATATTTACTACCAACTGCAAAATCAGGAAAACTACCAATCCTTAGTAGAAATTTTATTTACCTTTTTAGGCTCCTGTTTCTTAACCAGCGATGAAACTTTAAGCATATACAACTTTAATTTATCCCCCACCTGCTTACTATTGACCAACACCTGATCCAAACAGACATTGAAATCAACTCTTGATAATTTTGCCGATGCCTTTTCGAGCGGAACATCACCGCCAGGCACAGGCTCCGAAGATCCGTATCGGTTACGCTGGTAAGGCTGATAAACAAAATCAGTAAGCCAAAACCGGTATTTTGAATCTTTCACCTCAATTTTTAGTGTATAACTTAACGATCCGCCATCACTATTACTTACCAATCCTTTTTTTGAAACCATGTAACTGCCCGCAGCCGTTAGCGAATAAGCAGCCTTATCACTTTTTGAAAGCGCGAGCGTTTTTTTAGGATATGCGGCAGTTAAAAAATACAGGCCCCGGTTATACAAGGTATCGGCATTAGCCCCCGGCTGGTCAACAAGCTTATAGTAAATATATTTATCCCGCTCATCAAATGATAAAGAATCCTTTTGAGCAAATACCATCCCCGAATAAAGGATAGCAGCCAGGGTAAGCAGCAAATTTTTCATATACAAATATAAAAAGCCGCTCCGGGTTTATCCGGAACGGCTCGTGATAAAAATAGATTAAAATTATATTTTTTAGAACGCGTAAACAGCAGCTACAGCAAACTGACCGGCTGATTTTGAAGGATCGCCAGAGTGATTCAGGAATGAAGTAGATGAGCCGTGGTCTAACCTGATTTCGGGAATGAAAGTAAGCGGACCTGATTTGATGTTTGCAGTAAATGTAAATGCTTTAACATTTTGTCCCGGAGGAGGGCCTAAAGTTAATAAATCACCTTTTTTAGTTTTAAAGTACTCGCCCCTTAAACCTAAAGTTACAGTTTTTGATACTGCTAACTGCGGATATAAAGCAACACCACTAAAACCGCCGCCATCATGAGGAGCAGAATAAGTAGCGCCATTTAAGCCCAGTTTAAAGGCATCAGTAATTTGATAAGCAGTTGTCAAATCAACTTCGGTACCAGAAGTACTTCCGGTAGCAAGGTTAAGATAAGCAGTCCATCCTTTTACCGGAGATACGAACAACTGCGAACCAAACGTATTAACTTTTTTAGTTGAAGTATAATTGTTCCAGGTATCATTAAAGATACCGGCCATTAAACTTACTTTATCGCTAAATGCGTAAGTTAATTTAACACCCGGGTTTTGGAACGGACCATTGGTAAACAGGTACGAAGTAGAATAGTTAAAGTTACCTACCGGGCTAATAACCTCGTAACCAATAAATGTTGCCATATAACCACCGGTAAGGTTTAATTTATCGGTAAGATCATACGATACATATAAGTTTTGAATATGAAATGAATCACCGTTAGGGCCATTAGGAATTGACTGAGCCTGGCCGCGCGGACCAAACGAAAGCTCACCAACAAAAGCCGCTTTACCAACTTTTTTCTTTAAACCCAGATCAATCATGCCTATTGATACTGAATTATGGTCGCTCGCAAAACTTGTAGGGATTTGTGAGCCTTTATCAGAAAAATCATACTTATAATAGGTATCTACCGAACCGTAGATCACCAAAGGGGCATCTGAAGTTGTTTTAACTGTATCCTGGGCCTTAACCGTAAAGGCCGCAATTGAAAAAAATGAGAAGAGTAGAAATACTTTTTTCATGATAACGATTTAATTGTGAATTGATAAACTATTTTGTTAATTGTTGTTTTTTGGGGAATAATCACGATGTTACTATTTGATTATCAACACCTTGCAATTAAAAGGATCATTTATGTGTCGGCATAAAAAATCCCTGTACGGTTGGCAACGGCAACGTCCATTTAAACAACTACCGTTGTTTCAACATGAAATGCTGTTTAGTTTTAAGTCACCAGCCTTTAGTTTAAAGTCAAAGAATTAACTCCTGACTTTAAACCAAGGACTATAGACTTAATACTACACTTTCCAACCGCACAAGGCATCAATATTTTCAATAAGCTATAAGGCTTATATATTATCCTATTAAGCTTCAGAAGCAACTTTAGCACCTTTATCAAAAAGGCCGCTTAAGCTGATCTCATCATCCTGAACAGGGTAAACTTCGATACCGTGGTCGAATACGTCGATACCACCTGTACCTGTTTCGCCATGCTCTTCGATACGTAATTTCCATGGATGACCTAATTTGTTGATCACAAACATCATCACATAGCTTACCACAAATACCGCAAGAGTAATAGTAAGACTACCGATAAGCTGAGCTTTCAATACATCGAAGCCACCACCGTAAAACAAACCGGTTACAGGAGCTGAATTATCGGCACCAGTTGGGCCTGTAGCACCATACTGACCAGAAGCAAATAAACCTAAAGAGATAGTACCCCAGATACCGTTAAGACCGTGTACAGATACTGCACCAACCGGATCATCAATACGGAACCACTCGATAAGGTAAACACCACCGAAGATGATGAAACCAGATACAGCACCTAAAAGGATAGCACCGAATGGACTTACCCAGTAACAAGGACAGGTAATAGCAACTAAACCTGCAAGGAAACCATTAATTGTAAAGGCCAAATCAAATTTGCCTTTTGTTGGGCCAAACCACAAAGCAGCAAGCATAGCGGTAAAACCACCAGCACAGGCAGCAAGCGTAGTATTAGCTGCAACGCGGCCAATACCCTGCATGTCCATTGCTGACAATGTTGAACCAGGGTTAAAACCATACCAACCAAACCAAAGTAAAAATCCACCTACAGCAGCAACCAATAAGTTGTGACCTGGAGGCAAACCGCCTTTTTCTTTATCATCGCGGGCAAATATTCTGCCTAAACGCGGGCCTAATACCATTGCACCGGCCAATGAAGCCACACCACCAATAGTATGTACCACTGTTGAACCAGCAAAGTCACGGAAAGGCTGAGCGCTTATTGATTTGAAGAAACCTGAAGTTCCCATTGTAGCAAGGAAACCATCCGGACCCCAAGCCCAGTGACCGATGATAGGATAGATAAAGCCGGTAATACCAATACTGTAAAGAATATCGCCACGGAAACTGGTACGACCAATCATAGCACCTGACACGATAGTTGAGCAGGTATCAGCAAAAGCGTACTGGAAAATCCAGTGTGCCAATACCGGGATACCGGTTGAACCATAGGTTTCAGGAGTATTTTGAAGGAAGAACCAGGTTTTGCCATCAGGACCGCCCCAGCCAATAAAGCCGTTGCCATTGCCAAACATAAAGGCGTAACCAATAGCGTAAAACAGTAAACCACAAAGACAAGTATCAAAAATACACTCCATCAACACGTTCACTGTTTCGCGCTTACGGGCAAAACCAGCTTCGAGCATAACGAAACCCGCCTGCATGCCAAATACTAAAAAGGCAGCAACCAGTGTCCAAACAGTATTAACTGTGTTAATTAATGCTGTTTCATGGGCGGTGTATGTTTCAGCAGCGTTAGCTTTTGTACCAAATACACCTGGCAAAACCATCATTGCGGCAAATACCAGCAACAAGCCAATCATTTTCCCTGTAAAAATGGTTGCTCCCAGCGCCCATTTTTCACGTGTCAGCTGTCGGACTGCACTTAGGAAGTTGTGTTTTGTAGAACCTACTTTCATCGTTTAAATTAGTTTGATTGTTTTTTAAAAATTAATTAGTTTGATTGTTGTATTAAATTTAGTTTGATTGCTATTCTTAGTTACAAAACACCTTTTCTCTCCAAATCCTTCTTTTTACCTGTAAACTTTTTAATTTTTTTATAAAAAGCATAATAATTGGTGTGTTTTCGTAAATTATTTTCTGAAATTAGGTAGTATTTTTAAGAATAACAAATTATTAATGATAAATTAATGGTAAAAAATTGAAAAATTATGAAAATTGCAAAAACAAGGCTTACAAAATGCCATTTTTTAATTATTTAAAAATGTTATTTTCAATATAAATTCAATTTCATCATTAAAAAAATCAAAAAACTTAATTTTTAAAGTTAAAAACAGTGATTAATCAGAATTAAAACAAAAAATATCGACAAAAACATTAAAAAAAACAGGATTCAATCAATTTCAGATAGAAATTCCAGAAGAATTAAGATTTTCCTTTAAAATATTTCAGTTTTTTTAATGATTAGGTGGTATGTTATATTTCACTTAATTTTACCCCGTATTTTAAAAGGATAGTTATAATTTTGGAAACTAACCTTTATTTAAACCTCATAAAATATGTCCAATATCCGTTTTAAAGCCTTACAGGATGTACTTTCAAGAACTATCCCTGAAGTAAAACCACCTTCACCAAAAATTTCCGATTATTTTGGGTCGAATGTTTTTGATAAAAAGAAGATGAAAGAATATCTTTCATCAGAGGCCTATCAGGGAATAGTTAATTCAATTGAAAAAGGAGAACCAATTCCGCGCGACCTGGCAGAACAGATAGCTTCGGCAATGAAAGCCTGGGCTTTAGGTAAAGGTGCAACTCATTATACACACTGGTTTCAGCCGCTTACCGGCACCACTGCCGAAAAGCATGATGCCTTTTTTGAACCTACTGCAGATGGCGGTGCTATTGAACGCTTTTCGGGCGATGCCCTTGCGCAGCAGGAGCCTGATGCTTCAAGCTTCCCGAGCGGCGGTATCCGCAATACATTTGAGGCCCGCGGTTATACTGCCTGGGACCCCTCTTCGCCAGCCTTTTTAATGGCGCGTACCCTGTGTATCCCAACAGTATTTGTATCCTACACCGGCGAAGCGCTTGATTATAAAGTACCTTTATTAAAGGCACTGAACGTGCTTGACAAAGCGGCCGTTGACGTTTGCCACTATTTTGATAAAGGCATTGAAAAGGTAAACGCTTCATTAGGTATCGAACAGGAATACTTTTTGGTTGATATCGCCTTATTTAATGCCCGCCCGGATCTTTACTTAACCGGTCGCACGTTGTTTGGTCACATATCGGCAAAAAACCAGCAATTGGAAGATCATTACTTTGGTTCAATACCCGAGCGTGTGTATGCATACATGCAGGATATGGAAGCTGAGGCCCTGCAATTAGGTATCCCGCTTAAAACCCGCCATAACGAAGTTGCGCCATCTCAATTTGAGTGCGCACCTATATACGAAGAGATCAACCTGGCCATTGACCACAATCAATTGCTGATGGATTTGATGGACCGCGTAGCTAAACGCCATAACTTTAAGGTACTACTGCACGAAAAACCTTATGCCGGCATCAATGGCTCGGGCAAGCACAATAACTGGTCGCTGATAACCAACACAGGCAAAAACCTGTTGTCGCCAGGTAAAACGCCTAAAAACAACCTCATGTTCCTTACCTTTTTTGTGAACACCATAAAAGCGGTTCATGAACATGCCGACCTGTTAAGGGCATCTATTGCATCAGTTAATAACGATCACCGTTTAGGTGCCAATGAAGCCCCTCCGGCCATTATATCAATATTCCTGGGCAGCCAGCTTAATGATGTGCTTGATGAGATAGAAACATCGCGCATCAGCAAAAAGATCAAGGAAGAAAACCTGCTATGGCAGGGCATCCCTAAGATCCCGCAAATTTTGCCCGATAATACCGATCGTAACCGAACCTCACCTTTCGCCTTCACCGGCAACAAGTTCGAGCTGCGCGCGGTAGGTTCATCAGCCAACTCGGCCAGCCCAATGACCATTCTTAACCTCATCGTTGCCGATCAGCTTAAGAAATTTAAGTATGATGTAGATAAACTGATGAAAAAAGGCGAGAAAAAAGATCTTGCTTTATTAATGGTGATCAAAAAATACATCAAAGAGTCAAAAAATATCCGCTTTGAGGGAAATGGATACAGCGAAGAATGGGAAAAAGAAGCTGCATTAAGAGGTTTGCCAAATGTTAAAACCACACCAAAGGCATTGGATGCCCTATTGAGCGACAAATCAGAAAACCTGTTTGCCGAAACCGGTGTATTTACAGTACGTGAGGCCCATGCCCGCCATGAGATCCTGCTGGATGCTTTCTATAAAAAACTACAAATAGAAGCCCGTGTAATTGGCGAAATGGTGATGAACATCATCATTCCTGCAGCAGTTTCCTACCAAAGCAACCTGATTGAAAATGTAAAAGGCTTAAAAGACATCGGTTTGGCTGAATCAACTTATGCTTCGCAGCTTGATATTATCAACAGGATTTCGGAGCATGTCAACTTCATTAAAACCAATACCGAGCAAATGGTTAATGAGCGTAAAAAGGCTAACGTTATCGATGATATCCGCCAGCGTGCCATCGATTATGATGAAAAGGTAAAATCTTTCTTCCAGCCTATCCGCTACCACGTCGACAAGCTTGAACAACTGATTGACGATCGTTTATGGCCGTTACCTAAATTCAGGGAGCTGTTGTTTATCAAATAGGTAAGATTACTCATTTATACAATGCCACTAATTTTAGAGTTAGTGGCATTTTTTGTTATTTATCATGTCATTGCGAGGAGCGGAACGGCCAAAGCGTCTGGGCGACGTGGCAATCTCGTAGCAATGTAGGCGTACATGCATTGGCTACGAGATTGCCGCGCTGCGCTCGCAATGACATTTTTTAAGCCTACTATCACGCAAACAAATCACTCGCCTTGTGCTGCTCAATAAGCACTGCCCGGTATTTAGATAACAATGCTGATTTGGAAATAAACCCGATAAAAACTTCATCTTTTACCACCGGTAACTGCCAAACATCAATAGCATCAAAAGTATCCATAACGCTGCTGGCCGGTTGCTCATAGTCAATTACTGTTGGCGGCTCTATCATAATATCTGCTATCAAACTATCAGCTATCTCCTTATTAAATAACCTGCGGCGGATATCATCTATCAGCACTACTCCTTCCAAACTGCCATCATCTTTCAGTACAGGGAAAATATTAGCGTCTGTTTTGGCCAATACTTTATAAAAATCAGTCACTGTCATTAATTTATCAACAGCGGTGTATTTACGATTGATAATACTATCAAGCGTTATGGAATTCAACATACCGTAATCCTGGCCAGGCTGGATATTGTTTTCATGAATAAGATGGCTCCAGTACATGTTGTGTGGCGACGAGTAGCGCGATATGATATAAGATATAGCCGATACGATCATAAGCGGAATAAACAGCACGTATCCACCTGTAATTTCGGCTATCAGGAATATGGCTGTAAGTGGCGCATGCAACACACCGGCCAGCGCACCGGCCATGCCCACAGCAATAAAATTAACCGTATTTAAATGTATAAACCCGGTTTGGTTAACGCCATAAGCCACCAGTAAACCAAGAAAAGCCCCGGTAAACATGGTTGGCGCAAAGGTACCGCCGTTACCGCCTGCACCTATGGTGATGCCGGCTGCAATAATTTTCATAAACACTAATGCCGCTATAAACAGCAGCATAACAAGCGGCTGATCCAGCCACTCACTAAATAAAGTTTCCTCTTTCAAAACATGGATATTACCATTTAAAATGGCTGTAAGGTAATGATAGCCTTCGCCGAACAACTGCGGAAATATCGCAATCATCAATCCAAGGATCACACCGCCTGCAACGGCCCTCACATATCGGTTTTGTTTTTTAAATATGCCGCTCTCTAATTTACCACCTACTTTGGCTATATAAATAGCAACCCATCCGCTTAGTACACCAAGGGCCACATAAAAGGGCAATGCGTTCATTACCCAGCCCTCAGTAACCAGGTGAAACAACTGGCCCGAGTACAAGGCCTTTGAAACAACCACACCAGTAGCCGAGGCTATTAATAAAGGAATAAATGTTGGGATGGTGATCTCCCCTATCAATATCTCGAGCGAAAATAAAACACCCGCTATAGGGCTATTGAATACCGCTGCTATACCAGCCGATGATCCAGCTGCTAACAGTACCGTTTTTTCATAGGGCGTGAGCTTAAAAAACTTACCCACGTTTGAGCCAATAGCCGTGCCTGTACAAACAATAGGTGCCTCCAACCCTGCAGATCCTCCGAAACCTACAGTTAATGAACTTGTGATCAGGTGCGAATAAATATTATTGACCTTAATGTTCGAGCGGTTCTTTTTGATATTGATGAGGATTTTGCCTATGCCTTTTTCAATCTTATCGCGGTTTATCAGGTGCTGATAAGCTACCGTACCCAAAATGCCAATTGCTGGTAAAAACACATACGCTATATGATAATACAGGTGCGATGATATATTGTGGCTCAGCTCTTCCATTAAATGCACTAAAAACTTAAGGGCTACTGCTGCCAGTCCGCCTACAAAGCCTACAAAAACGCTGCAATAAATTAAAAAGTTACGTTGGCTGTTACGCTTTAGCCGCCAGCGGTTTATTTTGTAGGAAAGTGTTTTTAACATAACAGAAGTAAATACTAATCCTGCCGATGAAGTATTATCAGCGCGAATTATTTTTCGATTAACCTGATAAAACAGACTAAGGATGTGTATTAGTCTATTTTCTTACAAAGAAACACAATTTCCAACAGTTTATATTCATTAAACTAAATTGGAGCATATTTACATTACCTAATTAATTATTAAACTTACCCAAAGCCAATTATATGTCTTTAAGAAATCAACAAATCGAACATTGGTTTAATCGAAAATATGAGGTAAAGCCTAAAGCCGGTTTTAGAAAATGTTAAAAAAAACAGCGAAACCGAAAAATAAGGCAAACACCTAAAATTGAAGTTCCCAATATTAAGTACGATGGATGGGAATATTAAAAGCGCGATTTAATTAAAACTCATTTTACTTTATACAGAAAGCCCATTCGTTCAATTTAACCTAATAGCCTTATATTTGCCCATGATTTCTTCGCAAAGATATGATCAGCGTGGCGTATCAGCCTCCAAAGATGACGTTCACAATGCCATAAAAAACATCGACAAAGGCATTTTTCCAAAAGCATTTTGCAAAATAGTACCGGATATTTTAACCGGCGATCAGGAATACTGCAACATTATGCATGCCGATGGTGCAGGCACCAAATCGTCACTGGCTTATACTTACTGGAAAGAGACAGGTGATATATCTGTATGGCGCGGTATAGCCCAGGATGCCATCATCATGAACCTGGACGATCTGCTTTGCGTTGGCGCAACAGATAACATCTTGTTGTCATCAACCATTGGCCGCAATAAAAACCTGATCCCGGGCGAAGTTATTGCAGCTATTATTAACGGTACCGAAGAAATTTTGGCCGAACTGCGTGAAGCCGGCATTGGCATCTATTCAACCGGCGGCGAAACTGCCGATGTAGGCGACCTGGTACGTACCGTTATTGTTGATTCGACGGTTACCTGCCGTATGAAACGCGATGACGTGGTATCAAACCACCGTATTGAGCCCGGCGATGTTATTGTAGGCCTTGCATCATACGGACAAGCCAACTACGAAAAAGAATACAACGGCGGCATGGGCTCAAACGGCCTCACATCTGCCCGTCATGATGTGTTCAATAAAACTATTGCCGAAAAATTCCCTGAGAGTTATGACGCTGCTATTCCTTATGAGCTAATCTTTTCGGGAAGTAAAAACCTTACCGACGCTATAGAGATAGGCAATAGCCAAACTGTAACTGCAGGCAAGCTTGTTTTAAGCGCTACCCGTACTTACGCTCCCATTATCAAACAAATTTTGGATGGCTACCGCAACCAGGTACATGGCATGGTACATTGCAGTGGTGGCGCACAAACCAAAGTATTACACTTTGTAGAAGGTCTGCACATCATAAAAGATAACCTGTTCCCTGTCCCTCCGCTGTTTAAACTCATTCATGAGGAATCAAAAACCAGCTGGCAGGAAATGTACAAGGTATTTAATATGGGGCACCGTATGGAGCTGTACGTACCTGAAGCTATTGCAGCAGACCTGATCAGCATTTCAAAAAGCTTTGGCGTTGATGCGCAGATCATTGGTCGCGTTGAAAAGGCTGACACCAAGAAGGTAACCGTAACATCTGAGTTTGGGGTATTTGAATACGAATAAATAGTTTATCACCATAAAGAAAGGCGCTTAGGGTTCACTTAAGCGCCTTTTTTGCTTTGCTGCATGACGTTTTCCAGGGGGAGCTTGAAAACAATCCCAAAACCGGTTTACGTAGAGACGCATAATTGCGTCTTTCACAAGCCAAGCCACTTTGTATGCAAGCTTGCGAACTTGCATATCTGACCTGCACGCGTAGAGACACAATTATACGTCTCTACGATCAAAAACAGTCATATTTAAACAACAGAAAAATCCTATAAACAAAAAGTCCCGACCAATTGGCCGGGACTTTTTGTTTTATATTGTTATAAGCTATTCTTAGTTAAAGATATACCTTACACCAATTTGCGCCTGGAAGCGTGAAAGAGTACTGATATCATTCTGGAATGATTTAGTAACCGGAATTTGGTTATTTGCATCAAGATAAGGGAATGAATAAGTAGGACGTCCAGTTGTTGCATCTGCACCGGCATACCTTAACACAGTAGTTGCACCGTTGTTAAAACCGCTGTATGAAGTTTGGTATAAGCCCCAGTTACGGTTCAATAAGTTAGTGAAGTTGATCACATCAAAAGTGAACTCAAGTGTATTTTTGGTTTTACCAGCCTGGATCATGAAATCCTGAGCAAAGTGTAAGTCAAGTCTTTTGTAAGTAGGCAAAATAGTACCGTTCCTTTGAGCGTACTGACCTCTGTGTGCGCTCAGGTAGCTATCCTGGTTAATGAAAGCATTTAATTGGTTCCAGATTTGAGCTGGAGTACGGTTATCAACTGTACCGTTAGCTGAAGCAGCGCCAGGAACAAGGATGATGTCACCCTGATTTTTAGGGATATACATCAAGTCGTTGGTAGCACCGTCATTGTTAGGGTCGTTACTGGTGATATAAGAAATAGCACCGCTGTTAGCAGCTTCAAATACTAAACCAACTGTAGTAGCTAAGTTTTTAGCGTATTGTTTACGGTAAGATACTGTAGCAATGATACGGTTTGGCTGTACATATGAGCTATTTGAAAGGTTATCGGCGTTAGGGTTACCGGCAACATACCTGGTGCTCCAGATAGTACTTGCTGTTGAACCACCGTCGTTAACGTCTTTAGATTTGGTGTAAGTGTAGGCAACACTTGCAGCGAAACCGTTAGTAAAGCTTTTTTGCAACTGACCGGTAACGAAATAAGAGAAACCTTTGTTAGTATTCTTCATGTAATACAAACCAGTGATTGACGGGTTCTCTGCAGTTGCAGCAGCGGCCGCAGGTGTTGTATTTTTTGAAGTGTAACGAATTTGTCCTTCAGTACCTGGCATAGTAGTAAAGCCATCAGATAAAACAAGGTTTTGGTGATAGATAGCACGGATATCTTTGGTATATGCACCTTCGATAGTAGCTACAACACCACCTGGCAATTTTTGGTCAACAGCTAAGTTTGTTCTCCAGATTTTTGGATATTTTAAGTTTGGATCAGCAACGTCGAGCTCGTAAGAAGTATTAGCAGCTGCATTTGCAGGACGGTTTGCATTAACATCCGGTTTGAATATTAAGGCCGGGTTAGTTGGATCATTAGCTTTGGTAATTGTTTTTGAACCAAATAACAAACCATTGTTTGATGCCTGGTTTGAGATCCATACAAATGGAACCGAACCGGTAAATAAGCCCGAACCACCACGGATCTGGGTTGACTGATCACCATTAACATCCCAGTTAAAGCCTACACGAGGAGATAACTGAACCCTGTTTTTTGGCAATTTAGAAACATCAACATGTGTACCACCCTGGAAAGTTAAAGCTGCTGCATTAGTATTTGCAGCTAAAGTAGTAGGAAATTGGTCGTAATCAGCCCTCAAACCATAGGTTAACCTGAAGTTATCAGTTACATGGAATTTATCCTGTACATAAACGCTATAGATAGACGCTTTTATTTTAGCGTAAGGAATGCTGTTACCAACTGCAGAGTAACGTAAAGTGTAAGCAGCAGCAGCGTTACCGTTCAAAAAGTCAGACGCTGAGTTATAGGTATATAAACCATTATAATCAGGCGCAAAACCGTTTGTATAGCTTTGGATCTGGTTGCTTGTACCTATGGTAAACTCGTGTTTACCTGCATATATGGTATAATCATCAGCAAACTGCCAGATGTTTGTGCTCAACAAGTTACCGGCAGTATACAATTCAGAACCAAAGCTGGTTGCTGTTGCAGTTGCGCCGGTAATTTGAGTACCATCAGCAGCATTTGTACCGTTACCGATATCAACCATTGGTAATAAACCTTTACCTAAGAAATTACGGAAATCCCTAAGTGCAGAGTAGCCAACAGTTAATTTGTTTGACTGGCTGTTGCTGATACGGGTATCTAACTCGATGATACCGATGTTAAAGTTGTTATTGATGGTATAACCTGAACCGTAGAAAGGCAAAGTATTAGGACCCGGAGCACGAGTGGTACCATACCCAACAGCAGTTTTACCATCGCTGTTGCTGATACCTGAGTTACTGGCAGGCTGATCTTTGTATGATTTCAGATAAAAATATTTAGCACTTAAAGTGTTGTTTTTATCGATATTCCAATCAAGCTTTGCAGTTAATTTGTTGCTGTAAGTATTGTAGTTATAGCCCTGGTAAGCACCTGGATCATAACCTAATGATAGCAATTTAGCTTTGATAGCATCAAGTGTTGAAGCTTGTACCGCCGAAACGTTTGCACCGCTTGCACCATTACCACCGGCTACATAAACAGTTGCAGGTGGTTGAGTGATTCTTTCCTGCTCACCAGATACAAACAAGAATAATTTGTTTTTGATGATCGGGCCGCCTACTGCAACACCATCTGTATGATAGTTAACGGGAGTTACATTCAGGTTGGTTGGGCCAACATGGTAACCTTGTAATTTTGAACCACGAGCGTAGTAGTAAGCAGTACCTTTAACTTCGTTGGTACCCGATTTTACTACAGTGTTTACACCAGCACCTGTAAAGTTACCCTGACGTACGTCATAAGGGGCAATATCAACCTGGATCTGGTCAATCGCGTCCAGTGAAATTGGCTGTGAACTTGTTTGACCACCTAAAGTGCCTGATAAACCAAAAGAGTTGTTGAACAAAGCACCGTCAACAGTAATATTGTTAAATGCACTTGAACGACCACCGAATGATAAACCGTTAGCAGAAGGAGTTAATTTAGTAAAATCAGATAATGAACGTGCAATTGTTGGCAGGTTTTCAATTTGCTGACGGCTGATGGTTTCGCGGGCACCGGTACGTGAAGAGTTGATCACTTTTCCGGTTGTAGCTTTAACAGTTACTTCCTTTAACGAAGTAGTGTTGTCAGCAAGTTGGGCAGAAAGTTTTTGATCCTGGCCAATGTTAAGGTTGATGCCTTCCTGAACATAATTTGCATAACCAATAAAAGTTAC
Source organism: Mucilaginibacter gossypiicola (assembly GCF_900110105.1). GTDB lineage: Bacteria > Bacteroidota > Bacteroidia > Sphingobacteriales > Sphingobacteriaceae > Mucilaginibacter > Mucilaginibacter gossypiicola. The sequence continues at coordinate 15,794 of NZ_FOCL01000007.1, read as the reverse complement.
TTTGAAAGTGTAGGGACCACCTACCCTTAAGTTAGGGATGTTGTAACGGCCGTCGGCACGGGTCACCGTCGAATACACGGTACCAGTTGGCGTGTGCACCATTGTTACAGTTGCGCCGGGTATAGCACCTTTAGCATCGGTAACGGTACCGTTGATGCTGGCGGTGGTTACACCCTGAGCTAATACATTCTTACCAGTGAAGAACGAAAAGCCGATGAGAAGTAATAAAAGAAGGTAATGCTTCCTCATAAATTGCTTTTTTAATTATACGTTTAATTAATTGGCGCAAAGATAATTAATGAACCGTTTCCTAATGTTAAGTTAACGTTAACAATCATTATATATTTATCAACATTTTACATCATAAATACAAAAACCATAAAACTATGGTCACAAACAATGAAAATATGATAAATAATATGGTTTAAATCATATACAAACTCAACGGTTAAACTGCCGGAGTTTATTTTATGACACAGCGCAGATATAAATATCCTGAGGCGGGCTATATATACCCGCGGTACATTTTTGGTTTCAGCCCTTTTTACTTAGATTTGGCCTTCGAAAAAAAATAGGGGCTTGCGGAAAAACCACAAAAATCCGCGCAGCTTATTTACCTTTGAAACGAAATTAAAGTATATCAATAATAATATGGATTACGATGTAATTGTTATTGGGTCTGGTCCGGGTGGCTATGTTGCTGCTATCCGCGCTTCCCAGCTTGGTTTAAAAACCGCCATTGTCGAAAAAGAATCATTAGGCGGCATCTGTTTGAACTGGGGTTGTATCCCAACCAAGGCTTTGTTAAAAAGCGCCCAGGTTTTTGAATACCTTAACCACAGTACCGATTATGGTATTAAAATTAACGGTGCAGGCGAAGTTGATTTTGCCTCAGTTGTTAAAAGAAGCCGTAACGTTGCCGATGGCATGAGCAAAGGCGTTCAGTTTTTGATGAAGAAAAACAAGATTGATGTTCTTGTTGGCTTTGGTAAATTGAAAAGCAAAGGTGTTGTAGAAGTTAAAGCTGCCGATGGTTCGGCTAAAACCTACAATGCAAAACATATTATATTAGCTACCGGTGGCCGCTCGCGCGAATTGCCTAACCTTAAACAGGACGGCAAAAAAGTTATCGGTTACCGCCAGGCTATGGTATTGCCTCAGCAACCTAAATCAATGATTGTGGTTGGCTCGGGCGCTATCGGTATCGAGTTTGCTTATTTCTACAATGCAATAGGCACTAAAGTTACCGTTGTTGAGTATCTTGATAACATCGTTCCGCTTGAAGACGAGGACGTATCAAAAGCATTAAACCGTATCCTTAAAAAACAAGGCATCAACATCATGACCAGCTCAAATGTTGAAGCTGTTGATACCAGCGGCGAGCTGTGCAAAGTAACTGTAAAAACAGCTACAGGTACCGAAACACTTGAAGCGGAGATCGTATTATCTGCAGTAGGCATTGCTACCAATCTTGAAGGCATTGGCCTCGAAGAAAACGGCGTTAAAACCGATCGTGGTAAAGTATTGGTTGATGATTTTTACCGTACCAACGTTGAAGGCGTTTACGCTATAGGCGATATCGTTAAAGGTCAGGCCCTTGCCCACGTAGCATCTGCCGAAGGTATTATCTGCGTTGAAAAAATTGCCGGTCAAAACCCACACCCGCTTGATTATAACAACATCCCGGGCTGTACTTATTGCTCGCCTGAAATTGCTTCTGTTGGTTACACCGAAAAGGCAGCTAAAGAAGCCGGTTACGAAATTAAAGTTGGTAAGTTCCCATTCTCGGCATCGGGTAAGGCAAGTGCTGCCGGCGCTAAAGATGGGTTTGTAAAAGTGATATTTGATGCTAAATATGGCGAGTTCTTAGGTGCTCACATGATTGGCTATAATGTTACTGAAATGATTGCCGAAGTAGTTACTGCCCGCAAGCTGGAAGCTACCGGTCATGAGATCATCAAATCGGTACACCCTCACCCAACCATGAGTGAAGCAGTAATGGAAGCAGCAGCCGAAGCTTACGGCGAGTGTATCCACTTGTAAGCAGAAAGTCTTAAGTTCTAAGTCTGAAGCCCGAAGTTCTGAACTTGCATTTATGAGTTCAAAACTTCGGGCTTCTTTTTTATTATAATATATTTGACTACTGACTTTGAACTAAAAACTTACAACTTTGAACTTACATACCATCGATACCGGCTTTTTTAAATTAGATGGCGGCGCTATGTTTGGCGTTGTTCCGAAAACAATCTGGAACAAAACCAACCCCGCCGATGAAAATAACCTTTGTACCTGGGCCATGCGTTGCCTGCTGGTTGAACATGAAAACCGGCTGATTTTAGTTGATACCGGCATTGGTAATAAGCAAAGCGAAAAGTTTTTCAGCCATTATTATCTACACGGTAATGCTACTTTAGATAGCTCGCTGGCTTCACTTGGCTTTCACAGAAATGATATTACCGATGTATTTTTAACCCACCTGCACTTTGACCATGTGGGAGGTGCTGTTATACGCGAGGGCGAAAACCTGCTGCCTGCTTTTAAAAATGCAACTTACTGGAGTAACCCCAAACACTGGGATTGGGCCGTAAATCCTAACGACCGTGAAAAAGCTTCTTTTTTTACAGAAAATATTATACCAATACAGGAAAGCGGCCAGCTTAAATTTGTTGATGCAAAAGATGGCATCAATTTCATGAAGGATTTTGATATCCGTTTTGTATCCGGCCACACCGAATCTATGATGCTGCCGCTCATTAATTATAAAGGAAAACAACTCTTGTACATGGCCGATCTGCTGCCATCTGTAGGGCATCTGCCTATCCCCTATGTAATGGCTTACGATATGTTCCCACTGCAAACACTTGCCGAAAAAAAGCTATTTTTAAACGAAGCTCTGGAAAAAGAATATGTATTATATTTTGAGCATGACCCGGTTAATGAGTGTTGCACTTTACAACAAACAGAAAAAGGCATCAGGGTTAAAGAAACCTTCAAACTTAGTGATCTTTAATCGTTGATTGGTTTTGATTCCGATGATGGCACCTCCAAATCTTCATGCTAAGTGCTTAAATCAATTGAACTCTAATAACAAAATAGGGTCTGTCAGTCTGAGCCGGTCGAAGACTCGCGCGCAGTGGCCCTGCCCACCATGCTTCGACAAACTCAGCATGACACCCATTTTTAATTATACTATGTGTAATTTACTTCTGCGCCTCAAAGGACAGGCAGGCAGGTTGATTAGCAGGCGACTCAGCATATGAGGTGTTGAAACAAGTTCAACATGACCGTATTTTTTAATATGTGATGGATAGAATAACGCCTGCCTCTTTTTGAGGACTTAGCATTAAAACACAAAAGGCATCCCCTCGCGGAATGCCTTTGTTCATTGATCGGTTTAGGTTAAAAGCCTCGTCAATTATATCAGTGCAATTGAATCATAAAGCCGGATACTATCACAGCAACCGATTTATAATCTCCAACCCCTGATCACGTTAAAAAAAGGTTTAGGTATAAAGAACTCATTTTTCTTTGGCCGGAGGCAGTAACAAAACTCACCTCCAACTGCAGATCTCTTCAATAAAAAGGTTTAGGATTTTGAAATCATATGTACTCTCCCTCAAAAATCTCTAATCACAAACCTTAACCATGATGCATAATTTGCAGGGATTACATAATCAGCCAGCAAATTTTTATGCATCAGGATATTTTAATTATTCGCCTTTAGTGCTGGCGGCACCTTTGCCCTGGTTTTCGATCTGCAATTTTTTAAGCATTTCGGTACCTATCAAGGCGTCAATCATACCGCCGCTGCCACCCTCTTTACCACTCACCAATATCTCAGGCACTAACCTGATGCCCGCAGCAGCTAAAGCTTCGGCTACACGCACTATGGCATATTGTTCGGTACCCATGGCCTCGGTTTTTTGTTTGGTAACCTCGGCTTCTGATAAACCTATTGCTTTGATCTTAGCACCTTCGGCCAAACCGTTCACTTCAGTGGCATTCGCATCAGCTTTTGCATTCACTGTTTTTGCTTCGGCATCGGCTTTGGCTATCGTGATCCTTACCTCGGCATCGGCTTTGGCGTTGATTGTTTTAGCTTCGGCCTCACCTTTTGACGCGGCAACCCTTGAAGCGGCCATCTGGGTGTTGATCTCAACCTGGCGGGTTGATTTCACTACTTCAGGCTGCATATCGGCACCGGCACGTGCACTTTCAAACTCTTTACGTTCAATCTGCGCATGGCGCTGTATCTCGTAAGTAACCTTCTCCTCTTCGGCCAGTTTACGGTCGGTAAGGGTTTTCATCAACGCTGCAGGAGGTACTATGTCGCCTATCAGGGTATCCACACCAATTACGTTGTAGGTTTCCAGCACACGGCCAATGTGTTCGCGGGCATCGGTTTGCCTTTGGATACGATTGGCAAGGAAGCCGATCACATCACTTTTTTGGGCTGAGTTACGGAAGTAGTTGGCGATGGTTGGCTCCAGTACCTGTGATACCAGGTTTTTCATTTTACCAAACCTTGCTATCACTTTTGGTGCTTCGTTACGTGGCACGTGGATAATCTGTGACACATCGAGGTTGAAGGTAAAACCATCGCTTGACCTTACTGTAATGGTACACAGGTTCTTATCCAATTCGTGTGATTCGGTACGGCTATCGGCCCAGTTCAGTACGATATTGGTTGTAGGCACAATTTCAACCGCATGGGTGTAGATATTTACCGGGTGCTTACCTGGGTCAAGCGGTTCATCCCAAACACCTTTTTCATTGCGTTTTACAATGTTACCGTGCTTAAAGTTATCGCCGCTGGTATCCTTACCTTCCGGGCCAACAAAAGAGTTAACAACACCTACGTAACCAATTGGTATATAGATCATATCTACTTGTTCAACACTTACAAACCATGGGTTGAGGTAGTAGGTACCTGCCAGTATTACATCCTCCTGCAAACCCTTGCGGCCACCGGCGGTGATAAAGGCAATTGGATCCTGGTAATTTTTGTGCCCGGCAACCGATTCGCCGGCTATCTCACCTTTGTTCAGCGGCTCACCATCCAAAGTGGTGATAATACCTACTTTGTTTTCGTGGATCTGGGTGATAGGCACCATCTCAATATCAAACAAAAAGGTGTTGATACGATAGCTACCCGGTGTAAGAAAAGCTGCCTGCGGGCCTTTTTGACCATTATTATCCAAAAATGCTACCGCATCCTGAAACTTATCACAATCAACCGGTTTACCCAGTACACGGCCGGTATCAAACGAGGCACCGTCTTTAGCCTTTACAAGGCCCAGTTTATTTTGCTCGATAATGGTAAAGGGCTGCATGATAATAGTGTACTGCCATGGCCACATTTTCCAGTATAAGCCCGGCGCAAGGCCACGGCCCTGCATACCGGCCTCACCTTTAGTAGCAATGATACGGCCATCGGGCAGTCGGCTATTACCTGTAAGAGCAAACTTCTTGATCACCAACCCAATACGATCATCAGGAACGATAACCATACCGCAAAATACGCGCAAAACAAATTTGTACATCAGCAATAACACTATGACGGGTATAACCCACCACAGACTAACAATTAGATTGTCCATTTTTTTAAAGATTGTTTTTGATTTTTTTATTAACGGAACCCTTAAGGTGCGGGCCCTCACAATACTTATAGCTTACCTGGAAGAGTACCTTGGCTATATAGTGTCATTAAGACAGTTGCTATGATGCATTGTTACGAAAAATCTTAAAAATATTTTACGCACAACGTCAAATCCATGTAATTAATTGATACACAGAAAGTAAATTTTAAGACGATTTTTATAAAAACTTTTAACAATACGTATAGTTAAACAAATACAGGTTATTTAATAGAAACTTATCTTACAAAGCCATGAACACTACTAATAATATCAAAAAAGAAGGTAGCAAGGCAGATACTACTAAAACTGGGGCACAAAAAGCCAAAGAGATCAAAACCGAAGGCCCACTAAGTGAAAAGGATGAAGTGAAGCAGGCCGAAGAGCGTACCAGGAAAGGCACAAAGAAATAATAGTGTAAAGTTAATAGTCTTAAGCCGGCAGTGATATGCCCGACTTTGAACTTTAGACTAAAGACTAAGCCTCCGTTTACGCTTTCAATTTTAAAAGCAATTGTATAGTTTTATCCAAACATTTTTCTGTCATGATAAAACAAGGCTTTTTATTGCTTGCTGTAGTTACACTTTTTATAACATCATGCAAACCTACGGTTTCGGTTACCACGCTTACCGGTAAATGGAAATATATAAAAATTGAACACCCTAATGCCAGTCCGCCCGATACCGTAAAACAAGCCGAGTTGGATGCAAACGTGCCCTATATCCAGTTTACGCCCGAAATGAAGTTCCTGATAGTTTGGGGTGGCAAGTTCTTGTCGCATGGTAGTTTTACGCTTAACGGCAGTAATATGAATATAACAGAGAAGCTACCCGATGGCAAGACCCGCGATTTTGTTTTTTACGTTTCTGAACTCACCGAAAACAAGATAGTTTTTGAAAGCACCGGCCCGGATGGTTCAAAAGTTACCGCTTTACGGGCAAGTAAGTTTTAATTGGGAAAATTGTAGATGCATATGGGCCACAAGGCAAAGCCTTGCGGCAGCGCTTGGTTTAAATCATGCGAATCCTTCAATCCTAAAAATCAAGGTTCAATGAGCCACAACAACATCTCCGCTGGCCTCAACCTTGTGTTTAATAAACCGCTTGCCAATAAACACAATTAAAAGCGCCAAAATTGATGAGCTAACCATAACGGCCGCCATAGGCAGCGAGCTATGTTGTTTTATTACCGAAATGCCGATGGATGACAACGCCCCCACAGCCATTTGAGATGCACCTAAAATTGCCGAAGCAGAACCCGCATTTTTTGTGAACGGGGCTAAAGATAATGCAGATGTGTTTGGCGCGCTGATACCGATGCAACATAATACACCAAATATCATAGCTATAGTGCCCCCTATTCCAAACCAGTGATGTAATGAGCCTATAAAAAACACTATTGAGATAATTACCATTAAAATCAGGGCCGCTCCGATCATCTGCTCACTTTTGTATTTTTTTATCAATAAGCTGTTCAATTGGCTTGACCCAATAAAGCCAACCGAAAGCCCGGCAAAAATCCATCCAAACTGAGTTCCACTTACTTTAAAGCCGTCAATAAACACAATAGGCGATGCCGAAACGTAGGCAAACAAACCGGCAAATGCAAACGCTCCGCCTATGGCATAAGTCACAAACTGTGCATCTTTTAAAACAGTTATAAAATGACCTATTATCGGCCCGGGCTTTAAGGAGTATGAAGGATCAGGCTGATAACTTTCCGGTAGCCAGAATATTACCGACACCAATATCAGCACCGCTATAATGGTTAATACCAGGAAAATGATCTGCCATTCAAAGGCGGCGGCAATGTAACTACCGGCCGTAGGGGCCAGCATGGGCGATGCGCCAAGTACCAATATCAGCAATGAAAATACTTTGGCATTATCCTCAACCGGAAACAGATCGCGCACCATAGCCATAGCCGCAACACTTGCCGCACAACTACCTACTGCCTGGAAAAAGCGAAGCACAATGAGCATTTCAAGCGATGAGGAAAAGAAACATCCCATTGATGACACGATATAGAGGCCCAGCCCCCAGTACAGTGGATTTTTACGGCCAAACCTATCGAGCAAAGGCCCGTAAAGCAACTGCCCTGCCGCAATACCAACGAAATAACTCGATAACGACAACGCTACCTCATCGGTACTGGTATGCATATATTTGGCTATTGCCGTAAACCCCGGCAGGTACATATCAATAGAGAAAGGGCCAAGCGCCGTAAGTGATCCTAATATCAGGATCAGCACTGTATATTTTTGTTTGGTCATACTTGTGTGTTGGTTAGTTGACGGTTAATAGTTCATAGCTGCGAATGGGCACATGTTATATAATGGTCATGCTAAAATTCTATGAACCATGATCAATAACCTATGAACCGAAGCATCAAAATGCCTCGCCTAAATTAAGACTTATTGACGAGAAGTTTTTACTCACTCCATAATCGAGACTAATATTGGTGCCCGCCTTTTTATTAAATTTAAACCGTAAACCTGTTCCTCCGGCAGGGTGCCAGTATACAAAAGCGTGGTTTTCAGGTTCTGTAACAGAGTTTACATTGGCAAATACCACAAAGCCCAGCAAGCCATTACGTGTAATATCCCGGCGATATTCCGTTTCAAAATACGCAAGCCTATCGCCCCGGTAACGACTTTGCGGAAATCCCCTGCCTGATCGCTGGTAAGGTTCCCAGCCAAGGCTCGGCAGGTTTAGGTACGGTGTGCGCGGCGTAAGCGTTGTCCAGAAGAAAGACCAGAATGCCAGCACGTTTTTAGGTCCCGAATTGCTTAACTGTATGTACTTCCGTACATCAATATATAATGATCGCCAGTCGGTATGGCTTCCAAATGCTTTGGCGTTAACCCGGTAAACCACATTGGCATAAGCTCCGGGCAGCGGATTGATCGAGTTTCTGCGCGAATCATATAATAAATTGAGCGTAATGCCCGATGAAAAAGCATCCTGATCGGCAGCGGTACCATACTTATAACCGGTAAACTTCCGTAGGTTTTGATCGCCGTTGCTTTCAATATCCATGTAGTAGTCTAAATTATAGCCTAAACCTGCATAAAAGTATGGCTTGATCTGCTTTAACACGCTTTGATAAAAGCGGAGGTAGTTATAATTCACCAAAAATTTATCATGCGGACCCTGATTGCCGCCCAGCCCCCAGGTATACTGCGGATAAACCATCAGTCGGGTATCACCCTGTATATTCCACTCGTTATTATCAAGCCAGATATTTGACCTGATAGGCAAACCATACCTCCCCCTTAAATTAAAATAAGGTGTAAAAGTAAAGCTTGATAAATTGGTGGTTGCTGCATCGCCAAGATAAAATCCTGCTGTTGTTGAAGTAAACAGCGCCCTCCCCCCGCTCCGGCCATCACTTGTTGATGTAGGAAAAACAGAAAAGTAAATTTTTTTTCTTTCGGTTGTTTGCTGCCGGGGTTTTATTTTAAAAACCGAACGTACTATATCAATAACATCTCTTTGCGGTACTGTATCTTTTTTTATGCTCATGGTATCGGTACCTGCATCCTGTGCCAGCACCATAGCCGGTATTAAACATAAAACTAATACAGATAACCCTTTCACCATCGTGCTTTAAACAGAAAAATCACCCTGCGGTTTGATCGTTAATAAAGTTATTAACGGATAAAATGTCCCAATCGCTTCAATTTAGCTAAATTTTAATTTAAATAAAAAAGGCCTGTAACTATTAAAAATTACAGGCCTTTAAAACCGTATTTTAAATTAGTGGTAAGTTGTGGTCTTAGTTACCGTTGTTTTGGTGGTGGTATAATGATGATGCGGATGTGCCCTGCGCCAGGCAATACGAGCCGCGCGTTTCCTTTTTTCTTCGCGCCTGCGGGCTTCGTTGCCAATAATGTAACCACCACCGGCACCAAGCGCACCTCCTACCAATGCACCGCCAGCGCTATGTGTTATTAACCCACCTGCGATAGCACCGCCGGCACCGCCTATTATAGCTCCCTTACCTTGTTTACTGATCCCCTTTTTCTGTGTTGTTTGTGCGTTGGCATTAATACTGAAGGATAACATCAGGCCAATTAAAAAGCACATATATAGCATCAACTTTTTCATAATGGTATGTATTAATAAGTGTTAACAAAAACACTTATACAAATAGCAGGCCGTTTTGAAAATAACGCTTTAAAAATCCGACAAAAGATCTAAACTGAAAGTACTATTTCAGGAAATCCAACACAACTTTTGAAAATTCGGGAGTACGACTGGCGCTGTTATGATCGCCGGGAACGTGGACAAGCCTGGAGTTGGGGATAAGCTTATTAAGTGCAACTTCATCGCCGTTATCATGATCTTCGGTACCGTCGATAAGCAATACGGGCATTTTCACTTTAGCTAATTCCTGTTTGCTGGTTGAGGGTTGCCACTTTTGCTGATACGCCAACGCGAGCTCATCAAAAGGGTTACTGCGGATGTATTTAATCATTCCGTCAACATCATGAAAACTGGTATCGCCCATTAAAGCCTTATAGGCGTGGATCCTGCGCGGCCATTCGGGATTAGTATATGCATCGCCCATGCCACCCATTACAGCCTTTTTAACACGTTTATCAAGCACAAACACCCGCGACGTGATAATCGATCCGCGAGAGTATCCAACAATGTCATATTGTTTCAACCCCAGGCTCGTAGCCAGGCCCATAATATCCTTAGCTTCGGCATCGTTAGCATAACCTGCATCGGTATGGGGTTTATCCGATCGCCCGTTACCACGTTGATCTAATATGATTACTTTATATCCTGCGGTTAACAAATCATTATAAAGCTGTCCTTTTTTCCAGCCTTCGCCGGTACCCGAAAAACCATGTACCAGTATTACCGGGAAGCCATCGCCTTTTACTTCGTAATAAATCTTTACACCATCAAACGAGTTATAGTAGCTGCCGGTTACAGTAGCCTGCTGTGCCCAAACATTGTTGCTGACGGTTAGCATAAAAATTGCCAGGATCAGGCTTACCAGTATTTGTTTTATCATGGCTTTATTTAACAAACAGGTTAATAATGGTTACGCCAACAAGCCCGATCACAGAAACCAGTGTCTCCATTAACGACCATGACTTTATGGTATCTTTAATACTTAAATTAAAATATTCCTTATACAGCCAAAACCCCGAATCATTTACATGCGAAAATGCAAGGCTGCCGGCACCGATAGATAGCACCATTAAATTAGGGTTGATGTGATTTTGTAAAACCAATGGCGCTACAATGCCTGCTGCCGTTAATCCGGCTACTGTTGCCGAGCCTAAGCTAACACGGATAATTGCTGCAATTACCCAGCCCAGCAACAAGGGGGGTAAATTGAAAGATTGTAATTGCGCTGCTATTTGGCTGCTTACCCCACTGGCCGTCAAAACTTCTTTAAATGCACCGGATCCCGCTATAATCAGCAATATTAACGCTACATCCTTTACTGCATCGGTAAAGCTGCCTGCAAGCTGGCCCATGTTTCTGCCTTGCCTTATACCCAATGTGTAAGTAGCAACCAAAAGTGCTATCAGCATAACAATTGATGGATCGCCAAGAAATGAAATGACTTTTGACACTCCGGGGTCTTTTATATTGAGGTATGGAAAAAAAGCGGTGAGCATTAACAGTAAAACCGGCAACAAAGCGGTAAAAAAGCTATTGAATGCACCGGGCAGCTTTTCGGCAGGCAATTCTTCTGCCCGAAAAGTGGCCAGCGGCTCTGATGGGATTTTTTTAAGGAATTGTGCAAACACGGGCCCTGCCAATATAATGGCCGGAATAGCTATGATAAGGCCGTAAATAAATGTGGTTGCCATATTAGCATGAAATAAAGCTACTAATGCCGATGGCGAAGGGTGCGGTGGCAAAAAGCCATGCGTTACAGATAACGAGGCCAGCATGGGCAAACCTATATAAACGGCGGGCAGTTTGTATTTGTAAACAACCGAAAATATGAGCGGCACCATTAACACGAAACCAATACCGTAAAATAACGGAATACCTATAATAAAGCCGGCAACAACCAGGGCCCATTGAATGTATTTCTCGCCTACAGCATCAACAAGTACACCTGCTATTTTTTGCGCGGCCCCGCTTACAGCTACAAGCTTACCCAACATAGCGCCAAGGCAAATAATGATGAGCAGCTGGCCTAATATATCGCCCATACCTTTTTGCACCGAGGCGGTTACTTTATTAATAGGTATACCCAATAACAAACCTGCTACTATTGAAACAAGCAGAAATGCGATAAAGGGATTTACTTTTACAAGGCTCACAAGCAAAACCAGCAGAACAATACAAAAGAGGATAGTTAATAGTACCATTAAATTATAAGTTTATGTAGGGCCTGTGGTGTATAACCAGCGCATTGAACACCCGCTGCGGCCAACTAATGTAACAACAAAATTTGAGTTTCAGATTTTTAATGGTAAAAGCTTTTTACTACCTTGTTATCAATAGCATTTACACGGTATTTGCAGTTACAACCTGAAAAACAGGAAGCTTGTATAATTATTCCTACAACTTGTTACTATTTATGGCTTGTTTGATTAATTTTATAAAAAATAGTTTTAATTTTGCATTAAAGTTTTATCCGATTAAGATTAAACCCAAACCACTATTTACGGGATACTGTATTTTGACGAGCATACTTTAATACCTTTTCGGCATTTATTTCTTTAATTTTTATTATGGTTAAGCGTATTTTAGTATTGGATGACAATCAGGACATCCTTGATATTGTTCATGAAACCCTTACTTATGAGCAATTTGAAGTTAAAAGTACATCAGTAAGTACCGACGTTCTGCCGCTGATTGAAAGCTTTGAACCAGACCTGGTAATACTGGATTATCGTGTAGCCGGCACCAATGGAGGCGAAATTTGCCGTAACATAAAAGTACACCCTAAATTTGGCAATACCCCCGTAATTATCTTTTCGGCCTATGTGAATAATGAAAGTGAACTCATTAGTTACGGATGCGACTCGATAATCAATAAGCCATTTGATTTGACCGAGCTTGTTGAAAAGGTAAATAACCTGCTTTAAAAGTTAAGCCATCCTTTCCCTCAACCTATCAACCATTTATCTGCCCTGTTTTTTGCACACTTTAAGCATTAGTTATAAATCTTTTCCTGTAATAAGCAGCTGTAATTATCAAAAAAACAAAAAAAGCAGCTAAATGTCTGCTCCATTATAAATACAGTGCCTTTTTACGGCTTCAATTAAATATTTATCAATACTTCAACACCCTTATTAAAACATTGATAATTACATTAACTTTGTTTTATAAGTTAATACAACAATTAATTAAATACAATAACCCCTGATTGTATTATGGTACTATCTATAACAGAACAAGACAAAACAGAAGTAAGGAAAGCACCGCTGTGCCCGCGGTGTAAATCAGAGCTTGACACCCGCATACCCAGAGGTTTTTTTGTGAAAAAAATTCTGTTTTTCCTTCCCATAAAAAGATATATGTGCTACAAGTGCCAACGCAAGCGGTATGTATTACGATAACTAATTTAATTAATTTCTTAAAAGTAAATTAACAACTACTTAAAAGTACTTTTTCTTTTTTTCTTCACAATCAATAACATAGATATTGTATTTTGGCTTCCTGTTATTTAAAAATTTGTGGAAGAAAACGAAGCTAACTCAAGAAAAAAGTACTATTGTTCAAAGTGCGGAGCCCCTTATCATTTCCAGATGCGAAGAAGTTGGTTTTTAAAAAACGTCCTGTTTTTTATACCAGTTAGGAAATATTTTTGCGCCAAATGCAAAAAATCAGCCCATATTTTTATTAAATAACTTTCGGTCAGTTATTCTGTTTTCACTGTTAACTTGATATTCTTTTTTACTTTAAGCATAAATAGCCAGAGCTTAAAGTACAATTATGCTATTTTACAACACTGCCCTTATTAATATACATTAGTATACCCGCTACACTTTGCAGTGATTAATAAATCATAAAATCTTCCGCATAAAAACCGAACAAATACAGATTCATATTTGATATAATACTTGGTATAAAAATTGCTCAGTGTAACCTGATATTGAATAAGCTATATCGATTTTTTTTGCTGATACAATTTTTACAGATTACATATGCGACGGATATTAGCGGTGGACGACGACAAAGATATTTTGGAGATCATAAAATATATACTGGAAGACTCAGGTTATGAGGTTGAGACTTTAACTGAAGGCAAAAGTTTGTTTGACTGCATAAAGCAGCATGAGCCTGATTTAATTTTGCTTGATATTATGCTTGGCAATTTAGACGGCCGCGAACTTTGCAAAGCCCTTAAAAATCAGCAGGAAACTAAAAACATACCCGTGATATTAATTTCGGCCAGCCATAACCCCGGCGTGCTCACCCAGGCCGGATCACCCGACGATTTTATAGCCAAACCTTTTGATATTGATGTTTTGCTGAACAGTATAAGCAGGCAATTAAGAAGTGCTGCCTGATATACAATGCATATCTCCCCAAAAAACGGGGCAGACAAACGCTTGCCCACCCCGCCAAATCAAAACAAAAAACTAAAAATCAAACATTTGTATTAAATGCCTTTTCCCGTTTAGCGCGGTTACGCAGCTTAAAGAAAATGACAAGGTTTAGGAAATGCATACCGCCTAATATTAAAATGATCCAGCCCACTTTATAGCTCAATACCTCTACCACTACCTGCATACTGGCTATAGAGCCATACTCTTTAAGGGCCAGGCTCATATAACCTATATTTACCAGGTAAAAGCCTACCACCAGCAGTTTGTTTACAGAATCGGCCAGTTCGTTGTTGCCGTGAAATATATCTACCAAAAAAATTCGTCCGTTTTTAAACAGCACTTTGGCCACCCATACAGTTAATGCAATACTTGCCAACAGATAAATAACATAGGTTAAAATAAAGTAGTTCATGACGCTTAGGGTTTTATTTATTATTAATTATTTAGAATTTTCAGTAAAAATTGAAATTTTAATTTAAAAAAATTTATTTAAACACTTTCAGTATCGAACCAAAAAACCAATTCTCCTCGGCTTTAAGCATGGTATCAAGTGTTTTGTTCACATTATTAGCCAACTTGTTGATATCAGTAACCGTAGTTTTAAATGTTTTATAAGCCGGATCTTTTGCATCCCCCTCTACCCCTGCCAGTTGGTCAAGTATTTTGATAATAGGCGTAAGCTCGCGTTTTTTACGTTCTTCGGCTACACGGCGGGCAATAGTCCATACATCCTTTTCGGCGTAAAAAAACTCTTTGCGTTCACCGGTTTTATGCTGCTTTTCTACCAGGCCCCAGTCAATTAAATCGCGCAGGGTCATGTTTGCATTGCCACGCGAAATGCTTAACTCGGCCATTACTTCTTCCGTGGTCAAAGCTTCAGGCGAGATCATCAGCAAAGCATGTACCTGGGCCATGGTGCGGTTTATCCCCCACTCCGATCCCAGCTTACCCCACGCCTCGATAAATTTTAACCTTGCCTCTGCCAATTCCATGCACAAAGATAGATAAGTTTTTAAACTTTCAAAAAAAAATGAAAATAAAGATGAAAGGTTATTTTTATTATAACTTAATCCCCCCGTCATTGCGAGGTACGAAGCAATCGCGAACTATACAGAGTAGCTCTGCAAGTCGGAGATTGCTTCGTACCTTCTAATGACGCAACCGTAAGTCATTGATTATTAGAATTTTTTTTATCGGTTTTATAATATGGGCGTTGCCTGCGGCCCGGGCTGTACGCTCATACTACACGGGCCTTAGCCACAGGCCGGTATCCCAATGTCATTAAGTTAAGGAACACCACAGTTCAGAACCGGATAAAATCCGGTTCTTTATGGTTACGAATCAAAAAACTGTGGTATGTCAGCAAACTTAAAAATCATTTCAGATTTACGGAATTTTATTGCCCTTTCATCTCAAAATAGCGAGTTAAGACAGCTATTCACCAACTCTTGTAATGCTTTTAGCAGAAGGCGTAAGCTTCATTTTGAACTGGTAGTATGCATGCTGCTTAATTTTTTTAAGAGAAGTTATGATATAGAGCTATCAGCATTCTTCGATCATATGGGTTTTCAGGAACTGAAAGCCACCAAGTCTGCTTTTAGTCAACAGCGCTCAAAGAT
>NZ_FOCL01000025.1 GCF_900110105.1 Mucilaginibacter gossypiicola | reverse complement strand
GATAGTAGGATAGTGGTATCCTGAGTACCGCGAGGTCGGAGACGCCTTGTGGGAATTTGCCGGCACCATCCGGTAAGGCTAAATACTCCTGAGAGACCGATAGTGAACCAGTACCGTGAGGGAAAGGTGAAAAGAACCCCGAACAGGGGAGTGAAATAGAACCTGAAACCGTGTACTTACAAGCGGTCGGAGCCAGCAATGGTGACGGCGTGCCTTTTGCATAATGAGCCTACGAGTTACTCTTCCCTGGCAAGGTTAAGTGTTTAAGACACGGATCCGAAGCGAAAGCGAGTCTGAAAAGGGCGTATAGTCAGGGGAGGTAGACGCGAAACCTTGTGATCTACCCATGGGCAGGTTGAAGGTGCCGTAACAGGTACTGGAGGACCGAACCGATAAACGTTGAAAAGTTTCCGGATGACTTGTGGGTAGGGGTGAAAGGCTAATCAAACTGGGAAATAGCTCGTACTCCCCGAAATGTTTTTAGGAACAGCCTGGCGGTTGAGTTATAAAGAGGTAGAGCTACTAATTGGGTGCGGGGGAGTCAAATCCTACCAAATCCAGATAAACTCCGAATGCTTTATAATATACGCTGGAGTGAGGCTATGGGTGCTAAGGTCCATGGCCGAGAGGGAAAGAACCCAGACCATCAGCTAAGGTCCCTAAATTATTGCTAAGTTGAACTAACGAGGTCCGATTGCACAGACAGCTAGGATGTTGGCTTGGAAGCAGCCATTCATTTAAAGAGTGCGTAACAGCTCACTAGTCGAGCGATCGGGCATGGATAATAAACGGGCATCAAGCAGTATACCGAAGCTATGGATTCATATTTATATGACTGGTAGGGGAGCATTCTATTTGTCGGAGAAGCAGGAAGGTAACTGACTGTGGAGGGAATAGAAAAGCAAATGTAGGCATAAGTAACGATAAGGCGGGAGAGAAACCCGCCCACCGAAAGACTAAGGTTTCCTGATCAACGCTAATCGGATCAGGGTTAGTCGGGGCCTAAGGTGAAGCCGACAGGCGTAGCCGATGGACAACTGGTTAATATTCCAGTACTTTTTATTACTGCGATGCGGTGACGGAGTAGTGACACTGACGCGAACTGACGGAATAGTTCGTTAAAGGCTGTAGGTATAAGACGTGTAGTTAAGTACGCATGTTTTGCTGAAAGCTGATAGTATACAGAATCTTCGGAGGATGTAATAGTTCAGGTAATCAGACTTCCAAGAAAACCCGCTAAGCTTCAGGTAATAAAAACCCGTACCGTAAACCGACACAGGTAGTCGAGGAGAGAATCCTAAGGTGCTCGAGTGAATCATGGCTAAGGAACTCGGCAAAATGGCCCTGTAACTTCGGGAGAAGGGGCGCTGGCAGCAATGTCAGCCGCAGTGAAAAGGCCCAGGCGACTGTTTAACAAAAACACATGGCTATGCAAAATCGAAAGATGACGTATATGGCCTGACACCTGCCCGGTGCTGGAAGGTTAAGAGGGGATGTTAGTCGCAAGGCGAAGCATTGAATCGAAGCCCCAGTAAACGGCGGCCGTAACTATAACGGTCCTAAGGTAGCGAAATTCCTTGTCGGGTAAGTTCCGACCTGCACGAATGGTGTAACGATCTGGGCGCTGTCTCAGCCATGAGCTCGGTGAAATTGTGGTATCGGTGAAGACGCCGGTTACCCGCAACGGGACGGAAAGACCCCATGCACCTTCACTATAGCTTAACATTGATATCGGATACAGGATGTGTAGGATAGGTGGGAGACTGTGATGTGGCTTCGCCAGGAGTCATTTAGTCAACGTTGAAATACCACCCTTTCTGTATTTGGTGTCTAACTCTACAATGTGGAGAACATTGTTTGGCGGGTAGTTTGACTGGGGTGGTCGCCTCCAAAAAGGTAACGGAGGCTTTCAAAGGTAAGCTCAGTACGCTTGGTAACCGTACGCGGAGTGCAATAGCATAAGCTTGCTTGACAGTGAGACAGACAAGTCGAGCTGGGTCGAAAGACGGATATAGTGATCCGGTGGTTCTGCATGGAAGGGCCATCGCTCAAAGGATAAAAGGTACGCTGGGGATAACAGGCTGATCTCCCCCAAGAGCTCATATCGACGGGGAGGTTTGGCACCTCGATGTCGGCTCGTCACATCCTGGGGCTGGAGAAGGTCCCAAGGGTTGAGCTGTTCGCTCATTAAAGTGGCACGCGAGCTGGGTTCAGAACGTCGCGAGACAGTTCGGTCCCTATCTGTTGTGGGCGTAGGAAGTTTGAGTGGGGCTGACCTTAGTACGAGAGGACCGGGTTGGACTAACCTCTGGTGAATCTGTTATGCCGCCAGGTGTACTGCAGAGTAGCTACGTTGGGAATAGATAAGCGCTGAAAGCATCTAAGTGCGAAACTAGCCACAAGATGAGACTTCCATTGAGGGTCGTAGGAGACTACTACGTTGATAGGTTACAGGTATAAAGGTGGTGACATCATAGCCGAGTAATACTAATTGCCCGAAGCTTTCTTCAGATAGAAATA
>NZ_FOCL01000020.1 GCF_900110105.1 Mucilaginibacter gossypiicola | reverse complement strand
ACAGCTATATCCAACTCGCTTTTGGATACATCAATGCCAATGAAAAATTCAAATTCCATATCTTTACCCTGTTTATGTTAGTAAACAGTTAACATGTTTTAAACACCATCAATTCCTTACTAATGAGCCTCGTAAACTCTAATTTCTATTTGATGCCGTAGTTTAAAACAAGCGGTAAAGGAGTAAATCGACGAATAGGCCTCTGCGCCTGGAAATGACAATAATGCGCCTTTACCGCTGTTAACTTTTTCCACAAAACTCCAGGTTATTAACAAAGAAAAAGAAGCAAAAAGAAAGCTTCAACAATAATAATAACCTCTATTATTCTGTTGAAGCTAATCTAAAGGATATGACATTTTTTTATTAATAATAAGATTAAAAAGATGCGCCTACACGGTAGCTTCAAGAAGGGATTTTAAGATCCTTTGTTTGTTTAATTACTTTAATTTAATCTCCAATAAAAGCTTAGGGATCTGTAGATGCCTCCTATCAGCCATTTGATTACCAGATGGTTAAACTTACTTAAATTGAATAGCCTTTACCGGCGAAATCCTGCTTACCAATGTTGATGGTATGATAAGTACCAGCAGGCAGATGATCAGGGTGCCGATATTCAGGGCTATAATATCGAAAAGGTCAAACTGAACCGGCACAAAGGTCATGTAATACGATGCCTGGTCGAGTTTAAAGAAATGGGTATACATCTGGAAATAACCGAGGCCTATCCCAAGCAAATTACCCAGCAACAGCCCTAAACCTATCAGGTAACTGGCATTGATCAGGAAAACTTTGCGAATGGCCCAGTTAGATGCCCCCATGGCTTTGAACATACCTATCATGGCTGTGCGCTCGAGGATCATGATCAGCAGTGCTGATATCATGTTAATAACGGCAACTGCCACCATCAATACCAGCATCACTACCGAATTTACATCCAACAGGTTAAGCCATTCAAATATAGTAGGGTAATCTTCTTCAATAGTATACTCTTTTAACTTCACCGGTAAAACATTATCAAGCGCATTGGCGGCCTCATTGATATGCTCAAAGTCAGACACGCGCAGTTCATATTGGCCTATCTCGTTTGGCTTCCAATCATTAAGGCGGTTAATGAGCGATAGCGCACCAATAACAAAGGTTTTATCAACTTCTTCAACGCCGATGTTGAAAATCCCTTTAATTTTAAACTGACGTTTACGAAGCGGCTCCTGCACAAAATACATCAGCAGCTTATCCCCTACCTTAAGTTTAAGCCTGTCGGCCGTTGTTTGCGAAATCATGATCTCCTTTTGCGCTTCAACCGAATCGGCAAAGCTGATCACATCGCCGGCAACCATCATTTTTTTAAAGTAGCCCCAGTCGTAGCTTTTATCAACGCCCTTAAGTACTACGCCTTCAATTTCATTATTAGCCTTAACAATGCCCGGTTTGGTAGCCACCGGCATCACATGGGTAATAAATGGGCTTTTAAGCGCCCGCTTAACAAAATAGCTGTCGGCAGCAAATGAAGAGCTTTGGAGAGAGTTGTTCAGATCAAACTTAACCACGCGAATATCCCCGGCAAAGCCGCGAACTTTATTGCGGATTTCGTGTTTAAATCCTTTAACGATAGCAAGGGACAGTATCATTACACCAAGGCCAAGCATAATGCCTATAATTGCAATACGCACTATCAGTTTTGAAAATGTGCGTTTTGATTTAAATGTTATGCGGGCTGATATAAAGGAGGCGAAACTCAATGGCAGACTGATTTTTTGTACCTTCGCAAATATGCGGTTTTGCTGTTAAACCTGCTACTTTTAAAATTGTTTCAACTCAATATTTTATGAATAAGATTTGTGTTTTTTTACGATTTGCCCTCATAACAGTTTTACTTGCAAATACAGCGTGCAGCCAGGCAACCGGTTGCAAAAGCTGCAAAACAGCACCTGTATCTAAAAATGAAGAAAACGGCCCTATTATTCCCGGAGCCGATCAAATTCCGCTTTATATTAATTATCTTAAGGGAAAAAATATCGGGATGGTGATTAATCAAACTTCTGTTATTGGTAAAAATTTAACTGCCAGTGTAGATAGTTTGGTGCATTCGGGAGTGAATGTAAAAAAGATCTTTGGCCCGGAGCATGGCTTTAGGGGTAATGCCAGTAATGGCGCTACGGTTGGTGATGCAAAGGACCCTAAAACCGGCCTGCCCGTAATATCGCTGTACGGCAACAAACACTACAAACCAACACCTGCCGATTTGAAAGGCATCGACCTGATGATATTTGATATTCAGGATGTTGGCGTGCGCTTTTACACCTACATATCAACCCTGCACTATGTAATGGAGGCCTGTGCCGAAAATAATGTAGAGCTCATGATATTTGACCGCCCTAATCCAAACGGATATTTGATTGACGGGCCTATCCTGGATACCATTAACCGTTCGTTTGTGGGCATGCACCCCATCCCTATCGCTCACGGCATGACCATTGCCGAATACGCCCAAATGATAAACGGCGAAGGCTGGTTAAAAAAAGGGGTTAAGTGCAAACTAAAGATCATTAAAGTGGCTAATTACAAACATGATTTGCCTTATACCTTGCCGGTAAACCCGTCGCCAAACTTAAATACGCCCATATCAATTTTATTATACCCAAGTACCTGCCTGTTTGAGGGTACTACTTTTAGTTTGGGCAGGGGCACACTTGTTCCTTTTGCGGTTTTAGGGCACCCGGCACTAAAAGGCAAATACAGCTTTTCGTTCACGCCGAAAAGTATTCCGGGCATGAGCGAAAACCCTCCGCAGAAAGACCAGGAATGTTTTGGTATCGATCTGCAAAATATTTCGTCAAATGACATCACCGGCATGGGCACAATCAACCTGAAATGGCTCTTAGAGTTATATAATGCTTTCCCCGATAAGGATCATTTCTTTAATGCTTATTTCATAAAACTGGCAGGCACAACCGAATTAAGGAAGCAAATTGAAACGGGCAAAACTGAAGAAGAGATCCGCGCCAGCTGGCAGCCGGGGCTCACTGCTTTTAAAACAATACGCAAAAAATATTTACTATACGAATAACCGAGTAAAGCACCTCTAATACCTAAACATCTATGAGAATTATATTTATGGGTACCCCCCAGTTTGCCGTTGCCTCGTTAGACGCTTTAATTAAAGCCGGCAGTGATATTGTGGCTGTTATAACAGCGCCTGATAAACCAGCCGGGAGGGGGCAAAAAGTTAGTGAATCGGCCGTTAAGCAGTATGCTGCAGCTAACGGATTGAAAGTGCTGCAACCCGAAAAATTGAAGAACGAAGATTTTATTGCCGAATTGAAAGCACTTAAGGCCGATTTGCAGGTAGTGGTGGCCTTCAGGATGCTGCCCGAAGCCGTTTGGAACATGCCGCCAAAAGGCACCATAAATTTGCATGCATCGCTACTTCCTCAATACCGCGGGGCAGCTCCCATCAACTGGGCACTTATCAATGGTGAAAAAGAAAGCGGCGTAACAACCTTCTTTTTAAAACATGATATTGATACTGGTAACATCCTGTTTACCGAAAAAATAACACTTACCGGCCATGAAGATGCCGGTGAACTACATGATCGCCTGATGAACAAAGGTGCCGGGTTATTGGTAAAAACTGTTAAAGCTGTTGAAAGCGGCCGTTACAACGAACACCCGCAAGCTCAGCTGGCCGAGGGAACGGAGTTGAGGCATGCACCAAAGATTTTCAAGGACGATTGCAAGATAGACTGGGCACAACCTACTTTGTCAATTTATAACAAAATCCGTGGTTTGAGCCCGGTGCCAACTGCGTATACCGAGCTTAATGGTAAAAATTTGAAAATTTATGTCTCACAGTATGAGCTATCGGAAACAGACATACAACCCGGAGGCTTTTTAACAGATAACAAAACCTATTTGAAATTTGCCGCTAAAGATGGTTTTATCTCGCTAAAAGATATTCAGTTAGAAGGTAAGAAACGTATGGGTATTGAGGACTTTTTGAGGGGCGTGAAGTTATAAAAAACGCTCTACCAACTGAGAACGTATAAAAAACCGTCATTGCGAGGAACGAAGCAATCCCCGATTTACAGAGCGGCTCTGTACAGATCGCGATTGCTTCGTTCCTCGCAATGACGTGATGGAGAATGAGTCGGAATACTTTTCGTTTCCTACATGAAAAACAGTCTATTTCTTCACCACATAACCATTATTGCTCCTATCCACATCCGGATAGATCTTATCCGGATCTATAATAACTTTGGCAACAGCCGCTTTCTTATCGCCGGTAAAAGTATAAACGCCGCTATACTCCCAAATCTCTACCGGAAATTCACGATGTTCTTTTAAGCCATCGGTATAGGTTATTTCAACCACTAACGGCATGGCAGCTTTTTCCATATTTTCAATGGTGATGCTTGGTTGGGCACCTGCCGGGCTTTCTACTTTAGTTATTTTTTGATCGAGGCGATAGTTTTCCAAAAACATGGATTTCCAAAACCAAGTCAGATCCTCTCCTGCCGAACTATCTATGCTTCTGAAAAAGTCCCAGGGCGTTGGATGTTTATAAGCCCAGTCACGGATGTATTTTCTGAAGGCGCGGTCAAAGCGCTCCGGGCCTAAGATCTGGTTCCGCAAAAGTGCGAGGGAGTAAGACACTTTTTGATACTGCAACGGATACACCTGGTTGCCAGGTAAAGCATCGGGGCGGGTAACAATAGGCAATAATTTTCCTGCAAACAAGGAATCGAGCGGACTATCGATCTCTACATAACCTATAAACTCGCCTTTGTTAAAAGCCTTGGTAGCTATTTTATCGATGAACATATTAAAACCTTCGTCCATCCAGGCGTATTTGCGTTCGTTGCTGCCCACTACCATCGGGAACCAGGTATGCCCCAACTCATGATTTACCACAGCAAAATACATATTGCCGGTATCTTTCGCCGAACAAAAAACCATACCCGGGTATTCCATTCCATCTAAATTCGAGGCTACGTTAACCGCTTTGTTATAAGGATAAGGAAACCATTTTTCCGAAAAATGCTGTAAGGTAAATTTGATATATTCAGACGAACGCTTCCAGCTGCCTTGCTTCTCCGATTCTACCGGATAGAGCGAACTGCCCATTACCCTTTTACCGTTAAAAAGCTTAAAGTTTTCCATTTCCCAAATAAAGGAACGCGACGCTGTCCAGGCAAAATCCCTTGAATTATCCAGTTTAAATTTCCAGGTACAGGTGACTTTTGCAGGTCGTGACGATGGGTCGGTTACTTCTTTTGCTGTTCTGATCTGCACCGGCAAATCACTTTGTTTAGCTGCTTGCCAACGCTTGAGTGCAGTTGGCGTTAGTACCTCCTCTGGATTGAGCAGATCGCCGGAGCTTTCAACAATAAAGCCAGATGGCACCGTGATATTAACCCTGAAATTACCATACTCCAGGTAAAACTCACCGTTACCTAAATATGGCAGCGTGTTCCATCCTTCTATATCATCCAATACACACATCCTCGGGTACAATTGTGCCACTGCATAAATATTACCGTTTTTTGTGGGGAGGATATCGGTACGATTAACCAGGAAATCGGCATTTTTATAGTTTACAGGGAAGTTATACCGGTAACGGATACTGAAGCTTATGGCTTGTCCGCTTAAAAGCGGCTGCGCCAGCTCAAGCTGCATCCGGGTATCATAGATATGATATTTAATATCTTCAGTTTTATTGCCGGCAAGTTTCACCCCATCTATCTGGTATCCTCCATCAGGAGTAGTTTTTTCAGGATCCTGGTAAAGGAACAATTTGGATTGGATCCCGCGCGAATCTTTTTTAAACACGTTTTGCTCCAGTTGCAGCCACAGTGCCGAAAGGGCTTTGGGGCTATTATTGGTATAAGTAATTGTTGCTGTACCGGTTATTACATTGGTTTTATCATCAAGCGCCACATCTATTACATAATCCGCCTTGTTTTGCCAGTAAGCAGGGCCTGGTTCACCCGTGGCCGTACGGTATGAATTACCCGGCGGCAGTAACGGTTGCGCCGGAAACAGATCAGAAGGATGATACTTAGTTTGGGCAGAAGCAATATCGGTTGCCAATAAACACAGGAAAATGATAATTAACTTAATCTTTTGTAGGGGTATTAACATACTGACAATTAAAGACGAATAGTGATGGTACTTTTACAGCCAATATAATAAAAAATTGATGATTTGATATAAAATGCATCTCCTATTGTCATGCTGAGGAACGAAGCATCTTCTTCGCCTGGTATAGCCACTTAACACCCCTCTTTAGCGCAGGTATTCTGCAGGCACAAGTGAGCATACCCACGGGCTATCGCACAACACTTGCGCCAATAATGGTTTTTTTGTAGAGACGCATCACATGCGTCTCCCATAGGACAGGTAGTATTAGGGCAATTAATGTATTCGTAGCTTGCATGCGAAAGACGCATGTGATGCGTCTCTACAGAGAAAACTGCTATCCTCCCAAAACTTCCATCACAGCTGCAGCTTTCAACAAACATTCTTCATATTCATTTTCGGCGATTGCATGGTAAGTAATGGCGCCCCCTGCATGGAATGAGAGATAGTGGTTAGTAGAATTATAAAGTAATGAACGAATCACCACGTTAAAATCAAAATCATCATCCGGACTAAAATAGCCTATAGCACCAGAGTACACACCACGCTTGCTGCGCTCGTATTGTTCCATCAGCTGCATACAACTCACTTTTGGTGCTCCGGTCATGCTACCCATAGGAAAAGCATTTTTGATAGCCTGTACATTTGATAAGCCTTCCTGTATTTCACAAACCACGGTCGAGATCATCTGGTGTACCTGCTTAAAGCTGTAAATACCAAAAAGCTCTTCAGTTTTAACAGTACCCGGCCGGGCCGAACGGGTAAGATCGTTGCGCACCAAATCAACCACCATTACATTTTCCTGTAACTCCTTGGGATGGTTACGCAGGATTTGTTTAGCTTGCTCATCGGCATTAATATCGTCAAGTCTTTTGGCAGTTCCTTTTATGGGTTGTGATATTAGCTTACTTCCCCTCTTCGCCAAAAAGCGCTCGGGCGATGCACCAAGGATATAATTACCATTCCATTTGAAAAACGTTGAGAATGGATTAGGCGAAACTTCGTTCAGCTTTGTGAAGATCTCCAGCGGCTCAAGGGCTACATCCTCTGCAAAAAATTCCTGGCAAAAATTGGTGACATAGATATCGCCACGGGTGATGTGCTCTTTTATCCTGTTCACCGTATCGATGTATTCCTGTCTGCTAAAGCGTGGTTTTAGATTGATAACAGATGGCCGGGCAGACCTGTTTAAAGCTTGCTCATTTATTGCTTTTATAACCCGATCGGGATGATCCGAGATGATCTCTACCTTATCTTCTTTTATCAAAATAAGATGTTCAGGAACAAAGAAATATAGATCAGGGAATTTTAAACCGTCGTGATTTGCAGATGTAAGCGCTTCTATTTCATTTTTAAGATCATAACCCAGAAAACCCATCATCCAGCCAGGGTTATTTTTCCTAAACTCATCAAGCCTATCAAAAGCGTTGCCTGCATTTGCAGTAAGTTGGGCATAGGAACCGGTTGCTATCAATGTATCAAACCTGGAATAGGGATCATTAAATCCATTCGAATCAAGATAACACAGCGTATCAAAACTTGTGGCCCATTGCAACGCCTTTTCCCTGAAACCCGGCAGATCATTAACCTGTACTATCACTGTGCAAAAATAACCAAGTAAATGAAATTAGATTGGTTTAATGTTAATCGTTTTGCATTGTTGGTTTGTTTACGTAAAGACACGAAACGGGCAGGTTGGGGTAAATAAAAAAGGCCGGTATTATCCGGCCTCTTATTATCATCCAGTTTTCCGTGTCTCCACGGAAAACATTATTAATGCAACGTTAAGGTTTGTTTCCTATCCGG
Source organism: Mucilaginibacter gossypiicola (assembly GCF_900110105.1). Taxonomy (GTDB): domain Bacteria; phylum Bacteroidota; class Bacteroidia; order Sphingobacteriales; family Sphingobacteriaceae; genus Mucilaginibacter; species Mucilaginibacter gossypiicola. The sequence goes on along the minus strand of NZ_FOCL01000020.1, from coordinate 116,694 downwards.
CCCTACTGATAAATATTTTACCGGTACGCCAAGTTCAGCTTCAAGGAAATCAATGTATGACTGTAATTTAGCTGGGATCTCAGATAATTCAGTAATACCTGTCAGGTCTTCATTCCAGCCGTCAATTTCCTTGTATACCGGCTCTGGTTTTACAGAGCAGATATCGTAAGGCATATAATCAATTTGTTCGCCTAAATAGTTGTAGTGAGTAGCAGCATAAATCTTTTCAAAACCGCTTAATACATCAGCTTTGGTCATTACCAGTTGGGTAACACCGTTAAGCATAATAGCGTATTTTAAAGCAGGAAGATCGATCCATCCGGTACGGCGTGGCCTGCCGGTAGTTGCGCCAAATTCATGGCCCACCTTGCGTAGCTCTTCACCTGTTTCGTCTTCCAGTTCGGTTGGGAACGGGCCACCACCTACACGAGTACAGTAAGCTTTAAAAATGCCTATTACATCACCAATTTGCTGCGGAGCAATGCCTAAACCAGTACAAGCGCCTGCAGCGGTAGTATTTGATGAGGTTACAAATGGATATGAACCAAAGTCGATATCAAGCATAGCGCCCTGAGCACCTTCTGCTAATACCTTTTTGCCATCTTTAATATAGCTGTTAACCAAATGTTCAGAATCAACCAGCGGGAACTGACGCAACACGTCAAGCGCTTCAAAAAACAATGTTTCACGCTCTGAAAAATCTGCTACTTCACCGTAAAGCTGTTGCAGCATAGATACGTGCTTATCAACCAGTTTCTGGTAACGCTCTTTAAAATCGGGCAGGGTAATATCACCAATGCGTAAACCATTACGACCGGTTTTATCCATATACGTTGGACCAATACCTTTTAAGGTTGAACCAATTTTTCCGTCGCCCATTTTCTTCTCATTGGCGGCATCAAGCAACTGGTGGGTTGGTAATATCAGGTGCGCCTTTTTAGCTATTAAAAGATTCTTTTTAGCCAGCAGGTCGTGCCCGGCATCTTTCAATTTATCCAGTTCTTTTTTCAGGGTGATAGGATCAATCACCACACCATTACCGATAAGGTTGATGGTGTTTTCAAAAAATATACCTGAAGGAATGGTGTTTAAAACAAACTTTTTACCGTCAAACTCTAACGTGTGACCGGCATTCGGCCCGCCCTGGAAACGTGCAATCAGGTCGTAACCTGCACTAAGCACATCAACAATTTTTCCTTTTCCTTCATCGCCCCACTGGAGGCCTAATAATACGTCAACAGCCATTAATTTATCGTAAGTTCAAGAATATGTGTTATGAAAGGGGGCAAAGTTAAATTTTTCTGTCACAAAAACCGTCTCTTAATTTGGTACAATTACCATAAAGATTTAAAGAGTGGTGTTTGATGTCAAATTTCAATATATCGCCCATCATACTCTGGATCTGCTGGATACGCGGATCACAAAATTCAACCACCTTACCGCAGTCGATGCAGATGATGTGGTCATGCTGTTTGTAGCCGTATGATTTTTCGAACTGGGCCATGTTTTTGCCAAACTGGTGTTTAGTAACCAGATCGCATGAAACCAATAGCTCAAGCGTGTTGTAAACCGTAGCACGGCTTACACGGTATTTCTTATTTTTCATGTGGATATACAACGACTCCACATCAAAGTGATCTGTACGGGAATATATCTCTTCGAGTATAGCAAAACGTTCAGGGGTTTTCCTGAGATTCTTATTTTCGAGGTAGGCCTCAAAAATTTTTTTAACCATTGGTATGGTATCCTGCTGTGACATAATGATGTATTAACGGGGCAAAGTTATTAATAATTTGTTAAGTGGTGAGTGGTTGATTATGTGAATGGTTGATTATGTTGACTTTCATTGCATAAAGCAACTACTCACCTAATCAACTCAATCAACTACTCACTTCACGACGCTTTTTCAATAGCCGAATCAAAACGGTTAACTGCTGTAACGCCTTTTACTTGTTTTAGGTTTTTAATTAGGGTATCAAGGTGGCTGGTATCGTTCACATATAACATCAGCGACCCTTCAAATATACCATTATCGCTGTCAACTGTTATAGATCTGATGTTTATTTTAAAATCATTTGATATTACGGTAGTAAGCTTGTTGATCAAACCAACCTCGTCAATACCGGTAATGCGTAAGCCGGTTAAGAAAGCAAGTTCCTGCTGATTTGTCCAGCGGGCTTTTACTATTCTATAGCCATAGTTGGCCATTAACTTGGCTGCATTAGGGCAATTGGTACGGTGTATCTTGATGCCATCGCTCACAGTAACAAAACCAAAAACATCATCACCCGGAATAGGGTTACAGCAATTGGCCAGCTTGTAATCTATCTTTTGCATATCCTCGCCAATAAGCAGTATATCACTGTCTTTGGCCTTGATATTTTTGATGAGGTTTTGAACCTGTTCCTGGTCTATCTTATCCTGCGGCTTGTTATCAATTACTTTTTCAGATGCCTGGTACTCTTTCAGGTCCTTCATATCAATAATGCCTTTGGCAACATTGTAAAAAAGATCCTGGGTGGCCTGTAGCTTAAAGAAGTAACTGATCTTTTGCAGGTTTTCGGAATTGTAAGTGATCTTGAGCGATTTCATTTTGCGCTCCAGGATCTCCTTACCATCTTCGGCTATTTTGCGTTTCTCCTCTTTTAAAGCCGATTTGATCTTGGCCTTGGCCTTAGCGGTAACCACAAAGTTAAGCCAGTCTTCCTTAGGGGTTTGCTTGCTCGATGTAATGATCTCTACCTGGTCGCCGTTTTGGAGCTTGTAGCTTAGCGGTACCAACTTATGGTTCACTTTGGCACCGATACAACTCGCACCTACATCGGTATGGATCTCAAAAGCAAAGTCAAGCGCTGTTGCGTTTAACGGCAACTGGATCAACGCACCTTTAGGCGTAAAGATGAAAATCTCATCGCTGAAAAGGTTCATCTTAAAATCGTCGATAAAGTCGAGCGCATTGGTATCCGGGTTTTTAAGCATCTCGCGCACTTTGTGTACCCATTGGTCAAGGCCGCTATCGGTGCTGGCTTCTTTGTATTTCCAGTGTGCTGCAAAACCTTTCTCGGCAATCTCATTCATGCGCTTGGTACGGATCTGTACTTCAACCCATTGTCCGCGCGGACCCATTACCGTGGTATGCAATGACTCATAGCCGTTGGCTTTGGGCGATGAGATCCAGTCGCGCAGCCTGTCGGGATTTGGGCGGTACTGATCGGTTACAATCGAATAGGCTTTCCAGCAATCGGCCTTTTCATGCTCGGGGGCGCTGTCCAAAATGATCCGGATAGCAAAAAGATCATACACCTCTTCAAAAGGTATCGATTTCTTTTTCATCTTATTCCAGATGGAATGGATGGATTTAGGCCTGCCAAATGTATCGGCCTCAAGTCCCTGGCTTTGCAATGATTTATTGATAGGCTCAATAAAATCACGGATAAAACGCTCACGTTCGGCCTTTTTCTCGTTCAGTTTATTTTTAATGAACTGGTATGTTTCACGTTCCATGTATTTCATGGAAAGATCCTCCAGTTCAGATTTTATAGCGTATAAACCTAAACGGTGAGCAAGGGGGGCATACAGGTAAACGGTTTCTGACGATAGTTTAAGCTGCTTGTCCCGGGGCATAAATTCCATGGTACGCATGTTATGCAGCCTGTCAGCAAGCTTGATCAGTATCACCCTTACATCGTCGGCAAGGGTAAGCAGCATTTTGCGGAAATTTTCGGCCTGCAATGAGCTGTTGGTATCAAATACGCCTGATATTTTGGTAAGGCCGTCAATAATTTTGGCTACCTTTTTACCAAACTCCATCTCAATTTCATCAAGCGTCATGTTGGTATCTTCAACCACATCATGCAGCAGGGCACACACTATTGAGGTGGTACCCAGGCCAATTTCTTCGGCGGCTATCTGGGCAACAGCAATAGGATGGTATATATAGGGTTCGCCGCTTTTACGGCGCATATCCTTATGGCTTTCAAGGGCCATATCAAATGCCTTGCGTATCATGCGTTTATCGCCCTTTTGCAGGGTTGATTTACAGGCACGCAATAAAGCACGGTATCTTTTTAGTATCTCGTTCTTCTCGGCTTCCAGGTCTATCACTAAGTCTTTCATGTACGGGGTATTAGCGGTATTCAATCATAAACATGCAGCAAATAAATATTATTGCAGGTATTAGTAAAATACCAAAAAAAATTACATTATTTTTGTATTAAGTAAAAATATGAAATTTATTGGTTTTACGCTGCTGTTATGTTGCTTAATGGGTGCTGCAAAGGCCCAAACAGCTACGCCTGCACCTGTAACCCTTGGCAAAAATGATACCATCAGAACAGCTATGACCAATCTTGACGGTGAGCTTGTACCATGGATAGTTGAGCCGGAGGTCAGGATTGTAGATACCCGTATTTTTGCGAGCGAAGCCGACAGGCAAAACTACCGCCGTTTGCGCTATAATGTAATGAAAGTACTGCCCTACGCACGTTTTGCAGGGCAAAGGTACCGCCAGCTACAGCGCGATTTGGCCGTTACTGCCGACAGGAAAAAACAAAAAGAATTAGTAAGCACCTGCGAGGGTGAAATAAAAAACCTGTTCAATAAGGAAATCAAGAACCTGACAATTAGTCAGGGAGAGGTTTTAATTAAGCTTATTGACCGCGAAACCGGGCAAACCAGCTTTGCCATGGTTAAAGAATTAAAGGGCGGTTTTAAAGCTTTCATGTTCCAGTCGGTAGCAAGCATATTTGGTCATAACCTCAAAGAAACCTACGACCCTGAAGAACAGAAGGATATCGAGGCTATATTAAACCAGGCCGGATATAATTCATACAGCAATTAGTTTAATGGATAATAAAAGTATTTACCGGTTTAACGTTAAAAAGTTAAACGGTGAAGAGATCAGTCTTTCCGAATATAAAAACAAAGTTCTTTTAATAGTAAATACAGCATCGCAATGCGGCTTTACCCCTCAGCTAAAAGAACTGGCAGCGTTAAAAGCCGGGCTTGCCGGCAAGGATTTTGAAATCCTCGCATTTCCCTCAAATGATTTTGGAGGCCAGGAACCATTAGATGGCGAAGCTATTGCTGTTTTTTGTGAAAACTTTGGCGCTAATTACCCCATATTTGAAAAGATACGGGTACGCGGTCCTTATGCCGACCCTTTGTATCAATTTTTTGCCGATAAAAAAGAGAATGGAAATGTACGGTCGGTTCCGCGCTGGAATTTTCATAAATTTTTGATCGACAGGGAAGGCCATGTAGTTGATTTTTACTACCCTTTTACCAAACCCAACTCGTCAAAGATCAGGCGAAAGATTGACCGCCTGCTGACAGCGGCGTCTAACTAATGAATTACTTTTGCGCATGCTTAAATTAGATATATTAGTTTTATCCGTACACCCTGATGATGCTGAATTAGGTTGTTCGGGTACAATTTTAAAACATATTGCCCTTGGCTATAAAGTTGGTATTGTTGACCTCACCCGCGGCGAGCTGGGCACCCGTGGCTCTGCAGAGATCCGCAAACAGGAAGCCGCTGCCGCTGCCGAAATATTAGGTTTAGCTACACGTGAAAACCTTGGCCTGCCCGACGCCTTTTTTGAAAACACCCGTGAGCACCAGGTAAAGGTGATTGAAGCTATCCGCAAATTTCGCCCTTCAATAGTGATAACCAATGCCTACCATGACCGTCACCCCGATCATGGCCGCGCCAACGAGCTTGTAGAAGCTGCGGCATTTTTAGCAGGCCTTCGCAAAATAGAAACATTTGATGCTGATGGCCTGCCACAGGAAGCCTGGCGACCAGATATGGTATTGCATTTTATACAGGATAATTATATAACCCCTGATATATTAATTGATGTTACCGAGCATTGGGATAAAAAAATCGAAAGCATTTATGCATATGGCTCACAATTTTATAACCCAAGCTGGGAAGGTGAACCACAAACCTATATTTCAACGCCCGATTTTATTGAAATAGTTACAGGCCGCGCACGCGAGTATGGCAAAAGCATCCAGGCAAAATATGCAGAAGGATTTACCAGCCGAAAAATTTTAGGGGTAGATAATTTATTTAACCTTAAATAATATAATATAACTATAATTACACATAATTAATTTAACTTAATAAAAAAGGAGCCTGATATCAGGCTCCTTTTTTATTAATAAGAATATTGTGATGCTTAGGCCCTGATATATTCAAAGCGATTATTTTCATTACTTCTTTCTCTTCTAAGCTTATTTTCATTAGCTAATTTCAAGAGAATACCCGATAGTTCAGAGGTTTTAAAATCAGAATCGTACTGTTCTTTACAATAGTTAGCAATTGACGAAATAGACCGCTGGCTATCAAAAAAATCAGTATTTAACAGCTGATTAAGTATTTTTGTGGCACCTGGTTTTTTCCGTCCGGAAACGGCTCCGCCTTCATCCTCAATACGTAATTTCCTTGCTTTTTTACCAAACATTTCAACACCTTCGGCATCTACTTTCTCCGATTCGATCATAACTTCCAGTAAACGGTCGATTATCCGAACCTGCACAGCCTCAGACTTGAATGAGTTTACAACCTCGGCTACTTCAACCAGTTGTTTCTTTAATTTCTCTATGTGTTTGCTCATGGTGCTTGAAATAGAACTACGTCACTTTAATAGGGTTGCAACAAATCTAATTGGAATAATAACAAAAAATATAGCGTATTTTGGAAAAAAAGTAGCGTATTTTAATATCTTTTGCTTTTTACAAATAATAGATGTCGTTTTTACCTTATTAAATATTAGTTAATTTCATCCGTTTCATGAGCGGATTTAGCTGTAGCCGGAGATTGATTTTCCTTTATTTATTGTGTTATAAGGTGGCCGAAAGCTGTTCCAGCATGTCAAGGCCTATATCAATGTGGCTTTTTTCAATGATCAGCGCCGGGCGGAAACGTACGCTCCTTTCGCCGCAGCCAAGGTACATAATATTATTATCAAAACCTTTTTTAATAAAACTATCTCTTATCGCTTTGTCGGGGAAATCAAAAGCTGTAAGCAGCCCCTTTCCTCTTACATTACTTACAATCGGGTGCCTTTCGGCAATTTCACTTAAGCCGTTTTGCAGGTATTCTCCCATTACCGCAGCATTATCACAAAGGCTGTCCTCCTCAATGATCTCCATTATTTTTGACGAGCGCACCATATCAACCAAACTGCCGCCCCAGGTTGAGTTTATCCGGGATGATACTTTAAATACATTATCTTCCACTTCATCAATGCGCCTGCCGGCTAATATCCCGCAAACCTGCATCTTTTTGCCAAAAGCCAGGATATCCGGGCGGGCTTTTTCGCCAAAGTGTTCATGGCACCAGAATTTGCCAGTTAAGCCCACTCCGGTTTGCACTTCGTCATATATCAGCAATGCTTCATACTCATCGGCAAGTTCGCGCAGTGTCTCCAAAAACTCTTTACGTACATGATTATCACCACCTTCTGATTGTACCGGCTCAATTATTATGGCACATATATCATCCTTATTATCTTCAAATGCCTGCCTGATCTGTGCTACCGATAGTTGTTCCCTTCTTAACAAATCTTCGTGGTTAGCATCACTGTAAGGGAAGTTCATATAAGGTACGGATACCCGTGGCCAGTCAAACTTTGCAAACCATTTGGTTTTATTGGGCAACGTATTGGTAAGGCTCAGGGTATAACCCGAACGGCCATGAAAAGCATGCTCAAAATGCAATACTTTAAAACCTTTTTCTTTGGTATAGCCTCTGGCAAAGTTCTTTTGTACTTTCCAGTCCATAGCTACTTTCAGCGCATTTTCTATAGCCAGCGCGCCGCCCGCAATAAAAAAAGCGTGCGGCAGGTATTCCGGGATCCCTATCCTGTCAAACGTTTCAACAAATTGAGCGTATTGCGTAGTGTAGATGTCTGAATTTGACGGGTTAGTTAAGGCCGCAAGCATGAGGTTTTTCTTAAATTCTTCGTCATTCAGCATTTTGGGATGATTGTAGCCCAAAGGCACAGAAGCAAAGCAGGTAAAAAAGTCGAGCAGTGTACGATTATATTTTGCGTCATAAATGTAAACACCCTTACTTTTTTCCATATCAAAAGTGAGGTCAAAGCCATCGGCCAGTACATGCTTTTGAAGCGATGCCTGGACATCCTGCGGAGAAACAAGTAGGTTATACATATCAATTGGGTTTACTACAAATTTAACAAAAACCGCTTAAAATCAAAATTTAAGCGGTTTTTGAACCGATTAACCAAAAAGTAACTTTAAATTGTTTAAAGTTACTTTTTGTACCAAACTCAAAACCGGTACACCATTTTTAGTTGTAACGTTTGCAAAAAATAATGTGTAAAAATTGCTTTTACCTCCCAATAAAATTTAAATCGCTACAAACGATGAGCCTAAATTGCTATGATCTTTCTTAATAAATTTTTCTTTTTAATTAATTTAACGATGGATGGATATTTTAATATTAAATTAGTAGCGAATACAACCAAAGGGTGTGTTAATAACTATGGGAGAAAAACCATTATCTGCCAATAAGCCAGTCTTAGCCCCACCAACAAACTTCAGTGAGCTTACAGGCTGGGATTTGCTTGAAGATTTGCCAGTTGCCGTTTACACCTGTAATAAAGAAGGTTATATAACTTCATATAATAAGGCGGCGGTAAAACTTTGGGGAAAAACGCCGGAAGCCAATAAAGATAAGTGGTATGTAAACTGGGCGATGTTTAACGCCGATGGTGTACCATTAGCATCCGACGAAACACCAACCGGCAGGGTATTAAAATACGGCAAGCCTGTAAAACAGCAGGAAATACTTATTAAACGGCCCGACGGAAGCATAAGCTATATATTATCTAATCCTAAACCCCGCTTTAATGAACATGGCGAGCTTACCGGCGCCGCCAACACGCTGATAGATATCACCGAACAAAAAAATGCCGAATCAAAACAAGGCATGCTGGCATCCATCATTGAATCATCGGAGGATGCCATTGTAAGTAAAAATCTTAATGGCATCATTACCAGTTGGAACCAGGCAGCCCAACGTTTATTTGGTTATACCGAAGATGAAATTATAGGCAAACATATCACCATTTTGATCCCTGAAGACCGCTATGATGAAGAAGAACTGATCATTAGTAAAATACGGGCCAACGAGCGGATAGAACATTTTGAAACTATACGTAAAACAAAAAGCGGCGAGGAAATACAAATTTCGCTCACCATATCTCCTATAAGGAACAAAGCTGATAAGGTGATTGGGGCATCAAAAATAATACGGGATATAGGCAGGCAAAAAAAATCAGAAGAAAAGCTGCAGCAATATGCCGAAAGATTGGAGATCTTAAATTCGATAGGCAAGGTCATTTCGGCCGAACTGGATATCCAGGGTATCCTTCAAAAAGTTACCGACTCCACTACCCAATTGTGCGGGGCCCAATTTGGCGCTTTTTTCCATAACCAGGTTAACGAGCAGGGCGAATCATACATGCTATTCACCCTTTCGGGTGCACCGCGTGAAGCTTTTGAAAAATTTGGGATGCCCCGCAACACAGAAGTCTTTCATCCTACTTTTAGTGGTGAAGGCACAGTAAGGGTTGATGATATTACCAAAGACCCACGTTACGGAAAAAATGCGCCTCATTTTGGTAAGCCAAAAGGACACTTGCCAGTAGTAAGTTACCTGGCGGTTCCGGTGAGGGCCAAATCGGGCGAGGTGATTGGCGGTTTGTTTTTTGGACACGAGCAACCAGGCAGGTTTACCAACGAACACGAACAGCTTGTTTTGGCTGTTGCCGCCCAGGCAGCTGTAGCGCTTGACAATGCCAAATTGTACGAGGACATTAAACAGCTTAATGAAAAAAAGGACGAGTTTATAGGCCTTGCAAGCCACGAGCTAAAAACACCAGTTACCAGCCTAAAAGGATACCTGCAAATCATAGCGCGCAATTTATCTCCCGATGATAAAAACAAAGTGCTTGCCAACCGCGCACTGGAGCAAGTAGGTAAATTAACTACTTTGATATCAGATTTGCTTGATGTTACTAAAATACAAACCGGCAAGCTCCCTTTTACCTATGCCAGTTTTGATGCAATAAAACTACTTAACGATTTAAGAGAAATTTTACAGCAAACCGGTCCCTCCCATCAACTTATTTTAAATTTACCGGCCGGAGAATTAATTGTCCATGCTGATAGCCAGCGCATTGAACAGGTTATTATTAACCTGGTAACAAATGCTGTTAAATACTCACCAAAGGCAGATAAAGTGATCATCGAAGCTGTTGTAACCGACAATAAATTAAGAGTTTCGGTACAGGACTTTGGTATCGGAATCCAGCCTGATCAGCAGGAGCGGGTTTTTTCGCGGTTTTACCGGGTTGAGAACCTGGCTTCCCACATGTCGGGATTAGGGATAGGCTTGTACATCTGCCAGGAAATAGTTAACCGCCACCAGGGCAGGCTTTGGGTTGAAAGTATATATGGAGAAGGTTCGACCTTTTATTTTGAAATCCCAATAAACACGAATGATCTGTATGACGCCTAACCATTAGAACGAATTACACGAATTAACCTGATTCGAGAAAATCCAAACACATTCGTGTAATTAGTGCTATTTAAATTTTTCTTTCATCCCCAATAATCCCCAAATACCTCCGCTGTGAATGGCAAGGATCCGGCTGCCGGGTTTGAAATGTCCTCTGGTTATCAGATCATATAAAGCATACATCATTTTGCCGGTATATACAGGCTCTATCAATATCCCGGTTGCGGGTACAAACTGTTTAATGAAATTAATAAGTTCATCATTTGCTTTGCCGTAGCCCCCAAAGTGATAATCGGTATGGATATCATAATTTGCAGGGGCGGTTAAAAAACGGTCTATTTCTTCCCTGATAAACCCGCCGTTTTTAAAAACAGGCACTGCATTGAATTTTGTTTTAAGCTGATGATCATTTAATCCGTTAATGATACCTGCAGCTGTTGTGCCGGTGCCGCAGGCGCAAAAAAAATGGTCGTAGGTTTCGGTGAGTTCATTAACCAGTTCGCTGCAGCCTTTGGCCCCTTCGGCAGATGCACCACCTTCGTCAATAAAAAAAGCCTGCTCATCATTGCCGAAATATTGATTGAACAAGGCCGGTTTATCACGATAACTGTCACGATCAGTAAACTGCAATTTCATACCATGCAGACGGCATAAAAATAGGGTATCATTATCAACCTCCTCACCACGAACAATCCCGGTTGATTTATAGCCAAACTTCGCAGCAGCAGCAGCTGTAGCCATCAGGTGGTTTGAGTAAGCGCCCCCAAAGGTTACAAGATGTGTTTTATCTTCAGTTTGAGCTTTTTTAAGCACATATTTAAGCTTACGCCATTTATTGCCCGATATCATAGGATGAATGAGATCATCGCGCTTGATAAAAACTTTTACGCCGTGGCTGTCAAACAATGGGCTATTGATTTGCTGTACCGGGCTAAAAATTTCAAGATCAATGTTCATAAAATAATCTGGCGTTAATGCTATTGCAATATTACGTTTAACCTACCACAAAAAACGATTACTTTTGCGCCTCAAATGGCACACGAACCCGAACTTATAGAGCAGGAAGAACAGGACTTGTACGAGCACTTACGCGTAGTGGTTGACAAGGGCCAGTCGCTTTTGCGGATTGATAAATTTTTGATGCACCGCGTGGAAAACGCTTCGCGCAACCGCATTCAAAATGCCATTGAGTTAGGGAACGTGCTGGTGAACGATAAAACCATCAAATCGAGCTATAAGGTAAAACCGCTCGATGTGATTTCGGTAGTACTGCCCCACCCTCCGCGCGATACTGAAGTTTATCCCGAAAACATCCCCATTAATATTGTTTATGAAGATGATGATGTGCTTGTTGTTGATAAGGAAGCGGGAATGGTGGTACACCCCGGCTATAACAATTACACGGGTACGCTGGTAAATGCGCTTGTATATCATTTTCAGCAATTGCCAACCCTGCCGGGTAACGATGGCCGGCCGGGACTTGTGCACCGTATTGACAAAGACACTTCAGGCTTATTGCTCATCAGCAAAAATGAGCGCGCCATGAACTGGCTGGCCAAGCAGTTTTTTGATCATACCATCACCCGCAAATATATTGCGCTTGCCTGGGGCGATTTGCCCGAAGACGGTACGGTAACAGGCTATATTGGCCGTAGCGTGGCCGACAGAAGAGTAATGTCGATATATGACGACCCTGAAAAAGGGAAATGGTCGGTAACGCATTATAAGGTATTGGAGCGAATGGGTTATGTAACCCTTATTGAGTGCCAGCTGGAAACAGGCAGAACCCACCAGATTAGGGCACACATGAAGCATATTGGTCATCCCCTGTTTAGCGACGCTACTTACGGCGGTGATAAAATTTTAAAAGGAACCATGTTCAGCAAGTACAAGCAATTTGTTGAAAACTGTTTTGAGCTGATGCCAAGGCAGGCCCTGCATGCACAAACGCTGGGCTTTTTACATCCTACGTTAAAAAAACAGGTGCATTTTGAATCGCCATTACCGCCTGATTTTGAAGCAGTACTTGCAAAATGGCGAAAATACAGCGATACAGATACGAAGTAACAGACGTTAGATAAAGCAGAGAAAAAATACCCGGTAACCAATTTAAGCACGATCAAATTATAATATCTACCTGTCCATGATGCCCGTATTCATCAATTTTAACGGCGAATATCTCCCTCAAAACACCCCATTGCTTTCCATTGGCAACAGGGGCTTTAAATATGGCGACGGCCTGTTTGAAAGCATGCGGTTAATGAAGGGGAAACTAAAATTTGCCGAACTGCATGCCGACCGGCTTCAACGTGGCATGAAGGCCCTCAAAATTGATGGCTATTCGCAAATGGATACCTGGTTTTTAAACGATATTGTTAATGAGCTTGCCCGCAGAAATAAAGTAAAACACGGCAGGTTGCGCCTGACGGTTTACCGTGACGCAGAGGGCTTATATACCCCCACTCAAAACAAAATGGGCTATTGTCTGGAGTTAACCCCATCAGAAGAGCCCCGGTATTTTTTGAACGAGAAAGGCCTGATCATGGATGTGTTTACGGAACTGCCCAAACCCTCCAATTACCTGTCGAACATTAAAACCTGTAATTCGCTTATTTACGTAATGGCGAGTCTGTATAAAACGCAGAATAAGCTGGATGATGTTTTTTTGCTGAACCAAAACGGCAATCTGTGTGAGGCCAGCAGCTCCAACATTTTCATTAACTACCAAAACCATTTATATACTCCGGCACTAAGCGAAGGCTGCGTTGAAGGCGTAATGCGAAATGTGGTGATTAAACTGGCAAAGGAAAATAATATTGAGATTACCGAAGCCCAGATCAATCCCGACATCTTATACGAAGCCGATGAAGTGTTTTTAACCAACGCTACCCGTGGCATACAAACGGTGATGGGTTTTGGCGTAAGGCGCTATTTTAATCAGTACAGCAAGGTGCTGATGGATGAGTTGAATAAATTGTAGGGGCTATCAGCGTTTGATCATATTGGGCGATTAAATCCAACGACTTTAAACATTAGGTGGAGACGGCCCGTCATCCTGAGCCTGTCGAAGGACGCGCGCAGAGGCCTACCCGCCATGCTTCGACGAGCTCAGCAGGACACCCATTTTTAACTTGTCATGCTGAGGAACGAAGCATCTTCTTCGATATGCACATCGGCTTTGTATATCTCAGAAGATCCTTCACTATCGTTCAGGATGACAAAAGGAAACAGAATTAAGCCACAGATTCCTGTACTTTAATCGCCTCCAAAATCCCGTCCCAAAGCGCAATACGTGCCTGTAAAGCTTCGTTAACAGCCGTAGTAGCCTCAGCCCATTTGCTGTCATCCTCTCCACAAAGTTCAGCGGTCATTTGATAGGCGAGTTGCGAATGATGATCCCCATCTACTTCAATATGGCGCTCAAGGTAATATAGCAGGATATCAACTTTACCAGGCAATTGCCGGCTTAGCTCTTTAACGATGCTTACAAACATATCCGGGATCAAATCTTCACGACCAAAGGTGAATACCGCTGCCTGCAGATAATCTTTATTGGTATCTATAACATCAAAAGTATGCTGCACAAAGTTGCGGGCCGCAACCGGAATATTGGCTATGATCAGCGCCTCATCGATATGCTTGCCGAAATTTAATTCATTAAACAGGTTATTGATACCTTCGGCTGTACTACCGGCTTGCTGCATAGCACGCAGGTAAAGTTCGAAATGGCTTGCGCGGTTACCTTGCTCGTCGATATCGCTTTCCTCGCCGGCAACAATTTCATTAATCAGGTAACGGGTATTAGCATTGCCTGTAGGCATCCATGGCGTAACAGTGCAGGTAAGCTTTTGCTGCAAAGCTTTCAGCAACGACATAAAGTCCCACACAGCAAACACATGGTGCTCCATAAAAACGGTAAGCTCTTCAAGCGAGGTAATATTTTTATAAAGCTCATGATTTATAAGCTGGTCGCGTAAAGGCTGAATCTCGTTTTTTAAATGTGCAATGCGGTTGCTGTAATTTGCCATGTATCAATAAAATTATATGGGTTGCAAAAATAGCAAACAGGGTGATTATTAATGAAGTGATTATTTTTTTTGACGGGATGGTGATAGGACAAGATAGTTTTATCAGAGGTGTAGCATTTTGTAATAACAGAACAGTATATTTAATTATGAAAACCGTTACCCTATCGCTTATTGCGCTGCTCTTGATATTAGTATCATGTAATCACATTTCTTCAAAAAAAGCAGATCAGCAAACAGCGGTTCCGAAGCCTTTACAGGATGATATCGATGACTACAGTATAAAAAAATCGAGAGGAGATAATCTATTACAAGATATTTATGCCGATCAGGTAGGAAAGCAGCCCGAGCTGCAAAATCTGGAAAACTTAATGAAGCATTTTTACGATGGATTACCTGATAGCCTGAAGAGCTTTCAAGTTTATGACAATAAATCCAACGCCTACTATAGATCAACCAACGACGCATTAAATAATGTGCAGGACACTGTTTTAAGGGATCGTTTACGTGCGTTAATTAATGAGAGTAAGCATAAATACCTTGATACCATCAAAAGATTTTCAACTTTGATGGCACATATAGATAGTAATAAAATAAAGATCGAGGATTATCATACCGTTTTAAAAATCGTTACCACCCTTCCTATTATCGAAACCTATCAATATAAAAATCTGCCTGATATTAAAAGTGTGGCAAATTTGGCCAATGAAGCACAACGGTTAAAAGCCAAAACAATTCAATTGGCAAATAAACATTAGGATCACAGGTATTAATTGAGATGAGCTTAAGGACAGTTAATTTAATGTGATTAAGGGCAAGCTGCCCCAGAGGGGCAAAAGGTTTGTAGAAAAATAATGTAAATTTGGTTAGAGCACCAGAGGTGCTCAACTTAACAAACCTGATCACAAGTGGCAAGTAATAACACGTATTCTCAGCTATATATCCACATTGTTTTTGCTGTAAAATATCGCATGGCATTAATTGAGAACAATTGGGCTGAACGATTAAGAATGTATATAACTTCAATTATTCAAAACCAAGGGCACAAATTAATAGCCATTAACAACATGCCCGATCATCTGCATTTATTTATAGGTCTGAATCCCAATCAATCTATTTCTGAAATTGTAAGATTTGTAAAAAGTGATTCATCCGAATGGATCAATAGGCAAAAGTTAGCGAATGAAAAATTCTTATGGCAGGATGGATACGGGGCTTTTAGTCATAGCAAATCACAAGTTGATAAAGTGGTAAATTATATAGCAAATCAACAAGAGCATCATCAAAAAACAACATTTTTAGATGAATACAGAAAAATGTTAAATGACTTTAATATCGAATTTGATGAGCAATATATTTTCAAATTGCCTCAATAGATCTGCTGATTTATGTTGAGCCCCTCTGGGGCTCCAAAATAGAAAAGATCGAATAGCTACAAACCTTTTGCCCCTCTGGGGCAGATAAGCATGTTCAAGAATTCACCTTTATCAATGCTAATTTATTCAGCGTTCAAAAACCTTTCGCATCGCAAGCCACAAATAAACTTATCATTCGCCCACCACTATCTTCTCCCCCATCCGCACTGTAATATCCGACCCAAGCGCGTAAAAAGCTGAAACGGGTTCTTTTTCCAGAAACGGTTTAAGTGCTTCGCCGTACAAGGCGGCAACATCGGCATCAAAAACATACTCGCGTACCAGCCCGGTTTGCCATGAGATATGCTCAACCTGGTATTCCATAGTTTTGGTGGCGCTTAAACCGTTGTAGCCCCAGTAGTGTTCTAAAATAAACTCTTCGGGGCTACCCGCCTTAATGTCGACTAATTCATTACTTGCAGTAGCGCCAAGCTTGTTCCAGCGGCCGTTTAGTTTCCACTCATATAAAAACTGGGTATGGTTATCTGCAGACCCCGTAATGGAACTACGCATAGGCAATGCGCGGTAATGTTCTTTATAAAGATTGTTCGCAATAAGCACTATCATGCCTTTAGGTACTATCTCACTTATAAAAACCGCACCGCGTTTCCATTCAGTCCCATTGTAGTATCTAACATAAAACCGAAGGTTCACCTCTTCAAAATTCACATGCCATGGCCATTTGATGCCCATTACCTGCGTATCCAAAAACATAAAACCAACCATACTAACCAGGGCCTTTCCTTCCCATAAATCGAGTACTGTACCTACCGGGATGTAAGGTTTTAGTATTGCGGCTTCAACTTCGTAATTGAGCATTACGAGGTTCTTCCACTGCGCTTTTAAAAATTCACTTTTAGCCATAAAAAGAAAAATCCCGCCTTGTTTATCGGCGGGATTCATTTAATGATGATTATTTTTTATAATATTTCATGGCCTCGGGTATGAGGTTTTGGATATTGGCAATACGGGTAGCATCGGCAGGGTGAGTGCTTAAAAGCTCAGGCGGGGCTCCGCCTTTATTTTGTGCGGCCATACGCTGCCAAAAAGCAATGGCATTATGTGGGTCATAGCCGGCCATAGCCATAAAAGTTAAGCCCAAACGATCAGCTTCTGATTCCTGGTTACGTGAATAGGCCAGTAATTTCAATTGGCTGCCTACGCCATATAATGTGCTTATGGCAGTTTGCGTTGCCTGTGATTGCTGACTTGTTGCCGCACCTACCAATTGTCCGCCGCCTTGTACAATCATTTCCTGCGAGATCCGCTCGGCTGAGTGACGGGCAATGGCATGACCAATTTCGTGGCCCATAACTACAGCAAGATAAGCATCGGTATTAGCTACGGGTAATAAACCGCTGTAAACAGCCACTTTACCGCCGGGCATACACCAGGCGTTAACTTCGCTGCTCTGGATCAGGTTAAATTCCCAATTAAAGCTGTACTGATCGCCATAACCGTTATCTTTAAGATATTTTTCGATGGCCGATGCCAGCCTGTTACCAATGGTTTTAACTCGTTGAGCGTCGGTTCCCGTAGCAATAACCTTTGTTTTAGGATCTGTAAGCAGTTGCTTGTAGCTTGCCGCTGCCGATTGGTTTACTTCGGCATCGCCAACAAGGTTTAATTGTTTACGGCCGGTTAGCGGCACAGTTGAACATGAAAAGATAGCCATGACGGCTATCAGGACTAATGCAGGTTTAAACTTTTTCATGGAGATCAGGCAGTTGTTGTTTTCTTTTTAAAAAAATTAACTTTCGATTCTTTGCCCCTTATCAAGCGCTCAATATTTTTTTGGTGGGTTACCAGCACAAGCACACAAATGCACATGCCATAAATTACTATCGACCGGATAGATGTCGGAAAAACAAATGTAACGCCTATAGGATAGGTAAAGGCAGCTGCAATTGAACTAAGCGACACATATTTTGAAATCAATAACACCGTTATAAATACAATTACACATAGTAAGGCGGCGTGAAAATGTATAGCCAAAATCATTCCAAACAAGGTTGCAACCCCTTTGCCCCCCCTAAAACCCGCAAAAATCGGGAACAGGTGGCCCATAACCGCTGCTATACCTAAAGCAAGCTCATAATTAGTATATGCGGTTGAATTGATGGCGCCAGTGGCAGATGCCCCAATAAAATAAGCAAAGTTGGTAGCTGCCCAGCCTTTAAATATATCAAGCATCATCACCGGGATGCCTGCTTTTTTACCAAGCACACGAAAAGTATTTGTAGCACCTGCATTACCGCTTCCGTACTCGCGTACATCCACATTGTAAAAAGCCATACCTATCCAAACAGCCGTAGGTATTGAGCCGCACAGATAAGCCATTATAAGCGCTGTAACAGAGTAAACGGTTATCATTCTCCTGCAATATTACAAAATTGAAGCGGTAAAAGCGTTTTAATCTCAGCGCTTTTACCACTAAACTTTGTTTAACAATATGTTACTTGATGTTTAATTACCCTATTTTACGGCTTTAAGACTCAGATCGAGACTTTTAACAGAATGTGTTAGCGCTCCTACAGAAATGTAATCAACTCCGCAATCGGCATATTCACGAATATTGTCGATGGTGATACCACCCGAAGCTTCGGTAATAAAACGGCCTTTGTTCATGGCCACAGCCTGACGCAGATTGTCGAAATTGAAGTTATCTATCAAAATGCGGTTTACATTACCGGTTTGTAAAACCTGCTCCAGTTCATCAAGGTTGCGCACCTCTATTTCAATGGCCAGTTTTTTTCCGTTATCGGCAAGGTATTGGTTGGCATTTTCAATGGCCTGTCGTATCCCGCCTGCATAATCCACATGATTATCCTTAATCAGGATCATATCATATAAACCAAACCTGTGGTTTACGCCGCCGCCTATGCGCACTGCCCATTTTTCGAGGTAACGCAAACCTGGAGTAGTTTTGCGGGTATCTAAAACTTTAGTATTGGTTCCTTGCAGCAGGTCAACTATCTGCCGGGTTTTTGTAGCAATTCCCGACATACGCTGCATACAATTCAGTACCAGGCGCTCCGCAGTTAAAATACTGCGCGAACTGCCTTCAACCTCAAAAGCTACCTCGCCATATTTAACAGGTACGCCATCCTGCATAAAAACCGTCATTTTAAGATTGGGGTCAACCACATGAAATATTTCGGCAGCCAGCTCAACACCGGCCAATATTCCTTCGTCCTTAACTAAAAGTTTTGCTTTGCCGGTAGCATCGGCAGGGATGGTTGAAAGTGAAGTATGATCGCCATCGCCCACATCTTCACTTAAAGCATTATTTATAAACTGATGTATTAGTTCCTTATCCAATTGTGTACTTTTTAAGTGTCAAAAGTAACAACAATTTTTAGACCGATGTGCAGATTTGCAAATTTCAGATGTGCAGATGATGTTTGATGTGCGAATGTGCAGATAACGCTTGATGTGCAGATTTCAAACGTGCAGATGAATTAATATGTTGATTGAGTAAATTTCTTACGTTAAATGAACATGCTTCTTCAGCAAAAATCATCTGCATATCTGCACATTTGAAATTTGCACATCGAAAAATCATCTGCACATCTGAAATTTGCACATCGCAAAATCACTTCACCTTTTCATCCTCAATTTTTAACTCAACAACATTGGTGCCTTTACCAGCGTCTTTTAAAGTAATAGCAACCCGAAATTCACCTTTATCGGTATTTAAAATATAAACACCAAAATGGTAATTGCCTCCCGAGTTTACTTTATGGAGGAGTTTGATACCCTGAGGTTTATTTTTAGCGAAAAACTTATCTAAAATAACTGCGGCCTGGGTTTGGGAGTAAACATTTTCATCTTCCATGATGGTTATCTCCACATTATTGGCAAACAGCCTTGAAAGTTCTTTGGTATTACCTGCTTTTAAAAGATTAGCCACGTTGTCTATCGCATCAGCCGGTGAGGCATGCGGAAGCAACAGCAAAAAAATAAACGATGACAGGTATAATAATTTCATACTATAATAACGTGCTATTAGGTGTTAAAGTTACAAATAACTACTACTTGTTTAGTAGATTTAATGAAACATGCAACGACGCTTCAAAATATTGTGTACTACATACTAACACCGAAGTTGCACTTTTATTTCGGGTTGCTAACCTAAATTAAAAAATTATATATAAAGTACCCCTTTGCCTTTATATTTGCAATGTGGAAAACAAAAAGAAACTCGCATTAATAATACTTGATGGCTGGGGTTACGGCCGCAACGATCAATCAAACGCTATACTTGCTGCCAATACGCCTTTTGTTGATGGCATGCTTAAGCAATATCCAAATTCAAAACTTGAAGCGTCAGGAACAGCGGTAGGTTTACCTGCCGGGCAAATGGGCAACTCAGAAGTTGGTCACATGAACCTTGGCGCCGGTCGTGTGGTTTACCAGGAACTTGGCCGCATCCATAAAGCGGTTGATGACAATGAGCTGCCAACTATCCCGGTATTGAAAGATGCCTTTGAATACGCCAAACAAAACAATAAAGATGTACACTTCATCGGTTTAGTATCTGATGGTGGCGTACACTCGCATATCCGCCACGTTAAAGGTCTTTGCGATGCTGCTAAACAACTGGACGTTAACAATGTATATATACATGCTTTTTTAGACGGACGCGATACCGATCCTAAATCAGGCTTGGGTTTTGTTACCGAATTAGAAGAGCACATTGCCGGTACCGGTGCTAAAATAGCTTCGGCAATAGGCAGGTACTATGCTATGGATCGTGATAACCGCTGGGAGCGTGTTAAACTGGCTTATGACCTGTTAGTAAACGGTGTAGGTGCGCCAACTCAAAACGTTACCGATCTCATCAAGCATTCATATCTTGAGGATGTTACCGACGAGTTTGTAAAACCAATAGTTGCCGTTGATAGCGAAGGAAAACCATTAGCCGTTATTAAAGATGGCGATGTGGTAATCTGTTTTAACTTCCGTACGGATAGGGGCCGCGAAATCAGTATCGCGTTAACCCAAAAATCATTCCCTGAGTATAACATGCACCCGCTGGATATCCGTTACATCACCATGACCCCATATGATGAAACGTTTAAGAATGTCCAGGTTGTTTTCAACAAGGAAGACCTTACCAAAACTTTGGGCGAAATCCTGCAAAATGCGGGTAAATCGCAGATCAGGATTGCCGAAACTGAAAAATACCCTCACGTAACCTTCTTCTTTTCGGGTGGCCGCGAAAAGGAATTTGATAACGAAAAACGTTTATTAGTACCATCTCCAAAAGTGGCTACTTACGATCTTCAGCCCGAAATGAGCGCTGCGGGTATCCGTGACGCCATTATCCCGGAACTGGAAACCGGCTGGCCTGATTTTGTTTGTCTAAACTTTGCCAATACCGATATGGTTGGGCATACCGGTGTTTTCAGTGCCGTAGTAAAAGCAGCCGAAACTGCCGACAGTTGCACAAAAGCCGTTGTTGAAGCCGGTTTAGCCAATGGCTATTCGTTCATTATCCTGGCCGACCATGGTAATGCCGACTATATGGTCAACGAAGATGGCTCACCAAACACAGCACACACCACCAACCTGGTACCATGTATCGTGATTGATAAAGATGTTAAAGAGGTAAAAGACGGAAAACTGGGCGATGTGGCGCCAACCATATTAAGCATATTAGGTGTTGCCATCCCTCCCGAAATGACTGGTAATGTATTGGTATAATCCAAACAAAATAAGCAAAGCCGCCCTTGTGGGCGGCTTTTTATTGTTAATAGCAAATTTATTTTCGTGCCGGCCCGATAACAGGCAAAGCGGTGCAAAACTGGTTTACTTTGATCTGAAAGCATTTTTCAGAACGGATTCGGCACGGCTTGCAAAACTAAATCCTGCCGTAACCAAAACGGTTACCCATAACGGCGTTACCGAAACTAAAACTGTACATATAGGCAACTGGAGCCAGGAACTTAATTTATTTATCCAATCGGATATTAACCGCCCGGCATGGAAAAACAGCTATACAGTTAGCACCAGCGATAGTGCTATCCTATACAGGGCACGTACGCCTGAGCTTAAAACCCGCCGCATTATCATCAAAAAAGCCGGCGATAAAGTTGAATGGATCCTGATCTATAACCACACCAAAAACCTGTTGTACGAAACCAACGAGAAGCTAAGCTATTTCCCCGATTCGCTTTACCTGATCCAAAAAACACAGCACGTGAAACTGATGGGCCGTAATGATTATAAAGTACAGGGAACTTTGCCGAAGCGGTAAAAAGATACTGTTTTTTTAGGTTAGAAAAAATGCAACCGCCAGCTTCTCCAAATTATATAGCTGCGCCGTATACCTACATTTTTTAGCCCCATAGCGTAAATAAAAACGATGTCATTTCGACAAACAAACGCAGGTAATTGCGCGTCGGGGTGAGGAGAAATCTTATACGTCAGTCATGAATAGTTTGCTTTGCGTCACGTATAAGATTTCTCTTTCGCGCCGCCCAAAGGCCATCTCATGCTCTATGGAAATGACAAAAACAGATATTTAAAAAGCTTTAGTGTTGCTTAACCAGCGTATTGCTACCAGTAGTAGCCTGTATGAGTTTTTCTTTGGACTGATCGATCAGCGCAGAAATATCCATGCGGCTCGGGTTATCGGCAAGTACTTTTTCCAAATCGGCAATAGATGCCTTCAATGAATTGATCCCCCGGGCTTTATCATAAAAATGAGAAGTATTTTGCAGCTTAAACATACCATAATCGCGGTAGGCTATGCCCCTGTTTTGGTAGTATTTATTGTCCCTCATATCACTGTTGATAGAAATGGCCTTCGTAAGATCGACAATAGCCCCCAACAGGTATAACTCCTTATCTGCAGCCGAAGCCTGGTTATCCCTTCCAAGATAGCTTTTTGCCCTTGCCCTGTAATAATAAGCAGTAGCATCGGCAGGCTTTACAGCAATTACTTTGGTATATGCCAGTATCGATTTTTTGTAGTTATCGCTATGATAATAAGAATAACCCAGCATCCACATAGCATTGGCATTGGTTGAATCAGTTATACATGCCTTTTCCAGGTGCGATACCGCCGAACGGAAATCGCCATCCATGAGCGCCTGCTGACCAAGACGAACATACGCATTTTGCGCTATTGCCGACTCAAGCGAAGACATGATCAGAAGGGGCAGGATAACTGATAACTTCATTAAACGGATTACTGGTAAAACAAAAATGGTATTATATTAACTATCAATGCATCAAATTATTATGCCATATAGCAGTTTTGTGAAAAAATATTTCACATGTGCATAAAATTGTGAACAGCGATACTATGACTTTTTTTCATCTTTACCAATAAAATCTTAATTATTTACAATACTTGCCATAAATTTGTAACAAACATATAACCAACACGTTAAATCAACGTACTATTTATTACTGGTTATTGGCACAACTTGGCACAGCTCTTGAACCGTAGTAAGGTGCGATTTACAATCGCAATTTAACCTGCAATTGACGTAGATACTATTTTGCAGGCTGACAACATGGCGTTTTATTCTATAAAATATAATTAATGAACTTCGATCCGTTTGATTTTAAAAGTGCTTTACCGGTTATAAATGAGGATTCAGAATTTTTCCCGTTAATGTCATCGGAAGATGAGGAGGAGATGAATAATGAGGAGCTTCCCGATGTAATGCCTATTTTACCCTTACGCAATACCGTACTTTTTCCTGGTGTGGTGATCCCAATTACAGTTGGAAGGGATAAATCAATAAAACTAATCCGTGATGCTAATAAAGGCAGCCGCATGATTGGGGTGGTTTCACAACAGGATGTGGGTATTGAAGACCCTACCTTTGATCAGCTTAATAAAGTTGGTACAATAGCACTCATTGTAAAAATGCTGCAAATGCCCGATGGTAACACAACAGTTATTATACAAGGCAAAAAACGTTTTTATTTAAAAGAAGAAGTACAAAGCGAACCTTATATAAAAGCTACAGTTGAGCCTTTCCATGAAATAAAAGCCAAGGAGGACAAGGAGTTTAAAGCCATGGTATCATCCATTAAGGATATGGCCATGAGTATTATCCAGCTTTCGCCAAACATCCCGAGCGAAGCAGGTATAGCTATCCGCAACATCGAGAGCACTTCGTTCCTGATCAACTTCATATCATCAAATATGAATGCTGATATGACGGCCAAACAACACCTGCTTGAAATTGCCAATCTGCGCGAACGCGCAAACCTGGTGCTGGAGCACTTAACGCTCGACCTGCAAATGCTGGAACTAAAAAACCAGATCCAGACCAAAGTACGTGTCGATTTAGATAAGCAGCAAAGGGATTATTTCCTTAATCAACAGCTTAAAACCATACAGGAAGAACTGGGAGGTAACACTCCTGACCTGGAAATTGAGAGCCTGCGCCAGCGTGCCGTTAAAAAGAAATGGGCTAAAGAAGTTAAAGACCACTTCACCAAAGAACTTGAAAAACTGGCCCGTACCAACCCTGCAGCTGCTGACTATTCTGTACAGATCAACTACCTTGAATTGCTGCTTGATTTGCCATGGAACGAATTCACCAAAGATAACTTCGACCTTAAGCGTGCGCAAAGGATCCTTGATAAAGATCACTTTGGTTTAGATAAGGTAAAACAACGTATTATCGAATACCTGGCCGTGCTTAAATTAAAGCATGACATGAAGGCTCCTATTCTTTGTTTAGTTGGCCCTCCGGGAGTTGGTAAAACATCGCTGGGTAAATCAATAGCCAAAGCTTTGGGGCGTAAATATGTACGCATGGCATTGGGCGGCATTCGCGACGAGGCCGAGATCCGCGGTCACCGTAAAACATATATTGGTGCTATGCCAGGCCGCATTATCCAATCTATAAAAAAAGCAGGCGCTTCAAACCCGGTATTTATTTTGGATGAGATAGATAAAGTAGGTAACGATTTCAGGGGCGATCCATCATCTGCCTTGCTTGAGGTACTTGACCCTGAGCAAAACGGCACTTTTTATGACCACTATGTTGAGATGGATTTCGATCTTTCAAACGTAATGTTCATCGCAACCGCTAACTCTCTGAGCACCATTCAGCCGGCTTTGTTAGACAGGATGGAGATCATTGAGGTAAACGGTTACACCATTGAAGAAAAAATTGAAATAGCCAAACAACATCTTGTGCCTAAACAGCGCGAGGCTCACGGCCTAAAACTAAAGGATGTAAGCCTTAAGGCCGATGTGCTTGAAAAGGTAATAGTTGACTACACCCGCGAATCGGGCGTGCGTTCATTGGAAAAAAAGATAGGTTCGGTTGTACGCGGCGTGGCTAAAAACATAGCTATGGAAGAGCCTTACAACAGTGCCGTAAGCAAAAAAGATATTGAGAAAATTTTAGGTGCTCCTATTTTTGATAAAGACCTTTATGAAGGCAATGACGTAGCCGGCGTTGTAACAGGCCTGGCCTGGACATCGGTAGGCGGCGACATCCTGTTCATTGAAGCCAGCTTAAGTCCGGGAAAAGGCCGCTTAACGCTAACAGGCAGCCTTGGGGACGTAATGAAAGAGTCGGTAACCATTGCCCTCGCCTATTTGCGTGCGCATGCTGCCGATTTTGATATTAACCCCAAGCTATTTGATCAGTGGGATGTACACGTACACGTACCTGCCGGCGCTACCCCTAAAGATGGGCCATCGGCAGGTGTTACCATGCTCACAGCCTTAGTTTCGGCCTTTACACAACGTAAAGTAAAACCTAACCTGGCTATGACAGGTGAGATCACACTCCGTGGTCGTGTATTACCTGTAGGCGGTATCAAAGAAAAGATCCTGGCAGCCAAACGTGCCAATATCAAAGAAATCATCCTGTGCAAATCAAACCAAAAGGATATCCTGGAAATTAAAGAAGATTATATAAAGGACCTTAACTTCCATTACGTTACCGATATGAGAGATGTAATAACTCTTGCTTTACTTAACGAAAAGGTTAAAAAGCCCATTGATCTTACTGTTAAAGAAGACGATAAAGCGGCCGTTAATTAATCGGTTAGTTTACACAAACAAAAAAGGATTCATAGCATGCTGTGAATCCTTTTTGTTTGTGTATGAAATCAAGAAAAAGGGTGGGAAAGTGCGATTCCCCTCTTGAGAGGGGTGGAGGGATGTGTTTTTGCTTCAATAATCAATAGTATAAACACACCCCTGCTACCGCTCTTTCCAGCCGCGCCCCCTCTCAAGAGGGGAATTTAAAAGCTACAATCCCTGTTATTTTATAACTACTTTATTTGCATTGGCTTTTTTATATATTAGCACGCATATACTATACTAAACCCCAATGCCTAATAAACTATTTTTAACACTGGTATGCCTGTTAAGCGCTACCTGTTTATTTGCACAAACCCGCGGTCACGAATTCGGTATCCAGTCTGATAATGATTCATTCCTTGCCCAGGGATCTGACAGGTATTACACCAATGGCATTTTCTTTTATTACCGAAAAGCTTTAACAGTAAAACCAACCGAAAACGATCTTCAAAACAAAGTTTTAGGATTTGAATTGGGGCAAAAAATGTTTAACCCGCAATCGGGCTATGTTCGCGGACCGTTTGATATCGACAGACCTTTTGCGGCATATACTTATTTAGGTTCAACACTTAACTTCCTATATAAAAACGAAAGCAACCTCAAGCTTGGTGCTCAATTAGGAGTTGTAGGCCCTGCCGCAGGCGGTGAGCCGGTTCAAAAGCTTATCCATAACACATTTGGCTTTTACCAGCTTAACGGCTGGCAATACCAGATCAAAAATGATGTGGAACTCAACCTTTCGGCCGAATATAACAAGTTGCTTGCCCGCGCCTCGTGGATCGACCTTACATTTAGTTCATATGCCAACCTGGGTAATGGCTTTACTGGTGCCGGAGCCGGCGGTATGGTACGTTTAGGCAATTTTAACCAGTTGTTCAATTCCATCAGCACACAAAGCACAGTATCAACCGGAGGCGAAGAGAAGTTACTGCATAAGCACGAGATCTTTTTCTACTATAAACCTTTAGCCAATTTGGTTGGTTACGATGCCACCATACAAGGCAGCCTGTTCCGCAAACATGACGATCCTAACAGCCTGGAAGTTGTTTCAGAAAAGAAACCGTTTATATTTAGTCAGCAGGTTGGCGTAGCTTTTACCACCAGCCGCTTTGCATTTGATATAGCTGCAGTATTCCATACCAAAGATGCCAAGGAGATGATCCGCTCGCACCAATGGGGATCAATTACCGGGTTTTATAGGTTTAAGTAAGGAGATTTAGAGGTTGGAGGTTAGTGATTAGGAGAACCGCGCTACATCAACCACCATGTCATTGCGAGGAACGAAGCAATCGCACGGAAGCATTGCCGCTCTGTATAGTATGCGATTGCCACGCTT
Organism: Mucilaginibacter gossypiicola; assembly: GCF_900110105.1. Classification (GTDB taxonomy): domain Bacteria; phylum Bacteroidota; class Bacteroidia; order Sphingobacteriales; family Sphingobacteriaceae; genus Mucilaginibacter; species Mucilaginibacter gossypiicola. Next base: position 89,288 of record NZ_FOCL01000020.1, on the reverse strand, counting down.
CGCTCGCAATGACGTAGTTTTAGTGAATCCTCAAACTACTCCCTAAAATCAATTTTTCTGCTTTCCTTCTTAGCCGATTGCATTTTCTTACTGTCCAGTCTCGCGGCTTTAGCGGCTTTGCTTACTTTGGTTGGCTTGCGTATTTTGGGCTTTTGGAGGGCCTTTGTCAGTAGCAATGTTAACCTTTCAATTGCTTTTTCTTTATTGAGATATTGGCTCCGCTCCTCATCGCATATCACCTGTACGTAACCATCTTTGTTAAGCCTGTTTTGCAGCTTATCGGTTAACAACAGCTTCTCTTCATCTGTAAACAATGCCGATGAAGCTATTGAAAATAACAGTTCAACCTTGCTCGAAACCTTGTTTACGTTTTGGCCGCCCTTTCCTCCGCTTCTTGATGTTTTATAGGTAGTTTCCTTTTGGAGCTCGGCTTTTGTAAAATTCATCTTCAAAAATAAGTTTAATCGGCTTAGCTCCCGCAGGTCATTTGCCGATAATTTGTTAATTTAGCAGTTCTATGAACAACAACATCGTAGTAGCCATTGATGGTTATTCTTCGTGCGGAAAAAGCACCCTGGCAAAAGCCTTAGCAAAAGAGCTTCATTTTATTTATGTAGATAGCGGCGCTATGTACCGCGCCGTAACCTTATATTTTTTAAGGCATAACATTGATCTTGAAAACCATGCCCAGATAGCCGAGGCCTTGCATAATATCCATCTTAACTTCCATACGCAAAACCATAAAACTTTCATCACTTTAAATGAAGAGGACGTATCTGATGAGATCCGCCAGATGCATGTGGCCGAAAAAGTTAGTTCGGTAGCTGCTATTAAAGAGGTACGTGTGGCTATGGTAAGGCAGCAACAGCGATTAGGCCGTTCGAAAAACATCATTATGGATGGCAGGGATATCGGTACAGTGGTATTCCCGGACGCACAGGTAAAGCTGTTTATGACTGCCGATCCGAAGATCCGCGCCGAACGCCGCTATAAGGAGTTGTTGCCAACCAACCCTAACATTACATTAGAAGAAGTTTTTGACAACCTGGCCCACCGCGATTACCAGGATACCACCCGCGAAGAAAGCCCGCTTACCCGCGCCGAAGATGCCATTATATTAGATAACACCGACCTGAGCCAGGACGAACAACTGATGTTTGCCATAAGCCATATCGAACCGTTTATTGCGGAGTAGCGTGAACCATGATTTTCGGGATTAGAGGATTTCTTGATACTGCAAAAATGTATCAGGAAATCTTTTAATCAAGCAAATCAAGGTTTTAAAATATATCAGCGAAATCAACGCAATCAAAACCATCAACGGTCAAACTTCTCCGCTTTCACCCCAAATCTGTTCAAAAAATCAACCCCTTCGTCGCTTTGTAATCCCTTATATTCCGCATACGATTTATCATAGTAAACCTGAGTGATCCCTGCCGAATAAATGAGCCTTGCACAAGGTAAGCACGGCGATAGTGTTGTATAAAGCGTGGCTCCTTCAAGCCTTGCCCCGTTTTTTACCGCGTATAATATCGCGTTTTCTTCGGCATGCAATGCCAATGAACAACTCCCTTTCGAATCGCGTGCGCAGCCTGTTTCAGGCCATTCTACGTCACAATTGTGCGTACCTGCCGGCGGACCATTATAGCCAATAGAGATGATCCTGGTATCACGCGTTAAAACCGCTCCCACATGTGCCTTAACACAGTGCGACCGCTCGGCCAGATCTGTGGCCAGGTTCATAAAAATCTGATCGAAGCTGGGTTTCATAGTTTAATTCATTATGTCATTAAACGTCATTGGGTCATTACTTCATTAAAAAATGACTTAATGACCCAATGATTAATGACCGTTAAATATTAATGTCCGCCTTTAACTTCAACGTGGTCAAGGTCGATGCCCTGGCTACGGAGTTCGCGGCTTACTTTCCATGCAAAATAAGCAAGGTACGCAAAGCCAATTACCGGCACAATGTACGAGAAGTGGATACCGCTCACACCCGGGATAACACCGGTTGCTCCATCGGCAATTTTACCTTGCAGCGGCGGAATGATTGAACCACCCAAAATCATCATGATCAGGAATGCCGAGCCCTGGCTGGTATATTTACCTAAACCGGTAATTGCCAATGAGAAGATAGATGGCCACATAATAGAGCAGCATAAACCACCACTAATGAAAGCGAAGGTTGCAACCTTACCTGTAGTAAATAAACCTGCAAGCATAAATGCAACACCCAATAAGCCAAGTACCGATAAAGTACGGGTTGGTTTTTGCTGCCCGATAAAGAAAGCCACAACCAGGATAGCTACACAAACTGCATAAGCATACAGGTTACTCACATTAACGCCGGTAGCAGCATTCACCAGTAATACAATACCGAAAGCGAGGAAAGGAATTAATACATATAATATGTATTTAACTGATTTTGAAAGGTTGAACGCATCAATAGAACCGGCAAAACGGCCAATCATCAAACTACCCCAATATAGGGAAATATAAGGTGCGATATCAGACTCGGCGAAAGAACCAAATTCTGGCGTTTTTAGTAAAGCGCCCATGTTACTTTGAATAGTTACCTCGGTACCTACATAAGTAAATATGGCCAGCATACCTAATATCAGTTGAGGGTACTGCATAGCACCCCAACCTTCTTTGTTCTTCTTAGCAGCGAAAATAGTACCTACCAGTGTAAAAATGATTATAGCCAATGAAGCATATACAAAATACTGACTTGGCACGCCGGTAGCCTTGCTGATAGGATCGGCAGCGAGTATTAAACAAAACGCTACAAACATTACCAATAATGGTGTATTTGCTTTTGAGCTTGACTCTATCTTTTCGTCGCTGGTTACTTTTGGCAGGTTTGAGAACCAGAAGAACAAAGCAACTGCAATGAACAAGCCGGCCAACAAATAATACAGGTTATTAATTGATGATATTTTAACATCAGCAGCAGCTGTTTTAGCGGTTGCCGAGCCAAATAATACCACGCCTACTACAACCGGGCCTAATAATGCACCAATGTTATTGATACTGCCTGCAAAATTTAAACGGTTTGAACCGGTTTCGGGTGGCCCCAATGCTACCACAAATGGGTTTGCTGCTGTTTGTTGTAATGAAAAACCAACTGCTATAATAAAGAATACAGCCAGGATAAAACCAAACGCGCCTGAAGCCACAGCAGGGATCATCCCTAAAGCTCCAACGGCCGAAATAACAAGGCCTAAAATAATACCATTTTTATAACCTAACTTATTCATGATATCAACTTTGCTGGCTTGTGAAGCAAAGTAAAGTATCAGTGAGCCAATAAAATACCCACCATAAAATGTAAAGTCAATTAATTGGGATTCGAACTGGGTAAGGTGAAAGTGCTCTTTACAGAAAGGTATGAAAATACCGTTGGAGGCAGCTAAAAAGCCCCAAAAGAAAAACACGGTAATCAGCGTATACAGAGCTGTACCGTAGTTCTTAGCATTGTTTTGTTCCATTTTAAAGTAGGTTGTACTGATTTGATTTTTGAATCTCTAAACATAATTCAATTTTGGTAAAACTCTCGTCTCTTTTTTAAATAATTTAAATCACAATTTTAACTTTCGTTGTTTATGAGATAAAATTGCATATTCGCAATGTTCAAAAAAGAACAAAGCTTAACTTAATGATAAAAGCCATTGTTTCGGGTATCGGGTTTGGATTAGTACTTACATTTATTACCGGCCCGGTTTTTTTTGCGCTCATTAAAACCAGTATCGAAAAAGGATTTCATGCCGGTGTTTCGCTTGCCCTTGGCGTGGTGTGCAGCGATGTGGTTTTTGTAGGCGCAATCCTGTTCGGCTCACAATATATCGATGTATCTGACCATACCAAAGTTATAGCCGGTGTTGTTGGCAGTGCTATATTATTTGCACTTGGGCTGTACTACATGTTCAAGAAAAGTGAGATCAACTACGAAAATAAAGTACCTTCAAGTGCCGACCGCTTTGGTTACGTACTTAAAGGTTTCCTGATGTGCATTTTCAACCCTACCCTCCTCTTCCACTGGACAGTGGTAATCGGCGCAGCCAGTACAACATTCCTGGTAGGTACCCCCCACAGGTCCTTTCATATAGCCGTTATGTTTTTAACCATATTGATCATCCAGTTTGGTATGGACACCCTTAAAGCTTTCTACGCCAATAAACTCAGGGCACGTATTTCGGTTAAATTTATTCACCGTTTAAATGAGGTTGCCGGGATTGCGCTTATTATCGCTTCATTGGTGTTGATTGATAAGCTGGTTACTCATTTTTTATTTGCCGCTCCGGCAGGGTCATAATAATTCAGCTGTCGTAAATAAGATCGAATCCCTGCTTAATACTTGATTTTTTTTAGAAGAAAAAACTTCTCCGCATCGTCATTGCGAGGTATGAAGCAATCCCCGACTTTACAGGGCGGATCTGCTAATAGGGGATTGCTTCATACCTCGCAATGACGCCCTTAGATATTAAATTATTTAAAAACAAAAAAGGCGATGAAAAATCATCGCCTTATATATTATCATTCCCCCTTTAGGGGGTTAGGGGCTTTACATGTAAGCTCTTTGGTTTTTACCTTCCATCCAGTTAACAAAGGCGCGGTTAACAACCTTATTACCACCTGGAGTTGGGTAGTCGCCGCTGAAATACCAGTCGCCAAGATTATCAGGACAAGCTATGTGCAGGTTATCTAAAGTTTGATAAATTACCTGTACTTCGCAGTTTACATTTTTAGGAGTGATGATCTTTGCAATGCGGTCAGAAATCTGCTGATCGGTGAACATAGCATAAATCTCTTTCACGTAGTTTTGAACGTCCTCCTTAGGTAATTTCTGGCTGTCCTTACATTTTTGGTAAACATCCAGTATCACATCTTCCCTGTCCATTTCCTTCAACAGGCTGATTGCTGCTTCAAAAGCAACAAACTCACCCATACGCGACATATCGATACCGTAGCAATCCGGATAACGGATCTGCGGAGCCGATGAAACTACAACAACCTTTTTAGGGCCAAGCCTGTCCAAAATTTTCAGGATACTTTGTTTCAATGTAGTACCGCGAACAATTGAGTCATCCAATACCACTAAGGTATCAGTGCCTTTTTTGATCAATCCGTAAGTAGTATCATAAACGTGCGCCACCATTTCGCTACGATCCGCGTCCTGGGTAATAAAGGTACGCAGCTTAACGTCTTTAATAGCGATCTTTTCAACACGCGGCGCAACCTGAAGTATTTCGGCAACCTTCTCTTCGGTAATATCGGCTCCAAGCTTCACTAATTCCTCGTGCTGATATTTTTTCACGTACTTGTGCATACCTTCAACCATGCCGTAAAAAGCAACTTCGGCGGTGTTAGGTATGTACGAGAAAACAGTGTTTTTGATATCGTGATCAACAAAATCCAATATTTGCGGACAAAGCAGGCGACCTAATTGTTTACGCTCACGGTAAATGGCCGCATCGCTGCCGCGTGAAAAGTAAATCCGCTCAAACGAGCAAGCTTTTCTTTCCTGCGGCTCGCTAAACATATCTTCGGTTATCTTACCGTTCTTTTTAACGATCAAAGCATGACCCGGGCGAATTTCCCTGATCTGTTCCATCGGTATGTTAAAGGCAGTTTGGATAGCCGGGCGCTCAGAAGCAGCAACAACGATCTCATCATTATAATAATAATAAGCCGGGCGAATGCCAGCAGGGTCGCGCATTACAAAGGCGTCGCCATGCCCAAGGATGCCGGCAATGGTATAACCACCATCCCAGTTTTTGGCAGATTTACGCAGGATTTTGGCAACATCCATATCATTAGCTATAAGCTTACTGATCTCCCTGTTATCGTCCAATCCTTCGCGTTTGTACTGATCAAACAAGCCCTGGTTTTCGGTATCAATAAAGTGCCCTATTTTTTCGAGCACGGTAACCGTATCGGCTTTTTCTTTCGGATGCTGGCCCAAAGCATATAGTTGTTGCAGTAACTCATCAACATTGGTCATGTTAAAATTACCTGCAATAACCAGGTTACGGGTCATCCAGTTATTTTGCCTTAAAAAAGGGTGGCAGCTTTCAATGCTGTTTTTGCCATGGGTACCATAACGCAGGTGCCCTAACAAAACCTCGCCGGTAAAACTAACGTGTTCTTTAAGCCATTCGGCATCGGCCAGCTTTTCGGGAGTTTCTTTCTGAATTTCCGCAAATTTCTTTTGGATGTATTCAAAAATATCAGCAACAGCATTTGAAGCCATTGAGCGGTGACGGCTGATATACCTTTTGCCCGGTTCAATATCCAGTTTAATGGTAGCAACACCTGCGCCATCCTGGCCGCGGTTGTGCTGTTTTTCCATTAAAAGGTAAAGTTTGTTCAGGCCGTACAGTGCAGTTCCGTACTTTTTCTGATAATAAGATAGTGGCTTTAGTAAGCGGATAAATGCCACACCGCATTCATGTTTAATCTGATCGCTCATGATTCGGAATGAGGCTGCAAAGGTATCATTTTTAAATTAACTATGGCTACATCCAATTGTCATTAATTAGTAGTTTGTTTTTTGTTCTGCCGATTGGGTGAATAGCCAATTAAATGCGCGGTAATTACTGAAAACCAACTATTCATCCAATCAATTCAACAACTAATAGCTTAATTTTTAAACCCAACCATCCGGTGCAGCTCAACCGGATCATAGATCCTGCCTTGCTTTATTACTCCTGATACTTTCCTGATATCGCTGATATTCTTCAGCGGATCACCATCGATAATAACAATATCGGCTTGTTTACCCACTTCAATTGAACCTGTTGTTTTATTAAGGCTCATTACAGTAGCAGGTGTTATCGTTGCTGTTTTGATAGCCTGTGCCGGAGTGAGACCAGCTTCTACATAAAGCTCCAACTCCCTGTCAAGACTATAACCGGGAAACCCCATATCAGTCCCCGCAACTATGGGGATCCCTGCATCATACAATACCTTCACCGTTTTCTTCATACTTTCATACAAGGGCTTAAGCTTGGCTGCCTGTGCCGGCTCTTCACCCATATTTTTGAACAAGGACTGAAGCGGCAGCGGCAGGTTGTAATAATTAGGTTCAAGTTTGGTTATATCATCTTTAACGTTGCGCAGGGCAAGTTCAAAAACACCAACAGTAGGGTCAATAACCACGTTATGATCTTTTATAAACTTAACGGCTGCTATACTTACAGAATCATCAAAAATAATCGCCCTGTCCTTATCCCGTTTCATGATGGAATACACGTACTGAACATGGTTAACCATATTCATCCCCGAATCCACTCCCTGTTGCAGGGTCATCCCGTTGGGGATATGGCCTGTTACGGTTAAACCCAAGCGGTGCGCCTCGTCGCAAATAGCTTTAACTATGGCAGGCTTTACCGAGCTGTAGATCTTGATTTGCTGAAAGCCGTTTTCTTTATAACGGTCAACCGCCTTAATTGCCTCTTCCTTTGTATCGGCCTGGATGATGCCCAATGCATACGGCCCTTTACCGTCAATGATACCGGCTTTAATAATATTAGGGCCAACGCCTTTGCCCCCATCAATTGCCGCTTTTATAGCATTGATGTAACCGAATTCATTGCCGCAATCGCGCACGGTGGTTACGCCTGCCGCAAGATAGGCCGGCCCCCATTCTGCTTGTTCAAAGTGTGCGTGCATATCCCACAGGCCAGGTAAAATTGATTTTCCCTTAGCATCAATAATCTTAGCTCCCGCCGGTATTTTAACCTCGCCAACTTTGCCTGTTTGTTTGATAATGCCATTTTCTATCAACACAACAGCATCTGGTGTAATTATACCTGTATTTACATCAACCAGGTTTCCGCCGGTAATAGCTATTATCTTATCAACTTTACCCGTTGGCGCAGTTGCTTTGGCAAATAGCTCCATGCCATAAGTTGCGGCCTTACTGATGAGCTGCGGTAATAAGGCCTCATAAGGCACGCGCATCATTTCCAGTTTATCGCCTTCGGCATCATTGGTGATGAGGCAAATGAGCTTACCATTATTATCTGTCCAAACCAGTTCATTGCCCCAAACCAGGCCGCTAATGGTAAGCCGGTTTAAAGTAAGCGGCGTACCATTGAAAGTAAGCTGATCAGTGCCTGATCTTTTGATCTGTACGGCCCCGAACGGCAGCGTATGGATACTTTCGGGCTGTTTGTGCTTATTCCAATATTGGATGAGCACCTGTTGCACCGCACCCGGAGAATAGCCGGCTACCGGGAAGCTGAGTGGCAGTACTTTTTGTGTATACGACGAATCATTGACCCTGATTGACGCTTCCCCTCCGCGAATGGTCATTTTATCGTCAATGGTCGAAAATCTTGAGGTATTGCCTTTTATGGTCAATTCCAGCGGATCGGCCACAGGGTTAACCTTTAGTTCGGCAGTAAGCGGCACAGCTGAACCACGATCAACAAATTTAAAATCGATATTATAATGAACGGCATCTTTATACTTGTGCACATAGTAAGTCTCCTTACCAATATGTTGTTCAAACTTGTGAAGAAAGAAAGTTCCGCTATCAACAGGTAAGTCGGTTTGGGCCCGGGCATTGGTCATCAAGGCCGCAACAGCGGCAAATAATAATAATAAAGGTCTTTTCATAAGGTCAGCAAATGTTAATGTAAGATAGCAGTTTGTTGGGGATGTTGCAAAACCACTTGTGTGGATTTTGGCCAAAGCCCTACGTGGCCTGCCTTTGACCGTCGGTTAAAACCGACGGCAATGAATATCTACCGATTGAAATTTAGCGATAGCGTAACTTTTCGCCGTTGCTGGTGTTGTCTCCATACGTGTTGGAAAGATGGAGATAGGTTGAAAAAGCTGGTTAAAAAAGCTATGTCATTGCGAGGAGCAGCACGGGCAAAAGCACTTGGCGCGACGTGGCAATCCCGTTGCTATACAAGGCGGATATGCATTGGCTACGAGATTGCCGCGCTACGCTCGCAATGACATTTTTTATTTAAAAGTTGAGATGATTTCATCTTCCAAAAACTTGCTGTAACAACGCCCACAACGGCACGAGTATAAACGCACAATCGCATCTCTCCGATCACAAATCACCCACAGTAAATACAAAACAATCTACCCTATATACCTAAACGTAATATTGATCCTCGCCCCCTGCATCTTACTTGTTTTGGGCACCTGGTGAAGCCAGTGATGCTGCGTTTGCCCCTCCATGATCAGCAGATCGCCATTATTGAGGTTGACAGAAACTTTCGCGTTTTTTTCGCGCTTATGTTTAAACTGAAAAATCCGCGAAACACCGAATGATACTGAGGCAATAACCGGGTTACCACCAAGCTCGGTTTCATCGTCGCTGTGCCAGCCCATGCTATCGTTACCATCACGATAGTAGTTGAGCAAAGCAGTATTGAACCGGTGACCGCATTGCCGCTCTGCCGCCTGCTTAATGTTGCTAAGCAGCGGACTAAACTTAACCGGAACATTCACTACGCCTGAGTACACATACACTTCATCGCTTTCACCGTACCAGGCTGTAAGCCGGGGAAAGTTGATCTCCCTGCCATAAATCTTCATCTTATCCTGTTTCCATGGAACTTCATTCACCAATTGTTCAAATACATCTTGTTTAAAAAAGTGTGGGTATAATAACACCTCGCCATCAAAAGGCAACAAGTTTTTCGATTCGCTAAACAAGTTAAACTGATCATTATTGAATAGGTCCATACTCAAATATCTGCAATATCACTTTAAAAACACCACTCCCGGATTGTTCTCAAAATGATAAAACCTATCATTTTGATAGCTTTCCCTCAAAATGAGAAAATGCTTCTCATTTTGATAAACACCTATAAAACAAGTATCTAAATAGAAATAATTTCTACTGGCATGCTTATTGGCCATGCGAATTCATAGTACAAATACAATTTAAAATGACATTGTTTATCGCTGCAGCGGCAATATTTATAAAATGGACCACAAATTCCATTTCCGCAGTAGCTATCATCCCCTCTTTTTCCCCTATAATTTATACAATTCATGAATTCGCACGTTAAGCAACTCACTTTTGCAGGTTTAATCGTTACCCTCGGTATTATTTTTGGCGATATCGGTACTTCTCCCCTTTACGTTTTTCAAACCTTACTGGTTGAAGGCGGTAAAGTAAATACTGCGCTGGTATTAGGCTCTATTTCCTGTATCTTTTGGACATTAACCCTCCAAACCACTTTCAAGTACATTGTTATTACATTGCAGGCCGATAACAAAGGCGAAGGCGGTATTTTTTCGCTATATGCACTGGTTAGGCGCTATGGTAAATGGCTGGCTATCCCTGCCATTATAGGCGCAGGTACCTTACTTGCCGATGGTATCATCACTCCACCTATCTCCGTAACATCTGCCATTGAAGGCTTAAATTTAGTACCGGCATTTTCAACGGTGATAGTCCCCGGTAATAACCTCATCCTCATTATTGTAATTACCATTATTTTATTGCTGTTCTTTTTTCAGCAGTTTGGTACAAAGGTGGTTGGCTCGGCATTCGGACCGGTGATGTTGATGTGGTTTATCATGTTAGGCGTATTAGGCACTATGCAGGTTGCACACTTCCCATCTATTTTTAAAGCCCTTAACCCATACTATGGAGCCCGTTTACTAATGGACCACCCTAAAGGTTTCTGGCTGCTTGGTGCAGTGTTTTTATGTACAACGGGCGCCGAAGCTTTATACTCTGATTTAGGCCACTGCGGCAGGCGTAACATCCAGGTAAGCTGGATTTTTGTAAAAACAACCCTGATATTAAACTATCTTGGGCAGGGCGCATGGGTGCTTTCTCAAGCGCCAGGCAAAGATTTTACCGGTGTTAACCCTTTCTTTGAAATTGTTCCCCATGCATTCTTACTACCCGCAGTTGCATTGGCCACAATGGCTACCATTATTGCCAGCCAAGCATTAATCAGCGGTTCGTTTACGCTCATCAGCGAGGCGGTAAGCATGAACTTCTGGCCGCGGATCACCATTAAATATCCGTCAAACATCCGCGGACAAATCTATATCCCGAGCATTAACTGGATGCTATGCATAGGCTGTATCCTGGTATCGCTGTACTTCCGTACTTCGAGCGCTATGACCGCTGCTTACGGCTTTAGCATTACCATTGCCATGCTCAGCACCACCATTTTAATGTACTACTTTATGCGCTATGTAAAGCACTGGCCGGTATGGTTAGTTACCATTATCCTATGCGTGTTTGTAACCGTTGAATTTTCCTTTTTTGTAGCTAACGCAGTTAAAATATTAAAACGTTTATTCTTTGTAGGCTTTGAGGTTGGATTAATCTTTACCATGTACACCTGGTTTAAGGCTCGTAAAATCAACAACCGCTTTCTTCATTTCACCGATATTAAAGAGAAACTACCATTGCTTAGCGCCTTGAGTAACGACACTACGGTAAATAAATACGCTACTCACCTTATTTATTTAACTAAGGCCAATAACAGTAAGCAAATTGAAGAAAAGATTATCTATTCGATCATGAGCCGCCGGCCAAAACGCGCTGATACCTATTGGTTTGTGCATATTGAACGTACAGATGAGCCTTACACCATGGAGTATAGCGTTGATCAAATTGAGCCTGGCAAAGTTATCCGCGTAGAGTTCCGTTTAGGTTTCAGGATCCAGCCGCGGGTAAACGTGTTGTTCCGCAAGGTGGTTGAGGATATGGTTGAACGTGGTGAAATTGATATCACCAGCAATTATCCATCATTAAAACAATATAAAATGGCTGCCGATTTCAGGTTTGTAATCATGGAAAAATTCCTGTCATACAATAACCTGTTCAGTGTATCCGAAGGCTTTATCCTGAACAGCTATTTTGCCATCAAAAAATTGGCCCAGTCTGAAGCTAAAGCTTTTGGTTTGGATACCAGCGAAACACGCGTTGAAAAGATCCCACTGGTTGTAAAACCGGTTAATAACATCCATATCAAACGGGTGGACGACCCGGTAAACAATTTGGTTGCCGAGTTTGCTGATTAAAAAGCATTCACCCAACGTCGCGCGCGTGTTACCCCTCTTTGCTTTGCAGAGAGGGGTTTATTTTTTTAATTTAACCTAAAACCATGTCATTGCGAGGTACGAAGCAACCGCACGGAGGCATAGCCGCCCTGTACGGCGTGCGATTGCCACGCTGCGCTCGCAATGACCGATTTGCTTTGTTTTTACACCTTTCGCAGGTACAAGCGTCTTTCGCTTGTGCCATTCCAGCAGTAAGCGTCCACGCTTACCACACCTTTTTTTGGCGCAAGTCTTGAGTACAGGCCGGTGCCGGGCCGACTTGTGACCCCGCAGCCCAAGTTATCCAACGCTTATTCCATCCCACAAAACTTGAGCTAAGACAATAAAGTATTTTGCTCTTAAAACAAAAAATCCGGCCTTTCGGGCCGGAAGTTTCTTAGGTTAATTGATTGGTTTGAAAGTATTATTATAATTTTTCGCCGTGCTGACTGATATCAAGGCCCTGCTCCTCTTCCTCGGCAGATACTCTTAATGGCGAGATCATGTCGGTGATCTTCAATAATAGCAGTGAGCCAAAGAAAGCGAATATAGATACGCACACAAGTGCTACGAGTTGTACAATGAAAAGATGGGTTTCTCCAAAAAATAAGCCATTACCTGTTGTATTACCATGGTTAACTTGTTGACTGGCAAATACACCTGTCAATAACATACCAACCATACCGCCTACACCATGGCAGGGGAATACGTCGAGCGTATCATCAATTGAAGTACGAGTGCGCCATTCAACCACCAGGTTACTCACCACCGCCGATATGATGCCGATAGCCAGCGAGTGTGGTACTGATACAAAGCCCGCAGCCGGTGTAATAGCCACTAAACCCACAACTGCACCAATACAGGTACCCATTGCCGATGGTTTGCGGCCAAGCAACATATCAAAAAAGATCCAGGTAACACCTGCAGCCGCCGAAGCAGTTGTACTGGTTGCCAGAGCAGTAACCGCCAAAGCATTAGCGCCGAAAGCTGAACCTGCATTGAAACCGAACCAGCCAAACCACAGCAAACCAGTACCTATCATTACATAAGTAATACGGGCGGGTGCATGGTTAGCCTCATTACGGCGCTTTAAGTATAATGCAGATGCCAAGGCAGCCCATCCGGCCGACATGTGCACTACCGTGCCACCTGCAAAGTCAAGCACACCAAATTTAGCTAATATGCCATCCGGGTGCCAGGTGCAATGTGCCAGCGGCGAGAATATGAAAATAGAAAACAGTACAAGGAAAATAATGTACGAGTTAAAACGGATCCGCTCGGCAAAAGCACCTGTGATAAGCGCCGGCGTAATAATGGCGAATTTTAACTGGTACATAGCAAATAACAACAGCGGGATAGTTGGCGCCGCTTTCCAGGTTGCGTTACCCAGCATCCCTTTCATCATGAAATAGGTTGATGGATTACCGATAATCCCGTAAAAGCTATCGCCAAAAGCTAAGCTGAAACCAAAAATGCCCCACATTACCGTAATGATCACCATACAAACAATGCTTTGCAGCATGGTTGAGATTACGTTCTTTTTGTTGACCATACCGCCGTAAAAAAACGCGAGACCCGGAGTCATGATCAAAACCAGCGCCGTCGACATCAGCATCCAGGCAATATCACCCGTATTAAAATTGGGATGACCGGTATCCTTATAATCAACCGACGGAAAAATGAAAGTAAGGGAAAGTATAATTAAGATCAGAAAAAAAGGGAAATACCTCTTCATGTATTCAGAAAAAATATGTTTTAAATCGGCATGAAAGTTAGTGTTTTTTCTAAAAACAAAAGAAACTAATTCACTTTTATTAAAAAAAACAACAACTATAGATATTTCAGGATAGAATTCGGGAAAATCCCTAATAAAACGAGCAGAAAACTAATAACAATAGCTAAAACAAGTAAATTATACGACCTTTCGCTGGCAACTTCAGCGTTTTCTGTTCTTTTCAGAAATAAATACAAAGGAATTTTAAGGTAATAAAACAACGACACCACCGTGGTTAACGCCCCGGTTATCATCAAAGCCATCAACCAAATGCTGTGTGTTTGCTCATATGCACTATAAACTGCCGAAAAAACAAATAGTTTACCGGTAAAACCGACTGTAACCGGAATTCCGGTGAGGGAAATGAGGATAATTACAAAACAAACCGAAGCCGCCGGGTATTTTAAGCCCAAACCTTTGTAATTTTCTACATCTTCGGCATCAACAATATTGCTAAAATACGATGCAAGCGCCAGAGCCCCAATATTTGCCAAGGCATATACGGCAAGATAGTAGGTAAGTGACGATAGCCCCTGCACATTAAAGGTAACTACGGCCATTAAAGCAAAACCCGTATGGCCAATACTTGAATAAGCCAGCATCCTTTTCACATTGCTTTGTAAAACAGCCGCAAAGTTTCCGGCTATCATGGTGATGATCCCGATAGCTGACAATAGTATTCCAAAATCAATCCCTTTCCAATCTGCCGAGAACAGGAACAGCGGCATCACATTAACCAGTAGCGCAAAAGCTGCTATTTTAGGTACAGTTGAGAGATATGCTGTAACCGGCGTTGGCGCACCCTGGTATACATCCGGCACCCAGAAATGCATGGGCATAAATGAAAGCTTAAAGCCGATGCCTATCAACACCAGTACTAAAGCAAATGATACACTTACCGGGTTTACATTTGGCAACTGTTGTACAATGGCCAACAGATCGATCGAACCGCTGAAACCATACAATAATGAAATTCCATACAACATAACAGCCGATGATGCCGCACCGAACAGCACATACTTTAAACCGGCCTCGGTGCTTAAAGCTGTTTCTGAGCGATAAGCCACCATTAAATAGGATGCTACTGATACCATCTCGATAGCAAGGTAAACCGATAGCAGGTTAATAGCCATAGCCATTAAATGCAGGCCTAAAATAGATGCAATAGAAATGGTATAAAGATCGGATATGCCTTTTGGGTGCCCCTTCAGCTTATCATCCCAGGTAAAATTCAACAGCAGGATGAATGAGAGCAGGTCGATAATGATCTTAAAAAACACTGTTGAGCGCCTGAGCAGTAACATGCTGCCGAAAATAACGTGGTCGCCATCAAGAATCAGGGCTACCTGCTGCAGATCTTTAAACAAAACAAGCAGCAAGCCGGTGCAGGCTACTATTTTGCAAAGCCTTACAGATCTGCGCCCAAATATCAGGTCGGTTATCAGCACTACCAAAAACAGCACTGTCAGATAAATTTCGGGCATGAAATAGGGAATACTGCCAAAAACATTGGTTAACTGAGCTGATATATGGGGGAGCAGATCGTGCATTTATATTTTATTGTACTATTACTGATTGATTTTTGGGGTATTTAACCTGGTATTTCAGTTTCACCTTCTTTTCATCGAGCGAATTTAGCATGAAATTCCATGAAATCTTTCCTGTTGTTACATCAGGTTTTGCGCCAGATGTTTCCTGCGCCTCTACTTCGATATCTTTATTTTGCGAAACCGGTACCTGGTCTTCAACTAACAAATTAACAGGCTGGCTTTTCCTGTTTTTTACGTCGATAAGCCAATTGCGGGTTTCCTTTTGGTTGGAGCCTGATGACTGGCGCATAACCAAACCTTTTTCCAGTGTACGGGTAACTACAATATTTTTATCTGTTCCTAACGAAAGGTTCAGCGTATCGGTAGTAGCATCGGTATTAATCAGCGACTTGCCAATGTATGTTCCTTCAAAAAACAAGTTGGCCTCGCCAGATAGGAAACTGTATTTATTCCAGTTGGTAAGCTGCGCTGTCAGGAACACATCAGTACTCAGTTTAGGCGCTACATAATACTGATAAGTAGCATCAATATTATATTGGCTAATTTCAACGGCATATTGTTTACCATCGCTTGGCACCGTATAAGGGTTGGCGATGTTAAACTCAATATTGGTCTGATTCTCTTCTTTTTTTACTTCAATGGGAACAGTGCTAACCAAAGCCTTTGATTTTATTACAGAAACAGCGCCCGTACTCTCACTTCTGTAATCGGATGAAAAACCATATCCAACTACAACTACTTCATTAAGCTGTTTTGAAGATGGGTTTAGCGCCACGTTGATCAATGGTGTGTTAGCCTGCCTTTCTATGGTTTCATAGCCTACAAAGCTGTAAGTAAGTACTGCATTAACATTAGGTAGCTGAATGCTGTAATTCCCGCCTGCGTCGCTTACCGCCCCTATTGACGTTCCTTTTACGCGAATGGCAACGCCCGGTAAAGCCTGACCATCATCACCGGCTACTACCCTGCCCATCACCTTGGTTAAAGAGGCGGTAGCCCCGGAGTAATACATACCAAAGTTAAGATAGGTAGGTGTAAGCTCGGGCTTGGCCCCATTTACCGCTGGGTTACCCGTTGATAAGGTAAGCTTGGCACTTTTCCAGTCCTCACCGGTTTTTTGTGATACGTTAGCTTTGTAAACAATAGTTATTGGGCTGTTTACGTTTTTAGCACGAATATCGTAGGTAGGGAACCAACTCGCGTTTCGCACCAGGTAGCTTAAAGTAAAGTTTGCCTGTAACGGGGCTTTTGATGATACAGTCACCAAAACATTGCTGGTAGTTTTAACACCTGCCCTGTTAATTTCGGCAATTTGCTTGTCATAACCTTGCAGTTCGTCGTTAAGCAGGTCAATCTGGTCATTAACCACCTGCTGGTTCTTTTTGATCTCGTTTAAACGGGCTGTCTGAAAATCGAGCGTCTGTTTCAGCTTAACTGGATCCAAAGCAACATTGGTACCGTTGCTTATTGGATTTTTAGCTAAGGTATTTGCTTCTTCCTGGTATATGGAGAGCATATTGTTTTGCAACGCAATCTTATTCCTTACCAGTTTTTGTTTTGCCTCAATAGCCTGAATATTTTTCTGCCTGATGTCGTTATCGGCAAAATCAAGCTCGTGGTTAACCGAAAGAATAGTAAAATCGCCACCGGCATTTACCTGAATACTTTGCACATCAATACCCGGCGACAGGTTTTCAAATACCAGCGTTGAGGTGCCGGGATTGATATTCACCAACGCTGTACGGCTCACCTGTGCCCCGTTTAAAAACACGGTTACTTTTTGAACTTTGGAGGCTACCTTCTGGCCTTCGTCGGCCCTTGTTGCTGCAGCAATAAAAAATAATGCTGCGGCGATAGATAATTTTTTAAACATAATTCCTTCGGTTAAATACACACCATCTGTTATTTCGCTTATGCCCGGGTTGCCGGGGGCAGCGTAAATAAAAGATGCAGGGGCATGCACTTTTCCATAAATGAATTTATGTTGAAACACTATTTTTTTATTTAGCCTGTAAAAACTGTATTAATGCCAGTACCGAATCATTGATTTTTCCAAACACCAACGATGGCATCAAGCCTAAAGCAAGCGCCGCAGCAGCCATTGGTATTAGTGCCAGCTTTTCGCGAATACTTACATCGGTGAGGGCTATTTTCCAAACCTCGCCACCTTTAAGCGATACTTTTCCGAAGAACATGCGTTGCAATGTCCACAGGAAATAGGCAGCACTTAATAAGATCCCTATCGAACCGCAAATGGCCATCCAGTATGGCAGCAAGCCATTTACCGTTGGCGATTTAAATGTGCCGGCCAGTGTAAATGCTTCGGCCACAAATGCCGAAAAGCCAGGCAAACCTAAGGAGGCAAAAAAACCAACCATCACAAAGGCAGTGTATTGCGGCATCTGGGTACCCAATCCGCGGAAATGATAAATATCCCTGTCGTGTACGCGGTTGTAAACCACACCCACCAAAAAGAATAGCATTGATGATAAAAAGCCATGGCTAACCATCTGCATTACCGCACCGCTTACACCTTCGGCAGTTTGCGAGGCTATACCCAGTAATACAAACCCCATGTGCGATACAGATGAATAAGCGATCATCCGTTTCAGATCGCGCTGGGCCAGCGCATTGCAGGCACCGTATAATATCGAAACTACACCAACCAACCCAAGCCAGAAAGCACCGGATGAAGCTATCTCCGGGAAAATCCCGAGGCAGATCCTGATAATACCGTAGCCACCAATTTTAAGCAGCACGCCCGCAAGTATGATAGATACCGGTGTAGGTGCTTCAACGTGTGCATCGGGCAGCCAGGTATGTAAAGGCACAACCGGCACTTTAATAGCGAATGCAATAAACAATACCACAAAGCCAACCGTACGTGCAGGCACCCCCAATATGGTTTGATGCGCTGCAGCAGAAAATACCGAACCCGGAGCATAGTTGGCTGGGTTCATCATCTGGATGATATTAAAAGTATGGCTGCCGGTTGCCGGATCATTTACAGATAGGTATAAACCTACCATCACCAGTAACATAAATACCGAACCAAACAGGGTATACAGGAAAAACTTGATGGCCGCATACTCCCGGCGCACGCCACCCCACATCCCAATCAGGAAATAAAGCGGCAGTAACATCAGCTCATAAAACAGGTAAAACAAGAAGAAATCCAGCGCGCAGAATACGCCCATCACGGCCATATCTAACAGTAAAAACAACAGGAAGAAACCTTTGAGATTGCTCTTGATTTCCCATGAGGCGAGCGTAGCAACCACCATCACCAGCGCCGACATTACTAATAACGTCACCGAAATGCCGTCTATCCCCACAAAATAATCTATCTGCAGTTTGCCCATGCTGCCCAGGTTAAGACCTATCCATGGCAACTTTTGTACAAACTGAAACTGATCTTCATGATTGATCCCCGCCGAAGCCGCCCCGGTTTTGAAATTAATATATATATATATGCTGATTCCTAACTGCAAAAGCGTAGCCAGCAGCGTAATATACTTAAAACTGCCCCGCTGCGACGATGGTAGCAACACGATCACCAACGCAAACAGTACCGGTATAAATATGAGTAGGGTTAACAGGTTCATTAAATTCAGATCAGTATTTTTAAAATAAAGAGTACCAACACAATGAGCAGCATACTGTACAGGTAATACTGCACCTTGCCATTTTGAAATTTACGTGCAAAATTGCCAATACTTTGCACTAATGCCGCCATTAAATGCAAAAATCCGTCGACAATGTGCTTATCGCTCCAGGCTGTTAAGCTCGCAACCATCCGGCTTGTACGTTCAATTAAGTGGATCAAACCATCTATCACATTCCTGTCAAACCAAAAGCAGGTTTTACCCAAACCAAGTATAGGCTTTACAATCGCTTTTCTGTATATCTTATCCAAATACCACTGATTATAAGATAAGCGGTAAAAGAAGCCCGTTTGCGGGAATGAGAACGTATTTTGTTTTACGTAGATGGCATAGGCAGCGTAGATCACAAATACGCTTAAAATGTTTACCCCTATGGGGATAATGGTATGATAAATGTTTTCGCGGGCCATGAACTCGGCAGGCTTCAAGCTCTCGAACAGCCAGGCTTTTTCATAAAAGAAAGGATTAAGCGAAAATAACGGGAATAAGCTGCAAACCGCCAGTAATATCAACGGAACACGGTATTGCCAGCCACCATCGCTGATATGAAGTTTAATTTCGGGATATTTCTTTAACAAACGAAACTCTCCGAAAAATACTTTTACTATCAGCCTTGATACATAAAAAGCCGTAAGCCAGCTGGTAAACAATGCACCTGCGGGAATCAGTTTGAGCCATGCGCTTCTGCCCTCGCTCCATTCAAAAGCCTGGATCAGGATCCCGTCTTTTGACAGATAGCCCGATGTAAGCGGAATGCCAATAAGCGCCAGCGAACCAACAACTGCGACAATAAATGTTAGCGGCAGCTTTTTACGCAGGCCACCCATATACTGGATATTCTGCGGGTCGATATCCAGGTCATTTTCCTCCTTGATATGCTGCATTTCGTGGATCACCACACCGGCTACCAAAAACAGCAAACATTTAAAAAAAGCATGCGTAGCTAAATGGAATAAAGAAGAACCATAAGCTCCCACTCCCATAGCCAGGATCATGTAACCCAGTTGCGATATGGTTGAATAAGCCAAAACGCGTTTCAGATCATTTTGCGTTAGCGCTATGGTGGCCGCCATAAACGCGGTAAAACAACCGATAACTGCCAAAACGGTCAACTCACTATCAGTAAACAGCGGGTAAACCCTACCCAGTAAAAACACACCGGCCGCTACCATGGTAGCAGCGTGAATCAATGCGGAGACCGAAGTAGGCCCCTCCATTGCGTCCGGTAACCAGGTATGTAATGGGAACTGTGCCGATTTAGCGGCCACAGCCATAAATACCCCTATACAGGCAACATATTGCCATACAGCAGGGATCTGCCCGGAGGCGGAGATCCATAAGCCGTCATGGATAACCGATTTAAATACCAGGTTATCGCTTATAAAAAGTGTGGCAATATCAAAAGTATGGAATTTGGCAAAAAGGATAATGATAGCACTTAGCAAACCAATATCGCCAATACGGTTCATGATAAAGGCTTTTTTATTGGCCTGTACCGCTTTGTCCTTAGTGAACCAAAAGCCGATTAATAGGTATGACGAAAAGCCCACCAGCTCCCAGAAAGCGTAGAACAGCACAAGACTATCTACCACAACCAAACCCAGCATACTGAAACAGAAAAAGCTGAGGTAAGTAAAATAACGACTGTACCTGTCGTCATACTTCATATACGCAGTAGAGTAAATATGTACTGGCAAAGCGATCAGTGATACCAGCAGCAACATCATCACCGAAAGATTATTAAGTAATATCCCCGCAAAAATTTTGGTAGTTCCAATAGTAAACCACATGGTTTGGACATGCTGAGGTTGCTGATCCCAAACTGCAGCAAACACCATAGCCGAGAATACACAGCCCAACAAAATAGCCAGCGTAGATACCCAACCTGCCAATTTACTTTTTACCGGCAGGCAAAAGTTGATCAGCGAGGCCACCAACGGCAAAGCCACAGCTGCGATGGTGTAGCTGATGATGGTATCGGTATATGGTAATAAGCTACTCAATTGGTATTAATATTTAGAGAAGAAGGTATTGAGTCGATTCCTGAAACATAGGTTAATTCAAATTTATTAGAAACTCCGTCATTGAAAAATATGTTATACAGTTTTTCAATTCTCTCTCGCGAAGAAAACTGATATTTTACACCATTAATTATGAACAATAATTTATCATCATTATGATACGCTTTTAGATACTGTTCATACTGCTTAGAAAGACTGCTTAACTTGTCCTGATAACTTTTAATAGCGTATGATTTAGTAATAACCATTAAGGTTTTTACCCTTTGAGATCCGTTGGAAAGTGAATCCTGGGCATTTTTTAGAATATTAATGGTCAAGACACTATTTGGATCCAAGGTCTTTAGTTCTTTTTCAGTTGACGGTTTCCCGTTTAAAATGTATGTAATACTATCTAATTTAATAGAGGCGTAGGTATCAGCAGGAACTGTTTGAAGGTTTTTAGTATTTATTAAGATAGCTCCATCTTTAGCTCTTTTGCCATAAATATTTTCTGATCCCGGAGGATTTAAAACCTCAATAGCAGCGATGTCATTTGTATCAAACGGTTTGCTATCTTCATTATAAATAATCCCATCAATCACTATAAGCGGTTTACCCTTTATGTGTATCAGATCATAAATCTTTTTTACAGAGTTGTTTTTTGAAGAATCTGCTTTTTGAGCAAATACAACAACCGGCAGCAATAAACCCACGTAAAACAGTATAATACTCAGCTTCTTCATTCACTAATCCCTCAAATTTTTAATCTCATCCGGATCAATGGTTTTATACCGCCGGTAAACATTCAGGATAATAGCCAGTGCTACGGCCGTTGTGGCGGCCGCCAGCACAATGGCAAACAGGGCAAATACTTGCCCCCCGTTGTTTAACTTATCATACTTACCAAAAGCCACCAGGTTTAAAATAGCTGCATTCAGCATTAATTCGATGCCGATCAACACCTGGATAGAATTACGTTTAGACACAATCATGTACATACCGGTACAAAACAGCAATGCTCCTACCAGTAAAAAATCGGTTAGCGTGATCATGCCCCGCCCTCCTTCCGTGATAAATGCGCCGCACCCACCAAAGCCATCAGCAGTAAAACAGAAATAGCCTCAAAAGGCAACAGGTAGGTGGTCATGAGGTTAACGCCTATATTATCAATGGTTGATGATGTTGGAGTTATTTCGTTTTGCTGTGCGATAGCCTGTTTTATCCATGGCAAGTTATCGGCATCGGCTTTAAGGATAATGTTTACAATCACCGCTAAAAACAGCACGGCCAGTATAACCGCCGGTACTTTAGCCATATTAATGAATTTCCCTTTCTGATGTTGAATTACATTCAAGGTTTCTCGACCGGAAAGCATAAACGCAAAAAGTATCAGCACCAGGATGCCACCCACGTAAATCACTACCTGCGTTACGGCCACAAAATCGGCAAGGGCTATTACATACAGACCTGCCAGTGCAAACAAAGTCACGAAAAATATAAAAATACTCCTGACCAGGTTTTTACTTAAAGCGGCATACAAAGCCGAAGCAATGGCAATAAAACTCATTACATAAAACAGCAAGCGGACTAAAGTCATGCCCCGCCCTCCTTTTGTTTCATGGCAGCTAATTTGGCAGCCTGTTTTTCGGCCTGTTGTTTATCAAAAAGCGCACGCTTTTCGGCTGCATCTTCGGGCGTCATATCCGAAAACTGGTAAACCAGATCGCTCAACTGAAAAACAGTTTTATCATACTGGTTGGTCATGGTGATGCATTCGGTTGGGCACACGATAGTACACAAACCACAATACATACACTTGGCCATATCAATATCAAATTTGGCAGCATACAAACGCTTGGTAGTACCATCGGATGTTTGGCCGATAGCTTCTGTTGCTTTAATTGATTCTATATCGATGCAATTAACCGGGCAAACCTTAGCGCACAGATCACATACGATGCAATCATCCATCTCCACATCCAACTGATAGCGGCCCACTTCAGGTACCGGCAACTGCTGTTTAGGATATTGAATGGTATTGGTACCATGTTCCAGCTGTTTAAAGTAATTGCTGTTGCTCACGGTCACAATCTCCCTTTTTGTGTTACCCACAAAAAGGTGGCGTATGGTAAGACTTAAACCTTTCCATGCAGTTGTAAACGCTTTTATTACTTTCTGAACCATGATTTTTAGGATTTTAGGATTACCCTGAATTTCCTACGTAAATTATATTTTATTATTTTTTCCTAATCTCTAAACTCCAACCTCTAATCTCTCGCACTTACATTAACCACAACCTCCACACGCCCGATATCAACATACAGGCAAAGGCCAGCGGGGTTAATACTTTCCAGCAAAGGTTCATCAGCTGATCAACCCTTAAACGGGGCAATGTCCACCTGATCCACATTTGTACGGCTACCAGTGCCAATGTTTTTACTACGACCCAAAATATTCCCCAAGGCACATTGGTTGTCCAGGTCGCCAGTTTAACGCCGGCTATATTTGGCAGCGGCGTATTCCAGGCGCCTAAAAATAATATTACTGCTATCATGGATACCAGGAACATCATCGAATATTCGGCCAAAAATACCAGTGCAAAGCGGATACCTGTAAACTCGGTATGAAAACCGGCCACCAGTTCCGACTCCGCTTCCGGGATATCAAAAGGCGCACGGTTACTTTCGGCCAGTGAAGCTATAAAATAGATCACAAAGGCTATCAGTAAATGTGGTGCGCGAAACACATTCCAGCTAAATAAGCCGCCTATTTGAGATACATCCCAAAAGCCGGCAAATTTTATCTTTTCCGTTGCTAAAATACCCTGCTGAGCAGAGATCAACTGCAAGTCCAGTGTTTGCGCTATCATTACCACAGATATAATGGCAAAACCCGCCGGTATCTCGTACGAAATAATTTGGGCTGCCGAGCGCATGGCGCCTAATATTGAGTATTTATTGTTTGATCCCCATCCCGCCATCAGGATTCCCAATGTCTCGATAGAGATAATAGCGAAAATATAGTAAAGGCCGATATTAGTTTTTGAAGGGATAAGTCCCGGTGCCCAGGGTAATGCGGCAAAACCAAGATATACGGCTATGAATATTACCGCCGGAGCCAACATAAACAACCATTTATCGGCTGCTGCCGGGATGATCAGTTCTTTCTGAAGCATCTTTAAAATATCGGCCAGTGTTTGCAGTGAACCGTATTTACCGGTTTCTGTAGGGCCAAGCCTGTCCTGTATAAATGCTGATATTTTACGCTCGGCATATACTCCGAATAAAGCGAAAAAGGCCGAAAAACTGAACAACCCAATTGCCGCAATAAAATATGTAAAATAATAGTTCAACAGGAATATTTGCTTAAGGGTGCAAACTTACTAAATGTTGAGTTATTTAGAATGATTAAATTATATATTAAGTTGATAGGGATTGTTGGGGATTGACTGATTGTACAGGTGAGTGGTTGATTGGGTTGATTAGGTGAGTGGTTGGTTAAATAAGATATCTGCCGCGGGTTTAGCGTAGCGTAACCCGTGGTTGGCCATGACTTAAGTTTTTAACTTAAGTCCCACCTGAATTAGAGATTGAATGACACAAGTCAACCTTCCTTTAGCCCAGCCTACAAGACTTGCGCCAGGAAAAGGAGGAACGAAGTAATCCCCAAACTACAAAGCGGCTATGCAACTTCACCCTGTACAGTTCGCGATTGCTTCGTTCCTCGCAATGACGACTTGGGACTAACACTTCACCAGATCATTTGCCGATATAAATGTAGATTTTACCGGAGCAGAGAAAAACAGCGAGGCATGATGATCAAAATCGGCAGTATCATCGGTTGTGGTATAAAACTTATTTTCGCCGTTGCGGCTTATCTTTTGTTCAATTTCGGGGTGGCGGTTTAAATAATCAACCAGGCTTTTTGCTACAATATCGCCCTGCCCCACTACATTAATGCCTTCAGGCAAGTGGGCTTTTATTTTTTCCTGGATGATGGGATAATGCGTACAGGCTAACAATATGGTATCAATATTGGGCGACTGCGCCATGATCTGATCCAGGTATAGTTGTACAAAGAAATCAGCACCAGGCTTATCGTATTCGCCGTTTTCAATTAGCGGAACCCAAAGCGGGCAAGCTTGTTGATGTACTTTAATATCAGGGAAGAAATTATTGATCTCCAAAAGGTATGATCCCGATTGTACTGTTCCCTTTGTGCCAAGCACCCCAATTTCCTTGGTCTTGGTATAATCACCAATAATCTCGGCTGTTGGGCGAATTACGCCTAATACCCTTTTGGTAGGATCGCTGATATTTTTAAGGTCTTGTTGCTGGATAGTGCGCAGGGCTTTGGCCGATGCCGTATTACACGCCAGGATCACCAGCGGGCATCCCTGGTCAAACATCCATTGCACGCACTCCCAGGTGTACTGGTGTATGGTGCTAAACGAACGGTTACCGTAAGGCGCACGGGCATTATCGCCCATATAAATATAATCATAGCCGGGCAATTGCTCAATGATAGAACGGAATACGGTTAGCCCGCCAAAGCCCGAATCAAAAATACCAATGGGTTGATTTGACATATACAAACATAAAAAAAGCGTCCCGTATATACGGAACGCTCTTATATAATTTACTTAAAGGTGATCTTATTTTAAACCTAATTTCAATTTTACAGCAGCCATTAAATCGTCGCCCGCCGGAGATACGATCATGCTAACTTGTGATGAATCCAATACGTAAGCGTAACCTTTTTCTTTAGCTACTGCTTGTACAGCCTGGCTAACTTTATCAATAATTGGTTTGCCCAATTCTTGTTTTTTAGCGTCAACCTGTTGTTGAGCATTATTTTGATAATCGTTCATGCGTTTTTGGATATCCTGCAATTCAGAAGTTTTTGCCTGACGTACCGCATCAGTCATTGAAGCTGCATTTTTATCCAAATCAGCACCTTTAGTTTGTAATTCATTGTTCATAGTAGTTAACTGATCAATGAATGTTTTTTGATAGGCCTGTAATGTTGTAGAAACAGTTTTAGTTTCAGGCATCTGATCAATAACCTGGCTAAAATTAACATAACCTATTTTTGTTTGCGCTTTAGCGAAACTACCCACGAACAACATACCTGCTGCAACTAAGGCGACTTTAAATAGTTTTTTCATTTTGTTTTTGTGTCCTGTGTTTAATAATGGATAATAATTATCTGTTTGTTTTTGTAACGTGTATCGTCAAATTACTTTATGAACTTCTCCGGCAACAATCTGCAATGAACAGGAACATTGGCAGCTATTCTTTCCGGGCTAAAATAACAAGGCTGTAATTTGCCTGGTAAACATAAAAAAAGCGTCCCGTTTAATCAGGGCGCTTTTTCAATGTCATTTGTAATTTTTATTTCAAACCTAATTTTAGTTTTACAGCAGCCATCAGGTCATCAGCATCAGGAGATACCAATAAAGTGATCTGTGATGAATCTAATACGTAAGCATAACCTTTTTCTTTAGCTACGGTCTGTACAGCTTGTGTAGCTTTATCGATAAGCGGTTTACCTAATTCCTGCCTTTTAGCATCAACTTGTTGCTGGGCATTGTTTTGGTAGTCATTCATACGTTTTTGAATATCCTGCAATTCGCTTTCTTTAACTGCACGTACGGCATCAGTCATGCTGGCCCTTTTTGACTGGTAGTCCTGCCCTTTTGTTTGATACTCATTGTTCATAGTAGTTAACTGATCAATGAATGTTTTTTGGTAAGCCTGGATAGACGCAGTTACAGTTTTAGTTTCGGGCATCAAATCAATCAGCTGATTGAAGTTGATGTGGCCGATTTTAGTTTGAGCATTTGCAAAGCTGCCCGCAAATAATAAACCTACTGCAACCAAGGCAACTTTAAATAGTTTTTTCATTTTCCTTTTTCTGTGTTTAAATAATAGTTCTATTTATCTTAATTCAAATTATTTAGCAAATACCCCGGGTTTTAGTCCTAACCTTGTTATTACATCCGCGCTTTTATCATATCGCGGACTGGCATATAACATGATCACCTCGCTGTTTTTATCAAAGATCATATCCAGGTTATCGCCCTCGGCTACTGCTTGTACAGCTTTAGACACTCTATCCTGAATTGGTTTAATCAGCGCTGTGCTTCTTTGCGAAAGCTCACCATCCGGACCAAACTTCTGGCGTTGAAAATCTTTCGCTGCCTTTTCTTTTTCTACAATTTCGGCCTCACGGCGTTTTTTCATATCAGGGGTCATTAACACCTGATCGGCCTGATAGGCTTTGTACAGACGGTCAATTTCCTGAAAACGGCCATCAACCTCTTTCTGCCACTGATCAGATAATGCAGCCAGCTGCTTTTGTGATGAAGCATACTCAGGCATGTGCTTTAATATGTACTCCGAATCAACATAAGCAAAACGTTGCGCATAAGCACCTGCAAAAGCAGTTAACGTTAAAAAGGCTACTAAAATTATCTTCTTCATATATTCGGTACGCAAATTAATTAAATCCGCCGGATAAACTCTGAGAAATTGTAAAATGGAACTGGCCTTTATTTGCATCCGGTTGTCCCGGTATTTTGTCAAAGCCATAACCATAATCCAACCCAAGCAAACCAAATATAGGTAAAAATATCCTTGCGCCCACACCTACCGAACGTCTTACGTTAAACGGATTAAACTGGCTAAACTGGTTCCACGCATTACCGCCTTCAGCAAAAGCTAACAAGAAGATAGTTGCCGACTGACTTGCAATAACCGGGTGACGAAGCTCCAGTGTATATTTATTGTAGATAGCGCTACCGGTGTTTGTATTCTGATTTTCGTTTGAGCCTTCAGGTACAATCGAGAAGTTTTGGTAACCACGCAAACCGATGATCTCACTACCCTGTAAAAACTGATAGCTCTGCATACCGTCACCACCCAATTTAAAGCGCTCAAATGGTGATGGGCCAACTTCGTGGTTGTACTGACCAAGGAAACCAAACCTTACCTGCGACATCAATACAAACTTACCTACCAGTTTCGAGAACCATTGTGCATCGTATTTAAATTTATAATACTCAACAAAATGGTAACGCTGCTCCGGAGTAGCTATTTTATAGTTGATATCGTTAAATAACGAGTAAGGTGGGGTAGCCTGAATAGTAAGCTTGATATTTGAACCCTGGGTTGGGAAAATAGGAGCATCTATCGAGTTACGGGTCAACTCCTGGGTTAATTTAATGTTGTATGATGTGCCATTCGTAAACAGATAACCGGTATAGTTATCAAGGCTATAATGGTCAAAGTTAAGCGAGTAGTTTAACTGGAAATAGTTATCAGGCCATTTTAAACGTTTACCCAACGTAACCCCAATACCGTTGATACGCAGGTTATTGTAGTAAGGGCTTGATTTTGGATAGTACTGACCGGTTGAACTTCCCTGTGTATAAGCTGATAACGCAAAGTAGATTGGTTTTTTACCACCTAACCATGGCTCAGAGAAGGTGAACGAGAAGTTTTGATAAGTACGGCCGCTTGATTGCCCCCTTAAGCTCAGTTTCTGACCATCACCTTTTGGCAGCGGCTTGTAAGCTTTAAGGTGGAAGATATTACGGATAGAGAAGTTATTGAAGGTTAAGCCCAAGGTACCTACCAGCTGGCCACCACCAAAACCACCCGAAAGTTCGATCTGATCTGAAGGTTTTTCAACTACGTTGTAAACCAAATCAACAGTACCATCCTGCGGATTGATGTTGGTTGGCTTAGGTTCGGTTTTTTGTTCATCGAAGTTACCTAACTGGCCAATTTCACGTGCACTACGGATCAGCAATTCTTTATTGAATTTCTGCCCTGGCTTGGTCTGGATTTCACGCATCACCACTTTATCGTTGGTAACATCGTTACCTTTTAACATAACACGGTTAATGGTGTATTGCGGGCCTTCATAAATCCTTACGTCAACGTCTACAGTATCATTATATACCTTTGTTTGTACCGGGTCTGCATTGAAGGTTAAATAACCATCATTAAGATATAAAGACGAAACGTCGTCATTACCCGGGGTTGGGCCGCTTAAACGCTTGTTCAATTCGTCTTCGCTAAACACATCGCCTTTTTTAACGTGAAGAATCCTGGTTAACAGATCGGTGTTATATTTAGCATTACCCGAAAACTTAACGTTGCCAAAGTAATATTTAGGACCTTCGTATACTTTAAGTTTTACGTTTACGGTTTCATCGTCATGCTTCCAAACGGAGTCACTCAGAATCTCGGCATCACGATATCCCCTGGCCTGCATTTTTTCAACCAGGTTTTGTTTATCCTCTTCGTATTTGTCCTGCTTAAACTTCTTCGAGCCAAACAGGTTATACCATTTACGCTTACGGGTCTTACTTAAAAATCCGCGCAGTGTACCTGTTTTAAATGCCTTGTTACCTTCAAAAATAACATCGTTAATTTTGACCTTGGTTTTTTTATCAATGGCAACATCCAATATAACGCTGTTAACATCACCCTGATCTTTACGCTGGGTAATGGTAACTGTGGTGTTTAAGAAACCTTTTTCATTAAAATGTTTTTTAATGATAGCAGTTGTGGTGCTGATAAGGTTTTCGTTTACGATTTTACCTACACGGTCATTCAGTTTTTTCTGAACGTCTTCAATTTCGCCTTTACGAATGCCTGTTAAGTGCATACGTGATAAACGCGGACGCTCTAAAACGGCAATCTCCAGGTAAATGGTATCCATGTTAATTTTGGTGATGTTTAACTGAACATCATCAAATAAGCCTTGTTGAT
Organism: Mucilaginibacter gossypiicola; assembly: GCF_900110105.1. Lineage (GTDB taxonomy): Bacteria > Bacteroidota > Bacteroidia > Sphingobacteriales > Sphingobacteriaceae > Mucilaginibacter > Mucilaginibacter gossypiicola. Next base: position 59,471 of record NZ_FOCL01000020.1, on the reverse strand, counting down.
ATAAGGTTTTAATTACCTCGGCATTACGTTCGCCCGGCAGGTTGATACGATCGCCTTTGGTTAATTTAGATAACTGGATAAGGATGTCTTTATCAAGATATTTTGCGCCACTAACAGAAATACCACCAATAATATAATCTTTAGGATTAAGATAACTTAAACTATCAGCCGGTATCGATTTTGTAAGCGTAGGCCTCGGCCCATTGGATATCTGGGCGAAAGCCGTAGTAGCCAAAACCGAGAAAAGAATAGCAAAAAGAAATTTATACATTCGAATATTTTAGTGGGCTAAAAATAATTTATACAGTTGTTAAAATTTGTTAAAAGTAAAAATTTAGTTCACCTGCTCGCTTGTTAAGCCAAAACGGCGTTCACGTTTCTGGAAATCAATCACTGCTTCATACAGGTCTTCTTTCCTGAAATCGGGCCATAACTTAGCTGTGAAGTACAACTCAGCGTAAGCAATTTGCCATAATAAATAATTACTTATACGGTATTCACCGCTGGTTCTGATCAGCAGTTCGGGGTTTGGCATATCGCCGGTAAAAAGGTTTTGTTCAAAAACCTCTTCGTTAATATCGTTCACATCCAACTCGCCGTTTTTAACTTTTATGGCGATATTTTTTGCTGCACTCACAATTTCCCTGCGCGAACTATAGCTCAAAGCCAGTGTAAGCACCACACCTGTATTGCCAGATGTTGTTTCGATAGCACTGTTAAGTTCACGAAGACATTTTTCGGGCAGCATATTCAGATCGCCGATGGCATTAAGCCTGATGTTGTTTTTCATAAAGCCCGGAACTTCCTTGTGAATGGTAGTTACCATCAGTTCCATGATAGCCATAACTTCGAGCTTGGGGCGGTTCCAGTTTTCGGACGAGAATGTATATAAGGTGATATATTTAATACCTAATTTATCAGCGCCCTCAACAACATCCCTAACAGATGTTACACCGTTGTGATGGCCAAATATTCGCAATTTACCTTTGCCTTTTGCCCAGCGCCCATTACCATCCATGATGATAGCCACGTGCCGCGGTAGTCTCGACAAATCAATCTGATCCAAATAATCCATATTACTACTTATCAAAAGCCACCCTGTACAAACACACTTGTGTAAAATTTTTCATCAATACTATGGTATGCTATATTCGGTTGTTAGAACTAATCAATTATTTATTACCTGTATCTGCCATTTAAACCACGCAAATTGACGGATTTTTCAGGGTACAAAGGTAAAACTTACTTTGTATTTTTTTAGTATCCTGCACTAAAAGAAAATGTTATTGCGAATAATACATTAAAACTGCCTAAATAGTTATCAAAACCATGATTTTTCATAATATTTAGTTTAAAATAAAAAGCCGGCAGCCACTATCTTCCTGATAATGAAAACTGCCGGCCCTGTAAAACCGCTGCAAATTTGCTTACAATCGCATTACATTTTTATATCCCTTTTTGATTAAGCGCATCAACATCCTCGGGCTTAATATCAACAATGGCATATTGCTGAATACCGGTAATGGCCAGCTCATCAAGCGTACTCACCAAATTGCTGTATTGTGATTTATTACTGGGCTTTACCAATACGATCATGCTTTTGCCTGAACTATCATGTACTTTTTTATTGGTTTCCATTATAGCTTTGCGGATACCATTGGCACTAAAGTCGGTAACTGAGGGCGCTATCATAGGTTTCTTTAACTCACCCAGGAAATACATAGCTTTATTATCTTTTCCTAAAACAACTGTTAATGTTCGGCTTGCGGGAACCGGCAGTCCGGTATCGATATTAGTTTTATCAGGCATAGCCAAATCCATCGCCTTGGGTTTAGCCAACGTAGTTGTCATAATAAAAAAGGTAATGAGCAGAAAGGCGAGATCGACCATTGCAGTAAGATCAACACGGGTATTCATTTTTTTGCGTTTGTACCTACCGCCGCCATTTTGTGAAGATGAATTTAATTCGGCCATGATTTTAAAGATTTAAGGTTAACAATTAATTTCGATACTAAATTAGTCAATACAATATTCAAACAAAATTAAATGCCGTATTTTAAATTTAAAACGAATTAAATATCGTTATATTATCAAAAAAAGCACAATAATTTCACAAGGCCCCTCTATGGCTATTGCGGCAATAAAGTAATCAGAAGTAACAGTTTGAGGTTACGAAAGTAAATGAGATGGTAAAATTGAGGAAGAAGTAGGTATCATGTGATTTAAAGTCACCACGCTGTGAGCCAACAGTGCCGGTATAAACGCCAGTCTTTTCGCCTGAGCGGTCAGAAAGCGCAGCGGCTATAGCAGTCATCTTGCTTTTATCTGCATAAACACCGCTCACATCATCAAGATAGTCGGTAAAAGCATACCGGTATCCCATATCGGCCATGATGGTAAATTTACCCGAAAGATTGTACTTAATACCTAAGCCATAGGGAATCACAACGGTATTATTTCCATAAGGTTTAACCTGGCCTTCAGTTTTAAGTTGCCTTAAGCCAACCTCCTTGCCTTCAAAATCCTGGGCCCGTGGAGCGTAAGAAGTGATACCTATACCTGTAAATATATAAGGTGTATATTTATTTCGTCCTGCGTCGGGAATATAATTCATGAAGTTAAATTCGCCGGTAAGGCTTACTTCACGCAGCTGATCTTTAAAATTAAGGTTGCGGTCGCGAAATTGAGGATACCCCGACCTATTGTCATAGGCAGCAATGTTACCGATACCAACGTTGAGTTTAGCCGAGAAATAACCATCAAAATTCCTTTTACCAAATACCCCTGCCGAAACACCACTTATTTTTACCGGGTTATTAGGATTAAGATCGCCAATGTAACCTGCACCTCCTATCGATCCGCCTATTTCCCAGGTTTGGGCATTAAGCTGATAAGTGAAAAACAAGAGTATGGTAAGAAGTAGATATTTTGGCATCAATCAAATTTAGTAGTTACGGGCATCAAGGCCCCAAAGCAATTTATTTCTTAACGTAGTTAAGTAACTTTCATTACTAAGGCGGATTAAATTTAACTGAAAATCGGCTTTTTGAACATGAAACTTAACTGTTTGGTCTAAAACCTCCGTTCTTGAGTCGCACGAAATGATATAATTAGCGCTACGGCTTTCAACCTCAAAACAAAGTTTGCTGGTATCAGGGATCACTATTGGCCTCACATTAAGGTTATGGGGCGATACCGGCGTTACCACTATGCTATTTGATTGCGGGAAAATAATGGGACCGCCGCAACTTAGTGAATATGCCGTTGAGCCTGTAGATGTAGAGATGATAATGCCATCGCCCCAGTAAGAATTTAAAAACTCGTCGTTTAAAAACACGTGGGTTATAATCATCGCTGCGTCATCGCGCTTATGGATAGTTACATCATTAAGGGCGAAATTATTGCTTCCAAAAACATTGGGATTAGAGTTGACAGTAAGCAGCTCGCGGCAATCGCATGTAAACTGCCTGTTTACTACCGCATGAATGGCTGCAGTAATATCACTTTTGTTAACACTGGCCAAAAAACCAAGACGCCCAAAGTTGATACCTATAACCGGGATCCCCGAATCACGGATCAAGGTAACCGTATCAAGCAGGGTTCCGTCACCGCCAAGCGTAATAAAAATATCAATAAAGCCTTTTAAAGTTTCGGCCGGGCGCAACACTTTATATTGCACTGTTGTTAATTTATCCTGCAAATATTCGTGGAGTTGCTGGTGTACATAAATATCAACACCATGCTGTGCAAGGCTATCAAAAACCTGCTGTATAAAAGGTAAAACAGATGGCTCATTAAACGGCCTGCCGTAAACTGCTATTTTCATTTTTTAAAAAAGCGAATATCGAACTTTGAAAGTACATTAATGCAGCAAGGGATAAATAATTAATACCACATAATTTATATACCACAACCGGCGTCCATCCGTAGCGTTACATATTCGTATAATGGTAAATCATGTACTATTGTTTGCTTATATTTCCGAATAAACCCGTTTTAATTGCTTTAACAGATAAATAACTTCAAAGTAAAATAATTAAGTTTAACTATTTTGACCTACCTTACAAATATTAAACAACGGTTATTCTATTGATGGATCAAACTTTTACCCAAAAATTACTAAATATACAATCAATTGCCGATGAGCTTCCTTCTGCATTGATAGTTCATGAAGTTGAAACATTGCAGATTGTATATATGAACAGTGTAGGCCTTAATATATTGGGTACAACGCTTGACGAACTGAAGGCAATGGGACCGGAAACCTATCACGCAAGATATTTTAACAGCGAAGACAGTGACGAATATGTGCCTAAAATATTGCACCTTATAAAAAGCCGTACCCAGGAAAAGGTATCTTATTTTCAGCAAGCCCGATCTTCAAAACATACCGAATGGCAACTTTTTGTTAGTACTACCAAGGTTTTTGCGCGTAATGAAGCGGGAGATGCTACGCACATTTTAACTTTAGCCAGTATGCTCGATCCCGTTCATCATATCACCACTAAAGTTAACCGGCTTATGGATGATATTTCGTTTTTACGGCAAAATAACCTACTGTTTTTAACCCTTACCAGGCGCGAAAAGGAAGTGCTGAAACACATTGCGATGGGCATGAGTTCGGCCGATATAGGTGCTAAGCTTTTCATTGCCCCAGCTACAGCCGAAACACATCGCAAAAATATCAAGAACAAGCTGCGGTTAAAAAATCATTACGATGCAGTGAGATTTGCGCAAGCCTATAATTTGGTTTGATGTTCTAAGTCGGGTGTACTAAGTCGAAAGTCCGAAGTCGGTGGTTTAAATTATGTAAAAAGCGATATATACCCAACTTAAGACGCCTGGCTTAAGACTTAGAATTTGAGACTACAAATTAAGGTAGTTCATGAGCGAATCATACCTGTCGCGGGTAGTGTCATTAACATCGGTATGATTGAAAGTGGCTTTGATTTCGTATTCGTAACGAAGGAAACTGGCAGTTATGGCAGAAATATCCTGTTTGTTGATTTTAAGCGTTACTTCCATCCGGGTTGAATCGGGAAAGGATTGAACATAGGAGCTTAGTATCTGCGCATTATCTGACTCCACTATCTGCGCCATGTGTGCCAGCGAATTATTTTTATTATTGATCTCCAGCACAATAATGCCTCCTGGTTGTGACACCGAAGTTATTTGGGCAAAATATTCTGTAATGGCATTAATAGATATCAGCCCAAGATAATTGCTTTTAGCATCGAGCACCGGCACAACAGTAAGCTGCTGCTCATAAAACAGGCGAATAACATCGTAGATATGCTGATCTTCCAGCACATATGGATTAACCAGCGAAAGCGCCAGTGCACCTATAGGGGTTTGATAATCGCTTTCGGCTATCAGGTCATCCTCGGCAAGCAGGCCTAAAAACTGCTCTTCGTTTACAATAGGCAAATGCCTGAGGCGAAACTCAACCATACGGTCAAGCACTTTCTGAATGGTATCAGAGGTGTGTACCGGCGGTATCGAATCAGCTATCAGGTCAAGTGCTATCATTTATGCATTTACTTTGGTCTCTAATTTAGCTAAAAACTGTTTAAGTAAAACATTAAATTCTTCAGGGTGCTCCATCATCGGCGCATGTCCGCATTTATCAATCCAGTGCAATTCAGAATCGGGCAACAGTTCGTGAAACTCAACAGCTACCTCGGGCGGTGTGATCTTATCGTTACGGCCCCAAATCAAAGATACAGGAATTGTGATCTTATGCAGATCTTTCTTCATGTTATGCCTGATGGCAGATTTTGCCATAGCCAATAAACGGATCACCTTGTGCCTGTCGTTAATGGTTTGAAAAACATCCTGTACCAGGTCATCGGTAGCAATAGCAGGGTCGTAAAAAGTAAACTGCACTTTTTCGCGTACAAAATCGATGCTTTCCCTGCGTGGAAATGAACCGCCAAATGCATTTTCATACAAGCCTGAACTGCCTGTTAAAACCAACGCTTTGATATTTTCGGGATGTGTGGTTAAATAAACCAGAGCCACATGGCCGCCAAGCGAGTTACCCAGCAAAGTGATATTACTAAGCTTTTTAAACTTTATAAACTTATGTACAAATTTCGACAAACTTTTAACCCCCGTGCTTATCAGCGGCATATCATAAACAGGCAGTATGGGAATAATAACCCTATACCTTGATTTAAACTCATTGATAACGCCATCCCAATTGCTCAGTGCGCCCATTAAACCATGCAGCAGTAACAGCACCTCTCCTTCGCCCTCATCGATGTAACTAAAACCGTGTTCCTCTTTAAGCACGAGCTCCATATAAATATTAAAAATTAGTTTGTCAAAATTAGCTTATACCAAAACCGCTTTCAGTATAAATTCCCTTTAATCCGCTGTAAAATTAGTTTATTACCAACGACATTTAGCAAGTATAGTAATTATTTATCAATGTAGTAATGTTAAGCTTTTATTAAATAGCTTAACATTAATTCAACATTACTGTTTAAAAAGCTCAGTGATAATTAAATGCTAAAAGCCTATCCCAGCAACTGTTTAACCACTTCTGATATTGTTTTACCATCGGCCTTGCCGGCAAGTTCTTTACTGGCCATACCCATAACACGGCCCATATCTTTCACCGATGTAGCGCCTATCCTGCCAATGAGTTCTTCCAGGTATCCTTCAATTTCAAACTTACTCATTTGCTGCGGAAGATACTCTTCAATAACCAGCATTTCGGCTATCTCAACCTGGTAAAGATCCTCACGGTTTTGTTCTTTATAAATATCCGCCGATTCCTTACGCTGCTTCACCAGCTTTTGCAATACCTTGATCTCCGCATCTTCGGTCAATTCATCGGCTGCACCTTTTTCGGTTTTAGCCAACAGTAATGCCGATTTAATGGCACGCAATCCCTGTAAACGATCTGCCTGCTTTGCAAGCATGGCCAGTTTAATGTCCTGGTCTATTTGTGTAATTAATGACATATCTTTAATTAGTGTTTTAAAAGTGCAAATTTCAGATGTGCAAATGTGCAGATTATTAAAGCCTGCATTTTCAAATCTTCAAATTGACAAATTATCAAATTAAAATCTGCACATCTGAAATCTGCACATCTGCACATCGACTACCCCCTGAATATAGTTCCCGCATTTGCTTGCGCCGTTGGCATGATCAGGATATCGTTGATATTAACATGTGCCGGGCGCGAAGCAATAAACCAGATAGTTTCGGCTATATCATCGGCCTGCAATGGTTCAAAGCCTTCATACACCTTTTTGGCCCTTTCCTTATCACCTTTAAAGCGAACTTCCGAAAACTCGGTTTCCACAGCACCGGGGTGTATGGCAGTTACCTTGATGCCATGAGGCAGCAGGTCAATTCTCATCCCTTTATTTAAAGCATCAACAGCATGCTTGGTAGCGCAATATACGTTTCCATTAGCATAAACTTCCTTACCGGCAATTGAACCTAAGTTTATAATATGGCCTTTGCCGTTTTCAATCATCCAGTTAGATACTACCCTGCTTACGTATAGCAGGCCTTTAACATTAGTATCAATCATGGTTTCCCAGTCGTCGATATTGCCTTTTTGAATTGGATCAAGTCCCTGGCTTAGGCCTGCGTTGTTTACCAGCACTGTTACTTTTTTCCATTTTTCGGGCAAGGCCTCCAGGTTGCTGATGGTATCCTCCCGGTTACGTACATCAAATGATGAAACAGCAACCTCTACATTATATTTATCATTCAGGTGCCTGGCCAGTTTTTCCAACCGCTCCAACCGCCGGCCGGTTAATACCAGGTCATATCCCTCACGCGCAAAAACGTGCGCACATGCCTCGCCAATGCCGGCAGTAGCTCCTGTAATTAAAGCAATTTTACTCATAGGTTTGATAACTATAAACAGCGAAATTATGTTTTTTAGTTTAAAATTTTGTCGGTTGGGAGTAAGGTTGTTTTTGGAAGGAGGATTTATCACCTATTGCGTTAAAAACGCAAACCCATTTTAAGCACTCATTATAAATGAGCGCAAGAAAGTCAAGAAAATAAAAAAACTTTGCGTCTTAGCGCCTATGCGAGAAAACAATCAGCAACGAAAGTTAAGCCTCTACTCAAAAATCAAACTAAACATAATGGTGTGCAATCCCAACCTGCTAAGCGGCGCCGAATAAGGATTATTTTCGCGCATCAGCACGTTGCCTAACGAGTTAGAGATCTTGATCTCAGGCGAGAGCTTAAAGAATTCGAAATAGATATCACAACCTACGCCGGCTTCATACGAAGCAAAACCGCCAACATTTTTCACCAGCTTTTCGGAAAGATCAAGATTGGCATCTGAGTTTTTCTTGGAGCCTATGGCCTGGGTATATTTCAAACCGCCTACAACGTAAGCCCTGAAATCACCCAGCCTGTCTGATTTTAGTTTTAATTGCAGCGGAATGTCTACGGATGTGGTTTGTACTTTTTTGTCCACGTCTTCTGATGGATCAACATAAGAATAATGCAGAGCCCTGTCGGCAAATATTAAAGATGGCGTTGTCCGCACCTCAAGGTGCTCAGTAATCCTGTAGCGGGTTAAGAAACCTACCCCGAAAGCCGGTGAGCTTTTTGAGCTGATGCTATTAAGCGGCCCTTTAACCTGTACTCCATTTTCGTCCAAAAACGGGTCACGAAAATTGGGTTGATTAACGATCTTGAAATCGGTGCTTACATACGTGAAACTGAAGCCAAAGCTCAAGTCCTGCTGATCGGCACCGCCACCCCATGCAGGTACATGCTGAGCAAACAATAAATTGCTGCTAAAAATAAGTACAACTACAAGCAGGTAACGGTTTATAATCATTTAATACCGGTGTATATTGAACAGATACCAAACGTTAAAGGCCGGCATTTCGTATTCTTAAAACCTACTTTATCCATCAACGCCACAAAAGTTTGCCCATCGGGAAAAGCAGCTACCGACTCGGGCAAATAACTGTAAGCCCTTGCATCTTTACTGAACAACTTACCGATGCCTGGTGTAATATAGCTGAAATAAAAATTGTACAGCTGTTTTATCGGAAATGCTTTAGGCTTTGAAAACTCAAGCACTACTACTTTTCCACCGGGTTTAAGTACACGGTTGATATCAGCAAGTCCTTTTTCCAGGTTTTCGAAGTTACGCACGCCATAGGCAACCGTAACTGCGTCAAACTCTGCGCCCTCAAACGGTAATTTTTCCGAATCACCAAGTTTTACGCCAAATTTATCGCCTAAACCACGCTTGGCTATTTTTTGCTCTGCGATGTCAAGCATCCCTCTTGAAATATCAACACCGATAATTTTTTCGGGCTTCAGGATAGATAGCGCTTCAAAAGCAAAATCGCCGGTACCGGTAGCAACATCCAGTATCAGTTTTGGTTTGTCGTTCTTTAATTCGTTGATGGCTTTTTTACGCCAGATGATATCAATACCAAGCGACATGAAGTGGTTCAGAAAATCATATGTTTTTGAGATGTTGTTAAACATATCTGCCACCTGCTCTTTTTTGGTAGCCTGCTCGTCATGGTACGGTGTTATGGTTTTGCTCATCGCGGGCAAAGATAGTGATTGTATGCTGAATGCTTTAATATTAAGACAGGCGAAAATGAATACTGAAACAGGGCTGACAAGTTACTCACCCCGACATCGCTGCGCTAGTCACCCCTCTCTGCTTCGCAAAGAAGGGATTAAATTTTTCATTTCGTTTACCCTCTTTGCGGCGAAGCCGGAGAGAGGGTGGTCCAGCGAAGCGCAGACCGGGTGAGTCAACTATACGCCAGGAAGTTAATACCCGATATTAAGTTACCCTGATTATATAAATGTTAAGTCAATTCACTATTTTTAGAAACCAATTATGTCGGTACATGCCGACAAATCACACTTAAAATTTGTTTCCTTATCCTTATGAAAGACGAACAAGAATCCTCGCGCCGTAGTTTCATTAAAAAACTAACCACCGCAACCGCGGCTGTAGCTGCCGGGTCGGGCCTTTTAACCAGCCAAAGCCAGGCCAAAACTTTTTCAATCCAGAAACGCCTAATCGGCAACAGTCCTAACGACCAGGTAAACATCGCCCTCATTGGTGCCGGAGGCATGGGCACACAGGATACCATCACCGCCTTGCAGGTGCCTGGTGTAAAACTGGTAGCCGTTTGCGATTTGTACGATGGTCGGCTAAAAGATGCCAAAACCCGCTGGGGGGCCGACATTTTTACCACCCGGGTTTATAAAGAGATCCTGAACCGTAAAGATGTTGACGCGGTAATCGTTGCCACGCCAGATCATTGGCACCAGCAAATTTCTGTTGATGCCATGCACGCCGGCAAACACGTATATTGTGAAAAACCCATGGTACATGCTATTACCGAAGGCCCTGCGGTGATCAAAGCACAGAAGGAAACAGGAATGATTTTCCAGGTAGGCAGCCAGGGTGTATCATCATTAGGTAACGAAAAAGCACACGAGCTGTTGAAAAGCGGAGCCATTGGCGAATTAAATTATGCCGAAGGTTTCTGGGCACGCCGCGCACCGCTTGAGGTTTGGCAATATCCTATCCCTGAAGACGCATCGCCCCAAACTGTTGACTGGGAAACCTATATCAGCAACACTAAAAAACGTCCGTTTGATGAAAAGCGTTTTTTCCGCTGGAGAAACTATACTGATTATGGTACCGGCATGGCAGGCGACCTTTTCGTCCACTTGTTCTCAAGCCTGCATTTTATAACTGATTCCGTAGGGCCTAATAAAATTTACGCATCAGGCGGTTTACGCTTCTGGAACGACGGCCGCGAAGTACCCGATGTACTTTTAGGCACTTTTGATTATGGCAAAACACAGGCACATCCGGCCTTTAATCTTTCTTTACGATGCAACTTTGTGGATGGCACCAGCGGTACAACGTATCTTAAACTGGTAGGCAGCGAGGGCTCAATGGATATAACCTGGGATAAAGTGACCTTAAAACGCAATAAAGTGATGGATTCTGATGATCCGTTCTATTTGGATAAGCTCAAAAAAGCTGGTAGCGGTTATGCCGAACGCAAAAAAATGCTACCGCCTGAAGAAATCACGTACGATGCCGAAAAAGGGTATAAAGGTGGGCCGTATGATCATATGGTGAACTTTTTTACCGCCATCCGCAACAAAGGCAAAGTAACCGAGGACGCTATTTTTGGTTATCGTGCGGCGGCCCCGGCTCTATTGTGTAACGATAGTTATTACAACAACACGCCAATGTTCTGGGATCCTGAAAAAATGCAGCTTATCAAAAAATAACCACTCACAGCAATACCTTATTATGAAACAACAATTCAAAAAACTCGGTTTAGTACTGGCCGCTGCAGGTTTAGTTTGTGTACAAACATCCGGCATCCCTGTTAATCATCATAAACCAGCCAAACAGGCTACCCCTGCAAAAGGTGGCTGGGTAAACCTTTTTGATGGCAAAACACTAAAAGGCTGGCATGGCTTTAATAAAAAAGGGCCGGTAAAAAACTGGACCATTATTGACGGAGCCCTGGTTTGTCTTGGTGCTGCACAGGGTGATACCGGCGGCGATATCGTAACCGATAAAGCCTATACCAATTTTGAACTTTCATGGGAATGGAAAATAGATAAAGGCAGCAACAGCGGCGTGATGTATCACGTAGTTGAAGATCCTAAATACCATGCCAGCTATGAAACCGGCCCCGAGTACCAGATTATTGATGATGCCGGATGGCCTGATAAACTGGAAGACTGGCAAAAAACAGGCTGCGATTATGCGATGCACCTGCCCAATTCTTCAAAAAAAACAGCCCCGGTTGGTACCTGGAACACCAGCAAAATCGTTTTCAATAACGGGCATGTTGAACATTGGCTCAACGGCAAAAAGATCATTGCTTTTGAAGCTTGGACCGATGATTGGAAAAAGAAAAAAGCCGAAGGCAAATGGAAAGATTATCCCAACTATGGCACCGCTAAAACCGGCTTAATTGCCTTGCAGGATCATGGCCATAAGGCCTATTTCAGGAGTATTAGAATAAAGGAGTTATAAAATTTATAACTTTTTGCTTCGTACCTGCGTACAACAGTTTTATCTTTATAAAAAACTCATTGCGAGGTACGAAGCAATCCTTACACTGCAAGCAACCATGCAATATCGCCGGCAGTGGACTGCTTCGCCGTTCCACCTCCCAATGATCGGGAAAGAAAAAATCTTTTGATCCCCCGTTGAATATATAACCCGCAATGAGTTTTTTTGTTTGCTATAACCTGTTAATTAGCCAGTTGCAGTAAACCTTCTATATCTAACCGGCGGGTAAACATCGTCAAATTACCATCCTGATCTACAGGCCATAGCTCTTTTGGCCGGTCCCAGTAAAGCTCAACACCATTTTGATCGGGGTCGTTCAGATAGATAGCCTCTGATACCCCATGGTCAGATGCACCGGTAATCTGATAACGGGCTTCAATTAACCTTTTTAGTATAACGGCAAGGTCTTTTCTTTCAGGATATAAAATTGCGGTATGGTACAAGCCCGGTGCATATTCCGGTGCCGGCGAAGCGCCTTTACTATGCCAGGTATTTAAACCTATATGGTGATGATAACCACCGGCAGATATAAAAGCAGCCTGATCGCCGTACATTACCATCTTTTCAAAGCCCAACAAACCGCAATAAAAATCAAGCGACTTTTGCAGATCACTTACCTTTAAATGTACGTGGCCTATTCGGCTTTGGGCGGGTATTTTATAATCGTTCATTATATTACATGTTTAAACATCAAATTTAACTATTATTGCGTTGTTTTTTGTTTTCCTATTGTAAAACAAGCTTATAAATAGGTAACCACCATTTACGTTAGCATTTTACTACAGTGAGCGCATAAAGTAAAAATACTACCTTTGCAGAATGATCGTAAAATCGGCCGACTTTATTTGCAGCAATACCCAGATTAGTAAACTGCCTCCACCGGTAAAACCGGAGTACGCATTTATTGGGCGCTCAAATGTGGGCAAGTCATCCCTCATCAATACCTTAACCGGTAAAAAGGGTCTTGCCAAAACATCGCAAACCCCTGGTAAAACGCAGCTGATCAACCATTTTTTGATTAACGAAGGCTGGTACATTGTGGATTTACCCGGCTATGGTTATGCCCGCGCATCAAAAAGTGAGAAAGCCAAGTGGGATAAATTTATCCATACCTACCTGGATAAGCGCGAAAGCCTGCAATGTGTAATGGTGCTGATAGACAGTCGCCTGGAGCCACAGAAGATCGATGTTGAATTTTGCAACTGGCTTGGCGAAAAAGGCCTGTCGTTTGTATTGGTATTTACCAAGGCAGATAAACAGTCTTCAGTTAAAACAGATCAAAACGTAGCTAAATTTCGCAAAGCAATGCTGGCTACTTTTGAGGAAATGCCACAATTTTTTATCACATCATCAGAAACACAACTGGGCCGTGAAGAGATATTGGCATTTATAAGTAATATAAATCAGCACTTTGAAGTGCCGTTGTTCAACCCTCCGGCCTGAGTATAATAAAACCATGAAAAAATACTTATCCTTAGTAACCTTCGCCCACACAATTTTTGCCATGCCGTTTGCATTTATCGGCTTCTTTTTGGCGGTAACTACAACAGAATATCATTTCGACTGGCTTAAGCTGGTTTTGATGGTGTTATGTATGGTATTTGCACGCAATTCGGCTATGGCATTTAACCGCTATCTGGACAGGGACATCGACATTCAAAACCCACGTACCAAACAGCGTGATATCCCGGCGGGGAGGATTAGTCCGCGGGCTGCTTTAACCTTTGTTATTATCAACTGTTTGCTGTTTATTACGGCAACATGGTTTATTAACAGGCTTTGCTTTTTCCTTTCGCCGGTAGCTTTATTTGTGGTGATGGGTTATAGTGCAACCAAACGTTTCACTGCGCTTTGCCACCTGGTATTGGGATTGGGCTTATCGCTTGCCCCTATTGGTGCTTACCTGGTAGTTACCGGGCAATTTGCTATTACGCCTATATTCTTTTCATTATCGGTATTGTGCTGGGTAAGCGGATTTGATATTATTTATGCCCTGCAAGACGAAGATTTCGATCGCAGCAAAAACCTGCATTCTATCCCGGCCTATTTAGGTAAGGTAAATGCTTTAAGGTTATCCACCTTTTTACATGTGCTTTCGGCTATATTTATCATGATGCCTGCTGTTGAAACTCATGTAGGCTTCCTGTATTATATCGGTATCGCATTCTTCTGCGCTATGCTGATCTACCAGCACCTGCTTGTAAAACCAAACGACCTGAGCCGTGTTAACTTTGCCTTCATGACAACAAACGGTATTGCAAGTGTGGTATTTGCTGTATTGTTCTTGCTCGACAGGATATGGATCCACTAAGCGCCCTCCAAAAGTTCCGGGAATATTTTGAAAGATATGTTCCGCTTACTGACGAAGAGTGGCAGGCTTTATCGCACTACTTAACTGTAGATACCTTAAAAAAGAAGAAGTTTTACGTAGAGGCGGGCAAAGTATGCGATCATATCGGCCTGGTGGTAAAAGGAGCTGTACGCTACTACCATGTTAAAGATGGCGAAGAAATAACCGGCTATTTCAGCTTTGAAGATGAAATGCTGAGCTCCTACAAAAGCTTTTTGACCCGTACCCCGGCCGCAAACTATATCCAGGCGTTGGAAGATTCGGTGATAGTGAATCTGAGCCATAAAGGTTTGCAGCAAGCCTGCATGAATGAACTGCTTGGCTTTAAAATGGAACGCTTTGGCAGGTTAACAGCCGAGCATTACCTCATTTGTTACGAAGAACGCATTACCGCTTTCATCACCCAATCGCCCGAGGAGCGTTACAGCGATCTTTTACAAACAGGAGGCGAAGCCCTTTACCGTATTCCTCAACATTATATTGCCAATTACTTAGGCATAACCCCGGTTTCACTTTCGCGGATCAGAAGAAGGATCATGAAGATAAGCGCCTGATAAGGAGGTGAAAGGTAAAAGGCGAAAGGATAAAGGTTTTTGAGGAGAGCTAAAAGCAGAAGGGAAGGCTTAAGGCTCAACGCCAGTTCAAAATTCAAAATCCAACTAAATCCGAAATCGAACATCCGAATTCCGAAATTCGTTATCTTTTGTTAACGTTTTGATTTACAAAGGCCGCCTACCTTTGTTATACACAAAACGAAAAAGATCATGCATACTATATTAGGAGCCGGCGGTCCGGTAGCGAACGCCCTCACCAAAGAGTTAATTAATCATAACGAAACCATCCGTTTAGTTAGCCGCAAACCGGTTAACACCAATAATAACCAAAAAGTAACCTGGCAAAAAGCCGACCTGCTCAATTACGAAGAAGTACTGGCGGCAGCAAAAGGATCAACAGTAATTTATCTTGTTGCAGGCCTGGTTTACGACAAAGACATCTGGCGGGCGCAATGGCCGGTAATCATGCAAAATGTGATTAACGTTACCAAAGCCACAGGGGCGCGTTTAATATTTTTTGATAACGTATATATGTACGGATTGGTTGATGGGGCCATGACCGAAGATACACCTTACAAACCCAGCAGCGTTAAAGGTGAAATCCGTGCGGGCATTGCTAATATGCTCATGGACGAAGTTAAAGCAGGCAACATTAACGCAACCATTGCCCGCGCACCTGATTTTTACGGTGCTGTAATCAACAGCTTTATTGACATGATGGTGCTGAGCAACTACGCCAAAAAACAAAACGCGCAATGGATAGGCAATCCTAATTGTAAACACAATTTTATTTATGTGCCCGACGCAGGTAAAGCCATGTTCATGCTTGGTCAGGATCCCGATAGCGGCAACCAGATCTGGCATCTCCCTACCCCACCTGCGATCACCGGTAAACAGTTTTTAGATATTGCCGCCAGGGTTTACAAAGTTGAGCCAAAATATACACGCGTTAATAAAGCAATGCTGTGGATGTTTGGTTTGTTTAAAAAAGTGGTAATGGGTACGGTAGAAATGTATTATCAGTACGATCATGACTATATTTTCGATAGCAGCAAATTTGAGAAAGCATTCAATTTTAAACCAACAAGCTACGAGGATGGTATAACCGAAATATCGAAGAAAACTTTATAAGGGTTGAGTATGGAGTTGTAAGGAACTGTTTAAAAACAAAAAAACGTCATTGCGAGGCACGAAGCAATCCCCGACCTACAGAGCCGATCTGTATAGTTTGGGATTGCTTCGTGCCTCGCAATGACGTTATTGGATATCCTTTCGGTTTGTCAAATTAGTGTACATTTACACATCTATTATTTGCACATCTCCAACCATAATCTGCACATTTGCACATAAGCATATCTGCACATCTAAAAATTATGATCCACAAAAAAACAAGAACATATATTCCTTCTTCCCTCGATATTAAATGGGAAACGCTTGAACCTTTTTATAAAGAATTACTTGATCGCCCTATTAATTCGGTTGAAGAACTGGAAAAATGGCTGCGCGATAAAAGTGAGCTTGAAGCCGCATTAGAAGAAGATTTTGCCTGGCGCTATATCCGCATGACCTGCGATACTACCAGCGAAGAACTGCTGCAAAAATTTCAATATTTTGCTACCGAAATTGAACCTAAAATTGCTCCATTCAGTAACGAACTAAACAAAAAACTGGTTGCCAACCAATATGTAGATAAATTGGACAGTGAGAAATATTTTGTATTCCTCCGTGCGGTAAAAAAAGCATTGGAACTTTTCCGCGAGGAAAACATTCCTGTACAAACCGAGATCCAGGTAGAGCAGCAGAAATACCAGTCAACCACCGGTGCAATGTCGGTTCACATTGATGATAAAGAATTTACTTTAGAGCAGGCTTCCGTATTTTTAAAAGGTACCGACCGGGCCAAACGCCAGGAAGTTTGGGAAAAGATCACCAGCCGCCGTTTACAGGATAAAGAAAAACTGAACGAACTTTTTGATCACCTGCGTAAGCTTCGCCACACGGTAGCCACAAACGCGGGCTTTGAAAATTTCCGCGATTACATGTTCCAGGCTTTGGGCCGTTTTGATTATACTCCACAGGATTGCTATGCTTTCCACGCTGCCATTGAAACTGAAATAGTTCCAATTCTCAGGGCGCAGGCCGAGAAACGCCGTGCGGCCTTAAACTTACCCGCCCTTAAGCCATGGGATATGGATGTAGATATTTCTGGCAAACCAGCCCTTAAACCATTTCAAAATGGCGAAGACCTGATCGAGAAATCTATCCAATGCTTCAGCAATATTAACCGCTATTTGGGTGAGCGTTTGGAGATCATGAAAGATAACGGGTTGTTTGATGTGGAAAGCCGTAAAGGTAAAGCTCCTGGCGGTTACAACTATCCGCTGGCCGAAACAGGTGCGCCGTTTATTTTCATGAACTCGGCCAATACCTTCCGCGATTTAACTACTATGGTACACGAAGGTGGTCACGCGGTACATACTTTCCTTACCGCCGATCTGGAACTGAATGATTTTAAACATTGCCCTTCCGAAGTTGCAGAATTGGCTTCTATGTCGATGGAACTAATATCGATGGATAACTGGAATGTTTATTTTGACAACGAGGAAGACCTAAAACGCGCCAAACGCGATCAGTTGGTTGACGTACTGAAAACCCTACCATGGGTAGCTGTGGTGGATCAATTCCAGCACTGGATCTACACCAATCCTGACCATACCGATGCCGACCGTACAACTGCCTGGATCGAGATCTTTGAACCTTTCGGTGCAAACTTTGCTGATTGGAGCGAACACCCGGAAGCTTTAGCTAACCTGTGGCAAAAACAACTGCACATTTTCGAGGTTCCTTTCTACTATATTGAATACGGCATGGCCCAGTTAGGTGCAATTGCTGTTTGGAAAAACTATAAAGAAAACCCTGAAAAAGGCTTGCAACAATATCTTAACGCTCTTAAATTAGGCTATACCAAAACCATCAAGGAAATTTATGAAACCGCCGGGATCAAATTTGACTTCAGCGCTGCTTATGTAAAAGAACTGGCTGCGTTTGTTAAAACTGAGTTGGATAAGTTGAATTAAGATATTCGCTAACAAAAGCGCCTCATCAAATATGTCATTGCGAGCGCAGCGTGGCAATCGCACGGAAGCAAGGCCACCCTGTATAGCATGCGGTTGCCACGCTGCGCTCGCAATGACATGGTTTTAATTATCCCCCTGGTTGGCTATGATTAAAGCTTTCAGCTTTATCTACTTGGGCTGAAAGCCCAAATTATGTTACACCACGGGTTACGCTGCGCTAAACCCGCGGCAGTTTTTCTTTTATCCCAATATTTTTTTATACAGGCCCCAATAATCACTCACCATTTTTTCACTTGAAAACTGCGAGTTTGCCCAGTCATAACAGTCAGCCCTGCTGATCTGATCAAGCCAATCAACAGCGTCAACCGCTTCATCGACCGTATTTACTAAAAAGCCTGTCTGGGCATCCTTGATCAACTCGGGCATCGAACCCCGGTTAAAAGCGATGACCGGCGTACCACAAAGCATAGCTTCGGCTACACTCAGGCCAAAAGGTTCATTAAAGCTTATAGGGTGTAGTAAAGCGTAGGCCTTTCCTAAAAGCACCCGGCGCTTATCAGGCCCGGCATGACCTATATATTCAATCTCCTCAGATAACTGCGGTTCTATTTTTTCTTTAAAATAATTGGCATCCTGCACTATGCCAGCTATCAGCAGCTTTCTTTTACTTTTTTTGGCGACCTCAATCGCCTCGGCAGTGCCTTTATCAGGATGGATACGGCCGAAGTATAACAGGTAATCATCCGGTTGTTCATAAAATTGAAAATCACGGGTATCAAGTCCGTTGTATACCGTGGCTAAATAATCAAGTTCGCGGCTCCGGTCGGCATTACTGATGGAGACATAATGCCCCCGGCTGTTATACTTTTTATACACCGGGATGATCTTCGGTGATGAAAAACCGTGTATAGTAGTGATCACCGGCGTTTTAATCAACCCCGAATAAGTAAGCGGCAGAAAGTCGAAGTTATTATGAATGATATCAAATTGCCCTGCTTTCTCCATCAGGTTGCTGATGTGCAGGCATTCCAGCACTTTTGCGTCCTGGGTACGGTTTTCTTCATAACCAGCAGCGCAAATGGCATCAAGTGTACCGGCGGTTATCGAATCACCTGTAGCAAAAAGTGTTACTTCGGCCCCAAGGTTAATAATGCCTTCGGCTATGTTTGATGCTATCTGCTCCCAGGGCCCGTAATGCCTGGGCGGTGTGCGCCATGCAACAGGGGCTAATATCGCTACCTTCATTTAACAGATCTGCATTTTTTGACCGTATTTATTGTACTCATATTCCAGCTCAAAAGCTTTCAATACCGTTAAGTGCGATATTAGGTAGGCAAGCGTGCTTTCGGCACCCTGGTTACGGTTTATACCTCCCGGCAGCAATCCATCACAGCAACCCTTGGTTTCATGGTCGTACAGCGGTGCGCGCAAGGTATTTTCGCCCAGAAACCACTTATAGCTCAGGAACATTTTTTCAATATACTGTGGTACCCTGAAAATCTGGTAAGCCTGGAAGTGCATCAGCACCATAGCCATTGTTTCAATAGCCTGCTGATCAAACGTTGGGAAAGTACCTCCGCGGTAATACCAGCCATCGTTGCCGACAGGGCTCAGATAGCCGTTTGACAATGTAAGCTGATCGAGAAAAGCCATAGTTGCCAAAGCTATTTTTTTAGCTTCTTCATTCCCGGTTATTTCGCATGAATGCAGCAATGCAAGTGGAAGAATGGCGTTATCATAAGTCATTTTCTCCTCAAACCATTGCCAATCGTCAGACTGGGTATTGTTGTAGGCATCTATCAATGGCTGGGTTAAGTTAGCCAAGATCTTCACCATGCCCTCATCTGTAGGGTAAACCTGCAGGTATAAGCTGATACCAATTATGGTATTGGCCATTCCCCTTAAATGTTTCAGCGCTGCAAAATGTGGTACCGATTTATGAAAAATCTCTAACGAAAACTCCCGGTATGAATTACTCGCAGCACAGCCAATCAAATGGCCAAGCGCCCAAATGGTACGGCCAAATGAATCCTCCGAGCCTACCTCATCCAGGTATCGCCTGTCAAAACTCAGGAAGTTGCGGAAGTTACCATCGTCGGTCTGCATGTAGTGGATGTAGCTCAGGTATATCGGCAACAGTTCAAATGCCTCGCGGCTCCCGTTACGCTGATAAGCCATCAGCGCCATGATGAGGGCACGTGCGTTATCATCCAAACAATAACCTTCTTTCAGATTTGGGATGCCGTATTTGGCATGCTGTACTATACCTGTATCATCCGTTAAACGCAAAACATGAGTTAAACTGAATTTCGGTAATATCTCCGGATCAACAATACTATTGCGGAGAATCTTATCGCTAAAGTCATATCTAACGAGGGATTCCTGTGCTACTTTAATAAATTCGGCGCCAATTACCGGCCAGCGTAAATGCAGCCCGTATTGATAAGCATTTTCTTTTAGCTCATTTAATACGCGATCCTGATCAAGCAGTTCGATAACCGTATCAGCTAATGCATCTGAATTTTTAAAGTCGAATAACCTGCCGCGTTTATCGGCCAGCAATTCTGTTGCATGCCAGTATGGTGTTGACACCACTGCTGCACCTGCGCCTACTGCGTAAGACAGCGTGCCGCTGGTGATCTGTGCTTCGTTCAAATATGGGGTGACATAAATCTCGCAGGCGGTAAGATAGTTTACCAACTCTTCTTCCGATACAAACTTGGCAATAAACGCAAGGTTTTTGGAAACACCCAACTGTGCAGCAAGCGATTTAAGGTGATCGCGATATTCTTCACCAGAGCTTTTGATAACGCCGGGGTGTGTATTGCCTAACACCACGTACATTACATCGGGATGTTTTTCTACTATTTTAGGTAATGCTTTTACAACGGTTTCCAAACCTTTATTGCGGCTCAGCAAACCAAAGGTTAACATCACCCTCTTATTTTTGAACGACGACAAGTTCTTAACCGGATTTTCGGCAGGAGCTTCCACATCGGGTACGCCGTGCTCTATGATCTGGATTTTGTCCACAGGGATTTCATAAATGCTGGTCAGAAACTCAACCGCGCGTTTACTCATCACCACAACTTTTGATGACTGTTCGGCTATTTCACGAATAATGATGCGCTGCACATAGCTCGGATCTTTTAATACGGTATGTAAAATAGAGATCAATGGCTTCTCGAGGCGATTGATCAGCGGTAAAATGTAAATGCCGCTTTCCCCTCCGTAGATGCCAAACTCATGCTCCATAATGCATACATCGGCATTACTGGTGTTGATGTAGTTGGCCGCCCGGATATAATCCTTTTGATGATTTTGACGGATAACATATTTAACCTCCTCCGGGTATTCATACTCCTGCAGGTTCTCCGAATCATTAAGCGCCACAACAAAACCGTTTTGTGCTAAGGTTTGCCGCTCGGGAAAATTTGAGCTGATGGCACGCATTAAATTGTTATTAAATGTTGCAAGGCCGCATTCGCGGGGGGGATAGGTTGATATATATGCTATTTTCATATGTAGATTATGTATAGATGCTTTGCTTTAGATGCTTTTCATTACCATAATTTTAATTAATTGTAAAAAGCAAATGACTACAAAAAAGTGCAGTGAGTGACCTCAATTATTCCCTCGGATACATTCAAAGCGCTATTTTCGTAGATACACATATAAATACACAAACTATACCAATTTAATTCAAACTTAAATTCAAGGAGATTATCGAGACGTTGTAACAGGCAAGTTACAGGGGCGAATAGTGAGTTATTGCAAACGGTGTCATTTCGATAGAGCAGTGATCGGATTGTGCGCTGGAGCGAAAGAGAAATCTTATACGCCATGCGGCTTTGCGTATAGTACAAGATTTCTCACTCGTTCCTCGCTCGAAATGACAAGGAGGATATTGTATTTTATTTACTGTGGAAATCAATAGCTTCAACAATCACATCACAAGCCTTCCTGATCTCATCATGCGTAATAATAAGCGGGGGAGCTAAACGCATAGAGTTGCTGCAATGCAAAAACCAGTCGGTGATAACACCATTTTCGATACAGCGGTCAATTATTTTTTTATTGAGGTCGAAGTTTTCCAGCTCAACGGCCATCATTAAACCTTTACCGCGAACCTGGTGTATAGCAGGATGTACAAGCAATTCCCGAAACAAAGTCTCTTTTTCGGCTACACCGGATACCAATTCGTTATCCAGCAGATATTCTAAGGCGGCCAAACCCGCCGCACAACATACCGGGTGCCCGCCAAACGTGGTGATATGGCCAAGAATAGGGTTTTCCTTCAGCACATCCATGATCTCATTAGATGAAATAAATGCACCAATAGGCATGCCGCCACCCAAAGCTTTTGCCAAAAGCAAAATATCGGGAACAATACCAAAATGTTCAAAAGCGAAAAGCTTACCTGTACGACCAAACGCCGCCTGGATCTCATCCAGTATCAACAGTGTACCCATTTCGGTACAACGTGCCCGTAAGGCTTGCATATAAGCAATATCCGGTACGCGGATACCAGCCTCACCCTGGATGGTTTCGATGATGACACAGGCCGTTTCTTCAGTGATCAGCAGGAGATCGTCCGGGTTATCAAACCGGATGAAATTAACACCCGGCAACAAAGGCCGGTAAGCCTGCTTAAACTCCTCATTACCCATAACGCTCAATGCGCCGTGTGTGCTGCCATGATATGAGTTAAGGCAGGCAACAACCTGCTGCCGGCGGGTAAAGCGCTTAGCGAGCTTTAATGCCCCCTCCACAGCTTCGGCGCCCGAGTTGGTAAAATAAACCGACTGTAAATTATCCGGCAATACAGAAACAAGCTTTTCGGCAAAACGCACCTGCGGTGTTTGTACGTATTCGCCGTAAACCATCAGGTGCATATATTTATCAACCTGCTGTTTTATAGCATCAATAACATAAGGGTTGCTGTGGCCTAAGCTGCTTACACCAATACCTGAAATCAGGTCGATATATGGCCTGCCCTCCGCATTGTACATATAGATACCTTCGGCACGCTCAAATTCAAGTAATAAAGGAAAATTGGTGGTTTGTGCGTTATTGGCAAGAAAAAGCTGGCGAAGAGTTGGCATGTTGTTAAGTTCTAAGTCTTAAGTTGTGAGGGCCTAAGTTAATTTCCAAACCGTCATTACGAGGAACGAAGTAATACCAAACTGTACAGGGCGGACCTGTCTACAGGGGATTGCTTCGTTCCTCGCAATGACGGTTCTTATATAATATTTAAGACCTACAGTATGTATGCAAAGATAGTTCAAACCCTCAGATAGAAAACCATCTAAAAATTAAAACTAATCTCAGTAAATATTGACTTAATACTTCTAACTAAAGACTCGCGACTTAAAACTTCAACCTCAATTCCCCGCTCTTTCGCTGCGTTCGCTAAGCTGTTTGATGAGCTCGTCGTTAAATTCCTGCTCGCTTTTGTACAGGATGCTCACCTTTTCGGGCGGAAGGATCTTTGAAAAAGAATCACGGTAGCGTTTACGGATTCCAACCAGTTGGCTTTCATAATAGATCTCTTTATCTATTTGCTCGGTTCCGTTGGTTGATGAAGTTGAGTTGTTTAAACGCTTAAGGATGCGCACAGCAGTAAGCTCCTGCTGATATTGATTATAAAGCGGCCAAAATTTGGTCGCTTCATCATCGGTAAGATCAAGCTGACGGCTAATATACCTGTTACGGGCAGCCTCAAGTCTTTTTCCCATAGCACCTTTTTTGTTGCCATTAGGGCGAACGGGATTAAGCTCGGGCCTTGAAGGCGTTTGAGCCGGAACAAAGCGGTTAACCTGTCCCACAGCTTCATAGCCCATAGCCATAACAAATAGCACAATACAAATATGCCTGATCAGTTTACTCATTAAATATTTTCCTCTGTTTAATTATCTATATAATCCGACAGATCTTCATCTGCATTACTTGTATTACTTTTTTGATTAGCATCCATCAGTGTACGGGTATCGCTTGCGTCCATATGTAACTGAAGATAGCTTTTTATTTCATCAACCGGAACTGATGACACCTGCTCATGTAAATAAGAGTGGTTATGATCTGCCGGCTGTAAATCTGCCCTGAAAATAACACCTACACCAAGTATCAAAGCAAAACAAGCGGCTGTAGCATACCTGATGGTTGGTGAAGACCAAAGCCTCCTTACCATGCCTTTTTTCTGTACAGGTTTGGCTTTATTAATGCTTACAACATTATCTACCTCTTGCTCCTCTTCAACCTCAGCATTAACAGTTTTATCTAAAATGCGCTGGCTAAGCTGATCAAAGTAGTTTGCAGGCACTTCAAAGCCTTCATGTTCCATGTTCATGGCTTCCTCTATCGCAATTCGGCTTTGGATGTTGGCGCTTAATTCCTCAAAATAATTTTCAGGAACGGTAAAGCCTTCATCCCCCATGGCCTCCTCCACCGCAATGCGGCTTTGGATATTGCTGCTCAGTTCGTCAAAATAATTTTCAGGAACCGTAAAACCTTCGTCGCCCATGGCCTCCTCCACCGTTATACGGCTTTGGATATTGCTGCTCAGTTGGTCAAAATAATTTTCGGGCACCGTAAAACCCTCGCCCGCATCCATGGCTTCATCTACCACAATACGGCTTTGAATGTTGCTGCTAAGCTCATCAAAATAATTTTCGGGAACGGTAAACCCCGAATCACCGGCGCTAAAAGCACTCTCAATATTTATACGGCTTTGGATGTTGCTGCTTAGCTCGTCAAAGTAATTTTCAGGTACCGTGTACCCTGCAGATGGATAGTTTTTTAATCCCTCAAGCCTTATGCGTGTTGTAATGTGCTGCGCTAACTCATGAAAATAGCCTTCAGGCACTGCGAACGGGTTAGTTTTGCTAACCTGTTTCAGCGCGATGAAATCATCCAGCCATTCCCTATTGTCCATATCGCTTTTCATACACAACTATAGATTGGTATTGTGCTAAAAGGTTTAACGTAAATTAAAAAATTAATCGTGACCAAGCAAATGAGCTTCTATCTTCTTGACTGCCAAGTGAAAAGAAGCTTTTAAAGCCCCTACACTGGTACCCAAAACCTGCGACATTTCTTCGTACTTCATGTCTTCATAGTATTTCATATTGAAAACAAGCCGTTGTTTTTCGGGCAGGGTAAGCAGTGCTTCCTGCAGTTTACGCTGCGCTGCGTCGCCGTTAAAATAGGTTGAGTCGGCCAGTGTATCAGCCAGCTCGTAAGCAACATCATCCAACGAAACATTATTTTTTTGTTTTTTCTTATTCAAAAAAGTAATGCATTCGTTGGATGCTATCCTGTACATCCAGGTGTACAGTTGCGCGTCGTTTCTGAAACCAGCAAGGTTTTTCCAAACCTTTACAAAAACATCCTGAACCAAATCATCGGCATCGTCATGATCAACAACCATGCGCCTGATGTGCCAGTATATTTTTTGCTGGTATTTTTTCAACAACAGGTTAAACGCCTCATTTCGGGTTTTTTCGTCCTGAAACTTGCTTAATATCTCTGAAT
Organism: Mucilaginibacter gossypiicola; assembly: GCF_900110105.1. GTDB lineage: Bacteria > Bacteroidota > Bacteroidia > Sphingobacteriales > Sphingobacteriaceae > Mucilaginibacter > Mucilaginibacter gossypiicola. Next base: position 33,878 of record NZ_FOCL01000020.1, on the reverse strand, counting down.
CTTCAACCTGTACCGACATTTTTAGAATTTTATTAATGTTAAAGGTTTAATTAACCTTTTTTGTTTTTTCTTTCTATCACCTTTTTAACTGCGGCCACAATATGATCTGCATCCAGGCCATATTTGGTCATCAGTTGTTCAGGTGTACCGCTTTCGCCAAAGCTGTCATTAACAGCTACGTACTCCTGTGGTGAAGGGTTGTGTACCGCAAGTACCTGCGCAACGCTGTCACCTAAACCACCAAGGCGGTTATGCTCTTCGGCAGTAACTACGCAGCCTGTTTTAGCAACCGATTTCAAAATAGCTTCTTCATCCAATGGTTTAATAGTGTGGATGTTGATGATCTCGGCATCGATACCTTGTTCAGCTAAAATTTCGCCTGCCAAAATAGCCTGCCATACCAGGTGACCTGTAGCAAAGATACTTACATCGGCGCCTTCATTCACCATCCATGCTTTACCAATTTCAAATTTTTGATCAGGATCGGTAAAGATAGGAACAACCGGCCTGCCGAAACGCAAGTAAACCGGGCCGTCGTACTCAGCAATAGCAACAGTAGCAGCTTTAGTTTGGTTATAATCGCAGGTGTTGATAACAGTCATGCCCGGTAACATTTTCATCAGGCCGATATCTTCCAAAATCTGGTGGGTAGCACCGTCTTCGCCCAAAGTTAAACCGGCGTGTGAAGCGCAGATCTTAACATTTTTGTTTGAATAAGCTACTGACTGGCGGATCTGGTCATAAACCCTGCCTGTAGAAAAGTTAGCGAAAGTACCTGTGAAAGGGATTTTACCACCGATGGTCATACCAGCAGCAATACCGATCATGTTAGCTTCGGCAATACCTACCTGTACAAAACGCTCAGGGAATGCTTTAATAAAATCGTTCATTTTTAACGAACCGATGAGGTCGGCACAAAGGGCAACAACCTGATCGTTTTTCTGGCCTGCTTCCAGCAACCCGGCGCCAAAGCCCGAGCGGGTATCTTTTTTATCTGTGTAAGTGTATTTTTTCATTGTTCAAATTCCCTCTGCACAATTGAGAGAGATTGGCATTAAATCGTAACTAAATTAAACTGACGCTTTTTTAACTCTCCCCCTTTGGAGAGCCGGAGGGGGGATTAATAATCGCCCAGTGTTTCTTCTAACTGATCTAAAGCCAGTTTAAGCTGCTCATCATTTGGCGCAACACCGTGCCATTTGTGGCTGCCCACCATAAAGTCAACACCGTAGCCCATTTCAGTATGCATCAGGATCATGATCGGTTTGCCCTGACCTGTACGGCTTTTTGCTTCTTCAAGCACCCTAACCACATCGGCCATATCATTACCTTTCATATCCAGTACATCCCAGCCAAAAGCTTCCCATTTAGCGCGAAGATCGCCTAATGAAAGCACCTGTTTGGTTGGACCATCAATTTGCTGACCGTTAACATCAATAGTTGAGATCAGGTTATCAACATGATTGTGAGGAGCAAACATTGCTGCTTCCCAGATCTGGCCTTCCTGGATCTCTCCATCGCCATGCAGGGTAAACACCAATGATTTATCACCGTTTAATTTCTTAGCTAATGCAGCACCGATAGCTACTGATAAGCCCTGACCTAATGAACCCGAAGCAATACGGATACCAGGAAGGTGCTCATGTGTAGTTGGGTGACCTTGTAAACGAGCGTTTAGTTTACGGAAAGTTGCCAGTTCGGCTTTATCAAAATAGCCTGCATGTGCCAGTGTGCTGTAAAACACAGGCGAAATATGACCGTTTGACAAGAAGAAAATATCTTCGCCAACAGCATCCATATTAAATTTAGGATCGTGGTTCATTACCGAAAAATACAGTGCGGTAAAGAAATCGGTACAGCCCAGTGAGCCGCCCGGGTGGCCTGATTGACAGCCATGTACCATGCGTACAATGTCGCGCCTTATTTGCGACGCGGTTTTTTCTAAAGTTTGTAAGTCTGCTTTCATTAATGGAATTTAGGAACTGCTAAAGTAGCTATTTTGATTGTGTTTTTAACACTTATTTTACAAGATCAAGCACCTGCTGTGATGAGGCCTTAGTATCAACCTTACTGATCACGTGCGTAATAACTCCCTCTGCATCAATTATGAATGTAGTACGGGCCGTACCCATATATTTTTTGCCATACATATTCTTCTCAACCCATACGCCATAAGCTTCAACAATTTTAAGCTCATTATCGGCAATAAGGGTAAATGGCAGACTGTATTTGGTTTCAAATTTTTTGTGCGATTTTTCATCATCGGTGCTTACACCTATCACTTCAAAACCCTTGCTTAAAAGCGATTGATAATTATCCCTGAAATCGCATGATTCGGCAGTACAACCTGGGGTATCATCTTTTGGATAAAAATAAAGGATCACATTTTTGCCTTTGTAATCAGCAAGGGATACTTCCTTACCGTTTTGGTCTTTAGCGGTAAAAGCGGGTGCTTTATCGCCTTCTTTTAATGTTGTCATGGTTTATCTGGTACTTATCTGGAAAAATCGGCGGAAAATTCCGAAAAATTATTCTTGTTATCAACTAAAGCCAACTTAAACACGTGTTTACCGGGTGCAATATCGTTATTAAACGTGTAACTTAATATTTTACTTTTATAATCATGCTCCATTAGCACCCATTTACCGTCAATTGTACCCGTATAGCTCTTAATTCCTGATAAATTATCGCTCATTCTGAAATTAATACTGCGTGCAGCCTTCATATTGCTGCCATTTTTGATATTGAGCGGGTGAATAACGGGCGGTACAGTATCTATTTTGATATAATAATCGCCAAAAGCGCTCACCTGCGATATCACGTAGCCATCTTTAAAGTAGCCACCCTGGCAGCCGCCCCATGAACTTACAATAACCGCCTTATCAGCATACTTGCCCAAATCAACATCCGGCTTGATCCAGATCTCATAGCTGTCATGAATGGGCGTTAACCTATTATGGATATGGTGCATAGCCGAATAAGCCCCAACAGGTTTTGCCGATACCGAATATTGAAAATCAAGATCATCATACAGATTGCCCGGCATAATGATCACCTTAACTTTATCGTTACTAAACTCGCTGCGCTTATCGTAATAAAACATAGTACCTGTAGGTTTTACGGGCTGGGGATTAACAAACGGAGACGATTTAACTTTCAGCTTCAGTGATGATGTATTGCCTGCAACATCTTTCACTACGTATTCTACGTCGTGTGTGGCATTATCGTCAAACGTAATGATGCCATTGTTTACCGACTGCGGATACAACGAAATGCGGCTTCCAGGCAGGATGAAACATTTCTGCATCCACCTGCGGGATGATTCAAAGGCAGGATAATCGATATAAGCGTTGATGGCATGGGTTTGATCAAACGCGAAACGCTCAACCGCAAAGGTATATACCGTTTTGCCGTCCAGCTTTAGTTCGATAGAATAAACGCCGTTATGGTTAAACGACGTACTGTTCATATCTGTAGTATTAATCCCGAAGCCGATATTGCCGCTTAGTTCAAGTGTTTGTGGCTTAATAAGGTGATAATTACCTGCTGATCCGGTAACGCCTAAAAACTCCTTGGATGTTTTTTCGCTAAAGGGTTTCCCGTTAAGGTGATAAATGCCAATAGAGGTAATGGTAGGCGGCACTTTATCGGGGATGGTTAAGCCGAATAATTGTGCATTGATGGTTTCCTCGGTTTTGCTGTCCCTGATCTCGAAGTGCACATGCGGCCCGGCCGATGCACCGGCATTACCTGAAATGGCTACAACTTCATCTTTTTTAACCGGTACTTGTGTTGGTGTAAGGTTAAAATCAGCCTCGTAGGTTTGGTGCTCGTACTGGTATTTTTTCACGAGATCGATAACCGCCGGACTAAAACTTTCCAAATGCCCATAAACCGTAGTATAACCGTTTGGGTGGGTGATGTAGATTGCCCGCCCAAAGCCACCAAACTGTACGCGTACCCTTGATATGTAACCTTCGGCAGCAGCATGTACGGGATAACCGGTGCGCTGATTAGTTTTAAAATCGAGCCCGGAATGGAAATGAGATGGCCTTAGCTCGCCAAATGAGCCAGCGGTGGTAGGCGGTGTAAGATCAAGCGGATACCTGAAATAATTTTGCGGGTATTGCCTGCTTTGTATAATATCATTCTGCGCAAATGTGTTTGAATAAAGTGCCAAACACATAGCACCTGTAACCAATAGTTTTTTGATCATGCTTATTTAACGTAAAAATCGAGCATTTTCTCATCCTCAAGGTATCCCTCAAGCCTGTCGCCGATTTTTACTTTTGATACACCCGGAGGAGTGCCGGTAAATATAAGATCGCCCTTTTTAAGAGTGATGTATTTTGAAACAAAGGCGATGATGCTCTCGAACGAGAAAAGCAAGTCGCGGGTGTTACCCTGCTGGCGGGTTTCGCCGTTGATGTCCAGCTTAAAGTTGATATCATAAACCGATTCGAACTTTGCCTTAGGCACAAAAGTGCTGATAGGCGCCGAACCATCAAAAGCTTTGGCCAATTCCCAGGGTAAACCTTTCTCTTTATGACGGGCCTGAACATCGCGTGCAGTGAAATCAATCCCTAAACCAATCTCTTCATAATAGTTGGCGGCAAATTTTTCGCTGATGTGTTTGCCTTCCTTGCTGATCTTTAAAACCAGTTCTATTTCGTGGTGAACATCTTCCGAAAAATCGGGGTGATAAAAAGGCTTGTTTTCTTTCAGCAAAGCCGTGTCGGGCTTCATGAAGATAACCGGCGTGGTAGGTACCGGGTTATTGAGTTCTTTGGCGTGTTCGGCGTAGTTGCGGCCAATGGCAATAATTTTCATAAATGAACGCTATAATTGCCAAAGCTAAAAAATTTGATGGGTTTGGGGGAAGGTTTATGACTTGTATTAATTATTTGACGTAAATAACGCATGTCATTGCGAGGAGCGGCATGGGCAAAAGCGTCCGCGGCGACGTGGCAATCTCGTAGCTATACAAGACGGATATGCGTTGGCTACGAAATTTCCGCGCTATGCTCGCAATGACATAGTTTTAGCTATTTATTAATTAATAACAGAGATCCTTTTAATAACCGACTCAGTACCGGCTACTACGCGTACAAAGTAAAACCCGCGAACCAGCTTATTGCTGATAGGGTAATTCAGATTATGATCGCCAGACTCAACCCTTTGCGAAAACAGGGTTGAAATATCGTTACCCAGTACATCCATTATTTTAATGGTAACATTGGTATTGCGCGATATAGAGTATTTAAGATTGATCTGATCAGTTACCGGGTTGGGGTACAATTGCACATCACTCAACAGTTTATCATCCGGCCGGGATACGTTAATTTTTACATTTGATGTAACAGCAGGTTTCAGGGGAGGAAGCGAAAGATGCAAGCCATTTTTCAAATAAGAGGTTTTGGTCCCCTTTGTTTTGCCCCTAAGGTTCACGGTATCAGACTTCAGCGAGTGACCATCGGCAACAAAAGCGAAATTCATGAAAATTGCTATCGCAATCATCACGACCCATGTGTAGGTGTAAACATAAGAATATGTAAAATTTCGCCTCATTATTTAGTATGATTCTACAAAAGTATAAATAATGCCCTCATCCCATTAAATAATAATGTTTTTGTAAATCTTTTTAACAAATTTTAACAAAATGTGCAGCCTTATTGTATTGTAGACACAATATTTCCTTATACGTTTAATCGGCATAATGGTTTAACCAAAAAAATTAATATTTTTGCCATCTCTAAATCATAAAAGTGTCAAATCATAAAGATCTGCATAAACTGTCGGCCGCTGGCTTTTTGATCAGTTTAGGAATAATTTACGGTGATATTGGTACCTCCCCATTATACGTATTTAAAGCTATTGTTGGCCAACGCCAAATTTCCGAAACGTTAATTCTTGGAGGTGTTTCGCTCATTTTTTGGACATTAACCCTGCAAACCACCTTAAAATATGTGGTGATAACTTTAAGGGCTGATAACAAAGGTGAAGGTGGTATTTTTTCGCTGTTCTCCCTGGTGCGGCGTAAAGCAAAATGGCTTATTGTGCCGGCAGTTGTAGGCGGTTGCGCCCTTCTTGCCGATGGTATCATTACCCCTCCTATTACCATATCTTCGGCTATTGAAGGTTTGCAAACCTATTATCCGCATTTACCAACAGTGTACGTGGTAATGGCTATTATTACAGCCTTATTTATCATACAGCAATTTGGTACATCATTGGTAGGTAAAGCATTTGGGCCTATCATGTTTGTGTGGTTTACCATGATGGGTTTTTTGGGTATCACCTATATTGTGCACGATCCGTGGGTTATCCGTTCACTAAACCCGTACTATGCTATTAAATTGCTTACATCGAGTTCAAGCGATGGCGCATTTATTATATTAGGTGCCGTGTTTCTGTGTACTACAGGTGCCGAAGCCTTATACTCTGATCTTGGTCATTGCGGTAAAGCAAATATCCGCGTAAGCTGGGTTTATGTTAAGATTTGCCTTATCCTAAACTACTTAGGCCAGGCAGTTTGGCTGTTACAGCGCAATGGTCACGTGATGGACCTTAACGCCCAAAACCCTTTTTATCAGATTATGCCAACCTGGTTCCTAATCTATGGCATCGGTATCGCTACCGTGGCGGCTATCATTGCCAGCCAGGCTTTGATATCAGGTTCGTTCACGCTCATTGCTGAGGCTGTAAGGCTTAACCTTTGGCCAAAAGTGAGGATCAATTACCCATCCGAACAAAAAGGACAGCTATATGTACCCAGCGTTAACTGGCTGCTTTGGGCTGGCTGTTTAGGCGTGGTATTGATATTTAAACATTCGGACAAAATGGAAGCTGCTTACGGTTTAAGTATTACCGTAGCCATGCTCATGACCACCATACTGGTATCCAAATTCCTGAAACGTAAAAAAGTACCCAACTATATCATCAACACGTTTTTGGCGGTTTACCTGCTCATTGAAGGCACCTTCCTTACCGGTAACCTGCATAAGTTTTTAGACGGTGGCTGGTTTACCTTATCTATAGGCTTTATCCTGTTCACGGTAATGTGGACCTGGCATACCGCCCGCAAGATCAGGAACCGCTATGTTAAGTTTGTTGAGATTGAAGACTATTTTGATATCATTACCGAATTAAGCCATGATGAAAGCGTACCTAAGTATGCCTCTCAACTGGTGTACTTAACCAGCGCCAACTTCAATTCAGAAATTGAATCAAAAATTGTTTACTCCATACTGCAAAAGCAGCCTAAGCGTGCCGATGTTTACTGGCTGGTACACGTTGACGTAGTGGACGAACCTTACAAACGCGAATACGAGGTAGATCACCTGGTACCAAACAAGCTGATCCGCATTGACTTTAAGCTTGGTTTCCGCGTTGAGCAACAAATAAACCTGTTGTTCAGGAAAGTAGTTGAAGACCTGGTTAAAAAAGGCGAAGTTGATATTACCAGCACCTACAAATCACTGAACAGGCACAAAATCGTCGGCGATTTCCGTTTTGTGGTGATCGAAAAGATCTTCTCACGCTCACATAACCTGTCATTCATTGAAAGGTTTATTATGGATTACTACAAGCAGCTTAAAAAAGTAAGCTTATCTGAAGAGCGCGGCTTTGGTCTCGATCTGAGCTTTGTAACAGTAGAAAAAGTGCCATTGGTACTTGCAATACCTGAAGCAATTGAGATCCACAGGGTTAATTAAACAGCCTTTTTAATATTGAAAGCCTTCCGGAAACGGGAGGCTTTTTTTATTTATACTACATACATCAACCCCCAAATATCATTGCGAGGAGCTTGAGGGGATATGAGGGAAGGGAGCGACGCGGCAATCGCGAACCCTGCAATTCCGCTCTGTATAGTATGCGATTGCCACGCTATCGCTCGCAATGACATAAGTTTTAATTGAAAGCCTGTGGTAGTTTTTTCTTTTATAACCCGCTCTCCCAGGCCATCCGCATATACTTCCTTACTTCATCATTAATATCTTCCTTAAAAAACATCCTGAAGTAATGATTATACTGATTGGTACCTGGCACCTGTTTTATTTTGCTAAAGCACAGGTTATCATCATAAACCTTATCAAACGGAAATACCACATCAATAAAGTTTTTACCCAGTTGGGTTACATAAGCAAAGTTTACCCTTGCACCTAAAGCAATCATGCTTTTGGTAGGATAAACTTTAACCGGACCAATTTGAAGATACTCATCAACCAAATAGTCAAAAAGGGCAATAGTATGGGGCGATTTTCCGCTTAGCGCTTCTGATAGTTCCCTGTCGCGACATGAGTGCACCTGGTTAGTGACAGTAAATTCACGTTCACATATGGGGCAGGTCCACATGATATTTATGCCGTTTTAGCTTCTCTGCCTAACACACTGTTTTTATAGCTGTAAGTAGCATAAATTACCAGGCCTATTACCAGCCATATCAAAAACCTGAGCCAGTTGGTATAGCCAAGCTCGGTCATGAGGTAAAAACAGCTCATGAGCCCTAAAACCGGGATTAGCGAGAAGTTTTTAATAAAGCTGTAAACCGCTATGATGATGATCAGGATAAAGAAAAGATAGTTAGGAAAATTGTACAGAAAACCATTAATACCAAGGTTATATTTTTTAGCGTCGCTGATGCTGCTTGTTTGCCTTAGCGCAGTATTGAATTTATCTTCTTCAATATCCTTAAAATATTTCTTAGCCGAATCGGGCTGGGCGGCTACGTGGGTGTTGTAAAGTTGATTGGTGGTTTTAAGCAAGCTCAGCTTATCATTATTATCCAGGTTATCAATGATATCGCTACGGTCTTTGAGCTTTTTAAATTGCATCATTTCAACCTGGGCAGCCGGTTTAAACCAGGCAACCGAACCCAAAATCACAAGTGTGATAATTGGAATAATGAATTTGCCATTTACATAAGGCAGGTGAAATTTACCTTTAACCGCTTCTTCGCGCGGAAGCAATAGCACTCCCCCGCAAACCAGCACAAAGGCAAAAAGAGTACCTATACTGGTCAAATCGGTAACTTCGGTAAGGTTCATAAATAACGCAGGAACAGCAACCACAAACCCGGTTACCACGGTTGCAAAGGCCGGCGTTTGATATTTTGGATGGATACGCGAAAAAGCTTTAGGCAATAAACCGTCGCGGCTCATACTCATCCAGATCCTGGGCTGGCCTAATTGGAATATCAGCAATACACTGGCCGTCGCAATAACCGCGCTGATAGAGATCACGTAGCTTATTTTATTTAAACCAACTTTGGCAAAAACAAAGGCCAGTGGGTCGCCAACCTGCAGGTCTTTATAGCTTACCATACCTGTAAGCACCAGGGCTATCAGGATATATAATACCGTACAAATAATCAGTGAGTAGATCATGCCGCGGGGCAAGTCGCGCTGGGGCTTTTCACATTCTTCGGCAGTGGTTGATATCGCATCAAAACCAATGTAAGCAAAAAATACACCCGATACCCCTTTCATAACACCACTGAAACCATTTGGCATAAAAGGGTGCCAGTTGGCTGGTGTTACATAAAAAAAACCTACCACTATTACCGCTATTACGATAACTATTTTTAGTACCACCATGGCATTGGTAGCCTTTTTTGTTTCGCGGATACCGACGTAAACCAGGTAAGTGATGATGATAACAATTAAAAGGGCTGGTAAATTGGCTATCAGTTTAAGGTTGCCTATTCCAGGCGCCTGATCCCAGGCAAGCGCTTCTGCTTTTACCTTGTCGCTAATTTCAGCGAGGTTTTTGCCGGCTGCCAATACCTGCTCATGCCCGCGCAGGGCCGAAACATAGTCCATTGTCAGAAATTTGGGCATATGGATATGAAATCCCTCAAGCAGGTTTACAAAGTACTCGCTCCAGGAAATGGCTACCGCGATGTTACCAATGGCGTATTCCATTAATAAATCCCAGCCGATGATCCAGGCAATCAGCTCGCCAAAAGATGCATAAGCATAAGTATAAGCACTGCCTGCAACCGGGATACGTGATGCAAATTCGGCATAACAAAGCGCCGAAAAGCCACAGGTTACAGCTGTTAAAATAAATAAGATGGAAACCGCAGGGCCACCGTGAAATGATGCTTCACCAATTGTCGAAAATATACCGGCTCCCACAACGGCAGCTATGCCCATCAGGGTCAGGTCTTTTACATTAAGTTCTTTTTTGAGTTGGGATGATGTTGTACCGGGATGCTCACTATCACTAAAACCGCACTCAACATCATTTAAAATTTTCGCTACTGACTTTTTACGAAAGATACTTTTCGACATGTAGTTTAATTAATAAGTCTAATCAATCTCAAAATTAATCATTTTTTTGCATTGAATAAGTATATGCTTACTTTGCACCATGAAGATAGGAATAAAAGACGTGTTGTACAGGATCCGCCCTTTTTTTATCCTTTACCTTATCCTTTTAGCTACCTGTTTGACTATCAAACTGCTATTTACCCGCGAAATTATTTTCTTTACCGTAAACGGATGGCACCAACCCTGGCTTGATGCCATTGAACCTTACGTTACAGATATTGGCGATGGTACTACTGCCGTCATATTATCGCTTGCTATGCTTTTGTTTAGCTACCGCAGCTGGTTATTGCTGGCCTCAAGCTATGCCGTTACATCAATTGTAGCACAGATCCTTAAATACATTTACATTGCACCGCGGCCAAAGCTATATTTTGCCGACCAGTGGAGCAGGGTGCATACAGTAGATGGTGTTTATATTTTAGAGAAATACAGCTTCCCTTCGGGACATACGGTGAGCGCTTTTTCGGCGGCACTGGTTATCACATACCTTTGTAAAAACAAAGGCTGGGGAATCCCAGCCTTGTTTGTTGCCATTATGGTTGGCTATTCAAGAATGTATTTAACCGAGCATTTTTATGAAGATGTACTTGCCGGCTCGGCTATTGGCGTATTTGTTACTATATTTTGGCTCACCTGGCTTGATGGTAAACAGTTCATCAATTCGGCCAAATGGAACAGGGGCCTGCTCGATAGCGTTTTCAAAAAAGCCCCTGCCGTTAATTAAACTCCTGCTTCCAGTTGCCTGTTTTTACGTTTGATGACGGTTAATACGATAATCAGTATGATAACTGCGCCACCGCCATAAATACCTATTTTAGCCGGAGCCGACATGCCCTTTGCATCAGACAGGTACTGGTCACGACGATCTAAAGTAGGCGCTATATGGATAGAGCCCGAAAATTGCTTCAATTCGGCCTTTGCCAGATCGGCCCTTTGTTCAGGATAGTTATACTCAAATGTATAAGTTGCATCCTGGGTGTATAACAGGATAAAGTTCCTTAATTCGGGAGATTCGCCGGTTGAACCGCTGTTATCAATCCTAAGGGTAAATATTTTACCTTCCAACTTACCAATGGTGGTATCACGCGGATACATCACACTGCCGTTAACAGATTGCTTCTGGATGCCATTAATGTAGGTTTTAAATACATCTTTCAGGTCTTTCTCTTTATTCAAAGGTTTGTTATTGGCGTTTGGTACGCGTAAAACAAGAATATTACCTAATGATGCAGCACCCTGGTATATCTGTTGACCTAATGTATCCTTTTTTATAAAGCCCTCTGGCAATGAAACCGTAACAAGGCTATCTATCTTTACAGGTTTAAGTGCCTGGCTAAAACCTGCAAGCGAAATGAGCATTATGCTTAAGCTTAAAATTATCTTTTTCATATTTATTTAACTTAAAAAAGAAGAATAAGTTTTAACTAATAACATATCATGAGATTTAAATGATACTTAACTGACTTATAATCAACAATATAAATACCAGCTAAAAGCAGAAGGCTTAAGGCTGAAAGCTTTATTACATGGGGCGAAATACCAATGCTATCAGGGGCTAATTAAACAAAAACGTCATTGCTGCGAGGTACGAAGCAATGACGGTGAAGAACTTACGAGTTAATAGCTTTCAGCCTTCGGCTTTAAGTTTATTTAAAAGTTCATCCAAACACACTTCAGCAAAAGCGGTTGATGAATCGGAAACACCGTATGGAATAATAAGCTTATTATTATGCACAATGGCTCCACATGAGTAAAGTACATTAGGTACATAGCCTTCACGTTCGTCACTATTGGGGATCAATAAAGGCTCTTTTAAGCGACCAATTTCGACCGTAGGGTCATCCAGTTTGAGCAGGCTTACACCTAATACATAACGACGCATCGGGCCAACACCGTGGGTTATCATGATCCAGCCATCCGGCGTTTCGATAGGTGATCCGCAATTACCTATCTGCACAAATTCCCAGCTAAATTTGGGTTGCTGCAACATCACGGGTTTTTCCCAGATATTGATCTTGTCCGAATACATGATATAGTTATTACAGCCATCTATCCGCGATATCATCACATACTTACCATTTACTTTACGCGGAAACAAGGCCAGGTTTTTATTCTGAGCGCCAGCCCCGTACAAAGGCATGATTTTGAAATTATAAAAATCAGAGGTTTGCAGCAGCTTTGGCATAATCAGCGAGCCATCATAAGCGGTATAAGTAGCATAGTAAAGCTTGCTTCCGTCATCGTTGGTGAACTGTACAAAACGGGCATCTTCAATCCCCTTACGCTCGTATTCAGATATCGGAAAAATCACCCTGTCGGAAATATCGGTATCCAGCGAAAAAACAATTTCATAATAAGAATCGGCAAGCCAAAGGACTTTGTCATATTCCAGCCGTTTCATATCATCTTCCTGCAGCTTTTGCGAATCCATAATGATCCGGCGCAGGTTGGCGTATTCAAAATGATGATCGAGTTTGGATTCCAACTCGCTTATCACATCTATATTAATTTGAGTGATAGCCGCTTTTTCAAAAAAGAGCTTTTTATTATAAACGGCGTTCCTGACAATTTCGGCTTCATCGATGTAGCTGCCGGCAGGCTGAATGCTGATGTTGTTATTCTTATCAATCCACGCCCGGCGAAAAGTTATTGAAGAGATATGCCCCTCACCTACCGCCCTGAAACTAATGATAACGCGGCGCTGTCCGTCTTCTAATTCCGTTTGATCTGGATCCTCAACTATCGAAGGATTAAAGAATGCAGCCGATTCTATTGAATATTCATGCGTAAAATAAGAGCCTATGAGCAGTTTGCGGTAAACAGTAAGCGTATCAAAATCGATATTGAGCTCTAAAAACAAGGGCTTAAGTTTACTGCAATGCCTGTTGAGCACACGGGTAATGTTACGGTGCCTTTTAGAATATTCCTGCAATATCGGCGATACAATGCCAAAGGCATCATCTTCGCTGATAAGCATCACACGCTCAATAACTTCTTTGGCGCGGTCGTTCCCATTAAAAAAAAACCTGGCTATTACACGTTTCGGATCTGGATTCACCCGGATGGGCTTGCGTTCGATGGAAAGTCTCATATAATGAAGTGGTAGCTTTTAATTGGTAACAGCGATAACCGCAAATTGATTTGTGCTTTTTTAATTTAAACGCAACATTTAAAAAATGACACTTTACAGGCCGTTATAAAAGCCTATCTTCATACTTTGTTAATCTTTGGTACGGTATTTTGCCTGCCGTGAATAATCTTGACCCTATAACCCTTATTGATAGCTCCTGTAAATGCACAATTATGAACGTATTAATTGTTGAAGACGAAAAAGGCCTTGCGCTTGAAGTTGATGAATTTTTAAGCCACGAAGGTTTTACCGTTGAGCATGCCCGTACAAAAAAGTCGGCGTCCGAAAAAATCTTCGTAAACAATTATGACTTTATCCTACTCGACCTGGGTTTACCGGACGGCGATGGTTTTGACTTGCTTAAAATGCTTAAGGGTATGAATAACCGCGAAGATGCAGTGATTATCCTTACAGCCCGCGGCGCGGTTGATGACCGGGTATCGGGCCTTGAACAGGGTGCCGACGATTACCTGGCAAAACCATTTTCATTAAATGAACTGCTGGCTCGTATGCATGCCATTACCCGCCGCAAACACCGGCTGGAAAGCAATGATATCAACGTAAAAGGCTTAAAAATAAATATACAAAACCGTACAGTTACCTATAATGATGAACGGATTGCCCTCACCAAAAAGGAATTTGAAATTTTCAACTACCTGGTGCTTAACAAAAACAGAGTAATATCCCGTACCAACCTTACCGAACATGTTTGGGGCGATGTGCTGGAAATAAACTCCGATTCCAACTTTGTGGATGTACATGTTAAAAACCTGCGTAAAAAACTATCGGCATATATCCCTATTGATTGGTTTGAAACAGTGAGGAGCATCGGCTACCGCATTAACATCTGAAATTAACAGCCTATGAAATTACAGGTAAAACTGGCCCTTTACAATACGTTAACCAAGTTAGCCATCATACTTTTTACGGGTCTGCTTATCCTGCTTTCTATCGAGAAGATATCATACGACCATGTTGAACTCAGGCTGGAAGAAAATGAGCGGGAAACACTCAGAAACCTTAATTCAAAAGAGATTAACAGTAAGCTTACCAATCAAAAGCCTTATACCGATTTTAATATTTTAAAGGAAGAGTTTATCACCATAAAGCCCGTAAAGTTTGAACCAACGGTTACTAAAAACGCATCGTTTACCACCGAAACACGTACCAACGAAAGTGTAACGCAAACTTATCGCATATTAACCCACCAGTTTAACTTTAACAACCATACCTATTTGCTTGAAATTGGTGTGTCAATTACTTCAATTGAAGAGTTGAAATCCATTATTAAACGGTTTACCCTCTTAACATTGTTAATAGCCCTCGCCCTTACTTTAGTAAGCGACCTGATATTCACTAAGTTTTTGCTTGCCCCTTTTTACAAGATCATCGACCGCAAACTGATCAAGGTAAATGACCCCATGAACTTTGATTATGAAAAAGTAAAAACAACCACACAGGATTTTGAGCTGCTTGATGACAGTATCAGCACACTCATGAAAAAGATCAGCAACCTGTTTAGCCTGGAAAAACAGTTTATTGCCAATGTATCTCACGAGCTGTTAACTCCGATCTCAATCATCAGTTCCCGGCTGGAGAACATTTTATTGCAGGAAGAACTTAGCGAAGCCAGCGAAAATAAAATGCATGCTTCGCTGAAAACACTAAACAGGCTTAAATCTATCATTAACAGCCTGCTGCTGATATCAAAAGTTGAAAACAACCAATATGATAAAGCCGATGTAGTTATGATAGCAGGTGCAATTATGGAGATTGAGGAAGAACTGGAAGACCGATTGGAAGAAAAGCACCTCACTTTCAATAACAACATCAAATACATCTACTCCATTATGGGCAACCGCCCGCTGATGCACACCCTGCTGTTCAACCTCATTAATAATGCTATCAAGTACAACAAACCTAAAGGCAGCATTACCGTTGCCGATGAATTGAAGGAAGATGTTTATATACTGGAAATAACAGATACAGGTGCGGGGATGGACCAGCAGCAAATAGAAAACGCTTTTAACCGTTTCGAGAAATTTGAAACAGAAGAAAAGGAAAGTTATGGCCTTGGTTTAGCCATTGTAAAAAGTATTACCGCTTTTCATGGCATCAGGGTAAAAATAGATTCGGTAAAAGAAAAGGGCACCAGTATATTCCTCATATTTAATCGCGAGTAAGGCTTCACTTTATCTTCACATTGTATCCATACCTTCGCCAAGTTTATTTTATAAGTAGATCCCCTATTTAACTATAGAGGCCGTTTTCCGTATGGGAACGGCCTTTTTTGTTTCAAAAGAAAATCTTTTATTAATTACTGTCATGCTGAGTGTTTAAATCCTACGGATTCTAAAGGTGAAAATGACAAAAGAGGGCCTGTCAGTCTGAGCCTGTCGAAGACTCGTGCGAAGAGGCCTGCCCGCCATACTTCGACAGGCTCAGTATGACACCCCTTTTTAAGTTGTCATGAGTAGGCACGAAGCATCTTCTTCGCCCTGTACAACAGCCCTGCCTCTCGAAGAAGATTCTTCGCTATCACTCAGAATGACAAATACTTATAAATTCAACTCCCCAAATGGAGCAAGTTTTGTTTGGATGGGTTAAAGGGTGGATAACTTGTGACTATGTTCATGATTACTTCGTACTTTATAATGACGATTTTGTTTTTATAAACACCTCGTTCATATCATTTTATTACGCTTAACCAGGTAGGTATTCAGGATATGATGATAACCTTCATGAATATCGGCATCAACCAGGTCGATATGATATTGCGCACATTTTAATTCCAGTTGATGGCGATACTCTTTCAACGATGCTTTGTAGGCCTCGCGGATGCGGGCCGGGTTTACCTTCAGTTCATCACCGCTTTCAATATCAACAAAATGATGAGGGCGGTTATCAAAATTAAACTCAAGTTCCTTTTGTTTATCAGTTACGTTGAAAATCACCACCTCGTGCTTATTAAACTTCAAATGCTGAATAGCTGCAAATAAAGCCTGCTGTTTTTCGGCATCCAGGTTATTCTCCAGCATATCGCTAAAAATGATCACCAACGAACGCTGGTGGATTTCCTGCGCTATATGATGCAGTACATTGGTGATATTGGTTTGTGTATTCACCTTAGGACTGGCATACGTTTTTTCCAGCTCGGCATATAAATAAAACAGGTGCGTTGTGGTTGATTTTGCCGCGCTGATCCAGTCAATCTTGTCCGAAAACATACAGAGCCCAAACGCGTCGCGCTGTTTTTTGAACAGGTACATCAACGATGCTATAGCATAAACCGAAAACTGGAGTTTACTGGTACCCACTTCGGGGAAATTCATGGATGATGACGTATCCAGCAACAAGAAACAACGCAGATTGGTTTCTTCTTCAAATTGCTTAACAAACAATTTATCGGTACGGGCCAGCAATTTCCAGTCGATATTTTTTACCGACTCGCCATTGTTATACAGGCGATGTTCAGCAAACTCAACCGAGAAACCATGAAAGGGGCTTTGATGCAAACCGGTAATAAATCCTTCAACCACCTGCCGGGCCAGCAATTCAAGATTGGCCAGTTGCCTTATTTGCTGATCATCATTTAATTTGGGCATAGGCTAATATAGGGTATAAAAAAAGCGTTGCAAAATTGCAACGCTTTTTCATTAAGTATGTTGTGTTAATGCTACAGTGGATAGCATTAAATAAGCTTAAGGGTTATGCTAACTGTTTTACCAGTTTATCAGTTAATACTGATTTTGGCACAGCGCCGATTTGTTTATCCACAATTTCGCCATTTTTGAAGAACAATAAGGCAGGGATGTTACGGATACCGTATTTTACAGATATACCGGGGTTGTTGTCAACGTCTACTTTACCAACAACAGCTTTGCCTTCATATTCTTTTGCAATATCTTCAACTACCGGACCCACCATCCTACACGGACCACACCACTCTGCCCAAAAGTCAATTAATACCGGTTTGTCTGATTTCAGGACAAGCTCGTCAAAGTTTGCATCAGTTATTTCTAAAGCCATGATTTCTATTTTTTAAATTTTGTACTTACAAATATATGCTATTCAAATTGCTTGCCACAAGTGTGCTACTGACAATGTGACAATTATATTATTATAATACACGCAGTTAACGCATGCATGACCATTTGTCGCATTTACACCCTTGAATACATCTTTGCGACATGACGTATTAACACAAATTACCTGTTTCCAAAGGAGATTTACAAATATGCAGCCGGGTTACTTTTTAACAATTGAGGTATTAATTAACATAACAGCTATGTACTATGTTAATGTCAGAACTCGAATTTTAAGGAATTATTTGAATTTATTGAATTGGTCTTTCATTCTGTTAATTCGTTTAATTCCTTAAAATTCGAGTTCAGACAACAAAAAATGACCGGAAGCCACAGCCGCCGGTCATCAGTTAATAAATTGTTCGTGTCCTCAATAACAACGTTCACATTACCCAAATTTGTAAGGACCCGGACAAATATTCTCTTTATTTAATTAAGCACCTTTCAAAGTGGCCATACCACCATCAGCAATCAGCTCGGCACCTGTTATAAACGTTGAATCATCAGAAGCGAAGAAAGTTACTGTTTTAGCAATTTCCTCTGCTAAACCGAAACGGCCCATTGGAATCTGTTTTACAAGTTCAGAACCCATACCTTCCAGTTGTTCCTGGGTTAAGCCTAATTTATCCGCAGTATGTAAAGGTGTTACTACTGGGCCTGGGCTTACAGAGTTAACCCTGATCCTGCGTGGCAATAACTCGGCTGAGATGTTTTTGGCTAATGAAAGCAATGCTGCTTTACTTGCTGCATACACAGTTGCACCGGCCATACCAATATGTGCGTTGATTGATGTATTCAGGATGATAGAACCACCATCATTGATCAATGGTAATAATTGCTGAATACTGAAGTAAGCGCCCTTAAAGTTGATGTTCATGATATCGTCAAACATCTGTTCGCTCATTTGTTCGGTTGAATTGAACTGACCGATACCTGCGTTAACAAATACAATATCTATTTTTTCGGCAATAGCTTTTACTTTTTCACCAAGCTGTTTAACCTGATTGATATCGCCGCTATCTGCAATTACACCTTTAGCATCGGCACCAAGTGTTTCAAGCGCTTCGTTAATTGATTTTTGGTTCCTGCCGGTGATGATCACTTTAGCACCTTGTGCAATGAACTCTTGTGCTGTGGCCAGGCCTATACCACTGTTACCGCCTGTTATTACTGCTGTTTTTC
Source organism: Mucilaginibacter gossypiicola (assembly GCF_900110105.1). Classification (GTDB taxonomy): domain Bacteria; phylum Bacteroidota; class Bacteroidia; order Sphingobacteriales; family Sphingobacteriaceae; genus Mucilaginibacter; species Mucilaginibacter gossypiicola. Next base: position 15,147 of record NZ_FOCL01000020.1, on the reverse strand, counting down.
CTTGTAACTTTTTCATTATCTTTGTTATTGATACATCAAAGGTACAGTGCGTTATGGCGCCCCACAAGAATGCACCATTTTGTGTGCAACATACTTTTTGGTAGGTTATGGGCCGGTTTGATGCAATCGATATATCGCCTTTTTCAATATGACAAAAAACAGACATTCCGATCATTCATGCACTATGGCAGCAGCCCTTAGCGTGATCAGCGGTAAGTGGAAACTGAGCATAATAAACCAATTATTATCCGGACAGAAACGCTACAGTGAGATAAACCGGGCCATTCCCGGCATGACCGAAAAGATGCTTTCGCAACAAATCCGCGAGCTGGAAGAAGATGGTATAGTATCCAGACATATCTTCCCCGAAGTACCACCAAGGGTTGAATATTCGCTTACTCCTATCGGTCAGGAACTATCATCTATATTTTATACCCTCGAAAGATGGGGCAGCCATTATATGACTATTACCAACGCTAACGGCGAAGTGGTTCAGCCAGATTATACTTGTTATACCTTGGTTAAACAAGATGATGAGGTGGTGAAGGAGATTGTATAAGGCTTTGCGCTCGTTTGCAAACGGGCGCGAGTTGAACCGTATAGAAATAATATTCGTTATAGATTGCTCCTATATTTCTTCCCCGGACGACGGCTTGTGTGGAATATAGAATAAACTGTTACCAGCTTTTTCTGATTATTCACTTTGTAAACTATCAAAAAAGGAAAGTCATCAACCTTACATTCCCGAAAATCAGATTTCTTACTTGGATAAAGAAGTGGGTGATTCGCTATGCTGTTAATTTTCTTCAAAACGGAAAACTCCAATCGATCTCCTAATCCCTCCAATTGTTCATCATACCATTCCAGGGATTTTAAAAGTTCGACTTGTGCCTTTAAAAGGATTTCGACTGTATAAAACATGAATATTATCTATTCCTAATATTCTTTTTAAAATCTTCAAAGGATACTATTTCAGCTCTACCGCTTTCATATTCATCAACACGATCTTTCATTTCATTTAAAAAATCCTGATCTTCCCATAGATTAAGCTCTTCCACTATCTCACTTTCGACCATGGTATATATTGCCTGAACTTTTTTATCGTCGGCAAAACGGATATACTCATGAAGTCTTTCTCTTATCTCAGCTGTTCCCATGTTATAGCTTTTAAACAAATTTAACTTATAAAATCAACTATAACAACCAAGATGACGAGTAAATCCGCCTACTAAGAGAAAACTGTGAACCAGCCGCACAAAAACGTAGCCACTCTGTATAGTATGCGATTGCCACGCTACGCTCGCAATGACATGAATTTAAGTAGTCCTGAAATCTAACTCAACACCGGCTCCTCATTAGTTAAACTATGGATCCCGGCCATAAAATCATCGCTTGGGTTTACTTTAAATGATTTTGATGAGAGTTCAACCAGCATAACCTCCTCCCTATCCTTGATCTGGAAACGGAGTTTACAGTTTTTTACCGGGTACTTTTGGTTATTATCATCTATCATGTGCTGAATATCATCCAACAGTTTACTATTGAGCATTTGCACATCAATACAAACAGTTAACGATTTGGTGAGCTTATCACGCATTTCTGATAATAGGTCCATCACCATGATCCGCAGGTCCCAGTTATCTTTTTGGCGGAATTTCTCTTCAATATTTCCTTTGATATGCAGAAAGTACCCCTCCATCATCATATTACGGAACTTCACATAATCATCGCCAAACAACGCAAACTCGTACGATTCATTATAATCCTCAAACACGAATGTGCCAAATGGCTTACCCGTTTTGGTCATTTTATGCTGAACGCTTGATACCAGGCCGCCAATTCGTAATTCACCGCGACGGCGCAGTTCATTGAACGCCGCCGTTACATCCTCACCGCCTTCGCCCGAGCGGGCTTTTTGCATCAGTTTCAAATCGCTGATGTTGGCGTTACAGAAACGCTTAAGTTCAACTTTATAATTATCCAAAGGGTGACCGGTTAAATAGATCCCGATAACCATTTTTTCATATTTCAGCTTTTCTATCAGCGCCCATTCTTCAACATCAGGCATGGCAGGTTCAGGTACATATGAAGCTACCGAACCGCCGAACAATGACGATTGCGAGCTGCTTTGCACATTCTGATAATCATTGGCATATTTGATCAGCCGTTCAACACCAGTTAGGACACCCAACTCGGTTTTGGCAAAAAACTGTGCCCTGGGAATCCCGAACCCATCAAAAGCACCGCCGTATACGAGGTTTTCGTACGATTTACGGTTAACGCTGCGGGTATTTGAACGACGTGCAAAATCGTATACCGTTTCAAACGGACCGTTGGCGTTACGCTCTTCAATGATACTTTCTACCGCTTTGTCGCCCACACCTTTTACACCGGTTAAACCGAAACGTACCTGTCCGCGCTTGTTAACCGCGAAAGCCATGTCCGACTCGTTGATGTCCGGTCCTAATACCTCAACACCCATACGGCGGCATTCCTCCATAAAGAAGGTAATCTTTTCAATGTTATTTTGGTTATTTAAAACCGCCGCCATATACTCTGACGGGTAATGTGCTTTTAAATAAGCTGTTTGGTATGCCACGAAAGCGTAGCATGTTGAGTGCGATTTATTGAACGCGTATTGGGCAAAGGCTTTCCAGTCGGTCCAGATTTTGGTAAGCTTATCTTTGGGGTGGCCTTTGGCAACGGCACCGTCCATAAACTGGGCTTCCATTTTGTTAAGTACCTCAATTTGCTTTTTACCCATCGCCTTACGCAAAACGTCGGCATCACCTTTACTAAAGCCCGCTAACTTTTGCGACAGAAGCATCACCTGTTCCTGGTATACGGTAATACCATAGGTTTCGCCCAGGTATTCTTCCATATCAGGCAAGTCGAACACAATAGGTTCGCGGCCATGCTTACGGGAAATAAAGTTTGGTATATACTCTATCGGACCCGGGCGGTAAAGGGCGTTCATGGCTATCAAGTCCTCAAACTTATCGGGCTTAAGCTCGCGCAGGTACATTTGCATACCATCGCTTTCAAACTGGAAAGTGCCATTGGTATCCCCACGCTGGTAAAGCTCATAAGTTTTCAGGTCATCAAGCGGTATATAGTCAATATCTATTACTACGCCATGATTTTGCCTGATCATGCGCAGGGCGTCCTTAATAATGGTAAGGGTTTTCAGACCCAAAAAGTCCATCTTAATTACACCCGCATCTTCAATTACACGTCCATCATATTGCGTAACCAACAGGTCAGAGTCCTTAGCCGTAGCTACCGGAACAATATCGGTAAGGTCATAAGGGGCAATGATAATACCCGCGGCATGCACACCGGTATTACGTACTGATCCTTCCAGCTTTTCGGCCTCACGTAGTACCTGTGCCTTAAGATCGTTACCGTTCAGGATCTCTTTTAACTCCGGCACCTGCTCAATGGCATCTTTTAGGGTGATACCCAATGTTTCGGGCACCAGCTTTTTCATAGCACTTACATCGGCCAGCGGCATATCAAGCACACGGCCCACGTCCTGGATACTGGTACGGGCAGCCATCGAACCATAGGTGATGATTTGCGCTACCTGATTTTTACCGTATTTATCAACCACGTAGTCAATAACCCGCTGCCTGCCCGCATCGTCAAAGTCCGTGTCAATATCGGGCATCGATTTACGGTCGGGGTTCAGGAACCTCTCAAACAGGAGGTTGTACTTCATTGGGTCGATATTGGTGATGCCTGTACAATAAGCCACCACCGACCCGGCTGCCGAACCACGGCCCGGACCAATAAATACGCCCATATCGCGCCCTGCCTTGATAAAGTCGGCCACAATGAGGAAATACCCCGCAAAACCCATGGTACGGATAGTGAACAACTCAAAGTTGATGCGCTCCTCAGTCTCCGGGCTAATATCTATATAGCGCTCCTTGGCACCCATAAACGTAAGGTGCTTCAGGTACTCCCATTGGTTAAGGGTATCTGCATCAGGCGTATTGTGAATTTTAAATTCGTCGGGGATGATATAGTTTGGTAGCAGGATATCGCGCTTGAGCTTTAGCGTCTCTACCTTATCAACAATTTCGTTGGTATTGTCCAATGATTCTGGCACGTCATGGAACAGCCGTCCCATTTCCTCCTGGGTTTTAAAATAAAACTGATCATTAGGGAAACCAAAACGATAGCCTTTACCACCTTCTTCATCGGTAGCTATCGGGGTGCTTTGCATATCACCTGTGTTTACGCAAAGCAAAATATCGTGCGCGTTCGAGTCCTGCTGATCCACATAATGCGAATCGTTGGAGCAGATCACTTTTACATTATACTTTTTAGCGTAGGTGAGCAACACATTATTGATGATTTGCTGCTCGGGGATCTCATGGCGCTGAATCTCGATATAAAAATCCTCGCCAAAAATATCAAGCCACCATTTAAATTCCTTCTCGGCATTTTCGGGCGTATCTTTTAAAATAGCCTGCGGTACCGATGCACCAATACAACAAGTAGTAGCGATGATACCTTCGTGGTATTTCAGGATTAATTCTTTGTCAATACGCGGCCATTTACTATACAGGCCTTCCATATACCCTAATGAGCATAGCTTAACCAGGTTTTTGTAACCTGTAGGGTTTTTGGCCAGCATCAACTGGTGGCGGCGTACATCTTTATTTTCCTTAGTAAATTGCTTTTTATGCCTGTCTTCAACCACGTAAAACTCGCAGCCTACAATGGGTTTTACATTGTGTTTACCGGCTTCGGCCACAAACTTAAATACGCCAAACATGTTGCCATGGTCGGTAATGGCAAGGGCTTTCATCCCATCCTTAGCGGCTTTTTTGTACAGTTTGGAAATATCGGCTGCACCGTCGAGCAGGGAGAATTGGGTATGTACGTGTAGGTGAGAAAAATCAGGCATAGTAAATCCGTTTCAACAAAATCTTTAAGAAGTACAAAGTTAAAACAAGTTAGGGATGTAGACTGTTAAAAAGTAGCGCTGTGGAAATTTTTAATTAAAGCCGCTCCCTTAGTTTGTAAATTATACAAAACACACAGCAAACAGCTATACTTAGCATGTTATTTGTTTATATTAAGCAACCCTATCATCACCTTTGAAATACATATACAATTGAAAAAAATACTACGAATAACCCTTAAAACGATACTCTGGATACTGGTTAGTGTAGTACTGCTGGTTATTCTTGTAGTAATTTTGATACAGGTACCAGCTGTTCAAAACTTCGCGAAAGACAAAGCCGTAACTTTTTTACAGAATAAGATCCATACCAAGGTTAAGATCGGACATATCAGCCTTGGCCTGCCTAAGCTGCTGGTGCTGGAAGATGTTTATTTTGAGGACCAGAAAAAAGACACCCTCATTGCCGGCGACAAACTAAAGGTTGATATCAGCATGCTCAAGTTGCTGCACAGCCAGGTTGAGGTTAACGAAGTAAACCTGCAGGGCATTACCGCCAATGTAAACCGTGGGGCCGATAGCGTGTTCAACTTCGATTACATTATCAAAGCTTTTGTGGGCGAACAAAAGAAAGAAATAAAACCTACCGACACCACTTCAACCATGAAGTTTTCTGTTGATAAGATCATCCTCGATAAGATCAACATAAAATATAAGGATGCGATAACCGGCAACGATGTAAAGTTTTTACTCGGCCATTTTGATACCCGCGTTAAAGATTTTGATATGGATAAAATGAAATTCACCATACCAAAAATTACGCTGAGTGATGTAAACGCTAAGATCATCCAAACCCCAACCGGTCCACCGCCGCCTGATACCGCTACCGCACCTTTGAATATGGACCTGAATTTAGGCGTAATCGATATCTCTAAAATCAAAGTCGATTACCAAAGCGCCGAGATGGGTGCCAAAGTAGACCTAAGCAAGTTTTTGGTGGAGATGGACAAGATCGACCTGAAAAACCAAAAGGTAGGCATCAAAAGTATCGAGCTAAGCGATACCAAAGCTGGCCTTAGCTTAGCCAAGCCCAAAACTGTAGCTAAAGCAGTTGTCAAAGCCGTTAAAAAACTGGATACGCTGGTGTCGTCGCCTACTAAATCGGCATGGCAGGCAACTATCGGTAAAGTTACGTTCACTAACGATAATATTAAGTTCGATAACGAAGCGCAGAAAGCCATACCCAAAGGTTTGGATTTTGGCCATATGGACATCCGCAGTCTGAATGCTGAAGCCGAAAATATTTCATACAGCCCGGATACAATTTCGGGTAAGATCAACTCCTTTACCTTTACCGAAAAAAGTGGCTTGAAGATCAACAAATTCCACACTGCATTTCTGTATGGGCCAACTACAGCCTACATGAATGATCTGCTATTGGAAACGCCTAATACTACCCTCCAAAAATCGGTACAGGTGCGCTACCCTTCTATTGATGCCATTACCAAAAACATAGGCGCACTGGGCATCAATGCCAATTTAGATGGCAGCCGTTTGGGTTTAAAAGATGTTTTATTGCTGATGCCAACCATGGCTACTATGGAGCCATTTAAATCATCGCCGGGCACGGTGTTTAAGATCAATGGCCGGGTAAGCGGACAGGTTAATAACCTGGATATTCCTAATCTTGAAGTTACCGGTTTAAGCAGCACGCACATTAAGGCATCGGCTAAAATGAAGGGGCTGCCCGATGTAAATAAGGCGACCTTTGATGTTAACATTGCCGATTTCAGCACCAGTCGCAGTGATATAGACAGACTCGCTCCTGCCGGTAGTATTCCGCCCAATGTGAGCATTCCCGAAAAAATGAGTTTGAAGGGTAACTTTAAAGGCAGCATGTACACCTTTAGTACTAAAATGGGACTGCGCTCAAGCTACGGTGCAGTTGACCTGGTGGCTGCTTTGAAGAACGGGCAAAACAAAAACGCGGCGACGTATACCGCTAATATTAAAGTTAATGAACTTAATGTAGGCGCGCTTACCAAACAACCGCAAATGGTTGGGCGCATTACCATGAACGCCAATTTGAAGGGTACAAGTCTCGATCCTAAAAAGGCAAGTATCGCATTTAACGGTAATGTAGCAAAAGCCTATGTTAAAGGCTATACTTACCAAAACCTGGCTATGAAGGGGACATCAAGCAACGGAGCTTATACCGCGGTTGCTACCATGAAAGATCCCAACATTAATTTCAGCCTGGATGCTAAAGCTAATCTCAATAAAAAATACCCGGCGGTTAAGGCTACTTTAAATGTGGACAGCATCAACCTCAAAAACCTGAATTTTGTTAAAGATGACATGCGCTTTCATGGTAAGATCGTGGCCGATGTGCCAACTGCCGACCCGGATTACCTGAATGCTGATATTAAGGCTACCGACCTATTGGTTATAAACAAAGGCCAGCGCATCCAGATGGATACCATCAGCCTCACTTCCACAGCCAGCGCCGATAGCAGCACTTTGCGCTTAAAAACACCTATCATGACGGCACACATGGCCGGCAAGTACAAGCTTACGCAGATAGCCCCGGCCCTTCAGGATGTGATCAACAAATATTTTAACACTACCATTGCCGGCGGGCAGCAGGTGGCCGTAAAAACCAAGGGTGGCAAAACCATTAAAACCAAACCGGCACCTGTGGTTAAATACGATGCGCAGCAATTTAAATTTGAAGCCCGCCTGGTTAAAACCCCGCTGCTTAACCAGTTTGCCCCTGATCTGAAACAGCTCGATCCTGTTTTACTAAACGGCAGCTTCAATAGCCAAACCGGCGAGTTGGTTGTTAAAGGTTCCATACCTAAAGTGGTTTACGGTACCAATACCGTTAATAAAGCGTCGCTTAATATCAACACCAATAACAACGCACTTAATTATAATTTTTCGGTTGATGAAGTTAAAGTTGGTTCATCTGTCGATCTGCTGTATACCAGCATCTCGGGCGCAGCGCAGGATAATAAGGCAGGCTTAAGCGTTCAAATCCGCGATGCAGCTAAAAAAGAACGTTTCCGCATTGCAGGTACCTTCAGCCTGTTGCCTGATGAGTACCAGTTTAGCTTTAATAAGGATGGCCTGTTGCTTGATTACCTCCCATGGGCGGTTAGCGATGATAACTTTTTACAATACGGGACAAAAGGTATCCTGGCGCACAACTTTACCATCACTAACAACAACCAGGTATTGAGCGTTAACAGCAGCACGCAGGAGTATAACAGCCCGCTGAATATCAAATTCAATAACTTCCATATTGAGGCACTTACCAAAATGGCCAAACAGGACTCGTTACAGGTAGGCGGTACCATTAACGGCGATGCTACAGTAAGCAACTTCCAGGCTGCGCCTGTATTTACGGCGGCTATCAATGTTAATGACTTTAATTTTAAGGGTGACACCGTAGGTAACATTGCCCTTAAAGTAAACAATCAAACCGAAAATGCTTATGCTGCACAAATGAGCATAACAGGCAAAGGCAACCAGGTTGACCTAAACGGCACCTACTATACCTCGCCCGAAAGCCGCTTCGATCTCGATCTGAATATCGTGAACCTGAGCATGAAGAGTATCGAAGGTTTCAGTTTTGGCAGTTTGCGCAATGCTATGGGTAATATTACCGGGGCGCTGAAAATATCGGGGACCACAGATGCGCCTTCGGTGCGGGGCGATATTAACTTCAACAAAGTGGGCTTTAACGTAGCCATGCTCAACTCCTACTTCCGTATGCCACAGGAAAGCATTACGTTCAACAACGAAGGTATTCGCTTCAATGATTTTACGCTGGTTGATTCAACCGGTAACAAGGCTGTGGTAAGCGGCAGTATCTACACTAAGACTTACACCGACTTTGCCTTTGGTATGGATATCAATGCCAATAACTTCAGGGTCACCAACTCCACCGAAGCTGATAACAAACTTTATTACGGCAAGCTTTATGTTGATACCCGCATCAAGATTCGCGGTAATATGGCCAAACCTGTAGTTGACGCCAATCTTACCGTGAACGATAAAACCGACATGACCTTTGTACTGCCTACCGATGATCCGGCAGTTGAGGACCGTAAAGGTGTAGTTGACTTTATTGATAAGGATGCCCCTAAATTGGATTCGATACTGCTGGCAAAGCAGCTGGACTCACTTAAAAAATCGGATGTTACCGGGTTGGATGTATCTGCTACTATCACCGTAAACAAAAACGCGGCATTTACTATCGTAGTTGATGAGCGAAATGGCGATATCGTGCACCTGAAAGGCGAAGCCAACCTTAACGGCGGTATTGACCCAAGCGGCAAAATTAACCTTACAGGTACATATGTGGTTAATTCGGGCTCGTACAACTTAGCTTACGCTACGGTTAAACGTACTTTCAACTTTAAAAAAGGCAGTACCATAGTTTGGACTGGCGATCCAACCAGCGCCAATATTGACCTGACTGCCATTTACGTAGCCAACGTACCGCCGATAGACCTGGTTTCAAATCAGCTTTCGGATGCGCAAAACAGTACCATGTACAAACAGAAACTGCCATTTAACGTAAACCTGAACCTGAAGGATCAGCTGCTTACACCTAATATCAGCTTTGATATTGTTTTGCCTGATAGTTCGTATTCCGTATCATCAGATGTAGTAAATACTGTAAACACACGCCTTACCCAGATACGGCAAGACCCTAACGAACTTAATAAACAAGTTTTAGGCGTATTAGTATTAGGCCACTTTATAGGCGATAATCCGCTGCAAAGCCAGGGAGCCGGCACATCTATTGAAGGCACTATCCGCAATAGCGTAAGTAGTTTGTTATCTGATCAGTTGAACCGGTTGGCGGGTAGCCTCATCTCGGGGGTTGATCTTAACTTCGGCCTTACATCCGGCGAAGATTATTCGACGGGAACGGCAACTAATCGTACTGACCTAAATGTTGGCCTTTCCAAACGCTTCCTGAGCGATAGACTTACAGTAAGTGTTGGCAATAACTTTAACCTGGAAGGCAACCAGCCGGGACAAAAAGCATCCAACATAGCAGGCGACGTATCAATAGCATATAAACTAAGCAAGGATGGCCGGTATACTCTGCGTGCTTACCGCCGCGATGAATTTATTGTGATACAGGGACAGATCATAGAAACCGGCGTAGGCTTCACCCTAACAGTTGATTACAACCGTTTCAAAGAGATCTTCCGCAAGCGTACCCCTGAAGAACGCAGGTTGCGCCGCGAGTACCAGCAAAAACAAAAAGAAGAAAAACAAAAACAACAGGAAGCAGATAAGGCGCTGGAACAAAAAAACATGCAGCAGCAACAGGACAACAAACCGCAAACTACTTCAAACTAAGCCCATGACCAAACATTTAAAATATATACTGCTTTCAGCATCTGTTTTACTGAGTGCCTGCAGTACCACTAAATTTCTGGCACCGGGCCAAAAGCTATACACAGGCGGCGAGGTGGTGATCAAAGACTCGGTTTTGAAAAAGAGTGAGAAAAGCGCCTTGAGCGAAGAACTTGGCACCTTACTAAGGCCTGTTCCTAACAGTACGATATTAGGTATGCGTTTTAAACTGTGGCTTTACTTTAAAACTAAAACCAACAAAACTAAAGGCCTTGCCAACTGGCTCAATAAAAAAGGTGAACCTCCTGTATTGATCAGTTCCGTAAATCTTGAACAGAACAGTAAAATACTTCAAAACAGGTTACAAAACGAAAGCTACTTCCAGGCGCAGGTAAGTGGTGATACGGTGAGCAAAAAAACAACGTCAAAAGTTGCCAAAGCAGTTTATACCGCTGTAACAGGGCCGGGCTACAAAATCAGGAAAGTAGTATTTCCGCCAGGAAACAGAACTATTGATACCGCAGTTACCGGCACAGCGGCAAAAACATTGTTAAAAGTTGGGGATAAATATAATCTTGATGTTATCAAAACCGAACGTCTGCGCATTGATGCCCGATTGAAGGAGGAAGGCTTTTATTATTTTTCGCCCGAAGATTTGATCATGCATGTGGACAGCACCATAGCTGGTCACCAGGTTGATATTTTTGTAGCTGTTAAAAATGAAACCCCCGGTCGCGCTCAAAATATTTACACAATCAATAAAATTTATGTCTACCCGAGCTATTCGCTAAGAGATACTTCACTAATGAAGGATAAGGCTATATCTTATAAATGGTATAACATTGTTGAACGCCGCAATACCGTGCATACCTACGTATTTGCCAACACCGTGCTGATGAGACCAGGCGAAGTTTACAACCGTACCGCACATAATAATTCGCTTAACCGCTTTATAAACCTTGGCCCCTACAAGTTTGTAAAAAACAGGTTTGAGGATGTATCTGCCGATTCATCAAAACTGGATGTATATTACTTTTTAACTCAGTATAAAAAGAAATCACTATCGCTTGATATTTTGGGCCGTACCACATCGGCTAACTATACCGGCACGCAGGTAAACCTCAACTGGCTTAACCGGAACGCCTTTAAAGGTGCCGAATCGTTAAAAATAACCCTTTTTGGAAGTACCGACGTGCAGGCAGGCGGGCAAAACGCCGGCTATAATGTTTACCAGGCCGGTATTCAAACCACGCTATCGTGGCCGCGCTTTATCGGGCCAATTTACCCCAAAGCCGCCGATGCCTATATCCCGCATACCAACCTAAGCCTCGGTTATTCTATTGTGAACCGTCAAAAGCTATATAATCTAAATTCATTCAATTTGTCATTCGGTTACCAGTGGCGCGAAACAGAACATCGTTCGCATGAGCTTAACCTCATCAATTTCCAATTTGTAAATCCATTGAGCGTATCTGACGAATATAAGGCAAGTATCAATCCGGCTAATGGCCCCGTTAATCCGGCCTTGAAGCATGTAATTGACAAGCAATTTATATTAGGTCCAAGCTACAGCTATATCTTTACCAATACCAACGAAGATTACCGCACTAATACTTTTTATTACAATGGTAAAGTAACCCTATCTAATAACATATACGGTTTGGTAACCGGTGCCGATAGCGCGGGCGGAAAACCCAAAAAACTTTTCGGCGCAATATTCAACCAGTTTGTAAAGTTTGAAAACGAGATCAGGTATTTTCATAAAACTGCGCCCAACAGCACCATCGCTACAAGGTTTATAGTGGGTGTTGGTTTACCTTATGGAAACTCTACCCAGCTACCATACAGCCAGCAGTTTTTCATAGGCGGCCCTAACAGCTTACGCGGTTTCAGGGCAAGGGCTATAGGCCCCGGTTCATTTGATTCTCAAACCGGAGTAGGTACAGGAGGTTTCCTGGCAGATGAATCGGGCGATATTAAAATAGAGGCCAATATCGAATACCGGCCAAAGCTGTTCAGCATTGTACGGGGAGCATTATTTGTTGACGCAGGTAATATTTGGTTGCTCCACTCAAATAGCCAGCAACCCGGAGCAGTGTTCAGCAATAAATTTTATAATGATTTCGCTGTTGACTGTGGCTTTGGTTTGAGGTTTGATTTAACCGTGCTGGTGTTACGTACCGATCTGGGTATCCCGTTACGTACGCCATACATACGTGCCAATGAGCCCCGCTGGGATTTCAACTTTAACCGAAGTGTATTTAACCTGGCAATCGGGTATCCGTTTTAACTTTATTATCAATCATAAGGAAGGCCCGGCCTGCAAGGGTTACCCTATTGATATAATAAATATTTGTTTGCCGGATGCTTGATATTTAGCTTGATATTGCCCGCACGGCATTTCTTTTTATATTTATCAGTTAATATTGCTGCACAAAACTATACAAGTTATATTATTGTATAATGTTAAAAAGGCTGCGATGTTAAATTGATACCGATAAATTAGAATGCCTCTAAAAAGCTATTTTTTTAAACTTTTAATATTAACCCTGCTTTTATTTCCGTGGCGGTTATATGCCGACACGCCATACCAGGTAATTTACCTGAAAAATTATAGTGCACCCGATGGCCTGCTCAGTTCAAGGGTTAATTATTTAACGCAGGACAGCAGAGGGTTTATCTGGATAGCCACGGATAAAGGTGTAAGCAGATTTGATGGTCAGCATTTTAAAAATTTCACGTCGGCAGATGGGTTGGAAAGCAACGAGTGTTTCCGGATAGCCGAAGATAATTACCACCGGATTTTTTTCTATTGTAATAATTTTAGGGTTTGTTACTATGAAAACGGGCTTATACACAAGCTTAACTCACCGCAAAAAGTAATAGTGCAGCCTTTTGCCAATTTCTTTTTTAACCGTTACAATGAGCTATGTGTAAATTATGGACTCAGCACCAAGTTATATCATTTTGACGAATTAAGATCAAGAAGACATGCTATTCAACACAGGAGCGGATGTATTTATGGCCCAGGCAAAGAAGAGATCAGCTTATCTGACAATGACACTCACATACTGGAAAAGGAGCTTCTGAAAGGGCAATTAAGTTATGAAACGGTAAAAAACAATACCAGGCCTTACAGATTGGCCTTACAGCAAAATCATTTGTTATTGATAACCAAAAATTGGGTGCAAGTTTATCGGTATCAAAAAAGCGGTATCATTCCTCTTAATAAAATTAATTTTACCGGTAATGTAACCTCTGTTTATCCTACAGGTAAAAACACTTTTGCTGTTACCACGGTAAAACAAGGCACATACATTATCAACTATATTACGGGCGAGCGAAAAAACTACCTTAATAACCAAATCACCACATCAACGCTTATAGACAAGGAAAATAATTTATGGTTTGGCAGTTATGACAAAGGCTTTTTTCTAAGTACCAACCCCGAAGTAAGAATCATTAACAAGGAGAGTGGTCTGGCAAATGAAGACGTTTTGAAGCTGAGCGTAGCGGGCGGTTATCTTTTTACCGGACACGTGTTAAGTACTCTGAATTATATGAAGCTTGGTGCAAAGCAGATATCGTCAATAGGCACTATAACTATAAACCAAGACCGCTCGGATTTTAACCGGATAACTAACCTGCTTGCAAGTTCGGATAATAAGCTTATCATTGGTACAGATAATGGCATATTCGGATTAAATGTTTCCAATAATAATCCTTCGACATGGCATCCGGTAAAATATTTCTATGGCCCTATAAAAGGCATTGCCCAACAACATGATAGTTTGTGTTTTATTACACAGAATTCAGTTCTTGTATTATCAGATCGGCTCAAACATATACAGGGTTACAAAATTAAGCCTATACGCATGACATCCCTTATCTGGTATAAAAACAGCATGCTAATAGGTTCACTTTATGGATTATACCAGTTTGCACCCACCCCAACCAATATCACCTATTTCCGAATGTTGACCGGGAACGGGATCAATGTTGTTAAATGCCTGGCAGCAAATCGCGAAGCATGCGCAATTGGTACAGAGTCACAAGGTGTGTTTTTATGGGCTGGAAAAAACATTGTTCAATTTAACAAGCCTGCTATTTCTTCGGGCGATATCCGCAAATTAGTATGGACAGATGCCAATACATTATGGGCCTGTACAGCAAATGGTGTAAGCATCATCAGCTTTTATAATAATTATCAGAGCTACCGGATCAGCCTGCTTAATACCAGTAACGGGCTTCCTTCGGATAATGTTGCTGACGTAGTGCAGAACGGTCCTGATTACTATATAGCCACAGATCAGGGAATAGCAGTGACTCAAAATTTAGGGAACACCAATCTGCCCAGGCCGATAATGATTAACGACGGAGCCACCGGAAATCAAAGCAGCTTTACTTACGGCCAGCCCGTTGTATTTAATTGCGTTGCCCTATCCTACAAAAGCATGGGTAAAATACAATACCGGTTCAGGCTGAAGGGCGTTGACAAAAATTGGAGCGTTGCACCATCCGGCGAAAAAAGGTTTGACCTGTTGCCTCCGGGGAGTTATGAGTTAGAAGCGGTGGCTGCCGATCGTTTTAATCAGTTGAGTTCGTCGCTTATTTTTAAATTTACCGTTATGCCTTTATGGTACCAGCAACTATGGTTGCAGGTACTGGCAGTGCTAAGCGCTATCGTTGTAGTTTTTTTACTGGTACGAAAATATTATCAGTCCATTATAGGCTTGCAAAAAAAGGACTATGAAAATACGCTTGCCCTGCAACGCGAACGCCAGCGTATCAGCAGTGAGGTGCATGATGATTTGGGTGCAAGTATATCGGGTATTAAGCTGCGAACCGAATTG
>NZ_FOCL01000019.1 GCF_900110105.1 Mucilaginibacter gossypiicola | reverse complement strand
TGCAGAGTAGCTACGTTGGGAATAGATAAGCGCTGAAAGCATCTAAGTGCGAAACTAGCCACAAGATGAGACTTCCATTGAGGGTCGTAGGAGACTACTACGTTGATAGGTTACAGGTATAAAGGTGGTGACATCATAGCCGAGTAATACTAATTGCCCGAAGCTTTCTTCAGATAGAAATAGGGTGAGTGGTTGATTAAGTTGAATAGGAGAATGGTTGCAAAGCCGTACAAATAAACAATAAGAACGATCACTCACCTGAAACAAACAAAAACAACAAATGCTGTTGTTTTCTCTTAAATTCAATCACTTCTTTCAATAATATGTCATGTTAATGGTAGTGAATGGTGAATGGTTGATTAGGTGAGTAGTTGCAAAGCTATAAACCATGTAAATGATCAGACAAGAACCACTTAACCACTCACATAATCAACCACTAACTTAAAAACATTCAGGTGCCTATATCGGCGGTGTCTACCTCTTCCCATTCCGAACAGAGAAGTCAAGCCCGCCAGAGCCGATGGTACTGCGGTAAAACGTGGGAGAGTAGGTCGGTGCCACCCTTTATCACCTTTAATGGTGCAACAATGCAAAAGCCTTAGCTAATCACTAAGGCTTTTTGCGTTGATACGCTTTTTTGCTCCTGCATATCAACCGGAAAACACTCACCACTCATCATTCACTACTCACTAAAAATATTACCACCTCCCTCTTGTCATCCTGAACTTAATGAAGGATCTTCTGCGCTGTACAAAGCAGCTATACAGGGCGAAGATGACCCTTCAAACGTTCAGGATGACAAGAGGGGTAATGCCAATCTATTTCTTTTCTGGAAAGGACCTCGGTTTCGCTGTTGTCGCGGCGCTTATCGAAGAAAAGGCTTTCTTGTGATTAGCCTCGGGTATCATGCTTATTACGTTCTGTACGGTGAGGTAGGTTGTCGACTTTTTGACGACTTACCTGGATCTTGTATGTTATTTAAAGCCCATTATTCACTTCTTAAACTCTGCACCGGATTAGTGATCGCTGCTTTTATCGCATGATAACTAACGGTTACCATCGCAACAATAATAGCCAGGAGCCCTGCCGATCCAAACATCCACCATTGTATAGAAATACGGTAAGCAAATCCCTGTAGCCAGTTATGCATGGCCCACCAGGCTATCGGTGAAGACAGGATGATGGATAATAATACCAGTTTCAAAAAATCTGCGGATAAAAGACTGTTGATTGATGAGACACTGGCACCTAAAACTTTTCGTATACCGATTTCTTTAGTGCGCTGCTCAATAGTAAACGCGGCTAATCCGAACAAGCCCATCGCTGCTAAAGTAATAGTTATGAGAGTGAAAATACTAAAAATAGAAGCCAGCTTATCTTCAGCCTTATATCGTGCATTAAAGGCATCGTCCATAAAAGTGTAATCGAATGGGCTATCCTTATCATATTTTCTGAAAATTTGTTGTATAGAGTTTATGACAGTGGGTAAATTGGTATGCGAAGTTACCTTTGCAAAGAGATAACGCCCACCCGAGCCCAAAGCCCAGGATTTGGCTGTATCAGGAGTTATGAAGAGCCCCAACGGCTGAACTTCATCCTCCAGCGAACCAAAGTTGAAATTTTTCACTACCCCTGCTATTTCGATAGGTTTAGGCCCCGGTTTTATAAAGCTTCCGACAGGATTTAAAGGCAAGTGTAGTTTTTCTGCTGCAAGTTCGTTAATGACTATCTTTTGGCTAATTTCCAATTGGTTGTTTTGTAAGGGAGGATATTTCCATTTTAATCCCAAAATCGAAAGGAAATTCTTGTCTACAGATAAAAAGGGAAGCATTATATTTTCATCTTTGGTGTTCCCGCTTATGCCTATCATATCGTAGTTGCTGAACATTCCATAACGGGAGGTTGCCACCTTACTTATGCCTGGTAATGACATAACCTCTTGCTTAAATGCCGGATAACTTTTTAGTGTACTTCCAACGGGTATCATAACGATGTTATCTCGATCTACCCCGGTATCTGTATGCCTGAAAAAATAAAGCTGTCGGTCTATTACAATACCGCAGATGATAAGCCCTACAGATATGGAAAATTGCAGCGTGGTAAATATTTTTCGGATGATGACACCTCCTGACTGTTTGCTCATTTTTCCTTTAAGGGTGATAGCCGGTTTAAAGCCCGACAAAACCAACGATGGATAGCTACCTGCTATTAATATTGTTAAACACAATAGCCCCAATAAAAGTGATAAGATTATCGGTTTAAAAAAGAAAGCATTATCAATGTCCAATTGAAGAATATTACACAGTACGGGTTTGAATAAATAACACAACAGGAAGCCGATAAAGAAGGATATGATCGAGAAAACAGCCGATTCAACATAAAATTGCATGGCGATACCTTTGCGGCTTGCGCCTGATACCTTACGCACACCAATTTCTTTCGCCCTTAATGTAGCCCTTGCTGTGGAAAGGCTCATATAATTGAATAAAGCCAATAAAAGAATCAGCAAAGCTATTAACGGAAATATGGTTAAGTATTTAAAATTAGAATTGTCATATGATCTTTTCAGGTGCCTGTCTACCAGGGGGAACAGTGAAAGTTTCACCTCCGGACCTTTTGTGTTGTCGGAATAAAGCAGTTGAAGGCCTCGTTTCAGCGCTGCCGTATCTGTGATATGCCGAAGGCGAAGATAAATATCAAAAAGCCCTCCGCCTACTTTTTGATCGCCAGCAAATTTCTTTGCAATTTTAGTTGTCATGAAACCGCTGTTGGAAGCAACAAAATTGTATTCAATTGAAGAATTGGAGGGACAATTTTCGGCCACTCCGGTTACCTGGTAGGTGTAGGCACTGTCAGTCCTGATGGTGAGTTGCTTGCCGATTGGATTTTCGTTGCCAAAAAACTTCCTGGCCATGGTTTGTGATATAACCACCGAAAAAGGAGCAGATAATACTTGCGAAGCTTGTCCGGACAATAATTTAAAGGAAAAGAAATTGAAGAATCCAGCATCTGCAAACAACAGCTTGTTTTCAGAAAACTTTCGGTCCGGGTTTGAAGGATTACTGATTACCACAGATGACATAAAATAATGCAGCGTGCGCATGTAATCTTCAACAGCGGGTTGCGACTGTTTAATGATTGGCCCGGATGCATAACTCATCTGATCCATGTTCATCGTATTACCATTCATGGTCATTTGCGCAAATGGTTTGTAGATGCGGTCGGCATTTTTATGAAAGCGGTCATAACTATGTTCATGGGCAACGTACAGCATAATGAGCATGCATACCGCCAGTCCTACTGCGAGCCCCGAGATATTAATCAGGCTGTAAAGTCTTTGGCGTAACAGGTTTCTCCAGGCGATCTTTAAATAATTCTTAAACATATAATTCCGATTTAGTTTCCGGGAAGGTCCGTTTGGGGTGGCGTCCTGGTACGAAATTATTGATGTAGAATGGGAATAAGGTCTCAAATGATAAGTTGGGCCACCTTTTTTAAGGTCGGCCTTATATACTGCGGGGCTTTTTCCGGTAATTTCACGGAACGTGCGGTTAAAAGTTGACTTGGAGTTAAAACCCGAATCGAAAGCTATGCCCAACACCGTTAGCCGGTCAAACCTGGAGTCTTGCATTTTTTGCGTTACTTCCAGTATTCTATATTCATTAACAAAGTCATTGAAGTTTTTCCCGAACGTTCCATTGATGATTTTGGACAATTCATGAGGATGGATATTCAGCTTTTCAGCCAGTGTGCCCAAACTCAAGTCCGGTTCTTGATAAAACCGGCCATCTTCCATAGCTTTTTTCAACCATCGTCCTTTTTCTTTAAAGACTACTGAGATTGTTGGCTTAGGTATAATGGGTGTATCAATGGGAGGCATACTCCCCGGTTTTAAGAAAGCGATGGCAGCTATCCGGATCATGGCAACCGTTATGAGCAGGTACAAAGGGTAATATGCATATATCCCGGAAGCGGTATGGTAATAAAAGTAATTGATTGCCGTAAAAGGTATCCACGACAACCACAATATGCCAAAAGCTTTCAATGAACGGTGCAGCCAACGCAGCCCCAATCTGTTTCGATCTCCCCAGGTATTAAATTTCAATCCCTGATAATAACTTTCAATCAGCCGGAACGACAAGCACAGATAGATCACTACCGAGATAAATGCTGCAAGATGCAATGCCAGATTTATTTGTTGAAAGGTTGTGGTATTATAAATGGGTTTACCAATGCTTTTCGTTATCTCCAAAATCAACATGAATTGTTCAGACAGTATCGGGGCGAAATGTAACAGGTCCTTCCACGAGAACAAATGATTTGGTTTGGTGGTCTTTAATATATAAAAGTATATAAAAGGGCCAAGAGCCAGTGAGAATTGTAGCGGCAGCCAGCTAAAGCGTGGAAAATAATTGTACAGCTGTATATCCAAACATACCATCCTTGCCATCCATATAACTATGGTTATCAGCGCCATGGCGAGAAAACGATTAGCAACGCGGTTAATGCCTTTGCTGAAGCATAATAGGAGTGCATAATTCAATCCGATAAATATCGCTCCAATGGAGGCCAGGTCGTAAAGATTGATATGGAATGTATACGGATTCAAGTGAATTTGTTATTTCAAAACCATTCTTAATTTACATCTTAATATTGATGTGTAGAATAATAAGACCATTTAACGCTCATAAGAACCTGTTTCTTATAGGCTGGGCTCATAGTTATCAATCCGTTTTATTAATGCAGGAAACGCCAAAGCTAAGTCAGTATACTTTTGCCTTCATAAAAACCACCGGCAAATTTTCTTCGTTTTGTAATAGCATTTTTAATAATGTTCTTAAATTAAACCTGTGCTCCCGCGGACTGATCCTTTTCGCCCCATTTTTCGATATCTTCTACCCATTGCTGCTTCTTCATTGTCAAAGCGATAAGCAAAGCGGTACCGCTGAATGCCAAAGCGTCAAAAGCGCTGGCCAGCAAGTTTCCTCTGTCGGCGGCAAAAGGTGTGCTTAACGTTCCGGGCACATGCACCAGCCATACCCACAGGAAGATTTGAAGCGATAAAAGTAAAGCGATAATCCTGATCCGGACACCCAGAATGATTGCAATGCCTCCGGCTGAGAGCGTTATACCGGTAAGCATAACCCAAAAGAGATGATTGGCCATCCATTTCGGAACCATATTTACTAAGTAAGGTGCATAAATAATGTGCGAAATACCATAGCTCGTTATCGTGTATAAAAAGAACAGGTTTCCGTATGGTGCGAGCTTTTCTAAAAAGCTTTTCTTAGCGACCTGACTTGTACCGAACGAATGAGCGACAACGAACGCGCACCCGGCAAGTGCCAGCTCCTTTAGTGGTGTTGTCCACAGCCCCAGATGGTATAGTTTATTGGGCTCGGAGATCAGTTCATAGGTTATGTGGGTACCCAGGAACAGCGTCATAAAAACGCCGCCGAGTATCAGCGAAGCCTTTTTGCCTTTGCCTGGTATCAAAATAAGTGTGCCGGTTATAATGAGATATAACCCGAATAAATAAGACAGTATATTTAAAAATGGCAAGTGCTGCTGGTAAACAGAAAAAAATACGTCTCTAAAAGTTCCGAAGTAAAATTGCTGCAGGCCATATACAATTAACGCCGATGCGTAAAAGGCCCTGCCTGTAATAATTAACATTTTCATGGATTTAGGAATGAGGTTTGCGAATCAAAAATAAAGCTGTAGCGGCTCTTAAATAGCTTTCTTCTGTACACAACGGAAATCGGCGGTATCCGGCGTTGACCGAAAAATAAGGTCGTTGGTCGAAAAGCTGACCTGTTCTATGTTCGATCCGAAAAAATCGAGGCCAAAAATCTATACCTTGCTTAAAAAAAGCAGAACCATGACCCTTAATAAGGATATAGCATTCAATGGCCTATTTTGGTCGCTGTATTTTTTATACCAGTGGCTTGGGCTGGCGTCATTGTATGGCGACTACAATAGTTATTTCATTAACGCCTGCATGGCACTGCCGGTGTCTTTGATATTTTCTATGCTTGCTGTTCATGTTTTTTTCCGGCGATATTATCAACAGGGTCGGAAAACATCTTTTTGGCTCGGAGTGATTTTTAGCTCCTGTTTATTGCTGCTGATCAGGCGTTATTTCAATTATTATATCATTTATCCGCGTTACTTTCCCATGGCGTTAAATATGCCGCTGTTTTCGGCGGGAAAATTCCTGGTCGATTTTGTAAACCTTTATGCGATAAGTAGTTTATACGCATTGTATTACTCGGTTCGTTTCTGGTACCAGGAAAAGCACCATGTGCAGGAGTTATTACAACAGCGGACGCTTGCAGAATTGGATCTTCTCAAATCGCAGGTGCAGCCACATTTTGTTTTTAATACTTTGAATAACATCTATAGCACAGCTCTTAAAACAAGTCCCGAAACGGCCATCTTGATTGCTCATCTGTCAGGCTTTCTAAGTTACAGTTTATACGATGCGTCAAAGAATACGATAGCCCTCGCAGAGGAGATAGATTATATCAAGAGCTATATCGAGCTTCAAAAAAACAGGTATGGTGGCAGGGTAGATATAGCCGTCAATGTTTTTGGCAATATTGAGGGCCTTCAGTTAGCTCCGCTGTTATTATTGCCACTGGTTGAAAATTGTTTCAAGCACGGTGTTGGTGATTCTATTGAAAAAAGTTGGGTAAGGATCGATGTAACCAGGCAAGCAGACCGGTTTTCGATCACGATTGAAAATAGCTGCGACGATAAAACAAGGCGGATAACCCCGGATAACAACGGAATTGGTTTAGTAAATGTCAAAAAACGCCTTCAGCTGATCTACCCAAACCAACATAACCTGAAAATTATTCAGGGGCAAAATACCTATCTTGTTATATTAGAAATTCAAAATTGAAGGTAATGGTGAGGTGCTTGATAGTTGATGACGAAGAACCGGCAAGAGAACTGATTAAACTGCATCTTTCAGGTCTTGAAGATTTTGGGGTTGTGGCTTCGTTAGGTAATGCGCTGGATGCATTTGTTTTCCTTCAGAAAAATCCGGTCGACCTGGTTTTCCTAGACATTCAGATGCCAAAAGTCTCCGGACTTGAATTGGCAAGGTCATTACAATCAAGTCCAAAAATCATCCTGACTACTGCTTATCGTGAATATGCCGCGGATGCCTTCGAAATGGAGATATTCGACTACCTGGTGAAGCCAATTACGCAAGAACGTTTTATGAAGGCCATGGCTAAGTTTATGCACTATTGGAACGGCAAAGCCGAAATTAAAGAAACGAACATAGATAACGATAATCCCTATATGTTTTTTAAGGTGGGCAGAGAGCAAGTGAAAATATTGCTAAAGGATATCATTTACATAGAAGGCCTGGCCGATTATATTAAAGTACATACCATGGATAAATCCTATATCGCTTCTGAAAAACTTGGTTATATGGAACAAACACTTCCGTCAAATTCGTTTGTGAGAATCCACAAGTCATTCATTATTGCATTAGATAAAATTACCAGTTTTAATACCGACCAGGTAATGCTTAATGACAAACCACTGCCTTTGGGAAGGCTTTTTAAAGTTGTTTTCTTTAAAATAATTCAGGCGAAAACAAAGGGCTAAATTTAAGCATACTGCAGTTTTGGAAGTCGTTTGAAAAATTCTTGGGAGCGATAGGATAAAGGCTCATGTTAATTTGTCAGGCTCCTTTTTTAACTTTCAGGCTGCTTAATAACTGATCGTACAGATCGGTGCCCGACGACTTTTTAGGTTTCAGTTTCTTGATGGTAGGGCGTTTGCCTTTTGCCTTAGCCTCAATGATCCGCCTGAGTTCCGTATGATATTCGTCCTTGTATTTAGAAAGGTCCAGCGGCTCGGAATATTGATTGATCAGTGCGAGGCCCATATCCAGTTCTTTTTTACTTACCTGGATGTCGTCGTCGAGTTGCAGCTCCTCCTGGTCACGAATCTGTTGCTGAAACCGGATTCTGGTGATCACCAGGTCTTTTTCAACGGGATGTACGATACAAAGGCTTTCGGTACTGCGCAGTACAAAACGGGCCAGGCCTGCCTTACCCGATTCTTTCAACGCTTCCAGCAAAAGTGCATAAGCTTTGTTCTTTTTGGTAGCAGGCTGCGTGTAATAGGATGTTTCGTAATACATCGGGTTTATAGCCGCGATATCCACAAAATTTTCTATTTCGATTACCTTTGTTTTCTCCGGGGCCGCTGCTTCAAAGTCCGCCTCTTCAAGAATAACATAGTCGTCATCGTATTTATAGCCTTTAACGATCTTATCATAAGGAACTTCTTTCTTAGTGCG
Organism: Mucilaginibacter gossypiicola; assembly: GCF_900110105.1. Classification (GTDB taxonomy): domain Bacteria; phylum Bacteroidota; class Bacteroidia; order Sphingobacteriales; family Sphingobacteriaceae; genus Mucilaginibacter; species Mucilaginibacter gossypiicola. The sequence continues at coordinate 123,914 of NZ_FOCL01000019.1, read as the reverse complement.
CTCATTGATGCGCTGAAATTTGATGTTAGCATGGTCGCGGCTGTCCAGCATATCCAGGTCCAGCCGGGCTTCCTGTACCGCCGAATATAACTTGATAGGGATGCTCACCAGCCCAAATCCTATAGAACCTGTCCAGATTGATCTCATGATGCGTTATTATTAAAGTCTTTCAAATGTTTATCGCCCGGATGCTGCAATCGTGCTTCGATCTGGTCTGCAAGCAGGTACAATAGTTCTTCATCCAATCCTTCGGCGTTTTTGCAAAGATGCAACACGTTTTGAGCATCCGGCTCAAAACTGGCCACCAGTTTCCCATCTTCAAAAACTTTGTACCTGCATTTTGTTTCATCGTGATGCGGATATTCTCCCACTTCAAAATGGTGTACTTCCTTGTCTGTACTGATCGTGATCGGGTAATTTTCCATAGCTTACTTTCAATTGATTAATAAACAGGTCGTTCACGCTTTTGTTTAACGCAACAGTACAGTGTGTTTAAAAAGTCCGATCCAATTCATGGTTCATAATCAGCTTTTATCTGAATGTTGACGAGGGTTTTAGGATGAATCAAGTTTCTTCATCAAAATCAAACACCAAATCTTTTTGCTTCTGAATTAAGCCAGTCAATTGTACATCCTGTTTATGCAACGTTTGTTGCTGAACCAGCAAAGTTGTGCCCGTTTTAAAAAATGCCGTTTCATAACCGAACGCCTTGATGTACGGTTTTGTTACAGGATGTAATTTGTGTAAAATGTAATTATTTATATATCAGTTTGTTGTTGAATTGGAATGGCAATTGATATGTTTGATTACTTGAATTCATACGCCTTCCATATCAATTTGTATGACCTGGTTACCCTTGGAACGATATTCGTTGGGCTTACCTTTGCTATGCTGCTGTGGTTCACAAAGAGCATCCATCGTTCGGCGAACCGGTTTCTTGCTTTGGCTTTGACCATTATGGTTTTATGGATGATGAGGATATTGAGTATTGATATCCGATTGGAGACCTACCTGCCCGGATGGGATTGGCTACCGTTACAATTTTTACTTGCATTGGGGCCTATGATCTATTTTTATGTGCTGAAAATAACGCGCCCGGAATTCAAATTTACCCGAAGACATTTATTGCATTTTGGCCCGTTGTTGCTGGAGCAAGCAATATTGGCATTAGCGATCAAAGAAAGCATCCGTACCGGAGCAGCTACCTATGCTACACATGTTTTTCAATTGTTGAACCCGGTATTGCAACTGCTCATATTTATTTCAATGATGATTTATCTGTATAAATCTCGTCGGCTTATACAAAACTTTTACCGGCGTATGCAACCCGTTCTGATGGATCGGTCATTACTCGAATTTCGCTGGCTTCACCGCTTGTTGTCGGCTACTGCTTTTTTGTGGCTATTGTGGATAGCTTATGCCGCAGTCGATTATTTGGGCTATCGCAATCAAATTGGCATACATGTTTATTATCCTTTTTATATCTCTTTCGCAATAATTATTATCTGGACTTCAATAGCGGCTTTCCTGAAGCCCCAGGCACCAGTGATAGCTCAGCAATTCCCGGTTTATAAGTCCTCGCCAACGGCAGAACTAAAAGGTAAAGGAATTTGGTTGAAGAGGGCGATGGAAGCTAATCTTTATCATCTGGACCCCGAATTAACATTGATCTCATTGGCCGTAAAACTCGGGTTGCATCCTCACGAATTATCGCGCGTTATTAACAGCGTGCTTAAAAAAAGCTTCAATGATTTCGTTAATGAATACCGGATCCGGGCTGTTGTAAAAAAAATGCAGGATCCAGCTTATGATCATTTTACTTTCCTGCGCATAGCTTACGAATCGGGGTTTAATTCACAGAGCACTTTTACCCGGGTTTTCAAACAGTTTACCGGGCAAAGCCCGATGGCGTTTAAAAATAACTTGAAAAATGGTTGCTCAACTTATAAGTTGGGCAGACAACTGCAATTCGAGCCCGTAATTTCGAAGTATAATACCACTTCCGGGTGGTCTCCTTCAAAATTAAATCGCGGCATTATGTTTAAAAATTACTTAAAAATTGCTTTCAGGAATTTCTGGAAACACAAGGTATTTACACTGATCAATATTATAGGTCTTTCTATTGGCATCAGCGCTTCGCTGGTAATTTATCTGATCGTACATTATGACCTTACATTTGACAAGTTTCACAAAGATAGCGACCGGATATACCGCGTGGTATCTAATTTTAAGTTCCAGGGCAATGAGAGCCATAGCTATGGCGTCACCACTCCGATGGCTGCGGGGATAAAGGCTAATGTTACAGGGGTTGAAATAGTAGCTCCCTTGTATACATTGAACCCTGATGTAATGGTCATCGATAAAAATAACGCGCCCTTAAAGTTTAAAGGACAAGATCATATTACCCTGGCCGACCAGAATTATTTTAAGTTAATTCATTATACGTGGCTTGCAGGTTCGCCGACAACTGCATTGAACGAGCCTTACCATGTTGTACTTACTTCGGAGCAGGCGAAGGTGTACTTCCCCTCGCTGCGCTACGAACAGATGCTCGGTAAGATCGTAACTTACGATACATTAAAAACAACGGTATCGGGCATTGTTGAAACCATAAAACAGAATACCGACTTTTCCTTCCACGATTTTATCTCGTTTAGTTCAGCCCAGCCCAAAAACAGGCTGGGTATGGATTTGCAGCTTGACAGTTGGGGAAGTACCAACTCTGCATCGGAGGTGTTTATCAAACTAAATCCTAACGTTTCTGCGGCAGGAGTGCAAAAACAGGTTAACGCTATGTACAAAAAGAGTAACCCGCAAAGCGCCGAAGACCTGAAAAACGCGAGTGAGCAAACCTATACCGTTCAACCATTAAGCGACATCCATTTTAACCAATTATATGGCACCTTTGATTTTAGCGGGCCTGCAAGTATAAACAGGTTGTACCTGTTACTGGTTATTGCCGGATTCCTGTTACTGCTTGGCTGCATCAACTTTATCAATTTAACTACAGCACAGGCTACCCAAAGGGCAAAAGAAATTGGCGTCCGCAAAACCATGGGCAGTAGCCGCACGCAGTTAATAATGCAGTTTTTGAGCGAAACGTTTCTGATTGCCCTTTTTGCCGTACTAATGTCAATGGGCCTTACGCCCTTAATCTTAAAACTGTTTTCAGATTTTATAGCCTCTGGAGTAAAAGCGGATTTTTTGCATCAGCCCGATATTTTCCTGTTCCTGTTTGCTCTAACAGTCATTGTCAGCTTTTTATCCGGCTTTTATCCCGCGCTTATGCTATCAGGCTATAAACCCGCTTTAGTGCTTAAAAACCAGGTGCAAAGCGGTAGCCACAAAACACGGAGCGCCTGGTTGCGCAAATCGCTCACCGTGTCGCAGTTTATTATTGCCCAGTTTTTCATCATGGCTACTATGTTGGTAAGCAAGCAGATTTATTATGCGCTACATAAGGATCTGGGCTTTAAAAAGGACGCGATTGTTTATGCGCAAACCCCATACAAGGTTGGTAAAGCGGCCACAAACAAGGTGATGGTAAACAAATTGCTTGCCCTGCCCGGTGTTGAAATGGTAAGTCTGGGATATTTCCCCCCTTCATCGGGATCAACAAACGCCACAAATGCTGTTTATAAGGATGGAAAAAAAGAAACCATCACTTCGGTTGAACTAAAATATGCAGATGAAAATTATGTTAAAATATATCATATCAAAATACTGGCCGGTCGGAATATTACGTCTGCCGATAGTACAACAGGTGTGATAATTAATGAAAAGTACGCCCGCGTCATGGGATTTTCAAACCCGCGTGATGCGATTGGCAAAACGCTGGAGAAATTGAATAATTCAAAATCCAGGCGTATTGTTGGTGTTGCCGGCAATTTTTATACCCATTCGCTCCAGTCGCCCATGGGGCCTCTGGTTATTCTTGCGGCTGGCAGCAACAATTTCTTTCAGAATAGCGTTATCCATATCGCCCTGAGACCAGAAAATCAGGGAAACCTCAGCTGGTCAAAAACGATGATGGACATGAACAAAATCTGGAAAGAATTTTATCCCGACGACGATCCCAATTATAAGTTTTACGATAAATCAATAGAACAATTCTATAACCAGGAAAAACAAACCTCCACCTTATTAAGCTGGGCTACCGGGCTTTCGATATTCATTAGTTGTTTGGGCTTATTGGGCCTTGCTATTTATACTACGGAGCAGCGAACAAAAGAGATTGGCGTACGTAAAGTACTCGGCGCTTCTGTTGCGCAAATCGTGCGCCTGCTCTCCACCGAGTTGATATTGCTTATCCTGCTGGCATTTGTGATTGTTACGCCACTGGCTTGGTGGGCCATGAATAAATGGATGGAAAATTATGCCGATAAGACAACAATTAGCTGGTGGATCTTCGCGGCGAGTGGGGCAGGCATGCTGTTGACCGCTTTCATTACCTCCAGTTTTCAGACAATCAGAGCAGCCGTGGTTAACCCTGTAAAAAGTTTGAGAAGCGAATGATTTGCATGGCAGGCTAAGGAGCTAACCTTTTTGTATCAATCAAAAAAGCTCCGGCCGTTTTATTTATAAGCTGTTATAAAAGGTCATCGAACGATGGCCTTTTTTCTTAGTGTCTTTGTCAAGCTAAAGCGTAGTCAAAAATATCGTGGCTTCTTTATGTGTACTGTCGCGACAGAGCAAATGGCTTGAGGCGCTCAGGATGTTCCTGGTTTGTATCATTAATTACAACAATGCCTGTCCGGAACTGCTTTGGAAATGCTGAACCTTCAATTCGAACATTTGGGCGATTTTAGCGGCCCGCCATTTTGCCTCTTCAGCTTTTTCACCGCTAAAAAGCTCATCGATTGTTTGCGTAAATAAGTTTATCCAGCGGTTGAAATGCGCCGGACCGACGGGTAGTGTTGCATGAGGTGGAAAGGGGCGACCGCTATAGGTATGTTCACCAAGCAGGGTAGTTTGCCAAAATGCATACATTTTTTCAAGGTGTTGAGGCCAGTTGTCTTGTATACGGCCGTTAAAAATTGGCCCCAGCAAATCGTCTTTCTGCACTTTATCGTAAAACGTATCCACCATTAGTTTAACATCGCTGAGATCCAAGAGCTGCCTTTCCATTTCCATAACTGCAATATAGTTGATTATATGCCAATGAAAAGTGATACCTGTCAGGTATATGTCAAATCATAGCTGCAAGGTATTTATAATATAAAACGTTAGGTTTTATGTAATCAAGAGGATTTGCTGCCCGCTTATATCCGTGGTTTTTTAACGGAGCCGCTTAATCCTTTATTGATTGAGGCTCATTGCCTATGTTAATTGCCACGCTGAAGTCACAGTTGTACTATATCAAAGGTCGACACAGCAAGGCACTTTCTTTTTTATAGCTTTGTTTTCAAAATACTACCTATGGATTTAAATAACGTAACTTTAGAAATAACCGGTCTCATCATCACGTTCGACCATTATGAAGCCCTGGCGGCAAACTTGTTGAGTAAAGGAAAAAGCGGGTTTAGCGATGATTACGGGAAAATACAAAGCAAAAACAGCGGTCATCTGCGTGCTTTTTTTGGCGATACAACTTTTTATGATGAAGACAAACAATTAAAAAAGTTGTCCGACATTAAAGCGGCAATTAAAGCGGGGCTGGAAGGTGCGGATACTAAAAAGGTGCACGAACTTATTGAGAAGCTTGAGAAAGATGCAAAAAAAATGAGGAAGCTTTACAAGGCGCTGCAGCAATGAGGATGAAGCGAGCCGGTTGTATAGCTGGCTGAGACAGGCGATATTTTTTTTAATGCTTGAGCCGCTCGTTTCAGGTGTTTTAAAAGCTACATCAAAGCTCCGATATTATGGTATCGGGGCTTTGATATTTTAGTATTAACTAAAATAGGTGCTTTGTCATTTTGGAAACAACCATACTCATTTTGGAAACTTTTGTCATGCTGCCACCCCGCAACTTTGCAGCATAAAATTTATGACATCATGAAAACCATTTTTATTACCGGTGCATCTACCGGATTAGGTAACGCCACTGCAAAACTTTTTCAGGCCAGGGGTTGGCAAGTGATCGCTACTATGCGTAACCCAGAAAAGGATACCGAACTGAAACAACTTGAAAACGTTACCTTATTACCGCTTGACGTAACCGATATTAACCAGATCAGCAAAACAGTACAAACTGCGCTTGAGCTTACAGATATTGACGTGGTTTTTAATAACGCAGGCTATGGCCTCATAGGCCCGATGGAAGCTTATACCGACGAACAGATCACCAAACAACTCAATACTAACCTGCTTGGTGTAATGCGTGTTACACAAGCCTTCATTCCATATTTTCGCGAACGTAAAAAGGGTTTGTTTATCAGTACAACTTCTATGGGCGGATTACTTTCCTTTCCGTTATCCTCAATTTATCATGCCACTAAGTGGGCACTTGAGGGTTGGAGCGAAAGTATGTCGTTTGAGTTGGGTATGTTCAATGTTGGCATTAAAACAGTGGCTCCGGGCGGTATCATTACCGATTTTGGCGGCCGCTCTCTTGAGCCGGTGAGTCATCCCGCCTACGACGCTGCCCTGCAAAAAATGTTCGCTTTGTTTAATGTAGATAATTTTTCGACTGCCGAACAGATTGCCGATGTTGTGTATGAAGCAGCTACCGATGGAAAAGACCAGGTACGTTATGTAGCCGGCGCGGATGCCAACCGTTTGTATGACCGTCGGCTGGAGGTTGGTACCGAAGCATTTCGCAAAGAGTTGGGCCATATGATCTTTGAACAGGGAAATATTTAAATTAGCATTATGAAAAAAACAAGCCAGGCGCCTGTTAGTGTCCACAGTATCAGCGAACTTCATAAACTGATGGGCCTTCGCGGTCCGGCGCACCCAATGATCAGTCTTGTTGATAATACAAAGGTTGTTATCAACCTGGATAAAATGCCGGATAGCTTTGTGCTTGATTTTTATAAAATTTCCTATAAAAAAACAATGAAAGGCCGTATTGGTTATGGCCAGGGATATTATGATTTTGATGAGGGCGGGTTGATTTTTACCGCCCCTCATCAGGTCATCCACTTTGACAGAGATGTTGAATATTATGGTTTCTCTATACTCTTTCACCCCGATCTTCTGCGCAACTATCCGTTGGGTAAGAACATGACTAAGTACGGTTTTTTTTCGTACGATACCCGGGAGGCGCTGCATCTGTCGGAAAAGGAAAGAAATATCATATTGAACATCATGGAGCAGATAGGTGCCGAACTGGAAACCAATATCGACGATTTTAGCCAGGATGTAATTATATCTTATCTTGAAGTACTCCTAAACTACAGTAACCGGTTTTATAAGCGCCAGTTTATCACCAGGAAAGCGTTGAACCACGACTTGCTGACTAACATGGAAGAACTGCTTGCTGCCTACTTTGAGGAGCGGCAAGGCCTTAAAATAGGCTTACCTACAGTTGAACATCTTGCCGATCAACTAAATTTGTCGCCACGTTATCTGAGTGATATGTTGCGCTCCCTTACCGGTCAAAGTGCACAGCAGCATATCCACCAAAAACTGATAGATAAAGCCAAAGAATATTTAACCACCACTAATTTGTCTGTAAGCGAGATTGCTTATATGCTTGGGTTTGAACGTCCGCAATCATTCAATAAACTTTTCCGTAAAAAGACAGAGCTGTCGCCGCTGGAATTCAAACAAACTTTTAATTAACCGGTATCATTAAAACTGCCCCCATACTATTCCAGTGTAGGCGGTACCCGGTAAAATCTGAATAAAAAAATATCCCGCAAGTAAGTTCAATTAATTTTTTCCAAGTACTTTAGATTCTGAATAGGGATGGGTTGGTTATCCGGCTTGAGGCCGCTAAAATAAGACTAACATGTATATAATGAATCTAAAGACAAAGCGCTGCTTACCTGTATTTTGCACGCTAACATTTTTATTGGCATTTGTAATGATAGGCGGGGAGGTCATAGCACAGGTAAAAAAACAAGTGCAATCCTTACCTAAAATAAAAGGTGAAAAACCAAGAAATGTGATCTTTATCCTTACGGATGATCATCGCTATGATTTTATGGGTTTTACCGGCCGGGTGCCCTGGCTCAAAACGCCAAATCTCGATAAGTTATATGCAGAGGGGGCCTGGTTTAAAAATGCTTTTGTAACCACATCTTTATGTTCGCCCAGTCGTGCTTCAATATTAACAGGTGCGTATTCTCATGTACATACCATTGTAGATAATAATGCACCCGAGCCGCCTAATCTGACTTACTTTCCTGAATATCTTCAAAAGGCAGGCTATCAAACCGGTTTCTTTGGCAAATGGCATATGGGCGATGATGATGACCATCCTCGTCCTGGTTTTAACCAATGGGAAAGCTTTCGCGGGCAGGGTGTATATTATAACCCTACGCTAAATATTAATGGGAAACGGGTAACATACGGTGACTCTACTTATATCACCGACCTGCTTACTGAACATGCACTTGGCTGGCTTAAAAAAAGGGATAAATCGAAACCGTTCTTTTTATACCTCTCGCACAAGGCAGTACACGCGCCAATGCAGCCGGCCAAAAGGCACCGCGGATTATACAAAAATTTGCCGTATACCTTACCATCCACGTTTTACCAAACCCAAACTGATGCCTACAAAAAACTGGGCTGGCCCGAATGGGTAAAACAACAGCGTTATAGCTGGCACGGGGTGGATTATCTGTATCATACACACCAGCCAATAGAAGAGTTGGTAAGGGATTATTGTGAAACTTTGCTGGCTGTTGATGAAAGTGTTGGCGCAGTTATGGATTATCTGAAGCAGGAAGGTCTCGATCAGAATACCCTGGTTATTTATATGGGTGATAATGGCTTTAGCTTTGGCGAGCATGGTTTGATCGATAAACGCCATTTTTATGAAGAATCGGTTAAAGTGCCATTTTTGGCCCGTTGCCCGGAGCTTTTTAAAGGTGGCCAGGCTATCAGCAAAATGATCCAGAATGTGGATGTAGCGCCAACCATTCTGCAGGCGGCCGGTCTGCAGAAGCCTGCTACCATGCCAGGAAGTTCTATTATTCCGCTGTTGAAGGGCGACTCCACTAAATGGCGCGATAAAATCTTTTATGAATATTACTGGGAATACGATTTCCCGATGACACCGGTTATTTATGGCGTGAGGACAGATAAATTTAAATACATCAGGAACCAGGGCGTATGGGATACCAACGAACTTTACGATCTCGAAAAAGATCCTGCTGAAAGCGTTAACCTAATTGACAGGCCGGAATATGAAGAAACGGTAAAGAAGCTGGCAAATGATTTGTATGATTGGCTGGAGAAAACAGGAGGGATGCAAATTCCGCTTAAACGTACAGTTAAGCATCCATGGGGCGATTACCGGCATCCTTACAACGACTGATAATTTTTGTAAGAGTTATAATTTAAAGACAGGTTGAAAATTAAGTTGTAAGATGGATAATTCAAGAGTATATAAAATGTCTTTTGCGAGTGTCTATCCGCATTATATCCTAAAAGCGGAGAAAAAAGGCCGTACAAAAGCCGAAGTAAATGAAGTTATATTTTGGCTAACCGGTTATGATACAGATATGCTGCAAAAACATATCGATGATAAAACCAACTTTGAAGACTTTTTTGCAGGAGCCCCGCAATTAAACCCCAATGTTTCAAAAATTACAGGTGTAATTTGTGGATATCGTGTTGAAGAAATTGAAGATAAACTGATGCAGAAGGTCCGTTATTTAGATAAGTTGATTGATGAATTAGCAAAGGGAAAGTTAATGGATAAGATTTTGCGGAAATAAGAGCCGCTTGCCATTTAGAGAATTAACAAAAGAGCCTGTTTTATTGTACAATAAAACAGGCTCTTTTGTTAATAGGTGTTATACACTAAAATTAATTAATGTTTTAGGCAATCTCAGCCAAAACTTCGCGCCACTCAATAAGTTCGGGAAGGCCAGGTTTGCGTTTGCCAAACATCTGGACAATCATTTCACCTTCGCTGTTAAAAAGTTCAAGAGAGTTAATGTTGCCATCGCTTGATGGTTTAACAACATGCCATACCGAAGCAATCGCATCCATGCGTAAATGCAGGTTAAACTCAGGATCAAGCACGTTGAACCAAACATCCATTTCTACAATGCGTGTAACTGTGCCTGTATGGATCTGGATGCAGCCGTGATTGCCCACAAACACCATAACCGGGATCTGTTTTACCGAACACTTTTGCATTACTGCCTTAAAATCATCGGTATTAATTTGTTTGGCAAAGCCGGTAGGAGCAAGCCTTAGGGCCTGGGTTCGGTTAAGATTAAAACGCTTTAGTAAGCCAAAAAATTCGTGGGTATCCTGTAAAGCTATCCAAGCTTGTTGAAATGCGGCAACATCAATTTCGCCATCTGGCAATGAGGTTTTAACAGGAGCAGGGACTGGCAATAAAGCTACTGCTTGCTGATCTGCTTTCCGGAAGCGGGCAACCAGTTCCGGATATTTTTCGGTGTTGCTTTTATCTGTGAGATAGATTTTATGTATGGCTACCCCGTTGCCATCAAAAAACTGGAAGCTTTTAAGGTTATTGTCTTCTACGGCAAAACCTAATTTCCACTGGCTCATGAACAAACGCAGGTCGATATCTGGTCCTAAAACCAAACCTGCATGCGGGCTAAATGAAACTTTTTCGTAAACGCCCTTGCGCTCATGAACGCAATATTCATTACGGGTGAGGGCCATAACGTAACCTAATGAAGTGATCTCTTTTAGCAGGTCCTCAAATTTATTTTCAAGAATGATTACGTTTTCGCCTAGGCTAGTCATCAGTAATTCGGCTTCGCTTACATTTAGGGCAGCAGCTATATCGCGGATCCTTTTCTTCGGGTTTTCGGCTTTAAAAGCAAGATATTGTTCTTTTAATGATATGGTTTCCATATTTATTGTGTGTAGGGTTTTAAACTGTAGTTTGTGCCTGGTGTATCATCACCTTAGGCATAATAAGTTGTTTAAGCGTGTTAGGATTGGTGAAAACATCAGCCTCAGCTTCAAAAACATCGTAAATGCTTTTGGTATTCAGTATTTCGGCAGGCGAGCCGTGATACCATTTGCGTCCGTTTTTCAGCATCATGATATTATCAGCATATTGAGCGGCAAGGTTAATATCATGCAATATGGCCACTACCATGAATCCTTTTTTTGCCAGCATGGCTGCCAGTGATAGCGTTTGCTGCTGGTACAGGATGTCCATACCTGATACAGGTTCGTCCAATAGCAATAATGCTTCAGGCGTATCCCAGATTTGGGCTAATACCCTTGCCAGGTGTACGCGTTGCTGTTCGCCGCCGGATAACCACAGGAATGAGCGGTCGGCCATATGTGTTGTGCCTGTGATGGCCATTACCTCGGTAATAATATCAAGATCATGCGCTGCAGGTTTATTGCTGTAGTGGGGATAGCGTCCCATCTGCACAATATCCATCGCCAAAAAATCGAGGTTGATGATGTTTTGCTGATTGAGGATAGCCCGCTTTAATGCCAGTTCTTTTGCTGTATAACTGTTCAACACTTTTCCTGATAACGTGATTGACCCGACCGATGGCTTTTTTTCGGCGCTGAGCAAACGCATCAACGATGACTTCCCTGCGCCATTAGCGCCAAGTATCACCATTACCTCTCCGGGATGTACCATAAAGGATATATCCTTTACAAGGGTATGTTTACCGGCTTTATAAGTTACATTTTCAACTGTAAGCATCTTATCTGGTAATTTTCTTTTTATCTTTTATCAAAATATACAGGAAAACGGGAGTGCCAAGCAAAGCGGTAATTACACCGATGGGGAGCTCGACCGGAGCTACCACTTTGCGGGCTATCATATCGGCAAGCGTTAGGATCAACGCGCCCATTAGTGCCGATGCCGGTAACACGCGCCGGTTATCCACCCCAAAAATGAGCCTTACCATATGCGGTACCAGTAAGCCAACAAAGCTGATGATGCCCGATACCGCAACTGATGCTCCCACCGCCATGGTTGAAAGTATAACCACCCAGCGCTTCACTCTGCCCACCGGCAGGCCCAGTTGTTGTGCCTGCGTTTCGCCCAATGCAAAGGCATTAAGTGTTTTAGCCATTGTTGGTAATAAAACCAACGGAATAATTACAAAGGGTATAAGGCATAAAATAATTTGCCAGGTGGCACCGCCAAGGCTGCCTAACAGCCAAAAAGTAATATTGCGCAGCTGCTGGTCATTAGCCATATAGGTAACCAAACCGGTTAAAGCCCCGGCAAGCGCGTTAACCGCTATGCCTGCTAAAAGCATTGTTGCCACATTGGGCCGACCGTCATTGCGCGAGATCTGGTAAACAACAAGTGTTGCAATACCCGCCCCGGCAAATGAACCAAAGGCAAGTAAATAATAACCCAGCAAATTACTTAAGCCTGCCAATAACGCGGTTTCGGCAGCGATGATGAGCACGGCAAATAATGATGCGCCCGAAGAGATACCGATCAAACCCGGTTCGGCAAGCGGGTTGCGGAATATTCCTTGTATGGCAGCGCCCGAGATACCTAAAGCTGCACCGACAAGCAGGCCCATGATTACACGGGGCATTCGTACAATAGTTAATACCGTATCAAATTGCTCATCAACAGCTGTGTTTTTAAACAGCCATACTTTTTTTGCCAGTATAAGCAGCACATCCTGAACAGGGATTTTCATGGCACCCATGCTTAATGACAAGGCTGCCGTAAAGAAAACCCCTAAGCCTAATATTGCATAGATAAGTCCGTTCTTCATTGCAGGTTTTTATTCAGCCCGGTAATAGCCCGGTCAAGCCTTACGCTGAAGTTGATTAAAAGTTCGCCGTCCATCTGTACAATTTTTTTGTTTTTACCGGCATTGGTTTGTGCTACACCCGGCATTTTCAAAACAGCGTCGGCACCGCCAAGGCTGCTCAGGCCAAAATCGAACATGAGGATCACATCCGGGTTTGCTTCAATTAGTGACTCTGTTGTATAGGGCTTAAAGTTGTCAAATCCCTGTGCTGCATTTTTGCCGCCAGCCAGTGAAATGATAGCATCAATGTTGGTATTTTGACCCGCAACAAGCATAACGCCGGTGCCTCGTGCATAAATGAACAACACTTTCGGGGTTTTATTGCTCTTTTTAACCTCGGCAAGGGCTTTGTTCACCTTTGCCTGCGTTTGTTTAGCCAAAGCTTCGCCCTTTGCGGGCACCTGAAGGGCAGTGGCTACTGCTTTGATAAAAGCTATAGAACCGTTAACAGAAAACTCCTGTTTTATATTTACGAGGTTAATGCCGGCAGATTGCAATTGGTAAGCTATTTCTTTTGACACACTGCCCTCAGGAGCAAGCACCAAATCGGGTTTAAAAGAAATTAAACCCTCGGCAGATACTGTACGGTTCTTACTCACTTTTGGTAAGGCGGCGACATAGGCTGGGTAGATACTGGTTACATCAACAGCAACGATGCTTTTGCCAAAGCCCAGGGCATCAACGGTTTCAGTTAACGCACCGCTTAAGGTAATGATCCGTTTAGGTGCCGCTGCATTAACCTGGATACTAAATCCCAGCAGCAAAAGCAGGAATATGTTTTTTATAAACTTGATAGATACTTTCATAATCAATTAAGGGGGAATACCGATTTTAAACCTTGTAGTGCAGGGATGTGTTTCGGCTGTGTTTACTTGTCGTGCTTGTTAAATACATTCATTTCAGGAATGGAATTGCACAAGCCCGGAGGGTTACGTCAAAGGTTTGCTATAAATTAACCGCACTATACCTGAATGTATAATTGGCCGACGCTCCATCTGCGCTACCGTCTTTATAATAACTATCAACAACCAGTTTATAATATTTACCGGCTGCCGTGTGGATGAAGATCACTTTACCGGCAATAGGGGCAACCACATGATTGTCCATATTATAGGTGTACCAACCTTTGCCGCTGCCCCACGGAAGCGCTGTTTTTCCTTTTTGATATCCGGTTGTTGGCGCGGTGGTTATTTTATCAAAAGAAGCATCTGAAATTATTTGCCCTTCAGCTGTACTGCGCAAAACGATAACGGTATGCTGAAATGCGAGGTCCCAACCGGTTTTAGCCGTATCAGCTTCGCTTACTTCGGCCCCGTTTTCAAGATTAAAATAAGTGATTTTATCGGCTGCATTAAGGTTTTCAACTTTCTTTACGGTATTTGTTTGCGAAAAAGCATATCCAACAGGCATTAGTAAGCCGGTTAGCAGGAACCTATAGCTTTTTTAAGGGTGATCATAATCTTAAATTGATTAAATGTGACATTGATTGCACAAATCAATAATTTAATTAGACTAATTCCAAATAATAATCAACTTTTATGAAATTTACATTTAGATAAAAGCTTAACCTCGGCTTTAGGTTTAAGAATGTGTTTTAGTAAGTGTTTGATTGGTTGGTATTTGCTGGCTTTGCAGGGCGCAGTTGTCTCCTGGCTTAAGTGCCAATGTCAGAAAATATAAAGTGTTATTCTTAATGCTAAAAGCAACCGCCACAAAACCATAAACTGCATTTTTTTTGCGCTTGGCACTGTGATTTAGAATTTTCGCCCCATTTCATTAGGATATTACCCCCTCCAAACAGGTCATTTAAGTCAGTTTTGTTTAAACCAAAAATAAACAAACCATGAAAGAGATGATAATTCATTGATCTGCCAAATGATCTTGCTTGTTGACCAGTTGCTCTAATAATATAGCATATATGACCAATAAGCACCTGATCTCCATTTTATTTTAAACAATCACAATAAACAAAAACACCCAAATCAAAATGAATCAAAATGGATAAAATTTACTTATGCAGTTATTTAAAAGTATGTATCGTAAAGGGCTTTAAACATGCCCTGGGCGTATTGGCGATACTGTTCTTTCTTATTCCTAATGCGTACTCCCAGTCGAGAAAAATATCCGGTACCGTAAAAGATGCTAAAGGTCTCAGTTTACCAGGTGTAAGCGTTAAGGTAAAAGGAACAGCTACAGGTGCAATTACCGATAGTAAGGGAACTTATAGTTTAAATGCACCTAACAGCAATGCCGTATTGGTGTTTTCCTACATCGGCTTTGTAACGCAGGAGCAAACTGCCGGCGATGCTTCGGTAGTTGACGTTGTTTTAGCCGAGCAAAGCACCAGTTTAAACGATGTGGTGGTTGTAGGTTACGGAACACAGAAAAAAGTTAATGTTGTTGGTTCCGTAGCTACAATTAGTGCAAAGGACCTGGAAAATCGTCCGGTAACCAACGTTTCATCGGCATTAACCGGGTTAAGCTCAGGCGTATCGGTAATGCAAAGCTCAGGAAAGCCAGGTGCCGATGGTGCAACTATCCGTATCAGGGGCCTGGGTACACTGAATAATAACAACGCACTGGTGGTAATTGATGGTATCCAGGGTACTTTGGATGCCGTTAACCCGGATGATATTGAAAGTATCTCGATACTGAAAGACGCGGCGGCTGCTTCTATATATGGGTCGTTAGCAGCAAACGGCGTTATTTTGGTTACCACAAAAAAAGGAAGCAAAAACAAAACTACCATTACTTACAGTGGTATCGCATCTAAAACTAACCCAACCGCTATGCCTTCGTTTGTTACGGACTATGTAAGGCATATGCAATTGGTAAATGAAGGTTATAGAAACCTTGGCCAAACGCCGGTTTATACCGATGCCACCATCGCCCAATGGCAAAAAGCCAATGCCGATCCTAATGGGTTAAATAGTATTGGTGTGCCTAATTACATCGCATATCCTAATACAGATTGGGCAAAAACAATTTTTCAAAACAATGTGCTGCAGGATCACAACATTGCTTTAAATGGCGGTAACGAAACCACGCAGTACCTGTTATCGGCAGGGTATAACGGAAACCCCGGTACAATGCAAAATACCGGATCAAACAAATACCAGTTCAGGGTGAACCTGCAAACCAAGGCTACCAAGTTTTTAACTGTCGGTACGCAAACATTTGCATCGTTACAAAGCTATGGACTGGCCAGTACAAGCAATGCCTTTAATTATTTAAGGCAAACCACACCGGGCGTATATCCATATTATAATGGTAAATATGGCTTCCCTTCTGCACCTGAAGAATCATCGACAGCCAATAACATCCTTACCTATTTAAACAGCACCGGTGGCAGGGATCAGGAATCGCGGTTTAACAGTACCATTTTTGCAAACGTTAATTTGTATAAAGGGTTAGTGCTCGAAACCAAGTTTAACTATCAAACCCGTTTCGAAGAGAATAATTCATACACCATTCCTCTGGAGCGCTGGGATTTTTCAACCAACACTTTAAAATCGGCAGCAACGGCTCCGGCGCAGCTAAGCACTTACTATGATTTTAACAAAAACTACCTGCTTACCTGGGATGCTGTTTTAAGATACAATACCACTATCGCCAAAGATCATAACATTGGCATATTGGGCGGTTTTGACCAGTACTATTATAACTACTATTATTTCGATGCCACCAAGTTAGGTCTTATTGACCCTACAATAACTACCTTGAGCTCGGCTACAACACCAACGGCTGCCACGGGTGATGCCTATGATTATTCCCTAAGGTCATTTTTTGGCAGGCTGAACTATGATTATAAGCAGCGTTATTTATTAGAAGCTGTATTCAGGTATGATGGTTCATCAAAATTTGCACCTGCAAATCGCTGGGGCTTTTTCCCTGCCTTTGCTGCGGGATGGAGGATCTCTGAAGAGCCTTTCATGCAGAACATTAACAATTATGTAAGCAATTTGAAATTGAGGGCTTCATGGGGACAGACCGGTAATAACGTGCTCAACTCTTCGGCTTCCTTAGGCAATTATGATTACATGGCTACCTATGGCACTACAGCCTATTCATTTAACGGGGCGGCCGTAACCGGTTTGATCCAATCAAAAACAGCTAACCAAAACTTGAAGTGGGAAACTACAACCACTACCAATATCGGTTTAGACGGATCATTGTTTAAAGGCAAAATGAATTTTGAGATTGATGCCTATCGCAAGTATACCAGTGGTATCTTGTTTACCCCGACAGTACCATTAACAGTAGGTACAGCAACAGCGGCAACGCAAAACATAGCTGCCATATCAAACAAGGGTATCGAAGTAACTTTAGGCTACCATGGCAAAGCCGGTGATTTAAGCTTCAACGTGTCGGGTAATTTTGCCTATAACTTTAACCGGGTTGAAAAATATAAAGGCACTTTACAGGAAGGATACGCTACTGATGCTACCGGCGCCTCTGTGTATTCATCAAATATCGGCCAGGTATCAAGCGGCGGTACTACAAGAGTAATACAAGGCCACCTGATCAACGAGTACTATCTATACCCTGTGTATAAGGGTAACGGCAGCTACTTTAATGCCGATGGAACCGTAAATAAGAATGGCGGCCCTAAAGATGGTATGATCAGGACTCCCCAGGATATGGCATGGCTGCAAAGCATGATGGATGCCGGTTACAAATTTCAGCCGGGCAACGGCATCGGCAAAACCAAGATTTATTATGGCGATTTAATTTATGGAGATACCAATAACGATGGTATTTATGGCAATAGCTACGATGCGCAATTGACTAAAAAATCGTCGGTTCCTAAATACAATGCGGGTTTGCAGTTTAATGTTGCTTACAAAGGCTTTGATTGCTCTATGATATGGGCGGGCAGTTTTGGTATGTATTATTACTGGAATGATACCGGTTACAACAACTCTATTGTGTCATTGGGCAATGCAGTTAGCACTTTGGTAGCCGACAACCACTACTATTACAATGATGCCAATCCTTCTGATCCTGCAAATAACACTGGCGCACATTATCCAAGGTTAAAAAACACATCTGATGTGCAGAACGCCGCAGTAGCCAGCGATTTTTACTTGTATAACGCATCATATGTAAAGCTTAAAAATGTGCAGTTAGGCTATACCATTCCTAAACGGATTTCGGAAAAATGGGCCTTAACTAAAATAAGGATCTATGTAGCTGCCGAAAATTTGCTGACGATTACCAAGTACCCTGGCCTCGACCCGGAAATAGGGGCAAGCGTGGGTTACCCAACCATGCGTCAATACTCAGTTGGTTTAAACGCTACTTTTTAAGGAGAAAAAATGATGAAAAAGATATTTATAGCTTTATTTACCGTAATTATTGTAACAGGTTGCAAAAAGAACCTGCTTGATACAGCACCATATTCGTCTGTAGCCTCGTCAACTATGTGGACGACTGATAACTTCACCGATTTGGGGGTTACCGGTGTTTACCAGGCCTTGAGGCTTGGCGAAAACACAGGTGGCGACAGCGAACTGGAATTGTATATGTTTGACAGATTTGCATATACCGGCCAATACAGAAGCCAGGAATCCATGCTTTCGGGAACCATCACTACCGGTAACTCGCTTTTTAGCAGCACATGGCAAAACCTTTATGAAGGTGTGCAACGTGCAAATGATGCCATCAAAAATATACCATTGAAATCACCGTCGGATGCTGCCAAAAAAAGCAGGTACGTTGCCGAATGTAAGTTTTTAAGGGCCTATTTTTACCTGAGGTTAAACCAGCTATGGAAAGGTGTACCGATATACCTTGAACCGTTTACTGCAGACGAAGCAACAAAATCACGCTCAACTGAAACAGAAGTATGGAACCAGGTTGTTGCTGATTTAACTGCCGCCATTAACGAGCCGGCACTACCGCAGATCTATGCAGCAGGAGCAGCCAACTACGGGCACGGTACCAAGGGAGCGGCATACGCCTTACGCGGCAAAGCTTATATGTATTTAAAAAAATGGGATTTGGCTGCAGCTGATTTTAATATGGTAAAATCGGCCGGATATGCGCTTTATTCAAATTATGTAACCCTGTTTAAGGCAGCTAATGAGCAATGTAGTGAAATGATATTTTCTATCCAGAACGTTGCTGTTGCGGGTGGTGGAACAACAGGTTATGGTTCAACTACGCAATGGTTTTGCGGCACCCGCTCATCTTTTGGCTCATGCTGGAACCAATACCTTGTATCGCCAAATTTGGTTGATCTTTATCAAAATCTTGATGGCTCAACTTTTAATTGGGATACTGTGCTACCTGGCTATTCGAGCCTTACGCCTGCGCAAAGGGAGGTTTTCTTTTTGAGGAATAACCTTACTGCAGCCGAAATCACAGCCGCCACAACAAGGGGTGCTGCGATGGACTTATACCTGCCAACCGGTAACGAAGAAAGGATCCTTAAAGCTTATGCTAATCGTGATCCGCGCCTGGCGGCCAATGTAATTACACCATATTCTACCTATAATGGCGCTTATAACTCGTTAAATGCTACCGTTACTTCGCGCTGGCCTTATCGTGCAGAAGCCGCCATTGGTGGCGATCTGCGTACAGATACACAAAGCTATTTTTATTACCTGTACAGGAAATTTGTTTATGAAGGGATTTCAGAAACCATTAATCGCTCTTATGGGCCAACAGATTTTCCGATCATCAGGTATGCTGATGTATTGTTAATGTGGGCCGAAGCGCTTAATGAGCAGGGTTTAATTTCAGATGCCGTTGCCAAAGTAAACGAAGTAAGGGCGAGGGCTGGCGT
Organism: Mucilaginibacter gossypiicola; assembly: GCF_900110105.1. Classification (GTDB taxonomy): domain Bacteria; phylum Bacteroidota; class Bacteroidia; order Sphingobacteriales; family Sphingobacteriaceae; genus Mucilaginibacter; species Mucilaginibacter gossypiicola. Next base: position 104,273 of record NZ_FOCL01000019.1, on the reverse strand, counting down.
TGGCTTATTGAATTCAAGTGCAGCTACCGCGGTAGCAGGACAGGACGACCTGCGTGAGCGGATCAGGAACGAGCGTAGGGTGGAGTTTCCGAACGAAGGCATCAATTACTTTGATGAATTACGCTGGAAATCATGGAAAGACAAAGTATTTTACGCAGGTAACGGTGTAAAGCAAGTTTGGGGGGCCAACGTATACACCTATTCATTCCAGGGCGATTATATTTACAACTGGCCCATTCCATTGGTTGAAACGCAAAGAAATCCCAACCTGAAACAAAATGATGGATGGATTAATTAAATAAATTAGGGTTATTACCGTGTGCTTTACAAAAGGCACACGGTAAAACTTTAAAGTAATTTGATCACATATTATATGTCGTTTTTAAACAAACTGATTTTCCCTTTACTGCTGTTGGCTGGTTCTGCACAGGCGCAAAATAACAGTTTTACAAGTATTTCGCCGGGCGATACGGAGCAGGACATTATTTACAAAGCTGCTCATGTAACGCCATCCCCAAGGCAATTGAGGTGGCAGCAATTGGAGCTTACTGCGTTTTTCCATTTCGGGATCAACACGTTTACCAATAAGGAATGGGGCGATGGAAAGGAAGATATCTCTCAATTTAACCCTACTGAGCTTAATGCCGGACAATGGGTTAAAACTGTTAAAGATGCTGGGATCAAACAGGTGATCATTACTGCCAAGCACCATGATGGCTTTTGCCTGTGGCCAAGCCGGTTCACCGAACACAGTATTAAAAATACACCGTACAAAAATGGCAAAGGCGATATTGTTAAAGAGGTAGCCAATGCCTGTAAAAAGTATGACGTAGGCTTCGGGATCTATCTATCACCATGGGACAGGAACTCCGCATATTATGGCGATTCGGTTAAGTACAATACTTACTTTGAAAACCAGCTAACAGAGTTACTAAGCAATTACGGTAAAGTTGACGAAGTATGGTTTGATGGTGCAAACGGCGAAGGCCCTAACGGCAAGAAACAGGTTTATGACTTTAACAGTTGGTATAAGCTCATCCGCAAATTGCAACCGCAGGCAGTAATTGCCATACAAGGGCCTGATGTACGCTGGGTTGGTACAGAAACAGGCAAAGGCAGGTTAACCGAATGGAGCGTATTGCCTGTTGATGAACAGCAAGAAAAGAAAATAGCCGATGCATCTCAAAAAGATGTGATGGTGAAACCTGTGGTTTACAAAGCGGGGGAAGACCTCGGCAGCCGCGACAGGCTGAAAGGAGCAAAAGGCTTAGTTTGGTACCCAGCAGAAACTGATGTGTCTATCAGGCCGGGATGGTTTTATCATCCGGCAGGAGATGCTAAGGTTAAAAGCGGACAGGAGCTCCTGAATATTTACTTCACCTCGGTTGGACGCAATAGTTTACTGTTGCTAAATATCCCTCCGGATACGCGGGGCCTCATCAGCGATAGCGACGTGAAAGCCCTTAAAGATTGGGCGCAATTACGTGAATCACTTTTTAAAAATAACCTGCTGAAAGAATTTACGGTAAAATGCACAAACGGTATCAATAACCGGATGCTTGTGAGTGATCAGCGGTCCTTTTGGACAACTAAAGGCAAGGATTCTACCGCTGTAATTGAATTTGAATCGCCTGCTCCGGTATCTTTTAATGTGTTGCAATTGCAGGAGGATATTACAAAAGGCCAGCGGATAGAGAAATTTTTGCTGCAATATTTCCACGATGGTAAATGGGTGGAGATCACCTCAGGTACCACAGTAGGTTATAAGCGCCTGTTAAGCTTTAAGCCGGTTACCTCCGGTAAAATACGGTTGGTAATTGAGTCATCGCGCTTTAATCCAACGCTTACCAATGTGGGCTTATTTAAAAGTGATATTACGCCCTGATAGCAGGGTTAAAATAACAATAAATGAAAAAAATATTTCTATTGATCGCCCTCGTTTTATGTGGGGCCGCCACATACGCCCAGCAAAAAAGGAAACTGGTTTGGTCGGACGAGTTTAACTATAAGGGTCAGCCAGATCCTCGGAAATGGGATTATGAGGATGGATTTGTACGCAACAATGAGCCTCAGTATTATACCACTAAACGCCTCGAAAATTGCCGTGTTGAAAACGGAACATTGGTTATTGAAGCCAGGAAAGAAGAATTTCCAAATACCCGCTACAAGTCCGGCTCGACTAATTGGGCCGAAAAGGAACAATTTGCGCATTATACTTCAGCCAGTCTGATCACTAAAGGAAAGGCCGACTGGAAATACGGGCGCATAGAAGTACGCGCCAAAGTGGCTACCGGAGCAGGGGCGTGGCCGGCTATCTGGATGCTGGGAACAAATCGTGGCGCAGTAAAATGGCCGGATTGCGGCGAAATAGACATTATGGAATACCTGGGTCGTGATCCTTCAAAAGTATACGGCACCGTACATTATGCTGATTCGTTAGGGAAATACCAGCATCAGGGTGAAAGCCCTATAGTAGGTGCACCTGCCGATGGTTTTCATATTTATGCCCTGGAGTGGTACCCGGACAGGTTTGAATTTTATTATGATAACCTGAAATACTTTGTGTTTGATATCAGCAAGGCGCAGCAAAAAGAGGGTAATATTTTTCAGAAGAATTTTTACCTGTTGCTAAACCTGGCATTGGGCCATGAGGGGTCATGGGCGGGGCCGTTTAATGACAATCTTTTACCATTAAAATACTACGTTGATTACGTGCGTGTATACCAGTAAATCAATAATCAGTTAACCATTATCGTAACTAAAACCGCAACATTAACTGGTCCCTGCTGATCGGTTTAGTTCCCTGTGCTTTATGAATAAACCACTATCAAAATATTTATACTTTTTTTTACTGTTACTGATCAATGCAAATTATTCATTTGCTCAGGTCGGTGCCAATGATAGCCGTAAGGTTGTCAATTTCAATAGCGACTGGAAATTTCATTTTGCTTATGATATCAGGAAACAACCTGAAAAGATCAATGTAATGCTGCCCCACACCTGGAATACTCAGGATGTGCTGAACGGCAAGGCCAATTATACCCGGGAAGCGGGCATTTACGAAAAAAGCTTTTTTGTAAATGAAAGCTGGAAAAACAAAAGACTGTTCCTGTATTTTGAAGGGGCTAATAGTGTGGCTTCTGTTTTGATAAACGGACATTTTATTACTGAGCATAAGGGAGGGTATACTGCTTTTTGTATCGAGATCACTGATCGCGTTAAGCTGGGTGAGTCAAATAATATCGAGGTACAGGTAAGCAATGCTTCCAGAACAGATGTTTTGCCACTTTGTGGTGATTTTAATGTATATGGTGGTATCCACCGGCCGGTTTCCTTGCTGGTTACATCAAAAGATTGTATTTCGCCTTTGGATTACGCATCGCCAGGGGTATATCTAACGCCAAAGGTTTTATCTGATCAAGCTGCCACGGTGGGTATTATTACCAAATTATCCGTAAAAAACATAACAGGTTTAAAAGTTAAGGCCGATATTTTGGATGCCGGTAAAACTATAGTGTCATCCGTAACAAACAACGTCGCCAATAACAAACAATGCGAACAAACCATAAATTTAAAGCAACCTCATTTATGGAATGGCAAGGCCAACCCTTATCTATATACTGTTAACATCAGCCTGATCAGGAACGGGCAGGTGATTGACCAGGTTACGCAGCCTTTAGGGTTCAGGACTTATCACATTGATGCAAACAAAGGGTTTATATTAAACGATAAATATCTCGACCTGCATGGCGTTGGTTTTCACGAAGATGTGGAAGGTAAGGCATCGGCAGTTGACAGCACCGATCTGAATAAAGATATGAAGTTGATTAAAGAGATAGGGGCTACGGCTGTTCGATTAACCCACTATCCGCACGGTAAATATTTTTATGATCTCTGCGATAGGAATGGTTTGGTTGTTTGGTCGGAGATCCCATTTGTTGGTCCGGGGGGGTATACCGGAGCAGGTTACTTGAAAAGCCCGGCGCTGGAAAACCAGGTGAGGCAGGTGCTTACAGAGATGATCCGTCAAAATTATAATCATCCTGCCATTTGTTTCTGGGGTTTATTTAACGAGCTAAAGCTTGATCATGATGATCCGGTTCCGTTTTTAAAACAATTGAATGAGCTGGCCAAAAAAGAAGATCCAAACAGGTTAACCACTGCGGCTACTTTTTTAGATGGCAGTCAGTTTAACGAGGTATCCGATGTTATTGCCTGGAATAAATATTACGGATGGTACGATGGCGAGTTTAAACAAATTGGTTCATGGGCCGATAAAACCCATCATGATTATCCGCAGAAGCCATTTGCAGTAAGCGAATACGGGGCCGGCGGCAGTCCGTTTAAGCATGCTGAAAATGATGACAAACCTGATGCTGATGGAAAGTTCCATCCTGAAGAGTGGCAAACGCGCTACCATGAGGTTAACTGGCAGGAGCTTAGCAGACGGCCTTTTATTTGGGGTAAATTTGTTTGGGCGCTGGCCGATTTTGGCTCGTCTATCCGTACCGAAGGCGATGCTGACGGGATCAACGATAAAGGCCTGGTGACCTATAACAGGGCGGTTAAAAAAGATGCTTTCTATTTTTACAAAGCCAACTGGAATAAGGAGCCCATGTTATATATTACCGACCGGAGAAATACGGTGCGGCATCAGCAGACAACTGCTGTGAAGGTGTACAGTACCGCTTCAAATGTAAAATTGATGGTGAATGGTGTAGTGGTAAATGGAGCTAAGGCCGATGATTTTCACACCACAATATGGGATAAGGTTACCCTGCAAAAGGGGAAAAATAAAATCGAAGTAAGCAGTGATGTCAACGGCAAGCTATTGCAAGATTCCTGCGAGTGGACACTGGAGAATTAAACTATTGCATTAAATTAATAGGATGAAAAAATTGCTAACGCTGCTTTTATGTTGCTGCACTGCATTAAATGTTTTAGGCAGTACTTATTATATCGACGATAAAAAAGGCGATGATACATTTGATGGGCATAGCCCCGCTAAGGCCTGGCGCTCATTAAGCCGGGTCAATAAACAGGTTTTTGAAGCCGGCGACAGTATCCTGTTCCAAAGAGGAGGAGTGTGGGATGGTCAATTAGTGCCGATGGGATCGGGTACTGTAAAGGCGCCTATTGTTTTCGGTGCTTTCGGATCAGGTGCTTTGCCCGAAATTAAAGCCAATGGGCATTTTAAAGACGCCGTTTTGTTAAAGAACCTGCAGAACATTGTGGTGCAGTACCTCTCATTATCAAATTTTGACAGCACAGTGCCTTTTCAAAAAACAGGGCCAACAGGGTTAAGAATATTGGCCGAAGATATAGGCACATTGCACAACATCAGGCTGGCCAATTTGTATGTCCATGATATTAACGGCGATAATAAAAAAGGATCGGCCGAAGGCTACGGCATCTTTTGGGATTGCCAGGGGCCAAAGCCAAGTAATATCGAACATCTGGTGATCGAAAACTGTAAAGTGGAGCGGGTTGACCGTAACGGGATTCGCGGTAATGGTACGTTTTCTTTCAGGACTAAATGGTTTCCCAATAAGTACTTAGTGATCCGTAATTGCCTGCTTGATGATATCGGCGGCGATGGTATTGTGGTAAAAGCTTTTGATACCGCTATGGTCGAGCATAACAAGCTATTCCATATCCGTACAAGGGCAAAAGATAATGCAGTTGCCATTTGGCCACACAGCAGCGATAACACGGTTATCCAATACAACGAAGTGGCATACACCCAAAATGATAACTGGGCCAACGACGGGCAATCTTTTGATATCGATGGCAACAGCAGGAATACCATTATCCAGTACAATTATAGCCATGATAACGAGGGTGGCTTTATGCTGGTGATATCTGATCTGATCAACAAGGATAATGTAATGACCACTGGTAATATCGTCCGTTATAATTTAAGTGTAAATGACGGCCTGAACCGAAAACGCTTGTTCAATTTTGCCGGCGTAACGGATAGCACCATAGTAAAAGGGAACATTTTTTATAATGACGGTTCAAAATCATACACCACCGAGGTGGCGGATATTGAAAACGGCATCCCTGATCATGTAAGTTTTGATGATAACTATTTTTTATTTGCCGGCAAAAATGCTGCTGTTTTTTCAAAATCGCCCAAACAGTACAGCAAGGTTATTTTCAATAATAATGTATTTAAGGGCAATATCATCGGCATGGATAACTTGGTTAACGTAAAAGGCATATCCAAGAAATCCAATCGCCCCAAAGTATTGCCTAAGAGCAAATTCTTTCCGTGGATGTACTTGCCTGCAAACGTGAGAGCGCTTGTTCCTGATTTTCCTGAAAGTTTATACCAGTCATATATTTCAAATGGATTGCGATGATAAATGCATAGGTGTTGGATAAGTAAAATAAATTTAATTAGTTTTATTTTCCGGGCGGCGAGATGAAACTAATTATAACCACATTCCTGTTTTGCATATTTATTTCGTTATCCGGTTATGGCCAGCGGATAGCATTTGAAAACCTCACGGTGGATAATGGCCTGTCTCAAAATTCTGTATTGGCAATTGTTCAGGATAGCCGCGGTTTTATGTGGTATGGTACCCAGCATGGGCTTAATAAATACAATACCCGCAGTTTTAAGATCTATAAAAACAATCCGGCAGATCAGTCGAGCATTTCATCTGATTATATTACTTCACTCGTAGTTGATTCGCATAAAGTGCTTTGGGTGGGCACACGTAACGGACTGAATAAATATAATCCCGAAACTGATAGTTTTGAACGGGTTAAACTAAGTCTGCATATTACAGGTGCCGAAATCATAAGCGCAGTTTACGAGGATAAACGCAGAAACATGTGGGTTTGGTCGTCGGATGGGCTTTACCGCTTTTCAAACGCAACCGGCAGTTTTAACTCTATTGCTGTTCCTGACTCTGTTGCCGGTTTATATGGCACCAATGTACATACCTTGTACCAGGATCGCGGCGGTAATTATTGGATTGGCTCATCAGCAGGATTAAGCAAAATGCAGGAGACAAACGGCAGGTATACTTATCAAATGTATAAGCACGATGATAAAGTAACCAATAGCCTGAGTGATAATTATGTAACTACTATTGCAGAAGATGCGGCTAATAATTTGTGGATTGGAACGCTGCACGGTGGCGTGAACTTTTTTAATAAAAGTTCCGGAAATTTCACCCGATTTTTGGCCAATAACGGTGCTAATGGGCCTGCCAACAATAATATCAGGGTCCTGCAGCCCGAAAAGTCGGGGAAAATCTGGATAGGTACACAAAGCGGCCTGAATATTTTAAATCTCGTTACAAAACAATTTGTAACCTACAGGCACGATCCAGAGGATAAGAACAGTTTAAGCCAAAATTCTATTTACAGTGTTTTTATTGATAATTCAAACACCGTTTGGGTTGGTACTTACTGGGGCGGTATCAACATGGTATCCAATCCCAATACAACATTTTTAACTTATCAAACGGCTCGCTATCACTCGGCTATTAATAATAATGTAGTAAGCGCCGTTGCCGAGGATGAAAAGCATAATCTGTGGATCGGTACTGAAGGCGGCGGCCTCAACTATTTCGACCGCAAAGCGGATGTCGTTACTACCTATCAAAATAAAATAAATGACCCTGCATCGCTCGGTTCTGACCTGGTTAAGGTGATTTATATTGATAAAGACCGAAGTATATGGATAGGTACCCACGGCGGCGGTTTAAATCTGTTTAACCCGGCAAGCCATAGCTTTAAACGTTTCCTGTACAAGGAAAACGACCCGGTAACCTTAGGCTCGGAAGTGCTGAGCATCCTGCACGATTCGGAAGGCAATCTTTGGGTAGGTACACAAAGCGGGTTGCTCATTTTTCGCAAAAAAGACTCTTTATTGGAGCACGTAGATCAGCCTGTTACCGGCAAAATCGGCAAAAAATCTGTCATGGCTTTGATGGAAGATAGCGGGAAGAATATCTGGATAGCTACTGCCAACGGTTTATATAAAACAAATCGCAACCATACCCATATCAAGGTTTACAAAACTGAGGATGGCCTTAAGTCAAATGATATTAATTGTATTTACCAGGATACAAAGAAGTGGATTTGGGCTGGCTCGTATTATGGCGGGCTTGCAAAATATGACGAGGTGCGTGAAAAATTTATAACTTATACCGAAAAGGAAGGCTTAACCAATAATAATGTACTCAGTATTTTAGAAGATGAAAAAAATAACCTGTGGATGGGAACAGGCAACGGTTTATCCCGGTTTTCCATCGCTACACAAACCTTTAAAAACTACAGTAAAAACGATGGCTTAGGAGGTAATACGTTTAACATCAATTCCTGCTACAAAACAAGTGACGGCGAAATGCTGTTTGGCGGGCTTAACGGCTTGAGTAGTTTCTTCCCCTCAAAAATTGAGGATAACGCGATACCTCCACCGGTGATCATTACAGCATTGAAGCTTTTTAACCAGGCTGTAGGGATTAGCCAGCCGGATAATCTGCTCTCAAAGGATATCAGCCTTACGCAAAATGTGGTTTTTTCGCATGCTCAAAATGTATTCACCATTGATTTTGCAGCGCTTAATTATATCAAATCTGATAAAAACAAGTACGCGTATAAACTGGAACCCTTTGATAAAGATTGGGTACATACCGATATCCCATCCGCACCGTACACCAACCTGTCGCCGGGGAATTACACATTTTTCGCGAAAGGCTCAAACAATGATGGAGTTTGGGGAAAGGCAGTTACCCTGCATATTAAAGTGCTGCCCCCTTTTTGGGAAACCACCTGGGCTTATTGTTTGTACGTGCTCTTTATCGGAAGCATAGTATTCCTGCTGGCACGCTTTTTTATTTTGAGGTCTTTGCTGCGGCGGGATAAAGAGCTCACGCATTTAAAACTCAACTTTTTTACTAATATCTCGCACGAGATCCGCACCCATCTTTCCCTGATATTTGGCCCGGTAGAGAAATTGATCCTCGAAGAAAAGGACGGCACGCAAACCCGGCAATTGCAGGTCATTAAAAAAAACTCCGATAGCCTGCTGCAACTGGTAAATGAACTAATGGATTTCAGAAAGGCCGAAACCGGCAACCTGAAACTGCATATTGCGGAGCATAACGTGGTAACTACCATCTCCGAAATTTACAATTCGTTCTATGATCATGCGGTATCCGCTAATATTACTATTGACCTGGTTACCTCTGCGGATTATATCCCGCTATATTTTGATAAAATACAATTGGAAAAAGTATTTTTTAATTTGTTGCACAACGCATTTAAGTTTACCAATAGCGGCGGTTATATCAATGTTCTGGTTGTGGAGGGAAAAGATCACGTAACCATTACCGTGGCAGATAACGGTAAAGGCATTGCCCCCGAAAATCTGAAGAATTTGTTTGAAAATTATTTCCAGGAAAATGATCTTGGTAAACAAAATACAGGCTATGGTATAGGGCTTGCCTTATCAAAAAGTATTATTGAGCTGCACAAAGGTTCTATCGCGGTAGATAGTAAAATAGCCCATTCTGGCAACAAGACGTCCTTTGTTGTAAAGCTGCGAAAAGGTACGGCTCACTTTAAAAATACTGATCTGGTACAAAGCCCGGTAAATGATTTTCTGAATGTACAAAGGCCGGTATTGATTGATAACTTAATTATGCCCGCCATTGAATCAGCTGGTTCATCAGAACTCCTGTCAAAGGAGAAAAAGCATACTGTTTTACTTGTGGAGGATAACCCGGAAGTTCGTTCATTCATTGCCGACTTTTTGCAAAACCGTTATGAAGTTGTTGCCTGCGAAAATGGTGTAAAAGGATTAGAAGCCGCGAAAGAACGTATCCCGGATGTTATTATAAGCGACGTAATGATGCCCGAAATGGATGGCTTTACATTATGCAACAACGTGAAGGCAGACGAGCGGACTAACCACATTCCTGTTATTCTTTTAACAGCCAGGGCATCCGGTGCAAGCCACATAGAAGGCCTTAAAATGGGTGCCGACGTTTATCTAACCAAACCTTTCAGCATCGAGGTATTGCTGCTTCAGATTACTAATCTGTTAAACGCAAGCGAAAGGATCAGGAAGCTATTTAAAGAACAAATTACGGCTACTGATAACCATGTTTTAAATGCCGGTTCAGAAAAGAACGATCAGGCCACCCAAGAACTGGTTAGCATAATTGATAATGAATTTATTAATAAACTGGTAAGGATCATTGAAAAGGATATCGATAATTTAGAATTCGGAGTTCCTGAACTGGCCCGCGAAATTGGAATGAGCCAGCCTGTGTTGTATAAAAAGTTAGATGCTGTCACCGGAATGTCTGTGAATGATTTTATCAAGTCTATAAAAATGAACAACGCCGGGATACTGCTCAAAACTAAACGGTATACCATTAACGAGGTGGCTTATATGGTTGGTTTTAGCGACAGAAAATATTTCAGCAAGGAGTTCAAAAAAAGGTACGGGAAAACGCCGACCGAATTTATGGAATGAGATGGCTGTGTGACGGAGAGACTGCAGGGACATTGAATAAGTTCAACAATCCCTTAATAGAGATTGCTGAACTTAAACTTATTGATTATTAATGATTATTGGGGCGGTTTTTATTATCGCCTTTATTTTGCCTGTCGTTTTTTTGTGATGGAGACTGGTGCTGGTCATCTTTTTTGTTTTCAGGTCTGTCGTTAGCAGGTTGTCTCTGGCCTTGCTGCCTTTCCTGCTGGTTGTGACCCTGATTGTTGCGTGCCTGGGTATATTTTGCGTCACGGCTATCCCTGATCACCGGTTGTTTAGCAGTATAGGTTTTGTATCTGCTATATTTGGTGATATGCGACCGGTGCTGCAGGTAGGGTTTCGGAGTGTTCATGACCACTTTGTAAGCACCATATAAATCAAATCCCGAATAGCGTGAAGGCAATGCTGCATTCCAAACCCATTTATTGTTAACCAGGTAAACGTATTGAGCCGAAGGAACATAGTAATAAGCATCTATAGCCGGGATGTAGTAATAGTCAACATGGTCATAGCCGGTAGGTCCCCATGCCGGTTGCGAGCCGATATTGACATTGATACTGATTTGCGCACTTGCAGTGTGGCTGGTGGCTACAACAGCCAGGAAAATTGCGGATGTTAGAATAATTTTTTTCATGTTTTTAATGAGTAGTGTATCTGATAACAGGATTTACAAACACGTCAAAACAAATACATATCGGGCATAACCACAAACGGAGTAGACGAGGAGGGCTTATGTGTCGACGATCGGGGTAATATCGGCACATAAGTATGGGTAGTCATCATGTGCAAGGTATCAGCTCTAACTGTAGGTATTGTGGAGTTATTAACCGGCACAAATAGAGATACAATACAATATTTTTGTTTTCAATGCGCTTAAGTATATCTATCTTTCAAAATGAAGCACCAAGAATTTGAACCTCCTGAAGAACTGCGGGACACTATAAAATGCTTTTGGTACAATGTCAGAGAAGCAGAAGAACCACAATCAAGTTTTGAGGTTCAGCCTGATGGTTTCGCCGAGATCATTTTCTATTTCGGAAGCGCTATTAGCATTTTAGATGAGGGGAGCTTACAGCCGTTGCCATCACCGCTTATGATGGGTCTGCTTAATCAGCCGGTTGTTTTTTATTCGGGAGGGCGTTTGGAAATTATTGGTATCAGGTGCTTCCCGTGGACTGTGTTTGACCTGCTCGGACTCCCTTCCGGTAAAGTTGGGGTACATACCTTTGAGCACCCCATTGCCCGGCTGCAGGCTGTATTGAATGAGTGGATTAATATGGGCAGGATAGATAACGCATTGTCAGAAGTAAAGCAATATTTTCTTAGCGCGCATTCGGGGATAGCTGTTAACAGTATGTTATTCAAAGCGGGAGCTGCTATGCGGAAAGCAAATGGGACTATACCTGTAAGCCAGGTAGCAGAGGCCGCTCATGCCACCGTGCGTACGCTTGAAAGAAAATTCAAGCAATCTTCCGGCTATAGTGTTAAAGACGTGTCGGGTTTAATGCGTTTTGAGCAAATACGAAACCGGTTATGGCATTACCCGGATACAAATCTTGCCGGCTTAGCTCATGAGCTGGGTTATACAGATCAATCCCATCTGAGCAGGGAATTTAAACGATATAGCGGCACCACGCCGGCGGCCTTTGCCCGAAAAGCGAAGAAAGGAAAGCAAGCAGTAAGCAATGATTTTGTCGCGTTTGTACAAGCCTAAGCTGTGGGCATTGCAGAATTTTGTGTTTCAATATAATATATATGAAACCAATATCTGAGAACGATAAATCTGTACAAAATCATACTAATTATGATGTCATCATTTCCGGGGCCGGACCGGTAGGCCTGTTCCTCGCCTGCGAACTGGCCCTGGCCAATTGCTCTGTTCTGATACTCGAAAAGGCAGAGGATCCTCATTCGCTATTGAAACAACTGCCATTCGGCATCAGAGGACTCTCGGCGCCAACTATTGAAGCGCTTTATCGCCGCGGCCTGCTAAATGAACTTGAGATTCATAACCGGATTAAAAATCCGCATCAAAATGCCAAACAAGGAGCCCAGCGACAGGTAGGGCATTTTGCCGGAATACCTATTCTTGAAGGTAATGTCGATACTTCGCAATGGCAATACTGTTTGCCCGGCTCAGTCGCTACCAGCTTAATTTCTGAAATGGCAGAGCTTGAAACTGTGCTAACACATCGTGCCCAATTATTGGGCGTAGAAATCAAACGCGGGTTCGCTGTTACCGGCTTTCACCAAACCGCGGATGGGGTAACTGTTCAATCCGACGAGCAATTATTTCAAAGTAAATGGCTTGTTGGTTGCGACGGAAGCCGGAGCGCAGTGCGTAAAGTCGGCGGTTTTGAATTTGCCGGTACCGAGCCGGAGTTTACCGGCTACACTGCGCTGGTTGAGATAGCAGATCCGGAAAAGCTTAAACCAGGACGGAATGTGACACCACGGGGCATGTACATGCAATCGCAGCCGGGTTACATGGCCATTCAGGATTTTGATTGCGGGGCATTTCACGGTTCAGGAAAACCTGTTATGCTTGAACACTTACAGGAGGTGTTGCGCCGGATTTCCGATACCGACGTTACACTTAACGCCCTGCATATCGCAACCACCTGGACAGATCGGGCACGGCAGGCCACAACTTACCGTAACGGACGGGTACTTTTAGCCGGCGATGCGGCACACATTCACGCGCCGTTAGGAGGGCAGGGGCTTAATCTTGGATTAGGCGATGCCATGAACCTGGGTTGGAAGCTTGCCGCAACCATTCAAAATAAAGCGCCTGAGGCATTACTGGACAGTTATTATACCGAACGACACCCTGTTGGCGTGCAGGTTTTAGATTGGTCGCGCGCGCAGGTTGCAATCATGAAGCCTGATCCTGATTCCCAGGCCTTGTACGCAATTATGAGCGATCTTATAAATACGCGCGACGGTGCTACATACATCGCAGGAAGGGTTTGGGGGATTAATACGCACTACAATATTGCAGGCAGCAATCCTTTAACAGGCCGTAGCGTTCCCGATTTTGAATTTGAAGATGGTGCCAGGATTGGCGGGTTGATGCATGATGGCCGCGGCTTATTGCTCGACTTTGACGAGAATACCCCGCTAAAAACCGTGGCCGAAGAATACGGTGATCAATTTAAATATGTTTCGGGCAGGGCAAAGGAGCAATTTGGCTTAAGCGCAGTATTGATACGCCCGGACGGCATCATTGCCTGGGCTTCTGACAACGAGCCGGATTATGCTGAACTTCGGAAGGCTGCTAATCTCTGGTTTGTAGGCAGTAAAGCATAATGGCCAAATTTCTTCGCTACAAAAAAGCCGTTTCTCCACAAGAAAAACGGCTTTTTTGTAAATGTAACTCTGTCCAATCTGAGATTGAAAATGAATGGCACCCATATTAGCTTTTTGTGTTTAATTGTGCTGGAGGCGAAATTCGTCCTTTTAACAGAATACTTAGTAATGATAGTATCGCCAGTATCACAATTGCCCAGTGAGCCTGTTCGGCTACCTTATTTACAAATGCCGAAATAAAATTAGGCGTTTCAGTTGCACGTTCTGCTATCCATGCAATAGCAACTATGCCTGACATAACCGCACCGCCAGTTCTTACATATTTGTAAACCGGCGTTAGGCTCAATAAAATTAACCACGGAATTGTAATCAATACTACAAAAAGCTGCATGATCTCAATGCCCAGGTTAAAACCTAAAATGCTCAAGGCCATTGTGCCTGCTCCCAGTTTAAGGTTAGCTAATATTGATGCGAATGCCAAACCATGGATTAGGCCAAAGCCGGCTGCTACATACATCTCTCTCCCCGGAAAAATTGGCCTTATCGCATGTACCGCCGAAACCAGGATAGAAAATGCGATCAATATTTCCACCGGTTGTGCCGGCAACCGTAGCCAGCCTAAGGCGCCTATCAGCAGCGTAACAGAGTGGCCGATGGTAAACGAAGTAACAATTTTTAATAATTTCAGGATACTATATTTGGTACCTCCAAACTTTCCCCATCGTTTGCCATTTATTAGGAGTGTAGCCGGTAATAACAGCATAATTAAAAACAGTAAGTGATCGGTACCCTCCTTAATATGCTTCATACCTAACATAAGCATACTTTTAAAACCTTTAAACCAGCTTCCCTGCTGTAAGTTTATTTCTAAAGGATATATTACATTATCTTTCATATTTCTGCTGATTACCATTGCATCGGCAGTCGGGTTTAAATTTCCGGTTTCCCAATCGCTGCGGACGGAAACGAGGGCGGCATGATTAATCACCTGATGCATGATCACATCATAATTAAGCATAAATTTCCGGGTGTTTTCACCTGCCTGCGGTATAATAACCACATTAGCGATCACTTCCCAATAATCCATACCATTTTCAATGTATTTTCCTTTATCCATCCTCAACGCCTCTATTTCAACTTCCCATGGGACGGTTTTCTTCAAATATGCATGTATGTGCGCTCTGAGGTATTCTTTTAATTGTGGCCCTAACCTTTCAATTAGCGTTTCCGGGTTTTTAGATATGTTATTGCCAAAGGCAAGTTCAAGTTCAGACAGCGGTATTTGAAGTTCCAGCGCAACCCTGTTCGGGCTTGCATCCAGGAAAATAAGCGTGTTTGGCGTTTGATGCGCACTGGAGATGGTTGGCTTCAGTGCTGTAAATGCAAAAATAGCGGCAATGATAAACAGTCGCCAGCTGTTTTTCCGGCGACTGTTTATTGAAAAAATGTTATACATAATTTCTGTTGATTTTTTATAAACCTATATAATCACGGGTATGATCTCTCATTACAGTATGGTAATGTATTTGATTGCTAATAACCACACCAGTTTGGCATATAAACTCTATCCAAACACTTGGCCCGTCAATCCTTACATAGTCTGTATTAGTTGTTAAAAATGAAGTTGCAGAACCCGCAACACCTGAGGTATTGCTTGCATAACACACGTAAGTATTGGCCAATTCATTTTGATAAATAGTAGTAAATGCTGCTGCCGAAGTAGCGTCAAGATCATTGATCCATGGCATCATTGCCGCTAACACTTTGGCCTGGGCTGCTGTACTCAACGTACTCACCTGAACACCTTGTTTTGTAGTAGGCATTGTATTGGTGGTTGATCCCGGAACCATCAGGCAGTCTGAAAAAGTACCTGATATTTTTGCCGAAGCCAATTCAGAACTTGTAAAAGAGCCAAGCATATTTTGCATAGCAGTATGCTCAGATTCTATCGGCCCGGTATAGGTTACTCCTCCTGTGGTAAATGATCCCTTTGGTTCAACACCCTGGTGTAACGGTGTTATACTTGTAACAACACCCGCATCATAAGTGATATTTTGCGCATAATGGTGACCGCCAAATTGCAACATCCATTTACCGGTGGTAGTTGGCGTTCCTAAAAATGCAATGATATAGTTGCCTGAAGAATATCCCGAGGCCATTGTTCCCAGGTAATCGTCTGCCGCCATTATCTGGGTAAATTCATCATAGCCTTCTCCTGTGGTTGTACCCATGGCTGCTGCTGCCACCGCTTTTGCAGCTGCTAATTGGGTGCTGGTTAAGCTGCTGAAGGCCAAGCCGTTTCTGCATGAAAGGCCGCAGGGCAGGTTTGACCATCTTAAAGCGTTGGTTTTATTTAAGGCTAAAACCACTGAAGCCTGCTGGCTGGTACTAAGCGTTGCCAAAAATGCATTAGCTAAGCAAACTACTTTTGATGCAATGGTTGTGGACGTGGAGCAGCCAGTTGCTGTGCTTGCGGCATCTACAGTGACAGTAAAGCTGCACGTTTGTCCACCAAACGTAATGGAAAATGATGCGGTACCTGTTGATGTTGGTGTGCCGGCAATAGCATACGTGATATTACCAGCACCACTGGCTAATGTTCCTGCCGCCAGGGTTGCTGTTAGCCCGGTAACCCCTGTTGAAGAAATTGCGGTACCTGCGGTGTAAGTTGCGCCATTGCCACCTGTATACGGTACTGTGGCGCTGCCGCTAAATACTGTATTAACAGTTGCTGTTGATGACACTACTGCCGAGCCACAGGTTAAGGCAGAAACCGAAGCAGTGGCGGTTGTAGTTGTAGTCGTCGTAGTCGTTGTTTTTTCGCTGCTCTTTTTACAGGCAACCAGGATGCAAACCGTTATCAGTAAGCCTGCTCCGGATAAGAGTATTAACTTTTTCATGATCTAAGGGTGTTTAATGTTTGTTTTTTTTCTTTGATCGAAAGTATCCTCAAATTTTCCGGGCGGTAAATATTATCGATAAACAGGGCTTATATAGTGGTGAACGGGCGCCGATGGATGGTATTTTTCTTTTTGACGGGATAAATTATTTCTTTATTTTTATTCATGCTAAACCTCAAACCTTATCCAAAAGTTGCCCTTTTATGTTTGCTGCTTGTTGTGTTATTTAATAGTTGCAAGAAACAAGTGGCTCCTAATCCTCCTACGCCCGATAATCCTAAAAACCCCGAGAGTCAGACCCTTTCGTTTAAATTTATAAAATTTGACAGGCTTGATAAGCTGACTGACACCTGGAATAATGTAAGAATATATTGGTCAGCGGCAAAAGGTACAGCTGCAGTTGGGGTAAAATATACCGTTAGTTTTAATGGAGAAGTGGTTGCTCCAAACATAAGCGATACCAGTTGTTACCTAAACAAAGTTTTAGCTACTTTACCATATAATGGGAAAATAGTGGCAAGTAGCGCCACCGGAAAAATTGATTCACTTAATTTTCAAATCCCGGCAGACAAAGGTTTCATCTACGCAGGCCCCGAGATAGGTGGCATTAATTGCTACACAACAGGAGGGCAATTTGTGTGGAGGCAAGATATAGGGCATTGGTTGACACCGGTGATATCAAATGATACCGTGTTTGTACAGGCAATAGATGATATAACCAGGCAATGCTCTGTTTATGGTTTAAATGCAAAAACGGGCAAAATAATCTGGTCTATACCGGCTAATGTTGGATACGATCGCCCTGTATCAATGTCATATAACAAAGGGATAGTTTTCTCCACAACCGACAGAGATATTTATGCGCTCAAAGCTTCTGATGGTTCTCAGTTGTGGCATCTTGGGCAAAGTAAATATGTTATTCCGGTACCCCGCGTGTTTGACGATTTGCTGTTTTGCTCTACAAGTGAAGGATTGACGTACGATGGCCTTTTAAAAGCTTATAATGCAAAAAACGGTACATTAAGATGGACTTTTCTGGCGCAGGGTTCAAGTATAGGACGTGCAACAGAGAAAGATAATGTTGTTTATATCACAGATAGTCATGTTCCGCAGTTTACCGCTGATCGTGTAGTAGCCTTGAATGCGCTGGATGCCACTACCGGCCAAAAAAAGTGGCGTACACTATATCTTGATGGCAACGTCGGTTCTCCCGGTACGCGACCCTTAGTGGTAGGAAATATGGTTTTTATTTCGACTCTTTTAGATACACCGGGTGCATTTGTTTACGCATTTGATAAAAATTCGGGCCAGCTTTTGTGGAAAGCAGCAGCAAAGTATGAAGGTGCGTTAGCTGCTGATGCTACCGGGTTATATGTTTTTGAAAATTCTGACATTATGAAGTTAGATTTGCAAACGGGGAGGTTGCTTTGGTCCTGGTACGGCCCCAATACCTCTTTACAATATATTCTTACTCCCGGTAAAATTTACGGACACGTGCCTTCCCCCTTTTGGGTTACAGGCTCTGAAAGGCCATTTAGATTATTTGATACCCAAACCGGCAAAGAAATTGTATCAAATCTTCCGTCACTTTTTCAGCCTGCCGGTCAGTTTGCGATCGTTATTGATGGTGTTGTATATTATCTTACGGATGGTGATATGTATAAATTCAATTAAGAGCGGGAAATTATTTGAGTAAACGAACGGAATTAACAGATGGTGTGGGGGAAATATCTAATTGGTTAGATTGCGATATATCATTCATTATCATGAAATCACGGTATATCAAAAAACTCAAAAAACTATCTTAATTACAAATATTTGACTGTTAATTCCTTAACAAATGGCATGCGTTTGGTGTTATGGATAAGAAATTACAACATCACTAACGCTAAACAACCCAAACATGTCAAAAAAAGTAGCCGAGCAGCTTGTAGAAATGCTGATACAGGCCGGTATCAAACGTATTTACGCTATAACCGGCGATAGTTTAAACGAACTTAACGATGCTGTTCGCAGAACGCCCGAATTAAAATGGATCCATGTACGTAACGAAGAAGCTGGCGCTTTTGCGGCTTCGGCCGATGCACAACTGAGCGGTCTCGCCTGCTGTGCCGGTAGTAGCGGCCCAGGGCATGTACACCTGGTAAATGGTCTTTATGACGCTCACCGCTCCGGCGCTCCTGTTTTGGCCATAGCGTCTACTTGCGCTACAAAGGAGTTTGGCAGTAATTACTTCCAGGAAACCAATGTGATCAAGCTTTTTGATGATTGCAGTTATTATAACCAGGTTGCTGCAAACAACAAACAAGCGCCCCGTATGACACAGGCAGCTATCCAAACCGCTATTCAGCGTAAGGGCGTTGGCGTATTGGGTTTGCCTGGCGATGTAGCAGGAGAGGATGCTGTTGAAATTGATTCGTCGGTAAACAATTTCTTTTGTAAAGCCAACATCACCCCGGTATGGGAAGAGTTAGTGCAACTGGCCGATCTGATCAATCGCCATCCTAAAGTCTGCATTTTTGGCGGCATTGGCTGTGCCGATGCACACGATGAGGTGGTTGAACTGGCGGCATTGCTCAAAGCTCCCGTAGGTTATTCTTTCCGCGGCAAAATGTTTTTGGAGCATGATAACCCTTATGAGGTTGGTATGACAGGTTTGCTTGGTTTACCTGCAGCTTATCACAGTATGCATGAAAGCGATCTTGTTGTGCTTTTGGGCACCGATTTTCCTTATACGCCTTTCTATCCGCAGGATAAAAAGATAGTGCAGATAGATATCAAGCCTGAAAATCTTGGCCGTCGGGCAAAATTAACGATGGGGCTTTATGGCGATATTAAATCTACACTTAAAGCCCTGATCCCATTGATCAAGGAAAAAGCCGATCGCAGCTTTTTAGATGCCCAGCTGCACGTACACGCCAAAGTAAAAGAGCAGCAACAGGCGTATATTGAGGATTATGGTAAACATGATGCAATCCACCCCGAAGCTTTGGCCGCTATCATAAATGACCATGCCTCAGCCGATGCGATTTTTACCTGCGATACGGGAATGTGTAACGTATGGAGCGCCCGGCATATCAGTGCCAACGGCCGGAGGTCGATGATTGGGTCATTCGTTCATGGTTCAATGGCCAACGCCATGCCGCATGCTATAGGCGCTGCTCTGGCTTGTCCTGAAAGGCAGGTAGTAGCCATGTGTGGCGACGGAGGTATTTCTATGTTGCTGGGTGATTTAGCAACCATCAAACAATATGATCTGCCTATTAAGATCATAGTATTTAATAACCGGGCATTGGGTATGGTAAAGCTTGAAATGGAGGTAATGGGCCTGCCCGATTTTGAGGTTGATATGCACAATCCTGATTTTACAATGGTTGCCGAGTCAATGGGGATCAAGGGTATCACTATAAATGACCCGCAGGATCTTGAGCAGGGCATAGCAGAGGCTTTTGAATGTAAAGGCCCTGTTTTGGTGAATGTTTATACCGATGGAACAGCGCTTGCTATGCCGCCGCATATCGAACTGAAAATGGTTAAGGGCATGGCCGTATCTATGACCAAAATGATGCTTGGCGGTAAGTTTGATGAAGTTTTGGCGACCGTTAAAGGGAACTACAAACACCTGCCCGAGATATTTGATTGATAGCGGTAATTTTCATTATAGCCTATATTAACCGGGAGGTGAGTAAGTTTAAACTTATTTCCCGGTTACAGTTTCAAATGTGCCACAATATTATTATCCCTGATCTGTATAAAATTAATATGCTTTTTAACCGGATCGTAATCGATACTTAATACCAGGTTATCTGTTTTGTAATGATCTATCAGGAAAGGGATATCCAGTATGGGAGAATCTCCCTGTTTGGTTAGCGTTGGTTCGCCGGCTTTTTTGAAAACGGCTTCCCGGGTGTCGTAAAATGAAATCTCAAATGGTAGCACATATTGCACATCCGGGTTAAGGTAAATATTCAGATGGGAGAATATCGGCTGGCCTGGTTCTAAAATTATCAGCTCATCTTCGTCAATAACAGCATCGTCATTGGTGAACCCCAAATCGATATCCAATATTTCAGATCGCATGTAATCGCTTTTCAAAACATTGTAAGGGCTGAGATCTGTAAATGTATCTGCTAAAAAAGCCTGGAAATTATCATCGTATAGATACGAGCCGAATTGATTTGTAAAATTGAGGTAGTTGAACATGTCGAAATTTTTAATGAAGAGTTTTTCTTACTGTTCGGTTTTTTGAGGCTTTTACAACCTGGTATATCATCCCTAAAACTAAGCCTGTAAGGCCACCAAGGTAGCCAAAGTTGTGCATTGAGCCAACGGCTATGAAGCTCTTTTTGTCAATAAGTGTCTTTGGTAAATACCAGTTGACCCGGGTGCCAGAAAGATAAAACCACCCATAAGCCAGGCCGATAAGCCCGCTGATTGCAGTCGCAATTAAAGTGATAAATACGGTATAGCTAATTGTTTTGAGCATTAGCTTATGATCTTTTTGTATTAAACCCATCAGCCCGTTACCTATACCAATGATCAATCCTACCCACCAGGTGGCTAAAAAACCTACTATTGCTACATACAACCTTGGGTTAGGTAAAACGGTTTCGTAGCCTGGCTCAATAAAACCAAATTGGTAAAACTTAAATTTTGTAAAATACTCATGGCTGATTGTGTACGTAAACTGGTCGTGAATAATGCCGTAGCAACCGGCAATGATAGGAGTAACTGCTAAAGTAAGTAAAAGGATAAGTAGTTTTTTCAATTTTTATTGATTGATAAGGTTTGCCAGATAAAACTACAATAAATCAAAATAAAGCTAAACTATGTTTTTTACTTTCGCTGTATGTTTACAAGGTTTGCCGGTTTATTTTTCAGAGAAGAAGAGCCAAATCTATTGGTAATCACTTCTCATTCTTCAGAACGGAGTTTTGAAATCAGATTGCGATTGAATGCTGATAATATTGTGTTTCATGATATGAAAAAAAACAAGACAATCCCGGTGAATAAAGGTTGTCAGGTGCTTATAACATCAAGTCAGGGAATAACTCGGGGACAAAACCCAATCACATCGTCGGAAATCTATATTAAGAATGGCGACGAACTTCATTTGCTATGCAGTTTCGTTGTGTTTGAAGAGTTAAACGATCTTCGCAAAACGGGTTGCTACAAATTAGCAGAGCATATTGCAAACATCCTTAAAGATAAATATGGCGTTAAATGGGAATACAAAAATTGTATAGACACTCCTGAAAAGCAAAAAGAATTCAATTTGGGGATCTTATTAATGATATTGATTTGGATAATAACCTTCAGCGTAATTTATTTGCAGGCAAAACATAGTTAGCATTATTGCCCGCCTATATAATTTCAACGTATTTGTTTAGCATTTCTGTAATGATCCTCCCCTAAATTTCCATACTTTTAAGCCCGCAATGGAAGCAAAAAATAACAAGAAAACCATTTGGGCCTGGTGCATGTTTGACTGGGCCAATCAGTCATACAATATCGTTATCACCTCTACCATTTTTCCCGCATACTTTGTGGAGGTTACCAAGTTCAATTCAAAAAACACCCAAATGGTAACTTTCCTGGGGCACAGGTATGTTAATACTGTTTTATCAAATTATATTCTTGGTTTATCCTATCTCGTGGTTGCGGCTATTTTACCAATCCTTACTTCCATAGCCGATTATCGGGGCAATAAAAAATCATACCTGCAATTGTTTACCTGGCTGGGCAGTTTAGCCTGTGCCGGTTTATTTTTCTTTAAACCCGGCGTAGGATTGGAAATCCCGATGCTGTGCTTTGGTCTTGCTTCTATTGGTTATTGCGGTGGTTTTGTGTTTTATAATTCATACCTGCCTCAAATAGCAACACCCGATAAGCAGGATGCCGTAAGTGCCAAAGGCTTTATTTATGGTTATGTTGGCAGCATCGTTGTGCAGGTGTTGTGCTTCATTGTAGTGCTTGAGCCAAATTGGTTTGGTATTACTGATGACTGGCTGCCTGCACGTATCTCGTTCCTGATGGTTTTTGTATGGTGGATAGGTTTTTCCATTATCCCGTTCCACTTGCTGCCAAAGGGACAGCCGAATGCCGGCAAGCATAATTATAACGTCATAACTGGTGGTTTTAAAGAACTGGCGAAGGTTTTCGGAAAAGTACGGAATATGCCATTGTTAAAACGTTTTCTCGCCTCGTTTTTCCTTTACTCCATAGGCGTGCAAACCATTATGCTGGTTGCGGCTAATTTTGCGGCAAAGGAGCTGCACATGCCCGATGCTGCGCTGATCTCTATTGTTCTTATTATCCAGGTTGTTGCCGTTCCCGGGGCGTTGATTGCATCCAAATCATCCGAAAAATTTGGGAATGTACGTACGTTGGTAGGTTTGGTAGCGGTATGGTCGGCCATTTGTTTGTATGCCTATTTTATCACCAACTCCGCCCAGTTTTATGTTGCTGCGGTGGTTATCGGCATAGTGATGGGCGGAGTGCAATCGCTATCCCGTTCAACTTACTCTAAATATCTTCCGGAAAATATTCCCGATACGGCATCTTATTTCAGCTTTTATGATGTTACCGAGAAGCTGTCGATTGTGGTAGGCTTATTTTGTTTTGGCTTTGTAGAAGCTGTAACTAATGAGATGCGCGACTCGACACTTGCGCTCGATGGCTTTTTTGTGTTGGGTTTAATTATGCTTATTGTGCTGATGTTTACAGAAAATAAACTCCGTAAACAGCGTGTTGAAGTAGAAGCTTAAACAATTTGACCACAGGCTTGTACTATATAAAAACATAAGCCATGATCCACACAGTTAACCATAACGTAACCGGCGACAACGGCGTGCAAAGAAATATCATCATAGAGCCGGTGCTGCATCAATCTACAAATCATGAATTAAATGCCACCGGTTTGTACAAACTTTACAAGGGTGGTAACGACGGAGAAGCTATCCTTTTTGAAATTCAGGAAATAGCTCCCGAAATAGGTGAAAGTAAACCGCTGCTTGATGATAAAAAGAACCCCGATTATTTAGGACAGATTAGGTTTGAGAGCGATACTAACGCTAAATGGCATTATTCCGAGGGATCGCTTTCGCAATATGAGCAGCAACAGGTAGTGGAATTTATCCAAAATACAAATAGTTGATTTTTCTTTTTTTCCTGCTGACATAGGGCTGTCACCACCGCGTGGTTACTTTGTATTGTAATCAAAAACAAAACAATACAATGGAAACCAATACCATTCAACAACCAACAGAAACTGCAGCAGCATCTGTTTATACACCCGATCAATTTTTACAAAGCTGGCTCGGTCAGCGCCGTGTAACCCGCCGCTTAATCGAAGCTTTTCCACAGGAAGCACTTTTTAATTATTCGATAGGAGGGATGCGCCCATTTTCGGAAATGGTGAAAGAAATCATCAGTATGGGGGCTCCGGGCGTAAAAGGTATTGTAACAGATGACTGGACCCCAATTGCAGGACTTGATCATCATACCGGGAAAGTTGAAGCTCATTCAAAAAATGATCTGTTAAGGTTGTGGGATGATGCTACTGAAGCCATCACTACTTATTGGGCGCAGATCCTGCCAGAGCGTTTTCAGGAAACGGTTTTAGCTTTCGGGCAATATGAAGGTGTTGCTAATAGTATCATCCAGTACCTGATAGACAATGAAATTCATCACCGTGGCCAGGCTTATGTTTACCTGCGTTCGCTTGGAATTGAACCACCTGCATTTTATGACAGAAGTTAAATGCGATTTATAAGCGTATTTAAGGGCCTCCACTAAAGGAGGCCTTTTTTATGATTGCTTTAAGCCTTTTTAGCCATTTTTATATCTTTAGCATAGTTATCAGTCATAAATTTTAATAATGGCAATTATCCGCTCTTTTGCTTTGTTTTTGCTGGCCGGCTTATTTGAAATAGGCGGCGGCTATTTGGTTTGGCTTTGGCTAAAAGAGGGTAAGCCACTTTGGTTCGGAATAGCGGGTGGCATAATCCTGGCGCTTTATGGTATAGTGGCAACATGGCAAACGGCTAATTTTGGACGGGTATACGCCGCTTATGGCGGTATTTTTATTGTTATGGCGCTGATCTGGGCCTGGAAAGTAGACGGGTTTAAACCCGATCGTTATGATATTGTCGGTGCTTTGATTGCGCTGATAGGTGCTTGTATTATTGTTTATGCACCGCGCGGTCATTAAATCAGCTTGTAGTTGTTTAGCGGGTAAATAACATCTGTTTTTATTTTTTGGTGGGCGAAGCTTTTTTTAGCTTATTTACTGATATTAGTACCAATAAATCTAAACCCATCATGAATACCAGAATTTTCATCATTGCCGCATTTTTCCTTCTGATTACGATTAAAGGCTTTTGCCAGGCCCCATCCGAAGAATTTATAAACGGTCTGAAGCAAATCAAGACAGATATACCGGCCGCCAAACTGAACTTCCTGGCTGCGGTTGCTAAAACTCCTTCATTTCATGGCTCGTATCACTTTTTAGGTGTTATTTATTTAAACGAACACAAGCCTGATTCGGCCATCTGGTATCTTAAAAAGGCGGTAGAGTTAAACACCCGAAATGTTAGTCATACTACTGAGTTTAGCTATTCGCGTTTAATTGCCGCTTATATCAGTAAACAGGATTATGAAAACGCTTTTGCTGCCGCATGGGATGCTTACAAACTATTTTCTGATTCGGAGGAGTTGCAATCGGGCCTGAAGGATGCATGCCTTTGGGCTTATTACACCAAAAACAATGAACTCGATCCTAAATATTCTGCTATCGATCCGCGCGATGAATACGTTGTAAATAACGTGGATGAGGAATATTTAATTGTAAGAAACTTGCGGGTGAATGATCGTAACCTACAGGTAGCCGGGCAAAGCCTGGCCAACAAAAAAGGATCTGCCTATGATGCTTTAACTTGCTCAATAGCCGGCACCAATGATACCAGGAAAATTGATTTTAAAATAAACTGGGACATGGGTAAATATTTTGGCGGTATAAGTGGTCCAACCACTGAAGTAGCCGGCAATAAGCAGAAATCAATAGCCGAAAGGGCGGGAGCTATGCTGGTTGCAGATAATAAAACGGACTTGCCTGCGGCTATTAAAAAGATGCTTGGCGAAAGATAGTGCATGTATTTAATTGGCGTTTTTTGCAGTTTCTAAAATTTGCATACATTTAGTGAGCAAATGGAAAATAAAAACAACAAAAAAACCATACGCGCCTGGGCTTTCTTTGATTGGGCCAACTCAGCGTATAACCTTGTCATCACTTCAACAATTTTTCCGGCATACTATGTAGCCATCACTACCAATCATGCCAATGGTGATAGGGTTAACTTTTTTGGGAAAAGCTTTGTAAATACTGCCCTTTCAGATTATGCCTTATCTGCTGCTTACCTGGTGATGGTATTGCTGCTGCCCATATTATCGTCTATCGCCGATTATAAGGGCAATAAAAAAATCTTCATGTTGTTTTTTACGCTGCTTGGTTCGGCGGCCTGTTGTGCGTTGTTCAATTTTGATAAAGATCACCTGGAGATGGGCATAATCTGCTTTGCTCTCGCTGCTATCGGTTATAGCGGAGGTTTTGTGTTTTACAATTCATATCTGCCCGAAATTGCTACTGTTGATATGCAGGATAATGTAAGTGCCAAAGGTTTTACCTATGGTTACATTGGCAGCGTATTACTGCAGCTTATCTGCTTTTTGTTTGTATTAAAGGGCGAGTGGTTTGGCATAGTTGATAAAACCTTTGCCCCTCGCTTATCATTTTTGCTGGTAGGCTTATGGTGGATAGGCTTTGCTATGATCCCTTTTAGTGTATTGCCTAAGGGGAGTCCCAACGCCGTAAGCCATAGTCATAACATCATAAAAGGTGGTTTTATTGAGCTGGGGCATGTTTGGAAAAAAGTTAAAGAAATGCCTTTGCTAAAAAGGTTTTTGCCGTCGTTCTTTTTTTATTCCATGGGTGTGCAGACCATTATGTTGGTAGCAACTGGTTTTGCTGCAAAGGAACTGAAAATGGAAACTCCGCAGTTGATAACCATTATTTTAATTATTCAACTGGTGGCTATTTTTGGGGCAACGCTGATGTCGCGCCTGTCTGGCAAATATGGTAACGTGCGGGTTTTAATAAGTGTAGTAATCCTTTGGATTGGGGTGTGTATAGCTGCTTACTTTACCTATACGCAAACACAGTTTTACATTATAGCTGTAGTGGTAGGCTTGGTAATGGGCGGTATTCAATCCATGTCGCGTTCAACATATTCAAAATACCTGCCCGAAAACATCCCGGATACAGCGTCTTTTTTTAGTTTTTATGACGTTACCGAAAAGCTGGCTATTGTAGGTGGGGTATTTAGCTTCGGCTTTTTTGAAGAAATAACCGGTAGCCCGCGAAATTCAGTTTTGGTATTGGGCGTATTTTTCATTGTTGGCTTAATTTTGTTGTTTTCTTTGCTGAGGGCCGAACGAAACGTCAATAAAAATTTGGATTTTAGCACCCGTTAACTAATTTGTGCCGATGAAGGTTGAGTTGTTTATACCGTGTTTCATAGATCAGTTGTTTCCGGCAACTGCTTTTAATACCGTAAAATTGTTGGAGAAAGCAGGGTGCAAGGTTAGTTATAATCCGGCACAAACCTGCTGCGGTCAGCCGGCCTTTAATGCCGGTTTTTGGGATGACGCCAAAGAGGTAGGAAGCAAGTTTTTAAGCGATTTTTCGGAAGATAGTGTTATTGTATCACCATCGGCCTCTTGCACCGGTATGGTGAAAAACTATTATAACGACTTGTTTACCAATACCGCGGTACACAATAAATGCCGGGCCATTCAAGGTAATATCTACGAGCTATCCGATTTTTTAGTAAATATCCTGGAATTTGATTATTTCGGTGCCGAGCTTGATGGTAAGGCAGTTTATCATGATAGCTGCGCCGGCCTGCGCGAATGTAAAATAAAAGATGAGCCTCGCCAGCTGCTCTCCAAAGTGCTTGGTCTTGAGTTGATTGACTTGAAAGACGGCGAAACCTGCTGCGGCTTTGGTGGCACCTTTGCTGTTAAGTTTGATGGTATCTCAACCGCGATGGCGCAACAGAAGGTAAATAATGCCCTTGACGCAGGTGCTGAATACATTATATCTACCGATTCATCATGTTTAATGCACATGCAGGGTTATATCGATAAAAATAATTTACCTATTCAAACTATGCACATTGCCGATGTATTGGCGCTGGGTTGGGGGAATGTGTAACCAAAGCTCCTTATTCTTTAACCAGTTTCAATTTTAAGGTATCATCATATACTTTGGTATCCCATTGCATTTGTTTACCGTTGTAGTTGCTGATCTTTACCCTTGTGGTATTATTATTTGTGCCACCATCAAAATGTACATCGAATGTTTTTTGTTTTGCATTATAACTATAACGACCAAACCATGCTCGGTTAGCCTCAAAAACGTAAGGATTTGCGCAAAATGATATCCTGCCATCATCTTCAATATATATGTAACACCAGTTTTGGGCACCATTCATCCAATCGTTTTCACCGATGGTTTTGCCATTTCGAATAAATTGCTGAATTTTCCATTTTCCGGCGAAGGCCGACGAGGGGACGGCTACTACATAACGGTAAATGCTGTAAAAAGCAAGGACGATTACCAAAAGTTTTAAAACTGGTTTTGCAAAACTTAACCGTAAAGGTGATTTTACTACTTCTTTAAATAAAACAGGTTTAATATCCGGCCATCGTAGTAGTAAAAGGTATAACAGGCCGGTAGTTATAATGATTGAGTTTATGAATGCCCCTATGGCTATATCATAAAATACATTGATCAGTACAATGTTTAACATTATGGGTAATAATAAGCAAGTGCCCAGCAAGGTAGTACGCCTGAATAAAAGCATAACACTGCCGCCAATCTGAAGTAAACCCAGTATAATCGCGAAAGTATAGGAGTGGCCAAAATAATTCCATGTAAGGTCAAAGCCGCTTAACTTGCCAACAGGGGTATTATCTCTCATGTAAACGTGTCCAAACTGTGTTTTCAGGATCTTGGCAAAACCATAAGCCGACACTTGAAAGGCAAGAAAGTAACGCATAACGCCACGCAGAAAGGCGTGCCTTATTTCTGAATTAAATCCTTCCTCTTTGCTTTTTTGATTCCAGTAAATGGAATATACCACCGAAAAGATGAGCATCCCGATAATAATCCAGGTAAAAAGCCTCGCGAAGGAAACGTCACCAAAAGAAGTAAAAAGCTTGTAAAGCAAAGTGCCCCACATCATCATTAAGCAATCATAAATAGCTATGAGCAGATACACGCATTCGAAGAACTTAGCAAACCAATAGGAGCGGGGTGTGGCAGTCATAAGCTTACTTCCGTTCAATATCCAAAATAGTTCCTTCTTTGGCCATTTCCACAAGGAACGATTTGGCGATACCTTGCTGTGCGCTGTCATAGGCGGTATCGCCTTTTGCTGCAACATCGTCAAGCCCGTCTTCTCGGTCTACTTCATATTTGTTAAGGGCCAGGTAAACAGAATCGCCAGATACTTTATTTACCCTGTAAAGGGTATAATGATCGTTTTTAAGTTTGATATGAAAAACGTCGTTCTTTTGCGGTGATAAAACCCACTGGTTAACTTTTTTAGTTTTCTGCTTTTCACTGATATAAAAAAATATGGAACCGATAACTATCAAAAAACAGCCTGCAAATGTCCAGATGGGGATTGTAGTTTGGGCTTTTACATTATCATAGCTTAATTTAAGCGATGCCGGCATTTCCTTAAGTTTTAATACCTGCTTACAATTTAGGCACTGCGAAACGCCGGTTTTGCCAATCGGGAAAAAAGGGATCCAGAAAATATGGGCCCAGCGTTGAAATACATTCATCTGTATACTGTTGGCTGTATTGCAGTTTGGGCAGGTGTCGCTTGTTATTTCGGATTTTAAGAGTTTGGCTTTGGTGCCGTATATGATCATGATTGATAAGGCCTTTAGAATGTGTTAAACCGCTTTGAAATTACAGATTTGATATTGATAAATGAAATTGTCAAATTGTTATACCGAGCATCGCCTTAAACTACGAGGCACCTAACGGAGCCTTAAAATTGACTTAAGATCTGCTATAAACACGTCACCCCTCTGGGGTATTGTATGACTCCGTTAGGAGTATCGTGTTTATAGCAAAACGATGATCTGTGGCAAATTGGCTCCATCGGAGCCCCGTATCAGTTATACGTTTTAAAAGCGATTTGACTGAAACTTCTAGTCGGGTTCTGCCTGTTTTAACATTTCGTTCTTTTACGCTGATATGAAAAATCCTCCGGGCTAACATTTTATAAAAAACTGTATCTTTGCCGTTTGAAATGAACAAGAAAGTCGCTTTTTACACTTTAGGCTGCAAGCTGAATTATTCAGAGACCTCATCTATTGGTCGGCTGTTTAACCAGGCCGGTTATGATACGGTGAATTTTACCGAAACGCCGGATGTTTTTGTGATCAATACCTGCTCGGTAACTGATAATGCCGATAAAAAGTGTAAGAAGATTGTAAAGGAAGCGCTTAAAATTTCACCTAACGCCTACGTAACTATAGTAGGTTGTTACGCGCAGCTAAAACCACAGGAAATTGCTGAAATTCCCGGCGTTGACATGGTGCTTGGCGCTGCCGAAAAATTTCAGATAGTTGATCATATTACCGACTTAACCAAAAGGCCAAAGGCATTGGTGCTCAATCAGCCTGTGTCTGAAGCCAATGAGTTTGTTCCCGCATATTCTTTTGGCGATCGTACCCGTACTTTCCTGAAAGTGCAGGACGGCTGCGATTATTCATGTACTTTTTGTACCATTCCGTTGGCCCGTGGAGCAAGCCGCAGCGATACCATTGAAAACGTTGTTGCGCAGGCAAAGCAAATTGCCGAATCAGGGGTAAAAGAAATTGTGCTTACCGGTGTAAACCTTGGCGATTTCGGCATTCGTAATGGCCAGCGTGAGGACAAGTTTTTTGATTTGATAAAAGCATTGGATGAGGTAGAAGGGATAGACCGTTTCAGGATCTCATCTATCGAACCCAATTTACTTACCGACGAGATCATTGCTTTTGTTGCATCTTCAAAACGTTTTGTACCGCACTTTCATATTCCGTTACAGTCTGGCTCGGATAAGATACTGGGATTGATGCGCCGCCGTTACAAACGCGATCTTTATGTTAACCGCGTTGCCAAAATAAAGGAGCTGATGCCCGATTGCTGTATCGGTGTAGATGTTATTGTTGGTTTCCCCGGCGAAACAAGAGAAGACTTTATCGATACTTATAATTTCCTGAACGAGCTAAATATTTCATACCTGCACGTATTTACTTATTCGGAAAGGGAGAATACCCTGGCTGCTCAAATGACCGGCGCTGTTCCGGGCTCTGCACGAGGGGAGCGGAGCAAAATGCTGCATATCTTGTCGGATAAAAAACGCCGTGCCTTTTACGAAAGTCAATTGGGTAAAAGTCAGGAAGTTTTGTTTGAGGGCGATATTAAAGATGGCTTTATGCATGGCTTCACCCGCAATTACGTGAAAGTACGTACCAAGTATGATCCTGTGCTGGTTAACGAATTAAAAACGGTACATCTAACAAATATTTCACCTGACGGTGATGTTGAAATAACAGAAGGCGAAGAAATATTAGTGCATTAAATTCTATATTCGCCCTAAATTACAACCTATGTTCCCAACGCTCACATCGTTATTAAAATATCTTTTTGGTTTTAATCTTCCTTTGCCCATTCAAACTTTCGGCTTTTTTGTTGCGATAGCTTTTGTTGGCGCTTACTGGGCTTTTGGCAAGGAGTTTAAACGCAAGGAGGCATTAGGCGTTATTCATACTTTTAAAAAGAGGATTACTATAGGCTTACCTGCTTCAAATACTGAGCTTATTGGCAACGGCGTTTTTGGTTTTGTTTTGGGGTACAAGATTATTGATTGTGTCCTTAATTACCAGGCGCTTATAGATAATCCACAGGATTTTTTATTATCCTTAAGGGGTAATTGGATAGGCGGCATACTTGGAGCAGCAGCTTTTGCATACTGGGCCTGGCATGAGTCTCAAAAACATCGTCGTGATAAACCCGAGACTAAAGATGTTGATGTACACCCCGACGAATTGTTAGGGAGCATATTATTATGGGCTGCAGTATTTGGCTTTGCCGGTGCAAAATTGTTTAATGCACTGGAAAACTGGGGCGATTTTATGAAAGACCCGGTTGGCATGCTAATAGGTTTTAGTGGTTTAACCTTTTATGGAGGCTTGATATGCGGTGGTGCAGCGGTACTTTACATAGCTAACAAGCACGGTATTAAACCGCTGAATATGCTTGATATTGGTGGTCCGGGTATGATGCTGGCTTACGCTTTAGGCCGTATTGGATGCCAAATGAGCGGCGACGGCGATTGGGGTATAGTTAACCTGGCACCAAAGCCACATTGGTTAAGCTGGGCGCCCGATTGGATGTGGAGCTTTAAATTTCCGCACAACGTAAACGACGAGGGCGTACAGATGATGAACTGTATGGGCAAGTTTTGCCATGAATTGCAATATCCGGTTTACCCAACCTCATTTTACGAAAGTGTAATTTGTTTATTACTGTTCTTTGTATTATGGAAAATAAGGCACAATTTTAAAGCTCCGGGCGTTTTGTTTGGTGTATATATGATATTAGCCGGCCTTGAACGTTTCTTTATCGAGCTTATCAGGGTTAATACTAAATATGTTGTTGCCGGTGTTTCATTTACCCAAGCCGAAATGATTTCGGTGATTATGGTTTTAGGTGGCATTACACTTATTGTAACAGGATTAAACAAAGAAAAGAAAGCACTGGGTACTACAAATGGCTGATAATAAATCAAAAGGTAAATTAGTAGATAACCAGGTATTTAGATTTGTGCTTTCGGCCGGGGCCGGTTTTTTGGTGGATGTTTCGGCATTTTACCTTTTTTACCACAATCTGCTTACAGCGCATACTTACCATATTTTTGGGCTTACCGTTCGTAATTATACCGTTTCGCTTGCGCTATCGTTTTTTATGGGGGTAGTGGTTAATTTTTTAATTACCCGCTACATGGTATTTAATGAGTCCAAATCGGCGCCGCGTAAGCAGTTTTTTCGCTTTGTAACGGTAGCTGTTATCGGGTTCTTTGCCAATTTATCCGTTGTGAAAATATTGATCCAGGCGTGCAGTTTTAACCCTACCGTAGCACGGATCTCAGCGGCACTAAGCCTGTTTTTCGCCAGCTTTTTTATTCATAAAGTTTTCTCATTCAGCCTATCATTAAAACGTAACCATGCAAACAGCGAACATCATAAACCAGGTAATTGAAGTTTCAAAACAAGCAGGTGATTTCATCAGGCAGGAGCGTAAAGCGTTTGATCCTGATAGGATAGAATATAAAGGCCTCAACGATATGGTATCATACGTTGATAAAACCGCCGAAGAAACCATTGTAAAAGGTCTGAGCAAAATTTTACCTGAAGCCGGTTTCATTACTGAAGAAAAAACAACTACCAAAATAGGCGAGCGCTATAACTGGATTATCGACCCACTTGATGGTACAACCAATTTCATCCACGGTGTGCCCGCTTTTTCGGTAAGTATTGCATTGAAGGAATACGACGAGCTGATAGCCGGCGTGGTTTATGAAATAAACCTTGATGAATGCTTTTACGCATGGAAGGATGCGCCTGCATACCTTAATGGTAAAGAGATCAGCGTAAGTAAAAACAGCACGATTGGTACCAGTTTACTGGCAACCGGTTTTCCATATTACGATTTTACAAAGCAGGCAGCCTATATCGAATTGTTTACCGAGCTGATGCGCAGCAGCCATGGCTTGCGCCGTTTAGGTTCTGCCGCTGTCGACCTGGCTTATACCGCTTGCGGACGCTTTGATGCTTTTTATGAGTATAACCTTAACGCATGGGACGTGGCCGCCGGTATTGTAATTGTAAAACAAGCCGGAGGTGAGGTCGTGAACTTTAAAGGCGGCTCAGAAGTGTTGGATACCCGTGAATTATTGGCAACTAATGGGAAAATAACAGGGGAGATGCTGGGGGTGATAGGGAAGTATTTTAAGTAATACTTTTACTAATTACCACTTAGCATATCCTAAAAGAAATCCTTTGTAAAGTTGTAGTTGCCGTTTAAGCACGTCTTGCTGATCTTTTGGTAATATTATTTGATCATGTTTTTTATTGCCGTTAAAACGAACAATGACCTTGTCTGCTGTCACAAGCTTTAATAATATCGAAATTTTGTCATCATAAATCCCTTCCTCGCTGTATTCGTTTATCCAATGCTGTAAAGAGTCTGTTGCAAAATCGGGCTTGTACCGGAGGTGTTTACCATTTATAACAAATGTTAAACTCTTTAATCCTAAAGGCTTTTTATTTATATGTTGACAACCAAAATAAATGTTGCAGCCTGCTATGTCATCGCAATTTATATAGGCATACAAACCAGTTACTGGCTTACCGATTATTGAATTTTTATCTCTGAAATAAGTTGCCTGAACTGCAGACCCTCTTGTGATATTACTTGAATCTTTAATCAATTTTTTAAGGAGCTTCTTATCCACATTGATTGCGTCTAGTTTTTTGAGACTTGCTTGCGCTGTTTCTGACAATTCAACAGATTGAGGTGGTAGCGTAGATATTGCGGTGTCAATATCTATGCTACCACTATAAGTAGTCCTCTGCTCTGGGCCGATGTTTTTAGCTATGACTATTACCATCATGATTACGACCGAAGCTATCAGAGCGATACTACATCCAAGATTTGTATTTTGCTTATCGGTAGGAAAATTATCTGATTGGAATGTGTCATTAACTTCAATATTTTCAACGTCTTCCAATTGGTGTTGCGCATCTTCTGTTGCGATTTCTGTAGATAATAACGTATTATTTGCCTGCGGTTTTTGATGATAAACGGTTCCACAGTACGCGCATTTAATTGTTTGATCTGCACTTGTCGTCAATAATGCGCCACAGTTTGTACAATTTAGTAATCTTTCGATTTTCATGGTTTAGATAATGAGGATAGGTCGTTACTCAATTGACAGAAGATCTCTTTGCTCGTGATATTGGAGCATTTTACTACTAATACCTTTGCTATTAAAAAAAGTTACGCCTTTGGTCGATTGCGGCATTGTGACAGATTTTAAGTTTCAGGTAGCTAAAATAGAAAACTTATTGAGGAAAAATATCTTTGATTTGAAGTATAAAACAAAGTCGGGTAAAAATCAAAAGCCCCTTAATTTCTTAAGAGGCCTTTGGGTAAGCAGTGGGGCTCGAACCCCAAAAACTTCAATATTATAACGCTTCAGAAACCACTTCGGTAACTTCAGGTACCATGCGTTTAAGCAGGTTTTCGATACCGGCTTTAAGGGTTACGGTTGATGATGGGCAGCCGCTGCATGAACCACGAAGCTCAACGGTTACTATACCTTCATTAAATGAGCGGTAAGTGATAGCACCGCCGTCCTGCTCAACAGCCGGGCGAACGTAGTCGTGCAAAATCTGCTGAATTTTAACTTCAGTTTCGGTGCCTTCAAAATTTCCGGCTTCGGCTTCTTCTTCTAACTGGATCTTCAATTCAGATTCGATAGCGCCTTTAACAAACTCTTTCATTATCGGCTCAACATCTGCCCAGTCGCTGCCTTCAGTTTTGGTAATAGTAACAAAGTTGCTGGCAAAGAAAACGCCGTTCACAAATGAAAACTTATAAAGCTCCTTTGCAAAGGGTGAATGTTCGGCACTTTCCTTAGTAGGGAAGTCAACGCTGCCGTTGATAAGCAGTTTGTTAACTATGAATTTCATAGTTGCCGGGTTAGGCGTTAATTCGGTATATACGTTGATGTTCATCGTTTCGTGTTTTTATTCAATCTAATTTAACAAATTTAGCTACCTTTTTTATTAAAAACGACCCTAAGCTTTGTTATGACATTTCTTTGATGTGTAAGTTTAGATGTGCAGATTTCAAATGTGCAGATATGTAAATGGTATTTTGATTTATTAATGCTTTAATTGTTCATCAATTTGCACATCTGAAATCTGCACATTTGAAATCTAGTCATCTGCACATTTGAAATTTGCACATTAGATCCCTGTATAATTTAAAGGCGTTATCTTTTTGATCTCATCTTTAATTGCGTCACTTACATTTAACGTATCAACAAACTCGGCTATTGTGTTGGCGTTGATTTGCTGGTTGGTACGGGTAAGGTCTTTCAAGGCTTCGTAAGGGTTAGGGTAAGCTTCGCGCCTTAATATGGTTTGGATAGCTTCTGCTACTACAGGCCAGTTAGCTTCCAGGTCGGCGTTGATAGCATCAGTATTTAGTAACAATTTGTTCAATCCCCTTACTGTCGATTTAATAGCTATAAGTGTATGCGCAAATGGCACACCGACATTTCTTAGCACGGTAGAGTCGGTAAGGTCGCGCTGTAGTCTTGAAACAGGTAATTTAGCTGCAAGGTGCTCAAATAACGCGTTGGCGATGCCAAGGTTACCTTCAGAGTTTTCAAAGTCGATAGGGTTAACCTTATGTGGCATAGCCGATGAACCAACTTCGCCGGCTTTAATTTTTTGTTTAAAGTAGTTCATGGATATGTAGGTCCACATATCGCGGTCAAGATCAATCAGGATGTTATTAATGCGTTTCAAAGCATCACATTGAGCCGCGAAATTATCATAATGCTCAATCTGGGTAGTAAACTGCGAGCGTTTAAGACCTAAAATATTATTCACAAAATTATTGCCGAATGCTTTCCAGTCGATAGCCGGGTAAGCAATATTATGGGCATTAAAATTACCAGTAGCTCCGCCAAACTTAGCCGAATTTGGGATAGGTTTCAGCAGCTCAAGCTGCGCTTCTAAACGCTCAACAAAAACCAGGATCTCTTTACCTAAACGGGTAGGTGAAGCCGGCTGGCCGTGGGTGTGCGCCAACAGCGGAACATTTTCCCAATCGGCTGCAAATGCT
Source organism: Mucilaginibacter gossypiicola (assembly GCF_900110105.1). Taxonomy (GTDB): domain Bacteria; phylum Bacteroidota; class Bacteroidia; order Sphingobacteriales; family Sphingobacteriaceae; genus Mucilaginibacter; species Mucilaginibacter gossypiicola. Next base: position 67,492 of record NZ_FOCL01000019.1, on the reverse strand, counting down.
TTCAGGATGCTAACCAGGTCATTAATGGCAGGGTAGTAGCTGTTATTTAAAGCCAGTTTAAAGGTATACGGAATGGCTGTGTTATTGATATCTTGTGAGGTAAGGCCAAAGTGAATAAACTCTTTGAACGGCTCCAGACCTAATTTATCAAACTCTTTTTTAATGAAATATTCAACAGCCTTAACATCGTGATTTGTCGTTTTTTCAATCACTTTGATACTCTCAGCGTCATCTTCAGAAAAATTCCTGTAAATATCGCGTAACTTTTCTGATAGATTTTTATCAAATGATTGTAACTGAGGTAGTGGGTATTCTGCAAGTGCTATGAAATATTCTATCTCAACAAATACACGATACTTGATAAGGGCATATTCTGAAAAGTATGCGGCAAGTTCGGCAGTGGTATTTCTATAACGGCCATCAATAGGCGAGATCGCTGAAAGTGAAGTAAGCGTCATATATTAAAAAGAGAGTGGGTAATAATTTTTTGCAAAGGTAATCATTTTTGAGGTGCCAACGGCAGATTAAAAGCTTCGCAAATAAACCGCAGCGTACTAAGCAATAATTAAATGGATTTTAAAAATGGGCAAGTATTTGTAATAAGAAAGTAAAAATGAATGGAAACTTTTTATTCAAAAAATGTTTCCTTAGTTTTGACCCGGAAAGTCAATGAGTCAAACAGAAAGAATTATAAAAGGAGCCGAAGACCTGTTTTTAACTGCAGGTATTAAAAGTATCACCATGGATGATATTGCCAGGCACCTTGGCATGTCGAAAAAAACGATCTATCAGTTTTTCAGAGACAAAAACGAATTGGTAGTCGCCCTTACAAAACAGAAGTTGAAAGAAGATGAGGATCAAATGAATGATATCATCAGCAAATCAAATAATGTAATTGAAGAGATGATCAATATGACCAAGTGTTCGGAAGAAATCTTTTCAAGGATCAACCCAATTGTTATACATGATCTGCAAAAGTATCATCCCGAAGCCTGGAACGATTTTCAAAAATTCAAGGCCGAAATATTGATCCAGAAAATGGAAGAGCTGTTGATCAAGGGGATGGAACAGGGTTATATCCGCAAGGATATTGACGTAAAGATAATGGCACGGATGAGGGTAAACCAGGTTGAACTGGGTTTCAATACCGCCATATTCCCGGTATCGGAGTTTAGCCCATGGAAGGTGCAGGTTCAGTTTCTGGATCACTTTAATTACGGCATCTGTACACTTGAAGGATACAAGCTGCTTAATGAATATAAGAATATTAATAATGAATAACATGCTGACACACAGTTGTCATTAACAGCATGAAATTTGTATCAGTTTAGATGAAATTAAATCACTCAACCACAACATATATAATGAAATATCTATTTTACACGGCAATGTTACTTTGCGCCATAGCTGTTAAAGGCTACGGGCAGGAGGCTGCGCCTAACACGCAAACGTATAATTTTACGGTTCAGGACTGTGTTAATTATGCTTATGAGCATCAGAATACAGTTGTAAACTCGGCCCTTGATATTAAAAGTGCAGAGTATAAAGTAAAAGAAACAACAGGGATCGGCCTACCACAAATCAGCGGCTCAGCTTCGTTTCAGGATTATCTGAAGATCCCGACTACCTTATTGCCGGGCGAATTTTTTGGTGCGCCTGGTACCTTTGTGCCGGTTAAGTTTGGTGTAAAGTACCAATCAAACTTAGGCCTTAGTTTAAACCAGATCCTTTTTAACGGGAGTTACCTCGTTGGTTTAAAGGCTTCAAAAACATACCGTGAGCTTTCACAACGTAACTATACCCGCTCAAAAATTGAAGCTAATGTTGCTGTTACCAAAGCATATTACCAGGTTTTAGTTAGCGACGAACAAATAAAGCTGTACGATGCCAATATTGCCCAGTTAAAACAACAGGTTGACCAAACGGTAGCACAAAATAAGCAGGGCTTTGTTGAAAAGATTGACGTAGACCGCATTACCGTACAATACAACAACTTAATAACCAACCGCGAAAATGTAATCCGCTCGCTGGCTTTGAATTATCAAATGCTGAAATTTCAGATGGGGATGCCGGTAGATGAAAATCTTGTGTTGAAAGATAAGCTAAGTGATATCAGTCTTGATAAGAATGTTGCAGAGTTGGCTGTAGATACAGGATTTTATCATAACCGCATAGAATATTCCTTACAGGAGACTCAGAAGAAACTGAACGAGCTCGATCTGCAAAACAAGAAATCAACTTATTTGCCAACATTAAGCGCTAACGGCAGCTACGCGGCATCGTACCAGGATAATAATTTCAGTAAACTTTATAGCCAGGTTTTCCCTTCGAGTTATGTTGGTTTAACACTTAACGTGCCGATTTTCAGTGGCGGGCAAAGGCTTAACCAGGTAAGGCAGGCAAAAGTTGAAGTACAAAAATCAACAAACGACCTCGTAAACCTTAAAAACACGATTAACCTTGATGCTAAGGTGGCAACTGTATCGTATATTAATGGTTTACAATCGCTTAATAACCAAAAGCGTAACCAACAACTTGCACAGGAAGTACTGCGTGTTTCAAAAATAAAATATCAGCAGGGCGTTGGCTCAAGTATTGAAGTTACACAAGCCCAAACCAGTCTTGAGGATGCCGATAACCAATATATACAAGGCCTTTATGAGGCCCTGGTTAGTAAAGTTGACCTTGATAAAGCTTACGGACGAATTAAATAACAACAACACTAAACTCACTATATAACAATGAAAATGAAAAAATTTATATACATACCGTTCCTGGTTTTACTGGCTGCGTGCTCAAGTAAACCCAAAGATAAAAAGGCCGAACTGGCCGACCTGCAAAAACAGCAATCGGATATCAATTCAAAAATAGCGAAACTGCAGGCCGAAATGGGCACTACAGATTCGGTTAAGAGCACTGATGTAAGTGTTACCGAGGTTAAAAACGGAAACTTTACTAACTACGTGCAGATTCAGGGTAAAATAGATGCTCAGGATAACGTTACTGCCTATCCGCAGGCATCAGCGGTTATTACTGCTATTTACGTAAAACCTGGCCAGCATGTAACTAAAGGCCAGGTGTTAGCACAGCTGGATAATAGTGTTATGCAACAAAATATAGCACAGGCAGAAGCACAGGTTAGCTTGAGCCAACAGTTGTTTGATCGTCAAAAAAACCTTTGGGATCAGAAAATTGGCACCGAGGTACAATACCTGCAAGCTCAAACCGCATTACAAAGCAATCAGAAAGCTTTGGCTTCGTTAAAAAGGCAATCGGGTTTATACCGCATCATATCGCCAATTACTGGTACAGTAGATCAAATGGACCTGAAATTGGGGCAGGGCGCCACACCGGGTCAAACAGGAATCCGTATTGTGAATGCCGATGTTTTAAAAGTTAAGGCTGATGTTCCTGAATCATATGCAAGCAGCGTAAATACAGGTAATGATGTTAAAATACTAATTCCGGATGCAAAGGACTCATTAATTACCAAGGTAACTTTTGCTGCTAAAGCTATCGACCCAACGTCGCGTAGTTTTGGTGTAGAGGTTAAATTACCTCAGCGCAGCACACTTCGCCCTAACATGACCGCAATTTTAAAAATTGCTGATTATTCAAAAACAAATACCATAGCAGTACCGGTTAAAGCTATACAGAAATCAGAAAACGGCGACCATGTTTTTGTTAATCAAAATGGTATTGCCAAACAGGTAAATGTAAAATCGGGCGTTACCTATGGTGGTCAAACAGAGATATTATCAGGCCTAAAAGCAGGCGACCAGCTGGTTGTTGAAGGTGCAACTGAAATTGAGGATGGCGATAAGATCAAAGTTGTTCAGTCGGCCAATTAGTTATTAACCAATTGATCTGTTCATTATGAAAGATGTAAAAAAAGAATTTGGCCCTTCAAGCTGGGCCATTGATAACAAAACAGCCATTTATGTGCTCATGTTCCTGATCACAGCACTTGGCTTGATAAGTTATAACCGCCTGCCAAAGGAAAACTTTCCGGATATAGCGCAATCAAAGGTGTTTATACAAACAACCTATGCCGGGCAGTCTCCACAAAATATTGAGAACCTGGTGACTCGACAAATTGAAAAGCAATTGAAGTCGTTAAAAGGCTTAAAAAAGGTGACCTCAAACTCGGTACAGAATGTTTCCATTATTACGGCCGAATTTCAAGCCAACATTAATATTAAGGATGCAAAAATTGATGTAAAGGACGCAGTCGATAAGGCTAAGCAGGATTTGCCCCAAAATGACGATAACCTTAAGGAACCGGTAATATCCGATATTAATGTTGCCGATTTGCCCATCTTATACATCAATATATCAGGTAATTATGATCTTAAGAGGCTCAAGGAGTATGCTGATGTTTTAAAAGACGAAATAGAAGGTTACAAGGAAATATCTAAAGTTGATGAGGTAGGTGCTTTAACTCCCGAAATACAGGTAAACGTTGATCTTAATAAAATGGCTGCTACCCAAATAAGCTTCGGTGATATTATTAAAGCCATTGGGGATGAAAATATTCTTTCGTCGGCAGGTACAGTTAAAACGGATGGAATACGTCGCAGTATCGATATCAAGCAGGATTTTAAAAATGCAGATGAGGTAGCTGCTATGGCAATCCGTAACCCAAAAGGCCAAACAATTTATTTGAGGGACATAGCTGAGATAAAAGACTCATTTTTAGAACAGGAAAGTTATGCAAGGTTAAAAACTAATGATAACCCCAACTTTAAGAACGTAATTACCCTCAACGTAAGTAAAAGAGCGGGAGAGAACCTGATAGAGGCATCGGATAAGATTAATGAGTTGATCAAACTTAAACAGAAAACGGTTTTTCCTAAAGGATTAGATATTGTTGTAACGGGAGATCAGTCGGACAAAACACGTACAACTCTGAATGACCTCATCAATACTATAGTTATCGGCTTCCTTTTGGTTACTGTTATCCTGATGTTTTTCATGGGCACAACCAACGCTATTTTCGTGGCGCTATCTGTGCCGTTATCGTGCTTTATCGCTTTCCTGGTAATGCCAGCGATTGGTTTTACACTTAATATGATCGTGCTGTTCTCGTTCCTGCTGGCGCTGGGTATTGTGGTGGATGATGCTATTGTGGTTATAGAAAATACACACCGGATCTTTGCAAATGGAAAGGTGCCGATTAAGGAAGCAGCTAAAATGGCTGCTGGTGAAGTATTCCTGCCTGTATTTTCAGGTACTATGACCACTTTGGCTCCGTTTATACCATTGGCTTTTTGGAATAGTTTGATAGGTCATTTTATGTTCTTTCTGCCTATTACCCTGATTATTACCTTGCTGGCTTCCCTGGTAGTAGCGTATATCTTTAACCCGGTATTTGCGGTTGATTTTATGAGGCCTCATCATGACGGCGAGCATGATAATCCTAAGTTTGACAGGCCAACAAAAAGGGCCATGATATTTTTGGCGATAGCTGCAGTTATCGGTTACCTGATGAACGTTGGTGTTGGGAACCTCATTGTTCTTATTATGGTATTATACCTCATTAACCACTTCTTCCTGTTGCGGGTTATTGACAGGTTTCAGAAAAATGCCTGGCCTAAATTTCAAAACTGGTATGCAAAATGGCTTGAGCGTGCGGTACACCGTCCGGTTATAGTTTTACTGGGAACCATTGGCTTATTCGTTTTTGCTATCTTCTTTATGGCTGTGCGAGGTAAAACACCGGAGTTTTTCCCATCTGGTGATCCTAACTTTGCCTATGTATATATTACCTTGCCTATAGGTACCGATCAAGCTTATACGAATGAAGTTACCCGGCAAATAGAAAAGCGTGTTGCCCAGGTTGTTGAACCAGATAAGGATGTAGTATCGTCGGTAATCTCAAACGTGACTAAAGGCGTAACCGATCCTACCGATGAAGATCAGGGTGATTATGAAAATAAAGGCAAGGTTACTGTTGCCTTTGTAGAATTTGGCAAACGTAACGGTAAGGATACTAAAAAAGTATTAGCCAATATCCGCGCGGCGGTACAAGGTATTCCAGGGGCAAAAATAGCAGTAGCTCAGGAAAACAGCGGTCCGCCCGTACAAAAGGATATCAGTATAGAGATAGTTGGCGACAATCTTGACACTCTTGTTGCCACGGGTAATCGACTAAAAAGTTACCTCGCAAAGCAAAACATCGCTGGTATTGAAAACCTTATTGCCGACGTACAAAGCGATAAGCCGGAAATTGTTTTCGATGTAAATCGTGAACGAGCAAATCGCGAGGGCATAAGTTCATCACAGGTAAATCAATCATTGGGGGCAGCTATATTTGGTGCTAAAGCTGCAGATTTCAGAAATACCAAGGAAGACGATTATCAAATAAAAGTACGCGCTTTAGAGAGTCAACGAAGCGATATTGATGCATTGCGAAACATAAAAATCACTTATCGTGATATGGCAATGAACGGAACAATACGCCAGGTGCCTATCTCAGCTTTTACTGACGTGCGTTACACAACAACTTACAGCAACATCAAGCGTAAACAGCAACGCCGGGTATTAACGCTGGGTTCAAATGTTATTAAGCCTAATAACCCTAATGAGGTTAATGCCAATATCCTGAAAGCGATAAACAACTTTAAAAAACCGGATAATGTTATCATAAGACAGGGCGGTGGCCAGGAAGACCAAATGGAAGCCATGACTTTCCTGCTTTCTGCGCTTGGTGTGTCATTCGGGCTTATCCTCATTATTTTAATGATCCAGTTTAACTCCATTGGCAAAACGCTTATTATTATCAGTGAGATACTCTTCAGTATTATTGGTGTGTTGCTGGGCGTTACGATATTCGGTATGACGATGTCAATTGTAATGACCGGTATTGGTATCATTGCACTCGCCGGTGTGGTTGTTCGTAACGGTATCTTACTGGTTGAGTTTACAGATATGCTGCTTGAGCAGGGCGTTAGTATCCATGATGCCGTGGTTGAGGCCGGTCATACCCGTATGACACCGGTATTGCTTACTGCGACTGCTGCTATTTTAGGTTTAATACCGCTGGCAGTTGGTTTCAATATTGATTTCGTGGGCTTGTTTACCCGTTTTGAACCGCATATCCACTTTGGTGGTGATAACGTTGCTTTCTGGGGACCGCTAGCCTGGACAATGATCTTCGGTTTAGGTTTCGCTACCATTATTACATTGATCCTTGTACCATGTTTATACCTGATCCGCTATAACCTTAAGGCAAGGTTATTTGGTAAAAAATCGGTTGAAGTTAAGCATGCCGCAGTATTAGAAACAGAAGCAGTTTAAGAAAAAACTGTTTAGTTAAAAAAACGGCCGTGCTAATACAGTACGGCCGTTTTTGCATTATAGATTTTTAATCAGAAACATCATAGGATATTTAGAGTTATTTAAGCATACGTTTTGAAACAAAATGAAAGCATTAAAACCACTTTGGCCAGTAATTGGCCTGGGCACGTTAGCTGGTATGCGCACCTTGTCTGCGCCTGTTATAACCACTCATATCTTAAGTCGTCATCCATCAAAAAAATTGGATAAATCGCCGTTACGGTTTATGCAATCGCCTACGATAGCTGCCGTTTTGAAGATCTTATCTGTCACTGAGCTTATCGCGGATAAATTGTCTTCAACGCCAAACAGGATAGAGCCAGCCGGTATAGCAGGCAGATGCTTATCCGGTGCTTTGGCTGGTGCAAGTATTTATAAATCAGTTGGAGGAAAATGGTTAACCGGTGCATTGATTGGAGGAGCGACAGCAATAGCGGCTACCTACGGAAGCTACTATTTACGCAAAAACATAGTTAAAGCCAATCACATTGCCGATCCATGGATAGGCGCGGCTGAAGATGCTTTGGTAATAGGGGTGGGTATCGGTCTAAATAAGTTGGTTTAAGAAGCAGGGGCGGGTTGAATATATTTTTCAAGCTCGCCCAGGTTGCTGAATTCATTACGTGAGCGTGGAAGGCTATTGGGATAATTCTTTTGGATAAAGGTTATCAGATTTTCACGAATATAACAACGAAGGTCGAATGCGTTTGATGAGGTACTTGAGCTCATTAGTATCCTGATTTCAATAACATGCTCCCGTACGTCCGTTACCTGTACTACCTTAACCCGCTTATCCCAAAGGTTTGATTTTACGATCAACCGCTCAAATTCTTCGCGTATGGCATCAACGGGAACGGTATGGTCCATGTATAAAAACACGGTGCCCAGGATGTCTGCCGATGTACGCGTCCAGTTTTGGAAAGGTTTTTGGATAAAATAATTGATTGGCAGTATCAGTCTTCGTTCATCCCAGATTTTTAATACCACATAAGTAAGGGTGATCTCCTCCACGCGGCCCCATTCGCCCTCAACTACCAAAACGTCATCAATACGGATAGGTTGTGTAAACGCTATTTGAAATCCGGCAAGCAGGTTACCCAATGAATTTTGAGCGGCAAAGCCAACTATAATACCGCCGATACCAACACCTGTAAGCAGGCCGGTGCCTATCTTACGCATACTTTCAAAGCTAAGCAGGATAATGGCTATGGTTAAAAATATGATGGTTACCACGATGATCTTACGAATAAACTGGATCTGCGTTCGCACTTTGCGCTCTTTCAGGTTGTCAACCTTGTTAAGGTCGTAAGTGTGATAAATATAATCTTCCAGGATTCGTACCGAACGTACAAGTAAACCGGCAAATGATATGGTAAGCAAAATTTCAATGGTTTTGTCAAGCGGCTGATAATAAAGCTTATTCATCCTCATCAGTGGCGAAAACAAATTGAGTAGAAATAAGGGTATAAAATAAGCCACGGCAGGCCCCAGGTTTACAATTATTGATCGCAATATGGAATAATCTGTGTCTTTGCGTTGAGCGTAAATCCTGAATAACCTGGTTATAATAAATTTAGTGAAAAGGCCAATAAGTATTGCCGAAGCGATAATGACCAGGTTCCAGGCAAAGGAGGGGATCCGTTGCGAAAACTCAAGCAAGTCGGGCGGTAATCTGTTTTCTATATCCATAATTACAGAACTTGTTTTCCCTATAAAATAGTTAGAATGTAAAATTGTTTTAGCAAATGCCGTATCAACGGATGTTGCTACATTTATTTAATGAATTTTTGATAGTTTTGTTAAAAAAGTCAGGAAATCGATTGTGTTGACTTTATTTGTTTACCTGTTTTTAGAAAAATTTTTCACATGGCAGCAGCGAATGACCAGCAGGATATTAAAAGGGAGAAAATTTTAGAGGCCTCGCATCAGCGCTTTTTACATTACGGTTATTCAAAAACTACTATGAATGAAATAGCCGGCGATCTTTCTATGTCAAAGGCCCTGCTGTACTATTATTTCCCTGATAAAAGTCAGTTGTACATTGCCGTAATGCGCAAGCTTGCTACTGATTATCTTAAAACACTCGAAAACAGGTTAAATAGCTTTACCAATTTAAAAGAAGCTTTCACGTTCCAGGTAAATACCCATCACGAGTTCATCGTTAATAATTACAACTTTTTTGATTTTTTCAGGCTTAACGAGCAAAATCTCCCCGAAGCCATCTGGGAGATAGTTGGCGAAGTACGTGGCGCTGAATTGGGCCTGTTGAGCAATGCTATTAAAACAGAAGTTGAAAAAGGAGCTATAAAACCCGTTGAAAACCCCGATGAGATTGTTGACGTATTGATGGATGCCTTACATGGCATTAGGGTGGGATCCATATCCCAAAAGAAAACAAACTTCCCCCGTAAGGAACATCTTGAAGAAATCCATACAAAAAAACTCCTTCTGCTCGATATTTTTATCAAAGGGTTAACTGCCTAAAGTCATCTGAAAGTATAAATGGTCTGTACTGTCAGTTAGCCGTCAAATGAACTGTCTTTTGAGTGCTGTAGCTCCTATTTATGGGTACATTTGTACTTACAAATAGTTTAATAGCCAGGTAATTACCTTCCTGTTCAAATTATTTATAAATACTTCTTTTTTAAGAGGTGATTGTTTTAGAGTGATTTAGCCTGCGTAGCTTTTTGCCGCGCGGGCTTTTTTATATATTGATATTTGTGTTAATATCAATGTTGCCAACCAGTATTTTATGAACCGGGCAGGCATTTGCTATTTTAAGCAACCTGTCCCGCTGCTCGTCATCGACTTCGCCCTTAAAGCTTAGCCTGGTTTCTATGCGTGTGCCGCTTAAAGTTTTATACATCTCAATATCAGCTTTGATTTCTTCTATCGGCCACATTTTCCGATCAATATACATGCGCAGGGTAATAACCGTACAGCTTGCGAGACTGGCCAGCAATAAGCTAAAGGGGTTCATGCCGGTGTTGGTGCCATTGGCTTTCAATGGCTCGTCGGTGATAAGGCCATGCCCGCCGCTGTTAACTACTGTTTGATATTGGGTACGCCCTATAAATGCGGTGGCACTTTCTATCAGCTCAAGTCCAGTTTCTTCCATAAGGCTTATAGTGGTGTATTGTTATTAGTCTTTAGTCATAAGTGCTAAGTTCAGAAAGGCGAGGGACCCGGGCTTTTGACTTCCGGCTCAATGCTTCTGACTTTGTCTATTCAGCTGTTTCGTTAATGTCTACCAAAGCCCAGTTCTTTTTTAAGTATCTAGGGCCTCCATTATATCTCAGGATCACTTCAAAATTGGTACGGTTTGTTTCCCCTCTGCTGCCTCTTGAAAGCACGTACGATTTAATGATGAAAACCGAATCGGCTTTTTTACCAAACTGGTATTTATCGTCAGGAAAAGAGATGTTACCGTTACGGATGGTTGGTGTTACAAATTCCTTGGCAATTTTATAAGCATCATCAGCATTGGGCATTTTACTAAATGACAATACTTCGGGTACTCCACCCGATGTGGCAAATTTGGCCATGACAAATATGAATATTATGCCGGCAACAACTATGGCATACACGCCTTTCATAGCACGCTTTTTTTTAAGGTGCTTTTCCTTAAGATAAGTTTGAGTCATTAGTTTATAAAGGGTGCGATAAAAATAACAATTTAATTGATGAATAATGCAAGCCCCTTGTTAAGCAGTAATTACGGCTGATGGCCGAAGAATAAGTAAGCGATAAAGATAGCAGCGATAACACCTGCTAAATCGGCTATAAGCCCTGCCGGAATAGCATAACGTGATTTTTTTATGCCCACTGAACCAAAGTATAAAGCAACAATATAAAAAGTGGTATCAGCCGAACCGTTAAAGATCCCGGCAAGCCGGCCTGCAAATTTGTCGACACCGAAATTTTGCATTACGGTTATCATCATGCCCTTTGATCCTGATCCGCTAAGAGGTTTCAGGTACGCTACCGGCATAGCGTCAACAAAACGGGTATCCAAATTAAACTGAACGCAAACCCAGCGCAATCCTTCGTTCATATAATCAAGTGCGCCGCAGCTTCTGAATACGCTGATGCCTACCAGCATAGCCACCAGGTAAGGGATTATCTTTACAGATGTTTCGAAACCTCCCTTAGCGCCTTCTACAAAAACTTCAAATACATTTACCTTTTTTATAAGTCCGCCAACTATAAATATTACCGGAATGGTAAACAGCATCACATTGCTGATAACGGATGATACCGTGCTGATCTGTTCTTTGGTTAGCTGGGTAGTGAAGTACCATACCACCAATGTGATGAATGCTGTAACACCGCCAAGCCAGCCAATAACAACCCTGTCGAAAAGGTTGATCTTTTGCTTGATGGCGACTGCTATAAGTCCCACTACAGTAGCTACATATGTGGCGATGATACAGGGTAAAAATACCTCGGCGGGGTCTTTTGAATTGAGGATAGCCCTTTGTGCTATGATGGTAACCGGTAATAACTGTAAACCGGATGTATGCAGCACCAGAAACATGATCTGGGCGTTTGACGCAGTTTCCTTATCGGGGTTGAGCTCCTGCAGGCTGCCCATAGCTTTTAAACCGAGTGGGGTAGCTGCGTTATCCAAGCCCATTAAATTTGCTGAGAAGTTCATCATCATTTGGCCTGTGGCAGGGTGATCTTTTGGTACATCCGGGAATAAGCGACTAAAGAATGGCCTCACTATCCGCGATAAAAGATTGATTGCTCCAGCTTTTTCGCCGATATTCAAAATACCGAGCCAGAACGCCATCGAACCTATCAGCGGCAGCGCAATATCCATTACTGACGACTTGGAAGAATTAAACAATCCCTCAACTAATAATTTGAAGGCTTCTGTATCGCCAAAAAAAACTAATTTTATGAGTGAAACTACAAATGCAATTACAAAAAAAGCTATCCAGATATAGTTAAGCGCCATAGTAATGTTTAAGGCTTTGAAGTTAGTGCTTTTGCTGTTTAATATGAAATGCTGATATTTTTATACAACTACTAAATGAACGAGGTAACCGACAAACTCACCGGAATTATAGATAAAGTAAGGGAACTAAAAGATCGTGATATTGACTGGACTTATAAAGCTTCTTCCTCCAAATGGTCGAAGAAAGAGGTGATCGGGCATTTGATTGACAGCGCGCAGATTAATTTACAGCGTTTTGTACGCTGTACTTACGAAGAAAACTTCAGGCTAACCTATGAACAGGTTGAATGGGTTGCTGCCGCGCATTACCAAGATGCTGATATTCACGAGTTGATTGAGCTTTGGGCTTTATTGAATTTGCAAATTGCACGGGTTTTAGAGAATTATCCTGCTGACAGATGGGGTGCCCGCTGTGATAACAGTAAACAAGAACCCAACCTGCAAACCGTTGAGTGGCTTGCGGCCGACTATGTTGACCATATGTTGCATCACTTGAAAGGTATTTTGTAATGGCAGGCTATTCAGGTACACCTTTAGCTAAAAAGCTCGGCATAAAAGCAGGGGCTAAAGTTATGCTGATAAATGCACCTGGTCATTATCTTGATCTGTTTACCGATCTGCCACCCGATGTTTATTTTACAGATGATGTTTCGCTCGAAAACGATGTGATCCATTTCTTCAGCAAAAGTGCGGATGAATATCAAGCTAAGTTGCCCATACTAATGAAACAAATAAAACAGGATGGCATGATCTGGGTTTCCTGGCCTAAAAAAGCGTCAAAAGTAGTTACTGATATTACAGAAGACCTGATCAGAAACTTCGCCCTGCAAATTGGTTTGGTTGACATTAAGGTTTGCGCGGTTGATGAAGTTTGGTCAGGTTTAAAGCTGGTAATACCGGTTAAAGACAGAAAATATATGCCATAGGTCATTTTTACTGAAAACTCATTAAACAACAGTAGTGCGTTTTAGCATAAGCGCTTAATTGTATAACTTAGCACAATAATACCTGATAATATGGCTCAGATTAATTTAAAACGTGTACATGGCGATTTTGGCTTTGAAGCTGTTGACGCCAACGGACACACAGTGAAAATGGACAGCAGTCCGGAAAGTGGCGGCCAGGATTTTGGAATCCGCCCAATGCAGATGCTTTTAATGGGCCTGGCCGGCTGCTCGGCAATTGACGTGATCAGTATCCTGAAGAAACAGCGCCAGGAAATTACAGATTACAAAATGGTGGTTAACGGCGAACGCGAAGCCGGTAAAGAACCTTCGCTATGGGAAGATGTAGATATTGAATTTCACATCTACGGAAACGTTGACGAAGATAAAGCCGTGCGTGCTGCCGAGCTTTCTATTAACAAATATTGCTCGGTTGCTGCAACGCTTTCAAAAGCCGGTGCCGAAATTAAGTGGAAGGTGATTGTTCACCCTGCTGCATAATAGATTCTATTACTTATTAAAATATCAAATGGCGGAACAGGAAGTCCCTATTAAAACAGTTCACCTGTTCCCCCTTTTGGATCAAAAGCTGATAGAGTTGCTTAAATCTTTATCAGCCGATGACTGGAATAAACCCACATTGGCAAAGCTCTGGACAGTAAAAGATATTGCCGCCCATTTGTTAGATGGGAACATCCGGGTTATTTCTTCTTCTCATCAATTTGCCGGAGACCCTCCGTCTAACCCCATTAATAGCTATAATGATTTAGTGGATTTTCTGAATGGATTAAATGCCACCTGGGTAAAAGCCATGAGGCGTATGAGCTCGCAGTTACTTACCGAATTATTGGAAACAACAGGTAAGCAATACGGCGAAATTATGGCTAAGGCAGACCCGTTTGCACCAGCACCATTTTCTGTAGCCTGGGCAGGAGGGGAGCATTCCGTTAACTGGTTTCATATTGCCAGGGAATACACCGAAAAGTTTCATCATCAGCAACAGATTCGCGAAGCGGTAGGTAAACAAGGCATTCTCACTGTCGAATTGTTTTATCCATGTATAGATACTTTTATGTGTGGACTGCCACATGCATACCGCACTGTTATAGCTAATGCAGGCGTCCTTGTTCAAATTAAGGTAACGGGTGAAGCAGGCGGAAACTGGCACCTGCTTAAGATGACCGAGGGCTGGGCACTCACCAAAAATGCAGGTTCAACCCCGGATACGATAGTTACTTTATCCCCCGACATCGCCTGGAAAGTATTTACCAAAGGCATTGATCCGCAAACTGCATTAGAAGCATCAGAGATCAGCGGAAATATTAACCTTGGCGAAAATCTGTTCAATATGGTTGCCGTAATGGCTTAGCAACTGTTTTGTTAATTACTCCATATCTGTACAAAACTGTATTCTTTTTAACTCATTAACCATTTGGTACAAAAAGTTAAAAAACGGGTGCGAATTACCTGTTTTAGCTTATCTGAATTGCATCATGAAAACACTGGTGTTTGGCTTAGTTAATCAGCGTTTTATATTAAAATTCTATTGATTTTTTTCGATTTGTTTTCGAAGTATTTATCAGCGGGTTTTCCGGTTGCCAAATTTTGATGGCATCAATGTTGGATAACCCTTTGTACGTTTTTCTTGAATGTTAAACGTATAATTAAACTTATAAATATGAAAACAAATTTAAAAAAAGCCTCACTGCTCCTCACCGGGGTTATGATTGGCAGTAAATTATTCGCCCAATCGGCAGATACCTCAGCTACAGCAAAAGATTACGTAAAACCATTTTCAGGCGGCGACCAACTACGTACCTGGTCTATAGGTGTACATGGCGGTTTGCTAACGCCCTTTACTATTTTTGGCCGTAACAACAGGCAGGATTTTACTAACCCAAGCGAACAATTTGGATATGGCGCTTACATTAAAAAACAAATATTACCATCATTTGGCTTACAAGCCGATTTCCTTCGTGGCCAGGTGGCATCATCACACAGCCAGATAAACTCGACAGGCACATCTCCTTATGAATCTTACTCTACAAAACTAAATTGGTCGGCAGCGCTGAGCGCAAACTTTACATTGGCAAATATTAACTGGCGACATGACAGGCCGTTTATTCAGCCTTACTTAACTGCGGGGGCAGGTTATATGAACTACACCCCAAGAGTTACACCAGTTGGCGGTCAGCAGGTAAATTTTAAGAAAACCGATAACGGGCACATTAATGAAGTATTCATTCCGATTGGTACAGGTTTAAAATTCAATCTTGCTCCGGGTATCAACCTTGATTTGGGTTACCAGGTTAACTTTGTTCAGTCAGATAATTTTGACGGCTATAACTTTGGCGGAGGCGATGACAGATTTTCGTACGCTCATGTTGGTTTAGAGTTTGCATTAGGCAGCAAGAAAAAACCACAAATGGCAGTTCATAACCCGGTATCATCAATGCGTACCGAGTACCAATGGGAAAATCAACGCACCCGTGCCGAGCTACAGCAACAGATTGATGCCGAAAAGGCTAAAAATGCACAGTTGGCCAGTGACCTTGCTACAACCAATGCTAACCTTGCCAAGTTAACTACCGACAGTGATGGAGATGGTGTAGTTGACGTTAACGATAAATGCCCTAACACACCTGCTGGTCAAAAGGTTGATGGCTCTGGCTGTCCTTTAGCTAAACCGGTTGTTTATGTCACCGAAGAAGATAAAAAAGTAGTTAAAGACGCCATCAAAAATCTTGAGTTTGATTTGGGTAAAGCAACAATCCGTGCGCATTCATATCCAAGTTTGGATAGGGTAGCACAGTTATTAGTTGATAAAAACTTTAGCCTGAAACTTGCCGGTCATACTGATAACACAGGTTCGGCTGATTTGAACATGCGTTTATCAAAAGATCGTGCCGAGTCGGTTAAATCGTACCTGGCAAGTAAAGGTGCAAACCCTTCACGTATTGAAGCAACCGGTTATGGTCAAACCCAACCAATTGCTACAAACAAAACTGCAGCAGGCCGTCAGGCTAACCGCAGGGTTGAGTTTACATTGTATTAATAGAAATTTTTAATTCACTTCAAAAGCAAAGGCCGCCCAATTGAGCGGCCTTTTTTGGTTAATATGATATAGGCTAAATAAATTAGTTATTAGTGTAACCAGGGTTTTGATCGCTTTCGCCAATATCATCGTTCTGTTTAATTTCCTGAAGCGGGATAGGGTAGCGGTTGTGATACTGCTGTATGGTGCCCGATTGGGCGGTCCACTTGTTACGCGCCTTAACCAGATCAACCAGCTTGCCAGAGCGGATGAGGTCCATTCTTCTCCAGCCTTCAAAACACAGCTCACGCATGCGTTCATCAAGCATTTTGGTACGAAACTCATCGGCCGACATGCCATTGTTCCAGCGTTTATCGGCCGGTAAAGTGCCGCCCCAGGCCCTTTTGCGTACCTGGTTGTTTACAATATCAACGGCCTGTGAGGTATTGCCGGTTTCATTAAGTGTTTCAGCATAGCACAGCAGGATATCCGAATAGCGTAAAAAGAAGATGTCTTTGCCCGAAAGCCAAAAACTTAGTGTGCCGTCTGTACGGATGTCTTCGTATTTTTTCACGTGAGGATCAAGTTCATCACCGCCAAAAGTAGGGTTGAGCACCGGGATTTTACCCTTATAAACAAAGTCATAGCGTATGCTTTCACCTTTACGCACGTCGCCATCCTCCCATAAGCCACCTTTGCTTGCATCCGAATAGCAGTACGTTGTTGGTACCATCAAATCATAACCTCCAAAGTAGCAATACTGATCTATATCAGCCAATGACCTTGATCCCATTTGCCACTGGCATTGGTTGTTATCCGGGTAAACGTTGTTGAACTGAAATTCGTAAATTGATTCGGTACTGTTGGCGTTGGCTGGTTTCCATAGGTCGGCATAATTGGGTACCAGTGAATATTTGCCACTGTTAACCACCTGCTCAAAATAAGATTTGGCTTTAGCATAGTCGCGCACATTAGAGGCTGCCGGGGCATATAAATATACTTTTCCTAACAGGCTCAATGCCGCCCCTTTTGTGGCGCGTCGTTTATCAGTTTGCGTTTCGGGCAGATACTTTACTGCGTTTTCAAGGTCGGTAATTATAAACTGGTACACCAAAGGTAACGGTTGGCGTTTTGTGCCATATTCCTGAAATTTGGCCTGGTCAATAATGGGTATCTCGCCCCAGTATTGGGAAATTTCAAATGTTAATGCCGCGCGTATAAAACTTGATTCGCCCAAAAGTGTATTTTTCCTGGTACCTTCTTCTTTGTTAAGCCCCAGGGCGTACACTGCTTTTGCTGCCGCTGATATTACCGGCCAACGGTTATTCCATTGTTCGGCAAGTGCTGTGTTACTTGGCGCTAAAAAGCCATTGTAGCGGTCAATCCCGGCCTGTCTGTCATCGGTTTTTACCTGGTAAGCACCCTGCTGGGCTTCATCGCTGCCAAGGGTAAACATAAAGCCACCGCGGTCTTTTTTAACGTTTCGCCAGCTGGTATATAAGCCTAATACCAGGGGCTCGATATTATCGAGCTTTGAAAAAACCTGTTCCTCAGTTAAGGCAGTTTGCGGTTCCTGAACCACAAATTTCTTACATGAGCCTGATGCTACCACCACAAAAGCAAGCAACATCAAAATATATTTTCTTTTCATTTCAAGTATGATTAAATCGTATTAAAATCCAACATTAACACCTGCTACAATCATTTTTTGCATTGGATAGCCATCGCCGCCTTCCGGGTCATAACCTTTGTATTTGGTTATGGTGAACAGGTTGCTGCCTGTTACATATACCCGCAGGTTGCTTAGCCTTGCCTTTTTCATAAACTGCTGGTTAAAGCTGTAGGCCAGCGTTAAGGCAGATAACCTTAGGTATGATGAGTTTTGTACAGCATAATCTGTTTCGCCAATTCCGTAGCGGCCGGTACCCTGATATGCCCTTGGGATGTTGCTGCTGGTGTTTGTTGGTGTCCAGCGGTTAAGCTCGTCGTCGATACCTGCATACTCGCCGGTGCCGTTAAGCAGGCCTTCATACAAACCACTGATCTTTTTGCCGCCTACGTTGTAGGTGAATACACCGTTAAGCGATAAGTTTTTATAAGTAAAATTGGTTGAGAAACCACCGTAAAATTTAGGATCGGTATTACCAACCACAATGCGGTCGGCGTCGTCAACCTTTTTATCGCCATTAACATCAACAGGAATTATATCACCCGGACGGATAGTACGGCCGCCATAGTCGATACCCTTTATACGATCCATATCCGACTGCTGGGCTATTTTTTCGAACTTATAGGTATAAATGGAGTTCAATGATTTGCCCAGGAAGAGGTTGCCCTCACGTTGGATATCAACACCGGTAAAACCACCATAGTTATAAATAGCATCAACGCTGCCATAAAGTTTAGTGATCCTGTTGCGGTAAGATGAAATGTTTGCGCTAAAATCCCACTGAAAATCGTTATGATTAATGATATGTGCGTTTACATTTAATTCAAAGCCTTTGTTCAACAGCGCACCAACGTTATCAATGGTATTATTGAAGCCACTGGTTGTTGAAAGCGTACGCTGCATCAACAGGTCGTTGTTATGGATAATGAAATAATCGGCAGTAATATTAAGCCTATTTTTCAGGATACCAAGGTCAACACCTGCGTTCAGTTGTTTTTGTTTTTCCCAGCGTAGGTTAGGGTTACCTAAGCGGCCATCAGATACGTAGGTTACAGAGCCATTGGTGAATACCGGCCTGTACAATGAACGGTAAGCAAAATCTGGTATGTTTTGGTTACCGGAAATACCATAACCTGCACGGAGTTTAAGGTTATCGATGTTGGCATCCTTCATGAAATCTTCGCGCGCTACATTCCACGCCAAAGCAAGCGAGGGGAATAGTCCCCATTTGTTCCCATTGCCAAATCTTGATGAGCCGTCATAACGACCGGTTAAAGTAGCAAAATACTTGTTGTCGTAGTTGTAGTTCAGCCTGCCAATGTAACTTACCAATGAGTTAGTGGTGAAATCCGACTGAAGCTGGAACTTATCTTTAAGATATGCACCGCCAAGGTATTTGAATGAGAAATCGTCGGTAGCAAAACCCTGTGCATCAACCTGGTTGTAATCATGGTTGTTTTTAGTTAAGCCAAAACTAACCAGGGCCGAGAAATTATTTTTGCCAATGCTTTTATCATAGGTTACTGAGTTGTCCCACTGCCAGTTTAACCAGTTGTCCTTTTTTTGGGTAGCGCTACCACTGGTTGAGTTTCGTATTGACTGACCTAAATCCCTCGGAATATAGTTGAAATAGTTTTGGTTACGCACATCAACAGAAAAACCGCTGCGGATATTTAAGCCCTGAATAGGGTTTATAACAACATAATTGGTTGTTAACAAGCGGTTTTGATTGCCTTTGCCATCAATTCTTAAACTTCGAATTGGATTATACAAATCGGGGCTTTTGATGCCTTTCCAACTTAAGTAAGCAGCGGTGTCGTTTATCGGCAATAAAGGGTTAGCATTCGCCGCAATATTAAATACGCCGCCATCAATATATGATTCTTCGGTACGGGCAAAGGTGGTGTTGGTACCAATTTTTAACCATGGTTTTATTTTTTGATCAAGATTCACCTTGCCGCCGTAGCGTTTATAATCCGATGTTTTTAATAAGCCTTTTTGATCGGTATAGTTAAAGCTTACGTATAGAGATGACCCGTCGTTAGTGCTTTTTGAAAAGCTGACAGTGTGGTTCTGCTGAACGCCGCGTTGCTTGATCCTGTCGAGCCAGTTGTAGGTTTTACCTGCGTTGTATGTTTGCAACTCGTCGGCGCCAAAAGCTGGCGAGCCGGGCGAAAGCAGGGTTTTAACATAGGCAGCCCTGTCGGCATTCGGATTATCATCCATATACCTGTTAGCGTATGCATCTACGCGCAAATCAACTATCTGTTGCGCATTTAAGTAATTGATGTTATGAGTAAAAGACTGAAAGCCAACCCATGCGTTGTAATCAATTTTTCCTTCACCACTTTTGCCCTTTTTGGTGGTGATCAAAACCACACCGTTAGCACCACGGGCACCATAAAGTGCTGTTGCAGATGCATCCTTCAAAATGTCAACACTGGCAACGTCATCGGGGTTAATAGAGTTAAAGCCATCTTCAACGACTAAACCATCCACAACGTAAATTGGGTTTGAACCATATTGGATGGAGTTATTACCACGTATTTTAATAGATACCGTACCACCGGGGCGAGGATCAGTATTCTGGATCAACACACCGGCAACGCGGCCTTGAATAGCCTGATTTACGTTTGTTACCGGTAATTCTTTAAGTGTTTTTTCGCTAACGCTTCCTACCGATCCGGTTAGATCGCCTTTCTTTATTACCGCACCTACTACCACAACCTCGGTAAGGTTATTGTTGGCGGGTACAAGGGCGATATTCATCGATCCTTCTTTAGCCGGTATTTCTTGTGTTTCAAATCCAACTGCCGAAATTACCAGTACGGTGCCCGGTGCAACGTTTAAACTAAAACCTCCATTGACATCGGTTACCGTTCCTGTTTTGGTGCCCTTGATAATTATTGAAACGCCCGGTACCGGTAAGCCTTTTTCATCAACTATCTTACCCGAAACAGGTGCCTGGGTCATATCCAGGTCGTTCCGTTTGTTGAGAGAAGGTAAGCTTAAGCGAGGGCCGATACCTCTGATCACAATCACATCACCCGAAACTTCAAATGCAAGATTTAAAGGTGTAAACAGGTCAGTAAGTACACTTCCTAATGCTTCTTGATTATAAGTGGCGTTAACTTTTTGATTACTATTGATCAGATCAGGACTGTATACAAAATTAATATGGTACTGTTGTTCCAGCTTTTTGATCACTGTTTTTAGGGCAGTATTGCTTTCGCTTACTGATATTTTTGTATCAAGAATAGCCTGTGCTTTTGATTCTTTGGCAATGGCAGCTCCTAATAATGAGAGACTTAATGTTAACTGTAAAAACGTGATCTTCATTATTTTTACGAGTATAGGTTTATATTTCATAAATTTGGTTAGAGTTAATAATTCGTTAATAACTTGACAAAAAAGCCCCACTCAACCTTTGCAAGAGGTTACAGTAAAATGGATATCAAACATTTGGGGCTAAACTTTTGGACCGGCAGTACCGCAAATATTGCCGGTTTCTTTTTTTCAGTGGAGGCTTATGTAATCATTTCTTTCATGTGCAATCATAATTTGTTTAAGGATTAATTTAATTGGTTGTGCTATGGTTTAGGCCTGGATTGGATATGATGATGCGGCCGTCGATAAACTGGCAGGAGGCGTTTATCGCTTTGCAAATAAGTTTTATTTTTTCATCGAGAGGTCGGTCGGACAATGACGCCGAAAGGTTGATATTACCAATCGCGGCTTTATCATACTCGATATTTACGGCGTAAGCCTTGTTAATTTTATCAATGATCTCCGATAATGGAGCGTCATCAAAGGTAAACTCCTTTTGTGCTACCGGGGGTGAAAGGGTGAGAGGCACCGGCAACGTTTCTTTTTTTACAAGGGTTAATTTAGCTGTATAGGTAACCTGCTGATTAGGCAAAAGGGTCACCATGGCCTTTGGTAATTCGTTTTTGCGAACCTCTTTTTGGTTGTAAACAAGTACTTTACCGGTATTTACAATTACCTTAAACTCGTTGTTTATGCTAAACGATTTTACTGTAAAACTGGTTCCCATTACCCGTACTGCCATTTCATGGCTATGAACTACGAAAGGCATAGCCGGATTTTTATGGATCTCGAAAAAGGCTTCGCCATTTAAAAATGCCTCGCGGCCCATTTTAAATGATTTAGGATATCGTAAGCCCGAACCTGGTTTTAAAACCGCAAGGCTGCCATCGGCCATCCTTATCAGTTTTGATTCGGTTGTATTGTTGGTGATATTGATATATCCATTGGCCTCCACAGCCAAAGAAAGTTTGGATGTGGGGTTGGTACGCGTTTTTAAGAATATAAGTCCCGCAGTAATAAACATCAATAAAATAGCTGCTATCCTGAACCATTGCGTTTGATATAATTTAAGTGTTCTGGCCTCTGGTTTTTCATCATAGAAATGACTTTGCACATGTGACACTAATATATTTACCTCGTCATCTGCCAAGCCATTAGCAAGCGGTTTAATATTAATAGATGAAATGATTTGACGCGCACTGTCTATCACCTTTTTTCTATCCGGATTATCCAAAAGCCACTGATCCCAAAAGGCCTGTTGGTCTGCGGTGTTATTTAAAACGCAGTTGATGAAAAAATCATCGTGCAAAAAGTCTTCAACTTCGTAATCGCTATAGTTAGTCACAGGAGCTGTTCAATTGGTTTATAATACGATATATTCCAAATCGCAAAAAAATTACCCCTCTAAGTGAAAGAAAGTTATAGGTTTTTATTTAAGACGCTGATATGCAGTTAGATATTTTTATATAATGTGTTTTGAAAATAACGTAATCAGGATTAACCATTCTGATCGGAAGTTTTTATAAGCTTTTTGCAGCAAGTTATGTACCGATTGTTTGCTGATATCCATGATCTGTGAAATGTTATCAAAATCAAGATTTTCATAAAACCTCAGGTACATGATCTCACGTTGCCGGGCGGGTAGGGCGTTTAAAATCTGTTTGATACGGGTAGACAGTTCGAGAGTTTCCACATCACTGATCATCTTTGATTCTATATTGAACTCAACCACAAATTCATAGTTTTCGTCCAAAGGCTCGCCGCGGTTCCATTTTGACTGTTCCCTAAAAATTCTTAATCTAATGGCTTTAAAAAGGTAATATTTAACGGCAGGGGTAGGGCTGATCTTCAACCGGCGGTTCCATAGCTCCAGAAATACATCCTGGATACAATCCTTTAAAAAGTCTTTATCCTGACAGATCCGGAAACCATAGTTGAATAAGGGCCTGGAATATTTTTGCATTAAGCGGGTATAGGCCACTTCATCACCAGCCCTGAACAGGTCCCATAGGATGGAATCGTCGGCGGCAATTAAGTGTTCTGTATCGAAGCTCATTTTGGTTGCAAATCGGTCTGTCTTTCTTTAACTGTACATCAAAAAACGGTGTTGTTTAATATCCAGGTAAATTAAAACAAAGTTATTTAAAAGATTAATTAACATAACCGATTATTGCTGCTGGTGGTAAATAATATTGGATTTTAGTTAAAAGTTAAAGGTTGTAATTTATCGGTATTAAGTTGGTATTACCAAACTGACGTTTTTATGACTTTTTTAATTACAAATTAAAAAACTGCTTTTAATACCACTTGTTTATCCCAATACATCTCATCATTATATCATCAGCTATGAAAGCAATCTTAGTAGTTCACAATCTAAAAAAAGAAAGTAATTATGCACTTACTTATGCCAGTAATTTAGGGGCTAAACTAAATAATAAAGTAATTGTTATGAATACGGTGCCCGAGCCGTTGGGCGTTCAATTATCTGATATGTCTGTTCAGGACGTATTTGAAGGTGACGACTTTGGTTTTAAAGATCAAAATAAAACCATTGAAAATGTAGTTTTCCTTAGCTACCTGGATACGCTTGGAATGTCGCTCCACGCAATCATTGCCAAATATGATATAGATTTAATAATAAAGGGAGTTAGCGGAACTGCTAAAGAGATCAATGAGCAACTTACGCCAATTTTAAATCATTCATCCTGCCCATTGCTTGCTGTTCCTGAAGAAGCTTCCTTTAATATAGCTAATATGGGGTATCTTGCTGATCTTCGTTATGCAAAAAAGGATATAGTAAGTTTTTTAAATAAAATGAGCGAAGCTCTGGATGTAAATGCATCGCTTTTTAACATTACAGAATCCGGTTTACCTCATATGAATGATGGCTATGCAGAAACTGTTTTCAGGCAATTATTTTCAAACTCAAATCTGAACCTGGTGAATATCAGGGAGCGGGACATTATGAAAACCGTAGATGTGCTGGCTAATGTAATGCAGGTTGATTTTTTTGTTTTGAGTAACCGCAGTTCGCAGTTAAACGGCCTTTGGGATTGGGAAAATATGGAGAATGAAGAGCATGCTCATTTACCGGCGCTGATATTTCCTTGTTAATCGTTAAAAAAGGGAGAGATACTGTCAGTATCTCTCCCTTTCTCCATTTATGAATACTAAAATTAGCATCTATAAAACGTAGGTGCCGTTTGCCTTCAATACTTTACTAAAAAACAATAAATGTCCCGGTAACGCATTTTGCCAAAATTCCCAGGTATGGCCTCCGGGCTGTTCACTATAATCATGTGGTGTGTGATTATAAACTAATCTGCGATGCAGCTCACGGTTAGGCTCAAGTAAAAAGTCGTCAACGCCTATATTAATAACCAGAGGCAGGCCGTTTCTCCTGATCTGATCAGCCATGTTCACTACAGAATATTGCAGATAAGTATCCGGCGTCATAGGCCCCCAAATCTTGTCAAGCATTTTAGTAAGCATTTCAAACCTGTCGGGAGGGAGTTTCCAGGTGGTCATGTTTGGGTCGAGTGCCCCGCTCATACTTCCTGCTGCTGCAAAAAGGTCCGGATGCCTGGTTGAAAGGTATAATGAACCATAACCACCCATGGATAAGCCTGTAATGAGCCTGCCTTTTTTATCGTTTACAGTGCGGTATTTACTATCGATAAAAGGAATCACCTCCCTGATAATATAAGTTTCAAATTTACTGCCGGGGTCAACAGGGCTGTCAACATAGTAACTGAAAATTTCGCCTTCAGGCATTACAATGATGATGTTGTATTGATCGGCAAGGTTTTTTACCAGCGACTTGTCGGGTGTTTTCGATAGCCAGTCATCGAAATGGCCATAGCCGCCATGCAACAGGTATAACACCGGGAAACTGGCTTTACTTTTTGCATAAGCGTTTGGGAATGCAATTGCTGCCTTGTAAGTTTTGTTCATAGCGGCGCTGGGAATTTGCACCGTATCAACTTTTGCCGCAAATGCCGATATACAGTAAAACAACAGCATCAATGTAAACGCTATTCTTTTCATATAATTAGGGTTTAGGGGCTGCTGCTACTATTTTTAATAATTCATCGTCCGGATGGTTTTTAACAGTACATTGGTTATCCAATATCATAGTCGCTCCATTTTCTGCAGTATAAGCAGGCCATTTAGGTAGTGATGATGTATTTGGATTGCCGGTTTTAGCAAAGTTTATCCATGCACTGCTTATTTTATCGGCAAGGGCATAAGCCTCCTTACCTCCACCTGTCATTTCCTGGCAGCGGGCTATGTTGTTAAATTGGAAAGCGATATCCATACAATGCATGGCCTTGTACATACCTCCATTTACCGGTGACTGCCATGTAAACAGGTACATGTAAACCGGAGCAGCACCGCTTACTGCTTTTTCATCGGCTTGTTTAATGGCCAGCGAACGGAAGTTAAATTCTATGTCTGTATACTCTGACGGTTTTGATATTGTAGGATACGTTTTTTGAGCAGCAGCAATGTAAGCATCGGTTTTATCGCCGTATTTTTTTTGCAAGCTTTCTTTTAGCTCATCCATAGTTTGACTTTTAGGGCCGGGAACAAATGGGGCAAACTCGTTTTTGGTGGTGCCAACAAGCAGCGGAATATTTTTAGACAGTTCTTTCGCCGCAGGATCAGATGGCTGATAAGGCAGAAAATCACCGTCTAAAGCCGGACCCCAGCCATTCATATTTTTGCCTTCTTTCCTTAAATCCGCCGAAACCTTACGCATTGCTTTTTTACCTGCTTCGTTTAATACATCATAAGATAGTTTTTGAAGCGAATCAACTTGAGATGGCTGCAGGTGAAGTTCCTCTAATAATGCAGCAGCAATTTTTTGCGTAACCGGTTTTTCGTTGAATGCAGTGATGTAACTGCCGCTTTCAACAATGGCATTTTTAAACAAACCTTTTACTGACGGGGCGTTCATTAAGGAGGTAACTTTTCCACCGCCACCAGATTGGCCGAAGATGGTTACATTATCAGGATCTCCTCCAAACTGCGCTATGTTTTGCTTAACCCATTCTAAAGCCAGTTTCAAATCAAGCAGACCAGCATTGGCCGAGCTTTTATATTTATCGCCATAGGCCGATAGGTCAAGGAAGCCAAGGATATTTAACCGGTGGTTTACGGATACCAGTACCACATCACCTTTTTTTGCAAGGTTTTCACCATCGTAAGATGGAAGCTCAATTGATGAACCCGCTGTGAAACCGCCGCCATGCAGCCATACCATTACCGGGCGCTTTTTGCCGTCGTTCAGTTTCTGTGTCCATACGTTGAGCGATTGGCAATGTTCATTTGAATACCCCAGATCATGCTGAAAGGCAAATTCAAACTCGTCATTAACAGTGGTAGTAGGGTCGGTGGGGCAAACCGGGCCGTATGCTTTTGAGCTGCGTACGTCTGTCCATGGTGCGGGCTTTTCGGGTGCCATAAAGCGGTCGGCCTTGGCGTAGGGGATACCTTTAAATGTAAAAATGCCATTGTGGATGTAGCCCTTTACCTTTCCGCTTTCGGTTGATGTTACGGCCACATCGTTCCCTGCAGCAACAGGCTCGTTGGTGTTTTGGCAAAATGCCGTTACGGGTAAAAAGCAAACAAATAAAAGCAGCATGAGGGTACTGTTTTGTTTCATAATTGTATTTGGTTAAATTGGTTTAAAGCAATAGATCCCTGCACTTTTGAAGGATCAGGAAGAAGAAGCATAGCACTCAATCAATTCTCAATACAGGCAATTATTAATGCTATTGTGTAAATATAACACAATGGGTTTTGTAATTGCAATTTATATCAGATTTTTTACCTTAAATTTTAATGCAAATAAAAATGCATTTAATGATGTTGCCTGCTCGCTTTTATCAGCTTTAAAACACTTAAATTTAAAGTGTTAATTCGATATTTATGTTCCGAAACCTGCCTTTTTTCATTGTGGTGATTTTATATGTTTGTTCTTGTAATCACGTTAGTTCCGATAGGCAGAAAACTGTTAATTATACAAAACCGAAGACGCACGTTAAGCCTAAAAGCAGAGAAGTAAAAAAGCCTGTTCCGGTTTGGGGTTATCGTTTTGTTATTACCGGCGATTTTGATGGAGACGGCACGCAGGAAAAACTTACCGAACATTATTTCAACGGTCTTACCCATCAGGAGACAAACAAATTTTACAATGTTGATTATGATTACGATATCAAGATGGCTTACGAAAGGCAGTCATATTCATTTATAGCATGTGATAATAAATTAATCCGCAGGATAGATGTAGCTCCGGCGGCTAATTTTGGATTGCTTTATCTTAAAAATGAAGGAGATTTGAACGGCGATGGAGGCGACGAAGTATCCTGCGTGACTAATAAAGGCGATTGGTCGAGCCTTAATGACTATAGTATTATGACTTATAAAAATGGTAAATGGGTTGTGCTGTACTGGTTTCCTATATGGGAATGGCAGTTGCCCGAATTGCCGCGGGTTGGTAATCAGGATATTTCGGATGCCGGCAAAAGGATAGCTGTAAATTTAGATACCACAAATCAGCGACTATTAAACGATTTAACAGCCTTTAAGGGATTAGTCAAAAAGGCAGGCAGAAATAAGATCAGAATCATTTACAGAAGCAAAAATATATCTCAGGATACAATCATTGTTAGCCTTAAAGATCGCCATCCGCCTCTTTAGTTTATAATCCATAACTATCCTTATATCGTTGCATCGAGTTCTGAAATATCTCCATTGCGTTACCCTCAATATCCTGGTTTTCAAATGCTCCATACACGGTGTCAAAATTAAGCCGGGATGCTTTTTGATATGCTTTGGCAAATTCGTCCTTAGATAGTAATATTATGTTAGGATAGCTGTACATAATAGCCATATGTTTTTTACTTCTGGCTATATTAAAGGTATCGCCGCAAAGCATCATACCTTGGCGCGTTAGCCCCTTTATATGTAATACACAACTGCCCGCAAAATGACCGCCGATATGTACTATGCTTATCCCGTCCCAAAGCTGCGTACTGCTGCCATTCCACAAGTAAATATATGGGGAATCAAAAGGTACCCATTCGGCGTCGTTTTGGTGGATATAGATCGGACATTCAAATTCAACAGCCCAGTCATTCATATTGCTATAATAATGCGGGTGTGAAAATGCAATGGCTTTTAACCCACCTTTAGCCCGGATAAAATCTATTGTAGGTTTATCTAAGTACGGGATACAATCCCACAAAACGTTGCCTCCCGGCGAAATAAGCAGTAAAGCCCTTTGAGCTATGGCAAAATCGGGTGCTATTTTTAGTGCATAAAGATGTTCGTTTAATTGCGCGATTTTAACTGTACTGTGCTGAAGTTCGGCAGAGGTAGTCCATTGCTGGCCACTTTCGGGTACATATTGACGGTCATCGGTACAGATCGGGCAAAATGAGGGTATTTCTGGCTCAGCTAAAAGTTGCGTGCCACATGTGCTGCAGATGATGGTTTTGTTCATGATTTTATAAAGCCTTATCTAAAGAAATGTCTATATCCTGTAATCTATTTGTGCTAATGCCCTGATCTGTTTTAAATCGATGACAGGGAGGCGAAGCTCTCGATCGTCAGTTTTCGATCCGTTTTGCTGAGATTGATAGGCTGACAACTTTTTATTCACGAGCCGAGTGGTTAACCATTTATCCAAGGTCCACGAATATTGCGTTAATGATGCCAGCAGAAAGCTTGCGGCGCTCAATGTAAAAACCGAATAGCCTAAAGGTGATTCAATACCAAAGGAAATGGCCATCGCGATAGCAAAACATAAACTCAATACGCCGCTGCCAATAGCCGCCATACGGGTGAATAAGCCAAGGATTAGTAAAAGCCCGAATCCACCCTCACCGATAGTTGCAATAGTTGCCAGCAGATTTACGATACCATCGGGGAGAAAGCTCATTACCTGTTTGGCGTAAGCAATAAAATGTTTCCAGTCGCCCCAGCCAACATGGGGGTGGCCGTTTGGCCCAAACAAACCAAGCCTGTCGGCTACTTCCCACAGGTAGCTTACGCCGATAGCTAACCGGAGGTATATGGATGAAAATTTTTGATTGATATGCATAGGGTTTTAATTTTTTGATGATCAAAAATACCATGCATTTGGACTATACTTGTAGTCCAGAATGTAGATTAAAGATAGTCCAATATGATGCTCATCGAAAGTTTATTAAACGTAGATAAAAGCAGCCAGGTACCTGTTTACCTGCAAATTAGTAATGGTATTATCAGCTATATCAGGCAGGGGACTTTAAAACCCGGATCTGCGCTTCCTGCCAGCCGCGCATTGTCGGCATCATTAAACGTTCATCGCAAAACGGTAGTAGCTGCTTATGACGAGCTTTACGCGCAAAGCTGGGTTGATGTAATACCACGTAAGGGTATTTATGTAGCTAAAAACCTGCCCGATGTTGCTCCCCGGCCTATTGAAAAAGCAGTTCTGAAACATAGCCTGGCAAATAAAACCTCATTTAAAGTTGACGACAACAGGATCAACCCGCAGCGCATGTTTGTGCCAATGCCTAATGGCAACCTTACATTTACCGAAGGTTTCCCTGATACCCGCATTGCACCTGTTGATTTAATGGTGAGGGAATACAGGCGAATGGCGAATTATCATTTTACGCACAAATACCTGATGTACGGCCCGGAGCAGGGTTCGGAAAACTTAAGGAATGAACTCGCCCGCTTTTTGGGTGAAACCCGTGGCCTGCATGTGACGCCTAAAGATATTTTGATAACCAAAGGCGTTCAGATGGCGCTTTACCTTTGCGCCCAGGTGCTGATCAATAAAAATGATATTGTAATTGTCGGCGATCCAGGGTATAGTGGTGCCAACGAGGTTTTTGAACAGGCAGGCGCACAATTAGCTTTTGTGCCGGTGGATGAGCACGGCATAGATATTAATGCTGTTGAGGCTATTTGCAGCGTTAGAAAAGTGCGTATGCTGTACGTGGTGCCACATCATCATCAGCCTACCACGGTAACGCTGAGCTCAGAAAGGCGAATGCATTTGCTTGAACTGGCAGCCAAATACCAGTTTGCCATTATTGAAGACGATTACGATTTTGATTTCCATTATACCAGTGGGCCTATCTTGCCGCTGGCCAGCGCCGATTATTATGGCAACGTAATATACGTTGGTTCATTTTGCAAAACTATAGCTCCAGGCATCCGTATTGGCTTTATGGTTGCACCGGCTAATTTTTTACTTCAGGCTACCCGCTTAAGAAGATTGATTGATAGGCAGGGCGAACATTTACTTGAAGAAGCCATGGCAAGCTTGTTAAAAAATGGAGATATCGGCAGGCATCTCAAAAAGGCCAATAAGCTGTACCATGAACGGCGGGATATCCTTTGTAAGTTGTTGGAGGAACAATTAGGCGAATATCTTACATTTAAAATCCCCAGTGGTGGTTTTGCCATATGGGTTAAATACCTGAATGATTTGGATACTGCCCTTGTTTCGGCAAAAGCTAATGAACTCGGCTTAACCATAGGGGCGGGGCTTGATTATTATTATGATAAGTTTGTTAAACACAGCTTTGTGCGCATAGGTTTTGCCTCATTAAATGAAAAGGAGATGCAGGAGGCGGTAAGTATCTGGAAAAAGGCCATCATGAAATGCCTGCACTTAGCTTAAAAGTTTGGCATAGGGTGTAAATTCAAAGAAATACAAGTTTAATCGATGTGTGTGTCATGCTTTGGCAGTTATGTGTCAGGTTTTTAAGGGGTTGTTTTCTGTCAAAATTTGTATTTGTCATGCCCTTGACAAATTGTCGGTTAATTTTTTTCAAATTGTTAAGGCAGGTATTATCTAAAAATACTGAGCAGGTTTTTTTACAAAAAAATGTTTGTTAGAAGATTTTGTACCCTGTAAAGCGGTGTGTGAAATTACGAAGCGAAATAAATTTCGCTAAAAATAAATTAACGCCGGTTTCACGGTTTTTGTAAAAATAATTCGATAAAAAGCGGCTTAATGATTTTTTCTAACCCGGTTTAGGCCTATTTTTTTGATACTTAACGTGAAAAGCAGATTTAAATTAAAAAAATCTGTGTTTTTAAAATTGATTTTATAAAAAATCTGAATTTAAAAAATGATGTTTTTGGTCTAACTTCTTGATTTTTAAGGCTGATTTTTTAATGGCATATATTTAGCTGAATGCCTGCCGGGAATGATACAATTGTTCTTACATCCCTGCAACAACATGCCTGTAGGAACGGTCGTAATTCCCTAAAACATTGTTAGTTCAGTAATTAAAACATTTTAAAAAATTAAAGTTATGTTAACCGTATTAGAAGTTGCCCTTTTCTTAGCTGTTATTATTGTTCCATTAACTCCTGCGAGAAAAACTGCAAAGTAATTGGACCTTAAAACCAGTTAATGAATGGGCGGCCTTTGGTTGCCCATTTTTGTTTTAACGGTATTTGTAGCTGCTTAAGCAAATACCTGAGTAATCCTTTGACCTATTCTTTTCCTGGCGCAAAAGCCATTTTCCGTTGCCTCCGTTAAAGGCAAAATTTCTTGTTTAGCTATAATGTTACCTATGGTAGTGGTGATGTAGTGCTATAATAATAGCATCAAATTACACTATCAGATAGATTTGTGCATTGCCAAGTGTATTTGATTGGCATCATACCACATAAACCATATTATAGCTAAAGTGAAAAAGGGAACCCTGTTAGTCATCACATTTATTTCTATTCAAGCTTTTTGTTTCGCCAGCAAGAAAACTGAAAAAAACAACAATGGCGGCAAATCTATTTATCATGCCCGCCTGCAGGATTCGGACGCTGTTTATTTTACCCCTGAAAATTTTAAGATCAAGGCCGATGGTAAAACTGATGTCTCGGATGAGCTGCAGGCTGCTATCACCAAAGTGAAAACTGAGCATAATTTCGGTGTGCTTTTTATCCCCGAAGGAAAATACCTGATCTCTAAAACCATATTTATACCAACTGCTGTAAGATTAATAGGTTACGGCAAAAACAGGCCGCAGATTATCCTGGCTAAAAATTCGCCAGGCTTTCAAACTGCCGATGAAAACGATAAAGGCCATGCCAGGTACATGTTTTGGTTTGTGAGCAACCTATCCAAGCCCGGGGATGAGGTACACGATGCCGGTGCTTCAACTTTTTATAGCTCGATATCAAACGTCAACCTTAAAATAGAAGATGGCAATCCTTATGCTGTAGCTATGCGTACGCACTTTGCCCAGCATAGTTTTATAGCCCACGTTGACATAAACATTGGTAAAGGTTTGGCCGGTATGTTTGACGTAGGCAACGAGATGGAAGACGTTCGCTTTTTTGGTGGCCAGTACGGGATCTACACCACCAAACCGTCACCAGGCTGGCAGTTTATGATGGTTGATACCTATTTTGAAGGTCAGCGTGAAGCCGCCATCCGCACACAGGAAGCAGGGCTTACCATTGTACGGATGAATGTTAAACATGTGCCGACCGTAATTAGCATCAACCCAAACTACCATGAAAAGTTATTTATGGAAGATTGCCGTTTTGATGGCGTAAGCGGGCCTGCTATTATCATAAGCAATGAGGATAACGCTTTTAACCAGATCAACCTTCGCAACGTGATTTGCCGTAATGTACCTGTATTGGCCAGCTACCGTCGCAGCAGTAAAACAACGCCCGGGGCTGCAAATATCTATCGTGTAAAAAACTTCACTTATGGTTTGCAGATGGATGGGCTTGATACCGATCCGCAGTATAAAACCATCAATGAGCAGGAGCCCTTCGCCGCGTTGCCGGAAACCGTCAAAAAGGACATTCCCGATTTTCCGGCAATTGAAACCTGGGCAAACCTAAAGGCGCTTGGCGCTAAAGGTGATGGTGTCACTGATGATACCCAAACTATACAGGCAGCTATTGACAAATATGAAACCATATATGTGCCCCAGGGATGGTATCGCGTTAGCCAAACTATTAAACTAAAGCCCGATACCAAATTGATTGGCTTGAATCCTATTGCTACGCAGTTTTTAATTGCCGATAATACACCTGCTTTTGGAGGTTTTGGTGGCCCGGTAGCACTGCTGGAATCATCAAAAGGGGGAAACAATATATTAAGTGGTATCGGTATTTGCACCAATGCAGATAACCCACGCGCGGTAGCCTGTAAATGGATGGCAGGCGTCGGGTCATATATGAACGATGTGAAATTTGTTGGTGGCCATGGTGGTATGCAACGTGTTGGTACACCCAAAAGCACAGCAGGAAGCGGTGCTTATAATCGTGTGCAAAATGGAATGGACCCATCCTGGGATACACAATACTGGAGCCTTTGGGTAACAGATGGCGGCGGTGGTACTTTTAAAGATATCTGGAGTGCCAATACTTACGCCACAGCCGGTACATATATTTCCAATACGCAAACTCCCGGTCGTATTTATGCTATGTCGATAGAGCATCACGTACGTAACGAGGTGCGGTTTAACAATGTTGCCAACTGGAAGGTGTACGCCATGCAGCTTGAAGAAGAAAGCAGGGAAAGTACCGAATGCCAGCCGATGGAACTGGAAAATTCAAATAATATGGTGTTTGCCAACTTGTATATGTTCAGGGTGATCAGGGTTAACAAACCCGCGCCGTATGCTATCCGGAAATGGGGAGGTAAAAACATCGAGTTGCTGAACGTTCATAATTACAGCCAGATAAAATATACTTCTACCTTGCCGTTATATGATATCAATACCGCTACCGAAGTAAGGCCATGGGAATTTGCGAGACTTTATATTGATGACAAAGCCAACGCCGCCGAACAGCAGACCGGCACCATCAATAAGCTGGCTACTGGTTTTGAATTTGCATCGGCAGTATGTGCTGATAGCAAAGGCAATATTTATTTCAGCGAGCAGCGCATGAAACGGATCTATAAATGGTCGGCTACAGATAGGCAAATCAGTTTACTGGCCGACTATCCATGGGAGCCGCTATCCTTAGCCTGTGATAAAAATGATAACCTGCTCGTGGTTTTTAAATACGTGCCAAAGCCGGGCTATCTTGTAAATGGCAAGCCCGAGAAGTTTGATAACCCTGCCGACGCTGCAGGCACCTCTTTCAGCGGATGGGGTAATTCGGGATTTGCAAGCTGGGCTTATAGTATAACCCCCAATAGTCCAGACGAAACCATCCAAAAATTGAAAACCATACCCATGGGACAGGTAAACCCGGTTTACAAGGCGCTGTATCCGGCGCACCGCTGGCGCGATTATCATGACTTTAATGCAGTAACTGTGAATAAGCCAACCGAGTGTTTTGTAGCTCCCGATGGAGTTACTATTATCCCGGTAGTATATGACCTGGCGCGGTCGACAGCTTTGGCAGCCGCATATCCCGGAAAGCCATTATACAGCAGTGATGAGTATGACAAACGTACCGTGAGCACAACTGTAAATAAGGATGGTTATCTTTCTGATTTAAAATATTTTGCCGAAAGAGGTGAGTTTGCATCCGCAACCGATGATAAAGGAAATGTTTATATAGCCGACGGACAGATTTATGTTTATGACAGCGCCGGTAAACAGATCAATGTGATAAAAGTACCAGAACGGCCAACAGGATTAGCCTTTGGTGGTGTGGACAATAATACTATATATATTACGAGCCATAATTCGTTGTTTTCCGTAAAAGTTAAATAAAACACCCTAAATAAAAAACATGCAACAATTACCCAAGCGCCTGTTATCCATCGATGTACTGCGTGCCATTACCATGCTGCTGATGATATTTGTTAACGATGCCAGCGGCGTGAAGCATATTCCCGAGTGGATAGACCATGCTAAGGGTTTTGAAGACAGGATGGGTTTTGCCGACACTATTTTTCCAGCGTTTTTGTTCATCGTTGGCTTGTCGTTACCATTTGCCATCAATAACAGGATCAAAAAAGGTGATAGCGGCAAGCAGATTTTGTTTTACATCCTGATACGCAGTGTTGCATTGCTCATTATGGGTTTTTATCATGTTAATCTGGAAGAATACAATTCGTCGGCTGCTTTAATTCCGAAAGCTGCCTGGGCACTGGTTATTACAACTGCATTCTTTTTGATCTGGTTGGATTATCCCGAAACCATGGCAAAGGCCAAAAAATATTCGCTTCAAGTACTGGGGATTATTTTGCTGATAGCCATGGCCGTAATTTATAAAGGGGGAGAAGATGGTGACGTAAGGTGGATGGAACCATCCTGGTGGGGCATTTTAGGTTTAATAGGTTGGGCATACCTGGTTTGCGCATTGATATTTGTCGCGGTTAAAGGCAAGCTGAACAGTCTTATCGTGGCATGGGTAGTACTGATAATCATCAATATTATCGCCCATTCGGTATTTAAGATAAAAGTAACGCGTGATGAAGAAATGGTCACTATCGCCGGAAGCAATTTTACCGGAAGCTTTCTCGGCAACGCGATCATCTTTTTAAAGCCCCTCTGGATAATTCATGATGCCTCAACCATGACTTTAACCATGGGAGGGGTGGTGATCTCTGGAATCTACGCCAGGTTGGTCGAACAAGGTAAAACGCAACGGATCTGGGCTACACTGGCTATTATTGGTGTTTTGTTCCTGGTTGCAGGTTTTGCTTTGAGGCCTTATACCGAAGGAATTTCCAAGATCCGCTCGACACCGGCATGGGTGCTCATTTGCTCGGGCATCACTACGCTGGCGTTTTTGATATTGATATATGTGGTTGATGTTAAAGGGAAAATAAGCGCCTTTAACTGGATCAAGCCGGCCGGTACCAGTACGCTTACCTGCTATCTAATCCCATATTTCCAGGTTTTTATACTGGAGTTATTGCATATTAACTATCCAGGTATCATTAATAATGGCTTTCCGGGATTGCTGCGTTCATTCCTGACCGCCGTGATTATTATTTTATTTGTTGGATTACTTGAAAAGAAAAGATTACGCCTGAAGATTTAAATATTATACATACCTAAATTCAAATGACAATAGTTGCATCATTATTGCGGCCAGGGCAATACAAAACCGGGCTGATGGCTCTTTTTTGCCTTGTGCTTTCTGTAAACCTGGCTTATGCTCAGAAAAACCGGACAAGAAAACACGTTGTAATTGCTTATGTAAGCGGTTTCCGTGGTTTGATTGATACTAATATGGTTCATCCGGCAAAGCTTACTCATATTAACTACGCGTTTGTAAATGTAATAGGCAACAGGGCTTTTTTAACCCACCCCCGAACTGATACCGTCAATTTCAGGTATCTGGTTGGGTTGAAAAAAAAGAACACTGATTTGAAAGTTTTGATTTCGATAGGCGGATGGCTGTGGAGCAAAAACTTTTCGGATATGGCACTTACTGATACTTCGCGTAAAGCTTTTGCGGCAAGCGCTGTTGAGTTGGTGCGTAAGTTCAAAATGGATGGTATTGATATCGATTGGGAATATCCCAACGAATCAGGTGCAGGTAATGTGCATCGCCCGGAGGACAAACAGAACTACACCAGTTTGTTCCTGGAACTGAGGGCACAATTGAATGCACTTGAGAAAGAAACCGGGAAAAAGTTGTTGCTTACCGCTGCAGTAGGTGCTTTCAGGCATTTTGTGCAGAATACCGAAATGGATAAAGTTGGAGTTTGCCTGGATTATATCAACCTCATGACTTATGATTATGGTGCTGATGTAGCGGTACATCATACCGGGCTATATGCCTCAAAATATCTTAAAACAGAAAATAACTCAGATAACGGAACCCGCGTTTTTATTGAAGCGGGTGTTCCGCGGAATAAACTTGTTTTGGGAATGGCTTTTTACAGCCGCTCTACAAGAGTGTCGGACAGTACAAAAACAGGGCTGGGTTCGCGCAACCTCGAAAGAATGCGGGGCGGTGGTTATACTTTTATAAAAGATAGCCTGCTCACCAATAAAGCATTTAAATACTATCGGGATAAAAGTGCTAAGGCACCGTATTTGTACAATCCCACAACCCGCCAGTTTTTATCATTTGACGATGAATGGTCGATTAGAAAGAAATGCAGGTACGTGAAAAAGAACGGCATGGCCGGGGTGATGTTCTGGGAATACGTAGATGACAGGAAGGAGTACCTGCTCGATGCAGCTAATAGTCATTTGAATTAAAGCGTTACTAAGGCATCAAAGAAAGCAGCTCACTGGGTTACCCGGTGGCCTGCTTTTAAGTTTGAGTTGCTACCAGTTATAACCACGTTCCTTAGCGTAATCGGCTATTAACGCCCCTGCATCGGCATCTAACAATATCTCGCAATTTGGATGTAGTTGTACTACGGATGCCGGTATATCGGTTGTTAC
Organism: Mucilaginibacter gossypiicola; assembly: GCF_900110105.1. Classification (GTDB taxonomy): domain Bacteria; phylum Bacteroidota; class Bacteroidia; order Sphingobacteriales; family Sphingobacteriaceae; genus Mucilaginibacter; species Mucilaginibacter gossypiicola. Next base: position 29,871 of record NZ_FOCL01000019.1, on the reverse strand, counting down.
TGGGCCTAATATGGCTTGTTTAATAATTTCGGCTTTGTGGCTACCTTTAGCTATCAGGATCAGCTTGCGGGTATGCATAATGTTTTTAACGCCACGGGTTAAACCTCCAAGTTCTGTTTCTGGCGGTACTTGTGTTTCACGGCGTACGCGTGCTTCAAAATCTGGGTCCATTGGCGATACCCAGGTTTCGCTTTCAAAGGGCGTTCCCGGTTGATTGATGCCGATATGCCCGTTGCTGCCTATACCCAGCATCTGCAGATCGGCTCCGCCGCGCTCGGCAAGGCGTTTTTCAAACAGGATGCTCTCCGCTACAAAATCATCCGAAAGGGTAGGCGGCATAATAAAGTTTTCTTCAGGAATCCCCAGCGGACCAGCAATCTGGTTGAGGATCATGGTATAGCAACTGCCCGCATATTCGCGTTCCAGATTGGTGAGCTCATCAACATTAAACAAGGTAATGTTTGATACATCAAACGGGTATTTAGCGTGAATTTCCGAAACAATGCGGTGCATGCCAATGGTAGTTTGTCCAGTCGAGAGGCCAATTACCGACGTTCGTTTTTCAAGCATTTGCGCAATGATGCGCCATGCTGCGGTGATATCAAATTCCTGCTCGCTTTTGGTTATAGTTACTTTCATGTATACGTGTTAGAGTTCTTTAAGCTGTTTGGTGAAGAAATCATCGATAACTACGGCCGCACTTACTTCGTCTTCGCCATCCATAATTACCGAAATGGTTTCGCCGCCTTTAATACTCAGTGACAGGATATTAAGCAGGCTGTTTAGTTTAACGGTTTTGTCGCCTTTTTTTAAACTGGTGGCCGATTTAAAGCCTTTTGCCAGTTTAACAAGTTGAGTTGCCGGCCGGGCATGCATTCCCTGCGCCGATGTGATGATATAATCTTTGGTTATCATTGAGTTATCTCCTTTAAATAAGCAATAATATTTTCCGAGCTATCCATAGCCATCACCTGTTGGCATATCTGTTTAGCTTTTGCTTCGCTATTATTAATGATGATGTTTTTGATTGCCGGGATAGAAGCTGCGCTCATTGAAAAATCTTCAAGCCCCATGCCGAGCAATAAAAGGGTAGCTAAAGGATCTGAAGCCATTTCACCGCACATACCCACATGGATGTTATGCGCACGGCCCTGTTCAATTATATTTTGGATGAGACGTAATACACCGGGATTAAATGGGTCATAAAGATGGGTGATCTTTTCATTCATCCTGTCTACAGCCAAAGTATACTGGCAAAGATCATTGGTGCCAATGCTGAAAAAATCTACTTCTTTAGCCAGGATATCTGCTGTAACCGCCGCAGATGGAATCTCGACCATGATTCCAACTTTTACATCATTACTAAATATTACACCGGCTTCAAGCAACTCTTTTTTTGCTTTGTTGAGGATGAGTTTTGCATCGCGGATCTCTTTTGCATTAGAGATCATCGGGAACATAATACTCACCGAACCAAATGCAGATGCCCTTAAAATGGCTTTCAGTTGTACTATAAACAAACCTTCCTGGTCTAATGAGATACGTATAGCGCGGTAACCAAGAAACGGATTGAGTTCGGGTAGTAAGTTAAAGTACGACAGGTGTTTATCGCCGCCTATGTCAATGGTTCGTATAACTACAGGTTTGCCTTTTGCCTGTAATACTGCCTTTTTATAAAACTCAAATTGCTCCTCTTCATCGGGGAAGGTATCACGGTCCATAAACAACATTTCGGTACGGAAAAGGCCAACGCCTTCGCCTCCGTTGTCGTGCACCATGGTAAGGTCATCTGCATCCGAAATATTGGCCAGCAGGGTTACCTGTTTACCATCGGCAGTAATGGCAGGTTTATCCTTTACCATTTTTAACACCTCGGCCTGTTGCCTAAAGGAAGCGGATTTAGCAGAATATCGGTTGATGATATCCTCGCCGGGGTTAACATAAACCGAACCACTAAGGCCGTCTAAAATGATAAAGTCATTATGGTTGATAGTCATTAACTCATCGCCGCAGGCTACAACCGCAGGCAGCCCTTTTGATTTGGCTATAATGGCCGCGTGTGAAGTACGGCTGCCCGCCTGTGTTGCAAACCCGGTGACAAGGTTAAGGTCTAAAGTGATCGTATCAGAAGGAGTGAGGTCATCGGCAATAACAATAGTATCCGGCTCAAACGAGCGGTTATTGGTATCACCCGTACGGTTGATGTATTTGAGGATGCGGTTGCCGATATCCTGAAAATCGGCCGAGCGGGCGCGCATGTATTCATCGTCCATACTTTCAAAGAGGGTAACAATGCCGGCCGTAACCTCAATCATAGCATCGTTGGCGGTCTTTTTCTCTTCTTCGATCTTAGCCACGACATCTTCACGAATCTGTGGATCATTGATCAGCTCCACTTGTGTTTCCAGTATAGCTATGTCATCATCATTGAGCATCAGTTGCGAGTTGTTTTTGATGGCATCGATCTCGGCAAGCGCGTTGGTTACTGATATATCAAAACGTTCAATTTCCGCTACTATCTCAACCTGGTTTTTTAAAACAATACCGTTGGTGGCCGGTGCGTTCTTTTTGATAACAAACGCCTTTCCTATAGCAATACCCGGTGAAACTCCAATTCCCTTCATTTATGTTTTCTTTATGCAAACAGGTGGATAATACTCCCTGCAAAACCAAGCAGCAGCAGGCCTAACAACAGGTATGTGGTTTTAATATTCTTTTTAACAAAATAATACACTAAAAAAGTGAGCCCTAACGGAATCATCGCAGGTACCACCTGGTCTAAAATGCTTTGAACGCCTACTGCGGATTTTTCTGTACCGATATGCAATGGTGTGGTGATGTTCATGAGTGTAGCCGGCATTGCGCCAACAACCATCAGCCCTAAAATTGAGGAGCCTTTGGTTAGCCTGTCCATCACATTGTTTTTGGCCAGGTTTTGCAAAAAGCGTGTTCCGGCATCATAGCCCACAAAAGTTAGTTTATAGCGTAATAGCAAATGCGGAACATTGAATATCAACAGGAATAGCAATGGCCCCAGGATATTACCTTTAATAGCGAGCGATGTGCCAACACCAGCGGCTATCACTTTAAATGTTCCCCAAAATAAGGAATCGAATACGCCGGCCAGCGGCCCCATCAAACCCAGTTTTACCGAATTGATAGATTCTTCATCGAAATCTTCATCGCTGCTGTTTTGTTCTTCCATAGCTGCAGTAATGCCCATGATAAGTGTTGAACCATAGGGGCTGGTATTGAAAAACTGCAGGTGCCTTTTCAGGGCCACCGCCATAGCCTCTTTTGTCTTGTACAGCTTTTTCAGCACAGGAATAATAGAGAATGCGAAGCCGGTATTTTGCCACGTCTCAAAATTGAAATTGGCCTCCAGCGCCAGCGAACGGAAAAACAGCATGCGGATATCACGTTTGCTCAGCTTAGGATTGAGCTTTATTTGCTCTGCCGGTTCCTCATCGGCTCCAAAATCGTCATCATCATCTGTTGCTGGTTTAGGGGCAATTTGTGTTACTAATAATGCGATTATAACCCCAAACCCGCCAATGGCTATTACCGGTAATTTGAGATAGGCTGCCAACATAAAGCCCAGGAAAAAATAAGGCGCCATATTTTTGTTGAACATGAGGTTCATGAGCAGGGCAAAACCTAATGCAGGTAGCATATTGCCTGCAACCTGCAGGCCTGTTTGCACCCATGCCGGGATCATATCCAAAAATGTTTTCATAGCACCGGCACCTAACTGCAGTGCAAGCATAATGATGATACCCATAAGTACCGGCCTCAATAGTCCTGAAATAATATGCAGGCGTTGAATGCCTTTAAAATCACCGTCTTCGGCATATTGATTAAATTTTTTATTGAGCATAGCCCGCAATACAAACAGACCACTGATCACCATTTCGGCCAGTATGGAAACCGGTACGGCTATGGCCAGGGCAATTGCCGGGCCTTTGCCAGAGATGATAGCAAACGCGGTACCCAGTACACCACCGGTAATCACATCAGGAGGGATAGCAGCGCCAACCTTGATGTTGCCCATAAATATGAGTTCAAGCGTAGCGCCGATGATCACGCCCTGGGTTACATCGCCAAGCACCAGGCCAACCAGTGGTCCAAGTACCAGCGGACGGCTAAGCAGCGTAGTGCCCAAAAAATCTTCCGAATGTCCAAACATCGCTATCAGCGCGATGAGTAAGTATGATACTGACAAGAGGGTTAAATTGTTGTTTGTGAGTTTGCTAAATATGTTTAATTAAATAAGACTTGCCACAAGCTGTTTATTATCAGTAGGCACCTGCCTTACTTCCAGCTCAAGGCCTTTTGCCAGCATTCCGCGAATGATAGCTATATCATCATCATTAACTGCTATTGCTTTTGATATCAGCTTTGAGCCATCTTTTGACCGCAAGCCACCGAAGTTGATTGTTGTTATTTCGGGTACTTCGCTTGCAAGGGCTGCCGCATCCTTAACGCTGTTGATCAGGATTAAAACTTTTGCGTTTTTGCTTTTCTCGTCATTTAAAAAGGCAATCGCCTCTTTTACCGGTTTAATCAACAGTTTGGTTCCTGCCGGTTTCGCAAGGCCGAGGGTCATCTTCATAAACTCATCCTTAGCTACTTTGTCGTTAGCAATCAGCAGGCAATCGGCGCCAAGAGCCGGTGTCCATGTAAAGGCTACCTGGCCATGTACCAGCCTGTCATCAATACGGGTTAGTTTAATCATTATCTTCTTCCTGTTTTTGTGCGGTTAATAGTTTGTTTACGTACACCATCTGTTGTTTGGCATTTTCAATGGCTTCAGCAATTACATCTTCTGCGGGAGTGTCCGCATCAGCCAGTATAATTTCTATTACCAGCGGTAGGTTAAAACCCGAAACTACATGCACATTGGGCTGCAGGGCATATTGCAGTATCTGATTGGTAACACTGCCGCCCATGATATCTGAAAAAACAATCAATTCATCATTGTCGCCAATCTGATCAACTATTGCTTTGATGTCATCTTCTAATGAGCGGTTTTCATCAACATAAGCTTCAATCAAAAAAATGCTATCCGCAGTACCGGTAATAATATCAAGCGACGATTTTATGCCGCCTGCAAGCTTGCCGTGCGTTGCTATCAGAAATTTTCTTGTGCTTCCGGTATTCTCCATCAATAATTAAGGTTTTTATATCCGCGTTTAAGGGCGCGGGGTTTTCATAACTGGTTTATATATGAAAATTAATCTTATGCAATTATCAGTCAAACTTTATTCAATAGCTATTTTGAAGGCACTACAACACCACTACTGTAATTTATTGTGCTGATTTCGCGCAATTGAAGAGGCTCGAAGTCACATAAAGAAGTTCGAAGTCATAAGTCCGAAGTTTTAAGTCAAAAGACTTTTGACCTCCGACTTTACACTATCTACTTACCAGTAGTGTTAATGTAGGGGCATGAAAATATCTACCAGCGGCTTTATCTTTTAGCTTTGAAACGGGATGCAAAATGCTTCCCTGACAACCATTTTATAATTCCTTAACTTTATATATGAACCTGAAAAAGCATATCAATATCCTTTCGGCTATATGCAAAAAATGCTGCCTGCTTTTAGCCGGACTGCCATTTATTGCGCAGGCACAAAGTGTTAAAGTGGTAACCAATCATGTAGGTTATGAGGATAGTAAGGCCAAACGTGCCATTATAGTTGCAGATAGAAATCTTGCCTTTACATCTTTTAATCTTATTGAAGCAGATAAGGGCAATACTGTATTTACCGGGCAAATCAACTACAGCGGCCCGGTGAACAAGTGGAAGAACTTTCAATTTTGGACGCTTGATTTCAGTGGATTTACAAAACCGGGGACTTATAAAATCCAATTCAGTTCACCAAGTGGGATCATTTCATCTTATCCTTTTATTATAGGTAAAAATGTGCTTGAAAAAGCAACTATATCCGATGTGGTATATTACTTTAAGGGACAGCGAAGTTCGGGCCTGTTAGATAAAGCTGATCATCATTTAGTATTATCAGGTACAACAGATACCGTTGACGCGCATGGCGGCTGGTACGATGCTACCGGCGATTACGGCAAACATTTATCGCACCTGTCATTCTCTAATTATTTTAACCCGCAGCAGATCTCATTAACAGCTTTTAGTCTGTTCAAGACTTATGAGTTGTTAAGTGCCCGTCCCGGAACTGATTTCAGGCAGTTTAACAGACGAATTTTGGATGAGGCCATGTATGGTGCCGATTACCTGGTAAGGATGCAGGCAAAAAACGGCTCTTTTTATCGTTCTGTTTCTTCACCCGGACCGGGTAAATTACCTAAAGACCGGGTAATTCAGGCCGATGAAGGCAACTACCGGATCAAGCAAACTAAAGATCAGTCGTTCGCTAAAACTACAACCGGAAAAAACTGGCGTAGGTACCAGGCCAGTTACCGTTCGGGTGCAGGGATTTCGATTGCTGCCTTGGCAATGGCTTCGGCTTATCAAACGTCTGGCGAGTTTAGCAATTCAGATTACCTGAAAGCCGCTGAAAATGCTTTTGCCTTTTTGGAAAAGGAAAACCCGCAGATGGATTATGATAAAAAGGAAAACATCCTTGACGATTATTGCGCCCTGAGCGCCGCGACCGAACTTTATAAGGTAACCCACAAAGAGGTATATAAGGCTGCAGCCGAAAAGCGGGCAAATAATTTGCTCAATCGCCTAACCTCCTGGGATAAATATCAAAACTTTTGGCGTGCAGATGATAAAGACCGGCCTTTCTTTCACCCATCAGACGGAGGTTTGCCGGTTGTTAGTCTGCTGTACTATTACCCTTATGCTACTGCCGATCTTCAGGTAAAGATCAAATCTGCCGTAAGGAAATCAATGGAGTTTGAACTCGCTATTACTCATGAAGTAAACAACCCGTTTGGCTACAGCCGTGAACTGGTACAGGATACTTTGGGTAACCGGCACAGCGCTTTCTTTTTTCCGCATGGCAGCGATGCCTCGCCATGGTGGCAGGGTGAAAATGCAAGGCTTGGATCGGTAGCTACCGCAGCAAGAATGGCTGCTAACTTATTTAAAGATGATAAAGCTTTCCACGATCAGCTTTCAGGTTTTGCTATTGATCAGCTTAACTGGATTTTGGGATTGAATCCCTTTGATGCCAGTATGCTGCAAGGTATAGGTCACAACAACCCGGCTTATGGCTTTTTTGGCACGTTTGAATATACCAACGCACCGGGCGGTATTGTAAATGGTATTACATCGGGTTTTGATAACGAGGATGATATTGACTTTAATATCCCTTACGCTGTATCGGGCAAAGACTCGGACTGGCGCTGGGCCGAGCAGTGGTTGCCGCACACAGCCTGGTACCTGCTGGCAGTTTCAACAGGCGATTAATTATAAACCAATATACCTAAGTTATGAAGAACTGGAAGATCCATATAAGTTTTGCCCTCGCGTTGTTATTGTGTACCCCGATATTTTGCTTTGCGGCAGATGAGCACAAGACGCTGGCTATCGGCGCTCAGGCACCTGAGTTTAGCCTGCCGGGGATTGATGGTAAAACTTATACTTTGCAATCATTTAAAAATGCCAAAGTGCTGGTTGTGGTTTTTATGTGTAACCATTGTCCAACATCGCAGGCCTATGAAGATAGGGTGATCAAACTCAGCAGTGACTATGCTTCAAAAAATGTTAGTGTTGTTGCTATTAATCCTAATAATCCTGCATCGCTGCGCTATGATGAATTGGGCTACAGTGATTTAGGCGATTCATTTGAAGAAATGAAAGTACGTGCCAAAGATAAAGGGTTCAACTTTCCCTATCTGTACGACGGTGAAACTGAAGTAGCTTCTAACAAATATGGCCCGGTTGCTACTCCTCATATTTTTGTATTTGATAAAGATAGGAAGCTCAGGTACAACGGCCGGATTGATGATATGGAAAATCCCGCCAAAACGCCAAAATCGCAGGACGCGCGTAATGCTATAGATGCTGTGCTGGCGGGTAAAGAAGTAGCCGTTCCTGTTACTAAAACCTTTGGCTGCTCTGTTAAATGGGCCGAGAAAAAGGATTGGATAGATAAAGCTCAAATTCAGTGGGCAAAAGAGCCGGTAAAACTTGATACCATCAGCGCTGCCGGAATCGCGACGGTGGTGAAAAATCATTCGGACAGGTTAAGGATGATCAACCTTTGGGCTACCTGGTGCGGCCCTTGTGTTGCCGAGTTTGATGACCTGGTTACGTTGAACAGGCTGTACCGGGACAGGGGGCTTGAATTTGTAAGTATCAGCGCCGATGATCCGGCTAATAAGGATAAAGCCCTCAAGTTTCTTCAGCGAAAGCAATCATCAGGTACTAACTACATCTACACAGGCGATGATAAATATAAAATGATTGAGGCTGTTGATCCTAAATGGGATGGCGCTTTGCCTTATACTATGCTGGTTGATCCGGACGGGAAAGTGGTATACAGTCATCAGGGGGCTATCGATATTGAAGAACTTAAAAAAGTGATCTGGAATAATCCAATGATGGGCAGGATCTACAAATAATCGACGCGGATGAATAAGCTGAAACATTTTATTGCAGTATTGATTCCGCTGCTATTGGTGAACCCAACTATCGCGCAGCAATATAAATTCAAGGCGCTTGTGTTGATCTCCCGTTCGGATGATCACAGCAGAATGATGACTGCTGCTAAACCATTTTTTGAGAAGCTGGGCAAAGACAATCAATTTAAGGTTGATTATACCGACGATTCAAGCAAGATCAATGACGAAAACCTTAAGAATTATGAGGTGTTTGTGATGCTGCAATTAGCACCTTTTGATATCTCGTACAGTCAGCAGGCCGCTTTGCAAAAGTTTGTTGAGCAGGGGAAAGGTTGGGTTGGCATTCATGGTGCGGGCTTAACTGGTACTGAGTTTTTAGCTAAAAATACCAAATACTGGCAATGGTTTGAGGATTTTATGGGAGGGGTAGCGTATTCGCCGCATCCTGCTTATCAAAAAGGAACTGTTGTAGTTGAAGATAGGAAACATCCTGCCACTAAAAACTTACCTGCTCGATTTGAAATCTCCGACGAATGGTACGAGTTTGATAAAAGTCCGCGGCCCAATGTACGTGTTCTGGCAACCGCCGACGAAGCAAGCTATAAACAAAACAAGCCCATGGGCGATCATCCCATCATCTGGACGAATGAAAAATACCGCCGCATGATCTATATCGGCATAGGGCATGATCCTTCGGTATTCACTAATCAAAGTTATGTAATACTGCTCAGGGATGCCACCCTTTGGGCCGGATCAAAATAAATCATCAACCTGTAAACCATCAATATGAAAAAAATAGCACTGATATTAAGTTTTTGTTTGTTAACCGTAGTAGTTGCCCGGGCGCAAAAGGCGCCACGCTTTAAAGTAATTGCCCTATACGAAAACGGTGGCCATCATATTGAATACTCAAAAGCTGCAAAAGCATGGCTGGATAAGCTGGCCGCCGACAGTAATTTTTCTATTGACTATATTCAAAGTACTGATTCAATTGATAGTTCTTTTTTATCTAATTATCAATTGTTTATTCAACTGGACTACCCACCTTATGCCTGGAAGGAAAAAGCAGTTAAAGCATTTGAAAAATACATTGATGAAGGTAAGGGTGGCTGGATTGGATTTCATCATGCAACCCTTTTGGGTGAGTTTGACGGTTACCCAATGTGGAACTGGTTCTGGAATTTTATGGGAGGCATCCGTTTTAAAAATTACATAGCCACCTTTGCCAAAGGCACCGTTAATATCGAAGATAAAAATCATCCGGTGATGAAAGGCGTGTCGCCATCCTTTTTGGTGCAAAAGGAAGAGTGGTATACCTACGACAAGGACCCACGACCTAATGTGCACGTGTTGGCATCAGTAGATGAATCAACTTATGAGCCGAAAGATGGTATAACCATGGGCGATCATCCGGTGGCATGGACTAATCTCGCGAAAAAAGCCCGCAACGTTTATATTTTTATGGGGCATTCGCCGGTACTTTTTGAGAGTAAGGATTATACCACGCTTTTTAGTAATGCAATTTTCTGGGCCGCTAAAAAGTGATATTAAAAAAAGCTTAATTGTATTTACAACCATGATAAAAAAGCTGTTGTTCTTGTGTCTTTTACTCACGCCTGTCATTGCAATGGCACAGCAGAATACTTCGCCTATTTTGCTGCAGATGCGCAATGGGAAAGTGTATTTTGATAACGTTTACGCCATTAACGTAGGTTTTAAAAAAGCTGATCTGTATAACAAGGCGCTAAGTTGGTTTAAGGGAGATGAAAAGACGATAACTAATGCCAATGAAAAGAAGGGTGAGGTGATAGGCACTTGTACTACCAGGGTTAACATTGGTAATACCGGTAACTACTATTTTGTAAGGTTTGTGGTTGATGTGATAGTTTACGACGCTACTTACGAGGTTAAGGTTTTTGATGTTTACGAAAAGCCAATTGAAAAAGGAATCTCAAACGAATATTCAAAAATAGAGTATCGTTGGTGGGATTTCAGGCGGGGCAAGCCTTGGTCGGCAGATGATGAACCGCTGTTCATGGGTATAAGCACCTCTGTAAATAATATAATGGATTCGCTTGGTAATGAAATGAATAAATAATCCAGTTGAAGTATTTGTAATGAAGAAATTGATATATACTACCTTGTTTCTGTTAGCGATATTTTTGGCGGTTGACACTGCTTTTGCGCAGCAGCCTCGCTTTAAAGTACTGGCATTATACTCAACCAATGTAGAGAGCGATCATGTTGATTTTGCCATGGATGCCATAAAGTTTTACAGCAAAATGGCTAAGACAAAAAGCTTCGCGTTTGACACCACAAGTAATTGGGGCGATTTGAATGACAAAAAGCTAAAAAATTACCAGGTGGTTATTTGGCTCAATGAGTTTCCGCATAATCAGGTACAACGGAGCGCGTTTGAAAAATTTATGGCTAATGGTGGTGCTTGGTTAGGGTTTCACGTGTCTGGCTATAACGACAAGTACACCAAATGGCCATGGTTTGTTGATTTTTTAGGAGCTACCTTTTACAATAATAACTGGCCGCCTCTGCCAGCTAAAATGATTGTTGATGATAACACCCACCCGGTTACCAAAAGCCTTGGCAAAAGCTATATAGCCCCTATAAACGAATGGTACGGTTGGAAGCCTAATCCGCGGGATAATAAAGACATTAAAGTATTGGTAACGCTCGACCCGGCTAATTATCCGTTGGGTAAAAAGGATATCATTCGTGACGGTGATATCCCTGTAGTGTGGACTAACACGAAATACAAGATGCTATACATGAACATGGGGCATGGCGATCTGATATTTACCTCGCCCGAGCAAAACCAAATGTTTGAGGATGCTTTATTATGGTTAGCCGGTAAAAAGTAAATGATCCATCATTTCTCCGACGCTAAGAAGCCATGTTTCAATAAAGGGACATGGCTTTTCATTGTTACTTGGTTACCTCTATCAGAAAGTCATAAAGGTTTGTTTCGGTGGATAGCTGCAGCTTTTTACGTACCCGGTACCTGCTGATTTCAACGCCCTTTAACGAGATATTGAGCAACTGCGCTATCTCTTTTGATGATAGATTTAACCGCAGGTAAGCGCAAAGCTTCAAATCAGTCGAGCTTAAACTCGGGAACTTAGCCTTCATGGTGGTTAAAAAGTTATTATGCACCTGGTCAAAATACATGGAGAAGTTATCCCAGTCATCGTCGTTTTTTTCAGTATCGCTTAAGAGCTTAAATACACTTCTGAATTGGTATGAAGCATCAGGAATATTAAGCTTTTTGATCAGCGTCATCATTTCGTCTTTGATATTCAGCAGTAATTTTCCCCGGTCAACCATCTGCATAGTGAGGGTGGCCAGTTCTTTGTTTTTATAGCTTAGTTCGGCTTCGAGCTTTTCATTTTTAAGGGCGATGATTTCTTTATCATTGCGATCGAGTTCAAGACTGTGGAGATAACTTACCCTTTTTTGTTCTTCGTCATGGCGTTGCTGATGCAGTTCAAAACGTTTTTGCTGCAATTTTATACCGATGTAAACAGCGTAAGCTATAATCAGGAAATAAACAAGGTAAGCCCAGACGGTTTGGTACCAGGCCGGCTCAACAACAAAAGTATAATTAACCGGTTTAGATGCCGCGCCTAAATTATTGCGGGCCTTTACCGAAAATGTATATTTACCATAAGGAAGATTGGTATAATCCTTCTCCGTTTTAACCGACCATTGTGACCAATCTTTGTCGAACCCAATAAGTTTATAGCTAAACTCCTCATTGCTTTTTTGAGCAAACAGGGTAGAAGTGTATTCAAAATGAAAGGAGTTCCAGTGATTGGATAATGAGGTAATATCTTGCTGGTTTTGTGCTGGTATAATCCGGTTGTTTTTAACAAAATAGCCTCCGAAAATCAGACTATCCTTTTCGGCTATGGCTTTTACTGTAGTTAGCAATACATTGAGTTTGTTCTCTGACGATACGTATTGGCGGTAATTTAAATGGAATACACCGTTATTTGAACCGATAAAGATATTCTCCATATCATGGGGGTAAATGTATTCTGCCCCTTTTACCGTTTGTCCGGCCAGTTCCGGGAAATAGATTACCTTGTAAGGTAAATTAGCTGATCTTTTGCCAAAATCAATTACACCAACCCGCTGGTTGCTGATAAACCAGATGTTGCCTTTATTATCTTCGGTAAGGAATTCAATTTTTGTATTATTAAAGATCGGCTTATAAAAAGCCGACCGTATGAAGTCACCTTCGGTTGTATTATACTCATAAACACCTTTTTCGGTGGCTGCTATTATCTTGTTTTTAATAAAATATACGTGGTTGTCCAGAGCCGATGGCAAACCGCTTTTTTGAGTATATTGTGTATAGCCAACTATCTTTTTCCTGTCGGCAGACAGCTGTACCTTAAAAATACCCCGGTAAGGGTGCGTCGCCCACACAAAGTTATTTTTATCAACCGCAAGGTTCCCCAGCGATTCATAAATGCCATCTAAGCGCCCTTCAAAACTAAAACCGGTGCTATTGTATTTTAAAAGCTGAAAGCCTGTGTAAGTTCCGGCAATAATATCCTGCGAGGCAGGGAAACCTTTCACCATCCAGGCACCCGGCCCTGAAGTAACCAGTTTAGCCTGGTTATCATCTACCTGTAAAACACCATCCTGGTGACCGGCCAACAGGTGCCCGTTGATTTGCGTGAGGCTCAGCACCTGGCCTTTGGTATTGGGTACTTCTGTAAAAGAACCTGTGGCCATGCTGATATCTTTTTGCTGTGCGCTTAACGGGGCGACGTATAAACCATTTGAGGTTCCGATATATAGTTTGTTGTTAAAGATGGTTACAGCACTGCTTTTTACCAGGTTTTGTCGATTAGGGTAAATGTTTTTAACTGAAGTGTTATAATTGATAAAGTTGAGCCCATTTTCTAATCCAAGCCATAAATTGCGGTCTTTATCCAGCAATACCCCATGAACATTATTGTTTTGAAGCCCCTGAGTATTGGAGAATTGCTCTATTAACCTGCCTTTGCCATCAATAATGATCAGGCCTTTTGCCGATGTGCCGATAGCGTACTTGTCGGGCCCAATTTTTTGACCAAAATTTACCAGGTCTGTGAGCAAAACGCCATCTGCGGGTGTCGATTTCTTTATCAGTGAGGTACCGGCCATCAAAAATAGACCATTTTTGCGGGTGGTTACCAGTAATGTGTCCTTGTTGAATTCGGTGATACCGGTTATTCTTAACCCTTTTGTTGGTTGTTGTACGCAAGGTTCCCAGCGTGAATTTTTAAAAACAACCAAGCCAATATCTTTATCATGAGCAAACAATCTGCCCCCGGCCTGGCTTAGCAGCATCCAGCCGCCGGGCGCGTCAAATGTGCGGATACTGTTGTTTTTTAACTCAAAAATGCATTCAATAGTTCGGAAAAATACCTCATTGTTGTAAATAACTATATCCCAGATATCAGCAAATTGCCTTGCTTTTTGAGGTAAAAGTTGTTTAAATGAGTGATATTTCAGGATCCCTGCACTGTTTGGGAAAAAATAGCCGACTTCGTCCTGCCCGCCAACATAAACGCGGCCCATAGCATCAATGGCTACCGACTTTATTGCACTTTTATTAGGTAGTGGATAAGTTTTCCAATAGCTGCCGTCGAAAGTAAGCAGGCCTTCATCGCTTGCAAAATAAAGAATGCCATTTTTGTCCTGTTTAATATCCCAAATCTCGCTGCCCGCATTATACTCATTATGAGTATAGTTTTTAATAGCCGGAGTACCAAGTGTAGTTTGAGCTAAAGATGTGCATATGAATACACGCAGAACAATGATAATTAGGATGTACTTCTTCATTAACGGATTAACGTGGCGGTTGAGTAAAACTCAGTTAGTAATACAGCCCGGCCTGGTTATGAGCCTACTGGTTGAGAGCTGTAATTTAATCAACATTTTACATATACCGTAAAGCTAAAAATCTATCTGATGCGGCTGAAATGAAAAGTTGGATATGTTTCAAACCCGCAATGGATTGCTGTAGTGGTATTGTAGGGGCTATCAGGATATTGTTAAAATAACAGTTATTGGCCTTTATCTAGGTTTTGGCAAGATAATTACTTACTGGCTGCCCAAAAAATGGCATTGCTGAACAGGGTGGTAAAGGCGGTATCATCAAAAAGTTGAGGGAAATGTCCCATGGCTATATAAACGTTCCGGGCCTTAAAGTGTTCGTTGGTCCAGATTACGGGATGGTCTCCCATCTTTACATCTTTGTTGGGCAAATAAGTGGCCTCATCTATATTCGCCAGCACATGCACATTAGTGCGGGGGCTTTTATCATAAATGTACCATTCATCTTCGGTAATAAAGGTTGCCGGAAGACCTTTCATAACGGGATGCTGCTTATCTTCTACATGAAGCATGGCAGCGGCACCGCCGGGAATGTGCAGTTTAAATTGTATGCCGCCCATAAAATCTGAATACCATTGCCACATAGGGTAGCCGTCAAAAACGCCTAAAAGGGTAGGGTGATGAAAGCCGATCCAGCCTCCCCGTGCATTTTCAATATAATCGGTAAAGGCCTCCTGCGCTTCTTTTTCCCAGGGATACGGAGGATAATCCAGCTGAATAAACAGCTGATATTGTTTCAGGAAATCTTTATTGATCTTTTTGGTATCGCTGATATAATCTATCGTGAAATTACTGTCTGCAGCAAGCCTGTCCAGCCATGGTTTGGCTGCTGCGTCAAATAACGCATGTCCACCTCCGGTTTCGGCAAGAGCAATGGCTCTGAAACGGGGCTTTGTTTTTTGCTGGGCCATTGCTATGCCGTTATACAGGGTCAAAAAATACAGAAGGGCTAAAAAAGTTACTTTTTTCATTTTAATCATAGTAAATGACAGGGCAGTGTGATGCGTAGGCTATACCTGTGTTTAAGGTTTATTTACGGGCTTTCGGCCGCAATGATAGCTCAAACCTTTTATTTGTAGCTTAAGTGAATGGAAAGTAGTGGTAAAGTAGGGCAGATGACGTATGTAACGGATATCCCATCGCAGTAAAAACAAAACGCCCCTTTGAATTTAACCAAAGGGGCGTTTTATTTAGCGAATTCAAAGATTACTACTTAACTGAAAATTGATATACTCCCGAATCGGTATAGTTTCCGGCTACATCTATTGTAACAATGCGCCAATAATAGGTTGTGCCCGGTTTTACCGAAACCTGGTATTGACTGTCGGATACATTTGATTTGAACAGGGTGGGTGAGCTGGTATCGCTAAAGTAAATGTCATACCCCTTAATTGCAGCGCCAAGGGTGCTGCCGGTCCATTTTAGCGTAACATTTCCGGTTGAAGTGGTTACGCTCTCACCAAAAATTGGCGCGGTAATTTCGGCCGGGTAGGGAGGATAGCTTATAACACCGGTGCCGGCATTGTAAAATTTCCATGTATCACTTTGAGCGGTAGCCTTGGTTTTTGTTGAGGTTGATATCACATACCATGAGTATGGAGTATTGCGAAGCAGATCGGCTGTGGCCTGGGTTGAGGTTGCATTTTGCCTGGTTTCAACTTTAGTAAGCAGGTTCTTTATAGCCAGAATATAACCATCGGCTTTATCGGCGGCTTCCCAGGTAAATGCTACAGTGCTTTTGTCGGCAGAGATGACTGTACCTGTAGTACACGGCTGATCTTTCAATGGAGACACCAGGTTTGTTGCCACAGGCGTTACATCGGGCGGAGGAGTTTTTTTGCCGCAACCGCTGAGTATCAATATTATGAATGAGCTATAGATCCAGTTTTTCATTTTTTCAAAATTTTAAAAGATTTGGCTTTCCCATCCATCATTAAATTGAGCGAGTAAACACCGCTCGGTAAGGTTGAAAGGTCCATTTGCAGAATACCTGATTGATTATTGTACTGATTAGTGTAAACAGTTTTGCCGTCAACCACATTATAAATGGTCGCCGATATTTTATTAATATTTCCGCTGCCTGTATTGATATTAAGTACGTTTTGGAATGGGTTAGGATAAGGTATTATGCGCGTGTCCAGGTTTATTATCTTTTCAAAAATCCCCTGGCATAGCTTATCTGTAGTAACAGATAGTTTATTGGCCCCTGTTATCAAAGGCAGTGTAATTTGGCTATTAGTAGTAGTATAAACTACGTCGTTAAGGTTGACGTTATAACTGGAACCGCCATTTAATTGCAGGTTTACTGTATTTAGGTTTGTGTTAACTGTCGAATAAACTGATAAGTCGGCAGGTTCGGTGATTACAACATTAAAACATTGCGAATAAATTTTACCCTCGACACTTATACACAAACTGTAGTTGCCGGCAGTAAGCTTATCAATGGTGAGTTGATTGGTGAAAGGGTATGTTGTTGTGGTGCCGTTAGCGGTAAAAGATGCCGAGTAATTTAATTTTTGAACTGCCTCGATATTAACAGAGCCATTGGCACTGCCCTTACAAGCCGCGCCGTTTAGTGTTAATTTGAAGTTATTTACCGGCAGGCTAAACTGCGTATAAACAGTAGTAGCTGCCGACGTTGCCGTAAACGATTTAACCGTAATCGCTACCGTATATTTGCCTCCGTCTGTCACTTTTAATTTGGAAGCAGTGGCCGTTTTTATGGCCACATTATCTTTAAACCATTGATAAGTATAACCGGCCGCAGCATTTGTTGAAAGCGTGACTGAACCACCATCAAAAAAGGTGGTTGAACCGTCGGCTGCTATGGTTGGTAAATTGATAACGCTTAGCGTGCCGGGAACATAGCTGATGGTATAATTGTCGGCTTTTGCGCCGCTTAATGTAATTGGATAATCACCCGCTGGCGAAGATTTTGAAGCTGTATTGGAAATTGCAGGTCGAACGCTTAAAATCGTGGTATCTTCTTTGTTTACAAATCCCTTGTATGTTATTCTAAAAATTGGGTTGTCTGTATTGTAAAGCTTTGCGGTGTCAACCGCGGTTATAGTTAATGGCGCTTTTTGAATAGTTAAAGTTTGTGAAACCGGTGTTGCATCAAGGTATAGATCGTTGCCGGGCTGGGTAACTGTAATGGTAACAGTGCCCGATCTACCAAAATAGATGCTGTCTTTAGATACTTTAACTATTGATGGATCACTGACTGTGTATGTTAATGGGAGTGTTTTGTTTGTTCTGCTTACATTTAATGCCATTGCTTTATCCCCATAGGTTATCTTTGGAAAAGCAGGAAAGGTTATCACCTGGCTACCTTTAACTATTTGTATGGTTGCTACGTTTTCGCCCTTCCCGCCCGCATTATAGCCCGCTATTCTGTGCAGCTTTATGCCTTGCAGAACTTTTGGGGTGCCTGTTATCGTTCCGGTACTGTCTAATGAAAGTCCTTCGGGTAGTTTATCTTCAACCTGATAACCGTAGAGGTTTACTTTACGCAGCACAAAATTTGATCCGTCGGATACAAGTAAGTTCCCAACCCCGTCGTAAGAAACGCCTAAATTGCCTGAATACCGTGCTACTGTATCTATACCTTCAACATAGCCTTTTTCCAGGAACCCGGAAAGCGGGATATTGCTGCTCTGAGCTCCTGATGGGAGATATTTGGTTACAAATGATATTTGCCCGCAGGCATACACATTGTTCAGGCTATCTACAGCAACACTGTTAGGGAAAAATAAGCCGCCGGTGGCAAATGTTGATACCGTGTTATCAGGCGTAATTTTCCTGATGCTGAAATTAAATTTATCAGCAACAAATAAATTCCCTTTCGAATCGATAGCGATTCCGTATGGCACTTTGAAGGATGCGGTTACCCCCGGACCATTTGTATTACCGCCGTTTAGAATTCCGGCTACGGTGGTAACTACCCCGGCAGGGGTAATTTTTCTGATCAAATTATTATAAGAATCAGCAACGTAAACATTTTCGGCCTTGTCAACTGTTAATCCATAGGGAAGGTTAAATGATGCTAATTTCCCAACACCATTATCGTGCCCCGGGGCTCCAGTGCCGGCAAGCGTGGTGACTGTCCCGTCCGGGGTTATTTTCCTGATCAGGCAATTGCCGTAATCGGCCACGTATATATTTCCCGAAGCGGCAACTACAACACCGGTGGGATAATTAAAAGTTGCGTCTCTGCCTTTTGCGTTATTAGCACCCACGTCACCGTTACCGGCAAATGTGCTTATAGTGCCATCCGGCGCCAATTTTCTGATGGCGTTATTGTTGGCGTCTGCTATATAAATATTACCGGCAGCATCCCGTGCCGAACTAAGAGGATTACCTAACCGTGCGTCTTTTTTATTTCCATCTACATAGCCATATAAATGATTGCCGCCTATAGTACTTGTTTGGGAGAATAAGCTGGTTAAGGGAATTGCACCGCCGGTATTAGTTACCTTTAATGGCTCTATCGGTTTCCCAATTTCAAAAGTGTGAAGGCCGCTGCCGTAACTAATTATCGGTGCTGCAGGCCGTGTAATTGTTTGGGCTAATGATTTGTTAACGGAAATATTTACGAGCAGTAAAATTAACAGGAGATACGGTTTCTTCATATAGAAACAGCTGGGGAATGATAAGGTTAAAGTTTAATATTAATGGTATTTAATTCTAAATACGGCCTAAAAATAGATAATATTTGCTGAAATACCTTAAAACAAAAGGATTTATAATAAACAAATTTCGAATACTTAGACTTTTACAAAAAAACAAAGGTGGCTATGATACCACCTTTGTTTTTTGATTTTTATCGATATTAAGCCTGTTTTACGTCGTCATGATCTGTACCTACAACAACATCGTACCATTCTTCAATATCTTTTTCAAAGGCGGCGGTTTTTTCGCGGAAACGTTGCAGGGTGTCACTGCCTAATGGTAAATGTACCGGGGGCTTTTTAGCGGCGGCAAGTTTAATAAACGCTTGTGCCAGTTTTTCCGGGTCGCCGGGTTGTTTGTAGTTTGCTTCGGTAGCAAAAGTGCGCATGTTGCCAACGGTTTCCTGGTAATCCGCAATTTCATTCGAGGTACGTGTTAGCGAACTTTTATCAAGGAAGTTTGTTCGGAAGAAGCCGGGGGCAACAACGGTTGCATTGATACCAAGCGGAGCAAGTTCAAGCGCCATAGCCTCGGTAAGCCCTTCAACTGCAAATTTGGT
The DNA here is from genome assembly GCF_900110105.1 of Mucilaginibacter gossypiicola. Classification (GTDB taxonomy): domain Bacteria; phylum Bacteroidota; class Bacteroidia; order Sphingobacteriales; family Sphingobacteriaceae; genus Mucilaginibacter; species Mucilaginibacter gossypiicola. The sequence goes on along the minus strand of NZ_FOCL01000019.1, from coordinate 10,181 downwards.
CGACCCGTAAACGCCCCAGCCAAAATATGCTGATAGACCACCAACTGATGAAATATTGATGACGTGACCAGCGCGTTGTTTACGCATATACGGTAAAACAGCACGGGTTACATTTAATAAACCGAATACATTGGTTTCGTAGTTTCTTTTTACCTCTTCTGCGGTAGCTTCTTCAACAGCAGACAGTAATCCAAAGCCTGCATTATTTACCAATACATCAATCCTCCCGAAGTGCTCAATAGTTTTTGCGGCTGCTTCTTTTGCTTGTTCTTCAATGGTGATATCTAATGGTACAACCAACAGGTTAGGGTTATTATCGAATTGAGATGCCAGAACTTCGGGGTTTTTACGAACTGTGGCTACCAGTTTATCGCCAGATGCTAAAACGGCTTTTGATATTTCTAAACCAAAACCTCTTGAGGCTCCGGTTATAAACCATACTTTTTGAGTTTTCATTTTATGTTGCTTTTAATTTGTTTTTGTTTACACTACAAAGTTGGCGACAAAAGCAGGGGAGGCTTATAGCAAAAGCAAAGCAGTTATTATGAAAATCAAAGAAGCGTTTAAATTATGCTGTTACCTGATATGATTTTCTGAATTCGGCAGGGGTAACGCCGGTGTTTTTCTTAAAAAAGGAGCTGAAGTTAGGCTGCTCGGCAAAACCAATGCTGTATGCAATGTCCTGTAGAGTCCAATCAGTTTGTACCAATAAAGCCTTGGTTTCTTCGAGCAGGCGGTTGCGGATATGGGTGCTTACGTTTTGCCCGGTGTGTTTTTTTAATACCGCATTTAAATGGTTGGGGTGTACCGAAAGATTGGCCGCAAATTCCTTGGCGGTTTTTATTTTTATAGGCGATGTATAATTGATGCCCGACGTTTCTTTCTCCAGTAAATGAAAAAACTGATGGATATAATGATATTCATCAGATACATTATCAGGTTTAGGAAAATGGGCTACCCGCATGCTTTCAACCATTAATAATTGAATATAGGCTTGCAGCGCATCATCTTTTAAATGATTGTTGGATAGCTCTTCAATGGTCATGCGTTCAAACAAACTGTTAAGTATATGCAGGTCTGAATTATTTAACCGGATGACGCTTTTATCCTTTTCGGTAAACAAACCATATTTATCAATGGTGCTTTTTAATTGAGGATGATCGTTAATGAAGCTCCTTTTAAAAAGTACATAATATCCACCCGATTTATCAGAAAGGTTTTTCCATGATATGATGTCATTTGGATGGATAAAAAGGATGGTAGGTTCCTCAATATAATAAGTGTTAAGCCCCATGGTAAAAACTCCGGAACCTTCGGTTATCATTAATATCTTATAAAAATCGCGCCTGTTGGGCGATAGGTAGTTGCGGCATTCATGGTGCTTCCGATCAAAAACCTTGATAGTCCAATTCTCAAATGACTCACGAAGTACTGGGATCATATCCGGCAGATCGCGAAGGATATCAATGGTTTTGGCATCAAGTGTGGTTGGTTTCATGGCGGTTGCTTTACACAAATATAAGCAGCCAAATTGCCTTGACTCTGTATGCCAAAGGAAAATGACCCTCTTGTAATAAAGTCTGAAGCGTTTAATTGTATTGCCAGCGTATAAAATGATTGCTATCGTCAAGGGTGATCTGGTTGTTGGAGAACCATTTTATAAAACTATCCCATTTGGTTTTATTACTATCCTTCCAGGTGTTAAAGGCATCTAAATCGCCCTGCATTAATATCCAGTGATTGTATGCCTCTACATTACCGGATTTGTTTATTATATCCTGATAGGCAAATAATGCGTTGGGGTATTTTTTATCAAATTCCTGTTTTAAATAAAAGCTAAGAAAGTTTTGTCTTATACGGTCAAGCGAGTTAATATCAATGGCTTTTTCTGTAGCAGCTGCGATACCCATGGTTGGCTCATATATCATGCTAAAGGGCAATTTTAATGCTCCACCGGCCGAAAGTGAACTGGTAGAAATGGTGCTTGTTTTACTGAAGCTAATTGCTGTTTTTCCGGCCTCGGTATATCTTATTCCGCTTTTATAACCATCATAAAGCAGTTTGCTGATTTCTTCGGTACGTTTACTGTTACGTTCAAGGTTCATGAAGAGCTCGCCATAAATCATACCCCATAGTTTTTCTTCCGAACCAAGGTAAAGCTTAGCTGCCCAGTAGTAATTTGACGGAAACGCAGGTTCTGCCTCGATGCCTTTTTCAAAGTAGGTGATAGCCTTGTTATAATCCTTTGCTATAAGGGGAATAACTCCACGTTCGAGATAAAGGCAACCCGCTTTCGGAAACTTTTTCAGTCCTTCTTCATAAACACCTATCGCTTTATCACTTTGGCCAAGTATATCATAGCTATTGCCCAGTAATTGATATATGCGATCAAATGATCCCTGCTTATTCTTTATACTTTCTAAAACGTCAATGGTTTTTTGGTATTCTTTCCTGCTGTAATAGCAGTAGGTCATTTCATAAGGATAGGTGAGGTTTGAAGGGTCGAGCTTTTGCGCATCTGTAAGCAAAGCCAGTGCTTCATCAAATTTCCCTTCATCTTCAAGCGCTACCGCTTGTTTGCCTTTTTGAAGGGCTGTTTCTTTGTCGGTTTGCGCAAGTGTGGTAAAACTAAATGCGGTTAACAGCAAGCCGATAAAAATAAATCCGGATTTGTTCATTGTGTAAGGTTTATAATAACCTAAAATACTTATTTACCAATCACAATTGCAATACCCCTTGCCTGATTTTTATTGCTAAGCCAACTGCATAACCGCATACAGCGCAGCGCCAGATATGGCAACCCAAAGTGCCACACCTTGCAAAAGTGGTTTTAAGCCCACTGATGCAAGTACTTTACGTGAAAGGCCCGCACCTATCAGGAACAAAGTAAGTGTTAAGCCTGCTTTTGCAATAATTATGATAAAGGGGCTCATGAATTTAACAACGGGCAGGTAGGTGTTAGCTATCATTGCCAGTATAAACAAACCGATAAAATAGGGAATACTTACTTTTTTTGATTTGTTTTTGAACAGGAAGGTAGATAAAAATGCTACCGGGATGATCCATAAAGCCCGTGCCAGTTTTACAGTTGTTGCTACCTCAAGCGCGTGGGCTCCGTATTTGCTCGCTGCGCCTACTACTGAGCTGGTGTCATGTATGGCAATGGCGCACCATAAACCAAACTGTGTTTGTGATAAATTTAAATAATGACCAATTAGCGGGAAAATAAACAACGCTATAGAATTAAGGATAAATACACAGCCTAATGCCACTGAAATTTGCTTTTCTTCGGCTTTTATAACTGGTGATATGGCTGCTATCGCGCTTCCTCCGCAAATAGCTGTACCTGATGAAATCAGAAAAGAGGTTTTCTTTTCAATATTTAACCATCTGCCCATCAAAGTGCCAAATAATAGTGTTCCGGTTATGGAGGCAATGGTAAACAGGATGCCTTCTTTGCCGGCCTGCAACGCGCTATGCACGTTCATGCCGAACCCCAGGCCAACTACTGACACCTGTAATAAAATATGGGTAGCCTTATGGTTGAGGTGCAAGTAAGGATGACCGGAACATTGTGCTACAACTAAGCCTAATAGTAAAGCTACTGCCGGGCTCATAAAGGGCATCAAACATAATACTATACAAACTGCGAATATAACCTTGCGGGCGTTTTCATTGATGTTTAATAAAAGACCGCCGGTGTTGTTTAATTGATGTGGGGTATTCATTTTTCCTTTGTTTTGATGATACAAAGGTGTAAGGAATTACCGCTGGTTTTTCATCATAAAACGCAATCTGTGATAACCAAAAGTTATGGAGTTGCGCTTAGTAGTTCAACGTGCCGAATATACCGTTTTGATAATCAGATATTGCCTGCTCTGTTTCTTCAGGGGTGTTCATTACAAAGTTATCTTTGGCTGATACTGGTTCTTCTATAGGTTCGGCCGAGAGAAACAGTACTTGTGAATCTTCGGTAGCCGTTACTGAGATCTCGTCGTTATCTTTTTCAAATACAAGGAGATTGTATTTGTCGATGGATTGCCCGTTTACATCGACGTTGCCGTTTATAATATAAAGTAATGCCCAATAGCCGGGTATTGCTTTGAGATTTGCCTCTTTACCCGCTGCTATTTTACCAACAATTGAAATAACCGGGGTAAAGTTTTGGATAGGCCCGGTTTTGCCCTCGTAGTCCCCACTTGCCAGATTAAAATCAAGCCCGTCATTTATAAGTACTTTGGGTAATTCTGCAGCTTTGGCTGATTGATAAAAGGGCTCATCCCACTTTTTATTTTTAGGTGCATTGATCCAAAGCTGAATAAGTTCCTGAACACCACCTTTCTGCAGTAATTCGGCGGTTGGGCCTTCACTGTGCATAATGCCTTTGCCTGCAAACATCCATTGTACATCGCCTGCTTTAATAATCTCGTCGTTACCTGCATTATCTTTATGATAACCTTCGCCCTGCAGCATGATGGTATATGGGCTGAAGCCACGATGCGGGTGCGGATGGATGCGTAAAGTTTGACCGGGCTGTATTACCTCCGGCCCCATGTGGTGTAAAACAATAAATGGGTTTGCAAACCGAAAATCTTTGTGGGGCAGGGGTTGACGAACGGTTTCTTCGGCAGTAATTTTCTTTTCGCGACCGGCAAGAATATGGATGATAGCTTTTTTCATTGGGTGATGTTGAGGAAATAAAAATAGCTTATTTTACACGGAGTGCAGAACGGCAATCAGAAAATTACCATCGTTTTACTTGTTCAGCGTCAATCGCACCAAATACTGTTTAAACTCGTCCTCCAGTAACACCTCCATATCGAAGCCCGCTTCTGTAACAATGAGTTCAAGTGTTTTTTCGTCAATATATAACCAATGGAACCAGTCAGTTTTTTGGCGGTTGTATTGGTATTGATAAAGCAATTCGCCGTAATAGCCTTTTTCCGGAAAGCCATCTTCATATAAATAAGAGATATCTGATGAGTCAAACAAAATCTGTCCTCCCGGATTAAGCAACAGTTTAATATGTTGTAAAAATACTTTGAGGTTTTCAAGTGTTCCGGTAAGGCCAATACCGTTCATGAGCAGGAGCAGGGTATCGTATTTTTGCTCATCGTAAGCAAAAATATCACCTTTAACTACGTTGTTTACGCCACGCCCTTTCATTACTTCACATGCCAGGGGGGATATATCAAGCGCAACGCAATCAAAACCACGTTCCTGCAATATCAATGCATGGCTTCCAGCGCCGGCGCCAATATCCAATACCGTTCCGCGGCATTCATTCATCGCCAGCCATTCAATATCGGGCATGTCATCCTCATGCCTGAAATAAATATCAATTGGCATTTCCTCCTTCGGGCCATACTGATTATTGATCCAGAGTTTGTGATTGGCTAACTTATGGTGATGGTCATGTATGGCCTGACCCAGTATATCTTTCATGTGCCCAAAAGTATGAATTGAAAGTTTAATTTAGCGGCAATAAATCCCTTTGGTTAGCTATGTGGTTAAGTTATGGATTGTTAACGCTTATTTTAGCAGCCGGCATGGTATACAGCATATCTGCCCGAAAACTGACTGTTATGGCTGCTTTGACCGGAGCAGCTGTTGCTATTTTAGTATTCACCGGGGCAGGGTTTACAGGCTTAGCCATGATGACCACATTTTTTATTTTAGGTTCGGCAGCCACTTCGGTACAAAGTAAAACAAAGGATGATTTAAACGCAGATCAAAAAGGGGGGCGTACTACCGGGCAGGTTTTAGCTAATGCAGGCACTGCTGCCTTATGCGGAGTTTTAATCCTTGTGCTGCCGGCACACGCCGATATTTTACAATTGATGATGGCGGCAAGTTTTGCTTCGGCAACGGCCGATACGCTGTCGTCTGAGTTGGGGATGGTTTATGGCAAACGTTTTTTTAATATCATAACCCTAAAGCCGGATACGCGTGGCCTTGATGGGGTAGTCAGTGCTGAAGGCACCTTAATAGGGATAACCGGTTCTGTTGTGATAGCCGTTGTTTACGCAATAGGAATGGGGTGGACAACAAACCTTATCTGGATTATAGTTGCAGGTACGCTCGGAAATCTCACCGATTCTGTTTTAGGGGCTGTATTGGAAAGAAAAGGTTTAATAAATAACAATACAGTAAACTTTTTAAATACACTGATGGCCGCTTTGTTTATGGGGGTGTTTTACATCGTTTTTAATTAAATATATATACAAATGTTTCCTGTTATTGTCCTGATCGTAGTAGCACTGGCAGTTTTCTTTTTTCTCAACAAAAAGAAAGTAGCGAATGAAGTACCCGTAGCTGCGGTTAATTATAAGCTGCTTTTGGAACAGCACATACCTTATTATCAACATCTCGACAATGATCAAAAGACACTCTTTGAACAGAAAGTCACCGGTTTTTTATCGGATATAACCATTGAAGGAGTTGGCACAGCTGTAAGTGATGCTGATAAAGTAATGATAGCGGCAAGTGCTGTAATCCCGATATTTGGCTTTGATGACTGGAAATACTGTAATCTTACCAATGTGATTCTTTATCCTGATACATTTGATAGCGAGTTTCAATTTGAGGGCGAAAACCGGAGCATTTTAGGAATGGTGGGCTCAGGATACATGAACGGGCAAATGATCCTTTCAAGGGCGGCGTTGACAAAAGGCTTCAGCAAGTCGGCGGGTAAAGAGAACACTGCTATTCATGAGTTTGTACACCTGCTTGATAAATCGGACGGGGCCACAGATGGTGTTCCCGAAAATTTGCTGGCTCACGAATATGTAATGCCATGGCTTAAGATGATCCACCAGGAAATTCACAAAATAGAAGCCGGCCGCTCCGACATTAATCCTTATGCTATTACAAATGAGGTGGAATTTTTGGCGGTTGTTTCCGAATACTTTTTTCAAAAGCCGAACGAGCTGAAGCATAAACACCCCGGGCTTTATGAAATGCTGAGCACCATTTTCTCGCAGGATTTGGCCGATAATGATGTCGCCTGATTAAAAGCCTAAACCAAGTTGTCCTAATGGCTCATGTTGAACAACCGTGCTGCTGATATAATAAACAGGCGTTTCCTCATGCCTTGAGGCCACGATTATATTGATGCCGTCGGCGCAATTGGTAAATAAGTCTTCTACCAGTTTAGGATCGTTATTGTTTTTAGATAAATGTGAAAGTAACAGGTGGGTCATATGCGGCGGGCGGTGTGTTGTGAATAAGCCCAATGCCTGTTTGTTTGATAAATGCCCTTTGCCACCACGGATTCGTTGTTTTAGATAATAGGGGTAGCCGCCTTTATCCAGCATATCATCATCATAATTGGCTTCCAAAAAAGCGGCATGGCACTGGCTAAAATAGCGGATGAGTTGGTCGCATACTATTCCCAGATCCGTAAACACACCAACCTTAACATCGCGGCAGCTTACCATAAAACTATGTGGCTCGGATGCGTCATGTACTTTTGGGAAAGAAGTTATTTCCAGATTGCCGATAACCACGCTTTGAAAAGCGCTGAGATGATGGACTTGTGAATGATCAACCCCGCTAAGGTGCGTCAACGTTCCGGGTGTAATATAAACCGGTAGCTGGTATTTTTTAGCCAATACAGGTATGCCCCGGATATGATCTGAATGTTCGTGCGATACAAAAATGGCTTTTACCTTCTGCATGGAAAGCCCGAGCCGGGCCATGCGCTTTTCAGTTTCGCGGCATGAGATACCTACATCAACCAATATAGCCTCCTGATCGTTCCCCACGTAATAGCAATTGCCATTACTTCCCGAATTTAATGATGTAATGAATAAAGACATTGAATTGCAAAGTAAACCATTTTGGTGCTATTATTTTAATCCTAACGATTTTAGCATTCAGAAAATTAGCAATTTTTTTTTACCGTATAAAAACCTGCTTATATTTAGCCCTATGGATTCACCGCAAACTTTACCCGTACTTGATGCAGAAGAACTACGTGTACTTGGTACTTTAATGGAAAAGGCCAAAACCACGCCCGATTATTACCCAATGACCCTTAACGGACTGGTGGCTGCCTGTAACCAAAAAACATCGCGCAAACCGGTTGTTAATTATGATGATGACACCGTTATCAATGCCCTAAACTCTTTAAAAAGACGTGGTTTGATGTCAACAGCTACCGGAGGCTCTATTCGTAACATTAAATACAAACACAACTTTGCGATAGTTTTTCCGGTAATACCATCAGAAGTGGCGCTGATTTGCCTGCTGATCCTCCGCGGGCCCCAAACGCCCGGTGAGTTAAATACCAACAGCGGTCGTATGTACGAATTTGATTCGATAGAAGAGGTACAGGAGATCCTGGATAAATTGGCTGGCGGTGAAATGCCTTATATTGTACAGCTACCTAAGCGTCCCGGCCAAAAAGAAGTTAGATATGCCCATTTATTAGGCGGTACCCCTGAATTTAATGATGATGATTTTGCTGATGAGCCAACTGGCCGTTCGTCTTCGTCGGCACTGGAAGCTCGTTTGGTTAAAGCCGAACAAGAGATTGCTGAGTTGAAGGAAACAGTGGGTAGGTTGATGAAGGAGTTAGGAGTGGAGTAACCTATATGATCCAATCGAAAATAAATCTGCTTGTTCTTGACGAAACTGAGGATTTGTTGCTTGGTTACCAGTTTGAATCTGTTTACCTGTTAGATAAAACACAAAACAGCAAATTATATTTAGGTGATATCTATGGTGATCCCATTTTTGGCCTAATAAGCGAGGATGGCTATTGGTGCCTGGCCGGAGGTAGCAGGTGCATTTTATGGAAAGAAGGTATTGGAGCAATTGAAATAGAGGGCCCCAATTTGTGTTGGGCAGTGAAAGTAAAACAGGTATCCGATATGAGGGTAGAGCTTTTGATCGATCCTTGGTCGGAGAACGGAGCCGTTTGGCAGTTGGATATAGATACCTTGAAAAAAGAGAAGATTAGAGATTATAGATTGGACAGTGAATATACTGAGGATTATGACTGGTAGTTTATTGTCGTGAGTTTCTATATTTCTTTCAAAAACACATCTATCACATCCCGTAACATCTTTTCAGTTTTCTGATCTGTAATATTCCCATTTCCATCGATTTTACTCCTGATAAACGGAATAAGTAAAGTGGCTCCGTCAATTACTTTTGCAGAGAGCGCGCCGAGTATCAGGAGTAATGCAGCATGCGCATGGCTGCCAACCGACGAAGCGGTAACCAAAGCCACCGGCTTATCAACCAGTGAGCCGCTCGAAACCATCCAATCCAACGTGTTCTTAAGCTGACCGGGAACTCCAAACGCATACTCAGGTGTGCAAATGATAATGCCTGATACATTTTTTATCAGCTCTCGCAATTCTGCAACTGCTGTGGGCGGGTGTTCATGATCCAATCCCGGATCAAAGGGTGGGATATCAGCTAATTTATCGTAGATGAAATAATTTATATCAGCCGGAGTTAATCCACCTAAAAACCTCAAAATATTATGGTTAGATGAGCCTGATCTTAAACTGCCGGAAATGGCGAGGATGTTGCCTTTGTAGTCCATGAAATAGATGCTGCTAAACCAAACTTACGAAGTTTTTAAAACTTCGTAAGTTTTCGTAAAGTCATAAAAGATAGCATGCTCATCAACTCCCCCTTTAGGGGCGCTATCGTGTGGACACATCATTAAAGAATTGTCATACGATAGAGCAGTGGTGCGTTGAGTGATGGAGCGAAAGAGAAATCTTCTACATCTGGCTCTTTAACTATATGTAAAAGCAGGGTTTAGAAGATTTCTCCTCACCTCTGGCGCACAAACCCCAACCCTGGCTCGTCGATTTCTATGATTTAGGCAATAGATGTTTGATAATTTTTTTCATAGGGTCTATTTTGATTGACACATGCGAAGATTCTTAGGATGAGTTTGTTTCTGACAGCATTAATTACACTCATTTTATTTTTCTTTTGCTGTTCTACTTTACGTTCGTAGAAGCGTTTTAGATCGCTATTATGTTGTATAGCAACTATTGCTGCCAAATGCAGCAATGTCTTCACCTTCTTATTAGCCATGTGTGAGACCCTGGCTTTTTTGACAACTCTACCGGATTCATCTGTAAAGGGGGCCACACCTGAATAGCAGGCAAATTTCTTCGGGTCATTAATGTCTTTGAATTCATTGGTTGTAA
>NZ_FOCL01000018.1 GCF_900110105.1 Mucilaginibacter gossypiicola | reverse complement strand
AAATAAAGGCAATATAAAGCCGGTTATAGCCGAAACTGTGAGTGCTGATGCAAAAGTAGTAACAGATGGCTTTGGAGCTTATAGGGGATTGGATAAATTACATCAGGAGCACCACGTTCTAAATAAAGAGAAAGAAGAGTACGTCAAAGGAGAATACCATACAAATACTCTTGAAGGCTTTTGGACTCTCCTAAAACGTGGAATATATGGCCAATACCATAAAGTGTCTTCTGAGCATCTGCAAGCGTATCTCGATGAGTTTACCTTTAAATACAATAACAGGACAAATAAATCAAACTTCGCATTATTGATTCAACGAAGTTTGACCTTTGTCTAATGATGGGCTATTACTCTTTCAAAGGGCTGGCCTCAAATTGCATTCCCTATTTTAAAAGATCATTAATTGTAGCGGTTTTACGTCCTTTTGTCTGTTGTAGCCTCACAGCCTGGTTATTATGTCAGTTTTTATGCTTCGCATGATAGTGCTGTGTCCGTTGATTTTATTAACCAAAAAGCTGCTCCGCAAATGAGGTCTGTCATGAGCGGGGCAGCTTTAAGAAGATTTCTATTAAGCCGATGCTTTGTTAAAAAGTAGTTGGCACATTGTTATGCGTGTAGTTTGTCCAGCATAAAAAGCCGATATCGCCATTAGGCAATCCATTGCTGTCGCATACATAATTGCTGGCGATGTAGCTGGTTTCGGTAGTACCGTAATGACGGTTAGCTACTTCAATGCCCGGCCAGATTGGGTTGTTAACATTGCCGTTTGGCGAACATGGCGGAGATACGGTGCCGTGCATCAGCTTGTACTGGTAATTAAACCCGGTTAACAAACGGCTGCTGCTTGCCGAGTAGATAGACAGATCGCCCTGGATGCCGGCAATATTGGCGGCATAGCTCAAGCCTGTAAGAGAGTACTGATAATGCACATAGTCATTATGTGATCCGCAGATTTCGCCATTCATTGAACCATCTGATGCAATTACGTTAGGCAATACTGTTTTTACAGCGGTGATGCCGTTTTGATAAACAGTTTGGCTGTCTTCAAATATACCTATAGCCATTTTTGCATATCCGGCAGATACATTCCAGTTGTTGTTAAAGTTGGGCACGTTATTGATGTAATTATCTTTCATGTTGTTCAGAAAGTTTACAAACTGCGTGTTTTCGGCAGTGGTCCATCCGCCGCCAACACCGCTGGCCGGGATGTAGTACTTGATAATTTCGGCAGCTGCGGCAAAGGTAGGCGCAGCCCATGAAGCCTCAAGCGATGCCTGGTTAGGCTGAGAGCCGGTTACGCTGAAATTTTGAAAGCTATTGGCCCAGCCGTCAAGAATTTGTTTTACAGTGGTTGCATAGGAGGCGGTACCGGTTTTGGCCCAGCGTAGCGCCAGGGCATAGCTCAACAGGGCATCGCCTTTAAAAGCAATTTCGTCGGGTGTGGTAACACCGCCGGCAACTTGTACAGTGGCTTTGTAGGCACCGCTTGGGCTGTGGTTATTGCAATAATTGAGTACAAACTGGTAGGCTGCCAAACGGTTGGCATCGTTTGAATTAGCCTGCTGGCCCACGTAATCAAGGGTTTGCTGTGTGTTAAGGATCCCGGGGTGGATAAAGCCGGTGGCCTGGGTTTTTAATGCAGGCGACGCTGGGTTACTGCCCGCCGCCGGCGCAACTTGTTTTTTGGTGCAATAAGTGAAAAATACGGCTGTAAAGAGCATTAGGCCCAACAGGGTTGCAAAGGTAGTTTTTGGTTTGTTGTTCATAAATTGGTTTTTAGTTTATAACTGTTTATACCCGGTATAAAGCCATAAAAACAGGCTGCTTACGGGCTGTCGGACCCGGCGTTTTTTTGCTTAGCATACGGTCTTACTGCTTTTTTGGGGAATCCCGGATAATTGGTTTGACAAAACAAATTTATTGTAAACTATTGATTAAAAGCAAGATACAAGATATGCGATACGCTTTGTCCGCAACGTCACTTCGCGGTTACAGGGGCCGTTTTAATGGAAAAAAAAATTAAAATTTTTTTGCCTGATACGGTTTATCCGCATATAAATAGGGTAGTTGCGGTTTAATTGAGAGGGATTTTCGGAGGCTAACATCAAAACAAAAGCCTGCAATTGTTTAATTACGGGCTTTTGTTTTAGAATTTGCTATCGGTATTTAATATTTTCAGGGTTTAAATCTTACTCATTGGTAAGAAACCCGCCTTTACCACGATAAAGGTCAAGTTTGCCGTTAAGTTCAATTTTTATTACCGAAATGTATTTATCCTGCTGGCTTTCGGGAATAGGGATGTATAATAAACCCGGTACCGCACTCCATGAAATTTTGCCGACGATTTTATAGGTTAGCGGTGTATCGCTGCCAAGAACGCTAATCTTTTTGATGCTGTTTTTTAGCCCTTTTACCAACACCGGTGCACTTGTTTTAGCCGGGACAAACAGGTATACAGTGGTCGAATCTTTTGATAAGGTGCTTGCTCCATAGTAATGCCCCTGTGGCATACCGGCTACAGTATTAAAAACGCCTTCGCCATTTTTTTTGTTCCAGGCCCCCAGTTCTTTAAGCATGTTCACTTCTTGAGGTGGAATGCTGCCGTCGCCTTTGGGGCCAATGTCTAATAGTAAATTGCCACCGTAGCTTACGGCATCAGTAAAAATGCTGATGATTTCATAAGGGGTTTTAAAATTGGTGTCCTGTGGCTGATAGCCCCAGTTATCATTGATGGTCATACAAAGTTCCCACCATTTGTAATTAGGCCTTGATACCGGGAAATTTTGTTCGGGCGTATCGTAATCGCCAAAGCCCTGCAGGCGTCCGTTTATGATAGTGTTGGGGTTGTAGCTTAACAGTTTTTGTCGCACAGCCGGTGCGTTCCATTCTTCGGCACTGTGTTCCCAATCGCCATCAAACCACCAGAGGTCGGGGTTATATTGTTTGGCCAGTTCATCCAGCTGGCCGTTCATAAAGGTTAAATATTTAGCCCATTTTGCAGGCTGAGAACTAACCTGGTACCGGCTGCTGTCTTTTAAAAAACCGGGATAATCGGCATGGCTCCAATCAATAAGCGAAAAGTAAGCCCCTGCTTTTACACCACGTGCACGTAAGGCATCGTATAATGGTTTTAACAGGTCTCTTTTTGCAGGAGTTTTTTTCACCACATTCAGCGGGCCGTATTTGCTGTTCCATAACGCTACACCATCGTGATGTTTCGTGGTCATTACAGCATAGCGGGCACCGCTTTCTTTAATCAGTTCTGCCAGCTCATCCGGTTTATATTGATTTGCTGTAAAGCCTTTTAGTTGGTTCATATAATCCGGATAGCTGATCTTTTTGTTATGAAAACTCCAGCTTTCGTCTATCCCTTTCACCGAATAGATGCCGTAATGAATAAATATGCCCAGTTTGGCATCAGCAAACCATTGCATTTTTTCTTTGATTTCATCGGGGTTTACACGGTGTTGCGCCTGTGCGTAACCCGTGTATAACATGGTAAATAATACCATGAAAAGGTGTGATAGTTTTCTTCTCATTTTCAAAAGTAGTTATTGATTTTATAAACTTGCATTGAACTTTTTAAAAAAAATAAAAAGTTTTCTTTCTTTATTAAATTAATTTATTTAAATATGCAGATATAAACCCCTGCTAAAATGTTTCTTAAGAATATCGACCTTATTAAAGGGCTGTATTACAGCAAGGCAGCTTCCCTTAACGACCTGAGTATTTACACAGGCAGAAGCGTCCCTTACGTTACCAAAGGGATAGCTGACTTAATTAAGTCAGATATTGTAAAGGAAGTAGGCATTCGGGCCTCAAGTGGGGGTAGAAAACCCGCAACCTACTCATTGATAGCCGAAACCGGCTTTATCATTTCGGTAGCTATGAACCAGTTTTTGACAAGGATTGTAATTGTCAATATGAGTAATGAGTTTGTAGGCGAAGTGCAGGAGTTTGAATTAAAGCTCAATGATAACAAGGATGCTATCCATTCATTAATAGCTTGTATCCAGGCCGTAGTTGTTAACTCAGGATTACCAAAAGATAAATTTTTAGCTATAGGTATTACCATGCCGGGTTTTATTGACGCGTTTTTGGGCAATAACCTGAGTTTCCTTAAATCTCCTGAAGAAACATTGGTGACCTACATCAACAAACAAGCCGGACTACCTGTATTTATTGAAAACGACTCGACGGCTATAGCCCTGGCCGAGCAAAAATTTGGCCTTCCCATCGCCCGTAATAACTCCATGATCATAAACCTTGGCTGGGGTGTTGGCCTGGGGATGATCATCAATAAAGAGATTTTTAAAGGGCATAGTGGTTTTGCTGGAGAATTTAGCCACCTGCCGCTTCATAAAAACGGAAAGTTATGTTCATGCGGCAAGCAGGGCTGTTTAGAAACAGAGGCTTCTTTGCTGGCTATTGAAGCCAAAGCCATTGAAGGCTTAAGACAAGGCGAAGTCAGCAGCCTGGTAAAATATGATACATTATCGGCAGATGATATCATTACCGAAGCGCTCAAAGGCGATGCTTTCGCTATAAAAATAATCTCGGAAGCGGCTTATTTTATTGGACAGGGGCTGGCCATATTGCTGCACCTGATGAATCCCGAAAGTATTATTTTAAGCGGAAAGGGAAGTGTTATTGGCAAATTATGGCTTAGTCCTATTCAGCAGGCCATGAATGAGCATTGCATACCCCACTTAACCACTTACACCCAATTGGCGGTTTCAAACCTTGGCAACAACGCGCAACTGTTAGGGGGCGTAACCACGGTGATTGAAAACCTATATAAACTTAGTCCGCAGGCCAGTATTTCCGAACCTGCATAAATATATCCAAGAGCTTTTTTTAACTCAATTAATCAATTTTCATGCAACAATTTTATCTAAACTTGAAAAGGTGGGTGGTCCTGCTACTGCCCCTTTTTATCTCGGCAAATTTATTTGCCCAAACAAATGTTACAGGAGTGGTGCGCGATGATACCGGGCCGTTACCTGGTGTAACTGTAACGGTAGTGGGTACCACAAATGGTACGCAAACCAACGCAAATGGTGCATACAGCATTAAAGTTGCTAAAGGCACAGTACTTAAATTTTCATCTGTAGGCTACACCCCCAAAGAAGTTACTGTTGGCGATAATTCCGTGATCAACGTAACGCTGGCCGCAGGTAAAGGCGAGTTAAACGAAGTTGTGGTTACCTCATTCGGTATCAAGCGCCAGGAAAAATCCCTGGGCTACTCTACTGCTTCAATTACCGCAAAGCAATTAACAGAGGCCGGTAATACCAATTTTGCTTCGGCATTGTACGGTAAAGCTCCTGGTGTTAAAATTACTACAGCTCCCGGTGGTTCAAGCAGCGCTGTAAACGTGCAGATCCGCGGTATCAACTCGCTTAACTACAACACTCAACCCCTGTATGTTGTAGATGGTGTTATTATCCGTAATAACAGTGAGACAGGTGCCGGTGGTTCAAATAACGGTGGATACTGGTCTGATCAGCGGATCAGGGGTAATGGAATCCTGGATATCAACCCTTCGGATATTGAAAGCCTTACCGTACTAAAAGGCGCGAGTGCAACAGCGCTTTACGGATCTGATGCTATGAGCGGTGCCATTGTGATCACTACCAAAAAAGGTTCAAAATCAAGAGGCCTTGGTGTTGATTTCAACTATGTAGGTACTGCTGAACAGGTAGCGTTTACTCCAAATTTTCAAAACGTTTACGGCCCGGGTTATGACCGTGCTACCAACCTGGCAGGTGGTTTTACTGAGGATGGCTGGTTAGCTGATGCTAATTCACCGTCAGGTTACAGGCCACGTTTTAGCTCATATGCGCAATTTGGCCCTAAAATGGAAGGTCAGAAGATCAGGTGGTGGGATGGCGAGATCAGGGATTACACTCCACAGCCAAACAACTACAAGGACTTATTTCAAACTGGCTATAGCTCAAATGCCAACATTGCTATATCAAACCAAACTGATAAGGTTAACTACCGTTTATCGGCAACCCGTTTGGATTATACCGGTATACAGCGTGGTCAAAAACAACAAAAAAATTCTTTTAACTTAAATACATCTGTCAAGTTAAGCAATAAAATTAGCGCAGATATCGTTGCGAGCTACGTAAATACCTTAACCCATAACCGTCCGTACCAGTTAGGCCGTGTTTTAGCCAACTTTGGTGGCTTCTTAAACCGTTCGGAAAAAGCGGATGTGTTATTGGATAATTATCAAACATCTGAAGGTTATAAATACGTAACGCTTGCTAACGCTGCCAGAAACCCAGCTGAAGCTTTCAAATACAATATGAGCGGCGCTGATATTATGGACTTTTTCTGGACGCAGTTAAAAAACAGCGAGGATGAAACCGAAAACCGTTTGATCACCAGTGCTACTTTAAACTGGGATGTGCTTAAAAATGTAAAGTTCCGCGGACGTATCGGTAGTGATTATACCGGCCGTAATACCGATTCGCAGCAGTATAACGAGTACCCTACAGCCTTTAACGGTTCATCAAGCACTGGTTATTACGGTGTTTCCAAAGCTCAGTATTCAATTACTTATGGTGACTTATTGCTAACCTATTCGCCAAAATTGACCAAAGACCTGAGCATGTCTGTTAGCGGTGGTTATACCTCACGAAGCGAAACTTACCGCGATCAGTCGTCAGGCACTAATGGTGGTTTGGTAACCGAAAATTTCTTTTCTTTATCAAATTCATATGGGGTGCAAAATACTTCTGCTACCCGTGGTGCTCTTAAAAGCCAGGCTTTTTTTGGTGTCTTAAACTTTAATTATAAAAATTATTTGTTTTTAGAGGGTACTGCGCGTAACGAGTCGGCTTCAACACTTCCAACAAAAAACAATACCTATTTCTACCCATCGGTAAACGCGGGCTTTGTATTTTCAGATGCGTATAAAATGCCCGAATTTATCAGCTACGGAAAATTAAGAGCATCATATGGTGTAGTTGGCAATAGGGCGCCAAGGTATGTGGCAAATGTGTTGTATAATCAATCATCATTGCAAACCCAATATGGTTCTGTTACCCAACTGACCTATGCGTCTGCCTATGGTAACCTCCAATTAAAGCCAGAGATGAAATATGAGCAGGAATATGGCCTGGAAACCCGTTTCCTCAGAGATCGTTTAGGCTTTGATTTCACCTACTATAGCAACCAGGTTAAAGACGTAATTATGGCGTTAAACGTTGCGCCATCTACCGGAGCTGCCAACTTGCTGGCCAATGCCGCTACCTTACACAGCAATGGTTTTGAGTTTGCTTTAAACGGTAAGCCGATCACCGGTAAATTTAACTGGGATGTCCGTTTAAATTTTGCTATCAACCGTTCTAAAACAAACAACCTGGCTCCTGGCTTTGACAAACTCACCTTCTATTATGGAGATCAGTCTGCATTAGCGGTGGTAGCCGAGGCTAACCAACTTATAGGTAATATCTTGGTTTACCCGGTTGCGAAGGATGCCAATGGCAACAAGATTGTGAACAGCGATGGTTTATACACTATTGACAAATCAAAATATGTGAACGTAGGTAATATACAACCTAAAATTGTAGGTGGTATTGCCAATACCTTCAACTACAAAGGCTTCTCTCTTGATGTATTGGTTGATTACCGTTTTGGCGGTAAAATGGTATCAAACCCATTAAAATATGGTACCGCAGCAGGTATGTACGAAAGTACTTTACAGTATCGTGATGCAGCTCATGGTGGTTTAGCTTATTACATTGATGGCAATGGCGGTAAACATTTGGGTACTGCTCCAAACGGCGGCAAAACCTATAACGACGGTGTTATACTTCCGGGCGTTAATGAAAACGGAGAGAAAAACACTACGATTGTTGACGCTGCTTCATACTATCTGAATACTTATGATTGGGGCGAGAACTCTGTAAACGAAAACGCAGTATTTAAAAACAACTATGTGAAATTGCGCGAAGTTGTGTTGGGTTACAAATTGCCTGCAAGCGTAAACAAAGCGCTGCACGTAAATAACTTAAGATTCTCTTTAGTAGGAAGAAACTTATTGTATGTATACCGCACACTTAAAAACCTTGACCCGGAAGCGCCGATTGGCGACACATGGTACAGGCAAGGTGTTGACGAAGGTTCATCACCTGCCACCAGGAGTTTTGGATTCTCATTAAACGCGAATTTTTAACAGCACAAGTCATTAATTATGAAAAAGAATTTTAAAAATATAGGATACGCGTTTTTGCTTGCTTTATCATTGGGAAGCTGTAAAAAAAGCATCGACGAAAAGTTTAATAACCCGGAGCAAACAGCACAGGTGACTATCCCCTACATGTTTACCGGCATGTTAAATAATACCAGGGTAAGGGCCGAATACTGGCATTACAGAACGTTTGTACTAACTGCTACAGCTGATTTTTCACAAACCTGTTTCCTGCCTAATACCAATACTGTATATCAGCCTAATGACGGATACATGGGCAATCGCTGGGAAGATTTTTATCATCCAAATGGTTCGGCTAATGGTGTCATGGCTTTATACCGCACCATGGAAGTTACCTATAATCAAATGTCGGCTACAGATAAGGTTGCTAATGACGTAATGATGAATGCTGCCCGTGTGGTTTTATATGATCAGGCATCAGAAATGGTTGATTGCTGGGGCGATATCCCGTTTAGCGAGGCGGGTAGCCTTGAAACAACTGCTGCGGTAAAAAATCCAAAATTTGATGACCAGATAGCGCTGTACAAAAGCTTTATCTCAGGTTTGGATGCGGCTTCAACATATTTTAAAACAGCTACTTTATCAGGACAGTCAAGCAAAGCATTTACACAACAGGATATCTTGTTAGGTGGTAGTGTTGATAAATGGAGAAGGTATGCTAACTCTATCCGTTTGCGTATGTTGATGCGTATGTCTTTTTATGACGAAGCCGGTTCAAAAGCTGAGGTTGCTAAAATGCTGGCCGATCCAACATCATATCCGCTGATTGATGGTGGTAATGTTGCAGCTTACAGCCCGGCGGCTACCGACGTTTTATTAACGCCGTTAACTACTTATACCGGGTCGTTGCAAAATGCGCTTACCGAAGGTGGCAGTAACTATGCACCAGATTATCTGTTAAATACAGTATTACTGCCGGCTAATGATCCAAGGATCCCTGTATTGTACGACAAGAACGGTAACAAAACATACAAGGCAATGCCGGTGACTTTTACAAGCGAGCAGGCCTCAACTGAAGCAGCTAATTATTCGGTAGTTGATTCAACCACTTTCTTAACTAATAACAAACTTCCTGGTATTGTGATAACTGCACCTGAAGTTAATTTCCTTAAAGCTGAGGCTTTTGAGCGTTGGGGCGGCGGTGATGCTAAAGCTGCGTACGAAACTGCGGTTAGTCAGTCTGTTTACTATTATTTTTATCTGAATAGTTTAGGTACCGGCGATAAACCAACTTTGAATGCTGCCGATGTCGCAACTTTACTGAGCTCTGCTTCAGTAGCTTATACAGGTACTCAAACCGAGAAGCTGGTGAAAATATGGACACAGAAATGGGCGCATTTTGGCTTTATGCAAGGTACTCAGGCCTGGAGCGAATACAGGCGCACTAAATACCCTGTATTGAATTTCCCAAGCACAGGCAAACTTGCTAATTATACTACGCCGCCAACCCGCTTAGTATATCCGAGTATCGAAACTGGTCTTAACAGTCACTATAGTGATGTAAAAGCAAAAGATACACGTACAACAAAGATCTTCTGGGATGTAAAATGAGATACCAGATAGTTAATGGTTGATTAAGAGCTGCCCGCGATAGTGGGCAGCTTTTTTTATTTCTGCAGATTGTTGCCCGGTACGATGGGGTAACTGGCCGGGCTGTATATCATTTAAATAGAAATGGACGCGTGTCGGTTTATCAAACAACTATACCTTCAACCCGCCGAACATGCTGAAAAAAATTATGCATAGCACCAGTATGGTAATCCCGATATACAGTTTATCCTTTTCGAGTACAAAAGCAAATAAAGAAAATGCTATCCGCAAAATAGGGGTAGCAATTAATAGTAACACGCCCAACTGGATAAACTCTTTAGTTTGAAGGTGTGCAACGCCGCGAATGATTCCGGTGAAAGAGGTATAACCCTGACCTTCGCCAATAAACCGGGTATAATCGGGTACAGCCATTTGTCCCTGCGCCAATAAATAAAACGTTCCGCCGGCAAGTACAACAATACTTGAAATGATTACGCCGAAGCGCAACTGCAAGCCAACCAACTGTTCTACATCCTGGTCTTCCCAATATGTTTTTGACAATAACTTTTTCATGTTTTAAAATTTATGGTTGTAGCCGTTATAAATCATTTCTAACGCTACAAAGATTATAGCTACGCAGAAAATGATCCGTAAGGCAGTGGGGTTTATTTTTGTGAGTAATTTTGAGCCGGTAAAAGCGCCGCCCAATACACCAAGGATAACAGGAAAAGCCAGCCCAGGATCCATATAGCCCCGTTGCAAATAAACTACTGCGCTGGCTGCCGCAGTAACCCCGATCATAAAATTGCTGGTTGTTGTACTTACCTTGAAGGGGATACGCATAGTTGAATCCATAGCTAATACCTTTAAGGCGCCCGATCCTATTCCTAATAGCCCTGATAATACGCCCGCGAGGGTCATTATTGAGAAACCTGCACCCACATGCTTAATTTTATAATTTACCTCTCCATCTTTTGTGGGATAGCTGTTATTTAATTTTAGTACTGCCGCCAGCTTACTCCCTTCATTAGAAGCCTCCTGATTCTTTTTTCTGAGGGTCATCGCTGCCGAGAAGATCAGGATAGATCCAAAAAGTATTGCGATGGTATTTGTTGGCGTATAAACAGCAATTACGGCACCTATCACCGCACCCATGGTTGTTGCAATTTCTAAAAACATCCCAAGCCGGATATTGGTGATCCCTTCCTTTACATAGGCAGTGGCCGCACCAGATGAAGTTGCAATGGAAGCCAGCAGCGCAGCGCCTATGGCATAGCGAATATCTGCATGAAAAACCAGTGTTAACAAAGGGATGATCACTACACCGCCCCCCAGTCCGGTTAAAGAACCCAGCAAGCCTGCCAGGTAAGCCCCTATCAGTAATATGATGGTGAATGTTAAAATGCTCATGATATTAATAATTATGATTTAAAATGTGCTGTATAATTTGTTGTGCCTGTTTCCCTTTTCTTGCTTTGATAGCATTGAACAGTTGTTCATGCAAATGATGGCTCAGTGCAAAATGGCTGACGCCTTGTTTCTCTCTTTTGTTAAAGAAATCCCGGATGATGTGCGCAAAACTTTGATACAGATCTGCCAAAACTTTATTTTGAGCAGCACCGGCTATGGCCATGTGAAAGGCAATGTCGGCGTCTGCACAGGCCTGCCGGTTTTCCTGCTCTATGGCTTCTCTGCGGAGTTTCAGAAAATGTTCGATATCTGAAAGTTGTTCTGAAGTATGTAACCCGGCCGCGAGCTTAACGATCTCACATTCCAAAAGACTTCTTACAGCATTGATGTCTTCAAAATCTGCCTGGCGCAACCGTTGATCAATAGTCCTGTCTGGCAGGTCTGAATTAACGATGGTACCATAACCCTGCTTTACGGTAAGTATACCGGCAGTTACCAGCGTTTTTACCGCTTCCCTTACCGTTGACCGGCCTACATTATATAACCTCATCAGTTCCGGCTCCGAAGGTATTTTTTCTCCGGCTTTGAATTTGTTCGCTGCAATATCCTGTTTTAACAGGCCAACTACTTTGTCGCCAAGTTTTTCTTTAATTGCCATTGCTTTGCATATTTATTTCACAAACATACGATGAATAATTTAAACATCTGATGTTTGAATTGAATTTTACATTTTTTTGTTTTTTTTTGACGGGAGAGTTGTATTAAAAATGAAAGGAGTAATTAAAAGAAAATCAGATTTTTAGATAAAATAAACTTGTAATTATGGTTTTGAGTGGGGAATGCGTTGCCGGTGTTGGTTAGATTTCCTATAACCAACGTTGCATCAATTATATATCCGGGAGCCGGCAGCAAAACCCCGACTTTGCTTAGAAACTAGTACGAGCCCCTCGCTGTAACTTATAGACAAATAATTGCGATGGAAGAAGTATGTGAGGTACGCGCTGTTTGTACAGGAAGGTCTTGTTGACTCGCTGAGATAAAGCAGCACTTGCAGATTGTGATTGGTAAAGTATTGTAAACCAGTTTATGTGGCGGTTTAAAAAAGCTTCATTATATCCAATTGGATGTAGCAACGCAACGGGAGTGTTAAAACTGGTTTGTACTTTTCATTTGTTGAATTTGATATATTCAACAAATGAAAAGTGTTTTTAGGGGATTCTATATAAAGTCGAGGTAGTATCGGTGGTAGATAAATTGCTAACACCCGCGTCGGTCAATGAAGATCAATACTGTTTTTTTATAGATATTGATTCTTTACCAACCATTTGGCGATTTTCTTGATAGTTTCCTGGTGGCGATCAACGCCTTCAGAACGTACCATTGATTCACCGTAAGTACCGCCCTCAGAAATATCGACCATACGGGTAACGCCATCTTTATTGGTGGTAATAATACAGTTTTTGACACCGCCTTTGCCTGCTTTAAAAGTAGTTTTAGCTACTACCAATCCGCTTGGCAGGCTAAACTCGTAAGCATCCTGATCTGCACCGTTAGGTGTTATATCTTTGAATACGCCAATTTGATCCAAGCCCTGTAAAATCTGGTTCTCCTTGATCATGACATTCATACCGTAATTGCGGTTTACCAAATTATATTCTATCTGTGCTTTCGGGTTTTTGCTTTTTAACGCTATCAATTCATTAACCTTCGATACGTCCA
The DNA here is from genome assembly GCF_900110105.1 of Mucilaginibacter gossypiicola. Lineage (GTDB taxonomy): Bacteria > Bacteroidota > Bacteroidia > Sphingobacteriales > Sphingobacteriaceae > Mucilaginibacter > Mucilaginibacter gossypiicola. Next base: position 122,552 of record NZ_FOCL01000018.1, on the reverse strand, counting down.
GCTGGTCATTTATCACTACGCCGCTCTCGCCTAATAGTTTAGCAAATGCCTTTTCCGGACCAAATTTACTTAGCCCAAATATCGCCACCTGACCGGTAGATAAGAAAGTAAAACGGTAATAGTAACCATCGCCATCATTACGTGATGGTGCAAAATCAGTAGCCATGGTAGCGATCACGAGCTTGTTTCCGGCCATATTATCCAGCTCATAAGAAGCTGTAAGCCCAAAGCTGCCTTTATCTTTTATACGTATTACTTTGGCTACATCTTTACCATCTACGTTGATGGTTCCTGATTTGTAATCTACTTTTTGAGCCATGGCAACGCAGGTGCCGGCAATTAGCATTGTTGACAGTATTATTTTTTTTAGCATAAGGTTTAAATTTTGGTTGAAGATAAGTTTTAATACTTAATTAGATGGTTATTTTGTATTGAATGTTTGTCAGACAATAAATTCTAATTGAAACTATATTGTATGGCCTTCGAATAATTACCAGGGTTGTCGTACGCTTATCGCTTGTCCTGATATGTGAAGTATCAAGTTTTGTGATAATTATTCTCGAAGTAAGTATTTAAATACCCGCTTTTTTCATTCTAAGAAAATACCCGGAAGCTAATCGACTAATAATAATATCATAACGATTAATTAAATATAAATGGCTTATATTTAATTAATTATAATTTGCTATTCCTTTTTTTACCTTAATTACTCAAACATGGAAACCAAGACCATTACTAAATTCTCGGCCGAGTTTTTCGGCACACTTGTACTTGTTTTGATGGGCTGCGGCAGTGCAGTAATTGCGGGCGCAAATGGCACCAGCGGTGTAGGCCTATTGGGGATTTCGTTTGCGTTCGGACTTTCGGTTGTGGCTATGGCGTATGCTATTGGTCATATATCGGGATGTCACATTAACCCGGCTATTTCTATAGGTATGGTGGTAGCAGGCCGCATGAAAATGAGCGAAGCATTTATTTATATAATAGCGCAGATATTAGGTGCTATTGCAGGTGCAGCCATCTTGTTTATTATTGCCAGCGGTAAAGACGGTTACAGCCTTTCGTCCAACGGCTTAGGGCAGAATGGGTTTGGGGCATCATCGCCGCAGGGTTATAACATGCTTGCGGGCTTCATTGCCGAAACTATATTTACTTTTATATTCCTGCTCGTAATTTTCGGGTCTACATCTACTAAAAATATACATGGCGGCTTTGCCGGTCTCTCTATAGGTTTGAGTTTGGTGCTCATCCATATTGTAGGTATACCAGTTACCGGTGTTTCGGTAAATCCGGCACGCAGTATTGGCCCGGCACTCCTGGTTGGCGGTGCTGCTATTTCACAGCTCTGGCTGTTTATCCTTGCACCTATATTAGGGAGTATTTTAAGCGCCGTGTTTTGGCGCTATTTACTAGAGAGAGAATAATAGTTTGATCTGACGAAATAAGTTCAATCCTTCGCTTCAAATCCTTTCGATATAAAAATGCCTGTAAGTCGGCGATTTACAGGCATTTTTTAGTTTTGGCGGAGAGGGAGGGTTCAGAACCTGTCTCTGTATTCTTTTGATCTTCAGTCGATTGTATGATTTTTAAAAATCGACTCACCGCGTGACTCACCAGTTTTTTCTTGCCTGAAAATGGAGACGCAAATCTTAACGCAAAGATAGTAAATACATTACTTATTGAATGCATAAACAAATTGAAATCAAGCTTATTAACGGTGCTTAATTTGATTCAGGTTAGCGAAAGCGATATTAGAGAATAAGGATACATTGACCACGCTATACCCCGCTTATTTAAAGGTTCGTCATTATCCCAGTGCAATTTCTGCTGCTATTTTTTTAAGGTCTTCCTTGTTAATAATGCTCTTCTTTTCGTATTGCTCCAAATGAAAGTTTTCCAGTTTTTGTAAAAGATATTGCAACGTGAATTTTTCAGCAATCGTCAGTCTTCCGGTGATGATCGTACCCACATAGCTGGTATGTTCGAATACCTGAAATAGTAATATTTTTCCCTTATCAGTAATGGCAATATGTTTACTTCTTTTATCCTTTTCGTCGTCCCATTGCCTTACCAAACCGTGGGCGATCAGACGTCTGAGCACCTCCGTACCCGATGTTTTTTCCTGTAGATTATAGCTGATCAGTTCACTTTTTGACAAATGGCTATGTGTTAAAAGGATCGCCAAAGCGGTAAAATCTTCGGCGGTTTGCAAGGGTGTGCCTTCCAGCGCCTTTTTTATATAAGATTTCGCATAGCGGCTCATGAAAACAAACAAGCGACCAATATTATTATCCAGCTGATAGGCAATATCCAAAGCGGCGCTGTCATTAGCGCCGAACCTAACTTCACTACTCTGTGTATTACCGGCAGGGTCACCAACTTTATTCAACAGAAAACCTGTAAAATCCTGTAAAGACGCTTCCCGTCCCTGGTTTTCTTTTTCCAGTTCGGCTACAAGATCGATCAGTTGTTGAATAAGTTGGTATGAATTCATGTTTTTATAAAATTGAGCAGCCAGACAATTTTCAAATTTAGTTCCTTTTATTGAGTTCCGGGTTTTGGTTTTTGAATGCTGCATAAGCTGCAAGGTAATTTTGCTTAGCATCTCCCTGCGGCTTAAAGCTTCTCAGCAGGTTCAGTATTCTGATCAGCCTCAATTTATAAGCGGGCAATTCAGGAGCATTAATCGCCAGCATATCAGCCATTTCTTTTCCAAGCAGGTAACGCATTAAGCCCAGGATATCGTTGGCAGTCGCCTTACTTTTATTCACCGAAAGAATATGAGCGGTTAGCGATCTGGTTAGTTCCTGTCCGTGCGCAGAAACAGTGAATTGCCTTCGTTTAATAATATTATCAAGTTGCTGCGCCTTTTTAGAATTTTCCGGGATCAGATCTTCATCTAAGCCCGATAAGTAACCTACCACTGCCCAGATATGCATAAATGCTGCCTGATCTTCCTCGCTAACGCTGTAACCGAGCATTCGCAACCCGCGAATTACGATCAGCGAAAATGACAGGTTTGTTCCGGCCATGTCTTCCTGGTTTATGGGTAATCCCCAGCTGTCGTTCCATTTGCCGCTATGAAGCGTGTAGTAACGAACGGCCGCATGCATGATCCTCACTTTTAAAATTTCTTCAAAAGCGCTTCCGTCTTTACTGAAAGCATCCGGCCCCATTACTTCCCAAACAAAAACAGCGGTATCAAAAAGCCTTTTGGTGGTTTGCTTGCGGATCAGCTCTGACAAGTATAGCACCATTGCGCCATTGGCGGCATTATAACAATAGGGCAATGATAGCAACCCGAGCAAACTCAAAATGATCTCAGAATGCCGGGCAAAGAAAACAGCGCCGGTTTTCATCAGCCGTGGCTGTGCCCATGTGGGCAGTTCCGTAGCTTTATCAATAAAGGAAAAACCCGGAAAGGTATCTTGTATTAAATTCAAGTGGAGAGTACCAGAAGCGCCACCCATCCAGTCCTGTAATTGCTTTTTTTTCGCCGGATCCCTAAAAATATAACGTATAAACTCATCCGCCTGCGCGTCGCCCAACAGTCGTTTACGGTCTAAAAGTTCATTGCTATATGAATTATGATTCCTCATTAACACATGGTATTTATCATGGCCTCTGCAGCCAGCCTGCCACTTTTCATAGCCGCATTGATCGAGCCATTCATCAAATAATCACCACAGGTGAAGCATTGGGCATTTACCGACATGGTTGTATAATCAGGTTCATTAATTATGTGGTCGTCATTGGGCAGCGCATAATCAATATGGTAGGTTCTTAAATGCTTCCAGCTGACGGCTTCGGGATACCAGAATTTCAATTCGTTAACTACATTTTCCTGGAGTTCGTTTTGGTTGGCTTTAGAATGATCCCCGATCAGCGACAGTGAAATTAAAGTATCACCGTTTTCAGAATACCGGGTGGAAATACGATCCATTACCGCTATGTTATTTACGATTTTTCCCGGTAACGTATTTAAAGCTATAAGAGGCTTTTCAAACGGTCTTTTTTTAGCGGTGAAATACATATTGCTAACAGAGTGGTGTTCAATTTTCGAATTTCTATTACGTATGGGGGAACGCAAAGGATCGGTAGCGATCAAAACAAAGTTAGCCTGATAGCTAACCCCATCCGTTGTTGTTACCGAGCCCCTATTAACAGCGGATACATTTTGATGAAACAGCAGTTCCTGTGAAGAAAGGCATCCGGCAAGTTGTTTAGGTATCATGCCCATTCCTTTGGCTGGAACCGCAGCATTTCCTTCGCTAAACATTTTGAAAACAAACTCAAACATTCTGCTGGAAGTACTTAGCCTGCCTTCGAGAAATATCCCGGTCATAAAGGGCCGGAAAAACTGGTCCATGACCGTTCCGCTAAAACCTTCTTTTTTCAGGTATTCTGTAGTAGTGATCTCCGGTTCTGAAAATATCTCATCTATACTTTTACCAGCCAATTTTAGTTTTAACCGTAGCATGCGTAATTTATCGGCAAATGTCGCCGCTGGAGACAGCAAAGTACTCACTATCGAACCTGGCTGCCTGGCCGGATCTCCCAAAGTAGTGATGCCCTCCCTGTTCAAAATAATTGCGCCGGAATCAAATTTGCATAATTCCAGCGCCTTGTAATCTAATATTTTTTGGGCTTCGGGATAAGCTGTTAAAAAAACCTGGAAACCCCGGTCGAGCAGGTAGCCGTCTACCTCATCTGTTCGCACTCTGCCACCTACTCCATCGGAGGCCTCCAAAACCAAAACCGATTTGCCGGCAGCCTTTAATAATTTGGCGGCAGTTAAACCGGCAATGCCCGCGCCTATAATAATCACTTCCGCGTCTTTTTTCATCACTTACGTATTGAAGTTGACATATGTATTTAATAGATGGGGTTCAACACCGGGCTTGGCATAGGCGAGTTGCCCAACGGGTTGCGCAAGATAATAAGTATCCAAACCGGCCACGGTCATGGTTCTTGCTTTGCCGTGATCAGCTGTTCCATCCGGCCCGATCAATCCGTCTTCTGTCAGGATATGAACTATTTCACCAATTACAATGGTTGTTCCGTTAACCTCCATATCAATCATCTCACGCAGTTTCAGCCCTATGCGTATGTTGGATGCTGCAACAAAAGGCGCTTTAAAGCCATTCAAATAATGCTTTTTGAAATGGCAGGCATCAAACTCAGAAACGCCCGAAGGATAACTTGCACTGGTTTGATGTGCCTCTATATACCATTCGGGCAGCACGTTATTGAGGGTGTATTGTCCTGTTGACCTGATATTACGCAGTGTATCATTGTGCTCACGTTCAGGCCGGATCACCATTCCGATAAGCGGCGGGTTGGCACCCAAATGGAAAACAGAACTGATGATACACAGGTTGGTGATACCATCGTTACCGGTAGTGCCCAAAAGATTCAAAGCCCGGTAGCCTATCAAACTATTGATCAGGCTTGTCCGGTATTGCTTCTCCATCTGAAAGATCTGTTCGCTTTTTATATCCTGCATCTTAACTTGTTTTTAATTTACCTAAACCACCATCCATGCCGATAACCTGCCCGGTCATCCAGCTGGCATCATCCGATAATAAAAAGGCGATCAGCCGGCTGCTATCTTCGGGTTGTCCTATCTTTCCTAAAGGATGGCGTTTAGCTGAGGCTTCCCGTTTTTCAGCTGTGCTCAACAAGGTTTGAGCGAGTGGCGTATCTGTTAACGACGGTGCAACCACGTTAACCCGGACATGCTGGGCGGCAAGCTCGACTGCCAAAGACAGGGCCACACCTTCAACCGCACCTTTTGCCGCTGCGATACTGGCATGGTAAGGCATGCCTGTTTTGGCAGCGACAGAACTGATCAACACGATAGATGAACCGGCGGCATTTTTTATAGGTTTAATAGCTTGCCGGATCATACGTGCTGCACCTAAAACATTCAGCTGGAAATCCTTCAAAAAGTCGTCATCAGTTAACCTGCTGAACGGTTTCAGCGTGATGCTGCCAACAGAATAAACCAGGCCATGCAATTGCCCTGGAAGGAACATTTCTACCGCCTCCAAATTTTCTAAAACGTCGGCTTTTAAAAAATGTACCTCTTCCGGCCACTCGGCTGATGCCGATCTTGATATCGTATAAATATTTGCTTGCTGCTGATGAAGCAATTTAATCAGCGACAGGCCAATGCCGGAACTTCCACCGACTACCAGGATATTTTTTCCGTTGAAATTCATGATCCGATATACCTTAAAAATTCATTCTTAGTTTCGATATTTAAAAACTGCCCGCTATATTCAGCGGTAAGCGTGGTGCTGCCTGCGTCCCGAATGCCACGGCTGGATACGCAATGATGGTGCGCGTCTATGATAACCGCTACATCTTCCGTGCCCAATGCTTCTTTGAGCATATTGGCTATCTGCATGGTGAGCCTTTCCTGCACCTGCGGTCTTTGCGAACAATACTGAACAATCCTGTTAAGCTTTGATAAACCGATCACCTGCCCGTTACTGATATAGGCAACGTGGGCTTTACCTACAATAGGTACAAAGTGGTGCTCACAATTGCTAAATACAGCAATATTCCGTTCCACCAGCATCTGGTTATAGTTGAATGGATTTTTGAATAAGGTGGGTTTGGGTTTATTAGCAGGGTTCAAGCCGCTGAAGATCTCCTTCACGTACATTTTAGCCACCCGCTTAGGCGTATCTTTCAAACTGTCATCTTCCATATCCATTCCCAAAGTTTCCATGATCGTTGTAAAATGTTTGGCAATCAGTTCCATTTTGGTATCATCGTCCAGTTCAAAAGCGTCAGGACGGAGTGGGGTGTCGAAGGCAGCATGATAATGATCCTGCTCCAGATCTGTTACCACCCGCGCTAAAGTTAAGTCATTCAGTATTTCGTTTTTTAGCATGAAATTGTTTTAACATAAGTTAAAGAGCTTTTGCTATTTATCGCCTTTCTCTGATTTTTAAACCAAGGGTAAAACCTCGCGCTTAAACCTGAATAGATCATTACATTTAGTAAGATCAAATCCATGCCATAAAAAATATCCTCAACGGGAATGGTCAAAATACGTAAGCCTGTAATATGCGCCGGGTTGTACCAAACTACCGGGTTTTCCAGGCCGGTGCCAGTCAGCAAACCATTCACAATGAGAAAAGGTAGTAACAACAGCAAGTAAGCATTATAAAACATTGACAGCCAGTTTACTTTTAAAATAAACTGTGCGGTAAAAAGTAAGATAGTTAAAGCAGCGAAAGTGTAACACGTGTAATGTTGTTTATGAAACCAGATTGCCATAAATAAAGAAAGGGCTATTAGTAATGAGCTAATGATAATCTGATAACGGGCAGATATCTTTTTTTTGATCATTACATTTAAACAAGCATAAGTGAACACACATGAGTAAGGGATACAAAAAAAGAACAACACTTCTTCAACAGGCAAGTTGCCGATGTAGATGCCTGTGAGGTAAACAGGATTAAAGCCCCATATTTTTAAGTGAGTGAAATACATATCCCAGGCAATAAATATTCCTCCTGTTATGAACATTGCCGGAAAAAGTGAACGCCAGTTTCTATAAAACTTCAGGCTGGGATGAAATGAAAAAAGAAAGGGCACCAGCACCGAAAAAAGATTGATTAACAGATATGTAAATCTCATGCCGGGTTGTTTTTTGAAGTATTACGGAAATATTTCCAGGATACCCATAACATACCGAAGCTTTCGCCGTCATATTTACCCGTATGCTTATGGTGCATTTTGTGCGCCCGGCGGATGGCTTTCAGGTAACGGTTCTCTGAATTACGCAGCACTTTTATTCGCTGATGGATAAACAGGTCATGTACAACAAAGTAACAAGCGCCATAAAGCGTTATGCCTGTGCCGATGCAAGTGCATACCGGCAAATGATACAGCGCTCCTGCCGCAAGGCAAGCCATGCCGGGAAGCGCGAAGATCAGGAAGAACAAGTCGTTGCGTTCCAGAAAGCCATCATGTTCTTTCAGGTGGTGATCGCGGTGCAGCGGCCAGAAAATACCATGCATCATATATTTGTGGGTTAACCACGCCACACCTTCCATTCCTGAAAATGCAGTTATTACAATAGCAATGTTAATGAGCAAATTCATTTTAAATAATTTGACGGTAGATTTCCAATACTTGTTCCAGGCATATTTTAAACCAGGCTGTATATTGTTCAGGCTGTTCCAATAATTCAACAATTAACAAATCGGTATCTATATACCTAAAGCCGGCCACTTCCGCAGGATTTGGCAACGGCAACTCATCGCTGATGCCCATAAAAACATGATCGTATTCATTTTCGATTAAGCCGTTCGCAAATTCATGACGATAGCTGAACTGAAATAACTCTGTCAGTTCACAATCCATTCCCATTTCTTCCTGCAAACGTCTATGAGCGGCATTCTGTGTAGTTTCGCCTGCACGCGGATGACTACAGCACGTGTTAGTCCAAAGCCCGCCTGAATGGTATTTATCCAAATCCCTTCGCTGAAGCAGCAACTGGCCTTTGCTGTTGAATACAAAAACGGAGAAGGCGCGGTGCAGCGTTCCCGATATGTGAGCCTCCATCTTATCTATTTCACCAATAGCGTTACCGGCTGTATCAACTATAATTATGTTATCTTCCAATTGTTATTTATTTAGGTTACTAGATCTTTCATCATGGATTAAAGCACATTCAACTTGTACCTTACCAGTGAATCAAACATTAAATAAAACTTGTGCCCGTTTGATACCCGTATCCTTTCCGACATTACTTTTTCGGCCGGTACTTTCGCTATTTTCCCGAATAGTTTCTTATAATAAACGTAAGCCAGGTAAACACCCTTGCGGCAGGAACGTGGCAACTCCCTGATCCCTTCCAGGGCTTCGTTAAGTTCTGAAAGAATATCCTGTTCTATAGCACGCTTGTTCTCGTCTGAAAATGCAGACAGGTCAACATCCGGAAAGTAGGTGCGATTAAGTTGCTCATAGTCAGCGTTTACATCCCTGAGAAAATTGACTTTTTGAAAAGCCGATCCCAATTTCATCGCAGGGATTCTCAAGCGCTCAAATTCGGCCTGATTGCCATTGGTGAATACGTGCAGGCACATCAGTCCGACTACCTGGGCAGAACCCATTATATATTGCTGGTATTTTTCTGCATTATAAGATTGTTCACCAAGGTCCATCTCCATGCTGTTCAAAAACTGTATGATCAGGTTGTGATTGATTTTGAATTGGTTGACAACCTGTTGAAATGAATTAATTACCGGGTTAATACTGATGCCACGCTCGATAGCGGTAAAGGTGTCAGCCTTTAACTCTGCCAGCATAAGTGATTTTGGATAATTATGGAAACTGTCCACGATTTCGTCGGCTAATCTTACAAAGCCGTAAATCGCGTGTATGGGATGACGTACCTCCTTGTTAAGAAATAATATCCCCAGGGAGAAGCTGGTACTGTAAAGCCGGGTTGTTTCCCTGCTGCACGTAGCAGATAAGATATCAAATCGTTCTTTCATTTATGGTTAAGATATTGTATTAGCAATTGAGCGGAAACCTTACCCGAAATAATTGAAGGTGGTACTCCCGGCCCTGGAACGGTAAGTTGCCCGGCATAAAAAAGGTTCTTTACCTTTTTATTTTTGATGGAAGGTTTAAGGTGCGCGGTTTGCATTAATGTGTTGGCCAGGCCGTAAGCATTCCCTTTAAAGGAATTGTAATCTGTCTTGAAATCTTTTACACAGTAGCTTTTCTTATAGTCAAGTGCGGTTCTGATCGATACACCAGTATAATCTTCCAAACGTTCCATAATTAACCCGAAATATTCCGCTCTTAACGCCTCGGTATCTTGTATATCCGGTGCCAGCGGCATCAGGATAAATAGATTTTCATATCCATCAGGGGCTACGCTATCATCTGATTTTGAAGGGCAGCAAACATAAAAAAGCGGCCTTGTAGGCCATTTTGGATCTTTGTAAATTTCTGTCGCATGGAGCTTTAAATCCGCATCAAAAAATAAAGTATGATGTTCCAGTTTTTCTAATTTTAGTTTTACACCCAAATAAAAGATCAGGCTCGAAGGAGCCATTACCCTTTTTTCCCAGTAGTCGGCACTATAGTTCCTGTTGGCTTCATCAAGTAATTGTTGCTCCACATGATGATAGTCCGCCGATGCAATAACGCCTTGAAATTCATCCTCGCCATATTTAGTACCTACCTTTTCGATATGTCCATTCGCAACCCGTAAATGGCTTACCGGTGAGTTGGTATGAAAAACAACTCCCTGGGCTTCGCATACTTTTTGCATGGCTTCGATGACTTTGCCAAAACCGCCTTTAGGATACCATGTACCGAGCTTTAATCCGGCATAATTCATTAAGCTGTATAAAGCAGGCGTATCTTGTGGCATCGCGCCCAGGAAAAGCACCGGAAATTCCATTAATGTAATTAAACGAGAATCTTTAAAAAATCGCCGGACATGCTTACTAAAAGAAGTAAAAACCTGTAGTCTGAAAGCGCCTTTGATCAGATCCCAATCGGCAAACTCTGATAAAGAAAGGCCTGGTTTATAAACCAATTTATTCATCCCCGTGCGATATTTATAGGCGGCTTCTTCTAAGAAAAGCTTAAGCTGTATAGCACTTCCAGGCTCTATCGATTCAAATAGCGATTCTAAAGCAGCATAGTCCGCAGGCACGTTTAATACATCGCTTTTTCCGAAGACAATAGTGAACCCGGGATCGAGTTGTTTCAATTCATAAAAATCGGACGCTCTATAACCGAAATCATTGAAAAAGTTCTCAAATACTTCAGGCATCCAGTACCAGCTCGGCCCCATATCAAAAGTGTAACCTTCCTCAACCATTTGACGGGAGCGGCCTCCTATGCCAATATTTTTTTCATAAACAATGACACGGTGTCCTGCCTTGGCTAAATAGGCGGCTGCACTCAGGCCGGCAAATCCGGAACCTATCACAGCGACAGAAGGCTTTTTACCGGTGATAATGTGATCAATATGATTTGGCTTTAACATTTGGCAGTTAAGGAAACAGGTTATTTTGAATTGCTGGATCAAATATAATTCAATAATATACTATATTTTAATTAATGGTATGTTTTTGTATTAATTCAGAAAGGTTTTAAATTGCATTTTCCACAAACATTATTTGCCGTTGATCTTATTGTTATCTGATAGTTTTAGTAACACTGAGAGCTTGGAGGTACTAGCTGTGGCAGCGTTTGCTTGGTGTTGACCAAGAATATAAAGCTAGTTAAGAAAGCTTTAGGAACGAGTATAGTTGCCGAAGAGGGTATAGGCTTTGCAAACTATAAGACGGAGTTTTCCATAAAGAACATATGTTAGGATACATAAAACATTTACAACTTATCTGATTAAAAAATCCATTTAATAAAAAAGCGTGTATTGAATGCGGAACACTTTGCTAACTTACTACAGGTAAAAACAATTATATTTTCCTTAAATCGGCTTTGTAAATCATTTTAGTTTTTTTCTGAGCCTTTGGATACGGTTTTGATATACATTTCCGAAGAAGCGCAACATATGTCTAAAAGAATACTGGTAATTGACGACAACGAGGATATCCTTGAAATATTGAACATCGTGTTCCAGGAATCCGGATACGACGTTATCTTGTCCAATACAGGCGAGGCAGCCGACAATATCGCGGTGATTCGCCCGGACCTTATTTTGCTGGATGTGAATATTGTTGGATCCGAGAAAACGGGGCCGGAAATTTGCCGTGAGATCAAGTCTAATTACCTAACCGCTGATCTCCCTGTGATGCTGGTTTCAGCCGAAACCGATCTTGACCTGATAGCAGTTGGCTGTGGCGCTAATTCATTTGTAAGAAAGCCATTTGACATCTACGAATTATTGATGCATGTTAAACAATACCTATCTTAGCAGAAAGATTAAACAGCTATGATGGAAAAACAACCCGGCGGATCTTTACAAAAAATTAGTCTGCCAAAACAGGAACTGAAGTCGTTTTTTATAAGTCACCTCAATAAAATTTACGCTGCCAAAGCACATTTGGTTTCAAACCTTCCGCAAATTGCCAATGAAGCGCATTTTAGGGATCTTCGACATGCCATAATAGAAACAATTGAAGATGTGGAAAAACAAATGGCTCGGATGGAAATGATATTCGCTTTACTGGACAGCAATATCAATCCCGGAAATTTCGGTGGATTGGCCGGCCTCGTAGATGACGCTTTTAAGGATATTAAACTTCACGAAAAGAAACATGAGCTTCGGGACATGTCCATACTGTTTTATCTGCACAATATTGAAAGCATGGAAATGGCATCATTTCAGATCCTCCAGATAGCGGCGGTTAAATTAAAGAACAACCAAATTAAACAGCTTATCCGGGAAAATTATGATGAGGCAAAGGCAGACAGGACATTAATGCTGCTGATTGCGGCTAAATACATTACTTCGGTTTAGCAATACTCCTTAACCATAGGATATGCGTAGCTAGGTCATTTCTGACACAAGGTAAGAGTTAGCCATCTCAAAATTTTCTCCCAATTATAATCTTTAATATTTCCAATTATAGAGTTCTACAAAAAAAGGTCCCAAAGAAGCCGTGTTTTATTTCACGTCACGTTTGCCCGAGCGTGCGTTTACCGGGCAAGTAGATTTGGAACCCAAATGACAGCCCCAGGCTGCTTTGATAGCCAGCGTTGCCAAAGCCCCCAACACCCTTGTACTTGACCATTGTCTCCAATTCAATATTGGGCGTAACAAAATAGACAACGCCCGGCCCGAAACTAAATAACAATCCATTGCGGTGGCTCCCGCCATCGCTGACATTAATCCCGCCAAGACCGACTGTTGCTTCTCCAAAAAACGCCCGTGTTTAACTACTTCAATGTCGGCGCCCAGATATTAACGTCCAAGTCCGCCGATTCCATAGTTTACCGTAGTGGCCGAAGCTTTTGCAGTTTGTATCCCAAGGTTAACACACCCGCCAAGGGCGACATTATCTTTTACAAACCAGGCGGCCTTTGGCGTGAGGTCAAGACTGAATACCTTCGAGTCATCCAGTCCAAGAATGATATTGGACAAACTGCCTCCCACCATCACATTTCCTTACTGTACTTGGGCGCTAACGATTTTTACTTGCGCAACCGCAGCAAGTAACATCAATAAGAATATTTTTTCATTTTGCTTGTTTTTTTTAAAAATAAAGTGAGTCCAATCCTCCGGTTTTGCTGACGGCCGGTAGCCGTTTTATTACTCGCTAAGGGCTGTGTTTGGCCATAACTCGTTGCTTCAATCCATTAAGCATAAGCACCTTGCACAACCAGGTAGGCTTCAACAGCTTTCGCGCGGTTTTTTGAAAGATGTATATTCAAATCAGCGGATCCAGTGTTGTCTGCGTGGCCAGCAATTTTCAACCACTTTGCCGTCTTCTTCTGTAACAATTATTTTTTTTTGCTGGATTAGTGGCACAACCCATTTAATAGGGCAACCTGCGCCATCAGCCTTCGTGCTGGCGTTCAGCACGGTGCCGGTGCCTTTATCAAATTTATTAGCAACAAGTTCACGGTTCTCAGCGGCCATGTCCATAGTATATTGCTGCTGGCCGCCTGTCGTTTTGCATCTGCTACTGCAAGACGGTTAAAATACTGTTGCCGTTGCTACAAATGTTTTTAAAAAGCAATAGGATTCAGAGCTAAAAAGTACTTTATTAGCCGGAAAATAGATCTTTTGATTAACGCCTAAATATAAAAGCCCTTTCTTCTGATTTAAAAAAAATTTATCTTCTCAAGTAGCCGGCGCGCGACTCGAACCGTAAATTGGATTGTTGGAAAACTACAAAGTCAGGAGGGTGTTAAAAGTTTTCTGTTCCCGATAAACGCATATTTTGTCAATTCATGGTTCGAATTCCGCACAATAAGGGGTAAACCCAATAAAAGCCTTATAGAATAGTTCATCGGATTTTAGGTTTTACCGGGACCTTAAACCAGAAAGTCGAACCCTGGTCGTTGTTGTCCTTTACACCAATACTGCCATCATGGCGACGGACAATTTCTGCAGAAATATAAAGACCGAGGCCAAGACCTGAAAAATGGGACGATGATTCCTGGACACGGTAAAAGCGGTCAAAAAGGAATTCCCTTTTATTGGGGGGAATGCCAATGCCGTAGTCTTTAACTTCCGCTACGAATTGTTCTTTTTCAACTCGGCAGTTGATCAGTACCTCTTTTGCTTCAGGGGAATATTTTATGGCATTTGTCAAAAAGTTATTGACCACCTGCTCCAAACGCGTACGATCAGCTGTTATCTCTAGCACACATTCGTCTTCAAAAATCAAACGGTGTGAATTATTCTGCAAGCCAACTTCATCTACACTTTCCTTCACCATCTGACAAGCATCAAAAGTGCTATAATTCAACTGTAATTTACCTTCCTGGATTTTGGTAACATCAAGTAGGTCATTGAGTAAAGCGGTCATTTTTTGAGTTTGCCTTTCTGCTTTATTGATGAATGAAACCATTTGATCTTTTGGGTCCAGTCTCCTGGCTATGCGTTGCAGGATCTGCAGAGAACCTTTCAAACTGGTTACCGGGGTTTTCAGTTCATGGCTGGCTATGCTCATAAACTCATCCTTTTTACGCATGAGTTCCTCTGTCGCGGACTGTGCCTTAATGAGTTCGATCTCAATTGCTTTTTGGCTTGTAATATCAATGATCGATCCCACCAGGCGGTAAGGCGTCCTGAATTCATCTTCCAGGATACTGCCCCGGTCGAGGATATAAGCATAATTACCATCTGATTTCAAAAAACGGTACTCAGCAGACCAGTTTTTAGCATGGTCATTTATTGCGTCGTAAACACTATCCTGAACGCGGTCGCGATCTTCCGGATGAACTTTGTCAAACCAAAAGCTGATCTTGTTAGTTTCATCATTACGGGTATAACCAAACATGGTGGTAAAATTTTCGCTTCGCCAAATCGTGTTGCTAACCAGGTCCCAGTCCCATATGGTGTCATTGGTAGCTTTTGCCACCAGATTAAAACGTTCCTCACTTTCCGAGAGTTTCTGCGTGCGTTCCGTTACCCGGTCTTCTAATTCCAGGTTAAGCGTCTTGAGTCCTTCGCGGGCGGTGATCAATTCCTGGTAGTTTTTACGGAGCTTTTGTTCGGCAATTTTCCGGTCGGTGACGTCATTCAGGCTCACAACAAAACCATCGTTCATCTTGGCAGTTACCACCTGGTACCACTTATCGTTATGGGCCTTCAATTCAGATTGCAGTGCTTTCCCTGTTTCGATCACTTTTGCTAATTGCTCGAAACTAATGGACTCCAAATCCTGAAAAGAATGTAATGAGGGCTTTGTTGAAAGGTCAGCGACAGTTTTTCCAACCAATGCCAAAGCCGTATTGTTATAAGCAATACATTGGTAATCGGTTACTTTGTGGTGGTTGCGCACTTCTTTGAAAGCCAGGATTGCTGCCGAGCTGGCGTTGAAAACACCTGAAATGATATTATTCAACTCCGTGATGACAGAGATATCTATAAAAGAAATGACTACACCGTCCCGCTGTTTTTCCTTACGGACATATGGCATAATACGCATCAGGTTAGTCGTTCCGTTCTTAAGCTGCACTTCTTTTTCAACGACCTGTGCGTCAGATAAGACCGTGTGAATATCATTCACCAGATTATCGTATTGAATATTGCTCGAAATATGATTGATCGGACGGCCTATGTCTGCCTCGATCAGGTTCACCAATTTAACGGCAGCCGGGTTGAATTTCCGGATATGCAGGTTACTGTCAATAAAGATCTGGCCGATATCCGTGCTTTTAAAATAATTATCAAGATCATCGTTCAATTCGATAAGCTCCCGGATCTTGGCCTGATGCTCCGTATTCAACGTATGAAGTTCTTCGTTCAAAGACTGGAGTTCCTCATTGCCCGATTGTAGTTCCTCATTGGCAGATAATAGTTCTTCGTTACTTGACTGTAACTCTTCATTGGTAGTCTCCATTTCCTCTACCGCCATTTGCAGGTTGGCGCGGGTTTCATTCAGTTCGGCCTCCACTTCAAGCAAGTGCTCCTGATGCTGTTCAGTCCCGGCAGAACTCAGATTGATCCCGTCTTTATCAATAAACTCCCCTTTGATCTCGGTAAACATGATCAGGGTTAATCCTCGTTGTGATGATGCGCCGGGCGGTTTGATCACGATCTGAAGGAATGCTTCTTCTTCTTTGCGCTTCAATCGAACCCTGTTGAGATATGTTTTTTTATGTTCCTTCCAGGCTCTGCGGATTGCTGTATTCAGTACGATGGCTATTTCTTTACTAACGAGGTTCAGGATGTTAAGGTCGATCTTTTTTTCAGGCAGATGCAGATAGCGGCGGTAGTTACCGACTGTTTCTTTGACGGTGAAATGTTTGTCAACGAATACAGCTACCGGCCCCGATTCTTCCGCCATTAAGTCGATAAATTCCTGTTCAGGTGATTTCTCCGGCTCTGGCACACTTTCTTTCTCTTTTGCTTTGAGCTTAAGAGACGGGCTGACGGAAGTGTAAGTATGGTGCAGGCCATAATTAATAGTACCGGTTTTTTGATAGATCTTCCAGCGGCCGGATATTTCAGTGATCCCTTCTTTTATCCCAGCGGCATTTTCACTGGAACCTAAAAATAAAAAGCCGTCTTTGATCAGCGAATAATGAAAAGTTGCAATTACTTTCTGCTGCAACAAAGTGTTCATATAGATCAGCATGTTCCGGCAGGTTACCAGGTCGTTCTTGATAAACGGCGGCGACTTGATGACATTATGCCTGGCGAATACGATCTGTTTACGGATAGACGGAATTACAGAATAAGCTTCGCGGTCTTTAACAAAATATTTTTTCAGCAGTTCGGCGGGAATCTCTTTAGCTACGCTCAAGGGGTAACTGTTTTTTCCAGCGATCTCAATACTGGTTTCGTCCACATCGGTGGCAAATATTTTAATATCCAGTTGCTTGCCGGATTTTTTGACACAATCATTGATTAGTACTGCAATGGAATAGGCCTCTTCTCCGGTACTGCAAGCACAAACCCACACCTTCAGCAATTCACCATCCTGTTTATGAGCAATAATTTCAGGAATAATATCTTTGGCCAACACTTCGAAGGCGGCCTTGTCCCGGAAGAACTTCGTGACCCCGATCAAAAAATCCTTGGCCAGCAATTTGACTTCCTGTTCATGATTATGCAAGTAGGCTACGTAATCTTTTACGTTAGCAATGTCGACAGCCAGCATACGACGGGCGATCCGGCGCAGAATTGTCGGCGTTTTATAAAGATTAAAATCCTGACCGCTGCTGGTGCTGACCAGCTGGAACAAATCATTGAGCAGCTCATCATCGATATGTTTGCCAGGCAAGTCAGGACTGATCTGCTGGCTGATAAAATTACGCAGTTCCTCATTCATCTTTGCGGGCGGCAGGATAAAATCAGCATTACCCGACGTGATCGCGCTGTTGGGCATGCCGTCGAATTTCGCGGTAGAGGGTTCCTGGACGATGACCATGCCGCCTGCATCTTTGATCGCCTCGATACCTTTAGTGCCGTCCGTTCCGGTTCCGGATAAGATGACTGCTATGGCCTTGTCCTTTTTATCGCTCGCCAGGCTGAAGAAAAAGGTGTCGATCGCGGTATTGGGCGATTTATCTTTGACCTTATCCGCCAGCTTCAGCTTATGGCCTTTAATAGTCATCAGCTTTTTATTGGGAATGATATAAACGCAGTTACGCTGCAAGGTCATATCATTGGCTGCTTCGGCTACCTTCATCCGGGTATGTTTGGCAACCAGTTCAACCAACAGGCTTTTATAGTCCGGCGATAAATGCTGTATTACGATAAAGGTTAGTCCGGAATCTTCGGGCATATGGTCGAAAAATTCATGGATAGCTTCCAGCCCACCGGCCGATGCGCCAATAGCTACGATATATCGGTCCAGCGAAGTTGCTTCCGGAAAAGTGATATGTTTTGGAGCAGCCACGTTTAAACTCTTGATTTTTTAGTATTGAATTCGAAAATAAAGGCTCTTAGGTTTTCGGCAGCGGCGACTTCCTGTGGTGTCCAAGCGGCGGCGGTATTGCGTACAGTTTCCTGCCATAATTTAAACGAAGCCCGCGGGTGGTATTTCTTGCCGTCAGGATCGAAATTGATCGTTTTTGAGGGATCTCCGCCCCAGTTAATGGTACGTACCACTTCAGGGCGGAAAACTACAATGAACTCGCCGCGTTCCGGGTTGACAGGAATCGAAAGTATGCCGCTCGCAATTTTAGCATACGGTATGGCTTCATCGAAAACTTCGGGCAGACTATCGGTGCTGAACACCTTGCCATCCTGTTTGTTTTGCAGCCAAAGGAACAAATTTTCCAGCGTATCCTGGTCAGGAACATCGCCTTGCGTACGTAAGGCCGGACCTATTTGGGTGGCTGCGCCACTGCTTTTAAACAGGTCTGTTAACCGAACCTCTCCGGCGTCAAAAAGCCCATCCCACAGGTCATCCTTAGCATAAGTTTGCGCTATCAACTCTGTTTGGAGTTGTTGCAGCTGGCTGTCGGCATCATATTGCGTTTTATGGGTAATACTGGAAATACGGTTTGAAATGACCGAAGAAAGCATTTCACAGACAGCGCCTGTTTCGAAGCTCAGGTAATGCGGGCGGACATGGTGGCACGCGATCAAGCCCCAGAGTTTTCCATTATCGATCACACGAATAGACATTGATGCTTGTACATTCATGTTTTTAAGGTACTCCAGATGTACCGCTGCTACGCCACGAAGGTTACAATCAGACAGATCGATGAAAGTGTTGGTCACCGGGTTCATCACCGGATAAAGCCTCACCGGAGTAAAATCACGATCAGGGATTAGACGGTAAGGGTTTTTTAAATAAAGGTCACGCGCTTGCCTGGGGACATCGGAGCCTGGGAAAGTATGCCCGAGGTAATGTTCAAGTTCCGGCGCATCTTTCTCTTCTGCGATAACGGTGCCGTTCCAATCTTCGTCAAAACGGTACATCATAATGCCGTCAAACCCGGTAATTCGGCGCAGTTCATGTATAGCCGCCTGACTTGCGTATTCAATGGTTTCCGCGGCCTCAATAGCGGCCATTGCGTATTTAACTTCCTCGTAAACACTCGTAAAAGAGTGTTCAGTAGGAAGGTCAGCTTTTTCGATCTCCAAAATGATATACTCCGGCTTAAAATGTGCCAGCGCCATCATTTTTCGCGACCCGAGTGTAATGGTAAGCGGGAATTTCTCTTTTGAATTTTGATCAAAACGCTCGCTAAGTGACTTAATAATGCTGGTATCGGTAAAATCCGAAAATAGTGTACCCGGAATAGACTTCAGGGGTTTTTCAAACAGATCAGAAGCATTTTCGCTAAGTTGCAGAATACTAAACTGATCTTTGCTCAGCACAAGCAAATAACCATAGTCCTGGACAACATTAATATGGTTGAGCGGCAGGCTGCCACAAAATTCGGAATCATAATTTTTTCTCTTAGCCATCAGCCAAATACAAATTAAAACAGGTAGTAATGATATAGCTAAGAAGTATATCGACAAAAAAGTATCGGCAAACTGATTTCAGGGAATAGCAGATTAAGTGCGAAAATATCTATTTTCCTTTGAGGAAACAATCTCACGCTCACACCAGATAGGAGTATCAGGAAGCCCGGCGGAGGATCAGATCAACAGTGGTTTCCTGCGTTCGTTCCAATTTTTCCGATTGAATAAGAGCGACATAGCTTTCGGCAGTGGATTTGATCTTTCCGTTTACATTGCTCAAGCCTGTCTTAAACAAAAAAAGGGAACGTTGCAGTTCTTTGAAATTTCTGCATACCGTCTGCGATTTTCCGCGATTTCGGACAACAACCTTTGTATATGTGCCATATCCATTTATTCCTGCTTCAAAATTTACCATATTGTAAACCTGCTCCAATAAAAAAAGTTTTCAAATATTAAATTTCGGGAAAAATGTATGTCTCGCTATTCAAGAATTACAGGCATAGTTGTAGGAACGCGGAAGCTAATCGCAGCGGCTTGCGGCAGTTGATTAAAGTACAAACTTTCCGTATTACTTCATTAAATATTTGAGTAGTCTCAACTTAGTCAGGCCGTAGGGCGTTTTGATGTGGTGATAGCCAAGACTGGACTTTATCCATAAAGAAGTCGAGATCGAACGGTTTAGGGATATAATCATCTGCATGGCTTTTTTCAGCAATGCATTCGATGTCATTTTTTGCAGAAATCAGTACCACCGGGATTGTTTTAGTCTGACGGTTCTGCTTTAATGCCCTGCAAAGCAGGTGCCCATATCCATCGCTAAGCCAGTCGTCAAGCAGGATCAAGTCAGGCTTGACGTTGCCTAATTTATTAAATGAAAGTATATCGGTGACTGCATCAACCAAGTAGCCTTTTTCTTCCAGTATATAGCGTATTATTTGAAGGATATCGTCATCGTCGTCGACTACAACAATTCTCTTTTTCATGTGCTTTCAAATTAGGTTGTCCATTCGCTTTAGATTCAAAGACTGATTACAACTATAGAAGCGAAGTTAATAATTGTTTCTTTAAAATCAAACATATAAATTAAAATTCAATTTTAATTTGGGATTATTTTCGATATTATTCAAAAAGTAAATATTCATATTCCATTTTAAATGAATCTGTTGTCTATTTAAAACTTTGTAAAAATCTTTCTCATTTTAATTTTCAAAAACTTTCCGTCCGAATTTTTATTAATTAAAAGTAAAAGAAGTATTCAACTGATTATTTAATTCAAAACTATGAAATCAAAAGTCAATACGGAAACAAGCAAAGGCCGTTTAGCTGGTGAACAAAAAAAGCCGGAAGCACCAAGAGTCTCAACGGTAACACCTGACAACGAAAACGGCGAGCCTGGACCTCCTGTAAAACGAGAAACAAAAACTACCACTCAGAAATAATTAGTTAAGATCGAATATGAGAAAGAACATTTTTACCGGCTTATTCGTGCTTTCAGTAAGCCTCATCATGGCTTGCAATGGTGATCATTCTGCCAGATCAGGGGAAGACACCGCACAAGCCAAACACGATGCGCCGTCAAATTTAGATACTTCAAAAACGACCAGCGTTACCGGCGATGCATCGACAATCGATAACAGTCCTTCCGGTGGTACTAAAACAAAAAAAGCGGATACCTCTAAAATGGATAGCGTCAAGAGGTAATGTTTGCGAATAATAGTGTACGGCAAATGTCTCATGTCGGCAAACGCGGTGAGTTTTCTTTTTCTTGTAATAGGCACGCCGTTTCCTTTGGGAGGTAAATTTTCAATTTATAGGTAGGGGAATTGTAAGAAGTTTAACTGAATAATTAATTTATCAAATCTATGAAAGCTTTAAAATTGATTGCATTTTTTGCAATGAGTGCTTTTGCTTTGACAGCCTGTAATCCGAATGATCGTAACAAAAAACTGAACGGTTCTACAGACACTACTGCAACTTTCAAAGCAGGGAGCGGGGTACAGCCTGATACCAATACGATCAATGATCAGCGAAAGGCTGCCAGGAAAGATACGTTGAAAGGCGATACTAATGGTAACGGTAATGCAGATCCAAGCGGCAGCTCTTCCAAAAGCAATCATTAATAATCTTTAAAAAGGACCTTAAGGGAAGGATAGTCGAAAACTAAATTCACTAAATGATTATGAAAAAGCTAATTATTATATTATTAGCATCTGCAAATATTGTGATTAGCGGATGCAATTCGAACAAAGACAGTAAAGAAAAAGCTGATAGTACAAATACTCATCAAGACTCGATCCATAACAAACAAACAGGCACGGGCGACTGGGCGATAAGTGCTCCCGACGCCAAATTTGCGGTAGAAGCGGCAAACGGAGGGATGGCCGAAGTTGAATTGGGCAAACTTGCGCAGGAAAAAGGCACTTCTAAAGCAGTAAAGGATTTTGGAAAGATGATGATCGATGATCATTCAAAGGCCAATTTGGAATTAAAAGAACTGGCTAAAAGCAAACGTATCGTCTTACAGGACTCCGTTGGCAAAGAAGAAGCCGAACTAAAATCTAAGCTTGCCTCGATACCCGCTAATGAATTTGACAAAGCCTATATTAATGCAATGGTGGATGATCATAGAAAGGATATCGCTACCTTTGAAAACGCACGTCATAAGGTAAAATATCCGGAAATGAAGGTGCTTATAGATAAGGCCTTACCAATGCTGAAGATGCACCTGGCTACTATCGAGAAAATAAAAATGCAAACCCCCGACTAATATTATCGGTTCGCAGTTGCAGAATTAGCCTGCAATCATGCAGGCTATAACAATTATTGTCGTAGGTTATAAATATATTTCGTTTTTGGTTTCAAAGTTTCATTACATTGGTCTTTTCAAGATGCCTGTTGCTCTAAATTTACTATGGTGAACAAGTTTGACCAATCACCAAATCGTTTGTTTTCTCTGAACGTACGAGGACAGCTGATAAATGGTTTGAGCGATCTCTCAATTGTTTAGCAGGGCTGTTTTCTCATAATTGTTATACCTTCATAAGGTAAATAAGCTGTTGTCTTTACCCTGGCAAACGGTTATTACGGTAAATCCATGCTCAAGAGGAAAGCTTAAATGAAACATTCAGCCGATCCAGCTCTGACTTCCTGCCCAGACTTATCTGCCATGCCGCTAAATAATCTTATAGCGTAGGAAGTGCCGGTTCCAAAGCCCGAAAGGTGGCGGGTATGGTTGGAGTCCATCCGGTATTAATGTCAAATGTGCACTCAAGGTCATCTGACTTAAGACCCATGAACTGGTCTTTTATACGCACTGTTATCTTTTGCGGCGCTGCATAGTTTGCATTCCTATAAAAATTCACTTAAAAAATCGGGCCATAAAAAAGGGATACCTTCCGGCATCCCCTTGTTAATCACAATTTTGCGGATGATTATTCTACTTCTGCGGCGGCGGCTTGGTTCACGTAATTTTCGGCTACTTGGGTCAACAGGGAATCGGCATTTTTTTCTTCGGCTAAGGTCTCATCCAGCAGGCTTTGTGCTTCGCTAAAACCCAAAGTTCCGGCCAGCGTACGCAGTGTGCCGTAAGAGGCGATCTCATAATGTTCCACTTTTTGCGCGGCAGAAATAATAGCTACGTCACGTACTTCGGTACCTTTGTCGGTATCTTCCAGTAACTCAGTCGCTTCCTTTAGCAAGCCTTCCATCGCCAGGCATTTCTTTGCAGCGGCTTTTTCACCGATTGATTCAAATACGCTTTCTAAGCGGGTGATCTGACCTTTGGTTTCCTCCAGGTGCGTGCTGATGGTGTTTTTAAGGTCTTCTGAAGTGGCGCCCTTAATCATTTTCGGTAAGGCAGTCGCCAGGTGTTTTTCCGCCCAATAGATGTCCTTTAATTCGTCAACGAATAATTCTTTTAACGCACTCTCTGCTTCAGGGGTGCGGCTCACATTTTTGCTTGCTTTTGTTTTCATGGTATTCAAAATTTAATCTATCTATACAATTAATATTCCAAAAAGCATTATTTTCGGATTACGCTGATCTCCCCGTTGCGTTCCATGTAGACTTTCTTTATTTTTTCCATATCCTCGGTCAAAGCTGATTTCCGTACTCCTTGCATGAGGTCTTCTTGACAGACGAGGGCCCTTTTCATGTGTTCTTTTAAGAACACACCGTCTTCAAAAAGCAAAATCTTATCGCCTTCCACCACACGGCTGAATTTCTTACTTGCAGCGATCAGCCGGCCTACTGCACGGTGCAGTAGTACGATCACCAGGCAACACACGACGACCGGGAAAAGAGGAGAGGCCCCTACAACGGCCCGGCTCATTATGGCGCCTAAAGAAACGGCAATTATGTTATCCAGTGCCGTCCGCACCCCGAATGACCGGCGGCCCGAGATGCGAATCAGCACCAGCATGATCAGAAACATCAGGGCGCCTCGGCTGCTCATTTGCAGCACGCTCAACTTTTCACCCTCTCCAAAAAGTTTAACTAATATTTCCATTCGCAATAAGTTTTGGGCCTGCTTGGCGCTCAGCCGGGCGGTCACCCGGATAAGCTTGCCGGCCTGTTGATCATAATTTTAAAGATGTATTCCGGCTGATTTAAATGGCCTTTGGCTTTCCCTGTCTGCAGCACTTTAAAATCTGGAAACAATTGCAAAGTATCCGTGACACCGACTATGCTTTCATCGCGCACCGTCCTACCGTCCCGCCCAGCCTGCTCGCAATGTATACCGTCGGTAATCCCGAAATCCGCCAGTTAGATCAGGAATGATCCGTATTATCCACAAATGACATCCAGCGGATCGCTTTACCCGTGTGAGCCCGCCGGATAATCTATTGAGGCGGAAGCGTTTCTTTTTTTATCTAAATCGATATTTCACCGAAGGCCGTCGGGCTTTCGTTCATGACTATAAGAAATTTATTCTTCATATTTTTCGGTTTTATAATCTTTTACAAACTCGTTGTAGTATTGTTTTGTTCTGGCAGCATAGCATTGTGCGTAGGCGATCACTGCTTCCTGCCATCCGAGGTCCAGCCCAAATGCTATCAGTTCGTCCAAAGTTCCTGAACCCTGCCTCCCGCCGCTGCGCAATTGCGCCGAAGCGGTCAGTGCCGCCATATCGTCTATAACCCGATACATATCGCGGTAATCTTTTAATAACCTGAACTTGATGCTATCCTTGACCGGCTGCAGTTCCTGGATAATAAAAGCATCGTTTTGAAAGACAGTCGTGCTAAGCAACGCTGCCGGTACATTTTGCATCCGTTGCTGCACGCCGATCACCCTCGCCGCTTCTGTATCCCAGGCGAGTTGCTGTACCGGTACAAAAGGTATTGCCGAAGAAGCCCGCGCCTGCTTCATATCCAATAGTAAATATTGATTTTTGGCATTGGTGCTTTTCAGTAAGAACAAATACCGCTTGACTCCAATGCTGCCCGTACCTGCCAGACGAAAAACAACGCTTTGTACTTCATAATTATAGGGGCTCTCACTACTGGTTTCAATCCATTCCTGGATATGAGCTTTCAAAGCTTTTCGAAGCGGTCGATCCAGCTTAAAATGCCGTTCATCTTCCAGCGAGAGCATAATGCTTTTCTTTTTACTGACCGTGCGTTTTTTGAGCAGGTCATGATAGGTGCTTTTGGTGGCTCTGGTCAGAAAATCATGAACAATGCCTTTGGCGGTCCGCGGTTCTATGCTGATCGCCCTGCCCTTCGCCAGGGTGGCCGAATAGGTCTTTAAGAATAATCGCGCCATCTTCAGCGCCTTTTTCTCTTCAAAACCAAGGTTATCAAAAGCGATAAAAATGCTGGTGACCATACGCACGGTTTCATAACTGGCCGGCGCCAGCAGCGCCTCGTCAAAATCATTCAGGTCAAAGTACACCAGCTTGTTATCACCTCTATAGCTCCCGAAATTCTCGACATGCAGGTCGCGGCAGATCCAGGCTAGCGGCGATAGTGGCAAGGGTTCGGCAGCTGCCAGGTCTTCGTAAAACAAGTGGCAGGTTCCCCGGAAAAAACGAAACGCATTTTCTGCCATCGCCTCGTATTTTAATTTAACTTTATCCGGCAACAAACCCTGATTAAAAGATTTCAGACGTTCTTTCAGTTTCATTTGGTTTTCAATTGGCGGCTACCGGATTTACGATAGTGGTTTTCTTCCGCGGCATCGATCGAATGCGTCCGGGTCAGGTCATTATCTTCTTCGGCCAGGGTGGATAGCTGTGCATAAAAATGATGTAGGCGGTCCAGTTCCTTCTCGGTGAGGTTCTCACTATCCACGAGGCGGTTGCTGCTACCCTCGTGCGAGGCCAGTAACTCGTTCAACTTTAGGTGAATGGCTTTTGAATCTTTGTTCTGGGATTTCTGAATTAGGAATACCATCAGAAAGGTCACAATGGTCGTCCCTGTGTTGATGACCAGTTGCCAGGTTTCCGAATAGTGGAACAGTGGTCCGGTCACTGCCCAGACCACAACGATCGCAACGGCTATGATAAACGCTGCCGAACTTCCGGCTGCCGCAGTAGCCCAATTGGAAAAAGCCTCAAAAAAGCCTTCTTTCTTTTTCATGACCAATGCATATGAATTGTGCTGTTGCCGGGTACCGTAAATTCCTGATGACCGTTTTTTACTTTTTTGCCGCTGAGTACATTCGTCTTTGTTTTTACAGTAAACGTTGGCAGCACTTTTTTACCTGTCTTTAGGATCTGCATGCGGCAGTGAAAGCGCTCATCTCCTTTAACGCTGAAGCTGAGCTGGCCGGAGCTGTGGCGGAAATGCGCGGTTGGATAATCCAGAAAGATCCAGAAATCCTCACCCGGTACCCGGTAAAAATGCCGGGGGATGATCCCGAAAGCCACGCCCGCCCCGTAAACTTCCTGCCCCACTGTGCCCGACTGTTCCCAGCCGTCGTGGATATCCTCGATCGCGATCCATAATTTATGATCGACCTGCCCGGTCTTTACCTTTTCGGACAACATTTCCTTTGGCAGGTTCGGCGGATAATAATACGGCGCCCGGTTTACCACGTAGCGCAGGAATTCCGGCACCAGGATATTTACCGCAGGCAGGATAGCTTGGTTTTCTGCATAAAGCAAGAAATTATGAAGCGCTGCAAATACCTCCTGCTCTTCGTAAGCCGCCGTATAAGGGGCGTCGTTCAAAGGAAATACTGCAAAAAAGGTAGGATAGTTTCTGGCGTAGCCGTAATCGCAATCCCATAACTGCATATTCTTCACCAGGTTAGCCAGGCATAGATAGGCGAGGTCCAGATACAACTGCTCTTTGGTTTCCTGGTAGAGCCACAACATCGCATTAGCGCCAAACGCCGTATTATTAGCCTGGTAAAACAGGTCGAACCCATTGCCCTGCAGGGTTTTAGCGGCCCGTTTGGCCTCCAGCAGGTACTTGTTCAGTTTAGTGAGCTGCCACGCATGCAGCATCACCAGCGCGTAAAGCCCGGCGACATCCTTTTCACCGCCTTTCCCGGGCTGGGTCTCCGCTTTGACAGCTTCCAGCGTTTCCATGTGATACAACACAGGCCACTCATAATTAAAATGCCGGGCTACCCGTATAGTATAATCCAGGGAATCTAAAAAAAGTTTTTTCGCTTGTTGATCCCCGCGAATAGCCAGCCGCCCTAAATTAAGTAAAGGATGATGCAGGTACCAAGAATCCATCACGTTGGGTTGTAACTGTTCCTCTTCACCGCTCAACTGACCGGCTAAAGCGGGCAGAAAGCGGACAACTGTTTTCAGTTTTTTGTTATAAAAAGCGTCCAGCCCGTTCCGGATCTTTTGGATCGCTGGCAAATCCGTCTTGCACCAGTCGTAATAATCTGTTAGCGGCATCAATACCGCAAGCTGTACCATCAATTCCGGCGGCGTCTGGTAATCGGCCACATAGGCGTTCAGGTAGTCCTGTCCCGCGCCATGCGACCAGCAGCCATGACTGAATTCCAGGTCGTGCAGTCCTTTGCCGACCATCTCCGGCCAGGGATAATATCGGGTTTCCGGTTTCGGCAGTACTAAATAAACATCTGCCAGCAGCTCCAAAAATTGTCTGGCCTGGGCTAGTTCATCTTTAGGGTAGTCCGGATCAAAAGCGATGAAGGCATCAGATAGCATCACTTCCCGATGCGCAGGGATTGGTTTATTCTTCAAGGTCGGCGGCAAAGCAAAGCCCAATTCCGCCCAGCTGCCGCCTACCGTATTGCCTAAAGAGGTTTCTGTTAGCCGGGCATAATCATTCAACGCGGTCAAGTTCTGGAAATACAGCAAGGCTCCGCTTTGGGGCCGGTCCAGCGTAACATACTGCAAGCCGGAACGCGTGCCCACCTGACTGACCAAAATGGTTCCCGACATTTCCTGGCTGCCGCCGTCAGGCCCGGTGATAACCATATCGCGCGGCCAAAAAGGGATCAGTAAGGGCTTGTGGGGTTTTATTTGCGTCTGGTAGTGGATGATCGGTTTATCCCGTGCCGGAAAGTTCACCAGCACCTTGTAATCGCCGATTGAACCTTTCAGATGAATCGAAAGACCAAGTTCATGCTTGCTTACGCGGGTAATTTCCAGGTGGTCGTTAGGTGCGTAAGCCGGCCGCAGGACAATCTGTACGCCTTTGGGACAGGTCACGCTTATCCATAATGAATTATTGAGATGATGGATGTTGACCGCATACCCGGCAAGATCAAATCTAAACATGGCCGGAAGATCCTGCCCATGAAATAAATTTTGTACTGCTATAGCCCAGGGTGAAAGTCCTTCCATAATAAGCATGAGGTTGCAAAGTGTGTTATATAACTAAAGGAGTAAATTTTTTGTTTTAAAATTTACTGTTAATTAAATCTTTTAATTAAAAAACATATCTCAGCGCTTTTGGTTGTAAAAATAGCGCGATCCTTTCCACCGAGCCGATTCTCTATCAAGTCACCATTAAATTTTAAAAATATGTTTCACCACGTTAAAGAATTACAATTCAATGCGCGGGTTTCCAAACCCGACCCCCGCTTCGCTAACTTATTACTGGAACAGTTCGGCGGGGAGAACGGCGAACTAGCTGCGGCCATGCAGTATTTCACACAGGCTTTTGGTGCCAAAGTCCCGCATCCTGACAAATACGATATGCTGATGGATATTGCCACCGAAGAGTTCAGCCATCTCGAGATCGTCGGGGCGACCATTCAGATGCTGCTCAAAGGCGTCAATGGCGAGCTGAAAAATGCAGCTGATAGTTCGGAGATCATGCAGGTAATGAACGGCAAAGCCGCCAAGGAGGACATTATCCATCAGGCGGTCTTCGCGAACCCGCAATTTGGGATCATCACCGGCGGCGGAGTTACGCCCCGCAATAGTCAGGGCATTCCCTGGTGCGCTTCTTATATTAATTCTAATGGCGACCTAACGGTTGACCTGCGCAGCAATCTGGCTTCGGAATCCAGGGCGAAACTGGTGTACGAGCACCTGATGAAATTTACGGATGACCCGTATATCCATGAAACGCTGTCCTTCCTGATGACCCGCGAGGTGACCCATTATAAAATGTTCGAAGCGGCGCTGGAAAGCATTCAGCCTAATTTCCCGCCGGCAGTTTTGGCCGCAGATCCGCGATACCTGCAAAATGCCTATAATATGTCTGAAGGAACCATACGCGGTCCCTGGAACGAAGGTGAGATCAAAGGCATGGGCAAGGATTTTGTATATGTAGAAGATCCAATCGCGCAGGCGAAGGAAACCGAGGGGCAGACCAAGCTCGCGGAGGACTTCACGAAGGAGATGAAGACCAAAGACAAAACGGATAAGCAAATGAGTGCGGAAAAAAGAGCGGAGGTAAGAAACGCGGAACCAGATGGCGTGGCGCAGTGGAGCACTTATTAACGAAAAAGGAAGTAATCCCCGGCGAGAGGACGGCCGCAAGGCCGTTTTCTAAAAACTATTAATACAAACCGAAGCCATCGTCAATATAGGCGCTGATATTAAGAGATTCGCTGCCAAGACCGCGCCGGTGCAGCATCATTTGAACGAGATCACAAAGATCGAGACCAACTTTAAATACCCTTTCAAAGTATATATTTTTGATCGCCGCCTCCGTGCAGCGCGATTTTCCTTTTACGTTTTATTTTATCATGGAACAAAAGATCGCAGAGTGCGCCCAACTGCTGGCGGAACAGAAATTGCGAATTGCTTTCGTGGAGAGCGCCACGGCCGGCTGGCTCTGCTCGGAATTTGCTTTGACAGAACAATCGGGGCAGGTACTGGAGGGTGGCATCACCTGTTATAATGCAGATCTGAAACAAAGCCTGCTGGGCGTACCCCACGAACTGATCGAAAAATATACGCCAGAATCTCAGGAAGTGACCGACGAGTTGGCGCGGCGGTTAGGGAAACTCATGCCGGCTGACATTTTTTTAGCCGTGACCGGCCTGACAACGCCCGGGGGCAGCGAGACTGCTGAAAAGCCTGTGGGTACGATGTTCGTGTCGGTTCTCGTCAAAGATCACCTTTTTTCGGAACGCTATGAATTCAAAGGCAGCTGCGAAGAGGTCATCAAGCAAACGATCATTGCGGCGGCGGCCCTGGTGATTAGTCACGTTTGAACGTCCAGCGTTTTTCGGTCACCTCCGCTTCCAGGAATGCCGACCGGAACTCGGCGCTATTTTTAAAAGCTAATTGCGGGATCAGCCGCGTTTCAAAACTAAGCTCAAAACCGGGATTTACAAACGGCCAGGGCCTCACCGTCAGCGTTTGATCGGCCGATTGGACGAGCTGGTAATCCCTCTTATCCGGCCCCTGGCTGATCTCAACCGCGCGCGCCTCAGGCTGGTTCCCATGCTGGCAAAGCAGCAGGGACAAAGCATCACACCATTCCAATAAGCGATAATCCCTTTGCGCTTCAGCCAGACTCATACCCAGCTCCTTCTGCCAGCGTTTCTGCAGCTTTTTTTGTTCCTGCAGGAATGCACGGCCTTGCGCATGATGCATGCACTCCGCGCCGTAAACGAAATCCAGATGAATGGAACAAAGCAAAGCAATATAACGGCTTTTAGATAATGCGAAATCCATCGTTTGGGTGCAGTGCCGCTGTTCAAAGACTTTCATTTTAAAGTCCACCGGGCCGCCCTGCGGGGTCAGCAGGTTATTGCGTTCCAGCTCTATTTGCGCATCGTCATGTTCAGCGATCGCCATGAGCAGTTCCATCCAGCGTTTGGTCCTGGCGCTCTGTTTCCATTGCTGCGCGATCTGCGCGGCCAGCAGGCCGTGCGCCCGCTGCGTAACTATTTCCCAGCCCGCTTCGGTATAATTGACTATCATTTCTTTTTACTCATCAGATATAAACCTAATGCCATGCCAGCAACCAAAACGCCCGCCATATATTTCCGGTGCGCTTTGGGTTCACCCGGCAAACCGAAACCGCCGTGGGTACTCAGGCCGTAATCTACGGTCGTAAACACATTGCCGTCGGTGAGTGCGATCGAATCAGCCGACCTTAGGTATCTGCGCATGACCAATCCTGTTATTTGGGTCATCAATTCCGGTAAGACGGCATGGCCTATTTTCAGTAACATTGAAACGCTGCCGACATAGGTATTTGCGCTCGGGGCAACAGCTACTTTTACCATGGCCCTGGCCAGCCGGAACGGGTCATAAACAGGGGGAGCCGGCTTTAAAACTTTAGCGGTATAATTGCCGGCATGCTGAATGCCGGGGGTATCTAAAAATGCGGGAAACAGGTCGCACACATAAATATCCGGCCATTCCGATAATTCGCCCTTCAAGGCTTCCGACCAGCCGCGTAAGCCGAATTTGGCAGCGGTATATCCTGCGCCGTAAGGCACCGGCAGAAAGCCGCCGATGGAGATGTTATTGATGATCGTGCCATAACCCTGTGCTTTAAATATCGGCAGCACGGCGTGCGCCCCGTTCATATAACCCAGCAGGTTCGTTTGAATAACCTGCTCGTGTACTGCCATCGGCGTTTTATCGAAATCGCCCGCGGCAAGGACCCCGGCATTATTTAGCCAGACATCGATTTTTCCCTGCCAGTCGTTCGCGGCGTTAGCTAAGGCGATCATCGCTTTGCTGTCGCTGGTATCCGTAGGCACGATAAGGGCCTGTGCGCCAAATGCCTCGCATTCGGTCTTTACCTCCTCAAGAGCTTCTTCGTTACGGGAAGCCAGTACCAAATTAGTTTTGTATTTCGCGAATTCGAGGGCGGCAGCCCGTCCTGCACCGCTGGAGGCCCCTGTGATAAGGATGGTTTTTCCCTGTAATTTTTCTAGCTTCCTCATTAATCGCAACTTAGTTTAGACAAAATTTCCTGAATTGAAAAATGCGCGCCGCAGACGAATTCATCCGCCGCGCCATAATAAATGGTGAGCAGATCACCGTCCACGATATGTCCGTTAGTGAAAACGACATTCCCAAAAAAGCCGCTGAGTTCATAGGCCTTGGTCGGTACCATGATCGGATCTTTGGTACGACCGATCACTTTTGACGGATCGTTCAGATCCAGCAGGAAGGCACCCAGACAATATTGATGCTCGGCATTAGCCCCGTGATAGATCTCGAGCCAGCCCCCTTTAGTACGGACAGGTGCCGCGCCGGCACCCACACGGGCGCTATCCCACATTCCGGGGCGTGTTTTTATAAGGCATTGATGGTTGCCCCACTGGCGGGTATCAGAAGATTCGGCCAGCCAAATATAATTGCCGCCAATTTCCTTGCTGCTTGGGCGGTGGAGACAATAATATTTGCCATTTACCTTCTCCTCGAAAATCGCGCAGTCCTTATTATGCGGCGGCAGGATCATTCCGCCGGACTCAAAATGCTGCCAATCCTTGGTGGTCTTCAGGCCAACGCCGACCCCATTGTCGGACACCGCAGTATAGGTCAGGTAGTAGGTATCCTCGATCTGGCTAACCCGGCAATCTTCAATGCCGAAGCGTTCCAGGCAGCCTTTGCCAAATAATGACGTATTCAATGGCGGTTCCAGGAAATGGATGCCATCGTCGCTGCTTAATATACGTAAATGTGATACGGTGGTCAGGTAATCCAGTCCTTTATAGCTGATCACACGTGCGTCCGTAGCGATCAGGTCCGGGTCGTTCAGCGGCACTTCGATGATCTCTGTGTTGCCGGTGGCGTTGAGCGCAGGAAAATAGATCACGCCTTCTTTTTGAGTTACACCTTCGGCTACGCGCACCAGCATCCAGGTCTCACCATTAAAGCGGAAAACCCCCGGGTTGAGCAGGCTGATGATCTGCAGACCTGCTACGCTTGGTGTCAGGTCTTTGGGCATCAGTAGTGGGTTTTCGGGAAAGCGGTCTGCTAAATCTGTCATATCCCTATTTTTCAGCTTTCCCGAAAAGTTTACGCAGCTTGTTCTTGGCTTTTTCCAGTGGCGCTTTCTGACGTTTGCTCAGGTTGCGCCCGGCGCGGTTCTCATAAAAATTGAGCATAGACATCGCGCTTTGGAAAGGTGAAGCTTTCCTTCGTTTGCTTTCTTCGGCTGAATGCTTGAGTGAGCCCGCGATCTTATCAGGGTCTTTGGATTTGAAAATATCTTTTTCCAGGTCGAGTGCATCACTCTGCTGAGTGACTTTGCCTGACCATTTTTTAACATGCTTATTTGTTTTCATTGATATTGAGCGTAAGAAGATCTTTTGTTGCAGGCCCTGTTAATACTTTTCCGCGAATGTCATAGCGCGCACCGTGACAAGGGCAGTCCCAGCTTTTCTCCTCGCCGTTCCAGCTGACGATACAGCCTGCATGAGTGCAGACCGGGTTAAGGGCATGAATGTTTCCAGCTTCGTCGCGGTAGGCGGCGACCTTTTGTCCATCTACTTCCACCACCTTGCCGGTGCCAGGCTGTAATCTTTTCAACGAATCGGTTTCGTGAACTTTTACCCGGTCGGCAACGAAGTGATACGCCACGTCAGCATTCTCTTTGACAAATTCGCTGAAGCTGTCCAGTGGCTTGATTCGCGCGGGGCTGAAAAGTTTTTCGTATTTATTCGGTTGGTTGCGGACCATATCGCTGAGAATTTTACCGGCGACGCTACCTAACATCATTCCGTTGCCGTTATAGCCGGTCGCGCAGTAAATACCTTCAGCCGCCATCGGCATTTGTCCGATATATGGCAAGCCATCAACGGGTACATAATATTGTGATGACCAGCGATATTTAACAGAGGAAACGCTATAATATTTGCGGACGTATTGATCGAGATTGGCGAAAGCCTTGTCCGGGTCTTCGTGGCCGGTCTTGTGATCCAAACCACCTACCAATAGCAGTTCTTCGCCGTTAATAACATGGCTGCGCACGTAATGATACGGCTCCTGCGAATCGTAGATCAGTGCTTCGGGATATTTGCCGCTTTTGAGTTTTACCGCCATCACGTAACTGCGGTAAGGCGCGCATTCAAAATTGAACAAATTAATGTTAGGCGGCATGTGCGTGGCGTAGACAACGGCTTTGGCCTGTATGTCGCCTGAAACGTGGATTCCGTCTTTCGTCTCAACGCCGGTGATCAGGGTATTAATTTTGACTCTCCCACCTGCAGCCAGGAACGCTGTTTGCAAATCCTGCAAGTATTTGAGCGGGTGAAACTGCGCCTGTCTATCCCAAACCAGGGCTTTTTTGAACGGTACAGGTGTCGGAACCTGATCGGTATAAGCAACGGGTACACCGACCTTAACAGCCCCCCGGTAGATCTCATCCAGTTGTTTCACTTCATTGTCGGTCTCTGCATAGAGGTAGCCGGGTTTGCTTTCAAAATCGCAGTCCTTTTGCCGGCTGCTGATCAGCGCAAAACCTTCTGCGATGGCTTCAGCAAATAATTTAGCGCCGTCTTCGCCAAAGGCACTTTCTGCTTCGCGATAAGTTGTATCGGCAAAGGTGTTGATGTGAGCGCTGGTGCCGCCGGTGGTGCCAAAGCCCGGTGAGTGTGCCTCGGCTAAAATGACCTGCTTGCCCGCTTCCTGCAATAAAAGGGCCGTGGTCAAACCTGTGATCCCGCCGCCGACCACCAAAGCATCATAAACAAGATCGTTTTTCGTAGCCGGAAAGGCTTTTAACACAGGTTGCTGCCAGGGGCTTTGTGACGCGCCGTCACGTGTATTTATGAGTTGAGTTTCTGTTGCCATACAATTACTACAAAAGGTGGAGGGACAGTGTTTTAAGTTATTTCATTTATTATTAAACAAAAAAATTTACTTCAGGTTAATTAAAAACATCAGAACTTAATCGATCTACTTATGAAAGCAGCAGTATTTCACAAACCCGGCGACATCCGCTATGACACGGTCGAAGACCCGCGTCTGCTGGAGGATTCAGACGTTATTTTAAAGGTCACCTCGACGGCGATCTGCGGTTCCGATCTGCATATTTTAAGCGGCGGCGTTCCGCAACCCAAACCCATGGTGATGGGCCATGAGTTTATGGGTATCGTGGAAGAAGTAGGTAAGGGGGTGAAGAATTTGAAGAAGGGCGACCGAGTGGTCGTTCCTTTTCCGATCTCCTGCGGGCATTGTTTCTTTTGCCAGCATGATGCATCGCCGGCCTGCGAGAATTCCAACTACAAACATTACGGCCCTAACGGCGACATAGCCGGTCAAAAAGGCGCAGCCTTATTTGGTTACACCGATCTGTATGGCGGTTATTCCGGTGGACAAGCGGAGTATGTACGTGTACCTTATGCGGACATCAGCCCAAGAGTGGTGCCGGAAAACATGAGCGATGAACAAGTATTGTTCCTGACCGATATTTTCCCAACTGGCTGGTCGGCCATCGACTGGGCGCAGTTAAAGGGCGGCGAAGTGGTAGCCATATTCGGCTCTGGTCCGGTAGGTTTGATGGCGCAAAAGGCGGCCTGGATCAACGGTGCCAGCCGGGTGATCGCGATCGATCCGCTGAACTATCGCCTGGAAAAAGCTAAAGCAGTTAATAAAGTCGAAACCCTGAACCCGCATGAAGTGGACGTAGTAGAAGCCATTCGCGCCATGACCGGCGGCCGGGGCGCGGACGTATGCGTGGATGCAGTGGGTTTTGAACCGGAGCGAGATATCCTGGACAAAGCCAAAGCGCTGATTAATTTTGAAGTAGGCAGCATGAAAGTGCTGGATACGGCTTTTAAAGCGGTACGGCGCATGGGTACGGTTTCGATCGTAGGCGTATACGGTTCCACTTATGATAACTTCCCGCTGCACCGTGTTTTTGATAAAGGCATTACGCTGAAAATGGGTCAGGCACCGGTTTTGAATTATATCGATCACCTGATCGAACTTGTGAAAACCGAAAAAGTGGTACTGGACGATATCATCACTCATACGCTGCCGTTGAGCGAAGTAACCCACGGTTACGAGATTTTTAATAAGAAAGAGGAAGACTGCGTGAAGGTGGTACTTAAACCCTGGGAGCAGCGCAAAGAAACGGAAAACAAGGAACCTGTAAAGATCGAGAACTAATGGAAAATCAACGAAAAACTGCTTTGATCACAGGCGGAACGAGCGGGATCGGCAAAGAACTGGCGAAACTTTTCGCTAAAGACAACTATAATTTGATCATCGTGGCGCGGGACCAGGCCGAACTGGACAGCACCAAAAATGAATTGCAAAGTTTTGGTATTACGGTCAAAACGATTGCGAAAGACTTGTCCGACATGGAACAGGCCAAGGTACTTTGCAGTGAAGTGACCGAACAGGTAGATGTGCTTGTGAATGATGCGGGCCAGGGTGTCTATGGTTTATTTAAGGACAATGAGCTGGAAAAAGAGCTGGGCATTATTCACCTGAATATCTGCGCCACAGTAATCCTGACCAAACATTTCGTAAGACAGATGGCCGGGCGCGGCGACGGTAAGATCCTGAACCTCGGTTCGGTAGCCGGCAAACTGCCGGGTCCCTGGCAGGCAGTGTACCACGCAACTAAAGCCTTTGTACTTTCCTTTAATACCGCTATCGGCGAGGAACTCAAAGACTCCGGTATTACTTTCACCGCACTGATGCCGGGCGCGACCGATACGGATTTCTTTAACAAAGCAGGAATGTTGGACAGCAAGATCGTGCAGGATAAAGAAGGTTTAGCCGATGCTGCCGAAGTGGCCAAAGAGGGCTACGAAGCCCTAATGGCAGGCAAAGACCGGGTGATCGCTGGCTGGAAGAACAGTTTAGAGGTTCACGCCGCTAATCTGATGCCGGACAGCGCGGTCGCACACACGATGTATGAACAGCAAAAACCAGTAAACCAACAATAACAATCATGGCCAAGACACCTGCAAAACATAACCGGCAGCCGGGCATCGAAGCGAAGATGGACCCGGCGCCGGAATATATCAAAAGCAGCTATGCCGGTTCGGGCAAGCTGCAGGATAAGGTTGCCCTGATCACGGGCGGTGATTCGGGGATAGGCCGCGCGGTCAGCGTGCATTTCGCCCGCGAGGGTGCGGATATAGCGATCGTATATTTAGATGAAGATATTGACGCGGAAGAAACCAAAAGATTGATCGAAGCGGAGGGCCGTAAATGCCTGCTTATCAAAGGCGATGTAAAAAAGGCCGCCTTTTGCAAAAAAGCGGTGGCACAGACGGTCAGTAAACTAGGGAAACTGAATATCCTGATCAACAATGCCGGCATGCAGTTCCCGCAAAAAGACCCCAGGAAGATCGATGAAAAGCAACTGGAGGATACTTTCCGTACCAACATCTTCGCTTATTTCCACTTTGCCAACGAGGCACTGGAGCACTTGGGGGAAGGCGATTGCATCATCAATACGACCTCGGTTACGGCCTACCGTTCCTCACCCAACCTGATCGATTATTCCTCGACCAAGGGCGCGATCACGAGCTTTACCCGTTCTCTGGCTACCAATTTGACCGACAAAAAGATCAGGGTAAACGCAGTCGCGCCGGGTCCGGTCTGGACGCCACTCATCGTGGCGACGTTTGATGAGGAAAAGATCAAATCGTTTGGCAGCGAGACGGCCATGAAACGTGCCGGTCAACCTTCGGAACTGGGTCCGGCTTACGTATTCCTGGCGTCGGATGATGCTTCCTTTATTACGGGGCAAGTGATCCATGTCAACGGCGGGGAGGTAGTTAACGGTTAATTCAATTCAAACAATAACTAATAGCAATCATTATGGCTAAGTACTCAGAAAAAGCACAGGACAAGGTCCACAAGGCTTTACACGAAGAAAAAGAAGGCACGCTGGAAAGCGGTCGCAGCGGTAA
Source organism: Mucilaginibacter gossypiicola (assembly GCF_900110105.1). Lineage (GTDB taxonomy): Bacteria > Bacteroidota > Bacteroidia > Sphingobacteriales > Sphingobacteriaceae > Mucilaginibacter > Mucilaginibacter gossypiicola. The sequence continues at coordinate 84,760 of NZ_FOCL01000018.1, read as the reverse complement.
AAAAGTAACCAGTAAAAAACAGGCGATCGCCATCGGGTTATCCGAAGCCCGGAAGGAAGGCGCCAAAGTCCCTAAAAAGAAAGATTAACATGAATGAAGAAAATAAAGTGACCCGGCGCCAGGTGGTGGCCGGGTTAGGTACCGCGCTGGCGGCGGCGGCGGTATCACCCGCCTTTGCCGCTAACGGCTTGCATTTGAAAAATGCGGATGGTCCCGTGAAGATCAGCGATCCGACTACGCTTCACTCTAAACCGCCATTTAAGAGCCAGCCGCAGCCCTGGCCGGGTTTGCAGAGCAAAATGGACCCGGTACCTGATTGCGGCGAAACGAGTTATAAAGGTTCCGGTCGATTAATGGGCCGCAAGGCATTGATTACTGGTGGTGATTCCGGCATGGGACGTGCTGCGGCAATCGCTTATGCCCGCGAGGGTGCGGATGTGGCGATTAACTACTACCCGACCGAAGAACCCGATGCGCAGGAAGTGGTGGCGCTCATCAAATAAGAAGGACGCAAAGCGATCGCTATTCCCGGTGATCTGCGCAGCGAAGAGTTCTGCAAATCTTTGGTACAAAAAGCTGTCGCCGGTTTAGGTGGGTTGGATATTATTGTCAATAATGCCGGAAGGCAGCAATCGATCAATTCCATCACGGATTTAACCACCGAGGAATTTGATTCCACCATGAAGACCAATATTTACGCGCCATTCTGGATCATCCGGGAGGCGCTGCCGCATTTGCCGCCGGGATCAGCGATCATTGGTACAACCTCGGAACAGGCTTATGACCCTTCACCGGATCTTTATGCTTATGCGCAGACCAAAGCGGCAACGATGAACTACGTCAAATCATTAGCTAAACAATTAGGTCCGAAAGGCATCCGGGTGAACGGCGTGGCACCGGGGCCGGTCTGGACCGCTTTACAGATCAGCGGCGGCGCCCAGCCGGAAAAGCAGCAGATGTTCGGTAGCTGGACAATGCTGGGCAGACCGGGGCAACCTGCTGAGCTGGCGTCTATCTATGTACAATTGGCAGCCGCCGATGCCAGCTTTGCCAGCGGCCAGGTCTATGGGGCCTCGGGAGGGGTCGGTCAGCCATGAGAAAGTTATGTTTATTCGCTCTACTGGGCCTTGGCGCAATGGCTAAGGCCCAGATCCCGCAGCCGGACCCGGATACCACGGCCAAACATTTTCTGATCGTGGCCAGTATCAAGAATTTGCAGGAAGTCAGTTCAGGTCAGTTGGCTGGGCAGAAAGCTATGAATCCTGAGGTCAAAATGTTCGGCCAGATGATGGTGAAGGACCATGGTGATGCAGAACAAAAGTTATTGACTTTGGCTAAAAGCCGCGGAATCGCCTTGCCGGCAGTCGCGACCAGCGGCGTCAAGCCCGACCTGATGCTGGAACACGCCGGTGCAAAATTTGATCAGCTCTATGTGCATGGTATGGTCAGTGGTCATCGGAACACGGTGGATGTTTTCGAGAATTATGCGACCACGGGCAAGGATCCGGCAGTCAAAGCATTTGCACAGCAGATGCTGCCGGTGCTGAAGCATCACCTTATGGAGATCGAGGCTATCGATCAAAAGCTGAAATAATAAAAAGAGGCGGAGTATCTCAGCCTCTTGACGAACCGCATTACATTTGTCCAGCCCAATCATCATCACTGTTCCGCCGGAGCAGGATCATAGCGAACCAAATGATGAAACTGATGCCCAGCAGTTCTTTCAGCCCGGCGGGCAGCTGCCCTCGATGTAGCCATTTCGTTCCAGTCCACAGCGCCAGTAGCAGCATGCCAAACACTCCAGCCAATGACGCCGGAAAATTTTTTTGCTTCATAGCATTTCCTCCAGGTTTTTTAGCCGAAAGATCTCCCTGGCGATCAGCTTGCAATTGTGGCCAAGCTCGTCCAGCGTGCAGCAGATCGTCCTGATCTTTACCGGCAACTCATTTACCGTTTCCATTAAGTCGATATGCAGCGGGCAGCCGTCCCTGAGCTGCTCGGACCCTTTCAGCTGACCGAACAATCCATAGGCCGCCTCCCGGTCATTGCCGAAAAAGTACTGCCCGTAATCTGTGAATCCCTGCAGTGTCTTTACGCTCATCAGGATATAAAATTGTGTTTTCATGGTCGTGTTAAACACTAAGAGCCCCTTGCGCAGGAGCTCTTGTATTAAAAACTAATTACACTTATTTAATCTCGATCTGGCGGCGCACCGCTTTGGCCTCGTCGCGTTTGGCAATATCAATGCGGAGGATACCGTCGGTATAGGAAGCATCGATCTGACTGTGATCAGCGCTGTCCGGCAGCGTGAATGAACGCACAAATGAACTGTAACTGTACTCGCGCTTGTTATAGCTCTTTTGGCTGTCATTTTGTTCCGACTGCTGTTCAACCGAAATGGTGAGCTGGTTGCGTTCCAGATTCAGCTTGAAGTCGTCTTTTTTCAATCCCGGTGCAGCCAGTTCAACTTGGTAGCTATTCTCGCTTTCGCTGATATTAACAGCCGGCACTCGGGTGATCATGCGGTCGCTGAAAAATGTGTCGTTAAAGATTGATTCGAAAACATCATTAACTCCTGGTAATAATGTGTTGTTGCGTTTGTTGTTGTTGAATTTAACTAAGGTCATGGCCTTTTCTCCTTTAAATGTTACTCTAAAAAATTAATGTCAATTGTTAATTAAACTATACGCATATGGTCAAGCAGCGTGCCAACAGTCTGACAATGAAAATTTTTCAGTTTCCGGCTGCAATTTTTTCAGCTGCAAGGTCAATATTTCAGTAGCAACGCGCCTAACCCGCCATTCGCTGCAGGGTGCGGCGGTTCATGATTTTTCGTCGCCAGCGTCATGGGCTGGAAATTGTAATCTCCCTGCAGCCAGTCAGTGAAGTTTTGGTCTCCTTTCCCAAGCACTTTACATATTGTTGATACGCCAGGCGATTTCTTTTTCCAGAAGCTCGCTCAGCGCCAGTGCACCAGATATAATATTTTTCTCAATTTTACGCAGTTTTAGTTCCTTCAGATGTCAGCGTCATTTTATAAGCTATAGTTGCAGCCACAGCAAAAACAATGTGTGCCGGAATCCGTTGCAGATAGTAGTGGCTGTAGTTTATCCAGGGCGGCAAAGGATGCGCTTTAAAAGTGGCTTTCCAGATCAGGTAACCCAGGAATCCGCTGAGCGTACCGAGTATCAACCCGTTTTTTATGCTGTGTTTGATCTTACGATGTTCCCATAACTCCACATAGATAGCTGCAAAAACGAGCCCCATCGCATAATGGGCGCCCCACCCGGCAATTGTTTTCGCGTTACGCGATAACTGAGGTACCAGGCGGCTGATCAAGGTTTCCAGATGCTTAGGTTCTCTGAAATTCTCCTGAAATAAAACGGACATGAGCTCGCTGCCGGCTGTCATGACCGTAGTTCCGGCGATACCGGTTTGTGCCGTTTTTGAAAATTGATCCATAATTCGAACAAGACAATATCCGTGCCGCGTGGGTCCGGGTTAAAACCCGGCTTCGACATCGGGTTCAGTGTTGTTAAATTCGAACTAAAAAGGGTTCGCTGTGTGCTAATGACTACAGATGTTTTTAACTGCGGGCTAATTGCTACAGATGGTTTTCGGTTAACTCGTGAAACAATATTTTTACTCGCGCGCATAGTCTTAACATTCCTGGATCATCTCTTTAATCCTCCGAACACCTCTGTGAGTGTCGATATCCATGCCATCAGGTGCGGTGCATCTGTGTTGACTTGTGCCAGTTAATAAGAGAAAGCTTCAGGGCCGCGCATCAGCTTTACATAGCCTCCAACAGTATCAACGGCTGCGGTGAAACGGGTTTTAATAGAGGCCGTCCACTTTTCCTGGCTATGCGTTGCGGGATCTGCAGAGAACCTTTCAAACTGGTTACCGGGGTTTTCAGTTCATGGCTGGCTATGCTCATAAACTCATCCTTTTTACGCATGAGTTCCTCAGTCGCGAAGTGTGCCTTAATCAGTTCGTTCTCAATAGCCTTTTGGCTGGTAATATCGATAATCGACCAACAAGACGGTAAGGTGTCCTGAATTCATCTTCCAGGATAATGCCCCGGTCGAGATATAGGCATAATTACCATCTGACTTCAAAAAACGGTATTCAGGAGACCAGTTATTTGCATGGTCATTTATTGCGTCGTGAACACTATCGTGTACGCGGTCGCGATCTTCCGGATAAACTTTGTCAAACCAGAAGCTGATCTAGTTAGTTTCATCATTACGGGCATAAGGGGCATTTGTCAAAAATCATGTTGCCTTTTATTATTCATCCTATCGTGCAAATGCGTCAAACTCCCTATCCTGTTTTTTCAATGAGCGGGTATAATTTCGGGGAGAAATTTAAAAAAAATGGGCATGTTATACTCGCTTTCCAACAATTTGGAGGTTTTTTAGTTATAAGGGGAAACATTTAAAAGCCCCCAAATAACCGTGGACGAGGAATATGCTTTTTTAGTCGGGAGCGGCGAACATCATGAATTGATTAAACAAGCCGACTGGTCAGCGACCAGTTTGGGCGAGCCAAATTTATGGCCGGACAGCTTAAGGTCAGCGATCAGCATTGTACTCAACTCCGGCTTTCCGATCGCAATATATTGGGGTACGGATTTCAGTCTGATTTACAATGAACCCTGGAGCTCGATCCCCGGACAAAAACATCCCTGGGCATTGGGTAAACCAGGTGCGCAAGTCTGGACAGAAATATGGGGGGGCCTAAAAGAGGAATTTGACTCGGTTTTATACCAAGGGGCATCTTACCGTCGCCCTGACGCTCCACTTTATATGCATCGGTTTGGTTACACGGAAGAATGTTATTTTGATTACACGCTTTCTCCCATCAAAGCAATAGATGGTAGTATTGGCGGTGTCTTTAATGCCGTGATAGAAACCAGCTTCCGAGTAATCAATGATCGCCGCAATCAGCTACTTGTCGCACTGATGAATAGGAAAAACGAGGCACACCGATTGACCGAAGCGGTGCAGATCATCAAAGAGGTTTTGCAAACGGCCCAGGCAGATCTCCCGTGCTTCGCAATTTATGGCATTCGAAAGAACGATCACGCAGCAATCCTGGCCTCCGCTGGCTGGGATGTCGATCGCTTAGAACCTGTTTCCGACGGTCACGTTCACGATATTCATTTGATATATCCCGATGACATCAATCATTTCTGGCCTGAACCCCTGGTAGAAGCTTATGCCGCACCAATTGCCCACGGGGATGCCGAAATGCAGGGGCAGTTCGTGTGCGGGATTTCTGCGCGCAAACGACTTGATAAGGATTATTCTTTTTTCATCGAAAGCGCAGCCTTGCACATCGGAACGATCCTGAATAACTCGCTGGCTTACGAACTTAGTAAGGAATTTCAAAATCAGCAAACGCTGAACCAAGAACTGGCTGCGGCAAATGAGGAACTCACCGCCACCAATGAAGAATTAAATTCCACTCAGGAAAATCTTTACCAGCTAAATGCTGAGCTGGAGGAACGTGTTAATAAGCGCACCTCAGAACTGCGTTTGGAGCGCGACAAATTACGACGCTTTTTTATGAATGCGCCCGCCGGTATTTGTATTTTGTCCGGCCCGCAACTCATTTTCGAACTGGTCAATGGCCCATACCAGGAATTTTTGCCGGAAAGGGAATTACTCGGGCGTCCGATATTTGAGGCCTTGCCGGAAATTGAACATCAGCCAATCGGTGACATCATCCGTAATGTTTATAACAGTGGAGAAACCTATCAGGGAAATGAACTTTTAGTACCGCTGACCAATCCTTCCGGCGATCTGGTAGACAGGTTTTTTAATTTTACCTATCAACCCCGTACTGACCCATCAGGCGCGACGGATGGTATTATGGTGTTCGTTTACGACGTTACTGAACTCGTTCGCGCACGCAAGCATTCTGAGAAGGTTGAATCCGATCTCCGGGACTTGGTGATGAATTCCCACTATCCGCTAATGATACTGCGCGGCCCCGAATATATAGTGGAGATCGCCAATCGCCCTTTGGCAGATTTCTGGTATAAAGAGCTCGAAGAAATTACCGGACAAAAACTCATGGATATTTTACCGGAATTGATCGACCAGCCTTTTCCTGCCCTACTGGCGGATGTTTATAAAACCGGAGAACCTTACGGGCAGGAAGAGGAAATATTTTATGTGGAAAGTGAAACAGGACGACTGACAAAATATATCAGTTTTTATTATGACCCGATCAAAAGCCCTGACGGGCATGTAAATGGTATCATCGTTACGGCTTCCGACATTACCGAAATGGTGAAATCGCGTCATTTGCTTCAGGAGAGCTACAGTGAACAACAATCCCTGACCGAAGAGGTGGCGGCCACTAACGAGGAACTGGTAACGACCAATGAGGAACTCAGCGAAACACAGCGTTTATTAGAGCAGACGATTACGGGATTAAAGCAAAGCGAAGAAAGGTTTCGCTTCCTGCTGAACGCTGTACCGCAACAGGTTTGGACTGCCAAACCTGATGGTGCGCTCAATTATGTTAATGACGTTGTTTGCGAAGACTTCGGGGAAGACTCCAATGAAACCATCGTGGGTAACGGCTGGCGAAACTATGTTCATCCAGATGATCTGCCAGGTGCCCTTGAAAAGTGGACCCGCTCGCTTCATAATGGCCGTGAATACCTGACCGAATTCCGTTTACTTTTCGCTGACGGGAACTACTACTGGCATTTGTCACGTGCGCTGCCCCTGATCGAAGAAGACCGCATTGTATTATGGGTAGGTACCAATACCAATATCCATCAGCAAAAAACCAATGAGTTCAAAAAGGACGAGTTCATCAGTATTGCCAGCCATGAGCTGAAAACGCCCTTGACTACCATCAAAGCATTTTTTCAATTGACGCAGCGCGAGATCAATCAGCAACCACGCATCCAGCCACTGATCGGCAAAGCACAACGGCAACTGGACCGTCTCGGCCGGCTGATCGAAGACCTGCTTGATGTATCCCGCATCAATGCCGGGAAAATGGTCTACCATAAGGAGGAATTTGACTTTAAGCTCATGTTGCGCGAAGTTGTTGAAAGTATGCAGCATACGACCAACACCCACCAGATTATTTTGGACACGGATTGTCAGGTCCTGTATAGCGGTGATCAGCACCGCATTGAGCAGGTGATGGTCAACCTGATCGGTAATGCGCTCAAATATTCGCCGGACGCAGATCAGGTTATTGTACGTTGCGCGCAGGAAAACCAAAACCTCATCGTCTCTGTAGAGGACTTCGGAATTGGTATTCCCGAAGAACACCTCAAAGGCCTGTTTGACCGGTTCTACCGTGTCGACAATTCATCCGCAAGGTTTCAGGGCCTTGGTCTTGGTTTATTCATTGCGGCGGAGATCGTGAAGCGCCATGGCGGCAGTTTTTGGATCGAAAGCATCCCTGATAAGGGTTCAACTTTTTTCTTTTTACTGCCGTTAAGCGGGCAGCAACAGTTTTCAGACCTCTCGACAGATCAGCAAAGCTACTATGAAGGTAGTTTTATCTCCATCCGCTACCAGCCCGACGGCCACTTTATGGATGTGGACTGGAAAGGCTACCAGAACTATGACTCCGTGGTAAAAGGCTGCGAGATCATGCTCGATCTGATGAAAAAAAATCACTGCTCGCTGGTATTAAATAATAACAGTTCTGTCAAAGGTAACTGGTCTGAAGCGTCGGACTGGGGTGCAGAAGTCTGGTTCCCGGCGATGGCAAAAGCCGGCCTGAAGAAATTCGCCTGGATTTATTCACCCAGTACTTTTAGTCGGATTGCGGCAGGAAAGAGCCTGCCTTCCGAATATGACACCGTAAAAGTCGCTTTTTTTGATGATAAGGAAACTGCTGTGCAATGGCTGTTAACCCGATAGGCATTCTTTGAAAAAGTGTATCAAAAAAAGGATGTTTTAAAGCCATGTGTATATTTCATTGGCTGGTATGGACAGCCTTTTACCTGGAAGGTGTTTTGGAATAATTATTGCCTCCAGCATGCAGGAAAATAAAGAATTACAAGTAAAACTACATAGCTTATTTATACATTGGACAGTTTACATAATGGGGAATTCAGTTTTTCAAACAACACCTCAAAACAAGATTTTGAATTATTGACAAAGGCGCTGGATGCTTCCCTGTCCGGCATCATAATCACCGATAACAGGCAGCCCGACAATCCTATAATCTATTGCAATAAGGCCTTCGAAGATATCTCCGGTTACCAGCGTTCTGAGATCATCGGCCATAATTGCCGTTTTCTGCAAAAGGACGACCGTAATCAAACAGCCCGGCATATTTTGCGTGACGCTATTGATAACGGTACCAATGCCGTAGTAGACATCCGAAATTATAAAAAGGACGGAACGCTTTTTTGGAATGAATTATATATGTCACCGATCAAAGACGGGGACGACCAGGTTAAGTACTTCATAGGCGTTCAAAATGACGTCACGCGCCGCAAAAAAGCCGAAGATGAGGTTAAGTTTAACCAGGCGAAAATGGAACAGCGAATCCGGGAACGCACCAGAGACCTCCGCGAAAATGAAGAATACCTGGCAAGTATTGTACAAACCGTTCGGGAAAGCCTGATCGTGCTTTCGCCAGATCTGAAAGTTTTGAGCGTCAACGATCATTTCATTAATACATTTAAAGTCACCCGTGAGGAAACAGAAGGCAAAAAGCTTTACGACCTGGGTAACGGGCAATGGAATATACCAGAGCTGCGAAAGTTGTTAGAGCAGATCCTGCCCACCAATAACCCGGTAACGGATTTTGAGGTCGCGCATGACTTTCCACATATTGGCAAAAAGCTCATGCTGCTTAATGCGCACCGCATCGAACTGGAAGGTCAGTTCAAGGACCGTATTTTGATCGCCATTGAAGACATTACCGACCGGCGCGCCATCGAGCAGCGCAAAGATGATTTCCTGTCCATTGCCAGCCATGAGCTTAAAACCCCGTTGACAACCATTAAGGGCTATGTGCAAATCATCAACCGCCTCATTAAAAACTATGATGATGAAAAACTTCGGGAATCGGTGGGTAAAACCAGTTTATATGTGGATCGCCTTAACAATCTGATCGGGGAACTGCTGGATGTTTCGCGCATCCAGTCCGGCATGATCGAGTTGCATAAAGCGCCGTTTGATTTTGACCATATGATTCAAGAAACCGTGGGAAGCATCCAACAGGGCAGCCGGAATCATGAGATCGTATTAACCGGTCAGACAGGTGTCCAGTTTAACGGTGATGAATCTCATATCACCCAGGTGGTCACTAACCTGCTGAGCAATGCCATCAAGTATTCGCCGGATCATAAAGAAATTGGGGTACATCTCTCCGTGCTCAGCGGCTTTATCAAAGTTGCGGTGACCGACCATGGCGTTGGTATTGCCAAGGATGAACAGGCTAAAGTATTTGACCGCTTTTATCGCGTGAGAGACGTGCAGCAAAAATTTCCAGGGATGGGTATCGGGCTATATATCTGTGCTTCGATTGTCAACAACCACTATGGTTCGCTATGGGTAGAAAGTGAGCCTGGCAAAGGATCGACTTTTAGCTTTACTTTACCGCTGACTTCCAATCATACTAATAAAAATGGAGGTGATGATGCCCGCTAAGATATTGATTTGTGATGACGATGAGGGGATATTGGACCTTGTTGAATTAGTGTTAAAAGAAGAAGGTTATGAAGTGATTCCTGAGATCAACAGTCTCAACGTCGCCAACCTGGTCGGCAGCGAGCATCCTGACCTGGTGGTACTCGACTTATGGATGCCGGTTTTGTCCGGTGACCAGGTCCTGAGGAATCTAAGAAACGATCCTACTACAAAAAATCTACCGGTTGTGGTTATCTCTGCCAGCGGGGATGGCAAGACAATCGCTATGAATGCAGGGGCTAATGATTTTATACCTAAGCCATTTGATCTCGATCAGTTACTTGGACGGGTGAAAGCGTTACTGGAAGCGGCTTGACGAGGTCTGCCAACGATGTATTGCAACAGGTTAGCTCGAAATGCGCAACTTTCATAAAAGCATCTTGTTGAGCGGCCCAACAACAATTAACGCTTAGGGTAAAGCAGTCAGCGGTTAAAGTTGGGCCGGGTATCACTACTCCTATATTTTGAAAGGCGCGGGAAAATTTTTCATCCATTTTTTGAAAAGCTATTTGCACGGTCATGAATAGACCGGATAATATTTAACAATACTTGCGTAGTGGGACCATTGGCATTGTTCTCAGGCTAATACAGATTTCGCGGCAATGTTATGATTACGTGTTATTTCGGTACTGATGAAGTTCATATCAAATTCTATTTTCAGAAAAACTGACATTTTCAGACTGTAAATTTTTCATAAAACTGAATTTTTTTCAGTAAAAAGTCTCGTCAGAGTTCATGGCACAGCGCTTGATTATTTCGAAGTAGTTTAATTAACATTATAAGTTTCAATTCATTAATTTACTAAGGAGGAAAGACCTATGACTTTGGTTAAATTTAATCCCGCAAAAAAAAATGGTTCATTAATGCCAGGCTTTAATGACGTATTCGATTCCATTTTCAACGACACGTTCTTTAATGACCGACTGACCAGCCGCGTACCTGCAGCTAACATTAGTGAAACTGAAGACCACTATCATGTAGAGCTTGCTGCGCCCGGTCTGAAGAAGGAAGAGTTCAAATTGAACCTTGACCGTAATGTACTAAACGTTGCTGTGGAACAAGGAAACGAAAACAATGACGGCGCGAAGAATTATAGCAAGCGTGAATACAGCTACAATTCCTGGGTTCGCTCGTTTACCCTGCCCGAAAGTGCAAATGCGGAAAGCATCGAAGCGACCTATACTGACGGCGTGCTGAAGATCGATATCGCCAAGCGCGAGGAAGCAAAAATCGTTCGTCGCCAGATCGAGATCAAATAACCAGTATACGGATACTAATAATACGGCCCCTGTTTGGGGCCTTACTTATTGGCCATGGAATCACCATTTTATTTATTGATCAGCCTTAAAACGCCGAGTAGCTAAACCTTTCGGCGAATTCAACTTGGGACACGATCGGGAATTAGCTTATGCTTTGTTTGACAGTCTGGATGGAAACCCGGAAATAGATGATCTTTGTCATTTTCATTTGGACCTCATTGAAACCGCTGACACGCTGCCTGAAAAGATTCTCAGTAAATGTTACAGGCTGGACGAATTAGGGACAAACGCGGAACGGGGCGCTTTGGATATATTCACTTAATGGAAGAAACATGATCACCAAAACATTATTAACCCTGCTTCTTTTTGCGGCAGTAATTATATTGTTCCGAACAAATGACGATGATCTGGCCTGGTAGCTGGGAATGGTTGCCTATATCATAACACCACCCAGCATATGTTTTGGGTGCTCAGCTTATTGTCAGAATTGCTTAGTTATTGATAAAATGTTAATTAACTTTGTATAGTTATACTAAACCGATGTAATATGGAAAAACTAGTAATATTCAGAATGTTCTTATGTTTTCCTCTCGCAGGCGTATTGGTACCTGACGCCATGGTTGTATTATCAGGAACTTCCCATAATATCCCGACTGTCCACCTGGCTGTCGAATTGGCACTGATCATATTGATATCCCTTTGCAGTGCCGTGATATACTATAAAAAAAGAAATCGGAATTCACCTGGAAATGAAACCTCATTTTCCTGAAAAAGCCCTCAAAGATAGTGGGAGCAAATATGGTAACTTGTGTAACGCGCATGTACCTGTAATTTGAAAGGCGGCACAGGATGTGCCCCCCATTTCAAATTAACAACCATCGTTGTTGTAACGCAAAAAAATAATTGTATTCGTGTGGATGCGTTCAGAAAAGGCCCTAAAAATCAGCTTTACAATATTCATTATTTAAATGTTCATGAAAAAGGAGGGCATTTTGGTTACTTTGAAAACACTAAAGCCGTTATTCATGATATAAGGGCTACTTCTCATTTTTTTTAATTACAGAATTAATAACATTCAGTTCAAGCCACACATGGATGTGCATCGCTTTATCAAGTTTTGCTTGATAGGCAGTTCTATATCAAACGTCCACCCTTATAAATAAGACATTTAACATGAAGTATGGCCTATATAAAACTCAATTGATCTATTTAATCTCCAGTTTAAATATGCCTTCCGTATCAATTTACAACGGTTTTCCGCGAAATCGGGCTTTTGGAAAGCTCCTGAGTTTTTAGCATCCTTACTTCTTCGAACAGGTTGATGACCTTTTTCTGCAGATCAACGACCTCAATTTCCCGCGATTTCAACTTTTTGTTAAGCGCTTCCAGTGTGGAACTATGGAAACCGTAAGCCGGATCATCATACGCCAGCAATTGAATGACCGAAAGATCGAAGACCGCAGCGATTGTCTTCAGTCTGGACAAATTGATATCAGTGACGCCCGTTTCAATTTTTGAAAATGCAGCTATTGAGATGTTCAGACGGTTCGCCACATCTTCCTGACTCCAGTTGCGTTGTCGTCTCAGTTTACGAATGTTTTCTCCAAGTGTTCTCAAGTGTGATTATAAAATTGCTGGACACTAATTTAATCCAAATTATTTTAATTGCCTTATAATAATTTTAACCAATAAGTTACAGCCCGGTTGATGCGCTGTTTACGTTACCTGCTAAAGATCAGGTTCACGATAAAAGCCGAACAGATCAGGCCAACGAAATATTGCACGAGCAATATCAACACAAACCTTTTTCCGAAATTCAAAGCCTTGAACTCAAAACTAATTTTAAAGAACAAGAAGCTGGTATAGGTTAAACAATACCAGTAGGTCAAAGCCTTCCGCTTGTTGCCGGATGTATTTTCAGGAATGTTGGAGGGGTTTAGATTTTCAATATTGAGTACGCTGAGCAATTGCCCATAATGGTAGAAGTTATAGATGCTGAAACCGAAGATGATCAATAGTGACCAGTAAAGTACTTTGGTCTTTTCATATCCGTACCCCCACCAGTTTCGTTGAATGGTATCCCAAAGATGAGCGGGCCTCATTTTTTCTGCGATTACCCATGCGTTAAATGCAAATGTTTTCGAGATATGTTTTCGAATGAAAGTGAACGCAGCGCTGTTCGAGTCCAGTGGATGGCGTGTTGCGTTCACATGCCGGTATTCCATGTCCAGTTCCTCATAACTGGAATTGTAGCCATTGTCCTTAACCGATTTCAGGAGTGACTGGTAGGTGCTGCTAACCTGGTCATCGGTTGTGCCGGGAGGAAAATAAAGCCGGTAATTATGATACTCCACGTTCAGGTTTGCAATCCGGCTATCCAAAAGGTTAAGGTAGCAGATTCTCGCAGCGCCCGTATCGGCACGAAAGCCCCGCAGGTCAAGCGAAGCGGCCCTAAATTTGGAAAGATCGAGCGTATCCGGTAGAATGTTATTCTCAAATTCCAGTTTGCCGTCGGCCATTATCTCGCACGCTGAAAAGTCTAGATTCCCATGAAATTCACAATCCTTGATCGTGACAGTACTCCCGATCCGCTGGAAACCGATGGTCTTATTTCTTTGAAGTCTTTCCTGTGCTACACGCTTCAGGTTGGCGAATTTATCCAGGTTGTTGAAATGAAGACCTGCGCCAAAAAAATTACCTTCGAATGATACTTTAGTGCTTAATGTATCCCTTGTCAGAAAGTTTACGGGTTTTCTGAAGGTGCAATAAAGCAATTCGAAGGGACTTTTAAAGTTGTTGTTCAGAAAGTCACAACGTCCGTTAAAGATGGATTGGTATATTAATATGGAATTGTAGGATTTCATAGTCATGCTTTCCGCCTGGCGGGCTGTCAAGCCTTTATCAAACCTGGAATACAGAAATCCTGCGTCAGAACGGAAGTAAAGACCGGACATTGTCGTTCGGAATGTATCCGATGAAAAAGAAACCGGGCGGTTGAAAACAAACAGGGTAGCCTGCCTGATGTCATCCTCTCCCCGATTTTTCATTGTCGGGGTAACCGACGTATCCCTGAATTTTGAAATTTCACCGATCACCTTCCCCCAAATTTCCGCAGCGCTGTCCCGAACGGGAATATTACGGAGCGCTGTACGAATGGCCGAGTCATCGACAGAACCTGGAACCGAAATGCCCGTAGTTTTATTCCGCCAGTCGACGAACAGCAGGCTGATCATGACGGCCGAAACACATAAGACCAAAGTCCAGTTTTTGAAAGATTTATTGGCGGGCATTTATAAAAGGTAAAGGTGACGATTGGCAGTCTGTTATTTTGCCTGGCACTGCTTGTTATAATTTTGACATTAACCGCGGACCTGGCTTCCCTGGCAGAAAGATCGGCATTCGTATTGAATTTGGCAAACCGTACCACGGAAGAAAACTATCTTATACAAAGTTTCCTGCAATTTCGGTTAAGGAGACGTTCCTATTGACTATGCTATTTCTTAAATTGAACCGGTCACCAGGGAAAGCCTGTTCAATTTGCAAAAAAGCCACGCTTACCTAAAAGCATGGCCAAGTGATTTGTTATTTAATACCCCTATTAAAATAACAATATAAATACGTTGAAAGCAATCATAAGGTTTTAATTTTTTTATAAAAAAAGCCCGGCTGAGCGGGCTTCGATCGATGTAGGGCCGTATGAGGGGTATTAAAGCGCTGCAAATATTCCGACATAAAGTTAGTTTATTAAGTTTGTATTATTTATATGGAGGTGATGAAATTTTCATTATTTATCGCCATAAAATTAGCAAAATGGAAATTCTAATCCATTATTGGCTGGTGACGTGAAAATCTATCGTAATAGCTTCGGAGGCCCGAAACAGCAAATCAAGTATTATGGAGCGCGCCGTATTTTAGCTGCCCGGTTTTCCTGTTCAAAATACGGCGCGTTTCCCTGGGGCGGGCAGAGCCCGCCCACCGGGAAATTTAAGAACATTTGCGTTAACGTCGTGCGGGTTGATACACCCATATATCGGTGGCCACGCCGGATAGATGCTGTTCGATCATGGCTTTGACCTTCAGCCAGTCCAGCCCGCCGTTCCCGCATCCCAAGGCAGGCATGGCCAGGCTTTTCACCTTATTTTCCTTGAGGTAAGCTACAAGCGTATGCAATCCGCTTTCGATATACTCATACCTGGAGGGAAATTTCCAATGCTGTTTGGTCGGGAAATTGATAATCAGCCGTTCGCCGAGGATCAGTTCGCTATCCCTGACTGCCAGTATCTGCCCTGTGCGGAAACTCCCGTTCAGGCAGGCAACTTTATAAACCTCAAAATTATGTGGAAAGGCCCGTTTGAATTGCAGTGCGATACCCTTGCCCATCACGCCAGCTGTATTGACGGTATTGACCAGTGCTTCCGCACTTGAATCTAACAAATTTCCGGTGGTGTAGCGCAGCATAGGCAAATGATGATGATTGAATATTGCTCGTATTTTAAGTCGTAATATAGGGTATGCACACTAATCTGCTGTCGTTGGCAGGTCATTCCATGCTTTTAACTGCTGATACCTGTCTTCCCCATAATTTGAAAATAAAACGGTGTTTCGACGGGTTGTCCATTCGGTAACGCCGGGAATAGTTTGCCTGCATGATGGCCGGCTTAAGGCCGGTTACGATGATCTTATTAACTGCGGGATCGGTTATTCTTATGTTGTTCAATCTTTAATGGTTGTGAAATAAAGTCTTTCAGGTTCAGGAAGCAACCCCGGTTAAACAGGATGCCCTCCCGGAAAAGCTGCCACAACAGCGATGCGCCGTAATTGGCCAGTGTGGAGTTGATGAACAAATCCTGTTTGGTCAGCGCCTCGGCGAGGGAACAGCTTGGCGTTTCGTCGGCTTCTTCCGAGAACAGCAATAAGTCCCTGTACTCTTCGGTTACGAGGGGGAGGCTATCGACGGTTTCGTATTGTTTGGAAGCGGGCTGCGTGATCTTGTCCAATGTGGACAGGATAACCTGTCCGCTTGTCCGGCTGTTCCCGAAATCCATCCAGTATTTCGGGCGGTTCCGCCCGTGATAATTGTGTACAGTTTCCGTTAAAATTTTTGCAATGGTGAATCTGGCTTCCACCTTGTCCACGCAGCTGATGGTGACGGTGGCGGATGCCGTAGCTTTTCGGTTAGCCATGTGCTGATCGTACCGGATCGTTTCCGCTTTCCAGTTCGATCCAAAAAAGCGGTTGATGCGATTGATGAGGGCTACCGCTTTGAACTGTCCGAGTTCTGCGGTCGTGAACAACTGCCTTCCGAGGTTGGCAGTTTCCACTTTGTCGTCATCGAACAGCCTGACCATTAAGCCCGGATGCCCCAAATTGATCAATGACAGGTTCATCCTTGCGAGGGCGGTCAGCACCTGTCCGCCCGTACCGCCTGCGCCGATCAGGTTAACCGTGATGGGGTTGTACGGCCGTAATATTTCGTTTCCCACGATATGTACAGACGGCTTTTTGTTTTTGATCGTTTTCATCAGAGCAGGGATTTAAGGGTGTATGGTGTTTTGAGCAGTTCCTGCTGCGGGAAATCTTTTCCGGCGCCGGACAGTTTGCGCCACAGGTCGGTCGTATTGGATTTGGTGCTGTTGTTACCGTTGATGGAATGGCTGAAATAACTGTTGAAAAAGTAACTTTCCCAAGCATCCATAAAATCTTCCAAGGAAGTTGTTTGGTTAATATGGATGCTGACCGTACCCATACAAACCGCCCCGTTATGATAAATATTGAGATAAGGGGCATGGTAAAGGAGGGTGTCCAAATTGGGTTTGGTCTTTCCCCTGACGGCAAAAACTGAAAGCTTTTCGGCACTGGCTTTCCATACCATGCCGGGGATTCCGCATTTTCCTGACCGGATATCGAGGCTCTCAACAAAATACAGATCAACCTGCGTGGGGGGCGTGTACCAAATGGCGTTTCCGTTGGTTTGCTGATTGACGTACAAAAGATTAGCGGGTAAAAGTCCTTTACTTTTGAGGTAGCCATCCTTCAAATCCTGCGAGGTCTTTAAAATTTCAGATAAGCCTGTCATTTCCTTGATTGTCAGCGGGTGGGCGTTTACGGGCTGCCCGTTCCTGCCGATGTCGTAGCTTTCGACATAGATCTGCGTTTCTCTCGGCGTGTTCTCGATCTGGCTGATATTCGCTTCCCGGTCGTGCCTGTACAAAAGCAGGACTTTAAAGGGTTGGAAGCTGGTATTAAATTGTTCCGTTATATTCTTCATGATCGTAGTCGTCTAAAAGGTTTCGCAGGCGCTCCATTAAATGGAAAAACCTGTTCTCAAAATCAAAGTCGTTGTTTTCTTTTGGTGGCATCCGGTCAAAGCATTTCACGGAAACAGGTTCATCCATGACGGGCATTTCCTGAAAAGTGCAGTTGATGAGTTCATCCAGTTCATCGGCAAAGCAATCTGTCCCGCTCCAATAAAAGCCTGTATATTCAGTTGGCTTGATGTGCTCGTCCTCATTGGGGTAAAGCAGGTCGGGGTGTATACTATCCGCCAGTGAACGACCGGGGTAGTCCCGGTGTAACTTCAGGAAATCCAAGCCGATTAATTCCCATTCCAGTTCGTGCTGATCCCGGTGACGGTAGGCGGTCACGACTTTTTCCATCTGTGCCAATTGCTGCGGATTTTGGATAAGGCGCAGGATATGGATACCCGCCTGCCTTAACCCGTACATGGTATTTTCCCGGTGTTCGCGCCAGGCTTTATCTTCTTCGTCGTCCAAACCCTCGTCCTCCGCCTCATTCAGCCAGTTTTCGAGACAGTCGTACTGGCTGTCCATAAATGTACCATGCTCTGCATAAAATGGAAGTCCAACAATCTGGTAGAGATAGGCGAAAATGACGGTGAGCAATCCGGCAATCCGCTCGTGCTCCGCAGATTGCGACCACCGCCAAAAGGGGCGAACAGGGAGATAGAAAAAACAGCCTTTCAGATCGAACGTGCTGACCACTGCTAAAACGGCCTGCCTGCTTTCATCCGCCATGATCATACAATGATCGTTTTGATTGGCCTTACTGATCTGTCCGGCAATTTCTTTCCATGAACCATAAATATTCTGCGGAAAGGGCAGGGCGGACATATCCGGTATATGGAGGCCATAATAAGCGGAAAGGTTGAGGAGGGAGTTATTAAACTCCCGCTCCATGACTTCCCTGTTACCGTTGAATGCCCAAAAAGGCTGAAAAATGTGGTTTAAAAAACCATTTCCGCTACGCCTGCCGGGGCGCTTCTTGGCGGGTTTCGCCTTACCTCGTCGGCATCCGGCAGGCGATCTAAGCTGCCTGCCCATGCGCCGAACAATTGCTGTATTTTCCATTGGGGGCTGTCGGGTTTAATTTGGATAATCCTGTTCTTTCGCTGTGTTCTCATGGTTATCCTTTAGTTCCCATCGTCGTTTCGAAGCGGTACTGCGCTTCGCCGTTAATGATCTCCGGGCCTGTGATTTTGGCATTCGTTAATATCGGATATGTCCCGCCGTAGAAATGCTGTACATCGGTAATGGCGAAATTCTCGTTCGGGTCTGTCAGTCGGACATCCTGCCCGTTAACTTTATGCAGGAATACCCGCTGTAATTTGTTTACTTTCATGGCAATTGCTGTTAATCGTTGAACTGTTGGGTTAGCTTGTCATAGGTTTCCTTACCCGCCTGTATCTCTTTGCGCCTCTTGTTGAGGGTTTCGACCTGTTCGGGATAGTCGGTAGGGTCGGGTAACTGCGCCAACGCTTCGGTATATTTCATCTGCTTGGCCAGTTCTTTCGCCCTTTCCATCGCCTCGTCAAAGAAGCGTTTCTTTTCCGCTTTCGCCTGTTTGTCGTCAGCCTGTTGGGCGAACAGGTCATTTGCTTCGTCGCTGTCGTTGTCTTCCCCGGCCTCGTCAGCAGTTTTGACCTTTTTGCTGTTGGCCGTGTTTTTGTTTTTGGCTTTTTCCAGTTCTTTCTGATAGGTTTCCAGATTATTGACCAGTCCGATGGTCTGCTTGACTGGGGTGGCCAGTTCCGTAAAAAATCCCTCGTCCAGTTCGGTAGCTGTTCCGCCGATGGTCATCGGCGGGAGGGTATTCCCTGCGGTCGCCGAAATTTCGCCATTCCGCAATACGACCGAAACGGTCAGCTGTCCCTTGTTGTCGTTGTGGATATTCAACAGCATATTGCCCTCAAAGGCGAATGTGCTGATCTGTTCAAAAAAGTTCGTTTTCATATGGATTAAGATTTAAAGAGGTGGTTCAATGCTGCGAGGGCAAGCCAAAGCATACCCGCCAACAGGAATAAACTGGCGATCACCAAAAGCAGGGTTTCCAATATCGTCGTACAGATTGCCCGCCGAAAGGACGGGAATTGCTGTAGCCCTGCCACGTTTCGCCGGTAAAACCTGCGCCTGCCGATCAGGCAGCGGATAAGCAGGCTGATTACCATCAGTAATAAAGCATAGGGATTGTGATAGTTTCCTCCGGTGTTCATGGTCATTGAAATAAAAGTTCTACTGCGGGTTTGAATTTCGGGTCGCTGTGTTTGGCCTGTGCCACATACTGCGTTAAGGCGTGGGCGCAAAAAATAGCCGTGTACCCGTCAAATAACTGGTCGGCGAATACGTTCGGACTTTTATACAGGTCGCGGGTATATTTGGCCATGATGCGCTGGACGTCTTCGGCCAGTCCGAACCAAAACTCCACGCCGAAGAACTGGTCTTTCCAGTCCGCAGCGATCTGCTCCCGGTTGTTCAATACCGTTTCGGTCAGTTCATTCAGGTAGGCAAGGAATGCGGGGATTTCCTCGTTCAACAGGTTGTGCAATAGCCTCGCTTTTTGCACGTTGTTCAATATTCTCAAAGGCTGCATCTGTTCTGATTTTAAAAAATAAATTAAAAGCAGGGGGATTGCTCCCCCTGCCGGGTTAAGAAAGGTTGAGGGCATCGACACCACGGCGGGCGAAATCCCCGCAAAGGTTGAATGCGACCTGCGCCCGTTGTTTGGCTGTCCCCTCGATGATCGATTTAAATTTGGCGTCACCGTCCCTGAAATTGCGGACGTTCTGATAATAACCGGTGATGGCGTTGTAAGCGCCGAACAATGTCCCGGCAGTGGTTTCCATCTGCTGCGTTTCGTTCCCCATCGCATAGGCGAAAGCATTATCGACGATATTGGTATAGGTGCTTGACAGCTTGTCAAGCAGGCCCAGTTCCAAATTGCTGATGACCTCCTTGTTCGGGGCCATGGCCAACTGAATCAATTTTTTACCTGCTTGTCGGTAATCCGAACTTTAGTCCAGTAATTGAACAATTCCTCCAGTTCGGTGGCCATCGTATTGGAAATTCCCATGAGTGTATGCGCCTGTTTCAGGCGGTCATTGGCCGAAGCGGTGTGCCTGATCTTGATCGCCCCGGTCTGATTGCGGAGCGCAGCATTCAGCGTATTGTTACAAACGATACGGATGGGCGTAAATGCTGCGGAGATACTACCAAAACCATCATGCGAGGTAGTCAGGAATAAGTATTGTTCGATGAGATCCGCCCTGCCCACCTTGATGTAGTCCGGCAGTTTGGCGGTAATGAACACCCGTTCGCCGTTGCCCAAAGCGCCTGCGGTTTCGTATTGGATACCGCTGCCACCGCCCACGATGGCATCAAAGAACTGGAAAGCATCCGCATTCTGTACCACTTCGTAATCCTTGCCGACCACGCCCAGCACGCTGTTGTTGTCATTGCGTACCGTAGCGTAAAAATTGGGAACTGCGATCTTGCCGAAGTCCTCGCCGTCGGTCAGGTCATTCGCTAATACGTTGGTGAACAAAGGGCGTTTTTCTACGGTATAGTCCAATCCTGCAAAGCGGATAGCCTCGGCGCTTGTCGGGTGATCTGCGACGATCAGCCCGAGGCCATGCCATGCTTTTTGTTTCACGCTGAAGAAGCTTGTTTTTCCGGTCTGCTCGTTATAAAAAAGGTTATGTGCCATGAACTTGAATTTTAAGGGTTAAAAAATAGGATAGATTAACGTTGTCTTGGGAGGGTGCTGCGGGTTTCTGCGTTGTGTGATGCGCCTAAAAGGGTGATCTCGTTCGTGTGAAAGTTGAGGCTTGCCATCGGTTCTCCGTCCTTGCTTACCCAGGGTCTTGCACTCATGTGGCCGTACAGCTGTACCAATAAACCTTTGGTCAGGTAGGGTGCTAATTTGTCGGTACGCCAGAATGAGCAATCCACGTAGGTCGTTTCCTCTTTTTGTTCCCCGTTTGAAGTGTACCTGCGGTTGATCGCCAACCTGAACCCGGTCACTTTTTTGTCGGCGCTTGTCGTTCTCACGGTAGCGTCCGCTACCAGTCTTCCTGTGATCTCCATGATGTTCAATTTTTAAATTTTACCAATTCGTTAATTTGCTTTTCCCTTTAGCCGCCTTCCCCTGAATGCTGTTTTCAAAAGAAAAAACGGAAAAAAAGAAAGCCCGAAAAGGTGCCCGCGCAGGGCAAAAGGAAACGGAATAATTGGAGGGGACCCTTTGGGGAGGCGGCCGTTTATGCCGTAGTCTTTTGCGGATGATGACCGGGTCTTATTGCCGCGGGCAAAACCTTCGCTGGCCTTTTTATCCGTTTCTGGCGAAAACAGCGGGTAGGTCCTATAATTTCCCAAACCTTCGGATACAAATGCAGGAATGCCATGATGCGTTTGCCGAAATTCAGCCTGCAGGACTGCTGGCGATTGTTGTATACGTACAATAGAAACAGGGGAGTCGCGTCCCACCAGGAAGATGATGTTGCCGCAGGGCTGGCCTGTTGTACCAGGTGATCCTCTTCGAACAGCGGGGAACGGGCAGATCATAGACGAAACCTTCGGACAGCAACACTATCAATGTCGACAGAGCCGTCGAAGATTTGCAAATCCTGAGGAAGCAGCTACCAATCAATAAAATGTCGCTGTAAGACAATTTTGGGGGGAACATTCCGGTTGCCGCTTTCATTGGCCGTTAACCGAGGTACGTCAATCTTTATATTTACGCTTGTCGGCGGGAGGTCAACGGCAACCAGAGCAACCTGATCTGTGAAAATGTCGCGCTCAAGAAGAACCAGGCAAAAACGAAGTACTGGTGGGCAACTGTGTTAGCCGGGCGCGACCCTTTTAGAGCCCCGGCAGAACATTTAATGGCTATGTTCAGGGCCAATGGCAAAATATGATGGTTTCATCACAATATAATGTACCTGTAAAATGGAAATTTTCTGCAAGCCCGGTTTGCTCCTGCTATGGCGCGCCGGTTAATCGTGTTATAGGAGCGTTTTTTTACTTTTTCTCAAAGCTGCACCTTTACTGAACAATGAACTATATTTTATGATCCCGATCATTTTCAAATCGTAATACTTCGGCTACTTAGGAGAATCTTTTTAACAGCTTTACATTTTCTCTCGATATTCGGGCGATAAAGGTATCGCTTTCCGTTATTTTAAGGTTTAAAAATATGTTTATAGCGTTGGCCACTGTGGCAACATTTATGATAGTTGTAATCATCGTAATGGCAACATATCTTTCTCCGTTGCCACCTCAAATAATTTCCCCGCTGTCAGAACCAATGCCGTTCATTGACCCGACACACTGAGAGAAACATGTTGATCGCCGGCCGGAATTCCGGGAAGCGGGATCTATCCGGGCCGTTATCCATAGGCATCAGTCCCCTAGTGGAAAAAGTGATGTAGAAAATTCCGAAGGTCCGGCCAAATTCAAGGACCGGGAAAAGCGATGCTAAAAGCCAAATTTTGAAGTCAGAAAGAAGTTTGCTTTAACGACAGGTAAAAGTAGTCCGGATCCTGGTTCTCTTTGGTCGTATTTTTTCGATGACCGTTTACCGCTACCCCTGACCAACCAGCTGGGCTGTAGTCGTCGCGCACCAAGTTTACGCACAGACCTTTCAGGCGAGAATTAAGTTTTGCAGTACAATAACAAGGGTAAAGAAAGTCTATATGAACATTTTTCGCAAATAGACTCCAGTGATATGGCATGTCTCAAACATTTTAAGAATAGAATCCTTTATGATAAAATCCTTGTATTTATGACTAAAAAGAAAAACCTTTTCGAACGTTTTGCAAATTGGGCAACCAATGCGACTGGCAGTTCAGCTGCTTTTATTATTGCCGCGCTAACGATTGTCATTTGGGCGGCGACCGGCCCTTTAGCCCACTATTCAGAAACCTGGCAGCTGATCATCAATACCGGGACGACAATCATTACTTTCCTTATGGTTTTTCTGATTCAGAAATCGCAAAATAAAGACTCAAAAGCAATACACTTAAAGCTGAATGAGCTGATCGCTTCGCATGAAGGTAGTAGCAACAGGATGGTCAACTTAGAAGATTTGAGTGAAGAGGAACTAGATCAGTTACGCAAGTTCTATATGAAACTTTCCCGGCTGGCCATTGATGAAGATGATATCACCTGCACGCACTCTATCGATGCGGCGGAGGAGAATCATCAGATTAAAATGGGGCATTACCGAAGCCGCGAAAGTTATGTTACGGGCAGCTCGGGGAAACCGAATAAAAAGGACGTGCCAACCAAACCAGCTGTAAAGAAAGCCCCGGCAAAATCGGTAAGCAAAACAAAATAAGGGTAATTTCACGATCTTATGGAGCACGCCTTTGAAGATAAAGTGATGAAATGCAGCATGGCATATCAGTAGGGCTCCAGACAAAACCCAGTGGACGAAAGGTAATATTATGCGCTACGCAGTTTTTTTCATCGATCTTAAATTCCAGCCAGGCCTCAGCGGGCAATTTCATTTTGGCATACAACGGAACGCTTTTTTTATTTACTTAAAGCCAGAAATCCATTGCCTCTCCCGGCCACGATGAGGCTCGGCTCTAAAGGGCATAAATCCGTAATCAATGGCTGATTTTATCCAAATTCAGACGGCTGTTTGCACCGGAGAATCACAATAAAGCAAAGGCTATTATTAATTACCAGACTCACCCATTACCTAATCCTCACTTTAGCTGGCGCGTTTCTCAGCGATGGCAGCCAACATTTTTTTGAAAGGCTGGTTAAACTTTTCAATGGCGTCCTGTTCCAAATGCGCGGTGATTTGCTGTAGGTCGATGCCCGCATGATGCAGCTGATTCAACGTATTGTCTGCCGAGTGGAGTCCTGATTCCAAGGTATCAATCACTACTCCATGATCGCGAAAGGCATCAATAGTTTCCAGCGGTGCAGTATTGACTGTATCGGGCCCGATAAGTGCTTCAACATACTTGGTGTCCCGGGCAGAAGGGTCTTTGCTGCTGGTGCTGGCCCACAGCAAACGTTGCGGTTTGGCTCCTTCATCGGCTAGTTTCTGCCAGCGCTCTGAATGAAAAACCCTTTGATAGATAGCATAAGCCTTTTTAGCCGAGGCGATTGCGACCTCGCCCTTCAGGTCCTTCAACCCTTTATCTACCAGCATGGGATCAACGAGCACATCAATGCGGCTTAGGAAAAAACTGGCGACCGAGGCGATCTGGCTGAGGGACTCTCCGTTGGCGAGCCGGTCTTCCAACCCGGAAAGATAAGCCTCGACGACCGCTTCATAACGCTCCAGCCCGAAGATCAGCGTAACATTGACGTTGATTCCGGCAGCGATAGCCGCACGGATAGCGGGCAGGCCGGGCAGGGTGCCGGGGATCTTGATCATGACATTTTTTCGGTCGACCCGTTGCCACAAGTTCTTGGCCTGGCGGATAGTTCCTTCGGTATCTAAGGCCAGCGCTGGCGAGACTTCCAGGCTGACATAGCCATCAGCGCCCACCACATCGTCATTGTAAACGGGATCGAAAAGGTCTGCCGCCTGTTGAATATCGGCGATTGCCAGTTCGAAAAACAGTTCTTCGTCGCTTAGCGAACTATCGGCTTTCGCCTTGATGTCGGCGTCATAATCCGAACTCGAGGATATGGCCTTTTCAAAAATTGCCGGGTTAGAGGTTACGCCACGCAGGCCATCCTCATCGATCATTTGTTTGAGCTTACCAGTATTCATGATTTTCCGATCGATAAAATCGAGCCATATGCTTTGTTTGTGTTGGTGGATCTGCTTAACTTTATTGTCTGCCATAAGAACTGTAGCAACTGGGAAATAGTCCTCCTCCAAAGCCGGAAAAATCCAATGCTATTTAAATAACCCGACTTTACAACTTATGTTTGTGAAGATGTCAGATAATAAATACTTTGACTGAGTCGCCTTCGTAACGTTATCTTTCCCAGAAAATCGTCTAATTTTGACGGGAGAGCAGTTTGGGTATCTATACTTGCCGTTAATTACACGATACAGCAGCTGGGTAGATTGAAATGAAATGTCGAACCTTTATGCTCTTCACTTTCTACCCAAATCTTACCGCCATGGTCGGTCACAATTTTCGAAGTTATATAAAGCCCCATACCCAATCCGGCGTGCGTTTTGCTTACGTCTTCAGCGCGGTAAAATTTATCAAAAATGGATGTCATCGTATCTGCCGACATACCTATACCCTGATCTTTAATTGATATAGTAATATACCCCTCACTGTCAAGAACTGAACCAACTTCTATGTCTGTATTAATGTTTGAATATTTGGCCGCATTGCCCAAAAGGTTCGAAAATACCTGCTCCATCCGTAGGATATCGATCATTACATCAGCATCATCCCCCAGAGTGCTGTTAATGGTATGATTAGGCATAATACTTTGCATCACTGCTAACTGCTCAATGATAAAACTATTAAGCTTCACTTGCTTTAAATTGTATTGCAAGTTGCCATTTTCAGCCCGCGAAATATCAAGCAGTTGCTGCACAAGCGAATTAAGCTTGGTAGACTGCAAGTCTATTTTATTTAATATTCCCTTCAATCGATCGGAAACCGGTTCTTTAGTGGTTTTTGCCATCTGAGTGAAGGCTTTTAAAACAGTCAGGGGTGTTTTAAGCTCATGGCTGGCAATGGAGATAAATTCAGTTTTCTTTTCGTCTATCAGTTTTGTCCGTCTCAATTCCTCTTCCTGCTCCGCGGTTAGTTTGTGCAGGTGCGAGTTTCGTCGTTTTATTTCTTCGTAAGGATTAAGGGGCTGTTCCTCCTGAAAGAATTTTTTAAGTATGCTGATCTTAACCGCGTCGAGCTTTAATGACCGTGGCAGCCCCAGCTTCATATCTATAATATAAGCACCATTCTGGCCGGTTAATTCAAACTCGGGCACCAGCTTTTGGGCATAGTAAAAACCTTCATCGCCAGAGGTTAGTTTGATTTCGCTATTGAAGGTTACGTTGGCCTTTAACACATACCGTGTTTTATTTTGTTCAATCCCAATAGCGAGCGTGCCGTTATCGGTGTATTCAATAACGGCCCGGGCCACTTCAGATACAGCAGTGGCAAATGTGGTTTGTGTCGCCACGGTTAATCCAAGCTTTTCGGCAACCTTCATCGACCGCTTGTGAGCAAGCACCAGGTCCATTTCATTCTCTAGCGAGATGCTTACTACTTCTGTCATTTTATTTAACTTTTGCTATGATCACCGACATGTCGTCGTTTTTACGTGCATGGTCTTTATATATTGCGGCAGCTAAAACGGAAAGATCGTATTTATACATTAACGGATATTTTGCAAGGTCGATGCGGGTTTTAATCCCGTCAGAACAAAGCATCACCTGGTTAAATTCATCAGCAAGGTATTGCTGATCATTCATGGTATTAGGTATGTTATGGCCCACAATGCCGTTGTACGACATATGGTTTTTGAAATTTATAGGTCCAAACATGCGCGCGGCAATATTACCTACGCCTGCAGATGACCACTTTTTTTCGCCGTAATGATAGCCGACTACATTTATTACCGCTCCACGGGTTTTTTTTATATTCGCATGAATAAATCGCAATGTTTCCGTAGGACTGTAATCAGGAAATACTTTGAATGCGGCGGCGGCCTCGTTAATAGCCTTGTTAGCCTCGGGGCCGTGCCCTAAGCCATCTGCCAGCATCATCTTTAAATATTTATCTGTTTTTTTATACACAAAGCCATCGCCGCTTGTTTTTTCGCCCGGCTTGGATACCACTATCGGCCGCATGATTACGTTGTCGTCCGCTTTCGACTTTTCGGGGTCGCTGTAAACACGGCTAAGTACTATGGTCCCCCAGCCTGGTTGCGAATAAAGCTCAAAAGTATCCGAAAGGCGTTTCATGCTACCTAAACCATGGCCTAAAGTATTTGTTGTTGAAACCCCGTCAACCATCATCCGGGCCGGGTTAACCATTCCGGGCCCATTATCAATGCTGATCAGTTCAATGTAAGGCGAGCCTGCGTTGGCAAAAGTACCCATCAATATTTCGCCATCGTCACTGTACTTATACAGGTTAGATGTCATTTCGGCTACAATGAGGTCAAGCTCATTGATGCGGCCCGCATTCATCCCGGCCTCAGTTGCCAGCCGGTGGATTTCTTTTTTGATCAGCGAGAAATAACTGCGGTCGTCCGCTGCAAAACTGATATGCGTAGCGTCAACCATTGGCCCATTTTATGATGGTAACAGTCGTGCCTTCGCCAACTTTACTCTTGATTTCAAACTCGTTCACCAGTCGTTTGGTACCGGGCAATCCCAATCCAAGGCTTTTACCTGTAGAAAAACCATCGCGCATGGCGGCTTCAATATCAGGGATTCCCGGTCCTTTATCAGAAAATACCAGCCTGACACCATTATTACGGCCGCTAGAAACAACCTCGATCTGGCAGACGCCGCCATTGGCATAGCGCATCATATTGCGTACCAGTTCGCTGGCTGCTGTAAGCAGACGGGTCTGATTAACCAAGCCCATTTTAATTCTTACGGCGACTTCTTTCACCCGGTTTTTTAAAAAAACAACATCCTGCTCTTTTAGTACCTGCACGGTGTCTTTACTGAGTGATAATATCATCGTCGGTCGATTCTTGATCTATGTCTTCTTCATCTATATCAATCATCGATTTTAGCAAGCTCATGCCACGCTCCATGTCCAAAGCAGTATGCACACCTTTTAATGGTAGGCCCAGTTCTATCAACGTAATGGCAACCGCGGGCTGCATGCCTACAACTACCGTTTCTGCATCCAGTATTTTCGACATGCTGGCGATATTTCCAATAATACGTCCCATAAATGAATCAACAATCGTTACTGCCGATATATCTATCAAAACTCCCCTGGCATTCGTCTTATTTACCATCTGGACAAGGTCGGCCTCCAGGTTAAGTGCAAGGCGGTCATAAAGATCAACCTGGATCGTAACCAGTAAAAAATTGCCCAGCCGCAGAATAGGAATTTTATCCATTATAAAGCGATATTAAGATTTAGCGATAATGTTTGATTTTCTAACTTCCAGTTTCATCAGCTTAAAAGAGTGTGATAAAGCGCTTGCTAAAGTTGCCTTGGTAATGATATTGGAAAGATCGATACCGAGATGCACGACGGTCTGGGCAATCTCGGGTCGGATACCGCTTATAATACATTCAGCTCCCATCAGCCGGGTGGCGCTAACCGTTTTAATCAAATGCTGGGCAACAAGAGAATCTACCGCGGGCACGCCTGAAATATCTAATATGGCTATGCTTGATCCGGTCTCCACTATTTCCTGTAGCAGGTTTTCCATTACTATTTGTGTGCGCGCGCTATCCAGGGTACCGATGATAGGCAGGGCAAGGATACCATCCCATACACGGATCACCGGTGTCGATATCTCGGCTATCTCGTCAGTTTGCCTTAAGATCACCTCCTCGCGGCCTTTTATAAAGGTCTCGAAGGTAACAACGCTGAGGTTATCCATCAGGCGGTTTATTTTGAGGCTTTCAGTAAATAATTGCTGCGGATCGTTGCCTATTTCTTCCTTGAGTACTTCGAGTAAGGCCTCCTTCAGTGAAAATACGAAGTTGCCCGTTTCGCGGGGGCTGAATCCCTGGCGCGCACGCGTTATGGCAATGCCACCTAAAATTTCAATGACCGGGCTCCATTCGTCAGAATTAAGGTTGGTAAAATTTTCGCTTGATAAATTGCTCACCAAGGCGTCAACTAACTCTTCAGACTGGCTTCTCAGTTCATCGTTACTGATCAGATCTTCCCGCAGGCCTTCATCGGCCAGTTGGTTCTTCATCCAGAGTTCAAGGATGTTTTTTTTCTTTTTTTGTAGCAATTGATGTGTTTTAAGTGACATGGATGAAGAATAGGGTAAATGATTAGTTGACCTTACAACCCAAACTTGGCAAAGTTGAATTAATGCGGAAAGTTAGATAACCCTTTTCAAATTAAGAAATTTATGTAAAAGAATCGATATGTTTTGTTCAGATAACTTGCGCATAATATTTGAGGACCTTCTGTAAGTAAACCAGAACAAGAAAGTGGCAAATGTCAGGTGAACGCGCAATAAATGGACTTGTTTGTGAATGGCCCAGCGTGTTTATGCCGCGAAAGTTACTTTACTGGTTTCAATTCGATGGTTAACTTTCCTGTGACAGATAACCGAAAAAATTCATAGGCAGATTGATTGTCCCCACAAGGTCTTTTGCGGACGATGACCGACTTTTTTCGCCGCGCGTCAGCCCTTCGCTGGCCTTTTTATCCGCATCTCGCGAAAAAGCAGATCAATCCCCGACAGCCATTCTCCACTCAATAAGATACAAATGCAGCAGTAACATGATGCCTTTGCCTCTGATTCGCCTGCAGGACATTGCTGACGCCATGGCCCTATATTCTCCGCATTTGGAAATGCGTATGCTCCATCCCTGCAACGATGTTCCCAGCAAATGAGAAGGTAAAGCAGGTATGAAAAATAGGTATTGATTGTCAAGGCGACATTTAATATTTTATGATTGATTTAGCTATTACTTATGAAATATCATTTTGCCAGTGCTTTGCTGCTGCGGATGCCCAGGAGGAGCGGGGCCGATTATACTACCGACCTGGCGGTTATCCTTACAGACCCTCTTTTCCGAACAGCGGTTTTACTGGCCTCGCCGGTTTTCTATAGCCGGATTCAGCAATCCCGTTTTCGTCCGGATCTTTTGTCGGATAAACAGCAGTTAACCTTGCTGAAATATTACAACCGCTTTTGTTTCCGGCCGACACCATTTGGCCTTTTTTCTTCGGTTACGCTTGCGCGATGGGATGATCAGCCTGTTTCCGGGGATACCGTGATCAGGTATCATCCCGTTATCCGTGCTGACCAGCACTATCAGGCAGCGCTTGTAGGAGCAGCCATAAAGGAACAAAGAGCTGCGGTGGGTACTCTCGATCCGAATCCCAGCATCTACAGGGTTCTGCATGAATTCCGGTTCCTGAGGAGTAGTCTTAATGAAAATTTCACCATCCGCAATTACAGTCTGCAAGCTATAGCCTTTTCAAAGCTGCTCAGCGACCTGTTAAGTTTCTGCCAGGGCGGTAAAAGCGGGAACGAACTTGTTACTTATATCGGTATGGAAGCCGGATGCCCGCCTGATGAAGCCGATGCTTACCTGGAGTTTCTCATCGACGCCCAGTTCTTGCTGGACAGGAACCGCAGCAATATCACGGGTGCTGATTTTCTCGAACGGCAACCCAATCAACGGATTCAGGCTGCTTCCCGAAAACTTTTGCGTGCGCACGTTATTGAAGAACAATACTTCAGTTCGTTGAAAGCAGCGTTAAGGGCCGATCTTCCGCAGGCCTCCCGGGAGCATGTGAAGGACGAATTGAGCGTCATTCTTCACCGTTTTTCGACCGGGGAAGTCCTGAACAGTTCAATTCAATCCCAACTTGCGTCCGCTATCGATGCGCTTACCGTTCTTGTGCCGGATGTAAAAAACACCGCGATGCAGGCATTCGCCAGGCGATTCAATAACGATTTTGAAGGGCAATGTATTCCCTTGCTTGCCGCGCTTGATCCGGAAGCAGGTATTGGCTATCATGTGCCTGAATCCGACCCGCATCTCCCTTTACTGGAAACTTTACACCTTCCGCTCAATACCCCTGTTGAAGATTCGGTGGTTTGGACGGCCGCACAAAGCCTTCTGCTGGAGCACTGGCACGGCGAGCGTTACCGGCAAACCGGTGTCATTCACCTGGAAGCGGATGACCTGTCAGGGTTGCAAAGCGGACAAAAGCCATCTGCGGCGCTCGGGATGTCGGTACTTTTCAGGCTGGCGGGTGAACAGGTTGTGATCGAAAGTGCGGGCGGAAATAACGCACCTGCGCTTTTGGGCCGTTTTACGATCGGCGCTCCGGAAATCGCGAATGCGGCAAAGGCGATGGCAAAGGAACAGGAAGCACAGAACCCCGGAGTGATCTTTGCCGAGATCCTCCATCTTTCTGACCCACATACGGATAACATCAACAGGCGGGAGCAGATCTGGCAGTTTGAACTACCGGTAACCGCGGTTTCGCTGCTGTCGTTAGAGCGGCAATTGGAATTATCCGACCTGTACGTGGCAGTTTATGCCCAGCAGGTTTTTCTATACTCCAAAAAGCATCAAAAGGTGGTGGTGCCGCGGCTGACCTCCGCCTATAACCATAGCATTAACAAGTTACCCTTATTTCGTTTTTTGGCTGATATTCCTTATCAATACGGAAAAAGTAGTTTACTGCTCGATCTGCGCCAGCTTTTCCCCGGACTCGGATTTTACCCGAGGGTCGAGTTCGGCGGAACGATCCTTTTTTCAGCGACCTGGGTCATCAGGGAAGCGCAGCTACATAAGCTGGGCACAAATTCTATGGAGAAAAACCTGCAACAATTGCACATTTTGCGGGAGGAACTGCGCATACCCGATGTCATTGCAATTGCAGAAGGAGATCAGCACCTGCATTTCGATTTGGGTAACCAGCCGGAAGCAATTTTTTTTCTCCATTGCAGCCAAAATAAAAGTGAGGTCGTTTTAAAGGAGGTTATTGGTGACGAGCCGGCCCGGCAATATAATGCGTACCTGCTGCCCGATGATGGTTTCAAACTTCCGCCATCAGCAATCTTTAAACACCATCCAGGAGAACGGCGAGGAACCCGCCGTAAATATATCCCGGGTTCCGAATGGCTTTATCTTAAGATATATGCCCCTAAAATCAGCGCTTCACGGCTTTTGTTGAAATTGCGGCCGATCCTCCGAAAAAAGTTCAGCCATGGAAGGATCCGGCGATGGTTTTTTGTTCGGTATGAAGACCATGCACCGCATATCCGGGTACGCATGCTGGTCGATCAAATGGATATCAACGAAATTTTAGGCGCATTTAAAGTTAAACTGGAAGACCGCGTCAGGCAGCATGTGGTCCGGGAATACCAGGTCGATGTTTACAGCAGGGAGCTTGAACGCTATCATTATGCAGGTATCGAGAAAACTGAGATATTTTTCTGGGCAAGCAGCGAACTGGTGCTGCAGGCGATCGATTCGATTACTGAACCTGGTGCTCTGTTTCTGTTTGCATTAAGATCTACCCTCGAAATACTGCTTAATTTCATCCGCGAGGAGGAAGACCTGTTGGTTTTTTGTTATCAAAGCTATACGCTCTTTTTAACCGAGTTTAAGGTGACGAAGCTCCATGTGGAACTGGACCGGAAATACCGTAAACTTCAACAAGAAATCGAAGCGGCACTTGACGAAAGCAATGTAAAGTACCTGAGCGCACAATGGAAATCGACCAGGTATTTTCTCCGCACCGTCCGCGACCTCGCACAAAACCCTGCCGGCGACGCAACGGAAAGAAATCAATTTCTGAGCAGTATCGTGCATATGCATGTCAACCGGATATTTACGGATGAGCCGAGGAAGCAGGAAATGATCACCTACTACCTCCTTTATAAATTTCTGCTGGCTAAGAAAGGAAAGGCAAAGCATACCGGCGAAAGACCCGCTTCTTAGCTGTTAGGAGGACCTGTTCACCGCATCGCCCCGCAGCAAAAGTCAGGATGCCCGCCCGGTTTTGATCAGTCTGGCATCCATCATTTCCAGGAAAGATTCCTTGTAATTATTCCCCATGACCAACACCCGGCCATTTTCCAGTCTGACCCGCGCTCTTTCCGTTATTCTGATGTAATTGATATTAACGATAAATGAGCGGTGTATCCTGGCGAAATATGACGGCAGATGAGGTATGATCTCTTTAATCGTGAGGTAGGTCTTGCTAACCGCAAAAAGACAGCGGTTTCATTCCAATGATCCTCGTTTTGAAGGCATTTCATTTTCCACTATCGGCTTCGTTTTTCTTCCAGGAATTTCTCCAGGGCCTGTATCGTGATTTCCTTTTGAGATAGATCGTGCTGCACGCCATAAGCCTTGATTTTCCTCTTCAGCTCCCTGGGAATCCAGTTGTTAAACCGCGCCTCTTCTGCTTTTGCCGGCTGTGTTATTGGCTTTACAGGCAGTACCTGTTGGATCGGTGTCTGTGGTTTTTCGTTTTTGATCTTATCGGCCAGGGAACCCAGCTTTTTTTTGTAGTCATCCATCGCTTTGTTTTTAGTAACCGCCCAGCGAGCTATCAACCTTTATGAACAATGGAACATTTGAACAATGCGATATTTTTTCATTCGAACAAAGGGAGGTTTGCATAAATGCATCCATGTACAAATGAATATTTCGGCAAAGCTTCAATGCCGCATTTGCAGCATTATTCATCGATAGCATTGTTCCTTTATTCAATTCTACATCTATTCACTCAGCAGATTGATGATTTCCTCCGCTAGAAAAGTCACCTCTTCAATTGCTTTTTGGTCGGCGCTTTTGAGAATCCCGGAAGTCATCGACGACCTTGCCAGGCTTACCCGGTCAAAGACTCGGGTTTTCAAGAGAGGAGTTCCCAATGAACTGAGTAAGCTGACGACCTCGATTGTTATTCCTGATCTTGGCTTGATCATGTTGAGGACAATGCCAGCCTTCAATTTTTGATTTTGGGCCTGGGCAAACTTCACTAAGGCCAGGGTAGATTTGACCGCCATGACGTCAAAAAAGCCAGCCTTGGTAGGGACCAGAATGAAATCTGAATAGCTGAACAATTCATTCAGCCGATTAGATAAGTAAGGCGGCGTATCAACAAAGATGAGGTCATAATCCAGGTCGGGAAGCTCTGCTAATTTTTCGGGTGCCAGGATCGCAAGTTCGGGGAAATCTTCTTTCAAATGGTAAATGCTCCCCTGAAGATCCGAATCTATAAGAGCGACCCTTAACTGGTCTTTAAAACACAGTGCCAGGTTTAGCGCCAGTGTACTTTTGCCTACGCCACCTTTCTGGTGTGCCAATGTGATGATCTTTGCCATAATCTTTCAGTTTTGCTGCAAATGGACAATTGTTCAAATGCAGTTATCAATATTTGTTCAGCAAAAGTCGTCAGACCGTGATCAGGAAAAGTCCGAGTTGCTCCGACTCGGAGGAAGCTTTTTTCCCAGGCATAAGACTATCAGATAGCATTAAACAACATTGCGGGCTATCGGTGAGTTGGCTTGAAAGCGAAAAAAAGTAAGGGAAATAAATCAACTGCATCGTAATCATAAACCAATACTTAGTAAAAAAAATTTCTACCGGCGTTCTGGTTTAATTATTGTATTTGACAGGTGCAAGCCAAATATCTAAATTTGTCAGTAAGCCTTATGAATGACCTGCCAACAATCAGCTTTAATAGATTTACAAGCAAGCATTATTTTTACTTGTCACCGGAAATTTGTGATACCCTTTCGATACCACACCACGAAGGCCGCGGCTTAACAATATGTCATGAGCAAATTCAAAAACTCAATGAGATACGATATTCAGTGTGTAAAATGAATAAATCCATTCAGGTGGTCAGGAAAGGAAGGACTCTAAAGCGCTGGGTACACGCGTCGATTGCCGTGACCCTGCTCTTATTAGCTGTCGCAATGGTTGTTGCCAATGCATTTGTTTTGCAATACTTTCTCTTTCTTGACGCGTATTATGATATGACTGTTATAACCTTCGGTATAACGTCCGGCATTTTTCTTTTCATGACATCATTTTCATCAGCGCAGGACGTCGATGTGCTAAGAAATGCGCTTACCATTATGGAGGTCAGAAACCACATAGAAACGGAATTTCTATGTTTTGAATCCGTGGGAGTTCGTCAACAAGGGGCTGATATATCTGAGTCAGAAAGGTTCGCCTGAATCGGAAGCGGTCCATGCACCACATTTCGAAACCAGCAAATGATCGTCAAAACATTAATTTTCAATGATGAATAAAGCATTTAAAGCCGCATTATCAGCAACAACCGGCACCTCCTTTTATGACAGCAGACAGTTATATCTTGTCAATGATTTTTAAGGAGGAGTTTCGCGAGCCAAGCACCTCGCTACTATGATTGCCAGGTCGTCATCCGGGCTTTCAGACCGAGCGAAGCAGGTTACAGGTAGGGGAGCCTTTACGCATGGGATTCGTGTTTACAGCGATATATGTTGAATTATCGGAATGCTCGATAGCCTGCAAAATTATTCTGGCTCTGATTAGCAGCTTGAACGGTTCGGTTGCACGCTTTAGTCGCTTTTTTTGATACGTTCGTGCAATTTGCGAATGTCAAGTTTTTTCTTCATCTGTTCCAGGTCTTCGTCGGCAGTGTTGATTCCCAGTTTCTGCTGTACCTGTTCAAGCATCTCCAATATTTTGGTAATTTCAGTTTCCGCTCTGACATTGACTTCAAATTCCACTTGTTCCCGGACTTTTTCCATTTGCCGCTGTCGTTTTTGACTGATCAGCACAGTTATTGACAATATGATGGCGAATACCGATAGGATGGTGTCCAATATATTAAACGGTGACGGATCAAAAGGATGCAGCCACGGGATGAATCCGGCATTCCAGATGATATAAAGAATGATCAATATCAGGATTATGCAAAGGAACCAGACGCTGCCAAGAAAGTCCGATACGAACGGTGTTTCTAAATTTCCACGTTCAACCTGGTTATTGGATTTTATTTTTGCTTTTCGCGGCATATGGTCTAAAGTCAACAATAGCAGGTTATAATGGTTTGCCCTTGAAGTACATTATGTAAATAGATTAGTACAGCAGTCGCTTTTATTCTAAATGTGCGATGCTAAGATAAATTTGAGCACTGCAAAATCAACAGCGGAATTCAAGAGCCTGATCGAGTAACCTATGAATTGAGCAAATGCGACTGAAACAAGGTGGTCAACGATTACGGAATCTTTGCCATATTCAGACAGTGAGAAGCTGCGGGCATTGAAAACTGCGCGATCTTTTTATTTTTAATAACCATTGTGTAACTTATAAAAAAGTTTTTACCTTTCTAGGAAACTCCCTTTTATAAAAATTAAGCCTAATTTTATGGACGCCGGCCAATACATTTTAAAAAAATGGCTTATCAAATATGAACAGTTTGTTAAAAGCAGACTGACGCCCCTTGCGGCCGAAGATGAATCGTCCATCGAGTATTGGAAAACGCAGCTTTTTTTTACCTTATTGCTCTATGGCCTGCCAATCAGCCTCATTGCGGCATTTCCAGGCATTTATCTTTCAATCACAAACCGTGATATAACCATGGGTGTTGTCGATATCACCACATTTCTTGGCTTCGCAATAATTACGTTTTCCGGCAGGTTAGCCCTGTTCGCCCGTAAACTATTGTTGATCGGATTATTTTACCCGCTGGCGATATACCTGATCATCGCCTTCGGCTATATTGGACCAGGCATATTTTACCTTTTCGGTTTAACTGTAATCACGACGCTGATCCTTCCTGTTTATTTCGCCTATTGGTCGGTTTTGTTGAGCTCGGCGATCTTAATATCTATTGCTGTTCTGCTTCCGCAAGGTGCCGGCCAATACGGCCCTCAGCAAGTCACTGGTTCAGGAAGCTGGGTTGCTTTTACTTCCAACCTCCTTTTCCTAAGCGGAATTGCGGTTATACTGATCCATCGCATTATTGACCGGCTCGGGGAAACCTTGCTTAACAAGCAGCAATTGACACAGCGCTATCAGATGTTATTTGAAAAGAGTCCATTGCCCATGTGGCTTTTTGATACTGAAACACTTCAATTTAAAGATGTCAACGAAGCCGCGACAAGGCATTACGGATATTCTCATAGAGAATTTCTCAATAAAAAGATAACTGATATTCGACCTGCTGCTGATAATTTCGCGTTGGCAGAAACGGTACAGGCGAATCGCAAATCTGGCATACCTTATGAGCAATACGCCCGTCATTATAAAAAAAACGGGGAATTGATAGATGTGCGAATAGAAAGCAGTTTATTGGAAGTGGAAGGCAAGCTGCTAAGGTTGGTTCTTGCTACGGACATAACCGAGATAATTAGGAATGAAAAGGAAATGGCCGCTGCTAATGAGCGTACCCGAAGATCT
The DNA here is from genome assembly GCF_900110105.1 of Mucilaginibacter gossypiicola. Lineage (GTDB taxonomy): Bacteria > Bacteroidota > Bacteroidia > Sphingobacteriales > Sphingobacteriaceae > Mucilaginibacter > Mucilaginibacter gossypiicola. Next base: position 47,487 of record NZ_FOCL01000018.1, on the reverse strand, counting down.
GAGTCTGACTTAAGAGCGATCTTTGAAAGCACGGTCGACGGGATCGTATTAATTGACGAACACAACCGCGTTAAGCAATTTAACACCAAAGCGGCAGATTATATCCGATTTCAGCAAATGCCCAAACAATTTGAAATTGGTCGGGATATTTTCAGCTATGTATCAAGTTTGCTGCACGATGATTTTGCACAGTTGCTATTAAGATCACAGTCCGGTGAAACCGTACAATATGACCGGCAGTACCGGCTATCAAAGTCTATGATGTGGGTACATTATTCTTTAAGTCCCGTATACACCGATGATAAAGTTACGGGCGTTTGCATCACAGGTCGCGATATTACTCCGGTAAAAACTTATGTTACAAAGATCGAACAACAGAATGACCTTTTCCGTGAGATTGCCTGGACACAATCTCACGTTGTCCGGGCTCCGATCGCACGATTACTAGGTTTATTGCCATTAATCCGAAACCCTGACACTGATGAGGATTACCAGGCCTCGCTTAAATACCTGGAGGAATCGATTACAGAACTTGACAAAATCGTTAGTGCAGTCATACATCAATCTCACCAAGCGGGGCAAATGCCAAAAATTGTTGAGAAAGATTGACAATCGGTGCAGTCATTAATTTCCAAGCATTGAGCTGCAGCATCAAACAAATCATATTGCCAGAGATATTAATAAGATTAAACAGGTGAATGGCAACCAATAACTGCTTCTCCGGATCTACAATTGCCCAACAATCGTAAATTTCCCTGTGTTTGCTGGTTATTTACAGTAGAAGAGCAAACCTAAATGTGGAGCCTTTTTTTTTAAGATTCTACTCAAACTCTGCCTTCATACCACTTACAATCTCAGCGCTGAGGTAAAACCAATTAACTGAATAATGACTAATAAAAAAAGCGCGCCTATGCGGGCCTATTGCTAATGTGCGGCGTTTTTCTTGTCGGTAACATCTTTACGCAAATCCGTTGCAATGACCTTGATTTGCTGTAACGCGTTGCGAAGGCGTGTTCCTGCTGCTTTGTTGTTTTTCTCATAAAACGCAGTTCCTTCTTTTTCCGCGGTCTCTATGAATGCTTTCAGTTCAGCTAATTTTTCCATTTCTATGTTTTAATTGGTGAAGCGCAGTGCGCAGGCTTCAAATATAGTATTTTGTTTAAACCCAGCATTCTTAGCAAAAACATATTCGCTGTTACAGGATTTCTAAAGTTCTCTTTGAAAATGCCAATACTCCGTTGCTCAAGCAATTTTACTGAAGTCTTATTTCGTTTAATGGTTATTTTATTGCCAATATGTATAACTGAGTCGAATAATTATCTGGTGATAGGTATTGGCTTGTTTTTCTGATAGTTAATGTCGAAATTTAATAAGTAAAGCCATTTGCTATGAAAACGATCCTCCGCTTTGAGTTTGATTTCCAATTCTTCTATCCCGAATATAATGGGCCTCGGAATATTATTATGGAAAATCCATTACATATTCCCCAAACAGGCGATCCCGTTAATTTTAAAATCAAAGATTATTTTGAGGATAAAAAGGTGATCAGGAAGTTTGAAGACCTGGAGGACGGCAATGTTTTCTATGCGCAACGCCTGCAAACAACATATGGTGAAGAGACCATTGAGGTTATTGTGGTAATTTATGAAGAGAAAATATTCAAAGAAATTTTTCCGCAATATATCCGGGATAGCCTTTTTTGATTTGAAAGCAATTTTCTTATATGGGCTAATCGCTATTGCCAACGTGTTTAAATTATAAGAAAGCTTACAAATTTTGCATCCACGATGAACGCCTGGCTTTCTCAAACCGAGTTTCAACACGATGTACATATTATCCTGCGTAAGTACCTGAAAGATCAAATGTTACAAACTCTAAAGTATTTGCAACATTCCCGAAAGTATTATAAAATAAAAAATGTTTGTTTTGTGAGAAACTGACTATCTAAACCATGATTATGAAAAAAATTCAATGCCTTAGCATATTTGTTGCTGTACTACTGCCCGTTACGGCCTTTACCATTGATGATAATCCGCTTCTGGGAAAATGGGAGCATTCCGGCAAATCTCAGGGACAGCCTTTTAATTTAATGGCAATTTTCAGGGCTAACGGAACGTATGATGGTTTTATCAATAAAAAAGAATTTGTAAGTGGTGTTTATCATATGAACCATGATACGTTATATATTGCCGATGCCACCTGTAATGACAAATATAATGGGACTTATAAAATGGAGTTTTTCGGCAAGCTTGATTCCCTCAAATTCCATGTTATTCAGGACACGTGCGTAGGCCGCCGGCAGGCTACAGGCGGAAAGGTGTTTAAAAAACTGGTTACATCAGGTAAATGATCATCAAATGAAAAAGCTTTGCATGATTATCCTGGCGCTTGGCGTTGTCCTCATTATCTCGCAAAGCGCATTTAAATCCCCCGAGACTTTAACGCCTGTAACACTTGGCCAAAAATTGTTTTCTGATCCGATCTTGTCCCGTACTAAAAAGATCAGCTGCGCATCATGCCATAAAGAAGAGTTCGCCTTTGCTGATACCTCTGCCGTTAGTTTAGGAGTGCACAGGCGGAAAGGTGTGCGCAATACCCCATCAGCCATGAATATGAGCTTACAGGTCGCATTTTTTTGGGATGGGCGCGCTACCTCGCTGGAACAGCAAGCCCTGATCCCGCTTCAAAATCCTATCGAAATGGATTTGCCGGTAGCGACAGCCGTATGGCGGTTGCAACACAATGCTTTTTATAAGGCAGCTTTTCAAACTGTTTTCCATGAGGCAGCCAATAGTGCTAATTTAGCCAAAGCATTATCCGCATTTGAAAGAACGTTAGAAACCGGTGATTCTCCATTTGATGACTGGCGCTTAAATGATAATGAGGCGGCCGTCAGCGAATCGGCAAAACGTGGTTTTGCTATCTTCAATACCAAAGGACGTTGTATCCAATGTCATTTTGGCCCCGACTTCAACGATGTAGAATTTCGTTCCATTGGCCTCTATGATGGCAAGGCATTACGAGATAGCGGCCGCGCCTGTGTAACTAAAAAAGAGAGTGACGTAGGCAGGTTTAAGATAGGGGCTTTGCGTAACGTGGCGATTACAGCGCCCTATATGCATAACGGTATGTTCAAAACATTACGGCAGGTGATTGACTACTATAATGATCCGGATAAAATAGTTTCCCGCTCCATTAACCGTGATACGCTGCTCAATACGCCAATGGGTTTAACAGAGCAGGAGAAAACCGACCTGGAAAATTTCCTGGTTTCCTTAACAGATAAACGTTTCGCAGGGAAATTGAAAAAAAAGGGAGTGTCAAACCATTTAAATAGATTATGAGAGTTTCTGTCTTTTAGGCGGGCCTGATCCGGCAGCATATCAAAAAGTTCGCTATCTGGCCCGCTTTGAAATGCATTTACTATTGTCATATAGGCAATGCGCTAAGCATTGCGACCAGTTTTGAAACTATTTATGCTTAAATAACAACAATGAAACGAGATGCCTTTTTACGGATTTTATCCCTAAGCGGTGCTGTTTTGGCCAGCCCTCTTAGTTTAACTGCCAAGATCTATTCCAATTTCAGGGACAAAACAGGTTTTAAAACCGATGCGGGGGCAGACCGATTTGAAAACCCGATCAGCTTATTTGATGGCGACACTTTTTATACCAAGGTATCAACAAACGATACGGACGGCGACTTGTATGTATACGAATCGTCGCGGGTAAAAAAAGGTGGCCCCAACCTGCACGTACACCATGCCCAAGACGAATGGTGGTACATTTTGGAAGGTGAGTTCATAATTAAAGTAGGCGACAAAATGCACCACGTTAAAACAGGTGATAGTGTTTTCGGTCCGCGGGGCGTACCACACGCGTTCTCAAAAATAGGCGAAGGCGTTGGCCGGATGCTCACAACGTTTCAGCCTGCCGGCAAAATGGAAGAGTGTTTTATAGCGATAAGTAAAGGGGAAATGAAAGGTAAACCCGATGCGGAGCAGGATGAGTTTAGAAAACAACATGGTTTTGAACGCGTGGGGCCGCCAATCGATATATTAAAGGCCTTTTAAATACAATAGTGGTAGTGTCTCAGTTTGAGTTTATTTAACTTTTACTTTAACGAGCAGGTTTTCGATTAAAATATCAATTTCGATAAACTTGTCGGCAATCTTTAAAATATCTTCTACGGGAAAATCTAAATTAACTATTTTCCATCCCTGCATTAAAGTTTGCGGCCCGAATTTAGTACTAACGTTTGGCCAATTGTGTTCAACACTTTTAAACTGTTCTCTAAAGTCGTCAGCAAATCTTCTGCTGGTTAAAGCATAGCCAGTAAGCTTTCTTAATTTTAGTGCATGGATGTTGTAAAATAATTTATGCTCTTTGATATCAGCATTATTAATCCAGATAGAAAAAAAAATCGCAGGGCCTGTTTGTGGTTTTGCATCCGGGTTATTTGCCCAATGCTGTTTGTGTAATCTTAAAACGACAGAATCTAACCAAACGCCCGTTTCCACTTGCAGTTGCTTTTGACTCAATAGTCTTTTGTCAAGTTTATCAGCAGCTTGCCGAAATAAGGATAAATAAAATGTGGTATCCATACCGTGCTAAACTGAAATGTTATAATGCATCAAAAATAAATTAAATTCAAACTTAGACACTACCCAATAGTTAGTTCATTGAACAGGAAGTCATGAAAATTACTAATATTATATTTATAGTTGGTCTGAGCATACTGTGTGCTTTTGATGCCCAAAGCCAGCAAGCAGATACCAGTAAAGAAAATGCGGCAATAAGGCAACTCATTAAAAATTACGAAGATGCCTGGAACAGGCATGACCCTGTGGGTCTGGCCAATAATTATGCCACTGACGCCACTTGGGTGAATTGGTTTGGTGCGTACTACAAGGGTCGGGACGACATCAGGTTTCATTACAAACAGGTACATACGACCTATTTTAAAAACACACATTATTATACCCGTTCGGTTGAAGACATAACTTATCCTGATTCCAATGTTGCCATATCGCATGTTCGTACTGGATTAGATGGCGATGAACGATTTCCCGGCCAAACCTTTGAGTTTAGGCGGCTGATTGTACTAATAAAACTCGATGGCATATGGAAAATTCTTGCAGGGCAAAATGCCAAACTGGAAAAAGGTATCAAATGAGTAGATGTACGACAACCTAACTGAGTTTCGAGGACCGTAAAGAGCAACTGCTGATGAAATCCCCGCCAGCGATAGAAAATATCATTAATTCTTTTATGATCGGAATACCTAGTGTCGCGTATGAATGCAACTCACTAATATCCTGCCAAGTCCGTTGGTCGTTGTAGTTGATACTTTAATTTTTGAAAAAGATCTACTGTCGAAATCAATATAATTACGCTCGATGATGTGATTATTTCCGCGTATAATTGTAGAGCATCGTACCCAGCCTGGGTAATTTGAGCACATGGAGCGTTTTTGAACTTTACCTAATCACTAAATAACAACCTCGGTATTGATTTTGTTACGCGTAGTCTGTTTTGTGACTACATCCGGCGAGGAATTAGGACTTTCGATCGTAATTAAGCTTTTTTTAATGCTTGAAGAAAACCGCGTGCCGATACAATCAATATTTTACTGATTAATTCTAAACATATGCTTTGCGAGATGAATATACATCATCATTCAACGCCGGAGGCCATCAAGGATTTGCTGTTATTTGCATTGCCTCCTCCATTTAACCATTCTGTGACCGTTGAGGATATGGATATCATGATAACTATAAACCCGGAAGTTAACGACATCTTTGTTATTTTCGATAAATTACAAAGGATCATTTCGGACATGCTCATTGAAGCAACTGATATTTACGGCTCGTTTACAATATTCCTTTTAACTGAAAAGGCGAGCCGCAGTTTCCATGTCGACATTTAACAATAGAAAAAAACGACATTATTTAAGTATTTGATAGCTCAATTTTGAAATATTAGACACCTCATCCAGCAAACCTGGAAAAAGTTAGTGACGTAATCTTTAGCTGAAGTTACTTGGCAGACTCCGCAATTTGCTTTTTCGCCTATATTATACTGGTAATTAACGGCCGAAGGTAATTGGTACAAGCAAAAAAAGTGTGGACACGATAAGTCAAACACCCGTTTGTGCGAATTGTTTTAATTGATTGATTACGGTTTCGTCTCCCCATAGGAAAACGCTTTCGGCATTGTAGGAATAACCTACTTTGAAGGATCTGTTACTGATCATTGATTTAAGGCGATCTTCGTATTGCTGCCGTTTGACTTGTATTCGTTTTTGAAGTTCCATCTGTAAACCACTTTTGTTATCAGACACTTATGGGGATGATATTGTTTTGTAATCATATAAATATTTGTTTATCAGGTTAATTTAAAAAAAATTAAAGAAAATTTATTGGGATAATACCAGCGTTTTAGATTTGCAAAAAAAGTTTTCATAGGAGCAAGTGGTCTGCAGATTGACCGGCTAAAACGGAAATTTCCACAGTCTATGCTTAAAAATTTATCAGTTCTGTGTACAGACTTGTATGAATGCACTCTAAATGCCGTTTCCTCCGGCAACATCTTGATTGATCGCGATAGCTAACTACCGGTTATACTTTTTGGCCAGCAATCTAAGTAATGCTGCCGTTTGATCAGACAGCATATCACTAGCTACCCTCCACCGCCAGTTACCGGTTTTTGACGCAGGAACGTTGATCCGGCTTTTTTCGTCAAGGCCCAGGATGTCCTGTAAAGGGCTAATGGCTACGGCTGCCACAGAGGCATAACAGGTTTCCAGCATCAGCCGTTTGATATTTCTCCTAGTTACCTTGGTCCTGAAATAATCGTTGAGGTGCCGGCGTTCCTCTGCCGTAGCGTCGTTTTTTAACCAGCCAAGTAATGTATTATTATCATGGGTGCCGGTATAGGTGATGCTGTTTAACACGTGATTGTGGGGCGCGTGTACGGAGACCGGCATATCTCTTCCGAAAGCGTACTGTAAAATATTCATTCCCGGAAAAGCATATTCGTCACGAAGCTCATAAACGTGTTGGTCGATATCTCCGAGATCTTCGGCAATAAAGGGGATATCTCCGAGTGCTTTCTTCAAAGCCTGAAAGATCTTTGCCCCGGGACCGAATTTCCAAGTACCGTGAATGGCATTTTTTTCGCCAGCCGGAACTTCCCAAAAACGCTGGAATCCCCGGAAATGATCTAACCTGATCAAATCGAAGAATTCCATATTCTTTTTTATTCTTGCGAGCCACCAGGCATATCCGGTTGCCCGGTGTTCCGGCCATTTATAAACCGGCATATTCCACAATTGCCCGCCTGCATTAAAATAGTCGGGAGGTACGCCGGCTACGCCGGCCAGGTTTTCATCCTGATCCAGTTTAAACAGTTCAGGATGAGACCACACATCGACGGAATCATAACTAACATAAAAGGGAAGGTCACCTATAAACTTTAGCCCGGTTTGATGTCCCAATAATTTCAATGCCTGCCATTGGCGAAAAAAAATAAATTGCCGCCACTTCGAATGATCGATCTCGTGCACATGCTGGCCTTGAAATAATTCAATAGCCTTCTTTTTACGATATTTAAGCTCATCAGGCCATTCATACCATGGGCTATCGTTATAACGCTGTTTGATGGATTCAAACAATGCGAAGTCATGTAGCCAGGCCCGTTCCCTAACCTTAAAATCTTCAAATTGCTTTTGCAAAGGATTGTCTTTGGTCCGGTTAAAACGTGTATAAGCTAAGTTGAGCAATTCGTTTTTTATCATAGCAGCCCGATCGTAATTAACCATGGAATTACCCGATCGCCTGAACTTTGCTGTCTCCTCTGCAGTTAACCAGCCATCGTTCACCAAATCGTCCGGGCTGATCAGCAAAGTGTTGCCAGCCATACTCGCTATCGAACTATAGGGAGAATTGCCGGAAGCTTGACTCGTAGCGTTTACCGGAAGCAACTGCCAGTAACGTTGATGCGAATGCCCAAGGAATTTTACAAATCTTCGTGCTTCAGGGCCCATGTCTCCGATACTGTAAGGAGATGGGAGTGAGGTGATATGCAGGATAATGCCCGCACCTCGTTTTTCTGAAGCAGGCTCTGATCTTAATAAAAGCAAAGGCAAGGTTTGCAAATTTTCATTCAGAGCAATCGCAGTGTCCAACAATACCTTTTCATTTGTCAAGACAGAAGTCCACTGTAAAGGCGCATCGGGCGGCAGCATGACTTTGGTATCTGCCCAACCTTCATCCTCCCAACTTATCGCCGCGGTATGGAGGGCTGAAATGCTGATAATCCATTGCCGCTGATAAACCCGTGCAAATGCGACGAAATGGGATTTAAATCTACCCTCCACTTGGAGTGGAATGTAACTGCCGAGGTTAAATAGCGATGGGTTACGCTTCCGCTCTGCTAAAAGCTTTTGTGTCAGCCATAATTTCAGTAAGCCATTTTCTTTGTTTTGGCAAAGTGCTTCGTATTTAAAGCTTTTGATCTTGCGGAGTGAAGATGAGCGCAGCTCATAGTCAACGGGCCTCCGGTTATCGGGGTCAACGAGGCTGAAATCCCAAAGTTCACAGCCCTGGTAAGTGTCCGGGACACCCGGTGATGTGAATTTTAATAATACCTGTGTGAGTGAATTGTTGATGAATGCGTCGGATATCGTGTGCTGGAACTTCCTCAGGCTTTTCAAAAATTCCGCGCTGCCAAGTAATTTGCGTGCAAATAGCAGAGTCCCTTGTTCATATTGTTCGTCCGGTTCTGCCCACTGGGTGTGCAATTTGGCTTCCCTAAGTGCCTTCGTAAGATATTCCTCGAGCCTGGTGACCGTCTGATCATCCGGCTCATTGTTGAGGCCGATAAAACCGACCAGGGTTTGATAGATCAGATATTCATCGTTGCTATCTGGAATGTTCCCTGTTTTATACTGCTGGTTTGCAATCTGCCAGGCATTAACCTGTTCAACCCATTTTTCGGGAATATCGGTTAAAACGTTCAGCCTGGCCCGTACATCTTCGCCTCGTTTAGTGTCGTGTGTGGCAGTTCCATTCATCGAAAGTGGCCAACCCCCCTGTCTCTCGATCATGCAGGCATGAAATTGCTTAATGTTTATTCCAAACTCCTCCGGGGAATCGCCGACCTCGTTATGCCCGATAAATCTGTCATAAGTGTACATCAGCGTATCTTCAACACCCTTAGCCATCAAAGGCCCAGTAAACTGCATGCAACGCTGGAAGAAGAACGAGATATCAGCCTGTGCCTTGATGGGATGAACGGCCGTAAACAGTTCGTTCAGGTAAAACGCTGGTTTTTCAAGTTCCGGGTTGGCCGCCGCTACCTGCCGAAATATTCCCTTCAAAAGTTCAGCCTCTGCAAAATGGAGTGGAAATTGGTTGCTGTAGTAACGATATACCGGACAGTGGATCAGAAAAGCTCCGATTGTCGCTTTCCACTTTTCCTCTTTAATATTTTGCAGGTTTTGGTGCGTTATTGGGATTTTACTGAATAGCCGGTACAGGTTGTCGAGTTCTCCTGCCATGTGGCGGTAAAGTATATCGCTTTTCTTTTCGATTATCGACCGGCTGACCGGTTTTCTGTCGGTCGCGAAGCTCTTGTAAAAATCGGTAAACAATTTTTTACTTCGGGTCTCGGTGAGGAGATTATTGACAACACCCAGGAAGTCATAACCCGTATTGCCCTGTACTGGCCAGTGCTGCGGAAACTGTTCACCCTGTTCAAGGATCTTTTCTACCACGATATATACCTGATCGCCTGCCAGTGCCCTCAGCCTTTCCAGATAAGTTGTCGGATCGAACAAGCCGTCAATATGATCGACGCGCAAACCCTGGATCAGGTCGTGTTCAAGCAAAGTTTTCAAAAAACTATGATAGGTATCGAAAACATTTTCATCCTGTATATTAAGGCATATCAAACCGTTAACCGTAAAAAAGCGTCTGTAGTTAATTTTGTGGTCAGTATCCTGCCAGAAGCTTAGCAAATAATGCTGTTGTTCAATGACTTTTCTCAGCTTTTCAGGATCGAGATTGATCTTTGCTGCAACGGATTCAACATATGCTTGCAAGTCATTATTTAATTCCCGTAATGCATTTCCCAATGGCTTGACCGAATCTCTGCTGTTAATATCGGACAGCAATCGTACCAATTCAACGGGTTTAGCATTTTCCGATTCCAGTATTTTTAGAACCGATTCCTGATTCAACGGATAGCCTTGCCCGAGATAATCGATCGTAAAATTCCCGGCTGCGTATTTAATTTGGATCGTATTGCTATTAATCGCCTCATCAAGCGGTTCGCCCAGAAAAGGCACCATCAGTTTACCGTCAAAAGCGGGGTTTTCCCAGTCAATATCAAAAAAGCTAACGTAATCGGAGGATTGACCTTTTTCCAATACGTCCGCAAGCCAGGGGTTACCGGGATCAAAAGCCATATGATTAGGTACTATGTCCTGCAGCCAATTCATGCCGAAACTTTTCAGCTTCGAGCGTATTGCCTGAAGTTCTTCCAATGTTCCTATTTCCGGATTGATCCGGTGAGGATTAATTACATCATAGCCGTGCATACTGCCTTTTGTCGCCTCAAAAATCGGCGAGGCGTAAATGGTCACCACACCTAACTCATGTAAGTAGGGGATGATCTCCATGAAATTTTTAAAGTTGAAATCCTTGTGGAATTGTATGCGGTATGTGGAAACAGGATTAAACATATTCTTCAAATATTAAAATGCTTTGAGCTGGAATGACAATCAGGGAAGATGATAGAAACGCATCATTGTTAATGACTGGCCCGCCCCATTCTGCAGAAGCTGAATTAAAAATGATCGAGACGTTCTCCTTGAATGCAGGCAGCATACATTCCCTGTCCCGTGTTGAGAAGTTGAGCAGACAGTGGATTTTTTTTTCGTTGCTCCACCTGGTTAAAAGCAGCGTATTGTTGATTTTATTGGAGATAACCTCCATATTTCGCCTGTCCGGAACACGCAAAACAGGATGGGATTTCCGAAGGTTGAGGAGTGCCTGGTAATAGTTAAACATGGTCCGATGGGTTCCTGAACCGATTTTTTCCCATTGCAGCTTAGATCGATGGAAGGTGTTTTCATCTTGCGGATCGGGCGCATCGCCTTCCGTATGGAAAGCTTCAAATTCAGCTTTTCGCCCCTTTTGTACTGCTGTGATCAGTTCCGAATCCGTGTGACTCACAAAATATAGAAAGGGATTGGATTCAGCATATTCTTCGCCCATGAACAGCATCGGCAAAAAAGGGCTGACCATGACCGACGCGGCCATTAGTTTCTGCATTTCAAAGTTGAATAAAGCGGATGACCTTTCCCCAAGCATGCGGTTACCCACCTGGTCGTGATTTTGCGAGAATACCACGAATTGCTGACCTTGATTTTCAACAGGATCGGTGCCAAAAGTTTTTTGGCGATGTTCAGAATAGCGGCCGTGGTATACGTAAGCATGTTCAAATGCGGCGCCGAGATCTTCAATGCCATGAAAGTCACCATAATAGCCCTCTCGCTTACCTCCTGCACTAATCCGCAACGCGTGATGGAACTCATCGATCCATTGACTGTCCAGTCCGTACCCCCCCTCTTTGAGCGGATCGATAAAACGGTGATCGTTCAAGTCGCATTCCGCGATCAGGTAATGTGACTTCCCGGTACATTGCTTCAAATCATTGAGCGCAAGTGTTAATTCTTTCAGCACGTGTACAGGGCTGAAATCTTTAATGGCATGAACAGCATCCAATCTCAAGGCATCGACATGGAAATCACGGCACCACATCAGTGCGTTTTCAATGAAATAGCGCCTAACCTCGTCACAGCCTGCATCATCGAAATTGATGGCATTTCCCCAGGGCGTTTTGTATTTTTCTGTAAAAAAGGGACCATATTTTCCGAAGTAATTGCCCTCAGGACCTATATGGTTATAGACTACATCCAAAATCACGGCAAGGCCTTTCCTGTGACATTGATCAACGAGTTGCTGCAGCGCAGCCGGGCCGCCATAGGAATTATGTACGGCATAAGGAAAAACGCCATCATAACCCCAGTTGCGATCACCGGGAAACTGTGCGACAGGCATGAGCTCGATGGCTGTGATACCCAGGGCAGCCAAATAATCTAATTTTTTCGCGATGCCATCAAATGTGCCCTCAGGTGTAAATGTCCCGGTATGCAGCTCATAGATCAGGTAGTTTTGTAGCGGGATATTCTCCCAGCGCTGATCCGTCCATTTCATACCCGATACATCGAACGCGGACGAGGCTCCGTGTACACCGTCCGGCTGGTACAGAGAATGAATGTCAGGCCATGTTTCACCGTCGATGACCACGTGATAATTCATTCCGGGGCGAAGTTCTCCGGTACGCATTTGCCAATAGCCGCGCGTTTTTTGCTCAAGTAACAGATCGTTGCCGGTATCCGGGCGAATTGATACCTGCTCTGCCTGCGGCACCCATAGCAAAATCTCGGCTATGCCGGCTTCAAAATTTACGCCTAAAGTCCTTCTATTCATCATCACCCTGATTTTGTCTTATTGTATCGTCTTTTAACAATACCACAGACCGGCCTTCAACATGAACCGTTTCCTGCGGTTTATAAATCCGGTCCGGGGCTGTATCGGAAGTGCTCGTGTCGAGGACGACTTTCCATTGCCTGCCATAAGTTTCATGAGGAAGTTTATAATCTAATCCCAGGTCATGCGCGTTAAAGACCAGGTAAAAAGTATCGTCCACAACCTGTTTGCCATCTGAACCGACGCCATGAATTCCATTGCCGTTGAGATATATGGCCACAGACTTTGCGTAGTTCTGTTGCCAGTGGCTTTCTTCCATCTGTGTTCCGTCCGGAAGGAACCAGGCTATATCTTCTATGTTCGATTCATTAACAGCAACGCCTTTGAACCATTCTTTTCTGGAAAAGACGGAGTGGCTGTTCCGTAAGCTGATCAGTTTTCTGGTGAATTCCAGGAGTTCATGATCTGCAGATTCCCAGTTGATCCAGGAAATTTCGTTGTCTTGGCAATAAGCATTGTTATTGCCTTGCTGGGTACGGCTGATTTCGTCACCCGCGACGAGCATGGGCACGCCCTGGGACAGGAAGAGCGTAGTCAAGAGATTTCTTTTTTGACGCTGCCTTAAACTGATAATGTCCGGATCGTCAGTTGGTCCCTCGGCGCCGCAATTCCAGGACCTGTTGTGGCTTTCCCCATCTTTATTACCTTCCCCGTTAGCCTCGTTGTGTTTTTCATTATAGGATACAAGGTCGTTAAGCGTAAAGCCATCATGCGCGGTGATGAAATTGATACTGGCCGTAGGGCGGCGGTAATCTTTATAAAGGTCAGCGCTGCCTGTTACGCGGTCCGCGAACTCTGGTAGGGTATTCTCCGAGCCGCTCCAGTAGTCCCTTATGCAATCGCGGTACTTTCCGTTCCATTCCGCCCAGCCCGGAGGAAACTTACCTACCTGGTAACCGCCTTCACCAACGTCCCATGGCTCGGCTATCAGTTTGACTTGTGATATTACCGGATCCTGGTGAATGATGTCGAAAAATGCGCCCAGGCGGTTTACTTCATGTAGCTCGCGTGCGAGGGTGGCCGCCAGATCGAACCTGAAACCGTCGACGTGCATTTCTGTAATCCAATAGCGCAGGCTATCCATCATCAGGCGCAGAACGTTTGGCAGGTAGGCATTCAAGGTATTGCCCGTTCCTGTATAATCATTGTAATAACGTTTATCATCAGTGAGCCGGTAATAGGAAGCATTGTCAATACCTTTAAAAGATAAAGTTGGGCCTAACTGGTTGCCTTCTGCAGTATGGTTGTATACCACATCCAGGATGACCTGGATGCCTGCCTTATGTAATTCCTTTACCATCGTTTTGAACTCAGTAACCTGCTCGCCTTTGGTGCCCGAGCCTGAATATCTCGAGTCAGGAGCGAAAAAACCAATGGTGTTATATCCCCAGTAATTACTCAATCCATTCTCTTTCAGATGCCGATCGGAAATGAACTGATGTACAGGCATCAGTTCGATCGCCGTAATTCCCAGATCTTGTAAATATTTGATACTCGCAGGGTGGGCGATTCCGGCATAGGTCCCACGTAAGTTTTCCGGTATTTCAGGATTAAGCTGCGTAAACCCTTTGACGTGGGCTTCATAAATGACTGTATTATAATATTGGTAACTTGGAGAAGTGTCACCCTCCCAGTCGAAGTGCTGATCGATGACTACAGATTTTGGAATAAACGGCGCACTGTCGCTATCACTGAAACTCAGGTCTTGCGCCTCATCTCCCACTTTATAGCTGTATAAGGCATCATTCCATTTTATACTACCTGAAATTGCCTTGGCGTAGGGATCAATCAGCAGTTTATTGGGGTTGAAACGATGGCCGTTTTCAGGTTCGTACGGCCCGTGCACGCGAAAACCGTATAGCTGGCCGGGAGCAATTCCTTCAATATAGATGTGCCAGATGAAATTTGTTTTTTCCGTTACGGAAATTTTGGCTGTTTCATGCTGATCATTCTCCGAATCAAACAGGCATAGTTCTACTGCAGTTGCGTTTTCTGAGTATAGGGTAAAGTTAACTCCGTTGCCGTCCCAGGTGGGACCGAGTGGGAAAGGTTTTCCGGGTAGTATATTAGATTCCATTAATTGTTATTCAAATTGTTGAATACTAAATTAATTAGAGGGAAAAAAGTTTTTATTTGAAGAACAATTATTCTACAAAACTTACGGGCTGCGAGCTGTGACATCGCCGTAAATAAGATTAGCGTGAAACAGGTAGAAATGCTATTGATGCCGCAGGAATATTTTTCAAAATTGATTTTCTATAAATTTTCCCCATTTAGAGGAGTGGTCATTGACAGTTAGCAGTGAGAGCAAGTTATGCAAAGGGTTTGTGGACATTCCGGAGTCACTGATCACCCCGTTACGGACTAGCAAACAGCTAATTCCGTAACACTCTGACCATAATACTTTATTAATTACTAATTTCAATTTTCTTAATTGCTTATAAAACCCGGTTCTCAAAGTCGCACTGAATAGCCTGATCCAGAATATCGACATAATAGATTTGTGAGACAGCCTCTTGTACTAATTTGCGGCGTTTTTCTTTTAGGTAACATCTTGACGAAGATCCTCTCAGGTCGTATAAATTTCCCTAAAGATCAGAGTCAATAAGGGTAATCTTTAACTTATCCTCGAAGCACAAGGCCAGGTTCAAAGCTAACTTGCTTTTCACACCGCCACTTTTCTGATGTGCTAACGTGACGATGTTTCCCATCATACATTTCAGTTTGCTGCACGTGAATATTTGTTCAAATGCAGAAGTGAAAATTTGTTCAGGAAAAGTGGTCTGAGCGCGCGCAAAACATCTCCGAGTTGGACTCGTCTTTACGATATGTTTTGCATTTCATGGCTAAAAAGAATTGTTAAAAAATGTTAAAACTGTTGACATGAATTTCTATTGAAATATTTTTGACTTATTAATTTTTCGTCGATAAAAAATAATATTCTTTATTTAGTTAAATTTTAGGGTTTGTCATATGAAGTATAAATTATATCTCATTGGCCTGGCTTTATTAATTTCCGGCGATATTTTCGCTCAGACCGGCCCTCCGCCAGCATATTTTCAATTGGTAAAAAAAGCAAACACCTTATTTCAAAAAAAGGAATATCAACAATCAGCATCAGCTTACAGTGCAGCTTTCAATACATTTAACGGACGCGCGATCCTGAATGACCGTTATAATGCAGCCTGCGCCTGGGCGAGATCCGGTAAGGCGGACAGCGCGTTTTTTCATTTATTTAAAGTTGCCAATGCCGGAAAATATGCCGATGACCAGCACCTCGCTATCGATTCTGATCTGGCATCCATTCATAAGGATTCCCGATGGGCAGATTTAATGACTATCGTTCGTAATAATAAAACTGCATTGGAAGCACAATACAACCTACCGGTCAAAAAACAATTAGAAGATATTTTCGCGTCCGATCAGTATTACCGTCGGAAAGCGGACAGCATGCAGAACAGATTCGGTTTCAAATCACCTCAAATGCAGTCGTTGTTAGACAGCATGAAAACGCAAGACAAGATCAACCTGCAGAAAACAACAGCAATCCTGGACAAATATGGCTGGCTGGGCCCCGATAAAGTGGGAAACATCGCCAACCTGGCACTTTTTGCGGTGATCGTCCATGCAGATCTTCCTACCATGGAGAAATATTTCCCTTTGCTTAAAGATGCGGCAGATAAGAACGCAACATCAAAAGGTAACCTCGCTTTGTTACAGGACAAGATCGAATCTGCCAGATACCACTATCAAACCTACGGTACACAGTTAGATAAGGATGAAAAGACTAACAAATTTTCATTCGTACCGATAAAAGATAAGGAGCATGTGAATGAGCGCCGTGATGCCGTTGGCCTGCCGCCGATCGAGGCGTATGCTAAGCAGTGGGGTATAACGAGTTTATTAAATTAATTTATTATGAAAACGATATTGATGTTTTGCTTTTTGGCAATTTCAGGCATGTCTTTATACGGCAACGATTATAACAACAAGGATGGTGTAATGAATAAGGTTAATTCAATATATGGGGAATGGAGGGAAAAGAAAAATGAAACCGATTCCGCCGGGACATTTAGAATGATTTTCTTTCCGGGCGGAAAAGTTAATGTAATCCGTAAATTAAATAATTATATCGGTTTTTTTAAAATTCATAATGATAAAATTGATTATGTAGACGGCTCCATCACTATTGCTGATAAATACCCGTTTACCGCCACCTTCATTGAGCCAAATGAAATAAAGTTAGTCATCAACTACCGGGACAAATCTGAAACCAAATACTTAATCAAAACCAAGGACATTAAATCAGGATTTCAACTAATAGATAAGAACTTGTAAAGGGGAGCCGAAAAGCTGTAAGAGCAAGCATAATTTTAATTCATATTTATTCATGGAAGCATTAAATTCTAAAAAGTTTAATACTTTAGAAAAGCAGAATTAAAAAATGTTATGAGGAGCCTTGAGCAACCAACAAACCAGTCCATCTGGACATATGGTTACGATGAAGTACCTTCACATTGGGACTACTCCGTGTCGGAAGACGCGCCTCCCGGTCCTATCTACACTTAAAAAGAAGGTACTGCTTTCTTTATTTCAAAGATTTAAATATAACATTATCAAAAGTACCAACACTCGCTAAAAAGGTATCCCTCGAAATTGTATTTCAATTTGGTTGCACCGTTAGAGCAGCAGGCGGATTTCAGAGCCTTTATAAGAATTGAAAGAAGGGCGATATTCGAAGTATCCGAAGTCAGTTAAATCTTTTATGCATTTATGATACGTTACAATTGAGTTGATATGTGAAAGTACCATGAGTTCCTTCCTTGCTATCTTTAATTTTGGTGAAAATTCATTGATGCTCCAAAGCCATATCAGTCCGAAATATAAACTGATATGGCTTGGCAGAAGGCGACTGTCCCGGTTGGCCCTGTCATAAAAACGCTGCAATTGCCTGAATGCTTGACTCAATTCTCGCCCTCCAATAATTTCAGAATATCGTCATTTTTATAATACATGATCTTGCCGACACGTGAAAACCGGATAGTTCCGTTAATGCGAAGGGTTTGCAATGTGCTTGAAGATATACTGAGCAATTTACGGACTTCCGCGCTTTTAAGCCATTGCTTTGCTTGTACTTTTGGTGCCGAGATGATGGATTTAATATCCTCTAACAATTGCAGCCGAAATTGCTGCAAGTCGTCTCTGGTAAGTAACTCGATTGCCGCCATAATATTTAATTAAGAATTATGAAGCAAAAATCGCAGCAGTGACCGTTCCTGTTATCCGATGTTATCCGAGTCGGATGTGATTTCTTTAAAGTATATTTTAGGTTTAAACATTTGATGCCGCAAACAACCACATCAAATTCGAGGGATTACATAGCATTTATTGATCATTTAATCTTTGCTGCTTCTTCAATTCCTTTTGAACTTCTGTCAGTAACTGATCCGCAGTAGGCAGATATAATTGATAACGGGTCGCGAAAATGTTGCTGTTTTCCGGCAAAGAAAATTTGACGACAGTATCGTTTTTTTCCAGGCATAAAAGTATACCGACCGTAGGCGTTTCATGTGCCAGCTTTTCAACCCGGTCAAAATAATTTACATACATCTGTAGCTGCCCTATGTCCTGATGTGTAATTTTATGTGTCTTCAGTTCAACGATCACGAAACATTGAAGCAGCCTGTTGTAAAAAACCAGATCGATAAAAAAATCATCACCGTCCAGATGTATCCGTTTTTGACGCGCTACAAAAGAATATCCATTTCCGAGTTCAAGCATAAATTCCTGAAGATGCGTGATCAGCGCGGACTCGATGTCCCTTTCAAAGTAAGCTGCTTCCTGTTTGAGGCCCAGGAACTCTAAAACCATCGGGTCTTTGATGATCTCCTGTGGGGCTTCGGATTGCTTTTCATTTCGGGCTACCGAGAGGACTCTGTCTTGATCCATGCTTAATAGCAGACGTTCATACAACTGGCTATTGATCTGACGCTCCATTTGCCTTGATGTCCAGTTGTTCTTAACTGTTTCACCTATGTAGAAATCTCTTTTTTCCGCTGTTTCCATACTTAAAAGGGAGCGGTAATGCGTCCATGTCAATTGTGTACGCAGTGCGTTCACAATTGGAAAGCTCCTGTAAAATTGCCTGAAGTGATTAAGGTTCCTCGCAGAGAACGCCGTCCCGAATTGAGGCATGAGTTTTTCGGAAAGGTATGGGATCAGGCGTTCGCCATAAATGGCGCGTTCCTGACCATCTTGCTCTTCTTCGAAGATACGTCGGCCAATGTACCAGTACATCCTGACACGTTCAAAATCTACAGAGCGAACTGCCGATTCTCTCGCCGTACTTATTATCGATTGTATATCACCGATGATCGATTTCGATGCTTCCATATAATATTTTGTATTTTTAAGTTGTTGGTAGACAGGCATCAATTTTTATGAGCCAATTTTTGATCGAAGGGCGCTCATGTCCCTGCTTAGTTTCAGATTTAGCACTTTAGCATACTCCTGTGTGGTTTTGATACTCGCATGGCCCAGCATAACAGACACGCTTTCTATAGGCACATCGTTGGCCAGCGTTATCGTAGTAGCAAAAGTATGTCGTGCGATATGAAAGGTCAGGGTCTGCTTGATCTTACAGAGTTCAGCGATCTCCTTCAGGTAGTCGTTGACCTTTTGATTGGAGGGTACCGGGAAGAGCAGCCCAGTATTGGCGCACTTCGGATGATACTCATATTTTCGTATGAGCTCAATTGCTTGCGGTAAAAGCGGGACCCGGGTTGGGATATCGGTTTTTTGGCGATTGGTCATGATCCATATTTCGCCGTCGTAGCGGTTAGTCAGGTGCTCACGGTGCAGATTCTTAATGTCAATGTACGCCAGGCCTGTGTAGCAGCTGAACAGGAAAATATCCCTGATCTGTTCAAGTCGTGCAGACGAAAAGTTCTTTTCGGCAATACGTTTCAGGTCGTCTTGTTCCAGGCATATCCGGTTAACCCGTTTCGTTTTGCCTTTGTATTTCAGGAATGGGTTGCGGTCAATCCAGCCGTTATCCAGGCAGATGGTGATGATCTTTTTAAAGTTCCTCATGTACTTAACGGCCGAATTATTGCCGCAGTTGCGCTCTGATCTTAGCCAGAAATCATAATCCGTAATGAATTGGTGATCTACTTTTTTGACAGGAATATCTGAAAGATTAAAACGCCACTTGAGAAAGCGCTGTGTATGGCTCAACGATATTTTATACCGGCTTAGTGTACCTTTTGAATTTTCTTTGCCGACGAGCTTACCGAATTTCTCGTTGTGATTTTCAAAGATTTCGATGAGCATTTTTGGGTTCTCTTCTTTGCCCAGGAAACGACATTTCAAACTCTCTGAGGTAATGTCATCTCCCGCTTTGATCATTGCTGAATGCGCGTCATCGATCTTCGCGCGTAGGGTGTCGAGGTAATTATTGAGCGATTTTACGGTTTCTTTCGTTCCCTTCATTCGCCCTGCTGATGGTATCCACTGCGAAGGTTCGCATTCACGGCCGGTGGTGATTTCTGTGCGCTTACTGTCAATCGTAATACGCATGTAGATAGGCATAGGACCTGTCTGATAGCTCTTTGGTCTCTTCAAATAAAAGAGCACACTGAAAATTGTCTTCATAATGACTCACTAAATGGTTAAACAAATATCGGTTTGCGGCCATTTTCTGACAAGATGTTCATTTTTTGAACGGGCTGTCAATCAGTGTTTTAAACCCTTTCTGGTGAGTTAATCAATTGATTAACTTTACTCACCGAATTACTCACCAGAATCATACGAAACGGCGTATAAAACAGCTTGTCGGTTTAAAGCAAAAAACCTGTTTTCGTGCGAAAAACAGGCTTTCAGTCATTTTTGGTTTGAAAATCAGCGGAGAGGGAGGGATTCGAACCCTCGATACCCTTTTGGAGTATACACACTTTCCAGGCGTGCTCTTTCGACCACTCAGACACCTCTCCGTGTAAATAGTGGAGTGCAAAGGTAAAATATTTGCCCTTACAATCAATAAAAAAGCGAAGCCTGTTTAAACCGGGCTCCGCTTTCACAAAAACTAAACTCTACTTACAAAAATTGCACTCGCATCTGTATGACTATTATTACATGCTTTGGTTTAATTTGAGTAAAAAATAGTAGGCTGCAATGCAGATACATAATTTTAGCTTATGTTTGCTTCGCACTGTCACAAGGCGGTGGTTAACATAAAATACTGTTTTGGTTGCAATGCTGAGCATCAACGACATTAAAAAACCTATTGCTGCTGATATTGATGCGTTTGAGGAGAAATTCAGGAACTCGATGAAGAGTTCTGTTCCGCTGCTTGACCGCATTACACATTATATTGTAAAGCGTAAAGGCAAGCAAATCCGCCCTATGTTCGTGTTCTTTTCGGCCAGCATTTGCGGGGGCATCAATGAGGCTACGCATCGCGGGGCGGCACTGGTTGAACTATTACATACGGCATCACTTGTGCATGATGATGTGGTTGATAATTCCTATCAGCGTCGTGGCTTTTTCTCTATCAATGCTTTATGGAAAAACAAGATCGCCGTTTTGGTAGGCGATTACCTGCTTTCAAAAGGTTTGCTGCTTTCTATCGATAATAACGATTTTCAGTTGTTGCGCATAGTATCTGACGCGGTTAAGCAAATGAGTGAGGGCGAACTGATGCAGATTGAAAAGGTGCGCCGCATGGATATTGGCGAACCGGTTTATTACGATGTGATCAGGCAGAAAACTGCTTCACTTATTGCTTCATGTTGTGCTTGTGGAGCTGCATCTGCCGGTGCAAGTGATGAGGTTATCGAAAAAATGCGCCTCTTTGGCGAAAAGATCGGCATCGCATTCCAGATCAAGGATGATATGTTTGATTTTGGTACCGATGATGTGGGAAAACCATTAGGTATCGATATCAAAGAGAAAAAAGTTACCCTGCCGCTTATTTATGCGCTGGCTAATTGCAGCAGCTCAGAAAAGAAACGGGTTATTAACCTGGTAAAAAACCATAATGAAGACCCTAAAAAGATAGCTGAGATCATCAAATTTGTAAAAGATACCGGCGGCCTACAGTATGCCGAAACGCAGATGAAACGTTTCCAGGATGAGGCTTTCGAGATCCTGAACACCTTCCCGGATAGTGATTCGCACCGTGGGTTGGAGCAACTGGTGAGGTTTACTACCGAGCGAAATAAGTAATTCGATTTATTGCTGCGGGTAATTACTGGCTTTTTAAAAATAGGCTGCCTATCTTTATCATAACCGGTTTTTACAATTATGACAGCTACCATCCCTACACTGTTTGAATGGGCGGGCGGGACGCCTGCTTTTGAACAGCTTTTCAACAAGTTTTATGATAAGGTTTTGGCCGATGAGCTGCTGGAACCTATATTTAAACATATGTCGCCGCAGCATCGGATGCATGTGGCTCATTTTGTAAGCGAAGTATTTGGCGGCCCCAAAACCTATAGCGAAACCGAGGGCAATCACTACGCCATGATCAGTAAGCATTTGCAAAAGCATTTAACCGAAGCACACCGCAAACGCTGGATTGAACTGTTGCTGCAAACTGCCGATGAACTTTCCCTGCCCGATGACCCTGAGTTTCGTTCGGCTTTTATGGCTTACCTGGAATGGGGTACACGGATAGCAGTCTTGAACTCGCAAACAGATACCACGACAGAAAGCTCCGATACGCCCATGCCTGTATGGGGGTGGGGCGTGCCGGGAGGCCCTTACAATCCCTGAAAAGATAAACACGGGTAAGTAAAATGGTTATTGCTGCTAACAGGTTGTATCATATTTACCCGCTTTCCGGCGTTTATGTTCGGGTAAACTTATTAACTTCGTAAATGCAGTCCTTACAATCCCTCTTCCCCAAAATAAGCTTCTTCTCCATCCTTGATGTGCTGCTGGTGGCATTAATCATCTACCAGTTGTATAATCTGATCAGGGGCACCATTGCGGCTAATATCTTTATTGGCTTCGCGGTGATCTTTGCTCTCAATTTTGTGGTGAAGGCTTTGGATATGAAGCTGCTTACCATTATATTGGGCAAGTTTGTTGATGTGGGGATCATCGCTATTATTGTTGTATTTCAGCAGGAGGTGAGGCGGTTTTTATTATTGGTAGGCAAGAATGCTTCACTACAGCGTAATAAAGCCTGGTGGCAGTATTTCTTCGGAAAATCAGAAGTGGAGAAAAATAACTATGCCCGAATCAAGCCTATAATAGATGCCTGCAAAAGCCTGAAGCAAACCCGTACCGGTGCGCTTATTGTTTTTGCCAAGTATTATGACGAGCAGTTTTACCAAAACAGCTGCGAGGTGGTGGAGGCTAAAATTTCAAAACGTTTATTGGAAAGTATTTTTCAGAAAACCAGTCCACTGCATGACGGGGCGGTGGTAATTTCGGAGAACAAGATTAAATCAGCAAGCTGTATTTTGCCGCTTACCGAAAAGACCGATCTACCGGCACAATTCGGTCTGCGCCACAGGGCAGGTATCGGCGTAACGGAAGCTAATGAGGCCACGGCTATTATTGTATCCGAAGAAACCGGTGAGATATCTTATGCTAAACAGGGACGTGTTAAAATGAATATCAGCTTCGCAGAGTTGGAAAAGGTTTTGAATAAGGATTTTTAAGTATTTACAAAGGTACGTAACTGGTGCAAGTCTTGTGTGTTCGAATGTGCAGGGGCTGATTTGTGGCGCCGCAATTAATGTATCCTCAATGAACTATATATGAAACCTGTAAGGTCTTATTGTTTAAGGATCTGGTTTACCTCCATCTTAATTGCTCCTGTTATTATATTGGTAGCGCAGTTGCCGTCGGGCGTTGAGATCAACTTTTTTTCTGCTCCCCTTTGGTCGATGTTGCAGCTAATATCATATATGTTTTATATGATATTCTTTGGATTATTGCTATTGGTGCCTGTGTTTATATTGTTTTATTTAATAACAAGCGTGCTTAGCAAGCTTATCTTGAATAGAAATTTGGTCAAGATAACGTTATCTGTAATTAGTATTGCACTTTTTGTACTCTTATTTTTCTTATTGTTCCACCCAATGTCGCTTTTAAACAAAAGGAGCTTTATTCCTTACTTGGCGTATCCTCTTCTTATTTTGTCTGGAATATGGTTTTATAAGTTGAATGCGGACAAAAGCATTATCACGGAGTAACTTTTTCCTTTTTTATTCCAACGCTATCCGGATTAACTACGTCTATTCTTTTAATCAGCATATGATATTTCATCCCTGGTTCGCCAGTTTTAACAACAGGCATATTGTCGCGTGGATAAGTTTTAACAACCGGCATCCGGCTGTATACGGTTACATTGTCTACAAGCTCGCTCGTATTCAGCAATGTGCTATTATTTAAAAGTCCGTTTTGAGGGAGCACCGGGATTAGCTTTGATAGATTGCTATCAGCTTTTAATGGCTTCAGGTTAAAAAATTTATCGACAGGGCTATTGTTGTTTGGTGCCTTATTGAGGCTTTGTGCTTTAAGCTGGCCTGCACAGGCTATAATTGCAATAAAGATTAAGGTTTTTTTCATGGCGATAATATTTTATACTAATATACCTATCATTCAATAATATTTAAATGTTAAATAATGTTATTAAATGTTAAATGCTTTTGAATTGGCGCCAAATACCCAAGCCGTAAAATGATAGTTTTTATTACTTTTGTGGAAAATTTAAAAACCGATGAGCGAACTCATTAAAAAACAAGTGAACGATGCAAAGGCCCTAATGGATAAGGCCATTGACCATGCAGATAGCGAATTAAATAAAATACGTGCAGGTAAGGCAAGCCCTTCATTACTTGACGATATCAGGGTTGATTACTATGGCACCCCAACACCATTAAGCCAGATAGGCAGTGTTAACACCCCTGATGCCCGTACTATTGTTGTTCAGCCATGGGAAAAATCATTGTTAAACCCTATTGAAAAGGCCATCAAAGAAGCCAACTTAGGTGTTAACCCACAAAACGACGGTATCATTATCCGTATCAATGTACCACCACTTACCGAAGAGCGTCGTCGTGATTTGGTTAAGAAAGCTAAATCAGAAGCTGAAACCGGTAAGGTAGCTGTTCGCAACATCCGTAAAGATGCTAACGAAAAGATCAAAAAATTAAAATCAGAAGGTGTTTCTGAAGACGAAATAAAAACAGGCGAAGCTGAAGTTCAAAAACTTACTGATGCATACATCGCTAAAGTCGACCAGCTTTCAGAAGCTAAAGAGAAAGATATCATGACGGTTTAATATTAACCTTGTGTCAAATTAAAAGGGAATGAGCTACTTAGCCATTCCCTTTTTTTATGTTTGCCACTGAAACATGAATGTATTAATCTCTTACTTAAAAAAACACCGCTGGATTGTAGTATTTGCACTATTCCTGGCGGCCATGAATATAGGTTTTTCACTGTTAGATCCATGGATAACCGGCCGTATTGTTGACCGTGTTATTGAGCAGCGCACATCTCTTCACTATGACGAGTATCTAAACAAAGTATTATTACTTGTGGGAGCGGCTATCGGCGTTGCGATGGTATCGCGGATAGCAAAAAACTTCCAGGATTATTTTACCAATATCATTACCCAAAAGGTAGGTGCCGAAATGTATGCCGATGGCTTAAAGCACTCGCTTGAATTGCCTTACCAGGTATTTGAAGACCAGCGCAGCGGTGAAACTTTGGGTATATTACAAAAGGTACGGCTGGATTGCGAAAAGTTTATCACCTCTTTTATCAGCATACTGTTTGTTTCGCTCATCGGGATGGTGTTTGTAATTGTTTACTCTATCAATGTGAGTTATAAGGTAACGCTGGTTTATTTTGCAGCAATACCTATCATAGCTTTTGTGAGCATGGCCATGAGCCGGAGGATCAAAAAAATCCAAAAGACAATCGTGGCCGAAACAACCGCCCTTGCCGGTTCAACTACCGAGTCGTTAAGAAATATCGAATTGGTAAAAAGCCTGGGTTTGGCAAAGCAGGAAATAGCAAGGTTAAACAATACCACCTATAAGATCCTCGACCTCGAACTGAAAAAAGTGAAGTACGTGCGCAGTATGAGTTTTGTACAAGGTACCACGGTAAACTTTGTGCGGAGTGTAATGGTGGTGGTTCTGCTGATGCTCATTTTTAAAGATACTATCACTGCTGGTGAATATTTCAGCTTTTTATTTTACTCGTTCTTTTTATTTAATCCCTTACAGGAGTTAGGTAATGTGATCCTTTCATGGCGTGAGGCTGAAGTTTCGCTTGGTAACTTCAACAGGATATTGAATATTCCTATAGATAAAAAACCGGAGAAACCGGTACTGCTTGAAAAGGTGAACACTTTGACCTTTAATGATGTTAGTTTTAAACACCTGACAGCAAACCGTAATGCACTTAACCATATCAGCTTTGAAACCAATTCGGGTGAAACGATAGCGTTTGTTGGTCCATCCGGTTCGGGTAAAACTACGCTGGTGAAATTATTGGTAGGTTTATATCAGCCCTTGCAGGGAGATATTTTATATAACGGCACGGTAAGTAAAGAAATCGATCTTGATCAGCTTCGCGAAAAAATTGGTTTTGTAACCCAGGATACGCAGTTGTTTTCGGGTACCATTCGCGAAAACCTGCAATTTGTTCGCCCTGGCGCTACCGATGAGGAATGCATGGATGTGTTACAGCGTGCAGCTTGCCAAACCCTGTTGGCCCGTGCCGACAAAGGTTTAAGCACTGTAATTGGCGAAGGCGGCGTAAAAGTATCGGGCGGCGAAAAACAACGCCTTTCTATAGCCCGTGCTTTATTACGCCGGCCGGATATTTTGGTATTTGACGAAGCTACATCGTCGCTTGATTCTATCACCGAGGAAGAGATTACAGAAACCATCCGTAACGTATCGGAAAAAGAAAATCATATTACCATTCTGATTGCCCACCGCTTATCAACCATTATGCACGCCGATAGTATTTATGTACTGGAAAAGGGCCGTATTATTGAAGGCGGTAAACACGCCGACCTGATTGCCCAAAAAGGATTATATTACGCTATGTGGAGGCAGCAGATAGGGGAGAAGGATACAGCGGATGCACTGGATTAAGATATTATTCTAACAAGAAAGGCGATGCTGCAAGCATCGCCTTTCTTGTTTCCTTCCGTCATTGCGAGGAACGAAGCAATCCCCGATGAGCAGAGCCGCTCTGTATAGTTCGCGATTGCTTCGTTCCTCGCAATGACGGGGGGGAATATTTTTTATACCTCCGGCGGCACAAGCGTTACCGTAGTAGTTGCTACTTTGGTATTTGCCATGTACTCAAATAGGCTTACTGCATTTTGTATCGCGGCTTCATGCTCCGCTTCGGGTAGCGCGTTCAACACATCCAAAAACTGTTTCCATTTTAAACCAAGCTGATCACCATAAACCTGGTAATAGTGGTAATTTAGGTTGTAAGGCAGTAGGTGCCCGTTGGTTTTAAGGCGTTTCACGATCACATTGCCGCCAAGTGTTGCCCCTTCCAATACATACATTGCACCGAGGATTGCCGCATCACTGTCAAGGTCGATAAAATCGGGAGTATTTTGTGGAGAACCGCCTGTTGCTGAGTTGATCCCCTCCAAATCGCGGATAAGTGCCGGTAATTTTATCCTGCTCTCTATATCCAGTTTTTGACGCAGATCGTCGCTAAGAGCGGAAAACAAAAAATCTTCTACAGCGAAGTGGGTAACGTAGTTGACGTTTAATAGGGTTAAGTACTGCTCAAAAGTAAGCGAGCCATCCATAATCTGGCCTACAAACATTTTTTGTTCAAGCTGATCATGCAGATGTGCTGTAGCTTGTTTTATTTTTTCATGAAGCATAGGTGTGCGTTTTTACGCCGCTAAAATACCGTCAATACACTTGTAAAGTTCGTCAAGTGCAAAGGGTTTTGCGAGGTAAGATGTAGCGTTTAGATTTTCAGCCAGTTGAATAATATTTTCGTGGCCTGAAAATAATACAAAAGGTATAGTTCTGTGGTCATCAACCTCATGAATCTCTTTAATGATCTCCCGGGCCTGCCGCTGACCAATATAGTTATCAAGCAGGATCAAATCGGGGGCGAAGCGTTCAATTTGGGCTACAACCTCGTAACCGTCACGTTTAACTTCAACCTCGTACTTATCGCACAAGGCGATGCCCATAATGTCGGCGATATCCCCATCATCCTCGATGACTAATATTTTTTTCAGTGGTTTAATTGACATTCAGATTTTTAGTGAACCAAAAATTATAAAGTGATTCAACGCAATTTACCAGGTTTAAATAGCCTGCAGGCTTGGTTAAATAGGCATTAGCGCCAAATTCAAGTGATGCTTTAACATCTTTCGGATTATCCGACGTTGAAAAGAATACCACGGGAGTATACTTCAAAAAAGGAATTTCACGAATTCGTTTTACCAGGTCGAGGCCCGAAAGTCCCGGTAGGTTAAGATCAAGCAGTATAAGCTTCGGTTTTACCCTTGCTTCGGTAAGCTGTTTTAACTGCTCAAGCGCATCTTTCCCGTTATCAATAATCTTAACGGTAAGTCCGTCTTTCACTTCGCGTACGGCATGCTGCATTATGAATGCAAAATCCTCGTCATCTTCAACATAAAATATATCGGGCGAACTCACAATTAACTAATTTTAAAAGATATATAAAAAACTGTGCCAAATCCTAACTTACTCTCAAACCAAATGCGAGCCTTGTGTTTTTCAACAATGCGCTTTACTATGGCAAGACCAACGCCGGTACCTTCAAACTCAAGCGCGTTATCCATGCGTTTAAATAGTTCAAACACACGGTTATAATAATTAACATCAATACCAACACCGTTGTCAGATACCGAATAAACAATTTCATTGTTTCTGACTATCCCCTCAATCTTTACTTTTGATGGTGTTGATTTTGAAGAATATTTCACCGCGTTATTGATCAGGTTGGTGAAAACCTGGGTTATCATTACACTGTCGCCCTCAATACCTGGGGTATCGCCAATGGTAAATTCAATATTTTCGGGATTTAGGGCCGATAGTACTTCCCTTTTAATTTCATTGAGTAACAAGCCCATGTCAATTGGCGCTGCCTCAATTTCAGTGCGCCCCACGCGCGAGTAATGCAGAATCTCTTTAATGAGCATGTGCATTTTATCGGTTCCCTTGATGATCCTGTCGAGCATTTTTTTGGCACTATCATCCAGGCTTTTATTGCTTGCCAACAACAACTCTGAGTAGTTTTTTATGGATGAAAGTGGGGTACGCAAATCATGCGAAATGGTATAACTAAAAGTATCCAGCTCGTCATAAGCCAGTTGCAAACGTTCGTTCAGGATCCTGATTTCGTTGGCTTTGCGGTTGATAGCGTAAATGATATCTTCCCGCACCTTCAAAACTGCGGTGATTTCATCATGTTTCCACTTTTCGGATGTGTTTTTAACAATTTGTGTCCAGCTTTCAAATGATTTACGGGGCGATAGCTGCAACAGGCCGTCGGCGGTTACTTCAACCGGCTTTTCTGGATTGCCTGCCCAGTTGATGGATTTTATTTGCTCCGGTTTAAACCAGATGATCATCTCGCCAAGCTCACGTGATAAGCTGCAGGCCAAAATGCCGCTGGCGGCATCAGCATATTGTTGTGCTGCCGGAAATATGCCGGGAAAACGGTGGGTACTATAAACAGTATCAACCATGTTTACCTTGAGCCACTCAACTATATCAGTAATTTGCTCATCAGTTGGTGTTTGGCCGATGGTTGTTATTTCACCATCATATATTAAAGCTACCCCCGTGGCGGTAGTAACATCCTTCAGTGTAACTTTATTGCGGGTTAATGCAAAAGTAAAATCGGTATCCTTTTTTATGTAATCGGCTATAGCATTGGCTGCTTCGCCCAACTCATGAAGTTTGGCCGAATCTTCTTCGTCCTGGCGATATTCCAATGCCGATGAAAGGATCTGGCCAATCAGCTTAGATGCATCGCGCGATTTATAATGTATAAACCGGGGCGAATAATTATGACAGGCGATAAGTCCCCAAAGCTCTCCATGTGCAATAAGTGAGATACTAAAGCTCGACCCAACGCCCATGTTTTTTAGATACTGGATGTGGATAGGCGACACTGCCCTCAATACCGAATGGGTAAGATCGAGTGGCGCCGCGCCCTCTTCATATGTAATGATAGCCGAGCTTTCAGAATTTACATCGGCTATAATGCGGGTAAGGTTGATCTTATAAAGCTCGCGGGCTTGTTTAGGAATATCCGATGCCGGGTAATGCAGACCTAAAAACGGCTCCAGGTCATCGTTCTTCACTTCGGCAGTTACCTCGCCATGGCCATCTTCGTTAAATTTATAGATCATCACCCTGTCATAGTTAATGATCTTTTTTATCTCGAAAGCCGCATTTTGCAACAGTATAGATAAATTTTTGCCGCTCAGGATCTCGGCCACCGAACGACCGATGGTTTTCTGAATATCGTAACCAAGATCTGATTTGGTTGGCTCAAATTCCAGTACAAGGTCATTAACCGAATGGCTGATGATGAGGTTGTAATTAGTACCCTTTACATCAATAGCCAATGGGTTAATGGTGTCTGAACTTTTTGAGCCTTTTGCCAGGTTTAGTAGTTGCTGTAAGGATGCGGTATCGCTTGCTATGGCTAATTGCTCTTCAAGCTCGATAATGTTTTTCCCCAACAGCCCTACTGCGTTAACACCGGTATAGCTTTCAATATTTTGGCTGATATAGGAGATGTCGTACGACTTGCTGTTTACAGCGATCAAAAAACCGTGCGATTGGATCTTTCCGGGAATGTGGATGGGTTCTCTGTCGCAATTGGTCAGGTCTACCTGGTAACTCATAGTGTGTTTTATAGGATGAATGACCGCGTAAAATACAAAAAATACACTTCTATGAAATATATTTTTAAAATAGGTAAGTTGTAAAGGTTTCTTTAAACTTAGTAAACTATCACTCAGCTTATGGTCGGTGTTATCACCATAGGTGTTCGGAAGAAATAAAAAAAAGCTGGGGATTGTGCGATTCCCTCCCTTGGGAGGGCGTAGGGAGGGGTTTCACCGATAGGATTACCCGTTTGAAATGGCGCATAAACCCCTCCCTGCCACTACACAACTCTGCCGCACCCCTCCCCAAGGAGGGAATTAAAAATCTTCCGAACACCTGTGGTGTTGCCACTAACAACTTCCTATCTATATTAACAGGTGTTCAACTTTTTAAAGTGTGAACACTTGCGGTTTTTCCCAAAACAAACCTAACTGATAATCAGTAATTTAATTTTATAGCTTATTGCCCATTCAAACAAAATGAACACATATCTGCTGATAATCAGTTGCTTATATTTTGCAATTTTAAAAGCTGAACACCCGTTTTTAAAAAACTGAACACCTAAATTTCGATTCAAAAAACATGTTGTTGGTGACAACACCAACAACGGCGGGGAAGCAGGATGCTTCCATAATTTTAGAACGAAGTTACGCTATCACTAAACTTCGACCAGTAAAGCGGGATTAAAAAAGTGTCATCGCAAGGAACAAAGCAATTCCAGACTTGCAGAGTGGCTATGCAAGTGCCCCTGTACAGTTCGCGATTGCTTCGTTCCTCGCAATGACGGATCGGTGGATAAAGCTGCTTAGTTTAAATATTCTTATTTTCAATCATCCTGAAAAACTCGTCTCGATAGGTATCGCCTACGGGGATGATCTTGTCGCCTATCTGGATGCGGCTCCTTTCAATGCTGTCTATTTTATTGAGGGCAACAATGTATGATTTATGTACCCGAACAAAATGTTTCTCGGGGAGGGCATCTTCCATCTTCTTCATGCCCTGCAGGGTAATGATGCGTTCGGCGGAGGTGAAAATGCTGATGTAATCTTTCAAGCCCTCAATAAACATGATATCGTGCAGGTAAACCTTCTGGATTTTATGCTCGGTTTTTACAAAGATAAAATCAGTCGAAAAATCGTCCTGTTGCACGGGTTCGGCCTGTACAACTACCTGCTGTGGTTTGGCTGCCACCGGCTGGATAATACTTTGAGCTTTTTGAACAGATTTAAAGAAACGGTCAAACGCGATGGGCTTTAACAGGTAATCAACCACATCAAGTTCATAACCTTCAAGCGCGTATTGCGGGTAGGCCGTGGTTAAAATAACTTTAGCCTTGCCGTTGGCAATTTTCAAAAATTGGATGCCGGTTAGCTCTGGCATCTGCACATCTAAAAATACCAGGTCGGCTTCGGCCGCCTGAACCATGGTGAGCGCCTCGATAGGGTTGGTTGTAGCTTTAACCAATTGCAAAAAAGGCATCTTGGAGATATAGTCTTCCAAAATATGCAGCGCCAAAGGCTCATCGTCAACTACCAAACATCTGATCATAGCGTAAAAATAATGTAATAATGGTTATTCTAAATTTTTTAATGTGCTGTTTTGTTATAACGGTGTCAATTCAACAGATTTATACCAGATTTCGGCCCCTTCCGACTGTAACAGGATGCGGCCATGCGATAAAGAGGCTACTCCCCAGTTTACCCGGTGCCCGTTAACATAATGCTCAATCTGATTACCGTTGCAAATAATTTCAATAGTATTCCATTCGCCGCGCGGGTTTTCAAAATTGGCGGTTCGGTAAACACGCTGCTGATCCCACTCAATAGCCGATTTATTGGGTGTAACAACGCTGGTATGCTGTACGCACCAGATATCGCCGCAATCGCCTTCCTGGATCTGGCATTCAATTGACCTCGGCCATACCACATCTTTATCACCTTCGCCAAAATGACATAAAATGCCTGCGTCGCGTGCTCCCTTTTCGCGTGGGTGATATTGTTTGGTTCCCCACTTAAATACCACTTTCAGGTAATAATTATCGTATGACTTTTTGGTGGCCATATAACCAAAGTATTTACCCATTACGTGTACCATACCGTTTTCGATGGCGAAGTTATTATGCACATCATTATCCTTACCCAAAGTATCCAGGTAAGTATACCAGCCTTTTTTATCCTTGCCGTTCAACAGCTTTTGAACACCAAGCTCCCTGATCCAGATATTGCGGAACGATACCGGGAATTCATGCTCCTGTAATAACAGCGGTAGTGCAAAGGCATGTTTTTGATATTTAGGCTGACCAACGTGGGCTACTGTACCTTTTACAGCTACATGGTTTTGAACCAGTACACCATTATGCAATACCGTAATATAAGCAGGTGTTTTAACTGAACTATCTATATTAAAGCGTGGGGCGGTATAAATGATATCATACTTTTGCCACTCGCCCGGT
Organism: Mucilaginibacter gossypiicola; assembly: GCF_900110105.1. GTDB lineage: Bacteria > Bacteroidota > Bacteroidia > Sphingobacteriales > Sphingobacteriaceae > Mucilaginibacter > Mucilaginibacter gossypiicola. The sequence goes on along the minus strand of NZ_FOCL01000018.1, from coordinate 14,525 downwards.
TTAAGCGAGGCGTTTACCTGCGGAACATATTGTTTGTAAATGGATCCGGCCTGTCCGTTTGAGTAGGTGCGGTTTTTATAACTATCAAGAATCTGTAGTTCGTAACGGCTTTGCATAATCACACCGCTGTTGCCGCGTTCCTGGCCTTCGCCTTTAACAATAGCAGGTGTGCGCCATTCGATATGGAGTTGGCAATCGGCAAAGTTTTGTTTGGTGATGATGGAGCCGCTGCCCGGCTTAACTGTTACAATGCCATCCTTTACTATCCAGCCCGGTTTGTTCCCTTTCTGATCTGTCCACTTATCCAGGTTTTTGCCATCAAACAAAATAATAGCGTCAGATGGAGCTTTATTGCCAACACCCGGTAAAACCACTTCAGGTTCCGGATCCCAAACTTCAGTTGCTTTAGGATCGGTTTGCGCAGATGCTGCAATAGCCGAAGCTGCAAAAAACAAGACTGGGAGTAAATTTTTCAGATAGGTCATGGTTATAATGGGTTATAACTATAAATCTATTGATAATTCGCAGGTATAGGTATATTCTTCATCCCTAATGTTTAAAGAATATCTGTTGGGGTAGAGGAGGTCGAGCCGCCGCTGTACGTTGATCAACCCAATGCCCCCAACCGCATCACGGTTATTGTTATGCTTTTTGTTTTGGATGTAGAAATGCAGTTTGCCATCCGCTACGTTAATAAGCAGTTTTATAGGCGAGTTGATATCATTGGCAACGCCATGCTTAAAAGCGTTTTCAATAAAAGCAATCAGCAGCAATGGCTCTATTTTTTGATCGGTAATATTGCCATCTACCTTAAAATCAATAAACGCTTTACTGCCGAAACGGATCTTTTGCAGGTCGATATAGTTTTGCAGGTATTGGAGCTCTTTACTCAAATCAACCTTGCTATCATTACACTCGTAAAGCATGTAGCGCATAATTTCCGAAAGCTTCAAGATAGCCTCGGGAGTAGTTTCAGAACGCTGATAGGCCAGCGAATAGATACTGTTTAAGGAATTGAACAAGAAATGCGGATTGATCTGTGATTTCAGGAAAGCAAGCTCGGCAATCAGGCGCTGGTTTTCCAGGTCGCGCTGGATCCGTTCGTTCAGGAACCAGTCGGTACTGAATTTTAGCGCAGTGCTTAAAAATACAAATATCAGGCTGGTGAAAATACTACTGTAGAAATAGGTGGCGAAACCGGTAACATGACCTTTTTGGTGCACCAATACTATCTCCTTAAATAAAAGGCCTACACCGTATTTGGCTACGCCGTAAATGATGATGCTTGTGAGCACAAAAGTAGCGTATTGCCAATAGCGTTTTTTATTAAGGAATTTTGGTATGAAAACCAGGTAGTTAAGATAAAACAGGCTGATGTTGATAGTAGGATAAAGCAAAAATATTACCAGTAACTCCTTGGTACTGAGCATTGCATCGTTAAGCCTCGCCAAAAAAACAAAAAAGGATATAATGGCCGTCCAGAAAAACAGGTGCCAAAAAATTATCCATGCAGTTTTGATGCCTGTTCTGGATTTCGGTAATGGTAATGAAGCCTCCATTCGCTGTTTTTATATCCCTTTTTTATGTATGGGTGTGGCATCTAATTTAATATTTTGATAATGATATCAGCCTGTTATTTATATATAGCGCCCCTTTTTTTCGATGAACTGGCTTTTATTATCGATGAACAGGTTAAAAGAGGCAGAAAACCGTTCATCTATAAACAAAGTGTGTTGGTCTAAATGATTTTAGCAGGTTATTTTTTTGATATTCCTTTGTTGTATAAAATCACCACTCACAATGAAAACGCTTATCAAAAATTCAAATCCTTTTATCATGTTATTGATCCCGGTAATGTTTGCCCTTATTTTGGGAGTAAGCTACCAGTTCGAGCAAAAAAAGGAAACAGCAATAATTGGCCGCACAGCAGTACATGCTACCTCATTGTTTCATAAAGGTTTTGTAATGGTTAAAACCGTTTGCTCAGTAGCAAAAAATAATATATGGTAATTAAAACCGAAGGGCTTTCCTTCACCTTTGGTAAGCAGCAGGTAGTTAAATCGCTGGCGCTGCAAGTTCCTGAAGGAAGCATATATGGTTTTCTCGGCCCCAATGGTGCCGGGAAAACCACTACCATCAAACTCCTGCTTAACCTGCTAAAACCTGATGCAGGCAACATCCACATCTTTGAGCAGGATATCAAAACAAACCGTATCAACATACTTTCGCAAATAGGCTCGCTTATTGAGCAACCTGCATTATATCAACATTTAACCGGGAAAGAAAATTTATTAAACAGGGCCTTATTGTTACAGGTGCCTGCTAAGCGCGTTGAAGACATGCTTGACCTTGTGCAGCTAACTAATGCTGCCAATAAAAAAGCCGGGCAGTATTCATTAGGGATGAAGCAACGCCTTGGTATTGCACTGGCCCTGCTGGCCGATCCTAAATTGTTAATTTTAGATGAGCCTACCAACGGGTTGGACCCCAATGGCATTATTGAGATCCGCGAGTTGCTGAAGAAACTGGTTGCCCAACACGGTAAAACCGTTTTCATATCAAGCCATCTATTGGGTGAAATTGAACGGATGGCTACCCATGTGGGTATCATCAACAATGGCGCTATGCTTTTTCAGGGCAGTATAGCCGATCTGCAGGCCATCAGTAAACCGCTGGTACGCGTTGAATCAGAAAATACGGTTGATGCTGCCAATTTATTAAGGCGCAATCATTTCAACGTAACCGACGTAACTGATGAACATTTACTGGTACCCTACATCTCCAAACAACAAATGGGCGAAATCAATGCGTTGCTCAACCAAAACGGACAAACGGTTTACAGCATCAGCAAACAACAAAAAGACCTCGAAAAACTATTTTTAGATATTACCCAACGCGCCTAAACCATGAAAGGATTTATACTATCGTTCCGTTCGGAGTTTTATAAAAGCCGTAAAACACTTGGCTTTTGGGCCTCTGTTATACTGCCTTTGCTGATAGGTGTTTTGCTGTTTGCCGGGTTTTATACCAAAAGTGAAAAGTTGCTATCATTGCCGCCAATGATGCTTTGGCTACAGTTTGCGGGTGCTATTTTGGCTGTCATGGGTTCGTTAATATTGCCAATTTATATCATCTTTATTGCCTACTCCGTAAATAGCATCGAACACAGAGCCGACACATGGAAAACGTTGTTTAACCTGCCAATCCCACGCTGGTCGGTTTATGCGGCAAAGTTTTTTTACGCAGTTTTCCTGGTATTTATTTGCCTTGCCTTATTTGTGTTGTTCACTATTGGTTTTGGAAACCTGCTAAGCATAGTAAAGCCTGAGTTGCGGTTCGATAATTTCCACATGGAAAAGGAACTGGCGCAGATTTATTTTAAGCTGTTTTTATCGTCGTTGGGGATCCTTTCTATCCAGTTTTTGCTTAGCCTTTTCTGGGCCGATTTTTTGAAGCCGATGGGTATCGGTTTTATATGTACTATAGCTGGTGTTGTGGCAGCTACAAAAGGTTGGGAGTATAGTTATTTATTTCCATATGCACACCCCATGGCAGCTATCAGCAGTATGCTAAAAAACAATCATGGCGATCCATCTAACCCATTACAAATTGACGTTTTTACCAAAGATGTTTTTGTAAGCATGGCTGTAGCCCTGGTGGTATTTATTGCCGGATATTTTATTGTGCAGCGTAAGAGTGTGAAGTAGCTGTTAGTGATTAGAGGCTGGAGGTTAGAGATTAGTTGAGTTGGCCTGTTGTTTTGGAATAATGCGGCTTCTTTGCTTTAAAAGCACAAAATATACAGCTGTCAGTAACGATAAAAAAATGATCAGCGATTTTAAATAGGCGAGTAAATTTATGGTCGGTTCAAAGCCAGTCATGTAACCAGAGTGTTCGGAATAATATATTATCGCCATTAACAGATAAGCCGGCCCAGCCCAAACTATTGTTGATACGATCGATGTCCGCGCTTTTTTAATCCACATCATTTGCGGAAGCAAGAAATAAATAAAAGCCTGAATTGCAGGTGCAAACCAATATGGGCCAAAAATACGGTTAGCCACCGCTATTTGTTCATAGTTGTTTTGTGAGTAGTATGCCGCAAATATTTCCGAAACAAAAAATATCAGATTGCTCGTTGCCGCCAGAAGTAGCAGTAAGTTTGTTGCGGTGGTCAGCGTGTTGGTATCTATCTTGTTGTTAAGAAGCTTTGAGAATTTAAATAAGACGAGGAAAGGAATAAAAATCCTTAGGCCCATAAAAAAGGCATCAATGAACGAGTAAATATTTGACATGAGTTTCGGGCTTATTTAACAGGCTTCGGAATTACAGGTAAACTTTCATGCCCATCCGCATCAACCGACTGTACCGCGAAAAAGTAATTATCCTTTGAATAATTCAACGTAGCCGAAGTATCGGGCACATAAAACTTCTTTCCCCAATAAGGGCTGATGGTTTCACGCATTAACACATAATAACCGGCTGGTTTTTTACCTGTTGCAGGAGCTTCCCATTTTAGCCTGGTTTTGTTGGTCAGATCGCTTGTTATTATACCCACACTTTGAGGCTCGGCAGGTGCTGAAGCAAGATTTGCTAATACCGAAAGGTTCATGCGGGCCACCTTTTGTACATAAGTAAAATCGACAAAATCGGGAAGGTCGCCGTATTCAATGCCGTTTTCAGTGCGGATGTTTTGATGCTGGCGATTGAAGTTCTCGTTCATTTCAGTAAACCTTACGGCAGTAAAGCCCTGTTCTAAAAATGGCAGGTGATCACCGCCGCGCAGGTAACGGTCGCGCCGGTAAATAAGCTTTACATCCAATTGATCAACATAGCGCTCCCCAATTTCTTTGGTATATCGTGCCAGCTGCCTCGACGGACTATCGTTTTCGCCACCTAACGATTTTAGCGCTGCCACTTGTTTGTCCGTAGCAGCGGTAGGCACACCATCACTAAAAACCCTTACACTGCGGTTGTCCTTCAGGTCGGTTTCCATGCCGTAGGTATTGCCTACGATGTCATTATTCAGCATGGCATCCACATTCCAGTTTTCGGCTTTGGCCCGTCTGGCAACATTGGCCGATCCGTAAAGCCCTTGTTCTTCGCCAACCACCGTCATGAAAATAATAGTAGCCGGGAACGACCGTTTAGCCATCACCTTGGCCAATTCCATCGAAAGTGCCGTGCCCGAAGCATCATCATTGGCTCCGGGTTCAACACCGTTGGCATCCATCACATCGTTAATCCGCGAATCGTAATGCCCTGAAACCAGGTATACCCGGTTGTCATTAGCATCTGTACCTTTTAATATGGCCAGTACATTTTTTAATTTGATAGGTTTATCAACGCGCTGACTTTTGGGCTGTGTGAAAGTATCAAACTGAACGGTCATCCTCCCACTGGATTCCGCAGCATATTTCTCCATTTCAGCTTTGATCCAGTTGCGGGCCGCGCCGCTGCCCGTGGTTTTACTGGTGGTATCGCTCAGCGTATGCCTGCTTTTAAAGCTCACCAGCTTGCGAATGGTTGCCTCAATGTTTTTGGCTGATACCTCATCAACCATTTGTTTAATACCAGCATCCTGTTTTACGATGGTTTGCGCGGTGGCCGGGAGGGTTAGGATGAGGAGGATAAATGGGAGAATGTGTTTCATAAAATGATGTCTGAACCCGAATTTATGGAATTAATGAATTGACAGAATGAAAAGCATTGTAATAATCCCGTGATGGTGTTTTTTTTAATTACGTCGCACGTTCAAGAGTTCACGCAATAGCCGTTAACTCAAGGAAGCAAAAGCGCGGGATTGTGCGCTTCCCCTCTTGAGAGGGGCGGAGGGGTGTGTTTCTGCTTTGATAAACTTATAACAGAAACACACCCCTGCTATCACTCGTTCCTACGCGCCCCTCTCGAGAGCAGTGCTGTTGCATTCTAATATTGAGTTCTTAAAAACTCGCACGATTAAGCGTCTACGCTTGATCGTTAGCCTTAATTGAGCGTCCACGCTCCCGTGATACGTTATAAACGTAAGCGTGGACGCTTACTTTGGTTATAATTCAAGCGAAAGATGCTTGAACTTGCGTTATATATTATAGAATGCAACAGCCCCCTCTCGAGAAGGGTTTTGAAAATATTCTTTTTATTCCTCTTCCTCCTCCGCAACAATCCCTAAAATCTCATCGGCCTGTTTAAAATTGCTTTTTACAAAATGGCACCAGTCGCATTCTTTTTTACCGCAGCCGGTGCTAAAGTTGTGGGCCATGATCTGTTCATAGGTTTCTTTGATCTGCCCGGTTACTATCTCTACATCTTCAGGGGTTATCACAAATTTTTCGCTGTAATATTCACCATCGCTTATCGGTTCAACAAAATCAAAAATGGTGCTGATCACTTGCCAGTCGGTAGTGCGGTCATGATCTATTAATATTTTATAAAAAACAGCCTGTCGCCAGTAATCGCCCCCGTTTGGTGCATCGTTGGTTGGGCGCAGTAGTTTATCTTTTGCATTTTTGGGTTTACCGGTTTTGTAGTCAACAACGGTAGCCTGTTTGCCATCAAATTCAATTTTATCCAGGTTACCTTTAATAGGTACACCTGCTACTTCGATGTTTTTTATTGATCGCTCGGTTACCGCTATTTTATTCCAGTGCGGTACGTTTTGTTCGTAATACGGAGGCAGTATCTTTTCGCCGTAAGCTGAACGCAGCTTAAATTCATCTTTGGTGAACGAATCGCGGTTACGGGCCATGTACCATTTAAACTCGCGCATGAAATTTTCTGTACTCAAAAACTCGTTATCATTATCCTTCAACTGCCTGTAAGTTTTATTAAGCGCCCAATGCACAGCCTGCCCAAAGGTAGCTGCGGGACTTTTACCTGCCGGTACCCGAATAAGGCATTGAAAATAAAACCTTAGCGGGCAATCCAGGTAATTGCTCAGATGGGTTACCGATAGCGTATAGTTTTGCAACAACTGATTAATATAGTTTTTGTCCAGCAGTTCAACTTTGGGTTTATCGGTTTCGCTGAACTGGGTTGCCTGAAAGTCGATCATATCATCGGCGTTCACTTTTGGATATTGTACCTGCAGGTTGGTACTGGCCAGTATCTCACCTACAAACTGGCTTGCTTCCTGGTCTTTGTCTTTTTTATCTTTAGCAGCGTATGAGATTACAAGATGCTGCTTGGCGCGGGTTACGGCCACGTAAAACAACCGGCGGGCTTCCTCTTTTTGAGCTATATCGTCGGCCGCGGCACGGGTAAGGGTATCGGGGTAACTGAAACCGCTGTTACGGCCTTTGCTGTCCCAGGTACGTTTATCGCAACCTATAAAAAACACGTATTCAAACTCAAGGCCTTTGGAGCCGTGTGCGGTAAGGAAGTTAATGCCGTTTTCAGAAAAGATACTTTGGTTGAGCTCCAGGCGAATCTGGTGCTTCTTCATCATCTCAATGGTCTGGATCAGGTCATTCAGACTGATATCGGGTCTTTTGCGGCTTTCATCCTTCAGAAAATCAAAAAAGCTGGTGAGCATTTGCATGTAGCTGCCCTTATCCTGTTGTTGCATGATGTATTTCAGGATGCCCATTTTGGAGATAACACTTTGGAAAAGCTGCTGCAGCGTAACGCTCACAGCTTCTTTCAACAGGTAATCCACATTGCTTACAAGATATCGCATCTCCTGTTGCTGATCGGGGTGAAAAAGATCTGCCTGTTTTGGTGGCCTCATTTCGCTCACATATCTGCGGATGGATGTTTTAGGCTGATTGTAGGCCAGCGTACCAAAGTTTTCCTTAAATACCGCTACACTTGCTTTGGCAATTTCAATAGGAGGGATATTGAAAAAGTCATAGTGCATGATCTCGAACAGCAGTTCATCACCACTGTATGGTGAGTCGAGCTCCATGGCAAGGTATTGCAAAATATTAATGATCTTCTCGCCAAAAGGTTGGGTGAGTACATCAATTTTACGTTTGGTGTTTACCTGGATCTTTTGCACATCCAGAAACTTGATCATTTCCTCAACCTGGTTGTGGTTGCGATAAATCACGGCTATTTCGCCGGGTGGTGTTCCTTCATCTACCAATTTCTTGATCTTTAAGGATACGTCAACCAGTTCTTTATCGGGATTTTCATACTCGCGGATTATAGGCTCAACCAGCAAGTCATTAAAACGAGGATGTGAGGATTTTAAAGCCTTATCTAAATTAAGCTGACTGGTCAATCGTTCAAAGTTATTGTCGATAAGGGCTTTTGAAATATCGAGGATCTGCTGGTTGGAGCGATAGTTATGTTTTAATACTACAGTATACAGCGTGTCCACATAATCATTAGCAAAATCAAGGATGTTTTTCATATTAGCACCCTGAAATTTGAAGATCGACTGATCATCATCGCCCACCACAAAAACGTTTGGTGTATCCCAGTAATTAAGCAGAAAACGCAGCAGCTCATTTTGCGAACCGCTGGTGTCCTGAAATTCATCTACCAAAATGTATTGGTAACGCTCCTGGTAACGGCGTAATATTTCTTCATTATCGCGGAAAGCACGCAACACCCAGATGATCATGTCGTCATAATCATAGCGCTTTTTGGCGTCCATTTTAAGCTTGTAGTTTTCAAACTCAGCAACGGCAGCCAATAGCTTTTTCATCACCTCGTGCGCGGCGTCGATATCTTTTTGTTTAGGATCACCAACCTTGATGCCTGCTTTGGCGTTGGCCCGTTTATAAATAAACTCCTCGCGGTTGGGCAAGTCTTCCAGGTATTCATTTACCGCCTGTTCAATCATAGCGGCATCCCAGTTTTCCCGTTTCATGGTGCTGAACAGGCTTTTGAGGCGGGGCACATCGTAATAAATATCGCCGGTAAAACGCTTCAACAAATGATCGTTCGGGAACTCATCAACCAACTCGCGAAAAAGCATGGCCGATTCCAGGTCGGATAGTGATTCCAAATTCAGCTTGCCGAAATACTCCAGGTTTTCCTGGATTATCTCGTTACAAAAAGCGTGGAAGGTATATATATTAATACGGTAAGCATCCGGGCCAATAAATTCAAACAGTCGTTTGCGCATAGCCACTGCACCAGCGTCGGTATAGGTTAAGCACAATATCTCGCTGGGCGAAGCATCAGTATCAGTCAGGATTTTGCCTATCCGGGCCGCCAGGATCTGGGTTTTACCCGTGCCGGGGCCTGCTACTACAAGCACCGGGCCATCCATTTTATTAACTGCCGCCAATTGCTCGGGGTTTAATCCGGCTAAAGCTTCTTTAAACTTGTTATTATATTTATTGAATGTAGATTGCATAATATTTAGTAAAGATAAAAAAGGTTGCGGCGCATTTGCAGCCATCATAATAAATCTGATATTTATGCCTGTATTATCAGATCATGGAAAAACCTTATCAAGGCAGGGCGATAGTTGAGGATAATTTCGACTATCTCAAAATCACTATTCCTGCAAAACGTAGTTATTTCTTTTTAGTATACATATGTTTTTCGCTGGTTGTATGGGGATATATCGGATCGGCCGCTATTGATGAACTTTTGCATCCCTCGAGCGATTTTGGTCGTGGTTTTATGATCTTTTGGATAATCGGCTGGGCTCTTGGTGGAATTATGACTGTAAAAGCAATTGTCTGGCTGTTTTGGGGTAGGGAGATTATTGAAATTGGTATGGGCACTTTCAGCATCAGCCGGAAAAACGACCTGTTTAACCGTGAAAAAGTATACGATCTTAACGAATGCAGAGAGTTCAGGATCAGAGAAGTGGATTCGGAGTCTGACCGAAAATACTGGTTCATATTTTATTACCGAAATAAAGAAAGAGGAACTATTGCATTTGACTATGGCATGCGGAACTATTGCTTTGGCGAAGATCTTTATGAGCCGGAGGCACAGTACTTGCTTAACATTATGAAGAATAAAAAAGTATTAACAGAAAGTCAATTTAAATAGTGGTTACGGGCTGTTTGATTATGTACAACTGCGACACGCTTAATTTCTAACCTCCGACCTCCAATCTCTGACTACAACCCCATCCCCGTCGTAAAAAACGCATTCACACTTACCGGCAACTTCCCGGTAGGTTTTAACCGGCCGTTCAATACTTTGGCTGCCGATTGTTGCAACTCGGGCGACATCTGGTAGCAAACCACTAAGTTGCCTGCTTTTTCAAGTCCCGGTAACCCGGCAATAGTATAGGCATTAGCAAACACACTAAAGGCCGTGTTTTTGCGCGATGCCAGATCGGCAATCATCAATTTTACATCACTGCTGTAATCAAGTTTGCTTTGTGGGCGCAGGCGGGTATCATGTATACCCACAATAATCTGCTGGTATTGTTTAAGCCAGTTAAGGATGTTGGTAACCTCAAGCGCCGGAGCATCTTTGTTAACTATGAATATCCGGCTGTTCGGGAAGCTTTTTGCCACTTCCATCTGAAAAACGGTTGGAGAGCTAACCCCTATACTCACTATGGCCGTTTTTAAAAAAGGATTAAGCTTTGGGCCATTATTTTTTAATTGTGTTACCGAGGCATCGCTTAATTGCTGAACTAAGGTTTTAGCGGCATCACTGTTAATGTCCTGGCTTAAATTGGTTAATGCGGTTGGCTTATATTGGTTAAGCCCCGCCCAAAATTTAGCGAGCAAAATCTTTTTGATCCGGGCTTCAAACTCTGCGGCGCTAACACTACCGTGTCTCAGGGCTTTACGGATCAGGCCAATGGCGCGGTCGGAGTTTTCAGATAGCTCAATGATATCATTGCCGGCAATAAAAGCCCTTACATCGGCTTCTCCGTTTGGAAAATATTTGGTAACGCCTTTCATTTCCATGGCGTCGGATACCACAAGCCCTTTAAATTTTAACGAATCTTTCAAGATACCGGTGATGATAGGGCGCGAAAGGGTAGAAGGGAGTTTGGGTGTATTATCCAACGAGGGAATATTCATATGGGCTATCATAACACCACTAATACCGGCATTGATAGCTTCCCGAAACGGATACATCTCCAATGAATCTAACCTTGCACGGCTGTAAGGCAGCAAGGGTAAATCAAAATGCGAATCAACATTGGTATCGCCATGACCCGGAAAATGCTTGGCCGAAGTAAGCAGGCCGGCATCCTGCATGCCTTTAAAATAGGCAATTCCTTTTTTAGCCACGTTGTACATATTGTCGCCAAAAGAGCGATAATTGATAACCGGGTTATTAGGGTTGTTATTTACATCCATATCCGGCCCCAGGTTCATTTGCATGCCCAGGCGCTTAAAATCATAAGCCACCTGTTGCCCCATTTTGTAAATCAGGCTATTATCTTGTATAGCGCCAAGCGTCATTTGATATGGATATGATATGGTAGAGTCAAGGCGCATGCCCAGGCCCCATTCGCCGTCCATCGTGATAATTAAAGGTACTTTGGCCAGCTTCTGATATTTGTTAATAAGGGTGGCCTGGCGCACCGGTCCGCCCTGGAAGAAAACTACACCGCCTAACTGCTGCTCTTTAATAACCTGCCCCACCGAATCTTCGTACATTTTCCCTTTGTTGGTGTGCGCTCTTACAAATAGCAATTGCGCAATCCGCTGTTTGCGGCTCATTTTATTATACACCGAATCCACCCAGCGATTTTGTTTGCCTAATAACTGGATATAGCTTTCTTTTTGAGCAAAAGCATTGGCCGTAAAAAATGTGAAGATGATAATTAACGGATAAAAAATGCGGGTTTTAGAAGCTTGCATAGGTCAAATGTAGCGTTATTCTGAATTTTTGATGAAAATGATGTTGCAACTATTACAAAAATCAAACTCATAATAAACCTTTGTGTTTTTTATTAATCTATCACGTTATTAACATACATACAAGGAAAAGCTGTTGATAACCGGTAAACTAACGGGACAACTGCTTTTTCCTCCACTTATTTAAAACAGAGAAAGACGATGAAAAAATTACTTTTTTTGGCGATTTGCCTTTTTACCGTAGGGACAGTTAGCGCGCAGGGATATTACTACGGCCCGCGTCACCGCCGTCCACCCCGCCGGGTTGTTGAAAGGCCCCAGCCCCAACGCCGTTATGATGATTTCTACACCCCAAAAGTTGGCATAGCAGTAGGTTTAAATGTTTCAAACACGGTTGATGCTTATAACAGTAATTACAGCTCAAGCTCACTTGCCGGATGGCACGCAGGTTTAACTTTCGAGGTGCCTATCATTTATCCGCTATCATTTGCCCCCGAGGTATTGTTTTCGCAAAAGGGATATGAGGTAAACGACAGAGATGGGAAATTTACGCAGCGCACTAATTATGTTGATGTACCCTTGCTGGCTAAGTTTAGGGTAGTGCGTGGCTTTAACATCTTGGTTGGGCCGCAGCTTACTTTCTTAACTTCAACCAAAAATACCTACGAAACCGCTGTGGGCACCAGTGTAGATCATATCGACAATGATGCCGATCATAGTTACGTAGCCGGTGTGGTGGGTGTAAGCTTTGACATTAACCGGAATGTGGAGATCCGCGGCCGTTACAACATCGACCTTGGCGAAAACCGTCCTTACGCCGATCAGAATCTGCCTAACTATCGCAACCAGGTTTGGCAGATTGGCTTAGGGTTTAAGTTTCAATAGTTATATAACTATTTTTCGTGTAAAGGCGCTAAGGCACAAAGAGAGAATATTTCAAACTTTGTGGCTTAGCGCCTTTGTGCGAGATTAAACCTCAACTCAGTATTCTTATTATATTACCATTCCCTCGGAGGGTGCGTTGACAAGATCCTTATTTCTTTAGGATAATAATTATTGATGCGGTTAGGTAATAATTTAGCCCAGCCAAGTGCATGCCCTTCAAAGGTCATCAATGTCCACCCTTTATTCGTTGTAGTTAGTTCTATATTGTCCCGACGCAGGTATTGGATAGCTTGATCCTTATTAAGGGGCGTTTCTAAAACTGCATCTTTATTAACTATAAGGCTTAGCGCCAGTTCATGATCAGGGATCAGGTCTTTCCCGACAAGCTTACCTATAATTACGCCCGATTTTTTAATATACAAATGTCGCTGTAATATATTAAGACTTTCCTTATGCGCACGGTTAATAGCCATCCAGTCGTCATTTACTTTGAAGTAGTAAAAGTGGTCTGGGTTATTAATGTATGAGCGTATCTGGTCAAGTTCTTTTCCTGGTAATTTTTGCTGGGTGTTATTTTTAAATGATACCAGTTCGCCGCTGTTTTCCTTTTTACGCAGGCAGGAGGCAAATAAGCCTTCGCCTTTAACTTTGCCAGGATAAAAACGGTAACCCCAGGCTTTTTTCTCAGGCGATTGTGTTTCAACAATCCCCCAGTCGTTATTAATTGGTATGCGGATACTTTCCATTTCAAATTCGGTACAAAGCCAGTCCAGGATATCCTCGTTTTCCTGATGCGAGTAGGAGCATGTACTATATATAAGATATCCATCTTCTTTTAAGGTCGGGTAAATATCAGCCAGTATGCGTTCCTGCCGCTGATGGCAAAGGTTCACATTTCCTTCCGACCATTCGTTCATGGCATCCGGATCTTTGCGGAACATGCCCGAACCCGAGCAGGGAGCATCAACCAGTATAATATCGAAAAAGCTTTTTAATCTCCCAAAATCTTTGGGATCGTTATTGGTGACTATGGTATTGGCCGTACCCCAGCGATTTAAATTATTTGTTAATATAGGTACGCGGGTTTTAATGATCTCGTTTGCCACCAACAGATCAGTAGCCTGCAATGCCGAGTTAAGCAGGGTACTTTTGCCTCCGGGAGCGGCACAAAGGTCAAGCACTTTTATCGTTTCGTCATTATTTTGGTTGATCGTTTTAAAAATATGATCAATAAACATGGACGATGCTTCCTGTACATAGTAGCATCCGGCATGAAAAAGCGGATCAAACGTGAACGATGGACGGCTCTCCAGGTAGTATCCATTGGCGCACCAGGGCACATTTTGCGTGCTTTTTGAGGTAGATGGCTTAAAAGGGTTCACTCTTATTGAGGTTGGAGCATCCTCAAATTGGTGCGCTTTTACAAAATTTTCTTCGTCAAAACCGTTTTCTGCACCTAATGACGCGATGAAATGCAGTGGGAAATTAAGCTCGTTCATATGCATTTCAAATATACGTATTAGGTAAATGTCCTTCCTTACCTAATTATAACAGTAATTTCATGATTATTTAACCTTAATTCACAGCGGGTTGCAAAATATGAGGTTGTTATTTGAAAATATGTCTTGCTTTGAAGCTGATTTTCTGTGTACATTTGTGGCCGCCTTTGAGAAAAAGGTGTTGTTTTTTGAAACGTAAAGGCGAATAAAAAAGATTTAAAAAAGTGAAGTTTTTGCTTGTTAAATCAAAGTAGAATTCGCACCTTTGCAGCCCGCAAATGAGGAAGCGGGGATTTGTTCTTTAAAGGTTGAAAGTGAATTAGGAAGTAAGAAAAAAGATTATCAAAAATCTTTTGTGAGAATGGGAAATAATTCACACCTTTGCAGCCCGCAAACGAGGAGA
>NZ_FOCL01000017.1 GCF_900110105.1 Mucilaginibacter gossypiicola | reverse complement strand
ACATCAGTCCGCAGCCCGAAGAGTACTGGGGTAATGTAAACCCGGTAGGCCCAAGAGGGGTGTATGATGAAGCCAAAAGGTTCCAGGAAGCTATTACGATGGCCTACCATACTTTTCATGGAGTTGAAACCAGGATAGTAAGGATCTTTAATACCTACGGACCAAGGATGCGCCTGAATGACGGCAGGGTATTGCCAGCCTTCATCGGACAGGCATTAAGAGGCGAACCGCTGACGATGTTTGGCGACGGCTCACAAACCCGATCGTTTTGTTATGTAGATGATTTGATAGAAGGCATTTACCGTTTGCTGCTGAGCGATTATGCCCAGCCGGTGAACATCGGTAACCCCGATGAGATCACGATCAAACAATTTGGCGAGGAGATCATCAAGTTAACAGGTACGGATCAGAAACTGATCAGCCTGCCCTTACCAACAGATGATCCCAAACAACGCCGTCCGGATATTACCAAGGCCAAAGCTATACTGGGCTGGGAGCCAAAGGTATCAAGGAGCGAAGGTTTGAAGATCACTTATGAATACTTCAAATCATTGCCCGAGCAGGAAATAAACCACAAAGACTTTACTTATTACAATAAATAGGATTTTTAAATTATAAAGGTACAGCGATGCCCCGTTCATCCTAATATCGCTGAACCTTAAAGAAATTATAAAAATACTTTGCGGAGATAATTAACCGCCAGTGTGTTGCTAAGATGCTCTGTGCCATCTTTTTGCCTCTTCATGAAACGGCCGCATCTGGCCAATAACAAGACTCCGTACCTGATACGGCTTTTGAACGCTGAAATTTTAAGGGTATGCTTTATGCTGCAGGCATAGCATTAACCCTATATTGAAATATTGTTGCACCTTAAACACAACATTGCAAATGAAAAAAGTAGCATTAATAACCGGAATAACCGGCCAGGACGGCGCGTACCTTACCGAACTTTTATTATCAAAAGGGTATGAGGTTCATGGCATAAAAAGAAGAAGTTCGCTGTTTAATACCGATAGAATTGACCATTTATACCAGGATCCGCACGAAAAGAATATCAACCTGGTTTTACATTACGGCGATCTTAGCGATTCAACAAATTTAATCAGAATTATACAGCAAGTACAACCGGATGAAATCTATAATCTGGGCGCTATGTCTCACGTTAAAGTGAGCTTTGAAACTCCTGAATATACTGCTAACGCTGATGGTATTGGTACCTTGCGACTATTGGAAGCTATCAGAATCCTTGGACTTGAGAAAAAAACTAAAATATACCAGGCTTCAACCTCCGAGTTATATGGTCTGGTGCAGGCTGTACCTCAATCTGAAACTACGCCGTTTTATCCCCGTTCACCATATGCTGTGGCAAAAATGTATGCATATTGGATAACGGTAAACTATCGCGAGGCTTATGGCATCTATGCTTGTAATGGCATCCTGTTTAATCATGAAAGCCCATTACGGGGTGAAACGTTTGTAACGCGTAAAATTACCCGCGCAACTGCAAAAATAGCTATGGGGCTGCAGGATAAATTATATCTCGGTAACCTCGACGCTCAACGCGACTGGGGGCACGCTAAAGACTATGTTGAAGCCATGTACCTGATATTGCAGCAGGATACTCCGACAGATTATGTAATTGCTACAGGTATCACAACCCCGGTGCGTGAGTTTGTGAGAATGGCTTTTGCTGAACTCGGTATTGAGATTGAATTTATAGGAAGCGGTTTAAAGGAAAAAGGTTATGTAATAAGCTGCAGCGACCCTGAATATCAGCTTGAAACAGGTAAGGAAGTAGTTGCTGTTGATGAAAAATATTTCCGGCCTACCGAGGTCGATTTGTTGATTGGTGACCCTACCAAATCAAAAACACTGTTGGGCTGGGAGCCTAAATACGACCTGAAGGGTTTAGTAAGTGAAATGGTTGCCGCCGATGCAGAACTGTTTAAAAGAGAGAAACTGTTAAAAGATTCGGGCTACGCCATTAAAAATCAGTTTGAATAATGGAAAAGGAGGCCAAAATATATATTGCGGGGCATCGTGGTATGGTTGGCTCCGCCATACACCGAAAGCTGGTTAAAGAGGGGTTTACAAATGTTATTACCCGCAATTCAAAAACGCTCGACCTTCGGGATCAGCAGCAGGTTGCCGATTTTTTTGCCGCTGAAAAGCCTGATTATGTTTTTTTTGCCGCCGCAAAAGTAGGAGGTATAGTAGCTAATAATACTTACCGTGCCGATTTTTTGTATGATAATTTGCAGATCCAAAATAATGTGATCCATCAATCGTATCTCAACAAGGTCAAAAAATTGATGTTTTTAGGCTCAAGCTGTATCTATCCTAAAATGGCGCCGCAGCCTTTAAAGGAGGATTACCTGTTAACAGGGCCGCTTGAACCTACAAATGAACCTTATGCCATTGCCAAAATTGCGGGTATAAAAATGTGCGATGCCTACAGGGCACAGTATGGATGTAATTATATATCTGTTATGCCAACCAATTTATATGGTTATAATGATAACTATCATCCGCAAAACTCACATGTTTTACCGGCATTGATCCGCAAGTTTCACGAAGCTAAAACGGAGGGATCAGCAGCTGTAACGATATGGGGAACAGGACTACCCAAACGTGAATTTTTGTTTGCTGATGATCTTGCCGAAGCTTGTTACTATTTAATGTTAAACTATAATGAAGCGGGTATTGTAAACATCGGAACCGGCAAAGATATAGCTATCAGTGATCTCGCGCTGCTTATTAAAGATGCGGTGGGTTACACGGGTAACATCAGTTTTGATACTTCAAAACCCGATGGTACGCCAAGAAAACTTATGGATGTTTCAAAACTGCACACCAGGGGCTGGAAACATTCGGTTAACCTGAATGACGGTATCCGGCTTGCCTACCAGGATTTTTTGAGTAGGATCAAAGTCAATCATGTAGAAATTAATTCTGTTAATCAACATTAAAGCTAAACATGAACAAGAACCATTACGCATTAATTTTAGCAGGGGGCGTAGGAAGCCGTTTTTGGCCAATAAGTCGTACGGTGTACCCCAAGCAATTTATCGATATCATTGGCAACGGGAAAACACTGATCCAGGAGACTTATCAGCGTCTTTCAAAAGTATGTCCAAAAGAAAATATATTCATATTAACTAACGAAAGCTACACCCAATTGGTTAAAGAGCAATTACCGGATATAACAGATCAGCAGATTGTGACTGAACCGGTAATGCGAAATACTGCCCCGTGCATAGCTTATGGATGTTTTAAGATAGAAAGCCTGAATCCTGACGCGGTAATTGTCGTAGCCCCGTCTGATCAGCAAATACTTAATGAAGATGCGTTTATAAACGCTCTGGATAAATCGTTAAAAACAGCAACCGAACATCATTGCCTGGTAACATTGGGGATTAAACCATCCAGGCCGGATACTGGCTATGGCTACATTCAGTATAGCGACATTGTTATTAATAATGATTTTCACAAGGTGAAAAATTTTACAGAAAAACCAACACTGGATATTGCAAGGGGCTTTATTCAAAGCGGCGATTTTTTATGGAATGCAGGGATCTTTGTGTGGTCGGCTAAATCAATATTGAAAGCATTTGAAACTTATATGCCCGACTTGCATGATATTTTTGATGATGCCCGGTTGGTGTATAACACAGAACAAGAGGTTGCTCATATAAACCAGGCTTATCAGCATTGTATTAATACATCCATAGACTATGGCGTGATGGAAAAAGCAGGCAATGTTTATGTATTGCCATCTGATTTTGGGTGGAGCGACCTGGGTACCTGGGCCTCCATATATGAACTGTCTGAAAAAGATGGGGCGGGTAACGCAGTAAACTCAAATGAAAAAGTGATCATGCAAAATTCATCAAATTGCGTGGTAAACATGCCGGGCAATAAGCTGGTAATATTGCAAGGTTTAAACAATTATATTGTAGTTGAAGCTAACGATACCCTGCTCATTTGTCCGCGCGATCAGGAGCAAACTGTAAAACAAATTGTTGCCGATGTAAAAAGCAAATTTGGCGTTGAGTATGTATAGCTAATATCAAGGGCGAACATGTTTTCGGTACATTAATCATTTTAGCGAATTAACAATAGAAAAAGCCGTTTTCGTAAGAGAACGGCTTTTTTTGTGGACATTACTTACGATCGATCACTTAAAAATTATTGTTTCAGTAAACCTTCAAAAAATGGTTTAAGTTCCTGTGCCAATATTTGATGATCAGCAACACTGGGATGTCCCGAGCAACCATGCGGCTCCATCGGCTGAAAAAAGAAAGTAGCAACAGTTTTATCTGCAGGATGACTTGTATCAATAGCTGTTTTCACCCTGCTCAGGCATCTTTGCAAGATCTCCCTCGAATTTCCTTTTATCATCGGGCTGGAAAGCAGGGCTATTTGAGCTTTGGGATATTTTGATTTAATCAGTTGCACAAACTTTACGTAATCATTAACAAAGCGTACTGTATCAAATGGTGCCCTTGCGGTACCATCGCCATTGCTCATGTCATTGGTGCCTAATGCAATGCTTACAATTTTAGGTTGATAAGTTTTAAAATCCCATTTCAGCGAATCGTTTTCCTGCAAATTGGTATTTTCATATACCAGCGGCATGGAGGGGGAATCTTTGTTCCAGGTACGGTAAACGCCTATGCCGCTAACACTGGATAGAATAAAATTGGCGTTTAAAGCCCTTGCAACGCTTGGTCCGTAAGCCATATAAGCATTGTGATGGTCCTGATAATCGCCGGTTCCACAAGGTATCTCTGAATCATCTGCCGCCGCGCCGCAGGTAATACTGTTCCCGATAAACTCAATAAGCGGGAGTTTGGGAACAGCCAGACTTTTAATGTCTTCTGCAGCAATCTTCGAAAAAATCAAAGCACCTGTTGTTGCTTCCGTTGCTTTATAGATCCAGATTCGGTGGGTGCCTGCATTATTGGCTTTAATGATAATTGGCCCCTTTGCATTTCCGTCTACCCTGATCCGTTTTTGATAAGTGCCGTCAAGTTCGTATTGCAGGTAATTATGGCTTCCGGCATCCGCTATGCTTACATATACGGCGCATTCATTTCCCTTAAAACTAAAACCAAAATGAGCGCCTGAAGTAATGAGGGCAAGGTTATGCTGGCTGTTAATTAGTGTACGCCCAATTGGTTGCAAACTGGCCGCAAAAATGGTATCAACTTTGGGTTTTGCATTGCTTTGCAACACGCAGAAAATAGATAAGACAAAGGTAAAGAATATCCTGTTTTTCATTATGTCACAAGATTACCAATATAGGGCCTGCAAACCAAATACATGAAATTTATCGGTATAAAATGCTGTAAAAGTATCAGCAACTATAATCAAAACGGAGTGGCGCGCTACGCTTTAAAGGCCAGATTATTGCTGGCCTTGTTGATACTTATAATGTAAATTCTTGAGTGTTTCGATAGTGGCTTCATCGGTAGAAATGCCGTAGCCCGTTACCAGTGTACCTTTAATACCGTCGGTAGATGCAAGAGCATAAACTATGGCTTCATCGGCAGGGTCAGAAGGGCCTTCGTAGCGGTACAGGTCTACAATCTCAAATTCCTTTACCTGGAAAGTTTCTGCACCTGCTTTAAGGTGATCGCCCTCAAGGCTAAATTCATGGGTGTAGCCTTGTTCTTTTAATTTGGTTATAGCTTCGGTTACTGTTGCGTAATGAAATTTTTGTTCTTGCATGAGTAGGATGTTTATAATGTTATTGCTAATATACAATTAAAGTACGCTGCCTGTTTCAGTAATTTCTGCCGAAAATGTTTCGGGCTGTACCAGCACAAAGCGTACTAAACTAAACTCATGTTTAATACAATCGCGGATGCGGTCGATAGCTTCGTTGATTTGCTGTGTATCAAGATTTTCTTTAAAAGCGACTATCAGCATCAAAATAATTTCATCCGGCGATTGGTAGGTTGACAGCATATGCATCACTTTTAAAACTGCCCTGTCCCGTTCAACCAGTGCAGTGATTTTGGTACGGGATTCGGATGAGATACCTTCGCCCATAAGCAAACTTCTACTTTCTCTTGCTAAAATTGCCGAAACGCCAACCAATATCAGTCCAACCAATAATGACGCTACACCATCAAGTACTGGCATATGATAACGGTGGTTCAGGAACATGCAAATGCCTACAATGAATAAAGCTGCAACGGCAGCGCTATCTTCAAACATCACTAAAAATGTTGATGGATCTTTGCTTTTTACAACCGTATCCCACCAGCTTTGATCTCCCCGTATTGCATTAAATTCTTTCAGGGCAATAATGAGCGACGAGCCTTCAAATATAATGGATAGTCCCAAAACGATATAACTCATCGTAGGATCACCCAAAGGTTCAGGTTCGCGAATATGTAAGATGCCCTGGTAAATGGATAGCCCTCCGCCAAGGCCAAATATCATGATAGACACTATGAACGACCAGAAATAAAGCTCCTTACCGTAACCAAAGGGATGTGTTTTGTCGGGTTCTTTCCGTGCCCGGTGCAAGCCGAGCAATAGTAACAATTCATTAGCAGTATCAACCAGCGAGTGGATCCCCTCGGAGATCATCGATCCGCTGCGACCAACAATACCAGCAATAAACTTTGTTATTGCTATCAGCAGGTTGGCAATCAATGCGCTATATATCGATTTTTGTGACGATGCCATGTTGGTTAATGTGCTATTATCTCAGCATCGCCAAGTTTTTTGACATACAGCTCATCAACCAAAATTACAATAATAGCCACAATAGGTACAGCTAATATGATACCCAGCACACCCGAAAGTGTACCCATTACTACCTGGCTGATGATAGTGAGGGCTGGCGGCAGGTTAATCATGCGGTTTTGCACTATCGGCACCACAATATTGCTCACTATAGTTTGCGATACAACATATATTAGGGCGACTATAATGGCCGTGTTAGTGCCCACGGTAAGTGCAAGCAATACGCCGGGGATCATGGCTATAACCGAACCCAGGTTTGGGATAATCTTTAACATTCCTGCAAACAAAGCCAAAATCAATGCCGCCGGAATACCCATGATACTTAAACCGGTTGTAAGCAGCACGCCCAGCAATACCATTGATAACAGCATCCCCTTGAGCCAGCCTTTCAATGAAATACTGATCCTGTCCATAATGTCCTGTCCTAAAGGCTTTTTCTTATCAGACAGCAGCATCAGGATCCCGTTTTTATAAACATCAGGATTGGTGGTGAAAAAGATACTCAGGAACAGGATGATATAAATATCGCCAAGCACGCCAAAACTGGTGCTGAAAAAGTGTTGTACCGTAACCACTACTTTATCAGGATCATTATCGCCTGAAAAATAGTCAAGTATCTGTTGCCCCGTTGGGTTTGATGCCAGTTTGGTCTTGAAATTATTAACGGTATGCGGGAGTGTATCTTTGAGTAAGGCTATTTGATGCTGTATGGTTGTTCCCATCAAATAAAACAAGCCTGCTACAATTAAAAACGAGCCGACTACAGATATGATCATAGCGTACCTTCTGCGCATTTTGGTATTTCGTTCAATAAGATCGCCAAGTCCATGAAAATAAGTGGCAATAAGCGCGCCCGACAGGATCATAAGCAGTACGTTAAATGCAACGCGTGCTATCAATATTACTACAACCAATAGGGCGACAATGGCTACAGTGTGCCATACTTTTTCAATATAAGTAAGTTCTTTTTCTTTTCTTGGGGTCATACAGCAGGTGTTTGTTCATTAACACATAATAGCGCCTTAAATGTTTTGATTGGCTGTAATTTAAGGTTAAGCGGATGTTAAGAGAATAGCAATATCGATTGTCTTTTGCCTTTTTAAAATATTTTAAAAAGAATATGTAACAATTTAAATAAGTTTTTGTAAAATTATTCCGCCAATTAATTTTTAACGATCTTAGTTAAAGTCGAACTCAACTATAATCAACCATTTAATGAAAAAAAACTACTATATCGTAACGCTGATCATGCTTACGTTTTTTGTTATTTCATTTTTAACCAATATCATCGGCCCGCTTTCGCCCGAATTTATTAAAGATTTTAAACTGAGCGATGCGATGGCTGGATTATTGCCCTTCGCTTTTTTTATAGCCTATGGGGTGATGTCAATTCCATCAAGTATGCTGGTTCAAAAGTATAATGAAAAGTCCATCATGATAGCTGCTTTTGTAGTGGCATTTATGGGCTCGTTATTACTTGCCGTTTATCCAAACTATCTAACTGCCATATTATCGTTATTCCTGATAGGTTGCGGGATGGCGATGTTACAGGTAGTGATTAATCCATTGCTCCGTACATCGGGCGGGGAAGAAAATTATGCTTTTACATCAGTATTGGCGCAATTGATATTTGGAGGAGCTTCATTTGTTAGTCCGCTGGTTTACTCTTACATGGTTAAAAACATGGGAAGAGGCAAAGGAGGGCTTTTTCCGTTACTTGAGGCGCATGTGCCCACAACGATGCCATGGATTTCGTTGTATTGGTTGTTCGCTGTGATATGTTTGGCTATGGTAGTGATCATGCTGATATCCAGGTTCCCAAAAGTTGAACTGGCCAGCGATGAAAAAGCCGGACCATGGAAAACTCACATCGCTCTTTTTAAAAAACCGGTAGTGATAGCCTACTTCATAGCACTGTTTTGTTATGTGGGAAGCGAACAGGGGGTAAGTTGGTGGATGTCGGAGTTTTTATTGCGGTATCACAAATTTGATTCGCAAACAACCGGAGCCAGGGCGGTTGCTTATTTTTGGGGATTGATGACAGCCGGCGGCATTTTGGGCTTGTTTTTACTCAAGCTGATGGACAGCCGAAAACTACTGGTGATCTTTACGATACTGGCGCTTATCTTCTTGTCGCTCGGATTATTCGGTGGGCCGCAAACATCACTGTATTCATTTTCAATAGTGGGTTTCTTCATGTCGGTAATGTATCCTATTATATTTTCACTGGCGTTAAGTTCTGTATCTGAAGATCATGGCTCATTTGCGGGGATCCTGGTTACTGGCATCATTGGCGGTGCAGTTGTTCAATTGTTGATAGGCGGTTTGGGAAGTTGGTTTGGATTGCGTGAAGGCATGTGTTTCCTGTACATCACCTTCGGCTATATGCTTAGCATCGGTTTTTGGGCTAAGCCGCTGGTTACTAATAAGACTTTTTTTGACAACAAAGCATAAACATATACATGAACAATATAAAAGTTATAGGCATTGATCTGGGCGCTACCAATATCCGCGGCGCTGTGGTTGATAATAACACTATCGGCAACATAGTATCGCAACGAATTAAAAGCGATGGAAGCGTGGAGGATGTATTGAATGATATTTATGCCGTTGTTGATATCCTTTTGAAGAATAATATGGCCAGCGCAATTGGAATAGGGGTACCCAGCGTTGTGGATGTAGCCGAAGGCATTGTTTACGATGTGCAGTACATTCCCTCGTGGAAGGAAGTGCACTTGAAAAAGCTGATGCAGGAGCGTTATAATATTCCAGTTTATGTAAATAATGATGCCAACTGCTTTGCCGTGGGCGAATTGTATTTTGGAAAAGGGAAAGGTGCCGATAGCATGGTAGGGGTAACGCTTGGCACAGGCCTTGGTACGGGTATCATCACTAATGGTAAGTTATATGCAGGTTATAACTGTGGTGCCGGCGAAATTGGCCTTTTCCCTTACATCGATCATATTTTAGAATACTATTGCAGCGGTTCGTTTTTTAACAATGTTTATGGACTGGATGGCGTACAGGTTTTTAAGGATGCACAGGCAGGTGACGAACAGGCTTTGCGTTTGTATGCTGAATTAGGTACACATGTAGGCAATGCGATAAAAATGGTGATGTACGCCTATGATCCTGAACTGATCATTTTGGGCGGTTCGGTAAGTCATGCTTTTGACTATTTTAAAGATACCATGTGGCAGCAGGTGAAAACGTTTGCCTATTCAAAAACACTTGAACGCATAAAAATCGAGATCTCGGAACTGCAAAACAGCGGCATCATCGGTGCAGCTGCCTTGTATTATGATAACCAAAAGTAAACCTCATCTACTATGAAAAAGTTATTATTGATATCGGCAATGGCCTTATTCAGCGTAGGGATATTTGCCCAGGGGCGACAGGAAAATTTTAACCTGTTATTGAAAGATGACTGGCAAATGCAATCGACTGTTACAGTGCCTGCGACTGCTACCGAAATCTCTAAAGAGCAATTTGATACGCAGGGCTGGTATAAGGTAAGTGTGCCTTCAACTATTTTAGCGGGCTTATTGGCTAACCATATATATAATTTTGATCCGTTTATGGGTAAGAACCTCGAAAAGCTGGCCGATCCAAAGCTCGATAAGCCGTGGTGGTTTAGGAAAGAGTTCACGCTACCTGCTGCTGAGAATGGCAAGAATGTGATCCTTCGCCTTCATGGTATCAACTATAAAGCTAATGTCTGGCTCAACGGTGTTAAAATAGCTGATTCAACCCAGGTAAAGGGCCCGTACCGCATCATTGATCTCGATCTTACCAAAAACATCAACTATGGTGGCGTCAATACGCTGGCTATTGAAGTGCTAAGGCCATTCACCCCGAATAAACGTGATGGCGACCTGGCCATCGATTACGCTGATTGGATCCCGTATCCGCAGGATTATAATGGTGGCATCATCAACAATGTAGAGGTGAAAACTTACAATAAAGTAGGTCTGAAATTCCCACTGGTTACAACCGATTTTGATCTGCCATCGCTGGCAATCGCACATTTAACGGTAGATGCACAGGTAACCAACTATACCAATAAACCACAGGATGCAGTAATAAAAGGAAAGATCAACGAAAATATTTCCTTCGAGAAAAAAGTACACTTGCTGGCCAATGAATCAAAGAATGTAAATTTCTCGCCCGTTGAGTTTAAGCAGCTTAATGTTAAAAATCCATCTATCTGGTGGCCGTGGCAGTATGGTAAGCCAAACCTGAACCGTATTGAAGTATCGGCTGTGGTTGATAAGAAGCTGAGCAATTCAGTAGCCGAAAACTTCGGCATCAGGGAGTTTACTTCTAAAATTATTGATGATAATCAATCGCGTGAGTTCATTATTAACGGCAAGCCTATTATGTTAAGAGGTGCGGCCTGGTCGCCTGATATTTTTCAGCGCCGATCGCCCGAAAGACAGGAGCAGGAGATTCGTTTGGTGCGCGATATGAATATGAACATCGTCCGTTCCGAAGGTAAAATGGAAGATGATAATTTTTACGATCTGTGCGATAAATACGGATTAATGGTGATGAATGGCTGGATGTGCTGCGGTACCTGGCAACACCCCGAAAAATGGGATGCCGCCGAGCGAAAGGTTGCCATGGCATCAGACAGTAGTGTGATGTACTGGTTGCGCAACAAAGCCAGTCTGTTTGTTTGGCTCAACGGCAGCGATATGCCGCCTACCGATACTTCAGTAGAGCGCGGCTATCTGAAAATTGAAAAACAACTGAAATGGCCCAACCCGCTGCTGGCAACCGCTAACGAAAGTAAATCAAAAGTATCGGGCTATAGCGGTGTGAAAATGGCCGGTCCGTATGAGTGGGTGCCACCCATTTACTGGGAAACTGACGCCACCAAAAAGTTTGGCGGTACATACAGCTTCGCAACCGAAATTTCACCGGGGCCATCAATTCCACCTTATGAAAGTCTTGTGAAATTTATTCCTAAAGATTCGCTGAATGTAACTTCGGCTGATTGGAATTACCATTGCGGTACGGGCTCGTTTGGTACAACCAAAGTATTTACCAAAGCGCTTTATGGCCGTTACGGGGAAACTTTGTCAATCAAAAATTACGTAGCCAAAGCACAAGCCCAAAACTATGAAGCGCACCGTGCCATGATGGAAGCTTACGGGTTAAACAAATACCAAACTGCTACAGGCGTGGTGCAATGGATGTTAAGTAACCCATGGCCGGGATTGATCTGGCATACTTATGATTATTACCTGTACCCAGCGGGCACTTACTTTGGTATGAAAAAAGCTATGGAGCCGCTGCATGTGATGTATTCATACAAAACAAATGATGTTGCCATAATTAACTCATACCTGAAAACCTTTACAGGTTTAAAAGTTAAGGCTAATGTTTATAATCTGGATGGAAGCAGCAAGTTCAGCAAAACAGTAGCTGCTGATATTGGTGCGGATGCTTCTAAAAGATTATTCGCCCTGCCCGCTATTAACGGGTTATCTGATACTTATCTATTACGTCTTGAATTGAGTTACAAAAGTGGAGAAATCAAAAGTATCAACTGGTATTGGCTTTCCAAAAAAGAGGACGAGTTGAACTGGAAAAAATCAAATTGGTTCACCACACCGCAGTCGGCCTATGCTGATTACTCGGCATTACAATCTTTGCCTAAAACCAAACTGGCCTTTAGCCAAACCAGTAAGACCGAGGGAGATAGTACTTCAAACACCGTAACTATCAAAAATACCGGCAGCGCGGTAGCTTTCTTTGTGCACCTGCGCGCTTTAAAAGGGCAGGGCGGTGATGATATTTTACCGGTGATCTTCAGCGATAATTATATTTCGTTAGCGCCGGGCGAAAGCAGGGTTATTAAGTGTACCTACAATAACAAAAATGCAGATGGTGCTACACCATATTTCTTAACCTCGGCCTGGAACCTGGACATAGCTGGAAGCAGCGGTGATAGCGGATTTGAGGATGGGTTGCCGAAGGAGTAGTTATCCAATCAGCAAAAGGAACTGGTAGAAACATACGACGTTGAAAAAATAAAGCATTTTTTGTAGAGACGCATCACATGCGTCTCCCAACGGACAAGCCGGTTTAAGAGGCCTATAATCCATCGGAAATTGCAAACGGGAGACGCATGTGATGCGTCTCTACATCTCAATTAACGAATTGAAGCCCTCCAAACAGACTAACATCATACAAAAAACGGCCAGGCAATTTGCCCGGCCGTTTTACTTTCTTAGGGGAAAGGATTTTATTTTAATTCAAGTGTTACTACAGATTTTGCAGGCAGACTTACAACCAGTTTGTCGCCGTCTTTCTTAGCGCCGTTAAATGCAGTCAGGTGGATTTTATTGGCATCCTTAAATGTGTTAACATCAGTTAAATTAGCAGAGGTTAGTACCTGGCCGCTAACGGTTTGCCATTTAATATCGCTGAGGCCGGTTGTAATTGTAATGGTATTATGAGGGTCAAGGTTTACCAGGGAGATGTGTACCTTGCCCGATGCGTCTTGTGAAGCAGATGCATTTACCGCTTCGATCTTTTTACCGTCAACCTCATAATCAGGTACGCTTAATTTAATAGGCAGGTATTTGGCGTCCTGATGAACTTTGTACATATCAAATATGTGATAAGTAGGGGTAAGCACCATTTTTTCCTTATCGGTTAAAATTAAGGCCTGCAAAACGTTAATGGTTTGGGCAAGGGCAGCCATTTTAACACGGTCGCTATGGTTGTTGAAAATGTTAAGCGTTGTGCCAGCTATCAAAGCATCGCGCAGGCTGTTTTGCTGATAAAGGAAGCCAGGGTTTGTACCTGGTTCAGGATCAGTCCAAACGCCCCATTCGTCAACAACAAGCGCTACTTTTTTCTCCGGGTCATATTTATCCATAATGGCCGAATGTTTGGTAACCAATTCTTCCATTTTAAGACAGTTAACCATTGTGCCAAAGTATTCTTTCTCACTAAAATTAGTTGCCGAACCTTTTTTACCCCAGTTACCGGTTGGTATAGTATAGTAATGTAATGACAAGCCCGACATCATCCCGCTCGAGATATTTTTCATACAAACTTCTGTCCAGTGGTAATCATCGGCATTTGGTCCGCTGGCTATCTTATTAAGTTTGGCGCCCGGGTAATCCTTGGCAAATGAAGCATAGCGTTTAAACAAGTCGGTATAATATTCGGGTGTCATGTTACCGCCGCAGCCCCAGCTTTCGTTACCTACGCCCCAAAAGGTTACTTTATAAGGAGCAGGGTGCCCATTCTTTTTACGCAGTTGCACCACGGTGCTGGTGCTGTTTGAGTTTAAGTATTCAATCCATTTCGACATTTCATCAACCGTACCGCTGCCCACGTTGCCTGCTATGTAAGGCTCGCAACCCAGTAAATCGCAAAGTTCCAGGAACTCGTGTGTACCAAAGCTGTTATCTTCGGTAATGCCGCCCCAATTGGTATTTACCATGCGCGGGCGTTCAGCAGCGGGGCCGATACCATCGCGCCAGTGATACTCATCGGCAAAGCAGCCGCCGGGCCAGCGCAGGTTAGGGATCTTTATCTTTTTAAGGGCATCAACAATATCAAGCCTGATGCGGTCCTGCTTTTTTACGGGCAGGGTTTTATCAACCCAGAAACCGCCGTAAATGCCGTGACCGAGGTGTTCGGCAAATTGACCGTAAATGTGCTTGCTGATGGTTGTTTTTGAATCGGTACTGATATTAAGTGTACCGGTTTGCCCGTAGGATGCCGAGCTCAATAAAGACAAAGCGATAACGCCGAGTTGTAAAAACGGGTTCTTTTTCATTGAAACTTAGGATTAACTGATTGTGCAGTAAAGAAAAGAAAAATTTGTTAATAAGTGTTAAAATAACAATAAAAAAACCGCTGATATTGAGGAGATGATTACGTTGATTTCGCTGATGCATAGCGGAAGGCTAATGATTAGCTAAAAATTTAAATGATTAGCTAATCTCAATCTACCTGATGAAACCATCAACAAATCAGCGAAATCAACGTAATCAAATAAATCAACGGTTCTTCCTAATAAACTCTTCAAACTCCTTACTGCTGTAATCAGCCGCGCCGGAGTGTTTGTAAATGAGTTTACCATCTTTACTAAATACGAGGGTAGTGGGAATGGTGCCATCGAGCAAAGTGTCGGGAACGTTGCTCATTTGTGTGTATAAAGGAAGGTCATAGCCGTTTTTAAGTATAAAAGCTTTTGCTTTAGGCAGGTTGTTATCTACGTCAACCAACAGAAAAGTTACATCAGGATCGTTCCTGAATTTTTTGTAAAGCTCGTTTACCCTGGGCATTTCAGCAATGCAGGGCGGGCACCAGGTGGCCCAGTAATTAATAAATACAATTTTAGATTTTAAGGTGCTTAATGATGTTGTGTTACCGGCCGCATCTTTAAACTGTATATCGGGGATATCATTAAGCGATTCATGATGTCTGGTGTATCCGGCAGGGTCTGGTTGGAACAGGCCAATCGACATTAGGCCCCTGATTATGTAACTTTTTGCATTGGGATTAAAGATAATCAGCAGCAATAAAGCCATAATCAGTATGCTGAAAATGTTTGATACCGATATCCTCTGCCGTTGGATCATTATGCCATATTTAAAAGCGTGAAACTGATTATTGAGGCAATTTTTCCCTTACCAATCCATAAACCCAGGTACCCAAAATAGCACTCAACAGCGTAACTGAAGTAACTAAAAATCCGCTCCCAATCTGCGCAAACAGCGGGCCGGGGCATGCGCCCGTAATTGCCCAGCCTAAGCCAAATATCAGCCCGCCATATACATTACCCCAGTTGAATTTTTTATCGGGAATAACAATAGGTTCTCCTGAAAGGGTTTTGATTTTAAAACGTTTAATGATCAAAACGGAGATCATCCCTACAGCAATTGCGCTGCCAATGATACCGTACATATGAAATGATTGCAGCCTGAACATCTCCTGGACCCTGAACCAGGAGATCACTTCTGATTTTACCAGTACTATGCCAAAAAGCAGGCCTGCAAACAGGTATTTGATGTTACGCATTTTATAAGTGTAAAAGGTAAGGTAAAATAAACCAGGTCATGATGAAGCCGCCTGCCATAAAACAGCATGTAGCTACCAGCGAGGGCCATTGCAGGTTGGAGATTCCCATAATGGCATGGCCAGACGTGCAGCCGCCTGCGTACCTGGTGCCAAAGCCGACCAAAAAACCACCTATCACCATAAAAATAAAACCTCTTAAAGTGAGTAGCTGATCAAAGCTGAAAATATCCTTTGGCAGCAAACCATTAAAATCTTTAACGCCTTGTTGTTTAAGCAGGGTATGGGTTTGCGCGGTAATATTAACCGGATGATTGGCCGAAAGAAACTGAGCGGCTGTGAATCCACCCAAAACAATGCCGGCAACAAAAAACAGATTCCAGCTTTCTTTTTTCCAGTCGTATTTAAAAAATGAAATATTAGCAGGGATACATGCCGCGCAGATATGCCTCAATGATGATGAAATACCAAAGGTTTTATTGCCGAGTATAAGCAAGGCAGGTACAACCAGGCCTATCAGCGGACCAGCCACGTACCAGGGCCAGGGGTGGGTTATTAAATCCATAGTTTACAGGTTAATAAATGGCAAATATATCCAATGTAAATTGGCAAATTATCAATTTCATTCCCGTTAAACTGTAATTTGTACAATTTAATTTTTTATTTGTTTTAACAATATTGTTACATATATTTACTGTCAATTATATACCCTAACAGTAATTTCTTTTGGTGAAGAAGCTTATAGCAATACTATTGTTGAATGTACATCTGTTCAATTTGGGCGGGTACAATTTGGCATTTCAGTATTTTATTCACCGGTCTGAAGTACAAATTGTGAAAGAAATTTACGAGAACAAGGTTGATGCTACCAAGCTTGTTGAAATCAAGATCCCCGTACATCTTCCCAAAATCCACAGTTGGGCCGGCTATGTGCATGATCAGGGACAACTGCAATTAAAGGGGGTTTACTACAATTATCTGCGCTATAAAGTTACGCAGGATACAATGTCGTTTATTTGTATAGCCAACAGCGTTAAAACACGCCTGGTTAAAGCAAATCTCATTATTGCCAAAGAAATAAGCGATGTGCCCTTAAGTAAAAAGGGACATGATCAATCTCAGAAAAAAGTAAATACCGGGAACGAGTATAGTTTCCAGGTTATGCACTACCAATTCTTATCTTACGGAAGGATATTAAAGGTACATTCACGCCCTATAGCCTACCATGTAAATTCACCCTTCATTGAGTCACCCGGCAAGCCGCCAAACTCTGCCTGCTGATTATTGCCTGTAAATTATGAGTTAAATTGATTTGTGTGCCTGTGTTTTAAGGATACAATCCGTTTTATCATTTGGCTTTTTGAACCGCACATTGTCTGTGCTCCCTATTATTGGGGCAATAGCTTCTTTTTACGGCTTTGATCAAGCTCCTTAATGCTGAAATATTATCAACAATCGGTGGTTAAGCGATTTCAGTTGATAATGTTGATCCGGCTTTTGTTTTACCATTTTTAGTTATACCCTTTATTTAAACGTAATGAAATTTATGTCGCTGTATTTTTACAGATGTTGTATTGTAGTTTCTTTTTTAATGGCTGTTGCACAATGTGCCAAAGCCCAAACCGATGCTGATGCATTGATGATCCCTAAAAATTATTTTTGTGCTGCCGCAGTATATTCCCATGGGAGTTGGGACCATTACTGGGAAGGCACTTTTAAACGGGATAATCAAAATTTGGGCACTGTAAGTACCAATGTTTACAGCCTGGGTGGTAATTATGGTCTTTCAAACCGGATCAACCTGCTATTTATGGTGCCTTATGTAACCACTAATGCTTCGGCAGGTACTTTACGAGGTGAAAAGTCATTTCAGGATCTTAGTGTGTCATTTAAATGGATGGCAGTAAAAGAGGAGATAGGCAGCGGCTTATTCAGCGTTCATGCTATTGCTACAGGTATTTTACCTCTGGCCAATTATCAGGCCGATTTTCTTCCTTTATCTGTAGGTTTGCATAGCAAAAGTGCTGCTTTGCGTGCTTTGCTTAACTATCAAACAGGCAGGTTCTTTGTAGCAGGTTCAGGTCAGTACATCCGCCGTGACAACATTACTATCGACAGAACATCGTACTACACCACAGAAATGCATTACACCAATGAAGTACAATTGCCAAATGCCACCAACTTTATGTTTAGCAGCGGTTACCGAAGCCTTAAGTTTAATGCCGAAGCTACCTTTACAAAAGTTACAAGCACAAGCGGTTTTGATATCCGTAAAAACGATATGCCGTTTCCAAGTAACCGCATGAACAGTACTGCTGTTGGGTTGATACTTAAATATAGCTTCCAGTCGGTAAGCGGCCTTGAGTTTACCGCCGGTGGTAACTATGTTTTAGACGGACGTAACGTAGGGCAAACCCGTACCGGCTATGCAGGTGTGTATTATGTATTTAGTACCAAAAAGGAGAAGTAATAAGAGGTTGCACAATCAATGATCAATGAAATGAAAAAAACTATACTTAATATATTTACAGTAACAGCACTAGCGGCAGTAACTTTTAGCTCTTGCCGAAAAGATATCTTAGATCGCACGTCGCTGTATCCCGCGCTTAAACCCTCAAATCTCGACCTCACTGCGGATACTTGGAAACCGGTGTTGGTTACAGATTTTAGTACATTAAACGTGGCTGCGCCAGATGCATTGACGTCGCCGGCTTATGTAGCTGATTTAAACGAGATCAAAGGTTTACAGAAAAACCTGAGCAGCGATCAGCAGTCAAAAATTCAATACTGGAGTGCTGGCTCTGTTTTAAGATGGAACGAAATCCTGCGCGAATTGGTGGCTAAACATAACATACCACCATACCAAAACCCTGATGGTACTTATCCGGCGCCAAACTCGGCCAATCCGTTTAATTATCCTGAATTTCCGTTCTCGAACCCGCCTTATGCGGCGCGTGCATATGCTTATGTAAGTGCAGCGCAGTATGACGCATTGGTAGCCGCATGGCACTTTAAAAACGTTTATAAACGCACAGCACCGTATAAAAATGATTCGGGTATAAAGGCATTGATCCCAGCATCTGAATTGCCTTCATATCCATCTGAGGACGCAGTAGTATCTGGTGCTACGTCTGAAATTATGAAGTTGTTATTTCCTGCGGATATAGCTTATATTCAACAGAAAGTTGATGAGGAAAGATTATACAGAATAGCATCAGGTGCTAACACCCGTGGCGAATTTGCAGCTGGCGAATCGTTAGGCAGGCAGGTTGCAGCAGTATTTGCTACTCGCGCCCGTGGCGATGGTGCAGGCAAAGCGGGCGGTACTCCTGCTATCTGGAAAAATTTTGAAACCATTACAGCAGCCAAAGGCGAGCAATTTTGGGTGAGCCTGGAAACCCCTAAAAGGCCGCCAATGCTGCCATTGTTTTCAAAGGTTGTCCCATTTCTGTTTGATACGACTACCGTAGCTGCCATCAGGCCTCCGGCTCCTTATGCAACTAATTCGCCCGAATTTAAAAAGGAAACAGAAGAGGTATTGTCATTCAGCAAAGATCACAGCCGCGATCATGAAGAGTTGGTTGCTTTCTGGGCCGATGGTGCGGGTACTTATACACCTACCGGGCACTGGAATGCTATTGCTGCCGACGAGTTTGTAAAACAAAACTATAGCGAAGTACGCTGGGCGCGTAACTTTGCATTGTTGAACATGGCTCAGATGGATGCTGCTATTGTATGTTGGGATACCAAGTATTTTTACTTTAACCAGCGTCCGTCACAAGCTAACCCCAACATCAAAACTTTAACCGGTGTGCCAAACTTTCCTGCCTATACTTCAGGCCACTCTAATTTTAGTGGCTCGGCTGCTACTGTGTTAACCTATTTACTACCAGATAGGGGAAGTAAATTTACTGATATGGCGCATGCAGCAGCTATGTCAAGGTTATACGGAGGTATTCATTACCGCAGCGACTGCGAAGTTGGTTTAGTAACCGGCAATAAAGTTGGCCAGTACGCAGTTAACAGAGGTAAAACCGATGGTGCCGACGCAAAATAACAGGGTGTTGAATTGAGGACGAATAAACAATGCGCAGCTTAACAAACGATCAAAAGATATATTTCACACTTCGCCTTGCGGTAGCTATGTGTTTCATAGGGCACGGTGCTTTTGGAATTATCACTAAACAGATCTGGTGTAATTATTTCGGCGTTTTTGGTATAGGCAAAGACATGGCCTATACCTTAATGCCTTATGTAGGAACAGTTGATATTTTAATGGGCATTTCCATGCTGGTTTATCCAACCCGGGCTATTGCCATGTGGCTGGTAGTTTGGGGATTGGCCACAGCATCTATGCGCCCATTATCGGGTGAGCCTTTTGCTGAGTTTATTGAACGCGCCGGTAACTATGGAGCACCATTCGTATTACTGTTGATGCAGGGCGGTTTCAAAATCGGGAGCAAGCAGTTGTTTGCCCGTATGGATGATAACGTGAGCATCAATGCCGATACTTTAGCTAAAGTTATCACCTGGTTAAGGGTATTTGCATTTATGCTGCTGATAGGTCACGGTTGGCTTAACCTCATTCAAAAGCAAGGTTTATTGAACCAATATCACGCACTTGGTTTTGCTGATCCGGCCAAAACAGCACAGTTTGTAGGCTTGTTTGAGGTATTGGCTGCGTTAATGGTACTTATTCGTCCTTTTAAAAATATCTTACTCGTTTTTATCATATGGAAAATATCCAGCGAGCTCTTTTATCCCAAATATGAAATGTTTGAGTGGATAGAGCGCGGCGGAAGCTATGGTGTACTGCTGGCCCTTTGGTTCGCGGTTAAAAAAGCACCTGCTGGATCTATACTTTGGCCTTTTAAACAAACATCGCATTTAAAAGTAAGCTAACACATCAAAATATATAAAATCTTAATTGTGCAGGGCGAAAATTAGCCCTGTCTTGTAAGTCTATTATCTAAACAATTGAAAATACGTACCAATACTATTGCTAACTCTATGAAAAATCTTTTACTAAAATTAATTTACGTTACTACAATTTTTACGTTTGCAACCTTTGCAAAAGCTAATGCACAAGGTTGCGTCGCTATCAGGAGTACAGGCGGCCTATGTACTATGGATGAACATCCTGATAGCATTACCAGCAACGGTAGCTGGTTGTTGAACAGCAATAATCGTTATTTCCGCTCGTATAAACATTTTGTTGGCACCAAAGAGCAAACACAGCGTATTGAGCAGGGAACAAATGTTATCAACCATTCTTATACCCAGGACCTTACTTTAACCCGCATATTCAATAACCGGTGGTCGTTTGCTGTGGACTTACCTATACTTGATAACAGCCGGTCATCATTATATGAGCATGGCGGTAAGGAACGCTTGCAAACTCATTCATTTGGTTTGGGCGATGTGCGTTTAACCGCCTATGCATGGTTATTAAATCCAGCAAAAGCGCGTCGAGGAAATATACAGGTAGGTTTGGGTATAAAACTGCCAACCGGAAACTACAATTACCAGGATTATTTTTACCATACAGCTGCCAACGATGGCAAAACGCTGGGCCCGGTTGACCAATCTATCCAGTTGGGTGACGGAGGAACCGGTATTACCACCGAGATTAATACATACTATAATTTCACACACAGTTTTGGCCTGTATGGTGGTTTTTACTACCTCATCAGCCCAAGGGAACAAAATGGTGTATCATCGGCCCGCGGCAGTGTGCCAAGTACTAAAGCAGTTGCCAACGGCAGTGATGTAATGAGCGTGCCAGACCAGGTGATGATCCGCGGCGGGGCAAGCTATGGTGTCGGAAAGTTTGATTTTTCGGCAGGGGCACGTTACGAGTGCCTGCCTGTTCATGATCTTGTAGGTGGCAGTAACGGTTTTCGCAGGCCCGGATACATCATCTCTGCTGAGCCTGGTGTTACCTATCGTGTTAAATCGTTTTCAATTTATGCCTTTGTGCCTGTAGCCTTAAAACGCGACCGCACGCAAAGTGTACCGGATAAAATTACAACCAATTTAACCGGTGTTTATACACAGGGCGACGCTGCATTTGCAGATTATGCTATTAACGTAGGAATAACTTTTAGAATTAAATAGAGAAAATTGGTTTTGTTTAAGCCGGGGGTGAGATCCTCGGCTTTATTTAACCTTCACTTACAAATTGCAAACACACATAAACAACATATTATGAAACATACTTTACAATTTCTTTTTTGTACGGCTATTTGCTTGCTGGTCACTTATACCGGGGTACATGCACAAGGCTGCATTGCTATAAAAGGCGATGGTCCTTTCACCAATATGGAACATACCACTCAGGATACCTCATATAAAGGCTGGGAGCTTACTGCTTCATGGCGTTATTTTAAATCGTTCCGCCATTTTAAAGGCAGCGACGAACAAAAACAGCGCCAGGTAATAGGTAATGAGGTGATCAATCATCAGCATACATTCGATATAAACCTTACCCGCAGTTTTAACCAATATTGGTCGGTTTCTGTTGGTGTGCCATATCTTGTTAACACCCGTTCGTCTTTGTATGAACACGGTGGTAAAGAGCGTCACAATTCATACTCTCAAGGTATAGGTGATTCGCGTATCATCGTTAACAGATGGTTGTTTGACAGTCGCAAAAGCAACGGTAATATCCAGGTTGGTTTAGGTATCAAGCTGCCTACCGGCGATTTTAACTACAAATCACATTTCTATAATGTTATCCCATCTGAGCGCCCTGTAGATCAGTCAATCCAGTTAGGTGATGGTGGTTTGGGGATTATTGCCGAAGCAAATGGTTACCTGGGCTTTGGAAGTGGGTTTAGTGGCTACAGTAACGTATACTACATGAGCAACCCGCGCAATACCAACGGTACCCGTACTTATCGCGAAACCCTGAGCGCAACACTGGCTAACGAAGCTATTTCAAGTGTGCCTGATCAATACCTTGCCCGTGTAGGTGTTAACTATACCATAGCGCATGTGTTTACCATATCGGCAGGCGGTCGTATTGAGGGGATTCCCGTACATGACTTTATCGGTAAAAGTGATGGTTTCCGCCGTCCGGGTTATATCATTTCTGCTGAGCCTTCTTTGAGCTATGCATTTAAAAGAGTGAATATTTTTGCCAGCGTACCAATCGCACTGAAACGTGATCGTACACAAAGTGTTACCGATAAAGAAAACTCGATAGCTACCGGTACCTATGTTATTGGCGATGCCGCGTTTGCCGATTATGCTATCAATTTTGGTGTGTCGTTTAAATTTTGAGATTATATATTCTACTTAGTTGATTTTGGATGAAGCCGGGAGTGAGATCCCCGGCTTTTTTATTGAACACTAATTTTTTTGGATTGAATCGAATGGGCGCGAAACCTGCTATTTGAGCGGGCAATTTTGAAGGCGAATTTTCGAATTGGACTAATTATATGAATTGTTTTAGCTATCGCCAATTCGTGTAATCCGAATAAATTGTCGCCGGCAGGCAGCATTCGCGTAAAATGATTTTTTATGATACTTTTTTTATAAAAAACGATAGTTTTATGCCATGAACACTCCCGAAGAAAACTTTGCAGCGCTGGGTTTAAACCTGCCGCCTGCCCCAAAGCCGCTTGGCGTTTATAAACCATGTTTAGTTGATGGCAAATACCTTTACTTGTCGGGCCATGGTCCTGTGCAGGACGATGCATCGCTTATCATCGGCCGCATTGGTGACACCGTAAGCCAGGAAGATGGCAAGCTTGCTGCGCAACAGGTTGGCCTAACCATGCTGGCTACTATTAAAGCCAACATCGGCAGTTTTAATAAAATAAAGCGTGTTATAAAAGTGTTGGGTATGGTTAATTGCACACCCGAATTTGAAAAACATCCTTTTATCATTAATGGCGCCAGCGAACTGTTTGCGAAAATCTGGGGCGAAGAGAATGGTATAGGCGTACGCAGCGCGGTAGGCATGGGATCATTACCAGATAATATCCCAGTTGAGATTGAAGCGCTGTTTGAATTAGAATAAAATCTACAATTTCCATTTTGTAGAGACGCATAATTGCGTCTCCAATTTGCAGGGGCACCATGAGGGCGGCTCTGTATGTTCGAAGACGCAATTGTGCGTCTCTACATGAAAAAATATTTAAACCATGACCCCTAATTGGTATAATATACAGGATATTGATAAGCTGGATACGCCGGCGCTGGTTGTTTATCCGGATAGGGTTAAAACAAATATTGCAACGCTTACCGGCATGATTGATGATGTTGCCCGTTTGCGGCCGCATGTTAAAACCTATAAAAATGCTAAGGTTACCGGTTTTCTGTTAAATGCAGGTGTCCGCAAGTTCAAGTGCGCTACCATTGCCGAAGCAGAGCTATTGGCTATGAGTAAAGCACCTGATGTTTTGCTGGCCTATCAGCCCGAAGGGCCCAAACTCCATCGCTTCATCAGGTTGATCCACGCTTATCCGCAAACACATTTTTCGTGCCTTGTTGATAACACTGCGTCCGCAAAGGAGATTTCCGACGCCGCTGTAAGGTTTAAGACTAATATTGATGTATACCTGGATTTGAATGTGGGCATGAACCGTACAGGTATAACGCCCGGTTTCGAGGCTCTACAGCTTTATATAGATTGTGGTGTACTGCCGGGTATTAACCCTGTTGGCCTGCATGCCTATGATGGTCATATCCATGATGCAGATCTGCAAAAACGCGCGGATAGATGCAACTTCGGATTCGATCCGGTACTTAAGTTGCAGCAAACCATAAAAAGCAAGGGTTATCCCGAACCGGTAATTGTAGCAGGTGGCTCGCCAACTTTCCCTATCCATGCTAAGCGTAAATATGTTGAATGCAGCCCGGGTACGTTTGTTTACTGGGACAAAGGATACCAGGTGGAGATGCCGGAGCAAGGTTTTTTACCCGCAGCGCTGGTTGTTACAAGGGTAATCTCCATACCCGGGCCAACAAAGCTTTGTTTGGATGTAGGGCATAAGTCTGTTTCAGCCGAAAATGAGTTGAGCAAACGCATTTACTTTTTAAATGCGCCCGGGCTTTACCCTGTAAGCCAAAGTGAAGAACATCTGGTAGTTGAGGCAGGGGCTAACCACAAATATAATGTTGGCGATGTGCTTTATGGCATTCCGCATCATATTTGCCCTACTGTTGCGCTATACGAGCGTGTTTATACTATTGAGAACGAAAACATAAGCGGTGAGTGGCTTAACAAAGCCCGTGACCGCAAGATCACCATTTAAATTTCCCCTGAGCAATGTTTGTTGTAGATGCCCATTTGGATTTAAGCATGAACGCCCTGGAGTGGAACCGCGATCTTACGCGGCCGCTTGCCGAGGTAAATCAACGCGAAGAAGGTTTAACCGATAAACCTGATCGTGCCAAAGCTGTTGTTACACTGCCCGAATTACGGAAAGGTAATATTGGCCTTGTAGTAGCCACGCAGATAGGTCGTTATGTTGCACCGGAAAATCCGTTACCGGGCTGGCATTCGCCTGAGCAGGCCTGGGCGCAAACCCAGGGGCAGGTAGCCTGGTATAAAGCTATGGAAGATGCCGGCGAAATGGTACAGGTAAATGACTTGCCATCGCTTGAAAAACATCTGGCGCTTTGGAATGATGGAGGATCAACAGAAAAGAAGCCAATAGGTTATATTTTGAGTTTGGAAGGTGCCGATTCGATTGTGACTGTTGAGCATTTGGAACGGGCTTATAATTATGGTCTCAGGGCTGTTGGTCCGGCGCATTATGGCCCCGGAAGATATGCTCAGGGTACGGATGCAACCGGTTATATGGGGCCAAAGGGGCATGAACTGCTTAAAGAAATGGAGCGCCTGAATATCATTTTAGATGCAACCCATTTATGCGATGATAGCTTTTGGGAGGCACTTGATCATTTTAACGGCCATGTTTGGGCCAGTCACAACAATTGCCGCGCATTGGTAAACCATAACCGTCAGTACAGCGACGAAATGATTAAAGTGCTGATTGACCGTGGTGCAGTTATTGGCGCGGCGCTTGATGCCTGGATGATGGTACCGAACTGGGTAAGAGGCGTATCAACACCAAGGGGAATGAACTGTAATATGGAAGTGATGGTTGACCATATAGATCATATATGCCAGATAGCAGGCAATGCTCTCCATGTAGGCATGGGCACTGACCTGGACGGAGCCTTCGGCCGTGAGCAATGTCCTTACGACCTGGAAACCATTGCCGATCTGCAAAAGGTTCCTGATCTGTTGAAAAAACGAGGCTATACTGATGAGGATGTCCAAAATATGATGCATGGCAACTGGCTGCGGTTTTTAAGAAAAGCCTGGGCGTAAGTTCAGTAGGCAGTTTTTAGTTTGCGGCCGGCAGTTGTCTGAACTCGAATTTATAGAATTAAGGAATGAGCAGAATGCAAATCATATTCGAAAAATTCATTCATTCGTTTAATTCGAGTTCAGACAAAAGAAATCTAACACTGGTCCAAGTTTAGCGATAGCGTAACTTGGACCTAAAACCGTGGAAGCATCCTGCTTCTGTATCTGGGTTACAAGTTAATGGACGTAAATTGTCATTGGGCTACGGTTAAGCTGAAAGCTTAACCCATTTGGGGACGAAGCTACGCTGTCGCTAAACTTCGACCAGAAAACAGAATTTTGTAATTCTTGTTTAACTAAACAATAAATAAAACCTTCAATTCCTGCCTATTCTTCATAATACGGTAAAACAAACTACGCGTTAACGTATTTTTACCTAATTAAATCTACTTTGCAAAACGCTTACTTAAATTAGGGATAGTGTAAATTGCCATCTATACTATGAATGCAGAACAATCAAGGTTAAAAGATACAGGCTGGAAAAAGTGGGGGCCCTATGTGAGTGATCGCCAGTGGGGTACCGTACGTGAAGATTATAGTGCAAATGGTGATGCCTGGAACTATATTACCCATGATATGGCCCGCAGTAAAGCTTATCGTTGGGGAGAGGAGGGTATAGCCGGCATTTGCGACAGGCAACAATATCTGTGTTTTGCAATAGCATTGTGGAATAAGAAAGACCCTATTGTAAAAGAGCGTTACTTTGGCTTAAGTAATCCAGAAGGTAACCATGGCGAGGATGTAAAAGAGTTGTACTATTATTTGGATAGTACTCCTACGCATTCGTACATGAAAACGCTGTATAAATATCCTCAAAATGAGTTTCCATACAGCTGGCTGGTGAACGAAAACAAGCGCCGGGGCCGGCAGGACCCGGAATTTGAACTGATGGATACGGGTATATTTGATCATAATGAATACTTTGACGTTTTTACCGAGTATGCTAAAAGTGCGCAGGAAGACATTCTGATCAAAATAACTATTCATAACAGGAGTGATCAGGATGCGCCGCTTAATGTAATGCCTACTTTATGGTTCCGGAACACCTGGGGCTGGGGATATGACTCGCGCAAGCCCGATCTGTCGGCTTCATCGGACAAAGTGATTAGCATTTTTCAAAAAGATCTCGGGCAGATGTGGCTGCATACCGAGGGAGATGGCCAACTACTATTTTGCGACAATGAAACCAACTCGCGTAGATTATACAACTATGATGATGGTCGCAAATATTATAAAGATGGCATAAACGATTATATTGTACATGGTGCCGACACCGTGAACCCTAAAAATATGGGTACCAAAGCGGCAGTGAACTATGATTTAAATATCTCGGCAGGGAAATGCGTAACCCTGCGTTTGCGCCTTTCAGAAGATGCCAATTATAGCTTTGAGGACTTTGACGATATTTTTGCTGTCCGCCAAACAGAAGCCGACCAATTTTATAATGATATCCATGGGGCTACTATGAACCCCGATCGCCGGCTTATTCAGCGGCAGGCCTTTGCGGGTATGCTCTGGAATAAGCAGTTTTTCTATACCGATGTTCGTCACTGGCTTAGCGGCGATAAGGGGATGCCGAGCCCGCCTGCGCAAAGGCAAAAGGCGCGCAACAGCAAATGGACACACCTGAATACCCGCGATATTATTTCGATGCCCGATAAATGGGAGTACCCCTGGTTTGCAGCCTGGGACCTGGCTTTTCATTGCCTCCCGCTGGCGACCGTTGATATGGCTTTCGCCAAAAATCAGCTGATCTTGCTTACCCGCGATTGGTATATGCACCCGAACGGGCAGTTGCCGGCTTACGAATGGGACTTTGGCGATGTAAATCCGCCAGTACATGCTATGGCTGTATGGAACGTTTATAAAACCGACAAGGAAAATAATAATGGCAAAGGTGATACCTACTTTCTGGAACGCGTTTTTCATAAGCTGATGCTCAATTTTACCTGGTGGGTTAACCGCAAAGACCAATCAGGGAATAATATTTTTGAAGGCGGTTTCCTGGGGATGGATAATATCGGTGTTTTTGACCGCAATATGCACCTGCCTTCGGGCCAACATTTAGAACAGGCCGACGGCACCAGCTGGATGGCTATGTATTCGCTTAACCTGCTACGTATTGCTACCGAGCTTACTGAGACTGACAATGCCTACGCCGATATTGCATCTAAGTTTTTTGAGCATTTCATCTACATTGTAGGAGCGATGTCAAACCTGGGCGAGAACAATGAAGGCCTTTGGGATGATGAGGACGGCTTTTTTTACGATCAGATCCGTTTCCCTGATGACGGTTCCATAAAAATGCGGGTGAGGAGCATAGTAGGGTTGATCCCGCTGTTTGCTACGGAAGTATTGGACGAGAAAGACATTATGGAGAGCCCGGTATTTAAAGACCGTATGAAATGGTTTGCCGAAAACCGGCCCGATCTTGCGTCGCTGGTTTCGCGCTGGAACGAAAAGGGGAGTAATGGAAAACATCTTGTAAGTTTGCTGCGTGGCTATAGGATGAAATCGTTACTGAGGTATATGCTTGATGAAAATGAGTTTTTGAGCGATTACGGAATTAGGTCGCTTTCAAAATATCATTTAAAGCACCCTTATCATGTTTCGGTTAACGGCGTGGAATTTGGTATAACCTACGTGCCCGGCGAGAGTGATAGCGGACTTTTTGGAGGCAATAGTAACTGGCGCGGGCCTATTTGGATGCCGATCAATTACTTGATCATTGATAGTTTGCACCGCTTCCATATGTTTTATGGTAATGAATTTAAAATAGAATG
Source organism: Mucilaginibacter gossypiicola (assembly GCF_900110105.1). GTDB lineage: Bacteria > Bacteroidota > Bacteroidia > Sphingobacteriales > Sphingobacteriaceae > Mucilaginibacter > Mucilaginibacter gossypiicola. The sequence goes on along the minus strand of NZ_FOCL01000017.1, from coordinate 115,739 downwards.
CCCTACCGGTTCGGGTAACTTCATGAACCTGAAGGAGGTAGCTAATGAACTTTATGCCAGGGTTTCCAAACTATTTATGAAAAACGAAAACGGTGAGCGACCGGTGTACGGTAAAAATTCAAAGCTGCAAACTGATCCACATTTTAAAGACCATATACTGTTTTATGAGTTTTTTGATGGTGATACCGGTCTTGGTTTGGGTGCAGCTCATCAAACGGGGTGGACAGGGTTAATTGCTAATTGTTTGTACCTGGAGTAGTGTTTATGTGTATATGGAAATCCTTGGCCCTTACTACATTAATGTAAAGTAACCTAAATTTATGATTAGAAAATGGAACCGATGACAGGCCCGGAAGCACTACCGCAAATAGCGACCGAAGTAGGAGATATAGATTTAGGTATTGAAACCCTGCTTAAGGTTACTGCCAGTACTGACCAGCGCCTGAGCGACATGGCTGATAATAAGGCGCAGATCCTGATTACGGTTAATTCAATCATTATTTCGGCTATCATCAGTTTGGTGTTGCGCAAGCTTAAGGATAATTCGTTTTTGATATTGCCATCGTATTTGCTACTTACGGTTAGCCTGGCTACCATGATCCTGGCTATATTATCAACCCGGCCGTCGATACCAAAAGGGAGATTCAGTACAAAAGATCTTGCGGATAAAAAAGCCAACCTGCTGTTTTTTGGTAACTTTTATCGAATGAAGCTGGACGATTTTGCGGCCGGTATGAAGAATGTATTGCATGATAAAGAATACCTGTACGATAGCCTGATTAAAGATATTCATACCCAGGGCGTGGTTCTGGGGCGTAAATATCGCCTGCTCAGGGCTGCTTATAATGTTTTTATGTTTGGGCTCATCATCGCTATTATTACTTTCATTATATCATCAATGGTGCACAACAGCCTGCCTGAGATTGTTTGATGCATTTTTTTACAATAGATAGTTTATTATTTTGATCCATGTTTTGCGTTAGGGATAGAAGCGGATACCGGCCAATGAGCGTAATGCCTGCAGGCGTATGAGCGGATAGCCCGGCCGTAGGCAACGCCCATATTTAAGTCTTTATGTTAGTATTTGCCACTTATCGTTCGCTCTGTAAAGCATGTGATTGCCACACTATCGCTTATAATGACGTAGTTGTAAGTTGTTGATTATTAGTTTTTTTTTGATTATTTGCTAAATGTGGGCGTTGCCTGCGGCCCGTGCTATCCGCTCATACTGCGCAGGCATTAGCCACAAGGCCGGTATCGGCTACTATCACTAACGCGGCCTCCCCCACAACATCGCTAAAATGTATTTTACACGTCATCTCTATTTTTTCCAGGGACGCCCTGGTGGTTGTTCAGCAATGACATGACGATATTTATCACAGCCTTTACTGTAAAACACCCTACATATCTCAAATTCTTAAATAAAATTATTGTGTAAAAAAGACACAATAAAATTTCTTTGCTCATTTTTAATTAATTAGCTTTACTGTACCAGTTAATTATTAACCATTATCAAAGCATGAATTACAGCAGAAGAAATTTTATTAAAGGCACCGGCGCGCTGGTGCTTGGCGGCATGGCTTTATCGGGTAAAGCGGCGAGTTTTTTGAGTAATATGGAGCATCATCCTGTTGGATTACAATTATTTACTTTTTTTGGCATTATTGACGAAGACGTTAAGGGTACGCTTGGTAAAATAGCCGGCATAGGCTACAAAGAATTGGAATCGGCCTTTAGTAAAAAAGGAGGCTACTATGGCATGAAACCTAAAGAGTTTAAAGCTACAGTAAACGATTTGGGCATGAGCTGGACTTCGCACCACGTATTGGGTGCGCCATTTAAACTGCCTCCGGGAGCAAAAATGCCTGCAGGTGCCGATGGTAAGCCAATGGTACTGCCTCCGGTACTCAATCTGCGTGATAATATGCAGCAGGTAGTGGATGAAGTTGCGGAAGGCGGTGTTAAATACCTGGTTTGCGCTAATTCGCCTACGGCTACGCTTGAGGAAATAAAATCGACCATAGAGGTGTTGAACAAAACAGGAGAGGCGGCTAAAAAAGCAGGCATCCAGTTTGCATACCACAATCATGATATGGAGTTTCATGCGGTTGATGGTAAGGTGCCGTACGACTTGTTATTAAGCGAAACTGACGCCAACAATGTAAAAATGGAGCTTGATTTGGCCTGGGCTGTTAAAGCAGGTAAAAATCCCGTGGAGATGTTTAAGGAGCATCCGGGGCGTTTCCCGCTTTGGCATGTGAAAGATTTAGATGCCAGCAGGCAAAATATACAACCTGTAGGCGGCGGTACTATTGACTTTAAGCCGATTTTTGCGGCTGCAAAATCAGCGGGAATGAAACACTTTTTTGTAGAACATGATATGCCAAAAGATGCATTTGCAAGTATTACAGCCAGTATGGGGTATTTGAAAGAGAAGCTGATGGTATAACAATGTACTATAGCTAATTCGCTAACTATTATTTTTTATAATACTAAAACAGCCGGTAAATAGAAATTTATCGGCTGTTTTGTTTGCCGTTCTCTCTGGTTTTTGATTTTTTCTTAATTGGTGAGTTTTTTATGGGAGATTGCGTTGTAGATTATTGTGTTTTTGAGAAAGCGGGGCTTAACAATTACATAATGTGCCGTAATTTTGATTTAATGTGCCGGTTGAGTAATTTAAGGCGATAAAATATTATTTATAACGGCGGTGTATGGCAGGAACATCTACAGAACATTTAAAAAAAGTTTTAAAACCTGTCCATTTATGGGCCATAGCAGTAGGTCTGGTTATTTCGGGCGAATACTTTGGGTGGAATTTAGGATGGGCTGTATCGGGTACGATAGGTTTGTTGATAGCCACTTTGGTTATCACATTAATGTACATCACATTCATTTTTAGCTATACCGAACTTACAGCCTCCATTCCTCATGCTGGTGGTGCTTTTGCTTACGCTTACCGGGCAATGGGGCCATTTGGAGGTTTAATTGCGGGTTACGCTACGCTTGTTGATTTCCTGGTGGCTACCCCCGCGGTTGCCGTTTCTTTAGGCAGTTATCTTCATTTTTTATACCCGGCTATCCCCATAACTGAGGCAGCCATGGGATTTAATATCTTTTTTATCCTTTTAAATATGCTTGGGGTGAAAGAGTCGGCTACTTTTTCGGTATTCATCACCATACTCGCAGTGGTTGAGCTGATGCTTTACCTCGGCATTGTATCGCCTCATTTTAAAATGGATAATTATTTGACCAATCCTATGCCTTTTGGTTGGGCTGGTGTTTTTGCTGCTTTGCCTTTTGCCGTTTGGTTTTACCTGGCTATAGAAGGTGTGGCCATGGTGGCCGAAGAAGTGGAGAACCCCAAAAGGAATATCCCCCGCGGTTATATTTCGGCTATTATAACATTGGTAGTACTGGCTTTAGGCGTAATGATCATAACCGGCGGACTAACCGATTGGCGCAAGTTAAGTCATTTAGATTATCCGCTGCCAGAGGCCATTGGTATCGTATTAGGTAAAGGTAATGGTTTAACCAAAGTATTTGCCAGTATAGGTTTGTTTGGGTTGATAGCATCATTGCATGGTATTATCCTTGCTTCATCACGGCAGGTGTTTGCCATGGCACGCAGCGGTTATCTGCCCCGAATGCTATCCGATATTAACCACAGATTTAAAACACCGCATTGGGCGCTTGTGATAAGCGGTGTAGTAAGCTCTGTATTCATCTATAAATTTAAAACAGATCAGATTATTATGCTGTCGGTGCTTGGAGCTGTAGTAATGTACATCATGAGTATGCTGAGCTTGTTTATACTGCGAAAAAAGGAACCCCGCTTAAGCCGGCCGTTTTTGGCCCCGGCGTTCCCGGTATTTCCGGCAGTTGCTTTAGTGATTTGTGTGGTTTGTTTAATAGCAACCATATATTTTAACCCTGATATGAGCCTCATTTTTGCCGGAGGCTTGGTAATCGTATTACTTATTTTTACGGCTTTGGGTAAGCATAAAATTGCTTTAACAGAAGATATGATGAGCGCGCCGATGGAAGAGGTCATTAATCATTAGGTCATTTGCCGTGCGCTTTGTGAGTAGTGACCAATAATTAATGATATGTGAATAGCCGCCATATAAAAATCATATAATGACTCAATGACATAATGATCAGCGGGATAACGATATAAAAAGAATGTACCGCCACAATATACATCATAGGGTTTACAAATTCCCCAACCTTAAAACGTTGCTGGGGAAGGCTTCGCCTTATCGCTCGGGCGATGAACTGGCGGGGCTTTGCGCCGGTGGGTACGAGGAACGTGTGGCTGCACAAATCACGCTGGCGGATGTTCCGCTTAAAAACTTTTTGAACGAGGCGGTAGTTCCGTACGAGGATGATGAAATTACCCGGCTTATTATTGATGATCATAATGAGATAGCCTTTAGTCATATCAGTCATTTAACCGTTGGCGAACTACGCGACTGGCTATTAAGCGATGAAACCGACTGCGCCACGTTAACAACTATAGCCCCTGGCTTAACACCTGAAATGGTGGCGGCAGTATCTAAGTTGATGCGGAACCAGGACCTGATTGCAATGGCCAACAAATGCCAGGTTGTTACGCGCTTTCGAAATACCATTGGTTTAAGAGGGCGTTTCAGTACCCGTTTACAGCCCAATCACCCAACTGATGATCCGCGGGGAGTGGCGGCCAGTATTATCGATGGTTTGTTATTTAGTAGTGGCGACGCTGTTATTGGTATTAACCCGGCAACTGATAGCCCGGCCGCGGTAAGCAATTTATTGACGTTAATGGACGAGTTACGGCACAGGTTTGACATCCCTACACAAACCTGCGTGCTAAGCCATATTACAACTACATTGCAATTGGTTAATGAAGGCGCCCCTGTAGATCTGTGTTTTCAATCTATAGCAGGAACCGAAAAGGCCAATGCCAGCTTTGGAGTTAACTTGAGTTTGATAGAAGAAGCTTACCTGGCAACGCTGTCTTTGAAACGCGGCACAGTGGGCAATAACGTCATGTATTTTGAAACAGGGCAGGGTAGCGCGCTCTCAGCCAATGCCAATTTCGGTGTTGATCAGCAAACCTGCGAGGTACGGGCTTACGCTGTTGCCAGGAAGTTTAATCCTTTGCTGGTCAATACTGTGGTAGGCTTTATCGGTCCGGAATATTTGTACGATGGTAAGCAGATTATTCGTGCTGCCCTTGAAGATCATTTTTGCGGAAAACTGCTTGGCTTGCCCATGGGCGTCGACGTTTGCTACACCAATCATGCTGAAGCCGATCAGGACGATATGGATAACCTGCTTACGCTGCTCGGTGTAGCAGGCTGCAACTTCGTGATGGGTATCCCGGGCTCGGATGATATTATGCTTAATTACCAGTCAACATCGTTTCATGATGCCCTTTACCTGCGCAAAGTATTGGGGTTGAAGCCTGCCCCAGAGTTTGAGCAATGGCTGATAAAGCAGGGGATTGTTGATGACAAAGGGAGTATGCTGCCGGTGAATGAGCATGGGTTGTTGGGAGGATTTTGATTGAAGGCGAAAGGTAAAAGGTTCGCGCCCCACACGCCGTCGCTCGGCTCCAGGCGAGTGTCAGCTATCTCACGGCCTCCGGCCGGCGTAAGCTCGTATGACACGCAGGCCAGACGCCTGTGAATAATGGTCACTCGGCTGGAGCCGGGCGACGGCAGAGTGACCAGGTTGCCGCTCCGCAAGGACATAAGAAAACTCTTAAATGAAACGAAATATCCCACACGAAATTGAACCGTTGAAAGCATTGCAGGAGTTTACTTCTGCGCGGATAGCTATTGGCCGGGTGGGGACGAGTATACCATTAAAGCAGTCGCTTGAGTTTAAACTGGCCCACGCGCACGCCCGGGATGCTGTGTACTCTGAGTTAAATTCAGTCAAACTAACCGGTTCGCTAAAACACTTTGAGCAACCTATTCTGCATCTGCATAGCCAGGTAACAGACCGGAGACAATATCTGCAACGGCCCGACCTTGGACGTAAGCTTGATGAGAATTCATTAAATGAGCTAAAAGGCTACAGTAATGGAAGTGATATAGCTATTATGATAGTTGATGGGCTATCAGCAACAGCAGTAAATGAAAATACTATCGGCTTGCTCGACGCGCTGATTCCTTTGTTAGTTGCCAATGGTTTAAAGCTTGCGCCAATAAGCCTGGTTGAACAGGGTAGGGTAGCTATTGGTGACGATATTGGATACGGTCTAAAGGCTAAACTTTCGTTGATCCTTATCGGTGAGCGCCCGGGACTTAGTTCGGCAGATAGCCTTGGCGCATATCTTACATACAATCCCAAGCCCGGCTTAACCGACGAATCACGAAACTGTGTTTCCAATATCCGCCCCAAAGGTTTAACCTATAAAAAGGCAGCAAAGAAGATTTTTTATTTAATTAATGAAGCGTTTAAACGGAAACTATCGGGAGTGGAGTTGAAAGATAACGCGGGATTGATATCCGAAGGTTAATGAACTAAAAGCAAACAGCCCAAAGCTTTGCGCTCCGGGCTGATTTTTCTTTGCTTTAAGCCTTTCCTATTTAGTTTTTCTGGCTTCAACGTAACCGTTAAACGATATTGGGTCGCGGTTGCTGCTGATCACTTGCAGAGAGCCGTAGCCATCCTGTGAAATACTCAGGTTAAATGTTTGCACATCGCGCCAGTCGGCTATGTTTTTTTCCTTGGGTTTAATAGTGATATTCCAACCCTTACCTTTCGGGGTGGACGAGTATGTAAACTTTGTAGTATTAACTTTGATACCGCCATCTGTTGTTCCCGGAGGTGGCGCTACATAAGCCCTGCCAAAATAAGGTAAGAACGATACGATGGTATCTTTACTTATCGTGATATCATAATCAGAAGTAAGCGGCCTGGTGCCGCCCCGCATCGGCAAAGCATAGTTTGCTTTAAATACAAAGTTTTGATCATCAATCATCTTTTTAATTTCAGCTTGCTTTGCCGCTTTTTTCTCGGCCTTGGTTTGAGCAAAGCTTACGTTAACCCCAATAAATATGAAAGCAGCCAAAAGGGCTATTTTATTTAATATTTTCATGATATAAATGTTTAAGTGGTTAGACGGTAAAGAGTTATTTAGGTTTAAGTACACTCAAATTTAATGAATCTTTTAAACAAAAAAGCTCACTGGCAATTCTGTAGATTTAAGCACTAAAAAGATATTGGAAAATCATGTTCAGACTATTCAATAAAAAGCGAATAAAGCGGCCCGTGCAGGATTGGGAATTGGTGCTTATGTATAAAACGATTGAAAAGCTACCTGCAGACTTTGGGCAACTTAATGATTAGATAGAGGCAGATCTATTTACGTCAGCGCTTGTTGGCTATAGCGATTCTTATCGTGATTTCGTTTCGTTCTCTTATTCAGATGAGTACAATGAATTTAGGCGTAGGGGCGAAAGAGATTATGAAATCTCAAAGATAAAGGTACAGGATATAGATGGGGACAACTGGTTTGATTATACAATATTTGTTAGCGAAGAGGTTATTACAGGTTATAGTATAAAAGGATTGGCTGGCAATATGATTGATGTAACCAGTGCCGATGTAGCTTCTTACGTCAGGCGATATGATCCTGATGATTATCGAAGAGATTATCAAAATCTTAAGGAAATATTAGATGAGGACGAAATTAAGCTAATAAACCCGGATGATATTTACGAGGTTAATCTAAAGGAAAGGATTTTTTATCATGTTCGTGACCTGGAAGATGGCGATTTTATCGGAATTGAAAGCAATGGTCAGATCTGTAAAATAACACATGACTCTTTTGAAATTATTCCGCTCAAAGAAAGTTTGGCGGAAATACTTTCAAGATAAAAGAAAGGCCATCTGTTTTTCAGATGGCCTTAACAATAATGGAATAGCTATTTATAAAACAAAATATTATATCAGGCTTACGCTGCGTTTAACAAACTCAGTCAGTTCGGCACCGGTTAATAAACCTTGTGATAACAATGCTAAGTCAAATGCTTGTTTTGAAAGCTGGGCTTGTACGGCTTCGTCTTCTTCCTGTAAAATGCGGCTTACCAATTTGTGGTTGCCATTTACAATAACTTTGTAGTTATCAGGCATGTTGCCGTAGAAACTCATACCGCCGCCCATAGCTGCCATGTCTTTCATACGGCGCATGAACTCATCCATAGTTACGGTAACCGGTAACTCGTCCGGGTTTAGGCTTTCAATTTGTACATTGTAAGCAGGTCTGTTGATAGCTTTGTCAAAAATGCTTTTTACCTGGGTACTTTGCTCTTCGGTAAGTACAGTTTCAAGGGCATCATCTTTTTTGATCAGTTTGTCGGCAACATCAGCGTCAACACGTTTTAACGATGTTTTTTCTAATTTCTGCTCTAATTGGCTGATAAAGTGGTTGTCGATAGGCGAGTTCATTACCAATACATCATAACCTTTTTTATTGGCCGACTGGATAAATGAATCCTGTTTTGCCGGATCGTTGGTGTAAATGTAAACCAGCTGACCGTCTTTGTCGGTTTGATTGGCTTCAACTTTGTCTTTGTACTCGGGCAGGGTGAAGTTTTGTTTGTCGGTATTGGTAACCAAAACAAAGTCTTTGGCTTTGTCATAAAACTTGTCTTCGCTCACCATACCGTATTTAACAAACAGGCCAATGTCTGTCCATTTTTCTTCGTAGGCTTTACGATCAGCTTTGAAAAGTTCTGACAATTTATCAGCTACTTTTTTAGTAATGTAGCTGTTGATTTTTTTAACGTTGCTATCAGCCTGTAAAAAGCTGCGTGATACGTTAAGCGGGATATCTGGTGAATCGATAACACCATGTAACAACATCAAAAATTCAGGAACAATGTCTTTTACTTCGTCGGTTATAAATACCTGGCGGCTGAATAATTTGATCTTGTTTTTCTGGAACTCAAAATCGTTTTTCAGCTTAGGGAAGTACAACACACCTGTAAGATTGAAAGGATAATCAACATTAAGGTGGATCCAGAACAACGGGTCTTCGCTGAAAGGATAAAGCTGTTTGTAAAAGTCCAGGTAATCTTCATCTTTTAACTCAGATGGCGCTTTTGTCCAGATAGGGTTGGTGGTGTTGATAATATTATCAACTTCAACTGAAGTGTATTTTGGTTTGCCTTCCTCGTCAACACCATCTTCAACAGATTCGGTTTTAGTACCGAATTTAATAGGTACAGGTAAAAACTTGCAATACTTATCAAGGATCTCCTGTAGTTTGTATTGACTTAAAAACTCTGCAGATTCATCGTTAATGAACAAGGTAATTTCGGTACCGCGTTCTTCTAAAATACCTTCGCCAATTTCAAATTCCGTGCTGCCATCGCAAACCCAGAATGCAGGCTCTGCACCTTCCTGGTATGATAAAGTTTGGATCTCTACCTTATCGGCAACCATAAATGCCGAATAAAAACCTAAACCAAAGCGACCAATGATCTCATTGGCATCTTTAGCTTCCTTGAATTTCTCCATGAATTCGGTAGCACCCGAGAAAGCGATCTGGTTGATATATTTTTTGATCTCTTCGGCGGTCATACCTATACCATTATCACTAATGGTGATGGTCTTTTTGTCGGCATCAAAAGCAACCTCAACACGGAGGTCACCAAGCTCGCCATTGTATTGGCCTAATGAAGCCAAACGTTTAATTTTTTGGGTAGCATCTACCGCGTTTGATACCAGCTCACGCAAAAATATCTCGTTATCAGAGTATAAGAACTTCTTAATGATCGGGAAAATGTTTTCGGTGTGGATCGAAATGCTGCCTTTTTCTTGCATAACTATATTTTAATATGGTTGATTTAATGTTTGTCGGAACTGTACCATCAATGTATGTTCCAATTGTTATACTATTGTCAAATTGGCAGGGGAGGTGAAATGCCTCACGTCTCCTCAGGGTCTCTCGCAGAGGACCCTGAGGCTCCCCGCGCCGCGTTCATACCTGTCAGAATATTTAGAACAGCGAATATGCATGGCATATACATCAGGGTCCTCTGCGAGAGACCCTGATGGGACATTAAAGCGTATTTACATAGCGTATAAGATTTCTCCTCACCCCGCCCTGGCCATTCCACGCTCAATCGAAATGATATCAATTTTAAAAAAAACTGAGACAAAAAATAAGGGATAAACATTTAAGCTTATCCCTCACATATAAAGATTGATTATATCTTAATTGGCCATCATCTTAATAAATGAAGCCAATTTTTCTTTCATTTCTCTTCTGTCTACAATGAAATCAAGGAAACCGTGTTCCTGCACAAATTCGGCAGTCTGGAAACCTTTAGGAAGATCTTTTTTGATGGTTTCTTTAATTACCCTTGGGCCTGCAAAGCCTATCAGCGCTCCCGGTTCGGCAATATTGATATCACCTAACATAGCGTATGACGCTGTTACACCACCTGTAGTTGGGTCGGTAAGTAAAGAAATGTACGGAACTTTTGCCTGTGCCAATAAAGCCAGCTTAGCCGATGTTTTAGCCATCTGCATCAGTGAAAACGCAGCTTCCATCATACGTGCACCGCCTGATTTTGAGATCATCAGGAACGGAACTTTATGCTCAATACTGTAATCGATGGAGCGGGCTATCTTTTCACCAACAACAGATCCCATTGAACCGCCAATGAAATTAAAATCCATACAGGCGATAACGATGTCCTGGCCGTCAATTTTACCTACGCCTGCTCTGATCGCATCACTTAAACCTGTTTTCTTTTGAGTTTCTTTAAGCCTGTCGGTGTACTTTTTGGTATCCTCAAAATGTAGCGGATCGCCTGATGTAAGAGCAGGGAAAAGTTCTGTAAACTCGTTATTATCAAATAGTACCGAAAAATATTCTTTTGAACCTATGCGCAGGTGGAAGCCACAGTAATGGCACACATATTGATTTTCTACCTGTTCTGAATAGTGTAAAGGTTTCTTACAATTAGGGCATTTATTCCAGATGCCATCGGGGGCTTCTTTCTTTTCCTCAGTGGTCGTAATTATCCCTTTCAACTCTCGTTTAAACCATGCCATATCTGTGTCTAACTCTTTCAATTGGGTACAAAGAAACAAAAAATATTAAACATGTAGTGCCGGATATAAAAAGTTATGGTAAGGTAAATTGTTTGCCGAAATTTAAAATACTTTTTTAATGCTATTTTCGTAATAAAAGGATTGGATTATTAATGAATTATATCATATTTTCAAATTAAGCCTATTTTTACTATCGTTTTGATATACTTTTAAGATTACTTAACCGATTTCAATAAATTTTATAACTTCGAGCCCCAAATAAACGCTAATGGATTTAAAAAATTATAGAGGTGTTCTGCACGGCGATCAGGTGCAGGAACTATTTGAAGCAGCAAAAAAGCATCAGTTTGCTTTACCGGCAGTAAACGTTATTGGTACTAATACTATCAATGCAGTTATGGAAACAGCTAAGGCTGTTAACTCACCGGTTATTATTCAGCTGTCAAATGGCGGTGCACAGTTTTACGCCGGCAAATCATTGGATAATTCAAAACTTCAGGCCTGTATTTTAGGTGGTGTATCTGCTGCAAAGCACGTTCACCTTTTGGCAGAACATTATGGTGTAGCAGTTATTTTGCATACAGATCATGCCGCTAAAAAATTATTACCCTGGATTGATGGCTTGTTAGATCATGGCGAGAAGTTTTTTGCTGAAACAGGCAAACCTTTATTCTCATCACACATGCTTGACCTTTCGGAAGAGCCTATTGAAGAGAATATCGAAATTTCGGCCAAATACCTTGAGCGTATGGCTAAAATGGGTATGACACTTGAAATCGAATTAGGTGTTACCGGTGGCGAAGAAGATGGTGTTGACAACTCTGACGTTGACAGCTCACGTTTATATACTCAGCCAGAAGAGGTTTCTTACTCATACGAGCACCTTTCAAAAGTAAGTCCTCGTTTTACCGTAGCTGCTGCTTTTGGTAACGTACATGGTGTTTACAAACCAGGTAACGTTAAGTTACAACCGGTTATTTTGCATAACTCACAGGAGTATGTTAAACAGAAATTTGGTTTAACTGCCGAAAAACCTATCAACTTTGTATTCCACGGTGGTTCTGGTTCAAGCCAGGAAGAAATCCGCGAGGCTATTTCATATGGCGCTATCAAAATGAACATTGATACCGATATGCAATGGGCTTACTGGGAAGGCATTAAAGATTACTACAAATCAAAAGAAGGATACCTGCAAAGCCAGATCGGCAGCCCGGATGGCGAGGATTCTCCAAACAAAAAATATTATGACCCACGCGTTTGGTTACGCAAAGGTGAAGAAAGCTTTGTAAAAAGGCTGTCTGCTGCGTTTGAAGATCTTAATTGTATCGACGTTTACAGCAAATTATAATATTCATCAAAAACTAACAAAAGCGCCTGTACATTTGTTGTACAGGCGCTTTGTTGTTTACAGGCAGCGCACAATCTATAACAAAGAGATAAAAATCTGCTATCGATGGTTAAAACTAACAGTAAGAAAAAGAATTTATTTGAACGTTTTGCTAACTGGGCTACCATAGCTACCGGCAGTTCTGGCGCGTTTATCACTGCGTTCGGCGTTATCATTGTTTGGGGAGTTACAGGGCCTTTATTCCATTATTCGGATACATGGCAGTTGGTTATTAACACCGGCACCACTATAGTTACCTTTCTGATGGTTTTTTTGATTCAGAAATCGCAAAATAAAGATTCAAAAGCTATACATTTGAAACTGAATGAGCTGCTTGCATCGCACCAGGGAGCAAGTAACCGCATGGTTGATATTGAGGATATTACTGAAAAGGAACTTGATCAGTTACACAAATTTTATGTAGAACTGGCCGGGCTTGCCGAAGAGGAAGACGATATCACTTGCACACACTCCATAGACGCAGCAAGGGAGAACCATACTACCAAGCTTAATAATTTCAAAACAAAACCTCATTACATCAATGCCCGCAAAAATCATAGTAAAAAAAGCAACGGAACAAGCTGATCTTGACACAGTACATGCCATAAGGCACGAGGTATTTGTTATTGAACAAAACTGCCCGCCCGAGTTAGAGTATGAACATGAAGATGTATCTCATCATTTTTTAGCTACTGTTGATGGCGAACCAGCCGGTGCATGTCGTTGGCGTAAAACCGAAAATGGCTATAAGCTTGAACGCTTTGCTGTTTTAAAAGCATTCAGAGGGTTTGGTATAGGAGGCGAGCTGGTGAAAGTTGTATTGGCTGATTTGCCGGCTGATGCCAATTATGTTTATCTCAATTCGCAAACTCACGCCGTACCATTTTATTCAAAACTGGGTTTTGAAGTATCCGGGCCGGAGTTTGAGGAAGCCGGGATTAAACACTATAAAATGGTCAGGAAATAAATAGCTTTAGCCGACTTTTCTCTGCGGAATACCGGCTTGAAAATGTTTTAACTTCTTATATTATCTGGAAATCCCACACGGGAGGACGGTACCAAGCCGTACGCATTACTACTATTCTGATTTAGAAATACAACTCTTTTTTTGCTTGCTCTTTCAGTTCGAAATCATTGATAATGGTTTCCTGGGCTGATATTGCCTCTTTGTCCCCCCTTTTTTGCTGTTTAGCCCCTTTTGTTTTCTGCGTTTTTAAAACACTTTGCCTTCACGATTAGTCATGTCGAAAGGGCTGTCGTGTTAACCAATTATTCTTTTAATAAAACCAACATGAGACAAATTCTGAAAGTAGAGTATGCTCCAGAGAAAGGGAAACCGCGGGCATCTTAAATTAAAAACATTCCACGAAATGCCAGGGCAATTTCCTGGTTCCGGTCAATTGCATGTTATCGTTGATTTTGACAACTGTAAAAGCTATGCTTTTCGGTTGTTGGCGACCTATTGCCGGTCGCGTTGACACACTTATTGTCCGGCCAATCCAACCCAACAATTTAAATTATTTATAACCCAATTATGAAACGAAAATTACTTATTTCAAATTATTTGTATTCCAGGGGTTTCCGCACCACATTTAAAGCTTTGGCATTGTTGATACTGCCAATTGGTGCCAATGCGTCAAGCCCCAATTTAGTAACTCACAACAACAACAACAACAAGCTGATAATTGCTCACACTGCTGCAGATAAGGCTGCAATTACTATAAAAGGTTCTGTTGTAGATGCCACTAATGATCTGCCGCTTGTAGGGGTGTCTATTAGTGTAAAGGGAACCAATAAAGGTGCACTAACCGACATAAAAGGCAACTTTCAGCTTAGCAATGTGCCCGAAAACGCCGTCCTCGTTGTAACTTATATCTCCTACGAGAAAGTTGAAATTGCAGTTAACGGTAAAACTGATATTGCGATAAAACTTAAACCATCAATGAAAACTCTGAACGATGTGGTGGTAGTGGGTTACGGAACGCAGAAGAAAGAAAATCTGACAGGATCTGTAGGTATCGTAAATACGCAGGATCTGGAAAGCCGGCCCTTAACAAACACCAGCCAGGCATTGCAGGGCACCGTTTCCGGTGTGTTTGCGCTGCAAAGCTCGGGTAAGCCAGGAGATGACAATACTGTCATAGACATCCGCGGCGTAGGAACTTTTGGAGATAATTCCCCTTTAGTTTTGGTTGACGGTTTTCCCGGAACTATTGGAGACGTAAATCCAAACGATGTTCAGTCAATTTCAGTACTGAAGGATGCTGCTTCATCTGCTATCTACGGTAGCCGGGCGGCAAATGGTGTTATATTAATTACCACCAAACGGGGATCAGCAGGCAAAGTTAAGGTTAACTATAGCGGATATGCAGGTATCCAGAGTCCGACAAGATTGCCCAAAGTGTTAAATTCTGTTCAATATACAACGCTTTACAACGAGGCGGCGTTAAATACAGGTTCGGCTCCGTTATATGCCGATTCGACTATTCAAAAGTACGCTGCCCACAACAACCCCATGTACCCGGATATCAATTATTTTGATGTATACTATGGTAATGCTTACATGCAAAATCACCGCGTAAGCGCAACCGGGGGAAGCGACAATGTCAATTATTCCTTTATGCTGGGCCATTTGGATCAGGACGGTATTTTGGTTGCCACCAATTATAAGAAAACAGACTTTCGTCTTAATCTTGACAGCTATCACCTGAAAGATAAAAAACTTCGTGTTTCCGGCAACATATCTGGTAACGTAGGGATAAAAAATGAGCCGACCGATCTTTGGAATGCTGAATGGTATGCAACCCTTGCACCAATACATCCGCTTAAGGATGCTAACGGTAACTGGGTTTCTGTTAACGGCGAACGTAACTATTACGGCGAAATTAAAGAAGGGAGCACTAACCTTACAAAACGCTATAATTTTAGCGGCCAGGCCGAAGCTGAATATAAAATCCTGCCGGGTTTAAGTGCGCAGCTTACTTACGGTTATAATGTTACCTCCACTAACGGCAATGCTTTTCATGCCAATGTAACCCTGCAAAATCAAAACGGAACGGCTACGCAATTAGCTTCCAATCTGACTACAACGAGCGAAATTGATGGACATTCCTTGCTTACCGGTTTGTTGAAATACAATAAGACAATCAATCATCATTCATTCAATTTATTAGGTGGTTATAGCGAAGAGGAGTTTACCTATGACTGGCAAAGCGGCTATCGTGCAAATTTTGTGAACAATTCACAACGCGTATTGAACCTTGGTGATGCAGCCACGCAGACCAATAACGCAGGGAGTTATGCTCTTGGCCTTCGTTCGCTTTTTGGCCGTTTCAGTTATGCTTTTGATGAAAAATATTTATTTGAAGCCAATATCAGAAGAGACGGTTCTTCCAGGTTTGCACAAGGGAAGCAATGGGGTACCTTTCCTTCATTCTCAGCCGCCTGGGTGTTATCGAAAGAGAATTTCATGAAAGGCCTGACCTGGCTGGACTTTGCGAAAGTTCGTGCTTCCTGGGGGCGTTTGGGTAATCAAAATATCAGCAACTACTACAATGGCAGCGATATCCTGAGTTCGGGCCAAAACTATTCTTTCGGCGGAACGCTTTACTCGGGCGTTGCCATTACTGCAATGACTAACAAAGATTTGACATGGGAAACAGCTCAGCAGCTTGATTTGGGTCTCGACATCTCTTTGCATAACAACATCGAAATTACTGCAGATTATTTTGATAAAAGGACTAAAAACCTGCTGTTAACCCAGCCGATTCCGCTAACAATTGCCCAATCGGCGCCAACGGCTAACGCTGGTGAGGTGCAAAACAAGGGCTTCGAACTGGGGATTTCTTATAGAAAAGCATTTGATAATGGTATTAAGCTAAGGACTTCTTTAAATGTTTCACACATTGTCAACAAGATCCTCGCCATGAATGTGCCTCAGCAGTTTACTTCTCCAAAAGCCATAGTTGTTGGTTCTGCTATAAATTCATTCTACGGTTATCAGATGACCGGAATCTACCAAATTTCTGACTTTACATGGCAAAACAACAGCGATGCGTCTATCCCTTATGCCAGCCGCACTTATACGCTTAAACCGGGTGTTGTTAAAGTAAGTGATTACAATGCACAACCTGGGGATATTAAATATGCTGACCTTAATGGTGACGGCGTGGTTGACCAAAATCATGATCGCAAAATCATTGGCAAGCAGTTTCCAAGCGTAACATATGCTTTCAACTTTAATGTAGCCTGGAAAGGTTTTGATTTGGGTGCATTCTTACAAGGTGTACAAGGTATGCAAGGTTATACCTACTATGAAATTGCTTCACCTTTCAGCGGCTTTGCCAACTTGGGCACCTGGTGGTTAAACAGGTGGACACCGCAAAATCCATCTAATACCTATCCGCGCCTTACATTGGATGGTGTAAGAAACAATATTCACTCTTCCTTCTATGTAGAAAATGCATCGTATCTGAGGATTAAAAACATTGAACTGGGATATACCCTGAGCCCTGCTGCAATTAGGAAAATTGGGTTAAGCTCACTAAGGATCTATGCCAACGTGCAAAATGCTTTCACGTTTACCAAATTCAAAGGCTTTGATCCGGAACAAACCACAGATCAAACAAGGGCCGAAGCGTATCCGCAGGTTCGTGTGATGACCGCAGGCGTAAATGTTAATTTCTAAATGATAAAATCATGAAAAATATATATAAAGTCTTAATCGTATTATCTGTTATTAATCTTGCAAGCTGCAAGAAGGGCCTTTTGGACAAGACACCCAATGACCGTTTGTCACCCTCTACATTTTACCAGAATGAAACCCAGGTAAAAATGGCTTTGGTTGGCATTTACAATGCAATACAGCCCAATGCAACGCCGGCGCATTTTTTTCAATTTGATTTTGAATCGGATAACGCCTATTGCCAGGATGCATGGCAAGGCTCAAAGGAAGTAGGAGAATGGCAAACAACAACCAATAGTTGGGCCCCCTATGCTAAATGGACACAAGATTACACTATTATTTCCAGGGCTAATGAGTTTTTAAAGGATGTTGCTGCTGCAAGCATTGATGCTACCGTAAAAAGCCAGATGGCGGGAGAGGCGAAGTTTTTACGTGGTTATGCCTATGCTGATCTGATCTCTTATTTTGGTGATGTGCCTTTAATCACGGAAGTTCAATCACTTGCGGATGCTTATGTTTCCAGAACGGCAAAAGCCACCGTCCTGACCCAGATTGTAACCGATCTTACGGACGCCGCCGCCGTATTGCCAACTTCTTATTCGGGTTCTGATGTGGGCCGTGCAACAAAGGGGGCTGCCCTGGCCTACAAAGCAAAAGTTCTTTTGTATAATGAAAAATGGGCCGATGCTGCGAAAGCGGCACAGGATGTAATTGATCTTAAAGCTTACAGTTTATATTCAAATTACAGTTTATTGTTTGATGAAACGCATGAAAACAACAGCGAAGTTATTTTTGATATTCAATATATACCTACAACCCAGCCGCAGCCCTGGCCATCATCTGCCTTGTCTTTAAGTGTTTGGCCAACGCCAAATGTAACTGCCGATTTGATTGATTCATATTATATGACCAATGGATTGCCAATTACTAATTCGGCTTCAGGGTACGATTCGCAAAACCCATACGTTAACCGCGATCCGAGGTTGGCCGCATCGGTAGTGTTACCTGGCTCTCAATGGGGATCTACCACTTATATCCCTGCTAATGATGTGGTACCATCTGGTGCACGCCCGCGTAAATACGCAGCAATTGGCATTGCCGACCCAAATAACTGCTCTTTAAATACCATCCTGATGCGCTATGCGGATGTGTTGCTGATCCGTGCCGAAGCTTTGATTGAATCAGGAAGTACTGCTGCAGAAATCTATACACTTATTGACCAGGTGCGGGCACGCGTAAACATGCCAACTGTTGAAAGTGTAGAAGGCTCTGGTTTAAGCCAGACACAATTGCGCGCCGTTTTACGCCATGAGCGCAGGGTTGAGTTTTTCATGGAAGGCACCAGGTATGCTGATATACTACGCTGGAAAGATCAGTCACTGGTTCATGATGCATATGGTTATGACAAATCATTACTTAGTAATCCTGCAAGTGCATCTACCTGGAAATTTAGCCAGGTTAAGTTAGAAACCAGGACTTTTAACGCAGCTAAAGGATGGTTATGGCCAATACCTCAGGCTGATATTGATATTAATAATAAATTGTTGCCTAACAACCCGGGATATTAATGTGCTTTGGCGTTACATAATTAATTGATGTAATCGCCAACACCTTTAACAGTATAACCCTCGATAGAACTGCCGGTTGCGGTAGTCTACCGAGGGTTTCGTTTTATAAATGCTTTTGTGAATTATCTGATTGAAATTTTGTTGTTTGTTAGTGAAAGATACGAGAATGTATGCTGTTTAAAAGGAATGATTTTCGAATGTAGGGACGCATCACATGCGTCTCCCGTACACAAATTCCTGGGGTTTATGATCACGAAGCGGCTTGTCTTATTGGAGACGCATGTGATGCGTCTCTACGTGAAAATGTTTTTAAATCAAATTTAAACGGGTCTGAAAGGTATAGCTTCTTTTATTTTAAACTGACTTTATATATTAATTGATCTTAAGGGTGTTCAAAGGCTGCAAATTATCCTTTTGGTGATGTTATGAATTGAAGCAAATCAATCCTATTTGAATAAAGACAATTACTTATACAGTAAATCAACAACAAAAAATGCTGTCCTTTTGAGACAGCATTTTTTGTTGTTTTTAGGGGATTAAATTAAAGTACCTGTTAACTTCTATTTTATTGAGCAATAAGCTTCCATTGCTGGTTGTAACTTGAGCCCTGGTACCATTGCTGTACAGCTGATCCATTAGCAGTTAAACCTCCTGTATCAAGGCATTTACCAGTGGTAAGGTTAATTACCCTGTAATAGCCATCACCGGTTGAAACGAGCGACCAGCGCTGGTTGGTGCTTGAGCTAACCACGTACTGTAAAACATTTGATCCGTCGGTAGTATTGGTACCCACATCAAGACACTCTTTCCCTGTTACGCAACTTAAGGTGTAGTAGCCGGCTGTGTAGCTTATATTCCATTTTTGGTTGTTGCTTGTTCCTGATGCCCATTGAGCTACGGCCGCGCCATCAGTAGTGCTACCTAAGTTATCAAGCATAAGGCCCGATGCGCGGTTTTGAAGCTTATACCTGCCGTCGGCAACAGGGCCTATCCAAACCGGCGAAGCAGAAAGTTGCCATGACCACCTGAACATATTTGCAGTACCGGGGCTAACTTCTGTAAGGTTATTGTTTGCCGTGTACCAGCGGTAAGTATCAATATCATTAACACCCGACCATGCTATTGTTCCCATTGAATTATCCTTGGCGTAAGCGAGTGATCCGGTTAGGAATGCCTGGTCAACATATACACCAGTATCCCATTGCCACCAGAAACTCATGTTGCGGAATGTTTCGATACCAACCTCGGTAACTATGGTACGTGAGGCGTATGAGCCTGTACGGGCCGACATGATATTGTAATAGCTCGACCAAACGTTGTATGAGCCCCAGAACCACCAATAGCAATGCAACCCAAGATATTGATTGGCTAACCTTGAATCGGCACCAACAGTAGTTACGTCGGCAGCATAACCGGTACCGTCGAAAATACATTTCCCATCGGCCGGACTGTAAGTGGTTAAAAAGCCTGCATACAGGTTATTCAAATCGGTACTTGAATAATCAACCGGCTCGTTGATTGGCTCATATAATACGGATGTGTTGTTTTTATATACATTGTTTACCGTTGTCCACATGGTATGCCACTGTGCGGTATCAGGCACGTGGTGAACGCCAACCGGCCAATAACAAAGTATTACTTTACAGCCATTGGCCACAACCGCGTTAATTGCAGCCTGGTAAACCGGCCAATAGGTTGAGCTTGATGCCGTCCAGGGATTTATTGGCATCCTGATAGTGGTTCCGCCACTTGTTTTAACAGCGCTGGATATATTGGTTGCCAAAGTAGCGGCCTGTGTTGCAGTGAGGGATGTTGTCATACCACTTGGCAATACAACCCTTCCATCGCCCTCGTTTCCATTGGGGTCGGCCCAGTTAATACCCCTGAAACCGTTTGTGTTGGTAGTGGAAAGGGCAAATGATTGTTTTCCAAACTTTTGGCCTGACAGGTCGGCGCCTTTTTGAATAGAATTTTTAGAACAGCCCATAGCAAGGACTAACAGGCAGCTTAATGCCCCGGCAGTTAAATTTTTTCTCATATGTTTATATTAGGTGTTAAATAATTATTTCTTCTTGGTCAATCGGTTTTGGCATTGAATACGGCGGAGCTCTTCCCTGCTTTAACACGAAGGGGATTATATCAGTTAGTTGTAAACTAACCGAATGCATATTCAGACACAGTTCAAATATTCTCATGGCAGATGTGTTGAAAAAATCAGATTCTCCCTGCCCATAATTAAGCGTCAATCACCGCGGGATGTGACCGCCGGTAATTTAATTAGCCAATAAAAATGGCTGTAACTAATAATGGAAATGGAAAATCCGTGTTTATATGGTTGACCTAAATTTCTTTTAAAAAGCAGAAATTGAAAAGGGGGTAAAGCCTCAATATTGCGGGGATAAAGTGGCATTTTATTGGTTTTTAACACAATAGCTCAGCTTTTTTATCGCTTTTTTCTTACCTGATTTAAATTGCGCATCAATGCTGTTTGTTTAAAATTATTGTTATAAATACAATTAATAATTATTTACATTTGGATGCCTTATAAACTTAATACTTCAGGATTACATGGGCGGATGTGCCAAAATTCAAGAGGATTAATGAATCATTTAATGAAGAATAAACCAGGTTTGATGGCTATTTGGACTAAGAGGAAAAATGCGTTAACCTATCATTTAATACTTCGACATTAAAAGACCATTTGTCGGTACTTGTACCGCAGCAAGCAAGTTCTGTTCTTACATTGACGGACTATCGCAATTCTGAAGATTATAAGTGTATTAAGTACAATATTTAGTGAATGACCTGACGATGCAAAGGTTGTGATGCCTAACTTATACTGTAAAAATTATTAGTGATAATACGATGTGTTGTATTTATCTAATTAAAAAGTGATAACGGATTTATGTATAAAGCTGTCTTGTTTTTCCTGATTAATCTCCTGTGTGTAATTGTTGTGAACGCCCAGGTTCCGGAAACCTTTTCAACCAATGATGTAAGGAACTTTGCGTTGAAATCATATACCACTCATGATGGTCTGCCATCCGAAAATGTAACAGTGGCGTTAAAAGACAAGCGCGGGTATATGTGGATAGGAACGGATAATGGGCTTTGTAAGTTTGACGGCTACGCCTTTGAAAGTTTAGTGAATATTCCCGGAAACACTGCGAGTATAAGTTCAAATTTTATCACTGCCCTGGCAGAAGATAAAAATGGCAAGATATGGGTGGGGACAATGGACGGCTTAAATGTTTTAGACCCCAATACAGAGAAGTTTGAACGATTTTATCATAACGATAAAATCAAACAGTCACTAAGTAACAATAAGATTTTTTCGATCTTCTGCGACAAGGAAGGAACGATATGGATAGGAACAGATGATGGGTTTAATCAATACGTGGCCAATAAACGATTCTTTGTTAGCTATAAACCCAATCCCAATGACCGGTTTTCAATAAAGGGAAAGTCGGTAAATGCGATTGTTGAGGATGATAAGAAAAACCTGTGGTTAGGAAACTGGAACGGCGGGCTAAATAAATTCGACAAGGTTAGCAGGCATTTCAGCAATTATCCGCAAACTGAATCTAAGCTTAAAAAGAGCCCTAATGATATTTGGAGCCTGTTTTACGATCGAAAAAACGGCTGCATTTGGGTAGGTACCTATTGGAGCGGTCTTTTTTGTTTTAATCCTCAAAGCCAGCAATACACCCGGTTTTCAAGCCATGATAATATCAATGTAGGGGCCTTTAGCATTGATAAGGCTAATGACTCTACCTTAGTTGTTGGAAGTAACGGTGGGTTCTATTTTATAAATAAGGCTAATGGCCAGTGGCGAAAAATTGGCAATGTTAATAGTACGGCCGATGGCTACATTTATAATGATGGAGCCGGGATCATGTGGCTTTGCGGTAAAGACGCTTTAACAAAAGTTGATTTTACACAATATAAATTTCGCTTCATTCCCTTATCAATTGCGCCGCGCGAAGCAAAAAGTATGTTATTGCAGGGTAATATGCTGTGGCTGGCTACCAACGAAGGGCTTTATAGCTTTGATTTACAGAAGAAGACGACAAAGTTATTTCAACATACAAATGATCCGTCAAGTATCAGCAGTAACCAGGTTGGCAAAATATATTTAGACAATGAGGGAGTGTTGTGGGCAGCAACGGAAAATGGATTTGATAAGTTTGATAGCAGCAGCAATAGGTTTATACACCATTTTCACCATTCGGCCCTGAGTAATTTCTTTAATGAAGATGTTTTTAGGGATATTCTTGAAGTAAGCCCTCATGAATATTGGCTTGCCACCGATGCCGGGTTAAAGATCTATAATGAAGAAACACAGCAATTTAAACATTATTACAATGACGACAAAAATCCTAACTCAATTGCCAGTAACCATATTTACAATCTTTTAAAAGATAGCAAAGGCAATGTATGGGTTGGCACAAGCGGAAACGGCGTTGATCGCTTTGATCCTAAAACAGCGGTTTTTCACCACTATACCTATAATGATAAAATTGCAAGTAGCCTGAGCAATAATATTGTGCATTGTGTATTTGAAGATAGCAAAAAGAATATTTGGATCTGTACGGCCGATGGCCTAAATAAATACGTTCAGGGTAGCGATTCTTTTATTACTTATTCACGTAAAAATGGATTTGCGAGCAATGTGTTTAGTAATGTGGTTGAAGATGACCAGGGAAATCTTTGGATCAATTCTGCCACCGGGGTATCAAAGTTTACACCCCAAACATTAGCCGTCACTAATTTTGATGAGGGCGACGGCGTTTTTTCGCATTCGCTTATTTACAGGTCGGCAGATGGGCAGATTTATTTAGGGGGAAATTCAGGCGTAGTGGTTTTCGATCCGTCAAAAATTAAATTGAATGATAAAATTCCGCAGGTTTACTTTACCGATTTTCAGGTGTTTAACAAATCTGTAAAACCAGGTGCAGATTCGCCATTGAAAAGGCCGGTCGGAACAGCAGATACTGCTTTTCTTAATTATGACCAAAATGTGTTTTCTATTGAATTTGTTTCGCTTAACTACACCCATTCCGAGAAAAACAGTTACAAGTATAAGCTGGAAGGTTTTGATGAAAAATGGAATTTTAACGGTAACCAGCGAAGGGTTACTTATACCAACCTTAATCCCGGAACTTATACATTTAAAGTTATTGCAAGTAACAATGACGGGGTGTGGAACAGCATGCCTAAATCTCTGATCATCATTATTTCGCCCCCATGGTACCGTACCTGGTGGGCTTATACCGTTTATGCTATCTTTATTGGCGGGATAGTTTATCTGTATCTTTTATACCGGGACCGCCAGGCCAAATTAAAATATGAAATTCAGATAGCGCATTATGAAAGCGAAAAGGAAAAGGAGCTCAGCGAACGAAAGCTGGCCTTTTTTACCAATATTTCGCATGAATTCAGGACACCGTTAACATTAATCATTAATCCTATTAAGGAACTTTTGTATAATGAAAAGAAGGCGATGGATACCTCCAATTTAACCATTGTTTACAGAAACGCGCGCCGGCTATTAGGCCTGGTAGATCAGTTGCTTCTTTTCAAAAAGGCCGAATCTGAGTCAGACCAGCTGAAGATAAGTAATGTTAATATAATTGATTTGTGTAAGGAGGTTTATTTATGCTTTGTACATGAAGCAAAAAGAAAACATATCCAGCTTGAGTTCACATCCTCAACCGATTGTTTGAATGTTTACATTGATAGAGAAAAAACAGAGATCGTGCTGTTTAATTTGCTGTCGAACGCCATGAAGTTCACACCAAAACTTGGAAAAATTCGCATTTATGCAGAAGAATCCGAACAGGTGGTTTCAATAATTGTTGAGGATACGGGCTGTGGAATTCCGCCTGAAGTGAGCGACAGGCTTTTTAGCCGGTTTTACCAGGTATCTGATTTGGCCAGTACATCAAACGGTGGATTTGGGCTCGGACTTTATCTTGTTAAAAATTTTGTAGAGCGTCAGGCCGGAACTGTTGCGTATCATAGTGAGGCAGGAAAGGGGACAACCTTTACAATCACGTTGAAAAAAGGAAAGGCGCATCTGAAAGACCAGATCATCTCAGAACAGCCAACAACTACTTCCGAGTTTTTACAGGAGCTGATAGATTCTGAAACCACAGCCAATGATATAGTATCTGCAGCAGATCCGGGTGAGGAGATATCGGTGTCTGAACTCAAAACCTTGTTAATTATCGATGATCACGAGGATATGAGAGAATACCTTCGCCAGATATTCAAACTTGAATACAATGTTCTTGTAGCGCCTAATGGTGAGGATGGAATCAAAATTATTAATGAGCAGTGGCCGGATATTGTTATAAGTGATGTAATGATGCAGGGCATGACCGGGATAGAAGTTTGCGCCGCTATTAAAGAGAATATGACAACCTCTCATGTGCCCGTTATCCTTTTAACTGCCAGTGCATCAAATGAGATTAAATTGAAGGGTATTGAAGGGGGCGCTGATGATTATATTGGAAAGCCTTTTGACAAAGATATCCTGAAAGCACGGGTTAGCGGGCTGCTTAAAAGCAGAAATACACTTCAGCAATATTTCTATAACGAAATTACGCTGAACAATAATCCGCACACTATCTCTATAGAATACAAACGATTCCTGGATTCCTGTATCCGGATTGTGGAAGAGCATATAACTGATCCTGATTTTAATCTGCAATCCCTGGCCTCCGAATTAAATATGTCTTATTCGGGGATCTACAAAAAAATCAAAATGATCTCGGGGCAGCCGGCCAATAGCTTCATAAGGGCTATCAGGTTGCGAAAAGCCGCGCAGTTATTTGTTCACAGCGACTTAAATATATTGGAAACAGCTTACGCCGTAGGAATAAAAGATATTAAATATTTTCGCGAGCAGTTTAAGAAGGTGTTTGATTTAAAACCTTCTGAATACATCAAAAAATACAGAAAGAATTTTAAGAACGCTATGGTTAACCAGGGGGCCGAAAGAAAATAAACCCCGTATCACTCTCTTGTTTGTCGCTTTTTAAAAAGTTAAACTTATTCTTTAGCCGGTAATTTATTGCCTGTTGTATACCTGTATCTTCTTTTGCTCGGGCTTGAAGCGTTATGAAAATAGCCTTTTTAATGTGTTTTAAGAGGTTTGCCCCTTCAATTTTGCTGATTAGCCCCCTTTTTATTAATTGATTTTACATTCATTTTAGCGCATCAGCTAAACATAAAGCAGCCTCGATGCGGTTTTTGAGGATGTGCCAATTATTTAATCAGTAACCCTTATATATTTTTAATGAGATCATTTCGTCTTTTTTTTATTGCCGCTATTTTGTTGGCTGGCAGCCTGGTCAGTGCCCAATCTAAACATCAATTTACATTAGGAGATAAGGACTTTCTTTTAGATGGGAAGCCTTTCCAGATGATTTCCGGCGAATTGCATTATCCCCGGATCCCGAGGGAGGCATGGCGCGACAGAATGAAAATGGCAAAAGCTATGGGGCTTAATACCATAGGCACCTATGTTTTTTGGAACTTGCACGAACCTCAGAAAGGGCAATTTGACTTTTCGGGAAACAATGATATCGTTGAGTTTATTAAAATAGCCCGGGAGGAAGGTTTATGGGTGATTTTGC
The DNA here is from genome assembly GCF_900110105.1 of Mucilaginibacter gossypiicola. GTDB lineage: Bacteria > Bacteroidota > Bacteroidia > Sphingobacteriales > Sphingobacteriaceae > Mucilaginibacter > Mucilaginibacter gossypiicola. The sequence goes on along the minus strand of NZ_FOCL01000017.1, from coordinate 89,390 downwards.
GCCCAAGTCCTTATGTATGTGCCGAATGGGAGTTTGGTGGCTATCCCTATTGGCTGGAGAATGAAGATGGATTAATTGTCAGAAGTAAAAACGCACAGTATTTAAGCGAATACGAAAGTTACATCAAAGAGTTGGGCAAAATATTGTCGCCATACCAGGTAAATCATGGTGGTAACATCCTGATGGTGCAAATTGAAAATGAATATGGATCATATGGTGCTGATAAGGAGTATCTGGCCATTAATCAAAAAATGTTCAAGGATGCCGGGTTTGATGGGTTGTTATATACCTGTGATCCGGCTGCGGATCTGGTAAAAGGGCATTTACCTGGTTTACTGCCGGCAGTTAATGGTTTAGATGATCCGGCTAAAGTAAAGGAACTCATCAATCAAAACCACGATGGCAAAGGACCTTACTATATTGCCGAATGGTATCCGGCCTGGTTTGACTGGTGGGGCACAAAGCATCATACGGTACCGGCAGATCAATATACCGGCAAACTGGATTCGGTGCTTGCAGCCGGGATCTCTATAAATATGTACATGTTTCATGGCGGTACGACAAGAGGGTTTATGAATGGGGCTAATTATAATGATCAGGCCCCGTATGAGCCTCAAATCAGCAGTTATGATTATGATGCACCACTTGACGAAGCCGGAAATCCCACGCCCAAATTTGTGGCCTTCAGAAATGTAATTCAAAAACATTTATCGGCCGGTACTAATTTGCCGCCTGTTCCACCGGCAAAACCAACTATTTCGATACCCAAAATTGAGCTTGAAAATGTGGCCGGCCTTAACGACTTAAAGCCTGAAGGCAAGAGCAGCGAAAGTCCGCTGACTTTTGAGGATATGAAGCTTGATTATGGTTTTATGTTATATCGCACAAAAATTGAAGGAGGAAAATCAGGTATATTAAAGGTAAAAGATCTTAGAGACTTCGCTGTAGTGATGATTAACGGGAAAACTATTGGTAACCTGGATCGCCGTACAGGGGTGGATAGTATCAACCTCAAGCTACCCGACGGAAATGTAACATTGGATATCCTGGTTGAAAATCTTGGTCGTATCAATTTTGGTAAATATTTATTACAGAATAAAAAGGGCATTGTGGGCAAGGTGATTTTTCAGAATAGCGAAGTGAAAAATTGGCAAAATTTCCCTTTGCCATTGAAGTCCTTAGGGCATTACGCCGCAAAGCCTGATTTAGTTGATTTAAATGCACCTGTTATGAAGAAGGGGACTTTTTCCTTGTCGGCAATAGGGGATACCTATCTAGATATGACCGATTGGGGTAAAGGAGTGGTGTGGATTAACGGGCACAACTTAGGCAGGTATTGGAGAACCGGCCCTCAGCAAACCTTATATGTGCCCCGCGAGTGGCTGCACAACGGGAAGAATGAAATCCTGGTTTTTGAACAGCTCAAACCTGAAAATAAAGAGCTTTCTGCATTAAATAAACCAATTTTAGACCAGTTGCAATAAACACGATTCGATTTTTATTTTGATATGAAATACGCAAGAATTACCATAAACATTGCCTTAATTATTTTCTTCTCGTTTAGTAGTCAATTGACAGTTTTGGCGCAAAAAAGTAATCGGAAACCTAATTCAGACTACAAAGGTTACCTGTTTGCATACTTTACCGGCAATCAAAAAAGCGAGGAAGCCATCCGCTTCGCGATCAGCACAGATGGATATCATTATTGGGCGTTAAACCATAATGAGCCGGTTGTAAATAGCTCGGTGATCAGCGAAACCGGTGGTGTCAGGGACCCTCATATATTGCGATGCGCCGATGGAAAGACATTTTACATGGTAGCAACAGACATGGTTTCTGCTAACGGGTGGAGCTCCAATCGCGGACTGGTGCTGCTTAAATCAACTGATTTGATCCACTGGTCATCATCTCATATTAACTTTCAAAAACGTTTTTCGGGTCAGGATAGTCTTTTGCGGGTGTGGGCGCCACAAACCATTTACGATGATGTTGCTAAAAAATACATGGTTTACTTTTCTTTAAAATACGGTAACCAACCGGATAAGATACACTATATATATGCCAATAGTGAGTTTACGGATTTTGAGGGCGAACCTAAGCAACTATTCTTCAGCCCCGATAATGCAGCTTGTATTGATGGTGATATAGAGAAAAAAGATGACACGTATTATTTGTTTTTCAAAACAGAAGACCGGGTGCCGGGAATCAAGATTGCTGTTTCCAAAAGCTTAACCAAGGGTTACACGCTTCAAAGTGACGAATATGTTCAGCAAACTACCCGGCCGGTTGAAGGGGCGGGCACATTTAAGTTAAACGATGGTACCGGATTTATTTTGATGTATGACATGTATACCAGTGGCCTTTACCAATTTACAAAATCTACTGATCTGAAAAACTTTAAGGTTATTGATGAAGAAGTATCTATGAATTTTAAACCGAGGCACGGTACAGTTATGCCTGTTACTGCAGATGAAATGAAAAAACTCGTTAGCCGGTTCATGCCGGTGGATGCAGTTCTTCAAAGCATTAAGGGGGAGGGATTGGCTGTTGACCAATTAGTAATTGATACGCTTAAAAAGGAAGTTCATATGCCGTTGACGTCAGGCTCAAACCCCAGACTTTTTAAACCCCTGTTTGTTGATTTGCCGGGAGTATCCATAAAGCCGTGTAAAAAGGTGGATTTCTCTAAAGGTGCTGTGCCATATCGTATTACAATCTTCGGGCATAAGCCGGTGATTTATAAGCTATCAACAACTGAGACGGTATTGTCAAAGACTCCCGGAAATAAAGGATCGTAAGTGAAATTCGATTTTTCAATAATTTAAAAGAGGTTGAGCCCACTAAAAGGCTCAGCCTCTTTTTTTTACGAAGCTTTGCTGTAACTATCTTGATAAATGTGTTGTCTTACTTGCAATCAAAATGCTCACCATTATGAATTTCAAGCCTTACCTTTTTTTTGCCGTTGCTGTTGTATTAATATTTAATCAGTTCGGCCGTGCCGTGGCACAAGACATGCCCGGTAAACGCGATTCTATCAATTCGGTTATTTTAAATGAAAAACGGGTTATCCAGGTTATACTGCCCGACGGTTATAAAGCTGGGTCAGCAACCAAATATGATGTATTATACATAACCGACGACTGGAACATAAAATTGGGACGCGATATTCAGCACTTTATAGCAGATGAGCATACGATGCCACCAATGATCATTGTTGGCGTGTTAAACACCGACCGCAGCAAAGATTTTTTGCCTACACATAATGAAGGAAATAAAACATCAGGCGGGGCTGATAAATTTCTGAAATTTTTTAAAGATGAGCTGATACCCTACATTGATAAAACCTATCCTTCTGATGGCGACAACACGCTGTTTGGCCACTCATTCGGCGGTGTGTTTGTAACCTATGCCTTGTTAAACGAGCCGCAGCTTTTTAGTAATTATATAGCCGGCGACCCGAGCTATTGGTGGGACAATGGCGTTATGCTAAAGCAGGTCAAGGAAAAATTACCTTCGCTGGCTGGTAAGGGCAAGGCGCTTTATATTGGCGGTCGTGAGGGACAGGGGATGAAGGAAATGAATATTAATGCGATGGATAGCCTTCTGAAAAAAGATGCGCCCGCAGGTTTTGAATGGGTAGTAAAAGCTTATCCCAAAGAATCGCACGGTACTGTACGGCTTAAAAATATGTACGACGGTTTAAGGTTTGCTTACAGCGACTATGGTGGGAAGCCCCTCGAGTTTCACCCTTCAAACGGGATTGTGCTAAAAAACAAGCCAATAAAGATTTGGTATTTCGAGGATACAACAAAAGTGCATTATACTTTTGATGGCTCGGAGCCATTGTTAACGTCGCCGGTGGTAAAGCCTGAGTTAGAATTAACAGGCGCTGCTAAAGTTACCATACGACAGATTGCCGGTCGTTCAAAATTCGACAAAACCACCAGGGGCGAATTTAAAGAGGGCAATTACCTGCCTGCAAAATCGCTAAAAAAAGGTTATCAACCAGGTGGGCTTCATTATGCTTATTATGAGGGACAATGGGATAAACTGCCCGATTTTAAGAGTTTAAAACCTGTTAAAGAAGGTGTAGCCGATAGTACTTTCAGTATTGATAAACAACCCCGCCAAAACAATTTTGGCTTAGTTTTGGACGGACAAATAGAAGTTAAACAAGAAGGTTATTACATATTTGGGTTAGGATCGGACGATGGCTGCAAAGTATACCTGGATAACAAGGTTGTGATTGATCTTGATGGTTTGCACGACGGAGATATCGAACGGTCATATATCGTTCCTCTAAAAAAAGGATTTTACCCTTTGCGAATAGAATATTTTCAAAAAGAAGGCGGCCGTAAGCTTGAACTGGTATACGTAACTCCTGATAATATCGCCAAGAAGAAAATAACGCCTATTCCTTACGCATTGCAGTACGGGCAGAGATGAGTTACGGGCCCCAAAATCAATTAGCCGTTTTATCAATTTAATATATTTATACAAAAACCCGCACTTTAGTTGAAGCGTGGGTTTTTGTGTTAAGGGTAGATGCTGTGTCCGGATGATCAACCGTTACTTTGTTTCCAACTGCAGGATTGTAATGGAGTATGGCGCAAACGCATAATTAAATAAATTTTTAACTCCATTGAATTTCGAATTGACAGGTACGATCTTTTTAGGCTCAGTTATCGTATTGGTGTCCTCGGGCTTATCTGCCTTCATGGTAATTACTTTGGCTGCCGGTTTAACTTTTGCTGCTCCGTTTAATTCAAGACTAACGTTTTGTACTGTTGGCAGGCAGTTCACTACTTTTAAATACACAGTACCGGTTTTACTATCGCGGGTTGCTACGTAAAACAATCCGGCATAAGTTTTAGGATTTACAGAAGCCAGTGAATCTTTGTGATTCAGTTTTTGAAGCTGTGTGGGAATGCCATCACCATGAATGGCTATTACCTCGTCACCTTTGTTATTGTTAAACATTTGCTGTGCATAATATGATGGCGACCCATAGCTGCTAAGTGCATTATATCCGATAAGATCCGATTCCCATTGCATTCCGCCGGGATTTACGTTAACAAATAGCGGCGCAGAGCATGACATGACAACAATGTCCGAGTTACGTTCCATTCCGGTCATCCAGGCTGCATCGCCTAACGCCGAATTGAAATTTGGAGTAGGAGAGCCCTCTCTTGTTGCCCATTCTCCAACAAAAATTTTAGGGCCTTTACGGTCATAGTTGTCATAATGTGCTGCATCACTCTCCATTTCAAATGCATTTCTGTAATAATGCTCGTCAACTACATCTGCTTTGCTGGCATCAAACGGATATCTTGCGCCAAGCCAGTCTTTACCGCCCATGGTTGCAACCACCTGCAGGTTTGGGTATTTTGCTTTAATGGCATCTGCAAATTGCTCAAAACGGCCATTGTAACTTGTAGATTTGTCAAAACCATCCTCATTGCCAACTTCAACATAATGAAGCGGGAAGGGGGCCGGATGCCCGTCTTGTGCCCTTTTTTTACCCCAAACGGTAGTGGTATCACCTGTTACATACTCTATTTCTTCCAGCGCCTCATCAACAAAAGGCTTTAACAGCGGTCCCTTTTCCAGGTAGTCGCCATTAAGTGCATAGCCTGCAAAAACAGCTAACAAAGGCTCCATATGCAGGTCCTCACACCATTCCAGGTACTCAAGCAATCCCATACCGTCAGATGAGCGATATCCCCAGGTGCCCATATGCCCCGGACGATGATCTATCGGGCCTAAAGTTTTTTTCCAGTCAAATCGGGTTGAAAACATCCCACCTTCAAGATAGTTTCCGCCCGGAAGCCTTAAAAACGATGGTTTCATATCAGCCAGCAGCTGCATGATATCAGGGCGGTTGCCGTTGGCCCTGTTATTAAAGGTAGGAGGGAACAGGGATACAAGTGAGAAGAAATAACTTCCGGCTGTTGAAGGCCTGAGCACAAGCCTTGTATCTGCAGCCGGCTTTGCTGTTTGTGTAGTAGTAAGTGTATAGCTGAATTTTTTCCATGAATTGCCGATACCTGTAATTTCGGCCCTGGCATAAACTGTTTTGCCATCGGTTGATTCGATACTGGCGGTGATGGCTGTTGCTGCAGCATTTTCAGTAAAAGCATAAAAGCTTCCTTTGTAAGTTGTTGAGGATTTTACCGGGATGCCCCAGAAACCATCATTTGCAATCCCCGCAGGCGCATTTGCCGACGCTGTTTTAAGATGAAGGCTAACCGGTAAAGCCTGATTTACCGGATGTTTTGTGTCCAGTTTCATCGACGAACTGTCGCCATCTGCCTTAATCAGGAACCAATGATCAGCTTTGTCGGCATGATCCCGGAACGCCCTGTTGCGAACAAGTTCCCCGTAAATGCCTCCGTCGTATGAATAATTGATTTCTTCGGTCATTAACCCGTACAGGCGTGGGCTAACCTGAGCGGCGGCGTGGCTTAGGTCAAGTGTTAGTTTTGGTTTGGTTTGTCCGCAAAGCAATGACGGTAACAGGAGGCCGTTCAACATGATGCCTAACGGCGGGAGCATTTTTTTAAAAGTTAACATGGTAATAGGTTATAATGGATTTTGAAATATATAAACGACTATGCCCGGTTGAATCAACAGGTGTAGGAAACTTCAATCCGGGTATGCTGTTTTGCCAATAAGTGTTTTAAAAAACGTTCCAAATCTCACCTTGGAACGTTCATTATTCAACTAAATCTGACCAATCTCATGATCAAATATTTTTATTTCCGGTGATACCACGGTTCCGGTTCTGTTATCTGTCTTAGTTAGATTTATAATTGTTTTAAATACAATTATAAATCTAATTTTGTGATTTTTAGTAATATTTTGAATTTACTTTTCAGTTGTTATTTATTTATCTGGATAATGATTGTTGTTTTAACATTAATTAAAATATGCCGGTTTTTTGCGGTAGATGCAGTTTAACTTAGCTATTTACAATTTGATTGGTGGCGAAAATAGCTATCTGATAATTGCCGAAAACCCAGATTCTACTAAATTAATACAACAGTTGTTCAGGGAAATTTACCTGTAAGTATCATTAGCCTTCCTTTTTTAAACTCAATAAGCGGTCAATTGATTGATGTTCAGGGATGTTTATTGCAAGCAACTAAATGTCGATTGCTTATCGCTGCTTTTTGACGCTTGGGTATTTATTATCTGCGTTGTAAGCGTAATGGTTGTTAGTTGGCCGCAGTATGAAATTGGTTTTATATCGTAGGGGAAATTTTCGTTATCAAAGGTTGGATACCTTGATTTTTAAATATTAGTGAAAATTGGCTTATACAAAGATAATTTATAAAAAAGTAAGAAAGGCTTAGCGATTAAATTTGTGGAGCAGATGAATTACAGGCGTTTATCGCACATGTACTGTTAATAAAACAGAGACTCACAAACATTTTTTTAGCACACTTAACCGATGGCGCGGATTGGCTGAGCTATGTCTTTTTGTGTGATGTTTTTTACGCCTGTGCTGCTTTTGAATTATAAAACATAAAAACGCAACATATGAAATAACCCAGGCTGGCAGTACTAAGCTGCATTTAATTAAACCGTGCCCATGCACTTAAAACTTAACAAACAATCACTAAAACATTAATTCCAAACAAATGAGAAAACTTATACTATACTTCATACTGTGCTGTATATGCTGTAGTTTACTTGATCCTGTATGTGCGCAAACTACCGGCGCAACGGTACAGGGCTATGTAAAAGATAGCGAGGGAAAAGCAGTGGCAAGCGCAACAGTGTCTGAAAAAGGGATACCTGCAAATGGCACTATTACCAATATGGAAGGCCATTTTGAACTTAAGCTCAAAGGCAATTCAAACACAATAGTTATTAGCCTTATAGGTTACAAAAGGCTTGAGGCTAAAATTGGCGGCAAAAACGTATATACGTTACAGGTGGATGAGCAATCCCTGAACGATGTAGTAGTAGTGGGATACCAAAGCCAAAACCGGCGCGAAGTAACTGCCGCAGTATCATCCATAAAGGGTAAAGACATTGCCAATATACCGCAAGCCAGTTTTGACCAGATGTTGCAAGGGCGTTTACCTGGTGTGAGCGTGCTTTCCAGTACCGGCGAGCTTGGTGCTAAAACCAATATCGTTATACGCGGATCAACAAATGTGGATTTTGGCAATGCAAACGGAGGTAACTCCGGTCCGTTATACATCATAGATGGCGTTATTTTTGATGTTAACGCAATCGGCACAGCTTACGGAAATAATAATCCCCTGGCGCTGATCAATCCGGCAGATATTGAGTCGATAGATGTTTTAAAAGATGCTTCTGCAGCAGCTATATATGGAGCGAGAGGTGGTAACGGCGTTATTATCGTAAAAACCAAGCAAGCTAAAAGAGGCAAGCCGCAAGTATCAATTTCGGGCTTTGCCGGTGTTTCAACATCTCCCAATTTAATTAAAGTTACTACCGGTGCTGCGGAGCGCGCATTGAAGTTAAAACTGTTGGAAGGTCAGCTTGGTTACAATAACATTCAGCAGGGTGTAATTCCAAAGGCCCTCACCGATAGTTTAAATCCGGCGTTCAATAACGATGTGGACTGGCAGGGATTGCTGATCAGGAAAACTACTGTTGTAAATAGCCAAAGCGCTTCGGTTGCCGGGTATGCTGGTACAACATCGTACCGTTTGTCTGTGAACCATTATAATGAGCAGGGCGTATTGAACGGTTATGGTTTAGAGAAAATAACCCCGCATTTAAACCTTACCATTCAGCCGATCAAAAAAATGTCCATCGCGGTCGATCTGTTAATGAGCTCCCAAAAGCAAAGCCACGGCGTGGGCGGCGCAGGAGCTTATTTGTTTACAGCCTGGAATTTTCCGAGTTCATTCCTGCAGCTCAGTCCCGAACAGGAGGCGGTTTACAGCGGCAAGCAACACTATTATGATGATAACAGGACGTTCACTATTGTTGGCTCTATTCACTTAACAGATACTTTAGCTAAAAACCTCACATTTAACAGTACTTACGGATCAACAAATTATACGGATAAATACGATTATTTCTCGCCGCAGATTCTTAACGGTACACTGAATACCGCTTATAGTACTGTTAGCAGTAGCCCGTCGTGGTCGTTTGAAAACTTTTTGCAATACAATAAGGATTTTGGGAAACACCGGTTCATTTTTGCCGTGGGCGCATCATTGTACAGTTATGAAAATAATTATAACTATTCATCGGCCGCCGGTATCAATATTTCGGGCATTAACACGGTGCAAACAGTACCTGCCGGTACCAATCTTAACACCAGTACAAGCTATTCCCGTAAAACTACCGAGTCATATTACGGAAGGCTTAACTATGATTATGCGGGTAAATATCTGTTTACAGCCAGTTTTCGCCGTGATGCCACATCCATTTATAGCCCGCAATACCGTTGGGGTACATTCCCCGCTGCGGCCGCCGGCTGGATAATATCTGATGAGTCATTTTTTAATCCGATAAAAAAAGTGGTGAACTTTTTTAAACTGAGGGCAAGCTACGGTGTGGATGGAAAAGATCCGGGACAATGGTATTCAAAATATCAAACATTAAGTACCGATGCAAGCAGCTATGTAGGCACAAACGGAACCATTACGCCTAACGGTTATTTAGGCGGTTATCCAAGTACTTATAACGGCACAACAATAGTTTCGCCTTTCCCATATTACAATAACTATTCAAGCTTTGGGGTTAAGTCAAGCAACAGTGTACGCTGGGAAAAAGACAGGCAGGTTGATATTGGCGGCGATATGGAATTGTTTAACAGCCGGGTTAATATCACTGTAGACTGGTACAGGAAGGATGCTAAGGACGTGTTTTTTTATAACGTACCGGCGCAAGCCACAAGCGGATATCAATATTATTCGGGTAACTATGTAGATATCCGTAACGAGGGTTTGGAGTTTGCGACAAATATTAACGTGCTGGGCCCAAAATCGGCGTTTAAATGGAATTTTAACTTTAACGTTTCTATAAACAAAAACCTGGTAACTAAATTGCCTAATAATAACCGCGACTTCCTTTTTGGCGATTCGTGGTTTTACAAAACGCTTACCCTTGGCGAGCCATTGTTTAGCTACAGGGTGTTTCATACCAACGGCGTTTACGCCACCAATGCCGATGTGCCTACCGACCCAACCACAGGTAAAAAGGAAACCTACTATGGTGTACCGCTACAGGCAGGCGACCCCAAATATGTTGACGTAAACGGCGATTATAATATTACTAATGATGATAAATATATAGCCGGTAACCCCAATCCTAAATATACCGGGGGCTTTGGCAGTACTTTTAATTACAAGCGAATTACGCTAAGCTTTTTTGCTTCGTTTGTTGCAGGCAGAAAGATTTTGAACGGCGCGCTGTCAGATGCACTTAACGGTACCCGCAATCTTGGTGGCTGGGGTACAGTTGCGGGTGTGGCAACTTATACCAATACGCTTAACCAGTTTTGGCAGGTTCCCGGCGACCAAACTACTTATGCCCGCCTGGTTTATCCCAACGGTTCGCAAACCGACCCATGGAATATCGGCACCGATTATTTCATAAGGGATGGCAGTTTTATCAAATTAAAAAACGTAACACTTGGTTATGATCTGCCCGATAGGTGGCTTAAATCATTGGGACTTAAACGTGTTAACGTTTACATGATGGGCGACAACCTTGCTATCTGGAAAAAAGCAAAAGACATTGCCGACCCTGAGTTAGTTGATTCTACCACCGGGTCGTCAAATGTGATCTATCCAACGGCAGCGAAATATACACTTGGTTTAAATATTGATTTGTAGGCCATTCAAAGCGCGGCTTGCCTGCCATATCCCTGCAATCAAAATATTAAAAAATTAAACGAACGTGAAAATGAAAGCAAAAAAACAAATTATATATATCACAGCAATTGTACTGTTGTTCAGTTCCTGTAAGAAATTTCTTGATCAAACACCTGTAAGTACAGCAACCGATGAAACAACATGGAAAACAGAGGGAGATGCCAATGCCGGTGTTGCTGCCAGTTATTCGCTGCTCAGATCGGCTTTTAATGCCTCTATAGCGTACTACAGCTATGGCGATCTTACATCCGGCGAGTTTTTAACTGCAGAAGATCCATCCTTTAGCAACGTACTTAACATGCGCTGGGGAACGGCGGTGCAAAGCTCTTTTACTTATGATCCGCTTTTAAAATTAAGGATCTATACGCCTTTTTATACTGCAGTTGCGCAAAGCAACCGTTGCCTTAATTATATTGGTAACATGCCGGCGAGTGCATTTACCGGCGATAATGCAGCATCTCAAACTGCCGCGAAGAACAGGTACCTGGGCGAAGCTTATTTTACCAGGGCATTTGCCTATTTTATCATGTGTCGCGTTTGGGGAGACGTGCCGCTTGTTTTAGAGAACACTGAAGCTACTGTTTCCCAGCAATACGGAAGAACATCGCAGGCTACAGTGTTAAAACAGGCAATTGCCGATTTAACAAAGGCCACCCAATACTTAAACTTAAGGGACAATTCATCAACCGATAGAGCTGTACGTGCAGATAAAGGTGCCGCATACGCTTTACTTGCACATATCTACGCATGGATGAGCGATTATGATAGCTGTAATGCTGCCTGCGATGCAGTGATTAATTCCGGCTCGTACAGTTTAATGAGTGCGGCAAGCTTTATGGATATTTATAAAGGACAATCGCAGGAAAGCATTTTTGAAATTGCGCAGAATAACATCTCTGAAAGCAGTGATGCCAATGCTTATTACACATTGGCAGGCTCAACCCTTACCGCGCCTTACATCAAACGTACTGTGCCGGCCTGGGTTGTTGATGGCAGCAAAGTTGTTTCATTATATACCGATACCAACGATGTGCGCTTGAAAAAAGGCTTTATACAGGTATCAAGCGGTACAACTTCTTATTATGAATGTATTAAATACGTTAACGTGCAAAATGTAAATGGTAATGCTAATTATCAGGTTTCGCTAAATAATATCATTATTTTCAGACTTGCCGATATTGAACTTTTAAAAGCCGAGGCCCTTTGCGCTAAATCTGCTGCTGATTACGGAACTGCATTGTCATTGGTAAACAAGGTTCGTGCGGCCCGTAACGCAGCCTCTATTACAGGTGTAGCGGGGGCAGATGTTTTGCAGACCGTTGAAGACGAACGCGGCCGTGAGTTGTTTTTAGAAGGCCATCGCTTTTATGACCTCGTGCGTCTTGAGCGCTTAAATCACCTGCAGCAGTTTGATAATATCTCACCGGGCGAATTTGCAGCAGGTAAGTATTATTGGCCGCTTGATCCAACATTATTTATTAATAATTCACAGCTAACTCAAACGTCGTTTTGGTTAGGCAAGGTCATGAATTGATTTAAATTAAATAGTAAAAGACATGAAACACATGATAAAAAATAGCAGCCTTTTTCTACTCGGCCTTTTTATGGTCATTAGCCTGGGAGCTTGCAAAAAAAACGGGTATCTCACAGATGGCGGTGTAAGCAAAGCATACACCTCGCTTTCTACCTATGATTACCTTAAAAATAACCAGTATCATCAGTTTGATACCGTGATTATGCTGATAGATCATTATCAGCTTAAAAACACGTTAAATAGCGCCAAAACTTTCTTTGCATTTACAGATATGTCGGTAAACGGGCTTATGAAAACTTTAAAAGTTACCTCTATTGACCAGCTAACAGATTCGGTGAGCGCAAAGCTTTTTACCCAGTACATGTTCAATAAAACCATTACGCTTGATGATGCTACGCTAAGTTCTGTGCTTTATACCAATGAGGTGGGCTCCACTGCACCATCTGCCATAAAAAAAATAACCACTGGCGTTCCGGTCTATCTTGCCAACAGCGCGCCTACTTTTAATTATTTCACACTTGAATATGTAAAGGTGAATGGCGTGGTAGATGGCTCGCCAGGAGCACCTGATGACGATCCGGTTGATCTGGCGTTGCAATGTCAAACAACCGGCGTGCAAACAAGCTCGGGGACAACACTGCATGTGCTTGTTAATAATGCGGCGCTCAATAAATTATAGTACTGATATATTTAAAATCATAACATCATGTTTAAAAACAAAAAGTTAGGGTTTATTGCGCTTTTGTCTGCATTAACCTTGTTAACTATATACGGTTGTCAAAAAGTACCAAAGGGCTTTATAAGTGATAATATTTTTTACAACGTTAACCCTTTTACAGTTTCGCAGGGAATAACAACAGTATCAACCGGTTTGGTTATTGATGGCTCAACAACACCTATCAATGTTAAATTGTTGGCGGTAAGGGACATGGCAACTGGCAAGGATGCCGCCGGAATTTTGCTAAAGCTCGATACCATAAGGGTGTTTAAGGGCACTGTTGATTACAATGACTCTACCGAAGCTATGTTAAACCTTAAGTTAAAGGATAGCACCCTTGCGCCATTCAGTGTAAACAGCATAGGGGGCAGGCTCCAGTTTACCCAGGCCACTAAGTTTGTGCCGTTGGGTAATTACAATTTTGATATCCAGGTTTCGAACATCAGGGGTACAAAAATCATTAATAATGCCTGTAAAATAGTAGTTCAGGGTGCTTCTCCGGATACACTTACTTATCTGGCATACAATCAATCGGATAGTAAGTTTACCACGTTTGTATCAAAATCTGCTTCGTTGTTGGATGTTAAGATAACCCATAATGCTTCTGGTCCTAATAAGATCATTTATGTATGGAAGGATAAAAACGGAAATGCTTTTAACCCGGCAAAAGGCGAGGTGATTGGCAGGCCCGGACGTCCCATATGGTCGGATTGGGATCCTTATTATCCTCAATTAAAAACGGATACGTCTTTAGAATACGGTTACCCGGCGGGTGTGCCTCAAATGCCGGTTTTCAGCGCTGCGAAAAATTACCCGGGCTTCGGTACAGCAATTACTTATTACAGCATTGCAGGTACACACAATGATTTGGGTGCTAATGCAAATACAACATTTACCATAAATTATAATTTAACAAAGGGCACCTTTGTTGTTGTTATAACGGTAAAAGATATTGTAAGGGTTCCTTAACCATTGAGCTGAAAGTGATAATCAAAAAGCTGTTTGAGTAATGTCAAACAGCTTTTTTGCTTTAAAAGGCTGTTTGTTTCAGGCTACTTTATTACCCGTTCTTTTACCTCATTAAATTAGCTCATAGGGCTGTATTTAGTGGAGGAAATCGATTTATCAACGAGTTTTTTGTTTTTAAAATTGTCAATTTTAATTATTGTTTATAATACAATAATTAATCGATATTATGTTGTTTTGTTAACTATAGAATGTTTGAACTTGTTATTTAGTGTTTAATGTACACTTAAATTTGTTTTTAACTTTTTACTTTTGCAGTAATTTAACAAATACTAACTGGATATTATCCGCTAATGGCTGTTTGTTAGTTTTTTACTTTAGGCTATTGTAAATTCATGATAAATCGCAACCATGTCATGAAAGTTTTACAGTTTACAATACCGGTTCCACACAATAAAAGTGTGATAGTTGAAAGGGTTAGTTTACCACATCACTACCCATATTTGCACAGGCATAAAGAAATTCAGTTAACCTGGATCAGGAACGGGGAAGGCACCTTAATAGTTGGAAATAATGTTCACGATTTTTGTGCCGGAGATGTGTTTTTAATAGGGGCCAATTTACCTCATGTTTTTAAAAGCAGTTCGGAATACTTTGAACGTAATTCGGGCAGACAAATAGAGGCTTTGAATTTATTCTTCAACCTCGACGAAACTTTACTCGCGCTTTTTAGCATGCCCGAAATGAAACAGGCTTTAACTTTTTTTCAGCAGTTTAAGCCGGGCTTTAAAGTGCCATATTCAATTCTTGATAAGGTAACTGACACGATGATTGAACTCGATAATTCGTCGGGCCCCGACCAAATTATACAGTTTTTTAATTTGATAGGCCACTTTACAGCAGCAAAATGTAAATTCAATATGTTATCAACCCAAAACAAACTTCCTGATATTACAGAAAATGAAGGGATCAGGATAAGCAGGATTTATAACTATGTTATGCAGCACTATCATCAAACCATAGGGCTGGAAGATGTAGCCGGAATTGCCTGTATGACACCCGGATCTTTTTGCCGGTATTTTAAAAAACATACCGGGCATACTTTTGTCGAGTTTTTAAACGAGGTGAGGATCAATGAAGCCTGTAAAAAACTCATAGCGCATAAATTTGAGAGTATCAACAATATCGCTTATAAATGTGGCTTTCTGAGTATCACTAATTTTAACAGGGTGTTTAAAAGCTTAATGGGAATTACCCCAAAACATTATGTTGACAGCTATAACAACAATATTTTCAATGTCAACATGAAATCAAGCTTCAGAAGATTGCCCGATTTTACAGATGTACGCAAATCCCGTGTATTAGTATCTTGAAAACAGACTATTATGCAGTACATGGTAAAAGCCTGCGACGGCAATTATGGATATTAAGTGTTCCCTATTGAAGATATGATAAGCGCTTGCCTGCTCAGGGCAAGCGCTTTGTTGTATATAACCTCATGAAAGAACGGAGCCTTTTTTATGGTGCTTATTCCCAACCGCCACCAAGAGATCTGTATAAGTAAACTACGGCCTGTAGCTGTTGCAAGTGGTCATTAACACTGTTTAATTGCGCGGTCAGGTAACTTTGCTCCGCAGTTAACACTTCTGTATAGTTCGCAGATCCGTATCTGACTAACTGCTGTGTATAGTTTACCGATTTTTCAAGGTTTTCCAACTCGCTTACCCTGCTAACAGCCTTTTCGCCTGCTGTTTGGTACGACATCATGGCGTTTGAAACATCCTGACCCGCACTTAAAACAGTGTATTGGAAATTTAAAAGTGCCTGTTGCTGCTGTTCTTTGGCTACCCTTAACCTGGTTTTATTAACTCCTTGATTGAAGATTGGCTGTGCCAGACCGGCCGTCAGGTTGCCTATCAGTGAGCCTACGCCAAAGAACGAGCTGTAGCTTGAATAACCTCCCGAGCCGGTAAGGGTTAATGACGGATAAAAGTAGGTGCGGGCTACGTTGGTTAATTCAAACGTATTTCGGAAACTGTACTCAGCAGCCATTACATCAGGCCGGTTGGCCAGCATTTGGGCCGGAACACCTGTGTTGAGCATGGTTAGCGGTTGCTGCACATCAAGCCTTGAACGCTTTACAGGGCCCGGCGGCAGGCCTAAAAGCAGGTTAATGGTATTTTCCGTTTGCCAGATCGATTGCTTCAGATCCGGAATGGTTCCCTGAACGGCATATTTACTGGCTTCGCTTTGTACCACGGCTGCGCCGGTAACCACATCTGATGCTTTTAACGATTTCATAGTGTTAACGGTAGTTTGCCAGTTTTTAACGCTTTGTTCGGTGATGGCTAATTGCCGGTCCAGCGCCATCAGGTTGTAGTAGTTATTGGCTATATCGGCTATTAATACCGTTTGAACGGCCCTTGCGTTAGCGGTTGACTGCAGCATTGAGGCGAGCTGAGCCTTTTTAGCACTTTTTAATTTACCCCATATGTCCGCCTCCCAGCTTGCAGTTAGCTCGCTGGTATAAACATGGCTCTTGGTTTGTGTAGCCAGGTTACGCGGATTTGCTACACCTGCCAGGGATAAACCGGCATCTGCATTTACAGAAGGGTAAAAAGCCAGTTTGCTTTGATCAAGATAAGCCTGGGCTTGCCTGGTTACCGAATAGGCTTTCTGCAGGTCGATGTTATGCTGAATGCCCTGCTTAATAAGCCCCTGTAAAATAGTATCGGTAAAAACCTGCTCCCAGTGCAGTTTAGCAATGGAGTTTGTATCTGCCGATGTATCCCCCCTGAACAGGCCGGCACTGTTTAAGCGAGGAGCCTGATATGGTTGGGTAACCTTGCAGGCTGTAAGCGCAGATAATACGCCGACGATTAATATATTTTTGATGATTGGTTTCATGTCATTAACAAATAAAAATAGTGATGGTTAGTGAGTCGCTTCAACCGGCAGGCTGCTGATAGCGGCTTTTTTCCTGAGCCGTTCCTGTAGTGTTTGAAAAATTACAAACAGTGTTGGTGTAATGAATACGCCAAATACAGTACCTATGAGCATGCCGCCTACGGCCCCAGTACCGATAGATCGGTTGCCGTTGGCACCGGCTCCGGTAGCTACCATTAGTGGTATAAGGCCGAGAATAAAGGCAAATGAAGTCATGAGGATTGGCCGTAACCTTGCCTGGGCCCCGCTCACGGCAGCTTCTGTTATGCTCATCCCTGCACGCCTGCGCTCAATGGCAAATTCAACAATCAGGATGGCGTTTTTGGAAAGCAGGCCGATAAGCATGATCAGCGTTATTTGCAGATAAATATTGTTGGCAATCCCAAAAAGATAAGCAAATATGAAAGCTCCTGCTATACCTATAGGGATAGTGAGCAGGATGGATAACGGAAGTATATAGCTTTCATATTGGGCACTCAATATCAGGTAAACGAATACAAGGCACAATAAAAAGATATATATGGTTTGGCTGTTGCCCGAAAGTTCCTCACGCGTAATACCCGAATACTCGTAGCTGTAACCTTGTGGTAGCTGTTGTGCCGCCGCTTGCTGAACAGCAGCAACCGCCTGTCCTGAACTGAACCCCGGATTAGGCGTGCCATTAATACTGATGGAAGTAAAAAGGTTAAAGCGGGTAATTGATTGCGGGCCGTAATTCTGCGTAAGGGTTACAAATTCGGTAATCGGCACCATATCGCCTGTGGTGTTACGTACAAAAACGGAGTTCAGGCTTTCCGGGGTCATCCGGTATTCAGGCGATGCCTGTACTATTACGCGGTATTGCTGCCCGAATTGTGTAATGTTTGATGCATACAGGCCACCATAATAGCTTTGCATTGCACCCGTAATATCGGTAACGTTTAAACCTGCCTCTTTAACTTTAGGCACGTTAACATTCATTAAATACTGCGGAAAGTTAGGGTTAAATGCGGTGGTTGCGAACTGTATTTCGGGCCTTTCAGAAAGTGCGGATAAGAAATCCTTACTTACTTTGTAAAACTTGGCAATATCGCCGCCTGTTTTATCCTGTAATTGAAACGCGAACCCGCTTGTAGCGCCAAAACCCTGGATAGTTGGCGGCGAAGTAAACTTTACTTCGGCTTCTGTTATATTTGATGATTTGGCAATCAGCTCTTTAATAATGACCTGGATGTCCCGTTTTCGTTGAGTCCAGGGGATCAAGCGCATGATCACGAGGCCATAGTTATTGCCGTTTCCGGCCAGTTGGTTCCGGCCGTTTATCCCTAATATATTGTTAACCTCGGGGATAGAGCGGGCCAGGGCTTCAATTTTGCGGGTAACTTTGTCGGTACGGTCCAACGAGGATCCTGGTGGAAGAGAAATGTTGCAGCTGATAGCGCCAAGATCCTCTGCAGGAACAAAGCCTGTAGGAGTGGCCTTTGCGGCGAAATAAAGCAATACAACAAATAAGGCGAGGATAGAAACGGGGATCCATGTTTTTTTGCTGAAAAAACTCACCGCCCTGATGTATTTTTTACTGATATTATCGAAACCTGTATTAAAGGCGGTGTAAAATCGCTGGATAAAACTTGTTTTTTTGCCCTCTTCGTCATGCCCTTTCAAAAACAGCGCACACAAGGCCGGACTTAACGTAAGTGCATTTATGGCCGATAAAACGATGGCGATAGCGAGCGTGAGCCCGAATTGCTTATAAAACACACCCGAGGAGCCGCCAATGAAGCTTACCGGGATAAATACTGCCGACATGACCAGCGTTATGGAAACTATCGCCCCGGATATTTCGCTGATGGCGTCAATGCTGGCTTCGCGGGCCGAATGATAACCGGAATCCAGCTTAGCGTGAACGGCCTCTACCACTACAATCGCGTCATCCACTACGATGCCTATCGCCAAAATGATGGCAAATAAAGTAAGCAGGTTGATCGTAAAGCCGAATAGCTTTAAAAAGAAGAAAGTGCCTATGATAGCAACCGGTACAGAAATGGCCGGGATAAGTGTTGACCGGAAATCCTGCAGAAAGATAAATACCACAACAAACACCAATATAAATGCTTCAAACAGTGTATGCAGCACTTTATCTATAGAAGCGTTGAGGAAATCATCCGTGTTTTGAAGCGTAACGTATTTGATGCCGGGAGGGAAGTTTTTTGCCGCATCGGCCATTGCTTTAACGGTTTCCTGTATCACCTGGTGTGCATTTGAGCCTGCTATCTGCGATACATCTATAGAAACGGCAGGATGCCCGTTCATGCGTGTTGTGGTAAAATAGTTTTGGGCACCCAGTTCTATCCTGGCCACATCGCGCAAATGTAATATTCTGCTCCTGGAGTTGGCACGGACAACGATATTGCCAAATTGTGTGGTATCAGTTAGCGTACCGGGATAAGTGATAACATATTGAAACGCCTGCCCGCCGCGCTCCCCAAACTGTCCGGGTGCGGCTTGTATATTCTGATCGGCGAGGGCTGCGTTAATATCGGCAGGCACCAGGCCGTAGGAGGCCATTTTTTGCGTATTGAGCCAGATCCGCATGGAATAATCCATTTGGCTTGGCAATGAGGCGTCGCCTACACCCTGGATCCTTTTAATAACCGGTACAATGTTGATATCAACGTAGTTTTGCAAAAACGTTTGATCGTAGGCTGGGCTTTCACTGTAAACAGAATAGGTAAGCAGGCTGCTGGTTTGTTTTTTCTGTACCGTTACACCTGCTTTGGTAACCTCCTGCGGCAATAAGGCCGATGCCCGTGAAACTGCATTTTGGACGTTTACCGCAGCCAGATTGGGATCACTGCCAACTTTAAAGCTTACAGTGATATTTGCCGAACCGTCGTTACCGGCGGTTGATGTAATGTAGTCCATGTTTTCGACGCCATTGATCTGCTGTTCGAGCGGGATGATGACGGTTTTTAGTACTACATCGGCGTTGGCGCCATTATAGGTGGCCTGTACCTGCACCGTAGGAGGGGCAATGTCAGGATATTGAGATATAGGCAGTGTAAGCAAGCCTACGACACCTATGGTTACGATTATGATGGAAACGACGGTTGACAAAACCGGCCGTTCGATGAATTTTTTTAACATGATCTGAACTTTAGTGAACTAAAAGGTTAGGGGTTGCTATAAACTGCGTCGGCGTTAAGCACCTGAGGCTTAATCTGCAATCCTTCCCTCAGGGACGCAATGCCATCAACTACTATTTGCTGGCCGGCTTTCAATCCTTTATCAACTACGTAAAGCTGACCGGGGCTTGCGCTGATCTCCAGTTCCTGCGATTTTACTTTGCCATCTGTATCCACTACATAAGCGAATATTTTTCCCTGGATTTGATACGTTGATTTTTGAGGTATCATAATTGCATCAGGAATTGTTTTAGGAATGCGGACAATGGCGCTACTACCGCTTCGCACCAGGCCTCCGGGATTGCTGAAAGTTGCGCGTATATTGATAGAGCCAGTGTTGGAATTGATAAGGCCGCTTGCAGTTTCAATTTTGCCTTTGCCTGCCAGTTGTGTGCCATTAGCAAGTACCAGCGTAACCGGCGGCAGTGTGTTCAATTTCTGCTGCATTGTTCCGCCTTTAGCTGCCTGAAAAAAATCAAGCCCTTGCTTTTCGTTGATGGAGAAGTACGCGTACACACTTTCAATATTTGATACGGTAGTAAGCGGATTTGTGGTGGTACTGCTAACCAGGCTCCCTATTTTATAGGGAAGTATCCCAATCACCCCATCGGCGGGGCTATAAATGGTAGTATAGCTCAGGTTGGTTTTAGCGTTATTAAGCGCCGCTTTGGCCTGGGCCAAGGCGGCCAGTTTTGAGTCTAAGGTATACTGGGCTGCTTTTAATTCATAGGGGCTTACAATATCCTGTTCAACAATAGGCCGCACTTTGTCAACCTGCATTTTTGCGGCGTTTACATCGGCAATAGCTATTTTGATATTGGCTTCTGCAGTTGCTACATTTTGTTCGTACTGAGGGGCGTTGATGCGGAAAAGAAGCTGACCGCGTTTCACGCTCGCTCCCTCATCAACATAAATGTCTTCAACATAGCCATCAATTTTAGGTCTGATCTCGATATTTTGGATCCCTAATATCGATGCGGGGTAGTCGTCATTGACCTCCGCCTGGCGCGGAGCAAGTTTTATTGTAGTGAATACTTTTGGAGCTGTATTTGAAGCTGCCGATCCCGAATTGCTGCATGAATACAGTGCTGAAACAATAAGCAACGGCAAAAAAATGGATAAGATTTTTTGATATGATTTCATAAAAAAACGCAGTTAGGAAATAGCCCGTAAAAGCACGCTAATGCATTTACAATTCATTTCGATTGATAAAAAGGCCAGATGGCCCGATACTAATAAAGGGGTGTTTTAACTGCGTGGAGGGCCTCGTAAGGTATTGGTGGCAAACTTAGTTGCCGGGAAGATAAAGGTTCCGGAAACGGGATGTATTTTTGCCGGCAGATATTGTATTGATGGGCTAAATGCAAAAGTTAACTGCGGTGGAAGCCCAACTACATGGAATTTTTGCGTATAACATTGCAGTTTCACCAGGCGCTGGTGTTCGTTATTCTTTTTTATCAGATCCGTTGCATGCTCAGTTCCGGTACGGAATATTTGTACGTAGCGCACAATCACTTCCCCTTGTAAAGAGAAGAAAATGATGGCTACTAAGCTTAGCCGGACGATATGTTTAAACAACCTGGTCAATTTTGCCTGTTTTGTGAAAACTCTTTGAAAATGGTTTCTTTGACAAAACTGTTTATCAATTCTGAATTTTTTATGAGTTATATGCCTCTGCATCAACTATCACCGTTATGTTACAGGATTATTTCATTAAAATTACAAAACGCATGCTTTGGGCTGTTTACACAGTTTTGCAATTTGAGCAGCAGGTTGAATTTTACCGGGTAGGTAGTATTTATAATTAACGAATTTGGAAACAATTATACATTGAAACGAATCTTATTAGACGGCAATAATGTATTTGCGCATTGCTTATAAAAATTAATTAATAAATATTATATATTAGCTTTTGTGAAACCTATAACCACCTTATGAATAACGTTTACGGAATTAACCTGATACCGGATAACGATACCGAGCGAATTGCGGCGTTGGAACGTTATCAGATATTTAATTCACACCGGGAGAAAGCCTTCGACAGCATATGCGAGCTTGCATGTGAGTTATTCTCATGCCCGATTAGCCATATTTCTTTTTTGAATGCTGATACTGAATTTATTAAAGCGGAGGTTGGTCTGAACGGGCTTCAATATGTGAGCCGGAGTGTGGGTTTTTGCTCGGTGGCCATCCTTCAGCCAGACCTGCTCCTGGTTGAGGATACACATAAACATGAACTTTTTGTTAATCACCCCTATGTCACGGATAAATTGCGTATCCGGTTTTATGCCGGAGCACCGATTATTTCGCCCGACGGTTATATTATCGGTACATTGTGCCTTATTGATACCGAGCCCCGCTCGCTTACCGAAAAGGAAAAAAAGCTGTTAAGAAAACTTGCAGATGTGGCAATGGAACAAACACAGTTAAGGTTCGATAATCTTTCGCTGCTACAGCAGCGGGACGAATTTATTGCTATAGCCAGCCACGAAATGCGCACTCCCGTTACCGCTTTAAAGGCTGCAATTCAGGTTTTACATACCTATCAGGATGGCCCCGCTGATTTGCAAAAAGCAATGATTGAACAGGCCAACAGGAGTGTGAACAAACTCACATATCTGGTGAACGACCTGTTTGATACAAGCAGGCTTGCTGCGCGAAAATATAATCTTGAAAAAACGTTTTTTGATATAGGTGAGCTCATTAGTAACTGCTGTGATTTTGTAAAAGTCTCCGGCAAACATGAGCTGGATATTGAAGGCGATTTATCCGTTCAGGTATTCGCTGATAAGGAAAAAATAGAACAGGTATTGGTTAACCTGGTAGAGAATGCCATGAAATACGCTCCGGATTCTCTGGTCATTTTGGTCCGGGTACACCGGTTGGCAGAGGTTTTACGCATTTATGTTACAGATAAAGGCCCGGGCATTGGGTCTGATCAATTACCACATATATTCAAGCGATATTTCCGTTCTGAAAATGGCACACCGCAGGCTGGTTTGGGGCTGGGGCTATATATCTGCGCTGAGATTGTTAAACAACATGGCGGTGAAATTGGTGTCGAAAGTGAACAGGGCCTGGGCAGCACTTTCTGGTTTACAATACCAATGACAGCCTGAACTAATGCAGTGTCTGATTGGAATCCCTATTTACCATTCCTCGTGTTATAATATAATTATAAATAAGTAATAATAGGTCTTAATTGTTTTCGTAGTTAATACAGAACAGCCCAGAAGATGAATATCTCCCCAAGGTTAATCCCTAATGCCGATTCCTCACCCAATGTACCAGGATAAAGCGTCATGACTGCCATTTTTTTATGTACGCAAACGTTTGTTTGAAGTAAAAATCCAATCTGGTATCATGAATAAGCTTATTGGCTTTATTTTTTGAAATAATATTCGCTAAATGCGGGTGATAATGTTATTAAAATGCCTGCTTGATATATTATGGCAGTATTTGTAGTGATTTTACCGTAAGCGTAAGCGTGAGAGCGCATCTGAACACAAACGTTTGCGAAGTGTTTGTGCCCCTTTAGTTTTCAGAAAGGAAATACGATAACCTAACTTCCAATATTCTTTAAGATTTAATAATAAACCGTTAATGATTTGATCATGTATGGCGTTACGTCGGTCAATGCTGATTGAAGGAACTTTTGTTAAAGACGGATCGTCTTTTAAAATATTGGGCAATGACAGGTTATCATAATTTAACAGACAATGATCTGATCGTTCTGCTAAAAGAGGACGATCACCTGGCCTATGCGCAGATCTATGACCGTTATAAATATATCCTTCACGCACATGCAGTAAACAAACTTCGTGATAAGGAAGAAGCCATGGATATTATTCAGGAGGTTTTTACCTATTTATGGGCAAAGCGGCAGCATATTGAATTTACAGGGAATTTATCGGGCTACCTGTATGGTGCTGTTCGCAATGCTGTGTTAAATAAAATAACCCGCGGCCTGGTACAGGAGAAATATCTTAATTCTATGAAATCGTTTTCAATGCATGAAAGTGTAGTAACCGATCACAGGGTGCGGGAAAATCAGTTGAAGGCGCATATTGAAAGAGAGATAGCGATGCTGCCGCCTAAAATGAAAGAGGTATTTGAACTGAGCCGAAAAGAATATCTGAGCCATAAAGAAATTGCCTGGAAACTGCATATATCAGAGCAAACGGTAAGTAAACAGATCACCAACGCTCTGCGGATCCTGAAAGTGAAATTGGGTATCCTGACCTGCCTGCTTATGTTGTTATACCGTTAATTCTCTTCAAAAAAAATATTTCTCAATTTCTTCTACCTGTTCCATCCCGCAATATTTCCTTACCAATAATTAAGGTATTAAAAACCTTTAATGAGGATGGAAGAACGTGAATTAAATAAATTGTTAGCACGCTACAGAGCTGGTAATGCAACTCCTGAAGACAAGGCGTTTTTGGAAAGCTGGTACCTGGAACATAACGGCGAATCTCCATTTTTAATGGATGATCATGAACGTGAAAATGATGTTGATGAGGTTTGGAAGCTCATAAAAAAGTATCCGGAATCTAATAAGCGGTCATATTTATGGTATGGTATGGCTGTTGCTGCCTCGTTAGCCATATTTGTTTTGGTCGGTGGTTATCTTTTATCGTATAAAAAAGGGTCGGAAACACCTGGCCGCTTAGCCAATAATGACGTAGCACCCGGAAAAAATCAAGCTACCCTCACGCTGGCAAATGGCAAAAAAATAATATTAAGTCAAACGCTTAATGGTCAGCTTGCTAATGAAACCGGGGTTACCATCAGTAAAAACAGCAAGGGCGAGCTTATTTATACCACAAGCCATAGTGCTAACCCCGCCGGCTCAACAATGCAATTTAACACCCTAAGCACTGCTATGGGCGAACAATACCAGGTTGTATTGCCCGATGGTACCCACGTTTGGCTAAATGCAGGTTCTTCGCTTAAATATCCCGTAACATTTGCTGGTAATGAACGCCTGGTGGAGCTAATTGGCGAGGCTTATTTTGAGGTGTTTCATAATAAAGCGGTTCCGTTTAGGGTAAAAACCCGGCAACAACTGGTAGAAGTACTGGGCACGCACTTTAATGTTAACGCTTACACCGACGAAAAAGCTACCGCTACCACATTAATAGAAGGATCGGTGAAGGTTACTGCAGCAGCAAACCATCAAAACATAGTTATTAAACCAGGGCAGCAGTCGACGGTTAGTACCCGTATTTTGAATGTTGAGGAAGTAGATACCGACGATGCCGTTGCCTGGAAAAACGGATACTTCCAATTTAGTGATGAAAATTTGGAAGGCATCATGAAAAAAGTATCCCGCTGGTATAATGTTAAGGTTGAATTTAAAGACAGATCCCTGCGGGCTTTGAATTTTAGCGGTACAGTATCAAAGTATAAAAATGTATCGCAGGTTATTAAAACGCTTGAGCTAACTAATGTGGCCCATTTCAAGGTTCAGGATAACCTGATAGTTATAACTAATTAACATATAAACCAATAACCAAATGAAGACGAACCAGAAATCTCCATAAAAAACGTAAAAAAAAAACGGGAGATCAGTCATGAAAACAGGGGTGTTGGAAGCACCCCTGAAAAGTCATCTGATTAAACCGAACAAGTGTGTCGAATACTATTTCTAACTTAAACAGATACCCAAATGTATAAATTTTACCCTGAATTTTTACGTTGGCTGCAATGCCGTGTACCCAAATTACTGTTGATGATGAAACTTACCATTCTTTTATTATTTGTCACGATGATGCAGGTAAGTGCTTCATCTTTTGGCCAAAAACTTAATCTCACACAAAAAGATGTGACATTAAAACAGGTTTTTAAACAAATAAAAAAACAAACCGGCTATGACGTACTGTATCAGGCAGGTAAGTTGAACGCTTCGTCAAAAATTGATGCCAGATTTGTTAACGCATCTTTGGATGAAGTTATCAAACAATGCTTGCTGGGCACAGCGCTTGATTATACATTCTTCGAAAAAACGATAGTGATCAAAGCCGCCGAAAAGCAGGATGAGAACGTGGGCGTTCAGCCTTTTCCTGTTATTAGTGTTGTAGCCAATATCAATATAAAAGGTACTGTGGTTAATGCAGCGGGGCAGGTACTTCCGGGTGTTACCATCAGGGTACAGGGCGGAAACAGGGGCACGGTTACTGATGCCGAAGGAAAGTTTGAACTGAAAAATATCCTGCCAACCAGTGTGCTGGTTATTTCATCAATAGGATATGAGGATCAGCAGGTGCCTGTTGCTAATCAAAATACATTAACCATCACGTTAAAGGAAAGTTCAAAGGAGCTATCGCAGGTGGTTGTGGTAGGTTATGGCAGTCAAAAAAGAAGTGATGTTACAGGTTCAATCACCTCTATATCAAAACAACGACTGGAGAATTTACCGGTTACCAATATCCTGCAATCTATTGAAGGCTCAGTTCCCGGAATGAACATAACTTCAGGTTCATCCGCGCCGGGTTCTGTAAGCTCTATTTATGTACGTGGATTGCATTCTATTACAGCAAGTAATTCGCCGCTCGTTGTTTTGGATGGAGTGCCTTACAATGGTTCGTATAACGATATCAATACCAATGATGTAGAATCGGTGCAGGTATTAAAGGATGCTTCGGCTACAGCTATTTACGGTACCAGGGGCTCAAATGGTGTGATCATAGTAACCACTAAAAAAGGCAAAACAGGTAAACCGGCTGTGCAATACAGTGCATGGGCCGGGCCCGAGTATATGGCTCATGAAGTGAAGCCTATGGGAGGCGCCGAATACGTACAGAAAAACCTGGATTATGACGCTCAGGCTGGCAAAACCCCGGCACCTGTACCTAATTTGTATGAGCAGGATAATTACAAGAATGGAAAGGAAACCGACTGGATTAAGGCAATTTCGCAGCAGGGGTTTATTCAAAATCATTCCCTCAACGTATCCGGTGGTACTGCCGATGTTAAATATTATGTTTCTGGTGATTATACCCAGGAAAAGGGCATTTTAAAGGGCTATCAGTTTCATCGCTTCAACATCCGCTCAAATCTTGATGCCAATATAACATCATGGCTTAGTGCGGGGGCCAACATGTTCTTCAATAACAACAACTACGATGGTGGTAAATCCAACCTGTACATGGCTACTACCATGAGCCCGTACGGGCAGGAGTATAATGCACAAGGCGGTTACCAGATCTACCCTATGTATCCGGAGGCATTATATACCAATCCGTTATTGGGGCTTTATCAGCCCACTATTAACAGAAACAGAACCTGGAACGGTAACTTTTATGCGGAGGTTAAACCGACTTTTATTAAGGGCTTTAAATACAGATTAAATACGGGTTATGCCTCAACCCAGGTATGAGCGGCGATTATACAGGTAGAAACACCGGCGATGCCATTGGCCATGCTACCATATCTAATTCAGAAGTAAACCACTGGCTCATTGAAAATATTTTTAGTTATAACCGGAGTTTTGGCAAGCACACTATTGACTTTACCGGCCTGTACAGTTCGCAAAAGGACTATACTTTTACCAATACGTTAAATGCCAATACCTTCATTAATGATTTAACCAATTTTTATAATGTTGGGTCGGCGCAAATTCAGCAAACTGCATCAAGTTATACACAAAGCACTTTACTATCGCAAATGGTGCGTATCAACTACAGCTACGCCGGTAAATATTTATTGACCGCTACTGCCCGTCGTGATGGTTTTTCGGGGTTTAGCGCTGCCCATAAATATGGCACTTTCCCCTCTGTTGCCTTAGCCTGGAACGTAAACGAAGAATCATTCCTGAAGGGAATATCATCTATATCACAATTAAAGCTACGTGCTTCGTACGGTATATCGGGCAACCAGGGGGTATCATCCTATAATACCTTAACCACATTGGGCTCAACTCAATATATTTACGGCAGTACTACCACAGTTGGCTTAGTCCCAAGCGCTATAGGCAACGGTAATTTAAAATGGGAAAGCACCAAGGGCCTCAACATCGGCCTTGATTTTTCTATTCTCAGAGATCGTATCACTGGTTCCATCGATGCTTATGATACTAAAACATATAACCTGCTGCTATCCCGCAAAATCCCTTATATTACCGGCTATACTACCATATTGGATAATATTGGTAAAACAGCTAACAAGGGTATCGAGCTTTCCATCACCAGCAGGAACATCAGAGGAACTAATTTTTCATGGGAAACCAATGTCAACTTTTCGGCCAACCGTAACAAATTGGTACAGTTATACGGGGATAATAAGGACGATATCACTAATAATCTTTTCCTTGGCAAGCAACTGTACGCGGTTTATGATTACAAATTGATAGGTATATGGCAAAAAGGAGACGATTTTACTGTTGACCCCAGCGCCAAGCCCGGCGACCTGAAGTTTGCCGATTTAAATGGCGACGGCAAGATCAATACTGCTGATCGTACTTATCTGGGCTCGAGGCTGCCTAAATATATTGCCGGTATGACCAATACATTCAGGTATAAAAACTTTACTTTAAGTGCATTTATACAAACTTTTCAGGGGGCACTTAAGCCTAATCCTATTTATGATTACAGGGATCAGGCAGGGCGTATTAATCTTCCGGCAGGTATAGGTTACTGGACTGCGGCTAACCAAAGTAATACCCGCCCGTCATTAAGCTATAGCAATTCAAGGCAATATACTTACCCGGTTTCGGGCTCTTATACCCGTATTAAGGATGTTACCTTAAGCTATAATTTTCCGAAACAGATGCTTGAGGGATTAAAAATTGCGAACCTTCAGGTGTATGCCAGCGGGCGTAATATAGCCACTTTCTCCAAATGGTTAGGCTGGGATCCCGAAACCGATTTTTATAGCTACGCCGCCAATCAAGGCAGCTCGTTCTATCCACTGGTAGCTACGGCGGTTTTAGGTATCAACATTACTTTACAATAATTAAAAACTAAATCATGAAAAGATTATTTTCATTGCTTCTCATAGGTATAACAGGAATGCTTGCATTTAATTCCTGTAAAAAAAGTTTTTTGGACGAAGACATCCGGACACAGTACACACCATCAACGCTAAAAGATGTTTTAAGCTTTGAAGCAGCGGTAACCGGGCTGCAAAAAATAGTGAGGGATCAGTACGAGGGCGATCAGGGCATTATAGCCCTGCTCCAAACCGGTACGGATGTTGCCCGTAACGGTCAAACAACATCGGCCATGGCCCCGTACGAAACTTATTCACAGCTAAATTCGCAGGATGCGGCCTCGCTTAGCTTCTGGCGTTGGGGCTACCAGGTTATCAATGCCTCAAACGTAATTATCCAGGCGGCACAGTCTGGCAATACAAGTTTAACTACGGCACAGGCTAATGGTTATGTAGCCGAGGCAAAGTTTTTTAGGGCTTATGCTTATAATTTTTTGTCGACATTATTTGGAGGCGTGCCTTTAATAACTGCGCCAATAACTGCGCCTAAAACAGATTACGTAAGGGCTCCTTTAGATACCATCATCAATTTACAGATCAATGACCTCAATTTTGCTACTGCAAATTTACCCGATGTCGCTCATGTTACTGCCGAAGGCCGCATTAACAGCGCCGCAGCCGCACAATTGTTGGCTATCACTTATCTGCGGGCAAATAAACCGGCCCTTGCAGAAACCCAGTTAAGCAAAATAATTACCGGCGGTGCTTACAAATTGGTAAGCAATCGTTATGGCATTAATTCGCTATTGCCAGGCGATGCTTTTTCTGATATGTTTATTTATGGTAACATGCGCCGCAGCCAGGGAAATAGCGAAGCAATTTGGGTAGTTGAAGAAGCTAATATCCCCGGCGGTTACAGCCCGACAGATCAGCACCGAAGGGTTTGGGTGCCGTTTTACGTAAACATTCCGGGTATGCTGGTTGCCGATTCATTGGGAGGGCGTGGCATTGGCCGTATCAGGCCTACCAACTGGTGGACATATAGCTTGAATTTGAATAACGATATGCGGAATTCCCGCTACAACATTCAGCGTAAGTATTACTATAATGACCCGGCATCAGCCAATTACGGAAAGCCGGTTGTGGTTACTTCCAACACCGATACCATTCAAAATATATACGCACATACCACAAAATGGAACTCATACACCAGCGCCGATCCGTTTGGCACTATCACCTATAAAGACCGTATTTATATGCGCCTTGGCGAAACCTACCTTTTACTGGCCGAAGCTCAGTTTAAGCAAGGTAACACAGCCGGTGCCGCTGCAGCTATTAATATGCTCCGTACAAGGGCTAATGCGCCGCAGGTACAGGCATCGGATATTGATATGGATTTTATTTTGGACGAACGCGCCCGCGAACTTATAGGAGAGGAAGACAGGCGTATAACGCTGATGCGGACAGGGACTTTGGTGGAAAGGGTGAAAAAATACAACCCAACCTCCGCCGGTTCTATCAAAGATTATAATATGCTGCTGCCTATCCCGCAATCAGAAATTGATGTAAATAAAGGAGCAGCGTTAACACAAAACCCGGGATATTAAAATTCAGGCGGTCTTAACAGAAGTTAAGACCGCCTGTTCAATTAAACATAAGAGATATTATTGATGAAGCGAGGAGATCTGGTACGATGAAAAAGATATTATTGATTATAATTACCGAATGTTGTTCTCTTTTGGGCGGAAGTGTATATGCCCAGGAGGTAACATCTCCGGAAAAAAAGATAATCCAACTGCAACATGGCGCCCATAGGCTGGGGCGCAGAAATGATGCAGACATGGCCCGGTGGAGGGCTTATGGTTTGGGACAATTTATTCATTGGGGCTTATATTCAATACCTGCGGGTGAATGGAACGGCAAAATGTATAACGGCGCGGCCGAATGGATCAGGACCTGGAAAGAAGTATCGCCGCAGGCTTATGACTC
Source organism: Mucilaginibacter gossypiicola (assembly GCF_900110105.1). GTDB lineage: Bacteria > Bacteroidota > Bacteroidia > Sphingobacteriales > Sphingobacteriaceae > Mucilaginibacter > Mucilaginibacter gossypiicola. Next base: position 58,274 of record NZ_FOCL01000017.1, on the reverse strand, counting down.
GTTAATTTACCGCTTTAACCCAACAAAATTCAACCCGGATTCATGGGCCGCCGTGGCTAAGCAAATGGGGGTGAAGTATGTTACTATTACTACCAAACATCACGATGGATTTTGTTTATGGCCGAGTAAATTCACCGATTTTACGGTAGCTAATTCGCCTTATAAAAAAGATATTATCGGCCCGCTGGTAAAGGCTTACGATAAACAGGGGATAGATGTGATATTATACTTTTCTGTTATGGACTGGCACAATCCCGATTGGCGGTATGATATCAAAACCCGTGATGATAGCATTGCCTTTAATCGTTTTAAACAATTTACCCGTAACCAGCTGCTTGAACTGTTAACGCAGTATCCATCGGCTAAAGGGCTTTGGTTTGATGGTACCTGGGATAAATCATGGGTTAAACAAGCCGCTTTTGCCGACTCTTTGGAAACAGAAATGCGAAAACTACACCCGGGCCTGATCATAGGTAGCCGTTTTCGGGCCGATGAATACGGTAAACGCCATTTCGACTCGAACGGCAACCTGATGGGTGATTACGAGCAAGGCTGGGAACGCAAAATTCCGGAAAAAATAACGGACGTTCACGGCAATGATTGGGATTGCGTAATGACTATTCCCGAAAATCAATGGGGCTACGCCAAAACATGGCAGGGGCATATAAAAACCGCCGATGAGTTGCTGGAGATGCTGGCTAAATGTGTTTCGCTGGATGGTAATTTTGTACTCAATTTTGGCCCTAAGCCTGATGGAACGCTGAGGGCAGAAGAGCTTAGCCTGGCTAAAGCCATAGGCGATTGGATGACCGTCAATAAAGAGGCTATTTACAACGGAGAGTATGCTGGTTTCATTAAGCAGGATTGGGGTTATTTTATAAAGAGTACCGCGAGCAACAAAATATATATGCTGGTATTTAATATACCTGTGTCGGGGGTGTTAAGGGTAGCCACTCCATCACATATGGCGATCCGGAAAGCGTATGGCCTGGATAATGCGGCTTCCAATTATACGTCCGAAGAAATAGGTTCATCCACATATTTTATTCACCCTAATCAGCAAATAACTCCTAAAAAACCGTTTGTTATTGTTTTAGAAACAGGTGAAGAGGCAAAAGGCCAAACCGGTGGCTATGAAAAAGCAAAAACCTAAGCAGACATTATAAATGAATATGAAATATAATTGTGTAAAATACCTTTTGTTATTAATTACGGCTGTTTGCTTTAACAATGAATGCAGCGCCGCGCAACAAATTCCAGTAACTTCCCGCCAGCTTATACCTTTTAATCAGGACTGGCAGTTTAAAAAGGCTACCTATAAAACTAATATCTCATTAGCTACTGCCGACTGGCAAAACATCTCCCTTCCGCATACCTGGAATAATAAGGATATTCAGAAAGGAAAGGGTTTTTACATGGGTGATGCTTTTTACAAAAAAGACTTTAAAGTAAATAACGACTGGAAAGGCAAACGTGTTTTTATTCGTTTTGAAGGGGTAGGTACAGTTGCCGATGTATATGTGAATAATAAACTGATTGGGGAGCACAAAGGGGCTTATGCAGCTTTTTGCTTTGATATCAGTAACTCGCTGCGGTATGATACAGTTAACACGATATTGGTAAAAGTAAATAATGAAGAACGTCCGGACATCATTCCCATCAATAATAAACTGTTTGGTGTGTATGGAGGCATTTATCGCCCGGTAAACTTAATTGTAACGGGTAAAATCAATATCAGCACAACTGATTATGCTTCGCCCGGTATTTATATTAAACAGGATGTAAATGCCCAAAAAGCTAACCTGAGCGTAACTGCTAAAATTGAAAACAAAGAAACCCAAATACAGGAGGTAACCGTGAAAACGGTAATCAGGGATAGGGGTGGCAAAATAGTAAAAGAAGTACGGCAAAGCGAACTGGTGAAGCCGCAGGGTATAAACATAGTTGCGCAGCAACTATCGTTAAATAACCCTCATTTATGGAACGGCCGGAAAGATCCTTATCTGTATTCGCTTACTACATCAATTATTAAACAGGGCAAAACTATTGATGAAGTTACCCAGCCGCTGGGTTTAAGGTATTTTTCAATTGTGCCGGGTAAGGGGTTTTATCTTAACGGGCAGCCTTATCGCTTATATGGTGTTTGCCGCCACCAGGAGTGGCAGGATTATGGGAGCGCCCTGAGTAACGAGCAACATAAGGCTGATCTGGATATGATCTATGAAATAGGGGCAACTTCGATCCGTTTTGCCCATTATCAACAAGCCGAATATATTTATTCTAAATGTGATAGTATGGGCTTTGTTATTTGGGCCGAAATTCCGTTTGTAAACGCAGTATCAGCCCAGGAAGGGGAGAACGCTAAACAACAGCTTACCGAATTGATAAGGCAGAATTATAATCACCCGGCAATTTACAACTGGGGTTTGCACAATGAAGTTTATTCCAACTCGGCAGATGGATTTGTACCGGTTTTAACACGTGAGCTTAATGATATAGCCAAAACAGAAGACCCCGGTCGTTTTACCGCGAGCGTGAGCGGTTACGGCGAAATGGACCGTCCGTCAAACCTGGCTGCCGACATTCAGGGCATAAACAGGTATTATGGCTGGTATGAAGGCAAAATTCCTGACCTGGAAGACTGGGTTACCGGTCTGGAGAAAAACTATCCCGATCATAAAGTTGTACTCTCTGAGTACGGAACGGAGGCTAACGTAAACCAGCAACAGGAAAATGTTGGCGAAACGGGCGATCCGGGAGCTCAATTTTGGCCGGAAACTTATCAAACCAAATTTCACGAAATACAATGGGGCATTATAGCCAAACATCCTTATCTGGTAGCATCATATGTTTGGAATATGTTTGATTTTTCGGTACCGTCGGCAAATGGTGGTGGTGTACCTGCCCGTAACATGAAGGGACTGATCACCTATGACCGTAAAATAAAAAAGGATGCGTTTTACTGGTATAAGGCCAACTGGAGCGAAGAGCCTGTACTTTACATCAGCGGCCGCCGGGACTCGGTAAGGGTTGAGGCTGTAACAACTGTGAAGGTATTCTCTAATTTACAAAATGTAAGCCTGTATCTTAATGATCATAAAATTGCCCAAACCGAAACGGGTACTACCCGGTATGATCTTGTTTTTAAAAATGTACATCTGCAGCCCGGGGCCAATGAGTTAAAAGCAGAAGGATACCGGGATGGCAAAATAATAACAGATCATATTATCTGGTATTTGAAACAGTAAGTGAACTTGTTTGTGGTGGAAAGTAGCAAATGCGCAACCTTTATCGAAAGATGAAAGTTGCGCATTAATTTTTTAAGGCCCCTCCGCGCCTTTTCGTAAAGCGCATAGTAGTATTAAAGTTTGTGATTGATCTCACTTATTGAGATGGATTTTTTTCTGTGGGGTCCTGACCAAATACCCAGGATAAAACGGTCAGGCCCTCTTTGTTTTTGACGTTTCGCAACTAAAATTAAGCTAACGTAAGCCTGCCAATTTTATTTACCGGATAATTTCTATATTTGGATTTAACGCATAAACTAAGCATTAAACCACCATGATGTTTGTGTAAACTAACCTGGAATATATAGGAAATTTAAATAACACATGGCTCCCCTTGATTTATCAGCCGACGACACTGAACTTCTAAACTTAATTAGCAACGGAAATAAGCCCGCGTTTGATGCTTTATATAATAAGTATTGGAAACAGGTTTATAATGCAGCATACAAAAGGCTCAATGATACCGAGCGGGCGCAGGATGTAGCTCAGGATGTTTTTGTACAATTGTGGGTACGCGGATCACAATCACCGATTGAAAATTTACCGGCTTATTTGCTGGTTGCAGCCCGCAACGGTGTTTTCAAGTACATGGAAAAGGAGTCGCGCTATGCAGCGCTGCCCGATACCGCCCAGGAGATCGAAAGCACATTGGGGCGTGCCGATGCTAATGTACTTCACGACGAATTTTTGAAAGCTTTTAATGAGCTTATAGATACTTTACCGCCTCAGCAACGCATTATATTCAATTTGCGCTTTAATGAAGGCCTCTCAAGCCAACAAATTGCCGATCAACTGGAAATTTCACCCAAAACTGTCCGCAATCAGATGGGGAAGGCGCTTGCTACACTTCGTAAATCACTTTTCTTAATCCATGTATTGCTTTATTTTTATCAAAGAGGTTGATAAAACGTTTTTTCTTTAATGATAATACGTTATTTTTATCAATAATGATGGTTTGTTGCTGATATTTTATCATTATGGCTTTAAACGTGCATTGTTTTTAAATAAAACATTAAAAATATTTTCAATTAACATGGGCTATTTTCATTTTGCCGACTCATGTATATATAAAGGATGTAAATGGACGAGGCGAACAAACAATATTTTATACAAATACTAACAAAATACAGGCTTGGCGAGGCTACTCCGGAAGAAATTAATTTCCTGGAGTCGTATTATAACCTGTTTGATTTAAACAATGACCTCATTACTGATGAAAATGAGGCCGACTACTTGTATCTGAAAGATGCCATTAAAGCAAACGTTGATGAAAGGATAGCACAATACCAAAAAAAGCCGGTTATGATGTCTTCAAGATCTGGCTGGATCACGTATGCCGTGGCGGCCTCAATTCTGTTGTTTATTTCGGTTGGTGCTTACTTTTTTATTCATAATACTCATAAGGCCGATAATTTTGCCGCAAATACTTACAAAGGTATAATGCCCGGCACTAACAAGGCGACACTTACTTTAGCCAATGGTACAACCATATCGCTTGATGATGCTGCCAACGGGCAAATAGCTAAACAGGCCGGCGTAAAAATCAGCAAAACGGCCGATGGGCAGATCGTTTACCAGGCCGACGCAACAGGGCAGGATCAGGTTGCTCAAAATACGGTTACCACACCTAAAGGCGGCCAGTACAAGATCATCCTGCCCGATGGTACTAACGTATGGCTTAACGCAGCATCGTCAATAACTTATCCAACTGTGTTTAAAGGAGCAGAACGTGAAGTAACGCTCAATGGCGAGGGATACTTTGAAGTGGCTAAGAATAGAGCAATGCCATTCAGGGTAAAATCTGCCTTGCAAACTATTGAGGTATTGGGTACGCATTTTAATATCAATGCTTATGCTGATGAGGGCTTGGTTAAAACCACACTGTTGGAAGGCTCGGTAAAGGTAACATCAGCAACAAGTTCAATACTTATTGTTCCCGGCGAACAGGCTGTAATTGATAGGAGCGGCAATGGTGCTATCAGCAAGCAGCAGGTAAACATTGATAAGGAAGTGGCCTGGAAAAACGGTGTATTCTCATTTGCAGATGAGGATATCCGCGAGGTAATGCGCCAGGTAAGCCGCTGGTATGATCTTGATGTGGTTTACGAAGGCGATATGCCAACCGAGAAATTTTTCGGCGAGATTTCAAGGAGCAGCAACCTGGCCGATGTTTTCAGGATCCTGGAGCTTAACAACATGAAGTTTGCGGTGGAGGGCAAAACAGTAAAGGTATCCTACGGTAAATAATTTAACCTTAAACTTTATACTCACTTACAACTAAACAAACTAAATGCTAATCACTAAAACAAAACTTAATGGAAAAACAACTACGATAAATCTCAGATACAATTCTCATTAACAGGCCAAAAATTAACCGGAAGCCTCTCACCGCTTCCGGTTTTAAATAGGTCAGGCAGCACAAGATGTCGAAGCCCTGAGCTGCATTTTATTAACCCAATCTTATTCAAAAATATGAAATTAACTTTTCTTTACAACGCCGTATGCGCAATACGGGGGGTAAAGTGCAAATTCTTATTAGTATTGAAACTCACCACTATACTATTGCTTGTTGGCGCGTTACACTTATCCGCTGCAAGTTATTCTCAAACGGTGACTATATCTGGTAAAAGTAAAAGCCTCGAATCGGTTTTTAAGGATATAAAGCGTCAAACCGGCTATTTGTTTTTTTATAGCGAGAAAGTGAATTTAAAAGGCAAAACAGTTGATGCCGATTTTCATGACACACAGCTTGTTGATGTGCTTAACGCGTGTCTTAAAGATTTTGATCTGAGTTTTACCATCGTATCTAAAACCATCGTGATTCAAAATAAGATACCTGAGCCGCGGCCGGCACCGGTTGAGCCTATGAGCAAGATTCCGGTGAGCGGGCGTGTGTTGGATTCGGTGAGTAAAACCACTTTACCAGGCGTAAACATTGCTCTTAAAGGGGGCAGGGGAGTAATAGGCCAAACCAATGATAAAGGGGAATTTAATGTACAGGCAGATGCAGGGCAAACATTAATATTCTCGTTTATGGGCTACAAATCGGCAGAAGTTAAGGTGGTGGCAGGCCAATCGATTGTAGTGAAGCTTTTGCCTGATATTAATAACATTAAAGACATTGTGGTTACGGGGTACCAAGTTATCAAAAAGGATAACTACACCGGTAATGCCATCACGGTAAGCGGTGCTGATTTGAAGCGTAATAACCCGCAAAACGTAATCAAAAGTATAGCCTCGTTTGATCCGTCGTTTAAAGTACTTGATAATAACCTTATCGGTTCTGATCCGAATAAACTGCCAAAGATCAATGTGAGGGGTACCACAGCTATCCCTTCCATAAGCGATGATATACTTGATCGTAATAATCTTTCAAGCAATTATAATCTGCCGGCATTTATCCTTGATGGCTTTGAAGTATCACTTCAAAAAGTAGTTGACCTTGATATCAACCGTATTGAATCAGTTACCTTATTAAAAGATGGTGCTGCTACCGCGGTTTATGGTTCAAGGGCCGCCAATGGTGTAATGGTTATTACTACTAAAGCACCCGTTGCAGGAAAACTGCAGCTATCATACAATTACGAACTTACCTTCAACGGCCCCGACCTGTCCGATTATCATGTGCTTAACGCAAAGCAAAAGGTAGCCTATGAACAACTTGTTGGTTTATATGATACCCAAACATCTACCAGCGGTGATACAAAACAAGATGAGCTTGACGCTCAGCTGTTCACGCGATTAAAAAATGTGGCGAGCGGTGTTAATACTTATTGGTTGTCACAACCTTTAAGAAATGCCTATCAGCAAAAGCATTCGGTTTATGCACAGGGCGGCGATCAGTCGTTCAGGTATGGTATCGATCTGCGTTACCAGACCCAACCAGGTGTAATGAAGGGATCTGACAACACGCGCTATAGCGGTGGTGTTAATTTTACTTATAATCCAAGTTCAAAGTTGATCATCAGGAATGATCTTACCATTACCCAGGTCAACCAGGTTAATTCACCTTACGGCGATTTTTCTACCTATGTAAATGCCAATCCATATTTCCCGATAAGGGATAGTACGGGCAGGTTAGTACAGGAACTTGCCAACTGGCGTGTAAATACCGGTCGTATGGGAACTGACCAATATATTACCGAAAATATATTTAACCCTTTGTATGAGGCCAGCCTGAGTAGTTTTAATAAGGCAGCTTACACGGAGATATTGGAATCATTCTCTGCCGACTATAAAATAACCAAAGGATTGCGCTTGAAGGCATTAATGAGCGTTAACAAAACCAATTCAACAACTGATGCTTATGTATCGCCGCTAAGTAGTGTTTTTTACAACGTTGCTTTAGATAAGTTGAATACAAGGGGCACTTATGACTATGGCACCAACGCCAGCCTTAACCTTGATGGTAACGTAACCATTAACTATAACAAGCAATTGGGCGATCATTATTTCAACCTCGTTTTAGGCGCTAATATTTTGGCTTCAAAGTCCGATATTAAATCGTTTTCAGCACAAGGTTTCTCAAATGACAGGTTTACCAATATTGGGTTCGCCCGTACTTATAAAGAAAATTCGGCCCCTTATGGCGATGTAACTAAAACAAGAACAGCAGGTGCTTTCTTTTCGGGCAACTACGCGTTCCAAAATAAGTATCTTTTGGATGCATCAGTGAGGGTAGACGGTTCATCAGCTTTCGGTGCTGACAGGCGCTATGCACCATTCGGGTCATTAGGTATAGGGTGGAATATTCATAAAGAGAATTTCTTGCAAGGTTCAAACGTAATAAGCCAGCTGCGTCTTAAAGGGAGTATCGCTACCCTTGGCTCTATCAGTTTCCCGGCATATCAGTCACGGTCTATTTACTCGTATGATACTCAGCACTGGTATTCAACAGGTATTGGCGCCACCATATTGGGGTATGGTAACAGCAATTTGGAATGGCAAAAAACCCGAACTACCGACGTCGGTATGGACATTGGTTTATTTAAAGATAAAGTAGTACTGTCCCCAAGGTATTATTACAAACTTACTAAAGGCTTGATCACCGATATCAACCTTGCACCGTCAACAGGTTTCAATACGTATAAAGATAACCTTGGCGATATGTCGAATAAAGGTTATGAACTATATCTGGTGGCCCAGGTTTTTCACACTACAGATTGGAACATAAACGTAACTGGTAACCTTGCACATAACGTTAATAAGATAGTTAAAATCTCTGACGCACTTAAAGCGTTCAATAATAACATAGATAATTTTCAAACCAATACGGATAATAATGCCTTCTCAACACCACTTACCCGTTATGTTGAAGGTAAATCACTGAACACCATTTATGCTGTTAAATCATTAGGTATCGATCCTGAGAACGGCAAAGAGATCCTGGTGAAAAAGAATGGTACATTAACCTATAACTGGGATGTTAAGGACATACAGGATGTAGGCAATACCACTCCAAAGGCCGAAGGTTTTTTTGGTAGCACGGTATCATACAAAAGGTTTATGATGAGCTTTAGCTTTCATTACCGTTTTGGTGGCCAGGCCTTTAACCAAACCCTTATTGACAGGGTTGAAAATGCCGACCCGCGTTATAACGTTGATAGCCGCGTACTTGAGCAAAGGTGGAAACAACCGGGTGATCACACGTTTTTCAAAAACATTGCCGATCTCACCGATACCTACGTGTCATCGCGGTTTGTGCAAAAGGATAACCTGATAGAGTTGCAATCGCTTTACTTTTCGTATGATTTTAAACCGCAGGCCATTAAACGCCTTGGGCTTCAAAATCTGAGGCTGGCAGCAACAGCTAACGATATTTTCAGGGCTTCAACTATTCAGGCCGAGCGTGGTATTAATTATCCCTTTGCCCGCAGCTTAACATTTTCATTACTGGGTTCATTTTAAAACATAACCATGAAGAGATATTTAATTTTTATAATCCCATTGCTGGTGTTCACATCATGTAAAAAGTTTTTGGATGTACAACCAGAATCTGATGTAACTAAAGAGCAGCTATTCACTTCCGAAGATGGGTTTGAAGAAGCATTAAATGGTGTTTATGCAAGGTGCACAAAGACAGATCTTTATGCAGGTAACCTTACGTTCAGTAACCTTGATATCATGGCACAGAACTACTCGTTTTCAAATACCGATTTTCAAAAGATTGCGTCTTTTCAATACAATCAAAGTATCTTGAAAGACAAAAACAGCCAGATCTGGTCGTCTGTTTATAATGCGATAGGTAACTGTAACGAGATATTACAGGTAATTGATAAGCAAAAGACTGTATTTTCGGGTAATAATTACGCCATTATAAAGGGCGAAGCCCTGGCATTGCGTGCCTACCTGCATTTTGATCTTTTGCGCATGTTTGGCGCTTCATACAAGTACAATCCAAACGCTAAAGGCATACCATATGTAACTAATGTTAGTATCAAAAGCACACCATTTTCATCTGTAGGCGATGTGCTTAACTATGTCATCATCGATTTGCGTAACGCGCGTACGCTGCTAAGCAATACTGACCCTATTCTTTCTCCTGCATATATTGTTGGGTATCCCAATAAAGCCTATCCCAGTGGATATACAGGCCCAAAACAAACAGAAACAGCGGTTAGTAGCTTGTTTTTGCAAAACCGCCGGCACAGGCTTAATTATTACGCGGTATGTGGTGAGCTTGCGAGGGTTTACCTGTACAAAAACGATTATCAAAATGCCCTTTCTAATGCAAACGATGTAATAAACGCCAACAAATTCCCCTGGACACAAAAAGACGATGCCTTTAACAATAATGTTGAGCAAAAAGATCGGGTATTTTACAACGAACTGGTATTTGGCTGGTATGCACCTCAGGCCAATGACGGAAATGCCCTGGTTACGCTGTTCAGTGCAACCAATGTTGCGCAATATCAGCCAACACCGCTGCAGTTAGATAATATTTATGAAAAAAGTACCGTGGGTGCAGAAGACTGGCGCTACAGACAATGGTTTTTTACCGCCACGGATGTAACACCAAACCGCAGCTACCTGATTAAATATTTGGTGAACAGTTCGCCTCTAAATAATTTGCACCCGCTGATGGCCCCGGGGTTTCGTTTAACCGAAGCTTATTATATAGCAGCTGAGGCCATTTACGATAGCAATCCTACCAAAGCCATTGACTATTTAAATACCGTACGCACACACCGTGGTATAATTGATCTGCTACCTGCAACTTTAGGCAAAACGGCTTTTATGAACGAGCTTGTTAAAGATGCCCGCAAGGAATTTTACGGTGAGAGCCAGATATTTTACATGTATAAGCGGTTGAACCTTGATATAGTGGCGGCCAGCGGCCAAATCTATCCTGCATCAAACAGCATTTATGTATTCCCGATCCCCGACGACGAAGCGGCTTATAACAATTGATCCCAAACCATTTATAACAATGAAAAGAAATATATTTTATGTTTTATTGGTAGTTGCGGCTTTTGTTGGCTGCAAAAAAGACCAATTGCTTACTTATGGCTCAAGGGATAATATCTATTTGAATTATAAGAATAAAGATGGTAGTCAAGACACATCTGTGTTAACTTATTCCTTTGCCTATAACCCAACCCTGGCCCAGGATACTGTTTGGGTACCGGTAATAATTTCGGGCCAAAGATCAAAAAGCGAACGCAAGTTTGCCCTAAGCATTGTGGATACATCAACCACAGCCAAAACAGGCTTGCATTACGAGGCGCTTAAATCATCATACACTATGCCTGCCGATTCGGGTACTGTTAAAGTACCTGTTATTATCAAAAATAATGATCCTGAGCTTGCAAATAAATCGGTGATGTTAACTATACAGGTTTCGGGTGGGCCGGATTTTAACTCGTTGTTACCAGCTATGTTAAGGACTAAATCTATCCTTTATTCGGCGCGACTGGAGCAACCTGCCTGGTGGATTTACTGGATGGGGAACCTTGGCCCTTACAGCAGGATAAAACATCAGTTGTTCCTGATCTCATCGGGGACTATTGATTTAGTTGATATGTCAAAACCTAACGCTTATCTGCAAATCCCGCGTACGTTGTATTATCTCGACAACATGAAAACATTTGTTAATGATCCGTTTGCATGGGTTGCACGATACCCTGAAAAAGGCTATGTGCTTACCAAAAGGACTGACGGGAGCAAGGATTATGACTTTTATAATTCTTCTGCGCCCGATAAGAAGTTTTACCTCAGGTATTACGCTCTTGCAGACAGGTACTTTTTCGTTGATGAAAATGGTCAACAGATTATTATCAATTAAACACTTAGGTCATGAAATTAAAATCTATAGCTATATTGGTGTTCATAACGGTACTTTATACTTCATGTAAAAAAGACCCGGGTAATTATGTATACTCGCCACCTTCAGAGCCGGTAGTTGCCGGCCTTAATAATGAAACCTTTCCTGCCTTGCTTGGCGATACGCTTACTATACAGCCAAAGATCACTTTAGCTGGTGCCGATCCGCTTAAGGACCTTGATTTTGAATGGCACATCACCGTTCAGGAAGAACTTCGTGAAGCAGTGTATAAGGGTTATCCCCTAAAAATGGTTTACAATTTAGGCCCTGGCGATAGGGCATGCAAGCTTACCATTACTGATAAACGAAACGGATTGTTTTATAATTTTGTGTTTAAAATAACCGGTACAACCCAGTTTTCGGCAGGGAGTATTGTGTTGAGCAATGACAACGGGGTTACCAAACTATCATTTGTAAAACCGGATAAAACGATGTTGGGCGATATCTATAAATCACTTAATAAAGACGATTTACCTATCAATCCGGTTGAGCTGTATTATTCAAAACCATTGCCTTACCAGCCTAATACCAAAGAGGAATATTGGGTGCTAAGCAACGATCCTAATAAAAGCGGGGTGGTGCTTGATGCCAGTACCTTGTTAAAACGGACAGATTTTGCAGCGCAATTCTTCTCGCCGCCGGCTGTCATCAATACAGGTTACCTGGAGCCGTTTTTAGGACCTGTACAAATGGGAACAGTGCCAACAGGGGTTATCAACGGTAAGCTATATGTGGGAGTATCCTCAACAGCTCCGTTTGCTGATGATTACGGCAAATTTGCCAACGAACAAGGTGGCGATTATACCATGTCGAAATATTTTACCCACGGCAGCTCATTTTTTATCGGTTATGATGTTAAAGGAAAAGCCTTCATCACCTTTGGATCCGATGGTACTTACTCTGGCACCAATTATAAAATTGATACTGCAAGTACCGGTTTTGATCCTAAAAATGTAGGATACGATAATTTGTTATTCATGAAGCCCACCGAAGGGGGCCCTTCATACGCTTTCTTTAAAACTGCGACAGGTACCATAACCGAACTAAGTTTTAGCTACCCTATGGGCGATGACCGGACATTTAAAGGGCTGGGCAAACGCATATTTAAAGGCAGCGCCTTAATTGATGATGATACCAGGTGGGTGGTGAACAGCTTAAACGTGTTTTATTTTTCATCAAAAGGGAAAATTTACCGCTATAACCCAATTAACGAAGATATAAGACAGCTCGACGCAGACTTTGGGGGTAAAAAGGTATCCATGATGAAGATCAGCCTGGATGATAATACCCTAACAGTGGGTGCAGATGGGGCAGTTTACACGCTTGACATAAGTGTTTCTAAAACCGGCAACATCACCAAAACAATAACCGGAATACCTGGCGAACCAATAGACATAGTGATCAGATAAGAAAGTAACCTATAAAAACCATATGAAAATATTAAATAACAGCATGAAAGTTTTTGTGTTGATGGCCACAGCTATGACTTTAACCAGCGCATGCTATAAAAACAAACTGGCTGATGATCAGGATCAACCGCAGGCTAAGCCCGTTTTTCATGACTACCTGTCGCAGGATTCGGTAACCAAAGGCTCATACACCCTGATCTTCACCAATTATTCGCCCGATTTTGCTACGGATGCCGGTAACAAGGTAAAAGACAGGATGATTGACGCCTTTTTTAAGGTTTATCCAGAGGAGGCGTCAATTTACAATCCCAAAACGGCTATAAAGGTTCATTTCAACATCGATCCATCGTACACCGGAGTTGCCGAAACGGGGAACGCCATCGTGCGTATTAATCCTAAATGGATGCTCGCCACGCCTACAGACCTGGATGTGGTTACCCATGAGGTAATGCACATTGTACAGGCCTATACAGGCAGTAATCCCGGATGGTTGGTTGAAGGGATTGCCGATTATGCCCGGTATACATTAGGCGTCGACAATGCTGCTGCCGGTTGGTCCTTGCCCGATTATAGCGCAGATCAAAACTATACAGGCAGTTACCGCATAACTGCTCGCTTCCTGGTTTGGCTTGATAAGCATGTAAAAGCAGGTATAGTAAAAGATTTAAATGCCGCTTGCCGCGATAATACTTATTCAGATCAAACCTGGAAAACTTTAACAGGCAAAACGGTTGATGAGCTTTGGGCTGCTTACAGCAAAAATCCAGCTCTTTAATTAATTCAACTAATAAATGTTTACGGCTTTTAAAGCTTAAAAAATAGAAAAATGAAAAAACGATTTCTGGCTATCGCCATTCTCTTGCCTGCGGTAAGCATGGCTCAGAAAACCAACTTCAGCATTACCGGTCATATCGGTAAACTGGATAAACCTGCCAAAGCTTACATCGATTATATGGATAATGGCACAAGCCATGAAGATTCAAGTGTGGTTGTAAACGGTACATTCAAATTTACAGGCAATATATCAGGTATAACTACCAGTCGCATGGCATTTGATCATACCGGCCAGGGCAAGCAGCACGCTATTTATGCCCCTAATGCCGATGTGGTTTACATTTACTTCGGTAAGGAGAACATGGTGTACACCTCGGCCGATTCATTGGTAAACGCCAAAGTTACCGGCTCAAAAGTGTATGATGAGTTTCAGGCTTACAATAAGCAAATCGGCGGTACCATAATGGATTTAACCAAAGCCGTTAATGCCGAATTTTCACGCGCCACGCCAGAGCAGCAAAAAGATACTGCTTTTGTAAAAGCTATTGACGCACGTTATCGCAAAAACATTGCCGATAGAAATGAAAAGCAATTTCTCTTCGCCAAAAATAATCCTAACTCATATTTTGGTTTGGTAGGCTTGTCCGAATCGGCAGGTACCAAGGTTGATGTTGATAAAGTTGGCCCTGTGTTTAAAGCGCTTAATGCATCGTTGCGCAGTACCGATGTAGGTAAGGAGCTTGAGCAACGTATTCAGGCTGCCGGTATCACTGCTATTGGAAAGCAAGCTCCTGCTTTCACTCAAAACGATGTAAGCGGAAAGCCGGTTTCTTTGAGCGATTTAAAGGGCAAATATGTTTTGGTTGAGTTTTGGGCAAGTTGGTGTGCGCCCTGCCGTGCAGGTAATCCCAACCTGAAAAAGCAATACGAACTTTATAAGGACAAGGGTTTCGAGATCATCTCAGTTTCGCTTGATAATGTAAAGGAAAAATGGGTTGACGCTATTGCCAAAGATGGTTTGCCGTGGATCCAGGTTTCTGATTTAAAAGGCTGGAATAATGCTGTTGGCCGTTTATATGGTGTAAGGGCAGTACCGCAAAGCTTTTTGCTTGACAAAGACGGTAAGATCATCGGCAATACCCTGCGCGATGAATCCCTGAATACCAAACTTGCCGAACTTTTTAATTAAACAGATATGAAAAAGATCACATTGGCTTTGCTGCTTTGCGTTATGTTTAGCGCCGCCGCTTTTAGTAGTGTCATAAAACATGGAGCGGGTAAAATAGCGCTCCATGTTTTATATGTAGGTTATGATCCGGCCAAACCCAAGCCTGATCATATTACATACTACAGCACAGCCGCAGGTGCAGTAGATGAAGCCTGGAAAACCCGTATGGCCGATTTTAAGGCATTTTTAGAAAGGCGTTTTGAGAAAGTTGATGTAGTGGATGTGAGAGATTACGATGCCTCAATGTCTGCTAATGTTGATGTAACCATTGCTGATGCAGGCCCTATAAAATTACCTGCCAATTTTGACAGGCCTATAGTTTTAATGCATCAGCTGGCCCCTGATGTGGGTATGCCGATAGGACTTAAGTTTGATTGGTATTGCCAGTGTTTGGAGGAGGACGCGCTGAATATCAAAACCAGTCACGCCATATTTAATACCCCCCTAAAAGTGAAGTTAACACTGGTTAACAGGCCTACACCGGGTTCTTTTTTTAACGGTTTTCAGGGTGCAACCACGCCCAAGGAACTGCCTATATGGAAGGTGATCAAAGAAGATCCTGCAGCTAAGGATAAATACATTATTGGCATGGTGGCACACGGTGAAGGATTTAATGATTCGCCGGATGCCGAAGCTATAAGTGGCGGCGTTTGTTTAAAAAATGCTGAAGCAGTTGCATTAGGCAGGCATGGGAACTATTTTATGTGGGGATTTTCTGCTTCGCCCAATCACATGACTGATGAAGCTAAAGATGTATTTGTGAACACCGTTTGCTACATCAAAAAGTTTGATCACCGGGCACCTATCATGAAAAAAGTGCAAATAGAGAATCGTGAGTGGATAAATGAAATGATTTACCGTAGTGATAAAGCTTTATACCAAAAAACGCTGATAGCCAGGAAAGAAGGCAACGCCCGCCTGCTTAAAATGCAGCAGGAGCTTAAAGACCGTAAGGCAAAAGGCGAGGATATTGGTAAAGGTAACGAGGCGTTTTTAATGATGCCCGTATCCGACGACGTACAAAGCTTTGACGATTACCTCAAAAGCTGGACCGGCAGCGGCATGTATGATATGTTTGGTACCAACGTAGAGGCTTATCATAAGTATTATCGGGATAATCTCGAATACTTTTATCCAGTTGATGCTTATTCGTTGCAGGTTGATGAGGATGCAAAAAAGCTGGGAATCTCTAACCGTAAAATTGAGTTGCTTGAAAAATGTATCAGCATGCTTGAGAAAGGGGAGGAGCCTGCCCTGGCCCAAAGGGTATTGGAAAGATATACTACCGAAAAATTCACATCAGCTCAGGAATGGCGTACATGGTTAACCAAAAACAAATCCAACCTTTATTATACCGAAGCCGGCGGTTTTAAATTCATGGTGAATACCTATAAAACAGAAACGGCGGCAATTACACCCGCTCCAACAGGCGACATTAAAACTGCAAACGCGGGAACAGTACCAACTCGCACAGATCCGGTGATAGTGAGCGCCACCCTGGTTGATGATGCAAACGGGAAAAAACAAGTAGTTGTTAAAGCCGATATTTTACAAGGCTGGCATATTTATGCGTACGTGCCCAAAGATAGCCCTTTTATTACCGCGCAGCCCACTATCGAGCTGCCCAAAGGTATAACAAGCAGCGAGTGGCAGGCATCGGCCGGGGTACCATTTACCGGAGGTGAAGGCATGTTTATTTGGGAAGATAAGGCAACATTTAAAACGGAAATAAATTCAGCCTCGCTAAAACCGGGTATGGTAATTAAATGTGGGCTTTACTACCAGGTTTGTGATAACAACAAATGTTTCCCGCCAAAAAGAAAAATAATTGAAATACAGGTTTTATAATCCAGCCAAATGAAAATAAATTTTAAAAGGTTGTTGTTGGTAACACCGGTAGCAATTGCGCTAAGTACCGGATGGAAGGCAGACGGAAAGGCTTTATCATCCCAAAAGCAGGATACGATTACCTCTGGTCAAAACTTAATAGTTGGAAAACCATTGCCGGTTTTTGAGTTACAAAGGGCCGATGGGAAATCTATCAAATTGTCATCGGTTAAGGGCAAAGTGGTACTGGTTGATTTTTGGGCTTCGTGGTGTATGCCATGCAGGGCGGCTATTCCGCACCTTAAAGCATTATATAAGCAATACCACGCTAAAGGATTTGAGATAGTTAGCATTTCAATCGACCAGAACAGTAAGGCCTGGAAAAATGCCATGCTTAAAGAAGCAATGCCATGGGAGCAGGGGATAGATAGATATGAGGACGGTAAAGATGCATCAGTGATGATGAATGCCTTAGGTATCCAGTCGGTACCGTTTGCAATTGTGCTGGATGCTGAGGGTAATGTGGTGTTAATAAACCCCACTGCTTCTGATATCGATATACAGCTAAAAAAGATCTTTAACAGTTAAAAAATATAAAAGGATAGCATTGGCTATCATAAAGAGAGTCCCGGTAGGACGTTTTCCATCAGTTTAGTTAGTTTAATTTCCGGAGAGCCGGTTTTAATACCGGCTCTTTTTTAAATTAGCGCTGAATCCTAACCCGATCAACAAAATATGAAAAACATAAAAAGTACTATTTTATTGGCCAGCGTAAGCCTTGCGCTTAGCTGGTCGTTTCAGGCTGCGCCTACCTGGGCCCAGGTAAGCCAGGTTAAAGCAACAACAAAGGCAGCAGCCGAAAAGAATTTACCGCTTGACCCTGCTGTTCGCACAGGCAAGCTGCCAAACGGATTTACTTATTATATCCGTCATAACGAAGAACCCAAAAAACGCGTTACGTTTTACCTGGCCAACAAAATAGGTTCGGTATTGGAAGATGACAGCCAGCGTGGCCTTGCGCATTTTATGGAGCACATGAGCTTTAACGGCACCAAGCATTTTCCTAAAAATGAATTGGTGAGTTATCTGCAAAAATCCGGTGTACGTTTTGGCGCCGATTTGAATGCTTATACTTCATTTGATGAAACGGTGTATCAGTTACCAATCCCGTCAGATAATCCGGAAATTCTGAAAAATGGCATCCAGATCATGCGCGACTGGGCACAGGACGCTACTTTAGATCCGACTGAGATTGACAAAGAACGCGGTGTTGTATTGGAAGAAAAGCGCTTGGGTAAAGGTGCGCAGGAGCGTATGCAAAGGGCTTACCTGCCGGTAATCCTGAACCACTCGCGTTATTCGTTACGCCTGCCTATTGGAACCGACGAGGTGCTGAACAACTTTAAGCCGGAAACCATTAAACGCTTTTACCATGACTGGTACCGCCCGGACTTACAGGCTTTGATCGTAGTGGGAGATATCGATGTTAACGAGATGGAGAAAACCGTTAAGGCCAAGTTCAGTGACCTTAAGAAACCTGCCGTTGAAAAGCCGCGCACAAAATATACGGTACCATTGACAGGACAAAATCAGTTCATAGCTATCACCGATAAGGAAATGACGGTAACTGTGGCCCAGGTGTTCATGAAACAACCGGCGCTCGATCTGCATACCGCATCTCAATACCGTCAAAGTATTATCCGTGGTTTATTCAACAGGATGTCGGGTGCCCGTTATGCTGAAATTATGCGCCAGGCTAATCCGCCATATTTACAGGGCGGTGCCGACCTGAGCGGCTTTTTAGGTGGATTAGATACCTATAGCGTGTACGCTGTAGCCAAGCCCGGAGAGCTTGAAAAAGGTTTCAAAACAGCCTGGCGCGAAACAGAAAGGATCAAACGGTTTGGCTTTACCCAAACCGAGCTCGACCGTGCCAAACAAAGTTTCCTGAGCGATATGGAAGCTGCTTTGAAGGAAAAGAATAAAACCAACTCCGATAGTTATGTGAACGAGTACCTGCAATACTTTTTAAAAGGTACCGCCGCACCGGGTATAAGTTTTGAGTATGATCTGGTAAAGAATGATCTGCCGGGTATCGCACTCAGCGAGGTAAACGCCATCACTAAAACATCCATTAAAAGCACTAACCGCGATGTGATGTTGCTCGCCCCCGAAAAGGATAAAGCTACCCTGCCGGCCGAAGCAGTGGTTAATACCTGGATAAAAGATGTTGAGGCAGAGGACCTGAAACCTTATAACGATGAGGTAAGCAAACAGCCATTATTGGCTAATGCGCCTGCTGCCGGCAAAATAACCGCCGAAACTAAAGATGCTGCTTTAGGTACAACCACATTAACTTTAAGCAACGGTATTAAAGTTGTACTTAAACCAACCGACTTTAAAGATAATGAGATCGTGTTTAGTGCTTCGGCACCGGGTGGTACATCGCTTTATAGCGATGCTGATTTTGAGTCGGCTAAAAACGCATCGGGCATGGTGGAATCATTTGGTGTAGGTAATTACAATCCTACTCAACTGGAAAAATACCTTTCCGGCAAACAACTTAGCGTTAGTCCATACATCAGCGAACGTACGCAGGGTGTTAGTGGTAGTTCGACCCCTAAAGATCTGGAAACGGCTTTTGAACTTATTTACGGGTACTTAACCGAGCCTCGTAAAGATGCCGATTTGTTCCAGGGGATTATCACCAGTTCAAAAGCAGGACTTGCCAATAGGCTGAACGATCCAAATGCCGTATTCCAGGATACCTTAAGCGCAGTTTTGGGTAATCATAATGTTCGCCGTACCGGCCCAAGCATTGCCAAGATAGATCAGATCAGCCTTGATCGTGAGTATGCTATTTATAAAGAGCGCTTTGCCGATGCATCTGGCATGACCTTCACTTTTGTTGGTAATATCGACATCGAAAAAATTAAACCGCTGCTTGAAAAATACATAGCCTCATTACCGGCTAAAAACCTGGGCGAACAGGCTAAAGATTTAGGTATCCACATTCCCGAGGGGCAGATAGCTAAAAACGTATACAAAGGTTCGGAGCCAAAAGCATCGGTTGATTTGATCTGGTCGGGCGCGTTTGAATACAGTGCTGCCGAAAAGATCCAGCTGGACGCTTTGAAGGAGTGTTTAGAGATCAGGCTGATTGAACGTTTAAGGGAAGATGAAAGCGGTGTTTATTCACCGGGCGCATTTGCCAATAACAGCAAGTTCCCAACCCAACGCTATTCTATATTCGTTTACTTTGGTTGCGATCCTAAAAATGCTGACAAACTGGTAGCATCAACCCTTGATGAGATCAACAAGATCAAAACCAACGGCCCCGCGCAGGTAAATATCGACAAATGGCGCGCCGAAAGCATCCGCAGCCGTGAAACAGCGGTACGCACCAATGGTTTTTGGCTGGGTTATATCAGTGGACAGATCAATGATAAAGAAGACCTGCACCAGTTGGATACCTATACAAAAGATTTGAACAGTGTAACTGTGGAAAGCGTGAAAGCTACCGCCCAAAAATACCTGAGTGGTAAAAACTATATCCGCATGCAATTGCTTCCTGAAGCGGCTGCCGCTAAGTGATTTAGTTGCCGATAAATAAGGTTTAAAAGTAATCGCCCCTCATTTGTTATTAATGAGGGGCGATTGCTTTTTGATACTCAGATTAAGATAGGGTAGCCTAAAGCTGTTTGAAATGTAGAGACGCATTACATGCGTCTCCGGTATGCAAATCTAAATAACGTGCAAAACTGCTTGTCCTGTGAGAGACGCATGTGATGCGTCTCTACGTAGAAACTACTATTCATCAAACAAATAGCCGCTATATGCTAAGCCTGTAGCTACGCTCCTGAAATTGTCGCCAGAATTGAGTTTGATATGCGGAAACCTGGTTTTAAATAGTTTTTGAATACTTCCTACCATAGATGTACCGCCTGTTAAGAAAAGGCTGTCGATGTTGCCTGGTTCAATATTGTTTTGCAACATAAATTCGTCCAGGTAGCTGGCAATCCGGCTTACATCTTTAGCTATGATCTGTTCATAATCGGTAAGGGCTATTTCTTCATTAATGCTGATATCCATTTTCTGATAGCTAAACACGGCGCTGTTGGCAGTTGTTAGCTGTATTTTTGTTGCCTCGATAGATTGAAATACCGAATATCCCAGATTGTTTTCGATAAGGGTGATCAGGTTTTTGAATTGCGGATCGTTGCCCGAAAAGTAAAAGTAGTCTTCAATATCCCGCTGAATACGCTGGCTGTTAAAGAAATTCATTTGCTCCCAGGAGCAAATATTGGCGAAAAGCGATTTCGGTACAGTTAGTACTTTACCCGGAGTAGCTTCATAGGTGGTGTTTTTACCAAAATAGGGGGTGCCTTTATCCCACATAAAAGCCGAATCAAAACTATCTCCACCAATGTAAATACCTCCGTTGGCAAGGATATCGTTTTTTCTATCTTTCATTCCGGCCTTTTCAGGGTCCAGTACCAGGTAAGTAAAATCTGTGGTTCCTCCACCCAAATCGGCTACCAGTACGTTTTCTTTTCCTGAAAGGCTTTTCTCATAGGCAAAAGCCGCCCCGATAGGCTCAAACTGAAAACGAATGTTTTCAAAACCGGCAAGATCCGCCGCCTTAGTAAGACGGGTTTGCGCTAAGGCATCTTTTTTAACATCATCATCGTCAAAAAAAACAGGCCTGCCAATAACTGCTTTCCGGCAATCTTCACCGATTAGCTGGTCGGCACGTCCCTTCAGTTCTTTTAAGATGATCGCTACCAGGTCCGAAGCGTTATATTTTTTGTTTTGGATGCGGGTTTCCGTAAAACTGCTTCGTGGCAAAATTTGTTTAACAGACTTGATAAATCGTCCTTTCATATCATCCGCGAGGTAAGCGGAGATGGCAGCTTCGCCTACCACGTAATTGGGCTTGTTTCCTGCGCCCGGCTGCTGGTAGAAATAAATGAGCGAAGGAATGATAATGGTGCTGTGTATTTCGTTCGTTTCTTCGTTGTAAATAACCAATGCCGAGTTGGTTGTTCCAAAATCAATGCCGTATAAAAACTTGTTCATTGCAGGTGAAGTAATGCGCTAAAAAATGCGGGCGGCGAATGTATGAAAAACGAATTAGGTTGACAAATTATAAGGCGATAAATATCCAGGGGTTGTGTTATATCTTTTGAATACAAATAGTTAAAAATAAAAGTGTATAAAGGCCTTAATAAAATGCCTGATTTGTATATAAGAAAGTCGGATTATGTTAATGAAAAATTAAAATACTATTTTAGATTTGAATGCGGTGCGCTTTTTTGCCCCAATAACCAATTTTAAATTTAGTTTCAGCATGAACAATTGGAAAACATTAACCGATGAAGAGTTGGTTGAGCGGTTAAATTTTTCTGACCATGCAGCATTTACGGAAATTTTTTATCGTTATCACGGGGCTTTATATTCATTTGCATTAAAAAGGTGCCGCGAAACCGAAATAGCTGAAGAGCTGGTGCAGGACCTGTTTGTGAATTTGTGGGTTAAGCGCGGACAATTATATATAAAAGCTACGCTGAGCGGATATCTATACGTTGCGTTACGGAACTTAGTTTTGAACCATATCCAAAAGCAATTGCTTCACGAAAGGGCTACCGAGGTATTACGTTTAGCTGCACCTGTTCCGCAAACCGCCCCTGAAGAGATCCTGATCGTTAAAGAGATAGGGCAGGAGGTTGACCGGAACCTCCATTTGCTTCCCGAAAAATGCAGGACTGTTTATGAACTCAGCCGGAAACAATACAAATCTAACAAGCAGATTGCCTCAGAATTGGGTATTACGGAAAAAACGGTAGAAAATCATATGAACCGGGCGCTGCGGTTTCTGCGATTATCTCTCCATCAATTGTTTACAATTGCTATTATATACTCCTTGCTCTATCTTAAGACTTTTTTTTAAAAAAAATCAAATTCTTTTGGGTGTTACATAAGTCTTAACTGTCTTAGTTATTAAACGGACAATATTAACACCATGCACCCTATTTCACCGGAACTGATTGAAAAATACCTTGCAGGGAAATGTAATGCTGACGAGGAGGCGACGGTACTTAACTGGTTTAACGCACCTGAAAATGAACCGGACGCTTATGAGCAGCTTTCGCCGGAGGCAAAACGGGCGTTAGAGGACCGGTTGATATTAGAAATACGCGAAAAGATACGCTTGTCCGAACCTCCTATAAAAAAGTTTAATTATTACCGGGTTGGAGCAATAGCAGCCGGTATTTTGATTTTTATTACAATTGGCCTTTTGTGGAACAAACAGCCGGTGACAAATAAAGCAACGGTTGGTAGTGATAACATCAGGATTGTAAATACAGGGCAAAAGATAAAAAAAATAACATTGCCCGATGGTAGTACGGCCTGGCTCAGCCCGGGAACAACTATTACGTACGACAGCTCATTTAATCGTCAGCTCCGGACTCTTTCGCTCACCGGCGAATCTTTTTTTGACGTAAAAAAGGATCACGCACATCCTTTTATTGTACGCACGGCACATATGTCCACCAAAGTATGGGGAACCAGTTTTAGTGTGAAAGATAATGAACACGCGCTCCGTGCCGAAGTAGCTGTAGTTACCGGAAAAGTGTCTGTTGCAATAGCTGATCGAGATAAAAATAATGAAGATGTTATGCTTCATCCGCAGCAAAAGGCAGTTTGGCAGGTAACCGCAAAGAAGACTGATACACTTAAGGTTAGCTTAGTAGAAAAGCACTCCGCGTTAAAAATTTGGGAAAAAACAAGCCTGTCTTTTAACGGTGTAGCCCTTAGGGAAGCAGTCCGGGTGCTTCAGCAACAATTTGATGTGATAATTATGTTGCCCGAAGGGGATCATGATCTTGCAGAAGCCAAACTACAGGCTGATTTTAGTAATCAAAGTCTGCCCGAAATAATGGAAGTACTTGAAAAACTGCTCAACGTTAGCTATGTAACCGATGGGAAGAAGTTTGTGTTACAAAGAGCCTTAACAACCAATTAACCAATTATTATTAACCCTAAAGTTAAATTATGAAGAAAGATTAACCTCAGCAAACACCACTTATGTATAATGAAGAAAGCGTGTCGTGACCACGCTTTCTTCGGGCCCCGGCCGTGTAGCATTACACACCTTTCGTAGAGGTGCGGGGGCATTTTTGTCTCATTTTTTTACCAAATAAAACACACTAATGTATGAATATTAATTTACTAATATCGATCAACTGGTATAAAATTATGAAGTTATCCTGTTGCCAGATTTTGTTGGCCATCATATTTGCAGGTGTATCGGTAGCCGGCACCACGCGTGCACAGGGCGCCCTAGCCCGCCAGGTTGATATCACCGCAGTAGATATGGATATGAAGTCATTTCTTAATATGCTTTCTAAAAAAGCGGGCGTTAAGTTTGTCTATTTCAAAGAAACCTTAAACAATCAAAAGAAGGTTACTACTGCGGGAGGACAGAAAGATTTAAAAACGATATTGGAGCAGGTTTTTCTTGCTAATGGTATTGGCTTTGAAATCGTCAATAATCAAATTATCCTCACCAAAATACGGGCCTCTGCCGGCGGCGGTTCTGAAAATAGTGAAAATAAAACCGATGAATCGGAGGTAGCGCAAGTGAAGATCACCGGGCAGGTTACCAATACTTTGGGAGCAGGGTTACCGGGGGTTACTATTAAGATAAAGGGAACCACTGTTGCTGTGGCAACCGATAGCCAGGGTAATTATACGATAAATGCACCCGATGATAACGCCACACTCATTGTTACTTATTTGGGCTATGTAACCCGGGAAGTGCCGATAAATGGGCAGAAAGTTGTCAATATTCAATTGCAGGAAGATAACAAGGCCCTGAACGAGGTTGTTGTGGTTGGTTACAGCACACAAAGCAGGCATAAATTAACCAGTGCCGTAGTTACGGTTTCCGGGGATGAGCTTAATAAAAGGGTAGCTACTTCACCCACTGCTTTGCTGCAGGGTAAGTTGCCGGGTTTGCAGGTAGTGCAAGGTTCGGGAGAACCCGGGAATGAAAACGTTCAGTTAACCATAAGGGGCGTTGGTACATTCAGCGGGGCAGGGTCCAATCCATTAATTATTGTTGATGGCCTTCCGGGAAGCCTCGATGTATTGAACGCCAACGATATCGAATCGATATCTGTATTGAAAGATGCTTCTTCGGCGGCTATTTACGGATCCCGGGGTGCTAACGGCGTAATTGTGGTAAAAACCAAAAGAGGTAAGGCCGGTAGTCTGGCTATCCAGTACACATACAATCTGGGTATTTCCAAAGCTACCAAACTCCCCGATATAATTACTAATTCTGCAACGTATATGCAGCTGTCAAATGAGGCGCGGACAAACTCTTCGCTTGCACCTTTGTATACCCAGGATCAAATAAATCTGTATCAAAACGCAACCGACAGGGTAAAATATCCCAATCATAACTGGTTGAATGATATTTTTCGGACGGCCTATACGCAAAACCATTACCTGAACATGAGCGGGGGCAAGGATAGCACAACGTATAGTGTTGGCGTTGGCATCACCAACCAGCCGGGTGTAATGCGGGGATTTGACTATTCAAAATATACCTTTTCATTGGGTTTAAGCTCAAAACTAAACAAACGGATAACTTTTGGGTCGGACATACAGATGCGGTATGGGAAAAAGCTAACTCCTGAAAATGGCGCAAGCGACCAGTTCCTTTCTGCATTGGCCCAATCACCTTTATATCCTGCCCAAAGTTCAGATGGCCGATGGATAAAAAAAGCATATTCCAACGAGCAGGGTAATAAAAACCCCGCAGCTATTGTAGGTGAGGACATCAGAACACGTGGTAACGATTATTATTTACAAGGAAACCTATCCCTGGATATCGATCTTTTTAAAGGTTTGCGCTGGGAAAATAAAGGAGGATTTAATTATGGATACTATAAATTCAATGATTTTAGGCCGGTAATTCCTACATATTATTATAGTGATATGTCTCCTGCGGGCAACCTTGATGACGGGTCGCCGGGTTTAAATGTGGGCAATTCAGACAATATTTATACTGTATATTATAGTCAGCTGACTTATAAAAAGAGCCTTGGACTACATAATTTTTCTGCATTCGCAGGTTATCAGCGGGAGAACAATAATGCCAGCAATTTAAACGCATCCCGTACCCAATATGTAACAAATTATCTGCGTGAACTGAATGCAGGCCCTTCAGACGGGCAAACCAATAATGGCACATCATCGGCATGGGCAATCAGCTCGTTTTACGGCAGTGCCAATTACGATTATGCAGATAAATATTTACTGGGCGCTAACATCAGGTATGACGGAACATCCCGTTTGCCTTCAAGCTCCAGGTATGGTACGTTTTATTCATTCTCTGGCGGCTGGCGAGTTTCTAAAGAGAATTTCCTGAAGGATGTGCTCTGGTTAAATGACCTTAAAATCCGTGGTTCGTGGGGACAGTTGGGTAACCAGAATATCGGAACTTATCCATATCAGTCAACCTTGTCGGGCGCTAACTATGCCTTCGGGAGTTCGGTTTCATCCGGGTTTGTTGCCAATACCCTGGTTGATCCGAGCCTGACCTGGGAAACTACCAGGGTGGCAGATATAGGCCTCGATATGACGATCTTCAATAATAAACTCGTTTTTTCGGCCGATTATTTTAATAAATATACTTTCGATATTTTGAGAAGCTCGCAAGTACCATTCTATATCGGACTAAACGCGCCTACAATCAATGACGGTGCGCTCCGTAATAAGGGTTTCGAGTTTGCTTTGCAATATAACGACCGCATTGGTAAGGATTTTACATACACGGTGGGGGTAAATCTTCAAACCTATAAAAACAAGCTTGAAAGATACGGATCAAAGGATATCAGCGATCATACCATCAGGCAGGAAGGACATGAGCTGGATGCTTACTACATGTATGTGTGGGATGGAATATTCCAAAGTCAGCAGGAGATAGACAATTCACCTAAACAACCGGTTACACCTACGCCAGGCGACCTGAAAATAAAAGATGTTAACGGCGACGGTAAAATAGATGCCAACGACAGGACTTATGTAGGCGGTAAATTCCCTTCTTATCAGTATTCGGCCAATATCGGTGCGGCTTATAAGGGCTTCGATTTCAGCGCTCAATTATACGGTTCACAGGGGCAAAAGGCTTATGTTAATGGCTGGGGTATTGAACCTTTCAGGCAAGGTTCTGTGCCAACTACAGATTGGCTAAACCGCTGGACCCCAACTAACCACACCAATACAATGCCTAAGATATACGTGGCCGATGGTTATGCTGCCGTTCAAAATTATCCTTCTACATATTTCTTAAAGGATGCCTCGTTCGTTCGTCTTAAAAGTTTACAGCTGGGCTATAATTTTGCTTTAGCTATGCTAAAAAAGGTGTCGATAAAATCATTGAGGGTTTTTGTGGCTGCCGATAACGTATTCACCATCAGTAAATACCCGGGCCTTGATCCTGAACGGGTAGGAGACGGAACCTATGTTACTTATCCGCAAAACAGAACGATAACCTTTGGAGCCTCCATTAAACTTTAAATTTTATTAAAGAAAAAGATTATGAAACTTTATAATAAGTATATATTCATACTAATGACGGTGGTAGTCATGCTGGTATCCTGCAAGAAAAGTTCCCTTGACCTTAATCCACCGGATAAACTTTCTACTCAAAATTTTTGGAAATCGGAAAGTGATGCCGACCTGGCATTAACAGGATGTTACAATTTCTTATATGCACAGGGAGGGAGCTACTCCACATCTCAATATGAAGTAGTTGCATGGGATAATTTCAGCGACAATTCTTACGGGCAATATAACTATGGTGGCGGCACCAGTGCGCTGTCTTCAGGTTTATCTCCCGGTGTTTTTGATACCTATAATCTATATCAGTCATCCTACTACGTTAATAATTATACAGCTATAGCCTCTATTAACTATTTTCTGGCAAACGTTGATAAGGTACTTACCGGCGATAAACTTAAACAATATAAAGCAGAAGCGTATTTTTTGCGTGCCTTTAATTATTACTGGCTTGCTATATTATACGGAAATGTGATCATCACTACCGCTGATCCTTTTACGCTGGATTATAAGAAACATATGGCCAAATCTACCAGGGCCGACGTTTTGAAACAAGTAGAGGCCGACCTTGACCTGGCAATTGCCGGTTTACCGGATGTTACCTATGGTAACGGACATGCTGTTAAAGCTACAGCTCAGGGTTACAAGGTAAGGGCATTGTTATTTGAGAAAAAATACGCCGATGCAGCCGCTTTGGCCAGCACCATTATTGCCGGCGGGAAATTTTCTCTAAATCCCTCTTATCCTTCAAATTTTTATAAGCCTGCTCAAAATAGCAGTCCGGAAATCATGTTTTCGGTTAAATACCAGCTGCCAAATTTGTCGCATCAGGACAATGGTATTAGCGTTCCCTTACAACGTTGGAAAGGAGAATTGGCAACCCAGGATTTGGTTAACGAGTACGAAGCTGCCGACGGTAAGGACACAACCTCATCTGCTGTTTATGTAAAGGGAAAACCATTTGAAAACCGCGATCCCCGGATGCGGATGACCCTGTTTTTCCCTGGCGATACCAAAGCGCAGGGATGGCCATTTACAGGGTCATATGCTGTGGCTCAGCCCGGAAAAGATTCATGGATAGTGGGTTACTATGCCGTAAAAAAATGGCTTGATCCAACACTTGTAGACCCTGATTACGGAGCAAAAGGTGATAATGACTTCGTTTTATTACGTTATGCAGATGTATTACTGATGTATGCTGAAGCGCAAAACGAGGCTGCAGGCCCGGATGCAAGCGCTTACAACGCAATTAACCTGGTAAGGGAAAGGGTTAATATGCCAGATTTGGCTGCCGGCCTATCTCAGGCTCAGTTCAGAGAAAAGGTGCGTCATGAACGGAGGGTTGAATTTGCTTTGGAAGGGATCCGTTATTTTGATTTGAGGAGATGGGGGATTGCTACACAGAAGCTGAACGGCTTTGTTCAAAATCCATTATTCCCAACGGTGAAGACCAAGTATGCCGATAACTATGATTTCTGGCCGATTCCACAGCCCGAAATTGACAGGAACTCACCGGAGCTGGTGCAGAATCCCGGTTATTAATAGTTGTTATTATTAATCTGAACAGCGAGGCCGTATCAATCAATTTATGATACGGCCTCGCTGTTTACCTGCAACTTTTTAAGTTAGGGCTTTTATGACCGAATAATCAGCTCCGGTTTCTATCTGTTCGTGTCAAATCCTGTATAAACTGACTTGGTGTTTTGCCGTATTCTTTTTTGAAAGCCTTTGTAAAGTACGATTGCGTTTGGATACCTACCCGATAAATTACCTCGGTTAACAGTACATCCTCATGGGTCATGATCTCGATGGCTTTCTTGAGCCTGATGCTCCTGATAAATTCGTTCGGTGCCTGGCCCGAAATTTCCTTGATCTTGTGGTAAAGCTTGGTACGGCTCATGCCTATGGTATTGCAAAGCTGGTCTACATCAAGATCCGGGTTACTTAACTCGTTATCGATAATCAACAGGAGCTTATCCATAAATTCTTTGTCTTTTGATGAGTGCACCAACTCCCGGGCTTCAATATGATGGTTTTTAAGGTAGCGCTCCTTTAGCTTTTGCCGCTGCTCAAAAATATTACGGATGCTTAGGGTAAGCAAACTAATGCTGATCGGTTTAGGCAGATATAGGTCGGCCCCCGAGCCAATACCCTCAATTTCGGCCTGTAAATTGGTTTTGGCAGTAAGCATAATGAAGGGGATATGGCTGGTATCCAGATCCTCTTTTATGGCATGACAAAAGTCGATACCGTTCATGCCCGGCATCATCACATCGCTGATGATCAGGTCGGGTAGTTGTTCTTTGGCTTGGATTATGCCGTCGTGCCCGTCAATAGCTTCGTTTATTATGTAATTGTCCTCGAGCGAACTTTTGATAAACGCCCTGATCTCGTCATTATCCTCTACAATCAGGATCTGGTATTTATGATTATTGTTGCCTGATGTAGTTTTTGCCGGATAAAGCGGTCCGGCAGGAGCGATGGGCTCCATCTGGATACTTTCCAATCTGGTGCCGCCCGGTTCTGTGGCCTCACTCCATTTTTCCTTCGGGCCGTAGTCGCTTTCTGAAATAGGGAGACCGATGATGATATCAGTACCGGCATATCGTTGGCTATATACATAAATGTCGCCTTTATGAAGCACGGTAAGGCTTTTCACAAAGGCCAAACCTATGCCCGAGCCAAGGTGAGTTTCAGTAATGCGGTAATAACGTTCAAACAAATGCTGTATGGAATCTTTAGAAATGCCGATGCCGTTATCCGAAATCCTGATGTAAGCGTACCTGCCCGCCCTGAAATTATTTTTTAATACCAGCTCATTTTCAAAACCGGATTTGAAATCTGCTAAATTGTGCAGCACCTCAACCGTTACCATCCCCTTAGCAGGAGTATATTTCAGCGAGTTGTTGATAAGGTTGAGCACAATTTTTTCAAGCACCTGCCTGTCAAACCATATATTATCGAAGGGATTGTTTAATACTACATTTAAACTGATGTCTTTTTGAATGGCCGCTTCTTTAAACTCGGCAGCTAATTCATTGATGAAAGTATTGAGATTCCCTGGTGTAACCTTCAGGCTAAGTGCGCCTGATTCTACTTTCCGGAAATCCATCAGCTCGTTAATGAGCAGGAGCAGGCGGTTGGCATTCCTGTACATCACTTCGTAATACTGGCTGCTGGCCGATTTGCCTTTTTCAAGCAATGTTTCCAGCGGACCTAATATCAGCGACAGCGGCGTACGGAATTCATGCGAAATATTGGTAAAAAATTGAAGCTGCAACTGGTGCATCTCTTCCCGTTTGTTTTCTTCGATCTTGCGCAAGTCGAGGTTCTTTTTAAAACGCAGTATTTCATAAATACTGAAAAGGATAACCGCGATCATCAATGTTCTGAACCACCATGTAGCCCAAAATGGCGGGGTGATGATAATCTCTAATGAGGTACCGGTGCGATTCCATAAGCCGTCGTTGTTGGCTGCCCGTACCGTAAACGTGTAAGTTCCCGGCTCTAAATTAGTGTAGGCTGCTTTACGCTCAGCGGTGTAATACCAGTTGGGGTCGAGGCCTTCCAGCCGGTAACTATATTTATTGTTTTCGGCTGCGGTATAATTAAGCGCGGCAAAGTACAAAGCGATAGTTGATTGCCCGTGGCTTAAAGTAATTGATTTTGTTAAGCTGATATCCTCCGAAAGCGGCGACCCTGGCGTATTAGGTTCAACTATTTTATTGAATAATTGCAGCCCCGTAATATAAACCGGTGGAATGTAGGGGTTGGCCACAATGGCCGAAGGATCAAAAACATTAAAGCCATCAACTCCACCAAAATACAGGCAGCCATTCTTTGCTTTTAAAGATGAGTTGGCTTCAAACTCCTGGCCCTGCAGACCGTCGGCAGCATTATATTTACTGAACTGCAGGTTTGAAGGGTTAAATTTCATCAACCCGTTTGAACCGGAGATCCAAAAGTTGCCGGCGGCATCTTCTTCTATACTTTTAATAAATTCTGTACCAAGTCCGGCTTTGCCAGTGTAAATCTCAAATTTGTTTTTGGCAGCATTAAAAACGTAAAGCCCGGTTTGACCAAGCCATAGCCTGCCTTTATGATCAATGAATATCACCCGCAGGTCGGGCAGCTTTTCAAGGTTGTTAAAGTAATGACTGATCTTTTTGGTAAGGAGGTTATAACAATTCAGCCCGCCATCATCGGTACCTATCCACAGGTTTTTATTGCGATCTTCATTGATGGATACGATGTTGTTGCCCTGGATACGGCCTTTTTTATCGGCAGTTTCCGTGAACCTGGTAAACCGGTGTGTTGTTTGATCAAACAGGTTAAGGCCACCGTAATAAGTAGCCACCCAAAAGTTGCCTTCGCTATCCTTAAATGATTTTTGAACATAATTTGAGCTAATGGTGCTTTTATCGGCGGGGTTGTTGGTAAGGTGAGTGAAATTACCGCTGGTTCTATCAAGGCAATTAAACCCGCCTCCCCAGGTACTTACCCATACCTTGTTTTTATCAACCAAAATATCCAGCACGGCATCCACAGCAAGGCTGTTATTATTATTCGGGTTATAGCGGTAATGTTTAAAGGTGTTTTGTTGCGGATTATAAACATTCAGCCCGCCGCCATCTGTCCCTATCCAAATGTTATGCGCTTCGTCTTCGTAAAAAGCACGCACGTCATTATAGCTCAAACTGTTGTTGCCGGATTCGTTTTGCAGCAGCCTGAATTTATTAGCCTTGGGGGTATACAAATTAACCCCGCCGCGATGGGTGCCTACCCACAAATTACTTTGATCGTCCTCAAAAATAGCCGATACTGTGCGTTGCGATAAGCTGCTCGAGTTTTCGGACACGTTTTGATAATTGCTGAATGCGCCGCTTTGTGGGTTAAACAGGCTTAAGCCACCGTTAATGCCCCCTGCCCAGATATTGCCCTTCTTGTCCACCAGCAGGCTTTTTACCTGGTCGTTTGTAAGGCTGCCGTTATCCTGCTGCTCATGCTGGTAGCGTTTGACGGTTTTATCCTTAAGGTTGAGCATCATGAGACCACCGTTTTCGATACCCAACCAAAGATTATGCAAGCTATCTTCCTGGATGCGGTTTACCGGGTTGCTGATCTCCGCGAAACCATTTATAATATTGCTAAATGTATTATTAGTCCGGTTGAAGATCTTTAACCCGCTGCCGGTACCTGCCCAAAGGTTATTATGACTATCCTCATAGAGGTAGTTGATCTGCTTGCCTTCTTCATTTTTGGCGATGCTCTTATCATCATAAAAGTGAAGAAAACTATTGCTTATCGTATCGTATTTATTGAGGCAGCCATCGGCAGTACCTATCCAAAGGTTGCTTTTTTTATCATTATAAATACAGTTTACGGTATTGTTAGCGATACTTTGCTTATCGGCTGCACTGTGCTTGTAACGGGTGAAGGTGTTTTTAAAAGGATTAAACCTGTTGAGGCCGTTGCTGGTGCCCACCCACAGATTATGGTGGCTATCCTCATATAAACAACGGATGTAATTATCGCTGATGGTATTAGCATCGGCGGGATTGTTCTTAAATACAGTGATCTGGTAACCATCGTACCGGTTTAGTCCGTCGCGTGTGCCAAACCAAATAAACTTGCGGTTATCCTGGTAAATAGTTTCGATGGTGCTGTTTGAAAGTCCCTGAAGACTATTGATATGACTGAACTTGAGTTTCGGTACCTGCGCCGACGCTGGTTGCGCAACGCAAAATATAGCAGTTGCCAATCCGCAGGCAAGCATCCTTATGCTGCACAGCCAATGGTTTAGCTTAAACATCTTACTACGTGGCACGGGCAATTCAAACTGAAAAATCAAACGCAATTACTAGGTTTCAATTGGTATTGAGCAATATTAGTAATAAATGTTAAAAACACAGCTAAAAAGTGCTCTCCGGCTGTTTTTATAGCAATAAATAACAGTTTGAACCAAAAAAATGAACATCTGCACAAAGCCGATCATTATTTAAACCTGTCATTTGTACAGTAAACCAAATGCTTTTTCCTTTCATGAACTGATGTGCGCGGTTGCAGAGATTTGATGCAGCAATAAGATCCGCGCGACTGATATCGCCGCCGCATGCATCTGTGCTATGTGGGAAAAGCCTGTTTTAAACCAATTAAAAAATCAAATATGCAAAACTCTACTTTTCAATTTTGGAGAAGATTATGCCTGCTGGTGTTTGCGCTGGCTATGCTGTCAGTCTCCGGTGTTTATGCCCAGCAAACGGTAACCGGTACTGTTACCTCAAAGGAAGACGGCACCACGCTGCCCGGTATCTCTGTTAGTATCAAAGGTACATCGCAGGGAACGGCTACCGATGCTGCCGGGAAATTCAGCATTAAAGCAGCCGGCGGCACGATACTGTTGTTCCGCGGTTTGGGTTATGACGCCAAGGAAGTAACCGTAAGCGGCAGTACTTTAAACGTGACCTTAGATACTAAACAGAACGGCCTTAATGAGGTGGTGGTTATCGGCTACGGTACAACTACCCGCCAAAATATTACTACTGCGGTAACCAAGGTCGATCCTAAAAAAATCCCGCAGGCTGCCAATAACTCTATCCCTCAGTTGCTGTTTGGCCGGGCTTCGGGCTTACAGGTATCACAGGGTAGTTCACAGCCGGGAGGTAATATTAACTTGTCTATCCGCGGCCGTGGTAACCCGTTGTATGTGGTTGATGGGGTGATATTCCCGGGCGATGGGCTTGAGCCGGGTAATGGTACCATTGCCGGCGAAACCAATGGCGTAAGTCGTGGTGGTCTTGCCGGTTTAAACCCCGATGATGTGGAATCTATCGAGGTATTGAAAGATGCCAGTGCCGCCATCTACGGTGTAAATGCAGCCAACGGTGTTATCCTCATCACTACCAAAAAAGGTAAAGCGGGCAGATTGAACATTACTTACAGCGGCAGCTATTCTTTCGAAAAAAATTACCCTTACCTGCAACCGCTAAAAGCTAACCAGTACGAAACATTATACAACCAGCTTATTACTGATCAATACCTGGCCGGCAAACAGCAGCAGCCTTACGGCCCCAACCCACAATCCGGCTTGCCAACACCAAAATACAGCGCTGCCGATATTGCAGCAGCGGGGAATGGTACCGATTGGCTGGGCCAGATCTTCCGTACCGGTGCTATCAACAACCACCAGGTAAATATCAACGGAGGCAGCGAAAAAGCTACCTACTATTTTTCGGGCGGATATTATAATGAAGACGGTACGTTAAAAGGAGCGGGGCTCAATAAATATACGGGCCGCGCTAACCTGTCATTTACCCCGGCTAAATTTTTAACGCTGAATGCAAACTTCACCGGTAATACCAATAGCTATTTAAACTCCTCATCAGGCGGGCAAACAGGTGGTTCTGGTACACAGGGTTTCGGTATCATCCAGGCGGCTTTGGGTTATCCTGCAAACGTAGCTGTACGTGATGCAAGCGGTAATTACACCCGTTACGGTGTTATTGCCAACCCGGTATCATTACTGGATGTTCAGGATAATACCAGCTATCATTCATTAAACGCCAATTTATCTGCCGACCTGAAAGTGATCCCTGGCGTATTGGCCGGTCACCTGTTGTTCGGTGATAATTATGAGGCCGCTAATCGTACCTTTTTTGTGCCGAGCACGGTTTTCTACTTTTCGCAAAACCTGTCGCGGGCATCTATGAACTATAACAACCGCGAAAACCAGACTTTGGAGGCTACTGTAACCTTTAAAAAAGATATCGCTAAATTTTTAAATATCGATGCCGTTGCGGGTGCAGGTCAATATAAAAACACCTATAATGCCTTTGGTAGCCAGGGCGCCGGCGGTGCTGATGTAATTGGCGCAACCAACCTATCTGCCGAAACGGCCAATATAGGTATCACTTCGGTAAAAACGGCCAGCAAAACACGCTCATACTTCGCGCGGAGCTCGTTCAGCTTTTTAGATAAATACCTTTTAACCCTGTCATACCGTTATGATGGTTACAGCCTATTTTTCCCCAATACCAAATACGCTTCATTCCCTTCGGCCTCCGTTGGCTGGAAGATCAGCAACGAGGATTTCATGAAGAATGTAAGCTTTGTGAGCCTGCTTAAACTTCGCGCCAGCGCTGGTACAACAGGTAGCACTATCGGTGCAGCAGGTTACGGCGGTTACGCTCCTGATGGCAATACCATTTTCTTTACCAATGGTGCTGTAAACTATGCTACTATAGCCCGTTATGCCATTGATCACCCGGAATTAACCTGGCAAAAAACAGAGAACAAGAATATCGGTTTAGATTTCGGTTTATTTAAAGACCGCGTAACAGGTTCAGTAGATGTGTTCAGGGATGATATCACCAACCTGCTTCGCACAACCGGGCCAACCGCTCCGCTTTCCTACCTGTCAACTCAGCCGGTTAACGGTGGTCATCAATACAGGCAGGGTTACGATATTTCGTTGAGCACGCAAAATTTGAAATTACATGATTTTACCTGGAACTCGGCCATCAACGTATCTCACTATACCTACAGGTGGAAAAGCCGCTTTGTGTATGATAACCTGCTTGCCTATCAGGGCGTAACTTACCAGGCTGTTAATGACCCGGTAAACGAGATCTATTATTTTAAAACAAAAGGCCTTTTACAGCCGGGCCAAACCGTACCGGCTTCGCAGCCAACAGCTGGCGGCGCTAACCTGCCTGGTTCGCCAATTTATGTTGATGCCGATGGCGACGGCAAATTAACAGGTGCAGATATCGCTAAATTAAATCCTGACCCTAAGATCAGCATTGGTTTTGGTAACGATTTCCACTACAAACAATTCGATTTGAGCATTTTCTTTTACGGACAGTTTGGCGGCAAGGGAATAAACTATAACAACGCGTGGGGCGATCCTAACAGCATAGTATCAAGTACCCAAAGTGGCACTGTACAGGCATTGAACGCCTGGACATCAGTTAATCAAAGCGGTACAAGGCCGGGTGTAAACTACATTGAAAGTGCTACAGGCTTGCCACAAGGCTCGGACATTAACCTGGTAAGCACCAATTTTGTACGCTGCCGTAACCTTACACTGGGGTATACTTTTAACTCACCATGGCTAAATAAGTTCACCAAATCGGTACGGGTATTTGCCGATGCGCAAAACCTGTTCATCATCACCAAGTACAAAGGTGTTGACCCGGAAGTAAGCTATGCCAGTGTTAAAGGCGGCTATGCCCCGTACCCAATGTTCAGGACGTTCTCATTTGGCTTAAGGGCCGGTTTTTAATCTTAAAACAGCAATCAACATGAAAAAAATTATAACCATATGCTTAATGGCTGCTGCTGTAACGGTAAGCAGTTGCAAAAAAGGGTTGGAGCCCCAAATTTACGGTTCGTTATCAACCACCAACTTTCCTAAAACCGAGGCCGATTTTGTAAATTATGTTACCGAGGTTTATAAACCTTTCCAGTCAAAATGGGGGTATAATGATCCTGCGGGTTATCAGAACGATTGGTTCAGCCCGGAGTACGGCGATATCATGATGTTTGATTACCCTACAGATCAGATGAATGTTTTTACAGGATGGGGTGGTATTTTTACCCAGTTCAGTACCGCAAGTTTTACATTTTTAGCAAACCAGGGCACAGGCAATAACCATTTTGAAAAGATCAGGTTTGTAACCCGCATCACCCAGATCATTGACGATATCAATAAATCAACCATCAGCGATGCGGCTAAAAAGGAACTGACTGCCGAAGCCCGCATGTCGCGTGGATGGAATATGTATTACCTGTTGCAACTATATGGTCCGGTGCCGGTGATCCTGGATGCATCAAAGATCAACACCGCAGCCGAAACTGACCTGACCCGTCCAACCCGCGAGGCATTTTTAGCATCGATAGTTGGCGATCTTACCTACGCAGCCGAAAACTTGCCAAAATCACCATCAGATTATGGCCGGTTTAACCAGGCCATCGCGCTTACGGTATTGATGCGTACTTATATGAATGAAAAGGATTTTGTTAATGCCGAAAAAACCGGCAGGCAGATCATGACCATGGGCTACTCATTGGTAACCGATTATGCCAGCCTGTTCATGGAAGCTACTGAAAGGAATAACGAAACCATGTGGGCGATATCATGTGTGCCAGACCAGGATGGTAACGAAAATCACGCCAGCTTTAACCCCTGGGTGTTTTATACCTATCCAAAAGATTATCCGGGCAACCGCGTAAAAGATTCATTTGCCGGTGGCGATGCGCCAATTTCAACAACATGGGCGTTTTATCATTCTTTTGACGCGGCCGACAAACGCAAAGATTTGCTTGTTGCCAGTTACACCAACAAAAGCGGGGTGGTACGTAACGAGGCTAACGGCTTATCGGGCCCGGTAATAGCCAAATACCCGGATCTTGGCGGCGCTTCGCTGAATGCTTACCAGGGTAATGACATTCCAAAAGCGCGCCTGGGCGACGTAATGTTACAGCTTGCCGAAGCCATTAACCAAAACAGCGGCCCCACTGCCGAAGCTGTATCTTTGGTTAACCAGGTACGTTTGGCGCACGGTGGTGCTGCTTTGGGTAATGTGCCTTCATCAGCCACTGCGACTAAGCAGGCCTTTGATACCTGGCTGCTAAAAGAAGAAGGCTGGGAAACTTATTTTGAGGGTGAACGCAAGATGGACCTGGTGAGGCACGGCCAATGGCAGAGCGCCTTAACATCGGTAGGTAAAACCGCGGGGCCATACCTGTTCCCCGTGCCAACTTATGAAATTACCGCCAGCAAAGGCAAATTAACCCAAACACAAGGTTATTAATACCCCAAAATGAATAGCAGAAATATTGTATTGTGTGGAATGATGCTGTTGTTAATGGCAGCCGCAGGATGTAAAAAGAGTAGCGGAGATCCAGGCATAAGAAAGCCTGATACCGGCGATACAACTAAAACCACCACATCGGCCCTTGTTAAAGGGGCTGATGTGAGCTGGCTTACGCAGATGGAAGCATCGGGTTATAAATTTTATAACAACGATGGCACCCAGCAAGACCTGATCCAGATCTTGAAGGATAAGGGTATGAACGCTATCAGGCTCCGTGCCTGGGTTAATCCAACAGATGGTTGGTGCAATACAGATGATGTAGTAGCCAAAGCCCAGCGCGCGCAAAAACTGGGCATGAAGATCATGATCGATTTTCATTACAGTGATAGCTGGGCCGACCCGGGTAAGCAGCCTAAACCTGCCGCGTGGCAAAGTCTCAGTTTTGCCGATCTGAAAATGGCGCTAAGCACCTATACCATAAGCGTAATGAACGCCCTGAAAGCAAAAGGTATTACGCCCGACTGGGCACAGGTTGGTAATGAAACCAACGATGGCATGCTTTGGGAAGATGGCCGCGCCTCAAAAAACATGGCCAATTTTGCGGCGCTGGTTGCCACGGGCTATGATGCCGTAAAATCAGTAAGCAGCACTACAAAAGTTATTGTTCACCTGGCTAATGGTTATGACAACAGCCTGTTTCGCTGGATGTTTGATGGCCTGAAAACTAATGGGGCAAAATGGGATATTATAGGCATGTCCTTATATCCATCTACTACTAACTGGCAAACTTATAATGCACAATGCCTGGCTAACATGAATGATATGTTTACCCGGTATGGTTCCCCGGTAATGATAGTTGAAGTGGGAATGCCTGCCGCTGAAGCAACAACCTGCAAAGCCTTTTTAACAGATTTGTTAAGCAAGGTTGGCACGGTGAATGGCGGACAGGGTTTGGGAGTTTTTTATTGGGAACCGGAGGCCTATAACTGGCAAAGTTATGGTCTCGGGGCGTTTGACACATCGGGCAAGCCTACCGTGGCGCTTGATGCATTTAAATAGTTCATGCCATTCAGCACGAAACCAATTTTTTACAAATACCAATAAATCAATCAAATTATGAGAAAAATCATCACGCTGTCATCAGCTGTTATGCTTTGCCTAAGCATGAGCTGCACCAAAGAAGTTGCCAACAAGCAAGCCGCTGCGCAAAGCACCGCTACAGGTAAGTTGAAAACCGAAGCTACTTCCTCATTTGCCTATGGCTCAGATGTGAGCTGGGTAACGCAAATGGAAGCATCGGGCAAAAAGTTTTACAACAGTAGCGGTACCCAGCAAGACTTGTTTACTGTTTTAGGAGGTAAAGGTATTAACGCCATCCGTTTAAGGGTATGGGTAAATCCTTCATCAACCTATAACTCTACTGCCGATGTGGTAGCTAAAGCCAAAAGGGCCGCGGCCGCGGGCATGAGCATCCTCATCGACTTTCATTATAGCGATACCTGGGCCGATCCCGGTAACCAGACCAAACCTGTTGCATGGGCCAGTCTTGATTTCAGCACACTCATGACCACCATGTACAATTACACTTATAATACCTTAAATACCCTTAAATCAAATGGGATAACCCCAACATGGGTACAGGTGGGTAATGAAACCAGCGATGGTATGCTATGGCAGGATGGCCGCGCTTCGGTATCGGCAACAAACTTTAAAAACTTTGCATGGTTGGTGAATTGCGGCTATAATGCCACCAAAGCTATTTTCCCATCAGCAAAAGTTATTGTACACGTGGCCAATGGCTTTAATAATACTACCACCCGCTGGATCTTCGACGGTCTTAAGGCCAATGGCGCAAGCTGGGATATTTGCGGGTTTTCAGTATACCCGTCAACCAGCGACTGGTCGACCATCAACAGCCAGGTTTTGGCCAATATGCAGGATATGGTATCTCGCTACGGCAAACAGGTAATGATCTGCGAAGCTGGTATGGATGTATCAGCAGCAACAACCAGTAAAGCTTTTTTAACCGATCTGATAGCTAAAACAAAATCCGTATCGGGTGGTCTTGGGGTATTTTACTGGGAGCCGGAAGCTTATGCCAGCTGGCAGGGCTACACCATGGGCGCATTTGATAGCAGCGGTAAACCAACCGTTGCCATGGATGCGTTTGTGCATTAAAATTTAATTGGTTGGGTGTATTAATAAAGGCTTCTGCCGCCACTCGCCTCCGGACGAGTGGCAACTATTAAGCGGCCTTTGGCCGCCGTGGAAAAAGCAGGCCAGAGGCCTGGAGATAATAGCCACTCGCCCGGCGGCGAGCGGCGGCGAAACTTTGATTGCAGCAACAAATACACCCAACCAATTTTACTATGTAATTTTGATTATTAACACAATTTATATGAAAACGAAGATCAGTACACGCAAACTGGTATTAATAGCAATTGGCCTGGTAAGTATCGGGGCATTATCGGCTTATAAATATTCGCCGGCCAAAAATGTTCCGGTTAAGTTTAAGCAGATTATGGGGGCCGATATTTCCTTTATCCCCCAGCTGGAGGCCGAAGGACGCAAGTTTAATGATAATGGCGTAAGTAAAGACCCTTTTACCATTTTGAAAGATCATGGCTTTAACTATGTAAGGCTCCGCATCTTCAACAATCCAAAGGCTGATAGCGGTTACTCGGCAAAAGGCTATTGCGGGTTGGAGGATACCAAAAAGATGGCTTTGCGCATTAAAGAAGCCGGCATGGGCTTTTTACTTGATTTTCATTACAGCGATACCTGGGCCGATCCTGGTAAGCAATACAAACCTGCTGCCTGGAAAAAACTCAACAACCAGCAATTGCAGGATTCTATAAAAGCATTTACTCGGCTTACCCTGCTGGCCCTTAAAAAACAGGGCACCCTGCCCGATATGGTGCAGGTTGGCAACGAAATTAACCACGGTATTTTATGGCCGGATGGCCGACTGAAAAACCTGGATACACTGGCCGGTTTCTTAAAAGCAGGTATCAGCGGTGTAAGAGAAGTGAGCGGCAACATCAGGATCATGCTGCACATTGCCTGCGGAGGGCAAAATGCCGAATCCATTTACTTTGTTGATAACATGCTTAAACGCGGGGTGAATTTCGACATCATTGGCGAATCATATTATCCCGAATGGCATGGAACGCCCGATAGCTTAAAAAATAATTTGACCAGCCTGACTACCCGCTATAAGCAGGATGTGATGGTCGCTGAATATTCACAGCACAAACGCGAGGTAAATGATATAGCCTTTTCATTACCCGGTAATAAAGTTAAAGGCACTTTTATTTGGGAGCCCTTTAGCTGGGGCGAAACCTTTGTTGATAAACAGGGCAATACCAATGCGCACATGGCTACCTATGATAGCATCAAAAATCAATACCACATTAGCCAGTAAGCTCCACTAAATGAAGAAAATTATTCTGTTGGCCCTTGCCGCTGCCTGCACGGTTGCAGCCGTGAAAGCACAAAGCAAAGGCGATAAAAAAATAGCTGTTACCCCTTTTAATAATAACTGGCAGTTTGTAAAAAACGCAGATACCAGTATCAATGACCAACTTTTTAGCCATGCAGGTGCTTCATCATGGCAACAGGTGAGCCTGCCGCATACTGCCAATATTGAGCCGGTTATTAAAATTGCCCAGCAATGGCAGGGCATTTGTTTTTACCGCAAGTTTTTTACGCTGGATAAAAGCGATGCCGGTAAATATATTGCCATCCGCATAGATGCAGCCATGAACCTGGCCGATGTTTATTTGAATGGGAAACACCTGCAAACACATATTGGCGGTTATCTGCCCGTTTATATCGATATCAGCGATAAAGCTTTGTATGGTAAAGAAAACTGCCTGCTTATCAGGCTTAATAACCATGATAATCCTGTAATTCCGCCCGGTAAGCCTATTAAAGATCTTGATTTTAACTTTTACAGCGGCATCTATCGCAATGCCTGGCTTATCAAAAAAAATAAGGTTTATATAACCGATGCGGTTAATGCCGGGCAGGTGAATGGTGGCGGGGTATTGCTGCACTATGATAACATCTCGGCAAACAGCGCCCGCTTAAATATCAAAGTACAGGTACAAAATGATCACGCCATAAAGCAAGCAGTTCAATTAAAAGCCACTCTTTATGATGCTTCAGGAAAAGCTGTTGGGGCACTTAATATGCCGGCAGCGGTTATCAAACCAAATGGGAGCAACACTTTTGAACAAAGTATCAGTATCGCAAAACCTGCGCTGTGGTCGCCGGTGCATCCGTACCTGTATAAAGTGGTAGTAGGTGTTGAAAGCAATGGCGTACTGCTTGATTCGGTATCGATAAAAACCGGTATCAGGCAAATCAGCTTCAAGGCAGATGGTTTCTACCTTAATGGCAGCAAATACGTATTACGTGGCACCAACCGTCACCAGGAATATCCTTATGTGGGTTATGCCCTGAGCGATAATGCCCAATATCGTGATGCTTATAAAATAAAACAGGCCGGTTTTGATTTTGTACGTTGTTCTCATTATCCGCCTTCGCCAGCCTTTTTAAACGCCTGCGATGAGTTGGGCATTTTTGTGATGGACTCGACACCCGGCTGGCAGTTTTTTGGTGATGAAACTTTTCAAAAGAACAGCTTGCAAGCCATTACCGATATGCTGCACCGCGACAGGAACCACCCGTCCATCATTTTGTGGGAAG
Organism: Mucilaginibacter gossypiicola; assembly: GCF_900110105.1. GTDB lineage: Bacteria > Bacteroidota > Bacteroidia > Sphingobacteriales > Sphingobacteriaceae > Mucilaginibacter > Mucilaginibacter gossypiicola. The sequence continues at coordinate 15,261 of NZ_FOCL01000017.1, read as the reverse complement.
CCTCGCTTAATGAAACCGACATGAAGCAGGATTATATGGAAAAGGCGCATGCTATTGTTCACCAGGAATTGCCTTATGCCGATACCTATACTTGCGGTTGGATGAATGCGGTTTATGACGTATTTATTCCCGCCCGTCAGCACGCCAAAGCGCCTGATTATTGGAAAAAGTTTAACCAGAAACCTATCCTGATTGCCGAATATGGCGACTGGGAATACTATGCCCAAAACGCAGGCTTTAACCAAACCCAGTATAAAGATCTTACTGATCAGGAAAAGACATCACGCCAGCTGCGCAGTGATGGTGAAAAACGGATGCTGCAGCAGGCTTTAAACTTCCAGGAATCACATAACGATAACCTTAACGGAAAAATTACCGGTGATGCCAACTGGCTCATGTTTGATTATAAACGGGGCTATGCACCTGATATTGAATCATCGGGTATTATGGATATTTTCAGGCTGCCGAAGTTTGCCTATTACTTTTACCAAAGCCAAAGGGACGCTGACGAAAGCAAGCCGATGTTGTTTATCGCCAATTACTGGAATAATCAGGCAACCCAAAGTGTAAAGATATATAGCAATTGTGATGAGGTAGAATTGTTCCTGAACGGCAAATTGGTAACTAAGCAAAAGCCGGATGTAGACGTAATGAGTAATAACCTTAAACACGCTCCATTTACTTTTAATATAGCTTACAGTCCAGGCACCTTAACTGCAAAGGGGTATATCAGTGGGCAGGTAGTAACTACTACCGAACGCAGAACACCCGGAAAACCGTTGCAGATTAAGTTAACGGTTGATTACAGCGGTAAAACATTTGCGGCAGGTAAAAATGATGTAGTGTTTGTTTACGCTTCGGTAACTGATGAAAAAGGTACCGTTATTCCGGACGCAACCAACCTGATCAAGTTAAACCTGAAGGGCGGAGGAGAAGTAATTGGAGCGGAAGAAGTAAAGGCGGAAGCCGGGGTTGCGGCATTTTTGATTAAGGCTGGCTCAAAACCCGGTAAAACTGAGCTTTCGGCTTCTACTGATGGTTTAAAGACTGCATTTTTAGTTGCTCAATAACATTTTGAATAGATACGCGCATCTGAAATGTAAATAAAGCCAATAACGAGGAATTCATAAATTTAAGAAAACACATAACTGCGGTGATTTTAATAAAAGCCCCGGTTATGTGTTTTTTAATTAACAGGTATCTCAGGAGATACTAACGGAGAGTGCCGGTACTTAGTTATTGTTGATGAACGATGCCGGAGCTGTGTGTTATACCTGCCGCAGAGAACCGAATTACCGATAAATCACAAAATAGTTTTTGGATTGAAATTATATTGCATATTTGTAGCCGGATTTTGAAGCAGTTCCCGCTGTGACATAAGCCGATAACCAATTATAACAGGGAGAATCGCCGGAGCGGGCCTAATGTCGAAGTACAGCGCATATACAGATCAGGAGCTAACCTGTTTGCTGCAGGCAAACGATCACGGTGCATTTACTGAAATTTATCAGCGCTACTGGAAAAAAATGCTCGCTATTGCCTGGAACCACAGCAAGGATACGGCCATAGCCAAAGATCTTGTTCACGAGGTTTTTTTATCATTATGGGAGCGCCGGGCTGCTATTGAAATACAAAGCGTTGCTGCTTTCCTGGCAACTGCGGTGAAATTCAGCGTATTTAAATATTATCATCGCGAAAAACATCGCGCCGACCTTGCCAAAGAAAATTACGAATTTACCGATGTCACCCATGATGAACACAAGCTCGATGCACTTTTTTTGCAGGAGTATATCAATGGCATTGTAGAGGAAATGCCCGAAAAATGCCGCTTGGTTTTCCACTACAGCCGGGAACTTGGTTTGAAGAACAATGAGATAGCCGAAAAAATTGCAATCAGCGAGAAAGGGGTAGAGGCTAACCTGACCCGGGCGCTAAAAATTATTCGTGGCGAGCTGAAGAATTACGGTTGGAGTATTGTGGTGGTATTGCATACTATTATTTCGTTTCGGAAGTAAAATAGAACCTCTTTTTATCATTTCTCGGTCGCTTACTCGTTTTAAATTACATTTTTCTTTTCAAGGTAGATAGATACATCTCTCTTCACAAATTCATTCGTTCCTGTCTTGCAACAGATGCATGTCAGGCATTTCTATAAAAACTTAAAAAAAATCTAAAACCAATGTAGGGTTAGGTTGCTTTCACGGTACACCCGTATATAAGCACCAAAACCAATTGGACCAGGAACGTATCTACATTTTAATTAAAAAGTATCGGGATAATACTGCTACAGTAGCCGAGCGTGAAGAATTATTGAAATGGTATCGTGAAAACGCATACCAGGACGCCGAATTTCCCGAAAGTGAAGAGCTGGCAGGTGAGGCTATACTTGCGCGACTTAACCGGGAAACCAAACCTGCTAAACCGAAACCCATCTTCAGGTGGGTGGCGGCAGCAGCTGCTGTATTAATATTGGGTATGGCTGGTTTGTTCATTACCCGGATGCTTACAACAGACCATGAAAATTTTCCTCGTCGTGTTGCTCAATCAAATATCCATCCGGGCGGCAATAAAGCCATCCTCACTTTAGCTAATGGAAAAAAGATCTCCCTAACTGACGCAAACAATGGTCAGATTGCCAATCAAAACGGAATCAAGGTAACCAAAGCTGCCAATGGGCAATTGGTATACACCATAACGGGCAGGGAAAACCTGTCAGGTGCATCGTCTGGTACTGAGCTTGATGCGTTTAATACCATCGAAACCCCGAAGGGCGGGCAATATCAGGTTGTATTACCTGATGGCTCTAAAGTTTGGCTTAATGCTTATTCGTCATTGAAATTTCCTGTAAGCTTTGTTAACCATAATGAGCGCAGGGTTGAATTAGCAGGCGAAGCTTACTTTGAAGTTAGCCATAATAAGGAGCTACCGTTTAGGGTAGTAACCAACCGCCAAACGGTTGAAGTATTGGGTACCCACTTTAACGTAAACGCCTATACCGACGATGCTGTTACCAAAACAACATTATTACAAGGATCGGTACGGGTAACTGCCGCCAGCAAGAGCACCGTATTAATTCCGGGTCAGCAGGCCAAACTAACTAACACCCTTGACGTAAGCGAAGCAAATACCACCGAGGCCGTAGCCTGGAAAAATGGCTATTTCAATTTTGATGACGAAAAGCTGGAAAACATTATGCGCAGCGTATCCCGCTGGTACAATGTAGAGGTTGTTTTTGAAGATCAGAGTTTGAAAACCGAAACATTTGGCGCTGTAACTACCCGCTTTGCCAGCATCACAACCCTGTTAAAAATGATGGAGCAAACTGGTGATGCCAGGTTTAGCATACAGGGTAATACCATAACTATCAGCAAGAAAAAATAACCGCCCCAATAACCAATTTAAACTAAACAAAAAAGTATGAGAAAAACCAATACCTACCCATAGCTTAAAGCAGATCAGCGGTTTATAAAAAGCAGAACAGAGGCACTTCCGATGCCCCTGCTCCAATCAGCTTTTTAAAACCTGAATGTAATTGTCGTAACATTTCAACTTAAAACAGCCTTTAACAAATGTATAAAATTTTTACTACAAACATTTGTACGCCTTCGTGCTACCCTAAGAAATTTCTGCTCATCATGAAGATAACGACGTTTATACTCTTCCTGGCATTCATGCAGGCAAGTGCAGCGGTTTTTTCACAAAAAATCACTTATAAACAGAATGATGCAACGCTTAAACAAATATTCAATGAAATAAATAAGCAAACAGGTTATAACCTGTTCTGGTCGGCAAAAAGCATAAAAAATGTGCCGGCGCTGGATGTTAATTTTCAGAACACCCCGCTTGAAGAAGTACTGAAGATCAGCCTCAAAAACTCCGCTTTGACTTATACCATAGATGGTAAATCGGTCATTATTAAAGAAGCGCCCGGGGGGGACAATAATAGTCCTGGCGAAAACATAGCCGATATTACCGTAACCGGTACCGTGCGTGATGCAAAAGGTGTAACGCTGCCTGGTGTAAGTATCACCGTAGTTAATGACGCCAAACGAGGTACGGTATCCGATAACAATGGCAAGTTCATTCTCGATGTAAAAAGCGGCTCGGTGATCCGGGTATCGTTTGTTGGCTTTGTTACCCAAACCTTTACTGTAACTCCCGACAATAAACTGTTTAATGTTGTTTTGGTTGAGGATGTAAGACAGGCCGAAGAGGTTGTAATTACCGCTTACGGTAAAAAGGAACGTAAGGAAGCCATTGTCGGTTCGGTAACTACCGTTAAACCTGCGGAGCTTAAAATTCCGGCAAGTAACCTGACCACTGCACTGGCCGGACAGGCTGCAGGTATCATCGCCTTCCAGGGAACGGGGCAGCCAGGGCAGGATAACGCCCAGTTCTTTATCAGGGGGGTAACCACCTTTGGTTACAAGGTTGACCCACTCATCCTGATCGATAATATCGAGCTTACCACCAATGATCTCGCACGCTTGCAGGTTGATGATATTGCCAGTTTCTCTATCCTCAAAGATGCGAGTGCTACAGCTTTGTATGGTGCACGCGGTGCTAATGGTGTAATTTTGGTAGCAACCAAACAGGGTAAAATAGGCAAACCACAGATCAGTTTTCGTGCAGAAAATTCAATATCTCAAAATACACAGTCGCTTAAAATAGCTGATCCTATCACCTACATGAACCTTTTTAATGAGGCTACATTATCGCGTGATCCGTATCAGCCAACGCCTTTTGATCCGGATAAGATCATCAATACCCAAAATACTTTGGCTAAAGGACCGGGCTATAATCCGTATGTATACCCTGCGGTAGATTGGCTCAGTATGCTGTTAAAAAAGCGTACATCAACCCAACGGGGTAACTTAAGTATTAGCGGTGGTACACCCTTTGCCCGTTATTATGTAGCTGGTTCATACAACCTTGACCATGGTAATTTGGTTGAAGACCCTGCCAATAACAACAGTAATAACATAAAATTTCAGAATTACCAGTTACGTTCAAACGTTAACCTCAATCTAACTAAAAGTACTGAATTGGTATTGAGATTTTCAGGCACGTTTAGTGAGTATGCAGGGCCGCTCACAACAGATGGGTCCTTTAACTCGGATGTTTACAAAATTGCGCTGCATACCAGCCCTGTATTATTCCCAGCCTATTTTCCTGCCGATTCAGCTAACCGCGATACCAAACACATTTTGTTCGGAGCCCCGGCAGAGAAGGGAGTGCCTTACAACAATCCTTATGCATTGTTGTTAAGAGGGCATAAAACCTCATCAGAGTCAAGGGTGCTGGCACAAATTGAGCTTAACCAGGGTTTTGATTTTATTACCAAAGGCTTAAACTTTCATGGCATCTTCAGTACCAACAGGTATTCTTACTTTGATGCCAATTACGGGTATAATCCGTTCTATTACAATGTTGGCAGCTATGATAAAGTAAACAACACCTACTCGCTGGTATGGCTAAACCAGGACCCCAACGATGCTAAAGAGTACCTGTCTTATTTTCCAGGTACACCAGTTATCAGTAATCAGATCTATTTGCAGGGCAACTTTGATTACGCCAGGCAGTTTGGTGACCATAATGTATCGGCAACCATGGTGTTAACCCGGCAGCAAACGGTTTATTCTAACGCTATTAATCCGGTGACCAAACAGCCTGATTTACAATATGCCTTACCTCACCGTAACCTCGGTGTTGCCGGCCGGGCAGGGTATAATTTCAAGAGTAAATATTTTTTGGAGTTTAACTTCGGCTATAATGGTTCCGAAAGGTTTTCTACCGAACATCGCTACGGCTTTTTTCCAACCATTGGTGGCGGCTGGCTTGTATCAGGCGAAAAGTTTTTTGAGCCGCTGGCTGATATTTTTACGAGGGTAAAAATAAGAGGCAGTTATGGTTTGGTGGGTAATGATGCCATCAGCGACAGGCGTTTCTTTTATGCGTCAAATGTAAACCTTAACGGTGGGGCTTATGCGGCCTTTGGTACAAACGCAGGATACGCACATAACGGCGCTACTATACTTAACTATCCCGATCCTAACGTAACCTGGGAAACCTCAAAGCAGGCCAACCTTGCGCTGGAGATGACCTTGTTCAAGAACCTGAATATCACTGCCGAGTTTTATAATTACAACAGGTACAACATCCTGCAAAAACGGTCATACATTCCAAGTACGTCGGGGCTTGAGGCCGATATCTATGCCAATTTAGGTAAAGCCAACTCAAAAGGTATCGATCTTTCATTTGACTATAAGCAAAGCATCGGAAGTTCCTGGCTTATTTCCGGACGGGGTAATTTTACCCTGGCAACCGATAAGTATACTTATTACGAGGAGCCTAACTACCCGGAGGCATATAGGCATTTTGTTGGTCAACCTATCCGTATTGGGTATGGGTATATCGCCGACAGGTTATTTGTTGACGATGCAGAAGCTGCTGCATCACCAACCCAGATTTTTTCAACTACAGGTAAAGCACCAAGGGGCGGCGATATTAAATACCGCGACTTGAATGGCGACGGTGTTATTGACAGCCGCGACGAAACTTTTATTGGTTATCCCCAGGTTCCGGAAATTGTTTATGGCTACGGTGTATCTGCGCAATACAAAAACTTTGATCTTTCAGCATTTTTCCAGGGGCAGGCAAGGGTTTCATTCTTTGTGGACCCTAACCAGGTTAGCCCATTTGTACAAAGTACAGAGGACTATATATATGGAAATACTCAATTATTACAACAATTTGCAGATAGCCACTGGAGCGAAGAGCATCAGGACCTGTACGCCACTTACCCGCGTTTAGGAACAACCCGCAACATCATTGAAAATAACTTGCAGCCAAGTACCTGGTGGCTACGCAATGGTGCATTCATGCGGCTTAAGTCGGCCGAGTTTGGGTATACCTTGCCTGCATCGGTATCAAAAAGACTGGGCTTACGCAGCTTGAGGTTATACGTTAATGGCCTCAACCTAATTACCTGGAGCTCATTTAAACTGTGGGATCCTGAACTGGGCAGCAATGGATTTAACTACCCGATCCAAAAGGTGTACAATATTGGCTTGAATGTTAATTTATAAGCAGATGAAGAGTATCATGAAATTTAACTATAAACATATTGGCTTATTACTTTTAATGGTATTAAGCGGCTCATGCAAAAAATATCTTGACGTTGTTCCGCCTGATGTTGGAACAATTGATTATGCTTTCAGAAGTAAGAACGAAGCTGAAAACTATCTTTTTACCTGTTATTCATCCGTTCAGCAATTAAATGATCTGAACAGGAGCGCAGGTTTTACAACTTCTGGCGAAATCATTTTTCCGCTTAACCTGGCCAATAACCCCTTGGATATTACCGGTTATACGCTTATTACCGGAACCCAAAATGTTGGCGAGCCCGGTTTAAACTTCTGGGATGGCAGGGCTAACGGTACAGCCATGTTTGTTGCGATAAGACGCTGCAATACCATGCTCGAAAATATTGACAAACCAGCCGATTTAAGTGCGGTTGAGAAAAAACGATGGATTGCCGAAACCAAATTCCTGAAAGCCTACTACCATTACTACCTCATGCGGATGTACGGGCCGATCCCTATCATCGACGTAAACTTGCCTGTTGAGGCCTCAACAGCCGAGGTGAAAGTGAAACGCCAGCCGGTTGATGATGTGGTTAACTATATTGTAGGGCTGCTTGATCAGGCAATTCCCGATCTGCCGGCTACGATTGATAATCCAGCTAAGGAGTTAGGCCGAATAACCCAACCAGCAGCAGCGGCTATTAAAGCCGAGGTGCTGATGACTGCTGCGAGCCCTTTATTTAACGGCAATCCTGATTATGCAAACTTTAAGGATAAAAGCGGTAAAAACCTTTTCCCAACATCGTTTGATGCCACTAAATGGCAAAAGGCCGCCACCGCATGTAAAACTGCTATCGATATGTGCGAAGCCGCCGGTTTGCATTTAAATACCAATTTTGTACCGGCGCCGGGTGTTTCTAATCTGCCCGACTCATTGAAACAGGTGCTAACTTGCCAAAACTCGCTTACGCAAAAATGGGATACCAACCCCGAACTAATTTGGTCGTTAAGCAATATCTGGCACGGTCAGGAGTATTGCATACCCAGGTTAACTCAAAAGGCAAACCAAAATGATAATCAGAATCCGGCTTATTATGCGGTGCCTATTTCAACTACCGAGTTGTTTTATACCAACAAAGGTGTCCCTATTGATGAAGATAAAAGCTGGGATTATGCCGATCGTAACCAGTTGCGTACAGGCGATGCCGCAAATTTTTTCTACATAAAACAAGGCTATCAAACAATTAAAGCTCATTTTGACCGCGAACCTCGTTTTTACGGAAGTATAGGCTTTGATGGCGGTATCTGGTTTGGTGATGGTATTTTGGACGCTAAAATAGCGCACTATGTACCAGCACGCGGTGTTACCTCACTTGCAGGCCCTAAAACACTGCAAAAATCAAACATCACCGGTTATTGGCCTAAGAAGCTGGCCAACTACCTTACCGTATATGACGATGGTTTTAACTGGACTGATTTTTCCATGCCGGTTATGCGTATGGCTGGTTTATACTTGTTATATGCCGAAGCTTTAAATGAAGTAAATGGCCCCACTGCCGAAGCAATATCTTATGTAGATAAGATCCGGGCACGTGCAGGTTTGAGTGGCGTTGTTGATTCATGGGCAGCTTATTCAAAAAATCCATCTAAACCAACTACTAAAGAAGGTTTAAGGGCTATCATTCACCAGGAACGCAGGATAGAGCTTTGTTTTGAAGGGCAAAGCGGCTGGGACCTTCGCCGCTGGAAAGAGTTGCAGGGAGTATTAAGTACCCCGTTAACCGGCTGGAGTATTTACGAAGAGCAGGCTATTAACTACTACCGTGCCCGCAACGTGGAGATCCCGGTATTTAACACCAGGGATTACCTGTGGCCAATCTGGAACAATTCAATCGTGGTGAACGATAACCTTGTTCAAAACCCTTACTGGTAGGATTTAAACAGTTTTTTAATTGGATAAATAATTAACGAAAAGATATTATGAGCTATAATCATATAAAGCCTGTACATTTTATATGTGTACTGGCGCTTTTAACAACATGTTTGTTTTCATGTTCCAAAAGCGATAACTACAAACTGCCTGAAAGTACCGATAAAACAAAACCGGCAGTAGTAACCAATGTTAAGGTGCGCAATTTTAATGGCGGCGTGGTTTTAACTTATACTTTGCCATCGTCGCAAAACCTGCTTTATGTAGTTGCCGATTATAATATTAACGGCAAAACAACAAGGCAAACTAAATCCAGCTATTTTCTGGATACTATTAGGGTTGATGGCTTTCAAAGCAGCAAGGATTATACGATAACACTGCATGCGGTAACCCGGGCTAATGTAGAGTCTGATCCGGTTACGGTAACGGTTCATCCGGACACACCTTACTACCAGCTAATAAGGAAAAATCTTACTCTGGCCGCCGATTTTGGCGGTGTCCATTTATCAACCATTAATAAAGATAAACGGCCCGTTGGTGTAAATTTAATTGCCATTGACCCTGCCGATAATAAATTTAATATTAAAGACAGGCATTTTACAAGTACCGATACTATAAGTTATGCCGTAAGGGGCTTTAGCACAACACCTGCAAAATTTGGCGCTTTTGTAACCGACCAATTCGGAAACGCATCAGATACCTTATTGGTTACCCTTACTCCCTTGTATGAGGAGCTATTGGATAAAAGCAAATTTTTCCAATACCTAACCCCAAGCGATGGCTATATAGGTTACGGCGGTATTCTTCCTTATTTATGGGATGGCTTTACCAAAGAAGTTGGTGGCGCAGCACCATGGCAAACAACTATTGGCCCGGTACAAAAACTGGTACAAGGTACTTTTGGGGTAGGACGCAGTTATAAGCTAAGCCACTTTTTGATGTGGCCAAGGAGCTACGGTTATGCAAACCCCAAGGTGTTTAGCATTTGGGGATCAAATAAAGATAATCCTGCTGATGCTGTTACTCCCGGCGGCAAGCCGGTGGGTACTGTAAGCGGCGACTGGGTAGTAGTGGGGACCTATCGTTTTCCAGACCCGCCGTCGGGCCTGCCGCAAGGACAAACCAATGCTGCCGACCAGGCCTTTATTGAGGCAGGTGTAAATTTTGATGTACCGTTTAATAGCCCGGCAGTAAAATACCTGCGTATTGTAGTCAGCGAAACCTGGTTTGGCCTTGACTATACCTACATCGAAGAAATGTCTTTTTACGGAATCCCTCAATAATTTTTAAGCGACAAACAAATGAAGATCAATATAAAAAATATAGCGTGGTTGCTGTTATTGCTTGCCGCGTGGGGCTGCTCAAAAAAGAATGAAAATTATAAAGAGTTGATAAAAGGCAGTGAGATTTATTATCCCGGTGTAATTGCCAATGCCAATTACCGGGCCGGTAAGCTGCGTACTCAACTGGTGTGGAACCCAAGTCCCGACCCTAAAATTGTTAAGTATAAGATTTATTGGAACAACAAGCAGGATTCGTTAATTATTGATGCAACAAGCCATAACCCACTTGATACGGTAAAGGTAATGGTATCAAATTTAACAGAGGGTACTTATAACTTCGTCGTAAATTCTGTTGATAGTGACGGGCATATCTCTATTGCTAAAAGCATCAACGGGGTTAGGGTTTATGGGGCGATTTATGCAGGCGGTATTTTTAACCGTGGTTATAATGCTGATAATCCTTTTACAGTTGATATAACTACAGGTGTTGTTAAGTTGAACTTTAACCAGATCACACTTGATTCTGTAACTGTAAATACTAAAACTATAGTGACCTACATTGATAATGCTGGTAAAACGCAAACAACATTTCTTAAACCAACCGATTCGATAGTAACCATCAATGATTTTAAGTTTGGTACGGATGTAACTTACCAATCAAGCTACTTGCCTTTCAGGGGCGCTATTGATACTTTTACTGTTGCTGCACCAACGCTTTTCCCGAGGGTGAGGCGCATTGGCGATATCACATCGCTGTATATAAAAAACGCCGGCTATCCTTTTTACCGTAGCGATAATGGAACCGGAAAATGGGGGTTACCTAAAGATTGGCAATACAATAGCAATGTAGTTAATCAAAACGGGAGTACCGGTGGAGGCTGGTCAACAGATAATGGTGGTTGTATCCACTTTGAAGCTAAAGATTGGGGAGGTGATGGCGTAAATAATGGCAAAGTATACCAAACCATTACGCTTCCTGCAGGCAACTACGCACTTGATATTGAAACTGCCGGATACGGGGGCTCCCTTAACGCCAACGAAATAGTAGCTGTTGGCAATTCGCTACCGGATATAACCAATTTGGGTAGCCCGCTGGCTATTTACAAAGGCGATCAAAATAATATTGGTGGTACACACACGCTTAACTTCACGCTTTTGGCAACAACAACCATTACGCTCGGTTGGGTGGTGAATACGCAATCATACACCTATCTGCAGTTTAAAGGTGTTAAGCTGAGAAGTTTATAATTCTTCCAATCCAATCACAAATTGCTCTCCCGGTTAAGGGAGAGCAATAAATAAACAGAAAAGAATTTCTAATTATTCCACTCAATGTATAAACGTTATAAGGTATTTAAACTTTTAATTGTCATTATTACATGTTTTTATGGCACCGCTAATGCCCAAAACAATGAAGTATCGCTAAACAGTTCAGCTGGTCAGCAATGGAAGATAAAACCTCAGGCCGACGTAGCTGACGCCTCAAAAATTAAAGACGCAGGTTATAATACCATCGATTGGGTTACGGCCGTTGTACCGGGAACCACATTTGCCTCATATGTGGCAGCTGGTTTGGAAAAAGACCCCAACTTTGGCGATAATATTTACAAGGTTGATAAAGCCAAATACGATCGCAGTTTCTGGTACCGTACCGAGTTTAACGTACCGGCAAACTATACCAAAAAAACAATATGGTTAAATTTCAGAGGTGTTAATCGCAAGGCCGATATCTACCTTAACGGCACGCAATTGGGTACTCTTGACGGTTTTATGCAGCGCGGTCATTTCGATATCAGCGCATTAGTAAACCGCAGTGGTAAAAACGTGCTTACAGCCTTGGTTTATATCCCGAAACAACCTTTGGCCAATGTGGGTAGCCCCAACTATGTATCAAGCGCCGGTTGGGATTGGATGCCTTACGTACCGGGACTTAATTCTGGTATTACTGATAACGTTTACCTGAGCAACACAGGCGACGTAACTATTAAAGATCCATGGATCCGCACCAATTTGCCTACCAATGCCCGTGCCGACTTATCGATAGCGCTTGAGGTTAAAAACAACGCACCAAATTCACAAGCGGCCATTGTTAAAGGCATTATTACACCGGGGAATATCGAGTTTCAAAAAAAGATTTATGTTGATGCCAATGGCAGCACTGAAGTAAAGCTGAATAAACGCGATTTTGAGCAGCTGATAATCAACAGCCCTAAACTTTGGTGGCCTAACGGATATGGCGAGCCTAACCTTTATAATTGTAAGCTAAGTGTTAGCATTGGCGATGAAGTATCAGATGTGCAGAACATAAAATTTGGTATTAAACGATATAGCTATGACACCATAGGCCATGTATTACATCTGGCCATCAACGGTACTAAAGTATTTATAAAAGGGGGCGACTGGGGCATGAGCGAATACATGTTGCGTTGCCGTGGCGCCGAGTACGATTACAAGGTGAAGTTGCACAAAGAGATGAACTTTAATATGATTCGCAACTGGATAGGTTCAACTACTGATGAGGAGTTTTACGAGGCTTGTGATAAATACGGTATCATGGTTTGGGACGATTTTTGGTTAAATGCCAATCCAAACCTGCCCGCTGATATAACGACATTTAACGCTAATGCAATCGAAAAAATCAAACGTTTCAGAAATCATCCTGCTATTGCTGTTTGGTGTGCGGATAACGAAGGATGGCCTGAACAACCTTTGAGTGTATGGCTTAAAGAAGATCTTGCAACTTTTGATGGTGGCGACCGCTGGTACCAGCCCAATTCACATGCCGAAAACTTAACGGGTAGCGGCCCCTGGGATGCTAAAGACCCCCGATATTACTTTACTGCTTATCCAACTGGTTTGGGCGGTAATAAAGGCTGGGGTTTACGCACGGAATTAGGAACCGCTGTTTTTGTGAACTTTGAAAGTTTCAAAAAGTTTATGCCTAAAGAAAACTGGTGGCCGCGTAACGAAATGTGGGATCAGCACTTTTTTGGCCCTCGTGCATTTAATGCCGGCCCTGATAGTTATGAGGCCAGTATTACCAATGGTTACGGAGCGCCAAATGGTATCGAGGATTTTTGCAGAAAGGCACAGTTTGTAAGCTTAGAAAGTAACAAAGCAATGTACGAAGGCTGGCAGGATGCCATGGGCGACGATGCCTCGGGTATTATGACCTGGATGAGCCAATCGGCTTACCCTTCAATGGTATGGCAAACTTATGATTATTATTATGATCTCACCGGCGCATACTGGGGCGTGAAAAAAGCATGCGAGCCATTACACATTCAATGGAACCCGGTAACAAACGCCATCAAAATAATTAATACCACCCGCAAGGATGCCGATGGGTTAACGGCTTCGGCAGATGTTTATAATTTGGATGGTACCCTGGTAAAACAATACAGCCAGTCAAAGATGGTTGATGCGCCGGCCAACAGTTCGGGCGCTGTTTTTGATCTTAAATTCAACCAGTACAAGGCTGATCTTGCCAAAAACAAAAAAGTAGTAAGTTCGTCGTCAACCAACGGAGATGCATCTGCAATAAATGACGGTAATCCCGGCACGCGGTGGGCAAGCCGCTATAGTGATGGCGAATGGGTTTATATTGACCTGGGTAGGGAAGAAGTTGTGAACGGCGTTGGTCTGAGTTGGGAAGATGCCTATGCCAAAGCTTTCAGGATTCAGGTATCAACCGATGCAAGCCACTGGCACGATGTTTATAGCACCGACGACGGCAGGCAGGGCGATCAAAAGATCATGTTTCCCGAAGTAACTGCCCGCTATGTGAAAATGCAGGGTATTGAACGTGCTACCTATTGGGGGTATTCTTTATACAATTTTGAAGTATATCAGGGCGATGTAGCCAGCGAAGGCCTTTCCGACGTGCATTTTATCAAACTAAAGCTTACCGATAAAGACGGCAAACTGGTTTCAGATAATTTTTACTGGCGGGGCAACAAACGCAAAGATTATACTGCGCTGAACACCCTGGCTAAGGTTGATCTGAAAACCGGTTATAAAACAGTTAAAGCTGATGGCAAGTATTACATAACTGCGCAGATAACTAATCCGTCATCATCAAAGGCAGTAGCGTTTGGGGTAAGGGTACAGGCTGTAAGAACGTCAAATGGCGAGCAGATTTTACCTGCAATTATGAGTGACAATTATTTCACACTGCTAAAAGGGGAAACCAAAACAGTAAAAATTGAATTTGATGCCGCTGTTTTGGGCAACGATAGCATCAGGTTAATAGCCATACCTTATAATAATACTAAATAAGTTGAATGTTATGCATTTATTGCAGAATTGAAAATTCAATTTGATGAAAGTGTGATTTGAGCTCTTAAAAACCCGCACGGTCAAGCGTAGGCGCTTAATCGCGCGGGTTTAATTGAATGTTCACGCTCCCTAATAAGTTATAGATGTAAACGTGAACGCCATAGCCGTTAATTTAAAAGAGTAATTTGGCACAACCTTTTAAAATCCCCTCTTGAGAGGGGGAGCGTAGGAGCGTGTATGATAGCAGGGGTGTGTTTCTGCTACAGATCTTTCAAAGCAGAAACACACCCCTACACCCCTCTCAAGAGAGTAATAGCCCATGAATTGACATAAAAAATATATATCTTTATGGAAATGAATATAATAGAGACGATTAGTAGATTTCCAGATCAGGCTACCTGCATAAGTTATCTTGAGCACCTAAGGTGGCAGGAAGCGCCTACATGCCCTTATTGTGGCGGAAAGCGAAGCAGCAAACGTACAGCCACCCATCGGCATCAATGCCATGAATGCAATCGTAGCTACAGTGTATTGGTTGGGACGATTTTCGAAGATACGAAGCTGCCTTTACCCAAATGGTTTCTGGCTATTAGTTTAATCCTGAATGCTAAAAAAGGCTTATCTGCCCGCCAACTTGCCAGGGATTTAGGTATCAACCGAAAAACAGGCTGGTATTTACAGATGC
>NZ_FOCL01000021.1 GCF_900110105.1 Mucilaginibacter gossypiicola | reverse complement strand
ACCTAAATCCCTGGCAAGTTGGCGGGCAGATAAGCCTTTTTTAGCATTCAGGATTAAACTAATAGCCAGAAACCATTTGGGTAAAGGCAGCTTCGTATCTTCGAAAATCGTCCCAACCAATACACTGTAGCTACGATTGCATTCATGGCATTGATGCCGATGGGTGGCTGTACGTTTGCTGCTTCGCTTTCCGCCACAATAAGGGCATGTAGGCGCTTCCTGCCACCTTAGGTGCTCAAGATAACTTATGCAGGTAGCCTGATCTGGAAATCTACTAATCGTCTCTATTATATTCATTTCCATAAAGATACATATTTTTCATGTCAATTCATGGGCTATTACTCTCGAGAGAGTACGGCTGTTGCCTTCTAATATATAGTTGCAAGTTCAAGCGTCTTTCGCTTGAATTATTACTCAAGTAACCGTCCACGCTTACTTTTTTGATGTTGTTACGCGGGCGTGGACGCTCGACCGTGTCATTTTCAAAGTACATTGATTAAGAATGCAATAAGCCCTGCTCTCAAGAAGGGAATCGCACTTTCCCGCGCTTTTTTCTTCCTTAGGTTAACGGCCATGATAAAACACCTACCGGGTTCAAATTCAGTTACATGAAGTCTGGTTCCTTGCAGCGGAAACCCCGGCTTGCTACCAGGGCACTTCTCCGCCATCCTTAAAGAACATTGCAGTAATGTCCGGATTATTTTCTGTGGCCAGCTTTACGATGGGTAGCGCACCTTGTTCAACTGTTTTTGCACCCTGGAACTGGTTTAAGTCAGTAGCAGTATACCCCGGCGTAACGCTGTTAACCCTGATCCCGGTATCCGTAAGTTCATTTGCAAGCATTACAGTAAAGGCATTCAATGCTGTTTTAGAAGCACCATAGGCATTGTATTTATCCCTGTTTGTATTCCTTCCGGCGGCTGTACGTAAGGCTATAGAGCCAACCTCGCTTGAAACATTAATGATCGAGGCTGCGCCCGACTTTTTTAGTAAGGGCAAAAACTCCAGCGTGATTTGTATGGCACCGAAAAAATTAGTGTCAAACACCCTGCGCAAATTCTCCACATCACCGTTAACAAAATCCTGAGGCTGATCGCCGGCAATAGCTGCATTATTGATCAAAATATCTAAAGCATTGATCTTTGTTTCCAATTCCTGCCGGGCCTGCCTAACCGAATAAATATCAGCCACATCAACCACTAAAGTTGCCACGTTGGTTATCCCCATTTCATTTAACTTTCTGATGGCCTCAAGCCCATTTTCGCTATCCCGGCTGCCTAAATAAACAAAATAGTTAAGCTGCGCCAACTGTCTGGCGGTTTCAAACCCAATTCCTTTATTTGCCCCGGTAATTAATATGTTTTTCATAATGATATCTATTTTACTCAGACTGCAAAGAAACGGTCCTGACTGCTCAACAACAATGCATGAACAGGGGTAGTTATTGGACTATTCGCGGCAATACCTTTTAGCCCGGCAGTTTATTGGGTTGATGCAGGTGGTTTAATGAAATAACATTCAAAAAAAAGTTACAATCGGCAAGCATGGGATGTTGTTTATAACCGAAACAAGGTGATTACCCTTGCCGTTCTTCCCGGCGCCTGGCCGATGATTGGTCTTCCGACTCGCCGCGCTTCCAGTACGACATAGCCGAAAATGTTTCCGGCGGCCATAGCAGCTCATTTTTAAAATAGCTTTTAAGGTACTTCGCTGTATCGTATTCCGCTGCCACAAAAACGAATCTATTTCCACTGGGCAGCAACATATTCCGCACTATTGCCGCAAGGTTGCTGCCTTGTTCAGGCTGCGGGTTGTACACCCAGCTGACAGCCAGACGCGCTTGCGACGACAGTTTAAGTTCATCTGCCTTTCCGGGAATTTCCATAATAACCTGAGCAGATACACCAGAAGGTAATTGCTCCAGCATAGCACCAATTACGGGTAAGGCGGTACTATCGCCAACAAACAAATAGTCATCCGCTTCAGGGAAAAGCGGCCTTCGCCCCTCCTTCATCCCAATGGCAATACAATCGCCGGAACGTGTACGATTAGCCCAGGCAGAAGCCGGCCCATTATCACCATGCGCAACAAAATCTATCCATAACTCCTTTTCCACAAAATCAATGTGCCTTGTGGTATAGGTACGCCTGATACCCTCCGCTAAAAAAATCTTATTATGTGCCCCGGTCTGCACGTTACTGAATAGCTCCAATTGATCATCAGTCATCGCAAATTTCACGCGGATATAATGAGGCGTCAGGAAAATCTTTTCTCTGACTGTAAAAACAGATTGCCCCCCCGCTCGTGTTATCTTGTTCAATCTTCCGGATATCTCTATTTTATTTCCCGACATTTCGTTTTCATCTTTTAAGACTACAAAAATCGGAGGAAAAGACATTCAATCAGATAGCTGTTCCATGGCATTCATAGGACAATTTGCGGTTTTTTGTGCCTGCAGCATTAAATTTGGTATTTATAGAGCGTGCTCCGGATTTTTCCGAAGGGCCGGGTCGATACCTGATTACCGCATCAACCCGGCCGTCTGTTATCTGCTCAATATGGTTTCGTAAAGCACCCTGCCCTCGTCATTAATGGCATTTACCCTTAATTTACCGGCATTGATAGAGAAGTACATAAAGCCATGTTCGGAGGCCTGGAAACGGCAGTAAGGGGTCCCGGCAGTAACTTCTGTAAGTTCTGATCCTGCACCTGATATAAACTGGTGCGTGTGCCCATCGGCTTTCAAATGCTGTAGTGAGTGTTCATGTCCCGACAGGTAAACATCAACCTTATGCTTTTCAAAAATGCCAGATAGCGCCTTTCTGATAGACAGCGTATCATAATTTTTTATTCTGGGACCAACGGTATAGCAAGGATGATGACCGATCACAATTTTCCACTTCACATCTGCCGGGGCATTTGCCAGTGTTTGATCAAGCCATTGCAGTTGTTTTTCGGGTTCGCGTTCTTTAAAATCGTAAACTATAGGCTGCGTGTCAATAAATACCAACAGTGCCTTACCGCTTTGTTTATCAATATCTATCTCTTTGCTGTAATAAAGCGCTGGCATATTCCAGCGGCGGCTTACTTTGCTATAGCGCACCTGCGCTTCCGGATCGGTACCGTAGTCATGATTGCCCAAAACAGGGTACCAATCATATTGCAGTGAATGTGCCGTATACACATTTTCAAAAGAGTAATGCCAGAGGGGATCGTTTTCACTCACAACACCTTTGGGATAAAAATTATCACCCACCGAAACGATGAATTTGTTGGCATGGGTGGCAGCCCATTTCCCCATTTGATCGGCCACTTCTTTCTGACGGTACTCGCCGTTACGACCCCAATCGCCAATGGCCACAAAATTCAGGGGATAATTATCATCGGCAACAACGGCATTTGACAGGTCATCACTTTCCAGATGTGTTTCCCGGCTGCCAGCCAATGTTTCAAGCGGGGCAATAATTGATGCGCCCAAAGCCGTTAAAGCCGTTCCCTTGACAAAATCTCTTCTTTTCATATATAGTTGTTATTTTTTGTTGATCAGTTGATTGGGTTTTCCCTTTCTTTTAACCAGGTCAAAAGCATCGGCAATTTCGCCGGTGGCCAGGTATGCTTTAAATTGCAGCGTATCGTCATTAATATTAATGGTTTGATAAACCTGGGTATGATTAATGATGATATCGGCCCAATCCATTGGCTCGGTTTCGTACATTTTTGAACCACTCACCGATACAACGTAAACCGTATGCGAGGTGGCGTTCGGACCGCCGTTGGTCAGACTAATTTTGCTCATACCGCGGGCGTAAGCATGATCATGCCCCTGCAATACGATATCCACACCATATTGATCAAATATGGGTTTCAAATGCTCCCGCGATTTTTTGTTATCCCGTCCTTTTTTTGTTGAGTACATAGGATGGTGCATTACCACGCAAGTCCATTGCCGGCGATTTTGCTTCAATACACTGTGTAACCATGTTACCTGCCGCTGTATGCAATCATCAGACGGGGCTTCCTCAATCATTTGGGTATTAAGCGAGATAAACCTTACACCTTGTAAGTCGGTATAATAGCAGCTTCCTCTCAGCAACTCATCATCCGGGCCATTAGCGGGCAGGCTAAATTGTTCGTTCCAGTAAACAGACAGATGGGGTTTACCATCATCGTGGGTATATTCGTGGTTGCCGGGTGTCATTAAAGCTGGTGTACTGGCATGGATATAATTGCCTGCAGCAAACCAGTCGCCCCACTCTTCATCTTTATTTGCCCGGTTTACAAGGTCTCCGGCATGAATTACCAGCTGTGCATCTGGTTGTGTAGCGTAAGCTTTGCGTATAACACGGCTCCATAATGGCTTTATGCCGATCTGAGCATCGCCAAGGTAAATAAAGCTTAGCCTGGCTTTTTCAAGATTCGCCTTAGCGGTACGAAATTGAAACCATTCGCTCCTGTTTTCACCATATCCTACCCGATAAGCATATAGCGTATCCGGCTGAAGATCATTTAAAGTAACCCGGTGATTAATAAACTGAATATTTTCAAAGCTGAACTTTTTTGAAACAGCGTTTACTGTTTTAGCGCCCGATACAAATTCGGGGTGTGCATCGGCTATCGTGTATTCTACAGAATTTACTTCGGAGGTTTGTGTTGTTCGCCAGTTGACGGTAATGCTAACCGCCGGGTTTTCTGTTATGGTCAATAAAATACGATCAGGTGTTTCGGTTGCCGGGTAGCCGGCACTTTCGGCATCGCTACTAAATAACTTTACCGGCGAGCCGATCACAGGCAATAATGCACCCATTTTTAAAGTGCGGCCGATAAAATTCCTTCTTGCTATTTTGCTCATAAAACGTTGCTAAAAGGATACAGGACAACGAGGTTCATTTACCCGCTGTCCCTATCCTTATTGATATATAGTGTAGTTATCAGGGGTATGATCTTACTTGAGGTACCACATTTTGGTGTTGATATCATCGGCGCCAAATACAGCGATGGCAGCACGGTAACTATCGTTATTAACGTTAGGCTCGCTGGTTGGCCAGCAATACCTTACCGGGAACTGCGGCTGGAACGCCATTGGTCCGGCTACAAACTCAGGGAACCCTGTGCGGCGGAAATCAAACCAGCCTTCAGAACCACGGAATAGCATGGCCAGCCATTTTTGAATGATCAACTGTTTTTGCGTGCCATCATATTTCACCAGCGGCAAATCATAGTAAGCCTGGGTTGCGGCCTGAGCCTTTACGCCGTAATAATCCATTGAGGCCTCAATGCCGTCGTGATATAATGATTCGGCCGTTTTTGAGGGGATAGTTACTTTACCACTTTGCGCGGCTTCGGCAAGTATGAAACATACTTCGGGATAGATCATCAAGCTGGCCTTTAAACCGGTAGCCTTATCCTGCCTGAAAAATGACGACAATACCGACTGATGAGTTTCACCGCCGTTATAATCTGCAGGGTTAGCCAGGGCATGAGGTACGCCCACATACTGGTTATGATCAACCGTTGAACCAGTGGTTGAAGCAACCGGTGCTACCCATACAGCCAAACGCGGGTCATTACGGGCTATCAGCGCGTCAACCAGTTCTTTGCTGGCTTTGGTTTTAGCAAAGTCGGCATCGATCATGTTTTTCGCACCGCCGGGCCAACTGTCATCTTTCTTAACTCCCTGGTATATCACCTCGGCATTATCAGTATTGCTGGTGAAGATGGGGTACAGATCGCTGTTATTAACGATTTCCTGCATATCCGTAAACGCTTTGGCATAAACCTTCGAACAGCGGAGCAACAACCTTAACCGCAGCGAATTAGCTAATTTCCGCCATTGAAGTGCTTTGCCTGCATACAACGCATCGGCACTGGCATCAATGCCGGTACCTGAGGTACGCAGCTGTTCGTTGGCATCTTTAAGTAATTGCAGCAAGTTCATATAAATATCCTGCTGCTTATCATAGGCCGGTTTTATATTACCTGTAGATACCGACTGTAGCGCCTGTGAATAAGGAACATCGCCATACAAATCGGTTAGATACGATATATTGAAGGCCATCAAGATATTACCGGTAGCTATATACACAGGCTGTGCTGTGGTTGTAGCCTCATCCTGCATAGTTTTGATGATCATAGCCCGCTGATAAATGTCATTCCAGTCAACGGCTGTCCATCTGAAAGTTTCGTAATCATTGTTACGTACCAGGGTGATATACCGGCCTAATGCAGCTGGGCGACGATCGAACGCGTTTTCCTCATATGCATAAGCGGTTTGGGTAATAGCCTCGGTAAAATGATATTCGGGGCGGGTTGATGACGGACTGTTATTGTTGGTATTGATTTTTTGAAAATCCTTGGTACATGATGTAAAAAACATCGCGCCAATTGCTAAATATAAAAGAGAATAAGCTTTCATTTGTTGGTTGTTAAAAATTGGCACTCAGTTTAAAACCGTATGAGCGGGTACCTGGCAGTGTCCAGTGACCAACGCCCTGGTAACGCAGGCCCGAAAGGCTCATGGTTGTTTCAGGATCGAAACCCATTTTAGCGGCAGTCCAGGTATACAGGTTATAGCCTACGGCCGATATTGACAAATTGCTCATGAACGGGATATGGCGCATGATCTTTTTATCAAACGTGTAGGTTAATGAAACTTCCTTCAATTTTACGTAGGTAGCGCTGAAAGTGTCGTTCTGGTAATATTTCCAATACTTGCTATCGTAATAATCGCTTGCGGCAATAATGGTAGTATTAGGACTATAAGAGCCATCGGCGTTAGCAACATAACCCGGCATAATCATACCATCGTTTCTTTTTACACCATCGCCATCAGTCCACGCTAAACCGCCATGGGCAGCGTCACGACCGGGCAAAGTGGTTTCCAAAAAACCATCGTCGATAAGGCTTTTGGCTACGTATGAGTAATAACTACCGCCTTTACGCCAGTCTATAAGCACGTTCATAGTAACCGGCCCGTAGGTAAAACTGTTATTTATCCCTAAAATAAAATCAGGATTGTAGTTGCCAATCTTCTCAAAATCTGTTGATTGCTGTAACAGGCCATTACTGTTTAATAACGGTTGGCCGGCATAAGGGCCGCTTGGTACTTTTTTCCAGCTGCGGGTATAAAAATCGCCCATTTGGGTACCTTCGCTAATCAGGTATTCAACGTTGCTGCCGTCTGTACTGCCCAATAAATAATTGGTGATACCGGGCGTTAATGAAATAACTTTATTGCGGTTGCGGGTAAAGTTAAGATCGGTACGCCAGGTGAATTTACCTTTAAAAGGTACTGCGTTCAACGAAAGTTCAATACCTGAGTTTTGGATATTACCCGCGTTGATCAGTTTGGTACTTGCGCCCGAAGCAATGGTTGTTGGCACCTGGATGATCTGGTTTTTGTTGTTGGTTTTGTACCAGGTAAAGCTTGCGCCCAATCTATCGTTAAAAAAGCTGATATCGGCACCTGTTTCGTATGATGTTGCTATCTCTGGTTTTAACTGACTGTTTTTTTGATCGTAGGATAATGAAGCCCTTTTTACCGAACCCCAGTCGGTATCAAACGGAACCACGTTATAAAGCTGATAAGGATCTGTATCTGAACCTACCTGCGATATATTTCCGCGAAGTTTTAAATAAGACAGCTTATCCCATTTAATCCCCAGCAGATCGGAAGCGATAAGGCTTAAGGAAGCTGATGGATAGAAATAGGAATTGTTGGCTTCAGGTAAAGTACTGCTCCAGTCGTTACGGGCAGTTAAGTTTAAAAAAGCCCATTGCTTATAGCTGATCTCACCCAAACCGTAAATACTGTTAATACGTTTTTGCGAGGCCGATTCAGCGTAGATCATAGAACCGGCGGCAGCGTTTGATAAATTGTAGATACCCGGCAAAGTAAGCGTGCCAGTATAATTGCGTACGGTACGTACCTTTTGATCCATCTGGTTACCACCCGCCGAAACTGAATAATTCCAGTCATGACCTATTTTAGACTTATAGGTTAACAGAAAATCGCTGTTTTGCTCTTTAAAATAATCATTCTCGGTAAGGTAGGCTCCGGTAGGGTTACGCTTTGCGCTGAACGGGCGTTTTTCGTTCAGATCGGTTGAGTAGTAATCAAGACCTGTACGTGCTGTAAGCGTCAGGTTTGGCAACAGATCAACAGCAAGCTGTACATGACCGGTTAAACGGTTACGGTTAAAACCGTTGGTTTCTTCGTAAGCAATTAAAAAGGGGTTATCATCGCTTGATAATGGATTGTATTGCTTTACCCCTTCTTTACCCGGTACCCAGTAATTGCGCAGGTCATTAATATTGATGTTAGGCGTAAGTTTGTACACTTCAGAAGTTACGCTTTCGCTGTAAGCAGAAGGCCGGTTATCACTCTGGTTATTGGTGTAAGCAATATTTGTACTAAGCCTTATATATTTTTTAAGGTTGTAGTTACCCGCAAAATTGAGGTTATTACGTTTGATATCGGTGTTAGGCACAATACCCTTGTTTTGCATATTGGCATAAGACAACCTGAAATCACCGGCCTCACCCGATTTTGAAACAGCAAGGTTATTGGTAATGGTATGGCCTGTTTTAAAGAAATCCTTTACCCGGTTAGGATAAGAAACCCAATCGGTAGCTATTTGCTTACCATCGCTGCCAACCGGGCTGTTCCACTGAACCAATTTTGTGCCGGTATTAAGGCGCTGTCCCCATGCACTTGTACTGATGGTATTATCGGATACCGGGGAGTCACCCGAACCATACTCGTTTTGGAAATGAGGAAACAAGTAAGCCTTATCAAAAATGGTGGTTGAGTTAAAACTGATCCCCAAACCTTTTTTTTCTGCACCTGATTTTGTTGTGATCAGGATAACGCCGTAGCCCGCCCTGCTGCCATATAAAGCAGCCGCGCTTGCGCCTTTTAATACGGTAACACTGGCAATATCGTCGGCACTTAAATCACCTATGGGGCTGCCATAGTCAATAGTTTGTTTCCCGTCTATGCCAGCAGTAGGATTTTGAAGTGCAGGCGCTACCGGGATTCCGTCTATTACATATAAAGGCTGATTATCTTTAGTTAATGACGATTGGCCACGAATAGTAACCATTACGCTTGAACCCGGATCAGAACCTGTTGACCGTACATTTACACCGGCAACCCTCGCCGAAAGCGAATTTAAAACGTTAGGCTGCGGAACAGTACTTACATCTTTAGCGCTTAACTGCGCGCTGGCATAACCCAATGAACGTTCGCGTTTTTTGATACCCAGGGCGGTAACCACAACTTCGTTAAGTGAATTAGGCTGAGCTTTCATTATAACTGAAACTGAGGCTGAACGATCATCGCCTACCAAAACATTTTTCAAAACCTCTTTTTGAAAAGAGATAAAGGTAACTTCAAGGGTATACGAACCGGCAGATACCGGGATGTTAAACAAACCATCTTTATCGGCAGTTGCAGATACGCCAGCTTCAACTACAGTTACGGTAGCACCAGGCAAAGGTTCTGAAGCTTCATCAACTACTTTGCCGGAGATATGCCCTTTACCACCAGTGCTTTTGCCTGCATTTGCTAAGCTGAGAATGATATAATTATCAATGGCTTTATATTTTACAGGTAAATCGGCAGTAAGCCATTTTAGTGCATCAGCAACGGTTGTTTTCTTTTTCCTGACGGTGATTTTTTTTGCCATCAGGGAATTCACATCCTGATCGAACGTAAATTCAATTCCCTGCTGATCTTTTACCTGCTTTATAAACTGTTGCAGTGTTATCTGACTGCTGTTAAATGTTATGGCGCGTTCGGTATTTTGCGCTTCTGCGCGCGGCACAATGGCGCATAGCATAAAAACAAGCATCAAAAATTGATACCTTAGTATTTTTTTCATTATTTTAGTGTTGATTATCGCAGGTGGTCGAAAACCCGCGTGTTTTTGTTAATTGAATCTCCAAATTCAGTTGATATTCTGCGCCCTGCTCCAACGGGGCGCATACTTTTTGTAAAGTATCTTTTTGGGGTACCTCCTTGTTTAATGGGTTTAATCAATATGTATTTCGCTATTAGTCAGCTGATAAGTAAATCCGGCTGTCTGCGATAGGATAACCATCACCTGCGGCAATGTTTTCTGTTTAAAAGCAGCGGTAACCTGCTTACCCGGATTGTTGTTTTTGCCAAAGTAGATGTGCACGCCGTAATACCGTTCCAATACCGGTGCTATATCGCGGATACTTTCCTGATGAAAAACAAGAATGCCTTTTTGCCATCCCAGTACATCATCGGGGCTAACATGATCCGTTTGAATATTGCCATTATAGCTTAGCCTGTCGCCAGGCAGAAGCATATTTGCATGGGATGAATTAGAAACGTTTACGCCTACTTTTCCGGTTGCCACACTTACCGTAGTTTTCCTGTCATGAACATAAGCACTTACGTTAAACGAAGTCCCCAGTACGTGAACATTTAACTTTTGAGTATGCACTACAAAAGGATGCCGGGCATCGTGAGCCACGTTAAAAAAAGCCTCCCCTTCTAAGTAAACTTCGCGCTTGGCTCCGTTAAAATCTTTATATTGAAGTGTGCTCAGGCTATTCAAAATAACCTCAGTCCCATCGGTTAAGGTGATCTTTTTTTGTTGCCCTGCCGACGAAGTGACACTCAGCAATGGTTGGCTACTTAAAACAGGACTGCGATTGTTGAAAAACAGGTAACCCGCCGAAAGCATAATTAATATAGCAGCAGCGGCCCCCAGGCTCCAGCGAGGGAAGGTTAGCTGTTTAACCGGTTTTATGCTACGGTTTATCCGGTTTAAAACTTCGCCTTGCCTAAAGTCTGGCACATTCGAAAATCCGGTATCTTCAGTTAAAGCTTCCTCCTGCAAAACAGCGTCCCATTCGCCTTCGTATTGGCCGGATGTAATGAGTTGCCTCACACTCTCCAATTCCTGGGTATTACAGTTATTGTTAACGTATTTGCGTAATAATAAAATGATTTCCTGGTCCATATTCCTGTCCTACATTAATAAAGACACCCAGGTTAAGCGGTATAACTATCGCAAATGAAAAAATATTTTATTTTTTTAAGAGGAGAATAAAAGCCACCATAGCGCTAATGGCTCCGGTAGCCAGCAGATGCTCTTTGATAGATTTAAGCGCTTTTACAATCTGGTTGTTAACTGTGCTATCGGCTATATTCAGTTCGCGCGCTATTTGTTTGTGGCTCATGCCTTCGCTGCGTCCCATTTCAAATATCAGTTTTCTTTGCGGAGGCAAATTATCAATAGCCTGCCGGGTTTTGGCAAGGGTTTCGCGATATTCAATGGTTTCCTCAGTGTTCTGACTAAATTCAGCAGCGGTCTTCATCATTTCATCAATATAACGACCTTCAACCGCTTCCCGCCTGATCAGGTTTAGCAAATGATTATGAGCCAGCTTATACAGATAAGCCTGAATAGAAACCTGAATATCTAAATCGGCTGCGTTATTCCAGAGCTTAACAAAAATGTCATGAACGGCATCTTCTGCAATATCATTTGATTTCACAAAGCGTATGGCGTAACGATAGATTTGTTTGGAGTAAGCGTTATAGATAATTGTAAAAGCGCTTTGGTCCTGATCTTTCAACCTGTCCAGGATTTCCCGCTCATTCAATATCTCATTAATTTTACCAGCCATTATACCCACTTGTTGGATACGGGCAAAATTATTAAACTGTGTTTTGAGCCAGCGATAAGGAATCTTTAAGTTATTGTAAACAACCCCATGCTTTTATAAGTCTAAATAATGAAGCAAAAAAGAACAGCGTTATAAATTTCAGTTGTTACTTTAGCCCTGTTAGCCGGCAACAAACATAAACAGTATGAACTTCCGCGAAATTGTATTTACCATCAAAGCGATACCTGAAGAATCATTTCTGAAGTTAGAAGACATAGTGAAGCAGGTTGCGTTACCAAAAGGACATTTGTTATTTAAAGCAAACAAGATCAATAACCGTATTTATTTTATTGCAAAAGGTATTTCGAGGGCTTTTATTGAGGGCGATCAAAACGAAGTAACTTTTGCTTTTTTTGACGAAGGAAAAATCCTGCTTTCTATTCAAAGCTATGTAATGGATATTGCAGGCTATGAAAGTATTGAACTATTAGAAAACTGTGAACTGTTCCAGCTCCATAAAAACGACCTGGAAGCGCTATACAGCACCGATATCCATTTAGCTAACTGGGGCCGGAAACTTGCAGATATCTCGTTTGTAGAAACTGAAAAACAAATGATCTCAAGGCAATTCAAAAGCACACTTAACCGCTATGAAGAATTTGTAAAATCACATCCGGACATTTTGCAGCGGGTAAAACTCAAACACATTGCATCATACCTTGGCATGACCCAGGTTTCCCTGAGCCGCATCAGGGCAAAGACAAGAGACGCTTAAAACAAATTCAATTGAAAAACGCGGGATCAGGCAAAAGCCTTTAATCCAACAACAGAAGCAATAAGCGTAGTGATGAAAAACATCCGGATAAATGACAGGGGTTCGCTAAAGAAAAAAGCACCAACAATAACAGTTCCGGCGGCACCTATCCCCGTCCATACGGCGTAAGCAGTTCCCAGCGGAATGGTTTGTGTAGCTTTATTGATCAGCACGAAACTGAATACGATACAAACGATAAAACCCAAGGTCCATTTCAGGTTAGAGAAATTGTCGGATAATTTTAAACAGGTAGTAAAACCAATTTCTAAGAGGCCGGCGAAAATTAAACAAATCCAGTTCATGATATTTTTTTCGGCAAAACTAACCGGTAATATCATGCGAAAATTTATCCAATGTTAAATTCGTAAAGCATAAATACAAGCCGTCAGCAGTTACAAATGACCGGAACAAGTACCTTCTCCTTTGATTATCGGGACTTATTTGCATTGCGGCTACCTAAAAATGCTTTCAAACCAATGGCCGATTAGAAACACCCTATAATTATGGAATGTGATTAAAATGGTGATATTATTTCTTTTTTACGATACAATAACCACCAATCTGTTGATTATCATAAAGTTACATAGATTAAATAACAAATGAGCAACATATTTATAATATAGTAAAAAATGTTAATAACTCATAATTTTCATTTACCAATCTTGAATGACATTTATCAAAATAGTTTTTCTTCCAATAAGTCCTTCCAAATAATGAAGCCTTTGTCGTCAGAGTAATCATGCACAATACGGCTAAAGTGATCAGGGTTGGTTTCAAGGTATTGCTGCCGCCCTTTTATTCGGATTTGCCCAAGTAGTCCATCTATTCTTTTTATACTAAGTTCAAGCTCATAAGTTGACATTTCAATGTGCCATATATAAGTCGCCTCTTCCGTATCTAATGTTTCCCAAACCAAATGGTACTGATTATTGCCGGAAAGTAAAAACACAAATGAGAAAGGCTCTAATACAAAGCGAAGTTTCAATATTGTTTGTTCATGCTTATTAGAAAGATACTGAAGATGACGGTGGTGTTTATATTGCTTTAGAGCCAGTATGTTTTCCAATAGATCATCCTCGTTTGTATAAATAAATTGTTCACTGCCGCCTTGCACTTGCCCGGCATCCAATAGGTTTTCTTCACCTGCCGGGATACCTTTAATAATTTG
Organism: Mucilaginibacter gossypiicola; assembly: GCF_900110105.1. Classification (GTDB taxonomy): domain Bacteria; phylum Bacteroidota; class Bacteroidia; order Sphingobacteriales; family Sphingobacteriaceae; genus Mucilaginibacter; species Mucilaginibacter gossypiicola. The sequence goes on along the minus strand of NZ_FOCL01000021.1, from coordinate 87,846 downwards.
TTTATTTAAGAACCGGAACTTTACACTTTCAATGACTTCGCGATTTATTTTATCAAGATCACTGGAGGATGCTGATTTAAACATCAGCCTATTTTGTTGGAATGTAGCCTGTATGTTTACTAACACAGTTGTACTTTTCAGGAATCGAATAAAGTAGGGCTTAAGCACGGTAAACTCAGGCCTGATATTTAAATTCTCTATCTCAAATTCAACTTCCTTGCCGTTAAAGTCAGCAATGATATGTTTAAACGCAATACTGCCAAACCTGAATTCTAATTGTTCAATTGGCACCTCAATTTTCTCTTTGATTTGACCGCTTACTATTTCGCTTTCATCTAATGGACTCGTTAGGTTATGTTGATCAAGCTTTTTGTAATACAGATTTCTCTTTTGAAACAGCCTTTCCAGGTAGCTGATTTTGTGATCACAGTAATCATATATAATTGGTGATATTTCTGATCGTTGTACCCTGCCGATATATTGGATGAGCTTGCCTTCAAAAGCGAACGGGTAAACTAAAAATAAGCATTCTATATTTTGAATATCCGTTCCTTCGCCAAAATACTGGCCTGTTGTAATCAGCACCTGGAAGTCACCTTTATTTATGGCAGCCCATTTAGATTTTTTAGATAAGTCGGAATCTTCGCCACTTAATGCTATGGTATCGTAATTTTGTTTTAAATATTGTTGCAGAGAAGTGATATGCTCTTTCCGTTCTGTGATGATAACAGCTTTTCTACCGGCATTTAGTTGTGATATCACATCATTTAAAATGAGTTGATTCCTCGCTGAATCGTGGATCAAGATCTTAAATAGCGTTTCGAACTTGTCTGTTTTGGTATTAAAAGGTACAAACAGATCGGTATCCCTAATGATAATCTGCGTACCATTTTGATTTTGTACCTCCGGTGCTTTAACCTCATGGATAATTTCTCCCAAATGAATAAATATTAACTTGCCATCGTTATACTTTCTAAATGGTGTAGCGGTAAGGCCGTACATATAGTAGCTATTGAGTTTCCCAATAACACGCTGATAAGTTTCCGCCGGAACATGGTGGCACTCATCAATGATAATGGTGCCAAACGCATTCATCAGCTCTGCATTTTCAGATGTTGCCAGCGCTTTTTCCATGCTTTGGACCATGGCTACAGTAATGTGTTTACCGGGCTTGCTCTTTCCTTGACCAATACGTCCAATATCCTTTTTGGAAATCCCCAGGAAGGATTCTATGCGTTCTATCCATTGGTCTGCCAATTGCTTGCGATGAACTAAAATGAGTGTCGGTTGCTGCTTGTCTTTTATAATAGCCAAACTCAATACCGTTTTACCAGAGCCAGGCGGAGCAACAATAATTCCAAAATCTTTTTTAGTAGCCGCTTGCTGCGCAGGTAATTGATACTCCCTCAATAAAATAGTGCCTTTAAAACTTATTAAGTCTGTTTTCCTTCTTTGATCTTCGAGCACATATTCAATTTGCTGCTCTTTACAAAACCGTAATAACCTACCTATAAATCCACGGGGGATTGAAATAGAATCCGGTGTTTCATTCAATAGTTTAAAGTAGCGTTTTATGCCAAAAGTGTTTTTATTGATATTCTTTTTTACGTGGTATTCATTGTTGAGAAAGTTTAGTTCCTCTTTCAAAAAGCCAACAACTGAAGCAGGTAAGCCTATACGGCTAATATGAATTTCATTGTTCAATACTATTGATAGCTTACTGGCTATGAGCTGTTCTTTTTGAAATAGTCCTGTTGAAAGTTCATCGCGGGCAGTTTGCTCTTTGTAGATGTAATTGAGTTGGCTTATTGTAATCTTGTTAATCGTTTTTAGAAACGCCCACTGGTCATCAAAAGACTGTAAAGTTTCGGGATCGATGAAACAACTATTGCCATTATTTAAACTGGTTTTATTTAAGGGTAAAGCGATGAGGTTGCCTAAGCCTTTTTTTGAATGATAATCTTGATTTGGGAACAACCTGTCAAAACTTGAATTTTTATCAAAAACAGAAATTATACCTGCTTTTTGAAGTAGGGACATCATTATTTTTCTGCTTCTGAATGCTTCATAGGGTTCTTCAAAAAATACCCATACGTGGCCGCCTTTGCCGGAACGAGATCGCTCTAAATATGCGGGCATATCATACTCCTCACAAATTTTGATAAACTTCCTGCATCCATCAATCCAATCTGCTTCATCAAAATCTGCAGCAATGAACCAGGATGTGTTATCTTGTAATAATGGGTAAAGACCTACAACCTGCTCACCTTTGAGATGTTTAATTAAATGGTCATCTGTGAAGGGTTGGTATGTTTTATCTGTGAAGGTTTGAAAAGTGCCACCTTTCATTTGGTGTAGCCTGTATCGGTGAGGGTCAAAACTGTAAGCTGGCATATAGCTACTTTTACCGTTTTTTTCCCACCCTAACGCAAATATATCTTCTCTACCTTTGAATAGGGATTTATACAGATCTAATCGGTCATCTTTCATTCAAAGTAAATATGTTATTCAAACACATCTTATAAAGCATTTAACTATTCTCAATTTTATTTTGAAACCAATGTAGATAGCGTTCTGTCTGAGAAGCCAGATAGTAGGGCAAATTAAGCAAATGATATTTTTTTCCCTCAGGAGTTATTGCTTCTGTAATCAATATTTCCCCGGCGTAGAACCGTACAGCCATTTGATGGGAAACTAAATCCATGTATAAATGCAGGGATTTAAGTTTTCCCTCTGTCCCGGATTTTACTTCAATTGGAATGAGTTTGCCTTCAAAAGGCCAAATAAAGTCCACTTCAGCAGAAGAAGTCGCTTTTTCCCTTACCCAAAAGTTAAGACTACTTAAAGCGTTATATTGTGAAGCCAGCAGTTCTTGTCCAACCAGATGTTCGATCATTGTACCCTGATATACTTTATTTAAATCATTGGTACCTAATATCTCTTTTTGAATACCCGCAAAGTAATTGAGCATGCCAGTATCCAGAATTTGTAATCGTGGTGATTTTTTATGATCTGGTAGCAATGGGAGTTTGGTGTCAGTAGATGGGTAAAGCAACTGTATAAGCAACCCTTTTTCTAAAGTCCGCAGTGCTTCGCTCATATCCCGAGAACGGTAAGAAGAGTTGCCAAAACCTTCAAACTTTATACGTCTCCCAGCTTGTGAAAACGATGCCCGGATAGCATGCCGAATGTATTGTACCTGCGAACTTGTTGCTGCATATTTCTCTACATCATCTATATAAGCTACAATGAGAGATTCGTAAATAGTTTGTAATATAGTTAAATCCTTGTTTAAACTGTAATTATTCACGATTTCGGGCATTCCACCGATCAATGCATAAGTGTGAAAAAGCTGCAACAATTTAGTATGTGTAAATTGCGGGGCTGGCGTGGTTGCTAAATACTCTAACGCAGCACTTTCACCAATGGCATCCAAAAATTCAGGAAATGAGGCAGGTCGCAGCACTTTGTATTCTACCCGTCCAACAGGAAAACTTATGTTTTTGTTAAATAAAGTTTCGAGCATACTACCAGCAGCAATTATTGCTATACCAGGTTCCGACTCATAGAAATAGCGTAAAATATTCAATGCTTCCGGCACCTCTTGTATCTCATCAATAAAAATAAGGGTTTTTCCCTTTTTTGATAGCACTTTATCTTTTATAAAAAAAAGGGTTTGTACTAACACCTCAATGTTATTGAATTGCTCAAACGGTAATCTATCGTTAGCTAATTCCAAATTGAGATAAATGTATTGCTCAAATCGCTTTGCGAATTGATTGATCATAGTCGTCTTTCCAACTTGCCTTGCACCCCTAATTACCAGCGGCTTACGGTCATGTTTATTTAACCATTTTTCTAATTCCGCTACGATACTTCTTTTGAACATGGCACAAAATTAGGGTAAATATTTTAATTTTATGGCACAAAATTAGGGTAACATTAAATTTCATTTGGCACATAATTAGGGTAATTCTTTTAATAAAAAGGCGCTTCTGGACCAAAGTACATCCACCGATCTGGTTGGTGGAGGCTTATACGATGTTACTTATGCTCAGGAGGATAAAACAACCATGGAATATTTTGCAAAATACGGCCGCGATAAAGTGCGTGGTGATCGATTTGTGGGTGCTGGATTTGATGATTAATTTATTCTTTTTTCATAGCTTGGGGGCCGGATTAAGCCTTTAATAAGGCTGGATAATTATTGCTCTTCGGCGTACCCGTGTTTATTAAATGATAAATAAAACTACGCGATACCCCAAGCAATCGTGCAGCTTTTTGAGTATCTAAAAACTCTACATTTTTAAGGGGTTGCATTGCTTGAGCGGACAAAATAATAGGCTGTAGATTTTCCGCTTCAATCTTTTCATTTCTTTGTTTTGCAGCGTTAAACTGTTTATTACACAGCTTGCTGCAAAATCGGGTGACAGTGGTTTTGGCATTGAATGTTTGTTTACAATGCACACATTTTCTTTGGATCGTGAAATTTGAACTCATGTATTTTAAATTTCCACAATTTAATTATCCACATTAACACCCGCCCCAACAAATCATCGCAAAGATATCGGTCGTTGTATCTCCCTTAAATTGTAGTGTTTTGTAACATTTAGTGTCATTTAATGCTGTTTAGTTATCGATAGTTACAACGATTTACATGACACTGAAAAATGAGGAACAAAAGGTACTTTGGGAACCAAAAAAGCAACGAAATTACTTTCTAATAGTAACATAAAGCAAAAATATACCGATTGACTTTATTTGCAACCGCCTGATAACATGGCATTTAAGAAATAAAAGTGTAGATTTTTACTTTCTGTTTTTATTTCATAACTAATCTATAATCAATTAGTTATTTCGACTATTTTCCGATACAGAAAATGAAACTATGTTTAATATCAATCAGTTAGACCACTACAGTTACAAACTAGTAACAAAGAATACATTAAAAGTGAAATTCTCTCAATTTTTCAAATTAAAGGATGCTCATTATAAGCATCCTTCTATTTAGAATGGAACCCGTTTTGGGTTGAAGTTTGTACTTGGTTCTCTTTGTTTGTCTGGTTTGCGGATTTAGTTTTTGCTGCTTCCATGGTGTCCTCCTTTTTTTGATGATTTGTAAATAAAACGTTTTCTATAAAATATTCTTTGACATGCTTGCCTGCCTCGATTGTGTGAAAAACGCCAATTGCCATTATCTCCAATAAAAAAACAAAGTATAAGAACTTTTTCGCTCTCCTCCATAAACGGCCCGAACCACTTTGGGAACCGAATGGATTAGTTAATCCAAATTTAATTATAATCTGTAATAAAGATGGAATAAATTAAATATTGAAATGACGCTTTAATAAGTTAGAAGTTCTACAGGCTATTGGGGCTCGCAGTAATAAAATATCTAGTAATCATCACCAGACTTTTTCAATTTCTTAAGTAATTTTTCCTCAACCTCTCTAATGGACAACACCAGCCGATCCTCATCTTTAGAAAGAGGAATATCTAAATTTGTGATCAGCATTTTTACAACCACGTATTCCTCCAATTTAAAATTGCTACAGGTCGAGAGCCAATCGGTTTTCATGTTCAGTTTGCGAAAAAAACGCTCATCGTCTGCCGAACCAAATTTGGCCAAAATATTACGTGCGGCGTTTAATTCGAAAGGAAAATGCACCATTTTACAATCTGCGATAACGATCACGTGATATTCTTCCGAGACTGCCAGAATATCTATCTGGCCGGGAATACGATCAGGAGATAACAATTTTTCTGGAATCTTAGTACGCCAAATCGACTTATCATTAACCTCGCCTCCTTTAAAGCCATATTGTTCGAAAAGATTTATCGTTGCCTTTTCGAAAGGACCGGAAAAGAAGCGTTCGTATATTTTATTTCCTGCCCTGGAATGCACAAAATCTTCAAGCAGAAAGTTGACTGAATCCCATAATAATGGTATTGACGTTGCAAATACCGATTGAGGATTATAGACACCTATAACGGGCCTGTGGATAATCATTCTTTTGATTTCGTTTGGCGTTCCGTTAATGGCATTATTATGCCAGGTCGGTTCCCAGAAATTGAGCTGATTAGCTAGATTTAGAAAGTTACCAGATTTTTCATTGATTAATAAAGCTTTTTCGGTCAATAGACAAAGGCCAGTAAGTTGCTTACCGGCTACCAAGGAACGTTCTTTACCAATGATTATATAGATCCGGAGTTTACAATATAAGGCTGTCCAAAAATTTGTTTCTGTAAAGGGAATTTCCGAAAGAAAGGTATCACCAAAAAGCCGGTCGCCATTGCGCACTTTCCCCGTCAGAATCTTCTCCACTTTATAAATATTTTCTGGATGAAACCAGAGTTGATCGGTCGCATCTTTTAATACCTTATACTCATTCGGACCTAAACGATTGAAATGATGAATATGAATTGCCAATGATTCAGTAGCGAAAACGCCATCCTCCCGAATTTCCACCTGACCTTCACCAACCAATTTCCATACATTCTTTGCTTGTTCTATTTTTAAAAAAAGCATGGCCATTTTAATTCCTTCGACGATGTCTTTATAAGACCTGCTTCTACCCAAGTTACCTGAATATGTCCCCGTCCATATAAAACTAATCAATACTTTTGATCCTACGAATGCGGTATTGCCCTCATATTTTTCATCTTGCCCGTATAAACCCGAAAAGATTTCGATAAGAACGGGAATACAATACATGGGATCAAGGTGTGAGGCAAGTTCAGTAAGCCTTTTGTAAATAAGCAAACTAAGGCTCTCAAGTTCGCTAATTTCGTCGAAAATAGCGCCGGGGTGAACGTTAATTGAATTTAGAGTCGATGAAAGATCTAAATTATCAGGCTCAAATTGTTTAAGTACCTGATTTGTGATCTTATAAGACTGAGTGTATAGTCTGCCTAACAGAGTCGATGAAGCTTGCCTGTCGATCATTGTGAATCGGTAAAGATTGTTAAATAGTAGAATCTACTAATCAATTATAAAGTTGCTGCGGTCGAAATTACCAATATTTTTCGTATCGAATTACACGTAAACAAAAGATGCATCTATTAGGTTTCAGACGGAGTTTATACGTCTAGCAGTTGTAACAATTTTACCTCTTACACAATTTGAAACGTGACTTCCTCATTCCTTGGTTATTGAATTAATTAAAAAAACAACGGATGTGATTACCTAAAAAAGAATAGCGCAGATAAAATTCTTGTTAGCTACTTTATTTAAATATTAATCTGAAAGTGAATGACAATTATTTTAAAATAGCGGCTAATATACTGTTACTGCTTTCGTGTTAAATCATTGAAAAATCTGATAATAACATTTACATATTACCTAGATCGATTTATCGAAAATTTGTCACCTCTTAACTGCTATCAAAACAGCCAATATTATTATCATCAGTGCGCCATAAAAATATAAGAAGATCTCTGCAAATAGGCTTTTAAACCATGAGTTACGACCTCTGTTGAAAGCTTTTGCATTCATGTCGAAATCTATTTCATCCTCTTTTAAATTACGAACCTTGTCATATAAAGATCTGTATTGCCGTTCTTGGCTTAAATAATATCCGTCAAGCATCCAAAATGCGAATGTTGATATATAGGTAATAACGATAAAATTTTTGTCCGACTCTTTTGCAGCGAAAGCAAATAAAGCTGCTATCAATGTAACAGACCATCCTTTTATTAGAAAGGAATTAACGTTCATTCTTGTTATAACTAATTGGATAAAATCTAAATGCTTTAATTTTTTCTCTATGTTTATCTCGCTAGCCATGCTCCTAATGTTATATATTTTCTAGATCCTTTGTTATCGGCTGGAAAAAACACATAATATCCTTCTGAAATATAATCGCCATCCGTATTTTTATCTCTTCCATCCTCATATTCTATGGATGGATAAATTTGCATGTATTCACTACCTGAATAAGTGGAGTAGTCATTCTTTATAGGGAATAATGCGATGTTATCAATATACTTAAGGCTATCGCCGTATCCTAGTTCCCAATTACACCACTTTGATGCGATGGCACCTTCTGTAGCCAAAAAAATAAATTTTTTGTTTTCCTTTATTTTCTTTTTAATTCTAAGTGCTGTTATTCCACTTGTGGATTTTGGCATGCCTTCATCAAGCCAATCAACATAAACGTTGACTCTGAATCTTTTTAATAAATTAATTGCGCTGTCAAGGTTTTCAGCCTCATCATGTTTATGAGAAAGGAAAATGGTGACTTTATCTTGCTTACTCTCACTTCTAAAAGAATTAAGGCTCTCATTAACACTAAGATTCGTTGGTCTAACTGTATTCCTAAATTGCCTCAGTTGGGATTGGAGTATAATTGCCATCTTTTTAGCGTTTTACTGGCATTGAATTATTTAGCCAACCTGAATAAGACACCCAAATATCTGATGCTTCATGAACGTAAAAACTCGATAGTGTTTTAGTCACATAAGGATATAGACCTAAAAATTCCGCGCCTTTGTACTCCTCTCCACTTTGCGATGTTTCGAATATAGGCGCAATCGAAACTTTCCCGTCGATTCCATCAAAATAACCTAATTCCCATTGAGCCCATTTTGAAAGTACACTATTTACAGAAAATGCATAAATCAGAGATTTACATTGCTTCATACGATTTCTTATTACTGTTGCAGTATAAGATGTTACATTTTCTCTTGTTAAATGATTGTCATCAATCCAATCAACATATACAGAAAAGCCTGCATCTTGAAGATCCTGCCGTAAAGTATCTACATCTTCTGCATCTAAAAATGAATGGGAAAGAAATATGTCATATTTATTTAAATAAGAAAAACTCTTGCTCGATTCATTTAAATTGACAATGCTTTTTAACCTAGAATTTAATCCATGCTTCTGTGAGGACCTGTTTTTGAAATCTTGTTTATTTAATAATGACATTGTGAAATTATATTTATGATTTAAGTTTTTTAATATATAAATTTAAATTTTCAATACATATAATTAAATCAGAAAATAAGCCTAACCCATATTAATGACCTCTCAGCAAGAAAATTTCATAAAAGATTATTTAAAACATTTACTTACTGGAGATGCTGCAGTTTTTGCGGGTGCGGGGCTTTCTGTAGGAGCCGGCTATGTTGATTGGCGCGGCCTCTTAAAAGATATAGCCCGTGAAATTGATCTTGAGGTAGACCGTGAAACGGATTTAATCTCACTTGCACAATTTCATGTTAACGAAAGAGGCGGTAGAGGTGGCTTAAACCAAAAAATCATTGAAGAGTTTAAAGAAAAAGCCGAATTAAGTGATAATCATAAAATTTTAGCTCGCTTACCGGTACATACCTATTGGACGACCAATTATGATTCTTTAATTGAGGATGCCTTGATAGCGGCAAATAAGCGAGTTGATATCAAATATCAGTCGTCTCAACTTCCGTATTCGATGCTGAAACAAGATGCTATTGTCTTTAAGATGCATGGCGATGCAAATCATCCCAATGAGGCAACTTTGACTAAAGACGACTACGAACAATATTATAAAAAAAACGAGCCATTCATCACCTCCCTCAGCGCTGACTTAATTTCTAAAACTTTTTTATTTGTTGGGTTCAGTTTCACTGACCCTAATTTAGACTATATACTTAGCCGTGTAAAGTTGTCTTTGAACAATAATACTCGACCACATTATTGCATAATTCGTAAAACGAACCGCAAGGATTTTAAAAATGACGCAGACTTTGACTACGCTGTACGAAGGCAGGGATTTATGATATCGGATTTGAAGAGATTTCAAATTCAATCAGTCATTGTAGAAGACTATTCAGAGATTACTCACCTTTTTCGTGAAATTGAATTACGTTATAAGCGGACAGCAGTATTTATATCCGGCAGTGCGGCAACATATTCTCCTTACTCCAGCGACGAGGCAATATCATTTATACATAATTTGGCTAAAGAAATAATCAAACAAAAACTCACTGTAGTAAGCGGTTTTGGACTAGGTATTGGCAGTGCTGTTATTAATGGATCTTTAGACGCTATTTATACAAGTCCTAATAAATATTCAGAAGATCAACTAATACTCCGTCCATTTCCTCAGATTAAAACAAGCTCAAAGGAGTTGCCAGAATTATGGGATGAATATAGAAAAAAGATGCTATCATTTGCAGGAATCGCATTGTTTGTATTTGGAAATAAGGAAGATTCGGCGAACTCAAAGATTATAAATGCTAATGGTGTTCAGGAAGAGTTCGAGCTTGCTACTCAATATAATATTTTGCCAATACCTATAGGCGCAACTGGCTATATCGCTAAAAATATTTGGCTTTCAGTTATGAAAAACTTCGACAAATATTATAGTGATTTTAGCGGTATACGCGATTTATTGGATTTATTAAATGACGACAGAAAGCCCTTAATTGAACATATTCCAACAGTGATTCAGATACTTAAAAATATAAACAAATAACCTGAGCCTTTAGATTATGACATTTACAGATTATCAAATACAAGCTACTCAAACACAACAAACGTATAATTCGGAAGATAAAACTAATTTTTTTCTAGGCTATCTCGGGCTTGCAGGAGAAGCTGGCTCTGTTTTAACAACATTAAAAAAACTACTACGAGACGGCGAAGGTTTTGGAACATTTAAAGATAGATTGAGTGAAGAATTAGGAGACGTATTGTGGTATGTTTCATCAATCGCCTCTCACTACAATATAAACCTGGAAGATATCGCTCAACTCAATCTTATGAAAACCCAGGATCGATTTCTTGAAACGTCCCTCGAAAGCATTCCCCGTTTTGATGAAAGCTACCCGGAAAAATTCCCTGATGAATTTGTAGTTATATTTAAAGAAGATTTTGGGCCTAACGATTTACTTACAGTAAGCATGGAGTGGCAAACAGGCGAAGGAGAGCTTCAGCCATTAGGAGACCCCTTAACTGATAATTCTCGCTTCCCTAACAATTATAGATATCATGACGTGTTTCATTTAGGACATGTAGCTTTTCTTGGTTGGTCGCCAGTGATACGGGACCTAATGAAACTAAAACGTAAAAGCGATATAGAAACTCTTGATGGAGAAGATCGAGGGAGACCTCAAGTCGCAGAAGAAGCGGTAACCCTATTTGTCTATAACTATGCCCGTGGAAACAAAATGCTTAAAGAAAGCGATCGACTAGACACGGAGTTGTTAAATACAGTAAAACAATTAGTTTATGATTTAGAAGTATCTAAAGTCACTGCTTTTCAGTGGGAAACTGCCATTGTTCAGTCTTATAAAGTTTACCACCTTATACTTGAAAACCGTGGTGGAAAAGTCTTAGTGTCCCCGAAAAATCGAAAACTTGAGTATCTTGGATAAATGACAACTCACTACACAAAAAAAATAGCACCACGACGCTCTACTGTCTATGATTCTTATTGGCTTTTTGCTGCAGAAAGATTCAAGATCTTCGAAAGACGCTTGAGCGACCCATTAGGACCTTGGACGAAAAATAAAGTGATTTCGGATCATAGATTTACCAATGTTTTTCGAGCATCTGACCGCGTAAGTCAGTATTTAATTAACATTCAATATCAAGGTGATCAAATTGCTGACGTTTTTTTTAAAACGCTGCTTTTCAAGCTTTTTAACAAAATTGAAACGTATCAATATTTACTTAAGGAAACAAATGAATTAAGTTATCGTGCGTTCGATTTTTCAACTTATGATAACCTTCTTACTCGTAAACTTTTAGAAGGTAAAACAATCTATTCAGCAGCATATATTATTCCTTCTGCTGGAAGTGCATTTGGTTATAAATTCAAGCATTCTAATCATTTGGCGCTTCTTAATAAAATGATGGATGATCGAGCTTATGAAAAAATACAACAGGCTAAATCATTACAAGACGTTTATAAAATTTTACTTACATATCCGTCTTTAGGCACTTTTTTAGCATTCCAATTTGCAATTGATTTGAATTATAGCGACATAATTAATTTTTCCGAAAATGATTTTGTAGTTGCGGGGCCGGGTGCAAAAAATGGTATTACTAAATGCTTTACATCCCTTGGGGACTACAACTTTGAAGATGTTATTAGGCTAATGGTTGATGATCAGCAAAGGGAATGTGAGAGGCTGGGTTTAGATACCCCTAATCTTTGGGATCGTCCACTACAATTAATAGATTGTCAAAATTTATTTTGTGAAACGGATAAGTATTTACGGGTAACAAATCCAGAGCATAATCAATCGGGAAGAACCAGAATTAAGCAAAAATTTAGAAAATCAACATTACCAATTACTCTTTTCTTCCCGCCTAAATGGAATTTAAACGAAAAAATTGATTTATCATGTCAGAAGAAAACAAACGCCGTCATCTTTTCATAAGCCATCATCATCAAGATGATGCAGAAGTAACTAAATTGACTAATATGCTGAGTAGCAAGGGCTATGACATAAGGAATAGTTCAGTAAGAATGAAGCCCGAAAATCAGCGTCGAGTTGAAGAAAAAAGGGTGAGTGATACTGTAATTGAAAGAATCCTACGGATGAAGATATCTTGGGCTAGCACCGTGGTGGTTCTGATCGGAAAAGATACCCATACCCGCAATTGGGTAAATTGGGAAATTGACAAAGCACATCAACAAGGTAAAAGGATAGTAGGCGTATTTGTGCGAGGTGGTACAGAAGCTGACATTCCCCCTAGTTTGGAAAAATACGGATCAGCCATAGTAGGATGGAACACAGACAGTATTATCTCAGCAATCGATGGTCAAAATAATTTCCAAACCCCGGATGGAAATTCGCGATCAGCGGTAAATGTTGGCGGCTCTTTAAATTGTTAACAAATGGTAAATGTATTTATTTATGTTGTAGATCGCGACCTTGGTTTTGCCCCCAATCCTTTTCACGGTTATTGCACATTAGCTACTTGCAAACCACGTATTAGAAATAGTGCTAAGATAAATGACTGGATAATTGGAGTAGGTGGCAGCAGACTAAAAGCAGCGGGAAGATGTATTTTTGCAATGAAGGTCACTAACAAAATTACATTCAATGAGTACTGGAATAATGATGAATACAAGGATAAAAAGCCAGTGCGAAATGGCAGTAAAACAATGTTATTAGGTGATAATATTTATTGGCACGATGAAGTAAATGATGTTTGGCATCAAGCACACTCTCATCATAGTCATCCTGATGGATCCTTAAATCAATACAACAAAGACCGCGATACGCAATCGAAAAATGTATTATTGTCTCGTCATTTTTATTATTTCGGAAGTAATGCTCCCGAAATACCAAATGAAATTTTAACAAATATGGGGTATCAAAATGGAATCGGTCACCGGCGCTTTAGTTCGCAACAAGCGGAACCACTAATCAAATGGTTGGAGGAAGAATTTTACAATTCTTTAAACTTGATAATATCTGACCCTTTTGATTTTGATAAAAGTGAAGTTCATTATTCCGTTAAAACTAATAAGATGACGGCTTCTTAGACACTTTCGATAATATTTCCATAGGTAACTATGGGATGATAGTTTTCCGGATTGCGCTTATTCTACTAGCTAATTGAACTATTGTTCAATTAGTTTTTTAACCTTCATTACCGTCCTGGATGACACTCCAACAACCTTGCTTATTTCTCTGATAGTTAAGCCTTTTCCTAACGACTTACGTATTTGTAAAGAAGTGGACTTATTGAGAAAATCGTTTATACTTTCTGTTGTACCCTGTTTACGGCCTAACCTCCCGCCTTTTTGCAAATAAACGAATCGCCCAACAGTGGTACGTTCTCTAATATTTGCTAGCTCCATTTCATAAAGAGAAGACATTACTGATGAAATCATCTTCCAAATTGGATTTTTCACCCCGTTTGGTCGGCTTTGCAGCCCTATATTCTTCACTATAACATTAATCCCGTTAGCGTCCAACCAATCCAGAACATTGATTACATCCCCTGTATTTCTACCAAGTCTCGAAAATTCTTCAACAACTAAATCAGTCACCTTTTTCTCGTTGACTAAGGTAACAATTTGAGCACCTTTGGGTCTATCTCTAAAACTAATGGTTCCCGAAACCTTGTCTAGTAGAACTAAATCATACTTATCAGTATCGGTCTCAAAACGATCTCCCGATTGCCCTATGGTGCTTACACGATTGTATTTTACTTTCATTTTTGTGTTACTTTTTATCTGTGATTAAATCTAACACAAGAATATGATTCTAAGAACGGGTGAGTGCATCTTTTCTTGCCAATCTTGTGTTAGTTTAAATCATAATTTAAACTAACACAAGATTAATGACGTTTATAATGGGGTTTAATTCTTTACCCTTGAAAAGGCAACTCTAAAGCCTTTTTATAAAACCGGTTAAATTGATCAATTTTGGTACGCTTGAGTTCGGTTAACTCCAACGAAGTATTTTGACTTGCTTCCTTGGTTGGATATATTATTAAACAGTCAATCACTTTTAATCGAATGTCTAAATCATAGCTACTTAATATTTCCAAAATACCTTCATCTCTAGAATACCCACTCAGCTGCCTAATATCATCGGCAACATATTGATCATCGTAGTATGGCTTATATTTTGCATCAATTACCATTAGATTGCGCTCACTAACTAATAGGAAATCCGTAGCGCCATAAAATCCCTTGGCTTGGAACTTAATTTGCTTGCCATATTCTTGTTTTCTAAGATTTGACAATACGTATAACTCATATAGTTTACTCATATCAATCCAAAATGGCGGTACTGAAACATCCTTTTTATCAGAATGAACGGAATTTATATTGAACCCATAGCGTTCAAAAATCATTCTGGCTAAATGTAACGCCTGTTTGTAATCTTTAAAAAATGCGCTCACTTTAAAGTTACGCAAATTGGTTTCCTTGGTGACATCACCAACATCTTCGAAAGCAGGAGAAACGTAATCAAGCAACTTTTGAAACGCTGGTTTATGTTCTTTTAAAGAATTGTTATTTAGATATTTAATCGAAAATTGTAAAGCCTTTTTTAATACACGGTTTTCAGCTCCGTCGATACTAAAATTATTGAATCGACAATAGTTTTTTAACAACTGGTTTTTAAAAGTATTCTGTTTTAGTTGCTTGGCAACTAAAATTTTTCCTTTAACTCTATTAGAAAGATTTGCTTCTAGTGGATCATGCGTTTTTTTAAGACCTTTTTTTACTAAACCTTTCAATACACTTAAAAATTGAAATACTAACAATGGTGTAAGTAAATCAAGTTTTGATGAAATTGTAATTTGAGGTTCATCAAGTTTCATTTCGAAAATATCGGGCACGTATGCTGCGACATCTGGATTCCTAAAGCCTTCAAAAAGCATTTTAAAGTAATCTGTATTCTTTGCTTTATCATTTAACTTAGGTTCGATATATACTGCAAGTCTGCCTTTTTCAAGCCAATCAGTCCCGATAAAAAACGAGCTTTGCAATGTTCGATGGCCAGCCCAGTTTTGATTTAACAAAACACAAAATTTTTCCCGGTTACCCTTGAAATAAATGTTATTCCATTCTTTTAAATTGAAACCCTGGTCATACTTATCCAACGAAAGTCCATGTGGATATCCGGCATGCTCACTTAAAGGTGAGCCACTAAGTAAGGGAGTCATACATCTCTTTGATTTTGCTCTCAGGTAATGCAGTTAGTATTCCGTCTCTAACATATTCTTTAAGTATCGGCAACAAATCGTAGGTTAACTTCAACCCAAGAGTTGTGTCGTTATTCGTCAAATAGTAACTGTGGCCCGGTAATACGTCATTGGCGTCAAATTCGCTGCTTAAATAAACAGAATCCTTACCTGCATCATCGATAAATAGGCTTCTAATTTTCTCAAATAGCTTTTTTGCTTTCGGATAGGTGATTACTGATTCGTCTGGACGAACGTCAGCGAACGCAAATCTACGACGGATTGCATAATCTAAATGCCCTACCGACCTATCAGCAGTATTCATTGTTCCAATAATGTATAGGTTTGAAGGAATCGTAATCGCGTCTTGTCCTGTTGGCAGCTCATAAATGCTTTTCACTGGGATATCACGATACTCTAATGCATAAATCAGTTCACCTAATACAGCAGGCAAATTAGCCCTATTAATTTCGTCAATGATGTAAAGAAATGGCTTCTGCTTCGCTTGCTCTAAAGGCTTTGATGGCTCAATTTCTCCTGAATCTATTATAAATCTCTTAAATAACTCTAATACCTTTAACCAATAAGTGCTATTACTTTTTGCAGACAGTGTTAAAGTATCAAGTTTCCTGATTTCATCAAGTGATTGTACATTTTTCAGCGACATTTCGATGATATCTTTGTTCGGTACACCGCCATCAATTTGCCAAGATTCTCCACGGTATCGAATTGTATCATTATTGATTCGATCTATAAAAGCAGCATCAGTCAATTGGATATTACCTGTGTTGGCTAATTTTTCACTGAGATCGAGTCTGAATTTATCTAGCATAGTCTTCGTCCACTCTTCTTTTGTGTAAGCTATTGCTGATTTTTTACTATCTGTAAGGTTCTGATTTGCTCTATCCGCAAATTTTGCAAAAGAACGGTCCTCTGCTTGATATGTGACAGTTTCGCCATTAGGTTTTGCAGATATACCTCTTATAAAATCTTCATAGGAATATGCAGGATGAAATTGCACAAAAGCATACTGATCTGAATCAGTCAACTTAAGCAATTCTGCTTTTCGTAATTCTTTATCGGTACTCATGTGTTGCCCAAAAATCATTTGATAAGCAATTTCCTGTGCAGCAAAAGTCTTTCCCGTACCCGGGGCACCCTGCAATATAAGTTGAGGTTTAATTGATAATAAATCTATGTAGGTGCCTATTTTTTCCATTGCCTGGGATAAGTGTTTTTTAGCTTTAAAGATTAATTCGTATATAGGAAGCTGTCTTTTTAAATCATTAAGAACTGTTGTAAAATCCTCTTCTTTTAGTTCATAAATTTCGCCACTGCCTTGGATCGGCAACGTCTTTCCAAATAAGATAAAATTTCCGTAAGAAGGACTTTTTATTTCAGCTTCGCTTCCTCTTACAAATTTATAATCCGGTAACAGCCTTGTTATTTCTTCTCTATGAGTTAAAAAAGCTCTTGTAAAGGGTTTGATGTAATCAACCGGACTCATCTCATTCTGAAATTGAACATATTGAGCACTAAACCCAAGTCCGTAATAAATCTTCGTGGGGTCGAACGATATATGATATTGCAATTCTGTCCCACCTCCGCTGTTAATAGCCCAATTTTCGTCATCATGACGATTTCCAAGTAAGTGTCGGTCGGAGATGCGGGAAGCTGCTTTTAAGTCCTTTCGTAAATATTGAAAGCGATTTATGAATTCATTGCCTATGCGATTATCTATCTCAATCGCAAGATCAGTTATAGTCTCGAAAGTCATGATAAAGTTTAAAAAGTCACCGAAGGTATGAAAACCGCATGAAAAATCTAATGATAACATATGTTATATAAGTTATCCATGGTCGACAATTGATCTTGCATTTATAGAATTGAAAACACATATACATGCATATGCGATAAAAATTAACATCAATGATTTTTTTGCATTGATGATTAATAAGCCTCTAAAAAACGAACTTGAGCAGTTTATAATTAATAAGGTGCGCGAAAAACGTATAGGGGCGAAGCTATCTCAAAAGCAGCTTTCCGAAGAGTTAAACATCACTTTAGGCTTTATAGGGCACGTTGAAAGCCCCAAAAACCGGGCAAAGTATAATATTAATCACCTAAATAAACTGGCAAAAATTTTCAACTGCGCTATCAAAGATTTTTTGCCCGATCCTTACATCGAAACCTTTGATGATCCTCAACAGCTTAATAAACTTTAAAGCTATATTGTCGATTTCATGCCTGTTACACCTGTAAATTATTTATAAAGCTTAGCAGCTATCGTATTCACGCATTTTTACTGTGGTATGAAAAAATAAAATTTTACAGCTAACACATATACAGGTATATGTTTTGTTTATTAATTTTAAAACATGAAACATATACTAACTTTACCTCTTATCGCTATGATAGTAACCTCGTGCGATTTTGCAGATAGCATTAAGCATTCTGTTAAACACAATCCTAAAGACCTAGATAAAACCTTTACAGGTTTCTACGTACACGTAATTGTAAAAAGCATTGAAGGACATAAACCCACTCTTTCCGACACTGCCGATTTAAAATCAGATTTACTTACAATAACTAAAGGTGTAGAACCTAATACATATAACGTAGGAGGTGAGGTATACACCGTTGAGAATGATAATACGCTGATTCATACCATTGACGGTATTGATGAGCCAAACAGAGTAAACATAGATGAAAATACTGGGCTGTTAAATCAATATTGGGATCCAGCAACAGGAAAGGGCATTAAATATTTTAAACTTAAATAACTATAGTTTATTAATGAAAGCTGCACTTTACTTTTCGATTTTCACAACATTATGCTTAAGCCTGTTAATATCATTGGCGATAGCATCTTTATTTGCTAACGTTGCTTCCAATACCGGAGATAGCCTGACAGCTATCATGAGCCTTATTCCTCTTCTTGTAATATCAATACTGTTTTGGATTGGTTTCAAAAGAAAAACAAAAAAGCTGCTGATAGTTAATATCATTTACTTTGTAACACCGCCTTTGTTGATGTTTATAATTCCTTCATATTATTCCGTTGATTTTATTTTATTGCATTTTTGCATCGCTTTGATCTATTTAGCGATTATAATTGGCAACTATAGCAAGAAGCTGTCTTAAAAGCAAAATCCTGCCTTATAACCGAATGTCTTTAATACACAATAGTTAAAATCGTGCAATTAAAAAAATGGTTATAAGGCAGGATTTAAGGCTTATTTACTGTTAAACTTCTACATCTTAACAGAGCAAGTAAGGCGCAGCCGGTAATAGGTAATCAGCCAAATCGAAACCTTGTTTTTTTTCTTGTATCGTAAGAGCTTTTTCCAAAAGATCACATACACTTACATCGGCAATCGATTTCAACTCTTCTGCTCTTACTACCCAATTTTCATAGGCATCACCATCTGGAAATAACAACACCTTCCGGCCTTTCAAAGCTTTACAAAACTTAACGTTAAGGTTGTTTATACTACCTACCGATACCCAAACGCAATCAGGGTCGTAAATGCTACTGATGATTGCGTTCTTTTCGCTTTCAACTACACAAACAGTTTTTAAAGGATTTTCAGAAAGCAGATGTTCTCCGAACAAGCATTGTTCAAGGTTAAAATCATTAAGATTTAAGTGTCTATGCATCCAGTAGATGTGATCGGATGATTCTTTAATCCGTTTTCCTGTTGCCTCATCATATTGCATAATTTTGCCCGTCCGTATTTTGCCTACTTGATCAATTTGCCAAAAAATAGTTGAGCCACCCCAACGATAAGACGTACCGATCTTATAACGTTCTAATGCAGAATCTACAAGCGAGGCAGGAAAAAGCGCATTTAAGAACTTCACGAAACTATTTTTTTCATAACGTCGCAGACTCGAACCCAAATGCTGTTGTTGGATATAAGAAGGTGTGTTATTAACCGGTTTAGAGATTCGCTGATTGACTATCGGATTATAACCAAGATGTTTTCCTAAAGCTTGAAAATATTGTAATGGCCTGTAATGATAACCACAGCTATTGATTCGATCACACATACCTACATCATCTGCGATATATTCACCTATCCAGTTATCAGTATAACGTGTAAATCTGTTTTTATGCCCACATTGAGGGCACTCATATTTTTTTGATCGACCAAGTGTTGCTTTAAGGCTAAATCTGTATCTCATATAAAAATTTTTATTTTTTGGTTCATTTAGTACACCTCCTTCATTAAAGCGGGTATACTAAATGAACTTAATGAAGTAAATGAAGTGTCTTTATTAATTTATTTTATTCGGCGAAGGTGCGTGTCTATCTTTGGTAAAAACAACCATACCACTTGATTTACGCTCAATCGTAAAACCTAATTTTCTTAAGTTGTCGCTGAAGTTTCTTTTGGCAAATTTACGGTAGCCACATTCTTGGCAGTAATTAACGTAATCACTATACAATGTTTGAAGAGCCATAAAATCATTGATTTCGGGTTTATACTCTTCCTCTTCGATAAACAAGGCCACATTATCGCTTTTCTTTTTATACTCATCAAGTAATTGCATGGCCATTACACTCTCGGTAAATTTTTTCTGTTGGAGAACGCGTTCCAGCCCGCTCAACACCCAGTTAAACACTCCCGACAGTTCTTTATCAATTATTTTTTTTGATAAGTCAGGATCGGCTTCCTCTTCTGAAATTGTAACTGTAAATGGTAAAATAGCGAACCTTCTGAAATAAGCATGCGTTTGTTCTGGTGCAACAGGTAATTGGTTACAGTTAAAGATAAACTTTGCGTAATCAGTCAGGCTAAAAGGATTACCATATAACTTTCGAGCTTCTGTAGGTTCTCCTGAAGCTAGTTGTTTGAATACCGTCCCATCAACTTTATTGCTAATTTCAGAAGCATAGTTCAGCAATTTATTCGCTAATCCGGCACGGTACGAACCTTGCGAGTCCGTCAATTTTTCTAATGAATAATTTGTAACATTGTGGCTTCCCAAAAGTGCTGAAATCACTTCAAACACTACCGATTTTCCATTTGATCCGCTACCGTACAATAACAGCACTTTTTGGATATTTAAATTTGACCTTTTGATAAACAGGTAGCCTAAGTATTCAGCAAGCAGTTTCTGACAATCTTCATCCGGTAAAACCCTATTTATAAAACTATTAAAGAGCGAGGCTTCAGCATTAGGGTCATACCTAAATGGGAGTTGATAGGTGATAAAATCATCGCGGTCGAACGGCCGTAAAATTGGACTACCTAAACCAATTTCAAATGTGCCATTCAATACATTGATTGCACTAATACCTTTTTTGGGTTCAGGATTAGGGAGATTAGCTGAAGCTAGAAATTGTTTAAATAGCTCATCCTGGAATTTAAAGTACCGCGAATCATAAGGGTCGGCACCTAATTTTTCGGCAGCTTTTCCCAAAAACACCTTTAAATCTCCATCATTGATACTTTCCCAGTATTGGGTATTATAAGCAAAAAAAGCACCTTGATTATTACACAGCCCCCAATTATTGGCCTTTGCAGTTTCCATTATTTGTTCTATTGTACAAACTACATAATGCTTGCGTGCAAGGTTAGCCTTATCATCACGTAGATTTACCGCAGAACGAAAGTCTATAGGTTGTAATTCTTTCAACAGCTTTGCCAATACACTATCTTTTTTGAGCGCCCTGATTTCCTTAACATGTTCATCGGTTCTTCCAATAACTTCTTTAGGCGCTTGCATGTTCTCGGGTTTGTTATTAATGCCCAATTCTTTTATTTCATTAAATGGTGCAGCAATTGCTGCACCCTCATTTTCGTTGATTAAATTCATTTGTTAGTTGACTTAAATGCTTCTATTACTGACCGGGGTTCAAAGAATACTTTATGGCCTTGTTTGATAAATGGCAATTTGCCCATAGTGCGCAAACGGCGACTTTTACGATCGCTTATATTAAGTAAGCCACAAAGCTCTTTAACGGTTAAAAGCCGTCGCTTTTCAATAACTGTTTTTGGGAGTAGATTTGATTGTCGATGATGAGCAATACCCTTTAGTTGAAACATACTCTGTTTTATGCTCCCGGCATGTAAAACATATCCATCAGTTGTTTGGCACTTATGCGCGCAAACTTGCCTTTCAGCACTTTTTGAGTGCTTATTTAATGTAATTCTAATAATCATGATTTTAGTTGCTTAAATGGTTAAGTTCCTTTTCAGACATTATCCGGTGGCCATTTAACCATTGATCAATGTCGCTTTTCTTAAACCAAATTTTTCCGCCCGTTGGGCAATACTTTGGTATCGCATTTCGATGCGATAATTTATATGCAAAACTCTTAGAAACCCCGAGATAAGTGCATAGCTCAGCCAGGGTCAGAAAACGATCTGTTTCCGCCATTTTTTTGGATTTTTTTAATAAAAAATTTGTTTGCTGAGTTGGGTTGTGTAGAGTTGAGTGTTTCGGCAAATAGGCCGTCCTGCTTTCCACCCATACTAGAGGTTATGGTCGTTGGTTCCGTAACTAACTTTGAGGCTCCTCTAGGTACCTCCTCATTAGCTTACTTCGCCACGGGATTACAGGTTATTTTAAAGAACGTTTTTGCCGTGATGGCAAGAGACAAAATTATCGTGGAAACTATATTCAAAAAAATTTATTTGAAAATAAAGTTGAGGCTTTATTTTTTAGTACGGATAAAATTACAGGTCAAAGTCAAGCACTTTCACAGCTTGGTTTTTGCGTCGGTCAATTACCTTACCGTAAATCTGCGTGGTTTTAAGCTCTCTATGCCCTAATAACTTCGATACGGTATAAATATCAATATCTTTAGTTAACAGAAGCGTAGCGAAGGTGTGGCGTGCGCAATGGAAGGTAATATGCTTTTTGATACCAGCCGACATTACCCACTGAGCCAGTTTAACGTTGTTCCACGCGCTATACCTTAGTCCCTTGAAAACCTTTTGATCATCTGCCATCCTCTCGCCGAGTTGAGCAATTGCATTATTGTTTAAATCAGCAGTTTCCGCATGCCTAGTCTTTTCCTGCCTATAACGAATGAAGGTTCGATCTCCGGTAGACTGAATATCACCCCACTTAAGGTTAACAACATCCGACCACCTCAGCCCGCAAAATACGCTGAAGAAAAAGGCTTGTTTAAGTAAAGGAAAAGAACATGGAGTTTTCAATAATTGCATTACCTCTTCTTCCGTGAGGAACTCGCGTTTTGTATCTTCGGGCTTTAGCCCTTTAACACGAGATGCAATCTTAACATCTACCAATTTTTCATCGAAAGCAGCATTAAAAGCAGCCTTAACCTTATTAAAGTAGGAAGATGCCGCGTTTCGGGATAACGTTTGGTTGGATTTGGTCCGATACTTTTCACTAATGAATTTCCTGATTGCTACCAAATCTGTTTCCGACATTTCAATCAACTTTTTGGGCCGATTTCCGAAATACTGTTTTAGAACTTTATAGGTACTATCCCAATTGGCGAAGGTCCCGTCAGATCGACGACGCTCTTTGGTCAGTTTCGCAAAATAGTCCAGAAATGAAATTTCGGTCTGCTTACTACCAAACTTACTGTAGTTTGAGTTTATAAGTTCAGCTTCGGTATTTAGGCGAATTTTTTCGGCAAGCCGCTTTACATCCGCATTATGGATTTTTTCAGCTTCGGTTTTAGGCTTTATGGTAGTATAGAGCTTAAGGGATTTAGAAATTCTTTTACCTTCATGATAGATATCCAAGTTCCAACTATATCTACCGGTGTTTGTTAATTTTTGTCGTAGTGTTACACTCATCGTTTTTCTGATATTTTATAATCACAAAATTATCATCAATGAATGAAATGAAAAAATTTATTTTCAAATAAATATTTGATTTACAGATACTTATGAAATAAAATGCAAATAAAAATAATGAAATGAAAAGGAATGAAAAGCTATGAAACGGGTAATTGCGACTGTTTTTGTTTCAAATTTGTAACTTGATCAATCGTTTTACAAATTTGAAACAAACCTGGGCGAAATAAATGAAAAGCGAGGAAGATGGATAAACAATAACTTATTGTAAATCAACACAAAATGAAAAGAAATACAAAGGTATGATAGCCGTCCTATTTACCGATACAAAACTTACTAAAAATATTCTCCAGCAAATCATCAGTAGTAACCACCCCTGTAATCTCACCAAGATAATGTAATCCCTGCTTAATATCCATCGACAAAAAATCAGATGTGATATTGCCATCTATACCACCCAACACTCTTACAAGTGCTTCTTCGGTTTTTTGCAGGGCTTCGAGGTGACGTATATTGGTTACCAGCGTTTCATCACCGCTGAGCTGGTCTTTTACTGCCGATGAGTAAATTTTATGCTTAAGCTCATCAATATGGCGTTTTTCTTTGGCCGAGATAATGATTGCCCTATCGGTATGCGGCAGAGCCGACAATTGTTCTGGATTAAGAAGGTCCGCTTTATTCGCTACCACAAGCATAGTAACTCCAGGTTTCTGCAGGCTTTCTATGTCTTTATTCAGCTCTTCAATGGTAATTTCTGTCGCATCAAAAACATAAACCAACAGGGCCGACTGGCTGATTTTCTCCATGGTGCGTTGTACGCCTATCTGTTCAATGGCATCGGTAGCTTCACGGATCCCGGCGGTATCTATCAGCCTGAAATTAATACCCTGAATATTTAGCACTTCCTCAATGGTATCCCTTGTAGTACCGGGAATATGGCTCACTATGGCACGTTCTTCATTAAGCAACGCGTTTAGCAAGGTAGATTTACCAGCATTTGGCCGACCGGCTATTACGGTGTTTACACCATTTTTAATTGCATTCCCTAACTCGAAAGATTGGATTAACCGACCTACGATCTTCGTAATTTCGAGAATGAGTTTTTTCAGCTGGTCACGATTGGCAAACTCAACATCTTCTTCAGCAAAATCAAGCTCAAGCTCAATGAGTGATGCAAAATTTACCAATTGCTCGCGCAAGGCTTGTAACTGTGTGCTAAAACCTCCACGGAGCTGCTGCAATGCCACTTGTTGTGATGCTTTGGAGTTGGATGCTATTAGATCGGCTACGGCTTCGGCCTGGCTTAGATCGAGCTGACCGTTCAGGAATGCCCTTAGCGTAAATTCCCCGGGTTTGGCTGAACGAGCACCTTTTTTGATGAACAGTTTGATGATACTTTCAATAATATAACCCGAAGCATGACAAGAGATTTCCACCACGTTTTCGCGGGTGTATGACCGCGGACCAACAAACAGCGATACCAGCACCTCGTCCAAAATCAATTCGCCATCGGCAATGCTTCCAAAGTGGATAGTATGTGATGCTTGTTTGCTCAGGTCTTTCCCTTTAAAAACGCTATTGGCAATGGTTATGGCATCCGGGCCCGAAAGGCGGATCACAGCTATGGCGCCCACCCCGTTTGGTGTGGCAAGGGCCACTATGGTATCGGTATTATCTGTCATTTGAATCATTCATTGGGTCATTGAGTCATTAGGTCATTGGTATAGCCAACTGTTCGCAAAATGATCTCAGGGCAAAAGTAAAATAAAATAACAGGAACAATGAGCGGCTCGACCATGAACTACTTTTCAATGACTTAATGACGCGCAGGCAAATGACCTAATGACTAAAAAACGTACCTTCGCAACCAATTATGGTAACTTTTTTTGAAGCTTCGCTCGAAACTATTTCGGTACATCATGTTGGTAATCAGTCGCAGGAAGAGATGTATGCGCTATCTGATCAACCGCTTGAATTGAAAGATGAGATCATCCCTAACCTGCTTATGCAGTATTTTCTGAAACCTTTTGAAAAGGCGAATGAGGTTTACCACCTGATGCACAGTAGCGGCGATCTGGAATTGAACGAGCTGCATCACTTTGCTACGCAGGTATTTGATGACAACACTAAATTTCATGAGGCATCTGAGAAAATAGCGAAGCATTTGTATAAGGTGACCAACCACCCTAACATCAAAGGCGGCGAGCTTTACGTGGTTTACTTCAATAAAGTACAAATTGAAGGCAACCCGCTGGATGCAATCGGTATATTCAAATCAGAAAATAAGGAAACTTATTTAAAAGTTTACCCGGATAAAGGTGGTTTCCAGGTTGACTATGAGCAGGACGCCATCAACATCAACAAACTGGATAAAGGAGTACTGATCTTCAACATTGAGAAAGAGAACGGTTATAAAGTAGTTGTGGTTGATAAAACAAACAACGGACAGGAAGCTGCCCGATTCTGGAAAGATGACTTTCTGCAGCTAAAGATCCGTAACGATAGTTTTAACCAAACCAATAATACGCTCGGCATTTACAAAAACTTTATCACCGAAAAAATCGACGAAGAATTTGAAATGAGCAAGGCCGATAAAATCGACCTGCTCAACCGCTCCATGAAATATTTTAAGGAGAAAGAAACTTTTGATATGGAAGAGTTCTCGAACGAGGTAATTGGCAATGAGCAGGCCATTGAGTCGTTCAAAAACTTCAAGAACCAATATGAGGAAGAGTTTGACAGTCCTATTGCCGATAATTTCATCATTTCAGAAAACGCGGTAAAAAAACAGGCCCGTGTTTATAAAAGCGTGTTAAAGCTCGATAAAAACTTCCACATCTATATCCACGGCGATAAGGAGCTGATTGAGAAAGGCTTTGATGATGGCCGGGCAATGAATTACTATAAGGTTTATTTTAAGGAGGAAGCATAATCGCAAAAAATAACAGATAGTGGATAAACCTTTGTTTTTCGTGACAGTCATACCTGCATAACGAAAAATAAACTTGATCACATGTCTGCCTTAAAAAACTCAATTATATGCTTGTCAATTCTACTGCTCCTCTCTGGATGCAGTGTAAAACACTACACCATCGGGATGAGTGAAAGTGAGTTTAAAAATTCAGAAAAGTACAACCTGGAATTAGTTGAAGAAACATCGCAACATGCCGTATACAGACGAGTAGCTGCGGCAGATCCACAAATGAAACCACTATCATACCATTACTATTATTTTAATAACGGAACATTAGTACGCACAGAACTTGTTGAAACGCCTAAACCGGATGTGGTAGTGCTGAGTAAATAGACTCTTAAACTTAAAACTGCACTCCCCAACGTTCTTCAATCCCCAATCCAAACAAGGCAAAATCATATTTAACAGGATCGTTCGGGTCAAACTCGCGGAGTCTTTCGGTTAATTCAACGGCAGTTTGCCAGTCGGTTTGTTTGCGGTTGATAAGGTTAAGCTTGCGCGATACCCTGTCCACATGCAAATCAAGCGGACAGATCAGGTCGGCTGGTTTAATACGGTTCCAGATGCCGAAGTCAACACCATTATCGTCTTTACGTACCATCCAGCGTAAAAACATATTCAAGCGCTTACAAGTTGATTTTTGCGAAGGCGACGAAACATGCTTTTTAGTTCGATGAGGAAAATCAGGTAAAGAAAAAAAATAAGCCCGAAAATAGTTTAAAGCAATTTCAACTGCCTGCATCTTTTGCTCCCCCTTTAGGGGGCTGGGGGGTACAAAAGCATCCTCCAACGATTCGAACTTTTCATAATGCTGTCTGAAGAAAGCAATGAAATATAAAGTATCCACATCATTAAAGGTGCGGTGTTTAAACTTCAGCAGCTTTTTAAGATCGGGTTCTTCATGGTTAATGATGAAATCATAAGGAGCGCCATCCATTAAGGTGATGAGTTCCTTACATTTCCTGATGATGGTAACCCGTTGTCCCCAGGCTAATGTGGCCGCCCAGAAGCCCATGATCTCAATATCCTGCTTCTGGCTGAACATGTGCGGGATGATAATCGGGTCGTTCTCAATAAATTCAGAGCGATTATATTGGGCAACTTTAGCGTCGAGGAAGGCTTTGAGAGCTTCGCTCCCTATCCCCCTAAAGGGGGAATTGTTCTTATCAGATTCTATATCCATGTGCCGAAAAGTTCACATTTAATATATTTCACGTGAACCGCTGTTTATCATACCTATTGCTTCCATAAAAGTAAGGGCAATAGGTTCGCAGTCGATTGAATAATCATTAAAAATTCCCACCGTATTTCTCTTAAAGCCGATAACGTGGCTCATTATTAAAAAATCACAAAAGCCTATAATATTCTTGTTCTTGCTTTCGACAAATTCTTCTATAATCCTATCGAGTGACCAAAAAGAAAACATATACTCCTGCCATTCATACCCGTAAAATCCGTTTACAACAGCATAAAGCGCTTTAAAATCATCAGGAAAGCTAAAACTTAGAATAGTTTCAGCTTTCTCGAAATCAGCGGCAGTTGCTGGTGGGTTCATTTTCACCTCACATTCATCCCAAAACGCAATAGCTTCCTTTATCCAATCCTCCATAAGAAAGTTTTGATTAAAGGCTTTAGCTCAGCGCTTGTTTAATATCCTCCAGTAAATCCTCAATATCCTCGACACCTACACTCAAACGCAACAGGTTATCAACTACCCCGGCTTTTTCACGCTCAGCTTTAGGGATTGAACCGTGGGTCATGCTTACCGGGTGATTGATCAGTGATTCAACACCGCCTAATGATTCGGCCAGTGAAAATACTTTGAATGACGATGCAATGCGGAATGTTTCCTGCAGATCGGCACCTTTTAATACGATGGAAATCATGCCCCCAAAATCGCGCATTTGCTTTTTGGCTATATCATGGTTAGGATGGTCGGTAAAACCAGGCCAGTAGATCTTTTCAACCTTAGGATGGTCTTTCAAAAACTCAGCTATATGGCGGCCGTTCCCGCAATGCGCTTTCATACGCAGGTGCAGGGTTTTGATACCACGCAGCACCAGGAAGCTATCCATTGGCCCCGGTGTAGCACCGCAGGCATTGTAAATGAACCAGAGCTTTTTGTAAAGCTCCTCATCGTTCAGCATTAAGGCTCCCATTACCACATCGCTGTGGCCACCGATGTATTTGGTTACGGAGTGCATCACGATGTCTGCTCCCAGGTCAATCGGGTTTTGCAGGTAAGGCGATGCAAAAGTGTTATCCACCACAAAAAGTAAATTCTTTTCTTTGGTGATCTTACCTATGGCTTCCACATCAACAATGCGCATGGTAGGGTTGGTAGGTGTTTCTATCCAAACCAGTTTGGTTTTGTCATTCACATGGGCACGTACAAGTTCCGGATCAGACAGATCCAGAAAATGGAATTTAACCCCATAGTTGGCAAAGATCTTGGTAAAAATCCGGTACGAACCACCATACAGGTCATTCCCGGTAATCACTTCATCGCCCGGAGCAAGTAGTTTCATCACCGCGTCGGTAGCGCCCATTCCGCTTGAAAAAGCCAAACCGAACTTAGCATTTTCCAAGGCTGCCAAACAGTCTTCCAAAGCCTTACGGGTTGGGTTAGTGCCACGCGAGTACTCATAACCTTTATTATCCCCCGGCGATTTTTGCCAGTAGGTTGAAGTCTGGTATATCGGCGTCATGATAGCGCCGGTTGTTGGATCGGGCTCCTGCCCTGCGTGTATTGCTTTAGTTGCGAATTTCATATATGGTGAATGGTTGATTGGGTTGATTAAGTGAGTGGTTGTGGTTGGTGAATAGTTGATTGATTTGATCAGGTGAGTGGTTTGCTTCTCCCTAATTAACTACTCACCTAATTGCCCCTTTCACCTAATCAACTGCCCCCTTTTTTGTTTTTAAATATTGAATGTAAGCATTTATTAATCTCAGGCAACTTTCGTATTCCGCCTGAAAAGTTCGTAAGGTTTCATCAGTTATAATCTTTTCATCTAAGGCTACGATTAAATGGTCGAGTGTCTCTGTTAAGGAACCTCTGGCCATTATGCAGAAACGAATATTGTCCTGGTAATGAAACCTGCCATGCCCTTCGGCTAAATTATTGCCTATAGAACGAGAAGAACGAACGATTTGATCTGTCAGTCGGTACTTTTCTTCAACAGGAAACTCTTTTACAAGCCCGGATATCGTATTTCTAATCTTTCTTGCTTGCTTCCATGTTTCAAGATCAGTGAATGAGGCCATCGAATATTAATTTAGTGATTGGTTATTTAGGTTAAACAGATGATAAAATTATTAAGAAACATAGATTACTGCAAATGGGGCTTAAAACCAACCACTCACCTAATCACCCATTCACCAAAAATAAACCACTCACCTAATCAACTCAATCAACCACTCACCCAAACCTAATACGCCCTCGCGAAAAGCACCCTCTGCGTTGAAGGTTTCCCGGTAAAAATACACTTGCCTTCTTCCTGTTTGTTATTCAAAGGTATGCAACGGATTGTCGCCTTAGTTTCCTCTTTTATCTTTTGTTCGGTTTCGGATGTGCCATCCCAGTGAGCACTCAGGAAACCCGGCTGCTCATCTAACAGGCGTTTAAACTCATCCCAGGTATCAACCTCGGTAGTATTTTCAGCACGGAAATCGAACGCTTTTTTGTAGATGTTATTTTGGATCTCTTCAAGCAGGCTTTCTATTTTACCGGCAAGACCTTCCTGTGTGGTAGTTTCTTTGGTTTTAGTATCACGACGGGCCAGCTCAACGGTACCGTTCTGCATATCGCGGCTGCCTATGGCTACGCGCAACGGTACGCCTTTCAGTTCGTATTCAGCAAATTTAGCTCCCGGGCGATGCGTATCACGGTTATCAAATTTCACAGAGATACCTTTGGCCTTTAGCTCTTTTTTCAACGAATCAACGTACGCGCTGATGTTATCCAGTTCTTCCTGGTGCTTGTAAATCGGCACAACTACTACCTGAATTGGTGCCAGTTTTGGTGGCAATACTAAACCCGCATCATCGCTGTGGGCCATGATCAGCGCACCAATCAAACGGGTTGAAACGCCCCACGAGGTAGCCCAAACATGCTCAATTTTATTTTCTTTATTGGTGAACTTTACATCGAAAGCTTTGGCAAAGTTCTGTCCCAAAAAGTGTGATGTACCGGCTTGTAAAGCTTTACCATCCTGCATCAATGCCTCAATACAATAAGTATCCAAGGCTCCTGCAAAACGCTCGTTAGCTGTTTTACGGCCTTTTACCACCGGTAGCGCCATCCAGTTTTCGGCAAAGTCGGCATATACGTTCAGCATTTGCTCGGTTTCGGCAATGGCTTCATCAGCTGTTGCGTGTGCGGTATGGCCTTCCTGCCATAAAAACTCGCTGGTACGCAAAAACAAACGGGTGCGCATTTCCCAGCGCATTACGTTGGCCCACTGGTTTACCAGGATAGGCAGGTCGCGGTATGATTGGATCCAGCCTTTATAGGTGTTCCAGATAATGGTTTCTGATGTTGGGCGGATGATCAGCTCTTCTTCAAGTTTTGCTTCTTCATCCACAATAATATTGCCTTCACCATCATTCTTGAGGCGGTAATGGGTAACAACGGCGCATTCTTTTGCAAAACCGTCAACATGGCTGGCTTCTTTACTAAAAAAAGACTTAGGGATTAAAAGCGGGAAATACGCGTTGCTGTGCCCGGTATCTTTAAACATCTCGTCAAGTACCGCCTGGATCTTTTCCCATATCGAATAACCGTAGGGTTTAATGATCATACAGCCTCTAACCGGCGAATACTCGGCCATGTCAGATTTAATTACCAAGTCGTTAA
This sequence comes from Mucilaginibacter gossypiicola, assembly GCF_900110105.1. Lineage (GTDB taxonomy): Bacteria > Bacteroidota > Bacteroidia > Sphingobacteriales > Sphingobacteriaceae > Mucilaginibacter > Mucilaginibacter gossypiicola. Next base: position 56,584 of record NZ_FOCL01000021.1, on the reverse strand, counting down.
ACCATTGCGAATAATCTTCGTCTTTACTAATAACACCTTTGCTCATATTGATTGGATAGAATTTGGACTTCTGTAATTGTTGTATATTGCTGCCAAATTTATAAATTTAAAACTTATTTGACCTTGCACTTTTTACTTACCTGCATATGAAACGGAACATCGCGATAGGAATGTTTATTATCGGTGCCATGGCGCTGAGTTCCTGCTCTACAACCAAGCTTGCATCAAACCAAAGTAACGACGATGTTTATTTTTCTGACGCGCGAGCGGGCAGTGAACCTGTTTATGCGCAGCAGCCTGCCTACAACCAAACTCCGGTTGCCCAGGAAGATACTTACAGCGATGACGACGATGATTACTTTTATTATGATGATTACGCTTCACGCATAAACCGTTTCAGTTACTTCTCTCCTTTTGGTTATTACGACGATTTTTACTCAGCATATAACAACTATCCTTATTACAATTATGGATTAGGCTATGGTGGTTTAGGCTACTATGACGGCTATTACAACGGCTGGGGATTAGGTTATGGCGGCTACTACGGCGGCTTGGGGCTGGGATTAGGATATGGCTACGGCGGTTACTACAGCGGCTGGGGATTAGGCTACGGATACGGCGGCTATGGCGGTTATTACGGCGGCGGATATGGTTATGGAGGCGGATATGGCGGTTATTACGGTGGCGGATATGCTTCATCGGGTACAGCGCGACCTTACCGTGGCAACGGTAACCCGTTTGCAGGCAGTGGAGGCCGTCCGGTTAACAGCGCAGTTTCGGGTATAGGTTATATTCCGGGAGGCCGCAACAGGCCCATCGGCAGCCGCACAAATACTTACAGTACATACAGCACCGGCAGTAATAACGGCAGTAATAACGGCAGTAATAGCTATAACAACAATGGTACCCGTTATGCACGTCCGGCACGTACGGATGCAGCGCCATCAAGGGGTGATGCACAGCCTGTTTACAGGCAGCCACAGGTTGAACGTACATCGCAGCAACCATCTTATACACCATCGTCAAGCTCAAGCAGTGGCGGCAGTTCACGCAGCACCGGCAGCAGCAGCGGAGGTGGCGGCGGCAGACCATCAAGACCATAAACCTAAATCTTATATTTTATTTACCTGAATTTTATGAAAATCAAGTATTTACTAAGCGTAATTGCTATAGTAGCAATTACTAAAGATAGCTTTGCTCAATACTCACAGGATGCCATCAGGTTTTCTACCTTTCAAACCGGCTCAACATCACGCATCAAGGCTATCGGCAACGCGGGTACGGCCATAGGTGGCGATCTGACCTCAATAAGCGGAAACCCTGCGGGTTTGGGATTTTTTACCCATTCGGAAGTTAGCCTTACACCCGAGTACAATGGTTCAAAAATAAACTCAAGCTTTTTTGGGCAGCCAGGCAGCGCAAACCGCAACGATGTAAACATGAGCAATGCCGCTGTAGTGTTATATCAGCAGCTTAATACCACACACAAGGATAAAAGCAAAGGCTGGCTAAGTATTAATTACGGCGCAGGTTACAGCCGTACCAACAATTTCTATGAAAATGTTGCTTACGGTGGCACAAACCAAACAAGTTCTATTTCTGACTACTACGCGGGTATCGCAAAACGCGAGGTATCTCAATATGGCAGTGTTAATCCCAACGGACTTGATGGCTGGGCCTATGACCATATCCTGATCGATAACTTTGGACCTGCATCTAACCCAGATTCATATTCAAGCACAGTGAATGTTCCGGTGAGGCAGCTGGCTGGTATTACCCGCACCGGTGGGCAGTCGGAGTTTAACCTTTCATTTGGTGCCAATTACAGCAATAAACTATATGTTGGTTTAGGTTTGGCGATTACTGATATCAGGTATAACTCAAACAGCGCCTTCACCGAAAATGGTAACGCTGTTATAACTAATGGCGGTGCCCCTACCGACTTTTCATCAACCTTTTTGCAAAGCCAGGCTACTAAAGGCTCGGGCTTCAATGCCAAATTGGGTATCATTTATAAACCGGTGCAGGCTGTACGTTTAGGTTTCGTATTTACTTCGCCAACATTTTATAATATTGATGACTCATACACCGAAGGCCTTCAAACCCAATACACCGGAGGCAATAGTTACAGAAATCTATCCGATCCGTATCAGCTAAGCTATAATCTGCGTACCCCATTAAAACTGGCAGGAGGCGCAGCAGTATTCATAGGCAAATACGGCTTCATCAGCGGTGATGTTGAATATATAGATTATACAACAACCCACTTAAGCAGTAATGACAGCTACACTGCCGATGGCGATAACAGCGATATCAAATCACTTTACCGTTCAACAGTGAACCTGCACGTTGGTGCCGAAATAAATGTAAACAGCCTGGTTTATTTACGTGGCGGCTACAGTCAGCAAGGCAACCCAATGAAAGATCTGGGTAGTGATATCAAAACTGTTAGTGGCGGTATAGGCGTTCATTTTGGTGCATATTTTATTGACGCTACCTATGCAAGGGTAACCGGCAACCAAACCATCTTCCCTTATGATGTTGGTGCAACAAGTCCTTTTGCTGATTTGAAAAAAGTTAACAACAACGCGTTCCTTACTTTAGGATACCGCTTTTAACCATTGATTTCTTTGATTGATTACGCTGATTGCGTTGATCTGTTCAGCCTCTCTTTCACCTTGAAAGAGAGGCTGTTTTTTTATCAAAAGAATCATCCTTAAAATCCCCTCTCTCCAACATCGTCAGCGAAATCAACGCAATCAAAAAAATCAACGGTCAAATTAAGTAACTTGCCCTTCATAATTTAAATTGACCATGAACAAAAACCTACTAAAAAGTACAGGCATATTTATGTTGCTGACCGGCATCTGCTTTAATGCAGCTGCTCAGCAATCGGCCGAAACAAAAGCCTGGGTAGCCAAATCAAACGAGTACACGAAGATCATCATCGATCTGGACAAAAAATACTCACCCGAGTACGGATCATCACAAGGCCTTGCAGAATACGATAGCCATATAGCCGTACCTACCTTGCAAAATATCAGGGCCGAGCGCAAAGATGAGGAAGCCGTTGTTGCCAAACTTACGGAAGCTCTTAAAACTGAAAAAAACACCTTTATTCAGCAGGATATTAACATCATTATAACCCATCTTAAACTGAGCTTCCGTCAGCAGGACTTTGAACTGAGCCGCCAGGTACCCTTCCTGAACGCATCTTCAACTATTTATAGCGGACTGGAAACATTGCTTGATGACCAAACCCCTGAAGCCCGCCGCCAGGCAGCCGTAATGCGCATTCGTAAATATGCCGGTTTGGAGAAAGGCTATAAACCTTTGGCGACCATTTACAAAGAACGCGTACAACAACAGATGGCAGGCAAAAACATGATCTATCCGTCAAAGCAACAGATGGAAACCGATCTTTCACGCAATGCAAGCATCGTTGGCGGTATTGCCGAGCTTTGCACCAAATACAAGGTGACCGGCTGGGAACAACCCTATGCCACACTTAAAAAACAGCTGGAAGATTATGATAAATGGGTAAAAGCAAATGTATTGGTAAAAGCCCGTACCGATTTCCGCCTACCACCGGAAGAGTATGCCATGAACCTCGAAGCTTATGGTATAGATATTCCGCCGGCTAAAGTTGCTGAAATGGCACATGCGTTATTCAACCAGATCCAGGATGAAATGAAACCTATTGCCGAGCAGATAGCAAAAAAACGCAATTTGCCGTCAAGCGATTATCGTGCTGTGATCCGTGAGCTAAAGAAAGAACAGATCCATGGCGATTCTATCATTCCGTTATACGAACAGCATTTAAAGGATATTGAAGGTATTATCCGCGAGCATCAGCTGGTAACGCTGCCAAACCGCCCGGCTATTATCCGTTTAGCTTCTGCCGCCGAAACTGCACAGAGTCCTGCTCCCCACATGGTACCACCACCATTTCTGAATAATACCGGTCAGCGCGGTGTATTTGTACTGCCATTAAATATGCCTGCATCGCCTGGCGAAAAAGCAACCGACAAATACGACGACTTTACTTTCGATGCCGCCTCATGGACCATCATAGCTCACGAGGCAAGGCCAGGTCACGAATTGCAGTTTGATAAAATGGTAGAAGAAGGTGTGTCACAAGCGCGTGCTCTTTATGCCTTTAACTCAACCAACGTAGAAGGCTGGGGTTTATATTCGGAATATATTACCCGCCCGTATATGCCGCTGGAAGGCCAGCTGGTTTCGTTAGATTATCGCCTGCTCAGGGCCGCCCGTGCTTTTCTCGACCCTGAATTACAGACCGGTAAAATCACCCAGCAGCAGGCACTTGACGTACTGATGAACGATGTGGTACAATCACGCGCTTTTGCCCGCCAGGAAGTTGAGCGTTATACCATTAACGCCCCGGGCCAAGCTAACAGTTATTTTTATGGATTTACCAAGATGATCGCCCTTCGCAAAGACACCGAAGCAGCTTTGGGTAGTAAATTCAACGCCTTGCATTTCCATGATTTCATCCTGTCGCAAGGTATTTTGCCACCGGCATTGATCCGCGAAGCGGTAATGAATGATTTTGTGCCGAAGGAGAAGGCTTTGTAAGACATATTCTCAAACGAAAAAGCCGGATGATTAATATATCCGGCTTTCTCGTTTTTAACCTTCATGGCATTTCAAATGAATTATCCAGGGAATGCGTGGTGGCGTGAGGAGAAATCTTTTACGCTCTGTTTTTACAACATGCATTGCGCACTTTGCATAGCGTCCCCAATGGCGCAAGTGTTGTGTGGTTGACTGGAGGGGGGCTCACTTGTGCCGTGCAATCTGTAACAAGAGAGGCACGAAGCAATCCCCAATTTGCAGGTCCGCCCTGTATAGTTCGCGATTGCTTCGTTCCTCGCAATGACGGTTATTAATAGGCACTACGTTACTTCTTCGCCTGCTTTAACAACCATTCCGCTACATCCTTCGCAGCCTTATCATTCTCGTATCCAGCAGGCAGTCTACCGTTAACATATTCATTATACAACCATGGGTCACCAACGGCTATCACAGTTCCTTTGCCATATTTGGCAGATGCTATAATGGTTGCCCCTTCTTTGTTTTTAAGTACAGGTACAGCAGCGCCGCTTAAACCTATTGAACATGCATCCTTCATAAAAACTTTGGTCGCGGTTTTAAGTACCGGGTTGTTTTTAACGTAAACAGCACCATCCTCAAAATGGGCATCATCAATTACGTGGTTTTGCAGATCATTATTGAAATGCATCCCGAATTTAGCAGCAAGGTTATTGAAATGCGGCAATTCTACGTTCGCACTATCATTTGCCATCATTAGTAAAACACCACCTTTTTTAACCCAGGCGGCAATCTGCTCAATATCCTCTTCCTGGATATAGTTAGGATTTGGGCTTTCCTTTTTGGTATCCGGATCAACTATGATATAAACAGATGATCCTTTCAGGTTGTCCAAAGTTGGCGCTGAACCAAGCGTATCCAGCTTAGCGCCGCGACTTGTAAAAGCCCCGCCAAAGATCTTAAAACCGTTGTTATCCGTTTCATCCCAAAGGTAATGGAAACGCTCCGGTTGCCCGTTTGCACCTTTATGTACTTCGTGATTAAAGTAATAATCGAGCGTTACAGTTTGGGCGTTCGCGGCAAAACCTGCAAGGGTGAACAGGGCGATAAGTGATGATCTTAGTTTCATAATAGGTTTATTATTTGGTTAGCCTGTGTTAGGTGTTGTCACCACAGATTTAACTTTTCTATCTATTTACCAGGTGTTCAGTTTTTTTAGGTGTAAACACTTGCATTTACTTTCAAAAAAAATCAACATTGATAATCAACAAGTTAGCTTCAGTAAAAATAACCTATTTAGCAAAACTGAACACACATGAATTGATAGTCAATAAGTTAACTTTTCGCAAGCTCAAAAACTGAACACCGTGTTTTTTGAAAAACTGAACACTTCTATCTGGGTTCAGTTTTGCAGCTTGTGTTCGGTGTTATCACCGCAGGCTTAATAAAATCATGTCATTGCGAGCGATAGCGTGGCAATCGCATACTATACAGAGCGATTATGCTTCCGTGCGATTGCTTCGTTCCCGAAAAAGGTTCGGGACAGGCTGTTCCTCCACGCAATGACATAACTAACGATATTTTAGTTCTTTATACTCCCCCAAAAATCGAGAACCCGCCATCTACGCAGATCATCGAACCGGTTACAAATGCCGAGGCATCGCTTAATAACCATACCAATGCGCCTTTAAGCTCATCGGCATGACCAAAACGTTTAAATGGAGTTTGTTTAATTACCAGTTCGCCTCTTTGGGTATAACCACCTTCGGGCTTGGTGAGCAGGTTACGGTTTTGTTCGGTAAGGAAAAAGCCAGGTGCCAATGCATTCATCCTGATGCTATCGCCATAACGGTTAGCCAGCTCAACGGCAAACCATTGATTATAGCAATCAACGGCAGCTTTGCCCATGTTATAACCTAACACTTTGGTTATAGCTCTTTTGCTGTTCATTGAGGATATATTAACAATACTGCCTTTACCTGTTTGAGCAATGGCTTCGCCGAAAACCTGCGTAGGGATCAGTGTACCCCAAAGGTTCAGGTCCATCACTTTTTTCATGCCGTCGATATTCATTTTAAAAATATCTTCATCCGGTTGTAAAACGCCTTCAGGCATGTTGCCTCCGGCACCGTTCACCAGGCCATCTATCCTGCCGAAAGCTGCTAACAACTTATCTTTGGCAGCTACCAGTTCGGCCTCGTTCATAACATCGGCAACCAGTGCTATAGCCTTACCTCCGGCTGCGTTTATCGCGTTAGCACGTTCTTCGGCCACTTGAGCGTTACGACCAAGGATGCCTACCGCACCACCTGCTTCAACTATACCATCAATAAAAGCTTTGCCTAATATGCCTGTTCCGCCGGTTACTACAATTACTTTACCAGCTAATGAAAATTGATTATCCACTTATTTATGTTTTCTGTTGATGTATGATTATTTCAGATCAGTTATGGCTATCGCGTCCATATCGGTATAGTCGAGGTTTTCACCTGCCATACCCCAAATGAAGCTGTAGTTTGACGTACCACTGCCCGAGTGGATGCTCCATGGCGGCGATACCACGGCATCATAATTATCCATGGTGATATGCCTTGTTTCCTGTCCCTCGCCCATGTAATGGAAAATCTTTTGGCCTTGAGGAACATCAAAATAAAAATAAGCTTCCATACGCCTGTCGTGCACGTGCGCCGGCATAGTGTTCCAAACACTGCCTTCATGAAGTATGGTTAAACCCATCACCAGCTGGCAGCTGCGTACACCTTCCAGGTGAATATATTTATTGATAGTTCGTTTGTTTGCTGTTGCTACCGAGCCCAGCTCAACCTTAACCGCATCGGCATGGGTGAGCAGGGTTGTTGGATATACCGCATGTGCAGGCGACGAGAGCAGGTAAAATACAGCAGGTACTGATGGATCGGCACTCTCAAAAGTCACGCTTTTAGTTCCTTTTCCAATGTAAAGACAGTCGAGCTTGTTCACTTCAAAAGCTTGTCCATCGGCTTTTACCACACCCGCACCGGCCACACTAATGATCCCTATCTCGCGGCGCTCTAAAAAATAATCGGCGCGCAGATTAGGATAGTTTGGCAGTTCGAGTGTTTTATTTACCGGGTTGGCCATGCCAACAATCATCCTGTCGTAATGGGTATAGGTACAATTAATTTGATCGGGCTGAACCTGTTTATCAATCAAAAACCGTTCGCGTATGGTGGTAGTATCGTAGCTTTTAAAATCCGAGGGGTGGACACTGTGTATTGTTTTCAAAGCAAATGTTGTTTTATCATATACTGGTTAATAATTACAAGTCTACAACCTTAAAAACGATTTCAAAAACCATTTAATCCTTATTTTCACTTCAACGTTATAGTTTATCTGCCGTACCTTAGCGCTAATAAAAATGAAACTATAACGTTAAAGTAAATATTTAACGGTTAGTATATTGTTTTATTTATTTAAGCTTGTATAATTGAATACCTTAACCGCAGCATTTGGCTGTGCTACCAATTCAATAACCGATAAATAACTAAAACTATGAAACATTTAATAACTTATAAAAATATCATGTTGGTAATTCTTCTTTCGCTTACTACTGCGGGTGTTTCGGCCCAACAACAGGAGATCACAGCTAAAAGTGCTAAAACCTGGGTTAAAGACCGCGTTTGGGCCAATGGTTTAAAACTAAAGTTAAACTCATCAACAAACAATGTTGAATTTGCCAAACAATATGCTGCCAATAAAGCCGCCTGGGATAAAGCGTTTGAGTTTCTTCGCGAACGTAACCTTGAGCAAATTGAACCGGGCAAGTATCCTTTAGATGGTGATAATGTTTATGCCATGATCACCGAAGGCCCTTCAAAAGAGCCTGAAAACGCCCTATGGGAATCGCACCAAAACTATATCGACCTGCAATATGTGATCAAAGGGAAAGAAAAAATTGGCGTGGCCCCCATTGAAAGCCTGATGATTACCAAACCTTATGATCCGGAAAAAGATTTTGCCAATTACAGCGGAGATGGTAAATACTTTACTGCTACACCCGATGAGTTTTTTCTGTTTTTCCCAAGCGATGGTCACAGGCCAAATATCAAGGTTGATGGTTATGATAAAGTGAAGAAACTGGTTATTAAGATAAAGGAGATTAAGTAATACTCTTTTTATGTCATTGCGAGGAGGAACGACGAAGCAATCGCACGGAAGCATAGCAGCTCTGTATAGTACGCGATTGCCACGCTATCGCTCGCAATGACATATTTTTCTATTCTGATTCAGACCTGCACCGTTTTCACCAGCTTCCGTACATCAAAACCCTGCTCTGCCGCTTGTACCAATAACTGATTATAAATCTGTTCATCCAACGTTGAACGGCGGCTCAAAATCCATAAGTAATTCCTGTTAGGGTGCCCCACCATAGCATAGCTGTAATCATCGGCCAGGGCTATGATCCAATATTTACCTTTAAACGGCCACTGAAACTGAACTTCCAATTTTGCGTTGCTTGTTCTGTCGGCAACCACAGCACGCCCTTCAACAATCTTTATTTTATTTTCTTTTATACAACGATTTTTAACTATGATGCTGCCGTCTTTGGCTAAACCATAGGCCGCAGAGGTAAAAGTGCATCCTGACTCAAACCATTGCGGGAAAGTTGCAATCTCAAACCAGGAACCGACATATTTTTTCAAATCTACATAAGGAACAGTTTCAAGCGGCTTGCAGCGCGCAGCTTGTAAGGCCAAAGCTGTTAATCCTAATGCTACAGAGGTTGCAATGATCTCTTTCTTCATAAACCAATAACGCCCGTTATGCCCAAAAAGTTTAAAACAAAAGCATATTAACGACAGCCAAGCGCCATATCATTATTTAATTACCTTTGCGCCAAAGCATTATTTTATAACATGCCCGGTAAAACGAAGGTCAGTATTTTAGGCTGCGGCTGGTATGGCAGCGCATTAGGTAAAGCATTAGTTGCCGATGGTATGCAGGTAAAGGGATCAACAACTTCTATTGCAAAAACAGATGATCTGGCGGCACAAGGCATCCAACCCTATATTGTAAATTTCTCGCCGGGCGAGGAAATATATGATGCCGATTTTTTTGATTGTGACGTGTTGTGGATAGCCATTCCACCAAAAAGCCGTAGCGGAGAAGGGGCAGCTTTTATTGAGAAAATTAAAGGTATTATTAATGCTATAAAACAGTTTGCTGTGTCAAACTTGGTGTTTATTAGCTCCACAGGGGTTTATGCCGATAGTAATCAACATGTGAACGAAGAAACCGATCCTCAACCCAATACTGAAGCAGGCAGGGTTTTATTTGAAGCCGAAAACCTTTTCCGTGCTGAAAATAGCTTTAAAACAACCATTATCCGCTTTGCAGGATTGATTGGCCCCGGACGTAATCCCGGCCGTTTTTTTGCGGGCAAAAAGGCCATCCCTAATGGAGATGCCCCTGTAAACTTGATCCATTTGGATGACTGTATCGGTATCAGCAAAGCTATATTGGCCAAGCAGGCCTTTGGCCATCTTTTTAATGGATGCTCACCGGTTCATCCCGCTAAAGCCAATTTTTATACACAAGCGGCCCTTGATTCGGGTTTTGAAAAACCGGAGTTTATTAAAGAGTTGAAGGAATGGAAGATTGTGGAGAGTGTGAATGTTGGGCCGATATTGGGTTATCAATACCAGGTTTTGTTGTAGCATTAAATGCAGGTTCAAGCGTCCACGCTTGAATAACCTCCGAAAGTGAGCGTCCACGCTCACGTACAATAAAATAAGCGTGGACGCTTACCTTCTTAGTTCAAGCGTGGACGCTTGAACTTGCGACGTTTTTTAATACACTGGCACTTTCGCCTGATCCCCCATCAAAAACACCAGCTTCCCGCCGTTCATAATATCCTTGTGGGTAATGTGTTCTTTGGTATAAGGCTTACCATTCAGACTGATGCTTTGCACATATTTATTTTTTCCGGATAAATTCTTTGCTTCAATCACAAAGCTTTTACCGCCAACCAAAGCGATATTTACCTTATCCAATAACGGTGCACCAAAAACATACCGCCCATCGGCAGGGTTAACCGGGTAAAAACCCATCGCCGTAAAAATATACCAGGCCGACATTTGTCCGCAATCATCATTGCCCGACAGGCCATCGGGTTTGTTCACATAAAACTGATCAGCTATCTGCCTCACCAGTTCCTGTGTTTTGGCGGGGTTGCCAGCAAATGTATATAGGTAAGCCACATGATGATTTGGTTCGTTGCCATGAGCGTACTGCCCTATCAACCCAGTAACATCAAGTGTTGAACCTTTGCCAAACACCCTTGAATCCATGGTAAACAATGAATCCAGCTTACCCGAAAACGCCTTCTTGCCACCCATCAATTTAATTAAACCCGGAATATCATGCTGTACCTGCCAGGTATACTGCCAGGCATTACCTTCTGTATAATCGCCGCCTATAGCCAGCTGACCGCTATCCAGGTTGGCAAAGGGCGTCACCCATTCGCCGTTTGATTTGCGACCGCGCATGAGCCGGGTACTTTTATCAAACAGGTTATTATAAAACTGCGAGCGTTTAATGAAATATGAGTAGTCGCTCTGTTTGTTCAGCGCTTTGGCCAGTTGGGCGGCACACCAGTCGTCATAAGCGGCTTCCAAAGTACGGGAAACGGCTTCACGTTTTACCGTGTCTGATGGCAGGTAGCCGTAATGCATGTACAGGCTCCAGTCGTACTTAGGGTTTTTATTTTGTGTGAGCGTATTTTTGATGGCCTCAAAAGCCCTTTGCTTGTCAAATCCCTTGATGCCTTTCAGGGCTGCATCCACAATTACAGGCACAGCATGGTTACCGATCATGGCAAAGCTTTCCTTACCCCACAGCGTCCAGATGGGGAGCATACCGGCCACATCGTTGTGCTGTAACATGCTTTCTACCATCTGTCCGTCCCTGTCAGGGCAAATGATGGTGTATAGCGGATGGGCTGCCCGATAAGTATCCCATAAGGAAAATGTGGAGTAAAATACTTTGTCGACCGAGCGGTGCACCAGGCTATCAGCCCCACGATATTGACCGTCAACATCGGCAATATTATTGGGTTGGATCAGGGCGTGGTACAGGCTGGTATAAAAGGCTATCTTCTCCTTTTCTGTCCCTTCGGCTTTAAGTTTACCGAGGTTGCTTTCCCAGGCGTGGGCGGCTTCAGTTTTTACCTGCTCAAAAGTTTTGTATTGTGTTTCGGCCAGTAGGTTTTTGCGTGCTCCGGCAATGCTTACGCCAGAAATGCCGACCTTAGCTTCAACTACTTCTCCGGGTTTCAGATCGAAATCCAGCACCAGGCGGCGTTTGTTATCCCCATCAATAAAATGGTGACCAGTAAACGGGCGGTTAAATATAGCTGTGAAGTATACCTTTTTATCAACCCACTGGCTTGTAAAAGCATAGCCACTGATGGTTATTTTACTGTCGATGCTGATCTCCCCGTCAGATACATGTTCGGCCAGTTGTTCGGCGCTTTCCACCAGGCCGCTTTGCATATCAACAAGCAGGTGAGCCTTGCCTGCCTTAGTAAAAGTATATCTGTGTAAGCCGGTATGGGCCGAGGCCGTGAGTTGAGCTTTGATATTATTATCGCTCAAAAGCACCTCATAGTAGCCGGGCGATGCTTTTTCCTGTTGATGAGAAAATTTACTTTGAAACTTTTGAGGCTCTTTGCCATGAAATGGGAAGAACAAAACATCGCCCAGGTCAACGCCACCTGTACCGCTCAGATGGGTATGGGCAAAGCCTGTGATCACCGTATCTTCATAACGATAGCCTGAACAATAATTCCAGCCGAAATTGCCGGTTTCCGGGCTGAGCTGTACCATGCCAAAGGGAACCGTAGCCCCCGGAAAAGTGTGGCCTGTGGCAGATGTGCCAATGAACGTGTTTACGTATTTATTATACGACTGGGCATCAGCCTTTACACCCAAAATCAACACAAATAAAATGGCAATCAGCTTTCTCATGATCTGTTACTCTTTATATTCCAGCGTTTTCTTCAACACCACATCTTCGGCCGAACGGGCTATCATCACATCAAATGTACCGGGTTCGGTCACCAGCTTCATTTGGTTGTTCCAGATGGCAAGATCTTCTGACTTTATAGTAAACTTCACTGTTTGGGTTTCGCCGGGTTTAAGGCTGACCTTATCAAAACCTTTGAGCGCCATCGCCGGGGTAGTTACCGAATTTACTTTATTCCCCAGGTACATTTGTACCACTTCTTCACCGGCCATGCCACCGCTATTGGTAACATCTACCGAAACAGTTACCGCCTCGTTTTTACCGAAAGATATTGCCGAAACCTGTATATTACTGTATTTAAACGTAGTATAACTCAAACCATAACCAAAAGGGAACAACACATCGGGCGAAGAAAAAACATAGTCCTGCCCCGGTTTTTCGGGTGAGCCAGGATTATGGTAAAAACCTTTATTGGATGCTACATGATTATAAAAAACCGGGATATGCCCGGTTGACTGCGGGATAGACACTGTGAGCCTACCCGATGGGTTCACCTTCCCAAACAGGATATTGGCAATGGCATTACCTCCCTTTTCGCCGGGGTACCAGGCCTCCACAATGGCCGGAATATTTTCCTTTTCCCAACCGATGCTTTGCGGCCTGCCATGCACCAGCACCAGGATTACCGGCTTACCGGTTTTATAAACAGCTTGTAATAACTCCCGCTGTACACCATCGGGATTAATGTCCGTAACATCATAACCTTCGCCACAGGTAAAAGGGTCTTTCGGTTCGCTTTCGGGTGCGTGGCCATTCCAGCCAACACCCGAGAATACTACACTGGTAGTGCCTAAAACTACCACCACCGCATCGCTGTTCTTTGCTGCTGCAATAGCTTCGGCAAAGCCGCTTTTATCTGAACCCGAAAGGGCGCAGCCTTTGGCGTAATTGATCTTTATTTTGTTACCCGCCAATTGTTTAATGCCATTAAGCACGGTTGTACCCGAGCGACTATCGCGGGTTGAACTGTAATCACCATATTGAACCTGGTTGGCGTTTGGGCCTATTACCGCGAGTGATTTGAGGCTGTTCATATTGAGCGGCAAAAGCTGTTTTTCATTCTTGAGCAGGATGATAGATTCCTCGGCTATTTGTTGCGACAGGGCGATATGATCCGGTGTATGCACCCGTTTTTTTAATGCCGAGGTGTCGGGAAGTCCCTTTTCAAACAAACCTGCTTTAAATTTTATGGTGAGGATGCGGGCAACGGCGCTATCTATTTGTGCTTCTTTTACTTTACCTTCCTTTACAAGGCCGATGAGTTTGCCGTATACATCTGAACTTGGCGCTTCGAGATCAACCCCTGCGCTCAGGCCGATGGGTGCCGCTCCTTCCGCATTTTTAGCAATATGGTGAAAAGTATATAAATGCTTAAGGCCTTCATAATCCGAAAAAACATAGCCCTCAAAACCCCACTCCTGCCTTAAAATGGTTTGCAACAGGAAACGGTTAGCATGTGCAGGGACGCCATCTATTTCATTGTAAGCAGGCATTACCGCATAAATATTTGCTTTTTGCACGGCATCTTTAAAAGGCGGCAAAAACATCGACCTTAACTCGCGTTCCCCTACCGATGCCGGGGCCAGGTTAATACCCGCCACGGGGATGCTATAGGCCGCAAAATGTTTAGCTGTACACATTACTTTATCTTTACCTATGCCGTTTTTTGTTTGTGAAGGCTCGCCCTGCATACCTATCACAAATGAAGTACCCATCTTGCTTACAAGATATGGATCTTCAGCATAACATTCTTCGTTACGGCCATAACGCGGATCGCGGATGAGATCAAACAGCGGTGAAAGCGCCTGGTCAACTCCCGATGAGGATGCTTCATAAGCTATTACCGCGCCCATTTTTTCAATCAGCGCCGGGTTCCAGGTGCTTCCCTGTGCTATAGCCTGTGGAAAAATAGTTGCTCCTGCGGCCAGTTGCCCGTGCAGGCATTCGCCTATTTGTATGGGCGGGATCCCTAAACGCGTTTTTTCTTTAGCATATTTTTTTGCGGCGATGGATAGCGTTGTAATATCGTTGATATTGGTAAAAGGGCTTTCACACACGCCATAAGCAATTGGGTTTTGCATGGAGCCTTTTAAGGAGTTCATGCTCATCTGGCCTACCTTTTCTTCCAGCGTCATGCGGCTCAGCAGGTCTTTTACCCGCTCAGCTATCGGTGCTTTAGGATCTTTATAAACCTGCGCGCCGGCCGTTTTTATTACAAAAGCAAACGCAATGAGTAGGCATAATTTCTTTTGCATAGGTAAGTGGTTTAATAGTTTATTTACTATAAAAACCATGTCATTGCGAGCGTAGCGCGGCAATCTAGTAGCCAATGCATATTCGATCTGCATAACTACGAGATTGCTTCGTCGTACCTCCTCGCAATGACATGGCTTTTTTATCAACATTTCCAACCGATCTTCATCTTTCAAAAACCAATGGAGAAAACGCCTACTCTGTATAGTTCGCGATTGCTTCGTTCCTCGCAATGACGTTGTTTATTTTCAATGCATCAAATAAAATTTCGGATAAAGCTTTTCCCCTCCCACAATTTTCAGTTCAATAAGGGTCTGGTTTTCATTGACTTTATCAGCGATGTAATGCCCCCTCAAGGAATATACGCCCTTTTTCAAGTGCAACAATGCTTTTTGCGGTTCAACATAGGTATTCAACCCCATTTTTATCACCGGCACCTCATCCAAAAACAAAGCCGGACTAACCTCAAAACCTGTAGTTAGCTCATAATCCGCTTCTTTATCAATCTTAATAAAACCTTTAATTTTCACCCAATTAATTAAGCCTTCGCTAACAGGCCTAACAGGCACAATCAGGTTTGTTTCACCCGTTTCTGCTGGCTTTTCATCTTGCAGTTTGGCTATATCACGTTCCCCGGTTTTAAAAACCTCATAGGCCATGCCGGGTTTCAGCTTAGCTACTTTTTCGTGTGCAGGCTTGATACTCACACGCTTGATGCTGGCCGTTTGGCGAATATGCTGATCATTCAGCGTCCAGGTGGTAAATGTTCTTAAGCCGATACTATCTTTTAAAGGTACATTGATATTTACCGGGAAAGGCATAGACGGACTATTATTATCCGGCATTTTACCGTTTAGGGCATAACGTACTTTAGCCCCTTGAAGCGGGTAATTCAGTGTTAATTTAAACCTGCTTTTATTGGTGATGACATTATCAACCCCTTCAATATCAGGCAGACGGGCATTAAAATTCCACAGTTTGAACAAGCCATATTGGTTTTTCATTTTCCAGCCGAAACGTTCAATGTCCTTTTCGTTTTTGGGGCTCCAGGTAAGTTCGGCCACGGCAAGGGCCCGGGGATAAACCATGTATTGCAGGTGCTGCGCGTTAGGCACCTTTTCATTCCAGATATTGCCCTGCGCACCTAAAATGTATTCAGTCTCGGCATTGGTCAGTTCTTTTGATTGCGGCTCGTAATTGTACACCATTTGCCAGGTAACCGGCGGGTTCCAGCCTATGGGTTCCAGGTCTTCATTGGCTTGCGGGGCATCAAAATACATGTATGGTAAAGGTGTCATTACCACGTGATGATGCATTTTGGCGGCTGCTATCCCTCCGGCTTCGCCCTGCCAGCTCATTACTGTTGCAGATTCAGCAAGGCCGCCCTGCAAGATTTCGTCCCAGCCTACCAGTCGCTTATTTTTTGAGAGCAGGAATTTTTCTATTCGTTTAATAAAATAACTCTGAACTTCTTTTTCACTTTTCAAGTGCTCACGTTTCATGAGGGCGACTGCGGTCGGGCTTTTCAGCCAGTCTACCATCTCCGCCTCATCACCACCAATGTGAATGTATTGGTTCGGGAATAGGGCAATCACTTCAGTCAACACATCCTCCATAAATTTGAAGGTATACTCACTTGGGTCGAGCATCCGTACCCGGTGTTTGGCTCCCGTCGAGTCCTGGCAGCCTAACTGAGGATATGCAAAAATTGCAGCCTCGCTATGGCCCGGCATTTCAATTTCGGGCAGGATGGTCACAAACCTGTCCTGCGCGTACTTGATCACATCTCTAATTTCGTCCTTTGTGTAAAAGCCATCGCGGCCGTCATCAATCAGGTTATCCAGCTTACGGAACTCACCGCGTTTGGCATAATAACTGATTTTTGAACCTACTTCGGTAAGGCGGGGATATTTATCAATCTGGATGCGCCAGCCTTCATCGTCGGTTAAATGCCAGTGAAAGGTATTGAGCTTATAGTGCGCCATTACATCAATATACTTTTTCACCTCATCAACAGTAAAAAAATGGCGGCTTACATCCAGGCTCAACCCCCGCCAGCCAAAACGCGGCTGATCGGCAACAGTACATGCACTTATTTTCAATACCGGACTTTTATCTCTCGGCAATAATTGAATCAATGTTTGTACTCCGTAAAACACACCTGCTCCGTTACCGCTGATACTTACCGACGCCGGGGTTACGTGCATGGTATAGGCGCTCTCCGCGTTCGACCAAACATTGTTTAACCTGATAGCTGTATTAGCCGGGATCTTATCAAAAACCTTCACCGTTGTTTGCAGCCCATAATTTTGATTCAGGTAATCCTGCAGATATTTACCTATCGGCTCGGTTTCCTTGTTGACCCCAATAACAGCATTCTTATTCAAAACAAAACTGCCTTTGCCAGCTGTCAAGCTTACCGGTTGCGGGATAATATGAAACTGCGCATTTACTGTTGTTACCGATAAAAACAGCGAGGCGAATAGTACAATATATTTAAAAGATAGTATTTTATTCATTTCAGCAGATGATGAGCAAGGCTATACCTTGATAGTGATATTCTTTTTATAGAGGATCCAAACAGGGATGAAAATGATCAGCACAGTTAAGATAGCACCCGCCAGCGATGCATTTTCGGGCGAAAGATATGGCACAAATGCATTATTGTAAGTAAATGACCATAAATTGGTTTTCCCCACCGGGATTGCCGCTATTACAGCAGGAATAATATCGGCCAAAACATATGCAGCAATGGCGTTACGGCCAAAAGCTAAAAATGGCGGCAGCAATGCCTTATTTCCTCGTATGTCGATAAACCAATAGGAAAGCGCCAGGATATTAATAGCTAATCCTGCAGTAAGCAATACGAATGAGCTTGTCCATAATTGTTTATTGATAGGGAAGAAAGTATTCCAGATCAAGGCAAGCACGATCAATACCAAACCCACACCCATCATTTTAAACAGATCGATACTGGTTTTAAATTTGCCGGTTTTAAGCCAGGTGCCGGTAAATACCCCTAATAAACAAGTGGCAACCGAAGGGATTGTTCCCAGCAAGCCTTCCGGATCCCAGGTTTTAGATGCCCCCCAGAGGTGGTTTTCGGTAAAAACCGATCTGTCTATCCAGGCTCCTAAATTGGTAGCCGGTTCCAGGTTTGGCGTTCCGAATCCGGGAACAGGTACCAGCGTCATTAATAAATAATAACCGATAAGACAGCTTACGGCAATAACTACCTGTGTACGGATGCCGGTTTTAACATACAGCAAGGCAGTTATGCCAAATACGAGCCCGATGCGCTGCAACACACCGGGAAAACGCAGATGCGCGAATTGAAAATCGTTGATCAATGGCAAACAAACACCAAGGGCTATAATGATTAACGTACGTCGTAGGATAGATAATAGCAATTTGTTATGATTGGGCGCCTCCACCTTTTTACTTTGCATGGCGTACACAATGGATACACCCACCATGAATAAGAAGAAAGGAAACACCAGGTCTGTTGGGGTACAGCCGTTCCATTTGGAATGTTCAAGCGGCCAGTAAATATGTCCCCAATCGCCGGGATCATTTACCAGGATCATGGCAGCTACAGTAAATCCCCTGAAAAAATCAAGCGAAAGCAACCTTGGGCGGTTGGCCTTTGTGTTGCCTGTATCTTTAAAGGAACCCTGCTGATTGATTACCGTTGTTGCCATGTGTTATAATGCTCTTAGCTATTTTTTATGCGTTTTTAAGATATATTTAAACTGGTAAATACCCGAGCCTATATCCATTTGCATGTCGCCGCCCACCGGTTTGATATTGGCAATATCTTTATTGGTATTGATATCAATATTACCTTCAGTAACCGGGCCATCAACAGCCGGCAGAGTGATGGTGGCGGTTGTATTTGGCGGCACGATAATATCAAGCGTAAAAATGCCATTATCAATACTCCAGGCCGATTTTACTTTGCCGTAAAGCGTTTCCAGCTCGGCATTGGCATTGGTGAGTTTACCACCCGGATGCGGGAAGATATTTATTTTATGAAAACCCGGAGCAGCCTCATCGGTATTGATGCCTGCGATAACGCGGTACATCCAGTCGCCTATAGCGCCATAAGCATAGTGGTTAAAGGAGTTCATCTCCGGGTCTTCAAAGGTACCGTTGGGTTTTATGCCATCCCAGCGTTCCCATATAGTAGTTGCCCCGTTTTTTACGGGATAAAGCCATGAGGGGTATGACTCCTTCATCAACAGGTCATAGGCGATATCGGTGTGACCGAAACGACTTAACACGTGGCAGATGTAGGGTGTGCCTAAAAAGCCTGTTGTAATGTGCTCGTCATAATCCTCAATATTGTTTACCAGCCTTTTGGCTGCAGATTCGCGCAGGTTTTCGGGCAGCAGGTCAAAGTTCAGTGCAAGTACGTAAGATGTTTGCGTGCCGGAGATCATGCGCCCGTTGGGTGTAACATATTCTGCCAGGAAAGCCTTTTTGATATCGGCCAGCAGATCGGTGTATTTTTTAATATCATCCTGCTTACCCAATATGGTAGCAGCATTGACAACCAGTTGGGTAGAGTAGGCATAAAATGCCTGGGCTATCAGATTTTTATCGGTAAGGGCAGCACCATCGGCATAATCGGTACCGGCGTAAAACAGCCAGTCGCCAAAGTGGTTACCGGTATCCCATAGACCGTTGCGGGTATGTTTAGTAATGTAGCCCACCCAGGCTATCATGCTTGGATATTGATTTTCCAACACCTGCTTATCGCCATAGGCCAGGTAAATGTTCCAGGGAGCAATGGTAGCAACGTCGCTCCAACCCGAAGCCGCTGCCGAAGCACTATCCAGCATATCAGGAATCACATAAGGTACAGCCCCGTTTTTATGCTGATCGGCCGAAAGATCTTTCAGCCATTTGGTAAAAAATCCGGCTACATCCATGTTGAAGGTGGCCGTACGGCAAAAGGCCTGAGCATCCCCCGTCCAGCCCATACGCTCATCACGCTGCGGGCAATCGGTAGGCACATCAATAAAATTACCTTTTTGCCCCCATTGGATATTATGCTGTAACTGGTTAATAAGCGGATTGGAAGTTGAGAACATCCCCGTTTGCGCCATGTCTGAGTAAACGGCATTGGCCACTACATTCGTTGAATCCAGCTGACCGTCATAGCCTTCTACCTTCAGGTACCTGAAACCCTGAAAGGTAAAATGCGGCTCGAAAGTCTCAACGCTGTCCCCCTTGAAAATATAAGTATTTTCCTGTTTGGCAGTACGCAGGTTTTTAGTGTAGAAATTTCCTTTCTGATCCAAAACCTCGGCATGAAAAAGCTTTATGGTATCCCCCGCTTTAGCTTTCAGTTTAAATTGTACCCAGCCAACCAGGTTTTGACCAAAATCAACCACATGTTCACCTGCCGGAGTAGTAAATACTTTTAGGGGCTTAAACATTTCGTGTTTACGCACAGGGGGGCCAAAAGACGCCACTAAATTATCTTTAATGGTATCAATCGTTCGCACCGAATCCCAGTTGAGATCCTTGTATGCAATGGTCGACCAGCCTTTCTTTTCCTTGCGGGCATCGTAAACCTCACCATCAAAAAACGATGATGAGCGGATTGGGCCATAAGCCACCTTCCAGGTTTTGTCGGAATTGATAAGTACACGCTTGCCGTTTGTATATACAACCTCTAACTGAAACAGTAAACCAAGCTTGGTACCATAAACATTTTTTCGGTGATTATAGGTATAGCCACGGTACCAGCCATCGCCAAGGGTTACGCCAATGGCATTATCACCTTTCAGTAAATCGGCAGTTACATCATAAACCTGGTATTGCAGGCGTTTGTTGTAACTTGTCCATCCTGGCGCAAAGTAGTCGCGGCTGATCCTTTTGCCATTAAACTGTGCTTCATATAACCCATGTGCAGTAATGTATAAATGCGCGGCACGCACTTTATGATCAAGTTTAAACGTTTTCCTGAACATGGGGCTCGGGCCACCGGTGGTATCCGACAGGTAATTATCTTCTATCCATTTTGCGCTCCAATCGGTTGGTTTAAGCAAACCCATTTTCCATGAATTAACCATGCTCCAGGGAGTAACCTGCTGCCTGTTATTCCAGATACGTACCTGCCAGTAAACTTTTTGCCGTGAGACAAGCGCAGGGCCGCCATAGTAAACGTGCAACGATTCGCCGGATGCAACTTTGCCCGATGTCCAGAGCAGTTCTTTGCCTTTTAACAGTGAAACAGCATTGCTGCCTACCCGCACTTCATAAGCAACTTGCTGAACGTTTCGGTCGCGGGTAATTAGCTTCCAGCCAAGACGGGGATTGGCCGCATCTATAGAGATCGGGTTTATTTTGTACTCGCAAATCAGATTATCAACCCTGAAAGGCGGCGGAACAGGTGGCGCTTTTTGAGCGTGTACAATGACGGGCAGATACGAAAAAAGCAATATAATGATGCGTGTGCATACCTTTTTACACATACCTTTTTTGGGGTTTAATAGTTTATGCTATTAAATATACTTTAACAGCGATATTGTTTTGATATGCACCTGTAATTTTTATTGAGCAGGCCGAAAAATGATGCGTTCATTGCAATATACAGGTATAAACGTAATATGCCCCGGTAAAAGTTTTAACCGGGACATGTAACATTATCAATGCTCAAGGTTACCCTCGTTAAGAGGATATTGGAAAAGCAAACGAATATTGCTGTAGGCAGCCGAATTAATTTGCCATGAATCATTTTTATAGGCACGTTCGCTGATAGCATGTGCTTTCATTACCTCAGTGGCCTTGCCGGTACGAAGCAAATCAAACCAGCGGTGATTTTCAAAAGCGAGTTCAACCTGGCGCTCATGTGCTATTGCCGCGCGGAACGCATCCTGGCTGGAAACATTTAAATCAGGATTAGCGTTCCCCATTGATTTAGGTTCAAGCCCGGCGCGCTCCCTAACCAGGTTAAGGTATTTGAAAGCATCACCACCGCCTGCAAAGCCTTGCTCATTTAAACATTCGGCAAGCATCAGGTAAACATCGGCATAGCGATAAACAGGGAAATTGTTACCTGTAATCCCCTTAACAGCCCCAATACTTTGATACTTTTTAATAAATGGTAAATCAATGCCGTATTCGTCTGATGTAAAATCAGTTAAGGAGGCGTCCCTTCTTTTATCACCCTCTTCATAAGCATTTACCAGATCTTGCGTAGGGATATTCCAGCCATTTTGAGCGCCGTTAGCTATTTCATAACCGGTAATATCAGTATCATAGTAATCCCAGGGAATGAAAGTATCAACAAAATCACTGCCAAGCCCGTTAGGCCCTTCAATATACTGGATTTCAAATATCGACTCGGGGCCGTTTTCTTTATGAATATCAAAGTTATCGGCATAATCGGCATTCAGGCTATAAGCACCTGACGATATAATTGCACGAAGCAGCGGTATAGCCAGGTCAAATTTCTTTTGGGTCATGTAAACCTCGGCAAGCAGCGTTTCTGCAGCTCCTTTAGTAAGCCGCCCTTTGTCGGTCAGTGCCGAATATCTTAATGGCAATTTAGATACAGCTGCCTGGGCATCCGCAATTATCTGCGTGTAGATATTTGCAGCCGGCACCCGCTTTGCTACTTTAAAAGCATCGCTAACCGACTCTGTTTCGGTAAGTACCAACGGCGCATCGCCATACATACGCACGATGTTAAAATAATTAAATGCCCGAAGAAAATACGCCTGCCCTGCAATGGTGTCTGCCGATGCCGCATCAACTGTACTTGCAGGGAGCCTTGCCAGTATGATATCGCACCGCTGAATATCGGCATAGGAGGTGTTAAAATACGAATCAACAATATCGTTATTGTTTAATTCCCTAAACTCATCAATCTCCTCCTTATCGGTTCCGGAGCGGTCATATGGATCATATTCATATGAAGTATTATCAGAGCGCATTTCGCCCATGGCCCAAAACGAACCGCTATACAAGCCCTGCAACGGCGCATAGGCCCCGTTGATGGCCTGTTGAAACTGAGCTTTTGTATGATAAAAGTTTTCTTTTGTTTGCTGATCTGTTGGTTGAAGCGATAGGTAATCTTTTTTACAACCAGTCATTCCTATTGTTGCAGCAATAAAAAAAATGTATATGTTTTTTTTCATGTTTTCAGTAGTTAAAGTTTTTCGTGTTACTTACTCTTTAGCATTTAAAAAGTCACATTACATCCAATGGTGTAAATGGCAGATACCGGGTATCCTGTAAAATTGACATTGGGCGACAATGAGCGGTTGCCGTCCTGCCCTTCGATAGCCACCTCGGGATTGCCTCCCTTATAACCGGTTATTAGTATGGCATTTTGCGCACTAAAGTAAACTCTGAAGTTTTTGCTGAACTTGGTTTTGAAATTATATCCCAGATCAATATTTTTCACCATCAGGTATGAGTTGCTTTCAACCCAGTACGATGGATAATAATCACGCGCAAGGTTTGTATTTGATACTGTTGTTGGCAATATACCCGCGCCCGGCTGCGAAGCCGAACGCCAGCGCTGCATTACCGATTGTTCAACGTTAAACACCCCATCTAAATTGGTAGTATACTGTTTGTACATATCAAACACATGTCCGCCAACCGAGCCAGCTGATATGATATTCATATCAAAGCTTTTATAGGAAAAATGATTATTAAAACCAAAGGTAAATTTAGGCCATGGGTTACCGACAGGTACCTGATCGCTACCATCAATTACACCATCGTTATTAACATCTTTATACCTGATATTACCAGGCTGTTCGCCATCAAAATGCGGGTATTTATCAAGCTCGGCCTGATTTTGGAAGATACCTTCGAAAATATAACCGTAAAACTGGCCAAGTGGCAAGCCTGCTTTTGTAATACTTGTAGGGTTATCATTAATTGGCGCATCATAAATATGATCAGTTGAACCCAGGCTTAAAACCATGTTACGGTTAAATGACAGGTTAAAATCTGTGCTCCAGTTAAAGCCGCTGCCAACAATATTTTTAGTTGTAACAGTAAACTCCCACCCGCGGTTACGCACATTACCAACGTTGGATAACGCTCCGGAATAGCCTGATGCCGGTGGAATACCGATATATTGCAGCATTCGCTGGGTATAACGGTTATAGTACTCGGCAATGATATATATACGGCCCTTTAGCAATGATAGATCCATACCAATATCAAGTTGCCTTGTGGTTTCCCAGCCAAGTTCCTGATTTCCGGGATCGGTAACAGCCGCTCCGGGTACCAAAACACCTCCGAAAGTATAATTTTCAGGGGTTACAGGCGGAATTGACTCGTAATTACCCACTGCATTATTGCCAGCATGCCCCCAGCTGCCGGTAAATTTAAGCTGATCTATAAAACCTGTTTTAGGGAAAAACGATTCGTCAGAGATACGCCAGCCAGCAGATACTGACGGGAAAGTACCCCATTGATGACCCGGCGCAAAGCGTGAAGAACCATCCCGGCGGATTGAAGCACCCAAAAGATATTTATCTTTATACGCGTAGTTAACCCTTGCAATTACCGATTGCAGCCGCCACACTGCATCACCTGCATCTGCAGTAACAATGGTGGCGTGGTTCATTGATTGTATAACATCATCAGGAAAACCTGTACCATAAGCAAAACGATAATGAGACTCTTCCTGCTGCACCGAATAATCGGCCAACACAGTAAGGGTGTGATCATTCCAGGTATGCTTATAGGTTATTGAGTTTTCGTTTAACCAGTTAAGGGAATTTGAAGAGCTGAAGTTTCCGGTTGCTTTAACCTGCGTTCCATCACGGTTAGGCTGGTTAAAAGCACCAAGAAATGAAGGGCGAAAATAATCACCACTGTTGTTTTGATAATCAATACCGAAGGTTGATTTAATATCAAGGCCTTTTATAACCTCCCAATTAACATAAGTATTTGCCAGTGTGCGGAAATTTTTATACTTGTTGGTTGTATTCACAAGCGCACTTACAGGGTTATTATTTTGAAAGGTTCCCGGCGAGCCGATCACATTTGTATATGACCCATCAGGTTGCTTTACCGGCACCAGCGGGCTTTCAAGGTAAGCCTGACTTAGCGCAGCGGTAAGAAAATGCCCATCCGTTTGCTGAAGGTTACGAAGGCTGTAAGTTGGCGCAACACTGAGGCCCGCAGTAACATTTTTTGTAATGTCGGCATCCATATTGGCTTTGATAGAGTATCTTCTAAATCCAGTATTGATAACCGTACCACGCTGGTCAAAAACCCCTAAAGAAAATAAAGACCTTACCTTGTCGGTACCATTAGCTACGGTTACATCGTAATTTTGCATAGGTGCATTACGGGTTACCGCATCAAACCAGTTGGTTCCGGCACCGTATTTAGCCGGGTTTTGATACTCTGCAGGTATCGGGTTATTTGTTCCGTTAACAGCATTGGCGTCCTGGATAGCCTCCTTGCGCCATTGTGCAAATTCTGTAGCAGTCATCATTTTGAGCTTGCTCTGCGGCAAAATGGTTTGTACACCTGTTGATGTATTTACGGTTACCGAAGATTCGCCTTTTTTAGCTCGTTTTGTAGTAACAAGGATTACACCATTTGAACCACGGGACCCATAAATAGCTGTAGAGGCGGCATCCTTTAAAACGCTTATGCTTTCTATATCATCCGGATTGATCGTGCTTAACGGATTTTGATACTGGTCAAAGCCCGGCGAAATCGGGAAACCATCAATCACATACAGCGGATCATCCCCTGCACCTACCGAACCAGCACCACGTATATTAACAGATACGCCGCCACCAGGGGTACCGGTTACCTGGTTCACTGTAACACCAGCCAACTGGCCCGCCAGTTTCAAATCAAGACTTGCCGTCTTGATCTCTTTAACGTTATTCATTTTAACGGATCCAACTGCCCCAGTTACATCCTTCCGTTCCTGGTTACCGTAGCCCACAACCACAACCTCTTTTAATTCCTTGTTATCCTCCTGAAGAACAACGTTTATGGAGATGCGTTTATTCACCGGTTCTTCTTTGGTTTGAAAACCGATGAAAGTAAACACCAATACCCCGTTGTCCTCGGCACTAAGCGTATACTTACCGTCTACTCCTGTTATAGCGCCAACATTAGTACCTTTTACTTTAACATTAACACCCGGAAGCGGTTGGTTTTTATCATCTACAACAGTACCCGTAATGGTAATAGGTACCTGCGTGGCGCTTGCGGCGGCATCTTTCTTATTTACGATGATATTCTTATCGTCAATAACAAAAGTTAATGGCTCATCCTTAAAACACTGCAGCAGTGCTTCCTGTAATGTGGCGTTAGTTAATGACAGACTAACCGGTTTGATTTTTGAAATATCCTTATACCTGTAGAAAAAATAATAACCGCTTTGCTTTTCAATTGCTTTAAAAGCCTTATCAAGCGTTATAGATCTCTCGTTCAGCGTTATAGATTGTGAAAAGCTTTTAGCACTTAGCTGCAGGCAGCCGATAGTTAGTAATAAGACGGTTAATCTCATCGTCAAAAACAGTTTTGAATGTGTACCAAAGGCACTAAATACTTTACCAGTAAAGTTTAAATGCATAACTTCGTGATGTTTGGGTTAAAAAAATCTGTTATTGAAAACTCAGGAAAGCTTGATCCAATTCATTATGCCGGAAGCGTTGCAGCGCTTCCGGCTTTTCTTTCATTTGGATAAGGAAACTTAGGTTGGAATATTTTGAGGAATTATAGTCAGTTTTTCTCCATAGGTTGATGTTTAGCAGTTAAAAATCAGTTGCCGTTATTTTAAGGGGTAACAATTATCTTTTTGTTCTCAATCCTAAAACGCACATGGCTTAATTCAAGGATATGTAACACCTGTGATAGTTTTACATCCCTCCTGATCTTACCTACAAACTCATCATCAGGTATTTTACCTTCGTACATAACTTCGGTACCATACCACCTCGAAAGCTGCTTCATAATATCTTGTATGTTTGCCCGCTCAAAGTCAAAGAAGCCGTTTTTCCAGGCTACCGCTTCGTCGGTATCAACATCAATAATTTTAATGCCTTTATCATTTATAACACCCTGCTGACCAGGCTTTAACATATCACTTACATTACCCTGTGTTAACCGAACAAGGCCTTCAAGCAGGGTAGTTTTAACAGCGGCCTCATCATTGTAGGCCATGATATTAAAATGCGTACCCAGTACTGTCACATTAATATCCTTAACTTTTACATTAAAAGGTTTTGCCTTATTCCTGGCTATTTCAAAATAACCTTCGCCGGTAAGGTCAACGGTACGTTCGTTACCGGTAAATACTGTAGGGAATTTCAAAGATGACGCAGAATTAAGCCATACTTTTGAACCATCAGCAAGCACAACCTGGTACTGTCCTCCACGTGGGGTACTGATAGTATTATAGGCAACAGGACCATTTTGCTGATCTTTGTCGGCAGAGTAAACTACTTGTCCATCTTTGGTTTTATTAACACTGATATTACCCGTCTGGTTCAGCAAGCCGATCCTGGCAGAGTCCAATATCAGTTTAGAGCCGTTGGCAAGTGTCAAAACCGCCCTGTTATCACCAGGATCAACGTCATGTTTTACAACGGCTTTGTTTTGGGCGGCTAATTGTTGCTGTTCGTGTTTGTGATACCAATGATAAACAGCGGTACCCGATACGGCCAGTAGTATAGCTGCTGCAGCAACATTTCTGAAAAAATGCAGACTTACAACTTTAGGGCTTTTGTTAAGCACCGGTTGGGCTATCGCCTGCCTGATGTTATTTAACATCCGGCCTTCCAGTTCCTGCCTAACCCCAATAACCTTTTCGTCCCATTCGTCGGTATCCCCCTGAAAGCTTTCAAAAAAATTCAACAGCTGTTCCTTCTCCGCGGCAGTTGTTTGCCCGGCCAGGTATTTTTCTATCAACTGTAAAAATTCTTGTTTTTGCACAACAGTGGTTTTGTGAGGGAGAGTAAAAAAACAGGGGTATCCCCTACTCCGAAATGAAAAAAAATTAAAATAATTTTAGCGGGATATTTAAAAAGTAAAATACAAACTGATTACCAGACACTTAACAGTAATCTATTAAAATAAAATCGGTGTTATTTATCTAAGAAAAACATCAAAGCTTCTACAATAAAAGCGGCTCCCAACGAACCGCGCAATTCGCGAAGGGCTTTGGTTAAATGGTTCTCAACGGTCTTGGTAGAGATATTTAGCTGCAGCGCAATTTCCTTATGACTAAGGCATTCTTCGCGGCTCAGCTTGTAAACTTCCCGGCATTTATCGGGCAGAGTATCAATTACCTGGCTTATTTGCAATAAGAGTTCTTTGTGTTCGATGCTGTTATGTGTAGCCGGGGTATGCAGGCGTTCTATCAAATCATCAAAAATCTCGCTTCTCACGAGGGTGCCGGTCCTGATTTGCCTGTAAACGCCGTAGCGTACCGAAGCATATAAGTAAGCTTTCAGCGATACACTGATCTCCACTTCGGCACGGCAATCCCAAAGCTTAATAAAAAGCTCCTGGATAATGTCTTCACAGGCCTGCCTGTCTTTCAAAATATTATAGGCAGCCTTAAAGAGCGAAGCCCAGTATCGTCTGTAGATCATGGTAAGCGCCGTTTCATCATCAGCCTTTAAGCGGCTAATGAGCACCGTATCGCTCATCACAATTTTATCAGACATAGTCTACCAATTAAGTTATCAGAAAAACAAAGGCTAAAATTACTTAAATATTAACTTATTATATTTAAAAAGTAAAAATAAGCTTACTTGCTAATTATGAAACATTTAGCAACAATTTCAAAGTGTTAAATATTAATAAAAAATAAGCAAAAAACCGTCGGTAACTGCACACAATACCTCATTTATCACACCGCCGGTTAATACCGAAAACAAAAAAGAGCTACCCCTCCGGGCAGCTCTCCACTCTTAAAACACTCAACTTTGAAAACAATCAATTCTTCAATATCTCATTTGCCAATACTATTTCTTCGTGCGAGATAGTATGCTGGCGGCCTTTATATATTTTGAGGGTAACATCAGCATTCAATGCTTTTAATACATCAACGCTGTCGTTAACCCTGCTCACGGGTACGTGTGGGTCGGGGTCGCCGGTGGTGATCAATAGCGGGGTGTTATTAAAATCACCCTCATAGTTTTCTTTAACCAACTGCTCGCCTATCAACCCGCCGGTAAAAGCTATAATGCCCCCGTATTTGCCGGCATTGCGACCGGTAAATTCAAGTGTTAAACACGCCCCCTGAGAAAACCCGAGGAAATAGATATTTTCCTGTGCTATTCCTTTTTGTTTAATATCCTCAACCAGTTCGCCAATTACTTCAAGTGCCGAATCAAGGGCTGGTTGATTGTTTTGCACCGGCGCCATGAAGCTGTATGGATACCAGCTATGCTCATTAGCCTGCGGCGCGAAGATGGCATATTCATCCAACTCAAGATGATCTTTAAGCGATACTATACTGCTTGCCGATGCTCCGCGGCCATGCAGCATAATAATAGCTTTTTTAGCCTGTTCGGCGGGAACTCCCGCCGAAACAACCTGTTTAGTGTGCCTGTACATCTATCTGATTAAACTAATGATGGTAATGTTTTTTCTAACTCGCCCCGCAGGTTTTCGTACTGTGTAGGTAATTTTAAGCCGGTGCCTAATAACTCGGCGGGTTCATCAACTGCAAAGCCCGGGTTATCGGTTGCTATTTCAAACAAAACACCACCCGGTTCGCGGAAGTATAATGAGTAGAAATAGTTCCTGTCTATTTTATCGGTGATATGCAAACCAAGGCTGGCTATTTTTTCGCGATATTCCATCAACACTTTTTCGTTAGGTACACGGAATGCAACGTGATGAACAGAACCACCTGCTACATGACCGGCAACTTCTCCCGGAACCTCAACCAGGTCAACTATGGCGGCATTTTCAACTGCATCGGTGATAAACCTGTAGCGGTTAACATGCTGCTCCAGCAAGCGGTAGCCTAAAACACCGGTTAATATTTTGGCAGTAGCCTCAATTTTGTTTGATGTAATGGTAATACTGTGAAAACCTTTGGTAGCATTGGCAGCAGTTACTTCGGTCGTTTCCCACGGTGTGCGGTTATCGGCAGTTTTTGGCACGATAAGCTCAAACTTTAAACCATCAGGATCCAGGAAAGTAAGATACTGTTCGCCAAATTTTTCGGCCGGTTTGTTGTAGATCACGTTGTTGTCTTCAAACCTTTTCAACCAAAAATCAAGACTGCCTTCTGGTACCGAATAACCAATCTCAGTTACCTGGCGCGCGCCGCGCCTGCCGGCTGTTATACCTTCCCACGGGAAGAAAGTAAGGATAGAGCCGGGAGTACCGTTACCATCGCCATAATATAAGTGATATGTACCTGGGTCATCAAAATTTACAGTCTTTTTAACCAACCTTAAGCCCAATACACGGGTATAAAAATCATAGTTCTTTTTAGCATTGCCAGCAATTGCAGTGATGTGGTGAATGCCGTTTATAGTGTTTTCCATTGTTTTCCTTGTTTTAAATCGTTTAATACTTGCTGTGTTATTATGATTCAAAATTACGGTCAAAATCACCGGCGGCACTTGATGTAGGATAAGAAAAACGGGGAAGTGTTTTTTTGAAGAGAAGCGATTTTATTACCCGCCTTTCCTCAAAAAAAGTATATTCGGCTTTACATTTACTTTGATGATCAGTTATAACTTATTCTTCCTCAGATTTATAAAAACCATTGCTTTTATTTTGTGTATAGCCTTTGTCTTGCCGGGTAAAGCCCAAATCTATACGGAGGGTGTCATACCCCAGCCAGTTAAAATAAAAAGTAACAATAGCACCTATGCGTTTCCCAGGGAATTTGTTATTGGTTTAGGTCCCGGCATCAAAGCAAGTAATGTCACTTTTTTTAGGCATTACATAAGTTTGGTCAGAGATATCCATGAAACCGGACCTTTTGTAAATCACAAGATGGCTGCATCAAATTTGTGGCTGCAGCTCGACCCAAAAAGTATTAGCCAACCCGAAGGATACACCTTAGTGGTTAAACCTCATCAAATAATCATTACCGGACATGATGAGGCCGGTGTTTTTTATGGCTTGCAATCGCTTATTCAATTGTTGGATATCGGTAAAGATAAAATAAGGGTTAAAGGTTACACTATTACTGATTATCCCCGCTTTGCCTACCGGGGCATGCACCTTGATGTAAGCCGCCATTTTTTCAAGCCGGACGCCATTAAACAATGGATAGATCTGCTGGCACTATACAAGATCAATACTTTCCATTGGCACCTTACCGATGATCAGGGCTGGCGCATAGAAATAAAAAAATATCCTTTGCTGCAAAGCATTTCGGCTTACCGCGATGAAACCATCATCGGCCATAAAAAAGACAGTCCGCATAAGTTTGATGGCACCCGTTATGGCGGCTATTACACCCAGGATGAGGTAAAGGAAATTGTAAAGTATGCTACCCAAAGGCATATTACCGTAATCCCGGAAATTGAAATGCCGGGACATGCACTGGCGGCGTTGGCTGCTTACCCACAATTAGGCTGTACCGGCGGGCCATATAAAACCGCTACTTACTGGGGAATTTTTGATGATGTGTATTGTGCCGGAAACGAAGAAACTTTCACCTTTTTGCAAAATGTGATGGATGAGGTACTTCCGCTGTTTCCTTCAAAATACATTCACATCGGCGGCGACGAATGCCCTAAAACCAAATGGAAAACCTGTCCTAAATGTCAAAAACGGATCAAAGACGAACATCTGAAAGATGAAAAGGAACTGCAAAGCTATTTCATCGGCCGGATGGAGAAATACCTGAACAGCAAAGGCAGGCAGATCATTGGCTGGGACGAGATACTGGAAGGCGGCCTAACACCCGGTGCAACGGTAATGAGCTGGACAGGTGAAGAAGGCGGCATAGCTGCTGCCAAACAACATCATGATGCCATCATGACACCCGAAAAATATGTGTACCTGGATTATTACCAATCGCTTTATCCTGCCGAACCATTAGCAGGCGGAGGTTATACGCCACTAAGCAAGGTTTATAATTATGAACCAATAACCGCTGAATTGAGCGGAGAGGAAGCAAAGTATATTAAAGGCGTACAAGCCAACGCCTGGAGCGAATACATGGCCAGCCCGGCACAAGCCGAGCGGCAGTTATTTCCGCGGATGCTGGCTTTGGCTGAGGTTGCATGGAGCCCTAAGCAAAGCAAAAACTATGATGATTTTTTAAAACGATTGAGGTATCATCAACCTTTAAGCAATCTGAATATAAATGCTGCTGAGGTATTTGACGAGATCACCGATTCTGTAATCGAAACAGCTAATCATCAGGTGGCGTTAAATCTCCAAACAACTTTACCCGGCGCTAAAATATTTTATACAACAGATGGTACCAAGCCGGGCTTAAACAGCAAAGGTTATACAGGTGCAATTACAATAGCATCATCAGGCATCATTAAAGCAGCTGTTTTTAATAATGGCAAACAGCATGGCCGGACTTATGAAAAATTGTTTACTATTCATCAGGCCATTGGCAAAACAGTAACACTTAAAAACCAGCCACAGGGCGGCTACAATCCGGGTAACACCTTTGGGTTGGTTAACGGTGTTTTCGGCAGTAAACTGTACAACGATGGTCAGTGGTATGGCTTTGCTGGAGATGATCTCGAAGCAGTAGTTGATCTGGGATCGATGCAAAATGTATCCAAATTAGGGATCAATATCTTAAAATACCACTGGCAAAAAATGTGGGAACCAACATTGCTTACCTTTGAGGTATCAACAGATGGAAGCAATTATACCGAAGTTTACCGCCAAACCGATTTCCCGGATAACGGTATCAACGCGGTAAGGGCAAACATCAAAACCCAACAGGCAAGGTATATCAGGGTAAAAGCAACCAACAAAGGCATTATCCCGCCTGGAGAGTATATTCCGGGCGCAAAGGCATGGCTGATGGTGGATGAGATAGTGGTGAATTGAACCATGATTGTCTGAACTCGAATTTATTGAATTGTGGGAATTTATTGAATTTACTAAGCATTCTGTCTATTCTTTTAATTCAATAAATTCAAATTCAGACAGAATTCTTAATCAGCGCAATCAACGAAATCATCCTAATCAGCGGTTATTTTTTTATATTTTTATACCAAACACTAATGCCTGCGTTATGTTGAGTAAAAAGTTTTTAATATTTGTCACTAATACTGATTCCCCAAGTATAACTCAATGAGCAAAGTATTTACTATTACCGAAGGTTTGGAAAACATGGGGGCTTTACGAACGGGCGGTCAGGGCTCTGTTTATAAAGGCCGGCGTTATGGGCCAATTATCACAGCGGTAAAACTCCTGCCCACACCTATTCACACCGAAAGCACCGACGATAAAAATTTTCGCAACTTCCAGAACGAGGTCGAAAAACTAAAAAAAGTAAACGAAGAACCTAACCCCAATGTGGTTAAGATCCTTAATTCGGGTATTACCGAAAGTGGTTCGTTCCCGTTTATTGAAATGGAATATATTGATGGCCCCGATCTGGAAGATCTGCTGAAGCCGCCTCACGAGGCTATCTTCAGCATTAAAGAGGTCATCAAACTTGCCGATCAGCTGGCAAACGCTTTATCGCACTGTCATAAAGTGTCGGTGAAGCATGGTGACATCAAGAGCAATAACGTAAAATTCAACGTACACACAGGCAACTATGTATTGCTTGATTTCGGTCTTTCGGCTATGTCTGATGATCAGCGCCGCACCAGTATCCGCCATGCCGGGGCTATCGAATTTATGGCGCCCGAGCAAAACGAAGGCTTGATGTATTTCCAAACGGATGTATACAGCTACGGCATCATCCTGTATGAATTAATTGGCGGACAGGTTCCCTTCCCGTTAAAAGATAACGGCGAAACTGCCCGCAATGCGGTAATGCTGGCCCATATGGAATCGGAAATTCCGGATGTAATGGAGCTGCGCCGCAAAAACCTGCCCGAAAGCTGGTCGGAAGAGCAGAAGGAAATGCAAATGCAGGTGCCTGCATGGTTGTTGAAGGTGGTAGCTAAATGTTTACAAAAAGACATTAATAACAGATACGCCAACGGCATCGAACTGCAGGAAGCTTTAATGCAGGGCAGCATTGGTGCCATCAGCCCGACACACCCTGACGAATCATGGAACACGGAAGTTTTATTGAAGGAAAACGAACGGCTGCAAGGCCTGGTGTTGTACTACCAGGAAAACGAGAATAAACAACCAGTAGAGGTTGTTAACAGTGCTCCTGTTGATCCCAAGGCAGTGCGCATGTCAAAGCCGATCTTTATCATGTTCATGATATTGCTTTGCGGCTTCACGGTGTTTTCGGCAGTGGTGATGGATAAGTTTGGCGGTCGTATTTATCATGGCGTGGTGGACAGGCTGTTTAAACCGTCAAAAAAGCCCGCTGATACTGCCGCTACAAAGGTCATTCTGCCTGCAAAAAAAGACTCTGTTGAAACTAAGCCCAATGATTTCAGGGACGAAAGCAATATCCCGCCAGAAGTTGATTCAACGGCCGATTCGATATTGCGAAATATACAACGTGCAAAACAACAAAAAGAAGACACCCAGTTTTACCGCGACAGCGTGAAAAAAGCGGATACTTCTAACTTAAACTTTTAATGATTTAGCAGATACGAAATGGAACCTAAATCAACATTTTGGAAACGGATTGGCCTTCAGGACTGGTTTTTACCCAATGGTAAACCGGTGAATGCTGAGGCTGTAAAAATAAAAGCGCTCACGCCCGATGATGTGTATATGTACATCATCGAAAAATTCAAAGAGTCGATCAAACAGCTTTCCTTTGCCGACAGGATAGTTTTTTACCATGAGTTTATCATCAGCTTTAACGAGGAAGATTACCAGGACTTTGTGAACAACCGTTCGGGGTTATTCGGTATTATCGTTAATGAGTCGGTAAAAAAATTTTACGAGCTGCTGCGCGAACACCAGGAAGTAGGCAAAAAGGTGGAACCTTCAAGCTCTAAATGGGTATTCAGGCTGGTATCCCACCCCGATTATAAACGGGGCGATAAAGGTTTTATAGGCAAATTGCTGCCCGGTACAAGCACCAAAAAGGAAGAGAACCTGCGGGTTACCTTTATTCCGCGCCAAACAGGTGTTGCCCAAACGCTGGATATCAGTAACGAAGTTTTGAAAGGCTTTACATATTACAGCGAGGGTTATTATGAACTGCCTTATGCTAACGACCTTCATTATAACGAAAAGGACGTGGCCAAACCCGGCACTAAAGTACTTGCCCGACTGGAAACTATTATGCCCGATAAGCAGTTTGTGGGCCGCAAGGTAGAGTACCTGATCAAGGATGACGATATTGTGGTGTCGGGCGATGATGAGGAAAGGGACGAGCAGGCGGTGTTTAAAGTACCTTCGGAGTGGGTAAACACCCCTCACCTGCGCATCAGGCTAAACAAGGCCGATGGCAAGTTTTACCTGGCATCGTTTGGCGAGCGTACCCTGATCAATGAACTGGAAGTAGCCGGGAGCGATGTAAACTCGCCGCAATGGGTTGAGCTGCCGTTCAACTCCAGGATCTTGCTTAATGGTATAGTAGGTATCAACATATTTAAACCCGAACCATAATGTCACAAATATTATCAATAGGGCTGCTGGCTGTATGTGTGCTGTTATTGGTAGCTCATTTTATCGACATAAAAAAATCCAGTTAAAACCATGGCAAATAATTTTTTCGGGATAACAGATACCGGTAAACAAAGGCAAAACAATGAAGATGCCTTTATTGCCGAAAAATCAGGCGATGGTAATTTTATCATAGCCTGTGTGGTTGATGGGGTTGGCGGCTACGCCGGCGGTGAAATAGCTGCCGAAATTGCCCGCGCTACCATCCTGGAGCAATTGCAATTTATTGCAGGCGATATTGTACCACTGCTGGTAAATACGTTCACTATTGCCAATCAACGTATTTACGAGGAAAAAGTACAGAACAAAGATCTTGAAAACATGGCCTGTGTGCTTACACTGGCCGTGGTGGATGTGATCAACAATAAGTTTTACTATGCCCACGTAGGGGATACCCGTTTGTACCTGTTGCGCGATTATTCGCTCATCAAGATCTCAAAAGACCACTCCTTTGTTGGTTTCCTGGAAGACTCCGGCAGGTTGACCGAAGAGGCTGCAATGGATCACCCGAAGCGGAACGAGATCAATAAAGCGCTTGGTTTTGCAGGGCAGATCAATAAAGATCCTGATTTTGTGGAAACAGGTAGTTCGCCCTTTTTGCCGGGCGATATCCTGTTGCTGTGCAGCGATGGACTTACCGATCTGGTTGATAAAGGGAAGATTACCGAGATCCTTACCAGCAGCGATAACCTGCCGCAAAAAGGGAAAAGGCTGATTGATGCAGCCAATAGCCGCGGCGGTAAGGATAACGTGACTGTGGTTTTAGTGCATAATGACAAGGAACGCAAACAGCATAGCGCTACCAAACCGGCAGTCGCTGTAAAAATACCCGAACAGCCTGAGATAATACCGGCCCCTGTAAAAACGCAGAAGGAACCAGAACCCGTGGTGAAAACAAAAGGTAACGGTGGTACGGTAGCTATACTCACCCTGCTGTGCTTTATTTTTTTAGGCGGATTTATCTGGCAGTTTAAAAAGAATGCCGATCAGGCCGCCATCCCTAAAAAAACAGATACACTTGCAGTTCAGCATATCAAAAACGCTGCCGAGTTAAAACTTCAGGATACCATCAATAAACTAAAAGGCCATACCCTGTTACTTTCAGCTGCTGATTTTCAGCAGCCTATTATATTAAGCGATACGCTGCATATCAATAAGGACAGCCTCTACATTAAAACAAAAGGCGCTATCGTATTTAAAAAAGATTCCACCTACTCGGGGCCTGCCATTGCACTGGCTGCTAACTGTAAATATGTGGTGCTGGATAGTGTTGCTTTTGATGGTTTCCCTACGGCTATCGTTACGCACAACGATGCCTTGGTGTTAAAAAATGTGCAGTTCAATAACTGCTTAACGCCGGTACAGGTATCGTACCTGTTCCCTAATAAAAAATACATTTCGGGCAGGTTGTTTGGCAGTATGTTCAAAACCGATTCTGTTCCAACTAAAGCTACCCACTAATAAATGGCCCAGGAAAATCCAAAAGTACCCGGCAGGCGAATGGAACGGCTGTTCCTGTTGCTTACAGGCATATTGCTGGCCGTTTTATTTGTAAGGCTGTACAGTGTACTACAGCTTAAATTTACTGATGTTGATAAGCGCCTGAAGGATGGTACTATCGTAAACCTTAACTCGCCTAACACAGCTCAAAATGTAAAGGCCTTACTTAAAAAAGGTTACTATTTTGATGACCCGAAGGATGTGGATTACATTGAATCGGTAATTGCATCGCGTAAAGCAGCAGGCGACCTGGTTGATAATACCGGCGAGCTCAACAAACGCAAATACTACGTAAATGCCGATGAGGCTTTTGAAAAAGGCGGCGAAACTTTTAAGAAACGCGTACTTACCTCCCGCACACTTTTAGGTTATACCGGCGATGATTCAACCCGCTTTGAGCAGGAATTGAAAAACCCGCCAGCTTTAGGCGCACAAACAGATCTTAACCTCGGCGAATACAGCATTAAAGGTACTATACAGCATAAAGGCGAGCCCATACCCGGTGTATTGGTAAAGCTGACCATGATATTACCCCGCGATAGTATTTTTAGCGATGAGGAAACGGGAGCAAAAACCTCCTATTCAGAAAATGGCTCTGCCTACAAAAAGCTTTACGTACTTAACGATCAGAAAAAGAAAGTACTGCAATCATTAACCGCTTTTGCCCGTACAGATGCCGAAGGGCGCTTTGTATTTGCCAAGCTGCCGACCGGTAAAGCATTTTCAGTATTGCCGATGCAGCCGGGTTTTGAGTTTGGCCGCTCGCAAGGGATTGATGAGCTGGATAAAGACGTAACGTTTAAATTTAACCAGGCCCCGCATAGCATCAAGCTGCTCTCCACCCGCGATTTTAACATCCTGAAAAAGGAAGGCGCTTTCATTGTACGTTATCAGGATGAGTTTAACATGTGGTACTGGATCATTGCCGTTTGCTTTTTTGCCGGTTTTATCATTGTACACCTGTTGCTCAGTGCCCGGTACCCAAACGCTGATCAGATCATTTTACCGCTCATTATGATGCTTACCGGCATCTCGCTCCTTACCCTTTTAAGCTTACAGGATCCGCTGCGCGACAGGTTTTTGGCTAAGGATACACTTATTTACCTGGGTATCGGCATAGCAGGGATTTGTATTATTCAATTATTCAATCTGCGCAAGCTTAACCCAGATTCAGGCTTTTACCGTTTGCTAATTTTTAAGTGGAGCAGGACCGCGGCTAACGGCTGGCCCTGGGCTATTGTAGCCATGGCCATACTCTTCTCTACAATTTTGTTTGGAACAGGTCCGGAGGGTAGCGGTGTTAAAGTAAACCTTTTGGGTTTTCAGCCAAGTGAGATCGTAAAATATTTGATCGTTATTTTCCTTGCGGGATTTTTTGCTACGAACGAAAAGTTCATCAGTCAGTACGCCAGTTGGAGCAAGCGCTGGTCGTTCTTTTCATTCGCGCTTATTGCTACTGTAATCACCTTATTATTATTCTTGGTTTTAGGCGATTTAGGCCCGGCTATGGTGATCTGTTTTACGTTTATTATCCTGTTCTCGTTTTCGCGGGGCGATTTCCTGTACATGGCAGGTTTCGTTGTATTATTTGTGCTCACTACCTGGTTCTTTGATAATATCTGGCTTAGTGCAGGCATTACATTCTTTTCGCTTGGGGGCGTGGTATTTTTCAGGCGCAGGAGGCTGAGCGAATCGGCCATTATGGCTTTGGTGGTGATCACTGCCTTTTTAACCATCGATAAAATTCCCGGTCTTGATAAAATTATTCCCGGTCCGGTTGAGCGCTTGGTGGAGCGTAAGGCCATTTGGCAGGATGCCTGGAATAACGAAGTATACGGCGGCGACCAGGTAGCTAACGGCCTCTGGGCTATGGCCAGCGGAGGCTTAAGCGGACAAGGTGTAGGACAAGGTTTTGCCAAAACCATCCCCGAAGCCCATACCGATATGATCCTGCCATCCATCGGCGAAGAATTTGGCTGGGCTGGTATGGCCGCAGTGTTCATCCTGTTTTTGTTGTACCTGCACCGCTCGATCATTATTGGCAGACAAACGGGGATGCCGCTGTTGTTTTATCTCAGTGCGGGCATAGGTGTATGTACCTTTGTGCAGTTTCTGCTGATAGCGGGCGGCTCCATCGGGGCATTACCGTTATCAGGGGTTTCCCTGCCTTTTGAAAGTTACGGCGGTTCATCATTGGTGATCAACCTGTTGGCAGCGGGCTTCCTGTTGTCGGTGTCATCGGTAAGGGGCACAGCCGTACAAATGGATTATATCACCAAACAGCAGGATAAAAATTTGGTACCTGCGTTGGCAGCCGCGCTTGCCGGCGTAGTTTTACTGGTGGTCAATGTATCCCGCTATACTACAGATAACAAGCAATGGGTGGTAAAGCCGGCTTTGGTTGCTGATAAAAGTGGCCTGAGGATGTTTAGCTACAATCCGCGTATAGCCATATTGATGAACAAGTTGCAGGCCGGTACAATTTATGACCGTAACGGACTTATCCTCGCAACCAGCAAACCCGAGCTCATCGAAAAACAAAAGAATAAACTAAGCGCTTCGGGCATGCTGCATTATGACCTGGATTCGGCTATGCATAAGCGGTTGGACAGGTTTTACCCATTTGAGGAACAAATGTTTTTCTGGACGGGCGATCAAAACACAGGCGTTTTTAATGGCAGTACCAACGGTTATTTCGCCGAATATGAACATGCTGCGGAACTCCGCGGGTTTCATATGCCCATCACCAATTACAACGTAAAAGCATCGCGCTACCAGGAAGACAGGTTTTTACCCCGCGGCATGAAGGAAATGACCGTAGCCAAAAAAGACTACAGTGCATTAGCCAACCTGCTCATCAGCGACATTAACGGCCCTGAAGTAAGTGCATTTAAAAATAAAAACCGCGATGTAAAACTCACCATGGATGCGGATCTGCAAACAAGTATCCAGCAATCCATTGCATCTGATACTTCGCTATATGATAACCGTGTATCGGTAGTGATTGTTGAATCCAATACCGGCGATGTGCTTACCTCTGCACAATATCCGTTGCCACCGGTTCATAACTGGGACCAGCTTACCATGCCGCTTGCCGATCAGAATAAACTGGCAACCTGGCTAACCACTACCGATCTGGGCTTTACCTATGCCAGTCAGCCGGGTTCAACAGCCAAGGTTTTAACGGCTATGTCGGCATTTAATAAGTTGGGGATAGCTGCCGCCGAAGTACAATATCATGTAAGTACTGAAGAGCGGATCCGTACCAAAGGCATCGAACCGGACGAAACCGGTATGATCACTATGGAGCGGGCCATAGCCAAATCAAACAACGTTTATTTTATTAAGCTGGCCAACCAGGAACATCTTGAAGAGTACATGGCCACACTGTATCTTAAAACAGGTATGTTTTTACACGGCGTAGGTGGTTACTATTATAATAAACCGGTATTGAATGTTACCCAGGAAGATAAGTGGCGCGCCCTATGGCGTAAAACGGAATTTAATACCAAACCGAGGTATGATCCTAACAACATCCATAAAACAAGAGCAAAAGGTATTTCGGGTATGGCCTGGGGACAGGGTGAACTTATCGCTACCCCGGCGGCTGTAGCAAGGCTGGTATCCGGCGTAGCCAACAGTGGTGTATTGATGCCTAACAGGTATGCGCTAAAAATTGCCGACTCGACGGTGGCCGTAAAAAGCGGTATCAAACTGGCCGATGATCCGCGTTATGCAGCATTGTTAAAGCAATACATGATTGAGCAAAGTGCGCCTAAAACTCCTATATTAGGGATAAAGGTGGCCGGTAAAACAGGTACGCCTGAACGTATTGTCAGGAACCAGAGCGTTAACGACGGCTGGTATGTTTTCTTTGCACCAAAAGAAAAGGGCAGTGGTTATATAGTGACATGTATCCGGGTTGAGTCGACTCGCGGATCATCTGACGCGGTGCACCTCGCGGGTAACCATGTGATCCCATTCCTGTTAAAGAAGGGCTATATTAAAAGCATGGAAACGGAAACCACTACCGAAGAATAGTGTTTAAGCAGAAAGGAAAGAGCAAATGGCATT
This sequence comes from Mucilaginibacter gossypiicola, assembly GCF_900110105.1. Taxonomy (GTDB): domain Bacteria; phylum Bacteroidota; class Bacteroidia; order Sphingobacteriales; family Sphingobacteriaceae; genus Mucilaginibacter; species Mucilaginibacter gossypiicola. The sequence goes on along the minus strand of NZ_FOCL01000021.1, from coordinate 15,397 downwards.
TAGTTTATTTAAAAGAAGCGGCGAAAAGCAACCCTGGGATGTAAAAAGCTTGCGCGAAGCAATACTACGTTTCATAAAAGAATCGCTGCAAAAGATAGAAGGTGGCGAAGGCGGCCATATCAAAGAGTTGAAACTTTTTATAGCTTCCGATGCTGATGACAAGTCTATCTACGAAGGGGCAGTTTATGTGCACGATAAACAGCTATTCAAAAACGAAGTTCAAAAAATAGCCGACGATTTTGCCATTAACTTACCTCCGGATTGGACACTTGATGTTGAATTCACGGAGCAGTTTCCGGCAGATGCCAGAAGGATGCACGACCTGGACGTAGCTTTTGTCATGAACACCCGTAAGCAGGTTGCCCATAATGCAGCCTCCTTTACAGCCTATTTACGGATACTGAGCGGTGAGGCCGAAAAAGAAGAATACCTGATCAAAGCTACCGACCCTAAGCTCAATATCGGCAGGGATAAAAAGGCGGTTACCGAAAATGGTTCGTTCAGGCTTAATCAGTTGGTTTTTCCGGGAGAAAGCAGGGATGACAGTAATAAATACATCAGCAGACAACATGCCCATATTGAATGGGATGCCGAAAGCGAACGCTTCATGATCTTTGCCGATGAAGGTGGTGTCCCCCCGCGCAACAAAACCAAGATCCATATAGCTGCCGATGGCAAAATGATCAAACTTAATTCCACCCAGATAGGTCACCCTTTAAATGAAGGCGACCAGGTGATATTGGGGGAATCGGCGGTGTTTTTGTATAGTACGGTGGCAGAGCGTTAAATAACAACTTTTAGCGTTGTTCGTTCTGCTTTAAGTCTCAAAAGCTGTTTAAAAATACAAAAGATTCATTGCCGTTGGTTTTAACCAACGGTAAAAAGCTGAGAAGCCTTGGCTTTAGCCTAATTATACATGAGGATTGGGCTAAAGCCCTCTTACCCTTGCTCATTATTCCGTTGGTTAAAACCAACGGCAATGAAGTATTAGCTGCCTGTGAACTATATCACCAAATTTAAATGGTCTCTTAAAGATTACGACCCTATCGCCTTCCTGTAATTCCTTAGTGCCCTGATGATCGACATTACAATTTGGTGCTGCCCTTCGTCCGAATTAAGGTATTCTTCCTCTTCCGGATTATTGATAAAACCGGTTTCTATCAGCACGGCCGGCATAGCGCTGTGGGCCAGCACCAGTACGCCCTGCTCTTTAACGCCATTACTCTCGCGGCCATCTACCCCGGTGAACTCATCATCGAGCAGATCGCCGAAACGGATACTTTGCTTGCGATATTTTTGGATATAAGCATTCAGTACGATCAGGTTTGAAGGATCACTTTCATCATAACTTTCATAGTTCTGCTTATAATCCTTCTCCTGAAAAATAGAAGCATTTTCACGTACGGCCTCTTCCTGTTCCTTAAGGCGGTGGAAACCATATACCAGCAACAACACCCCTTTTTGTTTATGTGCACGGGCGGCAGTGCCCTCAGGCGATGAGTTGCAGTGAATAGATATAAACAGGTTACCATGATTTTGATTGGCAATAGCCGAGCGCTGGTTTAGCGGGATAAAGGTATCATCGGTACGGGTAAGGATGGACTTAACATCGGTAATAGCTGTATCAAGCGCGGCCTTAAGCTTCAGGGCTATAGACAATGTTACATTTTTCTCAAACGAATGTGAGCCGCGCGCACCTGCATCTTTACCTCCGTGTCCGGCATCAATGATAACTGTTTTAAACTTAAAGGTAGTAACAGCCGGGATAGTATCTTTTTGCTGCGCGAATGAATTTTGAAACCAGAATACCAGGACAATCATCCCTAAGAAAGCGATGTATCTCATTTCTTCACCGCCTTTTTACTGCACTTAGGGCATAAGCCATGAGCATACAAAGTAAAGCCATGTGGTTCAAAACCTGCAGGCAGGTTTATAGCAGGCAGGTTCATATCATTAAGGCAATATACATTTTTGCACTGGGTACAATTAAAATGCAGGTGCTCATCATGATGATCATGCTCGTTACAGTTTGACGAACACAGCGCATAATTTGCCGTACCGTTCAGATCAAAAACCTTATGGATAATGCCTTTTTCTTCAAAAGCGTTGAGAATACGATAAAGGGTAACCCTGTCTATATCATGCATCAGGCTCTCCAGGTCGGGCTGTGAGGTAGCTGTATGCCTTGATGACATCATCGATAAAACCCGTAATCTTGGCGCAGTTTTTTTCAGGTGATGCTTATCAAGCAGGTGCTCAAAATGATGTATATCCCGGGTTTGTGTCATGTATTAATCAGGTAATAATTATAAGGCCGCTAATTTAATAATGGTACGTATAATATTCGCCATTAGTTGCCGGCTTTTATAACGGTATTTTTTATTGGCTTAGTATGATGGTCCGGCACCCCACTGTTATGCTTTTCATGATTACAAGCCGGGCTTAAAAAGCAATTAAACAGCAAAAATGCGTAAAAGAATTTCCTGTGGCGCTTATCCATTATTCAACTTTTTTAAGTTTATATGTTTTATGATCATGATTGCAGGCACCGGTATACCTGTAGTTTACATAATGCGCGGCGGCTATCATCAAGCCGCCAAAAGGAACTATCATAGCTTCCATTTTTCCTGTCGTCGCGAACGCATGCCCGCCCATAATGATGGCAAAACCCAATACCAGCATCATTAACGGCACCAACCGATGATGAGTACGTTTATATGACAAGCCAATAGAATAAATGCCTATAGCCAGTGCAAAAATGATCATCCCCCACTCTACCCAGGCATTGGCTAAAAACCCAAGACCAACCAGCGGCAAACTGGTAAACAACAAAGGCACTACTGCACAATGAACGGCACAAAGCGTTGAAGCGGTAATACCGATATTATCCAGCCTGGGCGAAAGCTTTTGAAAATCCATGATGCAAATATAAATAAGTTAATGCAACTAAATTGCATTTGTTTTCATTATGCATATTTGCGCGTATTAAATTAACAAACACCTGACAATTACTTAATATTAATCAGCAAACCGTATTTTTGCGGCCTTACATAGAAAAACGCAATTGAATTTACAGCCCCTGTATCATATAAAACAACTTTGGCAAAGCGCCTATAGCACAAAAGCCAGCAGGCTCAAGCTATTGAGTGCTACCATTGTCATAGTCATCATCATTAACCTGCTGCCCACCTTTTTTAAGCATATCGAACGCCGCACAGATGGCGTTGTATTACATGATTGGATATTGGCTCATTTGCCATCTTACGATCTTTCGGTTCCGATTTTTATACTTATCTGGGGTATGGGCCTGCTCATGATGTGGCGTGGATTGTATAATCCAAAGGTATGTATCAGTTACATTTGGACGCTGAATTTAGTATGTATAGCCCGTTTTGTTACCATAAGCCTGGTTAAACTTAATCCGCCCGTTGGCCTTGTTCCATTGATTGATCCAAGCACGAGCGTTTTTTACGGCCACACCTTTATCACTAAAGACCTGTTTTTTTCGGGCCATACGGCAACTATGGTATTAGTGTACCTGCACTTGCAAAAGCGCACGGACAAAATAATAGCTTTAATTGCAGCACTATTGTTGGTAATAATGCTGCTGATACAGCACATCCACTATACCATTGATGTATTGGCTGCACCTGTTATTGTGTATGGATGCTGGAGATTGGCAAAGTGGTTGGGATTGGAATGATTATATCATAAACCGTCATCCTGAATGTTTAAATCCAGTGGACTCTGAAAGAAGAACGACATTAAACAAAAAGGGACTGGTCACCCTGAGCTTGTCGAAGGCGAGCGCGTAGAGGCCCGCCCGCTATGCTTCGACAGGCTCAGCATGACACCCATTTTAAACTTTACCACCTTTTATAATTTGGCAGGACGACATTCTGATTTCACATCCATTCATCTGCCAAATGCATGCTCTCCTTTAAATCGTTATACAACTTTTTAAATACCGGGAACATCTTGCTGTAAACTTCATGGTTTTTAGTATCAGGTTCGATAAAATCCTGTTGTTCAACCCTGGTGAGCACATCATAATTTTCAGGATGCAATACCCGCGCAGCGAGATAAATAGCACCCAGTGCTGATGAATCTTCAGACTGAAGCACGGCCAGTCTTTTACCTGTGATATCAGCCAGTATTTGTGTCCATACCGCCGAACTGGTAAAACCTCCACTGATGTTTACCTGCACAATCTCTCCGGAAGCATCTTCCAATGTTTTAAGCACATCGTTCAGCGCAAAGCAAATTCCTTCAAGCCCCGCACGTAAAAAGTGAGAGCGGGTGTGTGCCGGTTTTATGTTAAAAAATGTACCACTGGTTTTGGTATCCCAAAGCGGCGCGCGTTCGCCGTATAAATAAGGTAAAAATATCAATCCATTGCTTCCGGCTGGTACAGATGCTATTTCAGCAAATAAATCATCATAATCTGCAGCGGTTAGGTTTTCCTTTTGTAAAAAGTTTTTGAGCAACCAGTTTACCGCTATGCCACCGTTGTTTACTGCTCCGCCGCAAACATAAGTTTGCTCATCGAGCAGGTAATTAAAAACCATCGCATCGTAATTGTAAACCGGCTTCGGGCTGGTAATGCGTACTGCGCCGCTGGTACCAATAGTAAGTGCTGCCACATCAGGGCCGGTGGTGTGACTGCCTAAATTAGCGCAAGCGCCATCACTTGCTCCCACTACAAACGGCGTATCGGCATTAATACCGGTTAACGAAACAACTTCCGGCTTGATGCCATTACGATAATAAGTTGTATTAACCGGGGTAGATAACTTTGAGGTTGTAATGCCCGTTACGGTCATAGCCTCTTCATTCCATTCCTTTTTAACAATATCAAACAGTCCGGTTGCAGAGGCAATAGAATAATCCACCTCAAAAACACCAAAAAGCCTGAACCAGATAAACTCTTTTATCGAAATAAATTTATGCGCGACCTCAAAAACATCGCTTCGATTTTCACGCAGCCAAAGCAATTTATTTAATGGCGACATAGCATGGATAGCGGTACCGCAATTATGATATAACGATGCGCCCTGCCCTGTTTTTCTTAACGCCTGCGCAATGTTCTCGCTCCGGGCATCGGCCCAGGTCATCATAGGCAGCAATGCTTCTCCATTTTCATCAACCGGAATAATGCTGTGCATAGCGCTGCTCAGGCTTACGGCCTGCGGAACTGCCCCCAATTTGCTGGTAATACCTGCAAGGCATTTTACAAAAGCATCCCATATCAACAGCGGGTCCTGTTCGCTATAGCCGGGTTCGGGGCTGTTAATCGGGTAATGATTGGATATTGTGCCCAGGGGGTCGCCCGTTAAACTTATAGCTACGGCCTTAGTACTGCCGGTGCCAATATCAATCCCTAAAATATATGCCTGCATGGTGATGTATTTGACGCCAAAATAATAAACAGAACCGGGATTGTCTGAACCGGAATTAAACGAATAGGAAGAATTTATTGAAGTTCATATTCTATCCATTCTATAAATTCTTCAAATTCGAGTTCAGACAGTCAACAGTCACATCCATGACAGCAAAGGACAGTTCCGGCATTTATATTATCTACATTAGCCTTACCAATATAAACTAATTAGAGAATATGCAAATAATTTTAGGAGTCATCTTTCATTTTATCGGTGGCTTTGCTTCGGGGAGCTTTTACATCCCCTACAAAAAAATAAAAGGCTGGGCCTGGGAAAGCTACTGGATAGTAGGCGGCATTTTTTCATGGCTCCTTGTACCGCCACTTGCGGCATGGTTAACCATACCAGGCTTTGCCGATATTATAAGCCATACGGATACTGCAACCCTTGGTTGGACATACCTTATGGGTTTGTTATGGGGCATTGGTGGTTTAACCTATGGCTTAGGGGTACGCTATTTAGGTGTATCATTAGGAAGCACTATTATACTTGGACTATGTTCGGTTTTTGGATCGATAATCCCATCGGTGTATTATGATTTTTTCCCGAAGGAAGGGAAAGACACTTTTACGCTGATGTTGCATACCCAATGGGGACAAGCAGTTTTATTAGGCATTTTACTTTGCGTTGTAGGCATTATCATATGCGGCAAAGCCGGCACAATGAAAGAAAAAGAGCTATCGGCAGATAAAACCATAGCACAGGAAAATAAGGATTACCGCTTTGGTTTGGGTATAGTAGTAGCCATAGTATCCGGCATATTGAGTGCATGCTTCAACTTCGGTATCGAGGCCGGTAAAACCATGGCCGATACGGCCAATCATGCATGGCAGGCAGGCCATCCGGGCCAGGGTAATTTTCTGTACGCCAACAATGTAACCTATATCATTATACTTTGGGGGGGCCTAACAACCAACTTTATATGGTGTATGATATTGAACGCCCGCAACAAAACGTTTGATAATTATACCGATAAAAAAACGCCGTTACTTAAAAACTACCTGTTTGCAGCGTTGGCGGGTACAACGTGGTTTTTACAGTTCTTTTTTTATGGCATGGGCGAAAGCAAAATGGGTAACGGCGCAAGTTCGTGGATATTGCACATGGCTTTCATTATCCTGATAGCCAATACATGGGGCCTCGTGCTTAAAGAGTGGAAAGGTGTAAGTAAAAAAGCATTCGCAACGGTAATAGCCGGTATAGCAGTCATTATACTATCGGTGCTGGTTGTGGGATATGGTAACTCAATTAAATAATAAAAAAATAAAATTCACTAAGTCAATAATTCGCTAATTCACTAATTGAAAAATATGTCATCGAAAACAACTGAATTTAAACATGTAAGCTATTTGTGGGACGAAGCAAAAGCCGCCGAACTGGAAGGCGATGAAGTAGCCCTGCTTATATACCGCTCCAACCTTTTGGGTGCCGATTTGCGCCTTACCAACTATGGAGGTGGTAACACATCATGCAAGCTTAACAGTAAGGATCCTTTAACCGGCAATGACGTTGAAGTAATGTGGATCAAAGGCTCGGGTGGTGATATTGGTACCCTGAAAAAAAGCGGTTTAGCTGCCTTGTACGTTGATCGTTTGCGCAGCCTTAAAAACATCTATCGCGGTGTTGAATTTGAGGACGAGATGGTTGAGTTGTTTAATCATTGCATCTACGATCTTAATTCAAAAGCGCCATCTATTGATACCCCGCTTCACGGCTTTCTGCCATTCAAACACATCGATCACCTGCACCCTGATGCTGCTATCGCCATCGCGGCAGCAAAAGACGGTAAAAAAATAACCCAGGAACTTTTTAATGGTACCATTGGTTGGGTTGAATGGAAAAAACCAGGCTTTGAATTAGGCCTGCAGTTGAAACAATGTTTAGACGAAAATCCTGGTATCCGCGGCATTATGCTGGGCTCACACGGTTTATTTACCTGGGGCGATACCGCTTATGAAAGCTACATGAACACGCTTGAAGTTATTGAGCGTTGTGCCGAATATCTTGAAGAAAACTATGGCAAAAAAGGGCCTGTTTTTGGCGGACAAAAAGTTGAAAGTTTGGACGAGGCCGACCGTAAAAAACAAGCTGCTGCACTTGCACCGGTATTACGGGGCTTTTGCTCAAGCTACAGGCACATGGTAGGTCATTTTACTGATGATGCCCGTGTATTAGAATTCATCAACTCCAATGATCTTGACCGTTTAGCTCCACTTGGTACCAGCTGCCCTGACCACTTCCTGCGTACTAAGATCAGTCCGCTGGTGCTCGACCTTGCGCCGGGTGAAGATTTGAGCGATGTAACCGCATTGAAAGCGCGTTTGGCCCCTGCATTTGAGGCCTACCGCCAAATGTATACCGACTATTACAACACCTGTAAACACGATAACAGTCCGGCCATCAGGGATACCAACCCGGTAATTATACTGTATCCAGGCGTAGGCTTATTCTCTTTCTCAAAAGATAAACAAACCGCCCGTGTTGCTGCAGAGTTTTATACAAACGCTATCAATGTAATGAAGGGTGCCGAGGCTATCTCTGAATATACTTCGTTGCCACGCCAGGAAGCTTTTGATATTGAGTATTGGTTGCTGGAAGAAGCTAAATTACAGCGTATGCCTAAGCCAAAAGCACTGTCAGGTAAAATCGCCCTGATCACAGGCAGCGCAGGCGGTATAGGTAAAGCTATCGCCAAAAAATTTGTTGACGAGGGCGCTGTGGTTATCTTAAATGATATGAATGCAGAACGTTTGGAAGGTGCCGGCGAAGAGTTCAAAAAACAATATGGCAAGGATTCGTACACAACGGCCGTACTTGACGTAACCAATGCCAGCCAGATAAACGAAGCGCTTGAGATAGCTGCCTTAGCTTTTGGCGGTGTGGATATCGTGGTGAATAACGCCGGTTTATCTATCTCTAAATCAATTGCCGACCATACCGAGAAAGATTGGGATTTATTGTATGATGTATTGGTTAAAGGCCAGTTCTTCATTACCCAGGCAGCTGTAGCTGTTATGAAAAAACAAGACATCGGCGGTGATATCATTAACATTGTAAGCAAAAACGCTTTGGTTAGCGGACCAAACAATGCGGGCTATGGCTCAGCAAAATCGGCCCAGTTACACCTGAGCAGGTTAAACGCTGCCGAACTTGGTACCGACAAAATCCGTGTGAACGTAGTTAACCCGGATGCAGTGATCAGCGACAGCAACATTTGGGCTGGCGGATGGGCCGAAGGTCGCGCTAAAGCTTACGGCGTTACTGTTGAAGAGCTACCGGCTTACTATGCCAAACGTACTTTATTAAACGAGGTAATTTTACCTGCCGATATTGCCAACGCATGTTTCGCCTTTACGGGCGGTCTGCTCAACAAATCAACCGGCAACGTGTTAAATGTTGATGGCGGCGTGGCGATGGCCTTTGTGAGGTAGTTTCAATAACCCATGTCATTGCGAGCGATAGCGTGGCAATCGCACGGAAGCATGGCCGCCATGTGTAGCCGCTCTGTATAGCATGCGATTGCTTCGTTCCTCGCAATGACATATTTATAAATTTAGCAAGTTCAAGCGTGGGCGTCTGAACTTGCTCATATAATCATAACCAATACCAATTATGCAGTTAGAAAAATATAAAATTGATGAAGCCAATCATCAGCAGCAAAAAGATCATCAGCGCAAATTTGATTTTGTTGCCGGTGATGTAAAAAATCTGGATGCTATCCTGCAAAAACTGATTGATTTTAATATTGCCATACCAAGCTGGGCTTTGGGCACCGGCGGTACGCGTTTCGGCAGGTTTTCGGGTGGTGGTGAGCCACGCAGCCTGGAAGAAAAAATTGAAGATGTGGGCCTGATCCATGCGCTTAACCGCAGCAGTAACTCCATATCATTGCATATTCCCTGGGATATCCCCTCAAACGCTTTGGCTATAAAAGCGCATGCGGCACAATTGGGTTTGCATTTTGACGCGGTAAACTCCAATACCTTTCAAGATCAGCCCAACCAGGAGTTTAGCTACAAATTTGGCTCATTACACCATGTAGATAAAGCGGTGCGCAAACAGGCTGTTGCACACAACATTGAGGTTATTAAATATGGCGTTGAGCTTGATTCAAAGGCTTTATCTGTTTGGCTGTCGGACGGATCAAACTTCCCGGGTCAACTGAATATGCGCGGTGCTTTTGAGCGTACTTTAGAGAGCTTACAGGAGATTTATGAAGCACTGCCTGATGATTGGAAAGTTTGGGTAGAATACAAACCGTATGAGCCAAACTTTTATTCAACCACCATTGGCGATTGGGGCCAATCATACCTGCTGTCATCTAAATTAGGGCAAAAAGCACAAACATTGGTTGATCTTGGTCACCATTTACAGGGTACCAACATTGAACAGATAGTTTCATTATTGCTAATGGAAGGCAAGCTGGCAGGTTTCCATTTTAATGATTCAAAATACGGTGATGACGACCTTACCGTTGGCAGTATCAATCCATATCAGCTATTCCTGATCTTTAACGAACTGGTTGAAGGTATGGACGCCCGCGGCATGACACATGCTACTTCAATAGGTTGGATGATCGATGCATCGCACAACATAAAAGACCCTATTGAGGATTTGATTCAATCTGTAGAGGCCATTAAGATAGCCTACGCACAAGCACTTTTAGTTGATACTCCTGCCCTGGTACAAGCCCAACAGGATAATGATGTAGTGCTTGCACAAGAAATTTTGCAGCAAGCTTACCGCACAGACGTTCGTCCGTTGTTGGCCGAAGCAAGGTTAAGGGCAGGCGGTGCATTGAACCCATTAGCTGTTTACAGGCAACAAAGCATCAGGGAGCAGCTAATTGGCGAACGAGGAGCAAAAGCAGTATCAACCGGATTGTAAGCCTATGGAGCCGATACCCGTTATAGCCGTTTTTGATGTGGGTAAAACCAACAAAAAACTGTTCCTGTTTGATGAAAACTACAAGATAGTTTTTGAACGGACAGCCCGTTTTTTGGAAACCCACGATGAGGATGGCGACGCATGCGAAAACCTCGACAGCCTAAGGCTATCAGTGTTTGACTCATTGCGCGAAATTTTTAAGCATAAGGAATTTGATCTTAAGGCGGTCAACTTTTCTACTTACGGCGCCAGCTTTGTTTATGTTGACGAATATGGTAAACCGCTTACCCCATTGTATAATTACCTGAAACCATATCCGCCGGAACTGGGCAGGCAGTTTTATGAAAACTATGGTGATGAAGCCAGGTTTGCGCTGGAAACTGCTTCGCCCGTTCTGGGCAATCTTAATTCGGGATTACAACTTTACAGGCTAAAATACGAGCAACCGGAAGTATTTAAGCGGGTAAAGTACGCCCTGCATTTACCGCAATACATGAGCTACCTCATCAGCGGACAAATGGTGAGCGACTTAACCAGCATTGGCTGCCACACTGCTCTTTGGGACTTTGGTAAAAACACCTACCACAACTGGCTCAGTGATGAAGGTATCCTGCCTAAAATGGCTCCACTACACCCTGCAGATAGTGTACTTACTGCCGAGTTTCCGGGCAGCACTTATAAGGTTGGTATCGGGCTGCATGACAGTTCGGCAGCACTGATACCTTATCTCGTGAGCTTTAATATGCCCTTTGTGCTCATCTCCACAGGTACATGGTCTATCAGCCTAAATCCATTCAATCAAACGCCGCTTACTGCCGATGAGCTCAAGCAAGATTGTCTTAATTATCTGCAATATAAAGGCAGCCCGGTAAAGGCATCGCGCTTGTTTACCGGCTATGAATATGAGCAGCAGGTAAAAAGGATTGCCGCTCATTTTAAGCAAGACGAGATCAGGTACCGTACCATAAACTATGATCCTGCTATAGCAGCACGATTAAATAATCAACCTGCGTTGCAGGCAACTGAAAATAGCGGACAGTTACAGAAATCGGCATTTGAACAACGCGATTTAAACAGTTTTGCCGATGATGTTGAAGCTTATCATCAACTCATGATTGACATTGTTGCCCAGCAAACCATATCCACCAATTATGTTTTAAATGGCTGCAAGGTAAAACGCATTTTCGTTGACGGCGGTTTTAGTAAGAACAGCGTTTTCATGCATTTGCTTGCGCTTGCGTTTCCGCATTTGGAAGTGTACGCGGCCTCAATGGCACAAGCCACTGCTGTTGGTACCGCCCTTGCCATTCATCATGCATGGAATACCAAAACATTGCCGCATGATTTGATTGAGCTCAAGTATTATTCGGGGGTGCAGAGCGAGGTTGTATAATACAGACTCCATGAACCCCTCCCTGTTGTCATTTCGGCGAACACCGGGGAGGGCAAAGGGATAGCCTGAGGAGAAATCTTATACGTTATGCATTTGGGTTTGACAAGGCGTATAAGATTTCTCTTTCGCCCCCGAGCTCAATCCATTCCGCTCAATCGAAATGACATTTCTTTATAAGCCACTCATTTAAAAATCCGGTTATCAGCCGGATTTTTTTATTTTAGGGCAACCAATTAACCACCCGCTTCATGAAAAGATTATCCATCTTTCTTTTATTGCTCAATTTTGTAGTCGTTGCTAATGCACAACAAACTAAGCGCAAAAAAGCCATCATTGTGCTTACTTATGACGATGGTATCAATTCGCAATTAAACATCGCTATCCCCCAGCTCGATTCAGCACACCTTACAGGCACGTTCTTTTTAATGGGTAATATGACCGAAGCCACTTTGCCTCGCTGGCGCGAGGTGGGCAAAAAGGGCTATGAACTGGCCAATCATACTTTATACCATCCTTGCCTGCTCACCAATGTAAAAGCCAACCCTGCCAATAATTCGGCTATTTATACTCCCTATATGATGCTGCGCGAGATCAATGAGATGAACACGCTGCTTTTTGCTGTAGATGGAAAAACAGGTAGCCGCACCTATGCATATCCATGTACAGAGGTTGAGGTTGGAGGCGTGAATTATGTTGATACCCTGCGTAAAGCAGGCCTTGCAAAATACGCCCGTATAGGCGGCGGTCCGGATGCTGTGATCACCGATTTTAAAAATCTCGACCCTTTAAAAGTGCCTTCATGGGGCGTGTCAGGCAACCCGGTAACTGGTGAAGCCCTGATAGATTTTGTTAAGAAAGTGCAGCAAAGCGGAGGCCTCGGCATTTTTATGTTTCACGGTGTAGGCGGCGATTATCTGATTACCCCAGCCGATGCACACCGGCAATTACTTAAATACTTAAGTCAACACCGAAACGAGATTGAGGTAACAACCTTTATGAAGGCGATGGACGAGGTTATGGCAACTAAATAATTACGCTATCAGGCTAATGATGTCTGCAATAACAGTTTCATCTTTAATTATCCGTTCATGACCGCGACCTTCGTATACTTTAGTTTCAACCTCGGGATGAGCTGTAAGGACAGCGTTAAGGAAGGGGAATGGCGCAACTCTATCTTCCGGATCATAGGCTAACCAATGCCGGGAAATTGAACCTGCGGGGTATAAATTATTGAAGGCAAAACCAGAAGCGTTCATATCAAATTTCTCTTCAAAGTCTGCAAAAAAATTATCCTGCGCAGTCTGGGCTACATCAGCTGCGTTCAGGCTGGCTATAAAATTTTCCTTTAGATTGGTTAGCGGGGCAATACTGATAAGTAAATCAGGTTTAGCCCCGGTTTCCTTAATTGCCATGGCATTAGCCATACTACCCAACGAATGCCCAATAATTACATCCGGCGCACCATAGGTTTTGATCACCGCTTCAGCTGCTTTGGCAAACAGCAGCAGGTTTGACAGCTCACCTTCCGAGCTTCCGTTGCCAGGCGTATCAAAGGCTATTATCCGCACACCATCAATGTTTTTTAAAGCGGCGATAAGTTCTGCAAAATCAGCAGCTTTTGAGCCCCAGCCATGAGTGATCATGATCTTGCGGTTGCCTTCACCCCAGATAAATCCGTTAAATTTCAAAGCCGATTTGGCAAAGTGAGGATCATCAACTTCAAGCGTAAATTGGTGGGCTTCATCAAGCAATTGCTGTTGCTGCAAACGCACCGGCATTTTAGGCGAATAACAAATGAGCTGCCAGAGTAAGCTGTTCATATCAGGCGCCTCGGCACCTTCAAGGGATTTTACCTGGTTAAATACCGTTTTAAATTTTTTCATAAAGGAGGGAAGAGCTGCTTCGCAAGGTAAGTAATAATCTATAAAAATATACCGAAAGGTATTTTATTTACATTACCCGGACGAAAAAAAGTTCTTTTATTGTCACCCGCCCTACTCCATACGTGATGAGCAGATGAAAATCGACAGCAAAAACAAATAAAAACCATGTCATTGCGTAGTGTGGCAATCTCGTAATCAATGCATCTCCGATCTGAATAGCTACGAGATTGCTTCGTCGTCCCTCCTCGCAATGACGTGATTGTAAGTTATTGATTATTAAGTGTGTTTTAGGCGACGATTTTATAATATGGGCGTTGCCTGCGGCCGGGCTGTACGCTCATACTGCGCAGGCATTAGCCACAGGCCGGTATCCGCTCCCATCCCTAACGCGGCCCGCGCACCATCCCTGAAATGTATTTTACACGTCATCACGTTTTTTTTCAGGATTTCCCTGATAGTTACTCGCAATGACATAGTTTTTTACGCTAACATTCCCAGCGATCCCTCATCTTGCCTACTCCTCCCCTTTCAGCACCTTCAACGAATAAAAACTATCCCGCCAGTAGATGCCGCCCCGTGCAACAGTAACAACAGATGCTTTTAAAAAACACCATGCCAAAAAGAACGCTGAAAAAGGGATCATAAACGCATACCACCACTTATTGGGCGGTACTATCACCATATAAATCATATGGAATACCAGCATAATCCCGGCCATGATCCGGATTGTTGTATCGCCAAAAATGAACATCAGCGGCATTGGTAAAGCCACGGTTAAAAGCATATGAATGACGTTAAAAATGGCTTGTGCCAGGTTATAATTAGCTATAGAGAATGAGTTTTTCTGAACGCCACGCCCAAGCTCGCCAAGGCTTTTATACCATTCCAGGCAAACAGCTCCTTTGCCGGCTAAAACATCCTGCCTGAAACCTTCGCGCTTCATGATCCGACCGAGTTGCAGGTCATCATCCGGACGGAGTTTGATGCGCCGGTGAGTGCCAAATTTTTCGTACGCTGTACGTCTAACCAAATTGAAAGCCCCTATACCCGATGATGCTTTTGATTTGGGATTTTTGGCTTCCCATGGCTTCATATCAACCATAAGCATAATGCTGAGGGTTGCAAACACACTGTTTAAAATGGCAGACCGGGATATGAGTTCTGGTAATATGGTTAAATGATCGAGCTGCTGTTTGACCGCGTAGCCGACTGCCTTGTTGATAGCATCAGGATGAAAAACGATATCGGCATCGGCAAAAAGGACCCATTCTTCGGTAGTGCTCATATACCCCTGGTACAAGGCATTGTTTTTACCCAGCCAGCCCTCTGGTAAAGTGTTTATGGTAGTCACCTGAAGTTTTGGATAGCGTAAGCTAAAATCTTTCAGGATATCGGCAGTACGGTCGGTTGAGCGATCATTCACAACAATAACCCTATGGTTGCTATAATCGATTTCTATGATTTAGGCAATAGATGTTTGATAATTTTTTTCATAGGGTCTATTTTGATTGACACATGCGAAGATTCTTAGGATGAGTTTGTTTCTGACAGCATTAATTACACTCATTTTATTTTTCTTTTGCTGTTCTACTTTACGTTCGTAGAAGCGTTTTAGATCGCTATTATGTTGTATAGCAACTATTGCTGCCAAATGCAGCAATGTCTTCACCTTCTTATTAGCCATGTGTGAGACCCTGGCTTTTTTGACAACTCTACCGGATTCATCTGTAAAGGGGGCCACACCTGAATAGCAGGCAAATTTCTTCGGGTCATTAATGTCTTTGAATTCATTG
>NZ_FOCL01000014.1 GCF_900110105.1 Mucilaginibacter gossypiicola | reverse complement strand
GCCAAGAGTGAAAAAGCTCAAACGAAGGTCTGGCAAATACAAAACCTTAACCAATTACAAAAGAGCTATATAGTTCCTTAACTTAATGACATTGGCCGGTATCCGCTCCCATCCCTAACGCAACCCAGCACACTATCTCTAAAACATATTTTACGCGTCATCACAATTTTTTCCAGGGCTTCCCTGGTGGTTACTCGCAATGACGGGTGAAGAAGCCGCTAACCTCTAATCACCCCTCAAAAGCCCATCTATTTTCGTATTCCATTCCTGCTGGTAATATTGGTTCGTGCCGTGATTGGTTTCATTATCGTATTGCTCCTGCAGTTGGTTCATTTCGCGGTACGAATCGAGGTATTGTACATTAATATAGCCATCATAATTGTCAACCGGGAGTTTCATGGCCATAAGCGCCTGCTTAAAATGCCGGGCTACTATCGCTACAATATCAAAATGCCTTTGTTCATGGTTTAGCGCAAACGTTGTTCGACCCTCCGGTTTTACCCAGGCGGCACTTTTGGGCAAAAATACCTTCATGCTTATCCTTACAGCAACAATAGCTTTGATCACCTCTACCTGTTCAGTGTAACCAAAACCGGGCATCACCTCGGCAACATATTTCCCGCCGCGGGCTTTATCCTGAAAATCATTCCAGGTTAATGGTCGCTTTGCCGAGTAGTAAATGGTGTCGCCTTCGGGTTGTTCCGAATAATCGGTAAAGATCAGTTTCACACCTTTAGCCAGTTTGATATTGGTATCGGCTTCCCGGTTAACCCATTTATTGAAAAACTCAAAACCGGCGCCAAGCGCCCTGCTTATTAACACACCGGTATCATATTGCTGTTCCGTACTGCGGTAATATG
The DNA here is from genome assembly GCF_900110105.1 of Mucilaginibacter gossypiicola. Taxonomy (GTDB): domain Bacteria; phylum Bacteroidota; class Bacteroidia; order Sphingobacteriales; family Sphingobacteriaceae; genus Mucilaginibacter; species Mucilaginibacter gossypiicola. The sequence continues at coordinate 167,601 of NZ_FOCL01000014.1, read as the reverse complement.
TTGTGGCGGCCGGGTAATCAACCAAATGAACATTGCCCTCATCTTTTTTCAATTCAAACCATAATTGGATCTCCAATCGGCCTTCTATCCTGCCATCTGGCATTGCCATTTCATTAAGTTTCAATTTTTTTATACGGACAACAACCGGGCGCAGCGTTTTATTAACAGCGATAGCATAATCGGTAAACTGCTTAACTGCTGTTGCCGCCCCTCCCTGTAAATCCACCTTATATTTCATTACGGCTGCGTTCCCCGGCACAGGCAGCAACCAGGCAACGGCATTGCGTTCAGCTCGTTCATCAATAACATTTGCAATATAAAATTCGTTCGGTTTTTCATTTAACTGCCTGTTTGTTAAAACAATTTCGGCATTTGTTTTTTGTGCTTTTGAATTTAACGGATAAAACACCAACATGTACAACATCACCGGCAACCATAATCCCGCACTGTTAAAAACCCTATTCATAATTGGTAAAATAAACGACGGGGCACATAACCCCAGGGGTATTATAATGCTCAAAATACAAATAAATTGCACTGTTTAATCAGTAATTATTACTTTTGGCCACCCACCGCCAATGCTCCGGCAATACTCAACAATTTTAAAGTTTTCCACACGGATATTATCTTTAGTATTACCTTCGTTAAAAGAAGTGTTATCCACAATTGTTAATTTCTAATGTGAAAAGCCTCTTTTTGGTTTAGCTATTTTCGCACTATCGTTAGTATGCGCTTTATGATCAAAACAAGATACATCACCCTGCTCATTCCCGTATTTTTAGTTTCAACCGCACGAGCCCAGCAAAACCCTTCCACTCAAATCTACCGCACCTATCATGCGGCTTTGGACTTGATGGACAAAGGGAAATTTTCTTCGGCTGCCGAACAGTTCCGTTTGGTTGAAGCTTTCAAAATTAAAACCAGTACCCAGCCGCAGTTTGAAACCGAGCTTTCGCTCACTAAAGAAAACTGCCAGTATTACGAAGCCTATTGCGCCCTTAATTTAGGGAACGATGATGCTGAAAGCATGTTTCTTCGTTTTATAAAAGAACATCCGGAAAACCCACTCACCAAACAGGCTTTTTTCCAGATAGGTAAATCATATTTTAAACAAGGTAAATATGAAGATGCCATCCGCTGGTTTAATAAAGTTGAAGCAGGCGAGCTTAACGGCCATGACAATACCGAATATAAATTCCGTAAAGGTTATGCCTACTTTGAGTTAAAGGATTATAAAAACGCCCAGCTGCTTTTTGGCGAAGTAAAAAATAAACGCACTGAGTTTACCGAAGATGCTACTTACTATTTTGCCTACATCGCTTACTTAAACAAGGACTATCACCTTGCCCTGGTAAACTTTGAAAAGCTTAAAAACTCTAAAAAATACGAAAACAGCTATCCTTATTACATCTCGGCTGTTTACTTTTTAGATAAGCGTTATGATGATGTAATTAACTATGCTGTACCTATTGTAAACCGCACCCATCAGCAAAACGAAACCGAAATGCTGCGCATCATAGCTGCGTCATACTTTGCCAAAGCCGATTATGATAACGCGGTTAAGTACTATGGCCGTTTTGAAGACCGCGACCAGGGCCGTACCCAAAACACGCAGGACAGCTACCAGATGGGTTATACCTATTATAAAGTGGGCAACTACGCCAAAGCCGCCAGCGAACTGGAAAAATTGGTTGAACAGCATGACGTTTACAGCCAAAGCGGTAACTATACTTTGGGCGACGTTTTCCTGAAGATGAACAATAAACAGAGTGCCCGTAACGCTTTCCTTAATGCATCAAAATTAGATTACGATAAGCAGTTACAGGAAGACGCCCTTTATGAGTACGCCAAACTATCATACGAGCTTGACTTTAACCTGCAGGCTTTAGGCGCCACAAGATTATACCTGGCTACCTACCCACGTTCAAAACGTATTGATGAAGTTAAGGTATTATTAGGCGAAGAGCTGTTGAACTCGCGCAGCTATAAAGAAGCTGTTGAAATCCTGGAACCAATCCCTAATAAAAGCCAGAGTGCACGTTTAGCTTATCAAAAAGTCACTTACTATCGCGGTTTGGAATTTTACAATGAGCGCGCTTTTGAGAATGCCATTGGTATTTTCCTGCGTTCGTTAAAAGATCCGGTTGATAGTAAAACTGAAGCTTTAACCACTTACTGGATGGCCGAAGCCATGTTTGAGGTGCGTAAATACGGCGAATCTGTAGAGAATTTCGAAAAATTCCTGAGCATGCCTGAGGCTAAGGAAACCGATGTAGCCAATTATGCCAACTACGCTTTAGCTTATGCAGCCTTTGGCGACGAGCAGTATAAAAAAGCAGCCACTTACTTTGAGAAGTTTTTACAGGGCGATGTAAAAGACGCCAATACCCAAAACGATGCCATCACCCGCCTGGCCGATAGCTATTTTGTGATGAAAAGCTATGGCAATGCGATGACCTATTACAATCGTATCATAGCCATGCACAACCAGGGCGAAGATTATGCCTTGTTTCAGCGTGGTATGATCCAGGGTTTACAGGGATCGTTAGACACCAAGATCAGCACTTTGAATGATGTGCTGAACAAGTTCCCTAACTCTGATTATGCCGATGACGCATCATTTGAGATAGCATATACCTACTTCCTGAAAACAGACGGAGAAAAGGCTAAAACCGATTTGCAGGCTATGATCCAGAAATATCCGAACAGCAGCTACGTACCACGTGCGTTGGTTACCATCGGTTTAATTGATTATAACGCCGGCAACGATGACCTTGCTATTGAATCATTCAAAAAGGTAGTACAGGATTACTCCTCAACAGATGAGGCCAAACAATCTTTGAAACAGATCGAAAAGATATATACTGATAAAGGCGATGCCCAAACATTTATCAACTATGCAGGTACCACCCCTATCGGTAATTATACCACCTCCGATCAGGAAAGTATCATGATCACCGCGGCTAACAACCTTTACCTTAAAGGAGATTGGCAAGGTACTGTAAGCGCTGTAAACGCTTATTTTGATAAATTCCCGGGTAAACAGATCTATGAAAAACAGGCCCGCTTTATTCGTGCACAAGGTTTAGCAGCCTTAGGCCGTACAGATGAGGCCGTAGTTGATTATAACGTGATCCTGAACGACTGGACAAGTGCCTACAGTGAAAAAGCACTGATCAGTATGGCCAAACTGTACATGCAGCAAAAGAAATATAACGAAGCTGTAGTGTTCCTGAAACGTTTGGAAACTAATGCCGAATACAAGGCCGATTACACCTTCGCTATTACCAACCTGATGTACTGCTACTCGGAAATGTTAATGACCGACGATGCTATCAAGTACGCAGAGCTGGTTAAAACCAACGATAAAACATCGCAGGAGGATAAATTCAAAACCGGTCTTTACGAAGGTAAAGCTTACCTGGCAACCGGCGACACCGCTATTGCTATTAAGCAATTTACCTACACTGCAACTAACACTAAAACCGTTGCAGCTGCCGAAGCCCGTTACAACCTTGCCTTTATTGAGTACGAAAAAGGCCGCTACAAAACTGCACAAAAAATGTGTTTTGATTTGGCTAAAGAAATGCCAAACTATGATTACTGGGTTGCCAAAACTTATATTTTGTTATCAGACACCTACGTGGGTTTAAAAGACAGCTTCCAGGCTAAGGCAACCCTGCAAAGTATCATTGATAACTATAAAGCCGATGACGACATATTACCTACTGCTAAAGAAAAGCTGGATAAACTGAGCGGCCGCAAAACCAAAGCTCCTGCTGCAAGTACTAAAGAGACTGCCCAGCCAGATACAACTAACAAACAGTAACAAAGAGTAATATAAAAAAAAGACAAGCAATGAACTCAAGATACACATATACGCTGCTTACCTTAATAATAGCATTATACTTTGTTCCTGCCCAGGCACAAACAAAGAAACCCGCGAAGAAAGCAACTGTAAAAACTGCAACTAAAAAACCGGCTGCCAAGCCAGCGCCTAAAAAAGCCGCACCTAAACCGGTAACCAAAAAAGCTGCTGACAGCAAAAGTTTAGGTGATGCGGCTGCAAAAACTGTGGCAGATACCACTAAAAAAGGTGGCGGCAATAACCCTAATGCATCTGCCAACGGTGGTAGTTTATCGGAAGAGATTGTGGTAACTACAGCCTACAAACCGGTACTGGCCGATGCTGTAAAGATTCGCCGCAATCCTGACCTGGAAGATAAAGTGTCATTTAAAGCGCCACTAACCTACGCACCGCTTGATAAACGCCAGGAGCAAAACTCCGAGATCAGGCAGCTTGACCCCATGAAAAGACCTGCCGAGCAGGATTCTGTTTTAACCAACAACTATGCTAAAGTTGGTTTTGGTAACCTGAAAACCATTTATGGCGAAGGCTATTTTGCCAATGGTCGTGATGAAGCATTACAATTTGGCGGCTTCATCAAACACCTGTCACAGTCAGGTTCGCTGCAAAAGCAAACCCAAAGCCGCGACGATGTTGGCGTTTTTGGCAAAAGTATCATTGGTGATAACAATATATCAGGCCGCATCAACTATAACCGTTTAGGAACTTACTTTTATGGTTATAACGGAGACGCGCCAGACAACTCTTTTGTACCAACCAAACAACACTTTAACACCATAAGCGGCGAGGTGGAATTAGCTAAAAACTATAAAGATGTTGAAAACGATTTTACCTATGCAGTAAAATTAAAAGGCTACGCTTTTAGCAACGCTTACCATGCACGTGAAAACAATGTGGTTATCTCGGGTTTTTTAAACCAGACCGTTAAACAATTTTATGCAGGTTTAAGCGCTTCGTTAGATCTGGCCACTCAGAAAGATAGCCTTTACAGCCTTGGCAATAACATCGCGAGGATTAACCCTTACATCAAATTTCAGGGTACTAATTATAAGATAGATGCAGGGGTTAACATTGTTAAAGAGTTTGGCGATTTTGGGAAGTTTTACATTTTCCCGGCAGCAAAACTTGAGGTACAGGTAGTGCCTAAATATGTACGTTTGTTTGTGGAAGCCAAAGGCGATGTAAACCGCTCATCACTGCACGATTTTGCGATGATCAACCCATTCCTTGGTCAAAACCTCAATATTAAAAACTCCGTTGACCAGTTGGATATTGCCGCCGGTTTAAAAGGCACCCTTGCTCCCGGTTTAAGCTTCAAAGCTTCGGTATACCGTAACAGCATTAAAAATATGCCTTTGATGGTGAGTAACTTCAATGCAGAAGGCAACAAATTCACCGTTATTTATGATGATGGCAAAGCGCGCGTAAATGGCTTTAATGGCGAGTTGGATTTCAAGGCAACAGACAACTTTAACATTTTTGGCCGTGTTGAAATAAAAGATTACCAGATGGCCTCAGAAAAAGAACCATGGAACCTGCCTAAGTTTTTATTAACTGCGGGTACTTCAATACATATCGACAGTAAATTGACTGTTACCGGTTCATTACTTATCCGCGGTGCAACTAACGACAGGTTAATGTTATTGGTGCCATCAACCTCAGCAAGCACTACTCCGGTTTACAACCAGGTTAAGCAGCCAATTAATGGCTTTGGCGATTTGAGTGGCAGCGTGGAATACAAGATCAATAGGAAGTTTTCGGTATTTGCGCAGGCTAATAATATTTTAAGCAGCTCGTACCAAAACTGGTTGTACTACCCTAACTATGGATTTAATATATTTGGTGGCGTAGGATACGCGTTTTAAGCCTGTTTGATGTTTTAAAATTAACTGTATTTTTACCGGATGGATATAGCCAATTATTTAAGCGAACTACTTGGCCGGTACACTGAAGTAAGTGTACCCGGTTTAGGCTGCTTTTCGCGCCTGCGCGTAAATGGCTATTATGATGATGCACAGGCCACATTTTATCCGCCCGCACATAAGTTACATTTTGATTTACAGCAAAAGAACGACGAGATCTTAACACAGTATATTGCCGAAAAGAAAAAGATCTCGCTGGCATCATCCAAATATTTCACCGAAAAATACATCAACAGCCTAAAGCAGGAACTGGCACTGCATGAAGTGTCTTTTGCCCAGTTAGGCTGGTTTTATATGCAGGAAGGCAAAATTGCTTTCAGGGCACAGGAGCAATCACAAGGGGCTGATCCTTTGTTTTTTGGCCTTACACCGGTTACACTTAACAAGGTGAACTATGTACCGCCACCTCCGCCGCCGCCGCCTTTGCCAACGGCTATACCTTTACAGCAAACTTATACGCCTCCGCCAATTACCACAATTCCGGTTAACGGCGAGCAGGAGTATGTTGCCGACGAACCGGAATCAAAACGTGGTGTAAACATCTGGATTATTATTGCACTGGTAATAGTTGCACTTGCGGCTGCAGTATTTGGTGTTTATAAATATAACCCTGCATTATTACATCTAAATGATAGCGATACAACAGAGCAGCCAAAGGTTGAACAACAACCAAAGGCCACCCCTATTGTAAAACCCGACAGCGTCAAAAAAGACTCTGTGCCGGTTACGGCAGATACCACTAAGGCAATTTCGCAACCGGTTGCTGCGTTAAATAAATCAACGGCTAAGGCCGACACCGTTGTAAAAACCGAATACGCCATTTTCTTAGGTTCGTTTAAAACTGAAACCAAAAGCGAAGAGGCTGTTAACGATTATAAAAGAAAAGGCATTGATGCCCGCATACTGAAAGGCCCTGGAACCGGTCCGCGTATCAAAATCATTATCGGTGGGTTTGCTTCATCAGATGAAGCTGAAACCATGAGAAAAAAACTTATATCACAAGGAAAAATAACTAAAGATACATACTCAAAACAAATTACTGATTCTACGAAATGACTTTATTATTAATACAGCAACTTACCGATACCGCCAAACACCTGGCAGACACCGCAAATCACGCAGTAACAACAGCCGCCGCACCAGCAGAAGAGCTTCGCTTTGGCGACCTGCTTATTAAAGGTGGTTGGGTAATGATCCCGATAGGTATTTTAGCTGTACTGGGGCTGGTAATATTTTTTGAGCGTTACTTTACTATCCGCAAAGCATCGCGCGATGAATCAAACCTGATGGTACAGGTACGTTCAAGTATCCACTCGGGCAACCTTGAATCGGCTATTGCTATTTGCCGTAATAACAACACGCCGCTTGGCCGTATGTTGCAGAAAGGTTTATTGCGCATTGGTCGCCCTATAAAAGATATTGAAGGTGCTATCGAAAACGTTGGTAAGCTGGAAGTATCCAAACTGGAAAAAAACATCGGTATATTAGGCATCGTAGCAGGTATCGCCCCGATGTTTGGATTCCTTGGTACTATTGCCGGTGTAATCAAGATCTTTTATGACATCTCAAAAACTGATAACATCAGCATGGGTGTAATTTCGGGCGGTTTATACGTAAAGATGGTTACTTCAGCCGCGGGCTTGTTTGTAGGTATCGTAGCTTATGTATGCTACCACGTTTTAAATATGATGGTTGATAAGGTGATCCTGAAACTGGAAACCGATGCCATTGAATTTATTGACCTGTTAGAGGAGCCGAGCAAATGAATTTAAGAAAACGACACAGGGGCGCATCGGCAGAGGTACATACATCGGCAATGAATGATATCATGTTCTTTTTGCTGCTGTTTTTTCTTATAGCCTCAACAGTTACCAATCCTAACGTTATTAAGCTGGTGCTGCCAAAATCATCAACAGGGCAGTCGGTATCTAAGAAAACTATTACGGTATCAGTAACTAAAGACCTTAAGTACTACGTAGATAAAAAGGAGATTCCGGTAGATGCCCTGCAAACCACACTGGCAGGCTATAAAAACCTGGCTACAGAACTTACCATCGTTTTGTATGTTGATAAAACTGTAGCTATACAGGATGTAGTACAGGTAATGGACGTAGCACAAAAATTAAATATTAAACTGGTTTTAGCAACAGAACCTAAGGGATAACAGTGGCAGTTGCAGTTTAACGTTTGCAGTAGCTTATTGCAGTAATATACTGTAACTGCTTAAACAAACTGCCACTTTTTTAAAGTAGCAGTTACAGATAAAAGTAGCAGTTGCAGTTTGGAGTAGCAGTTGCAAAGGATATCATAGCCATTGACGTAAACTGCCACTCGCTATTGCCACTGCTACTAATTGAAAACTGCCACTGCAACTAAAAACCGCAACTAATTAAAAATTGCACTAATTTTGAAAATGGAGTACAGGGAAGAAAATAACTATCCGAAGGCATTTATAGCAACAGGCATTATTATGGCTGTGCTGATAGCGGCATGTTATTTTATTGTGTTTAAAAACCCGCCGGTTGAAGAAAACGGTACCGGCGGCATCCTTGTTAACTACGGTACAGTTGATGAAGGCATGGGCGATGATTACATGAGCACCGAAGAGCCCTCTGTAGCCGAGAAAGCCAATCATACCAAGCCCGATAAGGTTACTGAAAGCAAACCTACCGAAGAAAAGCCTACGCCCGAAAGCAGCGAAAAAACGGTAGTTACACAAAATAATGAAGATGCGCCTGAAGTGGCTGCACCTACCAAAAAGCCAAGTCAGAACGTAGCCCCCAATCCGCCGGTAAAAACACCTCCGGCTAAGCCAAGTGTAAATCAAAATGCTTTATACAAAGGCAAAGCCTCTACCGGTACCGGCGAAGGCGATGGAACAGGTAAAACTCCTGGAAATCAGGGCAAAACCACAGGTACTACACTTACCAATAACTACAACGGAACAGGCTCAGGAAACGGTGGCAGCCTGAATATGGCACAGCGTAACTTTGTAAGCCGTCCGTCGGTAACTGATGCTAACCGCCAAAGCGGCAAAATCGTGGTTGATATCAGGGTTGATAAAGATGGCAATGTAACTTATGCCCGTGCAGGTGCCCGCGGAACTACTATATCCGACGATGCATTACTTCAAAAATGCGAGGATGCTGTGCGCAACTCTAAGTTAAACCCACTTGATAACGCGCCTGACCAGCAGCAAGGTACCGTTGTGTTTGTATTTAAGGTAAATTAAATTCAGCTTGCAGTTCTGAGTTTACAGTTAGCTGTTATGAAAAAATCAAAACGGCGTTTTTGCAGCAACAGCTCAAGTAATTGTGCTATGCTTAATTGATTTTTGCCAATTGCATACAAATAATGCAAATTTTAAACCGCAACTGCAAAGTGAATTTGCAGTTAGCATTTCCAAATTAATAGCTTTGCAATAACAACTGCCTGCTGCAAACTGGCGACCGCAAACTGCAAAATGAATTACGAACAAACCATCCAATATCTCTACACCCAGCTCCCCATGTTTACGCGTGACGGGGCTTCGGCATTTAAAAAAGACCTTACCAATACACTTGAGCTTTGCAGGCGGCTGGACAATCCTCAGCATAAATTTAAAAGTGTTCATGTAGGAGGCACCAATGGCAAAGGTTCAACATCGCACATGCTGGCGGCCATTTTGCAAACTGCCGGCTACAAAACAGGGCTCTATACTTCACCCCATCTCAAAGATTTTCGCGAGCGCATCCGTGTTAACGGGCAAATGATCAGCGAGCAAACGGTTATTGATTTTGTTGAAGATCATAAAGCTGATTTTGAAGAAATTGCTCCCTCCTTTTTTGAAATGACCGTGGCACTTGCTTTTGATGTTTTTGCAAAAGAGAAAGTGGATATAGCCATAATTGAGGTAGGTTTAGGCGGCAGATTGGATTCAACTAATGTGATCACCCCACTCGTATCGGTAATTACTAATATTGGCTGGGACCACATGAATATGCTGGGTAATACTTTGCCACTTATAGCAGGCGAGAAAGCAGGAATTATAAAACCGGGCATTCCGGTTGTTATTGGAGAACGGCAAGAGGAAGTAGCCGGCGTTTTTATTGATAAAGCTGCGCAGCTCAATAGTAAAATTCGGTTTGCATCGGAAGAGTGGATTACAGAAAAGGTGAAAGGTGAAAGGCGAAAGGCGAAAGGTAATACCGAATTATTGGAAATTCAAATCCAAAGTATGGATTCAGGACTTAAAACTTACGACTTAGCACTTGATCTTCCGGGAACCTATCAGCTTAAAAATATAAAAACGGTTTTATCTGCCGTTGACGAGCTGCGTGAACAAGGGTTTGATATTGCTGATGATCATATTCAAACGGCCTTAGCCCAGGTCAAAACGCTCACAGGCTTGCATGGCCGCTGGGAAACGTTGAGTCAAAATCCGCTCACTATTTGCGATACCGGGCATAACCCTGATGGCATTGAGGAAGTAATGAAAAACATTGCTGCTGTTAAATACAATCACCTGCACATGGTTATCGGGATGGTAAACGATAAGGACACGGGGAAAGTACTTCCAATGTTTCCGAAAGAGGCCACATATTACTTTTGCAAACCCGATATTCCCCGCGGCCTGGATGCTGAAACCATGAAAACCCAGGCCCAGGCCCATGGATTAACAGGCGAAGCCTACCCTTCCGTAAAAGAAGCATTGCTATCAGCTCAAAAAAATGCGGGTAATAGTGATCTGGTGTTTGTTGGCGGAAGCACTTTTGTGGTAGCAGAGGTTGTCTGATTTTTTAAACGTCATTGCGAGGCACAAAGCAATCCCAAACTCTACAGAGACACTTGCATAGCCGCTCTGCCAATCGGGGATTGCTTCGTGCCTCGCAATAACGTGGTGGAAATAAAAATTATAAATCCCCTAATTAAACTGTCAAAAATACCATTCTTAATCTGCTCAAAGTCCTATTTTTACTCGTCCAATCTTTACCTTAAAATATGACATATATCGCATCTGCCAACAGGTATCAAACTATGCAATACCGTCGCTGTGGCAACAGTGGCATCAAACTTCCGGCAATTTCACTGGGCCTTTGGCACAATTTCGGTCACGTTGATGTGGCTGATAACTATCGCAAAATATTACATCTCGCTTTTGACAGCGGGATCACCCATTTTGATTTAGCCAATAACTACGGCCCTCCCCCAGGCTCGGCCGAAGAAAACTTTGGCAAAATCCTGAAAGAAGATTTCCGCGACTACCGCGATGAACTCATCATATCAAGCAAAGCCGGCTATACCATGTGGCCTGGCCCGTATGGCGACTGGGGCTCAAAGAAATACCTGGTAGCCAGTCTTGATCAAAGCCTTAAACGTATGGGGCTCGATTATGTAGATATCTTTTACCATCATCGTCCGGACCCGAATACGCCGCTTGAAGAAACCATGGCTGCGTTAGACCTGATCGTTCGCCAGGGAAAAGCCCTCTATGTTGGTATTTCCAACTATCCTGCCGAACTGGCTTCAAAAGCCATCAGGATATTGAAAGAGCTCGGCACACCATGCCTTATTCATCAGCCCAAATACTCGATGTTTGAGCGCTGGGTTGAAGGTGGTTTACTGAATGTTTTAGGAAATGAAGGTGTTGGCTGTATCCCCTTTTCCCCCTTAGCGCAGGGTTTACTTACTGATAAATATTTGCATGGCATCCCCGAAGATTCAAGGGCCGCAAGGCCAACCGGCTTCCTGCAAAAAAGCCACATTACCGACGAACGCCTGAGCCAGATCAGAGATTTGAACAGCCTGGCTGTACAACGCGGGCAATCACTGGCTCAAATGGCACTGGCCTGGATTCTGAAAGACGAACGTGTAACATCGGTATTGATAGGCGCCAGCAGACCAGAACAATTATCGGATTCTTTAAAGGCACTGGATAACCTGCAATTTTCGACAGAAGAGTTAACGAAGATAGAGGAAATTTTGGCCCCATAATCCCTTGGAGGGAATTTCTGCCCCATCAGGGTCTCTCGCAGAGGACCCTGATGCTGATAATTATTTCTGTCCCATCAGGGTCTCTCGCAGAGGACCCTGATGCTGATAATTATCTTATGGTCAACTTAGCTTGAAGATTATTCAATTCTAAACATAAAAATCTGGCGGATACCTCAGGGTCCTCTTCGAGAGACCCTGAGGGGACGTTGATACTTGAGGAGACGTTGATACTTGAGAGGACGTTGATACTTTATAAGTACAAAAAAATAACTATTTTCAAATCCCCATCGGGGGGAATTTAGAAGGCTAATATGAGTACGATAAACTGGGGTATTATAGGTTGCGGCAACGTAACAGAAAAAAAAAGCGGACCTGCATTTAAAAAAGTGGCAGGCAGTAATCTGGTGGCCGTTATGCGCCGCGACGCGGAAAAGGCAGCCGATTATGCGGCGCGACATGGCGTAGGCAAATGGTACAGCGATGCCGATGAGCTATTGAGCGATCCCGAGCTCAACGCCGTCTATATAGCTACCCCCCCGGCTTCTCATCTCGAGTACGCCGTTACCGCTTTAAAAAAGGGATTTAATGTATACGTTGAAAAACCGGTAACCCGTAATTCGGCCGAAGCAAAGGCTATGGCGGTGGCTGTAAAAGAGGGCAATTCAAAACTTACGGTTGCACATTACCGCAGGGCCCTGCCTATGTTTTTAAAGGTTAAGGAATTGATTGATACGCGGGTGGTAGGCGACATCCGCACAGTGCAGATCAGGATGTGGCAAAGCCGTAAACCCGGTTTGGTTGCCGATGTGGAAACCAACTGGCGCGTGCAGCCCGAGCTATCTGGTGGCGGTTATTTCCATGACCTCGCCCCTCACCAGCTCGATTTGATGTTATACTACTTTGGCGAACCTGAAATGTACCACGGCTTTTCGCTCAACCAATCTGGCGCAACTCCTGCCGATGATCATGTTTGCGGGCAAATCCTGTTCAAAAACAAAGTAGTGGTAAACGGATCATGGTGTTTCAACGTTGCTGAAAGTGAAACTACCGATACCTGCGAAATCATCGGCACAAAAGGAAAAATAACGTTCCCGTTTTTTGGTAATTACATCAGCTGGAAAACTGATACAGAAGAAGAAACCATAACCATTACCCATCCCGAACATATCCAGCAACCGTTTATAACTAAAATAGTGGCTTACTTTAAGGGCGAAGGCCCCAATCCCTGCCCTATCGATGACGCCGTGACGCTGATGGATATCATCGACTCCTTTACATTAAAAAATAGCTAATTACCTTTACCTTACCCAATCACAATGAAGAAAATTATTATCCTGCTTTTAGCCGTTGTCGCTTTTAGCTTCAAAACAAAAGCCCAAACTTTCCATGTACCTGAAAACTACACCCTGAAAGAAAAAGCCGACTATGGCAAATACGAGGACGATGTTATAAAAGGTATTGACTGGCTTCAAGATACACCATGGCCGCTTGAAGAACAAAAACGCATGGAGACTAATGTTTTTTTAATGAAATGGATTCAGGGCAGCCCTACAGTTAGCATTGAAATTAACGGCAGCGTAGCCAAAATGACGGAAAAGAATCCGCAGCTGCTAATGACCTTTATGGGCGGTTATACCAAATACGCACTTCAAAACAAAACAGCGTTTGATAAAAACAAGGCCAATCAGGCCGGGGTAAAGGCTGTGATTGATAAATACGTTGTTGAAACAGATCATAAAAACAATAGTCTGCTCAACAAACTTACCAAAATTGATAAGGACGGCAAATTAGCCGATTGGATGACTTCCGATTTTAATAAAACTAAGTAAGTACCTAACACGGGCTCAATGAAAGAAGCTTGCTGTTGTTTCATTGAGCCCGTGCGTTGAGCCTTTTATTAACTTTTCTTTTTAGGCACTTTGGCACCCTCTTTTCTTGCTTCGGAAAGGCCTATTGCAATAGCCTGTTTTTTACTGGTTACCTTTTTACCGCTACCACTCTTAAGCTTGCCTTCTTTCATTTCGTGCATGGTTTTCTCAACCTTTTCTCCGGCTTTTTCTGAATACTTTGCCATAATGTTGATTTTAAAGTAAATGATATTATTACAATGCAAAATATTTGCCAAAACATAAAACGAGTAGCAGCGGCAGGAGCAAGTGGCAGTTTGTTGTCTATACTATTATCATAGTTAAAACTGCTACTTAAAACTGCAACTGCTGCTAAATCCAGGAGTATCAATATTTTAAACGTTTCGCGTTTTCCGCCCGTCAGTTCCCAATTATTTCCTATCTTCAAAACATCTGAAAAGCTTACGTGTTAAGCCATCATAAAATACCCCCAACATTTGCCCGTATGCCAACAAAAAAACTCATCGCACCATTTTACGAACGTCTTGCTTTAGTACTTATTGGTTTTATGGCCCTGGGGTACCTGGTTATTATGGGTAAAGATTTGCTTGATCCGATGATCTTTGGCTTCATCTTCGCTATTCTGTTACTCCCGGTTTGTAACTTTCTGGAAAGTAAGCTCAGGTTGCCCCGCAGTATGGCATCACTGGTTTCTATATTGTTATTGATAGGCGTTATCGGAGGGATCCTGTACCTGGTGGGGTCACAGATCTCAAACATGGCCAACGACTGGCCTATGCTCCAAAAACAGGTAAAACAATCAATACAAGACCTTCAGGAATGGATCCAGCATGCTTTTCATGTTAACGCAGCCAAACAAATGGCCTATGTTGACGATACGGCTAAAAAACTGATGGAATCAGGCACCGATGTATTGGGAACCACTTTCGGGGCAATTTCATCGCTTATGCTGTTCTATGTGTTCATCCTTATCTTTACCTTTTTCATACTACTATACAGGCGCTTGCTCATCCGTTTTATAGTGTGGGTTTTCAGGGATGAAAATGAGCACGTGGTAATGGATATTGTTGAAAATATACAAAGCATTTTAAGGCAATACATATTAGGTCTGTTATTAGAGATGGTGATAGTTGCCGGTGTTGCTATTACAGTTTTTTGGATGATAGGTATAAAATATGCTGCCTTGCTGGGCATCATAGTAGGGCTATTCAATATTATACCTTACATCGGTATTTTCACTGCGTTGCTGTTAAGTACGGTGATAACTTTTGCTACCGGCAGTATCAGCAATACCATTGCCGTGGCCGTGAGTGTCATCGGTATTCACGCGGTTGATGCTAACTTTTTGCTGCCTACCATAGTTGGATCTAAGGTTAGGCTTAATGCACTCATCTCCTTTATTGGCATCATTTTGGGCGAAATGATCTGGGGGCTTTCGGGCATGTTCCTTTCTATTCCGGTTATCGCCATATTCAAGATCATATTTGACCGCATTGAAACGCTTAAGCCATGGGGATATTTGTTAGGTGGCGATTATGAATACAAGAAATCTGCAGCAAAGGCAATGAAAACAGAATAAAATTCCAAAAAGGGGGTAACCAAAATCTGTAAACTTTCGTTTAAATAGCCTAAACTTTTAATTTTACAGCAAACTATTGATACCCCTGACAATGGAAATTGTAAGAGATACCCCACGCGCGGTTTACATGTGCAAAAAATGTAATGAGCCCTTAAAAATCAGGCGTAAACGCGGCCTGTTGTTAAAAGCCACCCTATTTTGGCTTCCGATAAGGAAATTTTTCTGTGAGCGGTGCCTTAAAACACGTTACGTAATGTAAGTGTTCATAAAAACAGGCGGCATTTTACTTTGATTATTTAGGCATATCCTTAATTTAGTAGCGTAGCATATTAAAGCTAAATCTGCCTAAAATGAACCTCAAGCGTAAATTACTGCCGTTTTTATATATTTTCCTGTTTCCTGTAATTGTATTAGCGCAAACTTCAAAGGGCACGGCTTTTAAACTGGTTCCGTTAGGCGTGCTTGGAGGCATTGATGAAAGCAACCTATCGGCTTATATGCTTGCCCCTGCAGGCAGTAACAACTATATCTGCCTTGATGCCGGTACCGTACATTACGGTATTGAAAAGGCTGTGGCTAATAAAACCTTTAATGTGCCTGCAAGCACTGTGCTCAGGCAGTATATCAAAGGCTATTTCATCTCCCACTCGCACCTTGACCATATTGCAGGGCTTATCATTAACTCGCCGGAAGATAGTACCAAAAACATCTACGCACTTAATGATTGTATTGAAACCGTAAAAACCCATTACTTTACCTGGAAAAGCTGGGCCAATTTTGCCGACCAGGGCGAAACACCCGCACTCAAAAAATACCACTATAAAGTATTGGAACCCGGCACAGAAACCGCTATCGAAAACACCGAACTTAAGGTTCAGGCCTTTCCTTTAAGCCATTCCAATTTAACCAGCACTGCTTTTTTGGTAAATAGTAACGACAATTACTTACTTTACCTGGGCGATACCGGTCCTGATGAAATTGAAAAAAGCAACAACCTGCAAAACCTGTGGCAAGCTGTTGCGCAGCTGGTAAAAGGCAAAAAACTGAAGGCTATTTTAATAGAAGTATCCTTCCCCAATGAGCAGCCTGATAAAACCTTGTTCGGTCACCTTACCCCGAAATGGCTGATGACCGAGATGGACAAACTTGCGACGATTACCGGCGCCGATGCCGTCAAAGGTTTAAATATCGTAGTAACACATTTAAAACCACCTGTTACCAGCATCAGCAAAATCAAAACCCAGCTAAAGGCTGCTAACAAATTACAGTTAAACCTGATATACCCGCAACAGGGCAAAGCGCTTAATTTTTAAAACCTAAAAATCTGGACTATGAGAATGATAAAACCGGCTTTTTTAATTCTGCTGCTGATAAGCAGTTTCAGCTTGTTTGCACAGCAAGGCAAGGTGCTTGAAGAACAAAACATAAAAAGCAAGATCTTAAAGCGTAACGTAAACTATGCCGTTTACCTCCCTCCTGATTATGAAAGCGCTAACCGGACTTATCCTGTTGTTTATCTGCTGCACGGCTATACCGACGATCATACCGGCTGGCTGCAATTTGGCGAGGTTAACCGCTACGCTGATAAAGCCATTGCCGATGGTACTATCCCGCCGATGATCATTGTAATGCCCAATGCCGATTCGAGCTGGTACATCAACTCATACGATGGCAAGGAGAAATACGAAGACTTTTTTTTCAAAGAATTTATGCCGCATATCGAAAAGGTATTACGCATTAAGGCCGAAAAAAAGTATCGCGGTATAGCAGGTCTTTCGATGGGTGGTTATGGAACGCTGATCTATACGCTTAAACACCCTGATCTGTTTGCGGCGGGAGCTGCCTTAAGTGCTGCAGTTTTCCCGGATGATCAGCTTATCAGTACCCCTGATGATACTTATGATAAAATATTCGCGCAGCTTTATGGCCGCGGTTTAAAAGGTAAAGACAGGGTTAACAATGCCTGGCAAAACAATTCGGTTTTAAACCTGGTGCAAACCAAAACCACGGATGACTTGAAAGCCGTAAGATACTGGATAGATTGCGGCGACGATGATTTCCTGAGCAAAGGCAACTGCCTGCTACATATAGCACTTACCGAAAAAAGCGTACCGCATGAATTTCGCGTGCGCGATGGTGCCCATACCTGGACTTACTGGCGCACAGGCATCATTAATGCCCTGTCATTTATTGGGGATAGCTTCCGGCAGAAATAATTTTTGGATGTGCAGATATGCGAATGTGCAGATTTCAGGTGTGCAGATATGCAAATAAACGTCGTATGTGCATTTGATGATTTAATTAAAGAAATAATAATATGAGTACCATAAAAAGGATCCTGCTGCTTTGTTTGTTGGTGATTTCGGTAAACGCATTTGCGCAAACTACCGGTAAGGTGATTGAGGAGCAGTACGTAAAAAGCGATATTTTAAATCATAACGTAAAATACGCAGTTTACCTGCCCGCCGATTATGAAACATCCAACCGTACCTACCCTGTGGTATACCTGTTGCATGGCTACGGTGACGACCATACCGGCTGGCTCCAGTTTGGCGAAGTTAACCGTTATGCCGATAAAGCTATAGCTGATGGTACTATTCCCCCTATGATTATTGTGATGCCTGATGCTGGCAAAAGCTGGTATATCAACGCTTACAATGGAAAACAAAGCTATGAGGATTTCTTTTTCAAAGAGTTTATCCCTGCTATTGAAAGCGAATTCCGCATAAAAAGCACTAAACAATATCGCGGAGTGGCCGGTCTTTCGATGGGCGGCTTCGGCACGCTCGAGTACAGTATTAAACACCCGGATATGTTCTCGGCAGCAGCGGCTTTGAGTGCAGCAGTACGTACCGATGATGATTTTATGGCTGTAACCGATGAACGCTGGAAAGAAGCCTACAGCAAAGTATTCGGACCCGATCTTAAAGGAAAGGAACGCCTTAATGCTACCTGGCAGGCTAACTCAATACTGGGTTTGGTACAAAGTAAATCGGCCGATGAGCTTAGTAAGGTACGCTTTTGGATTGATTGCGGTGATGATGATGCCCTGAGCAAAGGCAACAGCCTGCTGCATATCGCTCTAACCGAAAAGAAAGTGCCCCATGAATTCCGCATCCGCGACGGTGCCCATACCTGGACGTACTGGCGCACCGGTATTACTGATGCATTGGCATTTATTGGGGATAGTTTCAGGCAGAAATAACAAACAACAACTTCATGTCATTGCGAGCGCAGCGTGGCAATCGCATACTATACAGGGCGGCTATGCTTCCGTGCGGTTGCCGCTCTGCGCTCGCAATGACATATTTTATACTAATCATTTTTTATACTAATCACTCAGTATATCCTCACACTTCACTTGCAAAGCTTTCAATCGTTTATCCAGCCCGCTTAACCCGGCGTCATCCCCTATGTTTTTATGAAGTGTTTTGATCAGCGTAAGGGTACTGTCATCAGCATCACAGGCCTGCGCTTTCTCCAGCTGTGGTAATGCCTTCTTCACAGCCTTAATATATTCAACATCTGTTGACGGACTATTTAAAGATTTATCGGCATCAGGGATATTTTTAAGATATAAATACCCTAAAGCTCTATGCGCTACATAATAATCGGGTTCGGCAGCAACAACTCGCTCATATAAGGGTATTGCATTTACACTTTGATTATCATCTTCATAAAGCTTAGCCAATGAATTGAAAAAATTGATCTTTACTTTTGCAGATAGCTTAGCTGTATCCTGCATAATCTGCCGGGATAAATCCATCGCCTTATCCTGTTCACCCTGTAAGCGCGCCAAATTAAAATCGAGGTATTTATTATAAGTATCTTCGGCCGTTTGGGCGTATGCCGATGTTACAGTTATCAATAAAATTACGGATACCAGTATTTTCCTGAACATGATTGCGGGCTTGGTTTTAGCTATAACGCCGAAACGGACGGTTTAATATTAAACCTGGATCTATCCCGAAGTTATAAAACCTTGAACATCTTAACCAAAGGCAATATCACACCATCGGGCATAGGCTGATCAATGTTTTCCATTGCTTTGTAACCCATAGCCTCATAAAGCGGCACGCCTGGTAACGTTGCACCTAATTGCAGGCTTTTAAAACCGTTATCCTGCGCAGCAGTTTCACAAACCTTCATAATATAACTTCCTATACCCCGGCGGGCATACTCGGGATGAACAAAAAAAGCCCTGATCCTGGCGGCATCATGGTTAGGGTCGAGTAATGGATCTTCAGTTTCTTTATGCTGATCGCCGCCGTAAAGGGTGTTGCGTTTGCTCCAGCCTCCGCAGCCAACGGTAATGCCATCTATTTCGGCCACGTAATAGGTACCATCCGTAACCAGTTGTGTATCCACACCAAAAATGTACTTAATGGCACTTTCAATTTGCTGCTGATCATAATAATTGGTACTCAAACCGCGAACAGAAAGCGCTATCAGTTCCTGCAATTCGGGGATATCATTAAAAGTTGCTAAGCGTGTTGTTATAGTAGACATGGTGGTAAAAGTAATATTTTACCGCATCCCGCAAAATTTGGCACTTAAGAATGACTTTATTCTGAAAATTCAGCTATGCGGTAAATGCCGATTTCAGACATTTTTCGGCCGCCAAACTCACCGTAATATCATTTTATTATCGTTCCTGTTATTTTACAAAAACAGTACTTGCACACTGCTTGTTTTGAGCATATTTGTAAAAACAAACAACATGTCTACACTATTTTCTCCCCTTAAAATAAAAAACATCGAACTAAAAAACCGCATCGTAGTATCGCCTATGTGCGAATATTCAAGCCAGGATGGTTTTGCTAACGACTGGCACCTGGTACACCTGGGCAGCTTTGCTACCGGAGGTGCAGGCCTGATCATTACTGAAGCTACGGCTGTATCACCCGAAGGCCGCATTACCTTTGCCGATTTGGGTATATACAAAGACGAGCATATTGAAAAATTAAAACAGATCACCGATTTTATAAAGGCACAAGGCGCTGTTCCGGGTACACAACTGGCACATGCTGGTCGTAAAGCAAGTCACCAGGAACCATGGAACGGAGGTAAACAGATCCCTTCCGATCAACCTAACGGTTGGAAAAGCGTTTCGGCCAGTGCTATTGCTTTTGTTGAAAATGAAGAGCCACCCATAGCTTTGGATAAAGCGGGAATTGAAAAAGTGAAAGCAGATTTTAAAGCTGCTACAGTAAGGGCCGTTGCTGCAGGGTTTCAGGTGATAGAACTGCACGGTGCCCACGGCTACCTGATCAACCAATTCTTATCTCCGTTCAGCAATCAGCGTACAGATGAGTATGGCGGTAGCTTTGAAAACCGCATCCGCCTGCTGCTGGAGATCATTGAAGACATCAAACAGGTATGGCCCGAAGAAAACCTGCTGTTTGTGCGTATTTCAGCAACAGAATGGGTAGAAGGTGGCTGGACTGCCGATGATTCGGTAGCATTGGCTAAAATTTTAAAAGATAAAGGTGTCGACCTAATTGACTGCTCAACAGGTGGTAACATACCAAATGTTAAAATCCCGTTAATACCAGGTTATCAAGTTGAATTTGCCGAAAAAGTTAAAAAAGAAAGCGGTATACTTACAGGTACGGTAGGCTTGATCACCAAAGCCGACCAGGCTAACGAAATTATAAAAAACGAACGCGCTGATCTGGTGTTTTTTGCAAGGGAAATGCTCCGCGATCCGCACTTTGCACTGCGTGCTGCACATGAACTTGGCGAAGAAATAAAATGGCCGGTACAGTACGAGCGCGCTAAATGGCACTAAGATGTAGGTAATAGTTTAATTGGCTATGAACCATGAACTATTAACTATAAGCCAACCAATGAACCATAAACTATGAACTAAATACACAAAAACAACACACTATGAAACGTACAGCAAACGCCCATTGGAATGGTACATTACAGGCAGGTCAGGGAGAAATCACTACCCAAAGCACTGTATTAAACAAAACTCAGTATTCATTTAAAACCCGCTTTGCCGATGGCATTGGCACCAACCCGGAAGAATTATTAGCTGCTGCCCACGCAGGCTGTTTTACTATGGCTGTTGGTGCTGCTTTAACCCAGGCAGGTTTCACACCTAATGATTTAACCACCGATGCAATTCTTGACCTGGATATGCAGGCATTGGAAGTTACAGGCATTCACCTGGAGCTTAAAGGATCAGCAATTGATGGTGTATCAGAAGAGCAGTTTAAACAAATTGCTGAAGGTGCTAAAGCTAATTGCATCATTTCAAAAGCACTGAGTGTGCCAATTACATTAAGCGTTACTTACGCTTAAGCGTATTTTATAGTAAAAAAAGAGGCTGTATCATAAATCATGATCAGCCTCTTTTTTTATTCAGCTGTGCCTTTTTAAAATATTGTTTACATTTTTTAGCTCTACCCTATCCGAACTGTCACGGTTCGTAAAACTCAGTAATTGCCGGTAATATGATTCGGCAATTTTTACATTACCCGTTCTTTGGGCGGCAATAATAGCACCATACGTGCCATCAAAGCGATTGGGGTGAACCTTCAAATCTGCCTGATAGGCGCGAAGCGCGTCAAGCGGTTTGTTCATCTGTAATAACATATCGCCCAACAGTTCCCTTGCAGGAATTACTTCACAAGGGGTAACCGGGTGTTTTTCGGTTTGGTCTTCCATGTTTGCTGCTGTGTTCATGAGTTTTAAGGCCTCCTCATTCCGCCCCGTTTTCAACTGCAGCCATGCTTCAGCTGCTTTTATCTGTATCTGCACCTGGTTTGCCTTATACATATCCTTTTGATTGATCAGCGTATCATGAATAGTATTTAGTTTTACCAGTTCGGCTTTTGCCGAGTCGAGGCTACCTGTGTGCACAGCGCCCATTAAACGCGTAAAATGTATAATGGCGGCCTGCCATGGAAAATTCTTCCATGGGAAATTCACAGGGTATATTTTCAGTTTTGCTGCCTCAGCCCACAACTTATTTTCTAATAAGTAACGCGAAGGAATGGCTGCAAAAGCATAGGCTACTTTAAAATTAACCGGATGTACTTCATTAATCGTTTTAAGATAATCGCATTGTTCCTTTGCAAGCTTATTTTCTCCTTTTTGCAGATATGCGTACACCAGGTAATCGAGGCCATGCAGTTCTTCGTCCCAATGACCTTTGATGCCGGCAGCCGGCGCATAACATTTAGCCGACGAAACGGAAGCAAGGTTTGATTTGATAGCTTCGTCCCAGAGGCCTAATCTGGTGAAAATATGTGATGGCATATGAAGGGCATGTGCCGAGGATGGTGCTATATCAGCATATCTCCGGGCCATTGGCAGCGCCTGCGCGGCTAATCCCGGGTAATCATACGTGTGAATTATATAATGTGCAATTCCGGGATGATCGGGTTCGCCAGGATATAGCGAGTATA
This sequence comes from Mucilaginibacter gossypiicola, assembly GCF_900110105.1. Taxonomy (GTDB): domain Bacteria; phylum Bacteroidota; class Bacteroidia; order Sphingobacteriales; family Sphingobacteriaceae; genus Mucilaginibacter; species Mucilaginibacter gossypiicola. The sequence goes on along the minus strand of NZ_FOCL01000014.1, from coordinate 144,970 downwards.
AAATGGCCCCCGCTTTCTTTTGTTTTTTAAAAGTTTTATCAGCCGGATCTGCAGCCGCGTCAAGCGCGAGGGCATAAAATATAGCGGCTTCTTTGTCATCAGGATAATCGGCATATACTTTCGCCATCCCGTTCTCAAAGTTGATGCTCCGGGTATGGTGGTCAATTTTATCCCAGTCTTTATAAAAAGAAAGGATGGCATCAATATACTCGGCTTCCCTGTCTGATTTTGGTCGTATGGACCGGGCTATTTCCGCGGCTTTTGCCCCTTTTTTGAGTTCGGACTCCGAAGGCGGGGTCCATAGCGGGTGATAATTACACATGGCTACTCCCCAATAAGCCATAGCACAGCCGGGAGATTTCTCAATGATTTTTGCAAAAACCTTTTCCGCTTCGTCATATTCAAATGAGTGCAGCAGTGCTACGGCAAGATTGAAATCCTCCTTTATTTTTCCTTTATTGGATATTTCAAATTCAACTGTGCCAAAATGCTTCGCAGGGCTGCCACACAACACAATTTCTCCCTTTTTCAGGCCAATTTCATCGATTACCTCTTTTGAGGGTTCAACTTTTTTTTGCCGGCATGAAGCAAGCGCGATAAATGAAATAAAGAAAAGTTCCTGTATAAAAAGCAATGTTTTCTTCATAATTGAAAATATTGACAAGTGATATAACAAGCCCCTCGAAAATCAACACCATAATCAAAATAAAAACTCAATTACAGCATATAATACTGATTATAAAGCTAATGTAAATTATTTCAAGATTTTACGCTTACGGCCATTTTAAAACACAACCGGTTCGATGGACTACGTCATCATAAAACCCTTTTAAAACAACAAAGCCACCGGGAGCGAAACCGGCGGCTTTTGAGCACATTATTAAATTAGGGGTTAAATAAGCGATATTTATAGTATGAATACCAGCAACATGGTAATATGTACCAGCACGCTGAATGCGAATAATCCAAGTAAGCTACGGATACCTAAACCACCCATGCCGGCTATGATGTTGCTAAAAAATAACACCAGTGTAACAGCCAGTATAGCTATTGGAGCATTATAATAATAAAGCAGAAAAGCAGGTATAGGTAAAAAAAGAACACCTTGTGAAACAAGAGAAAACATGAACCAAATGGTTTTGTTAGGGGCCTGGCTATCGGCAAAGGCCATTAATTTATTCCAGATATTGTTATTTACTTTAGTATTGGTAGTATTAACAGAGGTGTTTGCAGCGGTCCATTCAGGAGCATTTATTTTTAAAGTTGCCATGATTGTTATCTTTTAATGATACAAAGATGGCTGGTACAGCTCACCTGTACCATGATCATAGCGCGTAAAAAAAGTGATCGTGGTCACTTCTCAAAACCACGGCGTTGGGAAGATAAAAAAACATGTCATTGCGAGGAGGAACGACGAAGCAATCGCACGTAAGCATAGCCACTCTGTATAGCATGCGATTGCTTCGTATCTCGCAATGACATAAATTTTGTTTACTTGGAAAGCAAAAAGTTACTTCCCGGCTACTCTTAAAAACGCCAAAATCTTTTTAGTTTCATTTGGATAGATAGCAATGCGATGCGTGCGCACCAGGTATGGCGACGACTTTTTATTCGCGGTATCATTTACAGCGATGGTGTTTGACGGCTTAAGCGGCATATGACAATCAATACAGTTGTTTTGCATCACTGCGCTCAGCTTGGGCGCAACCTTGCACAGGTTATGATTAGCTTCGGTATGGCAACTCATACATTTTTTTGAATACAGAGCAAGATTGCCACCATTATTTACATGCGTGTTATGGCAAGTACTGCAATCCATGTTGCTCATCAAATAACACTTGCTGGCAGTCAGCAATCCATTTTGGTTGCCATGCACGTCAAGCGAAGCTGCATTGGTTTGAATATTCAAATAGTCCGGTTCCTTGAAGCGGGCGAGCGTATCCCCCATTTTAAACTTAAACGTTGATTCCTGGAAAGCCTGCTGACTACTTGAATGACAAACCCCGCAAGCATCCATTTTTTGCGCACGAGTAAGCGATGCAAAACGGATGATGTATTTAGGCTGCTTTTCCTCCGGATAAGCCTCATGGTAATTTATATGGTTGGCAGCAGGGCCGTGGCAGCGTTCGCAATCAATACCATAAATGATGGATGCAGGCTCAAACTCAATCTTGCGGTTCTGCATATCTACATTTTGTTGCGATGCCTGCCTGATGAACGATGCATGACATTCAAAACATCTTTGCAGAATAGGTCGGTTAAAATCTGGTTTCCCCCCTTCATATCCCGGGCTATTTGCCCAACCATGCACTGTGTTAAAATAAGATACCGGCAACTCAAACAGTTGCTTATCCTGCCAGTACATATAGGTTTGGGCTTTGTTTACCCCAAAAGTAATATCCATTTTATGGGCAATGGTTTCTTTGCCCTTAGCGTAACTCACCTGGTAAAGCTCACCATTACGCTTCTCCATTTTTACTACCGTACCATCAGCATATTGCAGGGTATTACCATGAGGATCAAAACTTCCATGAACGATTTCAGGAGATGTTGGTCGTGATGAAAGATAATGCGCTGTATGCAGGTAGCTGTCGTAAACATCCTTATGACATTTTTGACAACTTGCCGACCCAGCGAAGATCTCTGCACGCGGATCCTGTGGCTTATCGTTAAAGCATTGTACCAATAAAAAGCTTAAAGGTATCAGTAACAACAAAGCCAAAAAGAATGTGCGCTGCTTAAGCATAATATTATCTGCTAAAATCAAAGAAGCCAATGTAATGCCCCTCTATATAAAGATAAAAAGGCTGCCATGTAACATGACAGCCTTTTTATTAATTATCAGGGTTAAATTAATAACCCGGATTTTGTTTAAGCTTGGTACCGTTAAGGGTTTCATTTAACGGAATAGGCAGAATTTCATTAACACCTGCTTTAAAGCCTTTAGACGCTAATACTGTTGGCGCCTGGCCCCAGCGTACAAGGTCAAACCAGCGGTGGCCTTCGGTAGCCAGCTCAAGTCTGCGCTCATCATAGATGTTTTGAAGAGTTGCAGGTTTTGAAGCTAAACCAACACGGGCACGCACAGCATTATACAGTGTTTGTGCACGGCCCTGGTCGCCGCCACCGTTCAATTCAGCTTCAGCTTCCATCAGGTAAGTATCAGCCAAACGGATCTCGATATAATCATTAGGCCAGTTCAGGTCGGTTGTACCAGTGGTTACTTTATTAGCCAATACAGGTGCATACTTTTGGATAAAGTAGCCCGTGTTCTGATAGCTTGGCGAATAAGAAGTCTTAGTTGCTTTTGTTAAACTATCAATGTTAACAACAGTATAACCATAACGTGGGTCGCCTTTTAAAGCGGTAGCTAATTCTGTAGTAACCGGGTTAAAACCATAACCGCCACCATAATACACCGGACCGGTATAGCTACGCGGGCCAATCATCTGGGTGTAGATGTTTGATTTAAACTGGTTCCAGTTGCTCCAGGTATAGCTTTGTGAGCCTGAGTGAACCAATTCAAATATCGATTCGCTATTGAACTTATTTTTAGGGCTAAACACATCGCCAAAGTTTGGAAGCAGTTTATAACCGTAGTTGGTATTAACATCCTGCAACATAGCGGCAGCATCTGCCCATTTTTTCTCGTACAAATAAACTTTACCCAATAAAGCTTTAGCAGCCCCTTGTGTTACACGGCCACCTTCTGTTGCCGGAACTGTAGTTGGCAAACCAGTTATAGCAGCTTTAAGATCGGTCTCGATTTGTGTGTAAACAGCTTCAGGGGTTGCCTGTGGCTGATCATATACGTTAGTAATGTTCAGCGTGGTTAATATCAGTGGTACATTTTTAAATAACCTTACCAAGTCAAAATAATAATGAGCACGTAAAAACTGGCCTTCGGCTGTATAACGTTTTAACAAATCAGCGCTTAAGCCCGGTACGTTAGCCAATTTTGAAAGCAATACGTCGGTACGGTTAACGCCCTGAAAGTTAATTGCCCAAAACTGGTTTTGCGGACCTAATGCCGGTGTAAGTGTGTAGTTGTTGATAGCCTGCCATTGTGGTACGTCGGACGAGCTGCCGCCACCTGCATAGCAATCATCAGACGCTGAGTTAAGTGCGCCAAGCGGATCAGAGTAAGTGTTATCGATACCACCTGTTTCAGTAACCAGCGGATCATATGCCGCTACTACCGCAGTAAGCGCCTCATCAGGATTAGCGTAATAGTTTGACTCTAAGAATTGTCCTTTAGGGTCAAGCTCCAGGAATGATTTTTTACAAGATACTATCGTACCCATCCCCAATAAAACAATCCCTGTATATAGATAATATTTCGATTTCATGATAATTGTAATTTCTGTTATAAAGTAATATCCAAACCTGCCATAAATGTGCGTGCCTGAGGGTAGATACCCATATCAATGCCACCGCTTATTTCAGGATCATATCCTTTGTAACCTGTAATAGTTACCAAATTGTTGCTGCTCAGGAATACCCTAACCCTTTTAACATCGGCCGCTTTTAACCATGCTGCCGGTAAGCTGTAACCCAATTGCAAAGTTTTGATGCGGAAATAGGCACCATTTTGCAGATAGAAATTTGATGGGTTTTTGAAGTTGTTGTTCGGATCGGCATCACTTAAACGAGGATAGTTGCTACCGCTATTGGCAGTTGTCCATGCATTAAGCGCTTCAATTGGATAGTTAGCAGCAGGGATATCTAACCTGCGGTAAGCCTGGTAAATTTTGTTGCCCCAAACGCCTTGTCCAAATAATTTGAAATCAAAGTTTTTGTAGTTGGCGCTCAGGTTAATACCATAAGTGAAAGTTGGTAGCGGGTTACCTAAAAACTGACGGTCGGCCTGGGTTATTTTGCCATCACCGTCGGTATCCTGCCATTTGAAATCGCCTGGTTTTGCATTAGGCTGAATCAGCTGGCCATTTTTGGTATATGCATTAATTTCGGCCTGTGAATGGAATACACCCAGTTCTTTAAACCCATAAAATTCGCCCAGTGGCTGCCCCGGAGTAACGCGGCCAATTTCATAAGTTGAGCTTTGTACGGTACCAAGTGTAAAATGGTCTATCTGGTTGCCTAAGCTCAACACAGTGTTTTTGTTGTAAGAGATATTGCCGCCTACGTTATAGCTAAAATCACCTATCTTGTTGTTATAGCCAAGGCTTAACTCGATACCTTTATTCTCCATATCACCTACGTTATCATAAGGTTGATCAGAGAAACCTGCGTATGAAGGCAATGATACCTGCTGTAACATACCTTTGGTAAGCTTGCGGTATACATCAACAGTTACGCTCAGGTTATTTAACAGTGTTGCATCAAAACCGATATCGGTAGTATGGGTTTCTTCCCATTTCAGGTTAGGGTTGGCCGGTGCGTTAGGGCTGTAGCCGATATACACCTGATCGCCAAATACCGCGTTACGGCCACTGCCGATTGTAGCAGCATACCTGAACGGCTGAAGCGCCATTTCGTTACCTACCGAACCGTATGAAGCACGCAGTTTGAAGAAATCAACAAATGAATTTTTAGGGAACCAATCCTCACGGCTCATTACGTAACCGATTTGACCGGCCGGGAATACACCGTAAACATTGTTGCTACCAAATTTTGATGAACCATCACGACGGATGATACCTGAGAAAAGGTATTTCTGATCGTAATCATAGGTTACCCTTCCAAAGTAAGACGCCAAAGTATGCGGCTGTACTGCATCTAAACCAAGCGCACTTGCTGCAATCCTGTTTGCGGCAGGCAAGGCAAAGTTGATAGAAGCATCGTCAAGTGAACCTACCGGTTCGCCCAAAAATGTTCCCTGTAAACCAGATGACGTAGTTTTTTGTGCACTGGTACCTACTAAAGCGGTAAGGTTGTGTTTACCAAACGAGCGGGTGTAAGTAGCTGTGTTATCCCAGTTCCAGGTAAGGTTCCTGTTATAAGCAGTTACCTGTGATGTTGTAGTATTTGAGGTACTTGAGTTAAGGTAATACAATGGCGTAAAAGCATCAGAGCCATAATAAGCCTGCTTAGCGCTGATCTGCGAACGGATCTTTAAACCGCGGATAGGTTCAACTTCAACAAACGCGCTACCTAAAAGGTTGGTAGCATCATTGTAGTTACCTGCAATTGTTTGTGCGTAGGCAAACGGGTTAGTGATTTCCTGGCCAACATAACCTGAAATACCGTAAGGTAAACCTTGCGCATTGCGGATGATGTTTGCATTGGCGTAATCACCCTGGTTTGGTTGCCCGCTAACATTGTTTACGGTAACCGGGGTAATAGGGTCAAGGTTTAAAGCAGAGCTTAAAGGGCCACCGAATACGCTATTAGTGTTACCGAACGCTTTGTTTTTGCTGTACGCATAGGTAAAGTTTTCACCTACGGTAAGCCATTTCTTTAGTTTGTATGAAGTATTAACGGTGAAGTTAAATTTCTTATAACCCGAAATCGAAGGCATAACTACACCCTGCTGATCAAGATAACCGAATGAGGTATAATAGTTAGCTTTATCAGAAGCGCCGCTGATACTCAGGTTATGGTTATGAATGATGGCGTTACCTTCAAAAATCTCATTTTGCCAGTTAGTACCTGTGCCGTATGATGCCGGGTTCGCAAAAAGAGCTGCTTTGCCATCATTGGTCAGTGACTCATTCCTCAAAGTAGCATATTGGGTTGCATTGGTTAGTTTAGGCTTGCTTACCGGCGACTGGATACCAACATAACCATTGTAGCTAATCTGGGCATCGCCTTTTTTACCTTTTTTGGTTGTAACGATAATTACACCATTTGATGAACGTGAACCATAAATAGCGGCCGATGCATCCTTCAATACGTCTATCGATTCAACATCATTAGGGTTAACGTTATCCAAACCGCCGTTATCAACCACAATACCGTCAATTACATATAGCGGATCGCTGTTTTGCCTTGAGGTAATACCCCTCACTCTGATCTGAGGTGAAGAACCCGGCGAGCCCGAGCTTTGCACAACGCTAACACCGGTAACGCGGCCTTTCAAAGCATCGTCAACACGGGTAACCTGCTGATCTTGCAAATCATTGGCTTTAACGCTGCTGATGGCCCCGGTAACTGTAGTACGTTTCTGCGTACCATAACCAACAACTACAACCTCATTAATTGTTTTTACGTCTTCAGTTAATACAACATTGATAACAGTTTGGTCGCCTACTACAACCTCTTTTTTAGCATAGCCGATAAACTGCACCACAATAACCGATTGCGGGCCGGCTACCGATAATTTGTAGCCACCGTCAACACCGGTAGTAATGCCATTAGTAGTACCTTTTTCTGTCACCGTAGCTCCGGGAACCGGCTGACCTGTATTATCGGTAACCTTACCGGTAATGGTAACGTTAGCCGCAGCCTGCTCCGTAATTACTACACCAGGTTCGGTAGTGTTAACTGTTGGCGCGGTGGCAGCCTTTTTCTCAAGTACTACCCTATCATTCATTACATCGTAATTGATGCCATTGTTTTTAAACACCTGGTCAAGTACGGTTTTTAATGTTTGGTTATTGATATCCAATGAAAAGTGTTTATCGGCGTCCAGTGAGCTGGAGCTGTAAATAAACTTTACATTGTTGTTTTTTTGAAGGTACTGTAAAGCCTCAAGCATGGTTGTGTTGCTGAGCGTAACATTTACCTTTTTATTAAGGATACCCTGAGCTTTAATTGGGCTTGAATAAGCTATGCTGCTTACCATTATTCCTATCAGGATCTGGCTAAAAGTGATCTTCATGATTTTACCCCACGGTATGGGCCTTCGTAAACGAAAATTCATATATTTGTTATGTTTCTTTGTTAAAAATGAGACAATTAATAGCCCGCACACCTCCCGGAGGTGTTCTTAGCGGAACGGGCTTTTGATCCTTAAAACTTAGGGGTGCTCGCAACACTTCTAAGTTTTTTTATGCAGATCATTTCTGGGTTGTTTTGCTTTCTTTCTTCTTTAGGTTTGTAGTTTTTTGTACATCTTATAATTTTTGAGCGTTTAAATGGTTGGTTATTTAAGTTCTATATGGTTATTGACAATAGCGTAATCAACATTGAGCGATTTCTTCAGTGCGTCAAGCACATCCGGTAAATTAAAACCTTCAAAATCGGCATTCAGGATATAGTGGTTCAGCTTCTCGCTGCTCACCTTTATTTTTACATTGTAGCTTGAATCAAGCACCGGTATAATATCCTTAAGAGGCTTGTTGTCAAATACCAAACGGGTGCGCTGATATTGTCTTAACGCCGATTTAGTTTCAACAACCTGTGCAGTTAAGGTATGTTTATCATTCAGATAAACCGCCTTTTGATGCGGATAAATCATCACCTCATCCCTGTTAAGCTTTGTGGAGATAGCGCTACCGCTAACCCTGGCACTTACAGAAACTTTGCCGGTTAATACGGATACATCGGCCATATTACTCTGCTCATTATCGCGCACAAGGAAACTGGTGCCCCAAACTTTGGTAACTATCGATCGGCTGCTGATAATAAAAGGACGTTGCGGATTTTTGGTCACCTCAAAGAAACACTCGCCTGATATACTTACCTGCCTCGATCCGGCAGCAAACACATTAGGGTAACTGATTTTTGCCGAAGGGCTTAACCACACCGCGCTGCTATCGGGCAGGGTTACTTTATAAATATGGCCGGTATTATTTGCTACGTTAAACAAGCGCGAATCACTTACTGCGGAGGTGGCCAGTTGTTGCTGATCTTTTGATTTCCGGCTATAGATAACTGCCACGGCCGACAAAGCAAATACAACTACAGCAGCAGCAGCAACAGCATACCACTTACGCAACGACTTAACTTTTGGCTGTTCTTCAGTTGTTTGCAGGTGCGCGAGATTAAGGTTACTGATAATGCTGAAATAGATATTTTCTTCCAGTTGCTTCTCGTCGGCAGGTGACAGGTCCGAAACATGATCATTTTCATGCTCAAAGCCGAAATACCATTGCTTTACCAAAGCTATCTCGGCTTCGGTGCAATCGCCTTTAATGTATTTCTCGAGCAGATCAATGCGTATAGGTTCTTTCATGAAAAGAATATAATTCCGGTTTATAAAGGGTATGACGTATGTGAGATAGTGTACCCCCTACACCTTGATGATATTTTTTAAAAAAATTTATGCAGGAGTGCAGCCATCGTAATGAACAGGTGATGGCTCAGGCTTAAACGGAGCCGTTTAATTGCCTTAGTAATTTGATTTTCAACAGTTTTCTCTGAAATTCCAAGCAACTGGGCTATTTCCTTGTTGCTTTTATATTCCTTGCGGCTCAACTCAAAAACAGATCGGCATTTATCGGGTAGGTGGCTTATCTCGGTTTCGAGCGTATGGGTCAGATCACGAAGCATGATCGCGTCTTCTGTTCCGGTATCGGTCTCGGTAGTTAGCAATTTAAGCGCTTCGGTATGTTTTGCGCGGATGGCTTGTTTACGGTACTGGTCAACCACCTGGTTTAGAACGGCCAGGTGCAGGTAACCGCCAATGGTGGTATTAATTTGCAGCGTATGCCGTTTATGCCAAAGATTTGAAAATATCTCCTGAACAACTTCCTCGCACAGCTCCTTATTTTTTAGTCGCTTATAGGCATCGCCATACAGTTTTTTCCAATAACGCTGATAGATTTCCCTGAACGCACTAAGCTTATCCTGCTGCAGCAATCCCAACAAATCCTCCTCAGTCAGCCTGGTAAAATCGTTCATTTGTTAAATAACGTGGCAATTAATGTTAAATGATTGGCAAAACTGAAAATAATTAAGGCAACTAACAAGTCATGAATTGTAATACTTTTAATATAAACGCCCATTATGTTGCTTTGACACAATAAGATAAGTAGGTTGTAATGTTGATTTTATAGCAAACAGGGCGAGATTTTATGCCCGAGCTTGTTCGATTTTAAGCAGATTTATATTGACTATAAATTGACATAAAATAAGATTTTTTGCTACGGAGTGGGATAAAATATCGTCAGAAAAAGCAGAGATCATACGGTTTATCTAATATATTCTTAAGGAGTAGATTTCAATATCGATAAGATTTATTTAAAACCAACAAGCTGTTTAAAACAGATTAAGAATATCGTCATTGCGAGGATGAGCGACAAAGCAATCCCCTACTTACAGAGCCGCCTTATATAGTTTGAGATTGCTTAATACCTTATAATGACGTGATCGTAAGTTATTGATTATTAAATATATTTTAAAAATCGATTTTATAACATGGGCGTTCCCGCCAGCTGGCGGGCCGGGCTTTCCGTTACAAGTCCTCGCCTTTCCTGCCCTCACTCCCTACACACGCTGCGGGCTTTACACTGCAATCCCTAACGCAAATTAAGTATAATAACAGTACTCCAGATACTACAATCATATGAACCCTCCCAACGGCCACACCACCAATTTAATAAACTGTGCATGAAATAATAAAGGCATCGGCACTACCAGCCAAAAGAAAAGCCATAATCTTGCCAATATGGGATGCTTCAAAAACGCAATATTGCGGCGGATCAGCTTCTTTTCAACCAGTAACACAACACCCTGGATAACAAAATACAGCATCGGCAAGCCGTAGCCGCTATTAACAGGAACGCTCAATGCCAGCTCGTGTAATAAGCCCGAAAACAAAAACGCCACAGCTAAGGCCCCGCCCCTCCCAATTTTATTCCGAAGCAGCCGAAAGATAGTAATCGTGGTCATTTCAATAAAAGCAAGGTTCCAGCGTTTGCCCCAAAATTCGGTAAGGCTCATGGATTTGGCAGGCTGCCTGAACAGGTAATAAGTATTAACGCCCATTAAGCGCCATTGCCCTGCGCCTATGCTCAACAACCCAAAATGTAATATCAGACTCAAAGCCACCAGCAGTAATGGGCTCACCAAAAAATAAGTTACACCTGTATCAAAATGTAAAACCACAATTCCATGTGCCAGTACAATAAGCAGTAAACCGCCTATAACCCTGCTGATGCCAAACCTGATCATCGTCCAGGCATTTGGCAAAGCCTGCTGTCCGAGGGTTTCAAAAGGTTGGGCCCGCATGCCTGCCCAGCCCACAGCAAAGGCCAGCCATGGTATAAATTTAAGTTTCGTCTTTTTGCTACTGTAATCAACCGTGGCGGTGATCACTTTCATACCGGTAAAAGTTGTGGCAATAATGCCAAGCATTTTAAGTACCGGGTGCTCGTGGTTAAAAATGCAGTACACTACAGGGATAACCAGCAGCATTGATAACCAGCCCGGCCAAACCAGTTCACGTTTTACAAAAACATATCCCAATAGCACCAATGCAAGGTTTATAACCGCGAAATAAACAACATGGATTAATATATTTTGCATGGCTCAGCTTTGAAGATAGTTAATATATGCAGCCCAGCTGTATACAATACTCAGAAAAACAAAAAGCGTAACCAAAACCACCTCGCCCAATTTATGCCATAAGCCATTAGGAAAAGCTTCCCTATCAAAGTAAAAGAACTGTATCAACACCCTTGAGATCCAATACACGGCAATAAAAGCGGTAAGTAGCATAGCCAGTCTTGAACCATTAGTCAACTCCCAATAACAAAATACCGAAACCAGGCCGAAGCACAGGTTAACGACCAGTATATATGCCGCATATGTCCAGAACATTTGTTTAATGAGAGTTTGAACTTTCTCCAGTTCTCCGTGCCAGTTAAGGATGCGCGGGATAGCGAAACTCCCTATAACCAGAGCGATTTGGGCAAGACCCGCAAGACGGAGAAGTCTGAATGTTCATAATGAACAAATATACTTATTTTATTGAATTTTCAAAAAATACTGAAAATAAAATATTAAACAATAATCTGTCACCTGAATCTGTCAAAGGGTCACGCGCAGAGCCTGCCCACCATACTTCGAGAGCCTCAGCATGACACCCCTTTTTTATTATCTTATAAGTAACTTGCTTTAGGAGCTCAAGAGAAAAGTTAAAAAATTGCCTTGAATCACGCTTACTTAGCATATTAGATGCTGAACTAAATTCGACACGACGCGAACTTAAAAATCGAATCCTATTTTTCCACTACCAAACTCACATAACTCGTGGCCTCCACCTTAAACTTAGCTATGCCATTATTTATCGCAACCGGGGTTTTCTCCATTTGATGCCCCTTATCCGTCAAATACAACACACCTTTCGTTACCATTTGAGGCAAACCGCTGAGGGTAACCTGCCTTGTTGCACCATTATTTACGATGTGCACAACATAGGTATGTTTGCCGTTGTTGCCCAGGGCTGCTACCGAAAGGTATTTACCGTTGTTACTAATAGGCATGGCGTAAACGTCCTCAGGCGTTGAAGCTAATTGTTTCAGGTTCCAAAAACGCTGGGTTGGCGCTAAAGGTGCATTATTGCCAAAAATGCCGCCACCGATAAGGGGCGAATAATCGGCAGTGAGTTGCCATTGCAGTATGGTGAGCGGCTGGCAGATGGCCAGCAGGCGGGTATACAGGTTAATTTCTTCAAGGGCATAGGTCTGTTCTTCAAAAATGGCCGGGTAGTTCCAGGCGGCAGCGTCAATGCTGCCCTCACCTACTATGAGCGGCAGGTTCATCTTTTTGGCAGCCTCAGCCCATTTTTGTAATATAGGGGTGTCCCAGCCCCGCCACGAGTGAAAAGAAATAGCGCCGATATATTGGCGTGCTGCCGGGTCGGCCATGGCCGGGTAAATAAACTCGTAAGTAGTGGCATCGGAATTATCACCCAGCAACAATTTGGTTTTTAATCCTCTTGATACAAAATAAGCGCCGAGGCCTTTGATCAGATCGGCATGTTGCAAGCCTGTTTGACGGATGTTGATACCCAGATCCGACTCATTAAACGAAAAAAGTTTCACATCAACGCCGTAAGCATCATGCAGGTAAACAATATAATCGGCAATGGATTTATAGGCAGCATCGATATTGCCGTAATTTAACGGGTTACCCCATGGCTCACCCGACTGATGCCTGAACCGGGGTTTACCCTCAATAGCCCAATCAGGTGCCGACCATGCCGTCAGGATCACCGGGATATTCATCTTGCTTAAGCGCTGTGCCATTTCCATGGCTTTTTGAACGGCAGGATGCAACTTGTTGTCTTTTGCATTTTCGGTCGGATCACTATCTTTTTCCGGCTGCCAAAAGCGCCAGGGCATTTCAACCCGGCCCCAGGCAACGCGCAAATTATTCAGGCTATAATCAATCACCTGCGGATCGTTTTTGGGGTTCTGGATCCTGAAATTACCACCGAAACCGGCAAAGAGCCTGCCGTTTTGCTGCGTATTGACCTTCAAAGTAACCGGTGCATTGTCAATTTTGCCCGATACAGCCAGTGTATATGTTTTAACAATACCCTGTCCGTTTTTGATATCGCCTTGCGCAATGGGCAGATAAAGCAGGTAATCCCCTTTATGCAGTTTGCCGGTATCTGCCCGCAACGATACCTCCGTTGGTTCATCTAACGTGAGTTTAAGCGAGCGGTTCAATGATTTTATTTCTACAGCTTGCGTGTTGCCGTTAAGATATTCATTTCCCGTGGTAGCTTTCAAGGCATTCAGGTTAACCCAATCGTTATTTACCTTTATCGAAGCGCCGGTATAATCCCCTTTGGCAATCCGCACCACAAAATAAACGCCAGTAAGCGTAGTATCGGCATGGGGCATAAAATTAATGGCTACAATGGCACTACCTGCTTCACCATCAGCTACCCGTTCATTAAAATAAAGGCTATCTATCCGGGTTGTAACCAATTGTGTTTTACCCTCCCGATGGTATTGAGGGTTTTGTTCTTCCTTGGCAGTAGCGTGCAGCTTTGTCCAATCTTTACCGGCAACCCTCAAACTGGTTTCAAACTCAAACAACTGCCCTTGTACCCTGATACCGGTGATATTACCCCAGGGTTCAACTTCTGTTTGTGCAGAAGCCTCCCGCGTAAACATCCCCAGAAAAAGTAAAACCAATACCAGGGTTTTATAACTTATAATCGATTTATTTACCTGTACCATTATTGAAGGGTAGTAGTTTTTAATTTAGATCATTTACTCAAAACCGACTGATTCCCAGCCAAATCAACCGCACCCACAGTTAACTTACCCGCTAAATCTTTATCCACCATAAAATGATTAAGTGGTGTAAAACCTATCCGCTTGCCATTGCTGTAAATATTATAACCCAGCACACGCTTATTATCAGTCGAAGTTTGCCATTTTAAAGTACCGGTAGCTTTAATCAGTTCTACTTGCCGTGGTGCAGTGGGTGGTGTTTTATCCGGATCGAGCTGTGCCACGCAATTCATCAGCGCACGGAAGGTGTGGTAAGTGCCTTTCCAGATCTGGCCTTTGAGGGCTGTTTTATATTGAGGTTGTTTATCTATACCGCCCTGGTACCAGTCGCCATGTTCATGGTCAATGAGGTAAGTTTGGGTGTATTGCCAAAGGGTTTTAAACTTGTCAAAGTAGTGATGCTTATCCTGCGGATATTTGGCAGCCATGATGAGCAGTGTATTAAGTCCCTCGGCTTGTGCCCACCAATTTTTGGTATCTTCGGTAATGGTGAGGCCGGGTTTATCCTTAAAATAATACCCTTCATCGTAAAAGCCGCCCACTTTGTTATCCCAACCGTTATCCAATGCATCATCAACCATTTTTTTACCTATCTGTAAGGTTTTGGTATCATCTTCAATACCTAAAGCATGCGAGGCTTCAAGCATGAGGTAAGCCGTTTCCACATTGTGGCCATACGAAATATGATCGAGACTATGGTGTTGTTTATAAACCGTCAGGCTCGAATCGCGGTAAGATACCGGTGTCCAATTTGGTTGAAAAAACAGGATGAGGTTACCCTTGTCGTTTGTGATCTTATCGCGCACCAGCAGCAACATTTCTTCTAAACGGGTCTTGAGCAGTTTATCTGGCCATACACCATAAAGCTCGGTAAACGACTCCAGCAGGTGAATGGATGAGTTTTGATCTTTATAACCGGTTTCGGCAGTTGATTTTATGCTTGCATCCCTAACAATAGGTGTACCGTCACGTTGCATATGCTGGTAATAACCTTTATAAACCGGGTCGTGAGCATGTTTCTCCAGCCACCAAAAACCTTGTTTAGCCAGGTTTAATGCGCTGGTATCGCCCGAAGCCTGGTAATAAGCAGCAAGCGCATAAATAGCGAAAGAGTTCCCATAGGCTTCTTTAGGTGCAAAGCCACCCTGTTTCGGGTTGCCTTGTTTATCCGTAAAAATGTAAAAGCCGCCGTATTGCTTATCCCAAAGCTTATCCCTCAAAAATTCAAATCCGTGGCGGGCCCCCTCTATGTAATATTTTTTACCAGGGAAAAGTTCAGCGGCCTTACTGTTGCTCCAAACATGGCGTGCCTGGGTCACTATCATTTTGTCCTGGTTGCCTGTTGGCTTAAAATCAAAAGTGAATGCGCTCAAAAAGCCACCATCGGCAGTATCAATAGCCGCGGGGTACCAGGGTTTGAGCAATTCATCAACCATGGATTTTTGTATTTCATGGGCTATCTTTTGTTTTTCGCTTTTACTATTTTGAGCAAACACTACAGACACAATACCTATCAATGCCGAAAGCAACGTGATCTTCAATTTCATAAGCTTACTTTTTATTTAAAACATGATCA
This sequence comes from Mucilaginibacter gossypiicola, assembly GCF_900110105.1. Taxonomy (GTDB): domain Bacteria; phylum Bacteroidota; class Bacteroidia; order Sphingobacteriales; family Sphingobacteriaceae; genus Mucilaginibacter; species Mucilaginibacter gossypiicola. The sequence continues at coordinate 129,295 of NZ_FOCL01000014.1, read as the reverse complement.
GCCGCTAAAACCAAAAACAGGTAATCGGTTGTGCCGCCGCCCAAAACGTATTCGCCCTGCTGCCACAGGTAAGGCCAGTTAAGCAATTCAGGAAAATCCGGGCGGATAAGCGCCGTACCTGAAGTAATACCGCCGGGAATATATGACCTGTCGGCACGGTTAAAGCCGTAGGCCGTAGTCATTGATCTTGAGCCCACGCCCGATACAAACGAGGCAGTGTTAGAGCCCGGATGACAGCCCAGTACAAAATCAATGGCATGCAGCATATAGGTATCGCTAAAAACGGACGGAAAACCGGCATACAAAAAGTATTGTTTATAGCCAAAATTCTGAATGCCCCAGCCCGCGCCCCAGATGTTTGGTTCGTACGGAACGCCATAAGGGGTTTTAGTACCCTGCTCCTGAATTTGAGCGTAAAGCTTTTTAACCGCTTCTGTTATTTTGTTATGATAGTTTGCATCACTGATCAGCCCTATAGTACGGCCAACCAGCCAGCCGGTGTTATTGATATCGGCTGCTATGCCATCAGTGTTATTCACCAGGTAATCGGCATAGGTTTTATCTTTTGTAGTGATCAATAATTCGACGGCTAATGCTACGCGGTGAGATAGTTTTTGATCGGCTGTGTTTTTCCAAACCTCCTGTGCTATCTGCAGGCACTGTGTGGCAAGTGTATCGTTATAGCCCTTCATCACGCGGCTGGCTGCAGCCAACGCTGCGGCAGTTTCCAATGAGCGGCCAGGATTATCCTCCGTAAACACCCAACGGTCATCAGCCGCAGCAGGGGTTTTCAATACCGGATCGGTGTTGGCAGCGTTGGTTACAAAAGGCTTGTTATCGGTGATATTGGCGGCATCGCCCAAAATAGTGTATTGCCTGATGGTTGGCTCTATAACGCCACGGTAAAAGCGGCCCATAGCCTGGTAACCGCCTGTAATGGCTAATAAACCATGCTCAATCTGTTGCAGCATATCCGGCTTACCATCGGGCTGGTGAATCTCTACAATGTGATTCTTTTGATCGATAGTAGTATTATCATACTTCACGTCAAAAGCCTCATAAGCTAATGTAAGCCCATGCACCGTTTCGGCCTGCGATTCAACCCTCAGGTCAAAATCACCTGCATCATGCCAGGCACCACGGTCAAGGAAAGGCACGTTATCACCGGGTTTATATTTATTAAGCGTACTGTGTCCCTGGATATACCCATCAAAATGATTGGAATCAATTGGAGCCATCCGGGCATCATCCATATGGCACAGGCCATGCCATACGCGGTACTTTTCGTTAACACGCATATGGCACATTTGTATCGGCAAAAAGTACGAAAGTGTTGGCTGCCACACGTCGTTCTTAAATACATCGGTACTGATCTGGAAGGGCTCAGTTTGATAGCTACCATACTTAACCACATACATACCCGGTTTGGTGATCTTTGTAAAATCAAATTGCAGGTAATGATATCTTAAAAAATCGCCCCAGTTGTTGGGTGTAGTTTTTAAAGCGGTTACCAATCCGCCGTTTTCATCTACTCTGAGCAAAGAAACCGGCAATACTTTTTTATCATTTTTATCCAGCTCAATTACAGCTATCTTTTGTTGGGCCGGGTGATAACCAACCTGCGATACCTGTACCACCGGCTGTGATTGCCAGCCATCTACTGCATTTGGTGTTACCAGCCATTCTATCGCATTTTTTGAAGCCCCTTTTGCAACTAATGAACGTACCACAAACCAGCCATTATTGTGCTTGGCCCGTCCATCAAGCAGTTGCAGGTTACCGCCCGAAAGGTTTTCGATGGTCATCCTTTGCGGGTCCGCTTCAGGAACTATGGTTAGTTTTTTGCCTTCGGCCATGGGCAGTACCTGGGTTTCGCCTTCTTTGTCGATATAAGTTTGTCCGTCGGCCTGCTGAGGGAAAATGCCGAACTGCTTATCCATATAATATGATTTACCGAACAAGATGCCCGGGAATAATTCCAGATTAAAACCCACCTTCCCTATCCAATTATCAGGCAGTGGTTTATCCAAATCAACTATAATTCTGAATGCTTTACCTGCAGGGAGCACCCTGATATTATAAGCAAAATTTAGATCGGGATAAATAATAGGGTTAAAACCATGGCGGTTCATATCCGGGTTAGGAAACTCCATGCGTACGCTTACCTCACCGGTAGTTTTATCAACCACCCGCCTGCCTACCTTAGGTATAGGCGACCATTGCCCCGGCGTAGGTTCCAGCCTGATATCGCCATTGGTAGCAACACGCTGCCCATTTTGGATAATACCTACCCCACCCTGGTGCCCTTCGGGGTAAAAATCATGGGCAAGCATCACATTTACACCTTTATATTCAAGATATTCCTGCGCATTAAGCTTCATTAAGTTAACAGTTGGCTTAACCTGTGCACACACAAAACAGGGTAGTAAACAGCAGGCAGCGATAATTGCCGCGAAAGTAAATTTAAATCTCATCAGGATAATGGTTAACCGGTAATATGCAATACGATATTTGCATGGCTAAAAATAGTCCCGGGGTAAGGGCACGGTATAATGATATATTAACCTTTTGTTGCCGATTTTATATCATAACATAGATTTTACATTGAGCCGCCGATAAGCAATATTACAAACCAACACTACAATAAACTAATTATCAATTAATTAAAACAAAAAATACCCACCACTGGGTATTCATTTTATTCATTTATTAATTAAATTTGATTACCATTACTACCTGCATGCCGAAAAAGGGATCAAAGAGTAGGCAACAATACTCAAACCAATGGCCTTATTGTTATCTTTTGCCGTAATAGCTTTACTGTTGTTATCGCTCCCTGTTTTGAAAAAACAGTTAATCAGACTATTAGCGAGTGCTTTAATAGTTAGCCTCTCCGCAGTGGTTTATGCTCAAGCTGCAAATCCCGACAGTACAAAAAGCCATGCAGGTAAAAAAGATTCAGTAACTCAAAAAGCACTCCTTCCCGACTCTATATTAAATATATACAACCTGAGTGGACGAAAGGATTCGGCGCGGCTTAACGAGATCATCGCTATCAGGCTCAAAACAACGCTTCCTATCGATTCGTTCAAAACCCTGTATGTTGATGACATTAAAGTAGGAGAAACCGCTTTCTGGAGCAGTAACGATTATGAAAAGATAGTTTATTTCAAGATAGATGAATCGGTACAAAATCTGGCCGTTCAGTTTTTAGCCAGTAAATCTATCGATAAAGCCCGCATCCCGGTATATTTTTCTGTAGGCTATTCGGGTGGTTACGTAACTAAAGGACTAATAAAAACACAGCTTGAGGTTAAACAAAAAATAACCCGGGTTTGGGTATGGATAATGGCTGTTGTAATGGCCGGCTTCCTGGCAATGGGCCTAAAAAACAACATCTTAAAAGATGACGCCAATTTATACTACAGCCTGAGCCGTACGCAACTCCTGTACTGGACGGTAATTTTTTGCGTCACTTATTTGTACATATGTAATGAAACGGGCGCCTTGCCGGATATTCCGGGTTCGCTGCTGGCTATCCTTGGTATCAGCGCTGCAACAATGGCCACAGGTAAACTTATAGAAAACGACCAAAAACCTAAAACTGAGATTGATCCCAAAGCACATAGTGAAGGCTTTTTTCACGATATCCTCTCCGACCGGAGCAGCATTAATATCCAACGCCTTCAAAATGTGCTTTTCAATATTTTGTTCGGGTTAATCTTTATACAGAAAACAGTTTCATCAAATCTATTACCTGATTTTGATAACAATATCTTACTGATGATGGGCATTAGCGCAGGAACCTATGCCGGTTTAAAAGCCACCGAGCCCACCAAAGACCAGGTAACAGAGCAACATGATTCAACGACCATCGGGAATGAAAAACCTGCTGACCAGCCTGATGGAGAGGACGGGAAAGGCTCCGGAGGTAAAAAATAATAAAGCACTTAAATGCCTTAAGTTAAAATTTCCATGTAGATCTCAGTGACTACCTGCCCTTCGGCAAATGTAAGGATCTGATAACCTGCGTTTGATTTTAATTGGGTTTGATGAGTTTGAATATAAGCGAAAAGATCACCATAGCCTTTCATAATGGCTTGCATCGGGTCGCCGGTAACTTTAGTATACAGAAATGTGCCTGCCATATCAATAGCCGAGAGAGAGGTTGACGACAGATCCACATTACCTTCTGATACCACACCCTGAAAACTCCGCTGTTCGGCCGCAGGAATAACCTGTGGGTCATCATAATAAATGCCGCAAATTTTAAAAGGAATAAAAGCAATCTGCGCCGCGGTTAATTCATTTTGTACAGCTGTAACGTACAGTGAAGCTTCTGCATAGTTCCCTGTAAATACTTTTCCAATAAGTTTTATCGGATTGTTAAGTGCTATTAACTGTACCGTATCTTCCATATCAGTTTATTTTGCTGGCACACCTAATATAACAGCTTTTCTTATGATTTATGCCAGCTATTATGGTTTATAGTTGTTTTTTAATTTACATGCTCAAAACGACTGTTATACCCGTCAATGCCTTTGCTTATCTACTTATTCCCGATAACAACATCAGCTTATTATAGATAAAATACCAAATAAATAAAATAAGTATTTATACGTTCTCAAACCATAAAAACACCCTTTCACACAATTTCACACATCCTAACTTTGCCCTATAGGAAAACAAACAGAAAACAGCACGAATAATAAATAATTAGTGAGAAAATTTTTCACAGTAGTATAAATAATTTCTCACTTATATAATTAATTATTAATCTCATAAAATAAAAATAATACAATTATATTACCAACATATATAAACCTATTATATCATGAAAAAACGACCCCTTAACTTTTTACGCCCATTTTTAGCGGCAAGCACAATTTGCTTATTATTTGCAATGACATCGTGCAAGCAGGCCACCAAATTTGCCCAGGTAAAATACACCGCCGCCCAGGTTAACTATTGGCTTGACTCAAAATCAACGGATAGCTTCATTTTTCAGTTTTACAGCCCTCAGGTTGATGATGTTAAAAAACCCTACCAGCTTGTATCGTACATTCTTGATACTGCAGGCAACTACCTTAACCCACTGCACCCCGATACACTTGCTGTTACGAAAGACACCACTGTTAACTTAACAGGCCCCGTGGTTTTAGGCAATACCTATCTCACAAAAAAAGCAATAATAGCTGTAATATCTACCGATGCCGGCGGCAAACGCGATTATGATTATCTGGTTTTCACGCCTAAGATTTCAGCTTCAAATCAGCATCTTGTATATGCTATAGGTTTGGTAAAAAACGGAAAGTTTATTAATTATGCAGATGAGGATACGAAGGATATTGATTCAAATCCATCTCCTCCGGCAAAAATGTAATATCGGCTAAAACTGTTGCATAGTGGAACAGCTAATTAAAGGCATATCTGACTGGTCGGAGGTTTGGGCACTGCTCATTCCTTTGGCCATTCTCTGTTTAAAGAAAAAACAGCCGGCTTTTAATAAACCTGTTACCATTTATTTATGGACAGCGCTGGCAATTAACATAACTATTGATGTAATATGGAAGCTTAAGACAATAATACCGCGTCCGTTTAACACCAATAATTACTTATACAACGTTCATTCTATAATCAGGCTGTTATTGTTCAGTTCGTTTTTTATAAAGTTAAACCAACAGTTTTTATCCAAAACCAAAAGGATAGTTCCGTATATTTTTTTAGGGTTTGTGCTTATCAATTTCAGCTTTTATCAAAACTTTTTTGACTACGGGCAATTGAGCAGCAGACTACTTTCGTTTGAGGCGGTAATTATGATGTTTTATTGTATGCAGTATTATTTGTTTAAAATAACTGAAGATGAAGAGCCAGGCAAAAAACAGCCCGATTTTTGGATTGTTACCGGGCTGGGCATTTATTACACGATAAATTTTTTCATTTTTTTGCTATACAATGAGCTCACGATACGTCTGCACAATTTTGCCATAAGCCTGTGGAATATCCACAATTTCACGTATACCGTTTTATGTGTATTTATAGCGAAAGGGTTATATGAAACAAACGAATGACGATATCAGGCTCCTGCTCTTTATGGGCATTGCCGTTATGCTTTCCTTATTCGCGAGTATATTGCTCATTTTCATTTTCTTTCAGCGTAAGAAATACCAATACCAGCAAAAAATTCAAAAGCTGCATCAAACCCAGCAAAACCAATTAATTGAAGCCGCAGTACGCAGCGAGGAAACCGAACGTCACCGAATTGCCGAAGAGTTGCATGACGAAGTGGGTGCTATTTTATCAGCATCAAAATTGCACCTGCAGGGAGTAAAGATCAACGTTATTGATAAAAACAATGAACCAAGGTATGAAAAGGGACAGGAACTGCTTGACATGGCCATTAAACAGGTGCGCGGTATTTCGCACAATTTGCATTCAAGTATCCTGAAAGAGTTTGGCTTAAATGAAGCTATCAGGCATTTTGTTGAAAAAATAACGAATAACGACCTCATTTTTATTACAACAGATCTTGATGATGCTTACACAACCCTAACCAATGAAAATGACATCAGCATCTACCGCATGGTGCAGGAATTAATGAACAATATACTTAAACATGCCAGGCCTCAAAAAGTACACATTACATCAGTTTATAATCAGGAGGCTTTGAACATCAGCATTTTTCATAACGGAAAGGGGCTCAGCCATGCACAATATGAAGAACTAAAATTCAATAAACAGGGACTTGGCCTCAAAGCTATTCAAACCCGTATTATTTTACTGAAAGGCGAAGTATCTTTTAATTACAAACCTGAGGGATATTACATTATCATCAATATCCCCCGACAGATTACTATTTAACTATTATAACATCAAAATACAAGGCGATGAAACCTATTAAAATTGCCATAGCCGATGACCATACCATATATAGAGAAGGCCTAAAAATCGGTCTTACCCAGGATGAAAACCTGGAAGTAATGCTCGAGGCCGCAGACGGCGAAGACCTGGTAAAGGGCATAGAGACAAACATGCCCAATGTAATTATCATGGACCTTAAAATGCCTGTTATGGATGGCATGGAGGCTACAAAACTTATTAAAAAAAAATACCCTGATATAAAAATTTTAGTAGTGACCATGTACGACGACGAAAAGTTTGTGATCCATTTAATGGAGATTGGCGCTAACGGATATCTATTAAAAAATTCAGAAGCAGAGGAGATCAGGAAAGCTGTATATTCTGTACATGAAACGGGCTACTACTTTAACAATATTGTAAGTAATGCATTGTTAAAAAAACTGGTGCTTAAAGGTAACATCAAGCCATCTTTTAAAGAAGGTGTTGAACTTACCGAACGTGAACAGGATGTGCTGAAACTGATTTGCGCCGAAAAAACAGCCAACGAAATGGGGCAGCAACTTTTCCTAAGCCCGCGCTCGGTTGAAGGCATCAGGCAACGCCTGATAGACAAAGTAGGGGTACGCAATACAGCCGGGCTGGTCATGTTTGCAGTGAAGAATGGAATAATATAAAAGGCCCGGCTGCTGTAAACCCATAAATTATTCATCAAATCCTTCTTAATTTTAACAGTTCATCCTTTTTTCGCTAAAAATTCCAACACAAAAAGACAAATTCAACATACTCAACAAAGAAAAAACAAGATATCAAAACAAAAACAGAAGCTAAATACACCTAAAATTTATCTCAAATAGAAAATTAAATAAAAATTAGCACTAAAAATTTAATTTATTAACAACATTTACAATTTTCATTAATATTTTTACAACAGATTTGACTGATTGATTAATATTTGAATGAAAAAAAATATTCAATGCGATAATAACACCTGTTTTTTATGCAAAGGCTGTATAAAAGAATGGCTACCCGCAATAGCAGCTAACAAAAAAAACTTTGCTGTAAAAAAAGGACAGGTTATTTTCAGTGAGGGTGACCCTGTAAAAGGGATTTACTTTGTTTATGAAGGCAATATAAAAGTTCATAAAAAATGGGGAGCGGATAAAGAGCTTATTATCCGCTTTGCCAACAAGGGAGCTATCTTTGGCCATCGCGTGCTGGGTAAACATGCTACCCACTACCCTATTTCGGCTACTGCTTTAGAAGCCGGTATAATATGCTTCATCGATATGGATTTTTTTGAGGCTACTTTAAAGGTAAATCCTCAGTTTACCTACCAGTTAATGTTGTTTTTTGCCGACGAACTGCAGGAGGCCGAACACAAAATGCGCAATCTTGCGCATATGCCTGTAAAAGGCCGTGTTGCCCAGGCGCTCATCAGTCTTAAAGAGCAATTTGGCTTAAACCCCGACGGGCATATCGACGTTGAACTTACGCGGCAAGATCTGGCTTCATACGCCGGCGCCACTTACGAAACTGTTTTTAGGGTGGTTAACGAGTTACTTCAGGAAAAACTGATCAGCACAAATGGTAAAAAGATCAGCATTATCAATCATGATAAACTTTTTCTTTTAACGCAGGATGATGAGGCATAAAAGGAATGAAATTAATTACAATAGCAAACAATTACTCCCCGGCCAGTTTTAGAATCTCATTAAAAACATTTTCAGAATAATGAAAATTTGTTTTCTGAACTTTATTGAGCATCGATCTTACGTTTGGGATAATTCCTTCTCGTTTTGCTTTCAAAAAAAGGCCTAATGTGCCGGTAACATTTAATTGCAACTTTCTTGCCTTTTTTCTGGCTTTATCATCGTCGAGGATAATTAATGAAGAGAGAGATTCAATAGCAAGAGCTATTGCACTGGCTTCACCCCAATCAACATCGAGTGTAGCCTGAAAAACAACATCTTTAACTTCTTTGATTCGAACCCATTCAGGCAATGGTTCACCAAACTCCAAAGCTATTACTGTTGTAGTTACTACGTAACCAAATAACAGTTTTAAAAGATTTAATTCACCAATTTTATCAAGTAATATAAAACAGGTAGTATCAGCTATAACAGTCTCATATGTTATCTGCATCGCTTAGCATTTCAGATACAGGATAGTTTAATAACGCAACATTATAGTCGGGTAATAACTCGGCAAAAGTACGCTTTGATAAACCAACCATTTCAGCTGCCTGCCCAAGAGATAATTTCCCCGATTCGTACAATTTAGCCGCAATAAACCGCACAGTATCATACTGATGCTCTCCAAGACTATCCGGCACCTCTAATGTTATTGTAGTCATATACGTAAATATACAAATTTGAAATAAAAACCTAAACACAAAATAACCAACCTTACCCCGCCAAATTCCTTACCTCAACCGGTGATAATGATGTTTGCTTTTTAAAGAAATTTGAAAAATGCGATAGCTGCTCAAAACCCAGGCTATAGGCTATTTCCGAGATATTCCAGTCGGTTTGTTTGAGCAGGATACGGGCTTCCTGAATGAGCCTGCTGGCGATATGTTCGGTAGTGGTTTTTCCGGTACTTTCCTTTAATACCTTATTGAGATGGTTGCTATGAACGGCAAGCCTGTCGGCATAGTCCTTCGCGGTACGCAGGATTACCTTCTGATCCGGTGACGCGATCGGGAACTGCCTTTCCAGTAACTCAATAAAAAGTGACGATACTCTTGCCGACGCATTGTGACTGTTGCTGTAATTGGTAAAAGGCTGTAATTTTTGACCGTAATGGATCAGCTCCAATAAATAATTCCTGATCAGATCATACTTATACAGATAGTCGGACGCTATTTCCTGCTGCATCTTTTTAAAAATGAACGTGATCTCGTCGGCCTGTTCATCGGTCAGCATAAACACGGGGCAACCTCCGGGGCTAAAAATTGGCAATGAATCCAGCACTACACCGCTTTTTGATTGCACCAAAAAGTCATCCGTAAAAATGCAGAAATGGCCGGATTGTTCCATATCCTGAGGCTTCCAGCTATAAGGGATTTTGGGAGTGCCAAACACAAGCGCATTCTTTTCAATATTGATCACCTTATCTGCATATTCGGCTATATTACGCCCCCTTACCAGATTTATCTTATAATACAACCGGCGATTGTAGGGCACGTGACTGGGGTCTTTTTTGATTTTAGCAATTAGGTCGCCAAGATTAAATACATTGAAATGCCCTATCTCTTTGTTAATATCAGCAGGCAGCAGATCTCCTACCCGATTATCGGTGAGTTCGGCAGCGTTTTTATAAAAATCGTCAACAGTTACTGTTTTCATACGTTTGTCACTGTTAACAAAGCTAATTATAAACCAAAACAAAAGCGCACCGATCATTGAATATGATAAATGCCTGTCAATGTCGCAAACTAAGAAACAACATATTGATAATCAATATATAATACATTAAACTAACTACCGGTAACATCAGCATTTAAATTTGATAAACGATAGTAACAAGGACAAAACAACTCCCCCTATTTATCCTATTATGATTTTGATTGCTCAATAAGGGATTTAGCGAGATCGATTTTAGCGTTGGTAATGGTTTTAATAAACTCTATATCACCTTCCATCTTCTTTGCATTATCCAATATAATACTATCCAGGATCTTAATTGAGGTACCGATAGTGCTTAACTTTTGCAATGAGGTAGTGTATTGCGCGGCCTGTGTAATGGTTGAGTTGTATACCACCAAAAAGGTAGCACCGATAAACTGCACTATAACGCCGGATCCGGCCGCTATAAACTCGGCGGTTTTATCACTTTTAGGGCCATAGGCATTACCAACTCCGTACATGATCAACCCAAAGCCTGCTATCATTACAACTACACTTACATAAAATATCCAATTGTTTTGAAGCAGGTTTCGCTGATAATATTTATTAAGTGTGATTTGCGCAAGCTCCCAAACCGGCGAAGCCTGACTTCCTTCCAATACATCTTTCCTTAATTTATCCTGCTCGGCCTGAATTTTCTTTTGATCAAGGATATGACCATAGTAATGGATGCTGTTTATTATCAAAAAAAGCATGAACATGCATGTAATTGCCCAAATAATGCCAACCTGGGCATCGCTCGCAAAAGCCCCGCGTTGTACAAATTGGTCAAAGTTCAATGAATAGTAGCCATTTCCTATCGATTGACTCACAATCTCGGCCAGCCCTTTATATGACACGCTACTAACCCCCGTAATACCGGCAAAACTATTGCTGGGAATATCCGGAAATAAGATTTTAGCCGAATCACTGCTACTACCAACCATGATGTTGCTTATTGACATTGGTGCGTACTTTGCCCTTATTAAAGGATTATTTATTGCAGTATCTAAATTTTTCAAACCAGCCCAGCTTATTGTCGAAGTATCGCCGGGTGCGAAACCTGATTTGGCAGCATAGTTCTGTGTTAATATACCTATGTAGTTTTGCGCTCCCCTGGTATCAAATCGATAGCTTACAGCTCCCTTAACTAAGTAAAAAAGCACCATCAAAATAAGCAACAGGAAGACAGCACGGTTCAAAAGCTTAAATTTTTCGAGACTGTTATTCCCGAAATTTAATCTTTTCAAGAAACTAAAAGCTTTCTTCATAAATATTTTATCTACAGATTATTTATTTATCGCCACAATTAACCACAACTACCTTATTTTCAGATTTTTAAATATATAAAAAAACAATAACTTAGCTAATAAAACAACCTGGACATATCATGATAAAAGTTTACCTGACTACCGTAATATTATCATTGACTTATTTGGGAACTGCATATGCCCAGAATATTTCCGATTCAACCAAAACAACGGCAACTACAACGTCATCTGAAACCCAAACCGCTAAGGTATTTGGTGGTTTAGGCCAGTACAGGAAATTTAGCATTGGTATCAATGGTGGTGTTACTTCACCAGTAATTGCTACCGGTGGCCGTAACAACGACTTTAACTCTCATTCTGTTAGCTACGGCTACGGTATCTATTTAAAAGAGCAGTTAGCACATTCTTTTGCTTTACAATTAGATGTTACAGGTGGTAAAGTTAAAGGTAAAAATGATCCTGCACCTACTGCAACAGGCGATTATGTATCATATGATACCCGTTTTCGGCAAGCAAGCATTAGCGCTGTGGTTAACGTTGCTACTATCGATTTCATCCGTCGTAAAAATGCAGTTAACTTCTACTTAAAAGGTGGTGCTGGTATGGCTTTTTATGATCCAAAAGTAACCAGGGTAGGTGCTGATGAATTTCATTTCAAAAACCCAACATCTGATGGCAGCCACTACGTAAAAGAGTTTGTTGTTCCTGTAGGTGCTGGTGTTAAGTTCCGTTTAAGCGATGCAGTAGCATTAGATTTGGGTTATACTCAAACTTATGTTGGTGCTGATAACTTTGACGGTTACAACAAATCTTACCCAACTAAAGATCACTACTCATATGCTTATGCTGGTTTAGCCTTTACTTTAGGTTCAAAATCAAAACCAGTATTGGAGTGGGTTAACCCGGTAGCTATGATGTATGACGAACTGTATGATGCAGCTTTACGTCAGGAAGTTGAAGCTTTAAAAGGCCGTGTTGCTAACGTTGAAACTGCTGTTAATGACCTGAAAAAAGATTCTGACGGTGACGGTGTTGCTGATCAGTTTGACAAATGCCCGGGCACTGCTGCAGGTAGCGTAGTTGATGGTTCTGGTTGTACCATGATATTTCCTCATGCGGATACAATTAAAGCTTCACCCGGTACAGCAGCATACGCAAACATCCAGTTTGAATTTGATAGCTCAGTATTACGTACTTCATCTTACCCGGTGTTAGACGCCACCTCCGCTGATTTACGCGCATCTGGCAAGGCTATTGAACTTGACGGTTTTACTTCAAACGACGAGGGAACGGCGGCACATCAAATGAGGTTAGCCAAAGACCGCGCTAACTCGGTAAAAACTTACTTAGTTAATTCAGGGGTCGATCCTCAGAAAGTAAAAATAAAAGCATTTGGTGAAAGCCGTCCAATTGCCAGCAATTCAACCGAAGAGGGCCGTATACTTAATCGTCGCGTTCAGTTTAATATACAGGCAGCAACAAGCAGCCCTTTTCCAACCAGGATAACGTTTGATCCCAATCAATCTGTGCTAAAGGCTGATATGCAAAGCAAACTTAAAGTAATAGTCGCCTATCTAACGGCCAACCCAGGTGCTCAAATAGCTTTAAAAGGACATTGTAATACACAGGAAATACCACGAACAGAACTGAATAACGACCATAACACTCCAATTAAACTTTCACAGGCACGGATAAACAGCGTATTTGATTATTTAATAAGTCAGCATGTTACCGACGGACAAATTAAAAGTAAAATAGCGCTTGGCACTGCGAGTCCTTTAAGCGGGGTAAATAATTACGACCGCCAATTTCAAAACAGGAGCGTGGAAATTACCAAAAGATGATATGGGGTAAAATGAAAAAAGTTGTAGGCCTGTCAGTCTGAGCCTGTCGAAGACTCGCGCCGAGAGGCCTACACACCATACTTCAACATGCTCAGCATAACAGCCTTTTACTTTGTAAATGGCAATATTAAACCCTACTTATGCAGATGTTTCTTACGAAGATATTCCAGCATTAATTGCGGCCTGTCTGTTTGAATGATGGTAGCGCCATGTGCTATGATCCAGTCCCAGCTATCTTTTTTGTTATCATCCTCCACAGCCGTATCGTCATCGTGCCCAGCGTTAAGCGAAGCCCATAATGAATTGATCCACACCTTAGCACCTGTTTGGGTAATGAACTTATTATCCCTTAACACGGCCGAGGTATCTTTGGTGAAATTAAGCTCAAACGCATAAGGCTTCATATTTTTCAGGTAATCAACAATGATCTGTTTAGCTTCCGGTTTATCAAGGTTTACCACAGGCATATAAATGATGCTATCAATAAGGCTTGGGTAGCGGGCTTTAAGATCAGCATAAGGTACCTCCGATTTAAAAATAGCCTGTTGTACTGTACCGGTTTCTTTTAATATCGCCAGGGCTTCATGATAGTAATCATAGCTTTTATCAAGATTAACTTTTACACCGGTGCCTTTCAACGCCAGCATTACCTCTTTAAGTGTAGGGATCTGATTTTTGGTTACACGACCGATACCGTTCCTCAATCCAAATTTTCTGATCTCATCAAAAGTATAATCGGCAGGTTTGCCTTTACCATTTGTTGTGCGATCTATAGTACCATCGTGCATGATCACCACAACGCCATCTTTAGTTTTCTTCAGATCGAGCTCAACGATATCAACACCCATTTGGGCAGCATATTGAAAAGCCCTTAATGAATTTTCTGGCGCATTACGCCAGTCGCCGCGGTGGGCGGTCACCTGGACTTTGTTTTGGGCACTTACCGATAGGGAAATGACCGAGGACAGGATTAATAGTTTTAGTTTCATTTGTTTTATTTAGTTAGATAGCGTATATACTCCACCGCTCGGCCTGTTCACAGGGATTAAATCGACAAAAAAAATGCTTCCAAAATAAAAACCCATGTCATTGCGAGCGTAGCGTGGCAATCTCATAGCCAATGCATATTCGCCCTGCAGAGCAACGAGATTGCCACGTCGCTGCTAACGCTCTACCCCTACCGCTCCTCGCAATGACATGGTTTTTAATATAGCTCCATTATCAAAATCTGCAACCTCTACCGAGTGGTTCTTATTTCATTATTTCATCTCAATATCAGACACCCACTGCTCACCTACCCCAAATTGCTCATTAGGCTTATCAGCAGCAGTGATAACGAGCGTTCCGCCTTGCATAATTTCCTGATGGGTGAGCCAGTTACGGTTCAATTTCTTACCGTTTAATACTACTGATTGGATATACTTGCGACCTTCAACGTAATTAGACACTGTGATATTAAAAGTTTTGCCACCCGGCCATACAAATTGCACCTGTTTAAACAGCGGTACATTCAGGTAATAAACCGGCCAGCCAACGCAAGCCGGGGAGATCCCCGTAGCTGCAAAAACAAACCATGCCGACATTGCACCGGCATCATCATCCATAGTACGCACATAGGTATCAGGCTTATTCTGATAAATAACATCAACAAACGGATCAATACCGCGACTGTTATCGTTAAAATAGTATTGCACCACCGTGTCTGCAGCATATTTATGTACTGCAGCCTGCGATTTCCAGGGCTGCGCCGATGCATTGTACATATATGGCACCTGGATATCCGGCTCGTTGGCGTGATTGTAATAATCATTGTCAAAAAACTGATCCAGCTGACGAATGTATTCCTTTTCGCCACCTATCAATTCGGTAAGGCCTTTGATATCAAACGGAACAAACCAGCGGTATTGCCAAATGGTTCCCTGGTAAAGCCCCCGGGCCGAAACACGGTCAACGTCATTTTTCGTAATGTCTTTAAAATCTTTATTCCAGTATTCCTTGTAACGCAGAGCCTTTTGCTTGTATTGATCGGCCAGTTCAGTTTTACCTTCGATAGCCAAAATCTGCGAAAATGCCCAGGTATCATAACTTGATTCTAAGGCTTTATCGGGATGCGAAAAATCAAGCTTATCTACATCCGCCTTTAATGAATCGGCAATAGCGGCAAAATCAACCTTATAACCTTTACGGTAAGCATCCAGCAAAACTACGATGGCATGTTCGGTGCGCACCGTGTTTGAAGGCTCATGTTTGGTGGCATAATCCTTTTTGCCAAAACGGTAAAGATTAGCAATTGATGTAGTTATTGATTTATACTTATCCGGATATAAAATTGATAACAACGGCAATTGGGTACGGTAATTATCCCAAATAGCCCAACCGTTATAAATACTGTCTTTAGTAGACTGAAGACTACCATTTGTTGCCCTGAAGCTGCCATCCGCTTCCGAAATCACATAGGGCGATTGAACCGTACGGTAAAGCATCGAATAAAAAAGTTTTTCACGTTCTGCGTTACCCTTCACTTTAATACGACTCAATACTTTGTTCCAGCCTTCGCTGCTTTGGGCTTTCATCTGCTCAAAACCGGCTGTTTTAACAGCGGCCTTAGCATGTGCAACATCAACCGACGAAACACCGACACTCAACTGCACCTGATCTGCCGTTACTGTAGCTATTAATTTATGTTCATTCGCCGGTGAAAAAGCTGCCGGCTGGTTAAATTTAATACAGTAATAAACCCGATAGGTGCCTACATTACAAGTGGTGCGGGAATCAATCCAACCGGTAATTTCATTATTACCAAGTTCATGTTCTTCGGCAACAAAACGATTGGCAAGTGTATGACTCAGGTCGATAAAAAACCCTTTTTTGCCTTGCGGAAAACTGTAGCTTTCAACACCAGCGTTTTGATAAACGGCTATTTTAGCCGCTATGTGATTACTGAAAGCTACCTGGTAAAATCCGGGTCCGGCTTGTTCTGTTGTTTTGTTCAGGATAGAAGCCTTCGCTTCATCGCCTAAAAAAGGCTTGATCAAAATATTGCCGCCGCTACCCTGGCAGCCTACGCCCTCAAAACGGTTGTGGGTAAAACCTAAAAACACTTTGGCCTTATGCTCGTAACCCATGTGTAGGTTAGGATAGGTTTGAGGCCCGATGCTTAGCATACTGAAAGGATATGATGCTGCGGGCGACATTTGTCCATGATCGCCGGAAGAGCCTACAAAAACGTTTACCTGGCTTGCGGGCGACGCTTCTGCAGATTTTTTCACTTGCGATGAAGCCTTAAAACAAGTAAATAATAAAGCTATTGCAGATATAGTAATGAACGTATTTTTCATAGCGCAAAATAAAAAAAGGAGGGGCTGGGCCCCTCCTTTTCTATGTAACATCAATATTAATAACCCGGGTTTTGGTACATCTTAACAGGGTCAAGTTTGTACTCATCAAATGGGATTGGGTAATAGCGATCTTTAGTAGTAAAGTTTGCCAGTGAAGCCAAACCAAAATCTGTTTGCTTTTTAGCATGGAAGTAAGCTACCAATTCATCAGTTGTAAATGTGCGCAGCAAATCAAACCAGCGGTGGTGCTCAAATGCAAGCTCAACACGGCGCTCGTGTAAAATAGCAAGCTTAAGTGTTGGGTACCTCGTAGCATAATCGCTGTTGGTCATTGATAAGGCATAGGTTGGCATACCGGCACGGGTACGCACCTGGTCAAGGAAGCCTGTTGCAGTAGCCTGATCGCCAAGGTAGTTGTTAACTTCGGCTAATGATAGGATCACATCAGCATAACGCATCAGGATCCAGTCGTTACCACCGTAACCGTTAATACCTGCGGCAGTACTAACATCCCTAAACTTGGTAACAAACCAATCTTTTACAATTGGGTCATTAGCGTATTTAACAGAGAAGGTCATACGCGGATCGTTAGTTTCATACTCGTTGATCAAATCATGAGTAACGTTATAGCCAGCACCTGTCGACACTTTTTGTGAGTTAATAGTTTCGCCTTTAGCCTGGAAGTTGGCAGCAATTGACGAGCTGTAGTTCAAATCGCCCTGGATGTTAACGATCTGGAAGATCAGTTCCGGACAGGTTGTCTTCTTAGAAACGTCAAAAACATCAGTATAAGGAATGGCATTCAATGCGCCGAAATTACGCATGTTGTAAGCATTCATTAAAAATGTTTTGGCATTATTAAGGTTAGTTGTACGGTTAGCCTGATCCTGTGTTGTTGCCATAGTAAGGTAAACCTGACCTAACAGGAAGTTGGCGGCCGCTTTTGAAGCACGACCGGTTGAAGCCTGCAGATTAGGCAGCGGGCTGGCAATCACATCGGTTAAATCGGCAACAATTTGCTGATAAACAGTTGCCTGTTTTTCGCGGAAAGTTTGTGCTGCAACATCACCTGCTGATGATAGCGCTTTAGTTACCAAAGGCACATCGCCCCAGGTACGTACAAGGTCAAAATAAATAAAGGCGCGCAAAAACTTAGCCTCAGCAGCATATTTCAATTTTACAGAATTATCAGGAAAAGTAACCTGATCAATATGCGATAAAACAGAATTGGCACGACTAACTGTAGTGTACAATGATACCCAGTGAGCTTTAAGATAAGTATTGGTTGGTAATATAGAGAAGTTACCAAACTGGAACGGTTCGCCTGAGTTTGACTGGTTATCCTGCGTACCGGTATCATCCGAGCGTTGATCTGTCCAAAGGTCGCTGCCTTCGCCAACGTTATTACCGCTGCGTAATGATTGATATATGCCGTTCACCGCCAGCAAAACATCGTTAGGCGTTTTATAACTCGCATCAACTGATATTGCGTTCGGATCGCTTTCGTTCAAAAAGTCTTTTTTACAAGACGGGGCTATCGCCACAACGGCCGCAAGGCAGGCCATGGCTATAAATTTCTTATTCATCATCTATCTCTTTAAAAAATTTATTAAAAAGTAACACTAACACCTAAGTTGTATGACCTAACCAGCGGATAGGTACCATAATCGATACCAGGAGCAAGGTTTGGATTTTGAGTACTGTTTGAAGCAGCACCCGAGTAGTTATAATCAACATCAGGGTTATAACCTTTGTACTTGGTGATGGTAAATGCGTTAACCACACTTGCAAATACACGTGCTTTGCTCAGGCCTAAAGTTTGTTGTAAAAAGTTAGGCAATGTATAACCTAAAGTAAGGTTGGTACAACGCAGGTACGAGCCGCTTTGCAGGTAAAAGGTTGATAAACGGGTACTGTTACTTTGGGTACCGGCACGTGAAGCGCGGTAAAATGAACCGTCGCCCGGATCAGCTTCGTTACGGTAACGTTGTGCAACGTTAGCATACTGGTTGCCGGAACCTTCTCCATTGTATAAATAATAATCCTGGCCGTCAAGGATCTGGTTACCGTATGAACCATTGAATGAAGCGCTTGCATCAAAACGTTTATAGGTACTGTTGAAAGCAAAGCCGTAGGTAAATTTAGCATAAGGCGAGCCGATAACCGTTTTATCGGCATCGTTAACAATACCGTCTTTATTGGTATCAACAAACCAAAGGTCACCAATTTTGGCAGGGTTAGTTTGTGAAGCAGACGGAGCAGTTTTGCCTAAGTTTGAAGCGTTGATTATACCACCAACTTTAAAGCCATAAAACATACCTAAAGGCTGGCCTTGTGTTGTAATGCTGGTTAGGTATGAACGCTCGGCACCGTTGATAATGATTGTATTCTGCGCAGGCAATTTAACTACCTTGTTACGGTTTAATGAAATGTTACCGCTTGCGCCAAAAGTAAAGTCTTTGTTGTTGATGATCTTACCGTCTAATTGTAAATCAAAACCGGTGTTACGGATCTTTGAATCGCGCAGGTTGGTAAGGATGGTTGTACTACCCGAAATTGCAGATATTGGCTGATTGTACAACAGGTTGTATGAATAACTCAGGTAATAGTTGGCAATAACCTGCAACCTGCCGTTAAATAAACCTATGTCAGTACCAAAGTTATACTGCGAAGTGGTTTCCCATTTCAGCGTATTATCTTTAAGACCACCAGGATAAGTAGCTGTTACAGCGCTGTTACCATCAAGTACTACACCTGTAGGAGTTGCCAATGTTTGCTGAATGTTATAGTTACCAATGTTATAGTTACCACTTTTACCCCAGCTTGCACGAATCTTAACTGTTGATTGATCGCCAAGGAAGTTGTGGTAGAATGACTCGTCAGAAAGGTTCCAGCCTGCGGCAACCGAAGGGAAGTAACCATATTTGTTTGCCGGTCCGAAACGTGATGAACCGTCCGCGCGGAACGATGCGGTTAAGAAATATTTGCCATCATAGTTGTAGTTAGCACGACCAAGATATGACAACAAAGTGAAAGCATTTTTATAAGCAGAGTTTAAGCTAAAGTTAGCTGCCAAAGCTCCTTTGTTTGATATTTCAGGGATATTGTCATTTTGGAAACCATTAGCCGTAACACTAAAGTAATCGTTAGTTGTACGCTGAGCGGTATAACCGGCCAAGGCGTCAAAATGGTGTTTACCAAATTGCTTGTTATAGTTTAAGGTAAACTCAGCAAGTTTATCAACTGTTGTTAAGTTTGAAGCCTGGGCATTAGCAGCCAGTATTGACTGTTGAGAACCCGGAGCGAATGTACCGCTACTCAATGTAGTAGGATAATAATAATCGTACTTTTCGGTATAAGTTTGAGTACCTAAGTTAGTTTTAAAATTAAAACCAGGTAATATATTATACGTTACGTTAGCATTATAAGTGCTGCGATAACCTTTCCTGTTAATTTTAACGCGCTCGGCAAGGGCAACCGGGTTTTCGATACCCTGGTAACCATATTGAGTAGAGCCGGCAGCTTCAGCGTTAGTAGCCAATGAGCCATCGGCGTTGTATGCCGGAAGATATGGCATATAGATCAAAGCACCCAGCACCGGGCCATGGTCAAAACGGCCTTCAGGAATTTCCTGGTTAGTGTTTTGAGTGTATGCTACGTTTGCACCGATGTGGATACGTTTGCTTACATCCCCCTCAACGTTTGAACGGAAGTTATAGCGTTGCTGACCTGATGATACAATTATACCAGGGTTGTTTTGATAAGAACCGCTAACATAATAACGCACATTATTAGCTGCACCACCAGAGAATGAAAGGGTGTGTTTTTGGAAAATTACATTATGGTATAATTCATCCTGCCAATCGGTATTTACAGTTTGTTTGATAGGGGTTTGAGTAGCAAAGTTGTATAAACCATCCGGAATACTAACGCTGCCGGTGTTACCAACATTGGCAACACGAGTGCTGTTAGGGTCAGAGTACATGGCGTCATTCCAGGTATGGCCAGAGTTTACCCAAAGGTCATGGTAGGCATTGTTACGACCGTCGATAACCAGCAAAGCAGCCTGATCGGCATCTAAAAGTTTCACTTTGTGAGCAAGCTGATCAACACCGGTTTGAACGTCATATTCAAAACGGCCTTTACCCTCTTTACCTTTTTTAGTAGTGATCAATACCACACCGCCAGATGCACGTGAACCGTAAATAGCAGCCGAAGCAGCATCTTTTAAGATGTCAATACTTTCAACATCATCAGGGTTAATGAAGATATCATTACCTGCGGGATAGCCGTCAATTACATATAGAGGATCAGAACTGGCATTTAATGAACCAACACCTCTTACCCTTATTTTAGTGCTTGTGTAAGGTGCACCACTGGTTTGCGATATTTGCACACCTGCCACTTTGCCGGCAAGCGCCTGGCCTAATGAAGGTGCCGAAAGATTAAGATCGCCCGGTTTAATGCTGGCAATTGCACCGGTAACATCGCTTTTACGGATAGTTTGGTAACCAATGGCTACAACCTCATTAAGCATGTTTGATTTTGGTTTCATCTTAACGTTATAAGTTGATGAATTGCCAACAGTTACTTCAAATTGTTCGTAACCAATAAAGTTAAAAAGCAACACAGCGCCTTCTTCGGCAGAAATGGTGTATTTACCGTTTGTGTTAGTTGAAACACCCTTATCGGTACCTTTAATACGTACCGACACACCGGGTAAAGGAAGATTAGTTTCGTCGGTAACAGTACCGGTAACTTGCTTCGCGGCTTCAGATACTATATTTTTTGCTGAAGCGTTTGAGATAAAAGGTTTTAGCAAAACCAGTAAAAATAATGCAGGGATGAAAAAAAACCTGCTCAAAAGATTTGGATTAATCTTTTTATTCATATTTTTAAAATTGATTGTTGAAAGAAATGACTTAAAGCCTTGGACTGCTTTTGAGTTATTTGACAATTATCCCGGACCAGGTGAGTGTTAGCGCATTCACCGGTTCTTAGTTTTATCGCCGAGCTCGATGTTAAGTTGAAGTTAATGTTACATAGGCGACTATTTTAAAGAAGTGAGCAAATAATTAATAGTTTCATAATTATTATTGCGTTAATATTAAACAATATTAATATAGAGTTGTTAATATTGTAATAATTGCAGCAAAGCTAAACCAGTTATCTTAACCAAAGGATACCTTAGTGTTAAATTTACATTAACAAAAAATAAAAAAATGCCCGCCCTTCGCAGGCATTTTCACTTTAGTTAGTTCATATACATTACCATGAAGTAGTAGTAAAATTTACGTTATTTTTGCGTGATGAAGTTACGGCTATCCCCTTTTCATCGCCACCAAGCAATGAAAATCCTTCCAGCTCATCGCCCCTGTCTATACCGTCAACCTGGCTCAACACTACCTGCTTACCAGCTTCAATCGACTTTTTAAGATCAACATAAGTAAACCGCCATTGCCTGCCCTCAAGTTTATTCTGGATAAGTACCAAAACGCCTTTATCGGCCTTCCAAAACAGGTTTTGTACCCATGGCGTACAGGTAAACTTTTTGTAAAGCACACCTGGTTCTTTCGTGCTTTTAGCTTTGGCCAGCTTTTCAGGGTCGTATAAACGCACTTCATTGCCATGATCGCCATAATCGGCAGTGGCCACATACCACTTATTATTATATTTTACATATTCAGGACGGGTACCCTGTATGCAGGCATCATCCTCAATAGTGTTGATCAAATTACCATCGAGCGTACCGGTTTTAAGCAAACCTTTCCAGTTCACATTATAAATTACCGCTCTCCACTGGCTGCCCGCCGCGTTCAGGCGGATAGAATTACCTATGAAGGTTGGCCCCTTATCATTATTATAAGCTATACCGGTAGGGTGGTTAATAACATCCTGCCCATTTTGGGTTAGCTTATATTCTTTATGCTGATATACCAGGCTATCATGCTCCAGTTTGAACTCGCGGATCATCCCTACTTCCCTGTCGCCATATAAAAATATACGGCCGTTTTGGTAAGAGATACCCTGGCAAGCGCCTAACGAATCAATAGTTATGGCGCGGTCAAGTTTATGATCAATTGTCCCGGTGGTAACGCTGCCTATACCTAAAACAGCAACTATCATTGTTAAAGTAAGCTTTTGCATGAGTTTAATAATTAACGGGGATCAAGCGGTTCATCAGGATCTATTTGTTTAGCCTCTTCAACCGGATAATATTCAACTTCAGTTTCGGAATTACGCTTAGCCAGTTTGTAAGGCACGTAGTTCAGCTCTTTTTGGCAGCGTACATCCATAGTCATGATAAAATCTGTTTGTGATTTATCGGTTACCACAATACCCGGCTTATCGGCAGGAATACCATATTTATAAAGCAGCCTTGCGCTGTTACGCATATTGGTGGTAGTGTGGCGTGCATGCGGCTCAATAATCACTACATTCTCGGGGATATGAAGGGTTTTAACCAGGTAAACTTTCATTTCTTCAGCCTCGTTATACTTTGTTTTATAAGGATGCACCTTACCGCCCGATACAATAATAAACGGTGCTTTACCTGCTTTGTACTGTTGTACCGCCAGCCTGCAGCGCAGCATCCCCTCCCCGCTCAAAGGTGATGTTAAATTATCGGGGCCAGCACCCGGCACAAGAATGTTTGAATAAGGATAATCGGCCCATTTAATGGTTTTTATGCGGGTTACGGCAGCCTTATTGGCATTCAATTCCATCGGCTCGTAGTTAGCCGGATCCTGCCTTTCGTTTATCTGCAGGTATAATAAAGCAGCCTGCATAGCCGGTTCAAAAAACAACTTGGTTCCTTTAATATCGCCAATCAATGTAGCACTGGCATCATACATTAGCGTATAATAAGCCCTCGCCTTAACGTTATAGCTAATTGAATCTATCTGCGGATAATTTGGCTTTTTACCCTCGGCATAAACACCGATAGTATAGTTGATACTGCCTGCATCCT
This sequence comes from Mucilaginibacter gossypiicola, assembly GCF_900110105.1. GTDB lineage: Bacteria > Bacteroidota > Bacteroidia > Sphingobacteriales > Sphingobacteriaceae > Mucilaginibacter > Mucilaginibacter gossypiicola. The sequence goes on along the minus strand of NZ_FOCL01000014.1, from coordinate 105,625 downwards.
GCTCCCATGCTTTTATAAGCAATTGGCCTGGCGACAGGCTTTTATACAAACTATATTGGCCCGATGGGATCAGCTTTGATTTAACCAGCTTATCAAGTGCATTCCCTGCTTTGTACAAAGCAGCAAGGCGCCCGCTTACCGTTTTGATATCTTCATCAGTTAATTTCACAGCAGTTGTTAAACATAATGCGTCTTTACAATCGGTAAGAGACGTGTTAAGCGCAGTTAGTTTTTTCTGCGTGAGCTGTGCCAGTTCCGGATCATTTTTAAGCAAAGTACTTACTTCGGCATCCTGCTCAAACAAAGTCAGCAAGCCGTAATTTTTAGTCTTTACGTAATCTGTCGGGGTATTTTTAACGGGGGCCGGGCTTTGTGCAGAAGCGCTTAAACCGCCTAACCCAAGCATCGTTATTAGCAGGAGTTTTTTCATTGAACTGTTTTTTAACAAGGCGCAAATAACGCCTTAGCACATAAACTCAAGGTTAACTGCCGGTAACTTTCCTCTTACAAAACAGGCCTAATTTTGATTTAAATTAAGATATACCATCTTTAGGAGTAAATAATCCATATCAAATTTGATATTTGTAAAAGCTGATAAAAATCTACAACTCCCTTATGGAAAATGCCGCCTTATTAAAAGCCATTATTGAAAACGCCATCGATGGCATTATCACCATTAATGAACGGGGGATTGTTGAAACCATAAACCCTTCGGCATGCAAACTTTTTCAGTATGAGCCAAGCGAAGTAGTTGGCAATAATATATCTATGTTAATGCCGCAGCCTTACCGCAAGGAGCATGATCATTATATAAACCGTTATCAAACTACCGGCGAAGCACACATTATTGGCATAGGCCGTGAGGTTACCGGGTTACGTAAAGACGGGAGCCAATTCCCCTTCAGGCTTGGAGTTAGCAATGTAAATTTTTCGGGGCGTAAAATATATACCGGGTTTATACATGACCTCAGTCGCGAAAAAGAGGCGGAAGACAAACTAAAGGAATACGCATCTCACCTGGAGGAAGTGGTAGAAGAACGCACCCTTTCTTTAAAACAATCTGTAAGAGAACTGCAGAGAGCAAAAGAAGAAGTAAGCCAATCGCTCGAAAAAGAAAAAGAGTTGGGGCAGCTAAAAAGCCGCTTTGTATCTATGGCATCGCATGAATTCCGTACACCATTAAGTGCAGTTCAGTTATCAGCCTCACTTATTGATAAGTACGCAGAACCTTTACATAGCCCGCAAATCAGCAAACATGTTAATAAGATCAAAAATGCCGTTGGCAATCTCACCACTATCCTAAACGATTTTCTTTCGCTCGAAAAACTGGAAGCCGGTCGGGTGGAACCATCGTATACTACTTTTGATCTCATTAAGCTGGCCGAGGAAATTACGGAGGAAATGCAGTTGATGGCCAAACAAAACCAAAATATCCTTTATCAGCATACCGGCACCAGCAGCATGGTACAGCTTGATATCAACCTGCTTAAAAACTGCATTATTAACCTTATTACCAACGCCATCAAATACTCGGGCGAGAACAGTTTTATCGAATTCAATACCGAGATAAATAGCTTCGGCTGCGCTGTCACCATAAAAGATAATGGCATAGGCATTCCTGAAAATGATCAAAAACATTTGTTCGAGGCGTTTTTTAGGGCGCATAATACAGGCAATATCCCTGGCACCGGTTTAGGGCTTAATATCGTAGCCCGATATGCCGCCCTCATGAACGGCCGGGTTGATTTCCAGAGCAATGTAAACGAAGGCACCTCATTCACCATTTCATTCCCTGCACAATGAGCCAAAAGATCCTCATCATAGAAGATAATACCGATATCCGCGAAAATGTAGTTGAAATACTTGAATTGGCCGGTTACACTGTATTTGAGGCCGATAACGGCAAAACCGGCGTAGAACTGGCTACAAAAAATCTGCCCGATGTAATACTTTGCGATATCATGATGCCCGAACTTGATGGTTATGGCGTTTTGTATATGCTGAACAAGAATCCGGAAACTGCTGCTATCCCCTTTATATTCCTAACGGCAAAAGCCGAACGGATCGATCAGCGTAAAGGCATGGAAATGGGTGCGGACGACTATCTAACCAAGCCTTTTGATGATATGGAGCTACTTAGCGCCATTGAGAGCAGGCTCCGGAAAAAGAATGTTCAGCAAAGCTTTTATAGCCAGTCGCTTGAAAGTTTAAATTCTATTGTGTCAAAAAACAGTGGTCTTGCCGAACTCAAGCGCATTATTGCCGAGCGCAAGGCACGCCTGTTTAAAAAAGACCAGGTTATTTATTACGATGGCGATAAGGGAAACGGATTATACCTGATACTGAACGGCAGGGTTAAAACTGTTAAACTGGCCAACGACGGCCGCGAGCTGATGACTGCTATCCACTCGGCCGAAGAATACCTTGGCGTGAATGCGATGCTTTCCAACGAACCTTATAGCGATACGGCAACAGCTATGGAGGACAGCCTGCTGTGCCTCATCCCCAAAGACCAGTTAGATAATCTGCTCAATTTATATCCAGATGTTGCCCGGGAGTTTATCAAACTGCTTTCCAATCATATCCGCGACAGGGAAGAACAATTATTGCAGCTGGCCTATAACTCCGTGCGAAAAAGAATGGCCGATACCCTGATGCGCCTTTATAAACAACAAGGGGGCGATTTCAAAGTCTCGCGAGAGGACCTTGCGGCCATGGCCGGGGTTGCAACTGAAACCGTAAGCCGCACTCTTACCGATTTTAAAGACGAAAACCTTATTGATAAAAAAGGCAGCCAGATCACCGTGCTCTCCCCCGAACGGCTTGGAAAAATGAAAAACTGACCGCCGTCACTTTTTTAGATGATATTACTCATTCTCCCAACAATTGCTTCAGGGTAGCTTTGCTTTTGTTTAAATGAATAAAGGATGAAAGCGATAGCTTATAATATCAAGCCGTTTGAAAAAGAATTTCTGGCAATAGCCAATCACAAAAAGCATGAGATTACACTGATATCAAACAATCTCAACGCGGATACCGCCATATTTGCCCAGGGAAAAACAGCAGCTATCATAAGTATCGAAGATGAGGTTTCGCCGGATGTTATGGCAAAACTTTCGGAAGCCGGTATCAAATATATTGTAACCCGTTCATTAAATACCCATCATATTAACAAGGAAGCAGCTTCACTATTTGGTATTAAGCTGGCCAATATCCCATCTGCAACTCCCCACGCTGCCAATACCGGCGATACATTACAGGAAACGGCTAATCAAACAATCCGTTGCCTTGACCTTTGGCAATTAAACAAGTGCGTAGGCAAAGCCTGCGTTTGTGCTAAAGGATGCAGGGCAGTAGTTATAGATGAAATAAATGAAGTTATATAGGCCTATTTCTGAATCAACACCAATAATTCCTGTGGTGTTTCGTAAGTTGAGCCTTTGTAACTAAGCGCTTTAACCCCAACGCATACCGTATCAACAGCTTTGGTAACATGAGTGATATAGATCTTTCCGCGCACATCAGGTTCTGTACCATCGCTTACAGTTTTCATACCGGTTAACAACTGCATCACGCTATCTATAGCAGGCTTTTTATCAAAGTTTTTCTCTTTCCCTTCGGGGAAGTAATAATCAAACTTATCGCAAGTAATCCTGAACTGGGTTTCGCGGCCAAGTTCTGTAAACTTAAATTTGATGGATTGTACGTCGTCATTTAATCCGGATTTGTTTTTGCAGGCCGCAAATGTTGCTATTATAAGTAATAAAAGGATATTAAGTTTTTTCATTGGTTTATATGTTCTTCAACTTGTACTAATATCGGGGTTTTACATATACAACGTAAATATAATCCTGATAAGCCATCCATGACAGCGCCTTTTCAGTATAACAAATATCAAGGGCATTCACATATGTCCAATATTGCGATTTATTGCCAAAATGAAAGCGTATGCCAAGCGTGGTATTCCTGGTTTTGAGCATGGTACGGATTTCCATACGGGCAAAGTCAAGCAATGACCTATCACTCGCAGGATTTCCATTCAGGTTAACATCGATATAACTTCTATCGGGCGGAAAGCTAACCTTATGCTCTGCAGGTCTCAACCTGGGCCACGAAGGATTAAACATTACCAAATCAATGCAGTTGCGCTGTGTAAACGCTTTATGCTGATGAAAGAAAAGCACACAAAGTACAGGAAATAAAACCAGGCTAATCAATCCAGGAGCATAGGTAATAGGTTTGTGTGGGGCTAAGGTTAAGATTTTCATGATGAGGTTTATAGGATTAAGTTCGCTATATAACGTCAAATCATCAAAATTATTCCCTTACACTCTTCCTGCTCCTATTTCAACTCATCCAGCACCCTGAACATTTTTTCTTTGATTCCCCGACTTGATCCGCTGAAGTTGTTGACCATGATCGAAAAACAAAGCTCGCGCCCGTTTTTAGTTTGATAGCCGGCATAGCACAATACATTGTTGATACTGCCGCTTTTCATTTTCATGTCATTATAAACAGGCAGACTTGCATAAAGATCAGCAAACCAGCTTTCCTTTTTTGCCGATTGCAATACACGGGCCAGTGTTAAGGTAGTAACCCTATCGCCAGGCGAAAGACCGCTGCCATCGTAAATATTCATGCTTCTCGTATCTATCCCACGGGCTGCCCAAAACTTTTGCACCTCATCCACACCGTTTGCAGTTGTAGGCTTACGGCCCTGTTTCCAGGCTATGGTTTTAAGCAATTGTTCGGCGTACAGATTGATACTTTTTTGGTTGAGCCAGTAAACTATCTTGCCTAATGCCGGTGACAAGATAGTTGCCAGATTTTTGGTAATAACAGGCAAGGGTAAATTCTTAGCACTCAAAGTAGCTGCAGATTCCGGTTCGTTGCCGATAATGACACCTAAACTTCTGAGCGTATCATTAAGCCGAAGCGCAGCATCATAAGCAGCATCAGGCAGAGCGGCCGAGATGCTTTTCTTCTCCTGATCAATAGCATAAGTACCACGCAGGTACATTACCTTGCTGCCAACCGGTAAAAAGGCATAAGCATTATCGCCAGATCCGGAGGCGCCATTGATCAGTTCACTTTTAAACGAAAGATAAGGCATCTGCGGAACGGTACGGGATACCCCAACCGGGTTACCAACAACACCGGTTCGAAGTTTGATGTCAAACTGGTTTTCGCGCCAGCAAAGGCCTGATGTACCTGCACCATAGTAATTGCCGATATCCTGCCAGATCCATCCTTCGGGGATAGATTGCGTGCCAAAAATACTGTCATCACCAATAACCCGACCGGTAATTTTTTTGATACCTGCCTTTTTCAGGGCATCAGCCATCAGGGCCAGTACGTGGCCCTCTTTGGTTTGTTCATAACGCCAGCTACCCAGTGTGGGGTCGCCGGTACCTTTAATGATGATATCGCCATTCAATGTACCATCAGCACCAATATCGCCGGTATAACCTAATTGTGTTTGATACTGAAAATCCGGACCTAAAATATTAAAGGCCGTAATGCTGGTAATAGTTTTAAGCGTTGAAGCCGTTGCCAAACCCATGTTTGGGTTTCCGGCGAACACCTGCTCGCCGGTTTTAGCATCAAGTACGGTTAATGATACCGAAGCATAATTGCACTGGCTATCGGCTTGCAAACGGTTAAAAGCATTTGATATTTTTTGCTGAAGCGTTTGCGCCGCAACGGATCCCCCTATAAGTAAAAAACTAACTATCAGTAAGCGCTTCATCCTTTTTCTTAACGTTCCGCTGCGAAATATAATATATCGGTACACCTATCAATACAATAATAAAGCCAGGCCAGGTAAACTGGGGCTTATAAATGATCAGCAATACACAAAATATCAACCCCATTATAATGTATATGGCAGGTAAAATTGGGTATCCCAATGCTTTATAAGGGCGCTCAGCATTTGGATGTTTTTTCCGCAGGATATAAATACCGAAAATGGTAAGAACATAAAAAATCACCACCACAAAGGATATCATATCGAGCAGATCACCATAACGACCGCTCAGACAAAGTATCGAAGCTACAACGGCCTGAATCCATAAGCCAAATTCAGGCACACCGGCTTTGTTTAGCTCACCGGTTTGTTTAAAGAACAACCCATCTTTTGCCATGGTGTAATAAACTCTGGCACCCGAAAGTATCAACCCATTATTACAACCAAAGGTTGATATCATGATCATAACCGCAATGATGTAAGTGCCCAGATTACCGAATATGATATGTGATGCAGCTACGGCAACGCGGTCTTTATCGGCAGTGGCTATATCATGCATCGATAGCACGCCAGTATAAGCAACGTTAGCCGATACATAGATGATGGTCACGATCAAAGTACCCAAACCAAGGCTTAAAGCAACATCCCTTTTAGGGTTCTTCATTTCGCCGGCTATAAAGGTTACGCTATTCCAGGCATCACTGCTGAATATCGAACCAACCATGGAAGCCGCGATAGCGCCCATAGCGGTTGCAAGCGTTAAGCCAACTGTCGTATTATCCGCTTTGAGGTTGTGAATATCCCATGCGTTACTCCAGTTGGCGTGCCATATTTCGGGCTTAAGGGCTATAAAACCAAATATGATCAAGCCAAATAAGCTCAAAAGCTTGGTAAGTGTAAAAGTAGTTTGGATAATTTTGCCGCTTTTTACCCCTTTGGTGTTGATGTAGGTAAGTAGTACAATGATAAAAATTGACATCAGCTGCGCTGCGCTGATCTTCAGGAAACCTATATGGAAAAGAATATTATCCTCACTAAAAGCAGGGATCAAATAGGCTGTGAACTTACTAAAAGCCACCCCTACCGCTGCGATAGTACCTGTTTGGATCACGGCGAAAAAACTCCACCCATATAAAAATGCAATAAGCTTGTTGTAAGCCTCTTTTAAATAAACATATTGGCCACCCGCCTTAGGGAACATACCGCTTAATTCGCCATAACTGAGGGCAGCGGTAAGGGTCATGAAACCGGTAATGATCCAGATGGCTATAAGCCAGCCGGCCGAACCTACATTGCGGGTAATATCTGCACTAACAATGAAAATACCCGAGCCTATCATGGAGCCAGATACCAGCATGGTACCATCCAACAAGCTAAGCTCATGTTTCATTTTGGGTTGCGATGAGTTTTTCGCCATATATTGTTTTAGAGTTTAAATCTCTAAACTATTCAAAAACTTTAATATTAAGGATCACTATTGTAAATAAATAAAATTACTATTTTGCAATACCAATTATTATTTACACACTGTATAAAAACCAACACAGTGCCTACTTACTAAACCAAATTTGTGATATGGATTTTCTGAACAATTATTTAATTTATTTAATTCCTGTTTTAGGGCTGATCGGCATCCTTGTTATGGCCGTTAAAGCGGCCTGGGTCACCAAACAAAACGCCGGTGACGGCGACATGGCCACACTGGCCGGTTACATAGCCGACGGCGCAATGGCCTTTTTACGTGCCGAATGGAAAGTACTTGGCGGTTTTGTTGCCGTTGCAGGTATTTTGCTGGCCTGGTCGGGCACCACGGTTGCAACTTCAAGCTGGGTTATTGCCATATCATTTTTGATAGGAGCGTTTCTATCGGCTTTTGCAGGGTACCTGGGTATGCGCATTGCTACCAAAGCTAACGTACGTACTACGCAGGCCGCACGTACCAGCCTGGCACAAGCATTAAAAGTTTCATTTACAGGCGGAACAGTAATGGGCTTGGGTGTTGCCGGTTTGGCCATCATTGGTTTAGGATCGCTTTTTATAGTTTTTTACCAGTTTTATGTGGTTAAGGTAGCAGGCAGCAGCGTTAACGGCGAGGCTATGGCAAAAGCACTTGATGTTTTGGCGGGCTTTTCGTTAGGCGCTGAATCAATAGCACTGTTTGCACGTGTTGGCGGCGGGATCTACACCAAAGCGGCCGACGTAGGTGCCGACCTTGTAGGTAAAGTTGAAGCAGGCATCCCTGAAGATGACGTACGTAACCCTGCTACCATTGCCGATAACGTAGGTGATAACGTAGGTGACGTTGCCGGTATGGGCGCCGACCTTTTTGGCTCATATGTTGCCACGATGCTGGCTACCATGGTACTGGGCCGCGAAATTGTATCGCACGATAATTTTGGCGGTATAGCCCCGGTATTGTTACCGATGGTGATTGCTGGTTTAGGATTAATATTTTCTATTGTTGGCGCATCACTTGTAAAAATTAAAAATGAAACCGATAGCGTACAAAATGCCCTGAATATTGGCAACTGGGCGTCAATTGTATTAACGGCTATAGCTACCTATTTTGTTGTACAATGGATGCTGCCATCGGGCGAATTTCACATGGTACGTGATGAAGTTAACGGTGTTGTAAAAGAAGGGATAATTCCTTTCACCAAAAACGGCGTTTTCGGATCAATAGTGGTTGGTCTTGTAGTTGGTACATTAATGTCAATTATTACCGAATATTATACGGCCATGGGCAAACGCCCGGTACTGAGCATTATAAGACAATCATCAACCGGTCATGCTACTAACATTATCGGCGGCTTATCGGTAGGTATGGAATCAACCGTGTTGCCTATCCTTGTTTTAGCATCGGGCATTTATGGTTCCTATTATTTTGCAGGTTTATACGGTGTAGCTATTGCTGCTGCCGGTATGATGGCTACAACGGCCATGCAACTGGCTATCGATGCTTTCGGACCAATTGCTGACAATGCCGGTGGTATTGCCGAAATGAGCCGCCTGCCCGAAGAAGTTCGTCACCGTACCGATAACCTGGATGCTGTTGGTAACACTACGGCTGCTACAGGCAAAGGCTTTGCTATTGCTTCGGCAGCGTTAACCTCATTGGCGTTATTTGCTGCCTTTGTGGGCGTAGCAGGTATTGAGCACATTGATATTTATAAAGCCAATGTACTGGCCGGCCTGTTTGTTGGCGGGATGATCCCTTTCATTTTCTCGGCCTTGTGTATCTCGGCGGTAGGTCGTGCTGCTATGGCCATGGTTGAAGAAGTACGTCGCCAGTTCCGTGAAATTCCAGGCATCATGACCTATGAAGGTAAACCCGAATACGAAAAATGTGTGGCTATCTCAACCAAAGCCTCCATCCGCGAAATGGTTGCCCCTGGGTTAATAGCACTGATCACCCCTATTATTATCGGTTTTGCCTTTGGCCCCGAAGTATTGGGTGGACTATTGGCAGGCGTTACCGTATCGGGCGTATTGATGGGCATTTTCCAGAGCAACGCCGGTGGCGCATGGGACAATGCCAAAAAATCATTTGAAAAAGGCTGCGATATCAACGGCGAGATCTTCTATAAAAAATCTGAACCACATAAAGCATCGGTAACAGGTGATACTGTAGGTGATCCGTTTAAAGATACTTCAGGCCCTTCCATGAACATCCTTATTAAATTAATGTCGATAGTATCATTGGTTATTGCCCCTCACCTGAACAGCCGTCCGGCTGCAACCAGCGCAAGGATTCAAAAAGAGATGAATAAACAACCTATCAGTATGCATATGGTTGTTAAAGCAGAGAAAAGTGTTTAATAGTTTTTATATTTAATGAAGAGAGCCGCCTGATAAGGGCGGCTTTTTTGTTGTCAGAACCAGGATTTATACGATTTGCCGGATTATTGAATTTTATGAATCTTAAATTGAGCCCCCTGCTTATAACTCTTATCTAAACTTACGAAGTTTTAAAAACTTCGTAAGTTTTTCCTATCCTATTTAACATAATGACCTTTCACCTTTCACCTTTCACCTTTCACCTTTCACCTTTCACCTTTCACCTTTCACCTTTCACCTTTCACCTTTCACCTTTCACCTTTCACCTTTCACCTTTCACTTGTACTCCAAAATATCCCCTGGCTGGCAATCGAGCGCTTTACATATGGCTTCAAGGGTTTCAAAACGGATGGCTTTTGCCTTACCCGTTTTAAGGATGGAAAGATTTGATATGGTGATCCCTACCCTGTCGCTGAGTTCATTTAATGACATTTTCCGTTTTGCCATCATCACATCCAGATTGATAATTATAGGCATGGATCAAATAGTTAAAGCTTGTTCTTCTTTAAGCCTGGCACCCTGTTTAAAAGCTTCGGCCAATATAAATACCAATATGGCAAATATTAGCGTGCCAAAATTAAATGCCGAGGTATTAATGATTTTTAATGGCATATGGAGTTTGGCTATTAACACCTGGTAAGATACCTGCTGCTCTATATAATCTACCAATGTAAATAGTAACAACAGTATCCCCGTGCTTTTGATCAGCTTTATGCATTGCGGCTCAAATAAGGTACCATTTACAATATTTATAATAACCTTATTAATAAGTTGTGCCACCCTTATAGCTATTACAGCCGTAACAAGCAGCAATCCAATTTCAATGGCATTCAATGGCCACGCTGCTGATATATTATCATTATTAACTACAATATCACTATTTATAATTATATCCTTCAAAGTATAATTTTCACCAACTTTCATTTCGCCATTATTTTTCTGTGAAATGAAACTTCCGTCAATAGTAGCCTTCAATGTTGGCCCAAACCTCGCAGCTCCGTTGGTTGCAGCCGCTCCGTCATTATACCCATCCTTAAATCCCTGCCATACATCGGCAGCCATATTTTGAAAAACAAATAAACCAAACACTATATACACAAGTATTTGCAGGGCGCGTACCTTTTTCATTACAATACGATATTAGTTTAATTCAAATGAAAACAATATTTATTAAACAACAAAATAAATTCATCGTTTTACAATAAATTTTATCTGCAATTCATTAATCTAAAAATTAAAATATAAAATTTGACACTGGTATTGCTATTTCTGATTTATATGTTTTATTTTAGAAACAAAATATTAGCTTTGCACGTTCTATTCAGGATATAAGGAATAGACAGGTTTATTAAATAGATGAGACAACTCAAAATAACGCAATCCATTACCAATCGCGAGTCGCAATCGCTTGATAAATATCTTCACGAGATTGGTAAGGTAGACCTAATAACCGCCGAAGAAGAAGTAATTTTAGCTCAAAAGATCCGCGAGGGCGACCAGGCGGCATTGGAGCGTTTAACCAAAACGAACCTTCGCTTTGTTGTATCTGTTGCTAAACAATACCAAAACCAGGGCCTTACACTGGGTGATTTAATTAACGAGGGAAACCTTGGTTTAATTAAAGCTGCCAAGCGTTTTGATGAAACCAAAGGCTTTAAATTTATATCATATGCCGTATGGTGGATTCGCCAGTCGATATTGCAGGCTATTGCCGAGCAATCACGTATTGTGCGTTTACCGCTTAACCAGGTAGGTTCGTTAAGTAAGATCAGCAAGGCTTTTTCAAAGCTTGAGCAGGAGTACGAACGTGAACCATCGCCCGAAGAGCTTGCCGATATCCTGGAAACCACTGTTGATAAGATTTCTGACACGTTAAGCAACTCTGGCCGTCATGTATCAATGGATGCGCCATTTGTACAGGGCGAAGAAAACACCCTGCTTGACGTACTTGAAAACCAGGAGCCAAACACCGATTCGATCCTAATCAATGAGTCGTTATCTGAAGAGATCAAACGTTCGCTTTCAACCCTTACTGAGCGTGAGCGCGAAATCATTGTATTGTTTTTCGGTTTAGGTACCAATCACCCGCTTTCATTAGAGGAAATAGGCGAAAAATTCAACCTTACCCGCGAACGCGTACGCCAGATCAAGGATAAAGCTTTACAGCGCCTGCGCCATACTTCAAGGAGCAAAATTTTGAAATCATACTTAGGTTAATCAAACTTCAATTAGATATTTAAAAGCCATCGATTTTCGATGGCTTTTTTGTTTGCCCTCTCCGTCCGTCATTGCGAGGCACGAAGCAATCCCCTACTTACAGAGTAGCTAAGCAAGTGCCTCTGTACAGTTCGCGATTGCTTCGTACCTCGCAATGACGGACGGAAAAAATTGCACAAAAAAAACGGCGAGCCTAAACTCACCGCTTTTATATCTAAAAGAAGCCTGGCAACTAATCTCTAATCACCAACCTCTAATCTCTCTCAAACTAAAGCGCTAAAACTTCTTTAACACGGTCAGCAGCTTCTTTCAGCAATATAGCTGAGTAAACTTTCAAACCTGAGTTATCGATCAGTTCTTTTGCCTCGGCAGCGTTTGTACCTTGTAAACGGACAATGATTGGAACCGGGATATTACCGATCTCTTTGTAAGCATCAATTACACCCTGTGCAACACGGTCGCAACGTACAATACCACCAAAGATATTGATCAGAATAGCTTTTACGTTAGGATCAGAAAGGATGATATTGAAACCTGCCTTTACAGTTTGCGCATTGGCAGTACCACCTACGTCAAGGAAGTTTGCTGGCTCGCCACCGGCAATTTTAATGATATCCATAGTAGCCATAGCTAAACCGGCACCATTAACCATACAACCAACGTTACCGTCAAGTTTAACATAGTTAAGGTTTGATTTGCTTGCTTCAACCTCAGTTGGATCTTCTTCGTCGGTATCACGCATAGCAGCGTAATCTGCATGACGATAAAGAGCGTTATCATCAAGATTAACTTTAGCGTCAACTGCTAAAATTTTATTATCAGAGGTTTTTAAAACCGGGTTAATTTCAAATTGTGATGAGTCGGTACCTTCATAGGCTTTATATAAAGCAGCAATGAATTTGGTCATATCTTTAAACGCTTCGCCTTCAAGGCCAAGGTTAAAAGCTATTTTACGAGTTTGGAACCCTTGTAAACCAACTTTAGGATCGATCTCTTCTTTAAATATAAGCTCAGGAGTTGAATGTGCAACTTCCTCAATGTCCATACCGCCTTCGGTGCTGTACATGATAATGTTACGGCCACGTGCACGGTCAAGCAATACGCTCATGTAAAACTCTTTGGTTTCGCTTTCGCCAGGATAGTAAACATCCTGTGCTACTAAAACCTTCTTAACTTTTTTACCTTCAGGACCGGTTTGCGGGGTTACCAGCTGCATACCTAAAATATTACCAGTATGTTCCTTTACCTGGTCGATGTTTTTGGCAAGTTTAACACCACCGCCTTTACCACGGCCACCGGCATGGATCTGTGCTTTGATCACTACCCAGCTTGAGCCCAGGTCTTCTTTCAATTTTTGGGCAGCCTCAACAGCCTGCTCAACAGTATCGGCTACAATGCCTTCCTGAACTCTAACGCCATAGCTTTTTAATATAGCTTTACCCTGATATTCGTGAATATTCATGTTTTGAAGAATTTGCGGTAAAGCTACAATTTTGTTTGAAACGGTAAACACCTTGTTTCAGTTTATTTGCCCTTATTTGGGGTAAATAACATTGTATTTACAATAACATTTAATACATCTTATTCCGCTTTAATTTCCAAGCACGTAAGGGCACAAAAAAGAATATTAATAAAATAACATTTATTGAATGTTGCTGTTCTGTAAGTCCCTCAATCTCAATAATTCCAAAATCGAACATCTGAAATTAATAATGGCGTTGCCTGCGGCCCGGGCTATCCGCTACAAGTCCTCGCTTTGCCAACGCACAACGCCATCGCACGCTCCGGGCTTTCCGCTCCTATCCCTAACGCGGCCTCCGCACAAACCCGTAAACCATTGCTTATTAGTTTCCCTTATAGAAACCAACAAATCCATCCAACCCAAACAAATAAATCAGCTAATCCGTTAACTTTGTCAAATGCTTAAAGCCAAATCTATCCATAAATCATACGGACAGTTACAAATATTAAAAGGCGTTGACCTTGAGGTGCAAAAGGGCGAGATCGTAACCATCGTTGGTGCTTCAGGTGCCGGCAAAAGCTCCTTACTTAACATATTAGGCACACTTGACAGACCTGATTCGGGCACTTTAACCATCAATGATATTGAGCTAAACAAGTTAAATAATAAACAGCTAAGCGATTTCCGAAACCGGCAAATTGGTTTCATATTCCAGTTTCATCATTTACTGGTTGAGTTCAGCGCTCTCGAAAACGTTTGTATCCCCGCTTTTATAGCAGGCAAATCAAAATCCGACGCCGAAAAAAGAGCCGCCGAACTGCTCGACATTTTAGGGTTGAAAGACAGGCTGCATCATAAACCAAACCAACTTTCGGGTGGCGAGCAGCAACGGGTAGCCGTGGCACGTGCGCTGATCAATAACCCGTCACTTATTTTTGCCGATGAGCCTTCGGGTAACCTTGATTCGGTAAATGCGCTTGAGCTTCATGAATTATTTATTAAGCTGAAGAATGATTTCAGACAAACCTTTGTAATTGTTACTCATAATGAAGATCTTGCAAACCTATCGGACCGTACAGTTACGATGAAAGATGGTTTAATTGTTAACGCCCATTAACATGAGCATTTTAATTACTGCCGCTACATCGGCACAAGCTTATCAGCTTAAAAATAAACTGGAGGGAAAAAATATTATTTTAGGTGACCATATGGACCTGCCCGATTTTATGATAAAAACAGGCAAAATGATATTGTTACCCAAACCAGCTTCGGCAAGTTATACGCACGAAATGCTTACGCTTTGCCTGGATAAGGGTATTGAATCGGTTTATTTATTAAGGCCCGATGAAGCCGCGCTTTTATTAAAAGCCGAAACCCTTTTTAATGAATACGATATAAAACTACACGTAATTGCTTAATGGACTATAAGGATATTGATAAACGTAAAACGGCTTTTATTTTTGAGTTAGATGATGTGCTCTATCCGGCAAAGGATTATTACTTTCAGGCCTATTACCTGTTTGCAAACATGCTTGAATATATTGAGCTGATAGATGCAAAAGCCGCAACCAAAGTGTTAACTGATACGTATATAGCTGAAGGAAAGGATGCCGCTTTTGACCGGTTAACTGCAGAATTTCCGGTGGCCGGGCAATACCGCGATAAATTTGAAAACCTGCTTTTAACTGCCAAATTACCGCTGAAGCTACTTTTATACCAGAATATACTTACATTGATGCAGGACATTGTGGTCGACCGCAAAAAGCTGTTCATTGTAACCAATGGTAACGTACAGGAACAAGTAAATAAGATAAAGCAAACAGAATGGCACGGACTGGAAAAATATCTCCGTTGCTATTTTACTGAAGAAACCGTGCCAAAACCCGAACCTGATGTAATAAACCTGCTTATTCAGGAACATGGCCTCCAGCGTAAAGAAATAGTAATGATAGAAAATTCGGAAACAGATAAACTGTGCGCCGAAACCAGCGGCATTGACTATATCACTGTTGAAGATTTTTTATAGTATTATCTATAACATACTTACTAACAAGGCGTTTAAATACTTAAACTCAAGCTTATGAGAAAAATATTTTACTTTTTAACCCTTATTTCAATCGCATCATTATCTGCCTGCAAAAAAAACAAACCGCTGAATAATGGTGACGATGGAACCGGCCCTTCAAGCACAGGCACTGTACTGGATAAAATAAGGGACTCGGTTTATCTGTATCCGCAGGAAACCTATTTGTGGTACAATCAGCTTCCTACTTATAAAAACTTTCAGCCGCGTAATTATGTTAGCAGCGACACCATTACCGGCTTAAGCAGCGAGGTTGATCATTTATCGCAATATGCCATAAATCCGGCTACCTCTCAACCTTACGAATACTATGACAATACCGGTACCGCCAAATATTCATTTATTGACGACGGATCGGTATCGAACGAACTGAGCGGTAATGGCGGCGACTTTGGCTTTTCGGTGTTCTACCCTACCCGCTCAGACCTGAGGATAAAATATGTTTACCCTGGCTCACCTGCTGATCAGAAAGGTATCAAACGCGGCTACCAGATTACCAAGATCAATGGTCGTACCGACCTTACCTATGATGATGGCGGTACAACTACGCAGTTTGTAATACAGGCCTATGCTTATAGCAAAAGTATAACCATGACACTAACCAAACCCGATAACACCACCATTGATGTAACGATGAGCACTGCCAATTACACTATCAATCCGGTTATCACCTATAAAACATTGGATGCTGGTTCGGGCAAAACGGCAGGTTATATGGTTTTCAATTCTTTTACCGACCTGGACAATGCGAAACCTAAAATATTGGAAGCTTTAAACAGTTTTTCAGGCATTTCGGACCTTATCATCGATTTAAGGTATAACGGTGGCGGCTCAGTTGAAACTGCCGAATATTTTGATAACCTTTTAGTGCCATCTGCTAAAAACGGCACTAAAATGTATACCGCGTATTTTAATGATAAGCTCACAAACGATAATTATACCTTGTTTAAGAATCTCTACGAGATCCCTAAAGGCTTTTTCTCGGTAAGTAACCAAACTGTTAACTTTCAAAAACAAGGTTCGCTTAATTTAAGCCGCATATTCTTTATTGTTGGCAGCGGCACTGCCTCGGCAAGTGAATTAACCATCAATAATCTTATTCCCGAACTGGAAGTTCAGTTAATAGGCTCAACTACTTACGGTAAACCGGTTGGATTTTATGGCATTGATATCAATAAATATCAGCTGTATATGCCAATGTTCTCTACCAGGAACTCGGCAAACAATGGAGACTACTATACCGGTATGACACCAGGAAAAGATCCTTATAAAGGCGTTAGTGCTGCCGACGATCTGACCAAAGATTTCGGCGACCCGACAGAAGGATTATTAGCACAGGCTTTAAGTTATATCTCAACCGGCAAGTATAAAACCACTTCGGTAACAACACAAAGTTTGGCCACTTCATCAAAAAACGTGCTTTCGGCCGATCAGAAACGCGCGATGGAGCAGAAGTTTACCCGTAGTAAGGTAAAAGGGCTGATGCTTAAAAAACCGTCGGTGTTTAAAAAGAAGAAATAAGTTTTTCGAAATATTTAAGAGGCGAAGGGCTGAAAGGCTTTTCGCCTTTTTTTTTGCCGTTGTTGGTGTTGTCACCAACAACCTTATGCTATGCACGCCGGCTTTAGCGTTAGTTAAAAAAGCCATGTCATTGCGAGGAGGAACGACGAAGCAATCTCGTAGCTATACAGATCGGATATGCATTGGCTACGAGATTGCCACGCTGCGCTCGCAATGACATCCTTTTAGGGCTAATTTCGTTTTTCAAATATCAGTGGCGACAACACCAACAACGGCGAGTGAGTCTGTTTATTAGCCTTTGGCTTTAAGCTCTAATCAGCCAGTTCCCTTAAATCTACAGGAACCACACGCGAGATGCCCTGCTCAACCATGGTTACACCGTAGATAACGTCGGTACTGGCAATAGTACGCTTGTTGTGGGATACGATGATAAATTGTGACTCTTTGGAGAAAGTACGGATAATGTTATTGAACTTATCAATATTGGTATCATCAAGCGGCGCGTCAACCTCATCAAAAATACAGAACGGCGCCGGCTTAAGCAGGTATAACGAAAACAGGATAGCCGTTGCTGTAAGCGTTTTCTCACCTCCCGATAGCTGATTAATGGATAGCGGTCGTTTACCTTTTGGCTTAGCGATGATGTCAATATCCGATTCGAGCGGATGGTCAGGATCTGTAAGGATCAGATCGCATGAATCTTCCTCGTTAAACAACGAACGGAACACCTTGATAAAGTTTTCACGCACCATCATAAAGGCGGTCATGAACTTATCTTTAGCGGTGTCGTCAATCTCCTGAATGGTTGCCAGCAATGATGCTTTAGCCTCGCTCAGATCTTTCTTTTGCGCCTGGATAAAGGTATAACGTTCGTTCATTTCGTTGTAAGCCTCTACCGCCATTGGGTTTATGGCGCCAAAATCATCCAGTTGTTTTTTCAGCTTTTCGGCTTTTTCACGCAGATCCGGCTCATTTTCACCTTCCGGTACTTCGCTTTCGGGCAGGTCTTCAATATCTATATTAAACTCAACCGAAAGGCGTTCTTTCAGTGCGTTCAGGTCTATTTTTAAATTATTACGTTCGTCGCGTAGTTCATTCTCGATAACTTCACTGTTTTCCTTTTTCCGCCTTAATGAGCTTATCTGGTTCTCATTTTCGGTGATGATACCCCGCCATTGATAATGTTCCTGCTCGGCTTGTTGTGTGGCTTTTTCCAGGTTTTCCTTCTGCTCGTACATCTCCAACAAATTGTCGCCCGAGTTATCGGCCAGCTTAAGGTTTTCCTGTATGGCAACCTTTACCTTTTCGAGTTCAACTGTATTTTGACGGATACGCGTATCAAGGTTTTCCTGCTGACTATCGCGATAGTCGAGGTCTTTCATCAATCCCGACACCTTGTTTTGTTGTTGATGGAAACGGATATTTTCCTGGTTATAAGCGTTGGATTGAACCGATACGTATTCGTTAAGCTCGTTAAAAGCCATCTGCTTATCAGCTAACAGATCGCTTTGGATCTGGCGCTGCGTTTTAAGTTCGGCCAGTTGCGGTTGCAGGGCGGCCATTTCATCTTTTATGCCAGCAATTTTACGGGCGATATCTTCCTTACGGTTAAGACTGTTTTCAATAAAGGTTTGGTATTGCTCCTGGCGGGTTTTAACAGTGATCAATTCCGTATTTAAACGGTTAATAATCATTTGCTGTTCGTTGATCTCGGCAGCTTTGGTTGAACCACGTAAGGCTCCAAGCTTATTCTGCAGTTCTTCAGATTTTGTTCTGAAAGCCCCTACCTGGTTTTCTATCCCCCTGATCTCTTTAGCTAAATTCTCCAGGTTCTTGGCACGACCAATCCTTTTACCCTCAAACAAACCAACCGAACCACCGGCCATCGTATGTTTTGATTTATTGAACTTACCACTCTTGCCAATCAGCACAACACCCTGTGGCAAAGTTTCGCTGTTAATCTGGCCTTCTTTATCGTCATCAACCAGGTAAACACCTTTAAGCAGGTAATTACAAAGCGGCAGGTAACGTTTTTCAACCTCGATTACCCCAAGGGCCGGTATAGCATCTGTTCTTTCAAAATTAACCTGCGCAGCTACCTCATCGGCGTAATTGTTCAGTACAAAAAAGTTTGCACGCCCTTTCGCCGAATTACTTAACAAGTTGATAGCCTTTACTGCATCGTCATAGCTTTCAACCACGTAGTAGTTCATGAGTGGCTCCAGGTAGTTTTCGATAGCTACACGAAACTCCTCTTTACAAAAAAGCACATCGCTAAACAGCGGCGCGTTTTTAGCCCAGTCGGTATTTTTTTTCAGGAACCTGATAGACTCCGGGAAGCCTTCCAAACTATCAACCATACTTTTGGTAAGGTTATACTCGTTTTGCTTGGCATCCAGGCGGCGGCTTTCTTTTATGATAGTGTCCTTTACCGAATTCAACTCAACGTCGGTTTCGGCAATCTGCTCTTTTAATTTATTTTCAAACTCAACAGCCTGCTGAAATTCATCGTCAAGCGTTTCTTTACGGTATTGCAACTCGGCAACCACCTGGTTAAAGTGCGAAAGTTCCACCTCTTTGTTGGTGGTATCTTCCATATTGCGCTGGCTTTCCTGCTCTAAAGCCTGCTGCTGGATCTGTAATATATCCAGGTCTTTTTCCGCTTTATAAGCCTGGTTTTGCAGGCGGGTATTGATATTATTGAGTTCATTGAGCTCATTACGCGCTTCGGTTTGCTGTGCACGTAGTTCATCAACGGCTTCTTTTAAATCGGATAGCTTGCTTTGGATGGCTTGTAAAGTTTCATCCTCAGTGGCCTTTTCCTCGTTTAAGCGTTTGATATTGTATAAAACATGGTTCAGCTGGTTCTTGTCACGCTCTAACTCATCTGTTAATCGCGACTCTTTATCCTGCTGAAACTTCAGCTGCTCGTTCTTGATCTTCTTTTCGCTTTCGTAAGCGCGGATCTTTGAAACAAACTCGTTGGTTGTCTTTTGCTGAACAGAAAGGTTCTTTTCTTTGGTGATGCTATCCAGCTTTTGCTGCTGCAATGTAGCTTCCAAAGTATCTATCTGGGCTATGATATCACCCTTCTCGGCTTTGTGCTTTAGCTCTTGCTCCTCTATCTTTTTTAACGATTCGCTAAACGCCACTATCCTGAAGGAGGCCAGCATAATGCTCAGCGTTTTATACTGCTCTTTTAAGCGATAATAACGCTCAGTTTTCTTTGCCTGGTTTTCCAGCGTTTTGAGGTTTTTTTCGATCTCAAACAGCAGGTCGTCCACACGGGCAAGGTCAGCCTCGGTTTCTTTCAGTTTACTGAAGGTTTGTTTTTTGCGGAGCTTATATTTGGAGATTCCCGAGGCCTCCTCGAACAAATTACGGCGCGACCCTTCCTTATTGGTGATGATCTCATCGATCATCCTTAACTCAATGATAGAGTAAGAATCGGAACCAATACCTGTATCCAGGAAAAGATCCGTAATATCCTTTAAACGGCACTGCACATCGTTTAAGCGGTATTCACTTTCGCCGGTACGGTAAAGTTTACGGGTAAGCGTTACCTGCGAATAATCGGTAGGCAGTATGTTTTTTGTATTATCAAAAGTGAGGGAAACCTCGGCAAGGTTGGCCGATTTACGGCTCTTGGTACCGTTAAAAATAACGTTATCCATCTTCTCCGAACGGAGCGCCCGGGTGCTTTGCTCTCCCAAAACCCAACGGATACTATCCACGACGTTTGACTTACCACAACCGTTAGGCCCCACAATAGCGGTAACACCCTCATTAAAATTGATGGTTATTTTATCGCCAAAACTCTTGAAGCCCTTGATTTCTAAACGGGTAAGCTGCATTTAATTTATTAAGTACCTTGCGAAGTCCAAACCTCCAAAGTAATTATAAATAATTGAGTTTTGAAAGTATATTTTGATTTGAGGTTCAAGGCAAAAGGTTAAAGGCGAAAGGTTATTAGCACCATGTCATTGCGAGCGCAGCGTGGCAACCGCACGGAAGCATAGCCGCCCTGTATAGAGTGCGGTTGCTTCGTCGTTCCCCCTCGCAATGACATAAAGAACATGTCAAACCCTTATCTCCCCTTTTAAATAAGTAACCGCCTTGCCGCTCATCAACACGCGGTCGCCTTTAAGCTCGCACCAGAGTTCACCGCGGCGGGCTGAGAGTTGGTAGGCATGAAGAGTATCCTTACCCAGGCGTTTTGCCCAGTACGGGATCAGGTTACAATGTGCCGATCCGGTAACGGGATCTTCGGGGATACCGGCACCGGGCGCAAAAAAACGCGAAACAAAATCAGAGTTATCGCCGGGAGCGGTGGCTATGATACCCACGGTATCCATTTTCGACATGGCGAAGAAATCGGGTGTAAGCTCCCTGATGTCTTGCTCCGTTTCATAAACAATAAAATAATCGCGAGAGCGCAAAAACGCTACGGGCTGCTTTTCGCCAAGCGCTTCGGCCAGTCCGTTAGGCGCTTCTATGGGGATAGGTGGCCTCGACGGAAAGTCCATAGTATATTTATCGCCATTGCGCTTTACAATAAGCGTTCCGGCTTTTACGGTTTCAAATTGAATGGTATCCCCCTCATAACCCAGTTCCGAAAACAAAATATGTGCCGAGGCCAGCGTAGCATGCCCGCAAAGGTCTATCTCATATTCTGGCGTAAACCAGCGCAGCTTGTAACCGGCACCTTCTTTTACAAAAAAAGCGGTTTCGGCAAGGTTATTCTCAATAGCTATCATTTGCATGGTAACATCGGGCAACCATTCATTAAGCGGGCAAATTGCCGCCGGGTTGCCGCCAAAAAGCTTATCGGTAAACGCGTCGGCCTGGTATATTGGGATAATCATATCAGATATGGTATTTTAGCTAATATAGTAAGGTGAAAGCCAAGATGCAAGGCAATAAGAGTCAAGATTCAAGACTATAAGAATCAAGACCTTTCTTGTTCAATGTCTGCAATTGTGTCCCCTCTTTATTCTTGCTTCTTGATTCCTGCAATCTTGCTTCTTTTCTTCTCACTCGATCCATAAAACGGAATTGCCCGAATTATATTGGTTAGGTTCATAAAGTTTATTACCCGGATCAATGATCCATTTGTCATCAACAATAAATTTATACAACTGTTTACCCGGTTTAAGCCGTACGCTTACTGTCCACTCACTGCCATTGAAAGCCATGCTATAACCAAACTTATCGAAGTTATTAAAACTACCTGCCAAATGAACGCTTTTAGCATTATTGAAGCCACTTAGTTTAAACGTATAATTAGGCTTAACTGAAATAAATGAGTTAACAATGCCTCCTTCAACCATACTGCGCGGATTGGCCGGATCAGTTATCCACTTATCATCCACAACAAACTTATAACCGTAATTACCCGGTGGAATAATTAAGGATAATGCCCAGCCAGTTTTAGTTTTAGTAAGCGGGATCAGGCCACGCTCCCAATTATTAAAGCTCCCGCCTACATATACCTTTTTCGCATCGGTATACCCGTCGAGCTTAAAAATAACTGTTTCACCAAGGTTCAATATGGAATTTATGATACCATCATCGCCCTGGATCTTGTTGGAATTAGCCGGATCGGTGATCCATTTACCGTCAACTAAAAAACGGTAAGCCTGCGTACCATCATGCAAATACATTTGTTTCTGCCATACTCCACCGCTTTTTTCCATTATGATACTGTTGGCATCCCAGTTATTAAAACTTCCGGTCAGTATTATTTTATGTGCATTTGCATTGCCATTCAGTTTAAAAGTGTAGTTATACCTGAAATAGATGGAGTTATCATCATGATCGGCTACGAGGTTATTGTACCTGTCGTTGATCCAGTGGCCATCAACAATAAACTTATACTCGTATTTGCCGGGTTTAAGTTTTACATCTGCAATCCAGCCGCTATCGGTTTTAGCCATGACGCCTTTAAGTGTACTCCAGTTATTGAAGTTGCCTGATAACAGGGCCCTCCTGTTCTGTAAGTACCCTGGCAAAAAGAACCGCGTTAAACCCGACGGCAATTCATGCACAGTCACTTTAGCAAAGTTGTTGATACCGAAATTTACATCGGTCGGGTATCCCGGCGAGCCCTCATCATCGTTATCTATTTTAGTGGTTATCAGGTATGGTTTGATTTGCGGATTTTTATTGAGGTTTTCAAGCGGACTATCGAACTCCACGATATTCCCCCGTTTTTTGGCCATTGTCCAGCCGTCCTTTTGCAGGGCAGAAAAATCGCCTTTCAAAATAGCGGCTGCATTTGCCCCCTTTAAGCCGGCTTTTTTGAGCAGCGTATCCACTTCCGTTTTAGACGAGCGCATATCAATGAGCAGCACCAGTTTATCGCTACCCATAATCAGGTTACTGCGTTTTTGCGCGCTTACAGGCAGGGCCATGCAAATCATCGCAAAAAAAACAATAACTATATAGGCGCCCCTTTTCATATTACTGGTTATTGTAAATGTACATTTCAAATTCTTTTTTAACAAAGTTGATGGTGAATATGCCCCTCACAAAAAAATCGTAGCCTAAAACACCATCAATTTTGTAGCCGTATGCGCTCCCCATTTTTTCGAGGCTGGTTATCATGATGCGGTTTTTCATATACTTACGGTCACCAACAACCAGGTTATCAAAGCGGGTGTAGATCACTTCGATAGAAGTACCGCCAATACCCATGATTTTTGAGCGACTGATAACTTCCATATCCGGGATGAGCTTTTTTGATCGCCTGTAATCAAGTAAACTGGTTTCGGCGGCACTGTCAAAGGCAAACCAAAGCGAATTATCATTAACCGTCCCTTTCATTAAAATAACATCATTAAGCATCTTGAAAGGGCTTACCATAAAACGGTCATGAAATACCTTCTCAGCTTCGGGGATATTGCCGTTTTCATCAAGCTTTTGGATATAGAGCGTATTGCGAAACAGATCGACAGTAACTGCAAAATCGGCAAGTAACCGGGTGCCCAGTAAACCCAGTATCTTTATCCCGCGACCGTTTTCAATGGAGGAAAGATCGGTAACATCGGCCCTTAGTTTTGAATAATGCAGATCAAGGATGTTTAAATTGCGCACGTAGGTTGTGAAAGAACTGCCGGCAGCCCCATTAATCCCGGCAGATTCCTGTTCGGCAGCATGTGGCAGATCTCTGAAATAGGTTTCATTCAAAACCAGGTAAGGTGCACCTGTATCAAGCACAAAATTGCCCTCGAGGGTATCAATCTGGGCTTCGATCACAATCAGGTTCCCGGCCCTTTTTATAGGGATAACCAACGTTTTAAAATCGCCTGTAGGTGAAGGATCAGGGTCGGGGTTTACATTTTTAAAGGTGATGCCATCAAGAATCACTTTCTCGCTTCCCGCTGCACCAGGGCAGCAGAAAAATAAAAAAAGGACCAGCAGATAAAACTTAGGCATCGCATTAAATACTATACCTAATAGACCCTCATTTTATACTTTAAGTTACACGGACCGATAATTAAATAATGTGATTGATGTAACCGTACCTGATCAGGTCATCGGGGTTATTTATAGCTTTTGTACTGCCATCAGTGATCAGCACTATCCTATCGGCCACATCAAGAATGTTATAATACTGATGATCGGTAACAATGATACCTTTTACTTCTGCACACTTACGAATAACTCCCTTAAACATCTCCGCTTGTACCGGTGAAACGTGGGTAAACGGTTCATCCAGTAAAATAAAATCCGCCCGGCTGTAAATACACATTAGTGTTTCCAGTTGCCTCAACTCCCCGCCCGAAAGCTGGCTTGGCTTTTTGCGATAATGATCCTGATAAATTGGCAATGAAGTAAATCCATCAACAAACTGAGGGTCAATAATAATTTCGGCCAGGTTTTCGATCCTTATATTTTGCGGCAGGTAATTATGTTGTGGCAAATAGGCTACACGCCCTTCGTCATAACCTTTGTAAACGTACCTGTCGTCAATACTTACGTGCTTGTAAGATGGCTTTAGGGTACCGAAAATGATCCGCAGCAACGACGACTTGCCGCAACCGTTACGGCCAAGCAAGCCTACCACCTCGCCCTGGCGGCAACTGAGATAAATATCCTGCAAAATCTTGCGACCATCAAACTCCAGATGAACGCTGTCGGTTTTTAAAATACGCTGACCCAATATTTAAATAGCTTTAAGAGTGATAGCAAAACACCGTAAGCCAGGGCATCGCAGGTAAGCGCGTACAGATACAACTTATCAATACCATAACCCGCATTGCGGAAATAGAAGAAAGCTTTATTAGCGTTGTAATTGTAATGCTGAAAGCCAATGATTAAACCGTAACTCAGTACTTTCAAAACGTACGATCCAACAACATTTACCTCTCCACGGAGCAAAAAATAAATACATATCATATTGATGGTCATACACCATAACAATATTGATCTATAAAAATACCAGGTAATTTTTATGGTGTTACGCATTCAGCTATCGTGACAGGTCAGCTAAAATAACGTAGGTTGCGAATTAAAATTTCCCCCGTCGGCAATTCTTATTTTGTTCACCAGCAAATGTGCCTGGCGGGTTGGCTCGGGAATGCGATAGCCTCGGATACAGTTTTTGATCAGTTCAACACTTTGTTCCATGCTGATGTGGTGGCCCGGAGATATGTAAATGGGATTGCATTTCTTTTTGGTGCGTAAGGCGATTCCTATCACCTCCCCCTTATCATACATCGGACTTTGGTCGAAAACTTCATTACCGGGCTCCTGGTACCTGCCGTAAAGCCGGCTTTTAGCGCTGCCTATAGATGGTACATTGGTAAGCAGACCGAAATGGGTTGCTATGCCGGTACGGCGCTCGTGCGCTATCCCTTGCCCATCCAATACCATAACATCGGGTTTAAAAGGCAGCTTTTCCCATGCTTCGAGCAAAGCCGGCACTTCCCTGAATGCCAGCAAACCGGAGATGTACGGAAACTTTGTTTTACTGATAGCCGTTGCCTGCCCTATGATAGTCAGCTCCGGATATTTGAGCAGGATGATACCGGCGTAAACTACTTCCGAATATTTATTGAATGAAATATCGGCGCCACCGATGATTTTAACAGGCTTATCTAAATGCCGAATATCAATTTGCCTGCGCAATTCATGCTGGTAAGCAATGGCTTGTTCGGGGGTAAGGTTTTCATATAATGCTGCCTGCACCGTTGATTTTTGGTTGATTACGTTGATTGCGCTGATGATTTACTTTTGATAAATGATTTTTAGGGAGATTTTGTTTTGAATGGCGTAGAGTTTACTCACCCCGACATCGCTGCGCTCGTCACCCCTCTCTACGCTACGCGTAAAGAGGGGATTGTAATTTATTTTTTCTTACCTGCATATTCAAAGTCTTAAAACCCAACCACTCACCCAATCACCCTAATCAACCATTCACCTTAATACGAACTCACATTACTATAATCAATATTAGTTATTCCGCTGTAATCAGGCACAAAAGTTTCTTCCTTGCTGATGGCCATATCAAACTCGAACGATGCCGGATATGGTGTGTTCAACAAACTGCCTTTGGGAATATAAGGAAACAGCTCGCCATAAGTAAGGATTTGGCTGTGGTTAATGCGGCGGTAAATATACATACGGTGCAAATCGCAGGGCTTGGTTAAGCCTGCAGCGCCTATCATTTGTATGGCGCTGCTTACGGTTAACTTATGAAAGTTAGCTACGCGAACCTTTTTATCATCAACTACCAGGCCTTTCATCAGGCTTTTATCCTGGGTAGCTACACCTGTGGGGCAGGTATTGCTATTACACTCCAGCGCCTGGATACACCCTAATGCGAACATCATACCGCGGGCACTGTTACACATATCGGCGCCGAGCGCAAAATTTTTGACGAGATCAAAGCCAGTAGCTACTTTGCCTGATGCTATGAGTTTAATATTCCTTTTAAGATCGAAACCTGTAAGGGCATCGTAAACAAAGGCAAGGGCTTCGCGAAGCGGCATCCCTACCGAGTTACTAAACTCAAGCGGAGCGGCACCGGTACCGCCCTCTCCCCCATCAACAGTAATAAAATCGGGCGTAATGCCGGTTTTAACCATGGCCTTGCAAATAGCCAAAAACTCGCTTTTGTGACCAACACATAATTTAAAGCCAATAGGTTTACCCCCCGACAGATCACGAAGCTTCTGAATAAAGGTCATCAGCTCTAAAGGGTTGGTAAACGCAGTATGATAAGGCGGCGATATCACATCCTCACCCATCTCTACCAGCCTGATGCGGGCAATTTCGGGCGTTACCTTGGCGGCAGGTAAAATACCACCGTGACCAGGTTTTGCTCCTTGTGACAGCTTGATCTCAATCATTTTCACCTGTGGTAACACAGCGCGTTCGGCAAAGGCATCATAATTAATGGTACCGTCCTTATGGCGGCAGCTGAAATACCCTGTACCAATTTGCCATATGATGTCACCACCAGGTTGCAGGTGATAGTCGCTCAACCCGCCCTCGCCGGTATTGTGGGCAAAGTTATCCAGTTTGGCTCCTCCATTTAACGCAAGAATAGCGTTCATACTCAATGAGCCAAAGCTCATGGCCGAAATATTGAACACGCTGGCCATGTAGGGCTGCTTACATGCAGGTCCGCCAACTTTTACGCGCGGGTCCATATTTAATTGATGGTGATCAATGGCGGCAATACTATGGTTAAGCCACTCGTAGCCGTTGTCATAAACATCGAGCTCGGTACCAAAGGGCCGGGTATCGTCAACCTTTTTGGCGCGCTGGTAAACTACACTCCTGTTTTGACGGTTAAAGGGCGTGCCGTTGGTATCACTTTCAATAAAGTATTGGTAAATTTTCGGCCTCAACTCCTCCATTAAATACCGCAGATGACCAAACACCGGGTAATTGCGCACAATACTATGCTTAGGCTGTACCATATCATAAAAGCCGATAAGATATATTGGCCCAATGAACAGGAATGACCATACAGCCGGCGGCCAGATGATGGTCCACAAGGCAAGCATACTGAATATGATAAAAAACGAAACAATGAAGAGCTTTCTCATGGATGGTTAATTTTGTATGAAGCGGCTATTAAGTTTTATAAAAATAGATTTATAATCTAAACAATAGGGCAAATTTGTGGTTAAGAAACTTACTCAATGTCGTTTTAAAGTCACAAAGTTAAAATAGATGTTTAAACATCTATTTTTGTGTTTATCTTTGTATCAACAAAAAAGAAATAAAAATCATGGCAACAGAAACAGCAACAAAATGGGTTATCGACCCTATGCACTCAGAAGTACAATTTAAAGTTAAACACCTGGTTATTTCAACCGTAAGTGGTTTTTTCAAAAGCTTTAATGGTGAATTATTAACTGATAATGATGATTTTGAAAATGCTGAAATTGATTTCTCTTTAGATATCAACAGCATTGACACCAACCAGACACAACGCGACGAGCACTTGAAATCGGCCGAATTTTTTGACGCCGAAAAATATCCTCAGATCACTTTCAAATCTACTTCATTCACTAAAACTGATGACGAAGAGTATGAACTGAAAGGTAACCTGACTATTAAAGATCAAACTAAACCGGTAACCCTTGACGTAGAATTTGGTGGCTCGGCTGCCGACTTTTATGGCAACACCAAAGCAGGTTTTGAGATCAGCGGTAAAATTAACCGTAAAGATTTCGGTTTAACCTGGGACGGCGTTACTGAAGCCGGTTCAATTGTAGTTGGTGAAGACATCAAATTGTTGATCAACATACAATTTGCTAAACAAGCTTAATTGTTTTAATACTGTTGCTGTGTTTTAACTTTTAAAATGCCGCTGTTGTTAAAGGATCCAAACAACACGGCATTGTTGAAGCAGCAAACAGGTTAAAATTCCAATACCAAAGCCATTCTGATTTAATCGGAATGGCTTTGTTGTTTAGCAAGGTTTTTAGCTTATAATTAGTTAGTTTTAGGGTGAAACCAAAACCCATGAGATACCTTCTGACTCTGTTTATTCTTTCTCTGATGCTGGGTTGCAGCCAGCGAACTCCTAAAAGCCAAACAAATCAAAATGTAAGTCAACATCACAAAGAAGACAGTATATTGGTTGGTGGCGCAGACACAATAGACATCAGTACTATTAAAACGGATACGTTTAAATATTCAAAAGCTGATTTAAGAACGATCTTAAGGCATAATCCTGAACTCAACGATAGTATGCCTGTTCATCCTGATATTACTTATGGCAAACGAGGGATATGTGGAGATTCAACTATCGATAAATCTGACCCGGTTGATATTTTTAGCAGTGAGATTGGACAAGACGATTATTACCTGTTGTATGCCTATTTTTTAAAGAAGAGAAATGGAGGGGAGAAATATCAAAAAGAGCGGGAAACGTTAATTAAAATTTATCGCGATATAAATTTCATTTTTGGCAGATTAGCCCAAGGCGGCACTTATTTCGGACATCAAGATAACAGAATTTTAGGAGAAGCCGAATACAGTATTTATCGGGGAAAAGACAACGATTATTACGATAAATCATACGATATAACTAAGCAAAAAATGCTCTATCTCAATGCGCTTAAACAACAAATAACCGATGAGTTAAGCTCAAACTTCGACTTTCCCGATAAAGAAAAGCCTAAAGTAAAAAAAGAGCTATTTGAAACCGTAAAAGAACTGGATGGGTTAATAACTGATTACTTCTACTTAGAAAGCACACGTACATTCCAGTATTCAAGTTATTAACATAGCCATATCAAACTTACGAAGTTTTTAAAACTTCGTAAGTTTTCTCCGTCGCATTGCAAAATAAGCTCTAATAACATGATTTTAAGCGCCTTTTGCTGCCGTTATTAAACCAAGTAGCACTATATTTGTTCTTATACTTATGTTAATTAAAATATATCCCGAAAACCCTAATCCAAAGGCTATTGAGCAGGTGGTTGAGGTGTTAAAAAAAGGCGGCCTCATCATATATCCTACCGATACCATTTATGGTTTGGGTTGCGATATCACTAATCACCGTGCTATTGAAGCCATTTGCAAGATCAGGAACATCAAACCCGAAAAAGCTAACTTCTCATTCATTTGCTATGATCTGAGCCATATTTCTGATTATATCAAACCGATTGACAATACTACTTTCCGTGTGATTAAGAAAGCGCTGCCGGGGCCGTTTACGTTTATCTTCAATGCCAGTCATATGGTGCCCAAAATGCTTAGCTCCAACAAAAAGACAGTTGGTATCAGGGTGCCCGATAATAATATAGCCCGCGAAATTGTGCGTGTTTTGGGTAACCCGATCCTCTCAACCTCAATAAGGGATGACGACGATATCATAGAATACTCTACAGACCCGGAACTGATCCACGAAAAATATGAAGATTTGGTTGATATTGTAATTGATGGCGGTTACGGCGACAACATCCCTTCAACCATAGTTGATTGCACCACCGGCGACTTTGATATTGTGCGTGAAGGTAAAGGCGACCTGGAGTTATATTTATAAAATATAATCACCCGTAGTTGACACAAGTCATCCAGACGCCGGCCATCGCCCAAGACTTGCGCCGGCGGGGGCCTGTCACCCTGAGCCCGTCGAAGGGTCGCGCACAGAGGCCCTGCCCGCCATGCTTCGAGGGCCTCAGCATGACACCCATTTTTAATCCTATTTAGATATTAATATGACTTTTTTACCTTACGGCCTTATCCCCTTCACAAAGCCATCAATCTTATCTATATAACCGTCCTCTCCCAATAATTTTACAAACCTGCTGCCTATAATGGCACCGTTAGCGTAGTTACAGGCTTTAGCAAAGCTACTGCTATCTGTAATACCAAAACCAATAACAGTAGGATTGTTCAGCTTCATGGCTGTGATACGTTTATAGTAATCCTCAACACTATCACTTAATTTCAAATTGTAGCCGGTTATGGTTGATGACGATAGCAGGTAGATAAAGCTGCTGCTCAAATCGTCAATCTTCCGGATCCGTTCTTCGGATGTTTGCGGCGTTACCAGGAATATGTTACTCAGTCCATTATCAATAAAATATGAGGAGTACATGTTTTCATATTCATAGATTGGCAGATCGGGTACGATAATACCATCAACACCAACTTCTGCGGCTTTTTTACAAAAACGCTCAATGCCGTACTGGGCAATTGGATTAAAATAGCCCATAAGCAAAATAGGAATGCTTACGCGACTGCGCAATTCGGCCAGTTCTTCAAATAACACTTTAAGGCTCATGCCGTTTTCCAATGCTACCTCCGAGCTATGCTGAATAGTTGGGCCATCTGCAACAGGATCTGAGTATGGAAAACCGATCTCCAGGAAATCGGCGCCTGCTTTTTCGAGGGCTTCGGCAATATCAACCGTGGTGTTCAGCGCAGGATAACCTGCTGTAAAATATATAGATAACAGGTTGTTATTTTTTGATGCAAAAAGCTTGTTTAAACGGTTCATGGTATGTTATTTGTCTGAACTCGAATTAAACGAATTATAGGAATTAATCGAATTTCAAAATTCTGTCTATTCACTAAATTCTCTTAATTCGAGTTCAGACCTTTTTAATAGTTAAAATATTTAATATAAGTATCCAAATCCTTATCTCCCCTGCCCGAAATGCAGATCACCACATTATCGTTAGCCTCAAACTTCATTTTCTCCAATTGAGCCAAAGCATGAGCCGTTTCAATGGCGGGAATAATGCCCTCTAACTGGCAGCAAAGCAAGCCTGCCTGCAAAGCTTCATCGTCGGTAATGCTTACATACTCGCCGCGGTGGCTTTTAAATAAATGCGCGTGCTGCGGACCAATACCGGGGTAATCCAAACCTGCCGAAATGGAATAAGGTTCAACAACCTGTCCGTCTTCGGTTTGCATTAAGATGGTACGGCTGCCGTGCAATACGCCTTCGTTACCCAATGCTGTAGTAGCGGCCGATTCGCCGCTATTTACGCCTTTCCCCGCTGCTTCAACGGCTACCAGTTTCACGCTTTCATCATCCAGGAAATGATAAAACATCCCCATGGCATTGCTGCCGCCGCCTACGCAGGCCAATACGTATTGTGGTAGTTCGCTGCCTGTATGCTCTACCAATTGCTTTTTTGTTTCTGCAGAGATAATAGACTGAAAGCGGGCCACCATATCAGGGTATGGATACGGACCAACTACTGAACCTATGATATAATGCGTATCAACAGGGTTGCCTATCCAATCGCGCAGGGCTTCGTTGGTAGCATCTTTAAGTGTTTTGCTTCCCGATGTTGCCGGTATCACCTTTGCGCCCAGCATTTTCATACGCGACACGTTAGGTGCCTGGCGGGCCATATCAATTTCGCCCATGTAAACCACACATTCAATGCCCATTAAAGCGCATACAGTTGCTGTTGCAACCCCATGCTGCCCTGCACCGGTTTCGGCAATGATACGTTTTTTGCCAAGGCGTTTAGCAAGTAAGATCTGTCCTATGGCATTATTGATCTTATGCGAGCCGGTATGGTTAAGGTCCTCACGTTTAAAGAAGATATTAGCGCCATATTTTTCTGAATACCTTTTGGCATGATATAACGGAGATGGCCTGCCAACATAATTTTTTAACAGATCATCAAACTCGGCTTTAAAACCCTCATCATTTATAATATTGAGGTACTGTTGCCTTAATTCCTCTACGTTAGGATATAGCATTTCGGGAATGTATGCTCCCCCAAAATCGCCATAATAACCTTGTTCGTTAACTCCGTATTTCATCTGTGTTTTATTTTTGACGATGTTAAATGCGTCTTTTAGTTTTTCAATATTCTTTAAACCTGGTTCAATTTCGAACCTGCTGTTAAGGTCAACCCCGTAAAATTGGGGATGCGTGATGTTTTTAACTTCAGCTATATTTTCGGGACCTATCCCTCCTGATAAAAAGAAGGGTATGTCCAATTTGTATTGATCAAGAATAGCCCAATCAAACGTTTTGCCCGAGCCTCCATATTCTTTTGTTTTGGTATCGAACAGGAAAAGATCAATATTGTTGGCATAATCTTTTAATTGCTCAAAATCAAAGTTCTCATTAAGGCCAAATGCCTTTATTACAGTTACCTTTCCTTTAAACTTCGCGCAAAATTCAGGGCTTTCATCGCCATGAAGTTGAATGGCATCAAAACCATATTCGGCAATCAGCTTTTCAATATTTTCGGCACTCTCATTTACAAAAACACCGGTTTTTCGGATGGAAGCAGGTATGGTTTTCAATGCACCAACCGGTAAACCAGCCATATACCGGGGCGATTTTCCGTAGAAAATAAAACCAACATAGTCTGGCTGCAAAGCGGTAACCGCTTCAATATTTTCAGGATGTTTTAAACCGCAAACCTTTATTTTCATGGCTTAGTTTTGCAATAAATTATTAAAGCTTTTAAGTGCTTTTTTACCAAGCAGCGCTTCTTCAGCTTCATAAAAACAGTCGCCAAAGGTTTTTTCGGGGCATATTGTTTTGATGGCAAGTGCAGCATTGGCCAATACCACATTATTTTGAGCTGTAGTACCATCGCCTTTTAGTACACCGCTAAATATTGCTGCAGAGGCCTCTACGGTATCACCACCGATGATCTCTTTTGGATCGAGCAATTCAAAACCAAGTTCTTCAACACTATTGATCTTTTCGCCATCTGCCGAGAAAGTTTTAAAATCGCAGGTTAACGAGATCTCGTCATAACCTTCAAGCGCGTTTATAATAGTATATTTTGTTGTTGATTTTTGGTATAGGTAAGCATACACACGGGCAAGCTCCAGATTAAACACCCCTACCAACTGATTATCTGGCTTAGCCGGGTTAACCATAGGGCCTAACATATTAAAGAAGGTTTTAACACCAAGTTCTTTACGGATTGGCGCTACAGTTTTCATAGCCGGGTGGAACAACGGCGCATGCAGAAAACAGATATTTGCTTCGTCGGTACTGCGTTTCAGCTTATCCATGTCATTAGTAAACCGGTAGCCCAGGTACTCCATCACATTTGATGAACCACAACCTGATGATACGCCATAGTTACCATGCTTAGCCACTTTATACCCTGCACCTGCAACCACAAATGAGGCCAGCGTGGAGATATTAAAAGTATCCTTACCGTCACCACCGGTGCCGCAAAGGTCGATTAGGCCGTCGGTTTCGAGATCGACCGGCAGACAAAGCTCAAGCATAGCATCGCGAAAACCCTCC
This sequence comes from Mucilaginibacter gossypiicola, assembly GCF_900110105.1. Taxonomy (GTDB): domain Bacteria; phylum Bacteroidota; class Bacteroidia; order Sphingobacteriales; family Sphingobacteriaceae; genus Mucilaginibacter; species Mucilaginibacter gossypiicola. The sequence continues at coordinate 71,541 of NZ_FOCL01000014.1, read as the reverse complement.
AGTTCTTCAACGGTGATGCTTCGCATGCAATAGGCTGTCATAAAGGCTGCCATTTGCGCATTGTTGTACTTGCCTTGCGCAATGTTCATCAAAATGCCTTTAGATTGTTCCCTGCTAAAGGTTTTGTGCTCAAAAAGATGATTAAGTATCTGTTTCATTTGCTTGCCCCCCCCGGCCCCGCCGGCTGGCGGAGAGTTGGTATAGTTCAATTTTATTATTAAATCCGCCCCTCGCAATCACTTCTCCGCCAGCTGGCGGAGGCTGGGGACTAAGCATAAAAAAAGGGCTGCCGTATGGCAACCCTCCTGAATATATTTTTCAAACAAACATGGAATTGCCTTACGATTACTCGTTAAGCCACCACCAATTGTTGTTTAATTTTGTCATTGTTACTTGTTGGCACAAATATGTAAATAGTTTTTATAAAAACAAACAGAATTATTTTAGTTAATGAATTATTGATTTAAATATAGAAAAGCTATTTAAATCATCTTAATAAGAACGTCATTGTGAGGTACGAAGCAATCCCAAACTTGCAGGGCCGCTGTGTACAGTTCGCGATTGCTTCGTACCTCGCAATAACGCCTTTTTTATTTAAACCGCCTCTAAGCAATCTACGGTTCGCATAATTTCAATAATTTAGTTGTTGATTTATCAATCGATCCTAATTCACTAATTAGCCCCATGGCCATACGTAAAGAGAAAATTAACCCGGAAGACGATCTTGGCTTTGGTACCCAGCCGGTTATCAAGAGCCAGCCGGTTATCAATAAAGATGGTACTATCAACGTAAAGCGTACCGGTCTGCCATTTTTAAGTACAGCCAACAATTACCATTCGCTGATAACCATGAGCTGGCGCAAGTTTTGGTTCATTGTTTTTAGTGCGTACTTCACGGTAAACATCATTTTTGCTCTTATTTATTTTTCGCTCGGGCCAGATGTTTTAGACGGTAAAAGCGGCAACGATAGCTTCGATCGTTTTATGGATGCCTTCTTTTTCTCGGCACAAACCATATCAACTGTAGGCTACGGGCACATCAGCCCGAAGGGTATTATACCTAATACTATAGCTGCGCTCGAATCCATGATGGGTTTACTGGCCTTCGCTTTGGCAACAGGCTTGCTTTACGGACGCTTTTCACGCCCTTCGGCCAAGATCATGTATAGCCGCAATGTGCTTATCGCCCCTTACCGTGATGGCGGCAAAGGCCTGATGTTTCGCCTGGCTAACGAACGGAAGAATATCCTGATCGATCTGGAAATGGAGGTAGTTTTTAGCTATAACGACGAAGAGAACGGGAAAACGGTACGTAAATTTTTCCAACTGGAACTGGAACGTACAAGAGTTAGCATCCTTACACTGAACTGGACGGTAGTGCACCCGCTTGATGATAACAGCCCGATCAAAGATATCACCCCGGAAGAACTTCAACGCAGGCAAGCCGGCTTAACCGTCAGCCTCAAAACATTCGATGATACTTTTTCACAAACCATCCATTCACGTACCTCCTACCAGTACGATGATTTTATATGGGATGCTAAGTTTAAACCAGCCTTTGAGCGCGACGAAACAGGCCGCGTTGTTTTGGATTTGAGCAGGATAAGTGTGTATGAAGTGGTCTGAACTCGAATTTGTTGAATTAGAAGAATTTATTGAATTTATAAACCTATTCTGAATTTTTTTTGAATTCAATAAATTCGAGTTCTGAACTATCTTAGTAACGGATCCCGCTCCTTTGTAAAAACGTTATACACCATTTTATCTAAAAAAGCCGGGACAAATTTACTAAGGGCAACAGTTAGCTTACCCTGGCCGCTCATGATGAGGGTGCGGCTGCGGTTTTCTATGCCATCGGTTATGATTTTAGCTACCTCATCGCTGCTCATCATTTTTTGTTCTTCAAGGGTGCTTTCGCCTTGCTGTTTGCCTTCGCTGTTTAAGGCTGTATTACGGATATTTGATGCGGTAAAGCCAGGGCAGGCGGTTAATATATGTACGCCGGTTTTCAGATTTTCAACCCGTAACGAATCTAAAAAACCGTTCATCGCAAATTTTGATGCCGAATACCCAGAGCGGCCCGGCAAACCTTTATATCCTGCTATAGACGATACCCCTACTATGCTACCTTTGGTCTTGATAATTTCGGGCAATGCGTATTTGGTACAATAAACCGTGCCCCAAAAGTTCACATCCATTAAGGTCTTCAACACTTTAAGATCTGCGTCTTTAAACAGCGACCGCATGGACATACCTGCGTTGTTGATCAATACATCAACTTTACCAAATGTGGTGAGTGTTTGTTTAACGAGTTGCTTGCAATCTTCCTCAACGGTTACGTCGCATTGTATGGCAAGCGCTTTGATCTTATATTCCTGCTGTAATTTTTCGGTAACCTGGCAAAGGGTAACGTATTGCCTTGCTGCCAGCACCACATGGGCGCCGCGTTTGGCACATTCATAAGCAAGTGATTTTCCGATACCCGACGAAGCGCCGGTAATTATAACAACCTTATCATTTAACTTCATACGAAGGAGGAATTAGCTGGGGGATGCCCTCTACCTTAAGATCGGGCACCTTAAATAAATATTTGGAGGCGAAGATAATCATCGCACCATAATATTCCTTAATGTGTATCCAGCTAAATTTAACCTTGTTTTGTATGTTAAAGTTGATGATATATGTTTTGGGGAAATAGTAATTTTTAAACCCGGCAAGCCTGATGCGGTACGAATAATCGATATCATAACCATAGGTATGAAAACGCTCATCCATTAAGCCTATATGGTTAAGGGCTTCTTTACGTAATAACATGAAGGCACCGTTTATGATATCCGACTCGGAAGTCTGAAACTCTTCTACCCAGTCTTTACTCTCCGGGTTAGTTAGTCTTGATTTGGAGAAATGTTTTGCCAGCCCGGTCAGCTTAAAAAAGGTTTCCCATGGTTTGTTAAAGCCGCGTTTTGACTCTTTCAGAAATTTACCTTCGGGAGTTATCATACGTACACCCAAACCACCTGCACCAGCGTGCATGTCCATAAACTCCAAAGCTTTCTCAACTGTCTTTTTGCCTGTAATTGTATCCGCATTGACCAGTAAAATATACTCGCCTGTAGCCAATTTCAACGCATGATTGTAGGCGCGCGCCATACCCTCATTTTTATCGTTGGCTATTATTTTCACATCAGGAAATTCGGTATTAAGCATGGCAACGGACTTATCGGCCGAAGCATTGTCGACCACAAAAACCTCATGACTAACGTCCTGGGCAGCCCTGATTGCTGCATTCAGGGCAATTCTGAGCAGGTTGCAGGTATTATGGCTTACAACAACTATTGATAGTTTCATGCTTACTTTGATAGTGAATTTTCATACGGAACGCGGGTAGCTATCGAGCGGCCCAAAGTTATTTCGTCCACGTACTCTAATTCACCACCAAAAGCTATGCCACGAGCTATGGTTGTAATGGTAATATTGAAACTTTTTAATTTTTTATGAAGATAGAACAGCGTTGTGTCACCCTCCATAGTGGCGCTGAGTGCAAAAACCACTTCTTTTACCTCATTATCATCCGTTGGCTTAAGGCGCTCAATGAGGGTATCCACCTGCAAATCTGACGGCCCAACGCCATCCATCGGCGATATTAAGCCACCAAGCACGTGGTAAACACCATTAAACTGGTTGGTATTTTCGATGGCCATTACATCGCGGGTATCCTCAACCACGCAAATGAGGCCATGATCGCGGCGGTGCGATGAGCAGATCTCACAAACAGGCAAATCAGATATATTATGACAAACCCGGCAAAATTGTATTTCGTTGCGAAGCTTGGTTACCGCGGTACTAAATCGTTCAACATCCTGCTTATCCTGGTTAAGTAAATGCAGCACCAAACGCAGGGCGGTTTTTTGACCAACACCCGGTAATTTGGCAAATTCGGCTACAGCATTTTCCAGTAATTTGGACGAAAAATTCATTGTGCGAAGGTAAATATTTTTTATGTGATTGCATTCTGTGTACGCATTGCCTATCTTCCATGTCATTACGAGCGCAGCGTGGCAATCGCACGGAAGCATATTCGCCCTGTAGAGCATGCGGTTGCCACGCTGCGCTCGCAATGACATAGTTTTATACAGGGAAGAGCAATCCCATCCAACAATAATTACCTTTTTTGAAAAAAGATTCCGACTTTAGAAAAACATAACACACGCCTATGTCGCCCGGAGTATTATTATCATTCATTATCGGTTACTTTTTGGTTTTACTGATCATCTCCTGGCTTACATCAAAAAAATCGTCGGATAATGATACATTCTTTGTAGCCAACCGCAACTCCAAATGGTATTTGGTTGCCTTCGGGATGATTGGCACGGCATTGAGCGGGGTTACTTTTATCTCTGTACCGGGTAAAGTTGGTACCGATCAGTTTGCTTATTTCCAGTTTGTACTGGGCAATGCGGCAGGGTTTATTATTATAGCCACCGTATTACTCCCATTATACTACCGGCTTAAGCTCACATCCATTTATAGTTACATTGAAGGTGCTTTAGGTGTTTGGAGCTATAAAACTGCGGCAGCCATCTTTTTGGTAAGCCGGGTCATCGGCTCGGCATTCCGGTTATACCTGGTGGTTATCGTGTTGCAAAAATTCATTTTTGATAGCTACCATGTACCTTTCGCTGTTACAGTATTGATATGTTTGCTGCTCATATGGTCGTACACTTTTAAAGGCGGATTAAAAACCATTATCATTACCGATAGTTTGCAAACGTTTTTCCTGGTGCTATCGGTTTTTCTGTCGATATACTTTATCTGCCAAAGCCTGCATATGAACATTTTTGAGGCTGCCGAAACCATCAAAAACAGCAGCTACTCCAAAATATTTTTCTTTAACGATTTCATGAGCAGCAAGCTGCACTTAGGTAAACAGTTTTTAGGCGCTATGTTTATCACCATAGGTATGACCGGGCTTGACCAGGACCTGATGCAGAAAAACCTCAGCCTTAAAAACATCAAAGAAGCACAAAAAAACATGTTCAGCTTTGTAGGCGTTTTTGTAGTGATCAACATCTTTTTCCTTAGCGTGGGCGCCTTGCTTTACATGTACGCAGCTAAAAATGGCATCAATGTTACCAAAACCGACTACTTGTATCCTACCATTGCCCTTCAATATTTAGGATTGGTGCCGGCCATGATATTTATGTTGGGCTTAACGGCCGCTACCTTTGCCACTACCGACTCAGCCCTTACGGCGCTTACCACCTCCTTTTGTGTCGACTTTTTAGGCTTTAACAAGCGTGCAGATGTGAACAGCAAAAAGATGGTATCGGTAAGGCATTGGGTACATATAGCCTTTTCGGGCTTGATGTTTTTAACCATTATCATATTTAACGCTATTAACAACGAGGCTGTGGTGAGTGCTATATTCAGCGTGGCATCTTACACTTATGGCCCGTTACTGGGCCTGTATTCGTTTGGCTTGTTTGTAAGCAACAGACAGGTTAAGGATAAACTGGTACCCTTTATTTGCATACTCTCTCCTGCTATATGTTATTTTTTAAATGCCGAATCAAAATCAATTTTGGGCGGATATGTTTTTAGTAACGAACTCATTATTGTAAACGGATTAATTACATTCATCGGGCTCCTGGCCTTTTCAAGTTCTAAAGCTGGCGAAGTCCGTAACGTGGAAAGTCTCGAGTTGGACAGGTAAAAAATTGATCCGCAAATCAACCGAAATCAATTTTCTTCGTACTTTGCATTAATTAATATAGAATAAAAATACTTCCGGACTCTCGGACTTTCCCGACTTCCGGACTAAAAAAAGGCTATGACCGGAGAAGATAAAATAAGACAAGCGTTCGAGAACAAAAACTGGCAGGAAATTAAGGTTACCGACTCCTGGCAGATCTTTAAAATAATGGCCGAATTTGTTGACGGCTTTGAAAAACTGGCCAAAATTGGCCCATGCGTATCCATCTTCGGGTCGGCGCGTACACATACCGATAACAAATACTACCAACTGGCTGTAGATACCGCCCGCCTGCTTACCGAGCATGGCTATGGCGTAATCTCGGGCGGCGGTCCAGGTATTATGGAAGCTGCCAACAAGGGCGCTTATGAAAACGGCGGTAAATCAGTAGGCTTAAACATCGAGTTACCATTTGAGCAGTTCCACAACAAATACATCGATAGGGATAAGATCATGGAGTTTGATTACTTCTTTATCCGCAAGGTTATGTTTATGAAATACTCGCAGGGCTTTATCATTTTACCCGGTGGCTTTGGCACTATGGACGAATCGTTTGAGGCTATCACGCTTATTCAAACCGGTAAAATTGCCCGCTTCCCCATCATTTTTGTTGGGGTTGAATACTGGAAAGGCCTGTTTAACTGGGTTGAGGAAAAAATGCTAAACGAACAGCACAACATCAACCCCGACGACCTTAACCTGTACCGTGTAGTTGACACAGCCGAAGAAGCTGTTGAACACATCACCAGGTTCTACAACAAATACGTACTTAAGCCAAACTTTTAACAGGCTTCAAAATAAAAAATGCCGCTCCATTAAGGGCGGCATTTTTGTTGGATATAGCATTAGGCTACCTCATGCTTTGTTTAGGCGTAATTTCTTTGGTAGCAGCAACCTCTTCATTCACCATATCAATCATCGAGCCCACTTCTTCTAACACGGCTTGATTAGAGCCGCTGTAACCGCGCACACTAAACCTGATGTTGCCATTTTTATCGATGATAAATTTGGTTGGGATAGCTTCAACCCCAAATTGTGATACCACTTTTGATTGCTTCCCATCATTACCTTTTTCATCAAACAATACGGTAAAGGTGTATTTGTTTTCTGCTATGAATTTCTTAGCGACATCGGCATAGCTATCGCCAGTTTCCCAGGTATCAATGAACAGAAATTTCACATCGGGGTTGTTTTTATACTTATTTACAGCCAGCTGCATACCCGGGAACGATGCTTTACAAGGCCCGCACCAGGTAGCCCAAAAATCAACTACTACCGTTTTGCCTTTCAGGTTGGCCAGTGAAACCGTATTGCCATTAAAATCTTTCAGGATAAAAGAAACCGCTGGTTTATTGATCATTTGTTTAGCTAATTCGTCATGTTTCTTCTGGTTTGATATTTTATTCAGTCCTGCCAAATATTCATCAAAGCCTTTATCGCTTTTATTTAAGCCTACATAAGCTTCTTTCAGTTCATCGTTAAGAGTCCCCGTGCCGCGGCCTGCCTTTAAAGCTTTTTCGATAACCGCTTTAGATTCGGCATATTTACCCAATGCGTTTAATATTAAACTGTAGTGTTCATTTGTAGTTGGGTCATTTTCGGTATCATACTCATAAACCTCTTTCTGGTATTTCAAAGCTTCGTTATATTTCTTTTGGCCGTAAAGTATATAAGCATAACTATCCTCATACATATTATAAGTTGCCCTATTCCGTTTTTCCATTTCGCTTTTTGTATAAAAAGGTGCGGCGGCGACATTTTTTTGTTTATCGGATATAATATCAAGTGATTGCCTGGACAGTTTTTCGGCAAGATCAAGATTTGTCCCTTTTTCAGCCCAATCATAGGCAATATTATTATAACTGCTGGCCAGGGCTGATTTATTTTTAACTTGTGCTACATAGTTTTCAAACGCTTTATTATTACCAGCCTTTAAATAATCAATTGCCAACTGAGTACGGACATAATCAACGTTAGGGTCTTTACTCTCGGGAAATTTACTTGCAAAATCTTTATAAATTGAATCGCGTTTACCTAAATCTTTTTCCATAACCATAGCATAAATAGCTTCGTTCTTAGCGATGTCACCTATAGGAAATTTTTCTTTGATCATCTTTTTCAATGAATCGGCGGCGGCTTTTTCATTCAAATCGCTAAGTATATATGATGCAAGGTTTAGGTCTTTTTCATTACTGCTTTTTTCAAGCGACTTAACTTTAGCGTTCATCAACGCTTTGGTAGCAGGCGACGCGTTTCTTGACAGTAGCCAATAATAAATACCAGGATATTTCTTTTCGACGGTCGGGTATATCTCGTATTCTTTTTTAAGCAACTCAAATACACGATCGTTATCAGCTTTAATTTTTCCAAAAGAAGAGCCGAGATTACTCTCTACTACATAAGCTTCTTCCTCGTAAGCACCAGGAACAGGCTTGTTATCTTTATAAACCTCAAATATGTACCCTTTGTCATTGTTATTGTCGATATCTGTACCACTATATATTTTTATAAAAAATGCCTTAGCCATAGCGGGGATTTCAAACTCGCCCGTCAGAGCATCATCCGAGGATTTTAATGCCACCTCTGCAACCGGATATTCTTTCCCATCTAAAAAGTACACCTCTGCACTGATATCCTTTTTGTTGGCCAGCGGCGAACCCTTAGTTGTATAAGTAAGTTGAATTTTTTCGGAAGCAGCAGGATAATTGCTTGATAATGTAAGATGGTTACTTTGTGCAAAAACACTTTGCAGGGCCAGCATAGCCGGCAAAAGCAGTATTGATCTGTGAGGTTTCATAGGTTAACTATTGGTTTTATTCAAGTTCGGTATTAATTATTACAGATACAACTATTTCCAATAATCATTAACCTTATAATATCTATTACATATTAAATTGATAAATGCGAGATATAGCAGGCTTCAAAATAAAAAATGCCGCTCCATCAGGGCGGCATTTTTTATTGAAATAGTTTTAGGTTTGTAATTAGCTATTTCATGCTTTGCTTTGGAGCGACAGCAGCTTCGGCAGTAACCGGCCCTTTAGCCATGTCAATCATCGTGCTCACTTCATCTACCAGTCCATCTGCCGAGCCATCAAAACCCACAACTTTAAAGCGGATGTTGCCGTTTTTATCAATAATAAACTTGGTTGGGATTCCGGTTACGCCGAATTGTGATACCACCTTTGATTGCCTGCCATCGCCGCCTTTTTCATCTATCAGCACGTTAAAAGTGTATTTATTATCGGCAATAAATTTCTTCACACCGTCAATATAGCTATCACCATTTTCCCAGGTATCAATAAACAGGAACTTCACATCCTGGTCATCCTTGTATTTATTTACGGCCATTTGCATACCCGGAAAAGAAGCTTTACAAGGGCCGCACCAGGTAGCCCAAAAATCCACGATCACAATTTTGCCTTTTAAATCGCCCAGTGAGACGCTATTTCCGGCAAAGTCCTTAAGAGCAAATTTTGTAGCCGGCTGATTGATCATCTGCTTAGCCACCTCTTCCCTTTTTTTATCCCTTGCAATATCTGATAAGCCCGCAAGGTATTGATCATAACCCGCTTCACTACCTTTTAAACCGACGTAGGCTTTCTTTAATTCCTCCTTTAAAACCGGAGAAACTTTAGCTGCCTTAAATGCACTTTCAATGGCATCTTTTGATTCGGTGTATTTACCAAGCGCATTTAAAATGAGTACGTAATGCTCGTTTGTGGTTGGGTCATTATCCTTATTGGTGGCATAAAGTTCTTTCTGATACTTAAGTGCCTCATCATATTTTTTCTCTTTATATAAAATGAATGCATAAGTATCAGCATAGATGTTATAAACACCTTGATTCTGCCTTTTTGCATCATTTACCGACATGAACGATGACACCATCGGACTTTTCATTTTTTCATTAATGATATCCAGCGTTTGCTTTGAAAGCTTTTCTGCCCGATTAAGGTTCTCCCCTTTTTGTGCCCATTCATAAGCCATATTATTATAGCTCATTGCTATGCTCATTTTGTCTTGAGTCAACGTTGCGTATTTATTAAACGCCACGGTATCACCAGCTCTTAAAAAACCGCCGGCTAACTGTCCCCTTATAAAATCTATTCTTCCGCCTTTGTAGGTGCTCATTTCAGGAAATTTGGTCACATAAGCAGTATAAAGCGAATCCTTTTTGTGCACGTCATGCTCGCGCATCATCGCAAGCTCAGCATCGGTTTTAACAGACTCACCTTTCGGGAATTTAGCCTTGATTATTTCGCCCAATGAATCGGCAGATGTTTTTTGGTTTCGCCAGTTCAGGATATTGGCGGCAAGGATCAGGTCTTTTTCCACCGTGCTTTTTTCAAGCGATTTAACCTTTGCATTTAACGTGGCAGTAGTAGCGGGATCTTTTTTCTTCGCTAATATGTAATAGTAATTAAACTGATAAGGCTTCTCGGCCTGAGGATAGGCATCATACTCTTTTTTAAACAATGCCAGGCCTTCTTCAGAGTCGGTCTTAATTTTGGCAAAATTGTTACCGACACCACTTAATATATAACCTTGGGCTTCATAAGCGCCCTGAACAGGTTTTTTATCCTTATAAACTAAATAAACATATCCCTTATCGTTATTGTTATCAATATCACCGTCACTAAATATTTTTATAAAGAAAGCCTTCGCCGCGGCCGGGATAGTAAAATCACCTGACAATAAATTTCCGTCAGCTTTCAGATCGATGTCGGTTGCTGGGTTATCCTTTCCGTCAATGTAGTAGATCTCTGCGCCGATATCCTTCTTGCCGGCAACAGGTGTCCCTGCCGGATCATAGGTGATCTTAACTTTTTCGGTTGGCGATGGATAGTTATCAGATAACGTAAGATGTTTTTTTTGCGCAAATGCGCTTTGCATAACCAGCAAAGCCGGTACCAGCATGATTGATTTGTGTGGTTTCATAGGTTTAACTAATAATATAGTTGAAGTTAGGGACAAATTATTTTAAATACAATTATTTTAACAATTATTAACCTTAATAATTTATTTTGCACCATGGACACTTCCGCCCAAAATAAACCGCAGAAGGCTTTAGGCTTTATTTTTATTACTTTACTGATTGATGTAGTAGGTTTAGGTATCATTATACCCGTACTACCCAAGCTTATTGAAAAACTGATCCACGCCGGCCTTAGTGAGGCTTCGCTTTATGCAGGTTTTTTGACGCTGGCTTATTCGGTGATGCAATTCCTGTTTTCGCCCATGATCGGTAATCTGAGCGATAAGTACGGCCGTCGCCCGGTATTACTCTGCTCACTGTTAGGTTTTGGTATCGATTATTTGTTCCTTGCCTTCGCCCCATCCATTGGCTGGCTATTTTTGGGCAGGGCTATCGCTGGTATCACAGGAGCAAGTTTTACCACCGCCTCGGCCTATATAGCAGATGTGAGCACTCCCGAAAAACGCGCTCAAAACTTTGGGATGATAGGCGTTGCCTTTGGTCTTGGGTTTATTATTGGTCCGGCCATTGGCGGTGTATTGGGTAAAATGGATGTTCAATATCCGTTTTTCGCCGCCGCCGGTCTGGCATTTTTAAACGCCATTTATGGCTTCTTCATTCTGCCCGAATCACTGGATGAAGCCCATCGTCGCCCGTTTGATGTAAAAAGGGCAAACCCATTGGGCTCATTGCTACAGCTAAAAAAATATCCTTCGGTAATGGGTCTGGCATTGTCACTGTTCCTGGTGTATTTTGCCGGACAAGCGGTGCAAAACGTTTGGACATATTTCACTTTCGAAAAATTTAAATGGGGTGAGGATACCGTAGGCTATTCACTCGCCTTTATTGGCTTAATGATAGCCTTGGTGCAGGGAGGACTGATGCGTATCATACTGCCTAAACTGGGCATGGAACGCTGTATTTGGGTTGGATTACTGCTATATAGTATCGGCCTGATCCTGTTTGCTATGGCTACACAAGGCTGGATGATGTTTGCATTTATGGTGCCTTACGCGCTCGGCGGTATTGCAGGTCCGGCGCTACAGGGTATTATGACTAACCAGGTACCAGCGAACGAACAGGGCGAATTACAGGGAGGCCTCACCAGCCTCATGAGCCTGAGCGCCATTTTTGGCCCCTGGGTAATGACTACCTTATTTTATTATTTCACCAACGATAACAGGCCTTTCTTTTTACCGGGAGCGCCATTTATTTTAGGTGCGATACTGATGCTGATAAGTGCGTTGCTTGCCATACGTAATTTCAAAAATGTGAAGAAAGCCTCGGCAAAAGATATTGATGCCATAGCAACCTTGCATTGATCATTTATTTTTTGTATATTATAGATAATTAACATGCTTATTTAAAGCAAATACAAATTATAATAATTAATACAATGGCTTACATTATGGTAGATATAGAAAGTGATGGCCCAATTCCGGGCGACTATTCTATGATCTCATTTGGGGCGGTGCTGGTACAAGACAGCCTCAAAGAAACCTTTTACGGGCGGTTAAAGCCCATTTCTGAAAACTACATTCCCGAAGCACTGGCAGTATCCGGGCATACCCGTGAGGAAACATTAAATTTTGATGACCCGGCAAAAGTGATGAGTGATTTTGCTGCATGGCTAAAACGCGTTTGCCGCGATAAACCCCATTTTATTAGTGATAACAACGGGTTCGACTGGATGTTCGTTTGCTGGTACTTTCATCATTTTACCGGCGATAATCCTTTTGGCTTCAGTTCGCAAAACCTGGGGAGCCTGTACAAAGGCATGGTAAAAGATATGTTTCAGAACTTTAAGCACCTACGGCAAACATCGCATACACACCATCCCGTTGATGATGCCAAAGGCAATGCAGAAGCACTGCTAACGTTAAAACACGAATATGGATTGAAGATAAAACTGTAAAACAGCCCATAATAAAACTTTTACCCTGCTTAAACCTTTATCATTATTAATGAGTGCCAAACCTAAAAAGAAACACACTGCTGCCTTAGGCTTTATTTTCGTAACGCTTTTTATTGATGTACTGGGTTTAGGCATCATTATTCCGGTAATGCCGTCGCTGCTCGAGAAACTGGGCAACATGGATGTAAGTACGGCGGCGCAATACAATGGCTATCTAACATTTACCTATGCATCCATGCAATTCCTGTTTTCATCACTGCTGGGGAACCTGAGCGACAGGTACGGGCGCAGACCGGTATTATTAGGTTCATTAATTGGTTTTGGGATAGATTACATCTTTATGGCTTTTGCCCCTACCGTAGCATGGTTGTTTATCGGCCGGGCCATAGCAGGCTTCGCGGGCGCCAGTAATACTACCGCAACCGCGTACATTGCCGATATCAGCACCGGCAAAAACCGGGCTGCAAACTTTGGTTTGGTTGGGGCAGCATCCGGACTTGGATTTATCATCGGCATAGGTACAGGAAGTTTTTTAGGCGCACTAAACGTACGTTTCCCTTTTATGCTGGCCGCGGCATTGGCTTTAATTAACGCCACTTATGGCTACTTTGTATTGCCAGAATCATTAAATATCAAAAACCGCAGACGCTTTGAATGGAAGAAGGCTAATCCCGTTAGCTCCTTACGCAACCTCTCGCGCTATAAATCATTAACAGGACTAATCGGGGCATTTTCTTTAGTGTATATCGCTCAAAAAGCTGTTGAATATGTACTATCCTTTTACGTTACCGAAAAGTTTGACTGGCAGTTAAAAAGCATTGGTTTTTTAGGTTTTTTCATCGGTATTGTGCTGGTAGCCATACAGGGAGGCTTGATCAGGTTTACCATCCCCAAATTTGGGCAGGAGAAAAATATCGTAGCCGGTTTACTATTTTACACTATCGGTTTAACCCTCATAGCCTTTGCTAACCAGGGTTGGATGATGTACGTATTTATGGTGCCCTATTGCCTCGGCGGTATTTCCGGGCCATCATTGCAGGGCATGATCACCAGTACGGTATCCCCAAAAGAGCAGGGCGAGTTACAGGGCTCCCTAACAAGTATTAGCAGTTTAGCGGTGATTATCGGGCCGCTGTTGATGAGTTCGGTATTTCATTTGTTTACCCATCGCAATACATCAACCTATTTTCCGGGCGCGCCTTATATTTTGGGGGCAGTATTGATGCTGATCGCTGTTTTTTTGGCGATCAGGAGCATCAAAAAAAACAGAGTGGCCGATTCAAAGCCGGTAGAAGCAGAATTGTAACGCTACCCGCTTGTTTTATTTATAGTGACCCTGGTTTTGATCGTTGGCGTGAAACCCAAATTACCTTTCATTTGCTTCAGTACCTCTGCACGTTTTTCATCATAATCGGTTGCTATAGCACGGCGCATACTGTCTTCCATTTTCTTTATATTCCATTCATTGATCATAAATGGAGGTATATGCAATTCAGAGATATGAGATAACGAATTCTCTTTGATAAAGTTAGCCATCGACTCATTAAACTCCTGCTCAAAGGCCAACATTTGCAGGGCATCCTCCCTTACATCCTCTATCACCACATCACAAATCATAACGGCCCGGTATTGAATAAACCATTCGCCACTTTCATCGTCTCCGGCATCAAAAGTTAGTGTATGCGTAAGCCTGTGCGAGCCATGTTCGGTTGGCTCCCAGTAACTGTGACCACTTTTACCGCTATTTGAAATTTTTCTTACCCTATCAAAAAAATCCAGATTTACTGCATAAGATAATATACAACTGGTACGGTTAAGTATTTTCATAAGGAAATGCGTTTTTATTTAAAATAGTTATAAAACCTTTTAATCCAACCCGCTTACCCCGCCTGATATTACGAACTTCATTACATCTGCCGCGCTCTTATCCATTGGCTTTACTTTATCGGCAGCAATAATAACCACCTGCCCGGCAAATGAGTAGGAATAAGGAAAGTACACAGCAACCTCGCCGGGTAACCCAATCTTTGCCAGATCCTTTTGAACCAGGAAACCGATCTTCTTTAAACCAAATTCATTAACCTCAACCAATACAGGTTCATTGAATTTTTTCTCCTCGCCAACAAAGGCCTCGGTCAGATCTTTGATTGAAGAATATAGAAATGCAAAGATGGGTAAACGGGCAAACCAGCGCTTAAACCAGGCCTTAATAGGCTCGGTGATTACGTTGGTAACCAACACCCCCATGATCATGATAACCACAACCACATTCAGGATGCCTAAACCAGGTATATAAACATGCTTTCCGGTTTTATCAACCAACAAATCACTTAGGTTAAGCGCTTTATCAATACTTGCAACGGCCCAGTACATCAGGAAAATGGCAGCGCCTACCGGCACAACCACCAACATGCCTTTTATAAAATACCTGAATAATGCCCGCGCTAACCTGTTCATTTTAAGCCGCTGATTTTACGGGTAAAAATACACTCTTTTAAATTGGTATAAAATTTAAATCAAAAAGTGTGCTTGCAGCGCATAAAGTCACTATGATGGTTCTCATACTGACCGGTTTAGATGACCACCATAAAGCATATTATGCTTACATCGTATTACAGGTATCGTTTAATTAGTATACACAGCTATTTTAAAATAAAACCATTTCAATAATGCGGAAAAGACTGAATTATTTGAAATTAAAAGAAACCTTTTATTAAAGGTAATGTTTATATTACGCTCCGATACTCCAACAGGCTATGCGCTTCTAAAACTACCTGTATTAGCTCAATCAAACACTTTTAGGGTTTTATATCTTTCAATCGATTTTATGAAAAAAGTTGAATTAATGCGTGAGTTGATATTTTTAATTAAACAAATCAAAAATTTAGGTAAATGGGGACATCAACAAGGGCTTACGTTACAATGGATACATGCAAAATGGTTAAAATTATTGAAAGAATCCCCCGCCCACAGATTAACCTTAGCCGATTCGTCAATGATAATCTTGAAAGAGGATGTTGCTATTGCTAAAGCAGATATCAAATGGGAAACAGCAACGGAATTTACAGCTACCCGCTACGAAAAAGCGAAAGAAAATCTGATTGCCTGCATAACCGAGCATATTAAAAATCCCGACTAAAACTAAATCACCCGACTATTTACAAGAAATCTAACAGAGCATTTAATCCTACTCGTAAAAGTACACTCTTTTTACCCTTTGCGAAATATTGGTTAATATTTCGTAGGGAATGGTGCCTATCTGCTTTGCCAATTCTTCAATGCGTTGGTGCTCGTCAAATATAATTACCTCGTCGCCTTCCCGCACATCCAACCCACTTACATCAAGCATGCACATATCCATGGTAATGTTGCCCACTGTAGGCACCAGGGCACCTTTCACCAGCATTTTGCCAACCCCTTTACCAAAAGCACGCAGGTAACCATCAGCATAACCTATACGGATGGTGGCTATTTTACCGTCTTTCAAAAGGCTACCGCTACGGCCGTAACTTATGGTATCCCCCGCCCCTATCTTTTTAACCTGGGCAACACTGGTTTTTAAGCTGGCAATAGGCTGCAAGCCCGCCTCTGAAGCCGGCACAGATGAATCAATTCCATACAAGCCTATCCCTAACCGAACCATATCATAATGTGCGGAAGGCCAGCGAATGATACCCGCTGTGTTGCAAATGTGCTTGATCACCTTATAACCCAGCGTACGTTCTATCTCTTTAAAGGCTTTTTCAAAACGCTTGATCTGTTTTTTGGTAAACTCGTCATGCTCGGGGGCTTCGCTTGCTGCTAAATGTGAAAATACTGATTGCACGCGCACATAACGGTTAGCTTCCAGCATATCACACAGGGTTTCGATTTCGTAGTTTTCAAAACCGAGGCGGTGCATACCCGTATCAATCTTAAGGTGTACCGGGTAGCCGGCAATCCCTTGCGCCGACGCATAGCCTACAAAGTCATCCAGCAAACCAAAACTGTAGATTACCGGCTCAAGCTTGTATTCGGTGAGCTTATCAAACGCCGAAGCTTCGGGGTTAAGCACTTTGATGGGGAGGATGATGCCGGCTTGCCGTAATGCCACCCCTTCATCAATATAAGCCACCGCCAGGTAATCAACCTTGTTGTATTGCAGCATATTGGCCACTTCAAACGTACCGCTGCCATAGCTAAATGCCTTAACCATGGCCATTACTTTTACGCCAGGTTTAAGTTTTGACTTATAGAAATTAAGGTTATTCAGCAAAGAATTCAGATTGATTTCCATAACCGTTTCATGTGCCTTTTGAGACAATGCACGGCTTATCTGCTCAAACTCAAAGCTTCTCGAACCTTTTATCAGGATGGTTTCATCTTTAAAATTAAGTGCCTTTAGCTGCTGCAACAACGTAGTAGTATCAGCATAAAAATGCTGTTCGGCCACATCAAAATACGACTGATGGCTAAGCAAGGCTTCACCAACGCCAATAAACTTGTCTATCTTTTTAGTCCTGATCAAATCGGCCACCTGTTTGTACAGCACATCCTGCTGCAAACCCGATTGGTAAATATCTGAAAGGATGAGCGTCTTTTTTTGATGCTGATTTTGCTGCGATAAAAAGTTAAGCGCTATTTCAAGCGATTGCAGATCTGAATTGTATGAGTCATCAATAACCGAGCAGTTGTTTACCCCGTTTTTCAACTCCAGCCGCATACTTACAGGGGCCAGGCGCTCAATACGCTTATCGGCCTCCACTGCGCTATAGCCTAAAGCCAGCATAGTAGCCCAGCAGGTAATGGCATTTTCTACCGAAGCCTGATCGGTAAAAGGAACAAGGCATTCTATCTCTTTAGCTTGATAACGGGCACGGAAGTAATAATTTTTGGAGATCACTGTCTCACTGAAAACATACAGATCAGCTTCGCGGAATTTGCGGCTCCAGGTAAAAGTTTCTTTTGCCGCGATATCTTTTTCATAGCCTATCAGCTGATCGTAATTATGGATCAGTAGCCTGCTGTTTTTGAACAATCCTAATTTTTCCAAAAGCTTTTGTCTTGGCGATTCAAACCCTTCATCATGCGCAGGCCCCATATGGGTAAGCACTCCTATTTCGGGTTTGATAATGGCTTCCAGTCTATTCATCTCATTTACGGTGGAGATGCCAGCTTCAAAAATACCAAGGTCGTTCCTATCATTAATTTGCCATACAGATAAAGGCACACCTATTTGTGAGTTATAACTTTTAGGGTTCCGTACAATGTTTTTATCGGCCGAAAGCAATTGGTACAGCCATTCTTTAACAATGGTTTTACCGTTACTACCGGTAATACCAATTACCTGCAACTTGAAACGGTTACGGTGATAAGCTGCCAGGGCTTGCAAAGCGGCAAGCGGATCGGGCACTATTAAAAAGTTAGCGCCGGGCAGGTTAAACTCAGGACCATGCTCCACCACAAAATTGCGGACACCACCGGCATAAGCTTCGGCAACAAATTCGTGGCCGTTGCGCCTTCCGCTAAGCGCAAAAAACAAGCCCTCGGCCGGGTTGCTGATCCGGCGGCTATCGGTAAAAAGTGCGCTTATGGTATATTCTTCAACAATATTGCCATCAGCTTTGATGATCTTTTTTATAGCGGATATAGCGTATGAATTATTGGGCATGCTGCTAATTTGGAGATATTAAAACAAATAGAATAATTTTTAACGAATTTTGGCTTTTAAATGGATCAGCCCAAACCAATTAAAATTACCGACGAGAAAGTTGCCCGTGCCAAAGCCGAACATTTTTGCGCCTACCAGGAACGTGCCCAACAGGAAGTACGCGACAAACTTTACGAGTGGGGACTATGGCCTGATGCTGTTGAGCACATTATAAGTGAGTTAATTGAAGGTAATTTCCTTAACGAGGAGCGATTTGCGCGCATCTATGCCAGAAGCAAATTCAACCAAAAAGCATGGGGGCGTATTAAAATTAAACAGGGTCTTAAGCTTAAACGAGTGCCTGATGTGCTGATCAAAAAGGCGCTCCTCAACATTGATCTTGACGATTACCTTGCCGCATTAACCCATTTATTGCAAAAAAAAGCCGCTACCCTAACCGAAAAGAACCAGCTTAAGCGTCGCTATAAGTTACAGCAGTATGCCATAGGCCGGGGATTTGAAGCTGAGTTGATATCAGACATTTTGAAAAACAGCGAGTTATAAACTATTTTAAAAAAAGTTAAAATTTCTCTTGCAGAGTATTCAATTCTGCCTATATTTGCACTCCCGCAAACGAGATAAGCAAACGGTTAACGAAAGCAAACTCGAAGCGAGGAAAACACCAACGCGAAAGTAGCTCAGTTGGTAGAGCACGACCTTGCCAAGGTCGGGGTCGCGAGTTCGAATCTCGTCTTTCGCTCAAAGCCCTTCTGATTGAAAGAAGGGTTTTATTTTTAAAAGGTTAGACGCCTGCTCAGATGGTGGAACTGGTAGACACGCAGGACTTAAAATCCTGTTCCCGTAAACGGAGTGCGGGTTCGATTCCCGCTCTGAGTACTTGAAAATGAGGCGATTAGGTGAAAGACACTAATCGCTTTTTTGTTGCTTAAAATTTCGGGTGAAACATTGGTGAAACATTTTAAATGTTCACCAATGGACTTTATAATTTTGAATTATATATCGGCGACTGATCGCACATTGTTAACTTCGAACCAACTGTTAATAACAGCCATAGCCTCGTCTTCAAATTTTGAAAGCGCCAAAACCACTAAATTTTCTTTTGCACGCGAGCAGGATACATAAAATAGATTTTTTGTCCTTAGCAACCTACTTTCATCAGTGTCACTATTCGTTACGAATTTTTCGAAATTATATTTTTGCTTCCAGCTGGTGTCATCGATAACTACTAAGACATTTCGAAATTCATCTCCTTTGGTCCCATGTTTTGTAGAAAAAACAGTCTGATTTTGGGTATGCTTAAATAGGGAAGCCACTTCTTCGTAAGATAGCTGCATTACACCATTGAAAAATGTGATATCTCGGATTTGTCGATCACGATCTTCTTCACTTAAAAATTCATCCACTGGGTTGGCAATTTTTTTTAGATAATTTTCTAAACTTTCAGATTTTTTGAGAATATTATTTGCAATTATGAAATCGAATATTTCCTTTACGGTGGCAGATTCACGAATTCTTAAAAGCTGTTCCATCT
This sequence comes from Mucilaginibacter gossypiicola, assembly GCF_900110105.1. Classification (GTDB taxonomy): domain Bacteria; phylum Bacteroidota; class Bacteroidia; order Sphingobacteriales; family Sphingobacteriaceae; genus Mucilaginibacter; species Mucilaginibacter gossypiicola. The sequence goes on along the minus strand of NZ_FOCL01000014.1, from coordinate 51,715 downwards.
TTTCATTTAAAAAAATCTTGTCTGAATGCTTTCGTAAAACAAATGAAGACGGATTTGTGTCGTTTGGGCTTAATACTCCATAGGAATTGAGAAACGAAATTACATCGTTGTAAGATTGTTCCTGCCAAAACTTTATCAAATGCTCAATTCCACTCTTTCGTTCTTTTGACGTCTTTTTGTCTACGCTGCCGAGGAAAAAGCGCACTAAAGGATGCTCCCTTTTCATTAAGACCTCATTAGCACGCTCCCCATAACGTGTAGCAGCAAGATTGTATAAATTTCCGAAGTGGCTTCTCTCTGCCACTCGTCGATTGGCAATGATCAAAATTTTATCCGGGCTTTTTTCGCCAAAGCTCCACCCTTGATTAATAAGATGAGCTATAACCCTATTATAGTTTGCGTTTTTTTGCGGAACGAGTGATTGTTCATATTCCGTAATTCTCATTCGTCCTCGTGCCGGATAATTATCGCAATTAATAAAGGAAACAGATCCGTTAATGTGTTTTCGATTATCTGGCACGATTTGCGTGATATTGCTTCTTATTTTATTTAAAACGCTCACAACTTGAACAGACGATCGATAATTTTCTTCCTTATTAACCAATTGAAGTTTGCCAGCGTTCACATAGCTATCTAAAGATCCAACTCCTTCGTAGATTGTTTGATATGAGTCTCCGAAAAAACCTAACAGCAGATTTTCAGAGTTATTATGCAAGAGGCCATTAACTAAAGCATCAACAGTATCAATCGCTGTATCCTGGTATTCGTCAATAAAAATGTACGGATACTTTGATACTATGATTTTTTTTAAGACTTCGTATTTTTTAAATAAGGCAGCGGCAAGCGTGATTACATCATCGTGGTGCAACGATCCATTTTCGAAATCTCGAAAGCCTGAATCATCATATGTTACTTCTTGAACAATTCCTCGTGTTAGTAAATCGGGGACAAATTTGTCCGGTTTACTCGCGTGCATATTTGTGTTGAGTTCATCCAGAGCAATCAGAAGCTGTTTTTGAAAATTTTTAATATTAGCCCACAAAAACTCGTGTATAGTCAGTACAGAGACATTTGGATTATTTTCAAGCCGATCTAAAATCTCATTTTTTGCTACATTAGTATAAGTTATACAGGCAATAAGTTGATTATTATACCGAAGACTTGAACTATAAGCCGTTAGAACATGATTCAAAGTTTGAATAAGCGTAAAAGTTTTCCCTGAACCAGCACCAGCTTCTAATACAAAGCTTTGCCTCGTGCCAATTAGCTCTACTATTTTTTCAAATGCACTCATTCTACGGAAATCTTATAATTTACAACGCAAATACCTGAAAGCCATTCTAAGCCTTCTTTAATATACTGCGGCACTTGCCAACTTCCGAAAATCTCTTCGTCGAAAGACATTACATCAAAAGCGAAGTTAGTTTTCGCCTTTGAAGTGGTAGGAGCAAGTTCATAACTTATTGCATTAGTTAAATCTTCTGTTTTCCAGCCTCTTAAAAGAGAGAAATAATTTTTTACTTTCTTTTCTGTTTCAACTCCGTTTACTTCAACCATTTTTGAACTTAACAAAAGTTTTTTATTGCATTCAATAAATGCTTCTTCAAAACTTCGCGAATAATACTCTGCGTTAATCTCATTTATCTGAAAAGCAACTCGAACTTTTTCTTGAAATATTTTTTCATCTTCAGTACTCGCTAATATTTCAACAATGATCGATTTTTTGGGTAGCCAAGAAATTAGTGTTTCATTAGATGTAACCAACGTTTTATTATTGATATCTACAGCACAGGCAATGTTTGTTTCCGCATCTTTCGAATCAAGATCAGTAACTATCAAAGTTTTGATGTCAATGAATGCAAGTATCTCTTCGAATTTGTGAGTATAAGCCCCGCCAACCTCCAATACAGTGATGTATTCGCGTTGTAAAGAAGGGGCTACTTTTGCGATCATTTGAGGCATAAGCAATCTCTCTGTTACTCCTTCAACCATTATCACTTTATCCGCAAAAAACAGGTCTGATTTGTGCAAGTTTAAATACTGTTTCAAGAATCGGAAGGTTGCCTTTTCGTTATCAATTTGCAAATGATTGAAGTCTTTCGGTATAACTTCACCTTGACCTTTTATGAAATATCTAATTCTATTAAACCCCTTTTTTAGGTCTATGCCAGCCTCCGAAATAATGTGGGACGAATGTGATGTAATGATCAATTGGATTGTAATTCCGTGACTTTTCGCATTCTTCAGTAAATCGTTAATCTGTCGGATAAAGACTTGTTGCATCTGCGGATGCATATGCGCCTCCGGTTCTTCTATCATGATAACAAGAAACTCGGATATCTTCTCGTCCTTGGCGTTTTTATGTTTCTCTATAAAACTGGCAAGTTCCAAAATCATATAAATAAGATTGCTGTATCCCAATCCGTTATAGCTTTCTGGAAGATCAATCTCATCTTGTTTATAGAAATACCGAATGTTGTTTTTCATCACAGCCTCAGAATCAAATACTGAGTCAATAATAATATCGGGAATTATTATCGGTGTATCTGCGCCAAATGTTTTTAAATCTTTTAAGATATTGGCCAAGATAACTCGATATTTTTCTTTTAAATCCTTGCCTATATCCTTTAAGGCTCCTTCTAAGCGTTCCACTTCCTCCGTCGATTTATCTCTTTCTTTATAATATTTGGAAAATCCTAAAGCCAAGGTATTATTGCGGTCACCCTTTTTATCGTCCAGTATTCGCAAAGCTTTGATTTCTTCAAATGAAACTACCTTCAAGATTTTATTCTTGAAAGCACCTTCTAACATTTTCCTTTTACCTGAAGGGGCGTCAAGAGCATAACAATTGGTGCGATAAAATACTTGAATATTTTCCTTTAGATATTTCAGCAATGATACCGTGGAATCTGGTCGAGCGCGAAATGCCTTAAATAAACTTAGCGTATTGGTGCATTCATAACTAATACAGATACAAGCATCGTTTCTTGCGGGATCCAAATCTGTTATAAATTCACTTAGCTCTTTTAAAGAGTCTTTTTCTTTATCATAAGTTATATGTAATTGAAGTTCAATTTTGGGATTATGATCCTGCAACTTTTTAAGCAGTAACTCCTTCGCTTCATCGTCAGCAAGCAAATATTCACCGTATAGCTTATCGGCTTCTTTAAACTCCTTATAGCACTTTTGAGAAAAATCTTCGAAACTTAGCCGTGACTCTTCTGATACCATCATTCTTATGATTTCGAAGAACGAGGTTTTTCCGCTATTATTTTTCCCAACTATTAACGTAATATCATCTTCAATATCTACCGGCACTCGGTAAAGCATTCTATAGTTGTAAATTGAGACTGTTTTTATTCTCATGACAGGTAAGGCTTTTTATTGGAATCAATTGAGAGCTTAGCACGCTTTCAACGGTAAATATAACAATTTGAATATTTCAATATCATTATATATTAACCATAAAAAAATAAAGATACCAAGCTGAATCAGTATGGGGTATTCATAAATAGCACATGTGGATCAACCCCTAAAGCCTTCGCAATCGTAAAAACAGTCGAAAGGCGGATATTGCGTTTCGCATTCTCAATCCGATAGATTTGTGATATTTCAATTTCGGCAATATTAGCCAATTCTTCCATCGTCAGGTTTTTCTCTTTCCTTATACGTCGAACATTTTTACCAAAAGCAATTACTCCGTCTTGTTCGTCTAATGATGGCATAAACAAAAGTCACTCCATCTTAAAAATATCTTTTAGGCCAATTGGCCTAAAAATCATTCTAATTACCTATTTTTGATTAGCTATCAAATACGGTATATGAAACACATTTTACTCCTAACCTCTGCCATTCTCGCATTTGGCTGCAACACAAACGGCCAACAAAAAAAACAAATAACCAAGCCAGCTGACACTACTAAACCAACCGGTCTGGCCTCTGAAATTATCGTTAACGTCCCCGAAAAACATTACAATGGGCTTAAGCCTGGCGATATCGCCCCCGATGCTGTCAAAGTGAAAGGCGATGACATTAAGGATTTGACTAATGGGGTTGCCGTTATTTATCGCGGTACTGCATCTGCATTGATTGATGTAACGGGAAAATTTTTGATTGACTGGGGAGATGGTGATAATGTTATCTCGGTTGCTGGAAATAACTTTGTATTATTCCGGATATATAATACCGTTATAAATCAAAGTTCCCTTATAAATGTAAAAGATGAAACCGTTATCCCTTACTGGAAAAATCTTGCTTTCAGTGATCGTAATACAGCCGTTACGGGGAAAAATGCCGATAACAAGCCAGTTTCAATAAAGCTGCAACAACGTTTCCCGGCTTTGCCTAATGGTTTTGATACGACCTTTTACGGGAACGCCCTTTACAGGTCTTTTGAAATCTCCCGGTTCATAAAATCATCAAAAGAAATAGAGGTACGCCGGAATGCGATGCGGGTTGATCGAATTAAGAAATTCGGCTTTGTCGATGCAAGTGGTAAAATGCTTATCCCGTTTGAATATGATGGCGTTTCAGATTTCCACGATGGGCTGGCCGCTGTTAAAAAAACAGACCAGTTCGGTAAAGAACAGTGGGGCTTTATCAATGAGCAAGGTAAACTGGTTATCCCGTTTCAATATAGCATTGAACCGGGGGATTTTCACGAGGGATTAGCATTAGTGGTGCCTATCGAACAGGCTGATTTTAACTACGCTTATATTGATAAAACAGGCAACCTTGCTCTCAAAGTGGGAGACGGCAAACCAAATGGAATTAGGTACTATCCCTGCGACGGGGGCGGCAGCCTCAATACAACCGGTATTCGCGATGCGGCAAACCGTTTTACCACTGTTGGCTATTTCATGAATGGTTATGCCTGCTGTAAGCAAGTAAACGGCGAAACAATGCTGCTTGATCATAAAGGCCAAATTCATACGATAAATGAAATCGTGCAGGATAAATCGTTAGGGGGCGACGCTAAAGGTGTAAGAATGATGTCGTATGACGAGCAGGGCTTTTTAATTGATCGCACCCATTTTCCGCGCCCTAACCAAACAGGCCTAATTAACTATAAAGGCCAAACACTATTTCCTCCGGCCTTTAATGAAGTGAAGCCTGACAGTTTTAGCCATTATGCTATCGCCTCGGTGACAGATAAAAGTACCATGAAAATAACAAAAGGCATTATTAATTCCCAGGGCGTGTTTGTCCTCATTCTCGACAATAAAACAACTTTTTAATATGGATCATAAAACACTACAACGAATTGCTATTATCAAAGCGATAGTAGCCGGGCTGCTATTATCAACTTTTTTGTTCCCAAAATACAGTTCAACAGACATCGATTTTTACCAGTTGCTGCGCTTTTTAAGCTGCACCGGATTTGTATGGATTGCGTTGATCTATTGGCGCAATCTCAAAAAAGCAGATGCTGCCGTGGCTGCTTTATGCGCTCTTATCTTCAACCCGTTTCAACAACTCACCATGTTTAACCGTGATGGTTGGGGAAGCTTTAATGAGTGGTTTGGCTTGTTTGTTCTTGTATGGGCGGTTTTTGATTACCTGCAACTGAAAAAGCTTAAAGCCGCTACAAACCAATAACACTATATTCTATGAAACCTAAATTATTATTCTTTTCAATTGTGGCAGCTTTCTGCCTGTTTAGCTGTGGTAAAAGCAGTACGCCTGCGCCTGATAATGGCGGCAGCACCGGCGGTGGTGGCGGTGGTACGGAAACCGATCCCAATAAAGGGGTGACTATCGGCAATACAACGACATATAAGAATTATGTGGTGAAAACGGTCGGCATTAGCACAATCAGAATGGCCACAGATGCCAATGAAAAAATTACTGCTGCCGAGTTTATTGGTGGCGGTAATCATATTGTGGTAAAGACTGGCAACGCCAATAACATGAGTTTTATAAATACTAATAACTTCGAGCCTAATGTAGGCCCTTACGACAATGTTAATCATGTGTTTAATGGAGGATGGTCGAATGCTAACTATCCAGTTGCGCAAGGTGGTAGTATTGATAATGGCAAAATGCTTGATACGGCCAATTCTATAACCATCAAGCTAAAAGGGTTCGACAAGTCTAAAACCGGCTATAATCAGCTTAATCTTGTGCTTTGCGGAGCACCATTCCTGAACACTGCAAAGGATTGGACACAATACAACCTGATTTATATCTACCATGACGGCAGTTATCCCGATGCCGTTAGAAAAAATGCGCTTTATGCTCGCCTGTTAACTACCCCGGTAACAGTTCGCAGCGTTGAACTTGCAAAGCCGCTTTCCGAAAATCCATATATTGTAAAAGATGTTGTGATTTCTACGCTTCTCACAGTAACGGACAAACAGAATAAAACCACGCGTATGGAGTTTAGCACTGGCCTTTATGGTTTGCTAAAAATCGGCAATGATATATCCGGCGATAAAAAGGTTGGGAACACACTCACCACGGAGTTAGTCAATGGCGATAAAGGACAATTATCTTACTCTCCGCAAAATGACGGATTTGGCACGCTGTACCAGCCAATCTTTTCTAACATGCTGCCGTCATCGTTTGCTGCTATGCCGGAAGCGGCAGACAGCTTAAGCAAGGTCTTTGTAAGGGTGAGCGGGTTTGATGCGTCAAAATGTGGTTATAACCAGTTGCGGTTTTATCTCATGTTAGACCCTTATGATATAAAACAGGGCTTCGATCCGCGCCCGATCTTCAACGTCAATCTGGAGCATGATAAAAAACAATCACTGGCCGATCTGAAAGCCATGATTAAAACCAGCGGGCTATATTGCTACCAGTTGGTGAATTATTGATATTTGCATTATCAGCAGATGTACCCATCTGCTTTTGTGATAAGGTTTAGGTTTAACGCCCCGCTCTACGAGAGAACGGGGCGTTTATTATTTATAATATTACTCTATTTTTCGAACTTTGAATTAGCGCATATTAGTACTATGCCCGCACGCCCTTAACCTTATCGCCGAACTTTTGGCTTTGGGAACGAATATTTTTTTTCTGATAGTTTTTTGTTTCCTTTACATGACACCTAACACCCGTTTAGCTAAAACTTGAACTCGAAACTCAAACCTGCAGCCCTTCCAATTGTCGGTGCATTGATTTTGGCATTGACGCTATTTTTCTTTAAAATACCTATTAGCAAATTACTGGATGCAACAATTGCAAAACCTTTATTTGCATCTTTTGAGCAAAGTATTTGGTCAGACATAATACTCACCGCCAGCCTGGCAGGAGCCGTAATCTGGATTTCTACGGAAAAGAATTGGCACTCCCTTATTAAGCCAGTCATTTATGGTGTGTTGTTTTACATCTTTCAACGCACAAACAATTACTGGACTTTTACAAGAACTTCTTCATCTTCCATAATTAATTATTGGGATATGGTGGCTTTTGCCTTATCGTTAACATTGCCTGTTAGTTTCTTTTTGCAACGAAAAACGTCAATCCTAAATCCTGTCCCCTCAATTCAGGGATTTATTGAAGATAACGCGGTTGTCAGCGAAGAGGATGATCATTTTAAACGTAAGGCTACTGCAGTAGAGATAGCCCGTTTAATCCGGCTAACAAACAATCAAAAGTCGTTTGCAATTGGCATTTTAGGTGAGTACGGGAGCGGTAAAACTTCCTTTATGAATTTAATTAACCTTGAGTTAGACAGTAAAGAAGCGTTGAAAATATCATTTGATCCATGGAGTGCTGGCAATCCTGAAAATCTACGAAAAGAGTTTTTTGATTTAATGGCACGCAATATCGCTGAAGTTGATAGAAAGATATCCTCGCTTATCTACAGCTATGGCAGAAAACTGGCAAGCTTTAATGATTACTCACTTTCGGCGTTAAACTGGTTAAATTTCTTTAGCAATCAAGGTTCTGCTCAAAGTTCGGGTGAGTTCCAACAGATCGATAAAATGTTGCGTAGACTTGATCGTAAGATTGTAATAACGATAGATGATCTGGACCGTCTTTATCCTGCTGAAATCTTAGAGGTACTTAAGTTAATTCGGAATACTGGTAGCTTCCCAAATGTATTTTACCTTGTTGGCTATGACAGATCCTATATTCAAGAAGCTTTAAAAAAGCAAAATGAAGCAGGAGGCCTCGACTATTTAGATAAAATTTTCCAACTCGAAATTCCGCTGCCGAAACGAGAAGAAGATGATTTACTAATAACTCTCCAACAACATTTGCGAAGAATGATTTCAAGTGAGCATTACGCCGTCTTTGAAAATGTTATGATACCCAATGGTTTTCGTAGTCGTTACGAAAAAGCTTACAGCAGTGTGTTACGCCAGGGGCGCGATGTTGTTCGCTTTGTCAATGGGTTTAAAATTATTTACGAGTTAATCGGCTCGGAGGTGGATTTTCAATGCCTGTTGATACTTGAATTAATCAAATTTCGATTCCCATCTATCTATGATCTTATTTACACTCAGTCTGATCTATTCCTTTACGAGAGTCCGGTTAGGTCTACTCACGAACAATACTATAGCCCTCGAATGATCAAACAAAAATCTTCAGATAAAATGCCTGATGATTTATCTGTTTTTAAAACACATATTGAGCAATTTAACTGGTTGAATCCCGAAGATGTGTCATTACTTGATGGTTTGTTTATGACTTTATTCAAAGGAAGAACATATAGCCGTCCTGAAGCTAAAAATTCGATATCCTATCCGCTATATTTTGAAATATACTTTCGGTACCGGCTTTCACATTCTGACCTATCAGATAAAGATTTCAAAGCTGCAAGCACATCCGGTAACATGCAAGCTTATATGGCCTATTGCGCGAACCACAATCTACATAAGGAATTGATGATTAGGCTTATGCAAGAGGACATTTCAAAAGATCGTTACCGCTTTGAGGAGGTCATCCGCTGGATTTTTTCATTTGGCCGAACATATGTTGCTAAAGAAGGCTGTTATAAATTTGACTATGAGAGCTTAGTCGATAAGATTTACAATTATCATGATATGATAACTGGCCAATTGTACAAAAATGATTCTCGATCATATCCGGATTTTATCAAGCATCTGTTTAGCACTGGTATCCCTCCTTTCTTATTTGAAAATGAACTAATCTATCATCTTAAGAAAAAAGGGGACCGATTTGTTGTACCTCTTAACGAATTAATCAACCACCAGCTATCCTATTTCACCAGAATGGCAGAAAGTAGTCACGGGCTCAGTAAAGAAACCAATTTATTATTTTGGGGGGCACGAAAACATTTTATGGAGCCGGCCAGTGGTGGAGGCTATCATGAACGCTGGTGCTTTGAGCCGTTACTTGTTGCGAAAATGAAAGCTTATCTTGTAAGTAAAGACCCCAAAGAATTTATCAAATCCAGCATAAATTTTGATATCAGGGACCGGTCAAAAACGTCAATAGTTAGGCAAGTACTGGATATGTTCGATCAGCCATCAGAACTCCGCGAACTAATCGCAGCGAACCCATCTTTGGACGATACAGTTAAAGTCGAATATCTGGAACTTTTCGATAAATTGTCGGCTAAAGATTTCAAGGAGTATGTGGATATAGAATTTTCTACCGATCTGAAATGGGTTGATAATGGTGGTGTTGAATAACCAAGTTATTTGCCGGATTCATGAAGTCGTCTTAAAGTAACTTTCGCCGTCTAAGTTATTAGCATACGTGAATCAATGTCTGTTGAATCGGTTTGGTACCACGTATCTTTATGTAACCCCCGCGTAACCCCAGACTATTTTCAAAAATCATCGTACTAAATAAGTGCTTGATAAAATGGTGGGCCCGGACAGATTTGAACTGTCGACCAGACCGTTATGAGCGATCCGCTCGGATTATTATGCTTATTTAACTAATATTGATTGTTATTGATATATCAATGCTTTATTTTATTTTAACGCTGATGGTTTATTAATTGATTTGCACTGAATTTAACCTATAATGTAACCCCGGCGTAACCCCAGGATGACCAGATCGGAAGACAGAATGAGCAAAACAGTAAACTTTACCAAGGCAGTTATTGAAGCAGCTAAAGCGCCACATGGGCGAATGGTCTTGCGCGACACAAAGATCAGTGGCCTCCAATGCCGCATCAGCGCGACAGGTGTTAAAACATTTTGCGTGTTCAAGAGAATTAAGGGCGGTCAACCAGAAAGGATTACACTGGGTCGGTATCCCGACCTTTCGATTGAGCGGGCCCGTAAAATGGCAATGGTGACCAATGCGGAGATTGCCTCCGGTGCCAACCCTGCTCAGGTCAAACGTAAACATAAAGCGGAATTAAACTTTGGGGAACTGTTCGAAAAATACATAGAAAAATACGCCCGCTTTAACAGCCGGACGTGGAAAAAAGACGAAGGCCGGTATCGGTGCTACCTTGAAAAGCCTTTGGGCAAAAAGCGGCCTTCTGAGATCAAAAAGGCGGATATCGCGGCCATCTATAACGGTATTATGCGACAACCGGCCAAAGGAAAAAAGGATAAAGATGGTAAACCTATCTTAAAATCTGCGGCTACCGCAAACCGGGTACTGGACTTGATTTCCGCTGTATTTAACTGGGGAATGCAATATGAACTTTGCGAAGGCAACCCTGCCGCCGGAACAAAGAGGATTTCCAACCGCAGCCGAGACCGTTTCCTACAAAAAGACGAATTACCACGATTTTTTGAGGCATTACATCGCGAGTCGAACACAATCATTCGTGACTATGTGCTGATATCGCTGTTAACAGGCGCACGCCGTGACAACGTACTATCTATGCAATGGACGGAAATTTCTTTTCAGCGTAAGGAATGGCGCATTCCGCGCACCAAGAACGATGAGCCGCAAACCGTGATGTTGGTTGATGAAGTGATGCAGGTGTTGGAGGCACGCCAAAATAACGGTTCGCAATTTGTGTTTCCTGGTTCCGGTAAAACTGGGCACCTGGTCGAGCCTAAAAAAGGGTGGGCGCGTATCCTAAAAAGTGCAGGTATAGAGAGCCTGCGACTGCATGATCTGCGCCGTACGCTTGGAAGCTGGCAGGCAAAAACAGGGGCTTCACTGGTTATTATCGGTAAATCTCTCAATCATAAATCGCTGGCTGCTACACAGGTGTATTCACGTTTGGATAACGACCCGGTAAGGGAGTCCGTTGAAAAGGCTACAAGTGCTATCCTTGAAGCCGGAAAATTTAAACGGCATACTCAAGCACACGTTTAAATCGTTTGTAATTCTGCCTCAAAGAAACAGCAACAATTACTTGCTGCCGATAATAGTAGATGCAATAAAATCAATAGTTGTTTTTGTTACATGATAATTTTGAGCCAAATCCTTCCATCTTGCGATGGAACTCTCCGTTTGGTCAATAATTTCATCGATAAGTTTTTTAGATAGCTTGGTTTCTTGGCCAAGTTTTATCAAATGACTGATTTTCGGACTTCTGCCTTCGCCCATGACCATGGTGCTTTGTTCCCCATTGGGGCCGCTTGAAAAGGTGAGATCGTAGGCGGGCGCTAATTTCCATGTGCCGTTTTCATCCATCAAAAAACTGAAGTTTTTGGCATGGTCGTCCCGGTTATGGGCCAGTACATTGAAAACGGCGAGGCGATACATTTTTTCTACCTCACGAATATCTTTGGTCAGTGCGCCCGTCAAATTGAGCAGGTCTTCATAATCCAGGGAAGGGGTTCTGAAATCGCTATGCAGTAATCCGCTTGCCGTATGCATGTGCAGCCGCTGTCCGCCATTTCGGTCAAAGCGCTTGACAGCAAAATAACCGTTACCTTTTTGAGATGGGAACAAATGTATGTCCGGCATTAGCACACCGGCTTGTTTTGCCATTAGCCCATAAACGTATTCAATGGCTCCGGCATCCTGTCCATCTTGTGTGTTTGGGAATTTGACCAGCCAAGATTCAAAGCCTTGATGAAGCTGTTCTGTGCCATGAGTGATCTGTTTACGGTCGTTACTCACAGCAATAAGTGCTTTTGGACGTGCACCGGCAGACGAGCCATTCAGGGCCAGTAGCTCTTGCAGCACTTCTTCCGAGCTGCCTTGTAATACTTCTTCTGTTTGTACAGCCAAATGATCCAGGTCGATCAGTTCCTGATGGCTTTGGGGGCTGTTGTCCGGTTCATAAACTAACGCCCCCATACCCGATAAGCCAACATGCGCGAGGCGATCCAGTGGCGAGATATTGGCAGGTAAAATTCCTTGCGATCTGAGCAGACGATCAAACAGCAATCGTCCCCAGCCATCGGGCAAACTATCGCTAAAAACCCCGGCCAATCCTTCAAACGGACGGGCGGGTAATTCGATCACGCCTCTTTGCAAAGGCAAGCGGAATGGCGATATCTCCATTCCCCCAGAGATAAAATCATTATTGTACTCGAAATAAATAACGCGGTCGCGTATGGCCAGTCGTCCCACAGGCCGAATTCCTGTACCGAAATCCAGGCCGACTTTTATTTCTGTTATAGGAGCACTCATTTTTTACGCCCCCTTTTTCGTGAAGTCTTGTCAGTATCTTTAAGTACATCGTCAATGGAGGTGAAAAGCGGCTTTGACGGTTTCAGTACATTAATTAGCTCTTCCGTGCCACCAGTAACCATCAGCAGTTTTAAAAAGGATTCCAGCGAAATCGAACCCTTTTGCTCAAACTTCCGTAAGGTAGGTAATGGCACGCCTGCACGTTCTGCAAGGCCTTCCTGGGTCAATTCCATAGAAAGACGTCTGGCACGAACATTTTCAGCGATCTTTAGCTGTGCTTTAGATGGCGAAATAAGTGATAACATGATATTAGTATACTTGTTTAAATCTATTAACTAATACTATTATATCACAAATATAACAATTATCAATTATAATTTTCTCCACTATTTTGGCAAAACGGCAGTTCGGATAGTTGGAGTATCCAAAAGAGAATATTGGCATCAAAACCTTTTTGCTATTCTCTGAACAAGATCATCGCCATATCCAGCAAACAAAATCACTACTTTGTACTTAACATACTCCTGTATTCAAAACTGTTGCCATATTACCATACTCTCTACACGTGTTTTTTAATCGTTATTAATCAAACCCGTTTTTCGTTGATTATGCGTTTAGCGCCTCTTATATACCGACTCCCTCGCTTGACGGGGGATTCGTACATTAATGACAGAGGAAAGCATGGACATAGTTAACGAAACAGACGAATTACTATGCCGCAAGAAAGCGGCGAAATTTTTAGACTTCTCACCAGGAACATTAGCCGTTTGGGATTGCACCAAACGTTACAACCTTGAACCAATCAAGATAGGCCGAAGCATCCGCTATAAGCGATCTGTCTTAATTCGTTTCCGTGACGAACGCCAAGACAAGATTTGATAAGTTCACTTCATGATTTCATTCAACTCTATTTTAAATACATATCCACTTGCCAATTTGATAGCGCCATCGACATGTGGGAAAAAGATATAAAAGAAAAAAAATGGAAAAATAATGAATATTACCTATTTCGTGAATACGAAACCAATATTTCAGTGGGAGAAATAAGTACTTTTCATCACACATTTGATTTTAAACATCCGGCTAAAATTAGAGTAAATTTCAAGGTATTTTACCCTGAAATAGTACGTGATGAAATGCCGGATATTTTTCGAGGTGCAAGCATCCCACGTTATTACACCATCGACGAAGCACGCAACACTTATAGCATAATTGTAGAGTTAATGTTTTTACAAATGAGGCGGGATGACTCAAGTTACGATCCGTTCAAAGATCGACAGATGATGAAATCTCGTTGGCCAACCGACATTTTTAAATACAGAGACGTTTTGGTCAACGTCGAAAGCATATTTGAAGATGGAAGGTGGCATATAATTGCAATAGACAATCAAGATTTGAGGACTCTTAGACCTCTAACCGCTACATTAGATTTTGACACTTCAGTAATGCCAAGTAAGTTATTTTCGCACCTAAAAATTGGTTTAGAAGAATGGCTATTGGTCAATCCGATTTTTGGCGAATTTGCCTTATTAAAAGGTGTAGAATCTTTGTATAATTTATCTTTAACGGAGGGCTTACAGTTCAATATCAGTAAAATGAAAGGCTTATTCGCAAAAAGTTTCTATACATCATCATTTTTGCTTCATATAAATAAGTTAATATTTCAGTTAAGCACCGTCTTAAAAAGGAGTGCAGCAGAAATTGGAATTTTTGATTTCAATATCAAAGTCTCGATACGTACACATTATTATGAAGCTGTCAAACATGTTGTTGTCACAAAATACTTTGTAACTTCAAAATCGGTAGTCACTTAAAAAGTATCTTATAGTTATCTTGATATAATCCTTTCAAGCAACAGTTTTACGATGCTGTCTTGCCTGTTTCCTCTTGAATAGAAAGTCGAGCAAGTACATTGTTCATTGCACTATCAATTTCCTCATTCACAAAATTATTGTTCATGTAGCTTTCAGTTGTTTGCAGGGTCGAGTGTCGGAAAACCTGCTGCAATTGATGTGCGGGTATTATATTTTTGGCCATCTGTGCAAAGCTATGGCGGCTTTTATGTGAGGTAACCTCTTTATTTACCTCCGCTTTCTCCGTCGCCTTTAGCATGTGCTTGTTATTGGCTTTGATGCGCACTTTAATATAAGATTGAACCTCAGCCTTATTATTCAAATCTGGTAGCTTCTCTAAATCAGGGAAGACCAGGTTATGTTTCGGGTTCTCTCTTTTGTACTGAGCCAGTATCGCTTCTGCCTTTGGTGATACTTTTAGTGAGCCTCCTTTTTCGTTTTTTCCCATCTTATAATAAAGACGACCATCTTCAAAATCCGACCACTTCAACCGCAGCACATCGGAAGCGCGCATTCCCCCAAAGTAGAAAGCAAATAGCCACAGATTTCGTGCGTGATTAGCTTTTTCTGTTAAAGTGGCATTTTCAAGGGCCGTAATATCGGCAGGCGTTAAGCCGCTTTTCTTGCTATCAGGGAATTTAATAACAACGCCGCCTTTACCAAAAGGATAGTATTTAGGATCAACCAGTTTATCAGCAATGGCTTGGTTATAGATTGAGCGGATAACTACCAAATGGTTAACAGCGGTACGCTCGGTAATTGAACGCGTACCTTTAAGCCAGGCTTTAAAATCCTTTAGAAAAGTTGTATCGATCTCTTGGAAATGAATATCCCGGTTATTTACAAACTCTTTCAGCCGTTTGACGCGTGGCTTTTCTGCTGAAAGACGGTTAAAGTTTCCCGCTCTTTCAAGCCGAGCTATATATAAATCTGCCTGTTTGAAAAATGTATTGTCTTTAGCGGCTTTTACCGCACGTTTAATAACATGCGCTGAAGTATCAGTATTATTAACTTCAAGCTGAATAAGTTTATCACTGGCCTCCGCTACCTGCTTTGCGATGAGGTTATTTAACCAGGTAGAATTAGGGTGCGACTTTTTAACGGTGCCCTCTTTGGCGTTCCAGTCTTTCAACTTGACTGAATGACGCAAAGTTATAACTGATTTTTTGCGGTCTTTTATTATCTGAATGAGAATTGAATGCTCGCCGTCCGAATTTTCGCGATCTCTTAAACGTACCCTTACCGAAGCCATATAAAAACTGATTTGATGATGTAAAGATACGGATTTCGGTGAAACAATGGTGAAACATTGGTGAAACATTTTGTGGTTTTTTATGATATCAAGTGAAAACATTTGAGATAAAAACCGCATTTAAAGTCAAAAAAAGCACATTTATTATGATATGATTTCAAATAACGCAGGACTTAAAATCCTGTTCCCGTAAACGGAGTGCGGGTTCGATTCCCGCTCTGAGTACTTGAAAATGAAGCGATTAGGTGAAAGACACTAATCGCTTTTTTGTTGTTAAAAATTTCTGGTGAAACATTAAAAATCTATGCCTGATCTTTTTATGTCCCCCAACTTTTCTACCTGATCCATTAAAAATTGGGATCAGGTAGAAAAATTGGCTGTAATTTTTCGGTCAAGATCAACACCAGCATCGAGAACTTGGCTGTTCAGGAATATCAATTGTATTTAGCTGCCCTGATTTACAATACGGTTACCACAGGCAAGCTATCCCCGAGGGCGGGATATTCAACTTCCAAATACCTGAACCAGCTTTCAACCTGCTAACGCGTATTTTTTTTCCTTCGCAATCAAATATCTCAGCTCTGTAGCTTCTGTCTGTCATTAACTTTACCAATACTCCATTGGTAGTTTTCCCGTTAATGATATCGACAAGAGGTTTATTTAAAAGCAGGGGCTTGCTTTGATCGTTATAAACTGCGGCTATCAGCTTATTTCCTTTTTCACTACTGAGTACCGGGTAATTCATCTCGGGCCCATAAGCCCTGAATTTGCCGTTTACCAAAACATCTTTGTTTTTGAGCCAGTAACGGGTATAAAACCGGATCATATTCAGGTGTGAAGCCGGGATATCTTTTAATCGTACAGAAAGCTGCGGAACGGAGAAGATCACATTCAGGAATTGCAGGGCTGCAACAGCAGCCCCGTCTTCATAATTCCAGGTAAGCATATCAGAATGAACGGCAGTCTCGCCGGCCAGCAACCTGATATCTGCTATCCTGATCCGGTTTGTAAGTGCAGCAGCCGCGCAATCCCCAGCCCGGAACATATTTCCATATTTACGCATTGCCGGGCCCGTGTAGGATTGCCGAAACTCGATCAGGATATCCGGCTTGATCGTAGTGAGCGTATTTTTTATCTCCGACATCAACGCATCAACACCCGCATAAACCGACTGGTAATCTGCCTCTTTACCGGCAACCGGCGGATCACCGGACTGATTAGTGAAGCTATCGATAAAATCAAGTTTAAACCCGTCAAGCTTCCATGATCTGAGCGCCTGCACATACCGGTCAACTATGAACTTTCGTACCTCGGGATATCTCGGATCAAGTATCGCGGCAGATTGACGGTCGCTTTTGTATAGTATTTTGTTTTCAAAGCGGTTATAAGCTTCGGCATGATACCCCATAAAAGGTACTGAATACCAAAGCAGGCACTTCATCCCGGCTGAGTGCACTTTTTTCACAAAATCGGCCATATGAACAAGACGCTCCGGCTTCCAGTCGCCGGTAAAACCATAGCCACCAGAATGGTTTGCAGTTTGCCAGCCGTCATCAACAATAATTCCGGTATAGCCCAGCTTCCGTGCTTCTACGCACTCTTTAAGAAGCATAGGTTCATCGAAATTCTGATGATAACTGTACCATGTTGAATATAAAGGTTGCTTTGCCGCAGGTGGGATCACGGCGGGGTGATACTCCGGCATGGCCGCCCACCAGGCAGCTACCCGGTGCAACGCTTCTTCATACCTTTCGTCCCGGTCATTGAACATCAGGGTAACCTGGTATGATTTCTTGTTCCGCTCTTCACCCGTAAGCTCAATGCCGGCACTGCAATTTAGTACAGAACTATCTTCATTAATACCTGCGGACAGAACAGTTTTGTGAAATGCATCGGACAGGGCGATGGTTAACCGGTTTTGCCCCGCATCATTATACATAGCTAAAACAGGTGCCTGACTGGCAAGGTTAGCCTGTACTTTGAGGCCTGCATGCATAAAACGTGCTTCGTTAGCATTGGTAGTCCAGATGCCGCTAATATCCCGGAGCGGTGAACTCCATTTAATATTAATTTCATTTTTAAACGAACCGGTAGTAGTGAAGCGGCAGGTCAGGAGTAAAATTCCACTTTGAGATTGCTCATGATTTATATTTACGCTTACACCTTCCTGTTTGGGAATAGTAAATTTGAATGCGCCAGCCTGGTACTCCTGGGCACCTGTTTGTATAACTAAAAAGCAAAATATTGGTAACAGTAATTTCAGGGCATAGCCGGGTTTGAAGTATTTTTTGCTCTTAGGTTTAGATATGGTAATGTTCATTTGTTAATTCGAGAGATCAATAAATATTATCTGATGGTAAGCGCCTTTTTCAGTGCCAAATCTTTTAGTTCATAAAGGCGGCGGATGTTGCTATCGTTTTTTCCGGTTATGTTGATACAATCTGATTGCACACCACGCACCCGGAAAAGAAGCGGAATTTGTTGACCTGGTACATAACTTTCAAAACTCAATCCGGAAACCTCGTTGAGTTCCACCAATGGCACACCCTCCATAGGAGGTACTGCTTTTAAACCAGCGATGCGGATTTCATGTCCATCCTCAATATATACGGCCGGCCGTGCCTCACTGCCGGCTGGTTTAAACTGAATATTATAAAGACTGATGTTGTTAACATGCCTGAGATAAATCCCGTAGGCCGGCAAACTGGTACCGAACATCCGGTTTTCGGGATAAGCAAGCTCCTGTTCCGGCACTTTGGCCGTATATTCACTTATCTCCCCGCCTCCCGGGCTTTGAATATTGATATCACGCAGCACAATATTTTCTACCTTAAAACCAGGTATTGCTGTAATACTGCTCGCTATGCGGCTCACACTTTTGGCTGTTACGTTGCTGATCATTACATTTCTGATAGCGCCTGTGGAATTACTTCTGCTGCCAAGCCTGATAAATAGCGCCGTTTGCACGCCATCCATTACGATGTTGCTGATATTAATGCCATCCATTATTCCACCATCAACTATCTCCAATGCAATCCCTGCAAGCCCGGTCACCGGCTCCTTTACCCCCGGTACGCTCCGTTCCCAAAAGCGAAAACGTGATTCAGAAGCCCTCCGCAAAACACAATTGCATACGCTTATATTTCTGAAACCACCCACAGAAGCAGTACCCATCTTAATAAAATTACAATTGGAGGCAAGTACGCAGTTTGATACAACCACATTTTGACAAATAAAGCTGCTGTCGCTTTTAAAACACAGGGCGTCATCATCGGTATCGATAATGCAGTTACTGATCGTTACATTTTTACTGTCGATATCCAGTCCGTCATTATTAAAATTCACATGAGCGTATATATTGATGCCGTCAACATTAACCTGGTCATTATATAACAGGCGAAATGTCCAGAACGCAGAGTTTTTAAGGCTGATACCGGCAACCCTTACCTTGCTGCATTTTTTGATCATCACCAGGAATGGCCTGTCGGGTGCATTATCCCCTTTAAAAAATGCTTCTCCATTACCGTTAATCTCGCCGTAACCCGTAATACCCACATCAGTTGCGTTTAAAGCGAATATCAGCCCCCGCTCTCCGGCAAATTTGGGATAATCAGCACGGTCCTTGCTTCCCGAAATTTTTGCGCCCCTCTCCAGGTAAAGTTCAACATGGTTTTTTAAATGTATAGTACCCGTCAAGAAATCTCCCGGGGGCACCACCACCCGGCCACCACCACCGATGCTGCATACATCGATAGCTTTTTGAATATATTTTGTAGATAGCTGACTGCCGTTTCCTATCGCTCCATAATCTGTAATAAGATAGTCGGCTGCCAGCGTTATACCCGGAAAAATAAGGCAGGCAAGGAGCAACGCAATGATCTTCTTCATCGGCACTATCATTTAATTCTTGTTGTTAATGATTGAATATGCGGTGCAGACAGGATGATTCGTTCAAGTAGATATGATCCCGTAAAAGGGAGTAACGGCAGAAAATAATTTCTCATAATTTATTAGTGTGTTCAAATTGGTGACCGGCCCTGCCAGAGTGCAGGGGAGATATTGAAGGCGAAACTATCAATTAGTATATTTCAGGATAAATGCATTCTCGGGCATAGTCAAGCAGAATACGCAAACATGGATTTTTCATTATTTTACCTGTATTATTGCTAACCGCTTTACTGTTTTCAAATAATAAAGCAGGGCGCCGATTCAAAAAAATCTTAAAAAAATAACACCAACTGTAATAAAGTAAGATTGCATTTTAGCATATTTGAAAGCCACCTAATAACTCAATTACTCCACCACTGATGCCTTTTGCACGATCGTTGACTTAAGAATGAAAAACCATGATTATTTGCTAAAATGTACTCAGCTAATTGAGGATAAAATGCAGTCGGGGCCGAGTGGTGACTGGATCGACTATCATTATACAAAGCTTCATGAGCAAATCTTTGAGGTAACCAAAACGTCGATAAGCGTACGCACACTGAAACGTATTTTCAAGGTAAACGATAATTACGAACCACAGATTGCCACCAAGAATGCAATGGCGCAATATCTTGGCTACAAAGACTGGGCATTTTTTTTAAAAGAGAATTTCGATAACGACCCCAAACCTTCCGAAAGCCCGGCCCCTGTTATTAAACCCGAAATCACTACCGGTAACAGACGACCAAAAGTTGTTTTTTTTGCCGCAGGAGCGCTTCTGTTAATCATACTGATCGTCGGCGTAAAGCTCTTTTTCAATAGGCCCAATGTTATTTTTAATGTTAAAAACACTTTAGGTCATGCGCCGCTAACTGCAGCCATCAGCTATGACCTATCTAACCTGGATTATAAAAATGCTTTTATAGATTTTGGAAGCGGTGGCGAATATAAACTGTTGCTTGGCCCTAAAGGCGAGCTCACCTACCAATACAAAACACCAAATTTTTACAAAATAAGGCTGATTGCGGATGGCCGTGTATTTGCAAAAAACACCGTTGATGTACAAACAAACGGATGGGTTTGCTATGTAGGCAATAATGACCAGAACGCCCGGGTGGTAACCGACTCCAACAAATTCAGCGATAAAAGCTCCTTGTATTTTGCTCCTTCAATAATAGGCGGGCTTAACATCAATACCAAAGAAGAATACTGGGTTGATTACCGCAATATCAAAAACTTTCATGTGGACGGCGATCAAATGACCGTAGAATTTCGCTTGCGCAACAGCCAGGATATGGGCGGCTTTGATTGCTTTGATACCAGCCTGGAGTTTACCGGCGAAAGCGGCAGGGGCCGTTTTAAATTTGTTAAGCCCGGATGCACCCAGTTTGCTGATACTGAATTCGGGGATACTCAATTAACCGGAAACTTCCACAATCTGTCTTCATTGGGTGTTGATCTGTCAAAATGGACAGTGGTACGCATCGAAACCAGGAATAAAACCAGCATGGTTTATATTAACAATATTTTTAAATATAAAACAGTATACAATGTCCCTATTGGTAACATCCGGGGGCTTTTTTGCCGGTTTAAAGGATCAGGGCAGCTTGATTTTATCAGGGTATATGATCAGCAACATCATTTGATATATGGCGATGAGTTTAACCACTAATGGGGCGAGCTTAAACCATGTCAAAAGATATAAAAATAAGAAATGCCTTTAACGTTGAACACGAGGCACCGGAGCCTTAAAGCCTTCATTTCATTATCTATAAATAAGTAACTCCTACGGAGTTGTTTTTTCAAGATTGTTAAACTCCATAGGAGTACCATGTTTGTAGAACTAAAAAACTTAAGATGGCTCCGTAGGTGCCTCCTGTTTTTAAACGCGATTTTTCTTTTTACTCTTTAAGTTTTTGGCTTACATTAAACTCAATTTTCAGTAAATGCTTTCGCTATAAGTGGGGCAAGCAGGCCATAGCCGGCTTCATTAGGATGAAGCCCGTCTCCGAATAATTCCTCCTTAATTTTGCCAGCTTCATTCAGGAATACAATTCCGGGATTGATGTACTTGATTCCCATCTCCTGTGCAAGCTTTTCAATGGAGCCGTTAAGAACTGCGATCCTTGCTTCCATATTACGGCGTGGCATGATCCCTGAAATAATTAGCCCGCTTTGAGGCTGCCTTATTTTGACAGCAGCAATAAGCTGCCTGAGCCCCTTAATAATTTCATCATCGGTATTTGATTGCAGGTTATTGGTGCCTATCATCAATAAAATATGATCGGCTTTAAAACCGTCGAGTTCGTCATGATAGATTCTCCAAAGCACGTTTTCGATCCTGTCCCAGCCAAAGCCCATATTCTGCACACCCAATGGCTGCAGATAAGTGTCCCACGAATCTTTTCCCCTTGCGATGGATGATTGCGGCAGACCGCCCCAGTAGTGAATAATGGAATTGGCAAATATGATATTTTTAGGCGCCTTTTGCCTGATCAAAGCCAGTTCATCTGCATGCCGTTGCCGCCAGTCGTAGTTTCTGTCACGGTGCTGGGTTAAAGGTCTCATGGTTGAAATTCCGCCCTCCGGTTCCTGCAGTGCAAAGCGCACTTGCGAATCGAAATCAGTCCAATCATCTGCCGCCGGGTGGCTTAACACATGGATGTCTTTTAATCCTGCTGTTTGCCTGCTTATTTCCTTCAATGCTGCCTGTGTTTGCTTAGATGGAGCATGCTCACAAGGCACGATAAAGACAGGAATACCCGCCTGCTGAATTTGCCGCGCATCCTTAATAATTTCACTTTTCATACCGGCATCCCTGTAAGCACAAAGCTCCAGGAATACCGCTTTTGTACCGGGCTTTTTGCTTTCGCGTAGGAATGCCTTTCGATCAGTTTTCCCATCAAAAACAACAAGCGGACGATCCAGGGTTCTTTCCAGCCGGGCCGGCCAACTTGCTCCCGCCTCACTGTCCTTTGCCTGCTTATAAATAACAATTTGTTTTTCGGGCTGAAGTGGTAGCAACTCAAATTGGCTTTGTGCATCTGTACCAATGGCAATATCCGTCGGTGCCTGGTTTGCTGGCAAAAACAGCCTGTATTCGATAGTTTTGCGGGGTTGGTGGTTATCCGTTGAAATATCCCGAAACGATAATATAACCGAATCTTTTTCTGATCTGGTTCCATCAAATTCAGTCCATTTTCCGTCATCATCCAAAGCATACAATTTGCAAGTGCCTTCTACAGCTTTTCGTTTGATATGTTGAGCTGGCTCATAAGCCAGGCGGATGACGATATTATTGGTATTGGTAATAAAATTCAAATAAGGATAATTGCCTTTCCCTTCAGATATCCCATTCAAAACCTGTTGAAGCGGTGCGTGAAAATCAGTCCACTTAATACCGGTTGCCTGGGCTAAGCAATATCCCGGGATCATGAAAGCAAGGAAAAGAAATATATTTAATCTCTTAAATCTCATAGGTTCATTTTTATATAAAACTGTCCGCTGAAGATTTCAGCGGACAGTTTTGGACATTTATGGTTCAAACGATATTACGCATTTTTCTATTCCTGAATGGTTATTTTTCAAAACCAAACTCCACTTCGTTTGCCCAGTGCGTTTTCCAGTCGGGGTGAAAGGCCCTGGCATTTATTTTGGAAACACTCCGGTCTTTAGCCAGTTCCATCGTGGCAGCAGGAGATGCATTGTCGTTTACCCGGAAAGATAATTTTATCTTCTTTCCGCTTTCCAGCGCCCTATGAACATCCGGTATCTCCGACCATGGGATGGCACACTCTGTGATCAATGTATTGCCAATCCTTTTAATAACCAGCTGGCTGTTCTTTACCGGCCCTTCGCCTGCAGATTTTGGCTGGCGGGGAAAGAAGTGCTTCCTGTTAAGCTGCGGGGTGAGCAAGCGCCACATTTCTGTGCCACCGCCATACTCCGGCGCTACACTGTTCATGGCATACTCATAATCAGTATCCTTGTAACCGGTATATCCAGGCATGGTTCCCGGGGGATTTGCCAGCATACCATCGGTTCCTGCAGGCAACACATTAAAAGCCAGAATCACATTGTCATACGAATAGCCAAGCCCTGAATTATCCGGCGTTACCGGATTTTTACGATAGGTATAATGCCGTACCCCATCAGGCCATGGAAGCGGAAGTTTAACTTTCACCTCGGGGATACTAAGTTTAACATCTTCAGGCATCTTTGCGGCGGCTCCAATGATATTATATCCATTTTTCCCGTAAATCCCTTTCCAATTGCCCCTGGTATCCAGGTCCTCCTTAACAAAAACGGCTTTATCATGGACCTCCTTATCGGCAGGATCATCGAAGAAGATCCCGGCAACTTTCACTGATGTCCACCAATTATAGGTGCGAAAAACAACCCTTACTTTACCCGTAAGATCCAATGTTTCAAAAGCTCCCTGCCATAAGTTATCTATTTTTCTTCGCAACAGGAAATTGCCAGTCTGCCCGTCAAACACTTCAATTGTAGCGTTGGGCACCCTAATATTGGGCATATAGAAAGATACCCTGGTATATTTTTGTGCAGGCAGATCAAGATCGATACCAAATGCGTAAGCTACATCGCTGCTCGAAAGGAAATGCATGATCCTTCCGTTACCAGAGGGCATTTGTAAAGCACCGTTGTCATTACCTATTGCAGTGACGCTATCTTCCCTTGCCATCAGAGTTTTATCCATATCCATGATATAAGCGGTATCAGGATAAAAAAATGAATCGTCGGGCCTGTTTTCAAAACGATAAGTACCCGGGTGCGGTGTATTATCTGCAACTTTAGCAGCGAAGTAAAAATTCTTATCGTCGTAAGCAAAATAACCGTTGGCATAACCTTCAGCCCTGTTATCAAAGTTTTTAAACGGGTACCAGGCGGCTTCTGTAAGGCTCACGCTTGCTGTCCCTTTGCTGCTTACCGTTTGCGGTATAGCCTGTTGCCACTCGTCCAGGTTACCATCTACCTTTATCGGGATCCGTGAAATGGTGTTGACGTGCATATCCTCATTCAATACTGCAATACCATCTTTCGGCGTTTCGATGCGGACACTTAAAGGATAAACATTGGCCACGTTAGCCTTACCTTTGATTATTTGCAGTGGCACAGTGATAGTTTCGTGAGGACGGATATTTATGTTTTTATTATAAGACAACTTAAAATCAGAGAGTGTAGCCTGCAGTTGCCCGCTTACCGGCCGGTTAAGAATATTAGTTAGCTGAAGATTAAGCACGGCTGTTTGCTCAATGCGTGCCGTCATATCTTTAGCAACAATTTCTATTGGCTCATATCCCGAGATCCTGGCATGTTCCATGGCCTTAACAAGCCTGTCGAAAGAGCCTTTAGAGCCATCAGATCTAAGGTAATACCCCTGCGTATTAAGCGGAACCTGAATATTCCCTGCATTGGGGGGAATGAGATTGCCGTAAAAATCATACAGCCTGAAGTGGCTGTCGGCAGGAATAACCATTGAGCCGCCTGAAAGTGGCTCAGTTATTCTTAATAAATGTGACAGGCTGTCTTTCTGAGCGGTGTTAAGCGATTTATCATTCAATTGCTTGCGGATCCGTTCTTTATCCTCAATTTCCTTAAGACCCCTAACGTTCCTGAAAAGCAGCCGTTCGGCACCAAAAGCCTCGCCAATATCACCACATACAACCGCTGTGCCATCGTCAGGGTTATGGTCATTACCGTCAAACAGCATTACCCAGGGCAAGCCTTTTTTAAACAATAGCCTGTTAAAATCCCTTTCTCCAATCAAATGCTGCACCGCGCCTACTCCAACAGCAGGTGACCAGGCATCGGGGATCCTATCGATCATAACATGACCTGAATTTGTCATGACTTTTTGCTTAAAATGCTCTGAGCCCCTCCCCCCTGTTGAAAGATATCCGGCATAGATCCCCATAGAACGGTCGTACCCGGTAGATCTGTTGGTTGCTACGGTAAGCCCAATTCGGTCATCCGTGTTGCCTACCCAACTTTCCGTGTCCCAGATCTTCACCCTGCCTTTCGGCGATTTGCGGTTGATCCACTCCGGGTAAATGCTTGGGGTTTCCATACCCTGGTAATGAATGGAACAAAAATCGAAGATGGGCAGGAACGTCATTTTGCCATCGGCAAAAAGTTTGTCCCAGGCATTCGAATTGGAATCCCCTCCTCCTACCAATACATCTGCACCTTTTTTGCGGCCTTCTAAAACGGCGTCGGCCATTACCTTATAAATTTCCCGGTATCGCAGGATATCGGACTGCCAGCCCGAAATTGAACTTCCTTCCCATGGCTCATTCCATAAAGAAACGGCAGTAACCGGGCCCTTCGGCCAGCCCTGATCCACACAGAACCTGTTCACAAATTTCCCAAAATCAGGATCGGAAGAAGGCCCCCAAACCCAATCTTGTTTGGTTTTTCGCATCACGCCCTCATCGTTTAACAATGCTCGGGGCATATCAAGCGGTAATTTTGCAGTACCTGCACCAAACATCAGTAAAACCGTGATATTTCTGTCGCGGTATTTTTTTAGTTTTTCGTACAAGGCAGATAATTTGCTCTGATAATCAGCATCAGTTGTTGGGAAATAATCAACACCCATCCTTATTGCCTGAACGCCAAGTCGCTGCAGAAAATCCGGATCCATATCATCCAGCGATTGCTTGGGATATTGCAGCCTTTTAGGATTGGCCGCAAAAGTTCTTACCACACTGCAAACAAGGCGGCGACCATATTGGCCCAAATCAAGAACAAGGGCATATCCGCCAAAAGTGGCCGGGATATTTGGTTTTACTTCGATATTGGTAAAACCTTTCGTTTTAATGGAAACGGGTAGATCTGACGACGACACCGTAGCAAACTTTACCACTTCGGGCAGCCACACATCATTCGGCCTGCCTTTGGTACCGTACCTGATAATTTCCAGTTTACCTTTAACCTCAAGAGGACCATCCAAGTTGTTGACAACCTGAATGGTATAGCCCGGCTGTTCGCCGGGCCAAAGTATATTGGTATTGGTACTTGAACGGATGAGCGCAACATCGTAGTCATATTGCCTTAAACCCGTTTTGAGATTGAAAACCTGGTCGTAATTTACCCATTGCCCGGGAGAGGTCATTTGTGCAGTTACAACAAGCGGACTTCCTAACAGTAACAGGAACAGGCATTTTAATAGTATCGAAATAATTGTATTCATTTAAAGTTGCGGTTATTATTGGCCGGGTGTCCATTGATAAAGTACCACCTTATTAGCATTGTAATCATCTTTGGTTACCAGGTATTGCCCGTTTGATTTTCTGTAGGCGTTAATGCCGTACATCGAATCAACATCGTTGCCAACGTACACATCATTATTGGTAGTCATGCTTAGTACCAGGGTACCGGTTGCAAGATCAAAAATATCGATATTAGGTACTGCATAATAGCCCACAAATACGTAATTACCCGAAGCAGTTAATGATTTGGCCTGCCCCCTGGTAAGGGTTATAACTGTATTTGGAGTACGGTTGCCAGCTTTCCATCCATTATAGACTTCTATCCTGTTGCCTATCAGCGTCCAGTCGGCGCTCCCGCCGGCCAGTATCATCCTGTCGCCATTGGGCAGATAGGCCAGCCTGTTAAGAGGTGCTATACTTGTGGGCACAGCTGTACTTACCGGTGAAGCCCAGATCGGCTTTCCGCTGCCTGCAAAGCCGGTAAGTTCGTAATACTGAATAGCGTTGGTTTTATCCTGCGAGATCCAGACCCCACCCAACGAATCTAAGGCAAAACCGTTCCTTACCTTAGTAAAAGAATCGCCCGGGATGCCGATATAACCATCGGTATTCCTGTTAAAATAAAAGCTATAGAAAGTATCAGGATTTTGACCGCATGCTATCAGGATTCTTTTTCCGCTAACATTGGCAAAATGCCCGAAATGCAATCCCCTTGATGGGTCAGCAAGGTTGATACGAGGGTCGGTAGGGTACCGGAACGGATCTATGGTATTGCCTTTAAATCTTCCGCCGCCGGTACCACTATAAGTGTAGAAAATGTTCCCGCTGTAAAAATCAGCGCCGTCTGTCCCGGAATCTGCCCCGGCATTACCTTCAAAATTAAGCGCCTGCAATACCCATAGCAACGTTCCGGATGTGCTGTAACAATGAATATCAGTAGCACCGTTGCGGCCTAAATCCCATGAGCCACCCCAGGGGTTATTGAGCACATACAGCTTTCCTGTATTATCCTTTCCTATCCCTACTACCCTGGTAAACCGCTTATCCCCTGTTTGCCCTCTGATACCCGTTGTGGATTCCAGGTACCCACCGGTAACGCCGAAGGTGGATTGCAATTGCGGAGTAGCCGACAGGTTTGAATAAATTTTGATGTTTTGATCCGGCCCCTGATCGCCAATATAAAGTAACCCGGCTGCTTTATCACAATACAGTGCAGAAGGCCTGCTATTGGCTCCCATATCAATTACCGCACCGGCAACACCTGCGGTGCTGTAGCTCTTTACCTGGCCGGTACTCATCTGGGCAACCCATAGGTTGGATTGGCTATCCATTGCTAACGGTCCTGGTTCGGTAACCGTCCACTCCCTTAGTAAAACCCCGGCGTTACTATATACACCAATCCGGTTTCCGGCAAAATCACTTACAAAAATCTCGCTGCCGTTTACCAAAATCCCACGAATGGCGTCACCAGTTCCGTTACTTGCTTTAAACAGCAGGTTACGCGTTTTTGTGGTTCGACCGTAGCGACCAATATAACCGGCATTCGGGGCTTGCTGGGCTGTATAGATAGATGTCGAATCACCACCAATGGCGCTTCCCTGCGAATCTTTAGTCCCCCCCATTGCACCGATGGTAACACCATTTTGGTAGATGCCAATATTTCTGCTCTTTTCATCCCAGGCTGATGCTGTATAAACTATACCATCGGGCGAAACCCACATTGACCGGGCAGCATTACCTACGTGATTAGTGACATCAGCAAAATTGTTCCCGAACCACGTTACGGTGTAATCGTTTACGGAGGCAGGTAAGTTTTGATTACCCGTGGTTAAAGCAGGTTTTGAATGGCCATTGCCAGCTACAATTTGCTTTTTACAATTAGTACCCATTGCGGCAAAACATGCCAGAAGCGCATAAATTACTTTCTTTTTCATAGATATCATTATTGAAATTAATAGCCTGGATTTTGTTGTAGTTTAGGGTTACGGCCAACTTCGCGCAATGGTATAGGCCACAGCATTTGATTAGCCGAAATACCAAGTACCGCCGCAGCACGGCCTGTTCTGACAAGGTCATAAAAACGTTGCCCTTCAAAGCAAAGCTCTTTCATTCGCTCATTTTCAATTGCCTGTGTAAGGTTATAGCTGTTAGCTACATCGTTTGCACTGGGAAAATCACGGACAGAGGCTGTTGTTACCGGCAGGCCAAATGCCCGCCTCCTGATCATGTTAAGTGCTTCCGTTGCCTCGGCAGTTTGCCCCAGGTTGTTAAGCGCTTCCGCACGCACAAGAATGATATCTGCAAGCCTGATGGCTATAATATTGGGATCGGTACCATTGGTAAGCCTCAAATATTTCCCAACATACGGTACAGGTGGCGTGGCAGGGCTATTGCTCACAGAAACGTTTTTTCTGATATCACCTGCTTCAAAAGCATTGATGATCTTATCTGTTGGTACTATCTGATAACTACCGCCCTGGATACCTGAAGGGGCCGGCGTAGGTACATACAAACTGAATAAACCATTACTTTCAGACGATGAGCTTACATACTGGATTTCAAAAATAGATTCGTTGCTGTTTTTTGATGAAGCTGAAAACATGGCCGAATATGCCGAAGCACCAGAAACAAGGCTATAGGTAGTATTGTTCATTACTTCCAATGCTTTAGCAGCAGCGTTATTGTAATCTTTCATGCTTAAGTATACTTTGGCCAGTAAGGCTTTTGCTCCACCCTGCGTAGCCCTGCCCCTCGTGTCGATATTGGAAGCATAACTTAAGGGAAGATTGGGTTCAGCATTTTTCAGATCGGCCACGATCTGTGCGAATACCTGATCAGACGTAGAACGGGCGATGGTGAAATCAGCGTTAAACGAATCGTAAGGCATGGTTACCAGCGGCACGCCGCCATAGGCCTTCACCAGGTTAAAATAAAAGTAGGCCCTTGTAAAATATGCCTCGGCCAAAATCCTTTCTTTTTGCCCGGCAGCGAATAAGCTGCCGTCTATTTTCGGTACATTTTTCAGTACATCATTACACCTGCCAATGCCTGTGTAGTTATTTTGCCAGTAAGAAGCAACTATGGCGTTATCTACAGTGATACCATGCTGCGAAAAAGGGCTGTAATTGATCAGTAAAGCATTGGCCAGATCCGAAGCTGCATCAAAGGCTACCGGGTATTGAGTGGATAATGCCTGAACAGCATCGTAGATCCCTGTAGCTGCAGCTTCCGCATCGGCCGGGGTTTTATAAAAATTTTCTTCCGTGATTTTATCCTGCGGAACCTGGTCAAGTACCTTGGTACATGAGTTAAACAGTAATACTGGTATAAGGAGCGTTATTAAAAACTTTTTCATGATGGTTGAATTAAAAACTAACATTGATGCCTGCGCTAATGGTACGTGGTTGCGGCTGCACAGCATAATCGATACCCAGCTGCGAATTTTTAACCGATTGGTTCTGTGCTTCCGGGTCATAACCGGAATACTTTGTCCACAAGGCAAGATTTTGGCCGCTCAGAAATACTTTTGCCGACTGGATCCGCATCCTTTTTAAAAATGATGAGGGGAGATTATAGTTCAGCGTAATGTTTTTCAGCCTGAGGAACGAGCCGTTCTCTACCCAGCGCGAAGACATTTCACCATTAGTAAGGCTGTTGGTAACAACCGGGTCATTAAAAATTGCTTTAGGCACGTTGGTATTAGTGTTGGAAGGCGTCCATCGGCCCAAAACGGTAGTATTACCGTTGTTGTAGCCCGCCATGCGCTCAAGGATTGCCCGGGTTTGGTTATATACCTGGTTACCATAGGAGAAATAAAGGAAAACACTAAGGTCAAACCCTTTATAGCTGAATGTATTGGTAAAGCCACCTGTGAATTTTGGCAGCGCATTCCCGATGATAACCCTGTCGGCAGCGTTGATCTTTCCATCGCCGTTGGTATCCTGGTAGATCATATTCCCGGTAGCAGGATCTACACCTAAACTTTTGTAGCCAAAAAACGACCCGACAGCTTCACCCACACGGTAGATACTGGTTGGCAGTGTTGTGCCATAAAGGCCGGGCAAACTTTCTGTAAAATCCGAGCTGCTGGGATCGCCTACAACCAACTGAGGAAGTTCGGTGATCTTGTTCCGGTTAAAGGACATGTTATAGTTTGTGCTCCAGCGAAATTTACCCCTGATATTATCAGTGCTCACGTTAATGTCAATACCTTTATTCTGCAGTTTGCCGATGTTAGCACCATTTGTCCGGGCGAAGCCTGACGTATAAGGCAGATCGAGTTTAAAGATCAAACGGTTAGTTTGTTTCAGATAGGCATCAACAGTAATATTAACACGGCTATTGAAAAGAGACAGGTCAATCCCCAGGTTGGTTTGCGTGGTTGCTTCCCAACTTAAATCTTTATTTGATAGCGTTGAAGCTGCAATACCTGGTTCGGTGCCGTAATTAACTGCGGTTGCGTAAGTAGCCAATGACGGAAAATCGTTTCCTAAGCCTTCCTGGCTGCCCGAAACACCAATGCTTGCACGCAGTTTCAGGTCATCAATAAAATGCTGGTTCTTCATGAACGATTCATTGCTGATACGCCAGCCGCCGGATATTGTCGGGAAAAACCCATACTTCTGGTTGTTACCGAAGCGCGAAGAACCGTCAATACGCGCTGCTACCTGTACAAGATACCTGTCCTGGTAATTATAATTAACACGGCCGAAGTAAGAGAGCAAGCCAGATTTTGAGCGGTAATCGCTTGCTTCGGTGCGATTGGTAAAACCGGTTATGGCTTCAATCAGATCTGTAGCACTGGTGTTTCCGGCCGCGCCGATACGGCGGATACTGGTTACCTGTGTACTTTCACCTATCACTCCAGAAAGTGAATGCCCCTTGGGTAAATTAGCTGTATAGGTTAATGTGTTCTCGTTCAGCCAAAGCATCTGCGTAAAAAAATCGGCCGCACCGGTAGCCGCACTCCTGTTGTTGATTTCTGTGGATTGATAGCGATCGTCCTGGATACCCTGGTTGTCCATACCGAAACTTGTGCGGAACTTCAGATTGGGCAGGATGGCATATTCGCCAAAAACATTCCCCACGTAGCGGTCAACAATAGATACAAAACGGAGGTTATTGGCCAGCATTACCGGGTTGGTAGCCCTGCGGTTAACGTCATAATAGTAACTTCCATCGGCGTTATAAATGGGATAATTGGGATTGTATATCAATGCATTGGCAAGTACCGATTGCCCGGAGAAACTGTTGTCGATACGATTGTTCAGGGAGTGCATACCGTTAACGCTGATGCCTATTTTCAGGTTATCGGTAGCTTTATATTCCAGGTTTACGCGGCCGTTAAAGCGCTTGAAATGCTGCTGCCCTACAACTGTGCCTGTTTGATCCAGGTAGCCGAATGATAAATAATGGGTAATATTTTTATCCCCTCCCGAAACTGACAGATTGTACTCCGAAATAGGCGCGTTTCTGAAAATTGCATCCTGCCAGTTGGTATTGGTACCCGTTTTAACAATTGCCGGGTCAACAGGCAGGTTAGCATTGGCGCGTTCTTCAGTTATCAGGTCCACATACTGATCTCCGTTAAGCAGCGGGAGCCTTTTGGTTACAGTTGCAACACCTGTATAAGCATTAAAGTTAAAGCGGGCCCGTCCGCTCTTGCCTTTCTTAGTAGTTATCAGGATTACACCGGCTGCTGCACGGGAACCGTAAATAGCAGTAGCCGCAGCATCTTTTAACACCTCTATAGATTCTACGTCATTCGGGTTAATATCATTGGTAGCCGTTATACGCTGCCCATCGCCGCCAAGCGGAGATACGCCCGCAGGAATATTATTCATCGGCACACCATCAATTACGTACAAAGGCCTGTTTTCACCAAATAAAGAGCCGTTACCACGGATGCGGATATAGGTTTCATCGCCGGGTGCACCCGAGTTTTGAACTACCTGCACACCGGCAACTTTTCCCTGCACGGCAGCATCAAGATTTGTTACCGGAACCCTTGCAATGTCCTCCCCTTTAATGGAGGAAACGGATGATGTCAGATCTTTGCGGGTTTGGGTGCCGTAGCCAACAACCACAACTTCATTAAGTGAGGTTGATTCTTCAACAAGTTCAACAGAGATACTGGTCTTTGTACCAACAGGAACTTCCTGTTTCACAAAGCCTACCATGCTGAATACCAGGATGGCGTTATCACCGGCTTTAATGGTAAAACGTCCGTTAGCATCGGTGATTGTTCCCCCTTTTTGCCCCTTAACAGCCACCGTTACACCAGGCATTGGCTGCCCTTTTGTGGTTACCGTACCTGTGATAACATTATCCGGAACAAGGTGAAAGGTGCTGCTTTTAATAACTGAATGTGCATTTGCAAGGGTTGCTGTACTACTAAGGGAAATACAGCTTACAATTGCAGGTATAGCACAAAGACTTAATGCTTTGTGCCTATACTTCCATTGAAGTAAAGATAATTTCATAATTGATTGTTAATTGTCAAATTGGTTTATTGCCAGATGACGCTAAATCATTGGATGCTCGTCTTTATGATTTGTTCAACTAATCACTAATACCCGGTAGCATGCACACCGGGCAATCGTTATCAGTTTAGCAGAATGAGAAAAGTATCCCGGTTCACGAAAAGCGCCGTCATAATAATTGGTTTACATCATCCCAAATTCAGGGGCAGCATTTGCAACTGATGCCGGATAAATCAGAGACTATTGTCAAGGCAAACATATTATTACTGCTATCAAAACACATCAGGCAGATTCAGGCATTTACATGCAGAGTAAGGAAAGCGCATTAACTATGGTGGGTATGAAATTACGAGCTATTGTAAATATCAATTAGGCGGAGAAAAACCGGTATGTTCAAATCACGCCGCCTGTTCATATAATACCTGGCGGATGAGCAGAAAAGTTGCAGGGACTCTTCGATTCCGGAGGTAGTTAAATCCCGGATCGACATTTCATGAATGTGTTCAATCAATTTTCTGCTCTGAGTACTTAAAATGAATCGATTATATGAAAGACGCTAATCGGTTTTTGGGAGGGGCGCGAAACATTTTACATCGGCGAGGCTGCCGTATTAATTAAGGATCAGTCAGCATAATTAACCCTGAAATAAATTAAGCAAAATGGCAAATCGAAAAAACATCTACCTAACTACCTTTCAATTAACACCTCAACAAGTAAAAAAATAGCAAATTAAGACATCGTGTCACTTGTCCGCCCAGCGACACGATGTCGAAACAATTGAAGCCTAACTGTAAACATATTTCCTATCAGGCTGAGCCGGAATCACTCACTCCTTAAACTTTTCACAGGGTTAGTTAAAGCCGCCTTCATAGCCTGGAAACTGATGGTCACCAGCGTGATCAATACGGTTATTACGGCTGACAGCAAGAATACAGTTGGACCTATCGTAATCCTGTATTCATATTTCTGCAGCCAGTTGCGGAGGAAATACCAAGCCACAGGAGAAGCGATAACACAGCTGATGGTCACCAGCAGAATAAAATCTGCTGAAATCATCATCCATATTTGGCTGATAGAGGCGCCAAGCACCTTGCGCACAGCTATCTCCTTGGTGCGTTGTTCGGCCACATAAGCTGCCAAGCCAAACAAACCCAGGCATGAAACAAAAATTGCCAGTCCGGCAAAAACACCAGCAAGCTTGCCAACCAGCGTTTCCATATTAAATTTGCGATCATAGGCATCATTCACAAATGAGTAGGTGAATGGATAAGCCGGATTATATTTATTAAATATATGCCCTATCTTTTCAATAGCAGTATGTTGACTTATTCCTGGCGTCAAACGATAAATTATCTGTGTGCCGAACTCGCCATGGGTAAAGATCAAAGGCTCCACTGCCGTAAACGGAGACTCCATCAGGGCATCTTTTACAACTCCGATGATTTTCGATCGGCCTTTAATACCATTGAAGCTAATCAATTGATTGATGGGGGCTTTTAGTCCCATTCGCCTGACTGCCGTCTCGTTCACGATGATATTATTGGTGTCGGTATTATAATCACTTGAAAAATTTTCGCCGCTCAGCAGTTTCATGCCAACCGTTGTAAAATAATTATCGTCGGTAATAATTGCCCCTACATTTATGGCCTGTTCACCTGCCATTTGCCCGGGCCAGCTTGCAATGTTAGTGTGCCAGCTTATATT
This sequence comes from Mucilaginibacter gossypiicola, assembly GCF_900110105.1. Classification (GTDB taxonomy): domain Bacteria; phylum Bacteroidota; class Bacteroidia; order Sphingobacteriales; family Sphingobacteriaceae; genus Mucilaginibacter; species Mucilaginibacter gossypiicola. The sequence goes on along the minus strand of NZ_FOCL01000014.1, from coordinate 16,788 downwards.
GGTAACCATGCTGGATGCCTTGGTGACGCTCTCTACCATTCCTGAGGCGACAAGATCATTCTTAAATGATTCATAATGGTCGGCCAGATCTTTAGTTATAAATGTTGAAACCAACCTATCGGCACTATAACCTATAGGGCGGTCTTTGGCATACCTGATCTGCTTGTAAATAATAACCGTGCTGATGATAAATGCCACTGAGCAACTGAATTGCAATACAACCAGGATTTTCCGGGGAGTAGTGGCCGCTTTGCCAATCTGCAATGCCCCTTTTAACACTTTTACCGGGTTGAATGACGACAAGTAAAAAGCGGGCCTGCAGCCGGCCAGCAAGCCGGTTGCACATACATACCCTATCATGATACACCAGAAAACCGGATTACCATAGGGTATTTGTATTAAACTACCAGTTAGCTTATTAAATTGCGGTAGGGCTAACTGAACGAAAATAACAGCCAGCAGAAAAGCGGCGAATGTCATCAAAACTGATTCGGTCAAAAACTGAAAGATCAGATCCTTGCGATTGGAGCCTATTGCCTTGCGAACGCCTACTTCGCGTGCGCGTTTTTCGGAGCGGGCGGTAGAGAGATTCACGAAATTGATGCAGGCTATCAGTAAAACCAATAATCCAATAATGCCAAACATTCGCACATAATCAATAAAACCACCTGCAACTTTACCATTTTTAAAATCAGCATATAAGTGCCAGTCCTTTAAAGGGTGCAGGAAAACCTCCGGTTTAAATGCCCTTACATTGGGATTGTTTTCATAGATCAGGTTTTTGATCTTGGCCGTAACCTGTGCTGCCGTAACTCCAGGTTGCAATCCAACAAATATCTCAAACGATGAATTGTCCCATTGGGTACGGGCATTCTTTACCCAATCTTCAGTTTGCTCTGCATAGCTATACGGTATTAAAAAATGAAATTGGAAGGATGAATTAGCGGGAAAATTCTTCATTAAACCGGTAACTTTCACATCATGCTTATTATCTATCCTGATGGTTCTGCCTATTGGGTCGGTATTTCCAAACAATGAATTGGATGTAGCTTGATCAAGCACAATGGAATAGGGATCCTTCAACACATTGCTGCCATCGCCTTTTAACAATGGGTAGCGGAAAATATTCAGGAAATCCGGTGCCACCGTTCCGCCGTCTATAAGCAGTTTCTTATCCCCTACCGTCAGGTTGCGTGTCTGAAAATCGTCCATGTCAGCTTCCGCCACATACTTTATACCGGGGATGGATGTCCTGAGGGCATCTGCAAGCGGGATAGCTACTGTGCCTACAGTATGTGTACCATCATGCTGGTTGGTATAATTTACCTTAACGGCGTAGGCCTGCCCGTAATCTGGCAGGAAACGATCGAAAGAATACTGGTTAAATACCCAAAGACCAATCAGTAGGGCCACGGCCATGCCGGTAGCAAGGCCTGTAATATTAAGCGCGCTGTAAACCTTGTTGTGCAGCAGATTGCGCCATGCCATCTTTACATAATTCCTGAACATATAGTTGCGGTTTAATTTCCGGCGAGACCACTTTGGCGTGGTGTTCTGGTTCGAAATTACCGGTTCGGAATGAGTACGAAGTTCCAGTTTATAAGATGGGAGTTCTTTTTTCTGTTGACTTTTATATTCAGCGGGGCTTTTGCCTGTCATTTCTTTAAACAGGCGATGAAAGGTGGTTTTAGAATTAAAACCTGACTCAAAAGCTATACCTTGTAAGGTTAAATGATCATAATCAGGATCCTGCATTTTCCGGATAACCTCCCTGACACGATATTCGTTAACAAAATCATTAAAACTCTTTTTATACACGGTATTGATGATCCGGGATAATTCGTGCGGGTTCAACCCAAGCTTTTCGGCAAGAGAACTTAAATTAAGTTCAGGATCCTGATAATACCGCTCTGTATTCATTGTCCTTTTTAACCAGGCCCCCTTTTGCCTGGATCCATCTGTTGTGGGAGGCAACGAGATACGAGAAGCATTAACCGGTATTGCGGGGAGCTGTCTTAAAAATACCAAAGCTGTAATACGAATGAACAGTATCACAAAAAGAAGATATAAAGGGTAGTAGATTTCTCCGTCTAATGGATGATGATAATAGAAATAATTTAGTGCTGTGTACGGTATCCACAACGTCCAAAAAGTTCCAAAACCGGTAAGCAGTCGACGCAACCAGGTTAATTCAAAACGGTGGCGGTCGCCGCGATTGAACTTTAGTTGTTGATAATAGTGTTCTATTAGTCTCAGTGACAGGAATAAATATATGCCTACCGAACCTAATATCAATAATTGTAATACGGAGTTCAGGTAATGGTACGCCGCCGCATAATGAGTCAATTTACCTATTTTGGCGGGGCCTTCAATTTCAAGTATCTGCGCGCCAAGCTCAAACAACAGCGGACTGAAATGCAGTATATTACTTAGTTTTAGTCTGTACGCAGGTTGCGTCAATTTCATGACATAAAAAAAGATGAGGGGGCCAAGAGCCAGTAAGAATTGCAAGGGCAACCAATTCCAATACGGAAAATAACTTTCAAGCCGAATGTCAGCACCCAAAACTTTGATCATCCATAAAATAATTGTGACCAGAGCAAGCCCAAGAAAGCGATTTGCTGCCTGATTGGCGCTTTTGACAAAACACAGTAAGCAGGAAAAAGTAAGACCGATAAATATCGCCCCCACAAAAACCAGGTCATACGCGCTGATATGGAAAGTATATTGATTCAAGTTACTACTTTGCACCAAGTGCCGTGCCTTGCTATCAATACACTCATTTACAATCACTTAAACTTCACCAGCAATATTAATCTGTAATGAAACCGAACAATATCTGTCTCATTTTGAACACTCTGATTGTGTTAGCCTTGATCAACATAATTTAATGTTATTGACCACACAAATCCGAATACAGATTCAATTAACTCCCGAAAGCGTATTTGAAGTTGGAAAATGCTTATAATGACAATAAGCTATGAGCAATAATAAAAAACACTGCAGTTCTTGTTAATTGTTTAATGAAGCATAAACCACACCAACCATGCTATTACCGCATAGATGAGCAAGCCACCCAATGCGGTAAATCCCCCAATTATAATCAATTTGGGGTCTAAGGTCGGATGATTATCTTCTTTAAAATTTTGCACTTTAGCTTAATTAATATTTCAGGTAAATCATCTGTCGCAATTTTTAGCCTGCACTTCGATAATTGGCAACTGTTAACATGACAGTTACTTTTTTGTCGCAATAATTAACCGGATTAGCAGGATGCGCAGCAAAACGAAATGCTTCTGATTTCCTGAACAATATAAATAAAATTTACGGAACAGCAATTAACATCCATTCAAATGTTCCGTTAGAGATTAAATTAAAGTACTGGCGTTGCAATCCATAATAATTGGATCAATGGTAGCGAGCCTGAACCAATTAAGTGCTTAACTTGACCTGGCTTGGCAAAATGCCGTAATACTTTTTAAAAGCACTGGTTAGGTGTGCCTGGTGTTTAAAACCTATGGCATGGGCCACCTCACCAATACTTTTATGATCGTTAATGATCATGGTTTTGGCGGTCTCCATTCTTAGCCGGGTAATGTATCCGTATATGGTTGTGCCGTAATAAGCTTTAAAACCTTGTTTCAGTTTAAACTCGTTAAGGTTAATGAGCCTTGATAGCTTCTTGATGGTTGGCGGGTTAACGTAAACCTTATCCAGCAACTCTTTAGCATGATAAAGCTTTTCAATATCTTCGGTCTTGATTTGCGGGGCATCATCCTCATTACTGTCTTTCTGCATTTGCTCCAGTTGAAGCATCAACAGTTCAAGCACTTTCGATTCGGTGTAGTATTTTTTGACCTCGCCTGTTTTTTTACATTCGCAGATATCGGTGATCACTCTTTTCATTTCGGGCGTTACAGCCAAATCTTGTACGGCAAGCGAGGTATATTTGCCTTCCGCAATGGCCGAAACAAAAGAGGAATGGATGATAGCGTGCCTGTCTATCAGATGGAAATAATACTCTTTAGAAAGTACCATTAAAAAATAGCTGTACTGCATATCGGGTATTACCTCGTATCTGCCCTTTGATGAGGGAACGTAGCGGATATTATGCCTGTTACTGCCGTAGCTGTTTTTTTTTGCCGGTTTCAAAAGCGTATTACCCGACTCGTAAAAAACAAACTGTGAAGCTATCGTCTCTCCCTCCACTTCCGACAGGATGCGCGCCGACTTGTTAAACTGCATACTTGAATGAAGTAAAAATAAACCGCCCGAGCTAAGCTGGTAGTAAAACAACTTTTTCACCGGATCGCGCTTTATCGAAATATGTTTTTCGGAGAACTGTGATCCCGGCGCATAGGCGTCAGGTAATTCTTCAATAAACAACCACTCATCAGATCCTTCAATTTTCGATTTTATTTTCATAACAATACAAGTCAATAAACAGGTTTAGTTTTCCTTATGCAGCAACGGCAAATTATCCGTTAACCGGTAGTTCCGCTTCGGCAAATACGGCGGCAAAATGTTCAAATGTTTCGTTAGCGGTTTTAACGGCTATAGCCTCTTGTTCGTCATTAGCAGCATAGCCATTCAATACACCGATAAATGTGGCCCACATCTGTCCGGTTGATGGTCCATAACCCGAAAAAAATGATACGCCTTCGGTAATTCCCCCTTTAGCCAGCATTTGCACAATAATGCTTCCTCCCATAATAGAACCCTCCATTACATATAAAGCGCCGAGTGCCTGTTGGACATTGCTGATCACAGGAACAGTTGTGTTGGGTAGGTTATCAATATTTCCTCGTAAATCCACGATATCGGTTTTAATATAGGATGAGTTCCTGCGCTGCGGATAATCGGGCAAAACATCAACAGTGATAAAAGGAGCAATCGCGCTCTCCAAATGATTAAAATAGGCGTAAAAGCGCCTCAGCAAATCGGCATAATCCTGCTTGCTGCGGATGGCTTTCAGGTGCTGAACTACTTTCTTTTCTAATTGCAGGTGGGCATCTTTGGTAGCCTCTTTAATTGTTGTACTTAACATATATAGTTTGTTTTTATGAAGAGATTGCTCTCTTTGTTATTAATTACTTTTCAATTTAAATCTGTTCTCTATCATTCCGGATGCTTGTACTGTAACATTCACCGGGCTTGATTTGAATACAGTATTAGTCTGCACCGTTTTGTCAGCAGCCTGCTGTTGTACCAAACCTGGCCACGAGCCATTGATCAGACCAAGAGTGGCTTTTAAACAAGCCTCGGTCGGATCTCCTAAAGCTGCCCCTTCCTGCTGTGCTACTTCAACATCTGGCGGCATGCCCTCAAAATAATCAGACCAGCCCGCTGCATTCCGAATCAAAAATCCGGACAGGTAAACGCTGTACACATCTACCTTAACAGAAAAAAAGCCTACCGGCTTGCCGTATGTGGTGCCGCCAACAAGTCTTACATTAAAGTAGGGCTTCATAACACTGATGAGCAACTCACTGGCCGAAGCCGTACTGCCCGAAGTGATAAAATAAATATCCTTTACAGTTTCGAATCCGGTTGTTTTAGCAAACATGTGCGTATTGCCGGTTTCAGTATAATCTACATCGGCCATTGTGGCGGTGCGGCCTTTATAAATTACGGTATTGCCACTTGCATCATAGTAAGTTTGATTTTTAAGGATGGAAGCATCACCCGCACTAAGCAATGTATTGTACTGCTCCGTGAACATCACTTTTCCGGTTAATGACCCTGGTGCTATAAGATTGGCTATATACTCGGCAGTTTCTACATAACCGCCGCCGTTGTACCGCAAATCAATTACTAACCGGGTAGGATTGGTGGTGCCCAAATTGGCGAAAGCAGCATCCAGCATTTTTTTACAAGTGCTTAGTTTGGGGAAAGATCCCAATGCTACATAAGCGATATTTTCATCAATAATCGTATCCTTCAATATGGCATCTAAAGATGGTGCCACGACAGCTGCTTGTCCCCCGCCACTACTACCATTATACCCGGTAAGGTAGGAATATTTAGCCACGCCCGCGTTTACAGGCAGCTCATAGGGTTTTGTTGTTGACGGATTGATAGCTATTTGTGAAATATCGAACACCTCGGTATTAAAAGCATCATCTGCCGATGCATAAGCAGTATACTTTGCCCGCGGATCAAATGTTTTATAGGCAGGCAGGGAATTGCTCCATAAATAAACCTGTTTCGCGTACAAATAAATTGAATCGAGTGTAAACTGTGTTCGCGTGCCGGTAAGCGGCGATACCGGCGCATCCAAACCAACCTCCGCTTTTTTACAGGCAACAGTTAAAGTCGCCAGTAAAATACCCATAAATACGCCCGCTCTATTCATCTCAGCAAATCATTCCGGGTTATGGCACTATAGTGATATTCGATGTTGAAGGCGCCCAATCATGTAAAAAGTTGCCATCCTTATCATGGAACTCGACATAGTAAATGATACCTACCGGTGCGTCTGTTGGAATTGTCATTGTTAACGTACCGTTATTAGAATTTGTAACGTCGGCAGTTGCTAAATCAAAATTATCGCCTATATAAAGCAAAGCTTGTGCGCCGGTAAAGGTGCCATAAAAGTATTTGGCAAATGGACCTGGAATAGTGAATGTAAGTACTTGCCCCTGCTTCACGTTTTTACCCAGATCGGGCGAAGTTAACACGGGCATTTGCGGAACGCCGAAATGATACGGGCCCTTAACAACTGTATTTTTACCACTTACCAGTTTAACTTTATAATAGCCGGTATCAAGACTATTGTTTTGCGGTAATTGTACATTTAAATAAAACGGATTAAAAGAAGCATTTTTTAAATTCAACTGAAAATCTTTGTTCGCGCTGTTAGTAAGGTAAAGCTTTGTTTGATTAGTGTCTGTAATAAAATATTGCCCGCGTAGTTTCAAATAATATCCAATTTGTAAAACGTCGGTTTCTTGCACCTCAAACACCGGCGCGGGCTGATTAATGAGAGGAATAAGCTTGTACGTTTTTTGGCTGCCGTCCTGCGCGGTAACGGTATAGGTTGTGCCCGATGCAAAAGTCACCTGCGCGCCTGATGCCGGACTTACCGTAGCGCCAGATGATACTGTTATTTGCGGCGTTACTTTTGAAGGCGCTGTTTGAAAAGGTGGCCAGTAAACAATTATACTATCACCAGTTATAGATGCTTTTAACTGGTTACCCAACGAATCGGCTACCGAAAACGTTTCTATCTGGTTAAAAGGCGTTTTTAGGTATTCTTTTTTGCATGATGCTAAAACGCTTAAAAGCACTGCCATGCCCATAAGAACAAATAAGTAAAAGTTTCTTTTTTTCATTGCTTTGATTGAATTATGAAAACAGATGGAACACCCTGCCAAACGCTGCAGGCTGCTCCATCAAAATAGCGGGCACAGGTTAAAAATTATCAACCTGTGCTACCGTTAGCATGCTTACGGAACAAGTACGCCGCGGTCAAACCAGTACAGGCCACGGTTTGATGTTGCTGTACCTTGCGCACTGGAAGCAGTTGCTTTAAAAGCGTAGGTAGTAGTACCTTGTGTAAGGAAAAACACCACGTTATGGGTATAGCTAACTACGTGGGTGGTAATATTATAATTTAACCATCCGTTAGCGTTTAATGTAGTATTCAACGAATCGCTAACGGTATTTAAACCTATGCCGGTGGTGGCAGTAACCGTTGTAGCGGCGGCCAAATCGCTGGCGTCAAGTGCCGAAAAAGCTTTGGTTGTATTCAAATATTTAAGCGTAGCACCGCTACGGGGTTTAATAAGCAGGTTATTGGTAGATGTAAACGTTAGATGATAAGCTATGGTCCCGGTTGAGTCTTGTGCACCGGTAGACAGGTTAAAATACCTGGTACCAAATGTTCCGGGAGCAGGTGTTGGGTTGCCCCAGTTGCCATAAAGCAAAGTGTTTGTAGGCGATACGCTTGCTGTTTGGTTACTTGCTTTTAATGGGTTTACATTGCTGCTGCTATCTTTTTTACATGAAGTGAAAGCTACAGAAGCGGCAAGTACAACTAAAACGGTTTTTGATATGTTTTTTACAATTGTTTTCATTTTAAGTATTTGATGTATTTAAAAATTTGATTTATTATTGGGCATTAATCGGGCCTCCTGTACATGCGCGTTTTGATTTGTCCCTTAGCAAACATGTACGGGTTGCCTTTGATAAATTGTATTGCAATTCCTTTAACACCCCACAAGGAGCTGCCGGTTGGTATTGGTGTTTACAATTTTATTTCTTCATAGGCATAAGGTTTTGTTTATACATAGGTTATTATTACTTGCCTTCGTACGCAAGGCGCATAATGCTTTTATCAACCACCTTTAGCTTTCACTATTAAAGGCACAGTAGTAGTTACCGGGTTAAAATTGCCAAACTGAAATACGAAGGGTACACTGCCCCAATTGCCTACCGGCAATCCATCAGGGAAGGTGATAACTGCTCCTAAACGGCTGGTGCTTTTAATTGGGATGTTATAATTTTGACCTTGTATTTTAGCGGTAACGGTTTTCAGGTCATAAAACAAACCTGTTCCGTTGGGTATAAAAGCCAGCGTATCGCCTGCGGCCACAGTTTGGGTGTTCCATGTTGGGGCGATGGACGGTGTGGGATAATACACATGCACCGGTTTATCCATGGTTACGTTGTTTCCTAAAAAGCTTACATTAACCTTATACAAACCACTATCTAATGAGGTTGGTGTATTTGCACTTGAGATGTAGGTTCCTTTTCCTTCAATCCAGGTAAGAATAAATGCAGTACTGGGATCAGGAGTTATAATTTGATTAGATGTAACGCTTTGAAGTGTTATTTTCAAGGTTGTTTTATTAGTACTCTGAAAATTTCCGGTTATTACAGTGAGTTGGCCACCCGGAACCGCAACCGGGTTGGCATCCGACCATTCTAAACTTAAAGCAGGAGGGTTTTGCTGCGCGATGATCAGTTTGTAAGTTCTGGTGCTGCCATCGGCACCTTTAACTGTATAGCTTTGTGAGGCATCGGTTACCTCAACCGGTAATGCCTGCGTGCTTAGCATGGCACCGGCATCAACTTTAATGCTCGGCTGAATCACCGTCATGCCATAATAATAAGGCACGTACACGGTAATGGTATTTTGAATATTATCTATCGAACCATAGATTACGGTATCCTGAACATTTACCACCTTGTATTCGGTTATCCTGTTTTGGGCCAGCGGATCGTAATTGATAGTTTTTTTACAGGCAGTGAAACCTGCAATAAATAAAGCGATTAAAAAAGCCAGGTATTTTGTTTTCATATAATGGGGTGTAGGACTGTATTACTTGATCTCGAATTTGGTACTGCCTGCCGGTACTATCATGTATTCGAAGGTGAAATACATATGCGGCGAGTTGGTTAACATTTGGTCGGGTGTAAAAATGTCTTTATAACAGCTGATCATTTTGATCTTGGCATAATCGCCCGATGCTGTTTTTACAATGACGGTCCGTGCAGGTAGCGTACTACCATCGGCCAGCTTAAGCGCATTGCCCAGGGCGTAGGCTACGTGTACTTTAGTGGCGCTACCATCGCCAACTTCAGTTCCTCCAAAATCGTAAAGGTACCAGCCGGTTCCCGTACCGAAACTGCCTTTGTCGTCTGTACCGATCAAACCTTTGGTTGTTTTGAAATCGGCTGCGGCAGGTATGGCGGTCACATCATCAAAAGCCTGCTGAACAATGGTAATACCACCCTTACCCGGCCCCTGATAGCCGGAATTTCCGGCATCAGTATTGCTATTCGGTCCTAAAAAACTATTGTAAAGCCCGCTCAATGAAATATCCCAAAGCGTGGTTTTGGCATAAGTGTTGGGCTGTTCCTTTTTATAATCTAAACTGAACAGTATCTCTGTTTTAGGTTCGGTGGGATTTTGATCATCAGTTTGGGCGGCCAGATTCTCTACCCTTTGCAACTTATAGTAAGGTACTTTATCGGCGTCCCTGGTGGGTGTAACTACCGGTGTTGTAACATCCGGTTTTACTCCTTCACTTTTTGAACACGAGTTAAATGTTATAGCTGCAACCGCAAGTACTGCTAAAGAGCGGGTAGTGCGTTTTTGAAGTATATGTTTGATTTTCATGATTAATTGTTTTTAGTTTTTGGTTGATAGATTACGGCTACCGTCCTGTTGAACATAATAGCGGAAGGTGAAGTAAGGTGATGGCCAGTTAAGGTCAGTAACTACCGCAGGTGCGCCTTTATACATGCTTACCAGCTCCAACTTGGCATATTTCCCCTCAGCTGTACGCAACACATAAGTGCGCCCCTTAACAGGTACAGCGATGTGCGTTTTCAGATCATAGAAATACCACCCTAATCCATTACCCGGATCCCAACCCACCGAGGTTACACCCTTACTTTGAAAATCTGCATCTGATGGAGCTTCCTTAACCGAATCGTACGTTTGGCTCACGGCCACTATCGCTCCTTTACCCGGCCCCCCAAAACCGTAGCTACCCTCATTGTTACCGTTATTGATCCCTACGTATGAGTTATATTCCCTTGCAAAAGAGATATCCCAGGCGGTGCTTTTTTTGGCCGTGCTATCCACCTTACTATCGGTAGCAAAACTGAAGTAGAAAGTTTTAAAGCCTGTGTTTATGGTACTGCCTACATCGCCGGGCAAATCGGTAACTACGGTACTGCTGCCATCCTGAAGCTGTGGTTTAACCTGGTCTTTAGTACAGGAGCTAAAGACAGCAACCACAGCCAGGGCAATGAACAGCTGTTGATAATGGTTTTTATAGGTCGATAGTAATTTCATCGGAGTTTATTATTGTTGTTTAAAAAATCGATAGTTGAGGCCAAGCATAATGGTGCGACCGCTTTGTGCTGGCATCAGCTGATCACGGTAGTTCAAGATATTATCGGCGGTTAGCTGTATCGAAAAATGATTGTTCATCAGCTTTTTTTGCACCGAAGCGTTGAAGAGGAAAAAGCTGGATACATAAGTATCATAAGGGTCAAGAAACTGGTTAGCCAGGTTAGCTTCCTGGAAGCCATATTTGCCCCGGTAATTAACCCTGAATGTGCCGGTAATACCTTTAGGCTCATATTCGTAAGTGAACTTGATATTAGCCATATGACGTGAACGGTTATTAAGCCCGAAATAATCGGAAACTTTAGAGCGGCGGGTTTGACCGGTATTGGGATCATAAACCTGTGCATAATTTCCTTTGCCTGCTTTAATCGAATCAATTACCCCCCTGTCCTTAGCATATAGTAATTGATACCCTGCCGAAATGTTAAATCCTTTAGTAACACGAAAGTTCAGGCCAACATCCGCACCGGTAAGGAAGGCCCTGTCTATATTGAAATAAGAGAAGATCTGCTGACCACCTTTCTTCGATGCCACCTGATCTGTATTAATAAAATTGCGCACATCATTATAGAAGCCGTTAACATCGGCCTTTATAGCGGACGTTATCTGCAAAGTAAAACCTGCACTGTAAGCCACCGAACGTTCGGGCTTAAGTGTGCTCACTTTAGCGGCGTTGGCAAACACGGTAGCTATTTGTCCGGCATCTTGTAGCTTCTGTAACTCGGCTGTGAAAACATCGGTACCTAACACAGTATAACCCCCACCGGCAAGGTTTGTAAAATTGAGGTACAACTGCCTGAAATCGGGCGTTTTAAAGCCGGTTGCTATGGCCGCCTTTAAGGTAAGCGGTTTTACAGGTTGATATTTTACGCCGAAGCTTGGGTTCAAACTGCTGCCGTAGCGGCTATGGTGCTCGCCCCTCACGCCACCTGTCAAACCCAATTCATCACTGAGTTTCCAATCAGCCTGTGCATATACAAACGCTGTCGACTGGCTTTTAATCCCGCTGTACAAGTTGTTGTTCATTGTTTCGTACTGGATACCGGTGCCACCTGTAAGCACCATGCTGCCCCAGTAAGTTTGCGAGGCCTGTAGCTCTCCCCGGTGCAGGTACTGCACAAAGTTGTTGGTAGGTATCACCTGGCTATTGGCCAGGTTGGTAATATTTTGATCGGTAGCGTAACGGGTAAGGTAGTATTGCGTTTTTAACCGCAGCCCGTTATTAAAATTGGTATTTAAAATAGCCGAGGCGTTCAAATCTTTTTCTACCAGCATATCCCGGCTTGGCACTGTACTATAAGCAGTTTGATTTACTGAATTACGTACAGCATAGCGCCCGGTTATGTTAAGCGCATTCATGGTACTTAAAGTGTACCTTCCGCGGCCTTGTATCGTATAGCTATCATAAGGCGGGGCTGTTTTACCCTCGCTCAGGTAAGGGTTGGCGTTAAAACCATCGGTACGATAATAATTACCTGATATATAACCCGAACCTTTGCCTTTTGCAAAAGGGGTTTCGCCCTCAAGTGTGGCATCCAGCGTATTAAAACTGCCGTAGCGCAAACTGGCCAATCCCTGGCTTTGCGATATGTTTTGACGGGTAACAATGTTAACTACCCCGGCTAAGGCCTCACTCCCAAACAGGCATGATGATGCACCCTTAATAATCTCTATACGCTCGATATTAGCAACCGTAATACGTGATAAGTCGAAATTACCCGAATTACGGCCCGTCATGGGCTGGCCGTCAATCATGATCATGGTATAACCACTATCAAAACCCTGTAATTGCAAACCAACCGTCCTGGCACCCGATCCTATGTCATTTACTATGGCCAGTCCGGTTTGCTCCTTTAATACTTCATCCAGCCGGCGGCTGCCCATCATCTCTATCTGCTTGCGCGTTATTACTGTTGACGGCATGGGCGTACGGGTAAGATCAATCAGGTTATCATGACTTTCCTGTTTCCCAAGTACATTTACTTCTTTGAGATTTTGAGCGGATATTTTTAAGTGAATGCGGATATTGCTAACAGACTGCCGTCTAATATCAACACACTGAAAATGCTTTTCATAGCCAAGGGCCGAAATGATAAGCGTGTATTCGCGAGGTTTTAATTTATCTATCACAAAACGGCCCATGGTATCGGTTTGAGTACCTCTTAAATTTTCTTTGATCAGGATGCTTGATGCGTTTACCGGTTCTCCCTGCTCGTTCAGCACCTGCCCGCTTATTTTATAAGGGGATTGAGCGGCGGCTATCAAACAAAAACAGCTGAGATAAAGCATTAGGTAAAGTTTGAACATGTAACAATTAAATATACGCTTATTTTTAATAAGTCTAAATAAACACAACAAAAGTCGTTTTTAGATTTGAGAAATCATTTACGCTATCGGGATTTTCTTTTACTGTTTTAGGATTATTTCTCTATTATTTAAAAACTCCAACCAATAATAAGAAGCCAAGATTTGCCCCACGCTCATTAAACAAAATACAATCAATTAAATACCAGATAGTTATAACAAAATCAACTTTAAAGTTTAAAAGCGTTACTTAACTATTATTTAAATACCAAATCCATAAAAAAAATTAAACTTTGGTTTTATCTAACATATCCGGGTGATATATAGAGGTGAAATTTAAACACTGATAGACAGGCGAGAAGAGCGTGGTTAACAAAATTGTTGCACATAGCGGTAAACAAAGCATACCCGTATGTTCTATATTACCCCCGACGATAAATGTTACCGCAAGTGTTATATGAAACATCCTTTCGGGATAGTATTTGAAGTTTACTCGAATAATTACCTGGCATATTTCATCAGGCACTTATAATAAATAGATCAAAATGAAACTACTACTTACGTTACTGCTTGTTTTTACCGGCCTTTTCGCCATTGCACAAGACAAACAGTATGTATTGCTGTTATCTAAAGGCGAACACAAAATGTGGGTACTTGACTACAAAACACTCGAACCTGTTAACAAGATACCCGTAGGTGAAGACCCACACGAGATAGAATTATCTACAGACAATAGCATCGCCTACGTATCTAACGCAGTGATTGCCGGCACGGGGCATGTTATCAATGTCATCGATTTAAAAAAAATGCAACCGGTTAAGGATATTGATACGCAACCTTTTTATGTACCGCACGGTATGGCTTATCATAATGATACGCTTTGGTACACAGCGCAGGGATCTAAGGCTGTTGTAGCTTACGATGTGAAACAGGATAAGCCGGTACGGGTATTGGGAACCGGTCAGGATTTTACCCATCTGATGCGTATGACCGCTGATGGCAATACTTTTTATACCACCAATGTAGAGTCGGGCACAATCAGTATTTTCGAAAGGAAGCTGATACCGCCGTATATGCCACCAACAGGTGTATTACCGGCAAATGCTAAGAAACGTATAGAATGGCGGCAAACTTTGGTTAATGTGGGTGTTGGTGCCGAAGGTTTTGATATAACCGCCGACGGCAAGGACCTTTGGACAGCCCGGCCGGATGGTCACATCGTCATTGTTGACCTGGTAAACAAGAAGGTAAAAGCAACCATTGATACCCATGTGCCAGGTTTGCACCGCATTGGCATTACGCCCGATGGTAAAACGGTTTGCGTGGTCAGCGTTAAAACCGGCGACCTTCTATATTATAACAGGATAACGCAGCAGTTAGAACAAAAAGAAAACATGGGCCAGGGCGCCGGGATTTACATGGATAAAGCGATGAACCGGATGTTCGTTTCCTGTACACCCAACAATTACGTTTATGTGATTGACCTGAATACGCGCAAAGAAATCAAAAGAATAGCAATAGGGCGGCCGGACGGTATCACCTCCGTTATTGTTCGTTAAATATATCTACCATGAGTACATTAAATAGCCTGCAAGTTAGCGGCTATTAATACTTCGCAGGAATGCTGTGATTAAATGAGTTCAAATTCACCAGCGAGTTGCCAGGTAATTTTCACAGCGGATATTTTTTCCGACTCCATTCTACATTCGGGAAGGACGTTAAAGCCATTTTTTATATAGAATTGCAGGGGCGATTTATACCTGAACCCATCAGCGCGCAGAACATCATCTTTATCAATTACCCAACCGGTAAGCTGGTTTTCGCGCTTCTTTATTTCATCAAGCATACTTGTTCCATAACCCATTCCATGAATATTACTATCTAATATGATCGCAAACCATCTCGCATTATCACGAAAGAAAGTTGCTGACCAACCAACAATACCCTCCTGTTCGTTAATTAGCAAAAAGTGCATTTTTGCATCGAGATTGTTGAGATAGCCATTAAAATCTTCGATTGCATCAAACTTTAATTTTTCAGGATATTCATTATTCCATAAGCGAAAAGCGGCTTCAATCTCTTTGTTGCTAAGAGATTCCTGAACTAATATTTTCACACTTCGTCGTTTAATTACATTTCACTCTCTAACATATGTCTTACGGAGCTGACTTGGTAAATGGTTCGTTCAAATCTTATCATAAAAGCATAATAAACTTTAACTTTTATGCTGGAAGATACTACCAAAGCATTTGTACTGCGATTATCGAAGAAATTTAAGATAGAATCAGGCTAAATGACGTGCATTATACCGAAAAATAAATCTGCACTTAGCACATCTTCATTTCATGCAAAATCTTACGCAAAAAAAAACCGCCACAACCGTGCCGGTTAACAAATTTAGATTTATGATAAGGTTTAGGTTTTAAATCACTAACAGGTAGCTAATTTAAATATCCACCCCTCAATTCTTTATGACGCTAAATTAAGGTTAACCCCCAAACCCTGCAATACTGAAAAAGTGGTATATCAAATTGCGCGAAATTTATTAATAGCTTCTACTTTATTTTGAACCTGTAACTTGACATAGGTATTACGAATGTGTTTTTTGACGGTACCTGTTGAAATTTCAAGTCGATCTGCAATTTCTTTGTATTGCAAGCCGCGCGCCAGATGGTTAAGTACCTCAACCTCACGCTCCGTCAGGTTTTCGGCAGCAACCGAGGTTGGTTTTGCTGTAGCAGCACTATTAAAGGATGCTATAACCCTGCGTGAGATATAAGCGCTCATGGGCGAACCTCCTGCAGCAATTTCAGTAATAGCATTTTTGATCTCATCGGCCGATGATTCTTTGAGCATATAACCTGTTGCTCCGCTTTTTAGCGACTCAAAAATATTGGTATTGTCATCATTTATAGTACACACCAAAAATTCGGTATCAGGAAGCAAGGGTTTAGCCTGCCGTATAAATTCAATACCCGATATGCCTTCAAGGTTAATATCAACTATAAAGATATCCGGTTTTAACTGGTTTATTTTTTTTAATACGGATTCGGCGTTAGCGTATGACCCCATTAGGCTTACTCCACTCATGTCATGAATAATCTGTTCCAACCCTCGCCGGTAATATAAATTATCTTCTAACAAAATTATCTGAAGCATGCTTGCGGTAAATATAAAATGCTAATATCTTAAATTATCCCGGCTTTACTTATACCTATTATGGGGTAGTCCTAAAGGTTTAATTTAAGATTAATGGATGTGCCTTTACCAGGTGCTGTCTCAATTTTCAGATCAGCGTTCAATATTTTTGCACGCTCATAAATATTACGGATCCCCATGGTTTCGTATTTACGCAGATCGGGGTCAAAGCCCCGGCCGTCATCACGAATACTGATATGCAGTCGTTTTTTGTAAAGACTGATTTCCAGAAATGCGTTTTGCGCCTCCGAATGTTTGACAATATTGTTTAAGCCCTCCTTAACAAGAAGGTATATCTGCCGTCTTTTTTCGCCGCTAACGGCAACCCCGGTTTCGCTAACTGAAGCATTTACATGAAGGTCAATATCGCTGTATTCAAATATTTTAATAGCTTGTTTATGAATAAAGCTGGCCAGGTT
>NZ_FOCL01000008.1 GCF_900110105.1 Mucilaginibacter gossypiicola | reverse complement strand
CATGCAACAGTTTTCTTATCCAACTTACAGGAAATCATTAGCAAACCAGCCCAGGAGAAAATCCATCATGAAGTTTCTAAGCGCAAATACGATTATCAAATAAATAAAAACACCGCTATTGGCATTATGAAGAACAGGGTCATAGGCCTTTTACTTTTTAAAGATCCCGAAAAAATATTAATCCAATTACAAAACCTCTTTGCTCAATATATTGAACCAGTAAGGCCAAACAGAAAACTGCCAAGAGTGAAAAAGCTCAAACGAAGGTCTGGCAAATACAAAACCTTAACCAATTACAAAAGAGCTATATAGTTCCTTAACTTAATGACATTGGCCGGTATCCGCTACCATCCCTAATGCTTTCTGCCTGAACCGGGATTTGGGAGGATTCTTTGGATTTACGGGATTTTCTGTTCCGATCGATAAGAATCCCATAATCCAGCAAATCCTATAAATTCAGGTTCAGACAAAATCGGCGAAATCAAAAATCAATCAGTGTAATCCCAATAAAAAAATCCGAAATCGAAAATCCCAAATCCGAAATCACTCCTGTGGCCTAAACTCCCTCTCACTCTTAGCAATCACAATAGTAGCCACGCCATTGCCTATTACATTGGTTATAGCCCGCGCTTCCGACATAAACCTATCCACACCTATTAATATCGCCAAACCTTCTACCGGGATAATTTTAATGGCTGTAAGCGTACTGGTAAGCACAATAAACCCGCTGCCGGTTACGCCTGCTGCACCTTTGGAGGTAATCATCAGTATGCCAATGATAGTTAACTCCTGCCCTAATGAAAGCGGGATATTAAACACCTGGGCTAAAAATATCACGCACATAGAAAGGTAAATGGTAGTGCCATCCAGATTAAAAGAATACCCTGTAGGGATCACCAAACCCACTACTGATTTGGAGCAGCCAAACTTTTCCATCTTCTCCATCATAGCTGGCAATGCTGATTCGGACGAGGACGTACCCAACACAATCAATATCTCCTGCCTGATGTATTTCAGGTATTCCCAAAGACTGAATTTGAACAGCCTGCAAATGATATTCAATATCACAAAAATGAACAGGAACATGGTCAGGTAAACCGAGCCCATCAGCAGGGCCAGCGGCTTCAATGTTTGGATGCCGTATTTACTCACCGTAAAAGCCATCCCCGCAAAAGCCCCTATTGGCGCAACCTTCATCACTATTTTCATGATGTTAAAAAACACTTTCGAAAGCTTATCAAACAGCACAATAACCGCTTCGCCGCTTTTACCCATCCGGCTTAGGCCGAAACCAAACAATATCGCAAAAAACAGGATCTGTAAAATATCGCCTTCAGCAAAAGCTTTAAACATATTTGAGGGAACAATATGGGCAATAAAATCACCCCAATGCATCTCGGCCGCGGCTTTTTCATAAACGGCCAGCTTGCTGGTATCCATTTTAGCAGCATGGTTTTCAAAGCCGGCACCGGGCTTAATGATATTAGCAACAGTAACCCCAATGATGAGTGCGAATGTGGTCACGATCTCAAAATAGAGCAACGCCTTGCCACCTACCCTACCTACCTTTTTCATATCGCTCATGCCTGCAATGCCCAGCACAATAGTTAAAAAAATGATAGGCGCAATCAGCATGGTGATGAGGCTGATGAATGTTTTGCTAATGAGCTCGGCAGTGGGGGCAAATCCTTTAACGTATAAGCCTGCCACTACCCCAAGGGCAATAGCAATAAGTACCTGGAAAGTTAGGTTTGATAAGAGGCGTTTCATGGTTTTGATAGATGCCCTTAATCAGACCATCGCCGTCTAATTTAAAAACCATGAAAAGCGTGGGACAGTGCGATTCCCCTCTTGAGAGGGGTGGAGGGGTGTGTTTCTGCTTTGCTAAGTTAATCGCATAAACACACCCCTGCTATCGCTCCTTTCCTGCGCGCCCCCTCTCAAGAGGGGACCTATTTCATGTTTAAATTGATGACTATGCTCTAAAAAGAACAAAGCTTTTGTCCACAATATAGTAAGTTATTATGGACGCACAAAAAAGCCCCGTACCGGAAACCGGCACAGGGCATAATTAATTGATTGAAAGATTGTGATTAAGCTGGTGTTGCAGTGCCGGTTATCAGGTCAATTAAGAATATCTTGTTAAGGAAAGTCAGCTTAGCTTTGTGGTTGCCCAGGAAAACAATAGTGCCGCTGTAATCCCAGCCACCGCCGTTTGTTTTTCCTTCCGAACGGAAAGTAGCTGTACCACTGGTGATATCAAAATTATCATCACCGTGTACGTACAGGTTAGTAAACGTGTAAGTATTATGTACCCTGCTAAATGTTTTGTATTTAGTGTACTCGTTATCGATATAAGCTTTCATTGGGCCATCAAGCGAGAAATTTGAGTTATTGGTATTTAAGCCTCTAACTTTATATTTCTGCACAATGTTGTAAACAAATGAATAACCCGGACCGCTGCCCACAGTGTTTAACGAATCAACCGAATCATAACCAACAGTTTTATTGCCATCGCACACAAAGTAGTATTTAGTACCGCCAGTTTTGGTTGCTTTCAGGGTATCGCCCTGGTTAAATACAACATTGAGGCTGGTATCAACATAAAAGCCGCAGCTGTAAGTGCTTTGTACTTTAAGCTTTGATGATGTAGCATTAGTTGATGGGGTAACACCGTCGTTAACGCTGGCGCCGCCAAATGAACCCGCTAATGATTTTGCAAGGTTATCTGCAATTGCAGAGCTTGCTACATTATCGCTTACTTTTGTAGTTGATGAATCGGATTTTGAATTGACCCCTGTTTTTGTACAGGCCGAGTAAAGAACAGCTACACCTGCTAATAAAGGTAATATACTGCGTAGATTTAGTTTCATAAACGTGGTTATCAGATTAAAGTTTAGATCTCTTTTTATGATACTTGGCAACAAGCATACCATTGGTGAAATAATTCGCCAAAAAAAACCTGATCTGTGATTTTGATAGATTTTTTTATTTCAAATAAACACATTCATCAATTTATATTCCTGATAGGAATACAAAACAAGATATTTCCACAGCAGACTTTCCCCATTTCGAGAAATGTTTGTAGAAAATATTCCCCGGCAAAAGACGTTGATTATTAAAAATTCAAAACGTAAAAAGCCCTGCGTCCGGGTTATGGAGCAGGGCTTTTTTTAAAAAAATCCGGACTAATTTACCTCGCCGGTCATCAAATCGGCAGTATAAGCAGTACCATCAATAGTGATCTTAGCTTTGTGACCACCTAAAAACATAATTGTTCCTTTATAATTCCAGGTGTTTTTTCCGATACTTCCTTTACTCGAAAAAGTAGCTCCTCCGCTTAAAATAAAATCCGGATCCTTTGTTGGGTCAACTACAATTGATTTAAAATTATAATTAAAAGTACCCTCAACGTTTGGCTGGTCTGCGGTAGGTTTAGTGTAACCAACTTTAGCATAATAGTTTACAGGGCCATCAAATGAATATTTAGCATGTTCAACACCTGGATTAAGGCTTCTTAAAGTCAGGTTTTCGCCCATCTTTAAAATCATTGAAAAATCGCCGCCTACCATGGTCATGTTTAAGCTATCATTAGCCGTAACGCCCGAAGGTATGCCATTGGTACAGGTAAGCTCATATTTAACCTTAGCCCAAATATCAAGTTTGGAAGTATCGCTTTGATCTAAATTTAACGATATCGTAGTATCTTTTTTAGCGCCGCACTCCGGTTTAGGATCAACTGATTGAACTTTGATTTTACCTTTTTTGTTCAGCGAAAGATCGGTTGGCATACTTAAACCATTCTTAAAATCAAACCCTCCGTTTTCGGGGTTAAAAATACCAACAAGGCTTTGTGCTATCTGTACGCTCGCATCTTTTTTACTTACCGTACTTTTATTAGGTGCCATATCAAGTTTATGGCAAGAGGTGTAAATGGCAGCAATGCCGGTAAGCAGCAATGCTATAATTTTGTAATTGTGTTTCATGTTTAGGATTTTAAATCGCCCGCAAATTTAACTTGTTATCAAATAATTAAAGAAGTTTTGAAGTTTTTAACGGTAGATGGTTATAATGTTATTCGTGTCCATTTGTACGGGCCAGGCATGCAAAAGGTTAGCCAAGATTAAAAGCTCCTATTGACTTTGTTATAGTGGCGGGTGTTGAGAAAACTTAGATTATGCTATTTTCCTTCTTGGGAGCAACGCTGTCAACTTAAGGAACTAAAAGCGGGGCAAGTGCAATTCCCCTCTTGAAAGAGGGGTGTGTTTACACATCTTGTCAATGAATATCCATAAATAAAACCGAATTTCATTTCCGACGAACCTGTTTGGGAATGTGCGGGCGTGGTTAGGAGAAACTATCTCTTGAGCGATAGCGAAAAGTCTTATACGCCCTGCTTTTACAGGTATAGTTGTAGAGCCTGACGTAGAAGATTTCTCTTTCGCTCCACACTCAATCCGCTGCTACTCTATCGAAATGACAATTCTTTAAAGATGCGTCCACAAGATAGTCTCCATAGGGGATTTTTAAAATCTTTTGCCCTGTTGTCTGCGGCTATGCTCTCAAGAAATCAACTTAAACCTGAGTTATTTTGTATACAATTCCCTAACTAATCCACTAATAACTACTAAACTAATAGGGAAATGCTTAATTTCGCAACCTCATACGCGTAAAAAATCAAATGGACTACCAATTTAAAGAGATAGAGCAAAAATGGCAGCAGTTTTGGGCACAAAACCAAACCTTCAAAGCCGAAGATAAAAGCAGTAAACCCAAGTATTATGTGCTGGATATGTTCCCTTACCCATCCGGAGCAGGTCTGCATGTTGGGCACCCGCTGGGCTATATCGCTTCAGATATTTTTGCACGCTACAAACGTTTAAAAGGCTTTAACGTGTTGCACCCTATGGGCTACGATAGCTTTGGCTTACCGGCCGAGCAATACGCCATTCAAACCGGTCAGCACCCTGCTATTACTACCGAAGATAATATTGCTACATATCGTCGCCAGCTTGATCAGATAGGTTTTTCGTTCGATTGGAGCCGCGAGGTACGTACCAGCTCGCCCGATTATTATAAATGGACCCAGTGGATCTTTATGCAATTGTTTAACAGCTGGTATAATAAAGATGCCGACAAGGCCCAGTCAATTGATCAACTGGTTGCACATTTTGAAACCAAAGGCTCTGCCGGTATCAATGCCGTTTGCGATGATGAAATATTAAGTTTTACTGCCGATGAATGGAAAGCATTCAGCAACCAGCAACAGCAGGACGAACTGTTAAAATACCGCCTTACCTACCTGCGCGAAAGCACCGTAAACTGGTGCCCGGCCCTTGGTACCGTATTGGCAAATGACGAGGTAAAAGACGGCTTCAGCGAGCGCGGTGGTTACCCCGTTGAACAAAAGAAAATGACCCAGTGGAGCATGCGCATCACTGCCTATGCCGAAAGGTTGTTGCAAGGCCTTGACGCTATTGACTGGCCCGAGCCTTTGAAAGAAATGCAAAGGAACTGGATAGGCAAAAGTACCGGTGCGAGCGTTAAATTCCCAATAGATAAATCAGGTCATAACGCCGCTTTGGATACCGAATTTATTGAGGTTTTTACCACACGTGTTGATACCATTTTCGGTGTTACCTTTTTAGTGATTGCACCAGAGCATGAGCTGGTGGCTTCACTTACCACCCCGGAACAAAAAGCCGATATTGAAGCTTACATTGCTCAAACCAAAAAGAAATCTGAGCTTGACAGGATGGCAGATGCCAAAACTGTATCCGGTGCATTTACAGGCAGCTATGTACTTAACCCACTAAACGGTCAGCAAATCCCAATCTGGATTGCAGACTATGTATTGGCCGGTTACGGAACCGGGGCGGTTATGGCCGTACCATCGGGCGATCAGCGCGATTTCCTGTTTGCAAAGCATTTTAATTTGCCGATAGTGCAGATCCTCGATATTCAGAATATAGAAACCGAGGCCGATCCAACCAAAGAAGGCACCTACGTCAATTCTGACTTTATCAACGGTTTGGCGTACAAGGAAGCAACAGCTACAGTGGTTGCCAAACTGGAAGAGATCAACGCCGGTAAAGCCAAAGTAAACTTCAGGATGCGTGATGCCATTTTCGGCCGTCAGCGTTACTGGGGCGAACCGGTGCCGGTTTACTTTAAAGATGGCTTGCCATATTTAATTGACGAAAGCCACCTGCCGTTGTTACTACCTGAGATTGATAAATACCTCCCTACCGAAACCGGCGAACCACCGTTGGGCCGTGCCGAGGATTGGAAATATGAAGGCGATTTAGCTTACGAGTTGAGCACCATGCCCGGCTGGGCTGGCTCAAGCTGGTACTGGTACCGCTATATGGATGCAAAAAACGATAAAGAATTTGCATCGCGTGAGGCTATTGAATATTGGAAAGACGTCGACCTTTACATTGGCGGCAGCGAACATGCAACCGGTCACTTGTTGTACAGCCGTTTCTGGAATAAGTTTTTGAAAGATCTTGACCTGGTGGTTGAAGAAGAGCCATTCAAAAAACTGATTAACCAGGGTATGATCCAGGGCCGCAGTAATTTTGTTTACAGGCTGATTGATGAGGAAGGCCGTGGCACCAACACCTATGTATCGCACGGATTGATCAAAGAATATAAAACTACGCCGATACATGTTGATGTTAATATTGTTGAAAACGAAGTACTAAACATTGCGAAGTTTAAACAATGGCGACCTGAATTTGCCGACGCCGAATTTATTCTCGAGGGCGGCAAATACATTTGTGGCGTTGAGGTTGAAAAAATGTCGAAAAGGTATTACAACGTTGTTAATCCTGATGATATAGCAACCCGTTTCGGTGCCGATACCCTGCGCATGTACGAAATGTTCTTAGGCCCGCTGGAGCAGAGCAAGCCATGGAATACCAATGGTATCGAAGGTGTATTCAAATTTCTGCGTAAATTCTGGAGGTTATTCCACAATGATGCCTGGGAATTTGGTGTAAGCGATGCCGCTCCGTCAAAAGCCGAATTGAAATCGCTGCACAAGATCATTAAAAAGGTTGAGGAAGATATCGAACGTTTCTCGTTTAACACTTCAGTTTCCAGCTTTATGATCGCTGTGAATGAGTTAACAGATCTGAAATGTAATAACCGCGCTATATTGCAGGATATGGTGATCATCCTTTCATCATACGCACCGCATATTTGCGAGGAGCTATGGTCGTTACTGGGCAATGCCGATGGTACTTTATCATATGCACCATTCCCTAAATTTAACGCCGAGTATTTGGTAGAGGATGAGTTTGCTTACCCGATCTCTATCAACGGTAAAATGAAAATGAACCTGAGCATCTCCTTAAGTCTTGATGTGAAAGAAATAGAAGCTGCCGTTTTAGCCAGCCCCGATGTACAAAAATACCTCGACGGCAAAACACCTAAAAAGGTAATTGTAGTTAAAGGCCGGATTGTGAATATGGTGGTTTAGCCCCCTCCGCCCCCTAAAGGGGGTACTTTTAGAATTTCCAGCCCCGGTCTTGCGTTGCAAAACCGGGGCTTTTTGTTAAACCTAAAACAAAAAAATGTCATTTCGAAACGAGGAACGAGTGAGAAATCTTATACGCCAGGATAAACCACCATGCTTACAGGATTTGCACGGCGTATAAGATTTCTCTTTCGCCCCAACGCACATGTCCATCTCTGCCCTGTCTGAAATGACAAGCTGTTTATTTATTGTTTTACAAACCCAATTCCTTCTTTATCTTCCCGGGCAGCTTATCAGCAATAAGCCTGTACGATTGCCTGATGTAATGCTCCCATTCCTTTTCACTTAAACTGCTGATATCACGCGCCAGCACCCATTTGTACCGGGCAATGTAGGGCTGTGGTTCCAGCCCTTCTTTGGAGATGATCTCTTCAAAATCCTCGGCAGGTACTTTGAACGATGCCGAAGGCGGCACACCGTCAGGGTAGGTAAACAGGAATGATTTACCGCCAACATTAAAGCACAGGTGTTCGCCCAGTTTAATTTCTTCGGCTACGCCGGGTAGCTTGTGGCAAATGGATTGAAGGGTTTCGATGGTCATGGTCATCTTCTATAAATACCGTAGAGATGCATAACTGCGTCTCCCGAATGCAAGGTAATTAACTGTTTACGGTCTTGCATAATCGGAGACGCAATTATGCGTCTCTACATAAAAATTTATCGCTTCTTCTTTGGCAATTTTATCAAACCGGATTTATACAGGTCAAGAGCCTCATTCAAAATAAACCGGATAGTATCAACAGGCAAATCTTCTTCAGGGTTAAAAACCATGATCTTGATCCGCGCACGATCTTCAAATGTTAAATTGGGATGATGCAGGTGTTTCCCCTCAACCATGCCTAAAAATGGATGTTGCGTTTTTTTATGGATCCACAGGTAGCAAAACATCTTACCCTTGTAATAAAAGAAAGGCATATTGTATTTCCACTCGGCGGTGATATCAGTATCTTGTGCCAGGATAATATCGCGCAGGGCAAGAAGGCAGCTTTTGTTGGGCTCCTCCTTGGTGAGGTAGAAGTGATCTATTGGGGTGAGCTGCATAACCTTATCATTCAGCCATATTGTTCAGTACTTCCAAAAACTTTTCCGATGGATAGATCTCGATATTATTACCCTCTATTTTATACCTCAGTTGTTCAAAAACTCCATCTTTATACCAGATTAAATTATTGTTGACTGTTCCAGGCCCCTGTTTACTCATATTATCAACTATGGGGACAATCGAAGTAACAGCGTTAACAACCGCTAATGTTTCAATTGGATATATAATTGCGGCATGCCGGTGAGGTACCCCGATAATCGCTCCCCAATTGCCAACGAGATGTTGTTTGTCCAGATCAAATATAATATTCGGTGCAAAAAAATGATCGCCCTGTGCAAGTAAGACTTCAAATTCGCCTATTTTTTCCCTCGAAATACTGCATGGATATTTCTTCCTTACATTTTCAATTCCTTTTTCAAATAGCTCATCATAGGTTTTATTCCATTTTGCCGCCCGCTCAGGTGTTATTGTTTTAATTGCATCAGGCAAGTCAAATACTAATACCTGAGCTATTTCACCTGCAATCATGCTATAAATCTTATTTTCTTCACCTCCGTATTCCAAGTAGTCTAAAGGGTAAATGCGGGTAGCAAGATATTTCTCTATCGTTTCGTAATCATCAATAATCTTATTAAAATCCTTATCAAATTGATTAGCCCTTATCATAGCATCAAAATGGCCGGAAATTAATTCATAGTAGTTTCGTCTCTCGTCCTGCCTGCATAATTGTGAAACGTTTGTTAAGCCCAATATATTCAATCCAAAATCATTAGGCCCTACCTTTATCGAGGCATCATCTCCTATCTCGTAACTGATGTTCTTTTTGTAAAAGAACTTATCAATTGCCTTGATAAAATCACGGTATTCAGCTTCACTAAAAAACGAAGCCCATTTGGGAACTACAATAGTATCTTTTTGGCGTTTAAAAAATGAAAACATAGCGTTTAGGATTTTATGTTAAAGATGCCGAACTTTTTTTCATCCACAAACAAATTAACTACAGCTATGGGATTTTCCCCACCATTATTTTGACATTCCCCTACCCAACCTTCACCTGCAAAATCCCTATCTTTGCGGCAACATAAATTACCCATCTATGCTTAAAGGATTTTTTAATGTTCCGGCACCAGTGAATGAGCCCGTTTTAAATTACGGTCCGCGGAGTTTGGAGCGTGTGGCGCTTAAGGCGGCTCTTGAAGCTGGCCGTGCCCAACAAATCGACATACCTATGTATATTGGCGGCAAAGAAGTACGTACCAACACCAAGTTGGAAATCCGTCCGCCGCATGATCATAAACATTTACTGGCTACCTTCAGCGAGGGCGATGCAAGCCATGTTACCGCCGCTATTGATGCTGCCCTTGCAGCTAAAGCCGACTGGGAAAACCTGGCCTGGGAACAGCGTGCCGCCATATTCCTGAAAGCTGCCGAACTTGTTGCCGGACCGTACCGCGCCGAGATCAACGCAGCCACCATGCTTGGCCAGTCAAAAAATGCTTACCAGGCCGAGATCGATTCGGCTTGCGAGTTGGTCGATTTTCTGCGTTTCAACGTAGAGTATATGACCGAGATCTATAAACAACAGCCACCTGTATCAGGCAAAGGTGTTTGGAACCGTGTGGAGCAACGTCCGTTGGAGGGTTTTGTGTTTGCACTTACTCCGTTCAACTTTACTGCTATTGCCGGTAACCTGCCCGCATCAGCAGCCATGATGGGCAACGTTGTGGTTTGGAAACCTGCTTACCCGCAGATCTATGCCGCTAACGTGATCATGAAGATCTTCAAAGAAGCCGGCGTACCTGATGGTGTTATCAACTTGATTTATGTTGATGGCCCGGTTGCAGGCGAGGTGATCTTTAACCATCCTGATTTTGCCGGCATCCACTTTACAGGTTCAACCAAGGTATTCCAGAACATCTGGCAAACAATTGGTACCAATATCCATAAATACAAAACCTACCCACGCATTGTAGGCGAAACCGGCGGTAAGGACTTTGTGCTTGCCCACCCAAGCGCCAATGCTGAAGTAGTAAGTACAGCCCTTGTTCGCGGCGCATTTGAATACCAGGGACAAAAATGTTCGGCTGCTTCAAGAGCTTATATCCCGGCGTCATTATGGCCTGCGGTAAAAGCAAACATGCAGCGTGATATTACCTCGTTTAAAATCGGTCCGGTAGAAGATTTTGAGAATTTTGTGAACGCAGTGATCACCGAAGTATCGTTTGATAAACTGGCAAAATACATCGATGCTGCCAAAGCCGACGAAGGAGTTGAAATTGTTGCCGGCGGTGGTTATGACAAAAGCCAGGGCTGGTTCATTGAGCCAACAGTACTGAAAGTTAAAGACCCGTATTACGTGACCATGTGCGAGGAGCTTTTTGGCCCGGTACTTACGGTTTACGTTTACGAAGACGATAAATTTGATGAGATCCTTGATATTGTAGATAAAACATCAATCTACGCGCTTACAGGCTCTATTATTTCTCAGGACAGGTATGCTATTGAAAAAGCTACTACCCGTTTACGTAACGCGGCAGGTAACTTCTATATCAATGATAAACCTACAGGCGCAGTAGTTGGTCAGCAGCCGTTTGGCGGTGCAAGAGGATCAGGCACTAACGATAAAGCCGGTTCAATGATCAATCTATTGCGTTGGGTATCGCCACGCACCATCAAAGAAACCTTTGATCCGCCAAAAGATTACAGGTATCCTTTTTTGGCTAAGGAAGTTTAGAATTAGAATCAGGAAGTCAAGATTCAGGAAGCAAGAATTAGCTTCTTTGAATAGATGACAAAAGATTAAAAAGAAACGTCATTGCGAGGTACGAAGCAATCCCCGATTTACAGAGCCGATCTGTATAGTTTGGGATTGCTTCGTACCTCGCAATGACGTTTTGTGTATATTCTTTTATTTAGTCCTTCTATCTTGATTCCTGAATCTTGGCTTCTTGATTCTTGACTTCTTTCTTCTTGGCTCTTGAATCTTGACTTCCTGACTCTCTTACTTAAATTTAAACACAGCATCCATCTTTTCATTGCTGGATGTGCTTACTTTCATATCGTTGATAACACCAGTGCTTAAGCTGTAAACCCAGCCATGTACAGAAAGGTCCTGGCCGTTTTTCCAGGCGTTTTGTACTATGGATGTTTTGCAAAGGTTGTTTACGTTCTCGATCACGTTTAACTCAACCAGGCGGTTGCTGCGCTCAGTTTCATCGGTAATGGCGTCAAGCTCATCGGCATGTAAACGGTAAACGTCTTTAATGTGGCGCAGCCAGTTATCAATCAGGCCGAATTGATTGTTACCCATAGCGGCATTAACACCGCCACAACCGTAGTGACCGGTTACAATCACATGTTTTACTTTTAGTACGTTTACCGCGTAGTCAAGCACGCTCAGCATGTTCATATCCGAGTGGATAACCATGTTGGCAATGTTGCGGTGCACAAAGATCTCGCCCGGGGCGGTATTGGTGATCTGGTTGGCAGGTACGCGACTATCGGCACAGCCAATCCATAGTACCGGTGGTTTTTGACCATTAGCCAGCTTATCAAAGTATTCTGGATCTTCGGCTAAAGCGCCTTCAATAAACTTTTTGTTTCCTTCCAGTAAACCTTCGTAGGTGATGTGACTGGTGTCATGAATTTGAGAACTCATAATTTTTTAAGATTGATGTTTTAAGATGCGGTTTGGCGTTTGCCCGGTGCAAACATACGGCTTAGTTTATGCAAAGCAAGCGGCGAAACGTCATAATACATTATGGTGAGCAAAATGAGTGGAATAAAGTAAAAAATGGCAAACTCATACAGGTTAAAGAAATAACCGCCGGCCAGTCCGCCAAATAAATAAAAGCCAAGCACGGTGCACCTTATCAGTATTTTATTGCCTGCTGCCTCGGTGTTTTTGGTACGCGGATGGAACCATTCGGCCACCTCACTGCCCAGGTCGGTAAATAAACCGGTTAAGTGGCTCGATTTGATCAACCCGCCCGAGATATTGGATACCAGACTGTTCTGCAGCCCCATCGAAAATAAAATAGCGCTGATCACTATTTCGCGTTCCAGTTGGGTTTCCTGGTAAAAATTATGGCCGTAAACGGCAACAGCCAGCAAAATAATAGCTTCTATTATCATGGGGGTAGAGTTTGCCCGCCACCGGCTCTTTTCCTCAAATGACCGCACTATAAAGCTGGATACAAATGCCCCGGCGAAGAACATCATCAGCCACACTAAAAAGATGATCATCTGGTGGTAATTCTGCTCAACAATATGCTTGGCCAAATTAGCTACATGCCCGGTTATGTTAGATGTAAAAGCCAGAAAAGCCAGCATCCCCGCTACGTTGGTAACCCCGGCTACAAATGCAGTCGATGAGGCCAGCATCAGGTTTTCTTTTAGCGTACGTTGTTCTTTTACGGCTTTAAGCATAGATATTTTCGCGGCAGAGGTTTCTGTTAAAATTACAAAAACTTAACCGCGTTTATGCTTGCTTGTTTGATACAACGGATAATACTTTAAACAGAATGGGAATAATTTTCATATCCCCTCTTCAGAGAGTAATAGCCCATGATTAGACAGTTAAATCAGAGTGGTGTGGCGCATAGTTGACTCACCCGGTCTGCGCTACGCTGGACCACCCTCTCTTCGCCTTTGGCGGAAAGAGGGTAAAGAAAAAATGAGAAGGAGGCCCCTCTTTACGCTTGCGTAGAGAGGGGTGACAAGCGTAGCGATGTCGAGGTGAGTCGATACGGCGGTTGTTCCTTACTTATGTCTTTTCATGGGCTATTACTCTCTTGAGAGGGGGCACCGGAGGAAAGAGCGACGGCAGGGGTGTGTTTCGTCCGCTATCCAATAACTGCATTGCTAAACACACCCCTCCGCCCCTCTCAAGAGGGGAATCGCACAAGTTCCCGCTTTTTAAACCCTTCCAGGGTGGGGTGCTGGCACAAAAAAATCCCGGCCACTTCCTAAGAGCCGGGATCAACTTAACAATCAAACCTCCCTTCGCCCCTTACAGCGTCGGAAGCACTGATCAAATTATATTTTAGTGTGCAGCCACCTCTTCAGTAGCAAACTCGTACACATAGCCTAAATTATGTGGGCTGCTGCTCGTAACCTGTTGGTCTTTAACCAGGCCACTGGCCAGGTCAATTACCCAACCATGCACTTCAAGGTCATGACGTTCTTTCCACGCGTTTTGAATAATGGTGGTTTTGCACAGGTTATAAACCTGCTCGCTCACATTCAGTTCAACCAGGCGCTTAACGCGGTCTGCTTCGTCAGCAATAGCGTCAAGCTCTTTGGCATGTAAACGGTAAACATCTTTAATGTGGCGCAGCCAGTTATCAATTAAACCAAACTGCTTATTGCTCATGGCTGCAGCAACACCTCCGCAACCATAGTGACCGGCAACAATAACGTGCTTTACTTTAAGTACGTTTACAGCGTAATCAAGCACGCTCAGCATGTTCATGTCAGAGTGTACGCATACGTTAGCAATATTGCGGTGTACAAACACTTCGCCGGGTTTGGTACCGGTTACTTCGTTGGCAGGCACGCGGCTGTCTGAGCAGCCTATCCAAAGCACTTCAGGGCTTTGGCCTTTGGCCAGGTTGGTGAAAAATTCGCTGTCTTCGGCCAGTTTACGCTCAACCCAGGCGGCATTGTTTTCAATTAACGTGTTATAGCTGTTTGCCTGAGCCAGTTTAATGTTGTTGATATCTATAACGGCTTTACCGTTTGTATTTTCTTGTGTTGACATTGTTTTTCGATTTTTTAGTTAGGGTTATAAACCATTTCTTTTAAAGGAGGTACATCATACTTCTCCTTTACTTCGTTCAGTTGCACAATAATGCCTTTTGTATAGGCATTGTGCTTGTAATTATGGATGATCTCCAGTACATCCGGATCAATATATCTTGAGCCCGATCCGTCGATCACTACTTCGGCCCCTTGCGGTAAGCTGGTAAGCGTTACCTGTATGGCAGCCTTGTTCAGGAAGGATACTTCCTCGGCAAGCTTGATTCTGATAACTTTTTTGCCGCCGTTTTTTTCCAGATGATAGAAATAAGGGTTACGCAGGTTAGTACGCAAAATATAAAAGATCCCTACCAGCATACCTATGCCTACACCGATAAGCAAATCGGTCATAACAACGGCTACAATGGTAACCACGAAAGGGATAAACTGGCTCAAGCCCTGATGCCACATGTGCTTGAAAAGGCTTATACGAGCCAGTTTATACCCAGTCATGAGCAGGATCGCTGCCAAACACGACAGCGGGATATGGTTAATCAAGGACGGTATCGCCAATAATGCAACCAATAAAAATATACCATGTATGATAGCGCTCATTTTGGTACGTGCGCCGGCATTTACGTTTGCCGATGAACGCACGATAACCGCAGTCATAGGTAAGCCGCCAAGCATACCGCTTACTATATTGCCCGCACCTTGAGCAAGTAGTTCGCGGTTGGTTGGCGATATGCGTTTGATAGGATCTATTTTATCTACAGCTTCAAGGCTCAGCAGTGTTTCCAGACTGGCCACAATGGCAATAGTGGCAGCCGTTATCCAAACCTGCTTGTTACCTATCTGCCCAAAATCCGGCGATTTAAACAGCGCGAAAAACTCAGCACTGCTGTTCACCAGCGGAATACGTACAAACTGCTTATCAAGCAAGGCAAGGCCTGTTCCGGAAAACGCAAGGCTTAGCCCGATACCGGCCAATACCACCAATAACGGGGCCGGAACTATAGCCAGCTTTTTAAACTTAGGCCAGTAGATCATAAAAGCCAGGGAGACGATACTTATGATCACCGCACCGTAGTTTATCCGGGCAAAAGCCCGCGTTATACCCGAAAAAGTATTGTGTTCGTCAATCTGCTTAAAACCTTCATCACCTTCAAAATCGGCATCATAGCCAACTGCGTGCGGAAATTGCTTCATGATTAAAATGATGCCAATTGCCGCCAGCATCCCTTCAATAACCGATGATGGGAAGTAGTTGGCTATAGTACCAGCTTTAATTATCCCCAGTATAATCTGGAAAGCGCCGGCAAGCACCAGGGCCATCAAAAAGGTTTCATAAGCACCTAATGAAGTGATTCCGTTAAGTACAATTACTGTTAAACCTGCCGCAGGGCCGGCCACGCTCAGTTGTGAACCGCTAAGCGTACCTACCACTATCCCGCCGATAATACCGGTTAATACACCGGCAAAAAGCGGTGCGCCTGAGGCCAGTGCTATGCCTAAACACAGCGGCAAAGCCACCAGGAATACAACGATACTTGAAGGAATGTCCCTTTTTAAGTTTTTGGACAAAAAATATTTTTTCAGGTTGAGATTGCCCATAGCAGACTCACCTTGCTTGATTTGCATAAGAATGAAAATTGAGTAAGATTGTTAAAATGAATTAAAAAGCATTGCTATCCGGATAGGGAAGTATCCGGTTAAATTCATTTTAAACGTTGGGCGGCGGTGTGGGTACTACAGGATGATATACCTGTTTGTATAAAGCATTTTCCTGGTTATGGAGAACCTTGCTTTCGGTAATGAATGTGATGAAGCTGATGGTGTGCAGGTCATACTCATCGAAGGTTTTTTTCTCCTTCATGAGGTCTTTCTCGGGGCTTTCCTTTTCAGTTTTGCTTTCCTGCTCCAGCTGGAGGATCACCGCACTTACCGTTTTATTATCAAGATATGAAAACAGGGGAGCAAGCGAAATGCCCATCTTTATTGCAAAGACGGTCATGAACAGCGCCACTACCCATATTTTATTATTCCTGATCTTCATCAACACAAATATATAAAAATCCGTTATCAAACTATCAGAATAAGTGACTAAAAGCTATTCTTACAATATAATTACTATTTTTAAGCAATTACTAACAACCTGAATTGTGGATAAAAAGCTTGATCTGTTAAGGCTTAAACGTCATGAAGCCATGCAGGGCGGAGGCCCGTTACGTATTGAAAGTCAGCATAAAAAAGGAAAATTAACGGCCCGTGAGCGATTACATTTCTTATTGGATGAAGGCTCATTCCAGGAAATAGGGATGCTGGTTACCCACCGCTCCATTGATTTTGGCATGGAGAAAGAAAAATATCCCGGCGACGGTGTTGTTACAGGTTACGGCACCATAAATGGGCGGCTCACCTATGTATTTTCGCAGGATTTTACGGTATTCGGCGGCTCACTTTCCGAAACCCATGCCGAAAAGATCTGCAAGATCATGGACCTCGCCCTTAAAAACGGGGCTCCCCTTATCGGCCTTAATGATTCGGGCGGTGCACGTATCCAGGAAGGCGTAGTATCCCTCGGCGGCTATGCCGATATTTTTTATCGTAATACTATGGCCTCGGGCGTTATCCCGCAAATCTCGGCCATTATGGGCCCGTGTGCAGGCGGCGCTGTTTATTCGCCCGCCATTACCGATTTTATTTTGATGGTTGAGCATACCTCGTACATGTTTGTTACCGGACCTAATGTTGTAAAAACCGTAACGCATGAGGTGGTAACATCCGAGGAGCTTGGAGGAGCCAACACTCACGCCAGTAAATCGGGCGTTACACATTTTGCCTGCGCTAATGAAATAGCCGCCATTCAGCATATCAAAAGCCTGTTAAGCTACATGCCTCAGAATTGTGAAGATAAGGCCCCTGCCGTTCCGTATGAAATTGGCGACGAGCTCAGGCCTGAGCTTAATACACTGTTACCTTCAGTTGCTTCTACTCCTTATGATATCCGTGAGGTTATTGATCATATCATCGACAAGAGTTCTTTTTTAGAAGTGCATAAAGATTTTGCCGAAAATATAGTGGTTGGCTTTGCGCGCCTGGCAGGGCGCAGCATTGGTATTGTTGCCAATCAGCCTGCTTTTTTGGCCGGTGTGCTTGACATTCATTCATCAACCAAGGCAGCACGCTTTGTGCGGTTTTGCGACTGTTTCAATATCCCGCTGCTGGTATTTGAGGATGTTCCCGGCTTTTTGCCCGGCACCGACCAGGAATGGAATGCCATTATTACCAACGGCGCCAAACTGTTGTATGCTTTTTGCGAGGCTACCGTTCCGCGGGTTACGGTAATTACCCGCAAGGCCTATGGCGGTGCTTATGATGTAATGAACTCTAAACATATCGGTGCCGACATGAACTTTGCCTGGCCATCGGCCGAAATTGCGGTGATGGGTGCCAAAGGTGCAGCCGAAATCATTTTTAAACGCGAGATCAGCAAGGCCGAAGACCATGAAGCCAAATGGCTGGAGATGGAGCAGCTGTATTCAGATACCTTTGCCAACCCCTATCGTGCTGCTGAGCGCGGCTTTATCGACGAAGTTATTGAACCCGCTGAAACCCGCATTAAGCTGATCGCCGCATTTAAAATGCTGGAGAATAAAGTGGTAAATAACCCAAGGAAAAAACACGGGAATATTCCGCTTTGATTTGAGGTGAAAGGCGAAAGGTAAAAGGTAAAAGGCGAAAGGTAATACCCAAAAGCGTCATTGCGAGCGGAGCGTGGCAATCCCCGATTAGCAGGTCCGCCTGTATAGTTCGCGATTGCTTCGTTCCTCGCAGTGACGTCTTTTTAATAGCATTTGACCTTTATAAGTTCTATTCCGTTTACTGGCGCAAGTATTGTGCGGCTGTCGGTGCCGGGATTACTTGTGCCTTCCGCATAAGACCTGATTGGACTTTCAGCACCAAATCCAAATTGAAAAGTCAGATTTGTTTACCTTTGCACTTCTAATTCCGAAATCGAACATCCGAAATCCGAAATGACAAATATCTCCATCGAACAAATCCGCCCCGAGCTTACGTGGCGGTTAAGGCAACGTATACTATATCCCGAAAGCAAGCTTTATGAAATGGAGATGGAGGAGGATAATCATGGGTATCATTTTGCTGCGTTTAATGATAATAATATCATAGCGGTAATATCCCTTTTTAAAAAGGATAACGACTGGCAGTTTCGAAAATTTGCTGTTGATGATACCATGCAAAACATGGGGATAGGTCGCACGGTATTACAGCATATCACTGATTTTGTCATTACAAATGGTGGTACCCGTCTGTGGTGTAATGCAAGGTTATCAGCCATAAACTTTTACCTTAAGGCTGGCTTTAACCATACCGGTAATTTCTTTTCAAAAAACGGCTTCGATTACGAGATCCTCGAAAAACAACTTATTCTTTCATCAAATCAACAATAATGGCTTTAGCAAAATCATTGGGTTGTTTTTGGTTTGATATTTTAGCCACATCAAGGGCAGCATCAATATCGCCCTGGGCTTCGTATACTACGGCAAGGTTGTAGGCCGCACGACTGGCAAGCTTCAGGTCGGGTCCATCAATAAGCGGATTAAGTACCTTGAAAGCCTGATCAAACTTTCCGGCTTTGATCAGTTCTACCGAACTGCTTAGCTGATCGCCATTGGCATACAAGGGCCTGTCATGATAATCGGTGTAGGGCAGATAGTCCTTCAGAGCGTCCAATGCCGAGTTGCGCATAGCATCAAATAAAGGGCCACCATGGGTAAGCAAGCTCGACGCACTGGCGTATGGATTGGTATCGTAGATCTCGGCTTCGCCATTTAACTTTTTCGAATAAATGCCGTTTGCTTCGTAAAGGGTAAAACTGGTATTGATCACTGTTGCGCGATAAACGGAAGGCACACCGTTATAGTTATCCTGCTTCCATTTGGTTTCACCCTTAAAATCTTCAAAGGCAAGCACATATGCAGCTTTATATTTTTTTGCCAAAAACTTAACCGAATCGGCATTGGCCGTAAAATTTACCGAATCAACCAATTGTACCACTTTTACCCCTGGCAATGCATGAAGCTGGATGGCGGCATTGTTGATAGCGGTATAGGCGGCAGCTTTAAATGTAGCCAATACGCGTTTGCCCCGGTTACGGGTTGAGTCGGGCATATAATGGTTAATCACCACTATGGTTGTTCTGGCCCGGCTAAAATTTAGTTTCGGAGCATAATCAACCGGTACATTTACATATTGAGGAACGCTGCATGCTGCTAAAAAACATGCGGCAAATAAGATACAAGTAAGCCTTAATAGTTTCACTTCAGTAAAAATTAAATATCGCGGAAAGGTATAACATAAGCATGAAAGCATTATGAAATAGCCGGTCATTTTTGTATCAAAACAAACAAGAGCCTTTATTGTGACTAAATATTTGCAACAACGTTTAACGGTACGGCAAATTTTGTTAACTCACGTTAAGAATATTATATCAGATTGTTAAAATCTAATTTATTAATAGTCCTTATCGAACATTTTAATAAAAAAACACTTTAATTAATATGAAATTGTTATTTTAGCTACCAATTAAGCTGTTGAAATTTGCAGCATTATTTAATTAGGTTTAATGTAAATATGGCTAAAAAGAAATCTGACGCTCCGCAGCATACCTCCGTTGTAAACGAAACTTCACTCGCGTTTTTCGAAAAATATATCAATAACCCGTCGCCTACCGGTTTTGAATGGAAAGGCCAGGAGCTATGGCTGGAATATCTGAAGCCTTATATTGACACCCATTATGTTGATAACTATGGCACTGCAGTTGGCATCATCAACCCCAAGGCAGATTACAAAGTGGTTATCGAGGCCCACGCCGATGAAATTTCATGGTTTGTGAACTATATCACCAACGATGGTTTAATATATGTTATCCGCAACGGCGGTTCAGATCACCAGATAGCGCCTTCAAAACGTGTTAATATCCATACCGATAATGGCGTTGTTAAAGCTGTTTTCGGCTGGCCCGCTATCCACACCCGCCTGGGCGGCGATAAGGAAGAGGCCCCTACCCTTAAAAATATCTTTTTAGATTGTGGCTGCACCTCAAAAGAAGAAGTTGAAAAACTGGGTATCCACGTAGGTTGTGTTATTACTTACGAGGATGAGTTTATGGTGCTTAACGACCGTTATTATGTTGGCCGCGCGCTTGATAACCGTGCCGGCGGCTTCATGATTGCTGAGGTAGCCCGTTTGCTCAAAGAGAATAATGTAAAGCTACCTTTCGGCCTGTATATAGTTAATGCAGTGCAGGAAGAAATAGGTTTACGCGGTGCCGAAATGATAGCCCATAAAATAAAACCCAACGTGGCTATTGTTACCGACGTAACACATGATACGCAAACGCCAATGATCAACAAAATTACCCAGGGCGATCTGGCCTGCGGTAAAGGTCCGGTTGTATCGTACGCTCCTGCAGTTCAAAATAACCTGAATAAGCTGCTTATTGAAAGTGCTCAAAAGGCAGGGATCCCGTTCCAGCGCCAGGCATCATCACGTTCAACCGGTACCGATACAGATGCTTTTGCTTACTCCAATGATGGCGTACCATCGGCATTGATCTCGTTACCATTACGTTATATGCATACCACTGTGGAGATGATCCACAAAGAGGATGTTGACAACGTGATCCGTTTGATATATGAATCGCTTTTAAATATACAGGCCGGCCAGGATTTCAGGTATATCAAATAACAAAAATGAAATTTGCAAAACAATAAAAGCAAAAATTCATTCATACATAAAAATTTAGTTAAGTATTAAAAATCACTCTTTTTAAATAACCCCCTCATTTATCTATGAAACCAACCTTACTGATACTGGCCGCAGGAATGGCCAGCCGCTATGGTAGCATGAAACAAGTTGACGGCTTTGGCCCCAACGGTGAAACAATTATTGACTATTCGATCTATGACGCTATAAAAGCCGGCTTTGGTAAAGTTACATTTATCATCCGCGAAGAGTTTGTTGATAGCTTTAAAGCCATTTTTGAGCCTAAACTGGCTGGCCGTGTTGAAACAGATTATGTTTTCCAGAGCTATGATCTTAAGCAATTCGGTATTGATAAAGAAATTGAGCGCGCTAAACCATGGGGAACAGCTCATGCAGTGCTTGCTGCACGCAACCAGGTAAACGAGCCTTTTTGCGTGATCAATGCTGATGATTACTATGGTTATGATGCATTTGAAAAAATGGCTAAATTTTTAACTACCGAAGTTAAAGACGACCTGTATTCACTGATCGGTTACCAGATTGACCGGACTTTATCTGATTACGGCTCTGTATCGCGCGGCGTATGTAAAGTGGACGATAACGGTAACATGGTTGAAATTAACGAACGTACTGAAGTTTATTTTAAAGAAGACGGCAGCGTGGCATACAAAGATGCTACAGGCGAATATGCGCTTCCTAACGATACCCGTGTATCAATGAACTTCTGGGGCTTTACTCCGGCTATCTTTAAACAAAGCGAGCAAATGTTTGTTGACTTTGTTGCTGCTAACGAAAACAACCCTAAAGCCGAATTCTTTATCCCGCTTGCCGCAGATAAACTGATCAAAGATGGTACTGCTGCATTTAAAGTGATCCCAACTGGCTCAAAGTGGTTTGGTGTTACTTATAAAGAAGATAAGCCTATCGTTCAAAAAAGCATATCTGAACTGGTAGCTAATGGTGTTTATCCTGAAAAGCTTTGGGACTAAATAGCTAACGAGTTTAAAAAGCAAAGCTCCCGCCGGTATAACCGAACGGGAGCTTTTTATTTATATATGTTTAATTAAAAATTAGTCCTGATAAATAAAGAATGTTTTTTGATTGTTTTCTTCGTAAACGTGTAAGGTTTTCTTAACCACCTGGTTGTTTGTTTTAACTTCCATGATGTAATCACCGTCTTCAAGGTTAGTTAAAACGTAGCCTCTTTCAACATCTGTTTTAGTTGATACCACATCTTTAAGCAAAAGCTCATTTTGTTTGCTGTAAACGCGTACAAATGAACGGCCGTTGTCTGATTTTGCAAGGGTCAATTTAACACCGCGGTCGTGATCAAGTGCGCGGAAGAATACAACATCTTTTGCTTTCGGGGTTACATCGGCTGCTTTAGCTGCTGTGGTAGCAAATACACCTGCGGTTAATAAGAAGAATAATGCTGATAATTTTATTGAAGTTTTCATGATTTTGAGCTTTTAAGTATTGTTAATATTTTGTGTTTGTTATTTTCAATGATCAAATGAACAACATTAATTTTAACTGCTAAAAAGTGTTATACCAGCGCTTTATAAATATAGACCAATGCCAAAAAGCACTCGGCAAACGCTTAAAACCTATTAATTATCAATATTTTACAAGTTGGTCGAAAATTCCGGGGCGTTGATCGGGCAGGAAGGCGGGTTTGTCGTTTTTGAGGGTGGAATAGAAAATTTCGTGCAACGTTTTGAAAGTTATATTTAAAGAATCAACAGCCTTTTAATACCGCCCCTTTAATCTTGCGCTCGTTTGTAACGAGCGCTTAATATGGTGTAGCGATTGCATCGCCAGTTGCGTTATAAACGCAAACCCAGGTTACGCACTCGTTACAAACGAGCGCGTAACCATAAGTTTTAAATAAAAAATTGTCATTTCGATAGAGCAGAGGAGGCCTAAGCATGGGAGCGAAAGAGAAATCTTATACGCCCTGTAGAGCCGCTTTACATAGTTTAGAGTTGGATGTATAAGATTTCTCCTCACCACATCCGCACATTCCCCCAACCGGGTTCGTCGAAATGACATCTTCTTTTAATTCATCATATAATTAAAAGATATGGATGCACGACAGATTACAAACGAGCGCGAGTCGATAAAAATAAATGCAACGTTTTCAAAATCCACATTTAACAAAACCAACCAAACCAAACAACGTTGCCTTTAAGTATCCTATCCATTCCGGATACATCACAGGCATGAATTTAGAAATAGCAGGCAACGTACAAGGCTTTAAACAACAGGATGGTGCTTTAACAATCAAAACTGCCGAAGCCGAAGCAAGGGTTTATATCTATAGTCCAACTATTATCCGGGTTAACATCAGCAAAAATTTTAATCCTGATGACACATCCTTCGCGGTGATCAGGCAGCCATTGGCCGATTTTGACTTTGACGAGTCATCAGCCAATATTGATATTATCACATCTGCCTTAAAGCTCAGCATCCAGAAATCACCGCTACGGTTCAACTTCTTTACTACAGATGGTATCTCACTGAGCGAGGACGACAGCCGATTTGGCACCAACTGGCAGGGCGAACGGGTAACCTGCTTCCGCCGCTTATTTGAAGGAGAAAGGTTTATCGGCTTAGGAGAAAAAACCGGTAACCTTGACAGGCGCGGTGCAGCCTATGTAAACTGGAATACCGATGCGCCTAACTATACACCCGAATCTGATCCTTTATATAAAACCTTTCCCTTTTTTATAGGTCTGCACAGCGGGTTAACCTACGGCCTGTTTCTCGACAATACCCATAAAAGTTATTTCGACTTCGGCGCATCTACAGATGAGGAAACAAGCTGGTTCGGCGCTGATGGCGGCGACCTGAATTATTATTTTTTCGGGGCGCAGGGAGTTGCTAAAATCATTGAAGACTATACCTGGCTCACCGGTCGTATGGAAATGCCGCCCCTCTGGAGCCTTGGCTACCAGCAATGCCGCTGGAGCTATATGAGTGCCGATGAAGTATTGAACATCGCCCAAACGTTTCGCAAAAAGCAAATCCCTTCCGATGTGATGTATTGCGATATCGACTACATGGACGATTTCAAGATCTTCACCTGGAACAAAAAAACCTTCCCCAAACCCAAACAACTGCTGGGTAAACTTAAGGCGATGAACTTCAAGCTGGTTACTATTGTTGATCCAGGCATTAAGGTGGAAGAAGGTTACAAAGAATATGATGAAGGCATTGAACGGGATTATTTTGCCAAATATCCCGATGGAGAAAATTATACCGGCTATGTATGGCCCGGCCGCTGCCACTTTCCCGATTTTTTCAGGGAGGATGTGCGCGAATGGTGGGGCGCAGCGTTTAAGGCTCTTACCAATCCTGGTGTTGAAGGTTTTTGGAACGACATGAATGAGCCCGCCGCATGGGGACAAAATATCCCCTGGATAGTAAAATTTGGTGATAAGTTTATGCCAGAGGTACGTAATGCTTACGGTATGCAAATGGCCCGGGCCACTTATGAAGGCACCAGGAAGATCCTGGGCAATAAACGACCGTTTGTACTTACCCGTGCCGCTTACTCGGGCACACAACGTTATTCGGCTGTGTGGACGGGCGATAATACCGCTACCGATGCCCACATGCTGTTAGGGCACCGGTTAGTGAATAGCCTTGGCCTTACAGGTATGGCCTTTGTTGGCGTTGATATCGGTGGCTTCAGCGGCAACCCTACGCCCGAGCTGATGGTACGGTGGAATTCACTGGGTACTTATATCCCAATGTTCCGCAATCATGCCATACAGGGCAGCAAAATGCGCGAGCCATGGGAATGGGGTGAAGATAATGAGCAGATCATCAAAAAAGATATAGAGCAACGTTATAAACTCCTGCCCTATTTGTACAGCAGCTTTTATCAATCAACCCAAACAGGTTTACCGGTAAGTCGTACATTGGCTATTGAGCACACGGCAGATGAAAACATTTTCGACAAGCGTTTTCAAAATGAGTTTATGTTTGGCGATGCTATGCTGGTTGTACCGGTTGAAAGCACTAAACTTAATGAAGATATTTACCTGCCTAAAGGATCCTGGTACCGGTTAAGCAGCGATCAGCTTTATGAGGGTGAACAGATTGTCAACGTGCCGGCGCCATTAACAGATCTGCCTGTATTTGTAAAGGCCGGCAGCATTATCCCTATGCAAAGTGTTGTTCAAAGTACCAATGATAAAGGCGATGGGATATTGCAAATCCATATTTGGAATGGCAGCGAGGCTAATAGCTTTGTTTATTATGAAGATGATGGTGTGTCATATGATTATGAGCAGGGTGTTTATTATAAACGTGTGATCCGTTTTGATCCTGTAAATAAAAGCATCAGTTTATCGGTGGTTGAAGGGGCATTTAAATCGCGGTTTGTGCAGTTGAAACTTGTTTTGCATGGGTTTGAGGGGATAAAATTGAACGATGAGGTCATTGTGAATGACAATAGGGAGATTCAGGTGAAATTATAAATCGTCATTGGTCATTTTGAAATTCTTGTGATACTAATTACATTCGGTTAAGTATCATCAAATAATGGCCAATACCTTTTCGCAGATTTACCTTCAATTTGTTTTCGCAGTTAAAGACAGGTATAATCTTATATCAGGCAATAATAAAGAAGAATTGCATAAATATATCACCTCATTAATTCAAGCCCGAGGTGCAAAATTGCTTGCTGTAAATTGCATGCCTGATCATATACACATTTTTGTCGGATTCAAACCCACCATATTAATCTCCGATTTTGTAAAGGAAATTAAGGTGCAAAGCAACGAATTTATTAATAGCAAAAATTGGATAAAAGGTAGATTTCAATGGCAGGAAGGGTATGGAGTTTTCTCCTATTCGCAATCACATATCAACTCGGTGATAAAATATATTCAAAACCAGGAAATCCATCATCAGAAAAAGACATTTAAGCAAGAATATATAACGTTGTTGGAAAAATTTGAAGTTCCGTTCGAAGAGAGGTATTTATTTGATTTTATTGAACAATAACGTATTCGTGATAAAAAGCTGTGAACACGAGGCACCTACGGAGCCGGAAAGCTGTTACTTGGTTATGCTATAAACACGTGACTCCTACCGGAGTCCTTAGACCGATTAGAAACAAAAAGAGCATACTTACAATTAAACCCCATAGGGGTACCGTGTTTATAGCAAATGAATAGAAATCTTTCCTGGCTCCGTAGGTGCCTCGTTCAACTCCATGCTTTAGCCACAAAGCTTCCCATCCCACAAAAAAGCCCGGTCTGGAATTAACCAAACCGGGCTTCTGTTATAAAACAAAATTAATTATTTCACTTCTTCAAAATCAACATCTGTTACAGTGTCAGAGTTGTCTTGTGCACCTGCACCGTTATCACCGGCATTTGGTGCACCTTGAGCGCCTTCGGCAGAAGCTTTGTACATATCTTCAGATGCAGCAGTCCAGGCAGTGTTAAGCTCGGTTTGTGCAGCTTCGATAGCATCAAAGTTTTTAGCTGAATAAGCTTCTTTCAATTTAGCTAAACCAGCTTCGATAGGTGCTTTTTTATCAGCAGGGATCTTATCGCCGTATTCTTTCAGTTGTTTTTCTGTCGAGAAGATCAGGGCATCGGCAGCGTTCAGTTTTTCAACTTCTTCTTTTGCCTTTTTGTCAGCATCAGCATTAGCTTCAGCTTCATCCTTCATCTTTTTGATCTCGGCATCAGTTAAACCTGAAGAAGCTTCGATACGGATTTTTTGCTCTTTACCTGTAGCTTTATCTTTTGCAGATACATGCAGGATACCGTTAGCATCAATATCGAAAGTAACTTCAATTTGTGGTACACCGCGAGGTGCTGGTGGAATGCCATCCAAGTGGAAACGACCTATAGTACGGTTACCCGCAGCCATTGGGCGCTCACCTTGTAATATGTGGATCTCAACTGATGGCTGGCTGTCGCTGGCGGTTGAGAAAGTTTCAGATTTTTTAGTAGGGATAGTAGTGTTTGACTCGATCAATTTAGTCATTACACCACCCATAGTTTCGATACCTAATGAAAGCGGGGTAACGTCAAGTAACAATACGTCCTTAACCTCACCTGTTAATACACCACCCTGGATAGCAGCACCGATAGCAACAACTTCATCTGGGTTAACACCTTTTGAAGGAGCTTTACCAAAGAATTTTTGTACAGCTTCCTGGATAGCAGGGATACGGGTTGAACCACCTACCAAAATCACTTCGTCGATATCAGAAGTGCTTAAGCCAGCATTTTTCAAAGCTGATTTACAAGGCTCAATAGTACGTTTGATCAGGTTATCAGCCAGTTGCTCAAATTTAGCACGGGTTAAAGTTTTAACCAAGTGTTTAGGCATGCCATCAACTGCAGTGATGTATGGCAGGTTGATTTCAGTTTGAGCTGAGCTTGATAATTCAATTTTAGCTTTCTCGGCCGATTCTTTTAAGCGTTGTAAAGCCATTGGGTCTTTACGCAGGTCGATACCTTCATCGCTTTTAAATTCTTCTGCCAACCAGTCAATAATTACCTGGTCAAAGTCGTCACCACCTAAGTGAGTATCGCCATCAGTTGATTTAACTTCGAAAACGCCATCGCCCAACTCCAGGATAGATACGTCATGCGTACCACCACCGCAGTCAAACACAGCAATTTTCATATCCTTGTGTGCTTTATCAAAACCGTAAGCCAAAGCAGCAGCAGTAGGCTCGTTAATGATACGGCGAACTTTTAAACCTGCAATTTCACCGGCTTCTTTAGTAGCCTGACGCTGAGCATCATTAAAGTAAGCAGGAACGGTAATAACCGCTTCGGTTACTTCGGTACCTAAGAAATCTTCGGCAGTTTTCTTCA
The DNA here is from genome assembly GCF_900110105.1 of Mucilaginibacter gossypiicola. Lineage (GTDB taxonomy): Bacteria > Bacteroidota > Bacteroidia > Sphingobacteriales > Sphingobacteriaceae > Mucilaginibacter > Mucilaginibacter gossypiicola. The sequence goes on along the minus strand of NZ_FOCL01000008.1, from coordinate 315,381 downwards.
TTTTTTGAAGGATCATTGCAGAAATTTCTTGTGGGGTATATTTACGGTCGCCAATTTCAACACGTGGAGTGTTGTTGTCGCCTTTAACTACTTTATAAGGTACACGTGCCGCTTCACTTGTAACTTCACTAAACTGGTTACCCATAAAGCGTTTGATTGACGAAATGGTTTTTGTAGGGTTTGTGATAGCCTGACGTTTTGCAGGGTCACCAACTTTACGTTCGCCATTATCAATAAAAGCTACTACAGACGGCGTAGTACGTTTACCCTCGCTGTTAGCTATAACTACAGGCTCGTTGCCTTCCATTACAGCAACGCAGGAGTTAGTTGTTCCTAAGTCGATTCCAATTATTTTAGACATATATGATTGTTTTTTCTTTTTGATTTATTGTTTACTTACCACCGCTATTCATCAATGCGTGTGCCAATATGCCAATGGCAGTAAAAATTGCATGTAATTGTCAGTTCATGAACAAGGCGACAGGATAGCTTACTTTGTGATGACAGGTTGGCAGGGATTGTGGAGGTAGTTTAAGGTGAAAGGCGAAAGGTTAAAGGCAAAAGGTTGTTTTGTATTTGCTAATTGGCAGTATATCGTCTAACTTAAAACACGTTATCATAACACCGCTATGAAATATATCAGAGAAGGCAATAACAGGTTTGGAACCGTACTTTATACTATCGACGGCAATTATGTGCGGAAAGGCCAGGGCCGTTTTGGCGATATCTTATATACTATAGACGGCAAAATAGTAAAAAAAGGACAAGGGATGTTTGGGGATGTAGTTTGCAACATCGACGGTAACCTGATCAGGAAAGGCCGGACCCTTTTTGGCGATGTACTTTATAATATCGATGGAAATTTTGTACGCGAGGGTCGCAGCCGGTTTAATGATATCAAGTTTTATATTGATGAGTGACGGGTAAAGTTGTATTTGTATGAACGGGAGCTTATAGAATCAAGAAGTTAGCAGAATGTCGGGCAATTTTAAAAATTCTTTAATTCGTTTAATTCGAATTCAGACAAAAAATCAGCGGAATCAATGCAATCATTCTAATCAACGGTTCTAAGTAATGGCGTTGCCTGCGGCCCGGGCTATCCGCTACAAGTCCTCGCCTTACCTGCGCGCAAACCCTACCCACGCTGTGGGCTTTCCGCTACTATCCCTAACGCACTTTACGTTTTTATAATGCTAAAGGCTTTTAATAAAATCCTTACATTTATATCAATAAATAAAACGCCTCTGTTACTTAACACACTCAACAGGCTCATCACACTGCCTGGAATTGTATAACAAACAGCCAACAACACACCGGCTGTACCTTCTCTTTAAAAAAGCGAACTGGTTTCTTATTGTTATTTAATTCCCAACATCAAATGTTTTCTATACAGTCACAACGGTTACAAATGATACCGTTAACACACGAACAATTATTATTACTTAAACAAGACCGTAAGCTGCTGGAACTATCTATCGGCTTAACTCCATCGGCTATGCTGATCGATCCATTATATATCAAAGAGATTGAGGACGCCTTCGATAGTTTCTGGCTGCCCAATACGCTTGCCTTCCCCGATAAACACCTTTGGTATACCGGCTGGGAAATCGTTCTTAAAAGCACCAACACCGTTATCGGCGGCATGGGCTTCGCCGGATATCCTAATGACTTGGGCGAAGCGGAGATAGGTTATATGATCGATGCCAATCAGCAAAACAAAGGCTTCGCTACCGAAGCGTTGCAACTGCTTTCGCAATGGGCATTTACCCATGAATTTGTGAAAGCAATTATAGTGCATACCTATGCCGATAACCTGCCATCAAGAAGGATCCTTGATAAATGCGGGTTCACGCTAAGAGGTGACGAAGCAGGGTTGCTTACCTATAAGTTAAACAGGTAACAGTATCAAAAAAAGACTTACGATTATTCCCCCAGAGGGCGTCGTAAGTCTTTTAATATCTAAAACGTTTAACTTTCTAACTACTTTGAAGCATCGATAAGTGGAGTTTGATCGTAATAAGCTATCTCTACTGCAATTTTGCCGGCTTTATTAAACTCATCAAACTGTACCAGATGAAATTTAGCCGTTTTCTTTGTTTTTTTATTTACAGCAGTTACCGTCCACCACGATTGTACAGTAAAAGGATCTTTATCATATTGAAGACCGTCCGGGTATCCTACCTTCACTATTTTTATCTGGCCCCAATCTTTCGCTATAGCAGCCCAGCCCTTTTTCTGATCAGCAAGGGAAATTTTCTTAGGACTTGTTGGATCATAAAATATAGCTGTATCGGCATACAACTTTGCGAGGCCATTCCAATCCTGCTTTATAAACAGGTTGGTGGAGTTATTAACAATAGTAATATATGGATGTTCTTTATAAATGGTGCCGTTCTTTTTTGGCGCCTGGGCTAATGTATTACCAGCTAACAATACAAAAAGCACGATCAAAAAATTTTTCATTGTTTTAGGATTTAAGGGTTAAACTTGATTACAATACCACTTAAATTTAACAACAATAAATCAAAAAAATACGCTAATCAACTGACTATTAGAAATTTATACAAAAATTGTAAAATTTCTAACAATGAAACTTTTGTAAGCCTGAGAACATTAAAACAATACCAGGAGTTAAAGATTTAGTAAAACGCGTTCGGGGTTGGCGAAACGCACATTTACATCCACCGTTCAAAACAACCCGCTTACAGATAAAAGAAGCCAATTAAAACAAAAACGGCCTGCTCAATGAGCGGGCCGCTTTTAGTATCTGTTGAGATGAATAATTAATTATTCGCCTTTTTCAGCATTTTCTTCGTTTTCAGAAGGTGCAGGTGCTTCAGCAGCCGGCTCTTCTTTAACGTCTTCAACTACTACAGCTTCTTCTGCAGCTACAGGAGCAGCAGTTTTAGCTTTCGCACCAGAACCACCACGACGACGGGTTGATTTCTTAGCAGGAGCAGCAGCGTCAGCACCGTAAACAGTGTTGTAATCAACAAGCTCGATGATTGCCATTTCAGCATTATCGCCTAAACGGTTTTCTAACTTGATGATACGGGTGTAACCACCTGGGCGGTTAGCAATTTTCTCAGCAACTTCACGGAACAAGATTGAAGTAGCATCTTTATCCTGAAGGTAGCTAAATACTGTACGACGTGAGTGCGTAGTATCGTTTTTTGATTTTGTTAAAAGTGGCTCAACATAACCGCGTAAAACTTTTGCTTTTGCTAATGTTGTAGTGATACGCTTGTGTAAAATAAGCGAAGTTGCCATATTAGCCAGCATCGCTTTACGATGGGCTGTAGTACGGCCTAAGTGATTGTTTTTGTTTCCGTGTCTCATTGTTTTATATATTTCACGTGCATACCGTTGGGCGATAGGCTCAAGCCCTCGGAATTATGCTTTCGCTTAATGTTTGCAACAAGAACCAAGAGTTAAGAAATCAAGAAACAAGACATAATATCTTGATTCTTGCTTCTCAGCGTCTTGCTTCTTTCTTATTCTTCGTCTAACTTAAATTTAGACAGGTTCATGCCAAAAGATAAGCCTTTTGATTTAACCAGGTCCTGGATTTCAGTCAACGATTTTTTACCAAAGTTCCTGAATTTTAACATATCAGCAACATCGTACGATACCAGATCAGCCAGGCTGCGGATATCAGCAGCTTTAAGGCAGTTAAGGGCACGTACAGAAAGGTCAAGATCAACCAATTCGGTTTTAAGGATCTTGCGCATGTGCAGGATCTCTTCGTCAACTTCTTTGGTTTCTTCTTTAGCCTGTGCTTCAAGCATCATGTTTTCATCGCTGAACAGCATAAAGTGCTGGATCAGGATTTTAGCTGCTTCTTTCAAAGCATCTTCAGGATGGATTGAACCATCGGTAGCAATATCCAATACTAATTTTTCATAGTCGGTTTTTTGCTCAACACGATAGTTTTCGATGGTATATTTTACGTTTTTGATTGGGGTATAGATCGAGTCGATAGCTATAACACCAACATTAGCGTCAGGATTTTTATTTTCCTCGCTTGGTACATAACCACGGCCTTTACCTACAGTAAGCTCAACTTCAAGCGTTACTGAAGGGTCCATGTTGCAAAGTACCAAATCAGGATTTAATACAGTAAAGTTGTTAGAGAATTTGGTAATATCTCCTGCTTTAAATGCATCCTGGCCATTTACAATAACAAATATTTTCTCGCTGTCGCCAGATTCACCTGTTTTCTTAAAACGAACTTGTTTAAGGTTCAGGATGATCTCGGTTACGTCTTCAACAACACCTTTGATGGTTGAAAATTCATGAGTTACTCCCGAAAAACGAACAGAAGTAATTGCATAACCTTCAAGTGATGAAAGTAAGATACGACGCAGAGCATTACCAATGGTTACACCAAAGCCTGGTTCTAACGGACGAAATTCAAACGTACCATCAAAATCATTTGCTTTTTGCATGATAACCTTGTCTGGTTTTTGAAATGCTAAAATTGCCATTTATATCCTTTATTTATTGTTTACTAATTAATAGATCTGAGATTTGAGATATTAGATTTAAGACATTTAACCGTCTTTGTTCAACTATCTGGTACCTAAGAACATTCTTATGATTGATTTGTTTACGTATGTAACCAGAAATGAGATTTGAGAACAAGTCCCAAATCTCACATCTAATATCCAATATCTTATTATTTTGAGTACAACTCGACGATCAGGTTTTCCTTGATGTTTTCAGGGATCTCATCGCGGTTAGGATAGTTAAGGAATTTACCTGTTAAGTTATTCGCATCCCACTCTAACCAGCTGTATTTGTTGATTCTTCTACCGGCTACTGAAGTAGTGATAGCCTCTAATGATTTAGATTTTTCACGTACTGCAACCACGTCACCAGCTTTCAATGCATATGAAGCGATGTTTACAACAGCACCGTTAACAGTGATGTGTTTGTGGTTAACCAACTGACGTGCTGCTGAACGAGTAGGAGCAATACCTAAACGGAAAACAGCGTTATCTAAACGTGCTTCTAAGAATTTCAACAGGTTTTCGCCTGTGATGCCTTCTTTAGCTGAAGCACGGTGAAATAAGTTTTCGAACTGACGTTCTAATACACCGTAAGTGTATTTAACTTTTTGTTTCTCTTGCAACTGAGTTGAATACTCTGATTGCTTTCCACGACGTTTTGACGCGCCATGTTGGCCCGGTGGATAGTTTTTACGATCTAACGCTTTATCCGGACCGAAGATCGGCTCACGGAAACGACGGGCAATTTTGGATTTTGGTCCTGTATATCTGGCCATTTTTGTGTGTTCTTAAAGTATCAGGCAACCTGTAGCTGCTGAATCTTAGCTTTAAAAAATATGTTAATTAAACTCTTCTTCTTTTTGAAGGACGGCAACCGTTGTGCGGAAGCGGTGTAATATCTTTAATCGTAGTTACTTCGATACCTGCAGTTTGCAAAGTACGGATAGCAGATTCACGACCGGCACCAGGGCCTTTTACAAACACTTCAACTTTACGTAAACCTAAGTCATAAGCAACTTTACCGCAATCGGCAGCAGCTTGTGAGGCAGCGTAAGGAGTGTTCTTTTTTGAACCTTTAAAACCCATTTTACCAGCTGATGACCAAGATACTGCCTGGCCGGTTTTGTTGGTAAGGGTGATGATGATGTTGTTGAAAGTAGCATTGATATGCGCTTCGCCAACAGGCTCAACAATCACAATGCGTTTTTTGGTAACTTTTTTAGCTTTAGCCATTTTTTTAATTTTTGAATTAATGAATTACTGAATTAGCGAATAACTCGGACTCATTAATTATAATTTTCAAATGAGGTATTCCTGGCGATCTTAAAGCGACAACTACTCACCGCTCTCTGCTCACCAATCACTTACTACTTAGTAGCTTTTTTCTTGTTAGCAACTGTTTTACGTTTACCTTTACGGGTACGTGAGTTGTTTTTAGTACGCTGACCACGTAATGGTAAACCTTTACGGTGACGTGTACCACGGTAGCAACCAATATCCATCAAACGTTTAATGTTAAGCTGTACTTCTGAACGTAAAGCACCTTCAACTTTAATTTGCTCGTTGATGATACCACGTATAGCAGCTAATTGCTCATCGGTCCAGTCTTGTACTTTGATATTTACGTCGATGCCTGCTTCAGCTAAAATCCTTTGAGCTGTTGAACGGCCGATACCGTAAATGTAAGTAAGTCCGATTTCTCCTCTTTTATTCTTTGGTAAATCAATACCTGAAATCCTTGCCATATTTCTTGTAGTTTATTGAGTTATCGAATCATTGAATTATCGAATCGCTATCATCAGTAATTCAACATTCTCCAATTCAGTAATTGTTATTAGCCCTGGCGTTGTTTAAACTTCGGGTTCTTTTTGTTAATAACGTAAAGTTTCCCGTTACGGCGGATGATCTTGCAATCAGCGCTGCGCTTTTTGATGGATGCTCTAACTTTCATCTTTTTATTTATATCTATAGGTTATTCTACCCTTTGTTAAATCGTATGGGCTCATTTCCAATTTCACCCTGTCGCCAGGAAGAATTTTAATGTAGTGCATACGCATTTTGCCCGATATGTGCGCTATAATCTCATGACCATTTTCAAGTTCAACCCTGAACATTGCATTTGACAATGCCTCCCTAATTGTACCGTCTTGCTCAATCGAAGATTGTTTAGCCATATTTTGTTGATTATTACTTAATTATCCGCCCTAAAACCGGGATGCAAAATTAATAAAAAATTATTTAATTATTATTTTTTTCTTTTAAAACATTTTCTACGTAATCAAACGTCGATAAAATGTCTGGTGTACCTTTGCGTACTGCTACCGTATGCTCATAATGTGCCGAAGGTTTCTTGTCTGAAGTTGAAACTGTCCAGCCATCATCCCAGAATTTAACACCGGCACGGCCGGCATTGATCATCGGTTCGATAGCTATCACCATTCCTTCTTCAAGCTTGATGCCTGCGCCGCGTTTGCCATAATTAGGAACCTCAGGCTTTTCGTGCAGTTTTAAGCCAACACCGTGCCCTACCAATTCCTTCACTACGCCAAAGCCATTCTTTTCAGCATGCTCCTGTACCGCATGACCTATATCGCCTATACGCATTCCTACAACCGCTTTCTCAACACCCAGCTTTAAACATTCCTGGGTAACACGCATCAGTTTCTTAACTTCAGCGCTAACCTCACCAATAGCAAAGGTATAAGCCGAATCGCCGTAGTATTTATTTAAAATAACACCGCAATCAACAGATACCAGGTCGCCTTCGGTTAAAACATGCGATCCGGGGAAGCCATGTACAACCTGATCGTTCAGAGAGATACACAGTGAGTAAGGAAATCCGTGATAGTTTAAAAAGGCAGGCACACCGCCGTTGTCCCTGATAAAGGTTTCGGCAAGCTTATCCAGTTCTATTGTTTTAACACCCGGAGCGATAACCTTAGCTATCTCTCCGAGTGTTTTAGAAACAAGTAAAGAACTTTCTCTTATGAGTTCTATCTCTTCGACAGACTTATAATTGATTTTTGACATTACTAATTAAATCGCTGTCGGACTGGTACCGGCAGCGGCAGGCATAGCTGTACGTCCCTTAATCCGTCCGGTTTTCATTAAACCATCATAATGGCGCATCAACAAGTGACTTTCTATTTGCTGTAATGTATCAAGCACAACACCCACCAGGATGATCAGCGAAGTACCGCCAAAAAACCTTGCAAATACCGGAGATACACCAACCAAACTGGCAAGTGCCGGAATGATTGCTATAATAGCCAGGAATACTGATCCTGGTAAAGTTATCTTTGAAATTACGCCATCAATAAACTCAGCAGTAGTACGGCCTGGTTTAATGCCCGGTATAAAGCCACCGTTCTTCTTCATATCATCAGCCATTTGGTTAGGATTAACTGTAATAGCTGTATAGAAATAAGTGAACAGGATGATCAGGATACCAAACAACAGGTTATGCTCCCATGAGTTATAGTTAGCCAAAGCTATTAATATACCATTTGATGATACATTAGGGAAAAACTGCGATACAGTTTGCGGTATAAACATTAATGCCTGAGCAAATATGATTGGCATTACACCGGCAGCATTTACCTTTAAAGGTATATACTGGCGCACACCACCATATTGTTTGTTACCCACAATACGTTTAGCGTATTGTACCGAAATTTTACGTGTTCCCTGTACAATCAGTATAGTAAACATTACCACACCAATAAGGGCCACTATCTCAACAATAAATGCGATCAAACCACCTGCGCCGCCATTACGCGAAACAAACTCGGTAGTAAATGCCATTGGTAACTGGGCTATGATACCCACCATGATGATGAGTGATATACCATTACCGATACCTTTATCAGTGATTTTTTCACCTAACCACATTACAAATAATGTACCTGCCGTTAACACGAAAGTGTTAAGGAAGATAAAGGTGAAAGGATCTGCGATAGTCCTTGCATCGGCAGCAACCTGCGATTTAAGATAGCCTATAGCCTGTAAAAAGGTAATACCTATTGTTAGGTAGCGGGTCCATTGGTTTAGCTTGTTGCGGCCGCTTTCACCTTCTTTTTGCAATTTGGTAAAATACGGAACGGCAATACCCAGCAGTTGCACCACAATTGAAGCCGAAATGTAAGGCATAACACCTAACGCGAAAATAGAGGAACGTGAAAACGAACCTCCTGCAAACATATTCAGCAATCCTACTAATCCTTCTGCCTTTTGGGTTGATGCTATCGCAGCGTTAACGCCGGGTAAAACAACGAATGAGCCTACACGATATATTAAAAGAAATAAGAGTGTGTTAATAATACGCACTCTCAGATCTTCGATTTTCCAGATATTGGATAATGTGGTGAAAAATTTCTTCATCGAAATTATAACTTAACTATGGTACCACCTGCAGCTTCAATAGCTTTTTGAGCTGTAGCAGTAAATGCATGTGCTTTAACTTCTAATTTGGCAGTAAGCTCACCACGGCCCAGGATCTTAACCAGGTCGTTACGTGATACCAAACCGTGCTCTTTCAAAGTATCAAAATCAACAGCAGTAAGTGAAAATTTTGTTACTAATTCCTGAAGTACGTCAAGGTTTACACCTGTGTACTCAACACGGTTAGGGTTTTTAAAGCCTACCTTAGGCACACGGCGCTGTAAAGGCATCTGACCGCCTTCAAAGCCTACTTTGGTGCTGGTGCCTGAACGTGAACCGGCGCCTTTGTGGCCACGGGTTGACGTACCGCCACGGCCAGAACCTGTACCACGGCCAATTCTTTTTCTATTTTTGGTTGAACCTTCTGCAGGTTTTAAATTACTTAAATTCATGATATTAAATATTTTCAACCGCTACCAGGTGGTTCACTTTTCTAACCATCCCAACTATAGCAGGTGTAGCCTCAACTTCCACACTGTGGTTAATTTTACGCAAGCCTAAAGCCTCGATTGTTTTTTTCTGGCGTTCCGTTCTGTCGATCACGCTCTTAATCTGTGTTATTTTGATCTTAGCCATGACTGATTATCCGTTAAATACTTTACCTAAACTAATTCCGCGTTGTTGTGCTACTGTATTTGCATCACGTAACTGGGCTAATGCCGATACGGTTGCTTTTACCACGTTGTGCGGGTTTGATGAACCTTTTGATTTTGCCAATACGTTGTGTACGCCTGCCGACTCTAATACGGCACGCATAGCACCACCTGCAATTACACCGGTACCATTAGCTGCTGGTTTAATGAAAACAAAACCACCGCTAAATTTACCAATTTGCTCATGAGGTACAGTTCCGTTAATGATTGGAACTTTTACCAGGTTCTTTTTAGCATCATCAATGCCTTTTGCAATAGCTTCAGTTACCTCTTTAGCTTTACCCAAGCCGTAACCTACAACACCGTTTTCATCACCTACTACCACAATGGCAGAGAAGCTGAAAGTACGGCCACCTTTGGTTACTTTGGCAACACGCTGTATGCTTACCAAGCGGTCTTTTAATTCGATCTCGCTTGTTTTTACTCTTTTTATGTTGATTGTTGACATTTCTCTTTTCGATTAAAAGTTTAAACCACCTTCACGTGCACCTTCGGCCAATGACTTAACACGGCCATGGTACAGGTAACCGTTCCTGTCGAAAACCACATCTTTAATACCTGCAGCAATAGCTTTTGAAGCTACTAATTTACCTACAGCTACTGATTGATCTGATTTTGTACCTTCAGCGGCAAAATCTTTTGATAAAGATGATGCTGAAACTAAAGTTTTACCGGTTACATCGTCAATGATCTGCGCATAAATACCTTTATTACTTCTAAATACTGACAGGCGAGGACGCTCTGACGATCCTGAAAGGCGTTTTCTGATGCCTTTTTTAATCCTGTCTCTTCTTGATAGTTTAGCTCCCATGACGATTATTTTTTAGATGCTGATTTACCTGCTTTTCTTCTTAAAATCTCGCCCTGGAACTTGATACCTTTACCTTTGTAAGGCTCTGGAGCACGTAATGAACGGATTTTAGCTGCTACCTGACCAATTAACTGTTTGTCAATTGACTCAAGGATGATGGTTGGGTTTTTACCCTTATCAGCAGTGGTTGTAACTTTAATTTCTTGTGGCAATTCAAATACGTAGTGGTGAGAGAAACCCAACACTAAATCTAATGTATTGCCTGTATTGGTAGCACGGTAACCTACACCCACTAATTCCTGGGTTACTTTGTAACCTTCGGTTACACCAATTACCATGTTATTTAAAAGCGCGCGGTATAAACCATGTAACGCTTTGTGACGTTTTTGATCAGACGGGCGTTGAACCAGTAACTGACCGTCTTCCTGTGCAATAGTGATATCGCTATCAATTGCCTGCTGCAACTGGCCTTTAGGACCTTTTACGGTAACAACATTATCTGCTGCAACTGTAACGGTTACTCCTTGTGGCAGTGCTATCGGTGCTTTTCCTACTCTTGACATTGCTTAAATTTCTTCGATTAATAAACGTAGCATAAAACCTCACCACCAACATTTTGCTGACGAGCTTCTTTATCAGACATAACGCCTTTAGAAGTTGACAGGATGGCGATACCTAAACCATTTAATACACGTGGCATGTTTTCCATACCTGCGTATTTCCTCAAACCTGGTTTGCTGATGCGCGAAATGCTGCGGATAGCAGAAATTTTAGTTATCGGGTGGTATTTCAAAGCAACTTTGATAGTGCCCTGAGGACCATTTTCCTCAAACTTGTAATTTGCAATGTAACCTTTGTCGAAAAGCACCTTAGTGATTTCCTTCTTCAGATTTGATGCAGGAATTTCAACAACCCGGTGGTTGGCTTTAATAGCATTCCTTACTCTTGTAAGATAATCTGCGATTGGATCTGTATTCATTTTATTGTGTTATGACGGTGGTTTCCTTCCGGTAACATCCCGGGCGACCTTCCATCGGTTAATTCATTCATTTCAAGCTTAATGCATAAAGCAAAAAGCCTAAAGCTTTTATGCCTTACGCTTTTCGCATTTTTGCTTTCAGCTTTTGCTTACCAGCTTGCTTTTTTTACTCCCGGGATCTTGCCTTCAAGAGCCATTTCACGGAATGTAACACGTGAAATGCCAAACTGACGCATATAACCACGAGGGCGGCCGGTTAATTTGCAACGGTTGTGCAATTTTACCGGTGATGATGCTTTTGGTAATTTATCTAAAGCAGCGTAATCACCTGCTTCTTTCAAAGCAGCTCTTTTTTCAGCGAATTTAGCTACTAATTTTGCGCGCTTTACTTCACGTGCTTTTACACCTTCTTTAGCCATTGCTATTTTGATTTTTAAATGGTAAACCAAATTGTTTCAACAACTCCAATGCTTCAACATCGTTTGTTGCGGAGGTTACAAAGGTAATATCCATACCTTGGATTTTATTGATTTTATCAATATTTATCTCAGGGAAGATAATTTGCTCAGTAATACCTAATGTATAGTTGCCTCTTCCGTCAAAACCTTTATCGTTAATGCCTTTGAAATCACGGATACGTGGCAGGGCAACAGCGATTAAACGATCCAAAAACTCATACATTGTGTTGTCACGCAGGGTAACACGTACGCCAACCGGCATATTTTTACGCAATTTAAAGTTTGAGATATCTTTTTTAGATTTTGAAGATACTGCTTGCTGACCAGTGATGGTAGTTAACTCAGTGATGGTGTTCTCGATCAATTTCTTGTCGGTAGTTGCACCACCTACACCCTGGTTAATGGCAATTTTCTCCAATTTAGGAACCTGCATTACGCTTTTGTACTGAAATTTATCTTTCAGTGCGGTGCGGATCTCTTCCTTGTATTTTGATTTTAATCTTGGTACGTAAGTCATTACTTAATTTCCTCCCCTGATTTTTTTGCTACCCTTACTAATTTGCCGGCTTCGTTTTTCTGACGGCCAACACGGGTTGTATTACCTGTTTTAGGATCAACCAGCATTAGGTTTGAAATATGTATAGCAGCTTCTTGTTTAACAATTCCGCCGTTAGGGTTAGCAGCATTAGGTTTAGTATGTTTTGATACCATATTGGCACCTTCAACAATAGCCCTGTTCTTATCTACCAAAACCTCAACGATTTTGCCTTGTGATCCTTTTGAATCGCCGGCGATAACTTTAACCAGGTCGCCTTTACGGATCTTTAATTTTACTTTCTTTTCCATGTTACAATACCTCCGGTGCTAATGATACAATTTTCATAAATTGTTTCTCGCGCAGTTCCCTTGCAACAGGGCCAAAGATACGTGTACCTCTTGGCTCGTCCTGGTTGTTTAACAACACAGCTGCGTTATCGTCGAAACGGATATATGAACCGTCTTTTCTGCGGATCTCTTTTTTAGTACGCACAACTACGGCTTTTGATACGGTACCTTTTTTCACGTTACCTGATGGTAAAGCGCTTTTTACGGTAACCACAATTTTATCGCCGATTGATGCATACCTTTTACCGGTACCACCTAATACACGGATCACTAAAACTTCTTTAGCGCCGCTATTGTCGGCTACTGTTAATCTTGATTCCTGTTGTACCATCTTATTTAGCCCTTTCTAAAATTTCAACTAATCGCCAGTTTTTGGTTTTGCTCAGCGGGCGGGTTTCCATGATCAATACTGTATCGCCTACGCCACAAGTATTGTTTTCATCATGAGCCTTGAATTTGGTAGTTTTCTTTACGAATTTACCATAGATAGGGTGTTTCACCTTACGCTCAACGGCCACAACAATAGATTTTTCCATCTTGTTGCTTACTACGAGGCCGGTACGTGTTTTTCTTAAATTTCTTTCCATTTTTACTAATGTTTAAAAAATTAATTCTTTTCAGAAGCGGCCGCCGCTTTACGTTTTGTTAATTCAGTATTTAACTGAGCAATTCCTTTGCGTACTTTGGTTATACGGGACGGGTTCTCAATAGCTGAAACTGCATGAGCAAATTTCAATTTGGTTAGGGTAGCCCTTTCCTCGCTGATTTTAGCAACAATCTCTTCAGTTGATAGGCCCAAAATTTCTGAGTTCTTCATTTTTCTTTGTTATTTGTTGTCTGTTGGCAAGTTTAAACGTTGTATCGTTTTATTAATGATGGGTGAAATTCGGCATCAACTTCACAACATTAAAACTTTACAACTCTTCAACTAACTCCTCAATTTATGCTTCTACGTAATCCCTACGTACAATAAATTTAGTTTGCACTGGTAATTTCTGTGCTGCAAGGCGTAAAGCCTCTTTAGCAACTTCCAAAGGTACACCTTCGGCTTCAAAAATGATCCTTCCGGGGCGTACTACCGCAACCCAGTATTCAGGAGCACCTTTACCTTTACCCATACGTACCTCTGCAGGTTTTTTAGTTACAGGTTTGTCAGGGAATATCCTGATCCAAACCTGTCCTTCACGTTTCATAAAACGTGTTACAGCGATACGTGCAGCCTCGATCTGACGGCTGGTGATCCATGCCGCTTCGAGTGATTTAACACCAAAAGATCCGAATGAAAGTTCAGCACCACGAGTGGCTAAACCTTTCATCCTGCCTTTTTGCATCTTTCTGAACTTCGTTCTTTTTGGCTGTAGCATTTTCTTAAGCTTTTATATCGTTATTCGATATTTGTCTTGTACTTTAATTATTATCTCTTACCTGGGCCACCTGGGCGGTTTCCACCTTGTCCACCCGGACGGTTTCCACCTGGCCTGTTACCACCACCACGGCGGTCGCCACCTGGTTTCCTGTCGCCACGACGCTCACCGCCGCGCTCGCCGCCTCTTTCGTTACCACGGCCACCAAAGCCTGGCGCACCGCCTTCTGGCCTGCCACCTTTGCCGCTTGCGCTGCTGGTACCGCCAATGTTTGGAGAAAGATCGCGTTTGCCATAAACCTCGCCTTTGCAGATCCAAACTTTAACACCTATTTTACCATAGGTAGTTAATGCTTCTGCCAATGCGTAGTCAATGTCAGCACGGAAAGTGTGCAAAGGAATCCTGCCTTCTTTATATTGCTCGCTACGTGCCATCTCAGCGCCACCTAAACGGCCTGAAGTCATTACCTTGATACCTTCGGCACCCATACGCATGGTTGCAGCGATTGTGGTTTTCATGGCACGACGGAAAGAGATACGTGCTTCTAATTGTTTTGCAATGCCTTCTGCTACTAATTGTGCATCAAGCTCAGGGCGTTTGATCTCGAAAATGTTGATCTGAACTTCTTTTTTAGTAAGTTTTTTCAACTCTTCTTTGATCTTGTCAACTTCCTGACCGCCTTTACCGATCACAATACCCGGACGGGCAGTGTGGATAGTTACGGTAATGCGTTTTAAAGTACGCTCAATAACTACTTTAGATACACCACCTTTAGCAATACGAGCTGAAAGGTATTTGCGGATTTTTTCGTCTTCAACTAATTTGTCGGAGTAGTTGTTACCACCGAACCAGTTAGAATCCCAACCTCTGATGATTCCTAACCTGTTACCTATTGGATGTGCTTTCTGTCCCATTTCAAATTAATTGTTTTCGTTTTTACTATCCACAACAAGTGTTACGTGGTTTGAGCGTTTGCGGATACGGTATCCCCTTCCTTGCGGAGCAGGGCGTAACCTTTTTAACTGACGGCCACCGCCTACAGATACTTCCTTAACAAAAAGGTTGCTGTCTTCAACACGTTTGCCTTCGTTTTTTGCTTCCCAGTTTTTGATTGCTGATAACAAAAGTTTCTCTACACGAATAGCAGCTTCTTTGTTAGTAAATTTTAATATGTATAACGCTTTCTCAACGTTTTCACCGCGGATCAAATCAACCACCAAACGCATTTTGCGTGGTGAAGTTGGACAGTCCTGTAACTTAGCAACAGAAGCGCCGCCTACAAGAGCTTTCGCAGCTTCTTTTTGTTGCCTGATCAGTACAGACTTTTTAATTTTTGTTGTTGCTTCCATTGCCTGTTATTTTTTCTTTTCTGCGTGTCCGCGGAATGTACGGGTTGGGGCAAACTCTCCAAGCTTGTGACCAACCATGTTTTCTGTTACGTACACAGGGATAAACTTGTTACCGTTGTGTACAGCGAATGTATGACCAACGAAATCAGGAGAGATCATGGAACGACGTGACCATGTTTTTACAACTGATTTTTTATTTGCATCATTCAGCACCATAACTTTCTTGTCTAAGTTATGATCGATGTAAGGTCCTTTTTTTATTGAACGAGCCATTATTTCTTCCTTCTTTCAATGATGTAACGATCCGATGTTTTCTTCTTGTCACGAGTTTTATAGCCTTTAGCCAATAAACCTTTACGTGAACGTGGATGACCACCTGAGGCACGGCCTTCACCACCACCCATAGGGTGATCTACCGGGTTCATGGCTACACCACGTACCCTTGGCCTGCGGCCTAACCAACGGTTACGGCCTGCTTTACCTAACACAGCATTTGCCCTTTCGCCATTTGAAACGGTACCGATAGTTGCCAAGCAAGTTGACAATATCATACGTGTTTCGCCTGAAGGCAATTTAATGATAGCATATTTACCATCACGTGCTGACAATTGAGCGTATGTACCGGCGCTGCGGGCAATTACACCACCCTGGCCAGGATTTAACTCAATGTTGTGGATAATTGAACCAAGAGGGATATTTTTCAATGGTAAAGTGTTACCTACTTCAGGAGCTGCTGTAGCACCTGCAGTAACAATTGTACCTACTGTTAAGCCTTCCGGAGCAATCATGTATCGTTTCTCACCATCAGCAAAGTGTAGCAGGGCTATACGTGCCGAACGGTTAGGATCGTACTCGATAGTTGCAACTTTTGCCGGGATATCAAACTTGTTACGTTTAAAATCAATTAACCTGTATGCTTGTTTATGACCACCACCTAAGTAGCGCATAGTCATTTTACCGCTGTTGTTACGACCGCCCGATCTTGTGTTGGCTGCTACAACCAACGACTTTTCAGGAACGTTTGTTGTAATATCTGAGTTAGATACATCAACTCTGAAGCGGGTACCCGGGGTAACCGGTTTAAATCTCTTTACTGCCATTTCTATAATTATATATTGCTGTAAAAATCAATTACTTCTCCGTCCTTCAACGTAACGATCGCTTTTTTGTAAGTAGCTGAACGGCCTTGAACAGCGCCAGCCTTAGTATTGCGGGTTTTTAGTTTACCGACGTATTTCATGGTGTTCACCGCAGTGATATTTACACCATACATTGCCTCAATGGCATTTTTGATCTGAATTTTGTTAGCCCTGTGATCAACTTTGAAAGCATAACGGTTAAGCTTTTCAGTTAACTGAGTAACTTTTTCAGTAAGTAGGGGTTGTTTTAAAATTTCCATAATTACTTAGCTAATGCTTCCTCCAAAGTTTTAACAGCACCTGTAGTAAGCAAAAGTTTGCCAGCATTCAACACATCATAAGTGTTTAATTGCTCAACAGAAATTACTTTGCTTTTTTTCAGGTTTCTGCTTGATAAATAAACATTGTTATTTTCAGCGCCTGCTACTACTAATAATGTTTTATCATTAGTAACATTCAAATCGGCCTCCAACTTAATGTAGTTTTTAGTTTTGATGTTATCAAAATTAAAATCCTCTAACACTAAAATGTTGTTATCCTTTGCTTTGTATGATAAAGCAGAGTTACGGGCCAGTGATTTAAGCTTTTTGTTTAATTTGAAGCTGTAATCACGTGGTTGCGGACCGAATACACGGCCACCACCGTTAAATAATGGTGATTTAATACCACCGGCACGGGCACCGCCTGTACCTTTTTGCTTATATAGCTTGCGGGTTGAACCTGCAATCTCATTACGCTGTTTTGATTTGTGTGTACCCTGACGTTGATTAGCAAGATATTGCTTAACATCAAGATAGATAGCGTGATCATTTGGCTCAATACCGAAGATCGATTCAGGAAGCTGCACCTTGGCACCTGTTTGTTTACCTGATACGTTTAATACGTTAACTTCCATCTTATTTATCCACTATTACAAATGAACCCTTAGCTCCGGGGATGGAACCTTTAACTACTAACAGATTCTGCTCAGCGAAAACCTTAACTACTTCAAGGTTTTGTACTTTAACGCGAACATTTCCGGTTTGACCAGCCATACGCATACCTTTAAATACACGTGAAGGCCATGATGACGCACCCAAAGAACCTGGCGCACGTAAACGGTTATGCTGACCGTGAGTTTGCATACCCACACCGCCAAAACCATGACGTTTTACCACACCCTGAAAACCCTTACCTTTTGAGGTACCTACCACATCAACAAAATCTCCCGCAGCAAAAATCTCGACAGTAACGGTGTCGCCTAATGATTTTTGATCTTCGAAAGTTTTGAATTCAACCAATTTACGCTTTGGAGCGGTGTTGGCTTTCTGGAAGTGTCCTTTTAAAGGGGCAGAAGTGTTTTTTTCCTTTTTGTCGCCATACGCTAACTGAACAGCAGCGTATCCGTCTGTTTCCACAGACCTAACTTGTGTTACTACGCAAGGGCCAGCTTCGATTACTGTACAAGGAATGTTTTTCCCTGTCTCGTCGAAAATGCTGGTCATTCCTACTTTTTTACCAATAATTCCTGACATTTTTTTAATTGTTTTTGTGCCCATCGAAGCAGTAGGGCTTCGTTCAAGGCATATTTCTCCCCCGAAAGGGACGGCAAAGATAGAAACTTTGTATTAATTATCAAATAGTTAGTACGTTATTTTTTTATAATTTTTGCACCTGTGTTTTAACATATGTTTGAAAGGTATTTAACTAAGCATTAGCTGGTTTAATTTTTTGACTTTTCGAAGCCATTTTGGATGGCATGTTACCGCACCATCCAATTGGCGGCGTAAAACCGGTGATGGGTTGAGGAAATTTTTAAGGATTGATAAGCTTAACACGGCAATCAACCAAAAAATCGCCGGTATTATCTAATTCAGAAAACCCTGCCTATCTTTACCGCATGAAACCTTATTACTTTACCGTAGCTGCCATGCTCATGGGCCACGTTGTATTTGCCGGCAACGCCACGCAAACCGACACTACTAAAAAAGCGAAACATTCCGCAGCTTATACATCAATTGAACAGGTACCTGAATTTCCGGGTGGCCTCGCCGCCTTTGGTAATTATATAAGCAAAAACCTAAAATACCCGGAAATAGCGCGTTTGATAGGAATTAATGGCAAGGTTGTTTTATCGTTTATAATTGAAAAAAATGGCGAAGTAAGCACCGTTATGCCCATGAATTGTATTGGCGCCGGTTGCGAGGCTGAAGCTGTTAAAGTTTTGGAACAGAGCCCTAAATGGCTTCCGGGTATACAGAATAGCAAACCTGTGCGGGTGCAGTATACAGTACCTATAACTTTTGTGATACCACAGGGCCGGATTAGTTTTAAAGACCTCCAAAATTCAGATTATGGCTTCATTTTCGATATTAAGGGTAAACTTTATACCGCTGCCGAAGCTCAGGCCATATTGGGCAGCAACTTCCCGAGTACTGACATACAAATTGCCGAGCCTTATTACAACTATGATAAAAATCAGCAATTTACAGTGGCCGGTAAAAAAGAAGTATACCTGATCAGAATGAAAGATAATTAAAGACGGCTACGGCAGCTACCTTCAATAAGGTACTGCAAATCCTGAAGACGTTTCAATTACGTATTTTGCATTAGTTACTTTAAAGGAATCACGAGCATTCCCCCTAACCCTACGCCGCATACCCGCGTGGCTATATGCTATAAATGGAGTATTTTTCCTCCTTATCGTTAGTAAAACGCCTGTATACTTAATTTAGTCCTTTATCCTGCCCTATTTATTCCCTATACTTATACCCGAAAAGAGGTATGATTTACTTAGAACCACAGGGGGGGCTGGCCAACAGGCTGCGGGTTATTGCAAATGGCATCTGGCTTAAACGGATGCTCAATACCCAACTGTGCATTATCTGGAACGAAACGCACGAGCTTAACTGCCCCTATCACCTGCTCCTTGAGCCAATTGCCGATTTTACCATTATCCCCAAAAAGCGGGTATTTGATTTTGTAACGCGCACCGTTCAGCCCGATAAAAAAAGCACGGTTAAGGCCAAACTTAAAAACTTTATTGCCCGGGTTGACATCTGCATTACCGATGCAGATTACCAGCTTGCAGATGTTTACGAAACGGTACGCCATCATAAACGCATCTACATAAAAACCTGCCAGCGCTTTACCGATAGTATTGACGAGTTTAAGCTTTTTAAACCTATTGCCATGCTTAGCTTTAAAATTAATGAACTGTTAAGTACACTTAACCCAACCGGCGTGGGCGTACAGGTTAGACGAACGGATAACGCAATGGCAATAGCTAACAGCCCGCTGGAGCTGTTTACTGCCCGCATGCACGAACTGCTGGCTGCCGATGATACAACCCGTTTTTTTCTTGCAACAGATGATGTTAACGTTGAACTTGAATTGAAATTAACATTTGGCGACCGGATCATCAGCCCCCCGAAAGACCTGAGCCGCCAAACAGTTGCCGGTATCCAGGCCGCTGTAGTTGACCTGTTTGTACTTGCCGGTACAGGGCGCATCCTGGGTTCGTACTGGAGCTCATTTTCGGAAGTGGCAGCCTGGATGGGCGACATCCCTTTGGAAGTAATTAAAAAGGACAGCGTAAACGTGTAAATAAAAGTTACCTTAACCCTGATCTTTGCCAGCCAGCTCATCAAGCATTTGCACGGTTTCCTGTTCAGCTTCTGCCTGGCGGGCTTTTTGTTTCAGAGATGGATACAATGCATACCCAAACAACAGGCCACTGAGCAAGCCGCCTATATGCGCAGCATTATCAATGCCGCCCGATAAGCCCGCCAAAAGATTATATCCTACAAAAACAGCAGTATTGAGCAAAAATGGCTTCTTAAATTCGGGAGGGAACAAATTGGTAGTAAGCAGTGCCAAAAACACGCCATACATGCCAAATATGGCGCCCGAGGCCCCTACGCTAACCGTAGCGGGGTGCCACCAGATACTGGCAATACTGGCTATTATTCCTGTTAACAGGTAAAGTACGGTGTATTTGCCGGTACCAAGCAGGGGCTCCAGAAAGATGCCTACAAACAGCAAGCCATACATATTAAACAATACATGCATGATGCCGCCATGCAAAAACATATTAGTTAACAACCGCCAGTATTGCCCGTTTTGCACCGATGGCCTGAAATTGCCGCCCCAGATCAACAAGTCATGTGTGTTGAAATTAATAAAGCCCAAACCACTGCAAACCATAATGATAAACAGCAGCAGATTAAGATCAATGATGATAGCCGTACTAAAAAAGCCCTGACGCGGCACTACCAGATCTCTGATTATTTTAAAGCCAAAAGGGTCGGCCGGCTTTTGCGATACCGGTTCGGCATCAACATTTAGTGGCCAGTAAGCTATTATCATTAACAGGATGACGCAGCAAATACCCAAAATAGCAAATACCCAAAACAGCTTATTACCATTCCTGGCCGCGAAAGGTTCATTTACCGGCGATAAAATAACAGGATAAGCCCTGGTCAGGCTATCTTTTGTGCGCACTGCAGCAATATAATTGTCCCTCATGCTGCTGGGGCCAAGCCTTTCCAGGTAAACAAATTCATTTAAGTTTTTAGCGTCAAAATCGCGCTGGCTTTCATCGGCAAAAACTTTATATTCTGCCTGTTTTTCTGAATCTGATAACCTGTTGCTAATGGTTTTGCTATAGCTGGTTGTTAACCACGCAACCGGCGGTGTTATAGAGGCCGGCACCGGCGGGTCTGTAATTTCAGCCAGTATATCTTCAACTTTGTATTGTTTTTTCAGGCTGATTAATAATACACCATTCTTTCCCCTATCGCCATATATACTAATTGCGGCGTTGCCATGTAAAACATTTACGGTTTCAACCTTATCCGGATCTATCTTTTTTAGCTGTTGCCCTGTAATAGGCTTGCCATTAAGCAGCACAAAGGGATTTTTAAAATTACCTTTTGGGTTTAACATTTTGCCGGTAGTGTCTGGCTGGGCAAAAGCTGTATCAAGTACAGGGCTTACGGCATATATGCCCATATCAAAATTGTTATTGTGCTTGCCGCTTACCTTAAATGTAACTTTAAAGCGCGCAAACCGCTTATCGGTATGAAAATGGTTTACCTCATAATATTTGGTTAGGGGCAAATGGTTTAAACTGCTTATATGATCAAGTACAGTGAGTTTGCCTGTAGCCGTTTCCATATATGTTTGTGCAATAATACAGGGCCCCAGCATGCCTATGTAAGTTATCAACAGGGCAAAACTGAGCGGATCGCTGCGCCTGTTACTTACCATGTTAAGCAGTTTAAGGCGCGGCTTCATCCATAACAAAATAATTACCAACGCTATTACCCCCGGACCGGCAATTTCCGTAAACACATCATCAACAACAAAAAGACTAAGCTTTACAAATATGAACCAGTTTAAAAAGGTATAGGTAGTTATAAACAATACCGTAACCGCAACAAAGGGGACAAATATTAATTTGAGTTTGGTAAAAAATTGGTTCATGATAAGGCGCACTGTTATTTTGTAAAGCTAATATATCATATTAGCCGCAATTAACAGCAAACTGGTCGGCGCCCTCATTTTCAATTTATAACCACCGAACTCGTGGGCACCTCATCGGCATGCGAAAACGAGCGTGTAAAACCGGCCTTGTAATAAGGCAGCTTATCGGTACGGTTTTGCGCCTTTAAACTTTGGTACATGCCCAGCATCGACCAGCCGTTGCCCGGGTTGCGCTCCAGATCTTCACGGAAAACAGTTTCGGCCTGCGGGTTATAATCTGTCTTGAGCAGGTAGGCGCCCAGGAATTGCCGTGCCGGGATAGGCCACTCGGCGGGTTCTGAGTAAATCATGTTATCTTCTGTTTGCACTGCTTTTTTAAACGCCGCCATACCATCATCAAACTTATTACGGCCAAGCAAAATAGCACCATCCAATATATTTTCGGCAACGGTTGCGCCATCCAGAGCGGTATTAAAAGGGATATGCCGCTGTTTTAAAGAGGCATCATCAAGCCTGCCACGCAATAAAGCAAGCTGGGCAACGGCCGAATCCTGCCCGCCGGTATACAGGAATGCCAGTCCCCGTGCAAAATGGTGCAGCACCCGTGCATAAGCCCAGGCAGAGTTAGGGCCAATACTATCTTTCAGCAACTCATGCCATTTGCCAAGGCGCACCATGGTAAGCACGGGCATCATATACAGGTATTGTGAATAAGTATCGCCTGCCGAAGGTTTTACAGCATTGCGGCAGCGTTGTGCTGCCTCCATCCCCCTGTTGTACATAGCACCGTTAAAGGCACAAAGCGTTTCAACCGCATAAAAGTGCGAATTGACTTTTGTCAGCTTTAAATTGGGGGCCAGGCTGGCATAAGTAACAATACATTTAGCCGCTTTTTCATTGGCATCAACACCCTGAAAATACAAGCCGCTTCGCTGATAAACATGGCTCGACATGTGTACCATGTGCCCGATACCCGGAAACAGTCTTTTTAAAGCCCCGGCATTGGCCAATGCAACACCGGGGTTACGCGAGGCCTCCGTTAAATGGATGTAATAGTGCAACGCTGCCGGATGATCAGGATTGGTATTTAAAACGCTTTTACACAGCGTAACCAGTTCGGCGGTCCAAGGTTTATCGGTACCGTCGGGAGCCCAAAAATCCCAGGGGTGAATGAGCATTACCGCGTCGATGTACAGCATTTTAAGGTCGGCATCGGTTGGGTAAGCCAGCATCAGCTTTTTCATACCCTGGGCGTAAGCTTCGTTGTCACTTGCATTAGCACCTGCTTGTGGATAACGCAGGTTCATTACCGCTATCAGTGCCTTTTCCTTTTCAGAGGCGTTGCCGGTAACAGCATTCATTTGTTTCAAAACAGCAGGTAAACCGGCAGGTGCAACATAAGGTCCGCCGGCATTATAATAAGGGCCAAGGCTTAATGCTTGTCCCCAATAAGTCATAGCCGCAGCGGGATCAAAGCGCGATGCCTCCCTGAACGAGGCAAATGCCTCTTTCATGTGATAGCTATAATACATAGTTAAACCCTGGTTAAAGTAAAACCGCGCACTATCGTTACCGGTAGTTATAGCATAACTGTGATGTCCCCAGCCGGGCAGGCGCTGTACAAACTTGCTGCTGCCTGCCGTGTCTGCATCATCTGCTGCACCCGATGAGCACATTACCGGGATTACCGGTTTTATTTTACCCGGTACTTTTAGCTTTTTTCCCTGGAACGCAAACAAATATGTAGCGAACAGCACCACAGGAAACACAAATAACAGCGATACCTTTTTCATGTTCGG
The DNA here is from genome assembly GCF_900110105.1 of Mucilaginibacter gossypiicola. Classification (GTDB taxonomy): domain Bacteria; phylum Bacteroidota; class Bacteroidia; order Sphingobacteriales; family Sphingobacteriaceae; genus Mucilaginibacter; species Mucilaginibacter gossypiicola. Next base: position 291,527 of record NZ_FOCL01000008.1, on the reverse strand, counting down.
CTTTTTTTAAATGAGAAACCGGAATACAATTGGCTGGTTGTGAAAACCTATACTAATATAAGGTATTATAGGCAGGAATGGATGGGGAATTGAATTGAATTGAGATGTGTTTAGGTAGAATGTAGTGAATATAAATTGAGATGAAAGGGAGGAAAGGTTTTATTTAAGAGTTTAGGTTTTGATGAGATGTTCAATCCTCTACTGAAAGCAGCTAATGGCGTTGCCTGCGGCCCGGGCTTTACGCTGCAAATCCTCGCCTTGGCTATACCACGAAGGCTACCCGCGCTGTGGGTTTTCCGCTGCAATCCCTAACGCTGGGTGGCGGAACATTTATTCATTAGTTGGCCGACTCACTTATTATCTTTAACTGAAAAAAAGCAAAAGCTTAGAGTCAAAAATTCAAAAATCAAACTATACGTTACCATGAATATAATTTCAGTTAGTGCAATATCAAATTTAGACTCATTGATGGATTTTCTAATTTCTTCCGGCCCGTAAGTTAAGATAGCATTGTTAGCATTTCCCGTTTTAGCAATCATGTATCTTAAATCACTATTCATCTTAAATGGTAACAGAATAGAAGTATCATATTTGGATATATTTATATTTTGCATCTCAAACATGATAATATAAGCTATAAAAGTCAAACAAAACAATAAAAGAAAAACTAAACCCCAATTTCTCAATTTCGGCCATGGTTCTCGTTTAATCTTCGAAGATTTTACCTGAAATGCTATAATGGTCAAGGCACCAAGACTTTCAGTAATTCCAAATACCACACCTCGATTTAATTCTACTGGCAACCATAAGTTATAAAAAATTGCTAATAGCCCAGGAATCAGCATCCAAGTAGATTTGGCAGATTTTAGTGTTTTTTCCATCTCTATCAATTTAATTTTCGATAAATTGAATCCATTGGATTGAGGTGGTTTGGTTCAAACTGAGATATTACAAACTTTTTTTTGTAAGCAAAAACAGTGATATATACATATTCTTGAACTATAGTAGTAACAGGGGTTAAGCCTTGATTAACTCGATAAGGGTTCAGGGCTTGTAAGTTGTATTTAGCTAATTGATGATTTCTCTCCCAATACAACTTAGGTATTAAATAAACTTCAGCACCTGATGGATCAGATTTGATTTTAACTTTTATTTGAACAATTGATTGTTCTTTTTCTTGCAAATACCCAGATATACCCCCTTTAGTTTTACTGCCCAAATACAAAAATGGACTTATGGAAATCATCGATCCAACGGAAAAAAAATTATTAGGAACTGCTAAAGAAAAAGACACTGAATCTCTCCATTGAAGGAGCTCGTCGGCTTTGATAAACAAAGAATCTATTTTTTTTCCTCTTATTGATTGATATACCTCTGCCCCTGCTGATTTGAATCTTGCAGTGTCAGAATAGGCAAAACTGTTTTTTGAAGTTAGTTTTTGAATAAAATAAATTTTGGTTGTCTGTTGAGGTAAACCTGCAATAGGTCTTACAAATAATAATATTAATAAAAGTAATTTCTTTATCATCTATCTTAAATAATCTAATCTTTTAGAAAAATAATCACGAACAAATTTCTTCATATTTTTTATGTCAGTATCACTTGTAGGTATAGAAAGAGGATTAATAGCATAGTCACGATTTTTTTGTTCCTTAAATTCTTTTTCATCTTTTAAAGAAATCTCAAAAACTTCTGTGGCATTATCCATTTTTGAATCCGTGACGGTAATAATTATTTCGTTATCTAACTTTCTAAGATTAAAATTTGGATAGATGGCTTTCTTCGCGTCATTAACAGATACTATTCCGATATTGATCCCTCCAGTAGATTTTTCGCAATCCGTTTGGAAATTAAAATCACTTTTAATTTTATATTTCACTCCCTTGCTTAACTCATAGTTCAGGCTGCTAATAACTGTTCTAATTCCTATTTCGTAAATCCCGTTAAACAATGTAGTGAGCTTACCACAAAATTCATCCTTTCTTATTTTTTCGACGAATGATGGATCGCTATTTATTTCATCTTTAAACTTTTTTAGATTAAGTTCAGGATCAATTTCATTTTTCCTGTTTTTCGTTTGTTCTTTAACGGAAAAAATGGAAACGTGCTTCTCTTCCGGTAGCCATACGAAACCAGTTCCATCGCTGGAAAAAGCTAACCCTTTAGGCGATGTGACGAAAGGCAGTGATTCAATAATCTCGTTATTGCCATTACTGATCATTAATATTTTAGAGCTGCTCATCGCAAATACATACTTTGAGTCTTTTGTGAACGCAAACGAAGTGGCTTCGCCTACAACAGTATTCAAAATTTTAAATGTATTTATGTCAATTATGTTGATTTTGCTATCATCCGAATTACTCGTATAAAGTTTTTGATTATCTGGAGTAACCCCTATGGCCTTGCCTATAAAGCCCTCGCTGCTTTTCATTTTTATCTTTTCCAGCCGCGCGTCAATAATCGTTAAACCATTGGGTAAGGATTTAGGAGAGAGATACAGGTATTTGCCATCTGCGGACATAATCATCTTTGATACACCATTTTTTATCGCACGAGTTTTCGTCACCTTATTTGATGCTATATCTAAGTAAGACACGTAGCCGCTTTCTTTGTTATTTCCTGAAATATATAAAATTTTATTATCAATGGATGGTATTATATCGCTTGGAACATAATCAAGTTTCATGTGCATCGAAAGTTTGTTGGCTTTCACATCAAAAACATTTGCTGTATGTCCTATACTGTCAATATAATAAAGCCACTGTTTATCTCTCGCATTTAGAGATACCAATTTACCAACTCCATTTGCTAAAGTTGAAATTATATTTGTAGTTTTCGCATCTCGTATATTTATTTCCCCTGTGCCCGTTTCAACAGTAAACAAATATTGCTCATCACTTGAAATTACCATTTCCGACGATGGTTGGAGGAAAGTTGATTTCTTTAAATCATTCGAAAATTTAAGTTTTCGAGACACACTAAAGCAATAGTCCGAAATAAACGAGCTATTTTTGAAAGGTTTCTGTCTTCCCCCGGTTGATGTTGTTACATATGCGTTTACACGCGTAAATATCTGATCTATTGTAAGGTCCGGCACAGTTATATTCTTCAATATTCCCTCTGTATAGGCTCCATTTCTTCTTTCTCCATCCGATGCTGTTTCACCGGGAGTAGCAGCAAAGCCAATAAATGTTCCTTTCGCTGCCATTGAAGCCAAACCTTCGTTAGATGCCCCTCTTGACCAACTCTTTGTAAATGGATTATTTCGACATGCATCCAAAATCAAAATGCTATACTTCAGATTGCTATTACTTAATCTATCGAGTATTTTATTTGCCGAATATGCTGAATAAGCTAAGTCTGATGGACCTTTGGGATTAATATCAACAGGAAACAGATAGTTTTTTCCATCCACTTCCGCTCCATGCCCGGAAAAATAAAATAAAGCAACATCATAGTTTTTAATTTTATCGAACCAATGATCGATGTTATCGCTCATCGTTCTATAATCCGAATTCTGGTAGGTATATACAGTAAATCCAACCTTCTTAAGAGAATCGGTGATATCAATAGCATCATTAACGGTATTATTTAAAGGGGCATTAAATTTGTAAAGCCCCTCCCCAAAAACAATCGCGATTTTTTTTAAATTGATTATTTCGTACTCAGAACATTGTGAATGTGCCTCTTTTCTTAATAAAAAGACCAGTACAAAAAATATAAGAATATTAGGTTTAAATATTTTCATCATGAGTCAATTTCTAAAGATATGCAATATCTAATATTGAAGCTATAAGATTTAATATTCCTTTAATCTTATAAATGCAACGACAACTAAATCAGCCTCTCAACACAAATCCTCCCCCTCAAAATGAGCCAATAAAATATTTTCAGAAAAAATTGCGTAACTCAAACGTTACTTATACTTTTATGTAACTTTAAAGTTACTCATTTTAACAAGGCCAGTTAAATCATGAATTATTCAACTAAAAGATCAAAAAATGACAACTACAAATTTCACAACAGCCTTATTGGTAAACCAAAGCCCTGAAGAAGTTTTCGATGCGCTGAAAAATGTGCGGGGATGGTGGTCTGGCTTGCACTCAGAAACATTTGAAGGCGAATCGGATAAACTTGGCGACGAGTTTTCATTCCGGGCCGGCGACGGCGCGCACTATACCAAACAAAAACTTGTTGAACTGGTGCCCAACAAAAAAATAGCCTGGTTGATTACTGATAGCAAGCTAACGTTTACACAAAACCAAAGCGAATGGACAGGTACAAAACTTTGCTTTGAAATTTTTGCGGAAGGCGACGCAACAAAAATTGTATTTACGCATGTTGGCCTGGTGCCGGAATTTGAATGTTATAACTCCTGCGCACCGGCATGGACACAATACATCCAGGAGCGCCTATTAAACTGGATAAATACAACTACGGCAAGTAAAACAGTATCAGCGGCGCAATAAAGCACAATTTGATACTACCTGTTTCATATGATTGGCTTGCACTGGCGGCAAGCCAATCATATGTTTTTTAACAGTGAATAAATTTCTACTTCTGTATTATGAAACCATCCATTCAACCGCATACTCAATAAACGCTTTATTTACAAAAGGGAAAACTGTAACGTTTGGAATATGGTTAACTTCAAGCAGGTACCTTTCGCCGTTTTTACCAATAATGTAATCAACGCCCACGGTTTGGAGATTAAAGTGTTGGGCTATAGCCTTGCTATCAAGCAACAGTTCCTGATCTATTTCCATCTCCCATGAGCCCTCATTATGGATCGATTTTAGCCATGTATCTCCGGTGAGCCTGATTTGCCAGCTTTTATCGCCCACTATCATGATACGTACCGCCTCACCATCAATAAATTCTTCTATTACAGATGTTTCAGTGCTTGTCCAGTCGCCGGTAAATTTGTTTTTGTCTTCGCCGCAGTGCCAGATGCCCCATTTGGCAACAACCTCTGTTTCGGTGCTGTAATCCTGTTCGCCAATAACCATTCCGCGTTTTATGCCTGAAAATTTTGATACCGACAAAGCGCGCGCCAAGCCCGGTATACGTTGCCGCAGGTCCATCATACCGAGGGCATTCGGCAGGCAAGGACCGTTCCACATGGCCAATAATGTAATAAAATCGACATCATCTTTATAAATACCATGAAATATTACTTTGTTAACCAACAAATATTTCCCCGGCACCGAAGTGCTTTCTACATACAATTGGCCTTCAATAAGTTTTACCTGGGGCACCAGGTCATAGTGCACCATGAGGTAGTTAAAATTTAAACTTTGTTTAAGTGCATTTACTTCGGCTTCTTCAAGGCCAATTACCAGGATGCGTATTTTGTCCATAACATTACTTTTGCTTATTGAATATTTACTGATCGGCCGCCATTCGGGCTGGATCAATTACAGCCCGATATAAAACCAGGAATCTTATGTCAGCTTAATTAAAAGTGACCTTGCTTATTTTGTGCACACCGGAGTTAACTATGTAAAGATTTCCATTTGCATCAAAAGCAAGTCCTAAAGGGCGGCTGGTAGTGGCTATGCCGATAGGCCCGTTAACAATGTCACTAATAGTATTGCCCGAAATTAGCGTGACAACCTGCCCTAATTTATTGAGCATCCTTATTCTGTAAAGATGGTTTTCGAAATCAGCATCGCTAAAAAATATATTTCCTTCCTTATCAGACACCAATGACTGCGGACCAAACATTTGTGCATTTGTTCCCTCGCCATCAGTAAGGCCGAATAGTCCGTTACCAATAACAGTGCTAACCTCTCCTTCGGAAGTAATTTTACGAATGCGGAAATGATCAGAATCAACTACATACAAATTACCTGCCGGATCGACCGCTGCGCGCGTCATAACACCAAATTTCGCAACATTTCCTTTTCCATCAATATATCCCCGGTCTCCGGTTTTATTACCGGCGATTGTAGTGACAACCCCGGCAGGAGTAATTTTACGCACACAAGCTGCGTCCAGGTAATATAAATTTCCTGAAGCATCTATGGGCAAATCCAATGATTGGGCCAGCTTAGCAGAGCTGCCTGTGCCATCTATTATTCCCCCATCATTTATAGTACCCGCCAAAACAGACACATTTTTTTCGGGCGACACCTTTAATACCGCTGAACCAAGCGGTATGTATAAATTGCCCGTTGCATCAGCGGCAAAGCCTGTGAAATTACTCACCGGAGGTTTTGTATAGTATACTTGTTGTGCACCAGGTTTTATTTCATATACATTAGTGCCGTCGGCGCCAAACATCCGCCCTGTGCCATCAAACTTAATTTGGTCAATCTCAATGCCGCTATATATGGCATAATCATTCATTGTTCCTGTAGTAACAGTAAAATTTGTAGCAGATACCGTCTTTTTCCCGTCACTAACTATTTCAATTTTACCGGAGGTTGCCGTTACCGGTACAGTTACTACCATTTGGCTTGCCGTCACTGAATTAACTTTGGCTATAACACCGCTAAATGTTACTGTGTTATTAGCTACAATAGTGCTAAAGTTTGTTCCCGTTATAGTTACAATAGTATTGGGTAATCCTTTTGCAGGAACAAATGCATTTATCGTAACCGGCACCTCGGTGTTAACAGGAGGCTTGGGCTGTGACTTTGAACAGGATATGATTAACGTTGAAAAAGCAGCAACAATAACGAAGTTTAAAATAGCTTTTGCAGGGTAAAAATTGCGCATGTATAATTTATGATAGGTTTATGCAACAAATATATCTATTTATTACCGGATATCGGTGGCGGACAGATAGGTGTCGCGCATAATTGAATTCCTCCATTTACTGACACTATCCTGTCAGTGTTCAATTTTTGAAAAACGGGGTGTTCAACATTTTACAAGCCAAAACCACAACCATCTGACTATCAATACCAACCTGTTCAAAGCAGCGAATAAATGATTTTATTCATTTTATAAACAACTGATTATCAACAGCAACCAAATTACAAAAAACAACAAGTGTTCACACTTTAAAAAGTTGAACACTTGCTAATCAAGCCTAAATCCGAAATCGAACATCCGACATCCCAAATCAAAACTACTCCATCATCAACCTGCGAATCAGCTCGGCGCTTTGGGCTTTGCCCTCATCCAATCGGTGGCTGAAAAATGCCTGGGTATCATTAAAGTGCTTCTTATAGCCCTCCATATCGCCATACCCAATAATAGCCGACCATTCCCTCACCGCCGAGTGAAACTCCAGATCGTCTCCGCGGATGGTTTTATCATACAGGGCGGTTTCCAATGATTCTTCCAGTAGCTCTTCATTTTTGAACAGGTATTCTGCAATACCCAAACGCAGGCGGAAAGGCGGAGTTTGGCAAATGAGGTTATCATACGGATTAACGCCGAGATGGTACCAGGCATCAACCATACTTAAAATGCTGAGGTGCGAGTTTGGCTTTTGATGATCGGCATGCTGCGAGAGCGAAAACTCCTTCATTACGGTATCGTTAAGCATAATGGGCTTGCGGCTTTCGTGGAAAACAAAGTCGCGTGCGCGGTATAGGCGCTGCTTAAATGCCTCTGCCTCCTCCTTGATCATCAGCTTAAATAGTTCCGACTCGGATTCGGCGTAGCGTTTCACCTGTTGGCGGGCATAAGGGTTAAGGATAGCCAACCCGGCATAAACGTGGGCCTTATAACTGAATATGCGAAGTGTGGTCAGAATCTTTACATTATCGATACCGCCAATGTATGAGGCGTTTTCCCATGGAAAAAATCCGGCAGATTTCCAGGCCGTGCCCATACTCTCAAACCCTACGTGGGTTACAGCCTGGGTGTCGGCCACAATACGGTCGTGCTCGTGGTAATCCGGAATCTCGACTATGTTGCTGCCAATGGCGGTAAACAAATCGTACATCCGCTGGTAGGCATCGGATGTTGAGCGGTGCGGGATCAGGATAAGGGTTTGCCCGGCAGGTTCAAAACCGGGCCCGTGCATACCATGAAAGGTAACTATCTGGGCATCGGCAGGCAGGTGCTTTTCAAAAGTGGCAATCTCGGGGTGTTTAACCGAAGTTTGCCCGGCCACAATAGCGCCATACTTGGTTGAAGGGCCAAATTCGGCCACCACGCGCTCCATACTTTCAGCCTCTACCGAATAAATGATGAGGTCGTTGATGCGGGCAACATCGCTGCCATGATCCATTATAGTAATGCCGAAAGGTGTAAGTTCCTCCTCCAGTTTTTCACGATTGGCAGGCAGGTCGCAGCCCGAAACGGTATAACCCGCTTTTGCGAAAGCCTTTGCGTACAGGCGGCCCATATCGCCCAAACCAATAATCCCTATATTCATGGCGCTAATATAACTATGAGTAGGTTAATTACGTACGAAAGCTTATTTTAGCCTCAAAAATGCAGGGCAGATATAATAAAAACCGAATTTATCCTGTTTTGTTAATAGCATATACCTAATTTTACACTTGATGAACAAGCATTTACTACTTACGATAACGGTTTTAATAGCGATGATAACGGCCAGTGTTACGGCAACCTTTGCCCAGGACACTACCGCTAAAAAGAAACCCGCTACCCTGAAACCTAATGCTATTCCGCCCATTGTAAAATCGAGCCCGGCAGCGCTTAAAAATCCGGCAGTAACGCCTCCACAGCCTGCCAAGCCTGTTTATGCCCAGCCAAGGGCAACCGCCGCCGATTCGGCCCTGCAAAAAGATAAAAGCCTGAACGGCCAGTATCAATACCTGCTCAGTAAATTATACCACTATCAGCAACCGCTGGTTGCCGCTTTGTGGAAAAACATGAAAGACACCCTCAATACCGAGCGCCGCCAGCTTAAAGAAGCAAAAGCCAGCCTTGCCGAACAGGGTAAAAATGTTGAAAATCTTAAATCGGATGCCACAAACAAAGAACAGGCACTAAATGAGTCAAACGCCAAGCGCGATGAGATCAGCCTGCTGGGTATTCCGTTTACCAAAGCAACCTACAACCTGGTAATGTGGGGCCTGGTTATTGTTTTTGGTGTGGTTGCTGTTATAGTGATAGCCCGCTCAGGCGCGCACAGCCGCGAAGCCAAATACCGCATAAAACTTTATGAAGAGCTTGACGAGGAATACAAAACCTACAAAGCCAAAGCCAACGAAAAAGAAAAGAAACTTGCCCGCGAACTCCAAACCGAACGCAATAAGCTTGACGAGCTGTTAGGCCGAGGGTAATCTTTTTGATTTCGGAATTACACACTTCATGTCATTGCGAGCGCAGCGTGGCAATCGCGAACTATACAGGGCTGATATGCCCGACTACGAGATTGCCACGTCGCGCCACACACAGGCAGCCCGGCTCCTCGCAATGACATAATTTTATAAACATCATGCCCAACACCAATCTGCTTTCCCTCATAACCCAACTCCGCGCTGTTGCTGATACCGGCCTGCTTTATGCCAAAAACGAATATGATATTGAACGCTACCAGGAACTACAGCACCTGAGCACCAAAATGTTTGATGAGGTAAGTGGCTATGGAGCAGAAACCATCAACCTGCTATTTCCACAGGCAACTGATTATCCTACTGCTAAGGTCGATTTACGGGGTATCCTGCTTTCTCCGGATAACAAGATACTGCTGGCCCGCGAAAGTGGCGATGGCAAATGGTCGTTACCGGGTGGCTGGGGCGATATTGGCTACACACCCAAAGAAACCATTATTAAAGAATTTTGGGAGGAAACCGGTTTGCAGGTAACTGCCGACAGGCTGCTGGCTGTATTTGATAAAAAAATGCACCCACATCCGCCACAGCCATTTTATGTGTATAAAATGGTTTTCTATTGCAAGGCTATTACTAGCGGGCGGGCCTCTGCGCGCGACCCTTCGACAGGCTCAAGGTGACAGGCTCTCTTTTCTATTTTCACCTTCAGAGTTGAACGAATTTAAACACCAACCCAAACAGTGATTAAATAACTGCTGCTGCAGCTGCTACTGCCACTAACCAAACCTATTCTTTCAAATCAGGCAGGGTACGTTTATCAGCAGGTAAAGCCTGGTATTTTTTATACGAATCGTTGATATAAACCGCCAGCGAAGGGCCGTTGTTGTTTTTGATGAACGCGTATGATGGCCTGTAAAGGGTCATGAAATTCTCCAATTCCTGGCCGCGTAGCGGGATAATACTTTGCACGTAGTTCATGGTAAACACTTCATCAACATGGCGTTCTTCTTCCTCGTGCTTAAAGTATTTTTTCAACCTGCGGGCGTCTTTAGCTTCCTTGCTAAACCATGAAGTAGGTGAAAGCGGATAAACTTTAGCACGGGTGTATACTTCAGGATATTCCTTATGCGCATCAAATGCTTCGCGTTTGGCGCTGATATTAACCTGCCTCAATGCGATGGTCTGGGCTACCAGCTCTATTTTTTTATTAGTAAAATCGGTAACGTATAAGGTATCTGATACATATCCCGGAGAACTGAAAACGAGCGTATGTCCAGTTTCGGTGCGTATACTAAAATTACCCTTACTATCGGTAAGCGTCATCTGCCTGTTTTGATTGTCGCGCACAAAAACATCGCCCAGCTTATTGTTTTTGCCCGATTCAACAACAATGCCTTTTACAGTGGTTTGGGCGTTTACAGTACAGGCTAAAAATAGTAATGCAGATAATATAAGGTATTGGTATTTCATAGTAGATTATTTGTGCTGTAAATTAAACTTATTTTTTGTTCCAATGGTTTTCAATTTAACACTTTTTCGCCTCTCATCCATCTTAAATGACAAAAACCTGAATCGCCCCTTCAATATGGTGCAAAAAAAACGCTCCATCAAATTGATGGAGCGGATGGCAATTCATTATTGTTGTATTATGTCCCGGTATCTTTTTACTCAGGATTTAGGTTAATATCGGTTTACTTTAAAATCAGAGATACCTCCACTCATATGGATCAGGATCCTGTTTTTAGCGGCATCAAAGCCGTCGGTTTCGTAGTCGTTATCACTCTTTTTACTAAAGCCCTCAAACTCGTTTGATGAGAGGCCGGTATTAGATGTGATACGGCAGGCAGCGCCTTTTGGAACGCTTATGTTAACCTCAGACGCACCAGTTGAAACCTCCACATTTGTGGTACCAACAGGGGCTCCAAGCTTCACATCAAACGATGCTGCTCCGCCCTTTAAAGATAGGGTTTTTATTTTGAATTTTGAAAGATCAAAATTTAAATCTGTTGCACCGGTTGTAACGTCAATATCCCACACCGGATTTGTGTTTAATTTGATATCGGCTTTGTTGTTTTTACGGTCGTTTGAATCAAAATGAAAACCTTTATTATTCTTCAAATTGAGGTTGAGCACGTATACCGAATCATCTTTGCTGTGGTTAAGAGTATACTTACCATAAAGTTCCTGTGTTTGGGCGCTGAATAAATCGGCAGTACTGTCGGCTAAGTTATAAATGGTGCCACCGCCACTGATATTAAGGCGTGCATGTTTAATACCTGCATTATACTCTTCTTTAAAAGTTTTATCGCCGCCTATTTTAACAACGCCTTGGTCTGTATTGGTAGTATCGCTGTCGTCATCATTATCGTCGTTATTATAATCATCGCTGTGAAAAGTCCAGGCGTTTGGCCAAAAATGATAGCGTTTACCAAAGTTGCCAAATACAAGTAGTGCAAAACAGCCTATTACAACAGCAAGTTTCAGGATAGTAGCCAACGGCGAACGGTTGCCGGCAAACACCAGGCTGATACCACCCATAATTAAAAATATAGGCCACAGGTAAAGGATGTTCATCCAGTCGAAATTTATTACGTGGAAGTTATCCAGCAGGAATACCACTCCCAACAACACCAGGATCGCGCCCGGAACAAGTTTATCGCTTCTCATGATTTTATATAGTTGGAGGTGTATCTTTAGTTTCTGTTTCGTCTTTAGTTGGTTCTGCTTCCGGAGCATCTGTTACCTCGTTGGCATGCCAGTTTTGTTTTTCCCATGGCTGTTTCTTCACCCCCGAAACTATAAGCGCAATACCTGCACCCACCAGCATTATCGGCCAAAGGTTTTCAAAATCCCAGTCGGGCATCAGGTCGAGCTCATTAAGCAGGAATACCGAACCTAAAAGGATCATCGCCACTCCAAATAGCAGCCCAATAGTTGAAGCCTGTTTTTTAGGCGGATGTACAAATGGAGGGGGATTAAAAGGTTGGCTGCCAAATTTAGGATCATAAAATGGCCCCGATTGCGTCCCTCCGGTAAATGGGTTATCCTGCGGCGGTACCCGATAGTCAACACCAGGGTTAAAGTCATAGCCTTTTTTTGGCAGCGCTATCCATAATACAATATATAACGGTAAACCGAAGCCTTTTAAAATAAGGGCTACTAAAAATGCAGCCCTGACAACTGCCACGTCCGTGCCGAAATGCTCTGCAAGGCCCGCGCAAACACCGCCTATTACCTTTCGGTGTTCATCGCGATGAAGTTTCTTTTCCATAATTTATGTTAGTTTATGTTTAAAGTTGATTTATCATAACTGGCCCGGTGCAGGTTTGATGATGATTTCGTCAACATTGGCTCCGGTGCTCATCCTGTAAATATTGATGATTGCCGATGCTATGTCTTCGGGCAGCACCATGGTGTTTTTGTCAACTACTGCATCTTTCCACGAATCCGTTAACGTCGATCCGGGTATTACGGCGGTAACTTTTACACCATGCTCCTGCATCTCGAGCCTCATTACTTTTGTTAGACCTAACAGCGCGTACTTTGTTACACTATAACTACCGGCTTGTGGTATAGGATTTAATGATGCTACCGAACATATATTAAAGAAGTGGCCTTTGCGTGCATTTGCCATAGTTCTGCCAAAATAGCGGTACAACTCATAGGCCGGCATCAGGTTGGTATTTATTTGTATCTGGAGGGTATCTTCTTTATCATCCAATATGCTTGAAGGGATAAAAGTTCCCAGATTATTAACAACAACATCAATAAAACCGAACTCAGCCTCAGCGGCGGCGGCAAATCTGAATAATTCGGCCTTTTTGCTGCCATCGGCTTTCATAGCAAAAACCCTCACCCCTGGGTCTATTTGTTCCAACTCATCTTTAAAAGTTAATAATTCTTGCTCATTCCGCGAACAAATTGCCACGTTTAATCCTTCATTAGCAAAAGCAATTGCAATTGAGCGGCCCATGCCTTTAGTTGAACCGGTGATGAGTACGTTTTTCATATTGTTTAAATTAATTTTTATAGTTAGTGAAGCTTTATGGCCGCAATTTACGTAAGCATAATAATTGAACCGCTTATAAAATTGAATTTAAATGACTTGTTTTAACACCTGACCATTTAGGCTTAAAGGTAAAAAGCGTATTTTTAACCGATTTTTTATACATCTGCATGTTTCATAGCTTAGGAAAATATATACTCTTACTGCGTTTAAGTTTCAGGAAACCCGAAAAATTCAGTGTATACTGGGCCGAGATCATGCGGGAGATGGTTTCGGTGGGCATTGGCTCTTTAGGCATTGTTGCTATTATTTCGCTATTCATCGGCGCTGTAGCTACTATTCAAACAGCCTTCCAGCTTATCAGCGATTTTATACCGAAAACAGTGGTAGGCGGTATCACCCGCGATTCAACAATACTTGAGTTTAGTCCAACCATATCTGCACTCGTGTTAGCCGGTCGTGTCGGCTCGGCCATGGCATCACAAATTGGTACTATGCGCGTTACCGAACAGATAGACGCCCTGGAGATCATGGGCGTAAATGCGCCGGGGTATCTGATATCACCCAAAATTATTTCCGGTGTTACCATGATCCCTTTACTGGTTATAGTATCGGTAGGTTTAGGCTTAACCGGTGGCTATATTGCCTGCTGGGCATCAAACGATGTATCAACAACCGATTACATGAGGGGCCTTACCGATGGTTTTAATCCGGTTATTGCTACCGTATGTGCGGTTAAAGCGATATCTTTTGGCTTTGTAATTACATCAATATGCTCGTATCAGGGCTTTTACGTTAATGGCGGATCACTTGAAGTTGGCCAATCAGCAACACGCGGGGTTGTGTGGAGCTGTATCATGATCCTGTTTTGTGACCTTATCATTTCACGCCTGTTACTATGATCGAAATACAAGACGTATATAAAACCTTCGGCGAAAACGAAGTACTGAAGGGTATCACTGCAATTTTCCATCCCGGAAAAAACAACCTGATCATCGGCGGTTCCGGTTCTGGTAAAACCACTTTGCTTAAATGTATTGTTGGGCTGCATGAACCTACTAAAGGCGATGTGATTTTTGACGGTGAGAATTTTACCAATATGAATTTTGAGCAGCGTGTACCTATCCGTACTCAAATTGGTATGTTGTTCCAGAACTCAGCTCTTTTCGACTCCATGACAGTTGAGCAGAATATCATGTTTCCGCTTAACCTGTTCACCAATCAAACCAAAGCCGAAAAACTCGACCGTGCCAATTTCTGCCTGGAGCGGGTTAACCTGGCCGGGAAAAATAAGTTATATCCATCAGAATTATCGGGCGGTATGAAAAAACGTGTGGGTATTGCCCGCGCCATTTCCATGCAGCCTAAATATTTGTTTGTTGACGAACCTAACTCAGGTCTCGATCCGGTAACATCTATCCTGATAGATGAACTGATTGCCGAACTTACAGCAGAGTACAGCATTACTACCGTAGTGGTAACCCACGATATGAACTCGGTAATGGGTATTGGCGATCACATCATTTTCCTGCACCAGGGTAAAAAATGGTGGGAAGGATCGAACAAAGAGATTGCCAAGACTGATAACAAAGAGCTAAACAACTTTGTATTTGCAAGTCCGTTTATGAGAGCAGCGAAGGCCTCTTTGTAGTTGGCAGTTTTCAGTGGCAGTAAGCAGTATGTGCAGAGTTATCTGCATGTATTTATAATAACTATATTTGCAACCAATTTATTGACTGGGGCGTGCAAACTGCCAACAGCATACTGCAAACTGAATAAGAATGATCCAACTACTTACCCCAACGCACTGGAAAGATTACGAGCTGATTGATTGCGGCGATTTTGAAAAGCTGGAACGCTTTGGGAACACCATACTCATCCGCCCCGAGCCACAGGCGGTTTGGAACAAAACACTGCCTGCATCTGAGTGGCAGCGCTTACACCATATCAGGTTTAAAGGCCGCTCGGCAACCACCGGCGAATGGTTAAAAAAAGATCAGAAAACTCCCGACCGCTGGCATATCGAATATAAAAACAAAGAAGCGGCCATTAAGTTCAGACTGGGGCTTACCTCGTTTAAACATGTCGGTATTTTCCCTGAGCAGGCCGTGAACTGGGATTACATTAGCCAAAACGTAAAACGCTTTAAAACACCCGAGCCTAAAGTACTTAACCTGTTTGCCTATACCGGTGGTGCATCTTTAATTGCAAGGGCGGCAGGTGCTGATACCACCCACGTTGATTCCATTAAACAAGTAGTTACCTGGGCCAATGAAAACCAGGAAATTTCGGGACTTAAAGACATCCGCTGGGTGGTTGAAGATGCCTTGAAATTTGTTAAACGCGAATTGAAACGTGGTAAAAAATACAACGGTATCATCCTTGACCCTCCTGCTTATGGCAATGGCCCTAACGGTGAAAAATGGAAACTGGAAGATAATATCACCGAAATGATGCGTGATGTAACCCAGCTGCTCGACCCTGAAGAACACTTCCTGATCCTGAATACTTACTCCCTTGGCTTCTCATCTGTAATAGTTGAAAACCTCATTAAAAGTTCGTTCCCTCAGGTGCAAAACCTCGAAATTGGCGAGCTTTACCTACAGGCTACAGCCGGATCAAAACTACCTTTAGGGGTTTTTGGAAAGTTTCATAAAATTAAAAGTAATTAATTTCCAATATCTATCTTTGGCCGCGACTAAACCAACACAATTGCTGCCTTATAAGTAGCTGAAAATTAATTTAATTAAACACGCCTTACATACACCTGCATTATATTGAACGTTAAAAAAATGAAATTAAAAACGCTTGTACTATCCGCTACATTTATAGCGTCGGCAGCTCTGCTTTTAAACAGCTGCTCACAAAATGGCAACAGTGCCAAAACCGACGGTAAAAAAACCGCCGCTGCAGTTAAAGGTGATTCGGCCCAGGCTGAAACAGCAGATACCTTAAGCGTTAAAAAATCTACCTACCCTCCTATCGATAAAAAACTGTATGATTCATTGATGAAATTCAATGCCCATGGTGATACAAGCGGCAGGTGGCCAGTTAAAAATACTCCTTACCCAATAGGTGGTGCTATTTTACCATTTAAGCGTGTGGTTGCTTTTTATGGTAATCTTTATTCAAAGAAGATGGGCATTTTGGGCGAATTACCGCCAAACGAAATGCTCGCTAAATTGAAAGGTGAAGTAAAACACTGGGAAAAAGCTGATCCTAAAACTCCGGTTCAACCCGCCTTACATTACATTGCAGTGGTAGCACAAGGTGACGGTGGTAAAGATGGAAAATTCCGTTACCGCATGCCATTTAAACAGATTGATAGTGTGTTGGTGTTAGCTAAAAAAGCACATGCCATTGTATTTTTAGATGTACAGGTAGCTTTAAGCAACATCCGCGCAGAATTACCATTGCTTGAAAAATACCTGGAATTGCCACAAGTACATTTTGGCATGGACCCCGAGTTTTCTATGAAAGACGGTACCCATCCAGGTAGAAAGATAGGCACTTATGATGCAGATGATATTAACTATGTATCAGATTACCTTACCAAAATTGTTAAGAAAAATGGTCTACCGCCAAAAATCCTTATCGTGCACCGTTTCACCAAGAAAATGGTGACCAACTACAAGAACATCAAACTACATCCAGAAATTCAATTGGTAATGGATATGGACGGCTGGGGCGAACCTGATTTGAAGACCGGCACTTACCGCTACTTCATTAACCAGGAGCCGGTTCAATTTACAGGCTTTAAATTATTCTATAAAAACGATATCAAAAAAGCTCCTCACCACATGTTAACACCAGAGGAAGTTTTATCAAGATACAAACCATACCCGATTTATATCCAGTATCAATAAGTCGGAAGTCTTAAGCCAGAAAGTCCTGAGTAGGTAATATAAAACATTATTTACTCGGGACTTTCTATTTTAAAGCTATATTTTCGACGACTAACTAAAAAGACGTCATTGCGGGGAACGAAGCAATCGCGAACTCTACAGAGCAGCTCTGCTAATCGGGGATTGCTTCGTTCCCCGCAATGACGATCATAACAGACTTCTACATTTTAGAAAAAGAATTTATGATAAAATGGGGCATTATTGGTTGCGGGCGAATCGCGCAAAGGTTTATGCAGGGATTTGACGCCGTTGAAGGTGTTGAACTTGTAGCATCGTATTCGCGCAGGCCCGAAACTGTTGATGCCTTTGTTGCGCAATACGGTGGCCTGGCGTGCCGCACTGTTGAAGAATTACTCGCCAGTGATATCGATGCCGTTTATATAGCGACTTTGCCTGATAGCCACGCTGCATACAGCATTGCCGCGCTTAAAGCAGGTAAACATGTACTTTGCGAAAAACCTGTTGCTGTAAACCTCGCCGAACTGGATGAGGTACTTGCCGTTGCCAAACAAACCGGCTTGCTTTTTATGGAAGGAATGAAGCCTCCTTTTTATCCACTATATGGCAAACTGAAAGAATATCTTATTAACGATCCGATTGGCCCAGCAGGGTATGTTCGCGCTGGATCAGCAGTGGCCGATTGCCCTCCCGATCATCCCAATTATAACTTTGATCTTATTGGCGGCAGCCTGATGGGTATTGCTATTTATGAAGCTTTTTTAGCGCTCGACTGGCTCGGCCCCATGCGGGATATTCAAACCATGGGCAGGTTTGGTGAAACCGGAATTGATATGTTTGCCATTTTTCAAACACTTCATCAAAATGGCTATGCACAACTATATTGTGGCTTCGATATGCATGGCAAAGGCGATGCATTAATTGTAGGTACGCTGGGGCATATCACCATCCACAAAAACTGGTGGAACCCGGCAAAAGCAACAATCAGTTATCTTGATGGCCGCACGGTAGAATTGAATGAACCTTTCACTGCCGGAGGATTAAACTATGAGATCATACATTTTTGTGAGCTCATAAAACAAGGCAAAACCGAAAGCCCGATACTTCTGCATGAATTATCCCGGCAAATGATAGCCATGATAGATCGGGCGAGGGCCCAGATAGGATTGAAATATCCGGTGGAAAGGTAAGCTGTTTCTTATTTTTGTCTCCTAACTGGCGCAAGTTTTGTGCGGTTGCCCAAGCGGGGCTAACTTGTGCGTTCTACAAGCAGTATAAAAAGCACAAGTGAGCATCTCTCCGGCCACGTACACAACACTTGCGCTAAAAACCGCGAAATTCCGAAATCCTATTTACAGCTTGGCCGAGTTTAACACCGGGCTTTGGCTGGCGTTTACCTGATATGTGTAAATGGCATTCTGCTCATCAACCTCAACAATACGGTAACCTTTATAATCGGTTCCCCAGTCGCCGCCAATATGCGAATCGAAAAAATGCGGAAGTTTATCGGTATAACGTACACCATCCAATAAATGATCGTGGCCGTGAAACACCGCTTTTACATTGGGATAAGCATGTAACAGCTGGATAGTTTCGGGACAATCAACAAACACATCATTCTTTACCCATTTGGTAGGCGGGATATGCAGTACAACAAAAACGATCTTCTTATCAGTAAATTTATCTAACGACGCTTTAAGGAAAGCGTTATTGGGGCAGGTGTAGATGCCTTTTGTATCAGCAGTGTGAGCCAATACGAAAGCAATATCACCAAATTCTACAGTGTATTTATCCTCGTAACCAAAGGCATTTTTCCAAACAGTAGCATCAGCAAAGTCATGGTTACCGGGGATGGTATGATAAGGAACGTTTAATTTATCGAGGTATTTGGTTTTGATCTCAGGAAGCAGATCGGGACGGTTATGTACCAAATCGCCGTTCACAATTACAAAATCAAGGTGGTTTTTACTATGATCCTCATTAAGCCATTTAATCATATTCCCGGTATGCAGCGGAAAATCAGTTTCCGGCTGGCCATAGTGGATATCAGATGCCAAAGCAAATCTTAATTTAAGTTTAGCTTTGGTAGCGCGGCTGTACCGGTTATTTTCGGCAGCAAAGCTGTTAACGGCAGGTAAAAGACTTAAAGCGGCTACGCCTGTTAAGGCTGTGCCAAAAAAATCGCGGCGCGAGGTCATAGGCTATTATTTTACTGCAAAGGTAGCCCCTCCGTGTTAAATGAAAGTTAAGAAACAGGCATAATCACTAAATCAAGCCATCGCAAACTCAGGCTTCACTTCGCTGAGGTGTTTGTTGTACCAGTTGGTGCTGTTGTAGCGGGCGTTGATTTCGTAGATCTCGGGTTTTAATTTCAGCAGGTTTATGATATCCTGGCATGAAAAACGGTTGCAAACCGGATATAGCTCTTTGAACACCCGCTCGATAAAATAAAAATCTTCGGGATGGTCAAGCGCAAAACGGTGCGACATGGAATAATCCAGTCCGGTTTCCCAGGTTACATTGCCTATGTTGAAAATAAGCGGGTTTTCGTATATGTATGGCGAAGTATGCTCCAGATCGTACGGTCGACCGGCATTTTCCCAGGCTTGTTTAAGGCAGGCCATGCTCATCACTTCTACATCGTTGCCATCGGGGTAAGTGGCCGGATACAAGTTGCTCACATAATCAAATTTTTGCCTGTTGCTGAAAAAGTATTCGAGCACTTTGTCAATGATCCGCGGATCGATCAGCGGGCAATCGGCAGGGATTTTAACAACCACATCGGCATTGAATAGTTTCGCTGCCTGGTAATGCCTGTCGAGCAGGTTGCCAAGACTGCCCCTGTAACATTGAACGTTAAGGTTTTCGGCCTCCTGTGCAATAACATCATCTTCGGCACCTTCTGTAGTGGCAATGACGATGCTGGCCTGATGCTGGATCATACCTATTCGCTCCACCATGCGGGCCAACAAACTTTTACCTGATATAGGCAGCATTACCTTGCCATATAAACGACTTGATGCCATGCGGGCCGGCACTATAATCACTACGCGCTCATCCATCATTTCCGGGAGTTTGAGGTTTATCAAAAAAACATTAACGGGTTAAATGTATAATGGCAAGGTTTAAATATGGCGAAGTTTATATTATTAAATTGTTAACCTGCAGAATAGTTTACAAAAAATAAAACCCGGCACGAGGGCCGGGTCTTACAACATAGGTATAGGTTATTTAATAATAGAAAACGTTGGTTTGAATATCCGCACTTAGTTTTTTATCGTCGGTAGCTGCTTTAATACCCTGCAGCCATACGGTATATACCGAACCCGCCCGAAGGTTAACATTGGTTAAGCTGGCTAATACGGTAGTGGTACCTTTTTGACGGATATTAAGTGTGTAGGTAACATTGCCTTTAATGGTTACAAAATCAGATACTTGTTTGTAAGCTTTATTTGATGCCAGAACACTGTCTTTTGAAGTAACCAGGTCAACTGTGCCCGCATCGGCGCTTAGGTTAGCTAAACGGATACTGGCCATCCCTGCAGCCGGCTGAACGATAGAATCGGCAACAAAAATCACATCACGTTTGCCTGCTGTGTTGGCAAGATATACCGAATAAAGTTTATTGGCAGTAAGATCGATAGTGTCGGCGGCGACTTTTTGTTTAGTGCCCGAAACGTAAAAGGTTGCTGTTCTTTTGCCGGGATAGGCATTAACATAATCAATACCATGGCCGTAACGGATTGGGAAAGTATTGGCCCTGTTGGGCTCAAGATAAAAATCAACAGGATCAGAATCGGGAGAGGCATTGATAACCGAAACGAGCGCTACGGGAGGTTGAACGTAATTGTTATGATCTTTTAAACACGAACTGAGTGTTGCTGCCAGCAAACATACCATCCCGATAATGCCTGCCCGCCTTGTTAATTTTTGCTGAACTGTTTTCATAAAATAAAATATTGGTTGTAAACTGATATTTTAACTTTACGTAATCAGCAGGCATTACGCTACTTGGGGTTAAAAATTTTAACCTCGGTGCTATTTAGCATAAATACGTTTGGGCTTGGATTTTAGTATGTAAAGGATACGGGTTTCAATTGTAAAAAAATAGCGGATAAATGTTATCCGCTATCATCAATAGATTATGGAGTTATACTATCGGAATGGTGCCACCATCGATGGTAAATTCGCCGCCATTTAAATAAGCGGCCCGGTCTGATACCAGGAAGGCAACCAGCTCTGCAACTTCTTCAGGTTCGGCCGGCCGACCCATCGGGATGCCCCCAAGCGAATCCATAATGATTTTCAGCGCTGCCTCTTTATCTCCGCCGTTTTGTGAGGCCAGGTTATCTATCATTCCCTGTGCCCCGCCGGTATTGATAAAACCCGGTGCTACCGAATTAACACGCACCCCTTTAGGGGCCAGCTCCTTGGAAATTCCTTTGCTGTAATTACTTAATGCCGCTTTTGCCGCGGCATAGGGCAGTGTAGCTTCAAAAAGCGGCATTTTACGCTGGATAGACGAAATGTGGAGTATTACCCCTTGTTTTTGGCTAAGCATGGTTGGCAGCAGCCCTCTGTCTAACCTAACGGCCGCCAACAAATTGGTTTGCAGGGCAGCCTCCCAATCGTCGTCACTTAGTACCATAACCCCTCCTGCCGGTGACTCAGAACCGCCGAGGTTGTTGATCAGGATATCGATGCCACCTAATCGTTCAAGCGTTTCTTTTACTACTTTATCGGTACCGGTTTTGGTGCTAAGATCGGCCTGAATAAAATTGGCGGGATCGATGTCTGCGGGTTGGGTGCGGGCGGTGGTTACCACGCTGGCACCTCCTTTAAGCAGGCGTTCAAAAATGGCTTTACCTGCACCTTTGGTTCCTGCTGTAACCAGGATCTTTTTGCCTTTAAATTCGTTTTGGTCAATATTGAAATTTGCTTTTGCAATCATTTTATGTCAATTTATGTTTGTATGATGATGCAAAGTTGATGAAGTATCAGGGGCAGGTCAAGTACGGAAAAATGATTCAATACGGATAAATTTATCCCTGTGGTTGTCGAAATTTGCAGTTTAAATAATACCGAAAACGGAGTTGTTATGTATGAAAGGAAATTACCCATACAGGATGAATGCGGCCTTGACCTGATACGAGAGGTTGTATTTGGCAAATGGAAAATCCACCTATTGTATTACATATGGCAAGGCATCAGCAGGCCGGGCCAATTGCAAAAAAGTATTCCTGAAGCAACGCGGCGGGTTTTAAATATACAGCTTAAACAACTGGAAGACGACGAGCTGGTTGCTAAAACCGTGTATGATCAGCAACCGCCCAAAGTGGAATATTATTTAACAGATTTGGGCAAATCAATAATGCCCATTATCAATGAGCTTGGCCAGTGGGGTGATCATAACAGCGAACACCTGAGGAGGGTAATAAAAAAACGGTTGGTATTGCCGGAGGTATAACACCTTACCCACGATAAAAAGGACCGCCTGTTAATGTAAATAACAGACGGTTTTTTTATCCAGACTAAAACTTCGTAAGTCTTCAATAGTTTCTCATCCACCGGTTGTTTAAGAATAAAGCATGGGGCACCAGCAAACAAAAAAAGGCGAAAAGTAACAAAACCTTTCACCTTTTTTCTTTAACCTTTCCCCTATCTATTGATTACAGATCGTTTTTAATTTTTGATTATAATCAGGATTTAGCGGTTCATTGGTTTGAGCCAGGCGCTGCGAACCTACATTGGCCGGACAGGCAATGCCATTAGGCCCGTCATAAACCAAACCGGGTCTTGTGCTGATGAGTTCTTTCGGTACGTAGATCTGTACCGTGGTTTTTGAATAGCTATGCGGATAAAACCGGATGTAATATCCATCTGGATGTAATGACCATATGCCTGATGGTACCGCCGGATCAGGCGCCGGAGCCAAACCGGCTAACATGGCATACTTTTCCATCTCTTCGTAAGATGAATTACCAGAGGCAGCTAATCGGCGGATATTGTTTTCAGCCTCAAAAACACTTTGAACCGCAGGCGGCAATTGGTTTTTGGCTTTATCCATTACACTGGCGGGCAATACACCCAGCGCACCGCCTTCCAGCATTAACAGTTCATTAGCTGATAGCAGCCTGGTTGCGGTAAGCTTAATATCGGCCCCCATATCAACAAACCTGGTGCGTGCAATAATCGACCATAATAATATCTGGATGCTATGCTGGTCAACCTCGGGATGAGTTTCAGCATGTTTTAATATCAGTATTACCACATCACGCTTTGGCCCCAGCACCGGGGCAAGCATATACCCGTCGCCCGTACTGGGGCCACGGGTACCCGCATGCAGACAATAGCTTTTGCTGGTCATTTCATAAAAACCGGCGCAAAGCTTAAATCCGCCTCCGGGTGCTTTTGGCAAAAGGTATAAAGGCTCGGCCACCTGCCCTTCCATAAATGATGGTGGTTTGGAGCCTGTTTTGTTAACGTCATTAAAACTGGTGGTAATGGCCTGCGGCTGTTTTAGCAATTTATTAAGGCTGCCGCCCGATACCATATCTGTTCCTTTATCCAATATGGCTTTCCCAAAACCGCCAAACTGAGCTTGTACAGCAGTGCAGCAAAATAGGCAGATACCCAGGCAAATGATAAGATGTTTTTTGAAGTTTTTTAAAGATAACAGGTATGTTAGTGCAGGGAGCAGGAGTTTTTTGTGCTTCATATAGATATAATGTTTAAGTTTCAATTGCATTAAACAAAATGACACCTGAACTGTTTGATGATTTTATTCACAATTGTTATACAATAGTTAATATATCTATTGATGCGAGCAATAATGTAGTGCCTGTCGTATACAACGATGGGTTTCGCTTTCAAATCTATATGTCGCTATTCGAGGCCTCTGACTTAGGATGACTTCAGATAGCATAGATAGCTGTTCGGACAGCATTTTTAGTTGGCCAGTTATTACAACGCAAGCTCCATTTGGATATTGGCGCGTTCATACGGCGAAGGCCTGCCTGCTACCTTAGTAAAGCCCAGTTTATGATACAGGCTGATAGCCGGCTTTAAGATGGTGTTACTCTCCAGGTACAACTTATGGCCGCCAAGCGCCTTTGCTTTTTCAATAATGGCCTGCCCTAATAAAAAGCCTATATTTTTTCCCTGTGCCTTTGGCGAAACTGCCATTTTTGCCAGCTCGTAGTCATAATCGGGGTCGTCCATTTTTAATAGTGCACAAACCCCAACAGGTTCATCGTTATAAAGGGCAACTAATATAAGCCCTCCATTGTCTATGATATAACTATCGGCATTATCGAGCGCCTTGTAGTCGGCTTCTTCCATTACAAAGTATTTAGAGATCCACTCTTCATTTAATGCTTTAAAAGCGGTAGCATATTGAGGCTCATAGGGTACTATGCTTACTTTATTGCTTTCCCTTACCTTTTGATGTTCCTGTACCCTGCGCAGCAATGTTTTTTGTTCCAGCAGATATTCCCATTCTTCAATAGCTTTCCACAGATCATGATTGGCCTGTGATAAAAGTTCCTCAACGGCACCGGTAACATCGGTATACTGATCCTGTATTTTTGCCCCTGCTTCTCGTCCCTTGGCCGATAAGCTTACCATATTGCGCCTGCCGTCGGCTTTATCTTTTTTCTCGGTAACAAAGCCATTCTTCACCATTTCGGCAATGATCTTGCTTACCGATGGGTGGGAGTGCCCAATCTCTTTGGCTATTGAGGTAATTGTAAATTCACCGCCCTCCTGCAATACATAAAAAACAGGGAACCATTTTGGCTGAAAATCTATATCGTATAATTTGTAGATCTGTGCAGCATCGTCTGTCATGGTTTCGGTAAGCATTCTGAGCCGGCTGCCTATCGCCATTTTTCCTACTTTATTAAAAAACTCCATAATAAGTAATTAATTATGTAACTAATTACGCAATTATATCACGTTA
Source organism: Mucilaginibacter gossypiicola (assembly GCF_900110105.1). Lineage (GTDB taxonomy): Bacteria > Bacteroidota > Bacteroidia > Sphingobacteriales > Sphingobacteriaceae > Mucilaginibacter > Mucilaginibacter gossypiicola. The sequence continues at coordinate 266,492 of NZ_FOCL01000008.1, read as the reverse complement.
TTTTGAAAATCACAAGTGGCTCAATGTCATATTCTATTCATAAAATAAAATTCAGAGAAAGAAAAAGCCGGACTGGATAGCCCGGCTTTCGTATGATATGGTATTAAATATTAAGCTAAGGCTTTACCCATTAATGGATCGCTGAAGCTTGATTTACCTGTTTCCACACGGCCGGCGAAACGTTTTGCAAATTTTTCGAAGCCATCAACCTTTGCGCTGAAATCATACCAGTTATGGCTTTTGCTTAAGTTTAAAGCAATTGTTGCGCTGGCTCCGGCTTTTACAGTAACTTTATGATCGCCCGTTTTATAGCTATTATCGGTTACGGCAATGGTCTGTACTTTATTGCCATGATTAGTTATTTTCAGGGTGATATTACCGGTTAATTTACCGGCAGCCTGCTCGTATTCGCAAACAACATCAACCAACGGATCGGCAGCATTACCCTGATACTCACGGAAGAAGCCGTTAGGGCCATAGGTACGCAAATGGTATTCGCTGTTTTCAAATTCATGCAGCGGCCATACATCACTTAAAGTATCTCCAGCTTTTGCTGTATAGGCCCATGTGCGCAGGTCTTCCATTTTCTGCGGATCATTCATGGTGGCGTATTTGCCGGGTGCATATACGTTAAACGGTGAACCTAATGCTTTCGTGCCAAATGCCTTATTGCTTGCAGTAAATTTAATTTCAAACGATTTTTTATCAGCGCTTAGTTTACCATCTGCATAAAGCTGATAAGGTAATGCAGATGATGGTTTGATCCCTTTTTCCTGCTGCGGCATGTATGGTGACGAATGCGGGTCTTTATTGATCTGTGCAATTTCATCGGCAGTAAGCAGCTTGTAATCTGAAGGCAGTTTTTTGAACTGGGCTTTGTGGATGCTTTCTAAAAATGCTTCTCTGGCCACAAATTCGGGGTTTTCTATCTTCTCACCGTTGTACGGGCGGAAAACACTCGAAAGATCACCGCAAACCGTACGGCGCCATTCGCTGATATTGGGCTCGGTTACTTTTTTGCCGGTTTTATGGCTTAGAAAGGTTTCTAAAAATTGTAGTGTCGAGGTATGGTCAAACACTTCGGAGTTAACCCAACCGCCGCGGCTCCATGGCGAAGCTATTACCAGTGGTACACGGAACCCTAAACCTATCGGGCTTTCACGGTCAAATACTTCCGGGAAGTTATTGCGTGCTTTTTCCTGCTCTAAAGTAACAAAATCCACACTCGGGTCAATTCCTGCCGATACTTTCCCTGTGCCCGGTTTATGCGGATTGGGCGCAGTAAAAGGAGGAACGTGGTCAAAGTAACCGTCATTTTCATCGTAAGCTAAAATGAAAACTGTCTTTTTCCAAACTTCAGGATTTTGCGTAAGGATGTCCAGTACTTCGGATACATACCATGCGCCATACCAGGCCGAGCTTGGATGGTCTGAAAAATGCTCAGGTGCCGATAACCAGCTTACCGTTGGCAGATGACCGTCCTTTACATCGGCACGGAACTGATGAAGTACATCGCCCTTAGGTACTAAAACCTCGCGGTCGGTGCCGTCATCATTATATTTCAGCGGACTTAAGGTGCGGTAATGCGGATCATTGGTATTAGTTACAAAACCTTTTTGGTGCAGGTTTTTTTCACGTTGAGAAAGACTGGCAAATTTACCCGGATCAAGGCTTGCCATGTCTTTTTTAGTGTTCTCCAAATCACGTTGCTTTTGTTTAAGCTGCTTTTGAAGGTGATCGATATGGGCATCTCCGGCAGGCAAAGCAGCAATTTGTTTTTCTACAGCTGCTATTTCATCAGGTAAAACAGTTGATTTTTTTTGCAGATGGGCGATGTGCTTATCGTACAGTTTAATGTTGTACTGGCCAAAAAATTCCAGCGGGTTATCCTGGAAATTTGATAACCATGGGTCTTCTTCGCCCTCTAAGCCGGTATCAATAGCTATTTCGTTCTGGTAGTGTTTCCACGATATGTTGTGATCTTCCAAACGCTCGGGGAACGTTGCCCAATTCAGCGTACCATAATCCATATCATCATTCCAAACGTGTGCAAGCGAGTTTTCATGCTGCTCGGCACGGATGGTACCGCTCCAGAAATATAACCTGTTGGGGTTGGTGCCTGTTAATGATGAGCAAAAATTCTGATCGCAAACGGTAAAAGCATCAGCCAGGGCATAGTAAAATGGAATATCCTCGCGGTTGTGGAAACCCATTGTTAAAGGCATATTTGAGTATTCCTTAATGCTGTTGCGTTTAACGTTAAGCCATTGGTCAAACTTACCATCATTACGGGCATTAACCTGGTTGCCCCATGAATGAGGCAATGAGCTCATCCATGTTGCTTTGGTATTTTTAATATCAAGGTGAAAAGGAGCATAGGTTTCGCCTTTTTTGTTTGATTGCAGCCAAACCTTGTTTTTATTTGGCAGATCAATAGCGCGCGGGTCGTTGTAACCACGTACCCCTTTAAGCATTCCGTAAGTATGGTCAAACGAGCGGTTCTCCTGCATCAGGATTACAATGTGCTCGGCATCCAGGTAGGTACTGCCCGGAGCCGGGTTAATGGCCATTGCTTTTTGAATAGATTCGGGTAAAATGCTGGCGAGACCGGCCGCTCCGGTTAATAAGGCTGCTTTTTTAAGAAAATCTCTCCTTGAATCAGACATGTTTTGTTTTTATTTAGTTCATGGCCTATGGATGATAGATCATGGTTGTTTTTAGTTTTTAATATTGGCGATGGCCAAATTACAATGGTTGTTTTAAATCTTCAGAATTTATGGTTAATTTTTAAAAATCCATGAACCATCAACCATGAACTACTTGCCTTTTCGTTCTGCAATAACTTGTTCACAAAGCCCAAATGATAGTGTCATGCCGTTACCGCCAAGGCCATTGATTAAAGTTACACCTGGCTCAATATCAACAATAAGCTCGTACGCGCCGTTGGTCATTTTAGGATAGATGCCGTGCCATGACTGCAGCATTTTCCAGTCCTTAAAATTGGCAAATGTATGTAAGTACTCGATTATTAAATTATTAATAAATTCTTTGTCGAAAGGGTCATGAACCAGGCCATATTCGTGCGAATCGCCGATGGTAAGTTCGCCGCTGCCATTTTGTGATACCATTACGTGGATACCCCATTTCAGGTGTGTCGCATATTGTTCCTCATAACGCGTGCGCAATGCCGGTAATGAGGCCGCCGCCTGGAAACCCGGATAATGGATCAGGGATAAACCACCGCATAATGAAGGGCCGATGCGCCATTCATCGGGCTGGGTAACCAAACGCATCATCTGGAGTTTGCACTTGGTGATCTGCGTTTGTGCAAAAAGTTCGGGATAAAGTGTTTCAAAATCGGCGCCGCTGCAAACATAGATTTCGTCTGCTTCCCAGCTTCGCGTACCTGAGCTAACTTTTGGATGTTCGATACGGCTGATGGCCGTGTTCCAGTTAAATTCAACGCCAAATTTTTCGGCAAGGTAAGCTGCCACTTGTCCAACGGCTACGCGCGACTCAATAATCATTTCTTCGCCGCTCCACAATGCACCTTTCAAACCATCGGCATTGATGGCCGGTGATGTTGAAATAGCCTCGGAGGGGGTTAGCACAGCGCAATCACGGTGTTGTTTATTTACATCCACATATTCTTCTATCACCTGCAGTTCATCATCATGATAGGCAAGGTGCAAGGAGCCAACTTCGTTGTGCCAGATATTGGCTTCGGTACAAACCGTTTTCCAGATGCTTTTTGACAGCATGGCACGTTCAAACATTGGGCCGGTAGCCTGGCCAATAGGCCACACCATACCAAAATTGCGGATAGAAGCGCCTACGGCGCGTTCATTGCGTTCAAATACGGTTACCTTATAGCCACGAACGGCCAAAGCGCGGGCTGTAGCTAAACCTACAATGCCTGCGCCTATAATTATTGCACTTTTGTTTTCGCTCATTATATTATTTATTAGGTCATTGAGTCATCGGTCATTTTTTTGACTTTGCACTCATGGCTGCGCACTTATTGTCTGAAAATTTATCTGTTCCCTGGTACCTTCTTCGGTACTCAATTTTTTTTTATCGCGGGCAGCGCTTTGTAAAAAGTAAATGAGCGATAGCGATGCGCAAACACCACCAACGATGGCCACTATCATAACACCTTCCTGAAAAAAGGCTCCCCAGCTTATTGACGGGCGGCCAAGTTCTTTTACCAGTAAAACACTTACACTGCCCAGGTATCCCATCGAATCGGCAATGTACATGATAAAGCCTACGTTGCTTTTATAGTGGAACGAAGCTATCATCCGCTCAAAAAATATGGCATTGTAGGGCACATAGCCCATGTAAAGTCCCAGGCCAACGCAGGTCATCCATAAGGTTGGGCTTACCATTTTAAAGGTAAACATGATGGTTGATATACCCACCAGCACGCAACCGGCAATGATCATTAAATGGATAATACTGAAAGCGCGGAGGTTTTTACGCACCAGGATGAGTAAACTCATTGCTACTAATACCACCAGCGAAATTTTAATATCCGTAGTAGTAAAAATGCTGTTATCCTTTATGCCCAGGCTGGCCCAGATCTCTACCTCAAAATTATCGCGCACATCGCGCATAATAGTAAGCAGTACATAAACAATCAGGGTAAGGATAATACCCGGTAAAAAACGGATAACGAATTGCTTACGCTCCGCGGCGTTCATTGGGATACGCTCGGAGCGTAAACGTATGTCTTCGGTGGTAGGCGCGGGGATAAGCTCCATACAACCTACAAAAAATAACAGCGGCAGTGCAAATACAGCTCCTGTTAAAAAGGGCATGTAATACTCATTTACATGGAAACTGCTTATAAGCGTACGTCCTGTTGTTTTTACAAAGCCCGATGCAAAAATAAGGCTGATAGATAATACTGAAGCCATGAACTCGGTTGAACGGCGGCCTTCCAGGTAACCGAAAACAAGTCCCCAGATAAGGCCCAGCGGGAAACCGTTGATGAACAGAAATACGATATTCCAGGGTGCAGGCACAAAAGCAAAGGCAAGCAGGGCTGCCCAGGCAATACCGATCAGCACTAAAATATAGCGTGCACGGGTTTTGCTGTTTACTTCGGCTATAAATTTAATACCATAAAACTTGCTGCTCATGTAGCCGATAACCTGGGCTATAACCAGCCAAACTTTATAATCAACATGAAAGTATTCGTGGCCTGTAAAAGTTGCGGCTGCAAATGCCTTACGGAAAGCATACATGGAAGTATACGTTCCGAAGGCCGAAACTGCTGCCAAAACAGAAATCAGTGCATAAGGCCATTGGGCTACTTTTGCACGTAAACTTTCAATCAACCTCATATACTTATTGGTTTATGATATCAACTACTTGTGCAATATCGTCAATAATATGGGTAGGATGGTAGGTTTCCAGCTCGGCACGGGTGAAAGCTCCTGTAGTTACACCTATTGAGTATTTACAACCGGCATTTTGACCTTCGCGTACGTCAACTTCGGTATCGCCTACTTTAACCACTTCCACGGCATCGGCAATACCCGCTTCCTGCATCATTTTTTGGATCATGAAAGGGTGCGGGCGGCCAAGTTCTACCTCGTCCGAGCCAACAATGTAGTCGATCAGGCCTTTTTCCCGCCATTGCAAACGGTTTATAATAGTATCAGCTATATCGCGCGAAAAACCTGTGTTGATACCTACTTTTACGCCTTGCTCATGCAGTTTGGTAAATGTTTCTTCAACATTTGGCAGCGGCTCAATGCGGGGCTCAAACCGGTAAAAGTTAATCATTTGATGAACAAACTCTTTATGTATGGCTATTACCAGCTCATCGGTAATAACTGATTGGTTGGCTTCGTGTTCGGCAAGCATTTTACGGATGGCAAGCGTTTTCTCGTAGCCCATTAGCGGATCTATTTTTTCCAGTTTAACTTCATAACCAAACTTTTGCATAGCAGCCCTGAAAGCTTTGCTAACCTCGTGATCGTCTTTAACCGTAGTGCCAGCTATGTCAAATACCACTAATTTTATGCTCATAATAACAAATATAATTGTTTAGCAATACTAAACTTAATTTATTAAAATTAAACCAAGTTAGTGTTAAGGTTTGGTTAAGGTGGGTGATTGGGTTTCCTTAATTTGCAAACGAGAAATTTATGTGAGAAGTTTCTACAAAGGAATTATTATAAAAACTTGAGCCATACAGACAAGTAAATTGAGCCGTGCAAGAAATCCCCTCATGAACAAAACACCTGATCTTTGTTTTTTAATAAAATATCAACTATAAAAAACATGATGAAAATAAATTTGGGCAAAAACGGCCCGTTGGTTTCAAAACTTGGGTTGGGCTGTATGCGCATGTCGTCAGTTTGGGGCAGCAAGGCCAATGATGAAAGCGAAAGTATCGCTACTATACAGGCAGCATTAGATAGTGGCATTAACTTTTTAAACACGGGCGATTTTTATGGTGCCGGTCATAACGAGCTATTGGTTGGCAAAGCCATCAAAGGCCGCCGGGACGACGCGTTTATCAGCGTTAAATTTGGTGCTATTTTTTACAATGGCCAATGGCTTGGCTTAGACCTTCGCCCTATCGCTATTAAAAACTTCATCAATTATTCGTTGGTGCGATTAGGTATAGACACTATTGACCTGTATCAGCCTTGCCGCCTGGATAACAGCGTACCGGTAGAAGATGTAATAGGTACAGTTGCAGACCTGATCAAAGAAGGCAAAGTACGCCACCTTGGTGTGTCTGAAATTACTGCAGATCAATTACGCAAAGCCAACAGCGTACACCCGGTGACCGCGTTGGAAATTGGTTACTCATTAGCCGACAGGCAAATTGAAAACGATCTTCTCCCCACTGCAAAAGAATTGGGCATTGGCGTGGTAGCATTTGCCAACACGGCCGAAGGTTTACTTACCGGCGATATGAAAGCACCGCTTCCGGCAGATAGTTATCATAATCACTTTTCACGTTTCCAGGGAGAAAACCTGGTAAAAAATCTTGAAAAAGTTGAAGTGTTGAAACAAATGGCCAGCAACAAAGGCTATACGCCTACTCAGCTTGCCATTGCATGGGTAAACGCCCAGGGCGATATTATGCCATTGGTGAGCATGAGCCGCAGATCACGTCTGCCGGAAAATATACAGGCTATGCAAGTTGAATTTAGCGCGGATGAAATGAACACGCTTAACACCACTTTTGCGCAAGGTGCAATATTGGGCGGTACATACCTGCAACGATAAATAGATGGGGCTGCATAAGCCCCTTCTATTTTATATATTTACATAGTGACCAATCCAACCGAAATAATTCCCGGAGTTATATTTTACTCTTTTTTCTCGAAGATGAGAAAAGAAAAGGTGGGCTTTTTTGAACACAGTACCCTGGTGCTACAGGTTTCGGGACAATTTTGCATAGAAACCGCCAATCAAAAAATAGCTATGAAAGGCGGCGAAATGATGCTGATCCGTAAAAATCAATTGGGCGAACTCATCAAAATGCCGGTAGATGGCGGCGACTATCAAACTATTATCATTTGCCTAAAAGAAGATATGTTGCGGCAGCTTGCCCTGGAAGAGCAGATAGAGCCGGGACAGAAATACACAGGTCAGCCCAATATCAGGATCCCCGAAAATGAGTTTCTACGGGGCTTTTTTCAATCGGTGATCCCTTATGTTCACCATCCCAACGAAAAAATAACCAAACAACTGGGTCTGCTTAAAGTAAGGGAAGCCGTGCAGTTACTGCTGCACACCATGCCCGAGCTAAAGGATTTCTTGTTTGATTTTTCGGAGCCTCATAAAATCGATCTGGAAAAATTTATGCTCAGCAATTTTCATTTCAACATACCCGTCGAGAAATTTGCGCAACTTACCGGTCGGAGCCTTGCAGGGTTTAAACGCGATTTCCAAAAAACTTTTGACAGCTCGCCGCGGCACTGGCTTCAAGCCAGGCGGCTTGCAGAGGCACGTCACCTCATTGAAAACAAAAACCGGAAACCATCCGAAATTTACCTCGATTTAGGATTTGAAAGCCTGGCCCATTTTTCCCATTCATTTAAAAAAGAATTTGGTAAAGCACCTACCGAGTGGACGCACTAATTAAAGTTTGCTTTTGTTTATAATGAATTGATTTTTGTTTCAGCCTATTAAAGAGAAGTGGCATTACATTACCCCGTTCCATTAACCACTCACATAATCAACCCAATCAACCACTCACTAACCTATTTCTTCTCTTCAAAAAAATAGATCACCAGCATGCTGGCCGTGGTGTTGCCCATGTTTTTGGGAGTATGGGAAATGCGACCGTCAAAGAGCATACTATCGCCCTGGTTAAGGGTTATGGTATCGTCGTTAAACTGGTAGGCTATCTGGCCTGACAGGATATACTTATACTCAAAAGCCTCGGTTTCAACAAGCGGGCGTGAGGCATCGGGTTCAAGCTCCAATATTACAATATCAACCGTGCTTTGACTTATTGATTGTGTAAAGATGCGCTGATAATGAAAACCATCGGCATGTTCTTTTTCAAAATGATCATATTCATGTTTGCGCTTTACTAAAACGGGCGGGTGGTCGCTTTTTGAACGCATATCTTTAAAAAACTCGTTCAAATCTATTTCCAGTGCTTTAATGATATCTATAAGTACAATGAGCGATGGAATGGTGCGGCTGTTTTCAATTTGTGATATCAGGCCTTTACTTACGTTGGCCCTTACGGCAAGTTCCTGTACGGTTATATTTTTTTCGCGACGGCGTTCTTTTATCCGGTTACTGATCTGTATCAGTATATCTTCTTCCATTATGTATCTTTTTATGCAGGTGTTCGCTGCGCAAAGTAATTAATACGTATAGTTATCCAAAATGATTTTTTTGTTACCGCCGTACGTATGTTGTTTCTTTTTACGAACATAAACCATTTATGTTTAGCTTAATGGCTGGTAATTAGTTGTGTTAACAAATTCTTAAATATTGGCAGATGTGTCTATAATTCACAAACACTTAATGTTTTAATAACTTACATCCTGTTTATTTGCACCAAAAAATTTAAAAAGTATGGCACCATCTCAATATAATCCGAAAGCTGTGGTTGATGAAGTATTTTCGTTATATGAAAAATTTGGCGATGCTGATTATATAGGAGAGCCTGTTTCCCAACTGGAGCATATGTCGCAGGCGGCCGATTTAGCTGAGGCCGAAGGTTATGATGATGAGGTAGTGCTTGCTGCTTTTTTTCATGATATAGGGCATCTTTGCGCCGATGCGGAAGAGGCCGGAAGCATGGACGGCATGGGCAATGTTGATCACGAACGCCTGGGTGCCGACTACCTGCTGGAGCGCGGGTTTTCTGAAAGGGTTGCCAACCTGGTACAGGGCCATGTAATTGCCAAAAGATATCTTACCTATAAATACCCCGAATATTATAACCGCCTATCGGATGCCAGCAAAGCTACTCTTGAATTTCAGGGAGGCGTTATGACTGCTGATGAAGCTGCCGAGTTTGAACTAAACCAGGACGCCGAACTTATCATCAGGTTGCGCTATTGGGATGACATGGCAAAAGAGACGCACGTGGCTGTAAATAATATAGATCATTTAAAAGCAATGGCACTTGCGCATTTGCAAGTGGTAAACGGGTAACGCCCGTATTAAGTTTTTGTGATTAATATATAACCTATCTGTTACAGAAATCGCCTGCTTAACACAGGGTGAACATCAAGTTAAGTATAGCTTAATACTAAGTTGGTTTACTAATAATAAACAAAGTTTAGTATTGCTGTATGAAAAACTCAAATATTTCACCCTTAAACTTTAGCAGATGAACAAGATTTACCAGAGATTAAGAGCCGTAATAACGGTTTTATTATTTTGCGTAGCTCCATCTATCTTATTCGGACAAACCAAAATAAGCGGTACTGTTACCGATGACAAACACTCGCCACTGCCAGGCGTAAGCGTAAAAATTAAAGAACAAAACAAAGGCACCGTTACCGATATTGATGGTCATTACAGTATTACTGCAACTGCCGGCCAAACACTCGTTTACTCATTTGTAGGTTACGCACCGGTTTACGTTGTAGTTGATAACAAAACAACTATAAATGTAAGCCTGATTGGCGATAGCAAAGCATTGAACGAGGTTGTTGTGACGGCTCTCGGTGTTAAGAAAGAGACCCGTCGTATTGGCTACTCAACACAATCAGTAAATGGTGCTGATGTTACCATGGCCCGCGATCCTAACCCTATTACAGGTTTAACAGGTAAAGTGGCTGGTTTATCAGTAGGCCCTTCTGCAGAGCTTTTGGGTAACCCTTCTGTGTTGATCAGGGGTAACTCGGTTACATTATACGTAGTAGATGGTTTCCCTATTAATACTGATACCTATAATATCAGCCCTGATGATATCGAAACTTATACCGTGTTAAAAGGCCCTTCTGCTGCCGCACTGTACGGTAGCCGTGCACAAAACGGTGCGATCTTGATCACCACCAAAAAAGGCGAGAAAAACAAAAAAGGTTTAACTGTTGATATAAACAGCAGTACGGTTATGAATACCGGCTTCCTTGCCTTCCCGCGTACGCAAAACACGTTTGGCCCGGGCGAGAATACCTTTTATACCTTTGTTGATGGTAAAGGTGGCGCACCAGGTGGTGTAGATAGCGATTATGACGTTTGGGGCCCTTATTTTGCAGGCCAGCTGATCCCTCAGTATGACAGCCCGGTTGTTAATGGCGTGCGCCAGGGTACCCCATGGGTTGCACGTGGTAAAGACAACCTGAAAAACTTTTTGAAAACCGGTTACCAAACCAACAATAACATTTCATTAGGTTCTGTTGGTGATACTTATGTAACCCGTTTTTCGGTTTCCCAACAGCACCAAACAAGCTATATCCCTTCTCAGTACCTTGATATAGCCAATGCTAACTTCTACGGTCAGTTCACTCCGTCAAAACGTTGGAAATTTGAAGCAAACGTTGATTTCAACAGGCAATCAACTGATAACTTCCCAGACGTACAGTATGGCCCTAACAGTATCATCTACAACATTGCTGTTTGGACAGGTGCTGACTGGAATATCAATGCACCAGATATCAAAGCCATTTGGCAGCCGGGTAAAGAAGGCGTACAATCGGTATTTGCCGAGTACACCCGTTATCATAACCCATACCTGTTAACTGAAAAATGGACCCGTGGTCATTATAAAAATGATGTTTACGGTTACTTATCGGGTAACTTCAAGATCAATGATAACTTAAACGTTACTTTACGTTCGCAAATTGATACCTATAACATCCTGCGTACTGAAGACCTGCCGTACTCAGCTCACCCTTACGGCCGTGAAGGTAACCAGGGCGATTACCGCGAAGACCGTCGTAACCTGTTTGATAACAACACCGAGTTATTTGTTAACTATAACTATACTATCAAAAACTTCGTGAACTTATCAGGTTTAGTTGGTTCAAACCTGCGCAGCTTTAACTACAACTCAAGCTGGACATCAACAGATTATTTGAACGTGCCGGAAGTTTATGCTTTCAGCAACTCGAAAAATGCAATTCAGTCAACCAACTTCTCATCAGCTGAGCGTGTATTAAGCGGCTATTACTCAATTGATGCTACATTTGGTAAATACGCTACTTTATCAAGCACCGGCCGTATCGATAAATCATCGGCTTTCCAAAACGTAACAACTTATTACTATCCAAGTTTATCGGCAGCAACTGTGATCTCTGATTACGTTAAACTGCCCGAAGTTATCTCCTTCTTAAAAGCAAGGGCATCTTACTCAACAGTAAAAGCTGATGCTTCAAGCGCAACAATTGGCCCTGCCCCTTTTAATGCTATTTCGGTTTATGGCGGTTCAACAACTACCAGCAACCCTAATTCAAATCCGTTATTCTTAAACCCGCTTGGTTACGGCAGTACTTATAATTCACCTTATAACGGCCCAAGCTATCAGCTTAACTCTTTCTACTTAACAAGCAAACCATATAACAGCCAGCCTGCAGCATCTGCATCTGATTTTTTATATCAAAATGGCATCAAAACCTCAACCCGTGTTAACTACGAAGAAGGTTTCGACATTAAATTCTTACAAAACCGTTTAGGTTTATCTGCTACTACTTTCCAATATATTGACGGTCCGCAGATCCTGGCTAACTCAATATCAACCGCTACCGGTTACACTACTTTATATCTTAATGCTTTAAAGACCAAGAAAACCGGTTATGAGTTTTCACTGGAAGGCACTCCTATCAAAAACCTTGGTGGCTTTAGCTGGAATGTTCTGGTTAACGTAGCTACCTTTAAAGACGTTTATGAAGAACTACCTCCAAACCAGGATACTTACCAAACATTCTTCAAAAAAGGCGATCGTACCGATAAACTATATGGTACTGCTTTTGCCAGAACGCCTCAGGGGCAAATCATCAATGATGCTGCCGGTAAACCGTTAGCATTACCGGTTCCACAATATTTAGGTAACGAGAATGCTAAATATTCATGGAGCTTCAGCAACAAACTGCGTTACAAAAACTTCAACATGGGTTTCCAGTTTGACGGTTCAGTTGGCGGTGTGATTATCGATTACATGCATAACAAAACCATGCGTGGTGGTTCAAACATCGAAACTGCTACAGGCGCTTTGGGTGATGCCCGTTATAAAGACTGGCAAAACTTTGGCAAAGCCGGTTATAACGGTACATACGTAGGCGAAGGTGTAACTGTATCAAACGGCGCTGCTATCAACTATGATCCTGCAACAGGCAAAATCACCAACCAGGGAGCATTGCAATTTGCTCCAAACAAGCAAACTGCATTAGTACAGGATTACGTGAGTAAATATTACAATGTTGATGAGTCAAACCTCATGAGCAAAACCTTCTCAAAACTTCGTGAAGTAACCCTTGGTTATGATTTTCCTAAAGCATGGCTTGATAAATCATTTATCAAAAAAGCATCGGTATCGGTTTACGGCCGTAACCTGCTATACTTCTACGGAGACAAACGCTTCAAGGATGTGGATTTAGATCAGTATAACTACGCTACTTCTTCAACTGTATTGCAATCGCCTACAGTACGTAGCTATGGTTTTAACTTAAATGTATCATTCTAATAAAACATACGATGATTATGAAAAAGATATTTAGAATTTTAATACTGCCGGCGTTTGCTTTGCTAACAGTAACCGGATGTAAAAAAAGTTTTGAGGACCTTACTAAAAATAATAATGTACCAAGTGTAGTGCCTGCATCATTATTATTTAACGGGATCCTTAATAAGATGGCTGATTTGCCACAATCAAGTAATGAGATTTATTCGCAATACTACCTTTATAACTATGATTACTACGGTAATAATCGTTATGACGGTTTTGCAAATGGTGGCGACAATTATTACAATACGTTAAAAAACGTAGTAGTAATGGAACAGCGCGCTGCTGCAACCGGCGGTGCTGCTATCAACCCGTATGAAGCATTGGGTAAATTTTTCAGAGCTTATTTCTTTAGTAAAATGAGCCTGGAAGAAGGTGATATCCCAATGAAACAAGCTTTACAAGGTATAGATAACCTAACACCTGCCTATGACAGCCAAAAAGATGTTATGGTACAATCGTTAGCATGGCTTGAAGATGCTAATGCCGATTTAACTAAACTGATTGCTGATCCAAATTCAGGTGGTACCGGTGTTGGTGCGGCTTTATCAAATGACATCTATTTTGGTAACGACCTTGCAAAATGGCAAAAAACTGTAAATAGCTTCCACATCAGGTTATTACTTGCATTAAGTAAAAAAACTGCCGATATCGATGTAAAAGCACAATTTGCTGCTATTGTTGGTAACCCAGCTAAATATCCTATCATGACCAGCTCTGACGATAACCTGCAATATAAATTTGTAGCGCCAAGCAACTACTATCCTCAAAATCCGGATAACTTTGGTCAAAACGGATCAAGGCAAAACTCATCGGCAACCTATATCGGTTTGCTTACTAAGTTTAAAGATCCAAGGGTTTTTGTAACTGCCGAGCCTTCACGTTATTTGGTTGATACCCTGAAACAAAGCCCAACAAGTTTTGATTCATTTGTAGGTGCCGATCCGGGCCTTGACCTTGGTGTAATGTATAACAATGCAACTTTACAGCGCTATTCATTCATCAACCGTAAGCACTTTTATTCAACTTACATTGGTGAGCCAAGCATCCAGATAGGATATCCGGAGCTGATGTTTAACATTGCCGAAGGTATTAACCGTGGTTGGGCTACAGGCAATGCCGAAACCTATTACATTAACGGTATCCAGGCGTCATATCAATATTACGGTATTCCAACAGTTGCCGGTTCAAGCATATTTTCGGCATACTTTTACAGGCCGGGCGCAACCAAAGGCCCTGCCGATCAATCAAGCTATGATGTGTTCCCGGTTACCGTTAACTGGACAACCTACTATGCACAACCAACTGTGAAATATGCCGATGGCGCAACCGGTCTTACGCAAATATTGCAGCAAAAATATCTTGCATTGTTCCGCCACTCGGGCCTTGAGTCATATTTTACTTATCGTCGTACCGGGGTTCCTACCTTTACTACAGGTCCGGGTACAGGTAATAGCAGCCGTATCCCTACACGTTTTGAATATCCTCAGTCAGAGCGTACGGTTAATGCTACAAATTACAAAGCTGCATTAACAAGCCAGTTTGGCGGCAGTGACGATATCAATGGTATCATGTGGTTGCTTAAATAATAAAAACTGCAAATAAAACTATATAAAGGCCCCTTAGTTTGGGGCCTTTATTCATTAAACAAAACCTATGAAAAAGCTGATTTTAGTAATGCTGTTTTCGGCATCTTTTACCATCCTATTTGCACAGACACACAAAACCCAAAACGTAGTTATTGTCACTATCGATGGCTTACGCTGGCAGGAAGTTTTCCGTGGTGCCGATTCGGCTATCATCAACTCAAACGATACACAGGATAAAAATGGGATACGCAAAAACTTCTGGGCCGATGCATCTGAAAATCGTCGTAAACTGCTGATGCCTTTCTTTTGGAGCACATTGGTTGAAAAAGGACAACTGTACGGCAATCGTGATTTGGGAAACAAAGATGAAGTTGCCAATCCATACCATTTTTCATACCCCGGTTATAATGAAATATTTACCGGGTTCCCCGATAAGCGGATGAATACCAACGACGGGATCTATAACCCCAACATGAATGTACTCGAGTTTTTGAACAAGCAAAAAGGTTTTGAAAACAAAGTAGCTGCATTTGCGTCGTGGGAGCGCTTTTCGCAGATCTTAAGCCCAAAGCGTGCCAATATTTTAGTTAACGCGGGTTTTATGCCATTGGATGTTCCTGGCATGAACGATCGTCTGAAACATCTGAATGAATTACAGTTGGAAGCCCCACGTTATATCAGCGATTCTACCCGTATCGACTTCCTGACATTTGAGTTTGCTAAAAACTATATGATGCAGTATAAGCCCCGCGCCCTGTATGTTTCATTTGATGAACCGGATGATTTGGCCCATGCAGGTAATTACGGTTTTTACCTTGATCGTATTAAACAGGAAGATGGTTTTATAAAACAACTTTGGGATTATATCCAATCAGAACCCACTTATAAAAACAAAACTACATTGATCATCACCTGCGACCACGGCAGGGGCGATGAACCAATGAAAAAATGGCACGATCACGGATCGGACGTATTGCATTCAGAACAAACCTGGTTTGCAGTAATCGGTCCGGATACTCCGGCGTCGGGCGAAATGAAACAAGGTGAAACAACGTATCACAAACAATTGGCGCAAACTATTGCCAATTTGTTAGGCTTTGATTTTAAAGCTGCTGCAGGTCATGAAGTGGGTGATGCGATAGGTAGTGTTACAGGTAAAAAATAAATAATGATGCGTTTTCAACTATTAACAACTTTAAGTTTACTATGGCTGCTGCCCGGTGATGGATGGCAGGCTAACCCGGCTCCTGTTTCAAGGCATAAGTTTATAGTCGCCGCCCACCGTGGCGACCATGTTATTTACCCGGAGAACACGCTTGAAGCTTACAGGGAGGCAATAAAAAATGAGGCTGATTATGTAGAGATAGACCTGCGTACCACAAAGGATGGCGAGTTGGTAAGTATGCATGACGGCAGCATTAACCGCATGACTGATGGCAAAGGGCAGCTGAAAGATTTTACACTTGCCGAGTTATTGCAGTTAAAGGTAAAGAGTAAGGACACAGCAAGCAAAGAAGTGTTCCGGATCCCAACTTTTAAACAAATCCTTCAAACTTGTAAAAACAGGATAGGAATTTATCTTGATTTTAAAGCTGCCGATCCTGAACAGGCATATCAGATGATCAAAGAATACGGCATGGAAAAACAGGTATTGGTTTATATCAACAGCGCTGCCCAGTTTACAGGCTGGCGAAAAGCTGCCCCTAAAATGCCGTTAATGCTAAGCCTGCCCGACAGTGTGAAAAACACTGCCAGTATGAAAAGTTTTATTGATCAGTATCATCCTGATATTCTTGACGGTTCATATAATCAATACACCGGCGATATGGTTGCGTTGGCCGGTGAATATCATATCCCGGTTTGGCCGGATATTCAAAGTGCCGGTGAAGGGCCCGCAGATTGGAACAAAGCCCTTGCCGCTGGTTTGAAAGGTTTACAAACAGATCATCCGGCAGCATTGGTGAAATTTTTGAAGGAAAAGGGATTGAGATAAATAAAAACATGTCATTGCGTAGCGCGGCAATCGCACTGAAGCAAAGCCACTCTATATAGTATGCGATTGCTTCGTTCCGCAATGACATTTATGCAACTACAAGTCTTTGGTTACCAACCACATTCCCCTGATGTGTTTTATAATATGAGCGTTGCTTGCGGCCGGGTTACACGCTCCTACTACATGGGCATTATCCATCAGCTGACGGACGGTACCCCAATGTCATTAAGTTAAGGGATCAATAGGTTGCACCAGCGGTGCAAAAGGTTTGTAGAAATGAAAGGTTTGTTTGCCTTAGTGTGCCAGAGGTACACAACTCCGGTGTTCCGTACCTCTGGCACGGTTATTTTCGGTATATGATTGTTGCTACAAACCTGTTCCCCCTCTGGGGGATTTTCTTAACTTAATGACATTGGACGGTATCCGCTCCCATCCAACACAAAAAATCCAGATTTAGAAAATCGGTGTAACCAAAAGGAATCAGTGTAACCCCGATAAAAATTCTGAAATCGGATATCCAAAATCAAAAATAATTTCTTGCCCCTGTCCTGTTCCCCCAATCTCATTTGATATAGAGGTGTAATTCATATATTTATTAACCTTTAAAATTTAAAAAGATGGACGAATTCGTTTTAATTTTCAGGCACGAGGACGGTACTAAGGTAGCATCTCCCGAACAGATCCAGATTTGGATGAAACAAACTATGGACTGGATTGGCGGCATAGCTGCTCAAAATAAGTTTGTTAGCGGCACCGGTCTCCCTTTTGCCGATGCCAAAATTGTAGGCCATGGCGGCGTTGTTACCAATGGCCCTTTCGGCGAGATCAAAGAAACCATAGGCGGTTTTATCACCGTAAAAGCCGAATCAGTTGAGGAAGCTGTTGAATTTGCCAAAGGCTGCCCGGTGTTGCAGGGCGATGGCAATACGGTTGAGGTGAGAAAAATTGCCAAGAATGATGGTGTGCATTAAACAATTCATAGTGTAAATCTATGTCATTGCGAGGAACGAAGCAACCGCATGCTATATAGGGCGGCCATGCTTCCGTGCGATTGCTTCGTTCCTCGCAATGACATTTTTCGGTTATTCCCATGCAAAACCCCGAGCTCATTCCCCATTTATTCCGCACGGAGTACCGTAAAATAGTATCGGTACTTTGTCGTCGTTTCGGGTTTGACGAGATGGAAACGGCAGAGGATATTACCAGTGATACCTTCCTCACTGCCGCCCAGAGTTGGAGTTATAAAGGCATCCCGCCCAATCCTACAGCCTGGCTTTATAATGTAGCCAAAAACAAGGCAAAAAATCATTTGCAGCGCAACGCTACTTTTCAGGCCAAAGTATCCCCGGAAATACAAACGGCAGATAGCTATGAACAGGATATAGACCTTTCGCCACAAAATATCAGCGATAGCCAATTGCAAATGATGTTTGCTATCTGTCACCCAGCTATCCCTCCCGAGGCGCAAATCGGGCTCGCTTTAAGGATACTATGTGGTTTCGGAATTGATGAAATAGCCGAAGCTTTTTTAACCGGCAAGGAAACCATTAACAAACGCCTGTTCAGGGCGAAGGAAAAAATCCGGAACGAAAAAATAAAGATTGAACTGCCCGCCCCAGCCGAAATTGATAACCGGCTGGAAAACGTGCTTACCACCATATACCTGCTGTTTAGTGAAGGCTATTATTCGGTTAGCGATAACCAAATTCTGCGTAAAGATCTTTGCTTTGAAGCTATGCGCCTTTGTCACATGCTTATCGAAAATGGTGGCACCAACAAACCGCCTGTTAATGCATTACTTTCGCTGATGTATTTCCATGCATCCCGGTTTGAGGCCCGTACCGACCCAAACGGTGGATTGATCTTATATGATGACCAGGACACCACCCTTTGGAACCAGGAACTTATAGCCAGGGGTGCCTGGCATTTAAACCAGGCCACTACCGGCACTCAATTATCAAAATATCATCTCGAAGCCAGCATAGCCTACTGGCACACCCAGAAAACCGACAGTAAAGAAAAATGGGAAAATATACTACAGCTTTACAATCGTTTACTGCAAATTGCTTATTCGCCTGTAGCGGCACTCAACCGCACCTTTGCACTTGCCAAAGCTAACACCCCCGAAGAAGCCATTATTGAAGCCGAAAAACTTCAGCTTACAGGCAACCAATTTTACTATACCCTGCTTGGCGAACTGTATACCGGCATTAATAATGAACAGGCCAAACTCCACTTTGAGAAAGCACTAACGCTGATAAAAACGCCTGCCGATAGGGCTGTTATACAAAGCAAAATAGATACGCTCGAAAACAGGTAAAACTTACGAAGTTTTGAAACTTCGTAAGTTTGGTTCTGCAAATTACTTTGCTCAGCATAACAATGGGCTTACTTAGGCAAGTCCCCTAAAAAATCCAGCACATCCTTGCCTATTTCTTTAGCATGGGTTTCTAAAGCAAAGTGGCCTGTGTTGTAAAATTTAACAATTGCATTCGGATTATCGCGTTTATAACCCTCGGCACCGGCGGGTAAAAAGAATGGATCTTTATTGCCCCAAACGGCTATCAGTTTTGGTTTATATTCCCTGAAATAAGCCTGAAATTTGGGATATAGAGCCACATTGGTACGATAATCAAGCATCAGATCAAGCTGAATTTCAACATTTCCGGGACGGTCAAGGGTTTGTTGATCGAGCGTATAGCTTTCCGGAGCAATTAATGACGGATCAGATACCCCTTCAAAATATTGAAATTTGGTCATTTTCTCTTTTACAAAATCCCTCAAAGCATCCCTGTTCTCCTTGCTCGAATCCTGCCAGTATTTTTGGATCGGGTTCCAGCCGGTGCTCAGGCCTTCCTCGTAAGCATTACCGTTTTGAGAAACAATGCCGGTTATTTTTTCGGGATTAGCAAGTGCCAGTCTTAAACCGGTAGGCGCACCATAATCAAATATATAAATGGCAAAACGTTTAAGGCCAAGCTCATCAATAAATGATTGCATGGTAGCAGCCAGGTTATCAAAAGTATATTTAAACTGAGTATGGTCTGGCATATCTGAAAAGCCAAAACCCGGAAGGTCAGGAGCCAGAACATGGTATTTTGTACTTAAAGTTGGGATCAGGTTCCTGAACATATGGGATGACGTTGGGTAGCCATGCAGCAACAAAATGGTCGGCGCATTTTTAGGTCCAGCTTCACGATAAAAAATATTTAAGCCGTTGGCTTTAATGTTGCGATAATGAATTTGATTGGTTTCCATGGTTTGATTTTTTAAAGTTGAGTTTTTTGCTGACTGCGCATTGGCTCCCAGTACAAAGGTAATGGCGGTAAATGCGGTTATTATCAGATTCTTAATTTTCATTTGCTGTATTTTGATGATTCAAAATTAATATCGATATTTGATTATTAAAAACGATTAATAACGATATTTTAAATCATAAATAATGATTTATGAACACCAATGATCTGAAAATATTTGAAGCAGTGGCAGCCAACGGCAGTTTCACCAAAGCCGCCGAAGCCATGTTTACTGTACAGTCAAACGTAACGGCGCGTATAAAAAACCTGGAAGAAGAGTTTGGTGCCGATCTGTTCACCCGCACATCGCGCAAGGTAGCGCTTACCAGTGCAGGCGAAACGCTGATGCAATACAGCAAGCAGATTGATCATTTAATGCAGGAAGCTAAAAAGGATATTAAAAAATTTAGCCAGATAAGCGGTAGCCTTAAAATTGGCTGCATCGAAACTACCATGGTTTTTAAGGTACCGGATATCCTTAGTCGTTTTACAGAAGCCTACCCAGACGTAGACCTGGAGTTTAAATCGCAAATGCGTAGTGAACTCATTAATGATGTAATTAACTATAAACTGGATGCGGCTTTTGTATCGGCGCCCATCAATTCGCTCGAACTGGAACAACTGCATATTAAAGAAGAGCAATTAGTGATCCTGGCTCCCGCGCAAGGCCCCGAGCTTAAGGAATTACTCATGAAGCAGCCGCTTAAGATCATTGTATTTGACCAGGGCTGTGTATTCCGAGCCCGGCTGGAAGCATGGCTTAATTCAAAAGGTATTATTCAATATAAAAGTATTGTACTGAACTCGCTGGAAGGGATCATCAACTTTGTGGAAGCTGGCCTGGGCATCAGCATTCTCCCTGCCGAACTGATTGAACAATACTATGCGGGCCGTAAACTTAAAACGCACACCTTAAATAAAGAATTGGGCACTATGTCTACAGTGCTCATTTACCGTAAAAATGTACCGCAGTCGAGGGCGTTGAAGGCTTTTGTGGAAATGTATTAGTAACTGCACCTTTTATTAACATCCAAACCCTTAACTTGCAGTATAATTCTCACAGGTGATCATTACTAATTTTCTATAAATCTCAATTAGCGATGGAAAACAATATCGGCACAAAAGAAAACCCGATGGCATTAAAAACGCCGCCATTAACTTCTGATTATACCATGCACCTGGATACTAAAGATGGCAAGCCCATATTGGTTTGTACAGTTGGCAAAACGGTGCTCCATTATGATCATCGTTGCCTGGCCGATCTGCATGCCATGTTAACCACTCATGGCGACTGGATGGAACTTGGCAGCGCCGACGAACAAAAGCCAGCAAAAGAAGGCACTGTTGAAGCATGGGGCCGTTCAGAAACAAATCCGGTTGGAGGATGGTATGGCTTAAAAAAAGGGCTTCGCGGCAGGTTTGCTATGTATGTACCACCACTGATGGAAGCATTAGGCATGGTTGAATTAACCCATGATGCAAAAGGCAATAAAGTAAAAGCAAAATAGCATGCAAAGGCTGCCGCAAAAAAGGTAGCCTTTGTTTATGCTTTACTAATTCTTCGTCGGGTCATTAACTATCCCTGCAAATAATATCAACCCGGTTTTCATTTCCCTTATGGCGAAAATAAATGGCTTGCTAAAAACATTGGTTGGGGCAGGCGCTGTAAGTCCTACGCCTACTTCAGTTGCAGCTGCAGCCTCGGTACCGTCTTCATTAACATCAATATAAGCCATATGCTTTACTTCGGTTATACCTACTCCGCCACCTGCGGCAATTCGGCTAAAATCAGCCTGTCCGCTAAAGGCAATCCCCATTCCCAATGATTTTAAAATATCCGTCAAATCAATACCATAGCTAAATTTAAACTTAGGAATAGTAATTTGTGATTTGGTGGCCGTGAGTTTACCCATCAAAGATTTCCATTTGGCCGAGTCAAGACCGAGGGCATAGGTTTTCACATCGTCATAAGGCATGATCATTACCATACTGTATTTGCTGTTGCTATAAGGCAATTCAACAACATTGGTACCATTATCATAGGCAGTTTTCATGTCAACACTTTCATTGGTCATGAAATCCGTTTGTACCGTACTGTTATCGGCCAGGCGAAAAGGTGCTTTATAAGTTCTGGCAGCATCGAAGCGCGTTTTCCAGGTGCTTTTAAAATAAATGGCATTGATGAGGAACATGCGGGCACCGTCATTGATCTGCTCAATGATCTTCTGGATCTTGTTATTGGTTTGCGCGCTCACCCAGCTGTTAATCGTATTTGCCGATCCTGTTTTATCATTAAAATCGAGCGCTTTTACTTCGGCATTATAAAAATCGGTATTGGTTTTTATGAATGCCGGCAACACTGTAAAGTTATTGGCGTACCAAATGGAATTGGCTATTTTAAGTGTGGTATTTGGGTCAAGATCGGGAAGATTAGTAATAAGGTTATGGTAATAACTGTTTACCTGGTCTTCGGTAAAACCATCAACCTCCATAGTTTTACGGATATCGGTAAGGGTTTGCCCGTTAGCCCCATTACTGGTCATGTTCATTGCAAAACTCACGCTTAAAGGCGAAATGATCAGGTTTTGATTATTAGCAATGGTGCCAACATCTGCTTTAAATAGCTTTAAAGTAAAGGCATTACCCGGGCCAACCTGCTGTTGTTCAGTTGCTGAAAGCACCAGGTCTTTCCCCGGATCGTTATTTGGATTGACGCCACCTTTTTTGCAGGCAGCTATTGTTAAAATCCCAAGACAAAGTAAGGTTAATTTCCGCGCCATAGTTGATAGGTTTATAACTATATTACGAATAGCAAATCACTTACGCTACAGCAAGTTAAAATTTACAAGCCGGTAAAAAGTATAACATTTTTAAATTCTAAAAAAAACGAAGCATCCCCTTCTTTGCATTGCGCACTGAAGAGGATTTACTTTTTTACATACCTTATCCTCTTGCTTAGTCAAAATACAAACTACTTTGTATTGTGCACCCTGCTGTGGCATCGTAACATTGTGATATAAAAACAACCCAAAACCACAATGAAAAACCCACAATTATGTACCCCCGGTATAAACCCAGCACACAGCAGTATGTTAATTTTTATGATGACATGCCCTGTAGCCCCATTAATAAACCGGCCGTTTTATCCCAAAAACAAGAAATTGCCGATTATTTTTTTGCAGGTAAATTGCATACATTAGATCATTGCCGGATAACGTTGATCTGTTTATTATAACCATTGACACCTTACCTAACCCCTTTTACTAAAATGATCTTTAAAACCAACATATGGGCGCTTATTTGCTGTGTTGCTACTATAATTTGTTTGAGTACACAAGCAGCTTACAGCCAAAACCAGTTTGAAAAGGAACTCACGCAAAAAATAGATAATTTCCTGGCTCCTGCCCCTCAAATCAACCGGCAAACAACACCAACACAAAATGAACTTTACCCAAGCGATGCACCTGGCGGCATATTAATACCATCGGGCTTTGGGGGATACGGCACTTACCTGTTTGGCGGCATCGGAGCTACCTATCCCGAGGTATACCTGAATAATAATAAAACAGACCTGATCACTTCGGTAGGGGCATGTGTAGGCAACCCTGCAAAAGCAGTAAACTTTGCTGCCAGTTTAAATATGACCGATGTGCATAAATTCAGGGATTTTTCGGGAAACTTTATCATAAGCCGCATATTATTTGCGGGTACAAGCATCTCGGCCGGAGCATTGCAGGTGTTTGCTAACGTGAAGCAGTCTGATGCCTCCGGCTCAACTTATTTCCTTGCAGTAACCCATGCCATACAAACCATTAAATCATTAACCCCGGGTTGCTCAAGGCTTAGTTATACAATAGGTATAGGCAGCGGCAGGTTTTATGAAAAAAGCCCTAAAGATATTGCTGCCGGCAGAGGAAAACACGGCACCGCAGTATTCGGTAGTATATCCTACGAACTTATACAACATGTAAATGTAAATGCCGAATGGACGGGCATGAACCTCGGCATTTCGGCAGGGGTCAGGCCGTTCCCGGTGCCTTTAAGTTTAGCGGTAGGGGTTGCAAACCTTACCCGGTATACCAACGACAGGGCCAACATGGTATTCTCCCTCGGTTACCCGCTCTCACTAAACCGGCGATAGTTTCCTTTTAGCAAAATCATTAATCATTTCATTAAAATATATAAAATCTATGAAAAAGATCGTCATAGCAGCATTAGTCGCGTCCGCAACTTTGGCTATAAGCATCAATCGGGCTTCTGCACAAAGCAGAGGCAATCAATCGGACTGGAATGTACCACCGCCAATACCTCCGGTACCACCAATCCCACCAGTGCCGCCGATACCGCCCGTGCCGCCTATTCCACCGGTACCGCCGATACCGCCCGTGCCACCTATTCCACCGGTACCACCAATACCGCCCGTGCCACCGATAACACCGGTACCACCTATTCCACCGGTGCCACCGATACCGCCGGTGCCGCCTATTCCACCGGTACCACCAATACCACCGGTACCGCCGATTCCGCCAGTGCCGCCAATACCACCGGTGCCGCCAATCCCTCCGGTACCACCAATACCGCCGGTGCCACCGATTCCGCCAGTGCCGCCTATACCACCGGTGCCACCAATACCAGGTTTAAAACCCTTGCATTAATTAGGATCAATACAGGGCAGTTTGTTTTAACTGCCTTGTATTAAAAAATTGCTCTTACTAAACTAAAATTAAATGAAACCGCAAATACCAAAGCTTAAAACCATATTAACAGTGCTGCTTACCGGCATATCTGCTTTATGTAACGCGCAAACCTACCACCGTACCTTTATCTTTAAAAAAGGCGATCAGTTTCAGCGCACTGCCTTTTTAAGTTCAAACACTGTATTGCAGCGTGGCGATCAAAAATTCAACATAAACAGCTTTTCATCAACAACCAAAGTTTATGACGTGGTTGACGCGAGCGGCCAGGGCTATAACCTTTCGGTTACCACAAAACACATTGCCGATACGGTTAATGCCATGGGTAAAAAACTGGAGTATAGCTCGGACAAGCCTGTTACCGACAGCTCAGCTATCGCCAAAGCACTTAGTAATATTGCCGGCAAAGTTGCTTCGGTAACCATCAATAAAAACGGCCTGGTAACTGATGTTACAGATCCGGCACTGCAATTTACCAATGATACCTTCACAGCATTTACCGGTTTGCAGCAGGAGCAAATTGTGAAAGGAACAACTCTTGGCCTATTAGCCGATTTTGTGATAACCCAATCACTTAAACCGGGTTATACCTGGGCCGATTCAACCACAGTGAACGGGCAAAAAACTAAAAACACTTTTTGGGTAGATAAGCTCACCGACAAGACCACGACAGTTGCTTTTGAAAGCGCCATTACCGGTGGTTATACCAACAGCAATACCAACGGGGTATACGTAATTGACAATCAAACCGGCGTAATCCTGGAGCGGGTAATGAAAAGCATTATAAGCGGCTACCAATTGCACAATCAGGTAGTGTACGCCGCATCAAAACGCACAGCTTTTACCGAAAGCTGTTATAAGATACATTAGTTCCCGAACGTAGGGGTACAATAGGGGCTATTGTTAAAAGAGAAGGCTATGCGGTTAAGCCAAACGCATATGCCTCTCTTTTTTTATTTTTACTTCATTTGGCACTTAGTGAAGTTTCATCCTTTTTGCCGCAGCGGGGTGCAAATAATTATTGTCACTGAGCCAATCGGCCATGCGCTGGGGCCAGGTGCTGATGCTTTGCAGTTTTGAACGGTAACCCATATTAAAGCCATGATCGCCCTGCGTATAAATATGTACCTCAACCGGTATTTTTGCTTCGCGGTAACGCTGCAATAATTTCACTACCGATGGTGAACAGCAAACATCATCATTGGCAGCTAATAAAAATGCCGGCGGTGCATCAAACGGTAGTTTATCGGGGATAAAAAGAGGCCCCGGATAGATCTGGATCAAAAACGACGGACGGGCGCTTAGCCTATCTATCGGATCAGGAGCTTTCGGATCGCCTTTGCCTTCGCCAAAAGCCACCATATCAACAACCTCGCCACCGGCCGAAAACCCCATCATCCCGATGCGGTTGGTATCCAATCCATATGCTGCTGCTTTGCTGCGTACCAGCCGCATAGCGCGGTACCCATCCTGTTTTGCATGTACCTCAATTTTGTATGGCGACAGCGTATCCCTGCCCAAACGGTATTTCAGCACAAAAACAGTAACGCCTAAACTGTTAAGGTATCTGGCAGGATCAACACCTTCTGCTGTATAAACCAGCAAACGGTGCCCCCCTCCGGGGCATACCACAACTGCCGAGCCGTTGGCTTTGTCCTTCGGCGGCAAAAAAACAGTAAGCGATGGGTTATGAATATTTTTCCCCCAGTAATCCTTAGCCTGCTCAGGCTCATTACGGCGGTTTTCAAAACCGGGCGCTCCGTTTGGCCAAAGCGGTATAACAGCGTCCTGGGCCATGCCCGCAAAAGGCAGTGTAAGGAGCACCAGCAATAGGTAAGTACTTAGTTTTGTTTGCATAAAGTAAATATACTTTATAGCCAATGTTTTGGTATTAAAACACTAAACTTTTACGCTGGTTAATGGTTAAATTTGAAGTGGCATATAGTTCATGGATCATAGTGCATAGCAATTAGCTTATCTGCAGAAAAACAGGCATCTTACTATAATGTCCGTACTATGAACCATCATCCATGAACCATGAACAACTAACAAAAAAGCTTATGGCAAATTTCCAGGAAATAATAGCATCAGAAACACCTGTACTGGTCGATTTTTCGGCAGAGTGGTGTGGGCCTTGTAAAATGATGCCACCTATACTGCACGATGTAAAAACAGCGTTAGGAGATAAGGTAAAGATCATTAAAATAGATATTGATAAAAACCCTGCGGCAGCCAGTGCATACCGTATTCAAAGTGTGCCTACCCTTATGATTTTTCAAAAAGGGGAAAGCAAATGGCGTCAAAGCGGCGTAGTGCAGGCCAGGCAGTTACAACAAGTGGTAGAGCAGTTTTTGTAAAAAAACACCTCACCCTAACCCTCTCCAAAGGAGGGGAAGTTTATAGAATTTAATATAACAATTCAAAAAGTCCTCCCCGTTGGAGAGGATTTAGGAGAGGTTTAAATCCCAATCAACATGGCAACCATCGAAAGCATCCAGAACGCGTATATTGATTATGTTTTAACCGAAGGTGAGCAACCTAAATCGGTTTATATCTTCGCAAAGCAAAATGAAATGAGCGAGGCTGAGTTTTACCAGTTCTACGGTTCGTTTGAAGCGGTTGAACAGGGTATTTGGGCAGGCTTTGCTACCAAAACACTGGCCGAGATCCGCGCCCAGGAAGTTTGGGAGGGTTATTCATCACGCGAAAAGGCGCTATCATTTTTTTATGGTTTTTTTGAGCTGATTAAGAGCAGCCGTAGCTTTGCAGTTTACAGCATAAAAAAACAGCCTAAAGGTTTTACAACACCAAAAGTGTTTAGTCCGTTGAAAGAGCTTTTTGAAGGCTTCGCCGATGAAATCATGAAGGAAGGTATTGAAAGTACCGAACTGAGCGACCGTAAATACTTCTCAAAAAAATACAAGGATGCACTTTGGGTACAGTTTGTGTTTATACTCAACTTCTGGATCAACGATAATTCGGCAGGTTTCGAGAAAACCGATGAAGCTATCGAAAAAGGAATTAATGTAACTTTTGATCTTTTCCAGCGCTCGCCTATCGACAACCTTTTTGAATACGGTAAGTTTTTGGTGCAGAACGGTGGGATAAAAGATAAGATGGGATTTTGAGATTATGGCAGATGAAACTCCGGGAGCAACTCCCGAACAAAATAGTATACCTACTACCAAAGTACAGCGGTCGGCCAAGTTTATAAAAACCGGCGTTAAGATCGGTGGCAATTATATTAAACATTACTCCAAAAAACTATTCAATCCTGATCTTGACAAATCAGAGCTGAATGAGGATAATGCCGCAGATATATACCAATCATTAAGTGAGCTTAAAGGTAGCGCGCTCAAAGTAGCGCAAATGCTTAGCATGGATAAAAACCTGCTGCCGCAGGCTTATGTAGATAAATTCACGCAATCGCAGTATAATGCGCCGCCACTTTCAGGGCCACTTATTGTACAAACATTCAGGAAATATTTTGGTAAAAACCCCGATCAGATCTTTGATAAGTTCAATATCCGCTCAACCAATGCGGCTTCAATAGGCCAGGTACACCAGGCAGAGTTAAATGGTAAAAAGCTTGCCGTTAAGATCCAGTATCCCGGCGTTGGCGATTCTATCTCGTCGGACCTGAAAATGGTTAAACCCATTGCCTTCAGGATGCTGGGCATGAGCGAAAAAGAACTGGATGTGTACATGAAAGAGGTTGAAGAACGCCTGCTTGAGGAAACCGATTACGAACTGGAAGTTCGGCGCTCGATTGAGTTTTCTAAAGCCTGTGCCAATCTTGATAATGTTGTTTTCCCTAAATATTATCCAGAATTAAGCAGCAAACGGATCATTACGATGGATTGGCTGGAAGGAAAGCATCTGAAAGAGTTTTTAGCCACCAATCCATCGCAGGAGCTTCGCAACCAGATAGGCCAGGCCTTGTGGGATTTTTATAACTTTCAGCAGCACGAGCTTCGTGCCGTACATGCCGATCCGCATCCCGGTAATTTTATGATCACCGCCGAAGGGAAATTGGGTGTTATCGATTTTGGCTGTATTAAGGAAATGCCCGAGGATTTTTATTACCCTTTCTTCTCTCTTACGTCAACCAATTTACTGGACAACAAAGAGGAAACCATTAAAGCGTTCAGGCAACTGGACATGATCCATAATGACGATACCCCGGTACAGATAGAGTTTTACTATACCCAGTATAAAGACATGATCGGCCTGTTTGCCCAACCGTATATTACCGATACGTTTGACTTTAGCCAAACAGCATTTTTTGATCAGTTATATAGCTTTGGTGAGCGCATATCTAAAATGCCCGAGTTTAAACAGGCACGCGGCGTAAAGCACTTTATTTATGTAAACCGTACCAACTTTGGCTTATACAATATTTTGCATGAGCTAAAGGCTAAAGTAAAAACGGATACTTTTAAGCCGCATGTGGTGTTGGAGTATTGAGCAGTTTTGAGTTTGCAGTGGGCAGCGATTAAATAATTAAGCTATATTTGGATAAACCTATCACCATTTATGAAAGTGCAATACCTGCTTTTAATAGCGTGTTTATTAGTTGCGTGCAAGTCAAAGCATACAAAACCAGGTATCGATTCTTCTAAGATCAAAAAACTTAAAGTTTTACCGGCATCCTATAACATGTCTAACAGGGCCATCCAAACAAATGCAGATACATCGGAGATTGATGAGCAACGCGATGCCTATGCCGATTACTATGTTGTGATTGCTGACACTGGCCTTAATTATTATTCATTAAGAGATAAAATGTTTGAACTGAACCATGCTACCGGCGTTGGTATTGACACAATGGATCAGTATTACGACAAACAAAAGGATCTGATTAAACTTCCGGACAATTATGATGACGATATACTTGCCGGGCAATATGTTATGCGGAGATATCCCTCAAAAACATTAAGTCTTGAATATTTGCAGTCATATAAAAACGATTCAGACAAAAAGATGATAGCGCTTGTAACCGGCATCTATGAAAATAAGTCAAGTGCCGACAGCGCGTTAAAGGCGCTTCAACCCATTAGTGCCTTATCCATAAAATCTAAAATTTATATTGGTTGTATCCATTAAATAGTCGTTATCATGAGTTGGGACATAGTACTATTTAATTCAAATCAAAAAATTACAGATCCCGCTGAGGTGAATGAAAATCAGTTAATTCCTACATCATTTACCGATGCCTTTGAAACCTATTTTAAAACTATCATTAAAGATGGTGATCATCGTGAAATAAAAGGAAATGACTTTACAATAGATTATTTTGATGATGGCCAACCTTCAAGTAACGTCATGCTCAGTTTATATGGAGAAGCCGCTATTTATCCGCTGATAGATCTCGCACTAAAAAATAACTGGCAAATATTTGATACCGGGCTTGGTGATATGATTAATCTTGCAGCCCCCTTTAAAAACGGGTATGAAAATTTTCAAGCCTATTTAAATATAGTTTTAAATAAACCTTCAAATTCAAACTGGTTCTCAAGACTTTTTAAACGTAAAACTTAATAACAATAAACCTTTATGCCAATACTCCAAAACACATTCGTCCACCACGTACACTTCTGGCTTAAAAACAAAGCCGATAAAGATAAACTGATTGAAGGGCTTAACATCCTCCTTCCTATTCCACACATCCGCGATATACATATCGGTGTACCTGCCGATACTAACCGCGATGTGATCGATCGCTCATACGATGTATCGCTATTGATATTATTTGATACCCCCGAAGCACAGGAAGCTTACCAGATTGATCCTACCCACGTGATATTTGCGGAAGAATATGCTAAACCGCTGTGCAGCAAAGTGGTTGTATCAGACAGCGTAAATATTTAAGTTTTGATTAAAATAAATAAGGTTAAATGACATATATTTAGCCTTATTTATTTTTTTAAACCTATTCATGTATTCACGGATCACCTGCCTTATTACACTGGCTATATGCCTTTCATTTTCAAAATCTTATTCACAAACCGACACTTCCCATTACGACCTGGGACGACTGCGCGTAAATAAAAATCTCACACAAAGCATCACCATAAAAGGCGCCGACTTGCAACGCCAGCCTTTTGCAAACATAAGCGATGCGCTTAATGTATGGTTTTACGGCATTTATACCAATAGCAATTATGTGGTATATGTGGTTGATGGCAATATCATCAATGATGTAAACGCTTACAACATTCATGATATTGAAGAGGTAACATTGGTACAAAATGCAGCTGCACAGGTAAGCGGTGCCTCGCCACAGCAGCAAATGATACTGATAAAAACCAAACGTAACAGACCAGGCAAATCGGGTATTGAAGCGGCCGGGCAAACCAACCTGGTTAGCGCAAGGAACACTTCAAGCATCAATGAACTTAAAAGCCCCACCAATGTTTATCATCAGTATTACTTATCGGGCTATAAAAATACAGATGTCGTTAATGCGGGGATCTCCGCTACGTATTTAAGGGATGTTTCGCCAACTTTAACAAATCAGCAAATCAACATTAAAACACCATTAAATTTCGACCGTTTTAAGTTTAATGGCTACGCCGATATTAAGCTGGGCTCAAACAATACGCTCAGTGCTACAGCAACATACGTACCACAGGTTACACGCTTTAATTATGATAACGCCAACCTGTATGGTACCAGTGACCCTAACTACCAAATCCAGACAAGTACAGCTGAACACACCAAACAAAATCTCTTTAATGGCGGCCTCAGGTTAAACTCACAACTGATAAAAGGCCTTAAAAACAGCTTATCAGCTTCGTATAGTCATTATAACTACAATGAGGATAATAATTTCGAAGCTGCGGGTGCAACTGTTGGCCCTGGCAATTTTCAACGGACCAATAGCATTTCTAAAAATGTTGACCACAAAAATGTTTTATTGCTTCGGGATAACTTAAGCTACCAGAAAACTATCGGCAATTTCAGCATTGAACCGGCTGTTGATTTCACCTACCGTCATACACGCGATTCAATTGCCAGCATTACCACATCAACCATCTATAACGGCACAGATCCGCTAAATATTAACCAGTTTGCCAATAGCACTACTACTACCAATCGCAACTATTATAAACGTAAAGACTATTTATTGACGCCATCACTAAGTCTGGCGTTCAAAAACAGCATTAATGTTCAAGGTGGCTTTGTAACGGTATTAGATTCAAAAAAAGCCCTGTCTGTAGCAAACGATGCCGACTTTAAACGGATTTTCCCTTATGCATCAGCATCTGTAAATGTTTCTTCACTTACCGGTATCAGTGCTGTTGGTATAAAACTGTATGGTTCTTATTCGAAACAAAACCAGCTTTTGCAGAGCAACGGCGAACACCTTAATGGCTTAACCTTTGGTAATGCATTTAACAGCCCGTTTAACACCGAGTATTCCTACCTTACCAACTATTATTATCCTTCGGTATATTACAATATGCTAAAGGCTTTCAATGTTTATGCAGCAGGTGCTGACATTAACCTTTCGGCCCTGGTATCCGTTAACTACAATTTTGAACGCGGAGGCCTTGCGGTTCCTGTACTATATGATGTACCTTATAGCCCTAATGGTAGCATAACTATTTTAGGGTATGCTGATTCAAAATATACACGCAATCGCATTGGTGTAAACTTCAATATTATTAACAAAGCATCAACCCGCTTCATTACAGGACTTAACGCCTCCAATATTAAACAACGCATAAGCCCGGGTATCGGGGACATTGCACTGGGCGATAAAATATGGACAGGAGGCTGGGTTAACCGTCTTGAGATTGACCATATTTTTGCAGGCCTCGATATATTATACAAGACAGGTGAAGGCAACTATGCCAATCCTTACGAGGCTAACTCAAATGTACCGGGCTCAAACAAACAATCGTTTTCGTTACAGAATATTTACTTTGGTTATAGCCTGAAAACCAAACAGTTTAAAAACCTTGAGGTATTTGCCAACGGCCAGAATATATGGCAAAACAAAACATCTAACATTACCGACAACCGCAGGTTTTACGGCCTCGGATTTAAATTAGGATTGTAAAACAGGCTACGTTTTTTGTTGTTTCACTAAGCATGAAGGTTTTGCTTGCTGGTGCTAACGGCTACATAGGTACGCGGCTTATCCCGGTTTTACTGGAGAAAGGCCATGATGTGGTTTGCCTTGTGCGGGATAAACGCCGGTTTCATGAGCACAGCGATTTTAGCAGGCAGGTTACCTTAATAACGGGTGACCTGCTCAAAGGGTCAAATATCGAATCCTTTCCTGAAGATGTTGACGCGGCCTATTACCTGGTACATTCCATGGCGCAAACGCAGGATTTTGCCGCGCTCGAAGCGCTTTCGGCCCATAATTTTGTGCAGGCACTTGATAAAACCAACTGCAAACAAACCATATTTTTAAGTGGGATCACCAATGATAATAACCTCTCCCGCCACCTCGAATCAAGGCGGCATGTTGAGGATGTGTTGAAAGAAGGCAACGCTGCGTTAACCGTTTTGCGGGCAGCTATTATCATTGGCTCGGGCAGTGCCTCGTTCGAGATCATTCGCGACCTTACCGAAAAACTTCCTGTTATGACCGTTCCCCGCTGGGTAAACACCAAATGCCAGCCCATTGGCATCCGCGATGTGCTGGGTTACCTGGAGGGCGTAATGCTAAACGAAAAGTCGTACAACCGCACGTTTGATATAGGTGGTCCCGATATTCTTTCGTTCAGGCAAATGATGCTTACTTATGCCGAGGTTCGTAAGCTAAAAAGGTATATCGTTACCATACCCTTCCTTTCGCCTAAAATATCGTCATACTGGCTGTATTTTGTTACCTCAACAAGCTTTACACTTGCCCAAAGCCTGGTGAACAGCATGAAGAACGAAACCGTTATGCATGATCACGATATTGATGACGTTGTGCCACGTAAATGCCTCAGTTATAAAGAATGCCTTGAACTTGCTTTTGTTAAAATAGAGCAAAACTCTATCGTATCAAGCTGGAAGGACGCTTTTAACCAGGGCTACCTTAATCCCGGTTTTATGGACCAGATCAAGGTACCACAAAACGGCACGCAGGAATACAAAGTAAAAATGCCATTTGAGCGGCCGGCCAACGAAGTTTTTAGCAACGTACTTGCTATAGGCGGCAACCGCGGCTGGTATTATTGGGACTGGATCTGGAACATCCGCGGTTTCCTGGACAAGGTTTTCGGAGGCGTTGGCTCGCGCAGGGGGCGTACAAGTAATATCAATATTAGTCCGGGGGATGTAATTGATTTTTGGAGGGTTTTACTGGCTGACCGCGAAAATAAGCGTCTGCTTTTATACGCCGAAATGAAACTACCCGGCGAAGCATGGCTCGAATTTAAAATAATTGAACGCCACGGTAAACAAAGTTTAAGCCAGGTAGCTACCTTTAGGCCCAACGGCCTTTGGGGCCGGTTATATTGGTACGCCATGTGGCCGTTTCACCTGTTCATATTTAACGGTATGGCAAGGGAAATTGTTAATTACACTGAAAAAGGTCATTGAGTCATTTCGGCTGCACGTCATTATGCTTCGCAGTCATTGATCATTAAGTCATTGTCAAAGCAAAAATAACGCAAGATAAATGCCTCAATGATGCAAAGCAAAATGACCTAATGACACGTAGCATAATGACCTAATGACACGTAGCATAATGACACGAAGTAAATGACCTAATGACGCGTAGCAACAATGACCGCGAAGCATAATGACACGAAGTAAATGAAAAGTATACTACTAACCGGAGGATCGGGATTATTGGGCCGCCATCTAACCAAAGCATTATTGACTAAGGGCTATACCGTGAGCCATTTAAGCCGCAAAACCGGTGACGATCCGCAGGTAAATACATTTGTATGGGATATCAGCAAAGGCACCATTGATGAGCGTTGCATTGATGGGGTTGATACCGTAGTGCACCTGGCCGGCTCGGGCATTGCTGAAAAACGGTGGACAAACGCCCGAAAGAAAGACCTGGTAGATAGCCGCGTAAAATCAATTGAATTGTTGTACGATTTGATGAAACGTAAACAACATCAGGTTACCTCAGTGATCTCGGCATCCGGTATCGGGTATTATAGCAACCGTGGCGATGAACTGATGCATGAGACAAGTGTTCCTACCAATGATTTTATATCGCAATGCTGTGTGCTATGGGAAGCTGCCGTTGATGAGGGAGAAGAATTTGGTGCCCGGGTGTTAAAGTTCCGTACCGGGGTAGTGCTTGATAAGGATGGAGGAGCATTACCAACGCTTGCAAAACCTATAAAACTATATGTGGGCTCCCCCATCGGTAGCGGCAAACAATGGGTACCCTGGATCCACTGGCAGGATGTGGTAGATATGTACCTGTTGGGCATCGAAAACACGGCGCTCAGCGGCGTTTACAATATGGTTGCCCCTTGCCCGGTTACCAATAAGCAACTCACTCAAGCGGTAGCTAAACACTTACACAAACCTTTATGGGCCCCTAATGTGCCTGGCTTTGTTCTCAAACTTTTATTGGGCGAGATGAGCAGCATTGTATTGGGCAGTACCAAAGTATCGGCACAAAAAATTGAGGATGCCGGTTTCAAGTTTAAATTTGCTGATTTAGATGCAGCGCTAAGTGAAATTTATGGATCATAAAACTCCGGTTAGCATATTCTGGTTCCGCCGCGATTTACGGCTCGATGATAATGCAGGCCTTTATCATGCCCTTAAAAGCGGCAACCCTGTTTTACCAATATTCATTTTTGATAAAGAGATCCTTGACAAACTGGAAGATAAAGACGATGCCCGTGTTACGTTTATCTATCAAACTATTGAAAGTCTAAGTGATGAATTGCATAAGCATGGCGGCAGCCTGTTCGTGCTTTATGATAAAGCTACACACGCCTGGGATAAGCTCATCAAAGAGTACAACGTTGCCGAAGTATACACCAACCATGATTACGAGCCATACGCAACTAAACGAGATGATGAAGTGCGCACCAAACTTACAAAACACAACATCCCGTTTAAAACCTATAAAGACCAGGTAATTTTTGAAAAAGATGAAGTAGTAAAGGACGATGGCAAACCTTACACTGTTTACACCCCTTATCAGCGCAAATGGTATAGCACTTTAAAACCATTTTATTTAAAGGCTTATCCAACAAAAAAACACCTTAAAAACATTCATCAAACTAAAGCGCTGTCCATCCCTCCGTTAAAAGAAATGGGCTTCGAAAAAAGCGATATGCACCTCCCTGATAAAGGATATGAAAGTGTGATCAAAGATTATAAAGAGCAGCGGGATTTTCCGGCCATTAAAGGTACCTCGCATATCGGCATGCATTTACGCTTTGGTACAGTAAGCATACGCGAACTGGCGCGCACTGCCTACAGCTATCATGATAAAACATGGCTCAATGAACTCATCTGGCGCGAATTTTATATGATGATACTCCATCATTTCCCCCATACTATGGATCATGCTTTCAGGCCGGAGTATGACCGTATCCATTGGGTAAATGATGAAAAACAATTTGAGGCCTGGTGTAACGGTGAAACAGGTTTCCCGATTGTTGATGCCGGAATGCGTGAGTTAAATACAACCGGTTTTATGCATAATCGCGTGCGCATGATTGTGGCCAGTTTTTTAAGCAAAGACCTGCTTATCGATTGGCGCTGGGGCGAGCGGTATTTTGCCCGCAAACTGCTGGATTATGAAATGGCAAGCAATGTAGGCGGTTGGCAGTGGGCGGCCGGTTCAGGCACCGATGCTGCGCCCTACTTCAGAATTTTTAACCCCGATGCGCAAACTAAAAAGTTTGACCCTGAACTTAAATACATAAAAAAATGGGTTCCGGAATATGCCGACTTCAGCAAATATCCAAAACCCATTGTTGATCATGCTGCCGCGCGCGACAGGTGTTTAGCCGCGTTTAAAAAAGCGCTGGCTAAGTAATAATGTATTAATTGCTAACGGTGGCTACTGTAAAATCAAAATAAAGCACTGTATTTGCAGATATGGACGTACCACTGCCGGTAGTACCATAGCCAAACCGGGATGGTATTATTATGGATACGGCAGATCCGGCTGTTTGTCCTTTTAAACCTTCCTGTACACCTGTTACTAAACCATTAACTGTAAAAGATGAAGATGTTGCCCCCTGCAAAGTGGTACTG
Organism: Mucilaginibacter gossypiicola; assembly: GCF_900110105.1. GTDB lineage: Bacteria > Bacteroidota > Bacteroidia > Sphingobacteriales > Sphingobacteriaceae > Mucilaginibacter > Mucilaginibacter gossypiicola. Next base: position 229,560 of record NZ_FOCL01000008.1, on the reverse strand, counting down.
TCAAACACCACATCATTTAAGCATTTGCCCGAATAGGTACATGTTATATAAGAGTCAGCATTGATCTGGTCAGAACCGGTGCCGGGTGTAGCTATCTTTATATAAACCCCATCGGCCGTTTTAGTAAACCCGGTAAGGCTTTTTGCTTTAATGTAATTATTGATGATAGCATCATCATAAACCTCCTGGTTTGAAACAACATTGATATAGTAATCCAAACTTTGGTTACCGGCAATATGGGTGTTGGCATTACTTGAACTTCCTGACCCGTAACCGTTAACACCATAAGCTAAATGCGACGGCACAATAACCCTTGCAGCTGTACCTTTATATTTTATCAGGTTGTGGATAGCTATTTGCACCCCTTTAGGTAGTGAACTGCTTACATGCCCTAAATAACCGAAAAAATGATTTGCGTTAAGTGAATCAAGCGATATAAACTTACCATCAAGTGAACGAACAGTAAATACAAATGAGATCTGGTCTGAATAATCCATTGGCGTACCACGTCCTTGCGAAAGGATCTTGTAGTAAATACCGGTTGTATCACCATCAGTAGTATCACGCAGCATACCGGTGATGCCGTTTGCTGATATATAGTTCTGGATCTGAGTTTGGTCGTATTGCTTAATATCCGGATCGTTCCTGTCTTTCCGGCATGACATAAAGCCTATAGAGATAAGTACTAAGAGCGTAAAAATTGTTTGTTTCATTTATTATAATTTGTCTTTTTTTAACCGCCTAAAGCTTTTGCTTTACTGGCTTATGTTCTCCGTTTTATCAGGCTTTGTTAGTTGGTTACGTTATACAGCTGAATTTGAAAATCAAGCACCGAATTTGCCGGCAAATGTATCGAATCCTGCGCATATGGCCCATAAGCATAACGCGATGGAATCAGCAACCTCACTTTCCCCCCGGGTTTGATTTGCGGGATACCCAACTGCCAGCCTTTTATCACACTTCCTAATACATAGGTTGGATGAAACTGATCTGTTTGAGCAAACACAAAACCCGATGTAAGTATTTTACCGGTAAACGCAACCGTAACCTGTGTTGAATTGGTGTAAAGCACATTGCCGGTTCCTTCCTCTCCATCGTTCACTATGTAATAAACTCCTGTTGTATCTATCTTTTTAGCTTTCAAACTACTATTAGCAGTAAGGTAATCGGCTATGATAGCACTATCAATTTCTTTTTGTTTATTATATTGAACTAACGGGCTAACAGACGATTTAACGCAACCGCCTGCAATAACGCCTAAGAGCAATAAAACTATCAGTATCCTGTTCATCAATTCAAAAGGCAAATTTATTCTTTTAAAATAGAAAAACGGCAGCTTAACACTTTTTAACAATTAATAAAAAGCAGGCACCGTTTAAAACACCCAACAAGGGAGATTTTGAAGGTAAAACGTTCAATTTTAAGTAAAAGTGTATAAAGGTCATTTGCTGTGCCGTCATTTTGTTTCACGTCATTGAGTCATTGTCTTGCAGGCTGCTAATGATTAATGACACAGGGTAAATGGCACACCCGAAGTAAATGACTTAATGACCACGCAGTGAAATGACACAAAGTGAATGACGCGAAGCTTAATAACCTGTCAGGGCTTATAATTAACCGTAAGCTTGTTTAACTTTTTAAGGGTTTCAATGAGGTGTTGTTTATCGGCTTCGCTGATGTTGGCATCAAGATAGTTGTTGAATTGCCTTACAATTACACGAGCCTGGTGCCTTTTTTCTTTACCCAGCGGGGTAAGGTAAATTTTAACCGAGCGTTTATCGCCCTCATTACTTTCGCGATATATGAGCCCCGTGGTTTCCAGCTGACTAAGCATGCGTGACAGGCTGGTTGATTTAAGGCCCAGTAAAGCTGCCGCCTGCGATACAGTAGTACCTTCCTTTTCGTCGATATTAATGAGCAGGTACCCTATTGACTGTGTAAAGCCAAACTCGGTAACCAACTGGTTGTACCTGTTGGCCATGGTTTGCCATACTATTTTTATAAAATAGTCAATAGTTTCCTGGTGTTTTACATTATTATGCATGCATACCAAACGTAAGAAATGCTTATTGATTACGCAAGGGGTTTGTTCATTTGTTCACTGGTTCATTAGTTCATTGGTACTTTGTAGCGAAAAATTATGCAGGTGCATCTGCGCCGAACACCAATGAACTAATGAACCAGTGAACTAACCTACCACCCCAATTTAGTATCATCCCCCCTTGGATCGGCACCGCCCTCGTAGTAGCCCCACTGGGTTTTGAGGATGGCGTCAACACGACCGATAGACTCCCTGCTTACAACTTTATATCCCCTGCTTTGCAGTTTGTTAACAGTGACGCTATCAACACCATCCTTTTCAATAGTTACCTCATCGGGCAGCCATTGGCTATGAAAACGTTTTGACGCAACGGCCTGCTGCATGCCCTGGTTAAATTCAATTACATTAAGTATGGTTTGAAAAACCGACGTAATAATAGTTGAGCCGCCGGGAGTTCCTACAATCATAAATAGTTTACCATCCTTTTCAACAATAGTGGGTGTCATAGATGATAACATGCGCTTACCCGGCTGGATACTGTTGGCTTTACCGCCGATGAGCCCGTACATATTTGGTACGCCGGGCTTTGAACTAAAATCATCCATTTCGTTGTTCAGCAAAAAGCCGGCTCCGCTTACAAAGATCCTCGAACCAAAGCTATCGTTCAATGTAGTAGTAATAGATACAGCGTTTCCGAACCTGTCAACAATAGAATAATGCGTGGTTTGATCACTTTCATGCCCAACAAATGTGCCCGGCTGGATACTTGTACTTGGCGTAGCGGCATCCCAGCTGAAGGTTTTCATGCGCGATGTGATGTAAGCCGGCTTGAGCAGGCTATCAACCGGTACTTTGTAAAAATCAGGGTCGCCAAGATATTTGGAGCGATCTGCATATACCCGGCGCTCGGCCTCCACAATCAACCTGATGGTAGAGTCCTGATTGTAGCCCCATCGCTTAATCGGATAAGGCTCAACTGATTTTAGTAACTGCAATAAAGCGATCCCTCCGCTTGATGGTGGCGGCATGGTAATAACTTTATAATCTTTATAGTTACCAATAAGTGCGTCACGCCAAACAGCGTGGTAGTTCTTTAAATCGGCTTTGGTGATGAGACCATTGCCTTGTTTCATTTCGTCAACAATCAAATCGGCAACCGGGCCATCATAAAAACCGTCACGGCCTTTATCGCGGATCTGTTCGAATGTTTTGGCGAGATCTTCCTGTACCAGCAAATCGCCTTCCTTCCACTCCCCGTCTTTTACCAAATAGTTGCTGCCGGGATTTAGTTTTTTAAATTGTTCGGCAGTACGATTAAGGTCATTGGCCAAATGTTTGGTTATTTTAAAACCATTACGGGCAAGTTTAATGGCTGGTTCAACCAGATCGGCCCATTTCAGTTTGCCATATTTACGATGAGCTTCAAACATACCATCAACCGAACCGGGTACGCCGGAAGCTTTGTGTGTATACAAACTCATATCAGGTATTACATTACCGGCCGAATCAAGGTACATATTAACATTAGCTGCAGCAGGGCCTTTCTCCCTAAAATCAAGCGTACTTGTTTTGCCGTCGCCGGCGCGGTAAACCATAAAACCGCCGCCACCTACGTTCCCGGCTTCGGGTAAAGTGACGGTCAAAGCAAACTGAACCGCCACTGCGGCATCAACAGCATTGCCTCCCTTTTTCAATATATCAAGCCCCACCTGTGCAGCGTCCGGATAGGCACAAACTACCATTCCGTTGCGGTACTGGCCACTGTTGTTGAGCCCGAGCTGGCCCGGGGCGCATCCAACCAAAACAAAAAATGTAGTAAATAAACACAGGAGCAGGCATTTCAGATTATTTATTTTAACGCAGTTTAAAGTCATTACGGCATTTTAAATTCCCCTAATTTAACTTATTCTGCTATTTGATTTAACAACCCAAAACCATTATTTCACACTGAAAACCAATCCAATACAAATTAAAACATCATCTTTTCAGCGCACAGATAGCATAAAAAGGCAATTCTGCCGTTTATTTGCATAAATAAAAAAGCTTTAAATTAAGCTAAACAAGCTGGTCACTTTTTTGTTACAGCTACATTATTGTCAATCATTAAATTCATCTGCATGAAAAAATTAACGTACCTTTTATTACTTTCCGTTTCCTTTTTATTTATCAGCAAAAACTCACAGGCCCAGGACTATAAAACTGCAGTAGGTTTAAAATTTGGCGCATACGAGGTTGGCCCCTCAGTTAAATACTTTATGGATAAAGGAACCGCGCTTGAAGGCATTTTAGGCATCCGCGATCATGGCGTGGTATTAACCGGCTTATATGAATTAAACCAACAAGCCTTTAATGTTGATAAGCTGAGCTTTTACTATGGCTTTGGTGGTCACCTTGGTTCGGTGGGCAGCGGCTACTACAAACGCTTTGGCGGCGATGACGAATACTATAATGGCAAGCATATTCTAATAGGTGCTGATGCTGTTATCGGTTTGGAATATGTGATCCCTTCGGCACCAATTGCTATCAGCCTTGATCTTAATCCACGACTTGAACTGGCAAGAGGCCCATTTTTTGACATCGCACCAGGCCTGGGATTAAAATATACTTTCTAAGAATAAAAGAGTTATCATCACCTGCTTAACGGGTGATGATAACTTTTTGCGAATAGATCTTCTGCCCAAGCAATACCCTCAGCACATACACTCCAGGCGTTTGCCCGCTCACATTAAGAATAGTACTGTAATTACCCTGGTCAATATTTTGTTGCCCGCCCTGGTAAACAGATTCGCCTAATGCATTTGTTAATGATAGTTTCAGGGTTGTGGCTTCTTTGGCCGTAAATACCACATTTAAATTGGTACTTGCCGGCACCGGAAATGCACTTAATCCGATTTCGCTTTTGCTTCCTGTAACACCTTCTCTCGCATAAACAAAGTTATCCGACTGTGCTACACAGCCATTTGCTAATGTAACCTGCACCTGGTATTTTCCGCTTTGTACCGGATCATAAGTTGCAGCAGTAGCTCCGCTTATTACATTACCATTCAACAACCACTGGTTACCATCGGTAAAGTTTGAGTTAAGGGTATTATTGGTTTGCGTAACAACCGGTTTGCTTAGCGTAACCGCCTTGCGCGTAGCAGATGCACAGCCAAGGCTCTGCACCTTCATATCATAAAAATAGTAATAGTAGCCTTTATAAGCAGTAGTATCGCCATTGGTTGCGGTAGCACCATTGCCAGTAATACTAAATATACTGCCAATTTTAAATGGATAACCCGTAACCCCGCCGTTGCTGCGATATATAGTAGCCTGATCGGCAAAATCAACCGAGATCTGGTAATCGCCGGCAGCCGGTAATGACAAATTTAAGTCATACACCTGCCCCTGGTCGTTAGGATCATCGGGCTGAGCACCAGCCAAAGCAGTTGTGCGTGTTGCAACGGCATTTATGGAAGCGGTGGATACTATCTGACCATTGCTATTGGATACATTAAATGTTATTTTCCCCGAATTGCCAATATAAAGGCGCGCGCTCTTAATCAATACCGGCACCTTGGTGTTTACACTTACATAAGGTGTAAACTGATTGTACCCGCCTGCTGTAAATACACTTTTAGTGGCAGGGCCAATTGTTCCTTCAAAATCATTAATGCCTGCATAATAGGTATTGTTAACCGGATCCAGGCTTGTTACCGCTTCACTTCCGGCGGCTATCGGTAAAACATCAGTTGCATTTTGGTACCATAGCAGGGTGCCATCGCCCGTACCAAATAATTCATACTGTTTGGTAGTGGCACAATAATAAGCACTCAGATCTCCAATACTTGCCGGCGAATTGATCACTATATTGGCTGTTACCGAATTGTTGCTGCTAACCGGATCGCCTGCAAGCTTGCTGGTAGCCGTGATGGTGTATGATGCACCGGCAATAGCATTAAACTCCTCACTAAAGGTAAAGTTATCTTCGGCCAGTGCAGGTAATGAGGCCTTATAAGTTTCATTGTAGGTAGTGGTAACATTATTGGCATCGGTAATGGTAACCGTTATGGGGATATTATTGATAGCCGCATTACCAAAGTTTTTTATCCTCACCGTAACAGGCGTACTTGCCGAGCAGGAACCGCTGCTGCCGGGGCTAACAATAGCAATAACCCCAGCATCAATACTGGTTTGCAAAAATTGCACCCGGTAATCCTGGGTTTCGCCTTTATCATAGTTGCCACAAGCTTTAATGGTTGAAGCATCACTGGTTTCGGTAAGCACCACCCGCATCAGGCTGTAAGCGCCGGCCACTACTGATCCCGGTACAGTGATATTGGTATTATAAGTACCTGTACCATTAATGATGCCAGTGGTTGCTGCCAGTTCGTTATCTTCAAAAACACCATTGGCATTCCAGTCTATAAACACCTTTGCAGCTTTATTAAAGTTATTGCCGCAAGTACCAAGCGTAATGCTGAGCGGATAAACTTTGGCCTGCTCAAGCTGAACAGTAAGGTTGGTATAGTCCGAATAGCTTTTGCAGCCTGCGGCCGGAGTATTATCAATATTGGCCAGCTTAAAGTTATCAACCCGTGAATCGGCGCCCGATAGCGGGGCCGACGCGCAGTAGGCCGTGCCGCCTACCCCGGTTACGATCAATGAATAGGCTTGCGACCCTGATGATAGCGTGCCTTTATGCGATACTGTAATGGTATAAGCCCTGCCGGGTACCGAATTGGGAATATATACCTGCTCAATATTATCCCTGATGTTATCGCCGTTAGTGGCAGCAAACCCCGGCTTATCCGGATCAAGTACCCAGGGCGTAAATGTCGTTGTACCGTCGCTCACCCTGATATCAAGGTCGTTCACTAATTTAGGCGTACGGCTATTGATTACGCCTTCAGTAGTTGCCGTGCCTTGGGGATCAGTCCACGATATTGTTGCCGCCAGTAAGCGGTTACCGGAGGCTATTACATTAAACGTTTGTGTTTGCCCTTGTGTTACTGTTTTTTCGCTTACTATGCTCTTTCCACCGTTATCTGTCAATGCTTGTGCGGCTTCTGTCATATTAAGCAATCCCCAGCCATAAATATAATCGGGGCCAACGTTACCTGCATCAAAAGCGGTATGGCAAACCAATCCTTTCAATGTAGCCGACCGCATAAATGCCCCTCCGTTTTGTTTGGCATAGTATTCCTGCAACAGATAAAGTGAGCCCGTAACATTAGGAGCAGCCATTGAGGTACCCGATAAAGTAAGATACGATGTGGTGTTATCAATCCCTACCGAAAGCACGTTTACACCATCGCCAACAATATCTGGCTTGATACGGCCATCGTCTGTTGGCCCCCAGCTGCTAAAGGGAGCTATGGCTACGTCGCTCCGGTTTTTAGGCCCATATAAAAGCGGATAGACCGCACCTACGGTAAGTATGTTTTTGGCATTGCCACTTGTACTTATAATATCATAACCGTCATTGTTACTGATCCCTGCAGGGCGCGCTCCTTTATTTACAAAGGTTTGATCAGTCCGGCTTTTATAGCCGTAGTAAGTTTCGCCAACTGCCGGGCCGTTACTTGAACGCTCATTACCTGCCGATTCAACAATAAGATAATATGGTGCTGTATACGCTATCTTATCCCAGTTTGCTGTTTTAGTATCATAAAAACCAAAGTTATAATCAACCGTATCACCAGGTAAGCCATTCCATTCCCAACGCCCTGCCGAATCATTGTAATCCCAACCGGTTACCACGCCATATGAGTGATTTGACAGCAGGAGATTAGCTGCGGCTGCGCTCATGGTGGTTTCATCATTATTGAAATCATATGACTGCAGCGTAGTTGCTCCAAACGACATGCCTTTAGCCGGTGCGTAGATTCCTTTGGCAATCATGGTGCCCGCCACGTGCGATGAATGGTCGTTTACTGGTTCGGTAGTTTTTAGGGTGATGGTTTTACCTGCAAATTCCTGGTGAGCTTTGTAAACTGCGCCGCCATCCCATATAGCCAGTTTATTGGCTAAAAAATCGGACGAGCCCGATAAATTTAAACCTAATGAACCGCCGGGTTGTAAAGTATTTGTACCGGTGGTAGCGGCTGCGGTTGTATTGTTATGAGTTATAAGATATATCGGGAAACCTAATTTATTAACTCCTTGCAGGGTAACCAGGTTGCCATTTTTTGTACGGCGGAATAATGTCCATCCATGTGTGGCCGCTAATGACACAGCCTTGTCGTGCGACGCCTTATAATTTGTAAGCGATTGTTGTGAAATATCATTAAGCTGCACCCGGCTTTTTTCACTTATTAAAGGTTGCTGGGCCATAACACCGTCCGCTGCAAACAACAGCAAAAAGCCGAAGAAAACAATTGTGTAAAGTTTGATCATTGGTTTGAAAGATAGGCAATTTTAAGAAAAATCAACCTTAACTAAAACAAAACAAGCGTTGCTTTACAACATTCGTAAACTTGACAGTTAAAGAGTGAAAAAATTAGCTGTTACGACAGGTATTTGCCCACAATTGGCATTCTGCGTCCCATGCCAAATGCTTTAGGTGATACCCTTAAAATGGGCGGAGTTTGATAACGCTTATGCTCGGCCGAATTGGTGAGCTTTATAACCCGTCGAACTGTCGCCTCATCATACCCCATCCTGATGATCTCGGCCGATGAACAACGGTTTTCGATATACTCGGCCAGGATCTTATCAAGCACATCATATTCGGGCAGCGAGTCGGTATCTTTTTGATCGGGCCTTAACTCGGCCGATGGTGGTTTGACAATCGAGTTGATCGGGATGATCTCCTCATTACGGTTAATATATTTTGCCAATTCAAAAACCTGGGTTTTATAAACATCGCCAATAACTGAGATACCACCGCACATATCGCCGTATAAAGTGCCATACCCTACAGCGGCCTCGCTCTTGTTACTGGTATTTAATAAAATATAGCCGAATTTATTGCACATTGCCATTAACAAAACAGCCCTGCTGCGCGACTGAATGTTCTCTTCGGCGATGTTGAACGGCAAACCATCAAACTGCGGGTTTAATGCGGTTTCAAAAGCTTCGGTAATGCTTTTGATAGGTACAATCTCGTGCTTACAACCAAGGTTATCAACCAAATCCTGCGCATCTTTTAATGAATGATCTGTTGAAAAACGTGACGGCAGCAATACAGCCATTACATTTTGAGGGCCAAGAGCCTCTGCTGCCAAAGCACATACTACAGCCGAATCTATTCCACCTGATAAACCTAAGATTGCCTGTTTAAAACCCGACTTATAAAAATAGTCGCGAATACCGAGAATAACAGCCTGATGAATTTGCTCAATATCACCGGCTCGCTCGGCTTTTACCGTTGTTGGATGGTCAAAGCTTAATGTGTTATCTTCATTTAAGGTATAGTAAGCCATGCTTTCTTCAAAGTAGGGCATTTCATCAATTAGCTTACCTGTGCTATCAAACACCAACGAGCCACCATCAAATATCAACTCTGTTTGGGCACCTACATGGTTAACATATAACAGAGGCAACTTGTAACGACTGGCGTTATCGCTCAAAATTTCGATCCGCTCTTCATCATGATTATAAGCAAAAGGCGATGCTGCTATGTTGATCATTACATGCGGATTCTGATGAATAAGGGTATCCATCGGGCGGGTAACATACAACGGGTTTTCAATGGTATTCCACAGGTCCTCGCAAATGGTGAGTGCTATACGCTTACCTTTAAATTCGATACAGTTAAACTCGGTTGACGGCTCAAAGTAGCGGTACTCATCAAACACATCATAATTAGGCAACAGCGCTTTATTTACTACTGCTTTTACCTGGCCATTCTCAATAAAATAAGCAGAGTTGCTCAGGTCTTTACCTTCTGTTTTATGGTTAGGTGTTGGCAAGCCAATGATGCAAGCTATATCCACACATACTTCAGCTATCTTTTTAGCAGCTTCATCACACAGGCCTATAAATTCATCAAACTCTAAAAAATCTCGTGAGGGATAGCCGCAAACACATAACTCGGCAAATACAACAAGGTCGGCCCCGTTATTTTTTGCCTTGATGATATGATCGATGATTTTATTGGTATTCGATTCAAAATTACCTACGTGATAGTTGAGCTGTGCTAACGCGATTTTCATAGTATGTGTATATTTAGTCTTTAGTCCAAAATCAAAAAATACGACTTTCGACTTAGGGCTACCTACTATTGACTTAACAATAGTAGCAACATTGTGCAAATAAAATTACTTTTGCCTTAAAGGATAAAGATGAACCCTACCCGGTATATAGCAAAGCAAATTTACTTAATTTTTTCCATCGGCCTGATATTAAGCGCCTGTACGCACAACAAAAAAATTGACGTAAGCAATATCAACGTTGATGTTAAAATTGAGCGGTTTGATCATGATTTTGACGCCATGCGCAATAAGCCTATGGCTTTGCAGGCCGCATACCTTCAAAAACAATACGGCAGTTTTTACCCCGATTTTATTGAACGAATTTTACAGGTTGGCAGTACCAGGGATACCACCTATTTTAAAGCCCTGCATGAGGTATTTGCCGGCAAAGCCTATAACGACCTGAAACATGATGCCGATGCTGCATTCCCTAATATGGACAGGCAGAACGCCAGCCTCACCGAGGCATTTAAATACATTAAATATTATTATCCGCAAAAGCACCTGCCAAGGGTGTATGCTTACATTTCGGGCTTCCAGGCGCAAACTACCATTGGCGATGGTTACTTTGGCGTAGGGATAGATCTTTTTTTGGGTGCCGATTCGCGCTTTTACCCTTCGCTTACCAATGCTTTCCCGCATTATCTTTCCAAATGGTTCACTCCGGATAATATTACGCCGCGCGTGGTTGAAGGCATAGCACGTGAGGATATGTTCCCGGAAAATGACAATGATAAAGCACTCCTTAATAAAATGATCTATAACGGCAAAATCATGTATTTTATGGACAGCGTATTGCCCGATGTGGCCGATAGCACCAAGATTCGTTATACCACCGAACAGCTAAAATGGTGCAATGAGTTTGAAAGCAAGATCTGGGGATACTTTTTAGAGCAAAACCTGCTGTACGAAACGGATTATCAGAAAATCCAGAAATATCTTACAGAAGCTCCTTTTACCCCCGGGCTTGGTGAAAAGAATGAATCGGCCCCTAAGCTTGCTGTTTGGACGGGCTGGCAAATAGTGAAAAAATACATGGACAAACATACTGATGTTACCCTACCCCAGCTCATGGCCGACAAGGATGCCCAAAAAATATTGAATGAATCGGGTTATCACCCTAAATAAAAAGCACAAAAAAAGCGCCTTCATTTCGAAAGCGCTTTTTTTATATCATTTCCCTGTTACAGGTTTATTACTTCATAATTGCGAAAACGCATTTCAAAGCGATCAGGATACCAATGATCAAAATAATATTTGATATAGAAGTAAACATGAAGCCCGTATTGGCATCGCCGGCAAAACGCAGGAACACGCCTACTATACCGATAACAATAGCTACAGTTAATAATTTGTAATGACCTTCTGCGTTAGCATTTTCCATTGATTCCATGGTACCTATTTTTAATGTTTGCGCAAAAATAGAAATGTTTACCGAAAAAGCTATAAAGTTTTTATGATTTTATGCCACCGGCAAACCAGGCTGGGTGTTTACGTTTGTAATAACGGTACATTGCCCACAAACCTATGCCTAAAGTAATAAATACCCACAGGTTAGCCAGGCCCAAAATCAGTTCAACAAAAAGTTGCCAGCCATTATTTAAAGCGATAGCCAGTCGGTTAACAAAAGGTAACTGATAGGCAGCAGGATCGTCATTGGCTATCATTTCCTGATTGATAAAATTGCTTTGATAAAAGCTAAGGGTAACAATGCTGTATTTTACGGCTTCATCTGTGCGCATATTGCCAATTTGCTGATCAACCATATCATCTTTCAGCAGCATTACATTCACCGGATTTTTGATAACCACTTTACCTTTCTTTTGCTGATCAACCAAATCCTGCCGGTTTTTGAGTTTTAATTTCTCGGAAAGGTAATCAAGCGTTCGGTCTTCAATATCCATTTTGCGCAGCGTAACATACATACCCATATGTGCCACTTCAGTCATGAAGCTTTCAAGCTTCTCCGAAGGAAGTTTAACCGTCATATCGGCATTGGTTCTGAGCGCCGAGACACGCTTAACCGAGTCATTACTCACGCGGATGTCTTCCGACCGTTCTACATCGGCCTGCATTTGGTGATGTATCACCATACCGCCATCACGTGCCGTGAGCGCGGCTATAGCATCGCCTGTTTGCTGAACATTTTTAACCTTAAACCGCATGTCGGCAGTTTTTACCAGTTTGGTTGGCGTTATTTCAACCTTGGTACTATCCGCACTAACTGCCGCAGTATCGGCTGCCGAAGTTCTGTCTTCTCTTAAGGGTTCGTACTTTGAACTACGGCCACAAGCGCCCAGCAGCAACACGCCCGCCAGCAACGCCAGGAATAATTTTGCTTTCATAACTGTTTAATTTTCTTTGGTATACATTGATACCGCGGAGTGGCAAGAGGTAACCCTGACCGTTGATTTTTGTTATGATTGCGTTGATTTCGCTGATTTTTCTGAACCGGGATTTCTGGGATTATTTTGATTCCCGGATTTTTGATCAATGTAAAAAATATCTCAGACCTTGAAATCCCGTCAATCTCCCAAATCCCCGTTCAGACAATTCCGCATGCAACAAAATCGAAAGAAATTGGAACAAATTATAAGTAGATCTATTCGCTATTTTCGTTTATTTGTAAATACAAACAAAGCGCCTTAAAGCCGAAATCCTGAACCATGAAAACTTCAAAAATATATCCTATTCCATTTTTAGCAGCACTAATAATACTATGCTGTATCATACTGGCAGGTTGTAACTTTAGCAGAGGGGTTAAAACAGATCTTATAACCGGTTTAAAAATCAGCTATAAAGGATTTGGTGTTCAGGATGCAATATTGTTAGACGCAGGCGGTAAGAAAATAAATAGTAATAAAGTACAGCTTAACACAAAAATTGCTATAGCCGCGCTTGGCGTTGAGCATTACGGATTAAAGGACGGCAAAGCCTATCCGGGCCTGTCATTATTAGTTACCGATAAAAACGGCAAAACCTTGCTGAACGCCGCCGACCTATTTGAAAACACAGAAGGCTATGCACCGGCACAGGCGGCGCAACTGCAAGGAACAATTACTGTTGGCAGCCCAATGGCTTCGGGGCAAAGTTATCATGTAAAAATGCATATCTGGGATAAGGTTACCCCTACAAACGAAATTAACGCCGACGTTGACCTTATTGTGATGTAAAAAGTTCTTGCGGGTTGAAACACCATAAGCTAATCTTTTATCCCACGCCCGCCTGCAAAAAATATTAACAAGTTTTTCGACAACAACTCGTGTTAGTTGTTTTTTGCTAATTCTTTATATCTCCTGGCTTTGATATGAGCAAAATCTTCCTTTTTGGTAAAATACTCTAACCCTAAAATCAGTAATGTTGAAGTAGCGAAGTTGATCTTTTGCGTTATTGGTAGTAAATTCCAGTCACTTATGCCCCATAAGTATACACTGTAATAAAAAATCAAAAGGCTAACTACGCAGAGGACCTTAAATAAATGAAGTTTTGTCTTTAGGATGAAAATTGTGATGATAAACAAACAAGTCCAAAACAAGCTGGTAGATATAATCAACATTAAGTCGTGCCAGCGCGTTATGGTTAAAAATGTAAACAGTACATTAGCTATCCCCGTATATTTTATAATATAAGCGGCATTTTTGTCGGGTAATTTCTTCGACATGTTAACGAAAAACAATGCATAACTCAATGGGAATAGAAACATTCCCGCATAGGCCCAGATTTTAGAAGCATTTTCGGCACCGTTTAAGGCCCTTGTTGCAAACAGGTTGCTGATAAAATTTCTTTGCCAGTCAAAGCCCGTAGCATATTCATTATACATTGATCCGCCAGGATAAACCGAGATTGCAATCATCATTAAAATTGAGGAAATTACTATTCCTATTAAAACTGAATATTTCTTAAACATTTGACTAAGAGGTTTACAACTGCCAATGAGATTAAATCTCGGATGTATTGTTACAAATGACTTCTCTGCCTGATAGAAGTTACGCTCACGCGGGCTTTAGGATATTACCCGAGTCCCGTCACTGGTCGAAGTTTAGCGATAGCGTAACTTCGTCCTAAAATGATTTAAGCTTTCAGCTTAAACGAATAACAGGCAACAGTCCATTTTCATCCAAATAATAATCCTTCGCGCTGCTGTATAAGTAATTTGGAGGATAATCTACTGCTCCTGATTCAACCGGGTTATTGTGTAAATAATCTAATCGTTGTATCAACATTTGATGGGTTGCTAATTCTATTGGATGATTATTTTGCTGCCAAAACTGGTATTGTTCGTTGTTTATATTACGTTTCCCGGCCCGCTCGAACATCCATAATAACCATTCGCGCCTGCTTTCCTGTATATTTTCAGCAATAGCTTTTAAAACTGTTTTGGACGTATGCCTTTTCAAATCACGTAAGATATCTGATAAGTTACCTTTTTCGGTACTGATGATCAAATGCACATGGCTCGACATGATACACCATGCGTACAATTCCAACCCTTTATTTTCTATACAATACTTAAGGCTGTCGACTACTATATCACAGTAAATCCTCCGCACAAAAACGTCTATCCAGTTTACCGTGGCAAAGCTTACAAAATAAAGTTGATCGTGTTCGTGAAAAGTATATTTGCGGCCCATTGATACGAATATAGATTCAGGTAATTGGTTTCGCAAGCAGAATGCTTGCTTCATTTCAGGACGAAGTTACGCTAACGCTAAACTTCGACCAGTTATCAGCTTTGCAAGCTTAATTTCCCCAAGCGTTATAGGCTATCTTTATATAATCCTCACTATATCCTTCAACATCAAATATAAACCCAATCCCAACTTTAGCAGCCCTAAGAGATTCGTATCGCTTTTGTGTAAATTGGAATAATTGCTCCTCTTCCTCAGAACTAAATAGTTGATCCATCGAATAACTTTCCTCTATAAATCCACCCACATCCTTTATCGTACAGGCAATAGCGTTTTCATCGGCATTTCTAAAGATGACAGTCACATTTCTTCGTTCGCTATATATGTTTATAACATCATTTCGTTCTAAAGCCACATTTTCGCCGTCGTCGTCTACAGTTAAAACCGTTGCATTTACTCCAAACAAAATAAATTCAGTGGAAACTGCATCTAAAAAATCATCGAAAGACGATTTATAAGATTTAAAAATCACACTTGAATACCCTATTGCCATAATCTTTGATTTTATAATAAAATCGTTATCTAATTTAGCCTCCGCCAGTCGAAGTTCATAAAGTAATTCAACAAAAAAAGGCTCTCCTTTCGGAAAGCCTTTTCTTATATAAAAGTATTTTAAACTTAGTTGCCGCCTGAAAGGGCTGCCGCACCACTCACGATCTCGGTAAGCTCGGTAGTGATAGCTGCCTGACGGGCCTGGTTGTATGAAAGTTTTAATGATTTCAAAAGTTCGCCGGCATTTTCGGTTGCTTTATCCATCGCTGTCATACGTGCACCGTGTTCAGATGCGTTTGAATCCAATACAGCACGGTACAGTTGGATCTTGATATTTTTAGGGATCAATTGCTCAACAATTTCCTGTTGTGATGGCTCAAGGATGTAATCAACATTAGCTGTCTTTACTTCTTCCTTCTTTTCAGGTTTTGGCACAGGCAATAATTGCTCGGCAACAAGGTATTGTACAGCCGCGTTACGGAAATGGTTATAAACAAGCTCCACACGGTCATAATCACCGTTAACAAAGCCCTTCATAATACTTTCTGTAATTTTTGAAGTATTTTCAAAGTTAAGGTCAAGGTACAGGTCGTTATTGTTACCAATTACGTTGTATTTACGCCTTTGATAAAACTCCTGACTTTTTTTTCCGATAGCAACTATTGAAACATTACCGGCAGCAAGCTGCTTTGAATATTTTTCAGCAATCAGGTTGTTAGCTGTTTTAATAACGTTAGTGTTGAAAGCACCGGCCAAACCACGGTTTGATGATACTACAACTACCAATACACGTACCGGCTCACGCTCCTGAAGGTATGGAGAAGTGTTATCCTCCAAACTTGCAGATAAGTTAGCCAGCAGATCTTTCAACTTACTTGCGTAAGGACGCAGCTGGATAATAGCGTTGGTAGCACGTTTCAACTTAGCAGCCGAAACCATTTTCATAGCCTTGGTGATCTGCTGGGTTGATGATACAGATTTGATCCTGTTTCTTACTTCTTTTAAATTAGCCATTCTTTACGATGTGCAAATTTTTCTAATGTGCAGATATGCAGATGTGCAAATGTGCAGTTTTATTTAAGTGCGGATATACATTGCGTGCATCTTTAACATGCACATTTGCATATCCGCAAATCTAAAATTAATACCTTGCTGACAGTTCTTTAGCTACTGTTTCCAGTACGCCGGTAAGCTGGTCGTCAAATTTACCTGCTTTAAGGGCAGCTAAAACTTCCGGGTGACGGGCTTCTAACTGATCGGTAAATTCGGTTTCGAACTCCCTTACTTTATTTACCGGTACGTTACGCATTAAGTTTTTAGTACCTAAGTAAATAATAGCAACTTGTTTTTCAACAGTTACCGGAGAGTATTGACCTTGTTTCAGGATCTCTACGTTACGGATACCTTTGTCCAACACGTTTTTGGTTGAAGCGTCAAGGTCAGAACCGAATTTTGAGAAAGCCTCAAGCTCACGGAACTGTGCCTGGTCAAGCTTCAAAGTACCGGCAACTTTCTTCATTGATTTGATCTGCGCGTTACCACCTACACGTGATACAGAGATACCTACGTTGATAGCCGGACGAACACCTGCGTTGAACAAGTTCGACTCAAGGAAGATCTGACCGTCAGTAATAGAGATTACGTTGGTTGGGATGTATGCAGATACGTCACCAGCTTGTGTTTCAATGATCGGTAGCGCTGTTAATGAACCACCACCCTTAACGATGCCCCTGATTGACTCAGGAAGGTCGTTCATTTGTTGTGCGATAGAATCATTTGAGTTGATTTTAGCGGCACGCTCTAATAAACGGCTGTGCAGGTAAAATACGTCACCAGGGTAAGCCTCGCGGCCCGGTGGACGACGTAACAACAATGAAACCTCACGGTAAGCAACAGCTTGTTTTGACAAGTCGTCATAGATGATCAAAGCCGGACGGCCTGTATCACGGAAGTACTCGCCAATAGCTGCACCTGCAAACGGAGCAAAGAACTGCATGGTAGCAGAATCTGAAGCGTTGGCAGCAACTATGATAGAGTAAGGCATAGCGCCGTTCTCTTCAAGCGTACGAACGATGTTAGCAACAGTTGATGCTTTTTGTCCGCAAGCTACATATATACAGATTACAGGTTTACCTGCATCGTAAAATTCTTTTTGGTTAATGATGGTATCGATACAAACCGCTGTTTTACCGGTTTGACGGTCACCGATAACCAACTCACGCTGGCCACGGCCGATAGGGATCATCGCGTCGATAGCTTTGATACCGGTTTGTAATGGCTCGGTTACCGGCTGACGGTAGATTACACCAGGAGCTTTACGCTCAAGCGGCATCTCGTAAGTTTGGCCGGTGATTGGGCCTTTACCATCAATAGGCGCACCTAAGGTATCAACAACACGGCCAAGCATGCCTTCGCCTACGTTGATTGATGCAATTCTGTTGGTACGTTTAACGGTATCACCTTCTTTAATATCATCAGATTTACCTAACAATACCACACCCACGTTATCTTCTTCAAGGTTAAGTACGATGCCTTGCAATCCAGTGCCAAATTCAACCAACTCGCCCGACTGTACTTTAGTTAATCCATAAACGCGTGCGATACCGTCACCCACCTGGAGTACAGTACCCACTTCTTCTAATTCAGATTCTGACTTGAAGCCGGCCAACTGCTGACGCAAAATTGCTGATACTTCGTCTGGTCTTACCTCTACCATTGTTTAAAATTTATTTAGAGTTTTACTTTTAATACTTAATTAATTATGCTTTTGCAGCAAATTCTTTTTTCATCTTCTTAAGGCTTGCAGCAATGCTGGTATCAACCTGCCTGTCGCCTACGTTAAGCACAAATCCGCCAATCAGCGATGGATCGGTTTTGGTATCCAATACCACTGTACCACCTATTGCTTTTTGCAGTTCGTCTACCAGTGTTTTTTTGTTTGCATCAGATAGTGCTGTAGCCGATGTAACTTTAGCCTTGGTGATATTCCTTTTAATATTGAAAAGGTTGATATACTCCTGGGCAGTAAAATACAAAACCTCGCCACGGCCTTTGTTAATCATCAGCTTAAAGAACATGATGCTGACTTTATTTACCTTACCGCCAAACACAGCTTCAAGAACATTGATCTTTTTAGCTTGTGAAATAATAGGGTTAGCCAAAACAGCGGCCAGTTCAGAACTTCCTTTTAAAGTATGTAAAAAAAGATCCATATCAGCCTTTATCGCATCAACAATATTTTGTTCCTGCGCAAGGTCGATAAGTGATTTGGCGTATCTCGATGCTACTGTTACTTCTGACATTTCTTTTTAATTTCGAATTTTCGGTTTCGGAATTTTTATTTTCAACTTCGGTATTTAAACTGGTCAGCGAATACCGGAGCAAATCCGAAATCCAACATCCCAAATCCGAAGTCTTATAATTTAACTTCTTTCAATAATTGGCTAACCAATTCGTTTTGCTGTTGCTGATCTTCAAATTGTTTACGAAGGATCTTTTCAGCGATCTCTAAAGATAATGTAGCAACCTGATTTTTAACATCGGCTAAAGCTATTGCTTTTTGGTTGTTAATTTCAACACGGGCAAGTTCAATCATACGTGCGCCTTCTTTGTGTGCAAGCTCTTTAGCGTCAGATACAATTTGCTCTTTAGCTTTACGTGCTTCAGACAGGATCAGGTCGCGCTCGGCACGGGCTTGCTTGATCAATAATTCGTTTTCATTGGTCAAACGGCTCATTTCGTCCTTAGCAGCCTCAGCTTTCGATAAAGCATCTTCAATTGAACGTTCACGCTCGCCAATAGCGGCCATGATAGGTTTCCAGGCAAATGCCTTCAATAAAATAAGTAACAATAAAAAGGTTACCGTTGTCCAGACAACCAAACCCCAATCAGGCAATATTAACTCCATTTATTTTATATGATAACGTTATACTATAGTTCGATTAAATTACTTTTCAAGTAAGAACCGGTGTGCAACCAACCGTTACACCGCCCGGTTCTTATTTTTTTGAAGGGTAAAAATTAGTGGTTACCCAACAGTGCTACGATCACACCGAAAAGAGCAACACCTTCAACAAGTGCAGCAGCGATGATCATGGCAGTTTGAATTTTTGAAGCAGCTTCCGGCTGACGAGAGATACCTTCCATCGCTTTACCACCGATTTGACCGATACCAATACCTGCACCGATAACTGCTAAACCTGCACCTAATGCAGCAATACTTCCAACCATTGTTTTTAAATTTAAATGAATATAGTGTTATTATTAATTACAAATTATTAATGATGATGCTCCTCAACAGCACTACCGATAAATAATGCGGTAAGCATTGTGAAAATGAAAGCCTGTAAGAAAGCTACCAGCAATTCAAGCACATCGATAAACAAAGCAAAGGCCACTGATACCGGTGATATCCAAAGTGTTTGAAATATAAAGATCAGCGAGATCAGTGCCAATATAATAACGTGTCCCGCCATCATGTTTGCAAACAAACGCACCATTAATGCAAAGGGCTTTGAAAAAATACCAACGATCTCTACTACCCACATGATAGGGTATAGCCAAAACGGAACATCAGGAACAAAGATGTGCTTCCAGTAGTACTTGTTACCATTAACATTAACAACGATAAGGGTAACAGTCGCAAGCACTATAGTAAACGCAATGTTACCGGTAAGGTTAGAACCTCCCGGGAAAAACGGCACCATACCGATCAGGTTATTGATCAGGATGAAAAAGAAAACGGTTAACAGCAGCGGCATAAACTTAGCATACTTATAACCAATATTTGGCAACGCAACCTCATCACGAACAAACAGGATAAGCGGCTCCAATAATGATTGTAAACCTTTAGGTGCTTTACCTACCCGTTTTTTATATGAAGCAGCAACGCTAACAAATATAACAAACAGCAATACTACCGACATCCACATTGAAAACACGTTACGGGTAATTGATAAATCAAACACCTTAGCGCTTTCGTCAACGGTTTTACCATCGGCAGCAACAGCTTTTACCTTATCCTTAACAAGCGCGTATGTATGATACTTACCCTGATAAGCTTCTTCGCCTTCCGCGCCAAACTTCGAAGCCATAAAAAACTCCAGCCCACCGTCGGTATAAAGCAATACCGGCAGAGGTATCGCAACCTTTCCACCAATGTGGAAATAATGCGAATCTGCAATGTGTTCGAGGATAGTTTCGTTAGGGTCAAACTTTTTGGTTTCTTTACTTTCAACACTTGTTGAAGACTCATTTTTTTCCTGTACGGCGTTAGCTTTTAACGTTACAAACAGCGAAAAAACGCTTAAAATGATGCCTAAGGTGATTTTTTTTGAGTTCAAAATATGCCTAAAATCCATTAGCAGAGAGATTTTTACTTTAATTTTTGGTTGCGCAAGGTACGTAACAAACCGTAAATTTCAAAGACGAGATTAAAGAAATATACGTAAAAAAAATTGGCAACAAATATCACTCCATTTACTTTGATTTTAACCAAAAAAAACAGGCAAAAAAACATGCAGGTCAAAAGCTTGATCATGGTTGCACCAAGGAAGGTTTGCGCATATATTTCCTTGTTGATTTTGGTCACTATAAGTATCGAAGTAACGGTGATAAATGTAAGCCCGGTTACAAAAGCAAATATCATCCAGAAATGCGGATCAAGCCAGGCAGAGTGGGCCGATTTGCTTAGCAACAATGGAGGAATTGCTGTAATAGCAGCAAACAGCAGGAACGATAAAATAACAGTACGCAATTTCAACTTTTAACAGATCTGATAACAATGAACAAAGCGATGAAAACCCCAATAAGAGCCAATGCAGCAGTAGCCCATTTTACGTCGTGCTTACCGGCTTCATCAATTTTATAGCCGGCAAATGTAAAAATGCCAATAACAACCACCATCTGAAAACCGATGCTGCTATATTTGGCATAAGCATTTAACGGTTTACCAACCTCATCGTCATTATTTTGTTCATTTTTAGGCACGCGCAAATTTATTAAACCTATTGCATAATCTTTAGTATTTTAGCAATGCTTTTTAAACTACCGTATTGCATTGAGGCGATTATCATCATCCTATAAACCAAACACCAGCATTTTCTTTCTGTTTGCAGTTATATTGATAGCGGCCGGTTGCTCGCTTGAAAAACAAAGCGGCTTTAACCGCACCATGCAAAACCTTACTGCCCACTACAACATCTTATTTAATGCTAACGAAATTTTAAGGATTAAGCAGGAAAGCTATGCCACAGCTTTCCCTGATGCCTATAACGAAATTTTAAATATATACCCCGATACTACTGTACAAACAGGCACTCCTGATAAAGACCTGGAAGAAGCCATTGTAAAAGCCAATAAGATCATCAGCATCAAAGAGCAAAGCCATTATTTGGGCGACGCCTATTTGGTGTTGGGAAAAGCAAGGTATTTGGAAGCTAATTATTTTGATGCAGTAGAATATTTCAATTATGTAACCCGTTCTTTTGGGAAACAAGCTAATCTGAAACAGGAAGCTTTGGTATGGAAAACCCGCGGGCTCATGTACCTGAACCAGCTACCTTTGGCTAAGCTGGTAATCGATTCGGCTGTGCAGGATATCAACCCTAAAAAAAATATTACCGCCGATGTTTATGCCACCAAGCTTCAATATGATATCATCACGCAAAATTACGCCGAAGCCGAAGAGATGGCCAAACTGGCAATTAAGTATAGTTATATCAGTAATCTAAAACTCCGTTGGACATTTATTCTGGGGCAACTTCAGGAGCTTAACCTAAAACCGGCCGATGCTTACGAAAGCTATACCCGCATAGTTAAAAGCAATGCCAGTTTTGAAATGGCCTTTAATGCTAACCTTAACCGCATCAGGATCCGCGATAATCAAAATGGTATTAAGGTCAACAAGATCGACCTGTTGCGTGCCCTGCTTAAAAACAGCGACAATATTGATTTTTACGACCAGATCTATTACCAGATCGGCGAACAGCAATTCAAAGCCGGCGAAATTGACAATGCCCTCAAGAGCTACAAAAAATCGGTAAGGGTAAGCACCAAAAATCAAAATCAAAAAGGACTATCATACCTGCGCATTGCCGATATCAACTTTAAAAACAAAGCAGATTATGTAAGCGCCAGGCTTTATTATGATAGTACGCTTAATAACCTGTCGTTAAATTACCCGGGGTATCAGCTCATCCGCAAAAAGGCCGATAACCTGCAGATCCTTACCCGTTTGCTTGAAACCATATCGCGTGAGGACACTTTGCAAATGCTTGCCGCCTTGGACGAGAAAGTCCGCGATGCCAAAATAGACGAAATGGTGGCCCGCAAAACACGTCAGCAGCAACAGGCTGCATTAGAAGCCAGCGCAGGAGCCGCAGCCAACGCCAATAATGGCACAATGTCAAATGCTTTCGACAGAAACAATAATTCGTCATCCTCCAGCAAAAACAGCGGCAGCACTTTTTACTTTTACAACAACAGCGCCGTAAGCCAGGGATATAACGATTTTAAACGTTTATGGGGCACCCGTAAGCTTGAGGACAATTGGCGCCGCAGCCGGCGTTCAAATACAGGTATACCAACAGCCAATGCGGGTATTGGTTCGCAGGTTAATGACCCGGATGCTCCTGTGGGTAGTGTAGCTTACAATAACACAAATGTTTCGGCAGGTACTTACCGGCAGGACCTGGTTAAAAACCTACCCCTCACCCCAGCCCTTCTGCAGCAATCAAATTTCAGGATCTATAATGCCTATTTTGAAATGGCTAATTTTTATCGTGACGTGCTCGAGGATAAAAAGGAAGCCATTGCCACTTACGAAGCTTTGCTTACCCGTTTCCCTCAAAGCAGCGATAAGCCTTCAATTTATTATAACCTGTACAGACTTTACGCTGATATCGATGCAGCAAAATCCAACGATTATAAAAACAGGCTTTTGAAAGAATATCCGGAAAGCATATTTGCCAAGGTTATTCTCGATCCTGATTATGCCCGCAAAATGGCCGATGTTGACGCGGAATTTAACGGATTTTACAACCAGGTTTACGACCTATACTCACAAAAACAATATACCCAGGTGATTGAAAAGGCTAACGACCTGCTTAACAAATATCCCGACAACAGGTACGCAGCTCAACTATATTACCTTAAGACCATTGCTGCCGGGCATATGGAAAAACTGCCGCCGTTTCAGGCCGATCTGCAACTGATCGCCGCAAAATATCCGCAGGATAAACTCATTGCCCCACTGGTTAACCAGCATCTTGCTTATATCGATTCAAACAAAACCGAGATAGCCGCCCGCCCCGTGGTATTGTTTAATGACGATCCTAACGAAATCCCGTTTACCCCACCGGTAGCCTACCAAAAGCAAACAGAGTATCGCCCGCCATATACGCCATCGGCTCAAAACGTGACTCCCCAGGAGCGGTTGCCAGAACGCGATACACGTGTAATAGCGGGAGCTAAAACATCGGCACCACAAATTCAGCAGGCTGCAATTCAACAACCCAAACAGCTTGCAGTAGGGCAAATCCCGTTGCCGCAGCATCAAATGCCAGATACCTCACGTGATATAGCTGCACAGCCTGTACCAAAACAAGTAGATACAGTGGCCGCGGTTCGCCCGGCCGCCATTAATAATGCGCCTGCTGTTAACTATATATTCAGCAAGCGTGATAGCAGCAATTATTACTTTGTGATAAATGTTGCCAGTGGTACAACTAATCTGGCGTCAACGCGTTTTGGTGTAGGGCAGTTTAACCGTACACGATATACACGCAGCGAAGTTATTCACCACGTTAAAAACGTTGGTGACAATAACCAGCTGATATATGTTGGCCGTTTTTACAGCCTTGCCGATGCAAAGGATTATGCCCGCACCATTGTGCCCCTGCTGCCTGATATAATGAAGGTACCAAGGGATAAATACAGCTTTTTTATCATTACCAAAGAAAATCTGGATAAATTAGCAACCCAAAGTATATTGGATAGTTATTTTGACTACTACCAGAAATTTTATTAAAAAATGAGAACCACTAATACAAGGTTTAACTCGAAAAATCAACTTCAGCCTGCCGATATAAGAAGATACAACTGGTACATATGGCGTACCGTGATAGCCCTTTTTGCTTTTGTGGTTATCATGATAACGCTTACCATTTTTGATGTATTTGGGCAGCTGCCTTCGTTCCGCGATTTGGAAAACCCAAAAAGCAACCAGGCTACAGAGATCATCTCATCTGATAAGCAGGTTTTGGGTACTTACTATATTCAAAACAGGTCAAACGTTACCTACCGCGAATTGTCGCCCAACGTGATTAATGCTTTGGTTGCCACTGAAGATAAACGCTTTTATGACCACTCGGGCATCGACTTTGGCCGAAGCTTTACCATTTTCGCGCATTTACTTATAGGGCAAAAACAGGGCGGCAGTACTATAACACAGCAGCTGGCACTTAACCTTTTCTCCGAACGATCGGCCAATCCTTTTAAACGGATCATTCAAAAACTGCAGGAATGGGTTACAGCTGTTAAGCTCGAACGACATTATACCAAGGAAGAGATCCTGACCATGTACCTCAACACGGTTGACTTCGGCGCTTACAATACTTATGGTATCAAATCGGCAGCGCGTACTTATTTTAACACTACACCCGATAAATTAACACCCGACCAGGCTGCTTTGTTAATAGGTATGGTTAATGGCCCGGGCATTTATTCGCCCATCCGCCACCCGGATAACGCACTCAAAAGGCGTAACCTGGTACTGAACCGCATGGTTGAGCAAAGTTTTCTGAGTGAGGGTCAGGCCGAAGAATATAAACGCAAACCTCTTGGCCTTGATTTCCACCAGAATAATCACTTTGACGGTCTTGCCCCTTACTTCCGTTCTGTATTGAAAAAAGAGGTACAAAAAATCTTCAAAGAGCAGAACATTAACCGCCCGGATGGCACTCCTTATGATCTTGACCGCGACGGCTTAAAAATATATACTACTATTGATGCTACCATGCAGCAATATGCAGAGGATGCACAGCGCGATTACATGAAAGACCTGCAGGCCCAGTTTAATGACCACTGGCGCGGCCGTAACCTGTACAAAAGCATCCATAACTTTAAGTTTTTGCTTGATCAGGGCATGCAAAAATCCGACAGGTACAAGCAACTGAAACAACAGGAAAAATCTGACGAAGAGATTCAGGAAAACTTCCAGACCAAAACTATGCTTAACCTGTTTACATGGCATGGCAATATCGATACCATGATGCGTCCTATCGACAGTATCATTTATAGTAAAATGCTGCTGCGTAATGCCCTCATGAGTATGGACCCAACAACAGGCTATGTCAAAGCATGGGTTGGCGGTACGAACTTCGAGCACTTTAAGTATGACCAGGTTAAGAACGGCACACGCCAGGTAGGTTCGACAGCCAAACCGTTTACTTATGCCGTGGCTATTGACAATGGCTACTCGCCGTGTATGAAGATCAATAACGTTCCGGATACTATCCGTGGTTATGGTGCCCCATGGTGCCCGCGCTCCTCGCCATCCGAAACTTTACAGGGCTTCATTACTTTAAGACAGGCTTTAGCACATTCGCAAAACTGGGTTACGGCTCATGTTATGGGCGAAGTTAAACCAGAACCTGTTGTTGAGCTGATCAAAAAAATGGGTATCACAACTAATGTTCCGCCTTATCCTTCAATATGTTTGGGCACGTTTGATGCTTCAGTTTTTGAGATGACGGCCGCTTACTCGGCCTTCGCCAACCACGGTTTGTGGACAGAGCCTACTTATATCTTACGCATCGAGGATAAAAACGGTAACGTATTGTATACGCATACTCCACGTGTGGTACAAGCAATGAACCCGCAAACAGCTTATGTAATGACCTACATGCTTAAAGGTGTTATTGAAGATGGTACCGGCTCAAGGTTAGCCTACAAATACGGCTTACGTAACCCTATCGGCGGCAAAACAGGTACAACCCAAAATAACTCCGACGGTTGGTTCATCGGCATAACTCCACAACTGGTTACCGGCTTGTGGACAGGTTGTGAAGATCGTGATATCGCCTTCCAAAGCACCCGTCTGGGCGAAGGTGCCAACAGCGCACTGCCGATATTTGCCATGTATATGAAAAAGGTATACGCCAATGCAGCTTTAGGAATTAAAAAGAATGTTGATTTTGATGCTCCTGCAAACGGTGTAAGCATCATACTGGATTGCGGAGCTTATAATCAGCAGCAACAAGGAACTACTGATGTAGATAAGAAATTGGGATTCTGATAGTTCATTGGTTCACTTGTTCATTAGTTCATTGGTAAATAGTTCAATAGCATGAGTCATCACACGCTCGAAGACTTAGAAGTATACAGATTGGCTGATAGTTTCAGCGACGAAATTTGGTTTCTTGTAAGTGGATGGGACTATTTTACCAAGGATACTGTTGGAAAACAAATAGTCCGTTCAGCTGATTCTATCAGTGCGAATATCGCGGAAGGCTATGGAAGGTACCACTATAAAGAAAATCGCAATTTCTGTTACTTTAGCCGTGGTTCAATTTTGGAAACAAAAGGCTGGCTGCAAAAGTCGAAGAAAAGAAACCTAATAACTGAGGAGCAATTCAACGATCTGTTTGAAAAGCTCCAGGTCATTCATATTAAATTAAATGCGTACCTTAAATTCATTGGCAAGCGGAACGGAAATGACAAGGGAGAGTAATAAACGATAAACTGCATTTATTGGTAAAGCGGGGGACAATCACCAAGCAGACCAATGAACCAGTGAACTAATGAACTAATGAACCAATTCGATTACAGGGCAGCACTAAAAAACATCCCTCATAAACCCGGGGTATATCAATACTGGGATAGTGAGCAGGAATTGATATATATTGGCAAGGCTAAAGACCTGCGCAACCGTGTTGGCTCATATTTTAACCAGGATATCCATATTAATGCTAAAACCCGGGTGCTGGTATCCAAAATCCGTGCTATTACTTTTACCATAGTTGATACCGAGGTTGATGCCTGGCTGCTGGAAAACAGCATGATCAAGAAGCATCAGCCGCGTTACAACGTGCTGCTTAAGGATGATAAGACCTATCCCTGGATCATCATTAAAAACGAGAATTTTCCACGCATTTTCTGGACTCGCCGTATTATAAAAGACGGCTCCAAATATCTTGGGCCTTATGCATCGGTGAGCATGATGCATAACATTTTGGGGCTTATTAAAGAAACTTACCCTTTACGCACCTGCAACCTACAACTTACCCGCGAAAATATCGACAAAGGTAAGTTTAAGGTTTGTTTAGAATACCAGCTGGGTAATTGCAAAGGGCCCTGCCAAAACTATCAAACCGAAGATGACTACGATAACAGCATCGAGGAAATTAAGGATATTCTTAATGGCAAAATAGGTGCGGTTCTTCGTCGCCTAAAAAATGAGATGGAAGCCGCAGCCATGGAGATGAACTTTGAGCTGGCCCACCGGCTTAAACGCAAGTTTGAACTGCTGGAAAATTATCAAAGCAAATCAACCGTTGTTAACTCATCTATTACCGATGTGGATGTGTTCAGCATTGCATCTGAAGAAAAACTGGCTTTCGTCAACTTTTTGAAGGTGATGAATGGCACTATCATCCAAACGCAAACCATCGAACTAAAAAAACGGCTTGATGAAAGCGATGAAGAATTGCTTACTCTGGCCATATCCGAATTCAGGAGCCGTTACAGCAGCGACAGCAAGGAAATCATCGTTCCGTTTGATATCGACCTTGAAGACCATCCTAACATCAAATTCACGGTTCCGAAATTGGGAGAAAAACGTAAGCTGCTTGATCTTTCGCAAAAGAATGTGCAGTTCTTCAAAAAAGAAAAGATTGATCAGTACGAAAAACTAAATCCCGAGATCCGCACAGAGCGGTTGCTAACGCAGATGATGAAAGACCTGCGCATGAACCAGCTGCCACGCCACATTGAATGTTTTGATAACTCTAACTTCCAGGGCAAATACCCGGTATCGGCCATTGTGGTATTTAAAGATGGAAAACCATCTAAAAAAGACTACCGCCACTTCAATGTTAAAACCGTTGAGGGACCTAACGACTTTGCCACTATGGAAGAAGCCGTACACCGCCGCTACCGCCGCATGCTGGATGAAGGCACAGAGTTACCACAGCTTATTGTAATTGACGGCGGTAAGGGACAGTTATCATCGGCTATGCACAGTCTCAAATTATTGGGTATCGATAAAAAAGTAACCGTAATAGGTATTGCCAAACGCCTGGAAGAGCTTTATTATCCTAATGATCAATATCCGTTATATCTCGACAAAAAATCAGAAACGCTTAAAGTTATCCAGCACCTGCGCGATGAGGCCCACCGCTTTGGCATCACTTTCCACCGCAAAAAACGTGATAAAGGTACACTGGTAACCGAGCTTGAACTGATAGAAGGCATAGGCAAAACTACCGCCGAAAAGCTGCTTAAGTACTTTAAGTCGGTAAAGAAGATCAGGGAAGCTAATGAAGAAACATTGCTTGAAGTAGTGAACCTTAAACAAGCCAAAGCAATATTAGCGTATTTTGGTGGCGGAGCAGAGGTTGAACAAGGCTAATATCTGTTCTTATAAAAAACAAAGGCCCGGTTCAATCAACCGGGCCTTCTTTATATAGTGGGGTAGTGATTTTTATTACTGAGCTATATAAAATGATTTTTGATCGCCATCCTGGTAAACATGGATTGATTTTTTAACCACCTGGTTGTTGGTGTAGATCTCCATAGTGTATTCACCATCTGCCAAACCGTTTAACACATAGCCTTTGCTTACATCGGTTTTGCTTGGCACAATGTCTTTCAATAAAAGCTCATTGTCTTTGTTGTAAACCTTTACCACAGACTTTCCATCTTCAGTTTTTGCAAAGTTCACTTTTAAACCACGATCATGGTCAAGGGCTTTGAAACTTACAACTTCTTTGGCTTTAGGGGTAACATCGGCACCACCTTCGTCGGCTTTGGCTACTGTGGTAGCAAATACACCTGCAGTTAATAATACAAATAAGGCTGATAATTTTATTGAGGTTTTCATGGCTTTAAGGTTTTAATGTTTTTAAATATGTTGTGTTGTTGTTTTCAATGATCAAATGAACAACATATATTTTGACTGCTAAAAAGAGTTATACCAGCTGTTGATATAAATAGACAAAGCCCTGAAAGGGCTCGGCAAACGCTAAAAAGGCACTATTTACCCCACTTTCGGGAGTTGGTCGGATTTTTTGGGGAGTTGGTCGAAAGCTTTAAGTTATTGGTCAGGCGGGAGGTGAGAATTGCATATAAAATCTACCGCAACGTCGTGCCGAACTTGTTTCGGCAACCCACACCACAAGTAGCAGATTTGCTTAGCATGGTTGTTTAGCGAGTGTGGTGTTGAAACAAGTTCAACATGACTACATTTTTGCTTTTAAGCCCCATGATAAACTCCAAAGGCAAAAGGCATATAAAACAAAACAGGCGATGAAAATTCATCGCCTGTTTTGTAAAATCTTGTTTAATCTTTAACCTGTTAGTACTGCCAAAGGTTAAGCTCCCAGTCAAGAAGGGATTTTTTGATCCTTTCCGATTCGTAAAGCTTATCAATGCCCTGGGCATAATCTTTTATACGCTCATCCTTGTCGTTACTTTCTTTTACGATATAACTGGTAAAGATGCGTTTGATAAACACGTCGTCGAAGCTTAAACCGGTGGCATCGCTGCTACGGCTAACAACTTCTTTGGTTGCAAGTATAGGGCGTGCTTCTGGGAAATAAACCCAAAAAGCAGGTTGAAAATCAATATCAAGTGTACCGGCACCTTTAGGTTTAATTAATGGTGCAATACCTATAATGCGGGGCTCAAATACCGAACGCTGTTTGTCAAATACCCAATCCTCTTTGATACGGAATTTAAGTACACTATCCGGATTAAATTCGCCAGCCACCATGGTAGATGATATTACGTTGTTATCCTTGTCACGTTTTTCAACTACACTACTGTCGGATGCTAAACGGCCGCGGGCCTGGGCACCTGTTAAAGGAGTGGTAAAACCATCGCCTCCCGGATCATCTTTCTTACCCGGAGTAGGGTCATATGCCGTAAGTTCGCCCCTGCTAATGGCGTCAAGCAACACGTCAATTAAACGGCCTTTCGGCGAAGCCAGGTACTGGTTCATCTTTTCGCGCACATCTATTTCGCGCCAAACACGCTTTGCAAACGCAACGTCATTTTCACGCAGGTTAGGATAAGGCGTAACTTTGGCATTAATGATGTTATTTTTTTTGTAGTAGCCATCAAGCGGCCTGTCAAAAGGTTTTGCAGCAATTTTACGTGCTGTATCAAGCGGCTGTTGGCTGGTTACGTTATCCGGCTGAACCTGTACAGGTTTCTGTGTTACTTGCCTGGCTGTGGTTGTCTTTTTCGCAGGCCTTTTGGTACGTTTTTTTTGCGCGTAGGCGCTTACGCAGGCAAGGCACAGGATAACAACTAAAATTCTCTTTTTCATACGCGCTTAATTTGCGGATAATACAATCGGGTCAAGTGACCGCGGTGAATGGTCTGGCCCTACTGCAATGATATCTTTAAATATAACAGTAGTTCCTGGTGTAACCGTATTTAAAGCACTGTGCATAGCACTGGTTAAGTCACCGCCCGAGCCTGATAAAATAATGGCATCCTGGCGTGGTTTTACAACCAGCATAGTAAAGTGCGTTACGTTAAATTTAGCATCAAAGTCAAAGTTATCAAGCTGGGCAAAAAGCCTGTCTTGCGCTTTGATATTGGCCGAGCTGGTGTTACCACCGCTTTTACCGGCAAACTGTGGCTTAGGGTCAGGGATCCTTTTGATACGGAATTCTGTTGAGCCTAAAACTGCTCCTTTTGCCCCACTAACGGAAATAGTAGCACGGCCTATGCTGCTCACTGTAGCTGTATAATGGCCACCCGAACCGCTCAGAGAACCGGCACCGCTAAAATGTACGTTTAAGTCGCCTGCAGCTACACCTGGTGCAGATACTGATATAGGATTGGGAACACCTATATAAAGCACATTCATTTTATCAGGCGAAATAACAGCAGAGGGCCTTGCTACCGTATATTCCTGTTTAAAAGGATAAGAATCATTTTTACCGGTTGTATTATTTTTTACCGTGATAAAACCTTCTACGCTATGTTTTCCTTCACCACTCGCGGTAACGGTATAATTACCTTTGCCATCCGTTACAGAAACCCTGCTACCATTAACAGTGATATCGGGGTTTGACTTTGAATCATAAGCAGTTAAAAAGATCTGCGCGGTGTAAGGTTGTCCGGCTATAACATAGCTGCTTGGAGCTACTACTACCGCGCTAAACTTATCAAGTGTAACCTGCGCCTGATCAATTTTGCCTAATAGTTTTTTCACCACCTCATTTTCGGCGTTTTTATTATCAGCTTCAATTTTTGCTAAAGTAGTAAGCGCTGCACCCAAAGGTATACCATCACCAAAATTAGCCTCTTGCCATGATTTTTTAACATCACCGTGCGTTTTAGGCGCAATGGTATTTAATGAAAACTGTACACCTACGCTGTCTTTACCTAAGGCTTCAAGCAATCTTTGACGGGTTTCGTCAATTTTAGCTTTCAGTTTCTCCCCATTCTTTTGGTTGATCATGATACGGGGCGATATATCCAGGTTATCCCGGGCGTTAACATCATCAATCTCAGGGTTAATGCCGCCACCTTCCTCAATCAATTTGGCTTTCAACTGCTCAACATAGGTATTTAGTTCTGCAGCTATTTTACTTGCATCTTTAGCCTTATCGTAAATGGGCTGAGCTCTTTCCTTTTGCTCTTTTAATTTAGTATTTTCAAAAGCGCTGTATGTGGCTTGCAAACCAGTATTAACGTTTTTGGTTGATGCATCCAAACTATTTGTAATATTCTTAAACGCGTCTAACAGGCTATCCGGTACGTTAAGGGCAATAAGGCCCAATAGTACCAGGTATAGTATACCTATCATTCGCTGTCTTGGGGTTTCCTTACCTCCGGCCATCTATTCTAATTCTTTTCTTGGTAATCAATCAATTAATTATAATTAAACACGCGGCTGGTTCATGGCAGTAAGCATGTTACCATAAATAGAGTTTAATGATGCCAGGTTTTTAGCCAAACGACCAACCTCTTCCTTAAACTGCCTTGAATCATCCATAGATTCATTGAAGTTGTTCATGGTAAGCGCAAGGTTCTGGTAAAATTTATTCATTGACTTTAAGTGCGCACTTGAATCTTGCAATTCCAGCTCGTATACGGCATTAAGTGCCGATAAGTTTTTTGCCAGTTGGTTAATCTGGTCATGATAGGCTTTTGAGTCGACATTTGAATTAGCCATTTCGGTTAAGTTAGCTGATGCTTTTTCAAAAGAAACACTTAGCTTTTCATAGCTCGCAGTTGCGTCTTTAACTTTAGCAGTAAAAGCTACAGTAGCTTCGCCTGCGTCGGTAACTCGCGATATTGCAGCTACTTTGTCACCAAATGTGCGTAAACCATCACCAAGGCTGCGTACCAGTTCCGGGCCAATTTTGGCATCTTCCATCATTTTATCCAAAGCAGCTGTTGTTGAAGGGCCCGCATTATTGCCAGCATTTCTAACGGTTGCTTTTGGAAGTTCGCCCTGAAAATCTTCGCTTAGTTCGGGATATACGCGCACCCAATCAATGTCTTTGTCTTCTCTCTGAAAACCTAATATAAAAAACAGTATAGCTTCCATTATAAGCCCTCCTGCTATCCAGTAGGTGGCACCAGGCCAGTGCAAAATTTTAAACATTAACCCTATAATCACCACTGTAGCACCCCATGATACGATGTTACCTATTCCGTAAGGTTTTTTCTTTCCAGCCATAATAATAATTCAGAAGTAAACTTTGTTATTTTTTGATTTGATTGTTTGCTTGCTTTAACTAATTTGAATTAGCGTTTGTCTGTGATGTCGCGCCCTAAATAATGGGTTACACAACGGAAACCGATATATGATTTAGCGGTATCCTGGTATTCGTAGGTCCGGGTTGAGTTTTGAAGAAAATATCCTATATCTTTCCATGAACCACCGCGTACAACTTTACGTTTCAATATTTCGGGGTCGGTAGATTTAGCTTCGTAATTAAAGGTTGGTGCAAGGTCATGCACAAATGTTGATGCCGATTCGTCAAAAGCAGATAATGTCCATTCGGCCACGTTGCCTGCCATGTTATATAAGCCGTAATCGTTAGGGAAATATGAACGAACTGGAACTGTATATGCCCCGCCATCATCTGTATAATTACCACGGCCAGGTTTAAAGTTTGCCAGTAAGCACCCTTTAGCATTTTTAATGTAAGGGCCGCCCCATGGATAATCGGTACCTATCCTGCCACCGCGTGCTGCATATTCAAACTCAGCTTCTGTTGGCAAGCTATAAGGTGCACGGTGAGCTAAACGGCGTTTATCTTTATAAGCGTCGTTATAACGAGTACGCCATACTGCGTAAGCACGCGCCTGCCTCCAGGTTACACCTACAACAGGATAGTTACGGAAGGCCGGATGTGAAAAATAGCTTTCAACCATAGGTTCGTTAGCAGCATATGAAAAGTCGCTTAACCAAACAAGGGTATCCGGGTATACTGCCACTGTATCGCGAACAATAAAGTCCGAGCGATGTTTTGTTTTATCGTTATGATGATCAGCAGCATCGCGCAGGGTAAACAGCGCATAGTTATATTTTAACAAACGTACATCAACCTCATTGCGGTCAAATACGCGGTCATCGCCCTGGTAATACATACCCTGCAACTTTTGAGCGTTGCTGGCCTGACCATTTTTGCTGCTCCAAATAGGATTTTTCTTTACATAATCCCAGTTAATGAACTTTTTGCCGCCATTATTATTACCGGCTCCGGCTTTAGGCTGGATAAAATATTTATTATCGTTGATATAGCTGCTGATGGCTATTGAATCGCGAACCCAGTTAACAAACATTTTGTACTGACTGTTGCTGGTTTCGGTTTGATCCATAAAAAATGGAGAAACAGTAACCTGCTTGGTTTGTGCTATCTGAGCGAAAGTTACATCCTGATCGGTTTGCCCCATAAGGAAGCTTCCACCCGGAATATAAACCATGCCGTAAGGAACTTCAGCCCTAAACGACCTTGCAGGCACCCCCACAACTTCACCCCGGTCGCCACCACCGCGGCCACAACCACTTAATACACTACCTGCTAAAACTACTACTAAAAAGTATATCTGCTTCATTTTACAATTCAAAATCAGTTATATAACTATAACACAATGCGACGCCCGAATATATTACATTTTACTCAATGTAAGCTAAAAAAACGATATTTTGACTCTATGAATCGATAAACTGTATACTTATCTTATCAACACAGCACAAAACGCTATATAATTAACAAACCGCTAACCAATTGTTAATATGACAATTAGTTAGCGGTTATACGGGTAAATACAGTAAAAAGTTGCGGCCGGGTTAAATAAATTCCTAATTTATTTATTCACAAGCTTTACATATTGCTCAATGGCCATCGTCATTGACGGGGCACCGGGGGTTGGAGCAGGTATATCTAAAATTAAACCAGCCTCAAGCACTGCCTTATGAGTAGTTGCTCCAAAGGCCGCTATGCGGGTATTATTTTGTTTAAAGTCGGGAAAGTTTTTATACAACGATTGTATACTCGACGGACTAAAAAATGCTATTACATCGTAAAATACATCGGCCAGATCAGAAAGATCACTGCAAACTGTACGGAAAAGTACCGCAGGGGTAAAGTTATATCCGTTCTCCAGCAAAAAGCGCTGGGTTTCTTCTGCAGCAACATCCGAGCATGGGTAGAGAAATTTTTCAGATGAATGCTTCTTCAATACCTCTGCAAGATCGGCAGCTGTTTGCTTACCAAAAAAGATCTTGCGTTTACGATATTGAATATACTTTTGAAGATAAAGCGCGATGGTTTCTGAAAGACAAAAGTATTTCATTTCAACCGGCACCTCAAAACGCATCTCCTCGCATATGCGAAAAAAATGATCGGCCGAGTTACGACTGGTAAAGATCACAGCGCTAAAATCAGCGAGGTTAATCTTCTCTTTTCTGAAATCCTTAGCAGGCACACCCTCAACGTGAATAAATGATCTGAAATCAATTTTCAGGTTAAGCTTTTTAGCCAGCTCGGCGTAAGGATTTTTATCATTTTCGGGCTTAGGCAAAGTAACCAGTATGCTTTTAACCTTTTTCTTTCTATCTTCCAATTCAGTGCTTTTAATAACCTAAATTTTAATATTCAATGCCTTTATTAAAATCAAAACAGGGCAAATTTCGAGGGCACAAAGATACGTAAATAAATAAAACTTATGAAATCGAAAGGTAGAAATTATATTTACGCTGCTCCTGATATATTGCCATATAAAAATTACGATGATTATAATAAGCGTCGCTGTTAGTAATACCGGGATATATTGTGCCCCAAGCAAGCTGAAACAAATAACCACCGGTAAAAAAACAAACGCTATATTAAAGTAGGTAAGATGCAAAATGTTCAAGTATTCGCTCACCAGCTTATTAATATCAAAAACAAAGCCTAAAAACTTGAGTATTAAAAACTTAAGCGAGAATAATACAATAATTACAATGGTAAGGAAAGTAAACAGACCGCTGCCTGCTATTTTATAATAAACGCCTTTGTACGCCGCCAGCTGATATAAAAACAAACCAAACGTAGCACAAAACAGTAAAAATAACCCCAGGAAAGCCCACGAGCTAACTGGGCTCTCTTCTTTACCTGCTATTGAAAGCACACGCTTGCTATAAAAAGATGTAAATACATTACTTACGTCCTTGCCGAGGGCCAGGTTAAGGATAGCGGTATATAACAGCATGGCAATAATGATCACAATAACCCAGGGATCGCGCGAGGGGCGGTAGTGCCCTTCCATTACCCTGCTTTTTGACCTGGCATGAAGATCAAGAAAGCCATATCCGTGATATAATTCGCGTGCAAAAACGCTATCGGCGTATTCGGCACGCATGGCTGCATCGGGCACCCTGAGGTAGCGCATGACTACAGAATCGGCAATAAACTTATCCCTGTTTTGCATGGCGTTAGCCACCGAATCAAGTACCGAATTGCCGGGGCGAAAAGCACGTACAGGTGATTTTAAAGGCGTATCAATCACTGTTGAATCTTGTTGCGCAAAAGCGGCAGCACAATTCAACAAAAAAAACAGGCAACACCAAATAACCAAACGGATCCTCAAAGCTTAAAAAAGGGCTTATTATTTTTTTGCAAAAGTAGGGTAATTATCTGAACCAGAATTTTATCAATTAATATTTTTTTGAATTTATTTCACAGCTAAATCTTGTTCCTTCCTCATTTAATAACTGCCTTATTCAACCACACCCGTAGCCGCCCAAAATACCAGGTATCCGGTTTGGGCCTTACTTACAATAACTTTTTTAAGTACCCGGTTTGGAT
This sequence comes from Mucilaginibacter gossypiicola, assembly GCF_900110105.1. Taxonomy (GTDB): domain Bacteria; phylum Bacteroidota; class Bacteroidia; order Sphingobacteriales; family Sphingobacteriaceae; genus Mucilaginibacter; species Mucilaginibacter gossypiicola. Next base: position 192,620 of record NZ_FOCL01000008.1, on the reverse strand, counting down.
CAGGATGGATATTCAATACGTCGATATTATGATGATCGCTTTCGGTCATTTTATCCCCTGGCCCCCATTTAGCCAGGTTATGTACCGCATAGCTTAAATTGGGATCACTTTCAGGGATATCATTGTAATAGTCGGGCAAGGTAAAGTCTTTACTTTCCCCAACACCGCTATAAATTAGAGTGACATGCAATTGAGAAGGGCCTTCAGAACTGGTGAGGCTCAGGTATAAACCCGAATATTTTTTATGAGGCACGTCAAAGCTAAAACTATCAATACCGGCAACATTTCGGGTTTGGTTGCCTTTATCACCGTTTCCGTAATGAAGCAATACGGCAGGATGAGATGAATTAGCCGGGATCAATGGGTTATCCGGTAAAGCATGCGCATTATTATCGCCATTAAGTTTTGCTGCGGCCGACGTAAGGTAACCATCCCCCTTGCCCCCGCCATCAATACCGGTTATCCAGCTTTGTAACTTACCCTCTGTAACTGTTGTTACCGGTCGTGCATTTAACAATCTGTGAATATCTATTTGAATAGTTTTATTGTCTTGCTGGCTACCGGCAACACTGCCTGCCAATAAACAGATAGATAAGAAAACAGCGTATTTAAAGGTCATGGTTTATATAATTGGAACCTAAAGATAAACAAAGCCTAAATGTCCTCTAACCTTTATTGCACAAAAACAGGAGATCTCTCCCGTTGACAATGTCAGGGAGCACAAGCTACATTAACAAAACTTTCCAGGCATCCGCTACACGGCCGTTATCTAACAAATGCCTGGCTTTTAAATGCAGGCGTTGGGTGCGGGCGTGGCTTTCGGTGATAGCATCAAGCAGCTCTTTCATTTCATCGGTTTTGCTAAAGGCTTCCACTTCTTCATCAGATGGCAGCGTTTTAACAAGCCCCAATAACCCCAAATTATTCCCGGTTAATACGTTGGAGTTTTTAACCTCTTCAGGAAAAGCATCTACGCCCATACCTATTCCGGCACAATCAATTGGTTTGGCAATTTTAAATAAGTTATCGCCGGTTACCCTGCAATACCAATCACCGCCCAAACGAGCCACCAGATCTATTTTAAGAGGGTCTATTTTGCCATTGGCATCCAAAATATCTTCATCGATATGAATCCGTTTCACCTCTGCAATAACCAAATTACCTGCTCCACCGTTTTCCCCTAATGATATCACATCGTTCACAACACATTCCAATTGAACAGTTGATTCCGCTACCCTGGGTGGCCTTACCGTCTCCGAAGCCAATTCAGTAAACCCCGCTTTCGAAAACTCATTTACTCCTCTTGGATAATCTGTACTGGTTAAATAGGCCTGTTGAACCATATCATAGTTCACAATATTGATCACGCATTCAGGTATTTCCAAAACGTTTTCAAGCGTATGCTTAGTGGTATTATCCCGCGCTCTGCTTGTTGGCGAAAAAACGCATATTGGTGGATTAATGCTAAATACATTAAAAAAACTAAACGGACTTAAATTAACCTCACCGTTTTTATCGATAGTGGATGCAAAACATATCGGCCGGGGTGCAATGGCAGCGTGCAAATAACCTTGCATTTCCGCCGGTGTTAATGATGACGCATCAATAGTTTTTAACTTCATTCAAATTTTTATTATTGCGAGTTCGGGGTAAGAAAAGCATGCAAAAGAGCGCAAAGGGTATGCTTTCCACTTGCAAAATGATTGACAGACAGAAAAAAACAGTGTGTTTAAGGTCATGGTTTTATATGGATTGGAGCCTAAAGATAAACAAAGCTTAAATGTCCCATAACCCTTATTGCACAAATACCAGCTTTAATCAAAAAAAATAATTGCATTACCTTTGCCGCATGGCAGGCATCTACATCCATATTCCTTTTTGCAAGCAGGCTTGCCATTATTGCGATTTCCATTTCAGTACTTCATTAAAGTACAAGGATGAAATGCTGGATACATTGATCAAAGAGATTAAATTTCAAAAAGGCTATCTTAATGGAGAAAGCATCGAAACCATCTACTTTGGCGGCGGCACTCCGTCTGTTTTAAATGGCGACGAGATCAGCAGGATCATTAATACCATTACCGAACTTCATACCGTATCATCCACGGCCGAAATTACTTTGGAGGCAAACCCGGATGACCTGAAAGCGGATAAATTAAAAGCGTTGAGGCAAACACCGGTAAATCGCTTCAGTATAGGGATCCAGTCGTTTTTTGACGAGGATTTAGTTTGGATGAACCGCGTACACCGCGGGCAGGAAGCAGAATCATCTGTAAAGCGCGCCCAGGACGCCGGCTTTGAAAACATTACGGTCGACTTGATTTACGGATATCCCATGCTCAGCGATACCAAATGGAAACAAAATCTGGATAAGGTATTTGAGCTTAACGTTCCGCATGCATCCACCTACTCCATGACGGTTGAGCCACAAACCGCGCTGGCGGCTTTCATCAACAAAAAAAAGCAGCCACCTATGAATGAGCATCAAAGCGCCGAGCAGTTTATGGTGCTTATGGATGCTATGCAGGCACATGGCTTTGAACATTACGAAATCTCTAACTTTTGCAAGCCGGGCCAATATTCCCGCCACAACTCCAATTACTGGAAAGGCGTAAAATATTTAGGCATAGGCCCATCTGCGCACTCCTATAATGGCGATACCCGGCAGTGGAACATTGCCAATAATGCAAAATACATGCAGGCGCTTGAAACCGGGAAACTATCTGCCGAAACAGAAGAACTAACCGAAGAGAACCGCCTGAACGAGTATATCATGACTTCGTTACGTACTATCTGGGGACTTGATTTGGCAAAGCTAAACCACATAGCTAAAGGTGCATCTGACGAATTGCTGAAAGCTGCCGCCGAATATTTCGACAGGGGATGGATCATACAAAAAGATAATGTTATTTATCTTAGTGCAACAGGTAAGCTGTACGCTGATCATATTGCGGCGGGCTTATTCTTTTAAACCAATTTGCCCTGTAACAGTCAATACATTGTTACAAAGCAAAATGATCGTTAGATCTGTTTAGCTTTACTAATCGTATCTTTAAATGATACTTTATCCTGACTATTATAAATTATGAAAAAACTAATCATCGCAGCTTTGGCATTAGTGGCTTTTGCCGCTGCTCCAAAAGCTTATGCCCAAAAAACAATTGGGGGCGCGGTTATGTCGCCTGCTAAAAACATTGTACAAAACGCATCGGGCTCAAAAGATCATACTACACTTGTAGCAGCAATAAAAACGGCAGGATTGGCGCCCACATTATCAGCAGCAGGTCCTTATACGGTATTTGCACCAACTAACGAGGCTTTTACCAAATTACCCGCAGGCGCTGTTGATAACTTGATGAAACCGGCCAACAAAGCAAGCCTGATAAAAACCTTAACTTACCATGTAGTACCGGGCAAACTTACATCTGCCGACTTGCTGACCAAAGTAAAAGAAGGTAAAGGAAAAACGGAATTAAGTACGCTGAGTGGCGGTACAATAACAGTAATTTCGCAGGGAGCCAAATTGTATTTGGTTGATGAAAAAGGTGGCAAATCATGGATCACCATTGCCGATGTTGCTCAAAGCAACGGCATTATCCATGTGGTAAATGCTGTATTGATGCCTAATTAAGTTTTATAGTGGCAGTTGCAGCGGCAGTCGCCGAAAAAGTTTTTGAAAAGAGTTGATGGTTTGTAACTATCAACTCTTTTTGTTTTACTACTTATAAAAACTGCTACTCGCTACTGCAACTGCTACTAAAACAACTGTCATTAAAACTTCAAAATTACCCCAAAGTGTTTACATGTTTTTTACAAAGAATTAATTTTGCTCGTTAATTAATTTGTGAAAATGAGTATAAAGCTTACACCTATTGACAGTGTAGACAATATAAGCAAAGAGGATTTTGTTAACAATTACTTAAATCCACGCAAACCGCTTATTATCCGCAAAGCGACCGAAAGCTGGCCTGCTCTTCAAAAATGGACTTTTGAATATATTAAAGAAACCGTTGGCGATCAAACAGTTCCGCTGTATGATAGTTCAAAGGCCGATCCATCCAAAGCTATCAATGCATCTGCAACCGAAATGAAGTTTGGCGATTATATCGACCTCATTCAAAAACAGCCTACCGATTTAAGGATCTTTCTTTTCGACCCAATAAAGCACGCCCCAAAACTGCTGGATGATTATCGTTCACCATCAGATTTAATGGGCGGATTCCTTGATAAATATCCTAATATGTTTTTCGGAGGTGCCGGTTCGGTAACATTTTTACACTATGATATCGACCTTGCACACATTTTTCATACGCATTTTAACGGCCGCAAACATGTGATGCTGTTTGACCAAAAATGGACCGAACGCCTGTATTGTATCCCATTTGCCACCTATGCTTTAGAAGATTACGATATCGAAAACCCCGACTTTACCAAATTTCCGGCGCTTGATGGCATTGAAGGCCAGGAGGCATTTTTAGAGCATGGTGATACCTTGTTTATGCCCACAGGTTACTGGCACTGGATGAAATATCTTACCGGTTCATTCTCTATCTCCCTGCGTGCCTGGGATAAATCATGGGCCATTAAAGCCAAAAGTCTGTATAATTTAACCGTACAGCGCAAGTTTGATAACATGATGAAAGCCCGCTTCAAAAAGGACTATATGGACTGGAAGGAAAACCTGGCTATAAAACGTGCTCATAATGCCCTTGCTACCGGCAAGCCATAATATTGAGAATATATTTATACTACTTTGGGGTTTATTTCGTTATTTTGAATGCTTTTAAATAAGTAAGAAACAATACTGTAACTTTATTTTAAAATTGGCGTAACTCCCCTAAAGTAATAAAACTATATATGTGCTTCATTCTTAACCCGATCGATACGGTTGAAAATATTTCTCCCGAAGACTTTAAGAAGAATTATTTAGACCCTCGTCGACCGCTGGTTATCAAAGGGCTTACCAAAAGCTGGCCTGCCCGCGAAAAATGGACACCAGAATATTTAAAACAGGTTGTTGGCAACAAAGTAGTGCCGCTATATGATAACTCAAAGGCCGATCCGTCAAAACCCATTAATTCATCGGCAACCGAAATGCCTTTTGATGAGTATATCGACCTTATCCGCAGTAAGCCAACCGAATTAAGGATTTTTTTCTTTAACATCTTTAAACAGGCACCACAGCTTTTGGATGATATTGTATTGCCAAAGGATTTAATGGGCGGTTTTTTAGAAAGCATGCCTGCCATGTTTTTTGGCGGCTCAAACTCGGTTACATTTTTACATTACGATATCGATCTTCCGCATATTTTCCATACACACTTTGGTGGACGCAAACATGTGATCCTGTTCGAAAACAAGTGGAAACGCCGCCTGTACTGTATCCCCAATGCTACTTATGCTCTGGAGGATTATGATGTACTAAACCCTGATGTTAAAAAATTCCCGGCGCTTGATGGCGTGGAAGGCATTGAGGTTTTCCTTGAACATGGTGATACCCTGTTTATGCCTACAGGCTACTGGCACTGGATGAAATATGTTGATGGTTCATACTCATTAAGTCTTCGTGCATGGGATGCAAGTATAAGCCGTAAAGCAGCAAGTCTGTACAACCTGGCCGTTAAAGGCGGTGTTGACAGCGCACTAAAAATGATGTTCAAAGGCAAATATGCCAAATACCGTGAAGGCCTCGCTGTTAAATGGGCCAATAGGGAACTGGCTGCAGGGAAACCTTTTTAAAGTCGAAAGTCTTAAGTTTTCAGTCTTAAGTCATGATATTGAATAGCGATGGATTTTATCCATCGCTATTTTTGTTTATGCCGCGAAGGCCGTGTCTTCACGGCCGGCTTGCATAGCAAATGTGCGTGAAGACACGCACATCCGGGATATATTATTTTCTTCCCGGAGGCCGTGTCCCCACAGCCGACTGCTTTGCTTGCAAATGCGCGAGAGGACACGCGCATTGGGAATATTTTACCACCGCTCCAATCCCAAAAGCTTTTTACCAAGCTCACTAAGCTCAGCAACGGGGTTTTGCTTTTCACGCTCCATCGGATCGCCGGGAAAGGCGTAGCCTTGCATGGCTTCACGGCTTTGCCAGCTGTTGATGCGCCATTGCCTTAACTCTTCATTATCTTCCTGCGCGGGCATCATCGATATATATTGAGCTATCCGCACTTTATCTGTACTGGTGTTTGGGCGGATACCATGCGGCTGCAGGCTGTTAAATATGAGCAGATCACCGGCCTCAAGTTTTACTTTTACCGTTTCAAAACCGGTGGTATCTGGTTTATAATGATCCCTGTCTTCGGGCTGGGTCAATTTCCAGGTATCGTAAGTTTGGTATAATTCCGGGATGCATTGAAAGCCACCCATGTTTTCATCCGTTTGATCGGCAAGGGCCAGCACACCCTGAACATTTTGAGGTTTGGTTTCAGGATCATAATCCCAATGAATAAACCCCTTATATTCAAATCCGGGGCGCAACGGAAAATTAAGATTAGCCCTATCGATAGTTACCCATAACTTCTCCGTACCCCAGATATCCGCAAAAGCCGCATGAACTTTTGGGTATTGGCGATTATCCCACATAAACTGCTGATTATAAATTTCAACCATGCCGGTGTTGTTCAATTCGCTCATTTGCATTTGCGCATTAGGCTTTTTATACCAGCTTTCCATGTCATTAGCATCTTTAGCTTCATATTGCCACAGGTAATCGGCCAGTTTTTGAACCTGTATTTTAGGCACAGCGTTCTTGATGATCACATAACCGTTGTCTATCCAAAATTGCCAGTCGGCCTCAGTAAGCACTTTTAATGGTTCGTTGTTGGCACGTTTGTTCAGGCCAATCTGGCTTGATTTTGCCGTTGATGGATTACCGGGTATTTCTTTATGGGCATTTGCAGGTGCCATGGTCATGGTTGCATTTTCGGTCTTCATAATTTGCTTTGATTTATAATCCAAATTTAGGCTGACTTTGAAAGCTATCTATCCTGTGCAATGACCAAAATTTGCTCTATATTGACTATTTAATTATCTTTATTAAAGCATAAGATTCAATACAGCATGGATAAGATCCAGTTAGAGAAGGTAGATTTTGAACCGGGCAAATCGTTCAAGCTTTTTTCGCCCAGGCTCAGGAACACTTTCCTGTGGCATTATCATCCCGAATATGAATTGGTTTACGTGGAGGCCGATGCCGGGATCAGGCATGTTGGCTCGCATATTTCAGGTTATACCCAGCATGACTTAGTTCTTATTGGCAGTAACCTGCCTCACCTCAACTTTGATTACCGCCTGCGCAGCGAATACCACCAGATAGTGGTGCAGCTAAAAGAAGATTTCATGGGAACAGCGATAGGCATCACTCCCGAATTTTCGGCTATTGAGCAACTTTTTAAAAAGGCAGCCAACGGCATTGCTTTTTATGGCGAAACCAGAACATTGGCCGTACAGAAACTTAAACTGATGCCGGCAATGGGCTCATTTCAGCAATTGATGGGATTAATGGAGATCTTCAACATCCTTGCCGGGTCAAACGAGTTCACTATTTTAAATAATGACGAGCTAAACCTGCAGTTCTTTTTAAAAGACAAGATTAGGATGGGGGCTGTTTATGAATACATTGGCGGCAATTATAATCTTAAACCCGATGTAAACGTAGTAGCGGCTAAAGTAAATTTTACAACAGCAGCCTTTTGCCGTTATTTTAAAAAGCAAACCAAAATGACCTTCACCGATTTTGTGAATCAATACCGTGTCGATGTGGCCAAAAACCTGCTCATGCAGGATAAAAATGTAACTGAAACCTGCTATGCCGTAGGGTTTGAAAGCTTATCCTATTTCAATAAACTATTTAATAAGATAACAGGCAAAAATCCTTCTGAGTTTAAAAAGGATTGGACTGGCAAAGTACAATGAACCATTAAGCCCGATCTTTATAGTATTGCTTAACAGCATCGGGTAAAAGATGCAGGTATAAATTAGGCTCTTCCCTGATCCTTGAGGCCTGCACCGGTACAACCTTGCAGGGCTCTTCATAAATAACACTTTCGCAATCCAGAAAACGGCCCATATAAGCGCCGTAAGCCTCGGATGCAAATATTACATCAATATGCGGTAAGTTCTTTTTTAGATAGCTGGCCCAAAGCCTCGACATATTTTCTATCGAATCGCCGGTGCCGGGCAGCATGGCCTCATCATAACTTAACAGTACAGGCTTCACCTTATCGTTGCCTGCATATGTTTTCTTTAGCCAGTCAAGTCGTACATCACCTGCAATAGGCTCGTCATCACTGGCACCAATAACAATTACAAGCTCATCACAGTGTTCAAGGGCATAACTTATCAATGTCATGTGTCCAATATGCAACGGCAAAAACTTTCCAATGATCAAACCTCTTTTCATGCAGTAGTATTAAATTAAAGCAATGGCTTGTGCGATTCCCTCTTGAGAGGGGTGGAGGGGTGTGTTTCTCAAACGCGGAAGAACACACCCCTGCAACCGCACCGCCCAAAGCGCCCCCTCTCAAGAGGGGAATTGAATTGCCTTTTTCCTAATCTCTTATCTCCAATCACCAATCTCGTCACGAAGTGTGATCACAAACTATCTTCCACTCACCCTTAATTTTCCTGAACCACAACGTAAAATACCCACCTGGTGTATCCTTTTCGCGGGTAAGCTTCCATCCACCTAAAACAAAGGCATTAGTTTTATCAAGCACCTTTATTTGCATAATATTGAACGAGAGCTGCCCCATAGCCGCCTTATCAGGATAGGTTTGTTTATAGTGCTCCAATGTTGTTTGCCAGCCGTAAGTTGGGGCTGCTTTTCCCACAAAAACCAGCGAATCTGACTTCCAGTAGGTTGTCATAAACTCTTCAATATCGCCGCGGTTCCAGGCCTCCTCCTGTGTATGCATTACTTTCAGGATGGCTTGCCTATCCTGTGCAAAGCAATACACGGCTACAAGCACAAACGCAAAACTCAGTAATATTTTTTTCATATAATAAAGATAGCCTTTTGGCTGAACCTGAATTTTAAGAATTGCCCGAATTAACAGAATTAAAAAGAAAAAATTCAATTAATTCTTCAATTCAATTAATTCCGGTTAAGACAATACAGTATATTTGGATTTCATCGACACTAAAAACAAATAACTATGGGAAATCAGGTATTGAGTTTTGGCGAAGTTTTATGGGATGCTTTTGGCGATGGAAAAAAAGCCGGCGGTGCGCCTATGAATGTGGCCAGGCATTTGGTACAACAAGGCGTAAAAACAACTTTTGCAAGCTCAGTTGGTATGGACAACTCCGGCGACGCATTAATAGGCTTTTTAAAAAGCAACGACCTGTATTCAGACCTGATCCAGCAGGACGATGAATTTCCAACCTGCGAGGTTACTGTACAACTTGATGAAACCAACACCGCCACTTATATTATTCCACAACCTGTTTCATGGGATAACATACAACCATCGACCGCACTCACCAAGGCGGCCCAGGCGGCCCGGGCCATTGTGTTTGGCAGTTTGGCTTGCCGTACTGTTACCACCCGCGAAACATTGTTAAACCTGCTTGATGAAACCCCGGCATTAAAGGTATTTGATGTAAACCTTCGTCCGCCGCATTATACATTATCAACTATTGAAACCCTGGTTGCCCGTGCCGATGTTGTGAAAATGAACGAGGAAGAGGCTAATTTGCTCATCGGTGGTAGCAGAGCTTCTCTGCGTGATCAAATTGGCGAGTTTCGTTCAAAATACCATAGTCAAACCATTTGCGTAACCCGCGGTGAGCATGGTGCACTGGTATGGCACGATCATGAATTTTATGACAGCCCCGGCTGCCCCGTAAAAGTAGCTGACACTGTAGGTGCCGGCGATGCCTTCCTGGCAACTTTTGTATCCGGTCTTCTTTCAGGCAAACCTATGCAGCAGGTGGTTGATAAAGCCTGTTCAGTAGGCTCATACGTAGCCAGCCAGCGCGGCGCAAACCCGGTTTATCCGCCTGAATTGCTGAACAGTTTGGCGTACATTTAGTATCCTAACACTACCAGCGTCATTGCGAGGTACGAAGCAATCCCCAAGAAGCAGGGCGGCTAAGCAGGTCTCCCTGTAAAGTCGGGGATTATTAATATTTATGATTTGTTTTTATAGGTATTAATGAGCTCCCTTCGGTCGGTTGTATTCGTACCTCGCAATGACGTGGCGCAGAACACCTCAAAGTGTCTCTCCTTAATTGTCATACTTACCTAACAATTTACTTTATCACTTCCACAACAAAACTTTTCACCAAAATATTCCGTTCCTTTATGTACAGAAAGGACAAAATATGCGCGGTTTTGGATTTTCCAAATTTAAGCCCAACCAAATCCCTAAAGGCGGATTTGACGAATTATTGAAATTATTCCTCGAGTTGCTCAACTATACATCGGGCGATGCCGGCGAAGCTTTAGCCTGGCTTAACGAACTCGATAAACAATACAACCTCACCAACGATGATTATGGCATGGGCGATTTCATCGATGAACTGAAGCAAAAAGGCTATCTTGATGAGGACAATCAGAACGGCGAGTTTAAGATCACCGCAAAAACAGAGCAAAGCATCAGGCAGTCGGCCCTGGAAGAGATTTTTGGCAAACTAAAAAAATCCGGCAAAGGCAATCACCGCTCACCTCAATCGGGCCAGGGTGATGAAAAAAATGCAGAACGCCGTGAGTTTGAGTTTGGTGACAGTCTGGACCAGATAGACATGACCCAGTCTATCCACAACGCACAGGTTAACCATGGTATCGGCGATTTTATGATGACCGAGCGTGACCTTGAAGTAGAGGAAATGGATTACAAAACCCTTACTTCAACCGTGCTCATGATCGATATTTCGCACTCCATGATCCTTTACGGCGAAGACAGGATAACACCGGCCAAAAAAGTAGCTATGGCCCTTGCCGAGCTCATCCGCACCAAATACCCAAAGGACACGCTGGATATTGTTGTTTTTGGCAACGATGCATGGCCTATAACCCTGCAGGATTTACCCTATTTACAGGTTGGCCCCTACCACACCAATACCTATGCAGGTTTGGAACTGGCTACCGACTTGCTCCGCAGGCGTAAAACGCATAACAAACAAATTTTCATGATCACCGATGGTAAGCCAACCTGTTTAAAGGAAGGCACCAGGTACTATAAAAATAGCATCGGGCTGGACAGGAAAGTGGTTAACAAAACCCTTAACATGGCTGCTCAATGTAAACGGTTAAAAATACCTATCACCACATTCATGATAGCCAAAGACCCCTATTTGCAGCAGTTTGTTCGTAAATTCACAGAAACAAACGGAGGCAAAGCGTTTTACAGTTCCCTGAACGGCTTGGGTGAATATATTTTTGAGGATTACATCAGGAACAGGAGAAGGACTGTTAGATAAATTATTATTTGAAAATTAGTCAATTTGATAATTTGAAGATGCTTTGATACGTCCATTTTCAAATTATCAAATTGTCAAATTCCCTAATTGAAAACATGAGTAAATTATTAGATATAAAAACCCTCGGCCAGTTAAAGCAAACAGGCTACAAAAGCCGTTCGGTTAAAGATGAATTACGTGCTAACCTGATTGAACAGCTTAAAAAACGCGAAGGTGGTTTTGAAGGCATCATCGGTTTTGAAGATACTGTTATTCCCGACCTGCAAACTGCTATCCTATCGCGCCATAACATTTTGCTGTTAGGCTTACGCGGCCAGGCTAAAACCCGTATTGCCCGCCTGTTGGTTAACCTGCTTGACGAGTATATTCCATATATTGAAGGATCAGAATTGTTTGATGACCCTTACAATCCCATTTCGTGGTTTGGTCATAGCATCATAACCGAAAAAGGTGATGATACCCCTATCGGCTGGATCCACCGCTCTGAACGCTATACCGAAAAATTGGCTACACCTGATGTTACCGTTGCTGATTTAATTGGCGATGTTGACCCTATCAAGGCGGCTACTTTGAAATTAACGTATTCAGATGAGCGAGTGATCCACTTTGGGTTGATACCCCGTGCGCATCGCGGCATCTTCGTAATCAACGAACTGCCAGATCTGCAAGCCCGTATCCAGGTATCACTGTTCAATATCCTGCAGGAAAAAGATATCCAGATCCGTGGTTTTAAATTACGTTTGCCGTTGGATATCCAGTTTGTATTTACTGCTAACCCCGAGGATTATACCAACCGTGGTTCGATAGTTACACCGCTTAAAGACCGTATTGAAAGTCAGATCCTGACGCATTATCCACGTTCGGTTGAAATTTCGCGCAAAATCACCCAGCAAGAAGCATCCCTTACAGATGATCAGCGTATAGCTATCGAAGCCGATGGATTAGTGAAAAACCTGGTTGAACAAATTGCTTTTGAAGCCCGTAACTCTGAATATATCGACAAAAAATCAGGAGTATCGGCACGTTTAACTATTTCGGCGTATGAAAACCTGATCAGCAATGCCGAGCGCAGGATGATCATCAACCACGAAAAAACAACTTTCGTGCGCATTACCGACTTTTTAGGTGTGATCCCCGCCATCACCGGTAAAATTGAGCTGGTTTACGAAGGCGAGCTGGAAGGCCCGGGCAAAGTGGCCAACATCCTGATAGGCAAAGCGATCAAAAGCTTATTACTGTCGTTTTTCCCTGACCCTGAAAAGGCTAAAAAAGCTAAAGCACCTAACCCATATGCCGCTATCATCAACTGGTTTGGCGATGGCAACAACGTGGCATTGGTTGACGATATGCCAATGCAGGAGTACAAAAAAGCACTGGAAGAAGTTGCCGGTTTGAAAGACCTGGTTAAAAAGGTCCATCCGCGTTTAAGCGAAAGTCAGCAATTGCTGCTGATGGAATTTGTACTTCACGGCCTGTCGGAGTTTTCACAATTGAATAAAGGTTTCCTTGATAATGGGTTCGCGTTTTCGGATATGTTTAACAGTTTGTTTAACTTGCAGCCCGATGACGACGACCTTGATATTGACGACGACAGATACTAAACACCTGCGCTAACATGATACTAAAAGCGCTGAGTATTTTATTCTGGATCATAATTGAGCTGCTGACAGACCGGTATGTTTTACAGGGAATCCGCGGCGCATTTCAAAAATGGCGACTGCTTAAATCAAAAGCATTCGCCATTTTTTATTGGACAACATCGGCCCTTACTGTAGCTGCGCTCTTAACAGGAGGTTACATTACCATAGCCGGAACAGGTGTACGTGCCGCCTGTTTGCTGATAACATTTATCCTGCTCATCTGCAAGTTCACTTTTATCCTCTTCATTTTTGCCGATGATATCAGGCGAAAAATTGTTCTCAAACGGAAGAAAACTGAAACTGGTTCTTCTACCACAGCTGCTTCTGCAACTGCTACTACTTTTCATGGTCAAACTGCAACTGCAACTACCATAGATGCTATCCCCCGTTCGGAGTTCCTGTTAAAAGCAGGATTACTGGCTGCTGCCGTTCCCCTGGCTGCTATTAAAACGGCAATGCCTAAAGGCTCATATGATTACCATGTATTGTATCAAACCATGTATCTGCCTAACCTGCCAAAAGCCTTTGATGGCTTAAGGATAGGGCAGATCTCGGATATTCACTCGGGCAGCTTTTATAATAAAAAGGCAGTGCTTGGCGGTGTTGAAATACTGCTGAAAGAAAAAACAGACCTGATATTTTTTACGGGTGATTTGGTTAACGGAGAAGCTTCAGAAATGACCGATTACCAGGATATTTTCAGCAAGGTAAAAGCACCGCTCGGTGTTTTCTCAACCCTTGGCAATCATGATTATGGCGACTATGGCGATTGGGATTCTCCGGTAGCAAAAAAGAAGAACCATGACGATTTGATAGCCACTCACAAAAACATGGGCTGGAACCTGCTTCGTAACGAAAACCGCCGACTTAAAATAGATGGAGAGGAAATAGGGCTCTTAGGTATCGAAAACTGGAGCGAATACAGCCGCTTTCCTAAATATGGACGTATGGACCTGGCTGTAAAAAACACCGATGACCTGCCGGTAAAGCTCCTGCTTTCGCATGATCCATCGCACTGGCGGGCCGAGGTATTACCTAAGTATCCGCAGATTGATGCTATGTTTGCCGGCCATACCCACGGCATGCAGTTTGGTGTACGCACCGAACATTTTCAGTATAGCCCTATTACATACGTTTACAATGAGTGGGCGGGCCATTACCAGGAAAATATGCAACAATTATATGTAAATGTTGGCTTTGGCTTTGTTGGCTTAACAGGCAGGGTTGGAATATTGCCGGAGATTACGATATTTACATTAAAAGCAGGCCACGATCCGTCGCTATCAATTTCTTAAAAGATCGGGGCATATACTGCGCCACGTTACCAATGAAGAAATTACTACAATCTGTATTAGATTTTCTGCTCTTCAGTAATATTTTCATGTCGCTTTGTGCAGTAGCACAGGCCTTGTTAACATTTCATTTAATAGGGTCAAAACCTGTGTTCCCTGTATTGGGCTTGTTATTTACATCAACCCTGGGAATTTACAATTTTTGTATCCTGATCACCAGGCCAGCCAATCCTCAAAGATCTCCTTACAAAAGGGTACGATGGTTTTTTGCACACTATAGGTTGATGGTAACATTTACCATTGTTTCGTTGCTCTCATTGATCCCGCTGTTCTTTATCATCACTACCGAATCAAAGATCCTGCTCATATTTCTCAGCGTCCTTTCGTTTGGTTACGGGTTGCCCCTGTTCAGCGTTGGCGATCATAAATTTGGCTTAAGAAACATCCCGGGCCTGAAGCCTTTTTTAATAACACTGGTGTGGACAATGAGCTGCGTGTTGTTTCCGGTGTTGGAGTCGATGCATAACCATCTCACCGATATTACCATGCGCGATACCACTATACTTATAGCCAAGCGCTTTTTATTTATAGGTGCATTAACAATACCTTTTGATATCCGCGATCTGTTTGATGATCGTAAAGTGGGCTTAAAAACCATCCCTGTAGTTTGGGGCGAAAAAAATGCTTATCTGTTTTGCCAGGTATTACTTGCCGGGTACATTGTATTGATGTTCCTGTTCAGGCAAAACGGATTTAGTATTGATTTTTTTGCACTCACAATTACCATGTTCCTTACGGGCTGGTTAATCTTTAAGTCGGCATGGGAAAAGAATGAATACTACTACTTTTTTTATATGGATGGCGTGCTGATTTTACAGTATGTTATTGTAGTAGCCTTCAATGCCCTCAAATACTTTTTTCATTAAAACATGGCCGCCAATTATAACAACTCGGCATGGTTTTATGATCGGCTTTCAAGATTGGTATATGGCCGGGCGTTAATAAACGCGCAGGTATATTTATTAGGCTTTATTCCACCAAAAAGTAAAATACTCATAGCCGGTGGCGGCACAGGCTGGATACTGGAAGAACTCGCCAAAATACATTCATCAGGCTTAGATATTACCTATGTGGAAATTTCGGCAAATATGACTGCACTCTCGCAGAAAAGGCACACCGGTGAAAACACGGTTACCTTTGTTAACGATGCTGTTGAAAACGTAAGGCTTCCCGCAGGTTTTGATGTAGTAGTCACGCCTTTTTTGTTCGATAATTTTGTGGATGAAACGGTAGACAAGGTTTTTTATCATTCGCACAACCTGCTCAAACCAAACGGGCTGTGGCTTAATGCTGATTTTCAATTAACCGGTCGCTGGTGGCAAAATGTAATGCTCCAAAGCATGTTTGTTTTTTTCAGGCTGCTTTGCGGTATAGAAGCCAGCAGGTTACCAGCCATTGAAAAGCGTTTTGACGCCGCTGGATATAATGTAATTGAGGATAAAACCTTTTTCGGAGATTTTATTGTAGCGAGGGTGTACAGGAAGCAATCATCATAAGCATGTCATTGCGAGGAGCAGCCCAGGATTGAGCGAGGAGCGACGTGGCAATCTCGTAGCTATACAGGTTGGACATGCATTTGCTACGAGATTGCCACGCTTCGCTCGCAACGACATATTTTTAAAAGCCTATTTACAGAATTGCAAACTGCCCGCTTAAAACTGCAAACTAAAACTACTGGTTATAAACAAACTTATATCCTATCCCTCTTACAGTTTGTAAGTACTGCGGCGAATCGGCATTGGTTTCTATCTTTTTACGAAGACGGACAATGTGCATATCCAGTGTACGGGTGTTTACATCGGCGTTGTAACCCCAAACTTCCATCATCAGTTCTTCGCGGTTTATAACCTTGTTTTTGTTTTTGAGGAAGTAAAGAAGGATTCGGTTTTCAAGAATGGTCAACTCTATCTTACGGCCATCGCGGATAAGCAGGTGTGTGTTAGGTAGATGCTCCATGTTGGCAAAACGATATGACTCAGGCTTTTCGCTGTTAAGCGAAAATTTGATCTTATTTTCGATCATAGCCACCAGCACATCCATATTGTAAGGCTTGGTGATATAATCAGAAACACCAAAGTTGTAGGCTTCGATCTTATCAACATCCTGAGCTTTGGCAGTCATCATAATGATGAGCTTATCAAACCCTTTTTCGCGGATATTTGCGCAAACCTCAGAGCCTGGCTTACCGGGTAACATCCAGTCCAGCAGTACAATATCAGGTTGATCAGCCAGGATAATGGCTTCGGCATCATTACCGTTGCCGGCTTCCAATACCTTATAACCTTCTGACTGCAAACGCTCTGCAACCAGGAAACGCAGGTTCTCGTCATCTTCAACCAGCGCAATTTTAATTTCTTTGTTCATATCTTAATTTTCGTATGGAAGCGTAACTATAAATTCCGAACCTTCGTTAACCTTACTGTAAACAGTGATATCACCGTTCATAAAATTAACCAGTTCTTTACAAAATGCCAAACCCAGGCCAACGCTCCCGTTTTGGTTATATTGATTCTCTATCCTGTAAAACTTTTTAAAAACGTTATTCAATTCATTTTTTGGTATCCCTATCCCCTTATCAGCAAACGAAAACACAATATTGCGCCTTTCATGCGAAATGCTGATAAACAATTCTTTTTGTTGAGGGTGCGAATATTTATAGGCATTTTCGATAAGATTCTGGAAAACACTCCCTAATAATACCGGATCGGTATAAAAAGTTTCAACGCCGTTGATTTTAAATTTAATTTTAAAATCGGCATATTTAATTTTAAAGGTATCAATATACCGGCTAATAAAATTCTCTATATCAATCTCTTCCTCTTTTAAAGTAATGGATTTATTTTCAATCTGCGTAAAGGAAAGCAGCTTGTTCATGAGCTCGTTCAGCTTATCAGCTTCTTCATCAAGTATTTTACCATAATGGCGGCGCTGCCTTTCGGTAAGCTCGCCATCACCGCGTAAGTTAGAACCCGCTATTTTGATTACACTTACAGGCGTTTTAAACTCATGGGTAAAGTTGTTGATAAAATCATACTGAAGCTTAAAAAGCTTCATATTCACGTTCAGGTTGCGGTAAATCAACCAGCCTATCAGCATTAAAAACAACGTCATCAACAATACAATAGCCCCGATAGGCATAAAACGGCGATTAATTTCGGCGGTTAAATACCCCTGTGCCGAACTGAAGAATAACTTATAATCAGAAAAAGCTCCGGGAAATGACACCTCCGTAATCAGCTTATCACCCTCGCTATCGATAGGGTCATAAACAACGGGCGTTATCGAAACACTTTCATAAAGTTCGGGGTGTGTATTTTTCACCTTCATCAGATAAGGGTCAAGGTAAAAGGTCATCATATTTTGTTTGTATGAAGCCCCTTTACTGTTACCCTGCATTTGCATATCGCGATAAATGCGTACGTCTTCGCGGCGCAGGATATTGGTATAACTTATCTTATCAGGCTTAACATCCCAAAAAGCCTTAAACAGCTCACCCTGGCTTGATACCCGTGATGTATCCGAAAAGGCCACATAATTACTTAGCTTAATGGCCATCTCCCTGAAATCGTCTTCATTGGCAGTTCGCCGCTGCTCTGCTCCGTAAACCTTATTGTTAACATGCCAGTACTGATAAACAGCCTTAGCCGCTATGTTTAAATTATTCTTGCGTACAGTCATGTTTGTTGTACCACCAATGAGGGCGTCATAAAAAATAACCCGGCGTACAAAGCTATAGTCATGAAAAACAGAGGCAGCATATTTACCTGCCGATGCCGAGTCGAGGAAACCCTGGTATGAGGTAATCTCAGGAATTTTATTCTGAAAAAACTCGTTGTAAGGTTTAATGGTTTGCTCCAGTACTTCAATCTTTTTTGAAGAAAATTCGTTCTCAACGTACTTGGCGGTAAGGTTATAAGATATAAACAAGGCAACCACAAAAGTTATGGATATGAACACCAGGAAAATGGTGATCAGCGTAAAGTTTTGCCGGTAAGCGTTTTTCTGTACTGCCATGTCGGCTTATGGTTTAACCCGCATATTCTTATCCAAAAACTTCTCTATTTCGGCATACATTTCCATACGGTTATGCTCGCTTCTGAAATATGCACGTTCATTGGGTTTTAAAAAGTATTTCACATCAACGTTCCGTTTACGAAGCTCGCGCACAAATTGGTTAAGCTCACTGATATTGGCCCGCTGATCTTTAGCACCCTGGAATATGATTAAAGGTACCTTAATTTTATCGGTATGAAAAACAGGAGAAATTGCCCTTAACTGGTCGGCATCTGTTTCCGGGTTACCAACCATTTCGTAAGTCATTTTTAAATAGGGCTTAACAAACGGCGGTGCATCTTTGATATAGGTAAAAAAGTTGATCAACCCATATTGTACTACAGCGCAACTGTATAGTTCCGGATGGAATGACACCCCGTAAAGTGCCGAAAAGCCGCCAAAACGACCGCCAAAAATGGCAATCTTTTTAGGGTTTGCAACTTTTGTATCAATAAGCCAGTGCACCCCATCGGTAATATCATCCTGAATTTTACCGCCTACCTGTTTGTATCCAGCGCTTCGGAACGCCTTACCATAGCCAGTTGAACCGCGGTAATTAACCTGGAACACGGCATAACCTCGATTAGCCAAAAACTGCACCTGATCGTCATATCCCCAGGTATCGCGCCCCCAGGGGCCGTCATGAGGCATAACTACTACCGGGTAATTTTCACTTTTATCGCCCCGGGGCAGCGTTAAATAACCATTGATCAGTAAGCCATCACGTGCATGGTATGATATAGGTTTCATGGCACATAACTCGGCCGGTACAAGGCTTGAGTTGATATCGCTTAGCTTGGTTAGCTTGCCACTGTTTTTTTCAAAAAGATAATATGAACCGGGATTTCGATCGGTATATGTGTTGAGGATAAATTTATTCTCAGAGCTGTCGCGATCAACCACCCTAACCTCATTGCCTTTAAGCTGTTGCTGAATAGTTTGGTACATCTGCTCAACATCAGGCGCCAGAAAATGCTTACGCGGCATTGATTCGTCCCAGCCGGTAAATTCTATCCGGTGTTTATTTTTCGAATACTCAAAACTGGTGATATCCGCTTTGCTGCAACTAAAAATCGTCCTTTCTTCCTTGCCATCCTCTGCATTGATCTCAACCAGGGCCATCTTATCGCGGTTTACGTTGGATAACGCATAGAAATAATTTTTAACGCCTGTAAAAGCTATAGGCTTTACGGCATTCTTAAAGTTGTTTTCGATAATGGGCTTAAAAGGTTTATCCTCATCCGGGCGAAATAAGATGGTTTCATTCACCCCGTCTGACGCCCTTTCCAACCTGATCCGGCCATCGGCATCCGCAAACCATTCGGTAATATTACCCGGGTTAAGCAGGTAAGTCTTCATTTCGCCGGTTTTTACGTTAAGGCGATAAACATCAAAATTACCCGGATCGCGCTCATTGGTTTTAATGGTAATGATATCCGGTTGCTGCCGGTTACGGTTAACCAGGCCTATCCTTACGTTACCCAGTGATAATATAATGCGACTTTTATTGGTAGCCACATCAAAGGCATACATCTTCACCGAATCGGTAGCAATAAGATCCTGCGAAAAAACAAGCTGATTATTATAAGTCCAGAAATAGTCGCCCCTGATGGAGTAATCTTCAAATTGGGTAACCATGCGCTCCTTGCCATCGGCTAATGACTGTATAAATATGTTTTGCTTATCCTTAAATGGCTTAAGGTATGATACATATTTACCATCGGGCGAAATGCGGTAAAAACTCCTTTCGGGTGTTTTAAAAAAGTCAATAATAGGTATTTGCCTTACCTTATTCCTGTTGCAGGAAAAGAAAGCAATGATGCAACTCACAATAAGAAAAAATCTGACCCGGCCCAGCATAGTTACAAGTATCCTATTTTATTAATTGAGTCAAATTAGATAAATAAGTTCGATGTTATCAAGATGTCACTATAATTTTACCCTGATATGCCGTTATATAAATAATACAGACAAACCAGCTTAATCAATCCTATTAATTGATTATTTTTGAACAGATGAGGGCTTTATATACCGTTATTATTTTTGTTTTTTGCTTTAGCACCCAATTGTTTGCGCAGGACAATGAACTGCTGCTGGCCAAGCAATACAACGCAAATGGCGAACCGCAAAAAGCGCTCGAAATTTACCAAAAACTCTATAAGCAAAACAACGAAAATTACTACAGCGTGTATGTAAATACGCTGCTCAATCTTAAGAAGTTTGATGAAGCTGAAAACATTACCAAAAAGCTGATCCGCCGCCATCCTGACGACCACCAGTATGCCATCATGATGGGCAACATCTATACGCAGGAAGGCAACATGAACAAGGCTGATGCTATTTACGACGATCTGATCAAAAGTCTCCCAGCCGATCAGGGCGAGATATCCGCACTCGCATCACAATTTTACCAGAGCGCAAATATTGACTATGCCATCAAAATTTTTCAGCAAGGGCGTAAGCTGCTTAAAAACGACAATGCATTTACTTACGAGCTCATCAATCTTTACCGTTTTAAGCGCGACAAAGTATCACTTACCGATGAGTACCTGAACTTTTTACCTCAAAACCCCAATTTTATAAACCAGGCCGAAAATGCGTTTTCAAATGTATATGAAGGTAGTGCTGATTATGATATGCTTAAAACTGCATTGTTGAGGCGCATTCAGAAAGATCCGCAGCAAACCATTTATGCCGATCTGCTTACCTGGCAGTACCTGCAGCAAAAAGAGTTTGACCTCGCCCTTAACCAGGCACTGGCCTTAAGCCGCAGGCAAAATGACGATGGCAACAGCATTTATGATCTATGCCGGACTTTTATTACCAACGAAGCTTATGACGAAGCTATCCGCGGGTACGAGTATATTATCAGCAAAGGGAAAACAACACCACTGTACATCCCCGCAAAAATTGAGCTTATCAATACCAAAAACCTGAAAGTAACTTCGGGCAAATACCTGCCGGAAGATTTGCTTGGGCTTGAAAAAGATTATAATGATTTGCTCACCGAGTTTGGCCGCAACAGCAGTACGGCATTTGCCATGCAAAAACTGGCCAACCTGCAGGCCTTTAAACTGCACAAATTAAAAGATGCCCAAAAACTATTGGAGGATGCTATCAAACTCAGCGATATTAAGCCCACCCTCCTGGCCGATTGCAAGCTTGACTTAGGAGATATTTACCTGCTAAATAACCAGCCTTGGGAAGCAACACTGCTTTACAGCCAGGTTGAAAAAGATTTTCCGGCCACGGCCATAGGGCAGGATGCGGTATTCAGAAATGCAAAAATGGCTTATTACACCGGCGATTTTACGTGGGCAAAAGGGCAATTGGATGTGCTAAAAGTTGCTACATCGCAGTTAATAGCCAACGATGCACTTAACCTGCTGCTGCTGATACAGGATAATCTTGCCGCAGATAGTAGCGGGGCTGCACTCAAAATGTACGCCCGTGCCGATTTACAGATCTTTGCTCAAAATCCCGAAAAAGCAGTAATGATATTAGACAGTATCGGCAAAAAGTTCCCGAATAATGCTTTAGATGATGATATCATGATGTCGAAATCGCGAATTCTGATACAGCAAAAAGATTACGCTGGTGCAGTGTCTCTCTTAAAGAAAATTGTTGAAGAGCACCCAGCAGACTTATGGGCCGACGATGCCGTATTTATGTTAGGCGATATTTACGAAAACAGGCTTAACGATAAAACCACCGCCAAAACCTATTACCAGAAAATTATAACCGATTACCCCGGAAGCCTCTGGATCAACGAAGCCCGCAAACGTTTCAGGCTGTTAAGAGGCGATAAACCGGATGCGTCTTAAATATGGTGAGTGGTTGATTGGGTTAAGTAGTGAGTGGTTTTCTAATTGCTTCTGTTATGAGTCTGCCAACCACTCACCTAATCAACCACTCACTGAATCAACCATTCAACTTAAATAACTAATTTTACAACATGATTGTATACAACGACACCATAATAATTGATGAAACCATTCATGACGAATGGCTTAACTATATCAAAACCATTCATATCCCGGCCATCATGGCTACCGGGCATTTCATCTCGTACCGGATCCTTACTGTTATTGATTCGCCTAACGAAGGAGTTACCTACTGCATTCAATACAATGCGGACAGTATTGAGCACTTTCAGCAGTTTTATATGAACCACCTGCATAAATTTCAGGCCACTCACCAGGAAAAATTCAACGAAAAGTTTGTGATGTTCAATACCCTGATGGAAGAGGTGGAATAACTTAATTGTGCCAGAGATGCAGTAAGCGCCGAAAGTTGTGTACCTCTGGCATACTAAAGCTTCATTTATTCTATTTTCTACAAACCTTTAGCACCTCTGGTGCTGCAATCTTTCAATCTCTTAACTTAAAGACATTTTCTATTATATCAAATTATGGCGTAAGTATTTCAATGCTCTCGCCATTAGCTATCGCGAGCTGTTTGGTTTGGGAATTAAATACAATTTGCGCCAACTCCTCTTTATTAACAATACTTGAACGCTGTCCGCCACTATTAACCGATTCTGCTTTTTCTAAAACTTCGCCTGTATTGATATTAATGATCTTGGGAAATTTAAACGTATCCCAGGCAAGCTCACCATTAATCGAAAACAGGTTTCCAAACTCGGCGCCAACCTTTACGGGTACAGAAATCTGATTAGTTGTAAGATCCCAAATGGCGATATGTTTTTCGGGAAAATATGTCCACCCATTATTGAAAATCTCATCAGACGATCCGATTAAAACCTTTGTATCATTAATGAAACTTGCTGTACATACTTCAGCTGTCACTTTAGGAAACAAGGCCGAATTATCTAAAAGCACCGGATTATTAATGCAATCTTTTATTTTAAAAACTTCAATATGGTCGCAAGGGTGCCAATGCCAGCCTTTACTCATTAAATATTTCCCGGATGGACTTACTTCCAATCTTGAGTGAAAAAAATCTGATGGGTTACGCCCTGAAACATCGGTTATAATTTCCCCTGTTTCTGCATTCTCGAAATCGAGCCGACAATATTCAGAAGGGCAATGAACCAGATAGGTTATCCCTTCTATTGTTATAAATGTTGCAGGATACTCATAAACATCAGCACAATAATATGAACGGTTAATCTCTCTTAACAACTCCCCGTTTTTAAGGAGCAGCCCTTTTGTGCCAAGCTTTTGATAAATGAAAGCATACTCGCCCGATTCCGACGTTATAGCTCCATTGAAGCTATAGATATAAGACCTCTGACTATGCTGTATTTGCCTACCGTCCATGGTATATTCACGTGCGGCGTCCGCCCAATCAATGAGACTGTCATTTAACCACGATATGGTTTTCAGAAAATCAGAAGTATTAATGGTTTTATGTTCCATTTAACCTACTTCGCAAACATCACTTTCATAGCCGTAACCTGTTTTATACAGCGTGCTGGCTTCTTTTCATCCTGAACAATAATACGGAACGGCCCATCTGCCGGGGCTAAAGGCTGGCCATCAATTTTATCAGCAAGAATAATAGTACGATCGGTGAAACCTTTGTCCAGCTCGGCAAGAGCAAAAAGCACCTGGTAACCGTCGCTGGCTTCCACCAAAAGAAATTTGGCCAGGTTTTCGCCGCGCAATTCAGAGCCCAGGGTAACACCGGCTTTTGTCAAAATGTCGGATACTATTACGCCTGAGTAGGTATGGTCTTTCCCATCGCGATCTTTACGGATAACTGTAGTTTGTTTATATTGCTGCAGGTCGGCACTGCCAATGGTGAGCGGGCTTGTCACCTCTCCGCTTACTTTTACTACTGCTTCTTTTGTTTGGGCACGGGTTCCAAAACCAGCTATCAGTAACAGCAATATCAGGGTATATTTTTTCATGGGTATGAAGTTTAATTTTTTGTTGATCGATGAGGGTCTGCAAAGCGCTTATCCGTTATAAAGGTAGAATCGGTAAGCATATTCAAAAAGGCTATCAGCTGTTTTTTTTCTTTAGGCTGTAATTTTAACGATTTCCCGCCTACCTCGTTTGATTCGCCCTGCAAAAAAGCACTTAATGACACCGATTGCTTAATATGTTCGCTATAATGATCTACAACTTCATCGAGTGTTTTAAAACGACCGTCGTGCATATATGGCGCGGTTAACGCTATGTTGCGAAGGGTGGGCACTTTAAATCGGCCCCTGTCGGTAACCAAGCCGGTAAATGCGGCCATGCCTTCATCTTTTGAAATGCTATCCAACCCATTATTATGAAAAAGTTCCAGGTAAGTTTTTGGTCCGCCATGACAATGGGTGCAATTAGCACCGCGAATCCCTTTTTCCGGATCGGCGCCGCGGTTAAAAAGCTCCATTCCTTTAAGTTCATCATCAGTAGGTTGATAAACATTGCGCAAATATTGGTCATAGCGTGAATTAGCGGAGATCAGCGTCCGTTCAAATTGTGCTATCGCCTTTGCTATCCGCTCACCGGTTATGGTACTATCACCATAAACAATTTTAAACAGGCCAGGGTACACTTTGGTGTTGCTTAACTTTTGCACCGATACTTCTATGGGTTGTCCCATTTCGTGTGGATTGGTCAGCGGGAAAGCAACCTGACCTTCCAGGCTTGCAGCCCGCCCATCCCAAAAGAATTTACGTGCCCACAACAAGTTGGCCAGCGACATGGAATTACGTGTTGCCAACCCATTATTAACGCCAATACTTAAAGCCTTACCATCGGTAAATGCCTTCGACTGCTGATGGCAGCTGCCGCATGAAATGGTATTGGTTGCAGATAGCTTAGGTTCATAAAAAAGCAATCGACCTAAATAAACACCTTGCTGGGTGGTAGGATTATTGGCAGGCACATTGATCCGGTTACCAAAATTGGCAGGGTAATTAAATACATAATCGCCCATGGGTACTGTCGGCTCCGTACCCGTGTAGGCCGTTAAACCGGCAACAACAAGCAACAGGCAAAGTATAAGGCAAACTTTGCCCTTGCGCAGAGAAAGTGGTAATTTATAGTTTGCCTGTCGGTTATCCTTCACGTTGATTCTTACAAACCGTCATTGCGAGGAACGAAGCAATCGCGAACTATACAGAGCGGCTCTGCTAATCGGGGATTGCTTTGTTCCTCGCAATGACGTGTGGTTATTGACGCCGGTTACTATTATAGTTCTTCTTTAAAATTAATAGTTAAAAATCACGTTAGCAAAGTAATTCCGGCCCATTTCGGGGTAGCCTTCAACCAGCGTATAATTCCTGTCGAAAAGGTTGTTAACGCCTCCTTCAATAGCGAAACCTTTAACCAAGGTGATATGTGCTTTTACATTGGTCAGGTAAAATGCTCCTGATATTGTACCGTAGCTGGTGCTATACCTTTTTGAGTTATACTCTTCAGATGCCAGAAAATACAATTTGGCAAGCGGCGAATATTGCAACGATGCAAACACTTTATTTTTAGGGACATCAGTAAAATGAATCTGCGGAGCTGAAAGGTTGTTACGTACTATTAAAGTATAGTTAGCGTCAACCCTCAACTGCGGAATGATCGGGTAACCAACTGCAAACTCGGCACCATAGTATTCTGCGCGACCAACATTTTGCACCTGCGACTGGTTAGTTTTGGTTACCGGATCAACAGCCACATTATTTACTGTTTGAATGCTATTATTGATCTTGCTGTAAAAGCCCGACGCCTGTATCGAAAGCTTGCCGCCAATAAGCGAGTGATAGCTCAGATCGTAGTTCAACGCGTCTTCAGCTTTCAGATCGGGATTAGGGATTGCGGTGCCAAATTTGTAAGAGTAACGGTCTTTAATGGTAGCAAAGCGAGTTTTGCGGGCTACCGAGAAACTTAGTGAATTGGCATTATCAACATCATATTGAATTAAGCCCTGTACATTCCAGGCACCATTGCTATTGGCCGGCAAATCGCTTATAGTACTGTTGGTATATTGCTGGGCTTGTGTGCTGCGCCTGTCATTATAAGCAACACCGGCGTTTACTTTCAATGCTGATGTTATGTGGTAGGTATCTTCAGCACCAATATAAAAGTTATTATCGGCATCGCGGCGGGTTGGCTCACCTATGTTATGCTCGCGGTGCACATCCTGTTTAAAATGAGCTGCTATGCTGAAGTTATTATTTTTCAGATCGGTATTCTCAAAGGTTAAGTTACCCCCTAAAGTATAATCGTCATAAATGCTTCTGAAGGCATAAGGTTTGGTAATGGTATTGTATGATGCATTGTCGTAACTGTCAATCTCGTTTTTAAACTGATCATAGTACCAGCGGCTTTTGATCACGTTGGTGCTATTGAGTTTATTATTACTCAACAAATACAGGCCACGGGTATCCCAGTTTGGCCATTTCCAATAACGTGGGCTTTTAAATAACGAGTTTTGTGTATCATCACCGGCATAAACGGGTGTGCCTTTGGTGCCATGATGATAGGTATAACCTACAGCGTATTCCTGCGATGCTGTTGGAGTAAAACCAATTTTGCCGCTCAGGTCAACGTCATTACTGTATGAGTTATCGCGATGCCCCCCGTCTTCATTTTTTACGGGCGTAAATTTTGAAGAAAGCGGAAAATAGTCACGTTTTAATTGCGAAGCCGAAACCTGGTAATAAAACTTACCAAAGGTACCGCCGATATTGGTATTAAGCCTGTAGGCACCGCTCAGGTAACCGGCAACGGCATTCAATTCAAATGGCTTGGCAGGTTTACGGCTGATCAGGTTGATAGCACCACCCTCGGCATTTGGCCCAAACAATACCGATGAATATCCTTTTGATACAATGATTTCTGATAAATTAAAGGTATTGTAGCGGGCCAGGTCAACATAACCGTCGTAAGGCACATAAAGCGGCACACCATCAAGGTAAACCGGCACCTGCCTGATATCAAAACCACGAACATTAATGGCCGACTCATTTCTTGGCCCTACGGCAGTAAGGATAACGCCCGGCAGCAGGTTAAGTGCATGCGAAACATCATACCGGTTATACAAATTAAGGGTGTGGATATTGAGCTTGCTTGATCTTACGCTGTCTTTTAGGCCAACGATATTAACCTGCCCAAGATTAAAAACACGTTTGCTTGTATCTGTTGTTTGCCCAATAGCCTTACCGTAACAAAACACGATTAAAGCAACAAAAAGTAGCGTTAAAATAGGTAATTGTTTTCTCATATTATGACTTTCGTTATATTTTTAAAAGTATAACGCAAAAATGCAGAATAGAATTGATAATTTACTCAACAAGCAGCATGAATTTTTAGTTTTTTGATAACAAAAACATAAAAACTTTTACTTTTTGCTATTTTCCTCTAAAAAATGAAAGAATTTTTGTTGCAAATCTTTAAACTGAGATATAATCTCTTGTCCAAATGGTGTAAGCAAGGCTACTCCACCACCTTTTCCTCCTCTTTTTGAAATTACCAGTGGCTGTTTAAAACCATCGTTCATGTGGTTCACCAAGTCCCAGGCCTGTTTGTATGACATTTTCATTTGCAATGCAGCCTGCCTGATAGAGCCAGAGGCATGAATGCGTTCAAGCAGCTCAACCCGACCATGACCCAGCACTTTATCGTCATCTATTTCTATCCAGATGCGGCCATTGAGTTTAAACAAGGGAGTTTCCATTAATTACGTTGATTATCAAATTTACTAATGCCTACGTTACTCGCGCGCCTTTTTTTGAGCCCGCAGCATTTGCCCGTAATCCATACGGCGCGCCATGGCGTTAACGGTTTGAGCTATGCGGTTAGCGCGGGTAACTTCAGTTTTAGCGCTCTCTATCCATTTAATAAAATATCCGCGGTGACTTTCGGCAAGGCTATTGAAAAAATCACCGCCCTCGGGTTCATATTCCAAACACTCCAGTAAATCGTCCGGAACAATGTACTTAAAATCATCGTCGGGTTCAAGGCGTACGCGAAGCATGGCCCCGCGATGTTTATGGATAGCTTTACAGATTTCCCGCCGCAAGGCCATAATAAAATTTCCTTCGCCCATTGGCATCAGTGCCATGCCCCGCACCTCCAATTCATCCAGTTTACCTTTTACGCGAAATGATTTTTTATTTCCGGGCTTCATTTCCTGCGCCACATCGGCCGGAATTTCAATGTAGGTCCACCCGGTTTTTTCACCCTGTTCGGCAAACTGTAATATAATGGTATTAAAATCAACCATAAGTATTATTTAACGGCATATTGTTATCATGATCTCTAAAAAATATGCGAAAATGTTAAATGTTTGTTAAATCGTCATATTTAATTGTACAGGCTGTAACGTAATGCATAGTAGCGATGTCTTATGAGTATAAAAACAATTTAAAAGTTAAAAACCTAAAAAACAACAACAATATGAAAACCTTAAAATCAATCATGCTTGGCTTAGCCTTATTAATAATAGGCACCGCAGCAAAAGCAACAAATAAAATAGAAGGCGATAATTTAACCAAAAACTACGCCATCAACACTTATATAGATGCCATGACCCGCGGCAAAATACAAGGCTTTAGTGATGTAGTAGACCAGTCGGCAAAATTCAGCATGTTACGTGGTACTAAAGTATTAAGTTTTAGCAAAACTGAAGTAGTTGACTTATTAAAAGCCAACAAAAATACCGAGCAGGATTGCACTACCAGCACTTCAATTGTTGAAAGCAATAATGACCTGGCCGTGGTGAAAGTTGATATGAAATACAGCACTTTTACCCGCAGCAACTATGTAACCGTTACCAACACTGGCAGCGGCTGGAAAATCACAAACGTGTACAGCGTTTTTAAATAAGTAAGTTTTAGTTTAGTGTTTAATATGTAAGTAGGTAAAGGCCCCGTTGGTGCGGGGCCTTTTTTATTTTTATTTCACCAACGGGTCAAGTACCTTTTGCCATTTGTCATAACCTTTGCTGTTTAAATGCAGATAGTCGTCATTAAACAAACTTGAATCGGGTTGGGTAGTACCCGGCTTGTAAATAGACGGTACAAGGTCAACATAGTAACTTTTTGGTTTTCCTTTAAGATAACTTTTCACCAGCTCATTGGCAGCGAAAACAACATCATAATATTTTGCACGCACCGGGCTTGGCTTTATCGACATAAAATACACCTCGGCATTGGGTAATTTCTGATGAATTAGTTCCCAAAGTTTTGCAAATGAAGAAGCAACAGCCTGGGCAGATTTACCTGCTGAAATATCATTCTCGCCCGCATAAATAAAAATTTTGCGCGGCTTGTACGGGAACAGGATATAAGGGGTGTAATAATCAGCAACCTGCCATAGTTCGCAGCCGCCTACTCCCCTCCTGATAATTGGCTTACCTGCATAGCGCTGCTCCAGATCTGTCCACTTGCGGATAGATGAACTGCCGATAAATAAAATACCACCCGGTTTCGGGAAGCTTAAACTATCCTGGTGTTTAAACGCCCTGATCTCATTATCAAACGGAAAACCCTGCTGAGCCGATACACCGGCACTGAATGCAAGACCGATGAAGAGTAAAAAAAATTTTAGTTTCATTACGGAGTAGCTATACGTTCTTCAAAAAATAAAAATGGCAATTGGTTTTCAATGCCCTTGATAATCCATACCGGGCCATCTTCGGCGTGCAATATAATTTTTATTGGTTGATTTTGCTGCTTTTCGCATTCAGCCAACACCTGCAAACATGATCCGCATGAGGTAATGGGCTTTAAAATAGGAAAATCATCCGAATGAGCAGTAACTGCCATTGCTTCAATAGGGTCATCGGGATGGTTGGCGCCCCAGTTAAACAGCGCTACCCGTTCGGCACATAAGCCTGATGGGTATGCTACGTTTTCCTGGTTACTACCGTGTAAAATTTTACCGCTTTGTAAAAGAAGCGCCGCCCCTACACGGAACTTTGAATATGGAGAGTGTGAGTTTTTTAACGCCTTTTGAGCTTCGAGGCAAAGCTGCCTGTCGGCTTTATCAAGATCGGCCAGCGACTCATATTCGTCAAAGGCTATTTTAATTTCGTGACTTATCATATAAACTTGCCCTTTAAAAAACAGGGGGAAACAAGATAAGGAAATTTAAACAGGATTAAAAGTTTAGAAAGATTTATTTACATTTATTCCATTATCTAAACTCACTCACGCATGCAATTTATTAAATCACTTAAATTTCGTTGCTTAATTTTATTGACAACTGTCATTACTTTAAATGGATGCAGCTTTAACAACACCTATATAAACAGAGAAGAAGATAAAAAGGATGGTGAAAAAGTAACGAATAAACTTTTTGAGCTTATAAAAGCTAAAAAGTACAACGACACCTTTAAACTTTACAGCAATCAGTTTTGGGCGGTTACAACAAAGGATAAATTACTTGAATTATACACCGCAGCAGAAAACAAACTTGGCGACCTTGACTCAACAACGGTAAACAAATGGGAAACACGCAGGGTTGTGGGGACTAACCCATCTGCAGAATATGTTTTTGCATACAACACCAAGCACAGCAAATACAAGGCGGTTGAATCAATCAGGTTGGTAAAAGAAAAGGATGGCTCTATTAAAATCCTTGCCTATAATATCAACTCAGAGGGCTTCTTTAAATAGAAGATACAGATCTGCGCTCCAAAATTTAGAGGATTACATAAAATAGATTCATGTAATCCTCCAATCAAGCAAATCAAGGTTCATTATACAGCCA
Source organism: Mucilaginibacter gossypiicola (assembly GCF_900110105.1). Classification (GTDB taxonomy): domain Bacteria; phylum Bacteroidota; class Bacteroidia; order Sphingobacteriales; family Sphingobacteriaceae; genus Mucilaginibacter; species Mucilaginibacter gossypiicola. Next base: position 161,474 of record NZ_FOCL01000008.1, on the reverse strand, counting down.
CTGGCAACTCTTCTTCAGCCTCAGCTTCTTTAGCTATTGTTGGGTTGATGGTTTCATCATCCTTTTCAACCCGCAGGTTGTTAACAATGTGCATTTGGCGGGTTGGGGTGTTTTTACCCATGAAATATTCCAGGAGCGCCTTAACGTTGGCATCCCTCAATATTACCGGGTCAAGGCGCATATCTTTACCTATAAACAAACCAAACTCATCGGGCGAAATCTCACCTAACCCTTTAAATCGGGTGATCTCAGGTTTGTTACCCAGTTTAGCAATGGCGTTACGGCGTTCTTCATCGCTGTAGCAATAAATAGTTTCCTTTTTATTACGCACACGGAATAATGGTGTTTGCAAGATTGAAACGTGACCGGCTTTCACCAGGTCGGGAAAAAACTGCAGGAAGAAAGTCATCAGCAACAGGCGAATGTGCATACCGTCCACATCGGCATCGGTAGCTATTACAATGTTATTGTAACGTAAAGCATCAAGACCGTCCTCAATATTCAACGCGTGCTGCAGCAGGTTAAATTCTTCGTTTTCGTAAACCACTTTTTTGGTTAAACCAAAGCAGTTAAGCGGTTTACCTTTTAAGCTGAACACGGCCTGTGTCATTACATCGCGCGATTTGGTGATAGATCCACTGGCCGAATCACCCTCGGTGATGAATAAAGTAGTATCCTGTTTACGTTCGTGTGTATCGTCAAAATGCACTTTACAATCGCGTAGTTTACGATTATGCAATGATGCTTTTTTTGCGCGCTCATTGGCCAGCTTTTTAATACCGGCAATATCCTTACGTTCACGTTCCGATTGCAGTATCCGCTTCAATAAACCATCGGCCGCTTCTGTGTTTTTGTGCAGATAATTATCAAGTTCCTTTTTAACAAAATCGTTGATAAAACCACGTACAGATGGGCCTTCGGGCCCAACGTTTTGCGAACCCAGCTTGGTTTTGGTTTGCGATTCAAATACCGGCTCCTGAACTTTTATAGCAATAGCGGCAACAATCGAGGCCCTGATATCCGAAGCATCAAATTCTTTTTTATAAAATTCACGTACCGTTCTTACTACCGCCTCACGGAATGCTGCCTGGTGCGTACCGCCTTGTGTGGTGTTTTGCCCGTTAACGAATGAATAATATTCCTCACCGTATTGCTGGCCATGGGTCATCGCGATCTCAATATCTTCACCTTTTAGGTGGATGATCGGGTAGCGTAGTGTTTCAGCATCGGTATTACGGGTAAGTAAATCGAAAAGACCACGTTCCGAAAAATACTTTTGATTATTAAAGTTGATGGTCAGGCCCGCGTTCAGGAACACATAGTTCCAGATCATGCTCTCAACAAACTCAGGAATGAATCGGTAATGTCTGAAAATGGTATCATCGGGCACAAAGTTGATAGCAGTACCATTACGCTGAGTGGTATCTTTTTCGTTCTCATCGCGAATGAGTTCACCCTTGGCAAATTCGGCCAGTTTAGTACGGCCGTCACGATATGATTGTACGGTGAATGAGTTGGAAAGCGCGTTAACCGCCTTGGTACCCACACCATTTAAACCTACCGATTTCTGGAAAGCCTTGCTATCGTATTTACCGCCTGTATTTATTTTAGATACACAGTCGATCACTTTACCCAAAGGAATACCGCGACCATAATCACGTACTGATACTTTATGATCGCTCATGTTCACTTCAATGGTACGACCCGATCCCATCACAAACTCATCTATTGAGTTATCCACAATCTCTTTGAGCAGTACATAAACACCGTCATCATAAGCAGAGCCATCGCCCAGTTTACCGATATACATACCGGGACGTAAACGGATGTGCTCCTTCCAATCGAGGGAGCGGATACTATCTTCACTATAATTAACTGGTTCTGCCATGTATATATAAAGTAGAAAATTTAAAACAGCGCAAAATACGCCTAACTGCAAAAATAAAACTTCCGGCTTAATTACCGGGGAGCAGATATCAACTTATTAACATTGGGAAATCAAAAAAAAAGAAAAATGTCATTTCGATTGAGCATGTGATGCTTGCGGGGTGGCGCGAAAGAGAAATCTTATACGCCATGCTACCAAACTTTTATGGTACAGAAGATTTCTCCTCACCCCAACGCGCTCCCCCTCCGGCTCGTTAGAAATGATACAGTAAAGTTTAGTTCTCCTCTTACGGCTTAAACTTCAAACAATTACTTGCCCTGTCCACATTTTTAAAAAACTCGGGGCCCTTATCGTTGGTAAAGCAAACAGCCATTATGGTACCGGTATGGTTACGCTGCAGCGCAATAAGCAAGGCATATTTGTAATGCCTGGTGGCAGGCAAGTCGAGCAGGTTTAACAGGTATGACTTGCCGGCGTCTGCCTTATATCTGTTCAAAACATTAACCGGTATACTTCTGATAAAATTATCCCTTTCGCCGGTGAAGGCTATAGCCTGGGCCCTGCTCATGTTTATATATATAGAATCTGGGTTTTCGGTTTCCCGGTCAATATCATACTGTCCTTGCTCATAGCTGGTATAGTTTTCCTTTTGTGATTTTACCTGAAACCATACTTCAAAATCCTGACCTGGCAATTGCAATGCATAATCAAATGAAAAATCCTCATCATTAGGGGCAGGAATTTCTTTAAACCCCTTGGGTGGGGTATAAATTACATTAGCCTGGGCCAAAAGTTTGGTGAATTCTTTAAACTGATCAGTACCTGCTATTTTAGATTTTGGGTAACCCGGTTTAACTTTTACAGGTGTATGTTTCTTGCTATTTTGGGCATATAACGGCCGGGGACTTACCTGAGCAATGCCTTTTGCAAAACAAAGCAATGATAAAGCCATAAGTAATAAGGGCCGGTTTAACTTCAAAATAGTTTTCATTTAAGGGGGCAGCTGCAGAAAAATTTCTGGCTTAAAACACCATAGTAAATATATAAACAAATTAATTAATCAGCACCGTGCGGTGCTCAAATTAACCGTCATGTATTAACGGCGATATCGATTATTTATTTGTTGTACCAACAAGTTTTACGCGCCTGATTTACAATTGTTGCCCGCTAAACCCGCACAAACGTAACAATTTTGATATAAATTTAAATTACCCCGGTATTAAAATATAGGCTGGCGCATCTGCACATCAACACATAATCTGTATCTTTACCAATCCAAAAGTTTTTATTGAATAATGAGTGAAGATCTGCATCAAAACGATACACCAAACCCTAATGAAGAAAAACTACACACTGTTACCTCACTCGATGGGTTATATGAAAACTGGTTTCTTGATTATGCGTCATATGTTATTCTTGACCGGGCCGTTCCGCATATTAACGATGGTTTAAAACCGGTACAACGCCGGATCCTGCATTCATTGAAGGAAATGGACGACGGGCGCTTTAACAAGGCTGCCAACGTTATTGGTAACACCATGAAATATCACCCCCACGGTGATGCTTCTATTGGCGATGCCATGGTGCAGATAGGTCAAAAAAACCTGCTGATTGATTGCCAGGGCAACTGGGGAGACCCTGTAACAGGCGACTCTGCAGCGGCTCCGCGTTATATTGAGGCTCGTTTATCCAAATTTGCACTTGATGTTGTTTTTAATGCCGATACTACTATCTGGCAGGCCAGCTATGACGGCCGTAACAAAGAGCCTATCACCTTACCGGTGAAGTTCCCGCTACTCCTTGCGCAGGGTGCTGAAGGTATTGCCGTTGGTTTGGCTACCAAAATATTACCTCATAATTTTATTGAGTTAATTGATGCTTCCATAGCCGTATTAAAAGGTGAACGCCCTAACCTCATGCCCGACTTCCCAACCGGAGGTATGGCCGATACTTCTTTATACAACGAAGGGCAACGCGGCGGCAAAGTACGGGTAAGGGCTAAAATTATTGAGCGCGATAAAAAAACCCTCGCCATTACTGAAATACCATTTACTACTACTACCGGCAGTTTGATTGATAGCGTGATCTCGGCCAACGACAAGGGCAAAATCAAGATCAAAAAAATTGAGGATAACACAGCTAAGGATGTAGAGATTATCATCCACTTAGCGCCGGGCATATCGCCCGATGTAACTATCGATGCGCTTTATGCTTTTACCGATTGTGAGGTATCCATATCACCCAATACTTGCGTAATACAGGATGATAAGCCACGCTTCATGAGCGTGAATGATATGCTTACCGAAAGCACATTCTTCACCAAAGACCTGCTCAAACAGGAGCTGGAGATCAAGCTGAAAGACCTGATGGAAAGGATCTTCTTTAGCTCATTGCTTAAGATCTTTATCCAGGAAGGGATGTATAAAAATCCCGAGTACGAAAACTCGGGCAATTTTGAAGTGGTGCTGGAAGTATTGAACCGCTTATTTGAGCCGTTCTTCCCACAGTTTTATCGCACCATACAGCCCGAAGATTATAAAAAGCTGATAGATAAACCTATGAGCAGCATCACCCGCTTTGATGTTAAAAAAGCGGATGAACAGATGAAAGCCCTGGAAAATGAGATTAAACAGGTTAAACATGACCTGAAACATCTCACCGAATATACCATTGCCTGGTTCCAGAAACTGAAAGACAAATACGGCAAAGATCGCGAACGCAAAACCGAGTTGCGTACCTTTGATAAGGTTGAAGCAGCGCAGGTAGCTTTAGCTAATATCAAGCTATATGTTAACAGAACTGACGGCTTTATCGGTTCAGGCCTGAAAAAAGATGACTCGGTTGAATATGTTGGCGATTGCTCAGATATCGACGAGATCATTGTTTTCAGGGGGGATGGACGCTGCATCATTACCAAAGTACAGGACAAGGTGTTTGTGGGGAAAGACATCATCCACGTGGCCGTGTTTAAAAAGAACGATGAGCGTACCGTTTACAACATGATATATAAAGATGGCGAAAGCGGCATCAGTTATATCAAACGCTTCTCGGTAGTGGGTGTAACCCGCGATAAGGAATACGACCTTACCAAGGGCACCAAAGGCTCAAAAGTATTATACTTTACCGCCAACCCTAATGGTGAGGCCGAGGTAGTGAACGTACAGCTTAAACCTCATTCCAAACTTAAAAAACTGCAGTTTGATGAGGATTTTGCTTCAATAGCAATCAAAGGCCGTGGTTCTATGGGTAATATCATCACCAAATACCCGGTTAAAAAAATCATACTGAAAAGCAAGGGCGTATCAACACTGGCCGGTCGTAAGATCTGGTATGATGAGATTTTAAAACGCTTAAATGCCGACAGCCGCGGTAAATATCTGGGCGAATTTGATGGCGACGACCGTATCCTTACCGTACTTAGCAACGGCGTTTATGAGTTAAGCAGCTTCGATTTAAACAACCACTTTGATGATAAGATGATTCTTATCGAAAAGTATGATCCGCAGGCAGTTTTCTCCATAGTACATATTGAAGGCAAATCCAAAAACTACCTTGTTAAGCGTTTTACTTTCGAAAACATAGCAGTTGGGAAGCAGGTAAGCCTGATCAGCGAAGAAGCCGGATCAAAAATGGTGCTTATAGGTCACACGGCTCCGGTAATCAGCATGACACATCTCAAAGGCAAGGACCAGACACCTGAAACCCTTGAGCTGAATTTAGCAGAGATTATCGATGTTAAAGGTATGAAAGCCATGGGTAACCGCCTTTCACAACATCCGGTAAAATCAGTTGAACTGATAAGTGATGGTACTGCCCGGGAAACCGAAGCTGCCGAAACAGACAATAACGAAGATGAAACACCTGCCTCAACAGAGGTAATTGAAGATGAGCCCGTAGTTTCTCAGGAAGATGAGCCGGCAGCATCAGCCGATCAATCTGAAGAACCGCCAAAGCCTCCTAAAAAGATTGATTTTGAGATCACCAACCCCGATGATATCGACATGGACGATCAGGGACAATTAGGGCTATTTTAACGCAAAGCCACCGGTGACAATTACCGGTGGCTTTTTTATTTGCCTGCCGATTAATCCCGCCTATGTAATACTCAAACAATTAGCAAAAAAATCATCTTACAGCTATAAACGCCCTTGTTTACAGCTGTATTTTCGTTATTTTTGATTATTACTAAATCCTATATCATAAACAGGCATGTACTTCGGCGGCGGCAATTATTATTATCTTATATTGATATTAGAGGCGTTTTGTATCATTCATAGCCTACGGCGCGGTACTCAGCAAAAATGGCTCTGGATCCTTATAGTAATACCTTTATTCGGATGTTTATATTATATCTATAGTGAGATACTGTCCAATCGCGGCATCCGTACACCTAAAATCAACGTTGAGGCAGTTATAAACCCCGGAGCCAAAATTAAACGCCTTGAAGATGAAGTAAGATTCACCGATACTTTTGCCAATCGTGTTAAACTGGCAGATGCCTATCTGGAAGCCGGGCTTACAGATAAAGCACTCGAAATATATCAAAACAGTCTCACCGGCGCCTTTGCCGAAAACGAACATGTGATGGCACAACTCATTGTAGCCTACTTTGAAAAAGGCCAGTACAACGAGGTTATTCCTATTGCTAAAAAGCTTTATAAGCTACCACAGTTCGCCCGCTCAAAAGCACACATTCTGTATGCCAAATCGCTTGAGCTCACTTACCAGGAAGAACAGGCAGAGAATGAGTTTAAACTGATGAAGGGGCGTTATTCCTACTTTGAGCCCCGTTACGAATATGGCATGTTCCTTACCCGTGCCGGCCGTGATGATGATGCATGGCAAATTTTTACCGATATGCTCAATGAGCAATCGCAGTTAAGCCCGGTTGAGCGTAAAAGCAACAAAGTATGGTTTGCCAGGGCTAAGGATGAATTGAAGAAATTATCAGCGGCGAGGAAGACGGCGTAAGAAAGCTATCAAAAAATCAAAATGTTTTTTCATTGCCGTTGACTGAAGTCAACGGTTATAAGTACCAAACAACCGGGCTTTAGCCCAACTATGCGCGCGACATTTTGGCTAAAGCCCTTTGATTTTATCATTACTCCGTTGACTGAAGTCAACGGCAATGAAGCCTATTGGATATTTACTTTGTTTTAAACAACTGCTACTCTTCATCTCTCATCGACTAATAAATAGCATATTTATTGGTCGATCATAAATGAAATTACATTAAAGATGGATTACAATATATCATTTTCAGAAATGAACGAATTGGCCAGGCAAGCCAATTCTAAAAAACCTAAACTTTCATTAGATCAAATGCGACAACAAGTTTTGCAGCTCAAAAAAGACAGCAATTCGAAAGTAAAGAAACAACCTGAAAATCCCTACCGTCATCCTTAAGTCATACTGACAACCTGACACCATCGGGTTAAAAAATTGTTAAGCCACAAAACACAAGTAACCTTTTGCTGACATTAAAACAGTTTATCATGTCAATACTTGCCATAATACCCACTTGGCATAATTGATGTTGCGTATCGGGCTGAAAACTTAAATAAAAACAAACAGTTATAATTATGTCATTAAACATCAAACCTATCGGCGACAGGGTTGTAGTAGAAGCTGCAGCTGCCGAAGAGAAGACCGCTTCAGGTATCTTTATTCCTGATACTGCTAAAGAAAAACCTCAACGTGGAACTATCGTTGCTGTAGGACAGGGAAAAGTTGATGAGCCTTTAACCGTAAAAGTTGGTGATCAGGTTTTATATGGTAAATACGCAGGTACTGAAATTACCTATGAAGGTAAAGAGTACTTAATTATGCGTGAATCAGACATATACGCAGTTCTTTAATTTAGACATGAGATGTTAGATATGAGACTTGAGACAAAAGTGTTCTTAAATCCCTTATCTCGAAAACTAAAAAAATTAAACGATTTGAATTTGAAATGGAGTTTTCTCACATCTCAAATCTCAGATCTCAAATCTTAAAAACAAAATGGCAAAACAAGTTAAATACAATGTTGAAGCACGCGACGCCCTGAAACGCGGTGTTGATATCCTTGCTAACGCAGTAAAAGTAACCTTAGGTCCTAAAGGCCGTAACGTAATCATCGACAAAAAATTTGGCTCACCAGCCATCACTAAAGACGGTGTTACTGTTGCTAAAGAAATTGAATTAAAAGACGCCCTTGAAAACATGGGTGCACAAATGGTTAAGGAAGTGGCTTCAAAAACTGCCGATATTGCAGGTGATGGTACTACTACTGCTACCGTTTTAGCTCAGGCTATCGTAACTGCAGGTATTAAAAACGTAGCTGCCGGTGCAAACCCAATGGATTTGAAACGCGGTATCGACAAAGCTGTTGCTTCGGTTGTTGAAAACCTGAAATCACAGTCACAAACTGTTGGTGAAGACAATAACAAAATCAAACAAGTTGCTTCTATCTCTGCAAATAACGACGAGGTTATCGGTTCGTTAATTGCTGAAGCAATGGAAAAAGTTGGTAAAGATGGTGTTATCACTGTTGAAGAAGCAAAAGGTACTGAAACTGAAGTTAAAACTGTAGAAGGTATGCAGTTTGACCGTGGTTACCTTTCTCCTTACTTCGTAACCAATGCTGATAAAATGGAAGCTGAGTTAGAAAATCCTTTCATCCTGATCTACGACAAAAAGATCTCTTCAATGAAAGAATTGCTTCCTATCCTTGAAAAACAAGTACAAACCGGCAAACCATTATTGATCATTGCCGAAGATCTTGACGGCGAAGCATTAGCTACTTTGGTAGTTAACAAAATCCGCGGTTCACTGAAAGTTGCTGCTGTTAAAGCTCCTGGTTTCGGCGACCGTCGTAAAGCTATGTTAGAGGATATCGCTATCCTTACCGGTGGTACTTTGATCTCTGAAGAAAGAGGTTACAAATTAGAAAACGCTGACCTTAGCTACTTAGGTACTGCTGAGAAAATCGTTATCGACAAAGATAATACTACTATCATCAATGGTTCTGGTTCTGCAGAAGAGATCAAAGGCCGTGTAAGCCAGATCAAATCACAGATCGAATCAACAACTTCTGATTACGACCGCGAAAAATTACAAGAGCGTTTAGCCAAATTATCTGGCGGTGTTGCTGTACTTTACGTGGGTGCTGCTACCGAAGTTGAAATGAAAGAGAAAAAAGACCGTGTTGACGACGCTTTACACGCTACACGTGCCGCTGTTGAAGAAGGTATCGTAGCTGGTGGTGGTGTTGCTTTCATCCGCGCGGTTGCTGCTTTAGCTGATCTTAAAGGTGATAACGAAGATGAAAACACTGGTATCCAGATCATCCGTCGCGCTATCGAAGAGCCTTTACGTCAGATCTGCGAAAACGCTGGTATCGAAGGTTCAATCATTGTGCAAAAAGTTAAAGAAGGCACTGCCGACTTTGGTTACAACGCACGTACTGATAAATACGAAAACCTGATTGCTGCCGGTGTTATCGATCCAACTAAAGTAAGCCGCGTAGCTTTAGAAAACGCTGCTTCAATTGCTTCCATGTTATTAACTACCGAAGTAGTATTAGCTGATGATCCTGAAGATGCTCCAGCTGGTGCTCCACCAATGGGTGGCGGTATGGGTGGCATGATGTAATAGCCCCGCGTCCGCCGATTGGCGGATGTACGGAAATATATACTATTCAAAACCCTGTATGCAAAAGCATACAGGGTTTTGTGCTTTATAAGAGGCTGTTATAGTCATAGAAAGGTAAAGCAACAGTCATTAATCAATCATTTGATTAATTTTTAGATTTGGCGCTCTAACAAAAGCATAAATTTGCATAACAAATCTGATACAGCCTAAAACAGGCACAGGATTTGAATAATGCAGGTCATGAAACGTCTATCTCAAAAAACAAAACAAATACAAAGCACTCTGGTTGAATGGGTGTTTTTCAAGGGCCCCGAGCTCTTCGTATCTTTATACAGTTAATAGATAATTATTAACTTTGCGCCCAGTTATGAAACTGGACGAATTTTACACGCAGTTCCACCATTGGCTTATTAACCGCGGCCCCAATTATTTAGGTGGAATAATTATATTTTTTATTGGTATTTGGTTTATTAAATGGCTTCGCAACCGCTTGCGCACCCGTATGGCCAGGCGAGGCATCCACTCGTCATTACAACCCTTCTTTTTAAGCCTTACCATTACAGCCCTATATGTATTACTCGTGATATGGGTAATGAATATTATAGGCTGGGAAATGACCATTTTCACCACCATTATTGGTGCCTTTTCGGTTGCAGCGGGCTTAGCACTCTCGGGCACCTTCCAAAACTTTGCTGGAGGTGTACTGATCCTGTTATTAAAACCTTTTGAACTTGAGGACAGCATTGTAGCCCAGGGCCAGGATGGCCGGGTGGTATCTATACAGATGTTTTACACCGTACTGATTACCGCCGATAACAAAACCGTTATCATTCCTAACGGTAAGCTGTTTAACGAAGTAATTGTCAACGTAACCCGTGAAGGCCGCCGTCGCCTTGACTTTGAAATGCGCATAGGTTATAATAATGATATGGAGAAAGCTAAGGCTATTATGACCACTGTTGTAAACGCCAGTAAAGATATCCTCCATGAACCAGCAGCACGTGTAGGTGTAATCAGCCTTGATAACGATTGTGTAAGGTTCACCATCAATGTTTGGGTTGACCCAACCAATTTTCTTAATGCCAAGATCAATCTGCAGGAACGAATGCTAAAAGAACTTGCTGCAGGTGGTATTAATTTCCCTAAGCCAGGGTTTTAGGCTTCGAGAGTCAAGAAATCAAGACTCAAGAGGCAAGAAATAATTTTATAGAATCATTTTCTAAGTAGCTGCTAAAATATAAAAGCGTCATTGCGAGGCACGAAGCAATCGCGAACTATACAGAGCGGCCGTACCTATTGGGGATTGCTTCGTGCCTCGCAATGACGTGTTGGAGAGTGCCTTGCAAGCGCTGTTGTATAATTCGCCCTCTAAATTTTCTGCTTCGCCTTAATCTCCAGGTAACGGTTCACCGTATTGATAGTAAGGTTTTGTGGTGCTGTTAATATTGACTGGATACCGTAACTGGCCAGTTCTTTTACCATCAGCTTTTTATCGTAAGCAAATTTTTCGGCAATGGTTTTTATGTAGATGCCTTCAACATCTTTGGCGGGTTGTTCACTTAGGTTTTTTAATTCGGTATTTTCAAAAAACACTACTAACAACAAATGAAACTTAGCTATCCGGCGTAAAAATGGCAACTGCCGCTGTAATGCCGGAAGGCTTTCATAATTGGTAAAAAACACCACCAGGCTCCGCTGTTTTAATACCCTGCGCGTTGTAACATAAAGCGCCTCCATATTAGTTTCCAGGTAACGGGTTTTCTCTTTGTATAAAACCTCCATTATCTTATTAAGCTGCGCGTAATTCTTATCAGCAGGTACAATAGAACCTATTTTTTCGCCCACGGTTATTAAGCCGGCTTTATCTTCTTTAAGCAGGGCTACGTTCGATAGTACAAGGCTTGCGTTGATAGCATAATCCAACAAGCTTAAACCCTCAAAAGGCATCCGCATAGCCCGTGATTTATCGATGATGCAGTAAACGTGCTGCGATTTTTCGTCGGTATAGGAGTTAACCATCAGGTCGCCCCGTCGTGCTGTGGCTTTCCAGTTTATGGTGCGGTAGTCATCGCCGGGCACGTAGGATTTTACCTGTTCAAACTCCATACTGTGGCCAATCCGCCTGATCTTTTTAATACCTATTTCAGTAAGTCGGTTTGATATAGCCATCAACTCATACTTGCGCATCTGCAAAAACGAGGGATAAACGGGCAAAGTTTCCGCTTGCTCAAAATTATAACGCTTAGATACCAGGCCAAGGGCCGATCGCACAAATACGCGGATAAAACCAAACTCATATTCCCCCCTTCGTGTTGGCCTTAGCATGTAATTGATCTGCTTACGTTCGCCGGGCGCAAGCGTGGTGGTAAACCAAACATCACGTTTTTGAAACTGTTCGGGAATCTCGTCAATAATGCCAATATTAACGCTGAATCCATACCGGTTTTCGATGTAGATGCTAAGCTCGTTCTCATCACTGTTACTTAACCGTTCGGGGGCAAGGCGTTTTGCAAATACACCGTCGGTTACACGGTAAAGTATAAACAGATCGGCAATTAACAACGCCAACAGGGCGTAAAAAGCTATATCGGGTACAATGCCCAACCATGGGAAGAAAAACGAAAGTAAAAACAATACCACGCAGGCAGCAACAGCACCGAACAAACGGTTAGTTAAAAACAGGTTGGTATAAAATAATCGGAATAGCTTTTTCACGCGCTTTACTATCGTGGCACTTCAATTTTTTGTATTACCTGGGTTATTACCTCATCAGGCGTTACCCCTTCCATCTCTTTATCAGGGGTTAACATTATACGATGGCGCAGTACGGGTGCGGCAACGTAAATAATATCATCAGGCGTAACAAAGTCACGGCCCCTGGTAGCAGCAAGTGCTTTGGCGCCATTAACAATAGCCAGCGATGCACGAGGCGAACCGCCCAACTGCAACGATTTGCTGTTACGTGTTTCGTGAATAATTTTAGCTGTAAACTCCAGTATTTTGTCCTCAACATGCAATGCCCTCACCTGCTGGCGCAATTCATTGATATCAGCGGCAGTCAGTAAAGGCTGTACCTGGTTTAGCTGATCGGTTGTTTTTTGCTGATGCTGGCGGGTTAGGATTTCAATTTCCTCTTCAAGAGTCGGATATTTCACTTCTATCTTAAACAAAAACCTGTCCAGCTGAGCTTCAGGCAGGCGATAGGTACCTTCCTGTTCAACCGGGTTCTGCGTTGCAAAAACGGTGAAGGGCTCATCCATTTTATAGCGATGCCCATCGATAGTGAGCTGCCGCTCTTCCATTACCTCAAACAATGCCGACTGTGTTTTTGCCGGTGCACGGTTAATCTCATCTATCAAAATAATATTACCGAATATTGGCCCTTGCTTAAACTCAAATTCGGTTGTCTTAGGATTAAAAACAGATGTACCCAATATATCCGACGGCATCAGGTCGGGCGTAAACTGAATGCGGGAATAGCGTGCATCTATAGTTTTGGCTATAAGCTTTGCTGTAAGGGTTTTTGCAACACCCGGTACACCTTCTATAAGAATATGTCCATCGGCCAGGATGCCGGCAATAAGCAGATCGATAGAGTCATGCTGACCTACTATGATGGTTGCCAGCGTGGCTTTTATTTGCTCAACGGCAGTGCTTAGTTTGGTGAGATCGGTGCGTTGTTCAAAAAATTCGTTTTCCATATTTACCTGGATTGGATATAAAATTGTTCAATAAGTTGGTTGAGCCTGATCAGCTCCTGATCTGTTACAATGTCATGAGTACTGATGAAGATAAATGCTCCGGATAGTTCGCGGGCAACATCTTCGGTTGCGCCGGTGCGGTTAACCAGCTCTTCCACAAACTCAGGACCGGGCCGGTTAGCCTTAAGCCGGTAGGTTTCCCGCATAAAAGCCCAGAAATACTGCATTTTCTTGCGTGCAATATTAATATTGTCCCTTCGCTCATAATACACCTGCCCTACTACGTTTACGAAATCAACCGTTGAGTTTTCAAGCGGTTTAATAATGGGAATAATCCGCTGCCGCCTTTTTACTTCATACAGCACAAATATTAACAGGCTAAACAATGCGAGATAGTAAGCGGCTTTTAACTGCGTATTGCCCAGGAAAACCCTCATCGGCGAATCGTCCTCACCGGTGCCCTGGGTATAATATTCGTCCCAAATAATTTCCGGCGTTTTCTTCACCATGGATAAAGCAGTAGAAGTCCATTCGGCGCCTTGGGACTTCAGCAGGCTATAATTGGTGAACATGCCGGGATTGGGCGTCAAATACAAGTTTCCTTTCCCAATAGGGTACTTCAGTAAGTTGGCCTTATGGTCATCTGTTTCACCTATAACCACAGCCCGGGCGGTATCAAATTTGGCAAAATAGCCTGCAGTAACACCTTTATCAACAAAATAATTAACCTCGGGCGATAAAGCAGGATTTACAAAATGTATTAACGTATGAGCATTCCCATTAACCGCAAATTTATTAGTGATGCTTATTTTAAGTTCCTTTTCAAAATCGGCCCCTAAAAACCCGGCAGCAATAAAAACATCGTTACCGGCAGCTATATATTGCTTAAGCTGTGTAAAGTCGGGCTTGGTAATATTAAGCCCCCCGGCTATAATAATGTATGATGAACCTTTGATTGAATCCTCGGTAATGGTATTGTAAATAGCCTGCCGTTTAGGTTTGATCACTGCACCCGGGAAAATATCACGGGCACGTTCATAAAGTACCCGCGTACCATATGGGATCTTATCGGTATTGCTGAATGTGGGTGCCCAATTAACCTCTTTGGGCTTATTCATGTTTGCCATGATGTAAATGGCAAATAAAACAGTGGCTATTATAAAGTAAATCTTCAGGTCCTTCATAACAGCTGTTTTTTAAAGTTTTGAAACAACTGGTTTATATTACCAAAAGCAGCGCCATCTATATTAAAACCACCATACCATACGTATTCAAACTGCCGGGTTAACGACACAAAAGACTGCCGCACCGATGGGTTATTCAATTCATACACGTAAGCCGAATTGGTTTTTTCGGGTTGCCACTGGATGAGGCCATTATCGCTCAATTGTTTCAAGCTCCGCAAGTATAGGAGGCGAACGGCCAGCCGGTAGTTATGGTTTGAGATTGCCTTTTCAATTTCCTCATCAAAATTGATCTCATGGATATTCTCTGCCGATTCGGTATACGCAAGCGGTGTTTTGCGGGAATTGCCCAATAACAGATTCCCCATATCCATACCAAGCAACTTCATCACAAAATAGATGAGTGCGCCAACAGCCAGTATCAAAAAGAAGTATTTAAGAAAAGTCCCTAAACCAGGGTTTACACTTAAGCTGCCAAATAAACTACGCCAAAACCAATTCCAAAACCTGTCCCAGAAAGATAACTCATTCCCTATGTTTTTGTCGTTATACTGATATTCCTTGTCGGCCCGGTATTTATCAAGCGCATTTTCATTGAAACGGCGTATGTTAACCTTCGAGCTATCCGTACGCACAATCGCAGGTTTCTTTTTAGTAACGCTATCCGTTTTTACGGGTATAACCTTACCTCCAACTTTGGCCATGCCCGGATTAAAAGCAAGGCACAACAGCATTAATATGATTAATATGGGTTTAGGCATGGCTTAATCAATATTGTTCGGCAGGCAGATCATCGGCCTTATCGGTATGCGTACCAAACATTTCTATACGCTCTAATATCCCAGTCCCATCTTTTCTTTCCTCCAGGTTAAAATAACATAGCGCAATAGCTATGCTCGGAATAGTATAGGTAAGCATCAGGATGTTTTGAAGCATGCTGAAAAATATCATGATTGGCCATGAAAGATATTTCATTGACACAAAAGGGCGTAGCGAAGAAACCAACGCCAGTGGCACTGAAGCAATTGAACCGCATACGCTCACAATAAGCGAGCAAACAAACATGATCCCAAACACCGTCCACCAGTAATCTTTTATAAGTTTAAAGCTTTTGTTAAAAGAGTAGTTGAAGCTGGCATTTTCCATAACCATTATGGGTAGCACCAGGTAAAAAATATTCATCAGGTATATGCCGGGTATAACGCAAAACAGCAGCCCCAGGCAAGCTAAAATCAACAATAGAAAGGCCGATCCCAATGAGCGGAAAAAGTAATGTTTAAAATAATTCCAAACATCCTGCGGGGTTGGCTTTTCCTCTTTTTTTTCCAGGTAAACGGCTACAAAACAAAGGGAGGTGAGATAAACAAAAAACTGGCTCAATACGGTTACCAGGCCATTTGCAATAACGCCCAAACCTACATTAAGACCACTACTACTATAGTCGGATACTTGATTTGAATCTGCACCTACACCCTCATAAATAGAAATTTGTGAAAATGCGGTAGTCACCGTTCCCATCAGCACAAAAAAGCCACAGATAATAAGCAATGACGAAAAAAGCGGTTTGAAATTTTGTTTCAGAAAGGTGAAGGTGTCATTTATTATTTCGCCGAAATCACGGATCCTCCTCAGTTCAATAATATATTTCATTTAATGATCGGTGTTAATATAGCTTAGGCTTTTATTCAATTTTGCAGGATACAGTATTACATACCATATCACAAACGCCAACGATGACGCTAATATAATAATACTTAACCAAACAGGCATTTCGGTATGGCGTGTTACAAAGCTTTCAAAAAAAGCAGCTAAAAGTATAATGGGGATAAGGCCTATCGTAATTTTCAATCCCTCCAGGGCCCCTTTCTTTAATGATTGCATCCGGGTATACGTTTTAGGGAACAATAAACTGTTACCAAGCACCAGCCCTGCGCCACCGGCTACAATAAATGACGACATTTCGAGTGTGCCATGAATCCAGATCACCAGTATGGATTGGATGCCCAACCCCTTGCTGAAAAAATAGTATTGAAATGAGCCCAACATAACCCCGTTCATCAAGCTGGCATACAATGAGCCTACCGAAAAAAATATGCCCATTACAAAAAAGCGCAGCTCTACGTATACGTTATTGATAGCTATCATCAAAAACATCAAACCCGATGAGGTGCTTTTGTAAACACCAAAGGGATCCCCTTTGGCGATGTTATCATTGGTCATATTCACATAATCATCGCCTAAGATAAGCCGCACAAAATGATTATCATATTTAGCCGAAAGAACGCCCATGCAGGTAAAAACCAAAAAAAAGATGAGCGAATACAATAGCTGCCTGCGGTGCTGAAAAAAAAGCATAGGTAATTCGTATCGCCAGAAAGTTGCGAACCGGTTGCTTTTCTCCTTCTGATTTTTGTAGATATCCTGGTGAAAGGTTGATGCAAGCCCGTTCAGGTATTTTGTTGTATTAGATTGCGGGAAGAAAGTTTTGGCGTACGCCAGGTCATCGGTAATGGCTATAAATGCGGCGGCAAGCTCGTCCGGATCGGTTGGCTTATTAATTTCATAGGCTTTCCATTTTTCGGTATTTTGTTTGATAAACAGCGCCTCACGCATTTTAAAGTCAGGTTTTATTTTTTGTTAAAATACTCACAAATCTTTAATATGCAATCATATTTTACACTAACAAATTTATCTTTGTTAAGATGCAAACCATAACCGTACACACAACACAAAATATTGATATAGACTACGAGATAGCCGGTATTGGCGAACGTATAGTTGCCCGCATAATTGATTACGCTATCTTCATCTCCTTTTATTTCATCTTTATTTTTCTGATCATCGGCAAAATGCCCGAAAGTGCACTGATCATATGTGCGATTATCATGGCAACCATATTTGTGTTTTACGATTTGATTTGCGAAACGCTGCTTAATGGCCAAAGCGTTGGCAAGCGGATTATGAAAATACGGGTGATCAGCCTTAACGGTAACCGCCCCCGTTTTGGCCAATACCTGTTAAGATGGTTGATGCGGATGGTGGACTTTGGCATCACCCTTAACCTGGGGGCACTGCTTTGTGCGTTGGTGACCGAAAATGGTCAGCGTATAGGTGATCTGGTTGCCGGAACAGCCATGGTAAAAACACATCCGCGCACTAAGATAGATAGCCTGACATTCAGGCCTGCCGACGACGGTTATGAACCTATTTTTAAAGAAGTAGCCGATTTAAATGATAATGATGCAAGGCTTATAGCCGATGTAATACATAATTACATGAAAACGCATAATGCTATGGTGGTTTACAACATGGCGCTCAAATTAAAAGAGCATCTGAAAATATCCACATTACCACCTGACATGAACGATCTGCAGTTTTTACAGGCCATTATCAAAGATTACAGCCATGTAAGCGCCATGTCTGAGCCTTATCAATAAGCCACATGACCATAAAGATGCCACATCTTTATAACATAGCTGATCAATACGATACTGCCATTGATCATGAAGACAGTTTTCTTGATAACCGCCTTATCATTATCAAGTTTAAAAATAACATCGGCTATGCCGTAGATAAAAAACAGGATCAGCGGAATTGTTGCAGGATATAAAAAGAAGCTTTTTTGAAGATCGCCCCGAATGAGGGCTATTACCGAGCGTTGAAAACCACAGCCCGGACAATCAATACCGGTAAGATATTTAAATGGACAAGGTATTAAATGCCCCTGCAGCCAGTGGATAAACCCTAACCGGCTGCAGGATACACTTATCATAAAATTATTTAACCCCATTAATAGTTTTGTGGGGGAGGATTTTGATTATTAAACGGATCGCGGTAATCGTTTGGATTAAATGAATTAGCTTGTGCTTCCTTGGCAGATGGTCCTAAATATTGAGCACTGCTGAAAGCTAATATCGGAAAAAATATAAAAGGTAAAATGAGCAAACCAACGGTAAAACCTTCACTTTTGCCAAAACTTTTGCTTAGTAAATTTACCATCCAAATTGCAAAAATAATATTAGCACAAGGCACCAGTAGTAATATAGCTAACCACCACATCGGTTTGCCAATTATCTCAAGCCATACAATAGTACTATAGATAGGAATAATAGCAGCCCAACCGGGTTTGCCGGCTTTTGTGTAAATCTTCCACATACTGATAATGGATATTAAGGCAACAATTAATATTGGTATTAAGATAGCGCCCATTAATGCAGCAAAAACGCCACCTGACATGTCGGAAGATGAAGTGTAAGAATCCATAGTTTTGTTTAGTGTTTAAGTTTTATGGTTTTTGTTTGTTTAAGTTTACTGCAAATTATAAATTATTTCTTTCAAAACTATAAGGGGCAACGCATTTATTACAGCGCATGTAATTATAATTTATCCTTAATTTTGGCTTGATGCAAAGAGAACAGATTTCGGTTTTTGATATGTTTAAGATAGGCATAGGCCCGTCAAGTTCGCATACGCTTGGTCCCTGGCGGGCTGCGCAGCAGTTTGTGCAGTCGCTTGAGCAACAGAGGGTACTGCCAATAGTGCAACAGGTTAAGATATTATTATATGGCTCATTAGCCAAAACCGGCCATGGGCACGGCACGGACATAGCTATACTATTAGGCTTAAGCGGTGATGACCCGGTTACTTTTGAGGTTGACCAGGTAACACCCAAAATTGAACACATCAAAAGTTCGCATCAGTTAATATTAGGTGGTGTATTGCCAGTGAGTTTTTATGCTGAAGAGGACCTGATGTTTTTATTCAATGAAAGTTTACCTTATCATCCAAATGCCGTAACATTTCAGGCTTTTTTAAATACAGGTAAGGCCGTATCAGAAACTTATTATTCCATAGGTGGTGGCTTTGTGGTAAAAGAAGGCGATTCGGGGCAATCAAAAACAGAGGTTGACCTCCCCTTTCCAATTGATACAGCCGCCGATCTGCTGCATTGGTGTATTAAAACAGGTCTCCGGATCTCCGAAGTGGTGGCCGAAAACGAGCTGGCCTGGCGCAGCGAGCAGGAAACACGCACGGGCGCATTAAATATTTTCAGGGCACTAAAAGAGTGCATATACAGGGGGTGCCATACCACAGGCCAACTACCCGGCGGATTAAATGTGGCAAGACGCGCCGCCAAATTAAATGCAAAACTCATCGGCAATAATAAGTACAGCAATTATGACGAATGGGTAGCAGCCATCAGAAATACCGGCGACAGCTTTAAAAACACTTTAGACTGGGTAAGCTGTTTTGCATTAGCTGTTAATGAAGAGAATGCCTCGTTCGGCCGTGTGGTAACTGCGCCAACAAATGGTGCAGCGGGGGTTATTCCCGCAGTACTGCAATATTACATTGCTTTTTGCGATGGTAATACCGATCAAAAGATCATCAATTTTTTATTTACTGCCAGCGAGATCGGGAGTATCTTTAAAAAAGGCGCTACCATATCAGCCGCTATGGGCGGTTGCCAGGCCGAAATTGGCGTATCATCTGCTATGGCTGCGGCAGCATTGACCGAGTGTATGGGTGGCACCCAGCGCCAGGTACTTATGGCCGCCGAAATAGCCATGGAACACCACCTCGGCCTCACCTGCGACCCTATTGGCGGCCTCGTACAAGTTCCCTGCATTGAGCGGAACACCATGGGGGCTATTAAGGCCATAACAGCATCACAGCTGGCGTTACAAAGTAATCCCGAAAAAGCCAAGGTAAGTCTTGATGCCGTGGTAAAAACCATGTGGCAAACAGCTCTGGATATGAACTCGAAATACAAGGAAACAAGTGACGGCGGGCTGGCGATCAATATCCCGATCAGTTTGCCGGAGTGTTAGATAATTGATTAAATCAAGGCGCGTTTTACTGATCAGTTAAGCTTTCAGCTTAACTGATCAGTAATTAGCTTAATGATCCCTGAAGCAGGATGCTTCCACTATTTAAGGACGAAGTTACGCTATCGCTAAACTTCGACCAGTGTAAGAAAGCAATCCCCGATTAGCAGGTCCGCCCTGTAAAGTTAGCGATTGCTTCGTTCCTCGCAATGACGCGGGTTTTAAGATTTTTAAATGTCTACTTCTTCGCAAAAACAGCGCCTACATCTACTTTCAGTTTATCAACCCACATCCCGTACATTTTACCTGATGGATGCAAACCATCACTCGCCAGTAAAGTAAGATCATTTGCTGCCAATTTAGAAATGCCGGTAATTTCAACATAATTAACTTTGGCATTGGCGCTTATTTCACGGTTAATATTATTGAACTGGTCAATTTCGGGGCCGATTGTAGCTTCTTTTCCCTGTGCATAGGGCGTAACGCCATAATCCGGAATAGACAGTACAAATACATGCTCCCTGATACCGCCAGCAAACTTGATAGCCGTATTTAAAACCTGCTCAAACTTAATCCGGTAATTTTCCTGGCTTAAGCCCCCGTATTGATCGTTAACCCCTATCAGCAAGGTCACAACATCATAAGTATTACTTTTGATATCACTTTTATCAATGGCATTAATCAGTTCGTCAGTTGTCCAGCCGGTGCGGGCAATAATTGTGGGTGCATTCACTTTAAAACCTTGTAACTGATTGGCCAGCTGATTAGGAAATGCCTGCTCCGGCGGAACAGACTGGCCTATGGTGTATGAATCGCCGAGGGCAAGGTATGTTAAGGTATCCTGTATCACTGTAACTGGTTTTGACGGGGGATTATAATCAACCGGCGCAGGAGCATTTTTTCCTGCACAGGCAGATAACGTGAATGCTGTTAGTAAACTTAAAATTAATCCCTTCATTATAATATCTCCATACCAAAAAGTACGGAAATATGATGTTTCAGGATTTTTTTAACTTCATTAATATCAACCTCGTGCCCAAGTTCTTGTTGTATAGAGGTAACAGCTTTATCATCGATACCGCAAGGCACTATATTTTTAAAATAACTCAGATCGGTATTTACATTAAGCGCGAGGCCGTGCATAGTTACCCAGCGGCTGCATCGCACCCCCATGGCGCATATTTTACGGGCTTTTTCATTATCGGCGTCAAACCAAACGCCGGTGTATCCCTCATACCGCCCGGCCTTCAGCCCGAAATCGGCAAGAGTAAGGATCACCGCTTCTTCCAGTGTACGGAGGTACAGGTGGATATCGGTAAAAAAATTATCGAGATCGAGTATCGGGTATGACACAATTTGACCGGGGCCATGGTAGGTAATATCTCCGCCCCTGTTTATAGGATAATAAACCGCATGCTTTTCTTTCAATCCCTCTTCATCTAATAATAAGTGCTCGGGCTTACCACTTTTACCAAGTGTGTACACGTGCGGATGCTCGCAAAACACCAGGTAGTTAAAGGTCTCGTCAGCTTCGATGGTATCGTAGGCCACAGTAGTTCCGGCATTTTTAGCGGCTGCTTCATAGGCGGTTTCACGGTTACGATTATCGATTTTGGTTTTAACCGTTTCACCAAAAATAGTCTCCTGTTTATCCCAGGCCTGCTGGTAGTCGATCAGGCCCCAATCCTGGAAAAATACTTTCTTGTTTTTCATTACTCCCCCTTTACGTAGCCTATCATATAATCTTCATACTGAAGATAGCCAACAGTATAATCAATGGTTTTATCTTTTTTATTTAACTGCGCATTCACCACACCATGGTGTTCAAATTGAAACGGCTCCAGGAAAATGTTGTCAGCAAATGAAACTTCTTTTTGTCCATTGCATTTATAAACAGCCTCCTTGGCACACCAGCAAACATATAGTTGTTCAATTTTTTGCGGACCACTTATAAATTTCAGTTCCTCTTTACGCATAAACTTGTTGGCAATACGCTCAACTTTTTGTTTGATCTGTTCAATATCAATCCCAACCTTATGCGTTTTGCTGATCATTACAGCAGCATAGTCAAACGAATGGCTTAACGAGATATGGTAAGGGAGATTTACCAGGTAGGGTTTGCCGTGCTCATCAACCTTACAGTCAATATATTCATCGGTATGCAGCATTTTACGTAGCAGCACGCGGGTGCCCAGCCAATGCAAATGGCGCTTACCATTGCTCAGGCTCTCCACAAAATCCTTTTCCTGCTGGTTAAGTTGTAACTGGCTATACAGGTCTGTAGCCTCCTCCTCGATACGCCAGAGTGCAAACTCGGTATCATCATCAATACGCTGCCTGTATGCTATCGCCATAAAAGTAAAATTGCAAAATAGGTTGCAAACATATGTCAAAAAAATTTAAATAATATAAGCGCAGTCACATATTCATAATTAGCTGAAGTATATGAGGTTTAGTGGCTATTTACGCGCTATCTGAACGTATTTTGCAGGCCTATATTGTTTATAAAAGCCGGCGGCAATTGGGCTAATTTTCATAATTTAGCGCCTGCAATAATCTGCCCCGTATGATACTATCTGATAAGCGCATCCTCGAAGAAATTGAACAAGGCCACATCATTATTGAACCATTTAACCGCGAATACCTGGGTACCAACTCATACGATGTGCATTTGGGTAAATACCTGGCTACCTACCGCAACAGGGTTCTTGATGCTAAAGTTCATAACGAGATAGATGGCTTTGAAATTCCGAAAGATGGTTTTGTACTACAGCCAAACACGCTTTACCTGGGTGTAACAATGGAATACACCGAAACCCACCGCCATGTACCATTTTTAGAAGGTAAATCAAGCACCGGGCGTTTAGGTATTGATATCCATGCAACCGCAGGTAAGGGAGATGTTGGTTTTTGCAATACCTGGACACTTGAAATTTCATGTGCCCAGCCGGTACGCATTTACCCGGGAATGCCAATAGGTCAGCTTATTTATTTTGTAGTTGAGGGAGAGATCGAAACATTATACAACAGCAAAACAAATGCTAAATACAACAACCCCACCACACGCCCTGTTGAAAGTATGATGTGGAAGAACAAGTGGTAGTCTTAAATATGTGGTCATAAGTTCTAAGTCTGAAAAAAGGAGCGTTCGACTGGTGACTTTCGACTTAGAATTACAGACTTAGTATTAAATAACAGTATCATAGTTGTTATAAATACGTAAATACTTTTTGCGTATCTTGGTAGTTCAAGATTTACCTTTATATGAACTTCAAACGCCTACCTATTGGGATCCTTATCACCCTTATTGTTGGTGCTACTTTAGCTTTTATAAAACCCGATGATGAGCTGGTAACCAGGATCATTGCACAGCTTGATAAATGGCGTACTGAGCATCCACAGGAAAAAGTTTACCTGCACTTTGATAAACCCAGTTATGCTATTGGTGAGGATATCTGGTTTAAGGCCTATGTCACCATCGGCAGCGAGCATAAACTTTCTGCTTACAGCGAAACCCTTAACGTTGACCTCATTGATGATAAAGACTCGGTAAAACGCAGCCTTAAACTCCCGCTAACAGCCGGCCTGGCAGCAGGCGATTTTGCACTGGCCGACAGTATGGAGGAAGGCAACTATCGTATCCGCGCTTACACCAACTGGATGCGCAATGAAGGTGAGGCTTATTTCTTCAATAAAACCATAACCGTAGTAAATGGCGTAAGTAACAAAGTTTTCACCAAAACCGCCTATACTTACGATACCTCAAGCGGCAAACAGAAAGTAACTGCAGTAATTACTTATACCGACTTAAACGGTATAGCCTATACTAACAAGCCTGTAAATTATGAGGTTGTGATAAATGGCAAATCCATCTCAAAGGGAAAAGGCATAACCGATGATAAAGGTAACCTCACGGCAACTTTCATTACTAATCAACCGGTTTCTATAACAACAGGCCATATCAGTACCGAGCTTAAACTGGATGAAAAGCACACTGTTACCAAAGCTGTGCCAATAAAAACGCTATCCAATAAGGTTGATATTCAGTTTTTCCCTGAAAGCGGAAATTTAATTAATGACATTTTTGAAAAAGTAGCCTTTAAAGCTGTAGGAGCTGACGGTTTAGGCGTTGACGTTAAAGGATTTATTGCTGACGATCAAAACAACCAGATTGCCCCCCTGGGTGCAAGTCATTTTGGCATGGGCACCATAAACTTTCAACCAGAAAGCGGCAGGACATACAAAGCGCATGTTACCTATGCCGACGGCTCTGAAGGCATTTTCGATCTGCCCAAAGCGGTTGACAATGGTTATGTATTAAGTGTTAACAGCATCCGTGACGACAAGGTGTTTGTATCTATTGTTCCGGGTAAAAATTCCACTAACGGCACAGCTTCGTTATCGGGCTTAACATTGATAGCACAATCGGGCGGGGAACTTTGCTATGCCGGTAAAAGTAAGGATGGCGCAACATCCTTTTCGGCTGCTATCCCGAAAGATAAATTTCCATCGGGCATGGTACAGTTTACCTTGTTTTCGGCAAGCGGCGAGCCTTTGAATGAGCGATTGATTTTTGTTCAAAATCCCGACCAGCTTAAGCTTGCCGTAACAACCGAAAAACAAAGCTACAAGCCCCGCGAAAAAGTGACCGTCAACCTTAACGCTAAAAACAGCGATGACAAACCGGTTGTGGGCAGTTTTTCGGCTTCGGTTATTGATGAATCAAAAGTTAGTACGGATGAGGCAAACGAAATTTCAATCTGTTCAACCTTGCTGCTAACCTCCGATTTAAAAGGATATATAGAAAAACCTAACTACTATTTTACCAATGTAAGCAACGAAACCAAAGCCAACCTGGATGTGTTGATGCTTACCCAGGGCTACCGCAGATTTGAATGGAAACAACTACTTGCTGATAAATTTACACCGATAGTTTTCAAGCCCGAAAAATCATTGGAAGTAACCGGTCATCTCAAAACCTTTGGCGGTAAACCTGTGCCTAACGGTAAGGTTACCTTGTTTTCATCATCAGGAGGAACTTTTATTATTGATACTGTGGCTGATGCTGATGGCAAATTCACATTTAAAGACCTTGTTTTCAGGGACAGTATCAAATTTGTGATCCAGGCCCGCACCGCGAAAGACCGCAAAAATCTGGATATCACCCTCGACAATATAAGCCCTCAACCTGTTGGGCCCAACAAAAATGCGCCAGATCTTCAGGTGAACATCAATGATGGGGCATCAGCTTATTTATTAAACAGTAAAAAGCTTTATGACGAGCAGGTAAAGTATGGCATAGGCAATCATACCATAGTACTGAAAGAGGTAGTGATTAAAGAGAAACGGGAAAACCCTTTTAAAAATTCAGCAAATCTGAATGGCCCCGGTAACGCAGATCAAACACTTACCAGTAAAGACCTGATGTACGGCGGCGGCATGCTTTCGCAAGTATTGCAGGGCAGACTTAATTTTGTAACATTCAGAAATGGTGTACCATATTCAACCCGAAGCCCAGGTACCCCAATGCAAATCGTTTTGGATGGCACGTATGTTGAATCCGATTTCCTGGACAACCTTACCCCAAGTGACATAGCAACCGTTGAAGTATTAAGGACGATTGGTAACACGGCTATCTATGGTTCAAGAGGCGGAGGTGGTGTTTTAGTAATTACTACCAAACGCGGCGGCGAAACTATTTATAATAGATATGCGCCGGGCATAGTTACTTATGCGCCTAAGGGATATTACAGAGCGAGGGAGTTTTATTCGCCTAAATATGATGATCCTAAAACCAATGCACAAATGCAGGACCTCCGCAGTACTATTTACTGGGCACCAGGTTTGTTAACCGATAAGGATGGCAATACATCAATGAGCTTTTTCAATGCTGATGCCAAAGGCTCTTACCGTGTAATAATTGAAGGTATCGATGCCGATGGTAAATTAGGCAGACAGGTTTACAGGTATAAGGTAGAGTAATATTATTTTTAGTGGTTATTATTAATCCTTTACGATATATTAGTGTCATAAAGGGATTAATAATTCCACTAAACCTTATGAGACATATACGTGCAAGTATTTCATTGCTATTATTGCTACTGAGTTTAAAATCATTTTCTCAAACCGATAGCAGTTTCCTAAAAAAGGCTGTAACATTATCAAATAAACAATTAACAGATAAGCCTGCTGAGAAAGTTTATCTGCACTTAGATAAGCCGTTTTACAATATCACAGATACTATATGGTTTAAGGTTTATACCGTTGCCGGCCCCGACCATCAATTGTCAGATATTAGCGGGGTTGTTCATGTTGAACTCATCAATGCCAAAGATTCCGTTGCACGACGGATCAATTTAAAACTCACCAACGGCGTTGCCTGGGGCGATTTTGTTTTGCCTGGCAATTATAAAGCAGGAAGCTATCGCTTAAGGGCTTATACAAACTGGATGCGAAACCCGGGGCTTGCAGCAATGTTTGATCAACGGCTGCAGGTAAACGGCCGTGTTGCTTTTGGACTCAACCAATCGCAGGCGCAACCTCCAGCAGAAAACAAGCCAGACGTTCAGTTTTTTGCAGAAGGGGGTAGTTTTATCAACGGACTAAGATCTAAAATCGCAGTGAAAGCCGTTGGCCAGGATGGGCTTGGACGCAATATCAAAGGCTCAATAGTTGATAGCGATGGCAATGAAGTTGCCGAATTTGAAACTACACACCTGGGCATGGGTTTATTTGCACTAATGCCGCAGCCCGGAAAAACCTATAAAGCCAAAATAACAACCGATGGTGCTATTCCTTTCACCGTCGACCTGCCCAAAGCCAACGATGAAGGCTTTACCATGACTGTCAACAACAGGCTTGCCGATAGCGTAGCTATCAAAATAACTGCTTCGTCTAAAACATTCGGTTCAAAACAGCACTCATATTATTACCTGGTTGGGCAATCGGCCGGAAAAGTGTATTATACTACTTCGTTTAAACTTGAAGATGCTGGTTATTCATTTAAAATAGAAAAGAAGCGCTTCCCATCGGGCATAGCCCAATTTACGTTATTGGGTGCCGATGCAGAACCACTTAACGAACGGATAGCTTTTATACGTACCAACGATACCTTAAAACTGAAATTGAATATTGCCGCTCAAAAATTTTCTTCGCGAAAAGAGGTTTCTGTAGTCACGGAGGCTGTTAATAATGCCAATAAACCCGTGATAGGGGCGTTTTCTGTTTCAGTAATAAATGAAAGCCGCATCCCTTATGATCAAAATGCCGAAAGTACCATTCTGAATAACTTATTACTGACATCTGATCTTAAAGGTAATATCGAGCAACCTAATTACTATTTTAATAATGTTACTGATAAAACCGAGAGCGATTTGGATATGCTCATGCTTACACAAGGCTATCGCGGCTTTGAATGGCGCAAAACATTAAGCGAAAAGCAGGAGCAGCCAAGTTTTAAAGCCGAAAACTCGCTGAGCCTTGCAGGTGCGTTGCAAACGCCTGGTGGTAAACCCATACCCAACGGCAAGGTAACCTTAATGGGAAATAGGGAAGCCTTTTTTGCAGACACGACAGCCGACATGAATGGAGATTTTAAATTTGAAGACGTTGACGTTTCCGATACTTCACACTTATTGGTACAGGCTCGTAAGCAAAACGATGGAAAAAATGTGACCATTTTTGTTAAACAACCTGATTATCCTAAAGTTGAGCAACTAAGCGGTATTATAACTAAGTGGCAGCAACCTTCCATAACGGAACTATTGGCATCTTCTCTCCAACAAAAAAAAGATTCAATAAAAAACGGAGTTGTTCTCCAAGAAGTGGTGGTCAAAGATAAAAAACCATTTAAACCCAATCAGTTTAACGGCGATAATTCATACCAGCAGCGCGCGGTTAATATGACCAAATTGCGAGGGTACAACGATTCTTCATTAAAAGATGGTTTATACATGGTTGAACCACTTGCACATATCGATATATCTGCATCAAACAAAGACATATTGAACGGAAACGGAATAATCATAGTTGACGGCGCAGCAACAGATGCATCAATGCTCTCAACTTACAAGGTTAGCGAGATAGAAAGTGTGAGTTTAATATGGCAACCACCAATTATCGAATCAAAACACCCACTAATTTATATCACCACTAAAAGATATGCCGGCACCGATACAACGGTGTTAAAAGAAGTTAATATCCGTTCAACAAAAACAAACAAATCAAGTTACAAAGGTTACTCAGCCGGTAAATTAGGCCCTCAACCCGATCAAATTATCATGGGTGAAAAACTTACAGGATGCATCAAACTTTCAGACTGTTTAAGGAATAAAGTTTTTGGAGTCCTGTTTGACGTAAATGGCAATCCAACCAACAGCCGCAACAGCAAAAAAATGGCGGTTATTCTCAATGGCGCTATATTAGATGGCAGTGCACTGGATAACGTTAGCGCAGCGGATGTTTATAGTGTAGAGGTTTTACGGGGAGCCTCATATGCAGCAACCATAGGTTCGGAATTTCCGGGCGGCGCTTTAGCAATTACAACTAAGCAAGGCGAAAGCAGCTATGTAACCGGCAGCAGCTCATCTTCGGGCGTGATAACCTATCCGTTTAAAGGTTTTTATAAAGCCCGCACATTTTATTCGCCTAAATACACAGCAGCAAACATTAATACTAACATTCCTGATTACCGTACAACAATTTTCTGGGAGCCTAATATCGTTACCAATGCTGATGGGGAGGCCTCGTTCAGTTACTTTAATGCCGACACCCGGGGTATTTACAGGGTAACTATAGAGGGCATTGATGCCAATGGCAATTTAGGAAGACAGGTTTATAGATATAAGGTGGAGTAGATTAAGTCGGCAGTCTTTAGTCGGAAAGTCCGGAAGATTTAAGTGTATCTTAAACCTTTCGGACTTTATTGTTTGAACCAAACTTATTTCGTGCTCAAATAATACTTCTCCCAAAAATCAACTGACTTTGACATCTCGCCTGAACCGCCTGCAACACCACGTCCTGCACCGCCGCCCATGCCTCCGCGACCGCCTCTTCCTCCGCGGCCACCACCCATGCCGCCTCCGCCGCCCATACCACCTCTTCCGCCGCGACCGCCTCCACCGCTAAAGCCTCCGCCGTCACCCTCTCCTGCACCACCGCCACCTGCAGGGCGCTGAAAACCATTGATTTTAAAATTAAAAGCCCATTCGCTCTTAAAGGTATCATTGCCGGCATGGAAAAAATTTAACGGAATTGCAACTTCATAAACCAGATCGCCATTGGCATCATAATTTATAGCAGTTTTTATTCCATAGGTATTTGACGTAGTGATCATATCGCCCTCAATATCCTTAAACCCAACAACTTTTATATAGCGCAACTTAGTGATACGCTCGCGCATTAATTCATCACGATCTGCCTGCGTAATTTCTCCGTCCCCATCTTTTGGTTTGGTAAATTCTGGTTTTTCATCCGGTGCAGCTAAAGGGAAAGTAAGGGTAAAACTGTCCTTCTTTTTTCCTTTAGGATCAATAGTTAAGGTTATGCCGGCATTCAACACCTTCATTTTATCAAGCCGGTCGCTCACCCGGATAGCAGCATACAGGAAATCTTTATCATTGGCCAGCGCATAATTCAGCTTTTTTTCTTCGTTATAATAACGCAGGCTATCACCCCATTCTTTCAGATCGCCATCAACATTAATATTGGCGGGCGGCCCCTGAAGGTTATTTTTAGTGCTTTGAGCGAACGAATGATGAGTTGTTAAGAGTTGCGCAGCTAACGCCAAAACCAAAGCCGGGTATGCTTTTTTCATGTGAATTTTTTTAGGGGTTATGTGTAACATGATTTTTAAGACCATGGAACACGATTTTAACACTTTTATTATTGTTTTTGAGTAAATTTGTAGTTACGTATGCCAACCGAAGTACAGGAAGAAACATTTACACTCGAGGAGTTACTTGCAGGACTTAAAGAGCTTCATCGTTTAATACTCTGGAACGATGATTTTAATACTTTTGACCACGTGATCCACTGCATGATGAAATACCTGGATTACTCAGAACCACAAGCCGAAAAGATAGCATGGAAAGTACACAACGAAGGCAAATGCGCCGTACTTGAAGGCTCTTTCACAGAAATGGAGATCTATCGCAAGATCCTCCAGCAGGAAGGCTTAACAGTTTCCGTAGAATAAACACTAAAAACAACCGGCATGATAAAAAAATTTCTTTTACTTTTTTTAATAGTCGGTTGGGCAAGTCTGACCGCCTGCGGCCAGGGTAAAAACCTGAAACTGGTATTCATCCGTCATGGCGAAAAGCCAGATGTTGGCGATAACCTTTCATGCGCCGGGTTTAACCGGGCGCTTAAACTGCCCGAGGTTTTAAAAGCCAAATTTGGCCTGCCCGATCATATTTATGTGCCGGCATTGAATTTGGGTAAATCCACCCCGCGCTCAAGGATGTTTCAAACCATATCTCCATTAGCGGTAAAATACAACCTGACCATCAATAGTAAGTTTCAGGAAGAGGACGCTAATGGTGTAGCTGATGACCTATCCTCCAAAAAAGGAACAATTCTTATTGTTTGGGAGCATAGCCAGATCAAACCCATACTAAAAGCTCTCGGCCTAAAAGTTAAAGACCTGCAATGGCCGGATGATGATTTCGACAGCATCTGGATAGTGACCTTCAAAAAAGGCAAGCCATCATTGGCAATGGATAAAGAAGGAATTACGCCGGTGGCAGGGTGTAGTTTTTAAATTGACGAAACTGTTAAAATCCCCCATGTCATTGCGAGGAGCAAGCCAGGGACTGTGAGCCAGGAGCAACGTGGCAATCTCGTAGCTATGCAAAGCGGATTTGCAATTTCGACATGCATGGGCGACGAGATTGCCACGCTACGCTCGCAATGACATATAGATTTGTAAACACAAAACGCCCCGGAAAATCCGGGGCGTTTTGTGTTTATATCTTGCTAATGATTATTCGCTAACCAGGTAATTCCAGTTATGGGTATCAGGAGCGTTACCATATTTAATAGCATCAAGTGTATCAAATACCTTGTTCGAAAACTCACGTGTCTTCGGATCGCTCAGAAAATACTCTTCACCTTCATAGCTGATTGAAGCTACAGGAGCAATGGTAGCGGCAGTACCGGCGCCGAAGGCATCGGTTAGTTTACCATTTTTAGCACCTTCAACAATTTCAGCTACCGAAATCTTGCGTTCTTCAACAGCGATGCCCCATTCTTTAGCTAAAGCAATAACAGTATCCCGGGTTACGCCATCTAATATGGTATCTTTTGCTTCGGCAGTGACCAGTTTACCATCCAGCAGGAACATCGCATTAGCGGCGCCCATTTCTTCGATAAACTTATGTTCTTTAGCATCAGTCCAAATTAGTTGATCAAAACCTTCTTCAGTTGCTTTACGGGCGGGCAGCATTGAGCTTCCGTAGTTACCGGCAGCTTTAGCATAGCCCATACCGCCTTCAGCAGCGCGGGTATAATGCGTTTCGATTTTAACACGTAATGGTTTTGAAAAGTACGGACCAACCGGGCCAACCAATACCATGTATTTATAAGTTGATGATGGGGTTACACCCAGATAAGGATCGGTAGCAAACATAAACGGACGGATGTACAAAGCGTGGTTTGGCTTTGAAGGCACCCATTCGCGGTCAAGGTCAACCAGGGTAGCTATACTTTGCAAAAAGATCTCCTCGGGCAAAGTTGGCATACAAAGGCGCTCGGCCGATTTGTTGAAACGGATAGCATTTTTATCCGGACGGAAAACAGTGATCTTTCCATCGGCATGTTTATAGGCTTTCAGGCCTTCAAAAAACGCTTGTCCGTAATGAAGTGCTGAAATTGCAGGGCTGAGACCAATTTCGCCGTAGGGAATGACCGAGAGATTTTTCCATTCACCGTCCGCGTAATCGGCCACAAACATGTGGTCAGAAAAAGTTTTTCCAAAAGGTAAGTTGTCAAAGTCCGTTTGCTGCAAACGGGAAGCAGTTGTCCTGCTGATCTTGATGTCCAATGTCTCGGTCATGGCATTAAAAATTAATAAATTATAGAAAATGGCAAGTTAGGCATTTTTATGGCCTACGCCAAAAAATCAAGCATATAAATGGTGACTATCACATATAAAAATATCATTTTGACAATATGATTGCCAAGCTTAAATACCACTCAGCACATCATCAACCCAGGCTTTGCCCCAGTTCTCTTTTTCCTCTTCGCTCCATGCCCATGGATAAAAGATTCTTTTTTGAAAACGTGGCGGCAGGTACTTTTGCCAGTTGGTACCTCCTGTTGCCTTAATATCCTCCGGTTCACGGTTAAGGTATCGCACTGCCGATTTATAATGTGACAGTGGCCAGTTTACATTTACATTAATATCCAGCTGACGTAATTCGGCACGCAGTTCAGGGCTCAATTCTGAAGATGCTTCAAACTGTTTGGCCAGTTCATTAAAGTTGTGCGTAACAGCTGCCTTGCCAAGCTCAATAAACGTTTTTGAATACTTTTTTTCGAACTGTTTAAGTGTTAACGTCTTTTTGCCTGTAGATAGTTCTGTTGCGCCAAATTTCCAATACAGGTATTCAAATTGATCTTCAATAGTTGCATGCTGCAATTCATCACGTTTATCTTTTGCTACCAGGTTTATAAAATCTGTAGCATAGATCTCGATCATACGGTACTGACCCGACTGAAACCCACTTGCCGGTAATAAAGACATCCTGAATTTCAGAAACTGTTCCTTCTCCATCCCATCAACCATAATTTCGAACGAGTGGGTTAAAGCACCAAAGTACCTGTTGATCCTTTTTAACCTCGCCGTAAAAAATTCAGGGGTTAACGGGCTGGCTTCTGCAATTTGTTTGCACTCATGCAGAGCAAGTTTGAAATACAGCTCAGTGATCTGGTGATAAATGATAAAAATTTCCTCGTCGGGAAATGGGGTCTTAGGATTTTGTAAACTAAGCAGGGTATCCAGGTGGATATAATCCCAATAGGTTAAAAAATCGGCATAAAGCAAGCCATCAAGGTATGAGTTCATATCCTGGCCCATAGCTTCATACTTTTCCTGCAGGCGGTTTAAACGGTCTTCAATTTCGGGAGAGAAATGCATACATCAAAGGTAATAAAATAGTAAACCGCTAAAACATATCCGTATTAGGTTGTTATATGGATACAAGCCTTATAATATTATTATGAAGATCAGGAAGATACTCATCGGCATTGATGAAAGCGAGTTTTCACGCCACGCAGCCGCCTATGGCTTTGACATAGCTCATACTTATGGTGCCGAGGTTGGTTTGGTACATATAGTTGAACCGATCATAGTGCCCACCGATACCCAGAGTGGTTTAATGGGCGGAATGCCTTTTGATACTAACCTGAACCTCCCGGATTCAGAGCTGGAAACATTGCAAACCAACCGATCAACCACCTTACTTGACCAGGCGGCAAAAGAATGGGGCGAAGGGCTGCAAATAGCTCAGTTTACCCAATACGGCTCAACTGCCGAAGCCATCATTGAATGCAGTAAGGAATTTAATGCCGATCTGATAGTGATAGGCACTCATCGCCGCACCGGTATCGATAAGTTTTTTTTAGGCAATGTTGCTGAACATGTGGTCAACAAGTCACCTGTTCCGGTACTGGTTGTGCCTTATATCGAAGCAAAAGATTAATATAAAAGCCTGAACTTGATGGTATGTTCAATGGCCTTTAATTCGTTCAGTACTTCGGTATCATAACCTGTGTTAACATCGGTAATTACATAACCTATCTGCGGATTGGTAACCAAAAACTCACCCACAATGTTAATGTTATGGCGGGCAAATACATCGTTGATCTTAGCCAGGATACCCGGTACGTTTTTATGAATGTGAATTAATCGGTGGGCATTGTTAACACGCGGCGGCTGCAGATCGGGAAAGTTACAACTGGTATGTGTTTTACCTTCGTTCATGAAAGCCATTACCCTTTTTGGCAAAAAGTCGTTACTGTGCGGATTATGCCTTGGATCGTCAAATATGATGATTCCATTTTCGGCAGCAGCATCGGCCAGTTTTCGGTTACATTTCCCAAAAACGCCAATTACTTTTAGCCTGCCTGCGTTTTGAACCTGCTCGGCACTTGGCTGATTCTCCTCGTCGCAAAACAGCACGCCCGCCTCTTCAAGGTATTTATCTTCAACACTTTCGCCGTGACGCATGTTGTAGCCTTCTTTTTTTAGCTGATCCAGCGCATCTTCATCAACATTACCTACAACCAAACATTTAATCCGGTTTTTAGGATAAGAGATAGCGCGCGGCAGTTTATTCAGGTAAAGAAATTCGTCAAAGCTTGGGGTAATATGGTCGGCTTTTTCTGCTACCGATTTGCGTTCGATATTTTCAGTAAAAGCGAAGAATTTTTTGATCATGCCCGATTCCTTTAACTGGAAATCAGAATACCCGTCACCAATACCATAAATATCGCCCGGTAATTGAAGTTCTTTCAGCAGCTTCACTTTACCGCCTTCCTGCGAAAGTGGGTTTTCGCGGTCATAGCCTATGATATTGCCCTCTTCGTCAAACACGAAAGTATTGGCGTAGATGTTTTCTTTTTTAATGTGATATTCGGTTACTACCGGCGTAATAAACTCTTTGAACCCGCCGGATACGATCAAAACCTCGTCCTGGTGATTTTTAAAAAAGATAGTATTACGGGAAAATGAGGTAGAAACCTTCTTTTTAAGATGGCTGATCAGCTGCTTTAAATGATCGCGGTTGGCGTTAAGTAATTTCACCCTGCGCTCCAAACTTTCGGTAAAGGATAGCTTACCTTCCATCGAGGCATTGGTTAAATCTTCAATCTGCTTGTAGATATCTTCGCGGTCCGGGCGGTTTTTGAGAGAGATCCGGGCCAGTTCGTCAAGGGCCTCAACCTGTGTAAAGGTACTATCGAAATCAATAATAAAGTACTGTTCCATCTTGGGTGCAAAGGTGCAAAAAATTTGCTGAGGAAGTATAGGGAGATTGTAGTTTAAATAAAACTATCGCGTTACTCTTTATCAAAACCGGAGAAATCGCTTTAATAATAGGAGACACCTACGGAGTCTGGCTTGATTTTGTATTTAACTACAAACACGATACTCCTACGGAGTTTTGACAATGTTGACACTCCGTATGAGTATTGTGTTTATAGAAAAAATATCCGAAGAGCCGGCTCCGTAGGAGCCTCCTGTCAACCGTTAATATTCCTGATTATTTCAAAGCTTCACAAATTTCCCCGATCGTTCTACTAATCGACTTAAACTCAAAGCCGATAGCTTTTTTAATTTTTGAGTTATCAAACTCACGGGTTAATGAGGCGGTCTGGGCCGATGTTTTATCTATAGCCGGCACGCCTCCGGTTACGACCGCGCCAACGGCAGCCACACGCCAGGCCAGTTCCATCATCCATGGCTTTGCATAAATAACAGGCGGCTTAATCCCAAACCCCTTTGCTATCTCGGTAACCATACCTTTATAGTCCCGATTTTCGGCGCTGATGATATAACGCTCGGCAGTGATATCGCTGTTCATTAAGCCCACCATGCATTTGGCAACATCCTCTACATCAACAAAACCAATGGTGCCAGAGGTATAAAACTTAAGCCCCTTGCGCACAGTATTGAACAAAGCGCCACTGCCCTGGGTACCGGCACTCGCGCCAATTATCAGCGAGGGGTTAACAATAACGGCGTCCAAACCTTCTGCAATACCCCGCCAAACTTCCATCTCGCTCTCTAATTTAGATATGGCATAGCCATCATTTTCTGCCGACTGCTCCAGGTGATGATTTTCTGTGATAAACTCACCGGGTTTTGCGGTTCCAACTGCCGCTACCGAGCTTACATGAACCATCCTTATACCGCGCACATTGCAAAGGTTAACCAGGTTGGCAGTCCCGGTAACATTGGTGTTGATCATCGGCTTTTTATCAGCCTGCTTCAATGAAACCCATGCGGCGCAATGATAAACCTGCGTAACGCCATCAAGCGCATCGGCCAGTGCAAAAATATCCATCATATCGGCATCAACCCACTCTATGCTTTGCTGGTAAGGCAAAAGCAATTTAGGAATAGCTGAACTTGCTCTTTTGGTACAACGGATCCGTTGGCTGTTAGTGGTTACCAAAAGTTTTGCCAGTTCGGCCCCAAGAAAACCAGTTGCGCCTGTTATTAAGATCATTATTTAGTGTGCAAATTTCAGATGTGCAAATGTGCAGATTATTTTTGATGCGCACATCTTCGATGTGAAGTCCTTAACAAGGCAATAAAATGTAACCTAAAATGTCTTAAAATCATTTGCACATCTGCACATTTGAAATCCGCACATTTATAATCACATTTGCACATCTGAAATCTGCACATTAAACAATTATGTCATTAGCTGATTTTTTTACGCCGATTGATCTTAAAAAGATAGCTCCTAAAAAGGGCTTCTATACCAGCCAGCTTGGCGATAAAATTGTGCATTATTCTGTCGATTTCCCTGATCTGGAAGAGAAAACGGACATCGCTATTATCGGTGTTATGGATGATCGTAATGCGGTTGGTAACTCCGGCTGCTCACTGGGCCCCGATTATATCCGCGAAAAGTTATACCAACTAAACGAAGGTGGCTATTCTGTAAAAATTGCGGATCTGGGCAACATCCGCGCCGGCGAAAAGGTAACAGACACTTACTTTGCTGTTAAAACCGTAGTAAGCGAGCTGATCAAAAAAGACATCATCCCCATTATTTTAGGCGGCGGACAGGATCTTACTTATGCCCAGTACCTGGGCTATGAAGAGCTTGAACAAAAGGTTGACCTGGTAGTGATCGATTCGCATTTTGACCTGGATGAAGACAATCACGATGGTAGTATCGAAACTACCTCCGGCTCCTATCTCAACAAAATATTCCTGCATGATCCCAATTATCTATTCAATTTCAGCAACCTTGGCTATCAAACCTATTTTGTAAGCCAGGACAGCCTGCGGGTCATGGATAAGCTTTATTTTGATGTACACCGCTTAGGCGAACTGAGCGGCAATGTTGCTGTTACCGAGCCGGCCATCCGCAATGCCAGTATGGTAAGTTTTGATATCGGCGCTATCCGTGCTGCCGATGCAATGGGTAATGCCAACGCCACACCAAATGGTTTTTATGGAGAAGAAGCCTGCCAGCTTTGCCGTTATGCCGGTTTTAATGATAAACTTACCTCAATAGGCTTTTACGAATTTAACCCTGCTTATGACAGTAACGGACAAACCGCCTGGCAGCTGGCGCAAATGATCTGGTATTTTATTGACGGTTTTTATAACCGTAAACGCGATTTTCCGCTTAATCCTAAATCACAATACCTTATTTATAAAACCAGCTTAACCCATGAAGATCAGGAAGTGGTATTTGTAAAAAGTAAAAAATCCGACCGCTGGTGGATGCAGGTCCCCTATCCTTCAGCAGGTTCACCTAACGAGCGTTTCCATTTAGTACCCTGCAGTTACGCCGATTATAAAACGGCAACATCCGGCGAATTACCGGATCTTTGGTGGCGCACTTATCAAAAATTAAACTGATATTCACAATTTTAACTCATACTCCAACGTTAGCAGCGTAGAGTTTTTATATATTTTAATGAAGAAATTATTTTTTTATATAGCAGCAATGCTCCCGGTAACGGCACTTGCACAGTCTACAGATACTTTTGTTGTTAACGGTAAATTAGGTAATGTTACCACACCTGCCAAAGTATATTTATCATACCAGTTAGGGGCAAATAATGTTACCGATTCGGCCAATGTGGTCAACGGAGCATTTTCATTTACCGGTACTATTATCAACCCTGTTAACGCTACAATTGCTGTTAATTATAAAGGCTTACCGCTCGAAAAGTTTATCGACGGCAATTATAAGTATGCAGATAATGGCAGCCTGATTTCAAAAACCGCCGACGATCTGGATTTTTTCCTGGAGAAAGGCACTATCACCATAACCAGTAAAGATTCTATCGATAAAGCACAGATCACCGGATCGCAACTTAATGCTGATAACGTAAAACTTCAGGCTCAGTTAAAAGCCATCAACCAAAAAGGAGAAAAACTGATGGCCGAAGCCAAAGCAGCAACGCCTGAACAACAAAAATCCACTGCATTCAGAAGCGCTATGCAGGCACGGTATAAAGCCCTGCAAACAGAGCAGAAAACAACTTTGAAAAGCTTTATTTCGGCTAACCCTAATAGCTACCTAAGTTTACTTGCACTAACCTCGGTAAGCGGCCCGGCCCCCGATGTTAGCGAAGTTGAGCCATTATACAATTCTTTATCTCAAAATATCAGAGATACCGAGGCCGGTAAAATGATGAAGGCGCAGCTTGCAGCATTGAAAGTAACCGCCATTGGTTCTGAAGCACCGGATTTTATACAAAACGATGTTAACGGCAATCCGGTAAAGCTATCATCATTCAGGGGCAAATATGTGCTGCTTGATTTCTGGGCTTCATGGTGCGGCCCTTGCCGTCAGGAAAACCCTAACGTGGTGCGCAACTATGCAAGGTTTAAAAACAAGAATTTCACTGTAGTTGGGGTTTCATTGGATAGGCCTGACGGTAAATCGGCATGGCTGGCTGCTATCAAAAGTGATGGCCTTGAGTGGACTCAGTTATCTGATCTTAAATTCTGGAACAACCAGGCAGCGGCGCTATACTCAGTAACATCTATCCCTCAAAACTACCTGATCGATCCGCAGGGAAAAATCATTGCAAAAAACCTGCGTGGCGAAGACCTTGATGCTAAGCTCGAGCAATTGTTCGGAAAATATAATTGATTGGGAGAGGTAGCCCGTTTGAGGCTATATTCATTACTATGTCAAATTCACCATTGAATTAGCCGGTTATTTTATAGCCGGCTAATTTTATTATATTGCGATATGAACTTGACCTCAATCAAAACAATAGCATTAACTGCAATTGCGAGCCTGCCTGCTTTAGCTTTTGCACAAGACTCTCAATATACCGTGCAAGGTAAAATTGGTGAGTATAACGCACCGGCAAAGGTGTATGTAGAATACCGTAAAGATGGTAAAACAATTGTTGATTCGGCAGTACTGAGCAGCGGAAGCTTCAAATTTACCGGTAAAACAGGTGCAACACCTGTAAGCGGTTATATCTTGTTTAATCCCAAAGGCACCGGCCTGCATAGCTCAGAAGATTACCGTTCAATTTACCTGGAACCGGGTATCATCAATGTAAGCGCAACTGATAAAATTGCCGATGCCAAAATAGAAGGCACCAAAACCAATAACGACAACGAAAAATATAATCTGGCCGAAAAACCTATTAACGACGCATACGAAGCACTTTCGGCAAAACGTAAAACCGCTGCGCCTGAACAGCTGGCCGAACTGAACGCCGAAGAAAAAAAGATCGACGATCAGGATGCACAGGTCAATAAAAAGTTTATCCAGGAAAATCCCGATTCATATGTGAGCCTTAACGCGCTTGAGTCATTTGCCTACAGTGCCGATTACGTGGACATCGCCCCCCTGTTCAACAACTTTACCCCTGCTATTAAAGCAACTGAAGCGGGCAAGAAATTTGCCGAACGTTTACCTAAATTAAAAGCCGTGGCATTAGGCGCAACCGCTCCTGAATTTGCCGAGGCTGATACTGCCGGTAAAATGGTTAGCCTTTCATCATTCCGCGGTAAATATGTATTGGTAGATTTCTGGGCATCATGGTGCGGCCCTTGCCGTCGTGAAAACCCTAACGTGGTAAAAGCTTACAACGCTTATAAAGGTAAAAATTTCACCATACTTGGTGTATCGCTCGACAGGCCGAATGCGAAAGATAAATGGCTGGCAGCTATCCACAAAGACGGCCTTACCTGGAACCATGTATCCGACCTTAAATTCTGGGACAGTAAAGCTGCTGACCTATATGCCGTGCGCGGCATCCCTCAAAACTTTTTGTTAGATCCTAACGGAAAGATCATTGGTAAAAACCTGAGAGGCGAAGACCTGCAAAACAAGCTTGCCGAACTCTTCGGAAAGATCTAATTATATTATTTAACTCATTGTTCATAAAAGCCCTGGTAATATCAATTTTGCCAGGGCTTTTATGTTTGATTTTGTTAAGCATGATGAGGCATCCAGCACCACGTTATGTCAATATATTTACAAACCTGCGATACACATTTTCGGCTATAAACACCTATTTTTGAAAACGTCCCTGAACATCAACCTATGTTAAAACCGTTTACTCTCCTAACTTTAGCGCTGGCAGCAGCAATAACAACCCACGCACAAAATAAAATCAAACCTAAAAGAGACACCACCGAGCTTAAGCCGGTGATCATCAAAGGTTACCTGAGCGATCAGCCTGTAATAAGCGTACCAGCGTCGGTAAGTGTACTTGGCGCGGCCCAGCTCAGGATCCAGCCCGATAATTCATTTGTAAACGCTTTAAATACCGTTCCGGGTGTACGTACCGAAGAGCGCTCGCCGGGGAGTTACCGTTTGTCTATAAGGGGCAGTTTGTTACGCTCGCCTTTTGGTGTAAGGGATGTGAAGATCTATTTTGACGATATTCCGCTTACCGATGCCGGTGGCAACAGCTATTTAAACGCCATTGATATTGCTTCGATACAAAAGGTTGAAATATTAAAAGGGCCGGATGGCAGTTTATTTGGGGCCAACTCCGGCGGGGTGGTAATCCTCAGTCCACTTAACCGGTATAACGACAGCACTTATATTTCGGCAGGCGTAAACGACGGCTCATATGGCCTGTTTCATGAAAAGGCAGCTGTACAATTAAAAACTACCAATTACCTGCTCAACATCAATCAAAGCTTTCAAACCTATCATGGCTACCGGCAAAACAGCGATACGCATCGTAACTACCTGCAACTGGCCGATAGCTGGAACTACAGCGGCAAAAACACTTTGAAAGCATTGGGCATTTATTCTGACCTCGCCTATCAAACACCCGGGGGTTTAACGCTTGCCCAATACAATACCGCCCCAACGTTAGCTCGCCAGCCTACCCCAACTTTGCCGGGAGCTATTCAACAACGCATAGGCATCACCACCAAAATGTATCTGGGCGGCTTAACCAATGAATATCATTTTAACGACCATATCCGTAACGTATTGGCCGTTTTTGGCAACCACGTTGACTTTGCCAATCCGTTCATCACCAATTATGAACAACGCAGTGAAAACACCTACGGCTTCCGCACTTATTTTGAGCTAACCGGCGATAAAAAACCAAGCCTGGACTGGAAAGTTGACCTTGGTTTTGAATGGCAGCAAACCAACTCGCACATTGCCAATTACGGTAATAAAAAAGGAGTAAAAGATACCACTCAAACCATTGATGATATCCATACCAATCAACACTTCGTGTTTCTGCGTTATGCCGCCGATGTCTATAAACGCCTGCACGTTGAAGCCGCGGTAAGCTTAAATGACTATGGATATGATTTTAAAAACCTGTATCCGCTTAATCAAAACAATTTCACTAATCGCAACTTCAGTGCTCAGCTAATGCCAAGACTGGCCCTGTCATACCAGATCATTAATGCATTGGCGTGGCGCGCGAGCGTAAGTCGCGGCTATTCAAGCCCTACCACTGCCGAGGTACGACCAACAGACAACATTGTCAATACAAGCCTCCAAGCCCAATATGGCTGGAACTACGAAACCGGCTTCCGCCTGCGTAATAGCGATGAAACTTTTATGCTGGATGCATCGGTTTATTATTACCGCTTAAACAACGCTATAGTACGCCGCCTTAATGCTGATGAAACCGAGCATTATATCAATGCCGGCGGTACCAATCAGTTAGGTACCGAGGCTTCGCTGTATTATTGGATTATCCGCCCAGGTAAATATGGTTTTATCCGGGGAGTACAGTTCAATGAATCATTCACGTACAGCCACTTCAGGTTCAGGGATTATGTTGTTACCAATGCAAATTATTCGGGTAACAGGCTAACCGGCGTACCTAAAAATGTATTTGTAAGTAGCGTACAGATCAGGTTTCCCGAAAGCCTGGCCTTGTTTGTTCAACATACCTTTACATCAAAAATTCCGCTCAATGATGCCAACACAGTATATGCTCCAAAATACAACTTGCTGCAGGCAAGGGTCAGCTACCAACCAATCATAGGTCGCAAAACACGCTTTGAAATATTTGCTGCCGCAGATAACTTGCTGAACCAGAAATACAGCCTCGGGAATGATTTGAATGCGGTGGGTAATCGTTATTATAATGCCGCACCGTTGAGGAATTACTCGGTTGGGATGAATTTTATGTATTAATAAACGCAAGTTCAAGCGTCTACGCTTGGACTCAAATAAAGGTAAGCGTCCACGCTTACTTTTATAAAAAGAGGTATTACGGAAGCGTGGACGCATGAACCTGCAATTAACTTAAAAGAGCCCTGTATCTTGCGTGGCAAAACACAGGGCTCTTTCAGGCTTGCAAACTGCAAACTTAAAACTGCAAACTGGATTTACGGATTCAGATTATTACTTCCACCCTCAGCCACGTTACTTCCCCTGCCTTTAGGATCAAAAGCGCGGAATTTGATAACGCCACCATTATAGTTAACCGGGCCAGTATAAACCTTACTGCCGGCATCAGGGTCTTTACCATTGGTTGTATACCGGATAGTTAAACCAGGAAATTCTACATTGCTCAGGTATTTACCATCCTGCAGGCTGATCCCCGGCTTGGGTACACGGTAATCATAACCACCATTGTAATAAGACAGGCGGGGCAATTCACGTTTACCTAACACATTCAGGAAATTTGACCAGGCAGCCTGGTATTCTTCCTTACTTTTTGCAGGGTCTTTTTCGGTAGCCCATGCAGGGTCCGCAGCCCAGGCACGTTCGGCCAGGCCAAGCAGTCTTGGAAAAATCATGTAATCCATTCTTTCGGGCCCTTTAACCGTTTCCGCCCATAAGGCCCCCTGCAAGCCTACTATGTTGCTTTTGCCATAATCGGTAAGGCGTTGCTTACCAATAAAAATATTCCTGTTTATCGGATTGCCTTGTTTATCAACATCAGCAT
The DNA here is from genome assembly GCF_900110105.1 of Mucilaginibacter gossypiicola. GTDB lineage: Bacteria > Bacteroidota > Bacteroidia > Sphingobacteriales > Sphingobacteriaceae > Mucilaginibacter > Mucilaginibacter gossypiicola. The sequence goes on along the minus strand of NZ_FOCL01000008.1, from coordinate 118,135 downwards.
TTTTAAAATAGTCGTACGGGATAAACGAGAAGAATTTATCTATACCCAAAAACGCCCCCCAGTAATACCCCGGCTCATCAAATGATTTGTAATTAGCCATATCAAAATACAGATTGGTAACACAGGTTAATACAACCTTATAACCTCCATTGGCTAAGCGATAAGCTAAATCTTCCTGTCCCGCACCTAAAACGTTGTTCCAAACATCAACCTGTAAGTGTTCCTTTGTAAAATCAGGGTTAGGAACATAAGCCGGCTGACCATCCAACGTAGTTTTACGAAGCGCCATTTCTTCCCAGCCAGAAAGACGGATACCTTTAGCTTTAAGAATATCATTAATACGACCGTAAAAATAATACCACAGATCATTAGTGCTTTGTATTTCGGGATGAGTGGCCTTAAGCGCCGCATAAGCCGGTGATTTTTCCCATACGTTAGCTGGCACTTCATCTCCGCCGAAATGAATTGTTGGCAGTGGTGCGCCCGCTTCTTTGTAAGTACTGATCAAATCGTTTACAACAGTCTCCACAAAGTTATAGGTTGACGGCAGCGATACATCGATCACATTATCATTCCAGTATTGTACAGAGCGATATTCAGATTTATCATTGGGATCATACAGCAGATATTTTTCGGCTTCGGCCTTTTTACCTTCAGCCATCAGCCGGTCGTAGCGGGCGTTCATCGCTTTAATAGCTCCGCGGGCATGTCCTGGCGTTTCAATTTCAGGAACAACGGTGATATGGCGATCATTAGCGTATTTCAGGATTTCGATATATTCAGCTTTGGTAAAATAGCCTGTACCGAAAGGATTGTTAACATCCGGACCAGAACCATGTGATGGCGGCAGATGATGTTTGCTATCCAATGTATGGCCACGTTTGGAAGCAACAGCAGTAAGCTCGGGTAACGACGGAATCTCTATTCTCCATCCCTCGTCATCTGTTAAGTGCAGGTGCAGGGTATTCAACTTATACAGGCTCATGGCCTCAAGCAGTTTTAATACCTGCTGTTTTGACTGAAAGTTGCGGGCAACATCAAGCATTACCGCCCGATAAGGAAAACGTGGCGCATCAGTAACCTCAATACAGGGTATTTGTACCGACGATGGCGTTTTAGCCAGGGCAGCAGCCGGGATCATGCTTTTGAATGACTGGATGCCATAATATATCCCCGTACTGGTTGATGCGCGGATAACAACAGCGCCCGGCTTTACACTTAATTCGTATGCTTCATCGCCCAAACCGGCTTTATATTCAAATGAGATCATATTAGCCGAAGCCTTGCCCGCTTCCTTTTTGCCGAAGATGGCAGTGATATAATTACTTAAAATCAAAGCCTCTTTGCTAAAGCGCAGATCGTTAGCCACAATATCTGTTTTACGCGAAAACGAGAAGCTCCCATTACCCGCAGTATAACTTACCGGTGTAGGAAAAACTTTCATCAATTGATCGGCCGGGATATCAGCAACAGTTTTATTTCTGTCGTAAACAATTTCAGGAGTTATCAACCCCTGGTAAGTTGGTTTATATGGCGTAATATCATATGAGCCGAAAGAATAGCCTTTTTCGGGAGCATTATCCCAAACCAGGTAAGGGCCTTCAGGCGCATCGGTAATGTTTACAACAGGATCATCGCAAACAAATTCAATACGGGCACTTCCCCCGGGTTTCAGGTCCTTAAAACCTGAAGTTGGCGTTATGCTGTACATATCGCCGTTCACCTGTTCAATTAAAGCGTTATTGCTTACTGCCGCCTTTGTAAAACCACGACCAGAGTTAAAATAAATCTTCCATCCCCCTGCCGGTAAAGTTTCATGGCTTTTATTGGTAATTACCAGTGCGGTGAGTGCTTGATTCTTATTCTGATAGTTATTGTCCATCACCTGCCAGTTGAGGTGCAACTCGGCAATGTTCGGCTTCTGATTGTCGTTAGATTTAAAACCGCTGCAAACAAAAACCGCGGCGATAACCATCATCATAAAAATTTTGTTCATAATTGATCCTGTGTCTGTGAGATAGCAGAAAGTAAATATATTACTTTTTAAATTATTTTAATAAGTAATTTTAGCAGTAGAGATGTTATAATTGCTTATCTGTCGCGAGTTTAGCGAAAGCGTAACCCGTGACTGGCATTGTTGAAGCTTCCAGCTTCAACCCATTAACCAGGCTATTCAGTTAAGCTGGAAGCTTAACCGATAGTGCACCACAGGTTACGCTATCGCTAAACCTGCGGCAGTATTTGTTATTACACCGAGAACTTGATCCAGCCTTCTCCTTCATACCCAAAAATGAATTGTTTAGGGCGAATGATTTCGGCCAGGATCTCGATGGAATCAACAATACGGGGACCGGGACGGTTAAAGTATTGGTTGCCGTCGGCGATATAAAACCTGTCGTTTTTCACAGCTTTGAGCGATGCAAAGCCTGGGCGATCCAACAATAAGTTGATCTCGCGCATAGTACGCTCAATGCTGAAGCCGCAAGGCATTACCACAATAATTTCAGGGTCTTGTTGAAGAATATCATCCCAGATTACGTATGGCGAATGCTTTCCATCCTGCGCTAATACTGGTGTTCCGCCGGCAATGTTTACCAGCCCTGGAACCCAATTGCCTGATATCATCAAAGGTTCAAGCCATTCAATGCAAGCCACGGTAGGCTTGTTATCTATGAATTTCAGCTTGTGTTTAATGATGTCAACACGTTCCTGCAGGTTTTCAATTAATTCGGCTCCTGTTTGCGGTATATTTAGTGCGTTGGCAACATTGGCGATATCATTAAAAATATCATCAAGACTATTGGGTTGTAATGATATAATTTGTGCCTGTTTGTCAAGATAGTTTTCCAGTGCTTCTTCAACATCTTTTAATGATACGGCACAAACCTCGCACTGGGCCTGCGTTACCACTACATCTGGTGAAAGGGCTTTAATTTGCTCTCGTTTTACAGTATAAACCGAAAGAGCATCGGCAAGAATCTCTTTTACCTTTACGTCGATATCAGCACTGCTCATGCCATCAGGAAAATTAGCCTCGGTGCATACCGGCAATTGTTTTACCGACTCCGGAAAATCGCACTCGTGCGAGCGGCCTACCAGGTTTTTCTCTAATCCTAAAGCACAAATTATTTCGGTAGCGGCCGGCAGTAATGAAACTATTTTTTCAGTTGGCATGTTAACAAGTTAAAGTTTGCAAATGTAAGAATTATAGATGTGCAAATTTCAGATGTGCAGATGTGCAAATTATGCTAAGATGTACAGATTTCAAATGTGCAGATTCCAGATGTGCGGATTGTTGAATTGAGATGAAAATCATTATACCTCGATTGAAATCATCTGCACACTTGCACATCTGAAATTTGCACATCTGCCCATTTGCCAACTTCAATTAACAACCTATCTTTGCTGCGATGATATTTTTGACTTTTTTCATCGGGCTTATAGCTAATTTCATAGGCTATATACCACCCGGCAACATAAACCTAACTTTAGTACAGATCACTATAAACCGTGGCATTAAAGAAGCCGTACGTTTTATAACCGCATTTTCGGCAGTTGAATTTTTCTTTACTTATTTTATTATGCATGCCGCCCGCTGGCTTTCGGGACAGTTGAAACTCGGTACCATCATCGACTGGATCATGGTCGTTTTGTTTGGCGTAATGGGTTATATCACCTGGATTCATCGCAACGCCCCACCAAAAGCTAATTACTCTGAGCATGCCAGCATTAAATATGGTATTTTATTAGGATTCTTAAACCCTATGCAGGTACCCTTCTGGATGGTTACCGGCACCTACCTCATCACGCACGAATGGATCCTCGACGGTCGCGTAGCATTGGTTATTTTTAGCTTAGGCTCAGCAGCGGGCGCTTTTTTATGCTTGTTTATTTATGCCAAATTTGCCAAATACATCCAGGAAAGATTCGCGTTAAGCAACAAGCTTATTAATACCAGCATAGCTATACTATTTTTTGCCTTCGCAACATATCATGTTGTAAAGCAAATTTATTTGTCGTTCTTTAAACACTAAAACCATGATTTGCCTGATTTGAGGATTGCCTGATACGATCGATACTATACTCAAGGTAATCCTCAAATCAAGCAAATCATGGTTCAATTCATGACTTTCAGCACATCCACCTTATCCTGCGCCAGCTGCACTTTCAACTCATCAAGCGATGAAAACTTAACGTCGCCGCGAATGTAGTGGTGAAATTCCATGCGGATAGTCTGATTGTAAATCTCCTCGTTAAAATCAAAGATATTTACTTCAATGTTACGGGTAAGGCCATTAACCGTTGGACGGCTGCCGATGTAAGCCATTCCCTTATATCTCTGATCTGCAATGATAACCGTTACTGCAAAAATGCCGTCGCCGGGAATTAGCTTATATTTTTCCTCCACAACAATATTGGCCGTAGGATAACCAATTTGACGACCAATCTGGTCTCCGCGCACAACCTTTCCGGTGATAAAGAATGGATAACCTAAAAAGGTGTTCGCCAAATCAATATCGCCATTTAATAAAGCATTCCTAATTCGGGTTGAACTGATAGCCACCTCATTAATGTCCTGTTCCGGGATCTCTACTACATCAAAACCATAAACCGGGCCAAGGCGCTGCAAATCATCAAAGCCTCCCTGCCTGTCTTTGCCAAAACGGTGATCATAGCCTACCACTATTTTCTTTGTGCCGATTTTATTTACCAGCACATCGCGGATATAACTTTCGGCCGATTGGTTAGAGAAATCCCTCGAAAAAGGTGTTATAATCAAATGATCAACACCGAGCCTGTCCATAAGCTCAGCCTTTTCGGCTATAGTGGTTATCAGTTTAAGGCTTTCATCTTCCGGGTGCAGGATCATGCGCGGATGCGGGAAGAAGGTAAGGATCACTGTTTCGCCCCCTGTACTTTCGGCCAGTTCTTTTATACCTGATATAATTTTACGGTGCCCTATGTGTACCCCATCAAATGTACCGATGGTGACTACTGCATTGTTTACCGCTGTAAATTCGTCAATGTTATGATAAACCCTCATTAATGATATGAGTAAAACACAAAGTTAATTTTTAGTTGATGGGATTAACAACCGGAGTGTTTGCGCTTTGTAAATTTCTTTTACCGTGCAGTTTGCACATCTGATACTTTTAACTCCCTGACGGTATTCACCAGCTCCATCACCTCCCAGGCATCTTCAATCTTGAAGTTTCCGCTGCGTGTGCGCCTCAATTTCGATAGATATGCCCCATTATTCAACGCAGCGCCAAAATCATTTACCAGCGAGCGGATATAAGTACCCTTGCTGCACACTACCCTGAAATCAACTTCGGGCAGTTCAATGCGGGTTAACTCAAATTCCATTATGGTTACATTACGCAGCTTTAGTTCCACATCTTCACCTCTGCGGGCCTTTTCGTACAATCGCTCACCATCAACTTTGATGGCCGAGTGCGCAGGGGGATACTGTTGTATATCGCCAATAAACTGTCCGCAGTTATTACGGAGCACATCTTCGGTGAGTTGGCTAATGTCGAAACTTTTATCAGGCTCGGTTTCCATATCGTACGAAGGCGTGGTTGCGCCCAATACCATGGTACCGGTGTATTCCTTTTCTTCGGCCTGGAAAGTATCTATCTGCTTGGTCATTTTACCGGTACAGATAATCAGCAAGCCTGTAGCCAGCGGATCAAGCGTACCCGCATGACCAACTTTTAATTTTAATGGCTTAAACGAATTGCGGAGTTTGCCAACCACATCAAAGCTTGTCCATTGATAGGGCTTATTTACCAGTAAAAGCTGCCCTTCAGCAAATTCCTCTATTTTAGTGTATGTATTCTTCAAATCTTTGATTTAACCGGATCAATTTATCCGATTTTTTCGCAAAGGTACGATTTTCGGCTTGATGGCGGAAGGAAGGAAAACTGCAGTAAAAAACAAATCGGATATCCGCAAATATTTAAAACACTTGCAGATATCCGATCTAAAAGAAAATATCCCGTTAAATATTTTGCAACTGATGACCGCTCAGCATTAAGCCGATAATTATAGCACCAACAACAATACGGTACCAACCGAATATTTTAAAGCCTTTACGCTCCAAAAAGGTTATAAATGTTTTTATGGCAAGCATGGCAACAATAAATGCTATAACGTTGCCTATTGCCAATAACTTGATTTCTTCACCAGTAAATATGTGGCCTTCTTTATGAAAGTCATAAAGCTTTTTAGCAGTTGCAGCAAACATCGTAGGCACAGCCAAAAAGAATGAAAACTCGGCTGCTGCGGTACGGCTCAGCTTTTGGGTCATACCACCAACAATCGTGGCAGCCGAACGTGAAGTGCCAGGAATCATGGCCAAACATTGAAAAAATCCAATTTTAAAAGCAGTTAAATTGCTGATATCCTTCTCTTCTTTAACTACAGGTTTATTGAACCACTTATCAACAAACAGTAAAATGATACCTCCCACAAAAAGGGTAACCCCTACTACATAAACGCTTTCAAGCAGGGCATCTATCTTTTTGCTGAACAGCACACCAAATATGGCAGCAGGTATAAAGGCAATAAATAGTTTCAGGTAAAAATTAACAGATTGTAAAAACCTTTTCCAATACAAGATCACTACAGATAAAATAGCGCCCAGTTGTATGGCAATGGTAAATAGTTTAACAAAAGGATCGGTAGCTATGCCCATTACCGATGAGGCAATGATCATGTGCCCTGTCGACGAAACAGGCAAAAATTCAGTTATCCCTTCAATTATTGCAAGGATAATAACATGGATTAAATTCATTGGGGTTTTAAGGGGTTGAGGTAGAGGTATATGTTATTTACAGCAGGCATGCTTTAATTAAGACAAACCTGCTGTAAAAATCAGCCTAATTATTAATTAGCCGAAGGTTTTTTAAGAATAGCGAAGAAACCTAAAGCAAAGCCACCTAAAACTACTATTGGGGCAATAACTATTTTGGTGGTGCTGTAAATATCGGTAGTGCCTGACATCAGCACAAAACCTAAAGCCACAACTGCCACGCTGATGATCAGCATACGGTAATTGCTTTTATCAAATATAAATTGTACCGGTTGTGCTGGCGCTGTAGCTTTTGCAGTACCCGCAGATGCCGGCGAAGCTGCGGCAGTTGTTTTTACAGAAGCAGCTGGTTTAAATTTTTGTGCCATATATCTTTTTAATGACTGAATTATTGATTTAGTGAATTAGTGATTTAAAGCTCAGATCAAGCCTTTCAGTTTTATCCTTTCGTCTTTAACCTTATCTGTACAGATCGTATATTTTTAAACGTAAAAACTTGTTAACTGCTAAAAAAGTACTAAAGCCTGATATAAAAATCCCCAGGCCAACAACACCTAAAAATACAATACCAAACTCAGTGTAGTTTTGTAAAAACACCAGGTCGGGTACATTATCGTAAGCAACATATAAAGTACCTATCAACAGGATAATGGCGATTAAACCGCCCAGTAAACCATGCCAGATACCATATAATAAAAACGGTTTGCGGATAAATCCTTTGGTTGCCCCAACCAGCTGCATTGATTTGATCAGGAAACGCTGCGAATAAATAGCAAGCCTGATAGTATTGTTAATCAACGCTACCGAAAGCACCACAAAAATACCGGCAAAAGTAAGAATGATCAAACTGATGGTAGTCACATTCTGGTTCATCTGATCAACAAGTGATTGCTGATATTTAACCTCTTTTATCAACGGGTTTTTAAGCAGTTCGGCCTTAAACTTTTCAATATCCTTGTTATTGGCATACTCGGCCTTAAGGTAAACATCAACAGATTGCGACAGCGGATTGTACCCTAAAAACTTCACAAAGTCTTCGCCAAGATCCTTTTGCAGGTTGCGGGCGGCAAGCTCTTTGCTCACGTATTGGGTTTGTTTCACCATTACGTTGCCATCCAATTGCTTTTGAAGTTGCAGTACATCGCTTTCATGAGCAGCATCATCAACAAAAATATTAAGCACGATGTTTTCTTTAACATAGCTCGAAATATTTTTAGCGTATACCAGTATTAAACCCAGTAACCCCACCATTAACAGCACCATGGCAATACCAAATACAGTTGAAATGTAGATGGTTTTGGTCTTTTTAGAGGATGCGCTTGCTTCAAATTCTTCCATTTACTTTTGTTAGATGTTAGATATCAGACATGAGATTTGAGACCACTATCCCCTCAATTTAATATCATATTTCTGCGAAAATAAGAAACCCACCCTAAAGGTAAAAGTTTATTGCTTATAAATATGTTTAATAACTCATTAGCTAAACAGATTTAACATTTATTAACAGCTTACCGTTGATTTTTTTGATTTCGCTGATTGCGTTGATTATTTGTCTGAACTCGAATTAAACGAATTATATAAATTACAGAATTTGTTTTTGCATTCGACAAATTCCTTAATTCAAAAAATTCCGGTTCAGACAAAATCCGCTAAATCATATAAATCCCATCAAATCCTGGTTCAGACAAATTAAACATCAAATTCTGATCTAAATCTGAAGTTAAACAAAGCACCATTGCCGTTGTTATTAAATTATGACAAAGCCAGCAAACGAAAAAGATAAACCTTCACCATCTGATACCCCGACCCACAGGCCAGCCGACGATGGGCATAAAAGTAAGGTACGTAAAGAAGATAAACAATATCATGCCGATAACCCGCATGGAGGCGATATTGCCAAAAAGCATGAAAAAGAAGAGCAGCCGGTTCATTCGGTTAAGAGTGTACCGAAGAAGTGAGATAACTTATTGATATGTCATTGCGAGGAGGAACAACGAAGCAATCGCATACTCTACAGGGCCGCGTTACTTCTGTGCGGTTGCCACGCTTCGCTCGCAATGACATGATTTAATAGTTTATTTACCTCGCAATCCCCGCCGAGTTAAACTGCAGGTCGTACAATTTCCGGTAATGGCCGTTCTCAATTTTAAGTAATTCCTGATGGGTACCCATTTCCATGATTTCGCCGTGGTCAAGTACAATGATCCTGTCGGCATTTTGAATGGTGGATAACCTGTGCGCTATCACTATAGCCGTACGGCCTTCCATTAATTTATTGATGGCATTCTGGATCAGGATCTCTGTTTCAGTATCAACCGATGAAGTTGCTTCATCCAAAACCAAAATTGCCGGATTATAAACCAGCGCACGGATAAATGAAATTAGTTGCGACTGCCCGGCCGAAAGCGTTGAGCCGCGCTCCATCACATTATAATCATAGCCACCGGGTAAACGCTCAATAAAATCGTGTGCCCCCACATCTTTGGCTGCAGCTATAATTTCGTCGCGGGTGATGACCGGGTTATTCAGGCTGATGTTATTAGCGATAGTATCACTAAATAAAAATACATCCTGTATCACAGTGGCTATCTGTGAGCGCAGATAGTTTACGTCATAATCATGAATATCATGTCCATCAACTTTAACGCAGCCTTTGCCTATTTCATAAAAACGGTTCAGGATATTAATGGTTGATGATTTACCCGCACCGGTTGCTCCAACCAAAGCCAGTGTTTCGCCGGGCTTGATGTGGAAGCTGATGTTTTTTAATACCCAGTTTTCATCGTTATAAGCAAACCATACTTTATCAAAGCTGATATCTCCTTGAAGCCTGCCGGTGTGAAGCTTACCGTTATTTTCGGCAACCTCGTCGGTATCCAGTACTTTGAATATCCTGTCGGCCCCAACCATACCCATTTGCAGGGTATTAAACTTATCGGCCAACTGCCTTATTGGCCTGAACAACATATTCAACAATACAATAAAACTGGTGATCAAACCGGGAGTAATTCCTTTACCTGATGCGGAGATTGTTAGCATTTGACTATCAGACAGCATCCGTTTACAACCATACCAAACCAGTAAGCCCATGCATATGGCAAACAAAATTTCCACCACCGGAAAAAAGATAGAATAATACCAATTTGAGCGGATATTGGCGTCGCGGTACTTTTCGTTCACAGCTTTAAACTTGCGCATTTCCTGGTCTTCACGGGCGAAGATCTGGATCACACTGATACCCGAAATATGCTCTGCCAAAAAGGTATTAAGCCTGGCCACCTGGGTACGCACCTCCTGGAACGATGATTTGATAGCCTCCTTAAAAACATATGTTGAAGCAAATAGGAAGGGCATCGGGATAAGGGTAATCAAAGCCAGTTTCCAGTCCTGCCAAAGCATATAACCTATCACGGCAACTACCAACAGCATATCGCCCATAATAGAGATCAATCCCTCCGAAAAAATATCAGCGATAGTTTCCAAATCGGATACCGTACGCGTGATTAGCATACCGATGGGCGTGCGGTCGAAATATTTCAATCTTAAGCTGGTTATGTGATTAAAAATATCGATCCTTAAATCACGGATAACATATTGACCAAGCGCGTTGGTTGAATAGGTTTGGTAATACTGTGCAATGGTTTGTATAATAAGCTGGGTTATCATGAGTTCAACCATAAAAACCAGCCCGTTATAATCATCATTCAAAATGTTAACATCAAGCGTACGCTGAATCAGGATAGGCTGCAGCAAAGCATTGGCAGCGATGAAAATGGTGAGGAAAGTAGCTATAACAAATGTTTTGTTGTAGGGCTTAACGTAATGCATTACCCTACCAAGCAGCTTCCAGTCGAGAGCCTTTCCGGTTACGCCCCCCCCGCCTCCGCCAGCTGGCGGAGATGCAGCTTGTTTGGTTGCTTCGCCATTCGTTGATGTTGAAGTTTCCTGTTTAGTATCTTTTTTCTCTTTAGCCACTATTTCAAAGTTAAAGTATAATTATATATCATCCAATCTCACCCACTCTCCACTATAGTTCCACCCTTCAGGGGGTTAGGGGATACGGATATTTAACCTCCGTCAAATACAGTCCGCAAGCAGGTACGCTTGTACCAGCGTTTGAGCGGTTTTTACTTTCAATAATTTCACGGATACCTTCCGGCTTCAGCTCTTCCCGGCCAATCATCATTAACGTACCTACAATAGCACGTACCATGTTACGCAAAAACCTGTCGGCAGTAATATGGAAAGCAATACCATTATCAGTCTTTACCCATTCGGCACAGGTAATTTTACAGTTATTGGTTTTTACCTGGGTATTTGATTTACTGAAACAGCTAAAATCAATATAGTCCATCATGATAGCCGCCGCCTGGTTCATCAGATCAAGATTTGGCACATCCCGCAACTGCCAGGAAGCTCCCTGTAAAAAAGGATCTTTATTAAAATGGATATGATATTGGTACGAACGCGCTGTAGCATCAAACCGGGCATGCGCATCGGCATGAACGGGAATAACATTTTTTATGGCGATGTCATAAGGGAGCAGGGCGTTGAGCCCCCCCAGCCCCCTGAAGGGGGTGCTTTCCAGTACGCTTACTCCACCTTCAGGGGATAGGGGGGCATCAAAATGCGCAAAGAACTCCTTGGCGTGTACTCCAGTATCTGTACGGCCACAGCCGGTTGTTTCTATAGGCTGGCGCAGTATGGTGCTTAATGCTTTGTTTAGCAGCTCCTGTACGCTTACCGCATTTTGCTGCACCTGCCAACCGTGGTAGGCGGTGCCGTTATAAGCCAGTTCAATAAAATAACGCTGATTGGTGTTCACGACAGCAAAGTTAATAATCTGCCAATGATGACGGGTTCATAATTTGGTCATAGTATTTAAAGGCTGCAACAAATCGGCTACATTCTACAAGCAAAACAATTATATTTGCCCGTATAATAATTAAACATCATGCTTCAACGCATCCAAAGCATTTACCTTTTGTTTGCCAGCCTTGTGCTGTTCGCCCTTTTCTTTTTTCCGCTTGCCCACAACGTTTATATCAACGATAAACCTTCAAGCATTATGGTTACCGGTATTTACCAGGATGTAAACGGCGTACAGCAACATACTCAAACATTTGTGGCACTCACCGCCATAACCGCTATTGTTGCCCTTGTGCCGCTGGTTATCATTTTTCTGTATAAAAACCGCAAGCAGCAAATAGCTTTTTGCTACAGCGCTATATTGGTGCTTATAGGTTACAGCTTTTGGATGGCGCAAACCGTTAAAGGCGCAGCCGGCAGCATCACACTTGATACACACACTATGGGCATTGGCTTGTTCCTGACTTCATTAAGCATAGTATTCATCATTTTTGCGCAAAAAAGCATTAAAAAAGATGAGAAGCTGGTAAAATCGGCTGACAGATTGCGGTAAGCCCAGATTACTGTTAAGTCAATAGTACTAAGCCGGAAGTTACAAGTCTGGCTTTTCTCGTTTCTATACTTATGACTTAGGGCCAAAGACTAAGTTGCATTTGGTGATCCGGATGTAAAAAACAATTGAAAAATTTGGGTTTTCTACGTTAACCAAGGCCTCCTTGTTAAAGAAATGAACCTTAAAAGTTGGCTAAAAAAGCAATTCATATTATGAAATCGTTAATTAACTGGTTTTTTTTCAGTCAATTAGTAGTTTATTTACAATAATACAGCTAAATCTCAACCCGCCTCAACTTACCTATTGGAATTGTAAAACATTAACGCTATCTTTGCGCCCGATTTGACGATGTTGTCAAATTCGTTATTTAAATTCATGAACAACCCATTTATTGAACTGGGAATCCGTCATGATATTGTTAATGCCATCTCTGAGTTAGGATTTGAGAATCCTACACCAATCCAGGAGCAGTCAATCCCGGTATTGTTAACAGGCAGCAACGATTTTGTCGGATTAGCCCAAACCGGGACCGGAAAAACTGCTGCCTTTGGCCTACCATTGTTGGAACTGCTTGATTTCGAAGAAAATCATCCACAGGCACTTGTTTTATGCCCAACGCGCGAACTTTGTTTACAGATCGCGAACGACATTAAGAATTACGCCAAAAAAATGAACAACGTACACGTTGTTGCAGTTTATGGTGGTGCAAGCATTATGGATCAGTTACGCCAGATCAAACGCGGCGTGCAGATCGTAGTAGCTACACCTGGTCGTATGCTTGATATCATAAACCGTAAGGCCATCGACTTTTCGGCTGTGAAGTATGTAGTATTGGATGAGGCTGACGAAATGCTCAACATGGGCTTTCAGGAAGACATTGATAGTATCTTATCTACCACACCCGAAGAGAAAAAAACCTGGCTATTCTCGGCCACCATGCCCGCCGAAGTTAGGCGGATCGCGAAAAAATACATGACCGATCCCTTCGAGCTTACCATGGGTGCAAAAAACACAGGTAATGCCAATATCGAGCATGAGTACTATATAGTACGTGCACGTGACAAGTATGCCGCATTTAAACGTATTGTTGACTTTAACCCTGATATTTTCGGTATCGTATTTTGCCGTACCAAAATTGAAACTCAGGAAATTGCTGAATCACTTATCAAAGACGGCTACAATGCCGATTCATTGCACGGTGACCTTTCACAGCAACAACGTGATAAAGTAATGAAACGCTACCGTGAGCGCAGCCTGCAATTATTAATTGCTACTGACGTTGCAGCACGTGGTATCGACGTTAACGACGTAACACACGTTATTAACTATTCATTACCTGATGAAATTGAAAATTACACTCACCGTAGTGGCCGTACAGCCCGTGCAGGTAAAACAGGTGTATCAATCTCTATCGTAAATGCTAAAGAATTAGGTAAAATTCGCCAGATTGAGCGTGTTATTGGTAAAAAGTTTGTAAAAGCTGAAATCCCAACAGGTTTTGACGTTTGCGAAAAACAATTGTTCTCTATCGTTCACAAAGTACACAATGTTACTGTAAACGAAGAGCAGATTGAACAGTACCTGCCACGCATCTATGAAGAGTTTAAAGATTTCACCAAGGAAGATTTCATTAAACGCTTTGCTTCAATTGAGTTTAACCGTTTCCTTGATTATTACAAAAACGCTCCAGACCTGAACGCTAACATTGAAGAAGGCCGTAACAGGTTTGAAGATCGTGGAGAACGCGGTAACGGCGTACGTGGCAACTTCACCCGTTTATTTATAAACCTGGGTTCGGTTGACGAGTTTAACCGTGGCGATTTGTTAGGTTACATTTGTAACACTACCAAAATAAGCGGCCGTACCGTTGGCAAGATCGACGTTAAAGGTGTGTATTCTTTCTTTGAGGTTCAGAACGAAGATGTTGATAAAGTGATGACCAGCTTCAAAGAAGCAGAATACAAAGGTCGTCCGGTAAGGATCGAGATCTCAGGCGAAGGCACCAGCGAACGTCGTGAAGGCGGATACCGTGGTGGTGACCGCAGAGAAGGCGGATACCGTGGCGGAGATCGCCGTGAAGGTGGATACCGTGGCGGTGACCGTCGTGAAGGCGGATATCGTGGCAACGAGCGCCGCGAGCATAGTAGTGGCGGTGGCTTCCGTGATTTTTCTGGCAAGCCCCGTGAAGACCGTCCGGAACGCAGAAGGAGATTTTAATCCCCCATCATAAAAAAACCACCATGTGCAAAGCATGTGGTGGTTTTCATGAGCTTCCTTTAGTAAGAAGCATTAGTTTTAGTTTAGTTTTGTTAACAAAGCCTTTTAACCGCTGCATACGGGAATAAAGGCTTTTGTTTTATATATAAGTCCGGTCTTTTTCTGGTCATAAGCAAACTTCAACCTATCCATAAAACTTATGAGCTTTCGGCTTTAAGCATTCAGCTTTCAGCCTACATTAACGGCTAAATTCAACAATATCCGAATCCGGATAGCAAAGCGTTAACTTAGTATCCGTAAGCTCCTTGATGCTGAACTTGGTATAAGGCCTGCTACCCTGATATGAGGTGTAAATGGTATCATTTTTCACAAAATAGTCCTCTTTACTGGGTTGCCCGTCATCCATAATAAAATCTTTATCGGTTATTGACAGCTTGGTCGAACCATCTTTTGATTTCCAATTACCTTCCAGCTTTTTGTTTGGTGCCGGAGCGCTGGAACAAGAATAAATCATTAACGTGACTGCACATGCAGCAAACATCGGAACAAACTTTTTCATGACGGATCAGGTTAGAATGGCTTACGCCTTTGTTGAGTTTATTATTGAGCTGGTTTATCTATCAGCTCGGATTTTTTCAGGTAAACACGGTGCCCTTTTTTATTTACATAAAAATAATGCGAATATTTATCGATATAGATAGTTTCGCCATTAGGGCCAACTTTACCGGCATATTTCTTATCAGCTACTGTAGCTGCGCCTTTGGCTGCAATTTCAGATGTTTTATGGCCTATCTTTTTAGTGGTTTTGCTGATCTTACCACCAAGGGTTGAATCTTTATGTGTTTGGGCAAAGCCGGGACTAACCATAAATGTACCGGCGGCAAACAAGGCTATTTTAAACAGATTTTTCATAAGTGACAGTAATTAAGTTTCTTTTAGTAAGAATCAACTCAATTTTTCGGCCAAATTTCTCATTTCTATCACAGGTGAGCGTTTTTGATATAAAATAGCATAAACGGCCTCGCAAATGGGGATGCTTACACCATATTGCTTGTTAACCTCGTGTAGGCAATTTACTGCATAATACCCCTCGGCAACCATATTCATTTCCAGTTGTGCCGATGTTACGGTATACCCTTTACCTATCATATTACCAAAAGTACGGTTACGGCTAAACTGCGAATAAGCGGTAACCAACAGATCACCCAGGTAGGCCGACTCCTTGATATCCCTGTCGATAGGGTGCACTGCGGCCACAAAACGCTCCAGTTCACGAATAGCATTTGATATCAGCACTGCCTGGAAATTATCTCCATAACCTACGCCATGGCAAATACCGCTGGCAATGGCATACACATTTTTTAATACAGCACCGTATTCTGTACCATAGATATCGTCAGAAATATTGGTTTTGATATACCGGGTATTGATCATGCCGGCAAACTGTGCCGCCAGTTCAGTATCGCCCGAAGCGATGGTGAGGTATGATAATTTTTCCAATGCTACTTCCTCAGCATGGCATGGCCCGCTGATCACCATAAAATCGTCAAACGATATATCGTATTTTTGATGAAGAAACTCGGCAATTATCAGGTTTTCGTCGGGTACGATACCTTTTATAGCCGATACTATTTTTTTTCCTTTCAGATCGGCAGCAGTAATATCTTTTAGTGCATCTTTCAAAAAAGCAGCAGGTACGTTGAGCAACACGATGTCTGAAGCCGCAATTAATGGTTTCAGATTCGTTGATATATTCTGTTCGGGAAGTTTGATCGCCACCGAACTTAGGTAATGCGGGTTACGCGCAAACTTTTGCAGATGTTCCACAGCTTCAGCATTACGCATCCACCAAAAAATTTCTTTTTCGGTAGTGTTGTCGATGAGCATTTTAATATTGGCCGTAGCCCAGCTCCCTCCGCCAACAACCGTGATCTTGTTTAATTTTTTATCCATCAATAAATAATAGAAATATCGCTGCCTGGTTTTAATCGGCAAAGCAAATTAATGAAATATTATGCAGATTGGCCACATGACTTTTAGATGCGGGAATTAAGATGAGAATTGATTAAATTTGTATAACAGCGATTTGAAACATGACAACAGTAACCGTAGATATAATAAATGAAAAGGCCATGAAGCTTCTGGAAGACATGGAACTTCTTCAGTTGATCCGGGTACATACCGAAACTAAGGAATACTTCAAAAATAAAAATTGGATTGCTAAATATAAGGGAGCAATGACTAAACAGCCGTTACCCGAAGTTGACGCCCAATTGAAAGAATTGAGAGACGGATGGGAATAACTTATCTTTGGGATAGTAATACAGCAATCTATTTCCTGCAAAAACAATTTCCTCCTGTAACAGAAAAGCTTATTGAGGGATTATTAACAGAAAGTCTTCCAACAATATCAGCAATTACCGAGATTGAATTACTTTGCTGGAAAACAACTTCTGATGCTGATCGCCAACTGCTGGCAGATTTCATTAACGACGTAACTATCTTCGAACTCGAAAAAGCAGTAAAGCTTAAGACTGCAGAAATCCGCAAAACAAATCGCATAAAACTTCCTGACGCAATAATTGCTGCGACAGCATTAGTTCATGAACTTACACTTGTCACAAGGAATATTAAGGATTTTGATCAAATCAGAGGATTAAAAGTCATTAATCCGTGGGCCTGATATTGCGATAGACACCTCTTTTCCGTCACGGGGTACGCTATCGCTAAACCCGCGGCAGTTAAAACAAAAACGCCCGGCTTTCGCCGGGCGCTAAATTCTAATTCCTCATCTGCATATTTAAAATCTGCACATCTAAAAGTTACTTGGTATTGTCAGCGTTAAACAGTTTTGATTTATCTACTTTCTGAACCATTTGTCCGTCGCTAAGCGTTTTTGAAATGGCCGAATATGGAGCTGATACAACTTCTTCTCCTCCTTTTAAACCGGATAACACCTGGATATAGCTATCGTTCTGAATACCTGTGGTCACTTGTACCTGTTTCAACTTACCCGCGTTTAGCACAAATACATACTCTTTAGCTACCGGACTGATCTGAGGTTTGCTCTTATCGTCATCAGCTTTCGGCGGACCATTCTCTTCTTTCTTTTCCTCGCGGGTGGTTACCGACTGGATTGGAACTGATAACGCTTTGGCCGAATTGGTGCTGATATCAACGGTAGCCGTTAATCCGGGGCGGAAAGGAGACGGGTTATCGGCTGTTTTCTTTAACAGTGCGGCATATGATTCCGCATTGATCCTCACCTTTACGGTGAAGTTTGTTACCTGGTCGGCAGATGTACCTACCACGTTCGCCGAGCTACCTATTTCAGTTACTACACCGGTAAATTTCTTTCCTAAAAATGCATCCACCTCAATTTTTGACGAATCGCCAAGAGAAATCCTGTTAATGTCATTTTCATTCACATCAACATTCACATCCATTTTGCTCAAATCGGAGATGGTCATGATTTCGGTACCGGCAAACTGCTGGGTACCTAAAACACGTTCACCTTTTTCGACAGATAGTTTTGAAACTACACCATCAACCGGCGAGTAAATGGTAGTTTTCGCCAGGTTATCCTGAGCTTCCTTAACCGATGCCTGTGATTGAGCTAAACCATATTGTGAGCCAACCACGTTTTGTTTAGCAGCCTCAAGCGATGCTTTAGCACCTTCATATGCTGCTTTTGCATTTTCAAATTCTGAAATGGTTAACACTTTTTTGTCGTAAAGCTCTTTACTGCGTTTGTAAATACCTGCCTGGTTAGCATAAGTAGCTTCAGCTTGTTTAAGCATTTGGCTTGAATTACCTACACTGGCCTTTTGAGTATTGTATGATGCGATAGCACGGTCATAACCTGATTTTAAAATGTCGGGCCGGATCTTGCAAAGCAGCTGGCCTTTTTTAACCACATCACCCTCTTTAATGGGCAGCTCAACCACCTCGCCCGATACTTCGGGGCTTATCTTAACCTCAACATGCGGTTTGATCTTTCCGCTGGCCGATACTGTTTCGTTTATTTCACGTGTTTCGGCCTTTTCGGTAGCTACCTGGGTTAGCGCGGGCTTACCTATAAGGCCCGTTACCTTGGCAATGATCAGCAGGACAATCAGTGCTCCAAGACCTATCAGAATATATTTAGTAGTTTTTCCCATGACGGTGAATTTGGATATTTTACGGTTAAGATTTTATTAAAGTGTTATAGGGTTGCCTAAATAATAGTCAATGACTTTGCTCCTGAAAATCACCTGGTATTGTGCCTCTATCATATCAAACTGCGATTTGTTGAGGTTGGTTAATGAGGTGTTATAATCAAGCGAGTTAACCAAACCTACAGTATAGCGTTGCTGTATAATATTAAAAGCATCTTTATTGGCATTGTAGGTTTGCGTTGCAGATGCGTAACGCTTATCAGCAGCCTGCAAGTCCCATACGGCCTGGTAAATGATCTTGCTCAGGTTATTTCGGGCCAATTGCGCTGTCACTTCGGCGTTTTGATTCTGTAATTTTGCCTTCCTTACAGCAGTGCGCGAAAGGAACCTGTTGAAAATAGGAATTTGCAAGCTCACCCCTACCGACTGGTTAAAGTTATCACTCAACTGCCTGAAGAACGGGTTGCTTTTATAGCCTACTTTATAATTAGGCACTACAACAGCCTGTTGCGAATTTTGCACAAAACCAACGGTATCAAATTTACCCGTTGGTGTAACACCGAAAGGCGTGTTCTTGGCATCAGAAAAATATGAACCGGCAGCACCAAACAACACTACTGCTGGATAATAATTACCTCTTGCTATTTTAACACCCTGTGCGGCTGCTTTTTGACGCTGTTCGGCCAATAGCACATCAGGGTTTACGGCCAGAGCTGTTTTTACAACCTCCTGTGCGTCATATATAGTTTTAACATTATTCAGCTTACTAATGTCGGGCCTTTCAACTTTAATATCAGTGCCTGGATCCATTTCCATATATTGCTTTAAGGTCAATAATGATTGCTCCAATTGATTTTCGGCGTTGGTATAGTTTAGATCATTGGTCGATAACTGCGCTTTGGCCTGCGAGAGATCGGCAAGGGTTTGGTTACCTACATCAAAACTTTTTTGAGCTCGATCTAAAGCTATTTTCGATACATCAATTTGTTGCTGAGCGGCTGTTACCAAATCCTGGTTGGTAAGTACCAGCAGGTAAGTTGTAACCACATTCAATATCAGATCGTTTTTTACTTTGGCCACGTTGGTTTTATCGGCATCAAGTAAAATCTTATTCTGAATCACCGTATTACGTAACTGCCCGCCCTGAAACAGGGTTACCTGCGAGGTAAAGTTACCGTTAACCGCCAAGATGCGCTGATTACTGAACTGGTTGGTTGAAGGGTCGATATTACGGCCAAAATTAAATGATCCCTGCGGACTTACTGCTAAATTAGGCAGCTGGTTATATTTCGACTGCTTAAGGTCTTCGTTGGTAACGGCTGCTGTAAACTCGGCTTGTTTAATGGTAAGGTTGCGTTCAAGGGCAAGATCTACCGCTTTTTGCAAGCCTATTACTTCCTGCGCGGCGGCATTAAAGCCGCATACCGAAAATATAATTGTGCAAATGAGCGTTGCTTTAACTGATAGTAATAATTTTAGTTTCATAAGGTTTTTCTATACAATGGTAAGCAACTGTTCATTACATTGCAGTGTTTATTTTTGTTAAATGTTGTTAATAGGGATAAAACACAAACTACTTCATTTGTATGTACCTGGTTAAAACCCCGTGGCTGCTTAAAAAGCTTTACCCCCAACTTATCTGGGATATAAACTCAACTGACCGTTGCATTTATCTCACTTTTGACGACGGCCCTATACCAATTGTTACACCGGCTGTATTAAATATTTTAAAACAATACAATGCCAAAGCCACCTTTTTTTGTATTGGCGACAATGTACGCAAACACCCTGATATTTTTGAACTTGTAAAGGCAGACGGCCATGCCATTGGCAACCATACGTTCAATCACCTTAAAGGCTGGAAAACCGACACTCAAACCTATCTTGATAATTTTTTACAGGCTGATAAATTACTGGATACCCCACTCTTTCGTCCCCCTTATGGGCGAATAAAAAGGTCGCAGGCCAGCGCGTTAAAGGCGGCCAAACCCGATCTCAATATTTTTATGTGGGATGTGCTCAGCGGCGATTTTGATATGGCCCTTAAACCCGAAGATTGCTTAAACGGTGTATTAAAACATACCGAACCAGGATCGATGGTAGTATTTCATGACAGCATCAAAGCTTTTAAACGATTGGAGTATGTGCTGCCGCGAGCTTTGGAGGTTTGGAGTAAGGAAGGGTATAGTTTTAAGAGTTTGCAGTAAGCAGCTTTCAGTGGGCAGTACTTGGTTAGCTTTGGCAGTGCGCTGTTGGTAACTGTAAGTTGTTAAACATTTCCGTATTATTAAATACTGCTTACTATACATGAAAACTGCCAACTGAACACGGCCTGCTGAATACTGCCTACTTTTTATACATTTGCACCCATGAGCAACGAACTCACCGACAAGGCATTTTGGGCCGGTTACTGGGAATCAAAAAAAGATCTGGCTTTCAATGTGCCGGCTAATTATACTTTTCATAAGCTGCTAAAAAACATTACAGATGTTAACAAACCAACATCAGCTATTGAGCTTGGTGGCTTCCCGGGTTATTTTGCCATTTTTTTGAAGAAATATTTCAGGCTAAAAACCACCCTGTTTGATTTCTATGTTCACCCTAAAGTTTTGAAGGATGTGCTGGACGCCAATCAGCTTGGCGACAAGGACATTGCCGTTATTGAAGGCGACCTGTTCAAATATCAACCCGAAACCGAATATGACCTGGTACTTTCATGCGGATTGATTGAGCACTTTAACGATACCAAAGGCATCATTGAAAAACACCTTTCCTTTCTAAAACCGGGAGGCACCCTATTCATTACCCTACCCAATTTCACAGGCGTTAATGGCTGGGTGCAACGCAATTACGACCTTAATAACTACGAAAAGCACAACATCAGCAGCATGAACCCAGCTCTGCTGGCAGGCTATTGTAAAGAACTTGGGTTAAAAAATATTGAGGCATATTATTACGGCAAATTCTCGGTTTGGCTGGAAGATAAGGCTAACAAGCCCGCCATTGCTAAAGCTATCACCAAACTGGTTTGGGTGGCAGGCAAGGTTTTCACCAAAATCATCCCGGTTGAATCAAAACTTTTGTCGCCTTATATCGTAGTTACCGCTACTAAGTAGCCCTTCAATCGTTTCCTTTTAAAGGGCTGTATTTTGCCAGTTTCTGATATAGATAACTACGCTTTTTCATCGCTTCTGACAGTGTTTTATCATCAGCAGGATCATCACTGAGCTTAGTGACGCCGATTCTTTGCGAGCCATAGATACCTGTATGCCCGCTGAAAAGATAAGCGGTAAAGCAGGCCACAGCAAACAGCAAGGCATGTTCGCCACCAAAAAGCTCTATCCCCATAAATGTGCAGGCCAGCGGTGTATTGGTTGCCCCCGCAAAAACGGCTATAAAACCCAAAGCAGCAAATAAACTAACAGGAGCATCAAGCAAGCCGGATAGCGTATTGCCCAAAGTAGCACCGATATAAAACAAGGGAGTTACCTCACCACCTTTAAAACCCGTGCCCAGTGTTACCGTAGTATAAATGGTTTTCCAGAGCCAGCTCCAGGTATCGGCACCGCCGGCATGAAAAGCTGATGGGATGGTAACGGCGCCCAGGTGTTCGGCATCTACGCCTAAACTTAAATAGTCGGGCTTCCCGTTAATATAAGTAAGGGTTATAATGATAAGGCCGCCGATAAAAGGAATAAGCCAAGGTGTTTTTATGTATTTGGTAAAAAAGCTTTTTATACTATGTACCATTTTTGCGAACAGGTAACTGGCCAGTCCGAAAGCTATTGATGCTACTATTGTTTTCATGATCATCAACAAATCGGTTGAGACATAGCCAGAAAACCAGTGCGGAATAACCGGGATAATATCGATATGGTAAGGCGTATGATGAACGCCCCAGGCTGCTACCGTAACGTCGCCAACGATACCTGCAATAAGGCAGGGTAGTAAGGCATTATATTGTACCCGGCCAATGGTTAGTACTTCCATGGCAAAAACTGCGCCTGTTAGTGGCGTACCAAACACAGCACCAAAACCCGCAGCTATACCTGCGGTAAGTACTGTTTGCGTGTCAGCATCATTCAACTTTAGCCATTTGCCTATCATTTGGGCTAAGCTGCCGCCCATTTGTACTGCCGTACCCTCACGCCCAGCCGAACCGCCAAACAAGTGAGTTATTATGGTAGTAATCAGCACTAATGGGGCCATGCGTTTTGGAACTCCGCCGCCGGGATTATGGATCTCGTCAATAATCAAATTACTCCCCTTTTCGGCAGAGCCGCCAAAAAGCTTATAGATAAAAAAGATAGCGATACCAGCCAGCGGCAACAGGTACAACAGCCAGTTGTGCGCAAACCTAAAATGAATGGCCCAACTCAATAGCCACAGGAACAAAGCCACCGCACTACCAATAACTATAGCTATAGGAATGATAATGGCCGTCCACCGGAGGGCGTTTTTAAGGATTGCGAAATGTTGAGAAGAAAAAAGTTGATTTTGCATACTGATGATATTTATTTACCCACAAAAAATTAGCACAGGACAAAATCCTGTGAGTTAATTATCTGTAGGCGCCATCAGCTTTTCAGGGCGGTTAAGTAGGAAGACACCATTTCCTTTTTGTGAATGCTAAGATAGGTTTCTTTTGTTAAAAATAAAATACGGAAATTTCGCTTTAAACAATGGACTTCATTCCGAGCCAAAGTAATTGTTCCTCTAATGAAAAAAAGTAAGGGGTTGTGCGATTCCCCTCTTGAGAGGGGCGGAGGGGTGTGTTCCTACGCTTTGCTTATCGATTGCAGCCCCCCCCCCTGCTACCGCTCATTCCTCCGCGCCCCCTCTCAAGAGGGGATTTCAAATTCTACATCCTATTTCTCTAAAACAA
This sequence comes from Mucilaginibacter gossypiicola, assembly GCF_900110105.1. Taxonomy (GTDB): domain Bacteria; phylum Bacteroidota; class Bacteroidia; order Sphingobacteriales; family Sphingobacteriaceae; genus Mucilaginibacter; species Mucilaginibacter gossypiicola. Next base: position 94,637 of record NZ_FOCL01000008.1, on the reverse strand, counting down.
AATAGCCTTACTTAGCACGTATGCATGAGTAAGGCTATTTTTCCAGGTCGGGTTGAACCGACCGGCTCAAGTTATTCTACTTAAGCAATGCTTAGTGTTTCCACATCCTTCAGAGCCAGAAGCATTAATTTACCCTGGTATTCCACCCAGATGTCGGCGAAACTATTCTCATCGTACCCCATAAATTTTAATGGATGACCTATATGCAGGTTTTTCCATTTCTTTCCGATGTACTTAAGGAGTTGTCCGCTTTTTAGTGTGTGCTTTGCCATAAGTTTTAACTTTTAGGAGTGAAAAACTAAATTAATTAACGAAATCGATAAAATTTAACTTTTAAAGAATATTTCTTGAATTGTATCAGGTTTATTACAACTGTTGGTTAAACAGCCTTAGCTTTGCTTTGCTCAATTACCTCAAGGTAAAAGTTTTCGTATTTAGGCAAAATACTGGCCAATTCAAACTCCTTAGCGCGTGCCAGTGCATTTTCTTTAAATTTAGCTAAACGTTCTTCATCTTCCAAAATAAATATTGCTTTTTCTGCCATACCGTCCACATCTCCAGGCTCTTTCAAAAAGCCGGTTAATCCGTCAACATTTAACTCGGGCAAACCACCTGCATTGCTGCTGATCACAGGTACTTTACAAGCCATAGCTTCAAGCGCCGCCAAACCAAAACTTTCTGATTGTGATGGCATCAGGAACAGGTCAGACACAGAAAGTATTTCTTCAACAGCATCCTGCTTACCTAAAAAGCGCACATTATCGGTAACACCCAAATCACGGCAAAGCTGCTCGCACATGGAACGCTCAGGACCATCACCTACCATTAATAGTTTTGAGGGGATCTTTTTGATCACCTTGGCAAATATCTTCACTACATCTTCGGTACGTTTTACCTTACGGAAGTTGGAGGTATGCACCAATATCTTTTCGCCCGAGGGGGCAATGGCTTTCTTAAAATGATCTTTTGGCTTAAGGCTGAACCTGGTAAGATCGATAAAGTTAGGGATCACGAGGATCTCTTTCTTAATATCAAAAAACTTGTAGGTATCGTCTTTAAGGTTTTGCGATACTGCAGTTACACCGTCGCTCTGATTGATGGAAAAAGTAACAACAGGTTTAAATGTACGGTCTTTACCAACCAGTGTAATATCGGTACCGTGCAGCGTAGTTACTACCGGTATGTATATGCCATAGGTCATTAATATCTGCTTGGCCATAAACGCAGCCGAAGCATGAGGTATAGCATAGTGTACGTGCAATACATCCAACTGCTCATGGCGCACCACATCAACCAGTCTGCTTGCCAGCGCCAGTTCATATGGCGGGAAATCAAACAGTGGATAGTTGGAAACCGAAACTTCGTGATAGAACAGGTTTTCGGAAAAGAGATCCAACCGGGCCGGCTGGTTATAGGTCACAAAATGTACCTGGTGACCGCGGTCGGCAAGGGCTTTACCAAGTTCAGTGGCAACAACCCCGCTTCCGCCAAAGGTTGGGTAACAAACAATTCCGATTTTCATTAATATGAATATGTTTTAATTGGTGCAAGTTTAACTGCAATTTACATCAAATGTGTTAAGGCTGTGTAAAATGATGGCCGGATGATAATATCGCTTAACAGCCTCACAACTTAAATTTATTCCGTGTGTTTAAACGTATATTAGAAGCTCAAACAAATAGCTGATTATCAACATGGCAAACGTTATAAATTTAGCAATAAACGGCATACAACATATAGGTATACCGGTAACCAACATTGAAGTATCACAGCAATTTTACAGCAGGCTGGGTTTTAGCAATGTAATGCAGGCGCCGTTTACTGACAATGGCGGCACAGGCACCTGTGTTATGATGCAACGCAGCAATATGATCATGGAGCTGTATCAATTGCCGGAAGCTTTTTTGGCAGAGATTCGCTCAAGATCAAACGGCCATGTTGACCATGTAGCTTTTGATGTAGATGATATCGACCTCACCTTTAAAACTATTAAAGAGGCCGGTTTAAATATTCTTGAACCCGAGCCGGTGTTTCTTCAATTCTGGAAAAATGGCTGCAAGTATTTCAACATCACCGGGCCGGATGGTGAGCGGCTGGAATTTAATCAGGTGCTTTGATTTGGGATTTCGGATGTTCGATTTAGGATTTAGATAGACTGACAATGAAAGTTAAAGGTGGGGTCATGCTTAGCCAGTCGAAGCATGGTGGGCTGGGCCTCTGCGCGCGTCCTTCGACGGGCTCAGGATGACAGCCCCTCTACACCTAAACATCATTTTTACCTTTAGAATCTATGGATTTTTCAAACTCGGCATGACAAAAATTTAAAACGCCCTGAATAGCGGCCTGCTTATCAACGGTGAAAATGACCATGGGATAGAGCTCAATATTACCAGCAGGGCAATGGTTAACCATATAGCCATAGTTTTAAATTTTTCCTTATCGGTTGTTTTCCGTTTGGCTTTTGCCGAAGCTATGGTGATTAGCGTTATGCCTATCAGCATCATGGTAATGTGCTCCATCCCAAAAAATCTGATCTGCCGTTCGTGTACAGCTTCTTTAAAATGGCTGATAAAATAGTTGGCTATCGGACTTATAAAGTACAACCCCAGCCCAACAACTAATTGAACATGTGCCACAGTCGCGGCAATAATGCGTACCCGTTCGTCCAGCTTTGAAAAAGTTTTATTGCCGAGCCATCCGGCATAGGCACGATAAAGGGCAAAAAGCAAACTGGCCAAAACAAACCAGCGGATAAGGGAGTGAAGTGCTAAAATAAAGGCGTACATATATTATAGTATGACGAGCAGCAAAAGAAAAGATTTTATCCGGAATAAAATTATTTTGATGCCAGTCCTCTTATATAAATCTCACCCGGTTTAGCGTTGGGGTTCGGTTTATAAACACCCCCTTTGCGGGCTTCAGGCTCCAGCATCCATATATTGATGGTAACATCTGCTGATGCGTCTTGATTCTTTTTCCAGGTTAGGTTTATTTCGTTGATGTCCTGAGCAGCAATGAGCATGCTTTCATCGTCAACAAAATAACCATCTATAGCAAATCTGGCTTTCCCTTCTATATTAAACCTCTTTTTTATCTCATTGAAGGTGTTTGTTTCAATCTTCACCTCTTTTTTAAGTGTTATCATTATTACACCAAACCTGCTCAGGTTGGCCAGGTTTGCCGGCACATTCCTATCCTTCAACACAGTAAACGAACTGATATCATTAGGATTTATATGACCAAGACCGCTAATGATATCCGAGTTAATGATAATCAATGGTTGCTTTTCCTTTGCATCAGGCAAATGTTGGTATAACGAATCGGAAGCCTTGCTTTTGACAATTATTGTGCTATCAGCTTGCGCCATTACATTAAATGCACTAAAAACTGCTACTAATACTGTGATAAGTTTTTTCATGATTGATGTTCTATGGATTAGATGCAGATACCATGCAATTTCCATAAATTAAATTAATCTTTTTTTCATCACCATTTATATTTTAGTACCCTATTAAACCAGGCCTTAAACATGAATAAAATTCAAGTCCTGTTAACCTGCTTTGCTTTATTTTTTACAGCACTATTCAGCTATATATATTATGAATATTCTACGTTTGACGATAATCAAATCAGGGCCTACACCCAAATCAATCGCTATAAAATAGAATCAGTTAGACATGGCTATTACCAATGGTATGCCCATATTATAGTTAATAAAAGCGATGGCAAACGAATCTTCAAATTATATCCCTTTGAGCATAAATATTACTCGCAGGAAACAACCTATATTCAAAATAAAGCAGATTCATGGTACTATCGTATACCTAAAAGAGGATCATTGTATAGTGTGATTGCATTAAGTTCCAATATGCAATCTGTTGAGATATATGAATTTACCGGCGACTAAAACCCACCTATCGAACTAACCACCAATCCCTTACGCACCAACTCAAACCCAGCGCCCAAGAAAAACTAAACCTACCTCGTTGCCGAAACCTGGTTAGTAAGCTTTACAAAATCTTCAACGCTCAAACGCTCTGCGCGTAGCTCAAGCATCGGCTCGTTGGCCATTTTATCTTTGTTTATGAGCGAAGAAATAGCGTTACGTAAAGTTTTACGGCGTTGGTTAAAACCTGCTTTTACTATCAGCCAAAACAGCTTCTCATCACAATCAAGCGTTTGCTTATCATTACGGGTAAGCCTGATCACTGCCGAAAGTACTTTTGGCGGCGGGTTAAATACACCGGCTTTCACGGTAAACAGATACTCAACTTTATAGTAGGCCTGCAAAAACACACTGAGGATACCGTATTCTTTGCTGCCCGGTTTTGCGGCACAGCGTTCGGCAACTTCTTTCTGAAACATGCCAACTACCTCAACCACCTGCTGTCGATTATCAAGTACTTTAAACAGGATTTGCGAAGAGATGTTATAAGGAAAGTTGCCAATGATGGCGAAACTTTCGGGGAAGATGCTTTGAAAATCAAGCTCCAGGAAATCGGCATTGATTAACCGTGTACCCAATTGCGGATATTTCTTTTTCAGGAAATCGTACGATTCGGTGTCGATATCTATAAGCGATGTTTCGTATTCAGTTTTTTGCAGCAGGAAGTCGGACAGTACGCCCATTCCCGGCCCTACCTCAAGCACATGGCCGAAACGCCCTTCGGGCCTCAGACTGTCAACTATCTTTGCTGCTATGTTTTTATCAGTAAGAAAATGTTGCCCTAAATGTTTTTTTGCCCTTACCAATGTCATTATTAATCAAATATTTGAGCAAATTAAATCATATTTGTGCTTTTATCAGGAACTGTAAGCTTAAAATCTTTTATTTGCGAGATGAAAGCTTAAAGCTAAAGGCCTAAAGCCGAACGCTTAACGCCCGATTTGATGTAAATTTAAATAATAAACAATCACAATTAGAACCAGTGAAAATCATCAGTCAATCGGTGAAATCACAAACTAATCGGTGAAATCAACATATAAAAATGAGCGATAAATTAAAAATTGGGATCAGCATTGGCGATGTAAACGGCATCGGTTTAGAGATAATTATTAAAACTTTGGCCGACAGCAAAATTTATGAGTATTGTACGCCTATTGTTTACGGGCATACTAAGGTAGCTTCGTTCCATCGCCGCGCAACCCATGTTAATGAGCTTAATTTTTTAGTGATCAATGACCCCTCGCAAACGCATTTCCGCAAGCCCAACATGATCAATTGCTGGGAAGAGGATGTGAAGATAGAGCTGGGCCAGGTAACTGAAGCCGGCGGCAAATATGCTTTCAAATCATTGGAGCGTGCCGTGTACGATCTGAAAGAAGGCTATATCGATGCCCTTGTAACAGCCCCTATTAATAAGGACAATATCCAAAACGATAAATTCAACTTCCCCGGCCATACCGAATACTTGCAGCAATACGATGGCGCGGCCGAATCGCTGATGTTTTTAGTAAGCGATACTTTGCGCGTTGGTGTGGTTACCGGCCACATCCCGGTATCAAAAATTGCCGAAAGCATCACTGCCGAAAAAATATTAGCCAAGCTGAAGTTGATGAACACAAGCCTGCAAAATGATTTTTGGGTGCGTAAGCCAAAAATTGCTGTATTGGGGCTTAACCCGCATGCCGGCGATAATGGCCTTATTGGCAGCGAAGAAAAGGATATCATTATACCGGCTATTGAAGAAGCCCGTTCAAACAACATCCTGGCGTTTGGCCCATACTCTGCCGATGGCTTTTTTGCAAATGGCACTTACCTGCAATTTGATGCAGTGTTAGCCATGTATCATGATCAGGGCCTGATCCCTTTCAAACAGATTGCTTTTGAATCGGGCGTTAACTTTACTGCGGGGTTAAACTTTGTGCGCACATCGCCAGATCATGGTACTGCGTATGACATCGCCGGTAAAAACCAGGCTTCTGAGATCTCGTTCCGCGAAGCTTTATTTACTGCTATTCATATCGTAAAAAATCGCCGGGAAGGACTTGAACTCAATGAAAACCCGTTATTATTTAGCAAGCTAAGCCGCGACAGGGATTAAAAAAAGTCGTGTAATAGTAATGTTTCAATTTAATTGCCGTTAAATTAAAACATTTAGCCTGCTATGTGTATTTACATGACTGAATGAGTAATTTTCTGAGTCGTATACGTTCAATTGATGCTTTCCGTGCTGTAACAATGTTTTTGATGATATTTGTGAATGACCTGGATGGCATTCCGAATACCCCAAACTGGCTTAAGCACGCCGGCTCAAATGTTGATGCACTGGGTTTAGCCGATACTATTTTTCCGGCATTTTTGTTTATCGTTGGTCTTTCAATACCCTTTGCTTTTCAAAACAGGTTAAAGCAGGGCGATAACTTCAAACTACTGTCCCGGATTGTGAGCCGCTCTTTCGCACTCATTTTTATTGGTTTTTTTCATGCCAATATGGAAACTTATAACGAGGCTACTACCTTGCTCCCAAAGCCTGTGTGGGAAAGCCTGGTAACCTTCAGTTTTTTCTTCATTTTTTTAGATTATAGTAAAGATACACCGGCAAAAAGGCGCTATTTGTTACAGGGCTTTGGCATACTGTTACTTGCAGGTATGGCCGCCCTTTACCGCACCAGCGACCCTGGGCATACCTGGCTGCATTTTACCTGGTGGGGTATTTTAGGTTTAATAGGCTGGTCGTACATGCTTTGCGCCCTTATCTATTATTACTCTGATGGGCACTTATGGATCCAACTTGCAGCATGGATGTTCTTCATGTTCTTTAACCTGGATGTACACTTCGGTTTTCTTAACTTTATCGACAGGCTGCAGGGCTACATCTGGATAGCCGGCAATGGCGCCATGCAGTCGTTCACCATGGCGGGGGTGTTTATTTCGGTGTTATACATGCGTCTCAAGGCCAATAACGAAATGAAGATGCTTTGGGTAGCTATGATCCTGATAGCGATAATTTTATTTAACCTGGGCTTTATAGTGCGCTATTTTAGCGGAGGTATCTCCAAAGAGCGCGACACCCCTTCATGGGTGCTCATTTGTACCGGGATAAGCCTGGTGGTATATGCCTTCTTTATTTTCCTGGTTGATGTTAAAAACAAATACAACTGGTTTAAGGTAATAGAGCCCGCCGGCACCAATACCTTTACCTGTTATATAGTACCTTTCCTGTTTTATCCTATATATGAAATGAGCAGGATAGGCTACCCCGAATACCTGAGCCAGGGCACCGGGGGCCTTATTAAGTGTATTGTGTTTGCCTTTGTAATGGTATGGCTTACGGGTTTGCTGGATAAGATCAATATCAGAATAAAAATATAAGCAGATTACTTGGTTTGATAAGTCCGAACAAGATCACCTGTGCTGGGTTCTACAATTACTGCTGTATCGCACCAATTAAATAAAACCAATTCATTTTGATCATTGATTAATGCCCCGACAAAAGGGCAATCTTCGCCCTTATAATATAGCGGCACATCCTTAATCTGCCACAAGAAATTGCCTACCCTATCAAATGCAAAAACATTACGACGGTCGTAAACTCCGTTTGGAATTTTCAATATAACAACTAAAATATTATCGACTTCAAAAATAGCGTCGACCGGATATTCAAAATCGACGATATTATCCTCGGTAAACGTTATTTGATTGCCATTTTTGGAATAAGCCATTGTTAATTTTTGAATTAAATGGACAGAGTTAGGTTTTTTTCGATTTAAAATGTAAAATATATGTATTAAAAATCAAACCAATACCACGGTTAATTGCATTTAACACATTAGTGTTTATATTTGCGTTCGCAAAAAAACATCATTTTACTATAATGAGAGAAATACAATTCAGAGAAGCGCTAAGAGAGGCCATGGTCGAAGAAATGCGCAGCGACGAGAATATATACCTGATGGGTGAAGAGGTTGCCGAATATAACGGCGCGTACAAAGTAAGCCAGGGAATGCTGGACGAATTTGGTGCGAAACGTGTTATAGATACGCCTATCTCTGAATTGGGCTTTGCCGGTATCGGCATTGGCTCTGCAATGAATGGCTTACGCCCTATCATTGAGTTCATGACTTTCAACTTTTCACTGGTGGCTATCGACCAGATCATCAACGGCGCTGCCAAAATGATGTCAATGAGCGGTGGTCAGTTTTCGGTGCCAATTGTTTTCCGCGGCCCAACCGGTAACGCAGGTATGCTTAGCTCACAGCACAGCCAGTGCTTTGAAAACTGGTATGCCAACTGCCCTGGCTTAAAAGTAGTAGTACCATCAAACCCTTACGATGCTAAAGGCTTGTTAAAATCAGCTATCCTTGATCCGGATCCGGTTATTTTCATGGAATCTGAATTAATGTATGGCGATAAAGGCGAAGTACCTGAAGAAACTTACTATATCCCACTGGGTAAAGCAAAAGTTGTTAAAGAAGGTACCGATGTTACTTTAGTTGGCTTTGGCAAAATCATGAAAGTGGTTGTAGCTGCTGCTGCCGAACTTGAAAAAGAAGGTATCCACGCCGAAGTGATCGACCTGCGTACTGTACGCCCTATCGATTACGCTACCGTTATCGAATCGGTTAAGAAAACAAACCGTTTGGTAATTATCGAAGAAAGCTGGCCATTAGGTTCAATTGCTACCGAGGTTGCTTTCAAAGTACAAAAAGATGCGTTCGATTACCTTGACGCTCCTATTCAGCGTATCATGGGTGGCGACGTTCCGCTTCCTTACGCTCCAACTTTGATCCAGGAGTACCTGCCAAACCCTGAAAGGGTGATCAAAGCGGTTAAAAATGTAATGTACGTTACCAAGTAATCGTTTTATAAATAAAATATCAAAAAGGCCCGGTGTGAAAATAACGGGCCTTTTATGTTCATTCTTACCCAACCTAAATTAAAAATACCTTATCGTTATTATGAAGTACCTTCTTGTATGTACTTTTCTTTTCGCGGGCTTGTTTGCCTATGGGCAAAGAGCAAAAATAATCCCGTTAGATGAAGTTGAGATTGGCAATATCTTAAAAGAAAATCAAGCTATTATTTACGGAAGTTTTATTCAACGCCTTTCCTTTTGGCAAACCGGTTACCAGCAAAATATCAGGATCAGAAACCTGGAAACAAATGAAATATTTTCGTTTGTGGTAAAGCCCACACTCAGATCAAGAAAAGAGAACCCATTTTGTTTCTTTATAAAACCCGGCACCTATGAGGTGGTGAATTTCTATTATTCAAAAAGCAAATGGTACGGCACAGAATATAATATGCGACCTGTTTTTAGAGGGATTGATTTTGAGATCAACCTTAAAAATAAAATAGACAGCGGCTTTATCAAACAGGAAGACCTGCACCGTATTGTTTTTAAAATTGCTAACAATACGCTCACTTATCTCGGGCAATGGCACTTTGAATCCGGTGCGCCATCATTCACCAATGAAAAGGCAACACTTGATAAGAAGCTAAAAGAGGATTACGTACTTCTCGAATTTGAAAAGGCTGTCACTGTACTACCTGATTAAAATTTTACAGCCGTATCAAAATCTTTTTTATAAAAAATAGCTACTTTTAAAAATTAACTTTTGTAAACATGCATTACACCTACTTTAAAACATTTAAACTGCTATTTTTCATAGCATCGGCCCTGATACTCATTAGTAATGCTGCTTCGGCACAAACCCAACCAGCTGCCGCCACGGCTGCTACTGCTCCCGCTGCTGTTGCCGGTGTACAAACTCATCTTGATAAGTTTTTTAAGGAATACGACAAGCAAGGTACCGCCCGGGCTGTGATTGATATTTTTAAAACCAATAAGCTGATGGATTCAACCCGGCTTACAGGGCTTATTGTTAAAATAGACTCCATGAGGAGCGTAATTGGTAAATACCTTGGCAAAGACCTTATTATGCAGCGCAAAGCTTCAAACAGCCTGGTATTATACAGTTACCTGCTTAAACATGAAGGCCAACCTGCACGAATGACCTTTATGTTTTACAAACCGAAAAACGATTGGGAGATTTACCGCTTATATTTTGATATAGACGTTGACGGTGAACTTGCCGAATCATCAAGGGTAACGGGGAAACCGTAATTTGAGCTGAGGGCCATAAGCCCAAAGCAATTAATTATAAAAAAGCCGGGGCTTGAAGCGATAAAAAGCTTTCAACCTTCGGCTTTTTGCTTTTAGCTCGATAAGATAAATGTTATATTTAGGTATTAATACGCAACCTTGAAAACCTTAAAAATCACACTCACCCTCCTGCTGTTTTTTCAATATTGCTTTGGGCAAAGCAATAATTCTGACACCAATAAGGCCACAATTAAATGGGGACAGATGTATCAGGGTAGCATGCTGGATAGTATTCGTGCAAACCTTGAACGGGGAGATAAACAAGCGTTGTTTCGGGTTGCACAATACCTTGATAGCAATCATGTAATGACTGAGGCTTTGGGCTATCACATATTGCAAACACAACAAAAGCAAATAGCACGCAGACTTATTGAAGAAAACTGCATTTTTCTGAACACCGAATTTGTTATTGATACAGGTACTAAAGCAAAGGAGTTTTTATCATTCCTGATGACCAATATCAATAACATCAGCTTTTCACACGATGCCGCGGCTTATTTAAAAACACCATTAGATAAACAGGATGTAAAATATCAGATCCGTTCACTTACCCCCAACAAGCGGGAGGAGCTAAAAAAGGATTCATCGCAAATATTAAGCAATGAAATTGTAAAGCACAACCATATTGATCAGCTTATTCGTGATAAGGATCCCGCCGCACTATTCAAAACCGCATCGCTGCTATATGCAAACCGTAGCCGGTTTAACACTTATCAATCCAATACTTCAGATTATATAAACCTTATTGAGCTTTTAACCGGCACCGAAATCGGAGTTGAAGATGAGCATCACACAATATCGTATCATATTGAAAAAGACTTTAGACCCGATTCAAGACTAAATTTATTGACCTTTTTTGCCAAAAATTTCTCTTCCTATAAATGGGATGATCGTTTGGGTATTTTTATAAATAACAACATCGTTATCCAAAAAGCAGATAGAGAAACTCAATTATTCCAATTATTGAATGCTAAAACAGATTCGGTTGCGATAAACGCCTTTATAAGTTTAACCCGAAGAAATGTTATAAAAGTTAAAGCCCTTGCTGATGACTATGATAAGGCCGATATTAGATTTAATTGGGTTTTGCCCACATTTCCATATCGTTTTTTAAGGCAGATGGTTGTGTTAACAGATTATTGTAAACATAATCAAATAGATTATTGGGGATCGGCTAAGCTGCGGCAAAAAATCGCCCTGTTAAAAAACAACCGTTTAGGTTTCAAAAAACGACATGAAATTGAAGACAATATAATTGAGAATATAACTGTTAATGAAATAACTGCTTTTGAATATTGGTGCCTTATTAACGAGCAAGATTTTGACCTGACTTACTCTGCCGGGCGAATACTTGATGTTTTTTATTCAAAAAACTGGGAAAAGATCATCCATAGTAAAAAGCAGCTTGACCTATATCTTAAAAAAGCTGCGTTATACCGTTACCTGGGCATTCACGGTATAAGCAATAATTTTATTAAAAAATTTGTAGAACGTGGCGATTCAATTATTGATCCGCTAAAAAAAATCAACTCATCCGATACTGATATTGCCGCACAAGCGGGGTTTGCGATAAAATTGGCCGGGCAAAAAGCTCTGCCACCAAAATTTGATCGTAAATTTAACAGGGGCAATTATGATACCCTGGTTTATGATCTGCCTAAACAATACCGGCAAATTATTATTGATGTTAAAGATAGCCTTAACCGCGACAATGCCGTTTCGAAGCTATTTTCAACTATCAACTACGATCAAATTGGGCTTGCATTTCAGCTTTTAGAGCACTATAAATTTAAGTGGAGCGGTAGTAAATACACCTTTATGGACCGCGATTTTGGCTTCATTGCATATGATTTTGAAAACCCGGTATCACGTGCTCAATTCATTCAAATTTACCAAAGCCACACCCAGGCCCAAACTTACATATGGTATTTAAACTGGTTGGGGGTAAATTATATAAATACCCAAACGCATAAATTAGATTACGATAAAATTTATGACCTACTAAAATATGATGTAGTTAATGCTTTTGTAGGCGGGGGTGGAGCAACCCACGATAACGAAGCATACGCACTAATTAAATTATTGGAACTAAAATTCAATATAACGCTTGGCTATCCTAAAAAGCTTTGTAATTCGGCAAATTCATATGGCTGTAATTGTTTAGAGCGGGCGAGTGAATGGATGACTTATCTGAAAAATGAAAAGCTACTAAAGAAGGCTCACGATGAACCGATATCGTTTAGCAGCCCCTTAGTTATTGATAACCAATATCGATTTTAATCTACCAATATATTCTCCCCAAACTTTTGCGACACTGTGGTATCCTCGCGATCGTCAATTTTGATCACCAGCGAGTTATCGTAGCTTATTTTTTCAACCACCTGGATGCGGGTCCCTATGCCGATATTCAGCTTTTGCAGGTATTGCAAAAAAGAACTGCTGGTGTCCCGAACTGCTGCAACCTGGCTTTGAGAGCCCGGCTTAAGCTCGGATAAGCTTACAGAATATGATTTGGGCACTTTGCCGTTTGCTTTGGGGATAGGGTCGCCATGCGGGTCATATTCAGGGAAACCCAGGAATTTGTCGAGCCTATCGGCAAGGGTGGCGTCATTAATATGTTCCAGCTCTTCGGCAATGTCATGGATCTCGTCCCAGTGATAGCCCAACTTCTCTAGCAAAAAAACTTCCCACAGACGATGGCGGCGTACAATTAATATGGCATCCTTTAAGCCTTGCCCGGTTAATCTTACACCTTTCTTTTTATCATATTCAATCAGCTGCTTTTCGGTAAGCTTACGGATCATATCTACTACCGAGGCCGGATTGTTATTAAGCGCCTCGGCAATAGCGGTAGGCGTTATTTTAAAATCCTTCCCTTGTGATGCAAGGCGATAAATAGCTTTTAAATAGTTTTCTTCCGAAAGCGTGTACATCAGTAAAGAGATTGATAAAATACAAACATAAGCAAAAGGAGGACGCTTATTATATCTTGAACGTTACTAATTAACTGTAAATATCTATAAAAAAGCAGAACGGCCTCCTTATCAGGAAGCCGTTCTGCTTTAAAAATATTCTTTATTAATGGTGCCCGTGACCGCCGCCGTGGCCATGTTCGCCACCGCCGTGACCGCCACCTCCATGACCGTGATCGCCGTGATCACCGCCGCCATGCCAGCCGCCCCTGTTTGGGTTACCACCGTGCCAGCCATTATTGCCATGAACCACATAACGGTCGCCTCCACGCCAGTGATTTGCGTATCTTACATCGCGGCTGTTGCGGATAATAACCTGGTCATGACGACCGCGATAGCCGGCATAATGATCCCTGTAGTAAGCGTTTCGGATCCATGGATTGCGTTCGTTAACTACAACCTTGTAGCCATTGTAAACGTTATAATTCCGGTACCTTACCGGTAAATATCTATGGTGTACCCACACATTGTTTTCAAAATAAACATAATTGTGAGTTGGTACATCGTAATAAGCATCGATATCTGGCATGTAGTAATAATCAACGTGATCGTAACCTACCGGCCCCCAATCTGGCTGACTGCCTATATTAATACCTAAACCAATACTAACCTGTGCCGAAGCCATCTTCGCAGTGAAGCAGCTTAATAATATAGCAGCCGATAAAATAATCTTTTTCATGACGTGTGTAATAAGTTATATAGGTATGACTATGGTTAAAGCCCATGGTTTAACTTGTTTCAATACCTGTTGCGCTATTTATTCAAAACAAATGCCATTGCCTGCGCTGTCTTAGTGTAACGAACTAAATTTAGGTGGTTATAATTTGACCGCTACAGCTTGTTGTTGTATTAATTAAATGAAGGATGGTGTCAATTAAAAAACCTGTATTTTATGATCAATAATTAGAAATAAGGGATTGGATAAATCATTGTACCGTTCTTTACGACAAGAAAATAGCTTTTGCAGATTGTATATAAAAACAGACAATAATAACGGCACAAAAAAAGCCACCCCTGAAGAGAGGTGGCTTTAATATTGATGGTTAAACTAAATTATTGTTTAGCCGGAGCTGGCTGATCTGCCGGAGCCTTACCAATCAGGTCCATAAACTGATCCAATTTTGGTGTAATGATGATCTGCGTACGCCTGTTTTGCGCTTTGCCGCTTGGGGTTGAGTTATCAGCAATAGGATTGTATTCACCACGGCCACCGGCGGTTAAACGCTTAGGATCAACCTGGTAAGTAGTTTGCAACGCCTGCACTACTGATGATGCACGTAAAGCACTTAAATCCCAATTATTACGGATGTTTTTCTGCGAGATAGGTACGTTATCGGTGTTACCTTCAATCAGCACGTCATAATTGCTGTAATCCATGATGATCTTAGCGATTTTGCTCAAGGTAGCACCTGCTTTATCAGATATTTCATAGCTGCCTGATTTGTACAGCATGTTATCAGATAATGAAATATAAACAACACCTTTTAAAACTTTAACATCAACATCCTGGGTTTCCTGCGGCGTTAATGAACGGGTGAGGTTGTTGGTTAACACCATATTAAGTGAGTCGCTTTTGTTTTTAGCATTAACCAACTGCTGAATATAACGGTTAGAAGCATTGATCTCATCAACCAGCTTTGAAATGTTAACATTACCCTGGCTGCTTGAGTTTAAACATTTGTTCAAGGCATCCTGTAAAGCTGTTACGTTATTTTTTTGTTGTTCAATCTGCTCTTCAAGGCTTTTGTTGCGGCTACGTGCCACAGCAAGGGCCTGCTCGCTGGTTTGGTATTTAATGCTTAGGTCTTTAGTACTGTTTTGCAATTGGGTGTAATTAGCATCCAGTTCTTTGTACTTTTTGCTGCTTACACAGCTTTGGCCTAATACTGCTACTACAAGCAGCGCCAAAAAGGATATTCGGTATTTCATAGTGTAATTTTGATTTAAATAATTAAACAATAAATCGGTTAACTAAGTAACGAATATAATGTTTGTTTATAGCTAAACCTAAGTAAACAAACTATAAAAGTTAACCCAAATGTGACATAAGCAGGCAAGTTCTGTGCCGAAGGATGGGAATGCCGCTCATAGCGGAAACAGCAAGGATTTTAAACAAAAAAGGACTGTCCTTTTTGGGGGACAGTCCTTCATAAAAACAATCAAAATTATAACAATACAAAAACTTAATCGCGGTGGCCACGACCATGATCGTGATCATCGTGACCATGACCACGGTTATCATGTTTAACTACATCAACCCTGCGTACGGTTTTGCGTTCAACATAATGGTTCCGGTACTTTTCATCATGACTATCGCGGATCACAACCTGGTCATGACGACCTCTGTATGAAGCATATTTACGTTTGTAAACATCGTTCCTAACCCATGGGTTACGCTCATTAACTACCACTTTATAGCTGCGGTATACATCATAGTTACCAAAACGCGGAGGTAACATGGCACCATGAACCCAAACGTTGTTATCAAAATAAACATACTGGTGAGCATTGATATCGTAATAAGAATCGATATCTGGCAGGTAGTAATAATCCACATGATCATAACCTACCGGGCCCCATGCCGGCTGACTGCCAATATTAATATTTAAACTTATTTGAGCGCTTGCTATTTTTACAGTTAAGCTGCTTACTAAAATGGCAGCTGTTAAAATTATCTTTTTCATGTTGTGTTATCGTTTGTTTGTAGGTATGACAACAACAACGCCATAAAAGTTTAATTCGTTACGTGTTACAACCGGTAACTTATTGGTTACAATATTGGGCAATACATTAAACTAATTGATATTCAAGCTATTCGTCGTCACTGTCTTTATCAACAGCTTTTTTACCGGCCATCGCAAGTACGGGTTTACCAATAACTTTATAGCTGCCTTCACCTTTAAGAATGGATGCCAGCTGGGCCTTATCCTGCATGGTTTTTACGGCCTGGGCAAGTTCTTTATCGTATTTAAAGTTGGTTTCGTAACGGCCTTTTTCGTAGTAATAACGTGAAGCGATCTCGTTCTCCAGCACTTGTTTTATCTCGTCTTTGTGCTGGACAAGGTCATTCTTTTTGCTGGCCATTAGTTTGGTTTTCAAACCTTCGTATTCGCCCTGGATATCGTTAAACTGCTTATCCTTGGTGGCTTCAACCTTTAAGCGGGTTAATAGTTTTTCTGTAGTAGTGGTGTAGCTGTAGTTTTTATCGGCCAGGTATTTTATAAAATCATTGTACTCGCCATCCGACAGGGTAAACGAACGCGCATCGGCAATTTTATTATGCTTGTCGCGATAAACGGTAGCATAGTCAAATATCAACAGCTTGCCTACCAGTGCCTGGGTAACGTTGGCAAATTTCTCCTGTTTAATAAACAGGTCGGGATAGATACCACTGCCGTCATAAACAGAGCGACCATTCTTCGTTTTAAATTCGTGGATAAGCGAATCGGCCACTTTTACCACGCTGCCATCATCTTTACGATGAGTGTAATCCAGCTCCTGGATGCAACGGCCCGATGGCACATAATATTTTGCGATAGTGATTTTTACGAGGCTATTGTACGGCAAATTAAACGTTTGCTGCACCAAGCCTTTACCATAACTGCGTTGCCCAATAATCACCGCACGATCAAGATCTTGCAATGAACCGGCAACAATTTCACTTGCCGATGCTGAATGGCTGTTAACCAGCACCACTAAAGGCAAATCAGGTTCGAGTGGTGCGCTGATGGTACTGTAAGTAAAGTTCTTTTCTTTTATCTTCCCTTTTTGCGATACGATCTCTACATCTTTCTGCACAAAAAGGTTCACTATTTTAACGGCTTCCTGCAATATGCCACCGCCATTTGAGCGCAGGTCGAGAATAATACCGTTAGGATTTTTCTTTTTCAGTTCGGTAAGTGCAGTAGTAACTTCAGCAGCTGAATTTTCGAGGAACTTATCCAGCTTGATATAGCCCATATTGCCATCAACCATCCCATAATAAGATACGTTGGGTTGCTTGATCTCGTCGCGGACCAAACTCTTCTCAAAAGGCTGAGGTGTGTTATCCCGTTTGATGAAGAGTTTTATGACTGCTCCCTTTGATCCTTTGAGCAACTGGCTTACCTGGTCGTTATCTTTACCGGTCAGGTCAACATCGTTGATCTTCAAGAGCTGATCGCCGGGGTGAACATCTCCTTTTTGAGCCGGGAAGCCTGCAAAAACCTCAGATACAAATACTTTGTTATTACGTACAAAGATACTGGCGCCAATGCCGCCATACTGGGTACTTACATAATGAAGCTTATAGTCTTCTATTTCTGATTCGGGTACAAACTCTGTATAAGGGTCAAGGCCATCGAGCATGGCATCAACACCGGTTTTAACCAACTTGGCCGAATTGATATCGTCAACATAATTGATGTTAACCTCTTTATACACAGAAGCGAAAACATCAAGGTTCTTCGAAATCTGGAACAGGTCGTCATTAAAACCAACTATGCCCGCAGCTAATAATGCAATACCTGCAAATAAGCCAGCCTTTTTGTATCCTTTTTTGAACACTAACCCCTGTTTCATCATTTATCCTCGAAAAAAATAAAAATACAAAAAAGCTTTCCAGTTTGTATAACCGTAGTGTCTATTTTACAGTCGGTTAGTATCAATATTAACCAAGGCCTTTTTTAAGGTAAAAACCACGTATGCGCGATCGCGGTTAACAAGGTCCATTAGTTTGGTAATCAGGCTTTCTTCCTGTCCTTCACTGTATTTCAACTGTTCGTCTGTAAGATGGTTGTATTTACGTTGAATTTTAATTTTTACGCGTTCCCAGTCCTTGTTTGTAATACTGATTTCAGCCATGTTCAATTTATTTTCAGCAAAAATATAAAAAATACCAAGTTGCTATGTTTAAATGTTTGGCTCAGGTATTGATAATGTATAATACGGCTCAAATATGGGCCAGGTTATAAACCAAAATAAATTAATAGCGTAAAGCCGTATACAATTTAAAGGATAGCGTGCGTTTATGGCTTTACATTTAACATCGAAAATCATGAAAAAGTATCTATTAAGTGCAGTATTACTGATAGCTGTAAGCATCAGTGCCAAAGCACAATTTTCATTAGGCGTAAAAGGAGGTGTCAACTTTTCAAAAATTGGCTCCGATAACTTTAGTGACAAAAACCTCACCGGTTACCAAGCCGGGTTATTCGCCCGTGTAGGTAACAGCGTTTATTTACAGCCAGAGCTTTACCTGAGCGGTACAGGCGGTAAGTTTGAATCAAATGATAACAATACCGCTTTTAGTGGTAAGGTAAGGTTCACTAATTTGAATATGCCATTATTAGTGGGTAAATCATTCGGCGAAAAGGATTTGAACTTCCGTATTATGGCCGGACCTATTTATACCTACACGCTTGATCAAAGCACCAGTCTTGGCAATAATATCAGCAATGCCGCGAATGACTTTAATAAGAGCAACCTTGGCTTCCAGGCCGGTGCCGGTGTTGATATCGGCTCTATTACTGCCGATTTACGCTATGAAGGTGGCCTAACCAAGGTAAGTGATAGCTTTGCCAAGCGTCAAAACCTTTGGGCGCTGAGTGTAGGCTTTAAGATTTTTTAAGCTTGAAGTTCGTGCGGACACGAACTTTGGGGAATACAAGAACGGCCCGGCAGGTTAACCTGCCGGGCCGTTCTTGTATAATATCGCTCTGTCTTTTAAAAAATGTCATTGCGAGCGATAGCGTGGCAATCGCATGCTTTACAGGGCCGCTTAGCCTCCGTGCAGTTGCTTCGTCGTTCCTCCTCGCAATGACATATTTAGGGCTACTTCGCGCTAAACACTACCGACGTTACACCGGCTGTCATAGCCGCTTTACTTGCCGGTTTGTACACAAAGAACAGCTTATGCATTTGGCCATCCGTTACCGGTGTAAGCACCAGGTGAACAGCGCCGCCCTTAGCATCCTTAGCCGGTACCGGCATACTGCCTTTACCAACAACAGCGCCTGTTTCCGAATCAAGCCTCAACTCAAAATTAAGCGGAGCGGTTGGTGGCGCCTGCCAGAAATTGGTTAGGTTGATAGAGCGTACGCCTGTTAAATCGATATTCTCCAGTTCAAACCAGCCGTCGGTACCCGGATAGATCATCAGGTTCATGCCATTGTATTTAAAGGCGGTAAACCCGTTGAATTTTTCGGTGCCTTTAAATTGATAGGTACTACTGTTTAATGATACAATGCTGCTTCCGGTTAATTTCTTAATATCATTGCCGCCATCATCAGTGTATTTAGCCGATAATACCAGCGCTGCCGACTGTTGCTTTTCGGGCGGAGCAGGCAAAATAGTACCCGATGAGGCCAGTGATGGCTTTTGATCACTGTTATCAAGCGAAAGCACCCAGTTAATGATCTGATCAAGGTCGCCCTGTTTGATATTTGGATGGGCAGACATTGCAGTTTCACCCCAAACACCTGCGCCGCCTTTGATTACCTTTTGGGTAAGCTTGGCCATAGCGTTAGGGTCTTTTTTGTATTTGGCAGCAACCTGTACAAATGACGGACCTATTGATTTGCCATCTTCCTTATGGCAGCTTTTGCAATCCATAGTTAGCATGAGTGTTTTACCGCGGTTTTCAGGCTCGCCTTGTTCATGCTGAGCCGCTGATTGCGCCTTGTCGAAGCCTTCAATATAATCAAGTGCTACATAAATACGTTTCGGATCAACTTTTTTGGTATCCGGGCCATCAGTTACGTTAACAGCATATTTGAACGGTACGCCCGGCAGATAGAATGACTTATTGCCGCCGCTTATATTGATGCTAACAGTTGGTTGCTCGTTGCCTGCATAAACACTAACCGGTGCGCTTTTGCTTGCTGCACCTTTATCGTCTTTTGCTTCAACAGTAATTTTGTAATCACCAACTGTTGTATAAGTATAGCTAAGCGATGGTGTGGTTGTTTCTTTAGTTACACCATTGCCCAGATTCCAGGTGTAAGAAATATTATCTTTTTCCGGATCGGTGGCTTTAGCAGTCAGCTTAACAGTAAACGGCAATACACCCGATGTTTTATCAGCCTTGAAAGATGAAATTTCGGGAGGACGGTTTCCGGCGATATAGTCAATGCGGAACAGACCTGCATCGGGATTATGTGAAAACCAGCCACTGCCATACTCCAAACCATAAAGCCTGCCATCCGGGCCAACCTCCATATCAATCATGGAGTTTACCTTCAGTTTTGGGAAGAAAGGTTCCATTTTATCAAAATCACCTTCAGGAGTTAGGCTTACAGCTTTTATCCAGCCACGCATCCAGTCGTATGCTAAAAACTTGCCATTATAATAATCAGGCAGGCGGGTTTCTTCAGGGAACATATCGGTATAATAAACCGGACCAGCCATAGCGTTACGACCACCTGTACCAACCTGCGGGAAATCGGCAGATGGGCCATAAGGGTACCAGATAAATGCCGGTTGTGCCGGCGGCAGATCGGTTAAGCCGGTATTGTTCCGCGAATTATTAACCGGGTGTTTAGGATCAAAAGCCGGGCCCGATTTGCCTGTGGCATAATCATAAAGGTGGTATGGCTTGTTATCGCCTACAAAGTATGGCCAGCCAAAGTTACCCGCTTTTTTAGCCTGGTTAACTTCATCATAACCCATTGGGCCGCGGTTATCTAAACTATCATTATGCGCATCCGGGCCTACTTCGCCCCAGTACAGGTAGCCATTTTTCTGGTCAACCGAAATGCGGTATGGGTTCCTGTCGCCCATTACATAAATTTCAGGACGGGTTTTTGGGGTGCCTTTCGGGAACAGGTTGCCTTCCGGAATTTCATATGTACCGTCATCCTTAAGATTAATGCGCATAATTTTACCGCGCAGGTCATTGGTGTTACCTGCCGAGCGGCGGGCATCATACTGCAAATGACCTGGCCGGTCATCCAACGGAGCATAACCACTGCTTACATATTTTTGTCCTTTTTCATCAAACGGCGTTGAGTTATCGCCAGCAGAGAAGAACAGGGTTTTATCAGGCCCCGGCCCAAAGGCTATCGAGCCACCTGTATGGCAGCAGATATCGCGCTGCGCTTTTACTTCCAAAATAACTTTTTCGGTTTTTTTATCCAATGTGTCGTTTTTGAAGGTAAACCTCGAAAGGCGGTTTACCGAACTATCGGCAGGACTATAGTATATATAGATCCAGTTATTTTTTGCAAATTCAGGGTCTTTAGCCAAACCAAGCATCCCCTCTTCGGCATTTACGTTAGGCACGTGGGCTTTCCAGTACACATCAAAAAAACCAACCTGTTTTACTTTTTGGGTATCGTGCTTGTACAGCATGATCTCACCGCGGCGTTGAATTACCATAATGTCGAGGTTCGGCAATATGGTCATCTCAGTAGGCTCAAAAAACTCACCTGTTGATAATTGTGTTTTCTTGAAACGGTCTTCGTCTGGTGGCAGCTGGGTTTTGGCTTTGCCATAGTCCAGTTCTTTATTATCGCCTATGGCGTATTTAATGCCGGCAAGCAGCATTTTCAGATAGCCGGCTTCTTTGTAACTTTCGTCGGTATGGCCCATTGCGGTGTAAAATGCACGACCGCCGTCAAAATCATGGAACCAGGTAGCCGGGTGCATGCCCATTCGCTTACCACCTTTATAAGTACTTTCGTCAAGGGTTATCAATACGTGTATATCGCTGGCCAATGGTTTGCGGAAGCTGTAAAACTCGTCAGTACGTTTCCATACTTTGGGTAAATCTTTAGTAGCATCGTTATTGGCATCAACTATATTATAGGTACCCGGCTGTACGTTAGGGTTTTTATCATGAATACCCGGATGGTCATAAAACCAGGCGCCAACCAAACGGCCGTACCAGCCCCAATCGTATTCGGTATCGGCCGCCGCGTGAATACCCACAAAACCGCCTCCGGCTTGTATGTAACGTTCAAAAGCGGCTTCCTGCCTGTAATCAAGCACATCGGCGGTGGTACTTAAAAAAATAACTGTTGAGTATTTTTTTAAAGTATCTTCATTAAACATGGCCGAGTTTTTTGTGGTATCCACATCAAAACCATTCTCTTCGCCGAGTTTTTTAATGGCTACTATACCGGCGTCGATAGATGCATGGTGAAAGCCCATGGTTTTTGAAAAGATAAGTACCCGCGGTTTATTGGGGCGTGTTTTGTTACAGGATAAGTAAATGCAGCTAATTGCCACAAGCACCATCAGGACGATTTTTTTCATATCGGCTTATTGTGGGTTTTGGGTTAATTTGGTTTTGGTTATTGGTGAATTTAGGGTTTGGGCAGCAAGTTACTCAATCGATTGCAATAAATTGCTACCTACCAAATTTATAACTAAATATTTACGAAACAAGACACAATGTGTAAAAATGACACATTATTATTACTGTAATTTTGACGGTTTTGGCTGATTTCATGTATGGTGCAGCTTATTTTCGCTTGCCGTTTTCGAGCATATCAGCAATACTTATAGTTGAGCAATCGGCAATCAGTGCTGAAATTATTTCAAGAGGGATTTCGCTGGAATTATTGAAGTTGATGCAACCTTTTTGGAATTTAGCTGAGGGGAGTAATGCGACATATTTAGCATGCAGCGCCGGGTTCATATAAATAGAGATACAATGAAGCGACATGTAAGCTTTCACAGCAGCGAGCCCATATTTCATGTAACCTCTTTCTTTATAAAGGATCATTTGCTTGCCCATCATGCTTTCAACGGCCGGTACAACTGAATCATCATTGCCGGTAATTAAATGATGAAGGCTTGTTAAAAGCTCCTGCCTTTCTTCAGCTTGTTCTTGAATATAGTCGGATGGTGTCATGAAATTTGGTCTGGTATGCTAATTTACGTTATTTCCGGCTGTTGTTTTGGCTATACAAAACCCTTAAAAACAGCAAAGCCCCTGATGGGCAGGGGCCTTTACTAACCAATTATAAACCTAAATTATGAGAAGAGCTGTAGGAGAAGGAGTCGAACCTTCACGGAGTGGTTATTTTTATTGCTAAAAGTTTCCCAAGATCTCCGCCACCGCGACAAGGAGGTGTGTCTGCCAAAAATTTCACCATCCTACAGTATTGTAAGTCTTAAGTCGTTAGTCTGAAGTTCCAAGTCTTTTGACTTAAGGACTTCTGACTTTGTACTTAAACTTGCTGTTGGGGAAGGATTCGAACCTTCACAGAGTGGTTAGCCCTTACGGGTTTTCCATAATCTCCGCCACCGGGACAAGGAGGTGTGTCTGCCAAAAATTTCACCACCCAACATTGTTTTTCGTTTAAAGAACAGGTAAGCATTTCCCTTTTGCTTGATACAAATTTAATAGGACTATCTATTTCTTGCAAATATTTCAACAAAAATATTTTATTTTTAATCGAATTTTAATTAAACTTGTATTTCAATATAGATATTCAAATTTATGTCCCACAGAAAAGCTCAAAATTTAGAAATTGATAATCTTGATATCCAGATTTTATCAATATTAATGAAAAATGCTACCACTCCGTACACCGAGATAGCTAAAGAGTTGATTGTTTCTGGCGGAACCATACACGTGCGGATGAAAAAGTTAGAGGAGATGGGTGTAATAAAAGGTGCCAGTCTTGAGGTTGATCCACAAAAGTTAGGATATGACATCACTGCATTCCTGGGTATTTACCTCGAAAAAGGATCACAGTATAATGAAGCTGTAAAGCAGTTAAAAACAATTAAAGAAATTGTTGAACTGCATTACACTACAGGCGAATGGAGCATTTTTGCCAAAATTGTATGTCATGATACTACTCACCTGCGCGAAGTTTTGAACGAGCAGATTCAGGGTGTAAGAGGCATTCAACGTACCGAAACCTTTATCTCGCTTGAAGAAAGCATCAGGAGGCAAATAACGCTGGAATAAATTTTTACTCAAATTATTGATGCGCCCAGCCTGGTTTTTACCGGGCTATGGGCGTTTGTTTTTTATAAAAAATAGCTTAACGAACCGGTTCACTGCGGATAATTATCAGTGAAATCCTGAAAAAGCTTAGTGGCATATACTATATAATAGCGATAGTGTGCAGGCCGCGTTAGGGATTGCAGTGAAAAGCCCACAGCGAGTGTAGAGATTGCGGGTAGGAAAGGCGAGGACTTGTAACGGAAAGCCCGGGCCGCAGGCAACGCCCATGGTATAAAATCGACCAGAAATACACACTTAACAATCAACAGCTTACAATCACGTCATTATAAGGCAAGAAGCAATGACACCTTTTTGTTTTTTAATACTGTCTAATAGAGGACAATCTTATAGGTTACCAGCCTCAATACAGCTTCTTCCGCCTGGCGTTTTTGTTCATTTAACCTTTTTTATCATTTAAGTGTTAAAAAATGTCAAAATCAATTAATTACATTAATAAAAAGGTCTTTTTCATCTCAATTTCATAAAGCGCCGGTACTTTAGTTTTTGTAAAGGATTGATGTAGCGTAATTGACCTGTCACTCGTAAGGTACATTACAATACATTTCGTGTTCATTTTTAGATACTTAAAAGACAATTATTATGCTGGCTATAAAAACTTTAACCGATAATTTAACAGTCTACAAACGTAATTTGCGTTTAATGGGCGACAAATTTGAGATTAGTGTAGTGGGTAATAACCCGCTGCTGGCCGATGAGCAAATTGACATTGCCATTGATGAAATTAACAGGGTTGAAAAACTGCTTTCGGCATTTAGCGATGACAGCAGCATCAACCAGATAAACCGCAACGCCGGCATTGCCCCGGTAAAAGCCGACGGTGAAACTTTCAGGCTTATTGACAGGGCTTTGCAAATAGCAGAGCTTACCTACGGTGCTTTTGATATTACCTACCTTGCAGATAGCGCAACTAACGAAAACGACGTTGAAGCTACTTCGGTAAAAACCACAAAACGTACGCTATCACTTGCCAGCTATAAAAACATTGTACTTGACGCTGTTAACCAAACTGTGTTTCTGAAAGAAAAAGGAATGCGCATTGGATTTGGCGCCAACGGCAAAGGGTATGCTGCCGACAGGGCAAAATATGTATTACAACTGAACGGTGTAAGCAGTGGCGTGATCAATTTTGGCGGCGACCTGCTTGCATGGGGCTTACAACCTAATCTGCAGCCATGGACTGTTGCCGATGCCGACAGCACACAGCAAAACCAGCCATTTGCCGATTTAGAGATCAGCAATCTTGCTTTTGCTACTTCAGTTAATGCCGAAAAATATGCAAGCATCAGCAATAAAAAATTCACAAACGTATTTAACCCTAAAAAAGGCTTCCCGGTTAGTGGTATTACAAGTGCAAGTATCCTGAGCCCTACTGCCGAATTTGCCGATGCTTTGGCTACACCAATACTCACCATAGGTGTAAATGCCGGCCTATACATGATCAATCAGCTTAACCAGGTTGCCTGTGTTATCATCGATGATCAAAACAGGGTTTATCCATCAAAAGATATAGTTCTTTAATTTTCAGTAATTAAAGTTATTTCATAAACCTTTCATCATAATTGTGATCTGTTATTATTCAATTGCATCGGCATTTTTACAAGTGCCCCTGCAATTGAATTGTTATTATTGTACCTTTCTCATTTTGGTGTAAACATTTAAATTAACAGTTATTTGAGCCTTATTTTTACTTTTTCCTCTTCTAAATGATAAAGTGGTTTGCGTATATTGTCCTGTTATTGATATTTGCAACACGTATATCATCTGCCAATGCCCTTACAAAAAACATTGATGCACATGCTTATACCGGTAACAAAATGCCGGCTATCGTGTCGTATACTTCATTAGCGACCGACACTACCAAAACAAAAAAGCAACAGGAGGACGAAAAGAAAAAGATCAAAGAAATAGCCAAAGCAAAACGGCAGGCCAAACCAGCTACTGTTGATGATGATGCTGTACCGCCCAAGCCTAAGCCAAAAAGGCAGCGGCGCCCCGAGGGGATGGAGCGCCCACCCGAAATACCAAGGAGAAATGGTAATTAAACAGGTTAAACAGTTAAATATATTGATGAAACACCTTTGCTTACTTCTTTTTATGGCTGCAGCCGGTACCGCCTTTGCCGGGGATACCGATTTGCGCCTTTTTGCCGGTAAGCATTCTTTAGTTGCCGATTCTGATACCATTATTCGTAAACGGTCTGTTTCGGCCGGGGTAAGTTATGGCAGCGATGTGCTGTTTTTTGGTCGTACCGGCCCTATAAAATATCCCTTTGTTACCGCCGACCTGATCTACAATACCAAATCAGGCATTTTTTTATATGGTTCGGCATTTAAGGTTTTGGGCTATGCACCTGTTGATGAGGTTGATTTAGGGGGAGGCTATTTTTATAAATTTTCAAAGGCTTTTTCGGGCTCCGCAAGCTATACCCGGTTCTTTTTTGCACGGGATGCTGCACAGGTTATTAAGTCGGCATCATCTAACGATATCAACTTTAAAAACTCGTATGATTGGAAATATCTGAAAACGAGTGCCGTGCTTGATTATCTTTTTGGTAAATCGAACGATATCTTTTTAACTATCAGCAATTCTAAATACTGGGAAAGCAGCTGGAGTATTTTTGACGATCAGGATTTTCTTTCCTTTAATCCATCATTCAATTTCATCCTGGGTACACAAAACTTTGTTCAGCGTTATTCGCTTGATCATCATTTCAGGGATGAGGCTGCGAATATTTCTATCCAGTATGACCCGCGTTATGCAAGCCGTAACCGCAGGTTCAACATGCTTAATTATAGCTTTAAAATTCCGGTGGCTTACAACCGGCCGCATTATACGTTTGAATTTTCATACAAATATTCAATCCCGGTTAACGTAGAAGGGGTACTACTTAACCGTCGCGAATCATTTTATAACTTAACTTTTTATTACGTTTTTTATTAACCATAATACATGAATGTTTTAATAATAGAAGACGAAACAGCCCTTGCCCACGAACTGGAGATTTTTCTTTCAAACTATAACTACATCTGCGAAGTTTGTTTTGATGGTGCTTCGGCTTCCGAAAAAATTGCCACCAACCTGTATGATTTCATACTGATAGACCTTGGTTTGCCTGATTATGATGGCCTCGACCTACTCCGGGAATCAAAAAAAACTAATTCGGAAGCAGCTTGCATCATACTCACCGCCCGCGCAGAGATCAACGACCGGATCAAAGGCCTTGACCTCGGTGCCGATGACTATCTGCCCAAACCTTTCTCACTGCTTGAATTGCAAAGCCGTATGCAGGCTATCATCAGGCGCAAGTTTGGGGTTAAAAACAACATTATTGAGTTGGGTGGTTTCCTGATCGATCTTACGGCACGCACTATATCCTATTATAACAGCGTTGTTAATACCATCACCAAAAAAGAGTTTGACCTTATAGCCTATTTGATATTACATAAAAACCGTACGCTTACCCGTATGCAACTCAGCGAGCACATTTGGGGAAGTGTGGTAAATAATGATTACGATAGCAATTATATTGACGCACATATAAAAAACATCCGCAAAAAATTAAATGCGTATGCCCCACCCGATTGGCTGGAAACGGTACGTGGTTTGGGCTATAAAATAAAGATCAACGCCTGAGTATTTGAAATTAGGAACAAAACTTACGCTTTTCAACGCCATCTCCAAGCTGGTAATCGTGATACTGTTTGTATTGCTTGTTCCTGTATTGATCAAAAACATCAGTCGAAATTATGTTGATAGTAAACTTATCAAGCAAAAGAACAAGCTGCTTCAAATTGTAAAAAGCAAAGGCATTGAAACTTATATCGAAAACGGAGAAGCTTATGGTAGCTACCTCCCGCTTAAGGAAGAGTACATCAGCTTAGACGAGGTTGACCCTGATTACTTTCTCGACACGATAAAAAGAGGCAAGCGGCTTTTTAGCGAGGGCGATACTTTAGAGTACCGTATATTGAGCCACACTTTTAAGGTTAAAAACAAAAACTACCTGCTTGAGATAGGCAAAAGCGTAGATACATTAGACGAGACCAGCGTTCCGCTGCAAAATATAGCTTTCCAGGTACTACTGGGCATGATCTTGCTTACAGTATTGGCCGACCAGGTGTATTCAACTTACGTGCTTAAACCCCTGCGGCTTATTATCAAAACCAAACTTGTAGGTCAAAAATTCCCGAATTTTCATACTTACCGGCAGGTACGAACCACCACATCTGATTTTCAACATTTGGATATTAGTATCCATAATATGATCGAGACCATTGCCGATAAATTTCATAAAGAAAGGGAGTTTATCTCAAACGCCTCGCATGAGCTCATGACACCAATCTCCATCCTTCAATCAAAAATTGAGAATATGTTTGAAGAGGAGGATATTAATGATGAGCTGAAAGGCAGGTTACTGGAGATGCAAAAGATCCTGAACCGGTTAAAAAGCATCACCAAAACATTGCTGCTTATTTCCCAGATAGAGAATGAACAGTTTTTAAAGGAAGATAAGGTTTCAGTATCGGAACTTTTGCAAGACGTTTATGACGAAATCTCTATCCGTTTACAGGATAAAAATATAGATTATGATATGTCGGTGCCGGATAACTGGCATTTTGTCAATATCAATAAATTTTTACTTTTCAACCTGTTTTTTAACCTTATTAACAATGCCATTAAATACAATAATGAAGGCGGCAGTATTAATGTAACAGGTGTGGCTGTACATAATAAATTTATGATCAGCATAACCGATACAGGTATAGGCATTGCCGAAGATGCCATACCACTGATATTTAACCGTTTCAAAAAATTCAGGCAGTCATTGCAGCAGGATAGTTTTGGATTGGGCCTGCCCATCGTAAAATCAATTGCAGGCTTTCACGATATTGAAATTGAAGTAATTTCTGAAAAAGATAAGGGGAGCACCTTTAAACTTATCATCCCTTCAACCTTAATTGTTGTTTCCTAAAACAACAACCAGACATGTCATGTTGTACTGTATCGAAAATTTTACGACTACTTTGTACTAAAAACCGGGCAGTATTTAAAACACATACAATCCAGCATTCTTTACTTCATTGAAATTAACTTTACTTATCATTAAAAAAATATTGCTGTGATTGATAGGCGATGTTCCTTTAAAGAATATGATTATTAAAACTGCCATCACCCCACTTTGGCATCTGCTTTGTAAAATGTACGGTATAACATAATTATACAAGTACAATGAGAACGCTTAAATTAAAAGTAGCCACCCTTGGCATAGCATTAGCAACAGCAGGCATATTAGGCTCAGGATGTAATTCACTTACAAAAACACAAAAAGGTGCCGCCATTGGTGCAGGTGCCGGTGGTACCGTAGGTGCATTTATTGGTAAGGCCGCAGGCAACACTGCTTTGGGCGCTATCATAGGCGGTGCCGTTGGTGGTACTGCAGGCGCTTTTATTGGCCGTAATATGGACAGGCAGGCTGCCGAAATTAAACAAACGGTACCTGGCGCAACTGTAACCCGCGAGGGCGAAGGCATTTTGGTGAAATTTGATTCAGGTATTTTATTTGATACTAATAAATCAGATTTGAAGCCGGCAGCACAAACTAATCTGCAAAACCTTGCGGCTTCATTGCAAAAGAACCCCGAAACCAACATCACCATCATTGGGCATACAGATAATACTGGCTCTGATAGCTATAACCAAACGCTTTCAGTACAAAGGGCTGATGCTGTAAAATCATACCTGGCTGCAGGCAACGTAGCAACATCACGCATGACAGT
This sequence comes from Mucilaginibacter gossypiicola, assembly GCF_900110105.1. Lineage (GTDB taxonomy): Bacteria > Bacteroidota > Bacteroidia > Sphingobacteriales > Sphingobacteriaceae > Mucilaginibacter > Mucilaginibacter gossypiicola. Next base: position 64,816 of record NZ_FOCL01000008.1, on the reverse strand, counting down.
AACCGGCAAAGGTGAAAGTGAGCCAATCGCAGATAACAACACCGTTGATGGCCGTGCGCAAAACCGGAGGGTTGAAATCACCATCGTGGCTAACGAAAAAATGAAAGAGCAGGCTAAGCAATCTGCCCAATAATAAAACGAATAATAAGATCAGTTAATAGTTTAATGAGGAAGTCCCCGGCGCAAGGCCGGGGCTTTTTTGTATATGCTAAAATCACTAATTGCACATTTGTTAAGTCATGAATTGTTCAAACTGATAAAAACATTTTGTAATCAACAAGTTAATCACCTACTTTTGTAATATGGTAAAAAGGTCAGGGGCAATATTACTCACTATGCTGTACACAATTACAGTATTGGGCTTTGCTCTTAACTTCCATATTTGCGGTGATTATGTAGCATCTGTAAAAATTGACTCCCCTGCTGTTAACTGTAAAATGGACAAACAGGGCGGCAAAATGAAATGCTGCAAGGATAAGCAGGTTGAAGTAAAAGTGAAGGATGCCCACCAGGGAGAAGCTACTTCATTTTTGGCAAAAATGTTTGGTTTTGAACTGCCAAGCTGGTCGTTTGATAGTTTATTTCCGGCCTTACCAGCCTCTTCATCCGATAAGTTTTACGATCGTGGCCCACCCGATCCACCTGTGCAGGGCATCGCCACATTTATTCGCAACTGTATCTTCCGCATTTGATCTGTTAATTGTTAACCCGGTAAACCTTATCATCAGTTTATTATCTAACAATTAATTACACGATCAACATGAAATCTTTAAAAATATTCATCATCATATTTTCGCTTTCTGTAACCGCAGCTAAAGCTCAATTTACTAAAGCCGAACTACAAGTAAGCGGCCTCACCTGTGCCCTTTGTGCCAAATCAACCGAAAAAGCACTGCGCACACTTCCTTTTGTTGGCGAAATCAAAACTGACCTGATCCGCAATACCTATCTCATTACCTTTAAAAATGATGTGCCTGTAAATTTCGAGCAGATCAGCAAAAAGGTTCAGGGGTCAGGATTTTCGGTAAACAGCTTAAAAGCCACTTTTAACTTTGCCAATACTAAAGTTGCCGAAAATACTTTCAATTATGGTGGCGATACCTATCGCCTGCTTAACGCTGCCGATAAATCATTTACAGGCGATGTAAACTTTACCGTAGTTGATAATGGCTTCGCGCCAAAATCAGTATCCAAAAAATACCTTGGTCAGGTTACCGACACCGCCCCTGCAAGCGGCCGCATTTATCATTTAGCTATATAAGTCCTTCATTTAACACCATTTTTATGAAGAAGATCATATTGGCTATTTGCCTTATGGCAATGGCTCGCCCATTATTTGCGCAGGAGCTGTATGTAAATACAGAGCCTGCCAGCAATATGGCAACCAACTCATTGGGCATCCGTGTTGAAAACCAGGGATACTTTACACCAACGTATAAAAACCGTAGTACTATTGAAGCCATGTATGGCGTTAATCGCCACCTCATGGTACATGGCTCGGTTTACATGTCTGATTATTACAGCAACAACCAGCATTTTGAAGGGGGCAGCGTGTATGCCAAATACCGTTTTCTATCTATTGATACCGTTCAAAAGCATTTTCGGGGAGCATTTTTTGCCAAGCTATCAAATATAAATAACCCGATAGCGAACCGGGAAATTACCTTAGAAGGCGATAACAGCGGTGCGCAAGGCGGTGTAGTTTTCACCCAGCTGCTGCACAAAGTTGCACTTTCAGGTTCCGCAAGTTATTTGCGGGCTTTTAACAACAGCGGAGATTATGAAGTGCCGGTAGATAGGGTGCGCAATGCCGTTGCCTATACCCTATCTGGCGGATATTTACTGCTGCCGCGCAATTATCGCGACTACAAGCAGGTAAACTTAAACCTGTATTGTGAGTTGCTGGGCAAAACAAATCCAGGGCATGGCGAAAGTTATTTGGATGTTGCCCCCGCCCTTCAACTTATCTTCAACAGTACCTGCCGGCTTGATTTTTCGTACCGCACACCTATCTATAATGATATGCAGCGGAACACCAAAAACATGTACCTCATCAGGCTGGAGTACAACTTTTTTAATCTTTAACCCTACTCTGCTATGAAATCATATATTTTGTTCATCATCATGTCCGTGATGTGGGTTAGCACATTTGCTCAACATCATCATGACATGCAGATGAGCGATACGACAAAGAAAAAATTGCGCATGAACAGTACAAAACCCATGGTTATGGATGGCATGGACATGAGCGATATGAAAATGGATACGCCTATGCATCACCATATGATGATGACCAGCCAGTTCTCGCTCGATCTGCCCATGAACCGTGATGGCTCGGGCACTTCATGGGTGCCGGACGAAACGCCAATGTATGCCTATATGATCCACGGCAAAAAGTGGATGAGCATGGTGCATGGCAGTTTCTTTGCCCGTTATAATAACCAGGACCTTTTTAATAAAGGTAATCGGGGAGGAAGCAACAGGATTGATGTACCTAACTGGCTCATGTTCATGACTCAGCGAAAGGTTGGCAATAATGGCTTGTTCTCTATCAATACCATGTTCTCTCTCGATCCGCTTTTGGTTGGTAATGGCGGCTATCCGCTGCTATACCAAACCGGCGAATCATATAAAGGGCAAAAACTGGTTGACAAGCAGCACCCCCATGATCTTTTTGCCGAGTTAAGCGTGGCTTATACCCAGCGTGTGGCTAAGGATGCTGATATCTCCCTTTCGTTTGGCTACCCTGGCGAGCCGGCTTTAGGTCCGCCGGTGTTTATGCACCGGCTTTCGGCCATTAATGATCCGGATGCGCCGCTTGGGCATCATTATCAGGACGCAACGCACATTACCTTCGGGGTGGCAACATTAGGCTTCCGCATCAAAAATGTAAAGTTAGAAGGGTCGATATTTACTGGCCGTGAGCCGGATGAACACCGCTATGATTTCGATAAAATGAGGTTCGATTCATATTCGGCCCGATTATCTTACAACCCATCCAAAGAATGGGCGCTACAGGTATCCGACGGATGGATCCACAGCCCGGAAGAAGCTGAGCCAGCGCAAAATGTAAACAGGTTTACTGCATCGGCCATTCATACCAAAATGTTAGGTAAAAATAGCTACGTGGCAACCACGCTTGTTTACGGACAAAACCATTATTCGGACAACCATAAAACGCAGCCATCTGTTTTATTGGAGAATACTTTCCAGCTTAACAAAACAGCGGTTTATGGCAGATATGAATTTGTGCAGAAAGATGCAGAAGAACTTGACATGCACGATGCCTATCCGCTTAACCCCAACTTTAATATAAACGCATTAACGCTTGGCGTTAACCATATTTTAAGCAGTTTCAAAAACACCAATGTCACCGGCGGTGTGCAGGCTACACTCAACGTTTCACCATCGGCATTAAAACCGCTTTACGGCAGTGCCCCGGTTGGGTTTGAGGTTTATTTAAGGATAAGCCCGGCGCTGATGAAAATGTAAATTCCATGATGTCATTGCTGAAAGCGCAGCGTGGCAATCGCACGGAAGCATGGCCGCCCTGTATAGCATGCGGTTGCCACGCTGCGCTCGCAATGACATGATTTTAAAGCGTTTTTCAAAACAGTATAAGCAAAAAAGAGAAGCCCGGTTTGCTGTAGCAAACCGGGCTTCTCTTTTTATTTCGCGAAATTCGATTTAATTCGAAAAAAATCAGTGTCAATAATTATTTAAGTGTTACACCTGTTTTACCCATAGTACCGCCATCGGCATAAAGCATAATGGTATATGTACCTTTTTGGAATGGTAAGGTTGGGTTGATCCAGTCGATGGTGTATTGCGAGCCATCGTCTTTAAAATCAATTGATGTTTTGTAAGTGTATTGCAGGTCCTGGCCATCGGCACTGAAAGTACCTGAATCAGGTGCGGTGATCAGGTTACCGGTAGGATCTATCACACGTACATAAATGTCATGCATAGCTTTTGTAGCCAAAGTATTGCTGGCCACGGTGAAATTGATCTTTAATTTTTTAGCAGGGTTTGCACGGGTAACATCAACTTCTTTGCCGCTGCCTTTTATTTTATAGGCCACCACATCTGATGTTGCCAGCTTGAGCGCCTGGGCCACTTTAACCTTAGCACCGAGATCTTCATTCTGTTTGGAGAGCGTATCCACCTTTTTGGCCACCGTAGCAAGGTTGGTTTTTAACGTGTCCCTTTCATTGGTGAGCGATGTGTTTTGTTTTTTAAGCTCATCAATATCGGCAGTATACTTGGTTACAAAGTAACGGAGTTGTTTTACATCTTCCTGCACTTTGGCAAGTTCCTGCGCGGTAAGTTTACCTTTAGCCAGTTTGGCCCTTAAAGTTTTGATGGTCGACTTTAACGAGTCGTTTTTAGCGGTTAGCGCGGCGGTCATTTTGGCTTTGCCTGCAGTGACCTGTTCAACCTGCGATTCAAGACTGTCAAGCTCGGTTTGCAGCCTTGTTTGCTCATCATGCTGATAAACTATTTTTTTATCGGAGTTGTTTTTTTGCAGGTACAGATACACATCGGTACCCAATAAAGCAAGCACTACTACAATAAGAAAATAAATGACGTTTGAGTTTTTCTTAGGTTGTTGTTGCCCAGATTGGTTTTCCATAGCAATTAAATGTTAAGTTTTAGCATAGTTAAGCAAGTTGTATAACAAAAGCTTAGCTATTGTGTTTAATTTTTAGCGAAATATCAACTGTTAATTGACGTAAAGCGCTTTCCTGCAAGCATATACAGGTGTGTTTATTTTTAACGGTTAACATATTGAACGTTAAAACACTAAAAATATGATTTAAAAAATTTTATTACATCAATTGTGTTAGGCGTGGTGCTAAAATAAATACAAAATGTTTAAAACACAATACGGCTTCAATTTTTATACTTCATAATAAACCTGCTACGTTATGAGTTTATATCTTTGCAGCTTTCTAACTTAATATTATTTGATGCATATATACAAACGGTTCATATTCCTGATCATAACCCTGATTACATATTTAACAGCTAATGCGCAGCCGGCTGAGCTTGTTCCGGCTCCGGTTGATGTAAAAATGCAGCCCAAACGCGAATTCAGGGGGGTATGGATAGCAACCGTAGTTAATATCGACTGGCCAACCAATTCCAGATCACCGTCCGAAAAGCAAAAGCAGGAGCTTATAGATATATTAAACTCGCACCAGGAAACCGGTATTAATGCCGTTATGCTCCAGGTGCGGCCGGCCGCCGACGCATTTTATGCCAAAAGCCGCGAGCCATGGTCAAAATATTTAACCGGCAAACAAGGTCAGGCCCCAAGTCCAAACTATGATCCGCTTGAATTTGCCATTACCGAAGCCCATAAGCGCGGCATGGAGCTGCATGCCTGGTTTAACCCTTACCGTGCTACGTTTGACGGCAACTTTGCAGCGCTTAGTCCACAACATATTACCAAGATAAAACCAGAGTGGTTTTTCACTTATGGTGGGATAAAAACCTTTAATCCCGGCCTGCCCGAAGTACGGGATTATATTGTACAGGTGATATTGGATGTAGTGGATAACTATGATATTGATGGTGTACACATGGACGATTATTTTTATCCATACCCTATTGCCGGCCAAAAAATCAACGACGAAGAAACGTTTAAAAAATATGGCGAAGGCTACGATAATATTAAAGACTGGCGCCGCCACAATGTGGATTTGCTGATACATATGATTGCTGATAGCGTTCATGCTCATGATCCTAATATCAAATTTGGCATTAGTCCGTTTGGCATCTGGGCCAATAAGGCACAAAACGACGAAGGCTCCGAAACTAACGGCGGCTCGTCATATTATGAAAACTATGCCGATACCCGCAAATGGGTTAAAGAAGGCTGGATAGATTATATCAATCCACAGCTTTACTGGCAGATAGGCAATCGCGCTGCCGATTTTCAGAAACTGTTAAGCTGGTGGAGCGATAACACCTATGGCAGGCACCTGTACGTAGGCCAGGCAGCTTACCGTATTAACGAACGCAAGGTTCAGGCTTTCAGAAACCCGGCACAGTTACCGCAACAAATAGAACTTATCCGCGATAACCCGAGGGTGCAGGGCAGCGTTTATTTTAGCTCAAATTCGCTTACCAGCAACCCGCTTGGTTTTACCGATTCGTTGCGTGATAATTATTACCAATACCCGGCCCTGCCGCCTGTAATGCTTTGGCGCGATTCAATTCCGCCTAATGCCCCGCAGCAGGTTACGGCAAAAGCAGTAGGTAAAAGCGTGGCCGTAAGGTGGCTTGCCCCGGCGTTGGCTAAAGATGAAGAGCCGGTTTATGGTTATGTGATCTATCGTTTTAACGATGGCGAAAAGATCGATATCGACAATCCTAAAAATATCCTTAAGATTAAATATGATCCTACGCTGGGATATGATGACAATACTGTTATTAAGGGTAAAACCTATTTTTACGTGATTACCGCCTTAGATAGGATGAAGAACGAGAGTGAACGATCTCCTACGATAGCGGTCACAGTGCCGCAAGAATCATACTAACCGTTGTCATTTCGAAACGAGGAACGAGTGAGAAATCTTATACGCTATATCAAGCGGCCATGCAAAGCGTTTAAGCATAGCGTATAAGATTTCTCTTTCGCCCCAATGCTCAACCGTGCCCTTGCTCCATCGAAAAGACAATACGTTGATTAATTAAACTTCTATCAGCCCCTTTTCCTTCAATTTATTGAGGTAGATATCAATCTCCGAATCTCCCATGCCAAAAATGCTTTCAGATTTCCAAAAGGCATGATAAATTTCGATTTTGGTTTTAGCGCCGTTATTGTAAATATCCAGTAGCCTTTGTTCGATATATGTCAATCCGTCTGCATTGGTTTGCATTCGTTTGAGGTGTGCTTTTAATGCAGATTTAAGCAATGGAACACCACCCCAAAAAGTATTTTCATCGAGCCATTTTTCTAAGCCTTCAAGATCATTATTTACATACAACCTCCAGGCATCAAAGGCAAGGCCCAGCTCCCATTCGTTCAGGCGTTCGCGGGCATCATACAGTTCTTCAAACTGTTCGCCGTTTAGCTCGCCTAATCCTTTCTTATTATCAAACTGAATACAATCTGCCAAACAAATGAGGTAAATAGCCGGGGCCGACATATCGGTTTTTAGCGATAACATCTCCAATACTCCCAACAGGTTTATCTGGCAATGCAAGTCGAACTCAAACCACAGGTTAATCTCTTTGTACTGGCTGTTCAGTTTGCCAAGCTCGTCCAACACTTTATGCTGGTAATCACCCTCCGGTGCATTAAACGTTTTATTGATCCAGTCTCTCCGTGCACTCCAAAAACTACCCGAAAGGATATTTTCCTGCAGAGGGCCTTCAGAAAATACTTCCCGCCAAACCATAACGTCGCCGTCGAGCCCGGTTTGATCAAAGCCGTCCAACGCAGCATCACCATTTAATATGTGTAGGATAGAGTTCATAAAAGCTAAGTTATAAATAATTAGCCCACCGCCCCCCTAAAGGGGGAGTTTTTGATTTGTTATGACAATACTTAAAAAATCACGTTGAAAAAACAAGCCCCACCTGAGGGGCGGGGCTGTCACATAATTAACTATTTATAATTGATTGAAAAATCCTTGTTTATTAAGAGCAGCCCATCGAGTTGCCGCAGTTTAAGCATTTATAGCAGGTACCGGAACGTACTGTTGTATGCCCGCAAACGTTGCAGCTCGGCGCATCGCTTTGTACTCCCATACTAACGTCGAAAGATAAACCTTTTCTTTGAGCATTTGAAGAATTATCTGAAGATACCTGATTATGGGTAGATGGCTGGTAAACATTAGTTTCATCAGTATTAAAATCCTCATCGCCCATTTGCGGGTTGCCTAACACGCCGTTTTTTTCGGTAATAATATGTACAAGATCGGTACGGTCCTGGTATTCATAGCCCAGCATCCTGAAAATGTAATCGATAATAGAAGTAGCGCTCTTAATGTTCGGGTGCCCCACAACCATACCGGCCGGTTCAAAGCGGGTGAAAGTAAATTTCTCTACATACTCTTCAAGCGGCACGCCATATTGCAAACCTACCGAAACGGCAATGGCAAAACAGTTCATGAGCGAGCGGAAAGTAGCTCCCTCTTTGTGCATATCCACAAAAATTTCGCCCAGGGTGCCATCCTCATATTCGCCGGTGCGTACAAATACATTTTGACCACCGATATTGGCTTTTTGGGTAAAGCCGCGACGCTTATACGGTAGATTTTTCTTTTCAACCACCCGTGATAACTGGCGCATGAAAGCGGTGTCCTTTGATTTTTCCATGATGGCCATGGCGGCTTCAATAACCTGTTCCGGGGTTAAGTCTGCCAGTTTTACATTGGCAGCTTCACCCAATACTTCTTCAACGGTATCCAGTTTATCATCGGCTTCCTCTTTAACATCTGATTTGGTTGAAAGCGGTTGCGACAGTTTACAGCCATCGCGGTAAAGCGCGTTGGCCTTTAAGCCCAACTGCCATGAAAGCTCATAACAATCTTTGATTTCCTCAACTTTAGCTTCGTTTGGCAGGTTAATAGTTTTGGAAATAGCGCCAGAAAGGAAAGGTTGTGCGGCGGCCATCATCTTGATATGACCATAAGCGTGGATGTAACGCTCGCCTTTCGCCCCACATTTATTAGCACAATCAAAAATTGGGTAATGTTGCTGTTTAAGGTACGGAGCCCCTTCAATGGTCATGGTACCGCAGATATATTCGTTAGCTTCGGCAATCTGTTTTTTATTGAAGCCGATGGCTTTTAATAAACTAAAGTCGGCAGCATTGTATTGCTCGGCATTCATGCCAAGGCGTTTCAGGCAATCTTCGCCCAATGTCCAGATGTTGAAAGCAAAACTTATTTCAAATGCTGATACCATTGCCTTGTCCAGTTTTTCCAGTTCATCGTCTGTAAAACCTTTGGCTTTAAGTGTATCAATGTTGATGTGTGGCGCGCCTTTTAAAGTCGCGGCACCCTTTGCGTAATTTACTATAGCTGTAACCTCATGCTCCTGGTAACCTAAGTTGCGTAAGGCTTCAGGCACTGCCTGGTTAATAATCTTGAAGTAACCTCCGCCAGATAGTTTTTTAAATTTAACCAGCGCAAAATCAGGTTCGATACCGGTAGTATCACAGTCCATTACTAAACCGATAGTACCGGTTGGCGCTATAACAGTAGTTTGGGCATTCCGGTAACCATATTTTTCGCCCATTTCAACCGCTTTATCCCAGGCATTACAGGCCGCTGAAAGCAAATAATCAGGGCAGATTTTTTGGTCGATACCCGGGGGAGCAATTTCCAGCCCCTCATAGTTTTCGGTTGAATTATAAGCCGCGTAGCGATGGTTGCGCATTACCCGCATCATGTGTGCTTTGTTATCATTATAACGACTGAAAGTACCCAGTTCGCGGGCCATTTCGGCCGAGGTGGCGTAGGCTGTGCCGGTCATGATAGCAGTAATCGCTCCGCCAATAGCGCGGGCCTCGTCACTGTCATAAGGAATGCCGTTTACCATCAATGCCGAGCCAAGGTTGGCATAACCCAAACCAAGCGTACGGTAATCATAGGATAGCTGCGCTACTTCTTTAGACGGGAACTGCGCCATCAATACCGAAATTTCCAGCACTATAGTCCACATGCGGCAGGCATGCTCAAATCCTTTTACATCAAACACCCGGGTTTGCGAGTCGAAGAAATGAGCAAGATTGATGGATGCTAAATTACAGGCCGTATTATCCAGGAACATATACTCCGAACATGGGTTGGAGGCATTGATCCTGCCACCTTCGGGGCAAGTATGCCACTCGTTAATGGTACTATCAAACTGCACACCCGGATCGGCACAGGCCCATGCCGCAAATGAGATATCATCCCATAACTTTTGAGCGGATATTGATTTAACCGTTTTGCCGCTCATCCTACTGGTTAAATTCCAGCTTGAACCGGTTTTAAGCGCTGTGAAAAAGCTATTGGGAATACGTACCGAGTTATTAGAGTTTTGACCGGATACCGTGCGATAGGCCTCGCCTTCGTAATCGGAAGAATAGCCCGCAGCTATCAGTGCGGCTACTTTCTTTTCTTCTTCAACTTTCCAGTTCACGAAACTTTCAATCTCCGGGTGATCAAGATCGAGGCAAACCATTTTGGCCGCACGACGCGTTGTACCGCCAGATTTGATAGCTCCCGCTGCCCTGTCGCCAATTTTCAGAAACGACATCAGGCCCGATGAATAACCGCCTCCCGATAATTTTTCGTTATCTCCACGAATCTTAGAGAAGTTTGTACCCACACCCGATCCATATTTAAAAATGCGCGCCTCGCGAACCCATAGGTCCATGATGCCGCCTTCATTTACCAGGTCATCATCAACAGAAAGAATGAAGCAGGCATGAGGCTGCGGGCGCTCGTAGGCCGACGTTGATTTGCTCAGTTGTTCTGTTACCGGATCGACAAAATAGTGCCCCTGCGGCTTGCCTGTGATGCCGTATGAAGCGTGCAGACCGGTATTGAACCACTGCGGTGAGTTTGGCGCCGCCAATTGTCCCACGATGGTGTAAACAATTTCGTCATAAAATATACCGGCATCTTTTGGTGTGGCGAAGTAGCCGTAACGCATGCCCCAATCCTTCCAGCAATTGGCCATACGGTGTGCAACCTGTTTAATGCTTTTTTCTGATCCCGTTGTTCCATCGGGCTGAGGAACGCCTGCCTTACGGAAATATTTTTGAGCCAGGATATCGGTAGCCACTTGTGACCAGCCAGCCGGCACCTCAACATCATTCATTTCAAACACAGCATCACCGGATGGGTTGCGGATAACCGACGATCGTTTTTCATATTTAAACAGGTCGTAAACGCTGGTGCCTTCTTTGCTAAAATAGCGTTCTGTTTTGAGTCCCTTTCCTCCGCCTGCTGCGGGCACTTTACCGGTAATGTTTTTAGCCATAGCCTTGCGTAAATTATGATAAAATTAACTGAGTAGATGAAACACTAAAAAGGTTCAGGGGTTTTAACTCAAATCTATTAGTATGCTGAATAGCATAATAGTTGGAGTTTTCCACAGGGTTAACAGCAATTGCAGCAGATGAGGATTACGCAATTAAAATAGCCTGATTTTTAGTTTTTTACGATGTTAATAATTATAAATCTTATGCTTTTTCAGGAATAGAAGTGTTAGTTATGTAAGGGCTTTACAATAACCGGTTTACCCCCAGCTGGCGCAAGTCTTGTGTGGTCGCCCGCGTGGGGATGACTTGTGCCTTTAGGAGCCCTTGTAAACGTATAATAGGATTTAGCAAGGAAAGCACAAGTCAGCCACGCTCGTCGTCCCCAACACAAGACTTGCGCTAAAAATGTAAACGTATAATAGGACAAGACACAAACAAAAAGCCTCCGGATTGCTCCGGAGGCTGGGTTAATTGTTATATTAAGATCAGTCAACAATTACATCTCCAAAAAATGGTCGAATGTATCGCTTCGGATACCCAACCTTAAGGTTTCAAGCGGTATAATATCCGTTGGAGCGATATTGCCCAGGCTTACATTTGCCCCTATCAGTTTAATGAACCAAACCTGCTGCGCTTTTTGAGGTGCTTCCCAAATAATGGTTTCTTCGGGAATCTGGGTCAGGATCTCGTCAACCAATCCCTGGCGAACCTCGCCCGAATCACGGTAGATCCCTACGTTACCGCTTTCGCGGGCCTCAGCGATCACTTTCCATGAGCCTGCCTGAATTTCGGCACTCATGAGTTTGATCCATTTATATGGTGCGAAGATCTTTTGTACATCTTTTGAACCTACTTCGGATATTACAGTTACCTGCTTGGCCAGTTCGCTGATGTATTTGCATTTTACATCATGCTCAATGGTGATTGATCCGTCAGATACTTCGCAATGCTCCAGTTGATATTTATCCAGTAAGCGACGGTAATCATCAAACTGGTTACGTACAATAAAGGCTTCAAATAGTGTACCACCAAAATAAACCGGGATTCCGGCTTCACGGTACAGCTTTAGCTTTTGCTCAAGATTAGGCGTAACGTATGATGTAGCCCAACCCAGCTTTACAATATCGGTATACGTGCCTCCTACCTCAATAAAATCTTCCACTTGTCGCAAACTAAGCCCTTTATCCATAACCATAGTAATGCCTTTATCACGTGGTTTAGCTGTACGATCGGGAAGATGATTGATAGTGTAGTTCATTGTGAGTATTTGTTATAGCCTATAACTAAAAGTTCTAACGAGGCAAAGGTCGCAACAAATATGCAGATGTGCAAATTTCAAATGTTAAATGATCTTAAAGCTCATGGTAAATTCATGTTGATGGTGAGTGGGTAAATTATGTTGCAATTTTGTTAACAGAAATTTTAGTAAGGTACAGCGACTATTTACTACTTATAAAGTACAAAAGACGCATGTTATGCGTCTTTTGTACTTTATTTATTTGAAGGAAGAACCATTCACCTAATCAACCATTCACCACTACACCTACTTAGTATACCTGTTAATAATATCCACAATCACTTTGTTTTTTTGCAATTGCGGCAAGTAATCAAACAGGATATAGTGTTTTTCCGGGTCGGCGGCTAAGGCATACTCCAGGTTGTTAAGAGCTTCGTTATACTCGCCTTTTGCAAACAGATAGGCCACCATACGGTAGTAAAGTTCAGCCGCTTCGGGATTGTTTTTGATGGCCTGGGATATGATCTCAATAGCTTCATTAAGCTTTTGCTGCTCATAAAGTATTGAAGAATAATCAAGCCATGCATCAATATCCAGCGGATTCAGTTCCACTACTTTTTCGTAAGCCTTTTCAGCTTCGTCTAAATGACCAAGTTTGTATTCGGCATCAGCTATAGCAAACCAGTAATCGGCATTGGCTATATCCAGGTCGAGTGCCTTTTTGTAGAAATGCAGCGCCTCAAAATAGCGTTCCTCAAAATCAAGGGTTACACCAATTCCAAACCAGGCATCGGCCAGTTTTGGATCCATCTTAACCGATTTTTTGTAGAAGGCACGCGCGTCGTCCATCTGTTCCAGCTTTTCGTAGCATTCGCCAATTGCACAATAAGTATCGGCATTGGGTTGCTCATACTCAAAAGTGTGGCGGTATACTTCTATAGCTTCGGCATATTTTTCAAGATTAACCAGTGCATTGCCTTTGTTGAAATAGGCCGATGCAAAACTGTCCTTAATTAATATAGCATAATCATAAGCATCGATGGCTTTTTCAAACAGGCTCAGCTTGGTATAGGCGTTGCCTAAGTTATACCACGCCGCATAGCTGTATGGTTCGTTATCGATATACTGCTGATAAAATTGTACGCTTTCCTGCTGGTTGTCCATTACATCATAGCAAAAAGCAAGCTCGTAAAGGGCATCCTGGTTTTCCATATTTTGCTTAAGACAAAGCTTAAGATAAGTTATGGCAGTATCATAATCACCCATGTTTTGGTAAACGTAGGCAATGTGCAGCAGGATCTCGTCGGTCTCTTCAGCAAGGTCAAGGGCCTTTTCGTAGTTTTCCAGCGCCTCTGAAAAACGTTCCAGGCTTTCGTACAGGTTACCACGGATAATATAAATATCCGCGTCAGATGCTTCGAGCATAGCAGCTTTATCCAGCGCGGCAAAAGCCTCCGGAACTTTGTTGCTTACCACAAGCAGTTGGGCCTGTTTGATCAGGAAAATTGCCGCAAAAGGGTGCTGGCTCCGTGCATACTCTGCTACCTGTAATGCCCTGGCCGGATCATTTTTTTCGATGTAGTAGTCGATAATGTTCTCAAACGCCTGGGCATCAAAAAAGTACAAGTCCTGATTTCTGATCATTTCCTCGTACCGTTCTACCGAAAATTTTGGGTCTTCGGTAAAACCAAATTCAAATTCTTCTTCCATTCAATTTTGTTTGCAGAACATCCGCTTTAGGTTGACAAATTGCCTTGTAAAGACTTATTGAGACTCAAATTACAACAAGTAAGTAACCAAAATGCAATTTAGTTTTCAACATTCAAACATTCTTAACAACTGTTCAATACAAATCATTGATAATTAATGAAAATGAATACAACAGGCAAGCGATGAGTGATTCTGAAAAATTGCCCTAAAGATTTCTACCTTTGACAAAAGTAACAATTATGGAGCCTAATATTTCAGATATCCTAAAACGTTTACATATAAACGATATTAACGATGCCTTTAGTACAGGCGGCAACTGGGGCAGCAGCGCCGGTGCTGCAGTAAAAGATATAACATCACCAGTCGATGGAAAAAAGATAGCTTCGGTACGCCTGGCAACCGAGGCCGATTATAACCAGACTGTTGAACAAGCCGCCAAAGCATTTAAAACCTGGCGAAAAACACCTGGCCCAAAACGTGGCGAGATTGTACGCCAGATTGGTGAAGCGCTGCGTGCTGCCAAGCAGGATCTGGGTACTTTGGTATCGTACGAAATGGGCAAAAGTCTGCAGGAAGGATTGGGCGAAGTACAGGAAATGATAGATATTGCTGATTTTGCCGTTGGCCTGAGCCGCCAGCTATACGGTTTAACCATGCACAGCGAAAGGCCCGACCACCGCATGTATGAGCAATACCACCCGCTGGGCATAGTTGGTATCATTTCGGCATTTAACTTCCCCGTTGCTGTTTGGAGTTGGAACTCATTACTGGCATGGGTTTGCGGTGATGTATGCATCTGGAAACCATCCGAAAAAACACCTTTAACTGCCATAGCCTGCCAGCATATTGCTCAGGAAGTTTTTAAAAAGAATAACATTGAAGAAGGTGTATCATGCCTGGTAATTGGCGACCGTAACATCGGCGAACTGATGGCTGCCGATACCCGTGTTCCATTAGTATCTGCTACCGGCTCAACCCGCATGGGTAAGGCAGTAAGTGCGGCGGTTGGCGCAAGGCTGGGCAAAAGCTTGCTGGAACTTGGCGGCAATAATGCCATCATCATCAGCGAAAATGCTGATCTGGATATGTCGCTCATTGGTGCGGTGTTTGGTGCGGTGGGTACAGCCGGTCAGCGTTGCACCAGTACCCGCAGGCTCATTATTCACGAAAGTGTTTACGACGCATTTAAGCAAAAGCTTGTAAATGCCTATAAGCAAATCAGGATTGGTAACCCATTGAATGAGCACAACCACATGGGCCCGCTCATTGATACCGATGCTGTGGCCTTATACCTCGGTTCGATTGAGAAATGCAAGGCAGAAGGAGGCAACTTTGTAGTTGAAGGCGGCAAGCTGGAAGGCGCAGGTTATGAATCGGGCTGTTATGTAAAACCCTGCATTGCGGAAGTTGAAAATCATTTTAAGATAGTGCAGCACGAAACCTTTGCGCCTATCCTTTACCTCATCAAATACAGCACTATTGACGAAGCCATTGAGCTGCAGAATGGAGTTCCTCAAGGCCTGTCGTCAGCTATTATGACCAATAATTTACGTGAGGCAGAACAATTTTTGTCGTACGCTGGTTCTGATTGCGGAATTGCCAATGTTAACATCGGCACATCGGGTGCGGAGATAGGCGGCGCATTCGGAGGTGAAAAAGAAACCGGCGGCGGCCGGGAATCAGGATCGGATGCCTGGAAAGTTTATATGAGGCGGCAAACCAATACTATAAACTATTCAAAAACGTTGCCTTTAGCCCAGGGGATAAAGTTTGATTTGTAAATCAAACTTTATGTCATTGCGAGCGGAGCGTGGCAATCACACGGAAGTATAGCGGCTCTGTATAGTATGCGATTGCTTCGTCGTTCCTCCTCGCAATGACATTAGTTGTGTTTTTGCGTTAGGGATAGTAGCGGATACCGGCCACGAGCTTAAGGCCTGCAGGCGTATGAGCGAATAGCCCGGCCGGAGGCAACGCCCAAATAGTTAGATCAATCATAATAGCTCCCGACAGGAGGAAATACATAAAATAAAGGAAACTTATATCTTAAGAAGCCGTTAAAAAAAGATTTAATCAAATAGTTAAAAAGGGATCAAACATATAAGGTACAAAAAGTAATCTCAAATTATGCACATCTGCTTTGTGAATTGGGGATTGCATCGTACCTCGCAATGACGCTTTTATAACAAGCTTCTAAAGAATTCTATATATCATATTATACACTGTTCATGTTCAAATTTTGTAAGTACGTAGGCGCAACCACTTTATCAGCAGCATTATTAGTTAATTTACCAGCATCGGCACAACAAGCACCGGTTGCCGATCCTGCCCTGCCAAAAGCCTGGCACCTGCTTGACTTAAAAGAGAGCGGCTTTTTCGGCATCAGCTTAAAGCAGGCTTACATGTTTGTGCAAGGAAAAAAGAGCAAGCCGGTTGTAGTTGCTACTATTGACAGCGGCGCCGATACCTCGCAAACAGACCTGAAAACAGTGTTATGGGTAAATAAAAAAGAAATTCCCGGTAATGGCATTGATGATGACCATAACGGCTATATTGATGATATTCACGGATGGAATTTTTTAGGCGGTCCTGGCGGTAAGGCCGACTTTACCGAAACTACAGAAGAAGTACGTGAATATAACAAGCTAAAAGACAAGTATGCTTCAGTTACAGATTCGACTGCCACTAATAAAAAGGAATATGCTTATTGGCTGCGTGTTAAAACGGTTTATGATTCAACAGTAAACAAAGCTAATACCGAGATCGGCCAACTTTCGCCGGTGATGAACGCCCTGATGGTTACCAGCGGCTATATTAAACGGGGCCTTAATTTACCAGCCAACGGCACCTTTACCCAGGCCGACCTTGTTAAGGTTAAGGCCGCTAATGATACCTTAAGTCAAAGTAAATATGTTTGGGAGTCGGTATTTTCGCAGGAGGGTGCGGGTTCTACCAACGCCAAAATTATTAAAGACTTAAGCGAATACCTGGCGAAGCTTAACAATGATGTATCTCCTGATCTTACCTCACGCAAGCGCATTGTAGGTGATGATCCGGATACGATGGACGGCAAACCATATGGCAACAACCTGGTAAAGTTTGCTGACGCTGCACATGGCACGGGAGTAGCCGGGCTTATTGGTGCGGTACGTAATAACAACTATGGCATTAACGGTGTAGCTGATAACGTAAAGTTAATGATCATCAAGGCCGTGCCTAATGGCGATGAATACGATAAGGACGTGGCCAACGCCATCCGCTATGCTGTTGACAATGGTGCACGTGTGGTTAACATGAGCTTTGGCAAAAAGATTTCGCCGCATAAGGAATGGGTTGATGCTGCCTTTAAATATGCCGCATCAAAAAATGTTTTACTGGTAATGGCTGCCGGCAATGACAACCAGGACATGGATGCGCAGCCCGAATTTCCGAATGATACTTTTTTAGATGGCTCATCAACCGACGCTGATAACGTGATCAGTGTAGGCGCTTCGGGCCCTAAATTGGGGCAAAACCTTGCAGGCGATTTTTCCAATTACGGTAAAAAAAGCGTTGATATTTTTGCGCCTGGAGTAAAGGTAACTTCTATTACTACCGATGCTGAAGTTGATACCGAAGATGGCACCAGCTTTTCATCGCCAATAACTGCAGGTATAGCTGCTTTGATATTAGAGTATTACCCAACCCTGAGCGCCAAACAGGTTAAGGAAGCCATTTTGGGCTCAGCAACACCGCTTACAGGCACCATGGTGTTAAAACCCGGCAGTAAAACAGAAAAGGTTGATTTTACAACACTTTCAAAAACAGGGGGTATAGTAAACGCATATAAGGCATTGCAACTGGCTTCAAAAATGAAACCAGAGGTTTTGCCAAACTAATTTCATTAAATGGAACAGTGATTTTTGCACGGCTCAAAAATCACTGTATTTCAACCTTTTACCTTTCATCTTTCTCCTTTTACCTTCCTAAAAGGGCAAAATAAAAAAACACTTTCCAGTTATGGTATTTTTCCCTACATTTGCGGGCTAATTGTTGCTCATTGAAATCGCTTAAGAAATATTCGATTCCCTTTACGGGGCTTAAACTTGGGAAACACCTGTTTGAGTATGACATACAGGATGATTTTTTTGACGAGTTTGAATACTCACTCGTTAAAAAAGCAACCCTGCACTGTGAAGTAGAACTGGATAAGCAGGAAACTATGCTGATCCTGAATTTTAAGATAGATGGCACAATTGATACCACCTGCGACAGGTGTCTGAAGGTATTGCCAATACAACTTGACATTACCGAACAGCAGATAGCTAAATTTAGCGATGAGCCTGTTGATGAGGATGAAGAAATTATAACACTTGGCAAAAATGATCATGAGATCGATGTTGCCGGGTTGATATATGAATACATTAATGTTGCAGTGCCGTTTATATCAATTTGCGGCGAGGGTAACACCTCAACCTGTGACAAAGAAATGCTTGACAAGCTTAACAGCTTATCGGCAAATGGTGAACAAAGTGAGCAAACAGACCCACGGTGGGATGCGCTCAAAAACATGAATAAATAATTAATATTAGGATATTATGCCACATCCAAAGCGGAAATTTTCAAAATCAAGGAGAGATAAACGCAGAACCCATTACAAAGCGGAAGCTCCAACTTTAACTACATGCCAAACTACAGGCGCTGTGCACTTGCCACACCGTGCATATACTGTTGATGGTAACGTTTACTACAACGGTAAAGTTCTTATTGAGAAAGCAGCAGTAGCCTAAGTTTAATTTTCTGAAAATGAAGATTGGCTTAGATATTATGGGCGGTGATTACGCTCCCAAAGCAGCTGTTTTAGGAGCTATCGAAGCTTATAAAACTTTATCTGCCGACCAGAAACTGGTACTCATTGGCGATAAGGAAGTTACAGTAAGTATTCTTCAGGAAAATGGTGTAAGCCCTGATAACTTCGAGTTTGTACATACAACCGAGGTTATTGGTATGGGCGAACATCCTACTAAAGCTATTGTTCAGAAGCCTGATTCGAGCATATCAGTTGGTTTCCAACTGCTTAAAGCTGGCGAAATTCAGGCTTTCTCATCAGCTGGCAATACCGGCGCTATGCTTGTTGGCGCCATGTTCAGCGTAAAAACTATTCCAGGCGTTGTACGCCCGGCTATGACTACTATTGTACCCAAACTTAAAGGAGGTTTGGGTATTTTATTGGATGTAGGTGCCAACGCCGATTGCAAGCCTGATGTGCTTGTTCAATTTGGTGTGCTGGGCAGCTTATTTGCTCAAACCGTTTATGATATAGCTAACCCTCGGGTTGCGCTTATAAACATTGGCGAAGAAGAGGAAAAAGGCAATTTACTTTGCCAGGCTACCTATCCATTAATGAAAGAAACAAAGCTGTTTAACTTTGTTGGCAATGTTGAAGGACGCGATCTTTTTAGCGAAGGTACCGACGTTTATGTATGCGATGGTTTTACCGGCAATGTAATATTAAAGCTTGCCGAATCGTTTTACGTTATAACGAGGAAGAAACAGCTGAAGGATGAGTTTTTTGACAGGTTTAATTATGAACAATACGGTGGCAGCCCAATATTGGGAGTGAATGCTCCGGTTGTTGTTGGTCACGGTATCTCGAGCCCGGAGGCTATAAAAAACATGGTTCTTTTATCAAGGAACATGGTAGAGAGTAACCTCGTTGATAAAATAAAACAAGCATTCCAGTAATTTTATAAAGATGAGTAAAGTTCATGCCGCTATTACCGCTGTACATGGTTACGTTCCCGACTATGTATTAACCAACCAGGAACTGGAAACAATGGTTGATACAAACGACGAATGGATAACCAGCCGTACCGGTATCAAAGAGCGACGCATATTAAAAGGCGAAGGCCTTGCTACATCTGATATGGCGGTCCCTGCCGTTACCGAACTCCTTAAAAAGCGCGGTATCGGTGCCGATGAGATCGATCTTATCATCTTCTGTACTACCACCCCCGATATGATTTTCCCGGCTACCGCCAACATTTTGGCCCACAAAATTGGCGCTAAAAATGCATGGGGATTTGATTTACAGGCTGCATGCTCTGGTTTCTTATACGGATTAACTTCGGGCGCGCAGTTTATTGAAAGCGGCAAGCATAAAAAAGTGTTGGTTGTTGGCGGCGATAAAATGTCGGCCATTGTAAACTATAAAGACCGCGCTACCTGCATCATTTTTGGCGATGGCTGTGGCGCTGCCCTGCTTGAACCTAATGAGGAAGGCAATGGCCTTATCGACTCTATTTTAAGAAGCGATGGCGCCGGAGGTCAGTATCTGAACCTTAAAGCCGGTGGCTCATTGAAACCAGCCAGTCATGCTACTGTTGACGCAGGCGAACATTATGCTTACCAGGAAGGACAGGCAGTGTTCAAATTCGCTGTAACCAATATGGCCGATGTTGCTCATGAGGTTATGGAGCGCAACAACCTTAAAGGCGATGATATTGCCTGGTTGGTGCCACACCAGGCCAACAAGCGCATTATCGATGCTACTGCAAACCGCACTGGTATCAGCCCCGAAAAGGTTATCATCAATATCGAGCGTTACGGCAATACCACCAACGGTACCATCCCATTATGTTTATGGGAATGGGAAAGCAAGTTTAAAAAAGGTGATAACCTTATTTTAGCAGCTTTTGGCGGTGGCTTTACCTGGGGTTCGGTATATTTAAAATGGGCTTATTGATGTGCTAATTTCAGGTGTGCAGATGTGCAGATTTTCTTTGTCTGGGTACATCTACCATATCAAAAAATTAAAACATCTGTAAACGGCACATGTTATCTGCTTATAAAACATATAACACTGTTCAATTGTGAATATAATTGAACATCTGATTAATTAACTAATGTATAATTTGCAACGCAGGGCATTTGCACATCAGTACATGGATTTGCATATTTGCACATCTGTAATTTGCATATTAATTGAATAACTTAGATATAACTTTGTCCCAAACCAATTAATCCTTAAACATGGATATTAAACAAATTCAGGACCTTATTCGCTTTGTTTCCAAATCGGGCGTGAACGAAGTATCAATCGAGCAAAAAGATTTTAAGATCACAATAAAAACCAACGAGGTACAGCCTACGGTGGTTCATGCTACTATCCCGGCTGTTACACAACCTGTGACTCCGGTATTGCCATCTGCTCCGGCTCCGGCACCTGTTGAACCAGCTGCACCGGCCGCTCCGGATACATCGAAATACATTACCGTTAAATCACCTATGATCGGTACTTTTTACCGTTCATCAAGCCCGGATAAACCTTTGTTTGTAAACGTTGGCGATGAGATAAAACCAGGTAGCGTAGTATGTATCATTGAAGCTATGAAACTGTTCAATGAAATTGAATCAGAAGTTTCAGGCCGCATTGTAAAGGTACTTGTTGATAATGCATCACCTGTTGAGTACGATCAACCACTGTTTTTAGTAGAACCAGCTTAGTTAATGTACTGATGTGCAAATTACAGATGTGCAAATGATATTTAATTCGTTTGCACATTTATAATTTACATATTTGCCCATCAATCATTCGTTAATATTTTCATCTGCATATTTGCACATCTGTAATTTGCACATCAAAGAAAAACAATGTTTAAAAAAATATTAATAGCTAACCGTGGCGAGATCGCCCTTCGTGTTATCCGTACCTGTAAGGAAATGGGTATTAAAACGGTAGCTGTATATTCAACTGCCGACCGCGATAGTCTGCATGTTCGTTTTGCCGATGAAGCTGTTTGTATCGGTCCGCCGCCAAGCCGCGATTCATATTTAAATATTCCTAACATCATTTCTGCTGCCGAGTTAACCAATGCGGATGCTATCCACCCTGGTTATGGTTTCTTATCTGAAAACGCTAAGTTTTCGGCTATATGCGCCGAGTATGGTATCAAATTTATTGGTGCTACTGCCGAGCAGATCAACCAGATGGGTGATAAAGCTTCGGCTAAAGATACCATGAAAAAAGCGGGTGTACCTATTGTTCCCGGTTCTGATGGTTTACTTAGCGATGTAAAAACAGGTATCTCTATTGCCAACAAAATTGGCTACCCTGTTATACTGAAGGCAACTGCCGGTGGTGGTGGCCGTGGTATGCGCATTGTTTGGAAAGACGAAGAGTTTGAAAATGCATGGGATTCGGCCCGTGCCGAGTCTGGTGCTGCCTTCGGTAACGACGGCTTGTACCTTGAAAAATATGTTCAGGATCCGCGCCACATCGAAATTCAGGTGGTAGGCGATCAGTTTGGTAAAGTATGTCACCTTTCTGAACGTGATTGCTCTATTCAGCGCCGTCACCAGAAACTGGTTGAAGAAGCCCCTTCTCCGTTCATGACCGAAAAACTTCGTAAAAAAATGGGTGAGGCTGCTATTAAAGGCGCCAAAGCTGTTAAATATGAAGGAGCAGGTACAGTAGAGTTTTTGGTTGATAAAGACCGTAACTTCTACTTTATGGAGATGAATACCCGTATCCAGGTTGAGCACCCGGTTACCGAAGAGGTAATTAACTTCGACCTGATCAAAGAGCAAATCAAAGTTGCTGCAGGTATCCCTATCTCGGGCAAAAACTACGAGCCAACAATGCATGCCATTGAATGCCGCATTAATGCCGAAGATCCGTTTAATGGTTTCCGCCCATCACCAGGTAAAATAACCAACTTCCACTCACCTGGCGGTCATGGTGTACGTATTGATACACACGTTTACTCAGGTTATGTTATTCCGCCAAATTACGACTCAATGATTGCAAAAGTTATTTGCGTGGCGCAAACCCGCGATGAAGCTTTAAGTACCATGGAACGTGCACTGAGCGAGTTTGTAATTGAGGGTATCAAAACCACTATTCCATTCCATTTAAAATTATTGAAAGATCCTAATTTCCGCGCTGGTAATTTTACCACCAAGTTCATGGATACTTTTGAAATATAATTCAAACTATCTTCATAAAAAACAACGTACTTAGCAAGATAGCGTTTATACAGCGGTATATATTACAATGAGCGACAGCAAGATCATCAAGGCCATAAAAGATAAAGGGAAAACGTTAGAGGCAGAAATGTCGTTCTTTGATCACCTCGAAGCTTTAAGGTGGCACCTGGTAAGAGCCTCAATAGCCATTGTAGTATTTACCGCTGTTGTTTTTTATTACTACGACTGGATCTTTGATACTATTATCATGGGGCCCAGTAAGTCAACCTTCTGGACTTACCGTATGCTTTGCAAAATTGGTGCTGCCTTACACCGCGACGGTTTTTGCATTGATAAAGTAAATATTAAATTAATCAATACCGAAATGGCGGGGCAGTTTACCCTCCAAATTAACTCGGCATTAATTATTGGTATTACCCTCGGCGTACCATACCTTATCTGGGAGATATGGCGGTTTATTAAGCCGGCATTGCATGATGCCGAGCGCAAAGCAGCTACAGGGTTTGTATTTTATGCCTGTATCCTTTTCTTTTTAGGTATCACTTTTGGATATTTCGTGATCACCCCAATGTCCATCAATTTCCTGTCGAGCTATACCGTTAGCGCGGCTATTCAAAACTTGTTTGATATTGATTCTTATATCTCATCAGTAGCTACCCTTACCCTTGCTACCGGTATTGTTTTTCAGCTGCCTATACTGGTTTATATATTGGCCAACCTGGGTATCATGACACCTAAGTTCATGAAAGAAACCCGTCGTTATGCTATCGTAGTGATCCTGATCATAGCAGCCGTAGTTACTCCTACACCTGATATGCTTACCATGACGGTTGTTAGTATCCCGCTGTTTGTGCTATATGAGGTTAGTATAGTTGTAGCCGGCCTTGTTGAAAAACGCAGGATCAAGAAAGAAGAAGCTTTGGATAAGGCTTAATAACTTCTTGCTAACGGCATCGGGCATTTATACGTAAATTATTATTAGCAAATAAGTGTTATTCACACATTTCAGGGGTAAATAAACCACCTTTTAAGCGGCCACGCGCCAGTTGGTTTATAACAAATTATTTACCTTTAAAAAGTATTAAACGTTATATTTTTGTTAAATGAAGCAGGGATTAAAAATCGCTATTGGTTCGGATCACGCCGGGTATGAATACAAACAAATTTTAACAGACGCTTTATCATCAGTAGAAATAAAAGACTTCGGCACTTATTCATCCGAATCTGTTGACTATCCCGATTTTGCGCACCCTGTTGCCAATGCCGTTGAAACCGGCGAGTGCGATCTGGGTATCCTGATTTGCGGTGCGGCCAATGGTGTGGCCATAACAGCCAACAAACACCAAAACATCCGCGCGGCTATTTGCTGGAAAGAAGAGATCGCCGTATTGGCCCGCAGCCATAACAACGCCAACATTGTTTGTGTACCTGCCCGTTTTGTTACCCCCGAAGAAGCGAAGGCAATAGTAACTACATTTTTAAATACTGAATTTGAAGGCGGCAGGCATGCTAACCGTGTAGAGAAGATAGCCTGCGCTTGATTTAGGCAGGGAAAGGTAAAAGGCGAAAGGTAAAAGGTTTTTATCGTCCTTCGCTTTGCAAGATGCAGCTACCTTTCGCCTTTAACCTTTTGCCTTTGACCTTAAAGGTCACCTTAAAAAGAACTATTAACTAAAAGAATGAATAAATTACCATTATTGCTTATCGCGCTGGCCTCGGCAACTACGGCCTGTGCCCAGCAGAATACTACGGCAATGAAATACGCCGGGTTGATTACTGCCGAAGACGCGAAAAAGCACCTGAGCATTCTGGCTTCAGACGCCTTTGAAGGCCGTGAAACAGGTAAGCCCGGTGCAGAGAAAGCTGCCAACTATATAGCTGGCGAGTTCAAAAAATTAGGATTGCAGGCTCCCGTTAACGGATCATATTTTTTTAATGTGCCCCTTACCGAAAATGCTTTAAAAGTAACCGCGTTTACCGTCAATGGCAAATCATTTGAGTATGGTACCGATTTTTATTTAGGAGGCTCTTTCCCGGATAAAAGCACATCTGTAACCGATATTGTTTTTGTTGGTTACGGTACCGATGCCGAAATAGGTAACACCGATCTGGCAGGTAAAGTTGTACTTTGGATTAATGAAGATAAGCCTGAAGCAGGTGCTACGCCAAACACCAGTTACCGCATGAGCAATGCGCGCATAAAGGTTGTCAAAAATTTACAAAGCAAAAATCCAGCTATTATATTAGCTGCTAACCCTGGCATTGCGGCAGCATTGGCCCGTTTTGGCAAAAGTGTAGCAAGTCCGAAGTTAACTATTAAAGATGAAGCAGCTAAACCGGCAAATACCAATGCCCCGGTGTTTAACATCACAGCAACTTTAGCCGATGAATTAGTAAAGTCAACTGGTAAAACTTATGCTGATCTTAAATCCGCTTCGGCGACAGCAGTTGCACCGGCAGCAGATATTAAAAACAATGTGGTTATCAACTACGCAACTACCCGAAAAGATGTAAAAGCAGTTGACGTATTAGGCTATATGCCGGGTACCGATCTTAAAGACGAAGTACTCATCTTTTCGGCACACTATGACCACATCGGCTTAAACCCTGATGAAAAAGCTAAAGATAAAGTAAACAACGGTGCCGACGATGACGGCTCGGGCACTACAGGCATTTTAGAAATTGCCCGCGCTTTTTCTAAAGCTAAAAAAGATGGCCACGGCCCGCGCCGCAGTATCCTGTTTTTAGGTAACGTTGGTGAAGAAAAAGGTTTGTTAGGCTCTGAGTATTATTCAGATCATCCTGTATTCCCGTTGGCTAATACCATTACCGATTTAAATATTGACATGATCGGTCGTGTTGGTGAAGAATACATCGGCAAGCCCGATTCTGCAAACTACGTGTACCCTATCGGTTCGGCCATGCTGAGCAAGGAATTACATGAAATTGGTGAGAATGCCAATAATACCTACACCAAGCTAAAACTTGACTATAAGTATGACGATCCTAATGATCCTAACAAGTTTTATTACCGTAGCGATCATTACAACTTTGCAAAGCACGGCGTACCAATTATCTTCTACTTTAACGGTGTACACGCAGATTACCACCAGCCAGGCGACGAGGTAAGCAAAATCAACTTCCCATTGCTGGCCAAACGTGCACAACTGGTATTTTATACCGGCTGGGAACTGGCCAACCGCGATAAACGCCCCGTAGTGGATGCGGTTGCTGGAGAAGGAAAATAGTGAATTATTGATTAGGAGAATGGTTCTCCTACTAAAAATAAAACAGAAAAAGGTGCACAATGTGCGCCTTTTTCTGTTTTATAAATTGACTCCCGCGGGTTTAGCATAGCGTAACCCGCGGGATGTATGTGTTAAGTTTTCAACTTAACTACAGAAGTGGAAAGCTTAACTACTGAAGCTGAAAGCTTCAACTATTTAACACCATGGGTTACGCTGCGCTAAACCCGCGGCAGCGAGGTGTGCCTCTTTTGTTTTAAAGGGATAACCAAAACTATTAGCCTGATCAACTGTTCGAAAAATAAAAAACCACTCACCTAATCAACTTAATCAACCATTCACCAACTTTAAAAACAAAATCCTACTTTCGCATATATGGGAGCAACCGCTGAAGAATTTTTGGTAAAATCGGAGGAGAAGGCATTTGATGCCGATCACCGCCGTATTATCAATTTCAATATTGACCGGTACAATACAGCGGTTTCGCGGGGCCTGTCGCGCATTATTAACTTAGATAATGCCAAGAAAAAAGGCCACGTACTTAAGTGGAAAGTGATGGAAAACCTCGATAAGTTCCTACCGGAGTTTGAGGCTAACTTTCAGAAACGCGGCGGCAAAGTGATCTGGGCAAATGATGTAGAAGAAGCCCAACGCGAGATTCTCAACATCATCCAAAAGGCCAACGCCAAAACCGTGGTCAAATCCAAATCGATGGTTACTGAAGAAATTCATTTGAATGAGTTTTTGGAGAACAACCAGATCGAATCGCTGGAAACAGACCTTGGCGAATACATAGTTCAGCTATTAGGCCAAAAGCCTTACCACATTGTAACCCCGGCCATGCACCTGAGCAAGGAGGATATTGCTAAGCTTTTCCACGAAAAGTTTGGTACTCCCATTGATGCCACGCCAGAGCAAATTACCCTTAAAGCACGCGAGCTGCTTCGAGAAAAATATGTACAGGCCGATGTGGGCATCACAGGCGCCAATTTCCTGCTGGCTGATACCGGCAGCATCGCCATCAGCGAAAACGAGGGCAATGCACGTCTTTGTACTACATTCCCCAAAATCCACATCGCCATTGTGGGTATTGAAAAGATCATTCCTTCCATTACCGATCTGGATTTGTTTTGGCCTATGCTCTCAACCCATGGTACAGGTCAAAATCTTACTGTTTATAATAGCATACTAAGCGGTCCGCGCCAGCCAAACGAAACCGACGGCCCCGAAGAGATGTACGTAGTACTTTTGGATAATGGCCGTACCAATCTTTTGGCAAAAAAAGACCAGCGGCAGGGGCTTTACTGCATCCGTTGCGGAGCCTGCCTTAACGGTTGCCCCATTTATAAAAACATTGGCGGTCATACTTACGCTACTACTTATAGTGGCCCCATCGGTTCTATTATTACACCGCATACACAGGGCATGGAAAATTTCAAACACCTGAGTTATGCTTCAAGCCTGTGTGGTAAATGCACCGAAGTTTGCCCGGTTAAGATCGATATCCACAAAATGTTGCTCCTAAACCGCCGCGATGCAGTAAAAGAAAACCTGGTTACTAACAAAGAGCGCTGGGGCTGGGCCATCTGGAAAAAAGGAATGCTTAAACGTAAGCTTACCGATTTTTTTGGTGGTGGCATGAAAAACTTCCTGCTTAAAACTTTCTTTAAACGTACCTGGGGACATTTGCGCGAGATGCCTAAAGTGGCTGATAAATCATTCAGCAAACAATGGCAGGAGATGAATAACACACCCGAAGAATAGCCATTTATGCGCAAAATAATTTTAAACCTTGCGGTAAGCCTCGATGGTTTCATTGAAGGGCCTAACGGCGAGTACGACTGGTGCCTTGCCGATCAGGATTATGGCATGACCGAGTTTCTGAACAGCAGCGACGCCATTTTCATCGGCCGCAAAAGCTACGACCTGCTGATGAGTACCGATCCGGAAATGTTTGGTGCTTTAAAAATGTATGTTTTTTCGGATACCCTTCAGGCATCGCCAAATCCTAATACCGAAATCATCAAAAGCGCCGATTTTAAATCGAGGGTTGAAATCATCAGGAATCAACCGGGCAGCAATATTTGGCTGTTTGGCGGGGCAAGCCTTCTTTCGGCATTTATTGATGAAGGTTTTATTACCGAGCTTCTGCTATCGGTGCATCCCATTATTTTAGGTAGCGGCAAGCCGCTATTCACTGGCTCCAAAGATAGGATTGAACTTATATTATTGGGCAGCGAACAATTTTCAAGCGGGCTGGTACAGCTTAAATATACCATCAAACCTAAGTTTGATTTGGGTATGCTTGAGGGAATGTAGTAGACTTAGGCTCTTAAAAAGGTGTCATCTCGATAGAGCAGGAACGGACTGAGAGATGGGGCGAAAGAGAAATCTTATACGCCATACTTAGTTCGAATTGTAAGATGTATAAGATTTCTCCTCATTTGTTCGACAAATTTTATTGGGAAAAGGTCTATCCCACCTGAATCACCACATAATCCTTTTGCATCCTTTTTACCTGTTCGGCCATACGTTTAATGAACAGGTAATTTGCTGTCCCGCCAATTACAGCCCCTACAACGGGCACAAGTCGCTCGGCAGTGCGGGTACCTAATATCATCAGCATGCGTTCGGCAATACCTTCCATCATGCCTCTGGTAATGGCCACCCCCGCTTCTACCCTTACCGAAGTTGCTACTAACGACATGAAATCGTCGAAACCATTATCATAGGTTCCACGGTAATAATACATAATGCCCATAATGGCCCTAAACTGTTGGGTAATCAAATTGATGAAATCAAATGGGATCCCCGCTACTAGCGTAAACATGCCACCACTCCCTGCCATTGCACCCGAACCCGCTGCAAGGCAAGCACACTGGTTAATAAACCCTTCGAGGCCAAGTTTATCAACACCGTTTTTTATTTTAAGCTGATCGATACCCTCAAATATTTTCTTAAACCCGCTATGGGCAAGGTTTTCGGTATGCAGCCGGATATCAGTACGTATTTTATTGATTTTGATGAGTTTCATTGTTGAGTTATTATTAAACCGGAAACCCGGCATATTTATAACAGCGTTATCGATAAGCATGTTTTAAATTGCTCAATATATTCTAAAGCCTATCTTTATTGATATGAACTGGATCTTACGTAAAAGTAACAAGCTTAGTTATCATACCAATCTCACAGAGATTGTAAAGCCGATAGTTGATGATATTGCTGATCTGAATTGGTTAGTGGCAGACTTGGAATATGGCGGTTTTAATGGAGATTATCTTCCAATTAACATGAACGACGATTATTTCATTTTGAATCCGGTTGAATTCAAAATTATAGCAAATACAGATCTGCAATTATATTGGGGGGTGTTTGTCGGCATCCCCTCGAAACATCAGGTGTTGGTTGATGTAGAGAATTTGCCTTTTGTGGAAGGCAATCCTCTTGTTTGGAAAAATGGAAACATTCAACACGCAGATGCAGTTATCGAAATAATCTGTTATGACAGCGGGTACACAATGGTTAAATTTACAGATGAAGAACTCTCAAATAAATTTAAAACCTACTTTACTGAAGCGATTGAATTAGAAAAGTTCAAAAACAAATCAGCTCCGTATTATTAGTTTCTAAACTTGTTTTCTTAAGTTTCAGTAATTCAATAGAAAGATACCTGGCTCCCGGTTCTTAAAGTTTTGCCTCTACACCCTACTTCCATTTAAAGCTTTTGATCATCACAGCCATGTCCTGCTTAATAAAGTTAAGCACCGGCTGGATCGAATCAAGACGGGGTTCGCTGTTAAAATATAATGCCCCGCGGACATAGTTATGCACGCTATCAGTCAGAAAAAACTGAGCGGATGAAGCAGCATTGCCATCTATGGTATAATAAATGCCGTAAACCTTTTTATCGGCATAATGGATAATGCCTTCATCAATAGATGTAGCTTTTACCGTATGCTTAAAGGCAAACGTACGTGCATCTTCAACCAGTTGGTTAAACTCCTTTTTTGAAGTGATGGGCTGATAACTTAAATGCAATGTGGCATTAAACTGCGGAAACTGCATATTTACCCAGCAAGGTTTAGCATCGCGTTTTTTATCAGGCTCAATAAAAGCGTATTTAGGATAAGTAAAAGCATATGGGCAACCAGCAGCATAATCCTGATATTCCTTTTTGGGGAATGGGATACGATAAAAGCCACGTGGCTTAGGCGCGTAGTCATGATTGCCGCCGCATGCCGCCAGGAAAAGCAATGCCGCTACTAATAGGGTTAAATACTTCATGGATGCTTCTCTTTTGAGTTCCAGATCTCCCACGATTTTTCGGCTTGTAATACCAGCATTTCGTATCCATTTTTGGTTACAGCGCCACGTTCCCGGCCTTGTTTTAAAAACAGGGTTTCTTCGGGGTTATATATCAGGTCGTATAAAACGTGACCGTCTCCTATAAAATCATAAGGGATAGGCGGGCATTCATCAATATTAGGGTAAGTACCTAAAGGGGTGGTGTTAATGATGATCTTATGCTGTGTTATATGATGCGGCTTAAGATCTTTAAACAAAATATTATCCGCATGGTGCGTAGGCTTCCGCGTAACAACCTTATAGCTGATGCCTAAATTTTCCAACACACATTTTACAGCTTTTGCGGCACCTCCATCGCCCAAAATCAGGGCATCGTCATTGCCGTCGCCAATTAAAGGCTTTAATGATTCTTCAAAACCATAAATATCGGTATTATATCCTTCCAACCTGAAATCGTGGTCTTTAACCCCTATCTCGCCCGAAAATGCAGCTTCTATCGGGCTTTCGGCTGTTACCCTTATACAATTTACAGCACCTGCTTTACGGGCATCATGCTCTATCCAATCCAATAATGGCAATACATTAATTTTATGAGGGATGGTTACATTAAGTCCGCAGATATCAGGATGCTCATCAAGCAGGTCCTGCAGGTCTTTGATATGCTCAATAGGATAAAGATCATAGCGCGCATCTGTAATGCCTTCGGCTTCAAATTTTTCGGTAAAAAACTTTTTTGAGAATGAATGTGAGAGCGGAAAACCGATTAGTCCGTAATGTTTCATGGTCAATTTTTAACAATACCAGCTGCTAAAGTAATCAATTATAGCTTTAGGCCGGTCATGTAACTTTTAATGACGTAATATTAACAACAAAACAAGCATTATTAATTATTGATTTAAAAAGCACACACAGGAAAACATTCTGGAGAAATTTTATTTAGAAAGAAATTTATTTCAAAATAGGTAATTCTCAACGCCAATAAAGTTGTAATTTGGTCACTCATATCATGACCCCTATTACAATTTCTACTACCGGTATTTTGCGGAGGCTCATCTCCATTTGTTTAATTTTTTCGTGCAGTTTTATTGCCCGGGCACAAAACAAACCCAGTCTCAATAAAGAACCCATATTGAAAGTGCTCCGAAGCATGAAAGGCAGCGACTCGGCGACCATACTCGCAAAAAAACTTATCGATTCGGCCAGGACAAACAATAATAAAGCATTTGAAGCAAGAGTGTTGCTGGCACAGGCTTACCAGGCCTACGGTATAGGTAACGAGCACGATGCATTAACTTTCGGCCGCGAAGCTACCAAACTTGCAACCATAGCCGATTCGCTTACCTATGAAAAAGCGCCCATCATGGTAGCTTACATGCTTAGCCGCGAAGCTAAAACGGTCGAAGCCTTAAACATAGCTTTTAAAATATTAAAAGAGTGTGATAATAGGGGATGGAAGGGTTTGAGTATCGATTGCCGCGCCTGTATTGCAGATATCTACCGGTCGATAGACAATCCTAAACAAGCGTTGCCTTATGCTGAGCAGGCTGCAAAAGATGCTTTGAGCATAAAGGATACGGCCTCCTATATTTTTGCGCTGAGCAATATTTCCAATATCCTTTCCGAACGCAGCATGTCATCTCCGGCAAACCTGATTAAAGCTATTCAGTTGATGGAGCAGGTACTTGATAAAAAGCACACGCATTTCCTTTCTGATTTTAGCATAGCTCGTTATCAGGGTAACCTGGGCCGACTTTACCTCATGACCAACCAGGATAAAAAGGCCGAAGATATCCTGATGCAATCACTTACCTTATCCCGCAAAGGAAACTTTAAGACCCTTGAAAAGCACAACCTTAATGAACTTATGACGATGTATGTTGATCATAAGGAATTTAAAAAGGCTGCCCAATTCGGCGAAATGGCAATTGCTATACAACCCGAGTCGCAAAGCAACATAAGCATTCAAAAAAACATCTACAATCACTTAACTGACGCTTATAAAGGCCTCGGCGATTATAAAAATGCCTTTAAGTACAATTATATGTATCGAAAGCTTAACGATAGTATTAATGCACTTGACAAGGCTCGGGATGCTGCCGAACTGGATAAAAAATACCAGGCAGATAAAAGATTACTTATAGCTGCCGGTCAAACTAAATTGGTTGAGGTACAACGAAATTATTTAATTGTGGTTGCACTGCTTATTGTAGTTTTATCGGTGACAGGCTACCGGTGGTTTATGCTTAAAAAGAAAAGAGAAGCCGCTTTACTGGCCAAAGAGCATACACAGCTCGAGAAACTGGATGCGTTGAAAACCCGCTTTTTTGCTAATATAAGCCATGAATTACGCACCCCGCTCACGCTGATCATGGGCCCGGCAAATCAACTAATGGACTTTAATAACTATGAAGATGAACAGCGCGGGATGTTGCAAACCATATCAAACAATAGTAAAAAACTACTCAGCATTGTTAATGAATTACTTGATCTTGGTAAACTGGAGGCGGGAAGGTTAACGGTAGTCCCTAAAACGGTTGCATTATCATCGTTCATAAAAACAATATTTCAGGCGTTTGCATCCGCTGCAGAATATAAGGAGATCAATTACAACCTGGTCAATTCAGTTAATCCAACACTTTCTGTATGGCTTGATCATAAAAAGTTTGAAAAGATAGCCAACAATCTTATCGGTAACGCCATTAAATTTACCCCACATGCTGGTACCATTACGGTTGCAGTAGCCACAAAACTTGATATAATTGAATTTAGTGTAGCTAATACGGGGATGGGAATCCAACCGAAGGACCTGCCGCATATCTTTGACCGCTATTACCAGGGCGAGCGTGATGAGGCCCCATTGGAGGGAGGAACAGGCATTGGCCTTGCTATTGCGCGGGAATTTACAGAATTAATGGGCGGGCGAATTTCTGTTGATAATAACTGGGGCAAAGGCGCATTTTTCGAAGTAACTATTCCGCTTAAAATTGCCAGGGAACAGGTTGCCGAAATACCCGCGACCGGCCCTGCACTTATTATTGCTCCCCAGCATTATGAGTTAAATAACGGCAAGCAACTGATCATGCTGGTTGAAGACCATCATGAAATGGCCTCTTATATTGCCGATATCCTGCGGCCGTTATATACGCTCATAACAGCCGGTAATGGCTACGAGGCATTAAAAAAGCTACAGGAACTATCTGTAACGCCCAGCCTGATCATATCAGATGTGATGATGCCCGAAATGGACGGTTTTACCCTGCTTGAAACGCTGAAGCAAAGCACCGCTTATTGCAATATCCCGGTGATTATGCTCACGGCCCTGGCAGATACGCGGCATAAGCTCAAGGCGCTGCATATTGGTGTTGATGATTACCTTACCAAGCCATTTTTAAGTAGCGAGTTGCTTGCGCGAACAGCCAATCTTATTAATAACGCCGCCGCACGTTCCGGGGCTGGTATCCAGGATGATGAAGAAGTAACAATAACCGCAAACGGGCCACAGGCTGAACAACCAGCAGAAAATACAGTTCTGTCACCTGCCGATTTATCCTGGCTTGAAGACCTGGAAGCCCTTGTACGAAAACATACCGGCAAAACCGATCTTACACTTGCTGTATTAAGTTATGAGCTGGCTATCAGCGAGCGACAATTGTTTCGCCGCATAAAATCAATCACCGGGCTTACCCCCAATAAATATATCCGCGCTATCCGGCTACAAATAGCACGTGAGGCCATTGAAAGCGGCAAATACCGTACTATTGCCGAAGTATCATACACTGCCGGGTTTGATACCCCGGCTTACTTCAGCAAACTGTTTAAGGAGCATTATGGCCGTGATGTTAACGAGTTGCTTTAAACATCAAATTAACTGTCATTTTAGTTAGTCTTTTTAGCTTTCAGCTATTTTTTAACTTCAACGGTACGTTTTTTAACGTAAATGGCGGTTTTGTAAAGGTAAATGTCAGTTTTATTATATTGCTTTTGGGCAGCTTTGTGAGATATAATCCCCCTAAAATAATGACTGTGATTTTTAATGAGGATAAACTCCGAATTCATAACAATCCAACTGATACAATACCAACTATCGGCAAACCACCCGCCGCAATATGCCCGAGATGCAAAAACAAATTTTGCGACCGTACAAAAAGAGGTGCTCTGGTTAAGCTGTTGCTTCCCTGGTTAGCAATAAAACGATACCGTTGCAACAAATGTTTAAGACGCTTTTATAAACGAGGATAACCTTTATTTGAAGAAACATCTACCTTTTATTTTTTAGGATAGCAAGAGAAGTCGGACTTTCAACCTAAACCTGAGTTGTGCCAGATTTTAATTGTGCTTTGCCGGCTTACTTTAGAGTAGCCGGCATTGTTTTTTGATGACCTCATACAATAAAAAAGCCCGCCAGTTATCCCGGCGAGCCTTCTTCATTAAAAGTAAGATCATTAAATAGCCTTATTCAATAACACTTAATTTAAGCGTATTGGTTTTACCCTGCTTAATAATAGGTGTAGAAGCAGTGTTAATAACGATATCACCCGCTTTAATCAGGCTTTCGGCTTTCAATATATCATTAACATCAGCAATAGTTTGATCGGTGCTTTCCAGCTGATCATAGTAAAACGCCCTAACACCCCATACAAGGCTAAGTGCATTTAACAATTGCTTGTTTGATGTAAAGATATATGTACTGGCTTTGGGCCTGTGGCTTGATATTTCAAATGCAGTATAACCCGAGGTTGTCATTGAAACAATACCTACCGCATTGCTTTGCTCAGCAATGTGTACGGCCGATTCGCAAAGCGCATCACTCAGGAAGTAAGGAGATGACGAATCCTTCACTACCGCTTCTTTAGGGGCATTAAAAGGATAACCAAACTCTTCAACATTGCGTACAATTTTGGCCATAGTTTCAATAACAATAACCGGGAACTCACCAACAGATGTTTCACCGCTTAACATAACCGCGTCGGCACCATCAAGTACCGAGTTAGCAACGTCATTAACCTCAGCACGGGTTGGGCGGGGTGTAGTGATCATTGACTCCAGCATCTGAGTAGCCACGATAACCGGTTTTGAGGCAGCGCGACATTTACGGGCAATCATTTTTTGCAGTAATGGCACTTCTTCAAGCGGCATTTCAACACCAAGGTCACCACGGGCAACCATTACACCATCTGTAGCAGCAATAATGGCATCAATATTTTCAATAGCTTCCGGCTTTTCAACTTTGGCAATAACCTTAGCTGCAGAACCATTACGTGCTATAATACGTTTCAGGTCGATAATATCCTCACCGGTACGAACAAAAGAAAGACCAATCCATTCAACATCCTGTTTAAGGGCGAATTCAAGGTTGATCAAATCTTCTTCGGTTAAGCTTGGGATAGATACTTTAGTATTTGGCAGGTTAACACCTTTACGTGATGTTAAGATACCGCCGTGAACAACTTCACATATAACTGTATCAATTTTGTTGGTTTCAATAACCCTTAATTGCAGTTTACCGTCATCAAGCAAAATAATTTCGTTTGCCTGTACATCCTGTGGAAAGGTATCATAAGTAATGTAGATCTGCTCGTCATTACCGATGCACTCATGTGTGGTAATTTTGATGTGCGTTCCATTAACTAAATGAATACCGCCATCTTTTACCAGGCCAATACGAATTTTAGGGCCCTGTAAATCGGCCAGGATACCTACGTTGGTTTTGTATTGCTCGTTAATTTCGCGGATAAGATCGATCACTACCTTATGATCTTCGGGCTTGCCGTGCGAAAAATTAAGACGGCAAACGTTAACACCTGCCTTGATCATCGCTAATAAAACATCTTTTTTAGCTGATGCCGGCCCCATGGTGGCAACAATTTTTGTACGATTATAGTATAGTTCCATATTATTCGGGTTAAAACTGGAGGATATTTAATGATTGTAAAACCAACACCTTTTTAAATTCGGCGCTAAAATAACAGATTTTCCCGTGATTTTATTTTTTTTGGGTCAATCTTTACGGCTGCAACTATCTCTGGTATTTTATTGAGCGATGAGATGATCGTATCAAGCTCATTATCATCTATATAGTTACGGATCATTAAAAAATAGTCGGCACTTTTTATTTCAGGCACGAGGTAACCCTCCGAGCCTTTATTGCCAATAAAGAAGAAGTCGGTTTCGGTGGTTTCCCAACTGTAGCGGTATAATGAAAACAAAACAGGCTCGGCCCCGGGGTAAATGTCTACTTCCAGGTCATCTGTTTTTGAGAAATTAAAATTTAAGTACTTGTTTATAAGAAAACAAACCCGGTAATCTTTAAGCGAGCTTGTTACTGCAATGAGCACAAAATCAAAATCGATCTCAAACTTTAAAAATTTCCTGTTCAAAATCATTACTTTTACGCCGTCAAAATTACTAATACAAACCGTTTCAATAAAATTTTGTTTAGAGATTTATATTGTAAAAGTTTTAGATTTGTTTATTGACAGAATTTATTT
The DNA here is from genome assembly GCF_900110105.1 of Mucilaginibacter gossypiicola. Lineage (GTDB taxonomy): Bacteria > Bacteroidota > Bacteroidia > Sphingobacteriales > Sphingobacteriaceae > Mucilaginibacter > Mucilaginibacter gossypiicola. The sequence continues at coordinate 27,874 of NZ_FOCL01000008.1, read as the reverse complement.
TTCTTTGCACTGAATTTTTATTAATCATTAAACTATAAAGACTATGTCTGATATCGCTTCAAGAGTAAAAGCTATTATCGTAGAAAAACTGGGTGTTGACGAAAGTGAAGTTACGCCAGAAGCGAGTTTCACCAATGATCTTGGTGCCGACTCGTTAGACACCGTGGAATTAATCATGGAGTTTGAAAAAGAATTTAACGTGGCTATTCCTGACGATCAGGCTGAAACTATTGGTACTGTTGGCCAGGCAGTTGCTTACCTTGAAAAAAACGTTAAATAAGAACTCCCTAACTGGATTAAATGGAGTTTAAAAGAGTTGTAGTAACCGGGCTTGGAGCACTTACTCCTATTGGCAACACTGTTTCAGATTATTGGAACGGACTGATCAATGGAGTAAGTGGCGCTGCCTTGATTAAGAGTTTTGATACCGAAAAATTCAAAACTAAGTTCGCGTGCGAAGTGAAAGGCTTTGACGCGGATGGTTTTTTGGGCCGTAAAGACGCCCGTAAATTAGATCCGTTTGTACAATACGCTTTATTCTCAACAGAAGAAGCTGTAAAAGACGCGGGATTAGATTTCTCGAAACTGGATACCAGCCGTATTGGCGTTATCTGGGGTTCGGGCATCGGCGGTTTAAAAACTTTCCTCGATGAGGTAATGACCTTTGCCAAAGGCGACGGTTCTCCGCGTTTTAACCCGTTCTTCATCCCTAAAATGATTGCTGATATTGCCCCTGGCCATATCTCAATTAAATATGGTTTGCGTGGGCCTAACTTCACTACCGTTTCTGCATGTGCTTCATCAAATAACTCACTGATTGATTCATTTAACTATATCCGTTTGGGTAAAGCTAATATGTTTATCAGCGGTGGTTCTGAAGCTATTATCAACGAAGCCGGTATTGGTGGTTTTAACGCCATGCACGCATTATCAACCCGTAATGATGATCCGGCAACGGCATCACGTCCGTTTGATTTGGACAGGGATGGTTTTGTGGCAGGCGAAGGCGCAGGTACCATTATTTTAGAGGAATTAGAACACGCTAAAGCCCGCGGTGCAAAAATATACGCCGAAATGATGGGCGGCGGCATGAGCGCTGATGCCTATCACATGACAGCCCCTCACCCTGATGGCTTGGGCGCTGCGTTTGTAATGCGTGCAGCACTTGAAGATGCTAACCTCACCCCTGCCGATATTGATTATGTGAACGTTCACGGCACATCAACACCAATCGGTGATCCGCAGGAAGTTAAAGCAATACAGGATGTGTTTGGCGATGATATTTACCGTATCAACATCAGCTCAACCAAATCAATGACAGGCCATTTGCTTGGTGCTGCCGGCGCGGTTGAAGCTATTGCATCGATACTGGCATTGAAACATGGTATCATCCCTCCAACCATTAATCACTTTACTGATGATCCGGCATTTGATTCTAAGATCAATTTCACCTTTAATACCGCTCAAAAACGCGATATTAATATAGTGCAAAGCAACGGATTTGGTTTTGGCGGACACAATGCTTCTGTAATATTTAAAAAGTACGAAGATTAATTGTGGTTTGATGCCTATAAGTCGGTTCTACAAGCTTTATATATCACCCAACAGAAAGTATGTTAAAATTTTAAAGAATTTGCTCGGCTTTGTGCCGGGCAATTTGTCTTTATACCGCATGGCTTTTCGCCATAAGTCGGTAGCACAAAACATTAAAAAGGGGGTGAAAAACAGTAACGAGCGCCTGGAATTTTTGGGTGATGCCGTTTTGGGCAGTGTTGTTGCTGAAGTACTTTTTAAATTATACCCTTATGAAGACGAGGGTTTTTTGACCGAATTACGCTCAAAAATTGTGAGCCGTGTTAACCTTAACGCGCTCGGTAAAAAATTGGGCTTTGACAAACTCATTGAATATGATAACCGGATGCTTAATTCAAGCAGGCAGGGATCACTACTTGGTGATGCGTTTGAAGCCTTGATTGGTGCAGTTTATTTGGATAAAGGTTACGACTTTACCAAGAACTTCCTGATCAATCACATCATAAAACCTCATATTGACATCCATACCCTTGAGCAAACGGAAACCAATTTCAAGAGCAAACTCATTGAATGGTGCCAGCGTCATGGCCGTGATATTATCTTTGAACTGGTAACTAACCAGGATGGTGAAAGCACCAAACTATTCACCGTACAGGCAAATATCGACGGCGAAGTAATGGGTTCAGGCAAAGAATTTAGTAAAAAGAACGCTGAAAAGCTTGCCGCCGAAAAGGCCTGCGAAGCTTTGGGTATTTAATTCAGATTTCTTTTGATTACAGTGGTGGCTGCTTTTCCTTTTTGAGCTGTACAGGCCCTTCACCAAGCTTTACGGTTGAATCAGGAACTATAAATGTTGGGCTGTTTAACCGTTCAAGCTTTTCTTTTTCGCTGCTATTTTTGTAATATTCATAAGCCCGTATGGTATGTTTAATCAAATCATAATCTGTCCAGGCTTTAATATCCTTGTATGTAGGCGTGTAATAGTTCATGAACTTGCGGGCAAGGCTATCCGTAGCCAGGCCGGTGTATTGTTTCACAAACGGAATATTGTAATGCTTATGAATTTCGGCCTGTTCAAGTTCACTTTGAGCGCTTTGCGCAAAGCGACGAGCGCGGTTAGGAGTTGTGCCCAAAAGCTCATAAAGACCGGTTACTGGATTGCTTAAAAAAGATAATGCCGGAGGCCTTCCGTTGTAAGTAGAACCTTGTTTCTTGTAATCTTTTAAAACCTCGTTTATCTCCTGCCTTTTGGTTTGGCCAACAACTTTCACTTCATCAAGCTTAATAATGGGTTGCATATAAACCGGCATGTCGCTATTATTCAATACCACCACCTTTTGAGGGGTATAATCATCCCTGGTAAAAAGCAGGGTATCACCAACGCGGGTCTTGATGCTAAACCAGCCAACATCATCACTAAGTATCAGTGTTTTAGTATTGAGATCTTTAACGAAAACTTGCCCTACACGCTCGTTGGTTACCTTTTTAGAGATAACACCCTTTACCGTAAACTCCTGGGCCGAAACATGAACGGTTATGAGGCATAGAACGCCTGTTACAAGCAGGTATAAATAGTTGCGCATCAGTGATAATTGAACGTAAATATAGGAACAGTATTTTATTTGAAATGTGAAAAAGTGTTAAAGGGCTTTGCCCTGGTGGTTAGAGGTTAGAGATTAGAGGTTAGTTTTTTTCTTTTTTGAGTGATGAATCCTCTCAATTCTGCCCTTTAATTTATTTCAAATCCGAAATCGAACATTCGAAATCCGACATAACCTAACCTCTAATCTCCGATCTCTAACCTCCAACTAACTAATCTCTAAATTTGCTATCTTTGCGCATGATAAAATCCATGACAGGGTATGGAATTGCCAGTTTTGATTCGGGCAATACAAAATATACCGTAGAGGTTAAATCCCTGAATAGCAAATTTTTAGAATTATCGCTTCGTTTGCCGAAGATTTTTGCCGAAAAAGAGTTTCAGCTGCGTAATGACTGCAGCAAACTTATTGAACGCGGTAAAGTTAATTTATCTATTAATACCGAGCAGGTAAGTCAATCGGTAAAAGCAGCCGGTATCGATAAAGATCTGCTTAAACACTATTACAACCAGCTTAAATCAGTAAGCGAAGAACTTGGCGAGCCAACCGGTAACCTGCTTCAGCTGGCGCTTGGCCTACCCGAAGTTGTTAAATACGAAGAAGATACCATATCCGAAGACGAGTGGAAAGCCGTTGAAAAAACTTTTCAGCAGGCGATGGCCGCTTTCCAGGATTTCAGGGCGCAGGAAGGTAATGTTATTGAACAGGAAATTAAAGGCCGTATCAATACCATATTGAAAAACCTGGAACTTGTTGAACTGGAAGATCCTAAACGCGTTCCGTTGATCCGTGAGCGACTTAATACGTTTTTGGCTGAAGCCGCAAGTCGTGAAGCTATCGACCAAAACCGTTTTGAACAGGAGTTGATCTACTATATTGATAAGCTTGATATAACCGAAGAAAAGGTAAGACTTAAAGCTCATTGCGAATATTTTATTGAAACCCTTAAAAATGCCGATGCAAACGGCAAAAAACTGGGCTTCATTTCGCAGGAGATAGGTCGCGAGATCAATACATTAGGATCAAAAGCCAATGATGCCAATATCCAGAAACTGGTAGTAGGCATGAAAGAAGAGCTTGAAAAAATTAAAGAACAACTGTTAAACGTATTATAGTATAGTCATTGAGTCATCAGGTCATTAAGTCATTGATTGCTTTGCCGGCAATTTTTGAAAAAATGACACAATGACTTAATGACGCAATGACGTATATAATCAATGTCCAAAGAAGGTAAACTCATCATATTTTCGGCACCATCGGGTGCTGGTAAAACCACAATAGTAAATCATTTGCTGGGGAAAATCCCCACGCTTGAATTTTCCATTTCGGCCACCACACGTGAACGCCGCGGCGATGAAGTACATGAGCAAGACTATTATTTTATAAGCAAAGAAGAGTTTTTGCACCGTATTGCCAAAAAGCATTTTGTTGAATTTGAGGAGGTTTACACCGGCACTTTTTATGGCACACTCCGTACCGAAATTGAGCGCATATGGGCTAAAGGTAAAACAGTAATATTTGATATTGATGTTGAAGGTGGCCTCCACCTTAAGCGTAAATATGGCGAACAAGCTTTGGCCATATTCGTACAGCCCCCATCACTTGAGGTTTTGATTGAAAGATTGACCGGTAGAGGTACTGATAGTGAAGAAAAACTGAAAGAACGCTTTGCCAAAGCAGAAAAAGAGCTTAAATACGCTCCACAATTTGATATTATACTCAAAAATTACGATCTTGAAACGGCCTGCAATGAGGCAGAGGAATTAGTGAGCACGTTTATTGGCCCCCCGGCCCCCTAAAGGGGGAGTACAAAAATCCCATTTTGTACACCGGGACATTTTAATCTACAAAACTTTTAATTTCCCCGCCAGGTGGCGGAGGTTAGGGGGCACCGCATGAAAATAGGCTTACTGTTTGGTTCGTTTAATCCTATACATATAGGGCATTTGATTATTGCTAATTACATGGCAAACCATACCTCACTTGATAAGGTGTGGCTGGTTGTATCGCCCCAAAATCCTTTTAAAAAATATGGCGACCTGATCAACACTTATGACAGGTTGGAGATGGCCCGATTAGCTACAGATAACGCAACCAACATTACCGTAAGCGATGTGGAGCTAAAGCTGCCTCAACCATCGTATACCATTGATACCCTTGCCCATTTAAAGGAAAAATATCCGGAACATGAGTTTGCCCTTATTATGGGCTCTGATAACCTCGGCACCCTGCATAAGTGGAAAAACTATAAGCTTATCCTGCGCGATTATCGCATTTATGTATACCCGCGTCCCGGCTATGAAAATGCCGAACTGGCCGATCACCCCTCAGTTACCATCACCATGACACCGCTCATGGAGCTATCGGCAACGTTCATCCGCAAGTCCATCGCCGAAAAAAAGAATGTGCAATATTTTGTACCCGACCCGGTGTTGAAATTTATTGAGAATAAGAGTTTGTACAGGTAGTTAGCGCACCTTATCAATAAAATATCCCCTGCGCCCGTGTCCCCACGGGCGCTTTTTTTTACATGCAAGCTGACCGTGAGGACACCGTCAACGGGGAAGAATTTGTAAAGGCAGTTACAAAAAACGTCATTGCGAGATACGAAGCAATCGCGAACTATACAGGGCGGACCTGCTAATCTGGGAATGCTTCGTACCCCGCAATGACGCGTTTATAAGAATATTCTCACAGACGCTTTTTTGTGTACAAGTTGACCGTGAGGACACGGCCAACGGGGAATATTTGTTATATCTTATCCAATAAAATGATATAAAAACACAACATCGCCGCTAAAGGCTGGTTTACGCTGATCTTTTATTTCCATTTCGATGCTCATAGTAGCTTTGATCACACCACGAAGATTAAGCAAACCAGCCAGCTTTACTTTTAACCGCACTTCATTATCAACCAATACCGGCTGGGCAAAACGCAGGTTTTCGATACCGTAATTAATTTCCATTTTCAGGTTTTCGATCTTTACGATCTCTTTCCATAAATGAGGGATGAGCGAAAGTGTTAGATAGCCGTGTGCTATGGTAGATTTAAAAGGGCTTTCTGTTTTGGCCCTTTCAGGGTCGGTATGGATCCACTGGTGATCAAGCGTAGCATCGGCAAATTTGTTGATCTGCTCCTGCGTAATGGTGTGCCATGATGAAACGCCAAGGTCGTTACCTACCTGTTGTTCAAACTCCTGAAAGTTACTGATTACAATCATATTGGTTTATTAATAGTTAGGGTCTTTAATATAGAAGCCGCAAAGGTATTAAATTATGCCGCTTATTCGCCCAGTAAAGCCTTTAAGCTATCGAGGGTATCGGCCTCTTCTTTAGGTTTATCATGCCGCCACCGCAATATCCTCGGGAAACGTAAGGCAATGCCCGATTTATGCCGGGTTGATTTATTGATTCCCTCAAAACCTATCTCAAATACCAGTTCGGGTTTTACGGTGCGTACCGGACCAAATTTTTCGATAGTGTTGCGCTTGATGAAATAATCAACCTTGTTGATCTCTGCATCGGTAAGACCGGAATAAGCCTTAGCAAAAGGCACCAGTTTATCACCATCCCAAACGGCAAAGGTATAATCGGTATACAGATCGGCCCGGCGACCGTGACCTTTCTGGGCGTAGATCATTACGGCATCAACCGATAGTGGGTCTATCTTCCATTTCCACCAATCGCCTCGCTTACGGCCAACCTGATAAGCAGCACTTTTACGTTTAAGCATAATACCCTCGGCTATCATGGCGCGCGATTGCTCCCTGATATTGCCAAGCTGCTCCCAGGTTTCAAACTGAATGAGTGATGAAATACGGAATACTTCCGGGTATTGCGTTTCTGACTGCAACCGTTCTAAAACCTCCCGCCTTTCTGCCTGGGTTTTATAGCGGATGTCTTCGCCATTATATTCAAGACAATCATAGGAGATAACGGCAACCGGGCTTTCCTCCAAAATCTTTTTACTTAGATTTTTGCGGCCAATACGGGTTTGCAGCACATTAAAAGGCAGAGGTTGTCCATTTTGGAAACTGAGGATCTCGCCGTCAATCACCGTACCATCGGGCAGGGCATTCAGGAAAGGGTGTAACTCGGGAAATTTTTCGGTAGCCAGGTCTTCTCCCCTGCTCCAGATAAATATTTCACCACCACGCTTTATCATCTGCGCACGGATGCCGTCCCACTTCCATTCAGCCTGCCAATCGGCGGCATCACCGAGGGCGATCCCTACTTCGGCAGGTGTTTTTTGCTTTTCGGAAGTTTCCTGGATAGGGTAAGCTAAAAAAAATGGATAAGGCCGGGAGATATTGGCCTCGGCATCCTGTTCCTCCATCAACTGTGAAAACTGGTAAGTTTCGGGCAGCCAGCTTCCCATAACACGGTGGGTTAGTACTGCAGGTTCCAGTCCGGAGATATCCGCCAGCGCTTTGATCACCAAATTTTGCGAAACCCCAACCCTGAAACTGCCGGTGAGCAGTTTGTTAAATACAAAGCGCTCCTGGCTATCCAGCATAGCCCATGATTCCATCAGCCATTCCTTTTTTTGCTCTTCGGTTTTATCCTGAAGGGCATTGATCTCAGCTATCCATTCGGTAAGGGTTTTGCTGCTGCTCGCATTACTTTGCGGCATCAGCAAAGCCATGGTTTCGGCCAGGTCACCTACTACGTGATAGCTTTCCTCAAACAACCAGGCCGGAATATGCGATGCTTCAACGGCCCAGTTACGAACAAGCGTTGAATTGATCTGCCGCTTTGGCCGCCGCCCGGTAAAGAGGGCAAGCATGTGCATCTTATCGGTATCCGGCACGGTGTTAAAATAGTCTTTTAATACTTTAACCTTTTCGTTGGTTTTGTTGGTTTCATCAAGCGAGAGAAAAAGTTGGGCGAAAGCTTTCATGACACACCTCCTAAATTCTCCCCGAGGGGGAGGACTTTCTTTTCTGATTCTCCGGCGTTGGAAGCCTCCCCCTCGGGGAGGTTGGAGGGGTCTTCTTCTCCACCATATAATGTATGCACCTCCCTGGCGTTAAAGCCAATCTCATTTAAATATCTCGAAAAAGTGGCAGTATATCCGTGAGTGAGATAAACACATTCGCAGCCTGTGGCATCTATAGCGCTGATGAGACCGTCCCAATCGGCATGGTCAGAGAGCACGAATCCCCTATCTGCAGCACGACGGCGTTTAGCGCCTCGAATAGCCATCCACCCCGAGCAATAACCAAAACTATAAGGCTGAAATTTCCGCATCCATGCTGTACCTACCGACGATGGCGGCGCGATAATAATGCCTTTTCTTACTTCTTCTTTCAGACTCTCTTGTGTGATCCTTTCAGTTGGGTTTAGTAACACACCATTGCGGCGCAAAGCTTCATTGGTATTTTCGATAACACCGTGGGTATAAACCTTGCCGTTAAACAGATCGAGGTTTTGCAATATCCGCTGGGCTTTTCCCAACGAATAACCTACAATTACTGTTGCCAGTCCGTTTTCAATGTTATTATGCCACCAGTTATTGATCTCATTAAAAGTTTGCACCTGTGGTTTCCATTGATACACCGGCATCCCGAAAGTACATTCTGAAATAAAATGGTGGCATTTAACCGGTTCAAAAGGCGTGGAAATGCCGTCGTTTTCTACCTTGTAATCACCGGATACCACCCAAACCTCGCCCTTATATTCAACCCGGATCTGTGCAGAACCAATTACATGGCCTGCCGGATATAATGATATGCTTACTCCATTCTTTAGCACGGTTTCACCATACTCAACAGTTTGCAGGTTGATTTCACCAAGGCGATATAGCAATACCTCGCGTGAGAGGTGGTGTGCTAAATAATGTTTATGTCCCCAATAAGCATGATCGGCATGCGCATGGGTTATCACAGCGTCATCAACCGGCTTCCAGGGATCGATATAAAACTTGCCCTGCGCACAGTAAATCCCTCTATCAGTAAATTCAAGCAGCGGTTTTTTAGCCATGATGTATAAACTACTGATAAGCAAATTGGTTTGGCCCCCGGCCCCTTAAAGGGGCGCAATGTAAACACAAAGGTGAGGGCATGTGCGATTCCCCTCTTGAGAGGGGCGAAGGGGTGTGTTTCTGCTTTGATATTCTAATAGCATAAACACACCCCTGCAGCCGCACTTTCAATCGCACCCCCTCTCAAGAGGGAATTTAAAGGCTTCTTTATTTAAACCACAACCTCGCCTGCTTCTCATCAACCTGCAATCCTACCTCTCGCCCGAGCACCATGCTATTATTATCCGGGATATGCCCTGCCGGGAAATCGAAACATACCGGATAATTATATCCTTTAACAATGTCCATTACAATTTGCGAAACAGTTTGACCGAATGGTATATCGTTATCTTTGATATCGGTAAAGCCGCCTACTACCAGGCCTGTGAGCTTTTTTAGTTTACCGGCCCTATCAAGCATCCGCAGCATCCGGTCTACCGAATACAGGTACTCGCCAACATCCTCTATAAACAGAATTTTTCCTGCATAGTCCAAATCAGATACTGAACCCGCCGATGCTACCAGAAGGGATAAATTACCGCCAACTATCAGGCCTGTAGCTTCACCGGGTTTATTAGTATCATGCGTGGTAAATTCATAGCTTAACTCTTCGCCAAACAAAGCCCGCCTTAAAGTATCTATCGAATGTTTGGATGCGTCGGGAATGTTAACCGGCATTTGCCCGTGAATGGTTTGCGCCCCATAATTAGTAAAAAGATGGGTATGCAATAGGGTTATATCGCTAAAGCCTATAAGCCATTTGGGATTTTGTGCAAAACGACTGAAATCAACCTTGTCAATCATCCTCACGGTTCCGTAGCCGCCACGAGCGGCAATGATGGCCTTGATGCTATCATCATCAATAAAGCGTTGCATATCGGCTGCCCTGAAATCATCGTCACCGGCAAACTGATGAAATGAAGCATCTACGGTGTCGCCCAACACCACTTCCAGGTCCCAACTTTGTAGTAGTTCCACGGCGTCAGTCATTGGGTTAGGTAGTTTTTTTGCAGGGCAGGTGATGGCTATTTTGTCGCCTTTTTTGAGGTATGGGGGTTGAGTTTGAACCATGATTTTAAAGATTGAACGATTACCTTGATAATAAGAGACAAAAAATCAGGAAATCCTTGAATCATGAGCATCATGGTTCAGATATTTTTCCCACTTAAATCAACTATCTTTGCACACTATTTACCAAGGCGATACTTAATGTCACAACTCAACAAATATAAACGATTCACCATTACATCGGCCCTGCCTTATGCCAACGGCCCCTTACATATTGGTCACCTTGCGGGCGCTTATCTCCCAGCAGATATTTTTGTGCGGTATTTAAGGCTAAAGAAGAAAGATGTAGTGTATATATGCGGCTCGGATGAGCATGGCGCGGCCATTACCATCAAAGCCAAAAAAGAAGATACTACCCCGCAAGCTATCATCGATAAATATCACAAGCAAATAAAAGAGAGTTTTGAAGAGTTTGGGATTGCTTTTGATATTTATCACCGTACCTCGTCGCCCATTCATCATGAGCTAAGCCAGGAGTTTTTCCTGAACCTGTATGAGAAAGACGAGTTTGTTGAGAAATTCTCCGATCAGTATTTTGACGAGGATTATCAGCAGTTTTTGGCCGACCGCTATATCATCGGTACCTGCCCTAACTGCGGCAATGAAAATGCCTACGGCGACCAATGCGAGCGCTGTGGCACTTCCCTTAGTCCAACCGACCTGATCAACCCGATATCAACCCTGAGTGGCAAAACGCCAGTGCTTAAATCAACTAAGCATTGGTACCTGCCTTTGGATAAATACCAGCCATGGCTGGAGCAGTGGATAGATGCCAAAGAAGGCAGCTGGAAAGTTAACGTTTTTGGCCAGTGTAAATCATGGCTAAAATCGGGCCTGCAACCACGCTCTATGACCCGCGATCTTGACTGGGGTATCGACGTACCGCTGGCCGAGGCCAAAGGCAAAAAGCTGTACGTGTGGATGGATGCTCCTATCGGCTATATATCTGCCACCAAACAATGGGCCATTGACAATAATAAAGACTGGAAATTATACTGGAAAAAACAAGCCGACGAGCAGGATGATGCTTGTCTGCTGCATTTTATCGGCAAGGACAATATCGTTTTCCACTGTATTATTTTCCCATCCATATTGCATGCGCATGGCGAATATATTTTGCCTCAAAACGTGCCGGCAAACGAGTTTTTGAATTTAGAAGGTGATAAACTATCAACCTCACGTAACCACGCTGTTTGGCTGCATGAATACCTGGAAGAATTCCCGGGTAAACAGGATGAGTTGCGCTATGTGCTTACATCAATCCTGCCTGAAACCAGCGACAGCGAATTTACCTGGAAAGATTACCAGGCCCGTGTAAATAACGAGCTGGTGGCCATCCTTGGTAACTTTGTGAACCGGGTAATGATATTGATGCACAAATTTTACGATGGTAAAATTGAGGCAGATACCGACAAGATAGAATTTACCGACGAAAGCCTGAGCAACGGCATCGGCGAATATTATGATGAGATAGAGAAAAACCTTGAGGCTTACCGTTACCGTCAAGCTTTGCAGGCTGTAATGGATATGGCCCGCCTGGGTAACCGCTATCTTACCGAAAAAGAGCCATGGAAAACCATTAAAACAGATCCTGCCGCTGCTAAAGAAGCGCTGCATAACTGTTTGGTATTAATCGGCCATCTGGCTACAGCGGCGCAGGCATTTTTACCGGCTACAGCTAAAAAGATCATCACCATGCTTAACCTGCCTAATGAGCCGATAGCTTATGATCAGGAAATGTATTTCAACAATGGTCACCAGTTAAACCCGGCTGCGTTGTTGTTTGAAAAGGTAGAAGACGATGTGATTGAAGCCCAGCTTAAAAAATTATCGGATAAAAAAGCCGCAGCTGTTCCGCCAAAATCAGCCGATGTACAGCCAGCCAAGGAAAACGTTAATTACGAAACCTTTGCCACCATGGATATCCGCACCGGTACCATTTTAACTGCCGAAAAGGTTGCTAAAACCAAAAAGCTGCTGAAACTGACCATTGATACCGGCATTGACGAGCGTACGGTAGTATCGGGTATTGCTGAATATTACGAGCCGGAAAACATCATCGGCCAAAAAGTAAGCATCCTGGTAAACCTGGAGCCAAGAGAGATCAAAGGCATTGTATCGCAAGGCATGATCCTGATGGCCGAAAACAGCGAAGGCAAGCTAAGCTTTGTTGCCCCAACCGAAGATTTCCACAACGGCGCGGTGATTAGGTAGATGTGCAGATTTCAAATGTGCAGATGTGCAAATGAAGCCTGTTTTAAATTTTGAATTTTAAGGTGTGATTTTTCATTGAAAAATTGCACCTTTGCAAACTAAATAAAGGATCGGCCTTTTGAGGCTGATTTTAAATGGTCCCGTAGTTCAACGGATAGAATAGGAGTTTCCTAAACTCTAGATATGAGTTCGATTCTCGTCGGGACCACTACTTTCACCAAAATCCGCGAAATTCATCGTAATTTTGCGGATTTATTTTTTACAAGCTTTCTTTATCCTGCTCTTTTAATCTCATTGGCTTTTTGTATTAATTACAACCCGATAAGAAATTGGCGTCTTTTTTACTAAAGCATTTTCTGGGTGAAAAGGATTGGGAATTCGCCAAACTTTCGGGGTAGTAGATAATATATCATAAACCATATAAACCCAGTAATTTTTTAACTCTGTGGCTTTTTGTAATTCATTATAGGAAAGGAAAAAGTTTGCTTGGCCTGATTTTGATTTGGTAGCTTTGACTTCAATATACCTCTCTAAACCATTTTCATCGAATGAAAGTATATCATAACCCATGTAATCAAATTTTGCCTTTTTAACTCGTTTTGCAAGTTTCGGAAAAAGCTTTAGCCTTTCTCTTTCCATTTGTAGAACAAGGTGTTCCCCTCTGTCTCCTAATTGTTTGTCTCTTTTGCGTTTACCTTCATAGTCTGGATTTTCCGACTCTTGTTTAACAGATTTATTAACATTAGGTGTATTTTCGTCTGTAGCAATTTCATAATCTATAAATACAGGGGTAGGGTTAATAGGAAAAACAGGTGGTTTAAAGTCTTTCAATGGATCGGTTGGTACTTCTACATTTTCGCGTGGGGGACGCCCAGGATAGACCGTATATAAAAAGTGAGAAAAGATATCAACCGACCATGATTTCATAACAGAATCTTGGTTTTTATAATCTACTAAGACCTCTCGCTTTAATACAGGATCGGACCAAATTAACTCTTTAGTATCAATATTTAGTTGAGTTAAAAAGTATTCCAAATGGTCGTCAGAAAAAACATTCAAATATCTTTCGGGATAATAGGTTGAAAGTATTTTCCCCTTAAACATTGGTGAAATGGGACTCTTGATAATTTCATCTAAATTTTCATCATTTCCATCAACAATTAATTTAACGATAGCATTTTTGACATTTTCAAAAGCTTCTCGATAGGTATTTCCGAACTTCTTGGTATGGCGATATTTATATTCAGAATCAGATTTTGTTCTGCCAAAATAGACACCAAACTTGAATGCGTTAGCGCCAATTGTTCGACCGAGTTTATCTAATTCTCTTTCTATAGTATAACAAAAATTATATCCATCATCTGGAAGATTATTTCCTAAGGCATATGTATCCAATGACATCGTCCTTATTCTCCGCAAGGTATAATAATTTACAAATGCCTGTCTTAAATCATGCAATTGCCTTCTGCCATCTTCTATCAATGGAATTTGATCTTCAAAAAATAATTGTGCTTCTCTAAGGTCTCTGTTAATTTCAATTTGCGGCATATTGATTGTGAATGATAATGGTATCAGCAAATTACTTAGAATTTATAGTTATTTATTACTTGTTAATTAATTATTACGTTATTAGGTGTAGTTTTAACTTATGGTCGATGTTATCATAAGCACCATATTTATTTCTACGAACCCGCTATACAATACAAATCGGCCATAAAGGGTTCGAGTTTTGTAATCTAAGCACCACATTTTAAACCAAAAGCCTTTAGACGGAAGTCTGAAGGCTTTTGGCCTATTTGGCCTTTAAAGTAGTTCGGCGGTAAACACTGCCGCCCAATTAATGGATCATTCCCCGCCAGTGTCATGGTTTAAATCATCGATTGCAAAAACCGTCTTTGTAGTCGCTCCGTTACTAAACCAGTTTCTTATCGCTTCAAACCTCACCAAAACGGCGTAGCGTTATTTTTAATAAAGGACATGAAAAGCTATATCTTCGTATAAAAACTTAATCCATTGTATTTCGACCATTTATGATTAAAGACTTCTTCAATTATTTAAAAAGCAATCCCGCTGTTACCCTTACCGTGTTTAGTGGTTTGATGTATTTTTTTTGTTTTCAATTTGAAATGGGTTATTGCTTTTATTTTGATATACCAATAAGTTTTATTGATGTTCAAGTCAATACTGTTTTGAAGTTCTCAATATACACTCTGCTAGCATTAAGCTTGATGCCGTTGGCAGTTAATAGTTTCATTTTAAGTTTTCCTCTGTTAACCGACGATAAAATGAAAAAAATGCTAATTCAAATTTTCGGGTTTGGCTTGATACTATCATTATTTTTGATGTTGAACACGAATGTTTCGATAAAAGTATATTTAGTGATATGGTCGATTACCGGATTATTATTAGCATTTGGTATAATTATAAGTATAATCGACGTGATCAGAGTAAAAAGGGCTATTAAAAAATTAAAATCTATTGAACCAGAAATATCCCAAACTGATTTAAAAAACAAATTGCATGAAAAATTTAAGTTAGATATCGTAAGACCTCAAAAACCTTTTACAGATAGAATCATCGAAGATTTAATTTTATACGTTGCTGCTTCATTCATATTTGCTCTTATAGGATATGGCGTAGCATCAAAAAAAGAATCGTTTGAAGTATTTACATCAAATAATTCAAGGGTTATAATTACCAAATATGGCGATAACATAATTTGCAAAAGCTATAATGCTAAAACGAAAAAAATTGGAGATACAATTACCGTGATAAAATTTGGGTACAACAAAGACCTCGTACTAAAAGAAATTAACATCAATACTCAAAAATGAGTTTTCAAGACATAATGAGCTTGGGTAACATGCTTGATTTCATCTGAATGATTAAAGTCATATCTTTCATCCGGCTATGAAAAATATTGCACTAATTTTTACCCCTGCTCAATCTGCTTCAAGCTATCCATCTTTTTATAGGCCAAAAATCCTTTAATATCCTCAAAATGTTCGCGGACGCGTTTATTGCCAAACTCGAATACTTTTTGTACCAGTCCGTCAAGGAAATCACGGTCGTGAGACACCAGGATCAGCGTTCCGTCGAAATCTCTTAGGGCATCTTTGATAATATCCTTGGTCCTCATGTCCAAATGGTTGGTTGGCTCATCCAGGATCAGTACGTTTACGGGCTCCAGCAGCAGTTTAATCATGGCTAAACGCGTTTTCTCGCCACCCGAAAGTACCTTTACCTTTTTGGTGGTATCGTCGCCGCTGAACATAAACGCACCCAAAAGATCTTTGATCTTTACAGTGCCGTCACTCAATGGGATTTGGTCGATGGTATCAAATACTGTTAAATTCTCGTCTAACAAGGCCGCTTGGTTTTGGGCAAAGTATCCGATCTTGGCATTATGGCCTACTTTTAAAGATCCTTCAAAATCTATCTCGCCCATGATGGCTTTGATCATGGTCGACTTGCCTTCACCGTTTTTACCAACAAAAGCCACTTTTTCGCCTCGTTCAATCACCATGGCTGCGTTCTTAAATACAACATGATCACCGTAGATTTTTGTAAGGTCTTCAACCATTACCGGGTATTGGCCCGAACGTGGCGACGGTGGAAATTTCAATCGCAATGCCGAAGTATCCACTTCGTCGATCTCGATAACCTCGAGCTTTTCGAGCATTTTCACGCGGGATTGTACCTGTAAGGTTTTAGAATATGTACCTCTGAACCTGTCAATAAATTCCTGGTTATCGGCAATAAAACGTTGTTGTTCTTCGTAGGCTTTGAGTTGATGTACCCGGCGGTCGGCACGCAACTGGAGGTAGTGGGTGTATTTGGCTTTATAATCATAAATCCTGCCCATGGTAACCTCTATTGTACGGTTGGTGATGTTATCAACAAAAGTACGGTCGTGAGAGATAACCATAACGGCCTTTGCCGAGTTCACCAAAAAATCTTCCAGCCATTGTATACTCTCAATATCCATGTGGTTGGTAGGCTCGTCCAGCAAGATCAAATCCGGTTTTTTCAACAGAATTTTAGCCAACTCGATACGCATGCGCCAGCCACCAGAAAATTCGGAAGTTTGGCGGGTGAAATCTTTACGCTCAAAACCCAAACCCTTCAGTACCTTTTCAACCTCTGCATCATAATTCACCTCTTCCTGCGAGTAAACTTTTTCGCTCAGCTCCGATACCCGTTCAATCAGCTTCATGTAGTCGTCACTGTCGTAATCGGTGCGGATGTTGAGCTGTTCATTCACTTCATCCAGCTCTTTCTGCATTTGATTGGCCTCGTCAAAAGCTTTCATCGTTTCCTCAAAAACGGTAACGTTATCCTGGGTGAGCAAATGTTGCGGCAAATAGGCTATTACCGCGTCTTTGGGGCCGGTTACATTGCCGGTAGTAGGCTTGGAAGCGCCGGCGATGATCTTGAGGATGGTTGACTTGCCTGCGCCATTCTTGCCCATCAGGGCTATTTTATCATTCTCGTTTATAGAGAAAGTTACATCGCTAAATAAGGTGGTTCCGCCAAAAGAAACGGAAATGTTATTGACATTAATCACTGTATGGATATATTGAATTTTGCGCAAAGATAAGTGAAAGACACAGAATTACGGCAGAAGGATATAAACACTTGAATGCTATCAAACGAAACCTTTTGCGGTATGGCATCGCTTAATTTTGGCGCTATCCGGTTCTTTTTTTAGTTTTACTCCGTAAAGTTTTAATATGACAGAGCTATCTCCTTGCCCAATATGCAAATCTACCTTCACGTATGAAATGAACGGCTTACTGGCCTGCCCGGAATGCGGCCATGAGTGGGCACCCGAAGAAGAAGACAATAGCGCGGGCGATCAATTTGTTGTGAAAGATAGCAACGGCAATATTTTGCAAAACGGCGATGCTGTTGTAATTATAAAAAATCTTCCGGTAAAAGGCTCGCCCCAGGGTATTAAAGCCGGAACTAAAGTCAAAAATATTCGCCTGGTAGATAGCGACCATAACATCGACTGCAAGATCGATGGATTTGGTGCCATGGCGCTTAAATCTGAGTTTGTAAAAAAAGCATAAACCCGATTGCTTTTGCGTGCGACGAAACTTCAACTTTAATCAATATTATTTAACTCAAGCTTTATTTGCCGGGGCTCTGATGTCATAAACTGACATTCAGAGAACGCTATCCAGTGCATTAATTGCTAATTTTGCAGCACATAAAAAATTAGCAGATGTCTATATCCACCGAAAACGAGAGAATTGGTATGCAGGAAGCCAGTGATGCTGTAGCCATTACGCTTAAGAAGATGCGGGAATATGCCAAACCAGGGATCTCCACTAAAGAGCTTGACGACTACGGCGGCGAATTGCTGACGCAGTTAGGCGCGCGTTCTGCACCTTTGTTAACCTACAATTTTCCGGGGTTTACCTGTATCAGCGTTAATGAAGAAGCTGCTCATGGCATCCCATCGGCCGATAAAATCCTTAAAGAGGGCGATTTGGTAAACATCGATGTATCTGCAGAGCTAAATGGCTTTTGGGCCGATAACGGTGGTTCTTTTGTATTAGGGCAGGATATTCACGGCCATGGCAAACTGGTAGAAGCGTCAAAAGAGATCTTAAAAAAAGCGATCAGCAATATCAAAGGCGGTGTCAGGATTTCGGAGATTGGCAGATTAATCGAAACCGAAGCCAAAAAAGCCGGCTACGCCGTTATAAAAAACCTCACCGGCCATGGCGTTGGCCGTAGCCTGCATGAAGAGCCTCATGAGATTGCCAATTTCTGCGACAGATATAACACCGCCCGTTTTAAAAAGAACTCGGTGGTAGCTATAGAGACGTTTATCTCAACACGATCAACAATTGCCGAAACACAAGCCGACGGCTGGACGCTGCTTGGTAATAAAGGTGGCTTTGTGGCACAACACGAACATACCATTATGGTAACAGGTGGCCAACCGGTGATATTCACTGCACAGAATGGTATTTGGGATTAATCATCGGCTAATATAACGGCACTCACATAACACGCTTCCTGCTTAAATAATTAAACAAAACATTCGTTGAACTTTTTTGATAAAGCCTTTAGATTAAATTTCTAAGGGCTTTTCAATTTTAGAGTTCGCCGGGCATGAAAACAAAAAAACATGCATTAGAAAGCTTTCGCAACAATCCTACCCCGAGAAAAAGCCTGAAATGAGCCTCCGGAAGCTAATTCAATCACAGGCATAAATTCCTTTCATCTTAAATTAAATCCCTGTAAATTAGATAACTAATTTTACCTACCCAGGTAAAAACAACCTTCCGTCCACACCAATTTTTTAAACCTGTAATTACTAAAAAAATGGAACAGCAACCTAACCAACCATCGCCAGAAAACATCATGAAAATTGGCACAGGCTTTTGGGCTTCAAAAATTCTGTTAACCGCCGTAAGTTTTCAGTTATTCACCAAGCTTGCCGAAAAGGCTACGATGAGTGCAAAAGATGTTAAAGAAGTTTTAAAACTTAATTGTACCGACAGGAATGTTTATGATTTTTTAGATGCCTTAACCGTGTTTGGATTTTTAAAGCGCGACGGAATCCTTGATACAGCTATTTACTCAAACACCATTGATACAGATACATTTTTAGATAAAAACAAGCCATCGTATATCGGGGGCATCCTCGAAATGATGAACAACCGTTTGTACGCCTTTTGGGGGAGCCTAGGCGAGGGATTGCTTACCGGTCTGCCGCAAAACGAAGCTAAAAGGAGCGAGGATTTTTTTGGTTTGATATACCGGGATCCTGAAAAACTAAAAGAATTTACCAATGCCATGAGCGGCATCCAGATGGGTAATTTTATGGCCTTTGCTCAAAAGTTTGATTTCACAAAGTATAAAACGCTGGTTGATGTGGGTGGTTCGGCAGGGTTGCTTTCCATAATGGTAGCCAAACATAATCCACACATGCATTGCACCAGTTTTGACCTGCCGCCGGTCGAACCTATTGCAAACGCTACCATACAACAATTCGGGCTATCTGACAGGGTAAAAACAGCAAGCGGCGACTTCTTCAGCATGCCAATACCCAATGCTGATGTTGTTGTAATGGGTAATATCCTGCATGACTGGAACGAAGAAAATAAAATAGCCTTAATGAAAAAAGCCTATGGCGCCCTCCCCGCGGGAGGAGCATTCGTTGCTATTGAGGGGATTATAGATGATGAAAGAAAGCAAAATGTTTTTGGTATGATGATGAGTTTGAATATGCTTATTGAAACAGGGACTGGCTTTGATTATACATTTGCCGACTTTAACAGGTGGGCCGATATCGCAGGATTTCAATCAACAATGCTTCTGCCATTAACCGGACCTTCGAGTGCGGCAATTGCTTACAAATAAAACAGCAACAATACTAATGCAACAATATTGCAATTGCTTAATTTAGCAGCAAACATAATGGTGCAATGGATAATAATATTGAAAAAACGGAATTTTGGGAAAAAAGCTTTATTGAAAAGCAGGAGATGTGGGGCTTTGAACCATCGAAATCGGCAGTAATTACAAAAGACCTTTTCGTTGAAAAATCAATAAAAAATGTCCTTATCCCTGGTATTGGCTACGGGCGGAATGCCCAGATTTTCAAAGATGTCGGAATTACCGTAACCGGGATTGAAATATCAAAAACAGCCATTGAAATGGCAAAGAAACATTACGGAACTGATATGACTATCTACCATGGATCCGTAACTGACATGCCATTTGATCAAATTCAGTACGATGGCATATTTTGCTATGCTTTAATCCATTTACTGGATAATACCGAACGGAAGAAACTGATAGCCGATTGCTATAATCAACTATCTGATAATGGTTATATTGTTTTTACAGCAATTTCTAAAGATGCTCCAACCTACGGTATGGGCAAATTTATCAGCCAGGATCGTTACGAGATTTTTGAAGGAGTTAAGATGTTCTTTTATGACAGGGAATCTGTCAAGGCCGAATTTGGCGTAGCCGGTTTATTTGAGATTGTAGAAGTGACTGAAAATTTCCTCTTCTTTTTGATTAAATGCAGAAAGAGTAAGTAAAATAGATGGATAGCATTTTATGGCAATATCCCCCCAATAATCCACCTGATATAAAACCAGTTTAATAAGCTCTCGCCCCAATTCTCTTACAGAATTGCTGGCCTGCTTTAGCCCTTTGCCTTCCGCAATCTTCTCCTAAACCGTGATGCCAGGGATTCCAGATCGCGCTTTTGAATATCTTCGGGCTTATTAAATTGAGATAGAACAAGGGATTTGGACAGTTGAATAGTGCCGTTGGTAGTTTTTACGAGAACGTTATCTCCACGTTCCGAATGATTTTTATAATTCCCAATTTGAGGATCAATGCCCGCGAGGCGCATTAACAATTCAACTATAGCATAGAGCGGTAATGTGTTTTGCGACATACATTAGCTTGTGTTGTTTAACACTAAGTTAAGTATATTTTAACAAATATTAAATACCATACTTAAACACACTATTACTTAACATAACATTTACAAACCATCTCATTCTTTATAATCGGCAAAGTAAAAGATATTGCCATTGTTGTCAACAACCGCAAATTGACGTAATCCCCAGGGCATCATTCGTAACGGGCCGTTGGGATGGATTAGGCCCAATTGTTGATATTCATTATAAAGCTGCTCTATATCGGTTACATAAATATAACAACCCATGTTGCGGCAGGCTTCCGGTTCATTACAGGGAAATAAATGCACATTAATGCCATCACGGCTAAATATCATGTAGCCATTATGGCTATCACAAAAAGTAAAGCCCAATTTTTCGGTGTAGAAAGCTATTGTTTCAGCTTCATTAAGCGAAGCCAGTATTGGCGTTGAAAGTTTAAACACTATAGTGAGGTTTGATTAATACAGCCTCAATTTACAAAATCAGCCGATATCAGCCAATGATTGCCAAACGATGTTTCCGGTACCCCAAAGGACTTTTGCCGGTAGCCAATTTAAATATTTTGTGAAATGAGGCCACGTCACTAAAGCCCGAATCGAAACTGATTTGGGTAACGTTTTTATCTGTTGATATCAGTTGCTGCATGGCATATTGCAACCTGTAATAGGTTATAGCTGAGGTGAGCGTTTTTCCGGTTGTTTTTTTATAAAACTTGCAGAAAGCATTTTTGGTCATGCTACCTATTTCGGCTACTTCATCAAGTGTAATTTTGCTCCTGAAATTATCAATAATGAAACTTTGCACAAGCTTTAACCGCTGATGCTCTATCCCCTGCGGACTGTAAATCACAGGTTCGGCATTTAAATATTGGTACGAAGCATGATCCGTTAAACGATCAAGTATTTCCAATACAAGGATGAGCTTCTTAAATGAATCCTCCGTTTTAACTACAGCCATCATCAAATTAATGATGGCTGTAGTGTTTGTTCCGCTAAAATGGATACCATGAAAACTTTTATTGAGCAGCTGCACCACTTTCCAAGCCGACTGGTTCTCAAAAAAATTCGACCCTAAAAAATCGATGTTAAACTGGATCACTACCGATTTCGCGTTAATCTTCTCATTATGCAGCGTCGTTTTCCAGCAATGGGGCACATTGCTTCCGATCAACACCAGGTCACCCTGCTGATAAGCCGACATATTGTTGCCTACAAACCTGTTACCTTCCCCTTTAAGGATAGCCGTTAGCTCATATTCAGGATGAAAATGATATGGCGATTCAAACTCGTGCTGCTCAAATAGCCTGGCCAGAAACGTGTTTTTATCATGGCTGTTTAAAGCTTCTAAAGTAGGCTTGATCATCGGCGCCGGGTAATTTTGATATACAAAGAAACCAAATTATCCTATTGGTGCTGATGCTCACTGATATATTCAGCGCTTTTTGATCTGTCGATAAACAATTTCAACGAGTCAATTTCAGCGGCTTTGTACGGTTTAAAGTCGCCACTGTAAAGGTCATGCTGCCACAGTTTTTGCTCCGGATCGCCGGGACGATGGCCCCATGGTAAATTAGTTTGTGTTTTACCATTAACCAATCCCCAAAGGTTACAACCTACCTTGTATTGGTAAAACACCGGAATAATTTCGCTCACTGTTGATTTCCATGGGCGGTTCATCCATTCGGTATTGATCATTGGGCGGTTGTATTTTTTAAGGTCTTCAATGGTTTTAGTTACATGTTGCTTGTCGCCGTAGTCATGAAACGTGATGAGATCAACGTTTTCGGTAATGATGCTGTTTAACCGCGGATTTTGGTCAAAAATGCCGATAGTAAGTGGCTGTGACGGATTTACGGCCCTTGCCCAGGCAATAGTTTTCTTTAACAACGGGAAGGTAGCCGAACCTAAACCGCCATTGGTGGGCTCATTATACAGGTCCCACATTAAAATGCGTTTATCATTTTTAAACCTTGTGATCACCTCAGTTACATATTTTTTAAGCTTTGGGTGCGTAGCAGGATCAACCACCATGCTATGCCCCGGGCTTGGCGACCACGCCCATGCATACCAGCCTATCAAAGGCTCGGGTTGTTTACCTGTTTTAGGATCATTGGTAATACCAAACGAACAATCATCAAACAAAGCCGGGATAAACTTGATATGGTGTTTGTCGCAAATCGCCATAAACCTGTCTAACGTGTTTATAAAATATTTCGGATCATCGGCATACACAGCATATTGCAATACAGCCCTTAAGGAGTTCATGCCCGATTTATCAGCCACCGCCAGTTCTTTATCAATAGCCGCCTCGTTAAAAGTTGTTTTATCCCACATTGCGGTGTAATTGATGGCATAGGCAGGGATATAATTAAAGCCGCAATACCAGGGCTGCTCGTTATACCAACTCCAAATACGGGCTTCCGACCAGCGTTTATCCTGATTTTGCGCAAAGCAGTTTGAAATACAAACGATTAATATTACCAGTAAAAAAATCTTTCTTATCATATCAAAAAATGGCGATCAGGTTTATCAGTAAGCTAAAGGGTTTAAGTTTGATTTGGCAGGTGCGCCGGCGTTTAAGCCACCAAGCCATCGGTGACGGTCGTTTTCCTGGTGTTTATTTTGAGGTTGGGTTACATGAGCGCCATCTGCATAATAAATAATGGTCATCACCTCGCGGGTAGTATCTGCCGAACTGTTGCCCGGCGCGTTATGCAGTGTCCATCCGTAATGCCATGTAGCATCGCCGGCCTGCATAGTTTCGGCACGGGTTATGGGATAGTTTTTTTCCCTGATGTATTTTTGCAGCGATGTTTCAGACTCGTCCGAGATCGGGATGTTTTCAGCAAAACCATCCCGGTGCGATCCTGATGCAAAAGTCAGCATCCCAAGCTCAACGTCAATATCCATCAGCGGCATCCACATGGTAACCGTATTATTAGTATCAAGGGGCCAGTAGTACTGGTCCTGGTGCCATGGCGTAAACCCGCCGCCAGCCTCTTTAAACAAAGCCTGGTCATGATAAATGCGCACATGATCAACACCTAACAAATCGGCAGCAATTTTTGCAAAGCGTTTGGCGAGGGTAAATTCCCGTACCTGCTCATCAACCTCCCACAGGTTCATGATCTGCAGGAAAGCTTTTCCATAAGTATCCCTGTCCTGCATGGCACGGGTTTCGGTATTATAGCGGTTTACCGCGTTGCCAATAACATTACGGTAGTGTGCCACTTCATCGGGCTGTAATATGTTTCTGATTAGCACATGCCCCTGCTGCCTGAAATCATTAATGAGTTCCGCACCCACATTAATAGTGCTGTTAAGCATCGGTTTTTCTGTCTGGATCATGGGAATAAATTAGGTTATAATTGGTTAGTGTAGCTGATGCAAGAATCAGCATGACAAAAAAAGCGGATTTAACACCCGTAGGATATGTTTAAATTATTCAATCAGTATTGAATATTATCCAATACTGATTTTCAATTGGTTTTTCAGGCTAATATCAATAACTATGTAGTGCAATTATAACCAACTATTTTTTTAACCCTCAAACGGTTAGGCAACAAATGAGAAAGATATATCAGGCTATAGCATCGGTAATGCTATACGGCTTAATGCCAAATACAGCATCGGCACAAACAGGCTTTGTAGTAAAAGATAAAATTGTCAAACAGGTAAGCCAGTTTAATTTGAGCGACGTACGATTACTTGATGGGCCCTTTAAACATGCTATGGAAAAAGACGGCGAATGGCTGCTTAGCCTGCAGCCCGATCGCTTTTTACACCGTTTCAGAGAAAATGCCGGACTAAAACCCAAGGCCGAAATTTATGGTGGTTGGGAGTCGAGGGGCGTATCCGGGCATTCATTAGGGCATTACCTGTCGGCTTGTTCTATGATGTATGCCGCCTCCGGCGATGTAAGGTTCAAAGAAAAAACCGATTACATAGTTACCGAACTTGCCGAGTGCCAAAGGGTACGCAAAACTGGCTACATAGGCGCTATCCCCGGTGAAGATAAACTTTTTGACGAGATAGCCGCCGGCGATATCCGTTCGCCGGGCTTTGACCTTAATGGCGCCTGGGTGCCGTGGTATACCGAGCATAAAATACTGGCCGGTTTGGTAGATACTTATTTATATACAGGCAATCAGCAGGCAAAACAGGTAGCTATTAAATTTTGCGACTGGATAGACACCAAGTTTAAAAACCTTACCGAAGCGCAATTTCAATTGATGCTGGAATGTGAGCATGGAGGCATGAATGAAGCATTGGCTAACGTTTATGCCATCACGGGTAATAAAAAATATCTTGATCTTTCTTATCGTTTTCATCATAAACGCATCCTTGATCCGCTTGCGCAGCAGCAGGATGATCTTGCTGGTCTCCACGCTAATACCCAGATCCCTAAAATAATTGGCTGCGCCCGCCAGTACGAGCTTACCGGTAACCCGGCCGACCATGCCATTGCCGATTTCTTTTGGAATACTGTGGTAAACCATTACAGCTACGTTATCGGCGGCAACAGCGATCATGAACGTTTCAGCGATAAGCCCGACTATTTATCAGTTCATTTAAGCTCTACCACTACCGAAACCTGCAACAGCTACAATATGCTGAAGCTCACCGATCACCTGTTTGGCCTCGATCCGCAAGCTGCTTATATGGACTATTACGAACGTGTACTTTATAACCATATCCTGGCATCGCAAAATCCGGAAAACGGCATGGTGCTGTATTACCTCACACTGGCATCAGGTACGCAAAAGCAGTTTGGTACACCCGACGATTCGTTTTGGTGCTGTACCGGTACCGGGATGGAAAACCACAGTAAGTACGGTATGGATATTTACGATAAAGACAATAACGGAGGTTTATATCTTAACCTCTTTATCCCATCAACCTTAAACTGGAAAGAGAAAGGAATGCTGTGGACCATGGAAACCAGTTACCCCAAAAGCGGAACTATTAATTTCATCCTTACACAATCGGCCCGCAACCAGCAGATGCCATTGCATATCCGCTATCCTAAATGGGCAGTTAGCGGGGTACAACTATCTGTAAATGGAAAAGCAATTCCCGTGGCAGCAAAACCCGGGAGCTATATTACCGTTAACCGCACGTGGCAGAAGGGAGATAAAGTTAAATTGACTTATCCGATGAGCCTGTACACCGAAAGTATGCCTGATAATGCCAATATGAAAGCTTTCTTGTACGGCCCACTGGTTTTGGCCGGACAGTTGGGTACTGCGGATATTAAAAAACGTGATATCCCCGTGTTTGTGGCTTCTGACCCTGATTTAAAGCAATGGATTAAACCTGTTACCAACAAGCCAACTGTGTTTTATGCCAGCAACCATGGCAAACAGGTAATACTTGAACCGCTGTACAAAATTTATGATCAGAAACAGGCTGTTTACTGGGATTTTTTCAACAACGAGGAATGGAAATTAAAACAGCAGCAATTTGATGCCGAACGCAAAGCCGAGGACGAGTTGGCAGCTAATACGCTCGACCTCATGCGCATAGGTGAAATGCAACCCGAACGCGATCATAACTTTAAAGGCGAACGTACCAATACCGGCGAAGTTGACGGAACCCGCTGGCGCGACGCCACCGACGGCGGCTGGTTCTCTTTCCAGCTGGATACAAAGGGAGCTGCAACTGCCCAGTTGCAATGCCGGTATTTTGGCGCGGATGGCGAAGGCAGGGAGTTTGACATCCTGGTAGACGGGCAAAAGATAGCTACCGAGAAACTGGTTAAAAAAGCTGCACCTGTACTTTATTCGGTAAATTATACGATACCAGGGGCCTTGCTTGCAGGCAAGCAAAGTATCGTCGTAAAATTTCAGGCCTTACCGGGTAAAACAGCGGGCGGTATATTCGGATGCAGATTATTGAAGATGAAATAGAGTGATAAACGATTTATGACTTCAGCATAAAGAAAACTATTTAAGAGCTTGCTCCATGTGCTTTTATCATAAATTTACCGCCATGAAAAAATTAACCTTTTTAACCTTATTTGCCCTGCTCAGCAAATTTGGTTTAGCACAAAACTTAAACAGTATGCAGTGGTACAGTAAACCTCAAAAATCATCAATAGAAGGCAGTACGCTACACATGACCGTTGACCCGGCAACCGATTACTGGCGGGTAACGCATTACGGCTTCATCAGGGATAACGGCCCTTTTTACTTTACCGAACAGGAAGGCGATTTTGAGGCAAGCGTAAAAATTACCGGGGCCTATAAAGAATTGTTTCACCAGGCCGGTTTAATGGTGAGGATCGATAACAAAAACTGGATTAAAACCGGGATCGAATATGTTGACGGTGTTCAAAACGTAAGCGCTGTGGTTACCCGCGAAGTTTCGGACTGGTCGGTAGTGCCAAGGCATGACAGCCCTAAATCTGTTTGGCTGAAATTATTACGCAAAGGCGATTTTGTGGAGATCAAATACTCGTTCGATGGCGAAAAATATGATATGCTCCGCCTGGCTTATTTCCCGCCAAATGTAAAAGCGATGATAGGCATGGTAGCAGCTGCACCCGGCAAACAAAGCTTTTATGTTAAATTTGAAGATTTTAAAGTGGAGAAAGCGACGAAGTAGTAAGAAATCCCTTGCTAAACCTACCGTGTGTATCCATCTTTTTAATTTTACCATAAAAAAATGTCATTTCCTTTAGATTAGCTTCAACAGAATAATAGAGGTTATTATTATTGTTGAAGCTTTCTTTTTGCTTCTTTTTCTTTGTTAATAACCTGGAGTTTTGTGGAAAAAGTTAACAGCGGTAAAGGCGCATTATTGTCATTTCCAGGCGTAGAGGCCTATTCGTCGATTTACTCCTTTACCGCTTGTTTTAAACTATGGCATCAAATAGAAATTAGAGTTTACGAGGCTCATTAGTAAGGAATTGATGGTGTTTAAAACATGTTAACTGTTTACTAACATAAACAGGGTAAAGATATGGAATTTGAATTTTTCATTGGCATTGATG
>NZ_FOCL01000010.1 GCF_900110105.1 Mucilaginibacter gossypiicola | reverse complement strand
TACGGCGATCCTAACATCAGTCCGCAGCCCGAAGAGTACTGGGGTAATGTAAACCCGGTAGGCCCAAGAGGGGTGTATGATGAAGCCAAAAGGTTCCAGGAAGCTATTACGATGGCCTACCATACTTTTCATGGAGTTGAAACCAGGATAGTAAGGATCTTTAATACCTACGGACCAAGGATGCGCCTGAATGACGGCAGGGTATTGCCAGCCTTCATCGGACAGGCATTAAGAGGCGAACCGCTGACGATGTTTGGCGACGGCTCACAAACCCGCTCGTTTTGTTATGTAGATGATTTGATAGAAGGTATTTACCGTTTGCTGCTGAGCGATTATGCCCAGCCGGTGAACATCGGTAATCCAGACGAGATCACGATCAAACAATTTGGCGAGGAGATCATCAAATTAACAGGTACGGATCAAAAACTGATCAGCTTGCCGTTACCAACAGATGATCCTAAACAGCGCCGTCCGGATATTACCAAGGCCAAAGCTATATTGGGCTGGGAGCCGAAAGTATCCAGAAGTGAGGGTTTGAAGATCACTTATGAATACTTCAAATCATTACCCGAGCAGGAAATAAACCATAAAGACTTTACTTATTACAATAAATAAGGTAACAAGGCCGGAAATTAATCTTTTTGGCCTTTTTTATAATATAAAAGCGGATGAATTGTCACAATCTGCTTACTTTGCTAAACAATCAAAATACACTCTCTATATAAACTATGAAAATATTAGTAACAGGCGGTTTGGGTTTTATTGGCTCTCATACCGTAGTTGAGCTGGTTAATGCGGGTTATGATCCCATTATTGTTGACGATCTGTCGAACTCCGATCCTAAAATATTAGATCAACTTACAAAGATCTTAGGCTTTACCCCGGTATTTCACAAGCTCGACCTTTGTGATGAAGCAGCTGTTAGATCACTTGCACTTGCTGAGCCCGAAATAGGTGGCATTATTCATTTTGCGGCATTTAAAGCAGTGGGTGAATCGGTTAAAAAGCCAATGAAATATTATCGTAATAATTTTTATTCGCTTATTAACTTGTTGGAGTCTTATTACGGCAAGGCTATCAATTTTGTGTTTTCATCAAGCTGTACAGTTTATGGCCAGCCAGAAAAACTACCTGTTACTGAAAATGCTCCGGTTCAACCTGCGCAATCGCCATATGGCAATACCAAACAAATAGCAGAAGAGATTTTGGTTGATATGGTAAATTCCGGCACCAATTATAAAGTAATATCATTACGTTATTTCAATCCGGTAGGTGCCCACGAATCGGCCCTGATTGGCGAGTTGCCAATTGGCGTGCCGCAAAACCTGGTACCTTTTATTACACAAACAGCTATTGGCAAACGCGAAAAAATAACCGTATTTGGCGATGATTATAATACGCCGGATGGCAGCTGTATCCGTGATTATATTCACGTAGTTGATTTGGCCAAAGCCCACGTAGCTGCGTTGAAGCTTGCTGAAAAAGACGAATTTAAAGGTTATGATGTGTTTAACCTGGGTACCGGCAACGGCACTTCGGTGTTGGAAGTAATTCATGCTTTTGAAAGCACTACAGGTGAAAAACTGAACTACGAAATCGGTCCGCGCCGTGAAGGTGATGTGGAGCAGGTTTGGGGCGATGTTACCAAATCATCAACCAAACTTGGCTGGACAGCTAAACTTGGTATAGGCGAAATGATGTCATCGGCCTGGGAGTGGGAAAAATATATTGCTCAAAATCCATTCAATTAAACTAACAGCAAGAGATGAAAAAAAAGATCATTATTACAGGTGGTGCTGGTTTTATTGGCTCGCACGTGGTGCGCAGGTTTGTAAAAAATTATCCTGATTACAACATTGTTAATTTAGATAAGCTTACCTATGCAGGCAACCTTGCCAATTTAAAAGATATTGAGAATGAACCTAATTACAAGTTTGTAAAAGGGGATATCGTTGATATTGCCTTTATTAATGAGCTTTTTGCAGCCGAGAATCCAGATGCTGTGATCCACCTTGCTGCCGAATCGCATGTAGACAGGTCAATCACTAATCCGCTTGAGTTTGTGATGACCAACGTAGTTGGCACAGTAAACTTGCTTAACACCGCGCGCGAGCATTGGAAAGGCAGATATGATCAAACCCGTTTTTATCATGTATCAACCGATGAGGTGTATGGCACCCTTGGCGAGGATGGCATGTTTACTGAAGAAACGGCTTATGATCCGCATTCACCATATTCGGCTTCAAAAGCAGGTTCTGATCATTTTGTAAGGGCATACCAGGATACTTATGGTATGGATACGGTAATATCAAACTGTTCAAATAACTACGGATCGTTCCATTTTCCGGAAAAGCTTATTCCGTTGGCAATCAATAATATCAAACAAAGCAAACCGGTACCTGTGTACGGCAAAGGCGAAAATATCCGCGACTGGCTTTGGGTTGAGGATCATGCCCGCGCAATAGATGTAATATTCCATAATGCCAAATCGGGTTCAACCTATAATATTGGTGGCCATAATGAATGGAAAAATATTGACCTGATCAGATTGCTTTGCAGTATATTGGACAAAAAATTAGGCAGGGCCGAAGGAGAATCGGCTAAACTGATCACTTTTGTAACAGACAGGGCCGGGCACGATCTAAGATATGCCATTGATGCAACCAAGCTTAAAAATGATTTAGGTTGGGTGCCGGGCATAACTTTTGAGGAAGGTTTGGAAAAAACTGTAGATTGGTATCTTGCTAATGAAGAGTGGCTAAATGATGTAACATCTGGTCATTACCAGCAATATTACAGCGGTCAGTATAACGATAGATAAAAAATGTTCGGGCTTTTTAAGAAGAAAAAAGAAGTAAGGGAATCAAAGTTCAACTATGAAGGTATCATGGTTGATATGCACTCGCATGTGTTGCCTGGAATTGACGACGGTGCCAAAACACCAGAAGAGTCGGTGGAATTGATCAAAAAAATGATGGCGCTGGGCATAAAAAAAATTATCGCCACACCGCATATTATGATAGATTTTTATCGTAATACGCCCGAAACTATAGGTAATGCGCTTACTTTACTAAAAGCCGAACTGGTTGAAGAAGGAATAGATATCCCGGTTGAAGCCGCTGCCGAACATTATTTTGATGAAACGTTTGAGGCACGCGTAGAAAATGGTCCGGTGATGACCATGGGTGATAACCATGTGCTGTTTGAGTTTTCATTTATCAATCAGCCACCTAATACCCATAGTGTAATTCAAAAACTCCATGACAAGGGGTACAAACCTATTTTGGCGCACCCTGAGCGTTACCAGTATCTTGATTTGGATAAGTTAAAAAACCTGCATAGCTGGGGTGTTGATTTTCAGCTTAATACAATATCACTTACCGGGTACTATGGTAAGGACATCAAAAAGATGGCTGAAGACCTGATCGATAATAGCTTAATTGATTATATCTCAAGCGATATGCACCATCTAAAACATGCTGCTGCCTTAGGTGATGCACTCAAAACAACTTATATCGAGAAAGTGCTGGTTGATTATCCGCTTAAAAATAAGATGCTGTTTTAGTAGATATTTATTTATTGTAAGAAAGGCGCATTAATTGCGCCTTTTTTGTTGGATAATATGTTAACGTCTCCTTAGGGGAATGTGTTGATATAGCTTAAAAAACGTCATTGCGAGGTACGAAGCAATCCCCGACTTACAGAGCCACTCTGTATAGTTCGCGATTGCTTCGTACCTCGCAATGACGTTTTTTGTTTGCAAACAGTCTCTTAGAAGCTGTTTAAAAATGAGAGAAAGTATTTTTGTAGAGGCGCATAATTGCGTCTCCCGGAGACAAGCCGATTTCAAAAGCGTCTCTGCTGTCGTAAATTGCAAGCGGAAGACGCAATTATGCGTCTCTATATTCAAAAACTATCGTTTGCAAACAGCCTCCAAGATTTTGAAGTAATTCTCTATTCGTACCGCAACGCCTCTACCGGGTCAAGCCTGGCCGCTTTTTTTGCAGGATAATAACCCGATATCAAACCGATAAACGTACACAGCACTACTGCAAAGAACAGCCAGCCCCATGGCACAACAAACGCCCCGCTTATTTGAACGGCGATAAGATTTCCGGCAGCCATTCCCAGTATCATACCTGCTGCACCTCCTATAAGGCAGATCACTATAGCCTCTATCAAAAATTGTTTACGAATAATGGCCGGCGTTGCGCCTATAGCTTTCCGAACGCCAATTTCGCGGGTGCGTTCGGTTACCGATACCAGCATGATATTCATAAGACCAATTGCCGCACCGATAAGCGTGATGATGCCAACAGCAAAACCGGCCGCTGTTATCCCTGCAAGCTGGCCTGAAAGTTCTTTTTGTATCGAGTCGCTCCGGCTTATTTCAAAGTTATCCTGGTTAATAACGTTCAATCCCCTTACGTTTCTGAACAGGGAAGTGGCTTCGCCAATGGTAGCGTCAAGAGCGCCGGGAGTGGCTACTTTAATGGTTACCGTAAACGATGCGTTTTTTGTACTGTCTATTTGTTTGGCTTTTAATACAGGGATCACACAAAATTTATCGCCTCCAAATGAACTTGAACCCTTTGATGCAAACACGCCAACAATCCTGAACCTGTTGGTACCAAGATATACTAATTTGTTGATCGGGTCTTCAGTTTTAAAAAGCTTCTTTTTGATCTCGTCGCCGATAATGACCACGTTTGATCCGTGCTCCAGCTCAGAGGCCGAAAAGTTACGTCCGAAAGCAAGTTTTTTACCAGCTGTAACAAGGTAGTTTTCGTTTGAACCGGAGATGGATATATTCGGATTGGTTTTTTGATTACCATATTTAGCTACCGCGGTGCCATTTACTTCTAAATTAATGGCTACAGCTACAGGCAGTTTAAAGGAGTTTTTGAAACGTACGGCCTGATCGTACGTAATGGCAGGATACACTTTCCGGTGCCCGCCATTGCCGAAGTTTAATCCTTCGCCACGGTTTTGCAAGGTAAAAGTGTTTGCGCCCAGATCGGCAAAAGCATCATTGGTAAACTGCCTGATACCCTCAATGGCCGTTAAAATGCCGACCAACGCCATGATACCTATGGCTATAATAAGCGCCGTTAATGAGGTGCGCAGCCTGTTGCCGGCTATAGACTGTAATGCAATGGAAATGTTTTCTTTGTAAGAGGTTTTTACCGGCATGGTATAAATATAAAAAACTTGTTGGTATGACTATGCACCATGTCAATTTGTTACAACTGCCGATCAATAAACTTTTTGACAGATAGTATAACCCAACGTTAATTATGTTGCCTGTTTTGTTACAGTTTGACCGCTATATATTAATATCTTCAGGTATATTTATGAAATATAATCTAAACCTGTCATGAAGTATATCTTCCTTTTGCTTTTATTTATAACATGGAGTTCCGTTGCATGGTCGCAAGATTCATTGTCACATAAAGTTGTTAATCGGTCCTTCAGAATCGATAGTCATTCAGTTGTGAAGGATTCGACCGGAAAACAACTTACTTATAAGGAATGGAGTGATCTGATGCGTACAAGGCAATACGTTTTATTGCCCGAAAATATGGAAGATGCCAAAACTGCCTTTATCCTTAACAGGAAAGATGAGCGGGAGGTACGATATATAAAGCCCAATGCCACACCTGCAGATGGAACTCCCGCAAATGCTCCTAAGCAACTATCGCCCGAAGAAGCCAAAGAGCAGTACATGGCTTCTCTTTCCAAGCCTTACGAATCTGCTTATTTTAATACCGGTGAGGTAATGGAACCGTTTAGTACGCACGATATCAACGGGAATAAAATCAAACTAAAAGATTTGCGCGGCAAAGTAGTGGTTCTCAATTTTTGGTTCATTGGCTGCCCGGCCTGTATGCAGGAGATTCCGGAGTTAAATAAACTGGTTGATGATTATAAGGGTAACGCAAATGTGGTTTTTTTGGCAATAGCCCTGGATTATCGCTATGACCTGAAAAAATTTCTGAAGCAAACTGAGTTTAAGTATGATATTATAGATGATGGCCGGGATATAGCTGCCGGGTATAAAATAGGCCTTTATCCAACCAGCGTTATATTAAATAAGGAGGGAAAAGTTGCTTTTCATACGGTAGGCTTCGCAGTAAACTCACCGTATTGGATGAGAAAGACAATTAACGAGGGGTTAAAGTAGCATTGAAACGCTACTATAAACAAAAGCCGCTTCATGACAATATGAAGCGGCTTCAATATTTTAACAGGGCTTAATTTAAACCGAGAAAGAAGAGCCGCAGCCGCAGGTGCTGGCAGCGTTAGGGTTGTTGAAAGTAAAACCACGGGCATTTAAACCATCCTGGTAATCAATTTGCATGCCTGCAAGATATAAACCGTGGGCTTTGTGCATAAATACTTTTATTCCATCAATAATATATTCCTGGTCGCCGTCCTTTTTCATGTCGAAACCTAAAATATAATTCATGCCCGAACAGCCGCCGCCTTCAACTCCAACACGTAAGCCAAATTCGTCGTTTATTTCCTGCTGGTCTTTTAATTTAAAAAGTTCTTTTACGGCGCCCGGCGTAAAAGTAACCGGAGCGGTTTCAACAGCTATACTCATCTTATTTTTATTTATTCTACACAAATATAACGTAAAATGCAGATTTTTGTTAATGTCATAATTTTATGACCCCTGTATAACATTTATAAACATGCCTACTCTCTCTCTTTTATTTGATATTATAAAGTATACTATTTCGGGCTTAGGCGTTGTGTACATCGCTTTTTACCTATTTAAGCCATACCTTGATAAATCTGAAAGTATTCAATTATTGGAGTTAAAACGCACTATCAGTAATCAAACCTTGCCTTTACGGTTACAAGCCTATGAAAGGGTTGTGCTATTCATTGAAAGGGTTAACCCGGCAAGCTTGCTTATCCGCCTTAACGGATCGGCCGATACTGCCGCCGAATTGCAGGCCATTATTATTAACGAAGTTCGCAATGAATTTCAGCATAACATTACCCAGCAAATTTATGTAAGTGCCCGGGTTTGGAATGTGGTGAAAAGAGTGAAAGATGATACCATTAATATGATCAACAACGCTGTAAAGGCCTTGCCACCGGATACATCGGCGCTTGAGCTAAGCAAGGTTATCCTGGTGCATTTAAGTAAGCTTGAAGATAATCCTTATGATGTAGCGCTGGGATTAATCAGGCAGGATATGGAAGAATTATACTAAACTTATGGCTGCGGATAAAAAGATTGTTACTACATCGGGTATCGAAATAAAGGAGGTTTATACCGAACCTTCAAACATGAATGAATTGCCCGGTGCGTTCCCTTTTACCCGTGGCATCCAAAAAGATATGTACCGGGGCAAACCCTGGACCATGCGGCAATATGCCGGCTTTTCAACCGCCGAAGAGTCAAATAAACGCTATCATTATTTATTAAGCCAGGGTACAAACGGTCTTTCGGTAGCATTCGATCTGCCTACCCAAATAGGTTACGACTCGGATCACGCACTTGCAGAAGGCGAGGTAGGCAAGGTAGGGGTGGCTATTGATTCGTTGAAGGATATGGAAATCCTGTTTGCCGGTATTGAGCTGAAGGATATTACCACCTCCATGACCATCAATGCTACGGCTCCTGTTTTACTGGCCATGTATATTGCGCTGGCAAAAAAACAAGGGGCCGATCTCAGGCAGATCTCCGGGACAATACAAAACGATATATTAAAGGAGTACGCTGCCCGCGGCACCTATATATACCCGCCTGCGCCATCCATGCGGCTCATTACCGATGTGTTTGAATACTGCAGTAAAGAGGTGCCTAAATGGAACACCATTTCCATATCAGGTTATCACATCCGCGAGGCAGGCTCAACCGCAGTGCAGGAGCTTGCATTTACATTGGCCAATGGCAAAGCTTATTTAAAAGCCGCGTTGGATAAGGGGCTTGATATAAATGTGTTTGCCAAGCGGCTTTCTTTCTTCTTTAACTGTCATAGCAATTTTTTTGAGGAGATAGCCAAGTTCAGGGCAGCAAGACGTATGTGGGCGCATATTACCCAACAACTCGGCGCTACTGATCCGGGCGCTCAAAAACTTCGTTTTCATACGCAAACAGGTGGCTCTACTTTAACAGCGCAACAGCCACTTAATAATATTATAAGGGTAAGCAACCAGGCTATGGCCGCGGTATTGGGCGGCACACAGTCATTACATACCAACGGGTATGATGAAGCATTGTCATTACCAACAGAAGCAGCTGCCAAAATAGCTTTGCGTACTCAGCAGATCATCGCGTTTGAAAGCGGCGTTACCGATACGGTTGACCCATTGGCCGGTTCATACTTTATAGAGGCTCTGACAGATGAGATCGAAGCCGCCGCTCAATTATATATAGACAAGATAGACGCCATGGGAGGTGCGGTGAAAGCTATTGAGCAGGATTATATTCAGCAGGAAATAGCAACATCGGCTTACCAATATCAGCAGGAAATAGAAACCGGCGAAAAAGTAATTGTTGGCGTTAACCGGTTTGCCCAGCAGGAAGAGGCTCCTGGTAGTGTATTCAGAGTAGATGACGCTATTAGAAAAATGCAGTCTGAGAAAATTGCGGAACTAAAAGCTACCCGTAATAGTGAAGATGTTGAGAAAAGTTTACATCTTTTGGGAATAGCGGCGGCCGGCACTGAAAACTTAATTCCTTTTATCGTAACTTCGGTAGAAAGCTATGCAACCCTGGGAGAGATCGCCGATGTACTGCGCGGTGTTTTTGGGGAGTATTAGCATCGTGGTGTGGCTTCCTTGCATGTGTTTATAGCGTGCCACAAATCAGCAAAACTTGGTTTTTATTTTTTATAAGGCACTAAACCAGTGTGTTATTTTTTTGTTTGCAATAACGGCTTAAAAGGTCCAAACATTGCCTGTGTTTTGGCGTATAACTAAGGGTTGAAACACGTGGTTTTGTTATTCTTTTTCTTGAAATTTCAAAAAAAGAAAAAAATAATTTAGAAATATTTGGATTGTGATTTTTATACCAAAAATTATGTTATCCATACGAAAATTTCATTAAAAAATCGAATTTGTTAGTAAAAAGCCAAATGTTAAAAAAGTGAAAATTTAATTTTTTTATAAGCTTTTTTTGGCAATATTCGATGTTCCGTAGCAAGGCCAAAAGTTGTTTCGCTGGGGGTTGGAAATCAATATTTTACTTATATCTATATGGAAAAAACTTGTACGAACGTTTGGAATAGCTGCCTTCAGATCATCAAAGACAACATACCGGCCCAGAGTTTTAAAACCTGGTTTGAGCCGATAAAAGCTTTGAGGATGGAAGGAAGCGTATTAACCATACAAGTACCAAGTTTATTCTTTTACGAGTGGCTTGAAGAGCACTATGTAGGGTTACTGCGCAAAACAATTAAGAAACAATTGGGCGATGAAGGACGTTTAGAGTATAATATAGTTGTTGAGCAATCATCAAGTAAACCATACACAACTAACATGCCTTCAAACGGAAATGGCGCTGATTCAAAACATCAGAGTATGCCGATACCTATTTCAATTAACAAGGATATTAAAAACCCCTTTGTTATACCCGGGCTTAAAAAGTTGAATGTAGATCCTCAGCTTAACCGTAACTACACCTTCGAAAATTTTGTTGAGGGTGATTGCAACCGCCTGGCACGTTCGGCCGGTTATGCAGTTGCGGCTAAACCAGGAGGTACTTCTTTTAACCCGCTGATGATTTATGGTGGCGTTGGGTTGGGTAAAACCCACCTTGCACAAGCTATTGGTAACGAAATTAAGCGCACCCTACCGGATAAACTGGTACTGTATGTATCATGCGAAAAATTTACGCAACAATTTGTTGATGCCTTAAAGCACAACAATATTAATGACTTTGTTAACTTTTACCAGGCCATTGACGTACTCATCATGGACGATGTGCATAACTTTGCCGGTAAAGAAAAAACACAGGATTTCTTCTTCCATATATTCAACCATCTGCACCAATCGGGCAAGCAGCTGATCATTACATCAGATAAGGCGCCTAAGGATTTGGCTGGTTTGGAAGAACGCCTGCTTTCGAGGTTCAAATGGGGCTTATCTGCCGATTTGCAGGTTCCTGACCTGGAAACCCGTATGGCTATCCTGAAAAATAAAATTTACCAGGATGGTATCGACCTGTCAAACGACGTAATTGAATACGTTGCTCACAATATCGACAATAATGTTCGTGAGCTTGAAGGTGCCATGGTGTCATTGCTGGCACAGTCAACCCTTAACCGTAAGGAGATTGACCTGAACCTGGCTAAACAAATGTTGAAAAACTTTGTGAAGAACTCATCTAAAGAAATTTCGATGGAGTATATCCAAAGTTTAGTTTGCGAGTATTTTGAAGTGCCTATCGAAATGGTTAAATCACAAACCCGTAAACGCGAAATTGTACAGGCCCGTCAAATATCGATGTACCTGGCCAAAGCACATACCAAAAGTTCATTGAAATCAATCGGTCATTTCTTTGGCGGCCGCGATCACTCAACCGTGATCTATGCCTGCCAAACTGTAGAGGATTTGATTGATACCGATAAGAAATTTAAAGGTTACGTAGCAGATATTCAGAAGAAGCTGAAAATGAGCTAATGGATTCTCTTCTTAAAATATATGAAATGCCGATTGTTTATTGCGATCGGCATTTTTAGTTAGGTGGTTTTGAATTGAGTCTATCTTACGATATTTTTATCGTAAGATAAATTTGTCGCATGATAAATTAGTCTTATATTTGTTTAAGTCAAGAATGTTATCATGCAAACACCTTTTCCTTTATTACCCACTATAGGTACTATTCCTGAAAATCAAATTACAGGGCGAGAACAAGACATTGTAAAGCTTCTCAGATTGCTACGCTCTCAAAGTGTTTCTGTTGAAGAGATGCGACGGATGGGGAAATCACTTTTGTTACTTAAGCTTGCTTATCTATGTAATTCAAATTTGCAACCGGAAGAGTTTAAGCAAGATAACTTCAAAGCTAAATACTTTTCATTTCAGGGAAAACAAAATCTTGGCGAGGTAATTAATCTACTTATTAATGAACTTAAGGATTTTAAAGAATGGCATCAAATCGATTTCAGTAAGACTTATAACTTTATAAAAGACATATTTTCTGTTCCTGAAGTAGAAATTGGAGGTGCGAAATTCAGCCTGAACTTACCTGAATATAAAAAATCCTGGAAGGATATATTTTTTAAAACCCTTGAGGATATCGCCGATACACAAGCCAAAACAAACGGGAAGCTTATATTAATATTTGATGAGCTCCCTATAATGTTATGGGAATGGTATAAAGAGGGTAAACATGAAGAAGCAATTGAGTTATTGGATATACTTCGCGAACGAAGGCAAGTATTGGAAAAGAAAGGAATAAGATTCATTTATTGCGGTTCCATTGGAATAAAAGTGGTACTAAATACTTTTCGGAAAGATTTTAAATATACCGGCGAACCGACTAATGAAATGGAGGAATTTAGTTTAAAACCTTTTTCGGAAAATGAATCTGATTTCTTGTGTGAGTGCTTTATCTTATCAGGTTTCAATGTTGCAGCTGATGAAAAACAACTTTGTTTGAAAAAGGTATATGGATTGAGCAATGGCTTGCCGTTTTATATTTCGACCATTTTTAATCTATTACAAACAGAATTTGATTATAATATTACGATGAATAATATAGAGGCCGCTTACGAATTAATTATAAACGATACAAAGCAGCACAAAGCTTTTAAACAACTCATAGACAGACTGGAGATATATTATCCTAAAGACAAAAAAGATGAAATGATGCAGATTTTAAATATTTTATCGAAAGAAGATCATTTTATTGAAGAAGAATTATTATATACTAAAATAGATATCGACAATAACGATTCATTGAAACAAAGTCTCTATACTTTATTAAGTGATCATTACTTGATAAGGCAGGTTATAGAAGGTAAGAGATATTATAAATTTAAATATCAAATTTTTAAAGAGTGGTGGAAAGTCAACATAGCATAAATACGATACTGTCTTTCGGCGCAAAAAGCGTAAAACCTGAAATATTAGAACAATTATTAGTTGGCAGAAGCCCAGCTGCCAACTATCTATTTAAATCAGTAGAAGGTATTGTTAAAAACGGTAATAATCAACAGATTTTGGTTATTGGCCAGCGAGGTATGGGTAAGACCCATCTACTAAGAGTTTTATATCATCGATGCCAGAGCTATATAAAAAACGATCAGCTTGTAGTGGCATATTTTGCAGAGGAAGAATACGGAGTCGCAAATTATTTCGACTTTTTGATAAGAATACTTTATGCACTTATCAGATGGGAAGATATAGATAAAAATACCTTAGAAAGTAAACTCGAAGAGCTCCAGGACACAAATATCCCCGGACAGGTATCTTTTGCAGAAAGGATTATTGAAGATTACATAGCCGATAAGCCTTTATTGATTTTAGCTGAAAATTTTGGTGATATCCTTAATGCGATAGGAACACAGGAGCAGGGAAAACTGAGGGCCTGGATGTACCAAGACAAGCGGATAAATATCATTGCAACAAGCCAATCTATCAGTGATGATTTTGACAAGGAAGACAGACCTTTTTATGGTTTTTTTAATTTATACTATCTTAAATCATTAACCTATAAAGATTCGCTTCTTTTTTTAACGTCACTGGCTGAACTTGATGACAGACCAGATGTTGTTGAGCATTTGAAAAATAAGGGAAAAGCGCAAGTTAAGGCTATTTACGAGTTGGTTAAAGGTAATCATCGGTTATTGGTAACCTTTTATGAGTTTTTGAAAAGCGATACACTTGCAAAACTTTCTAATCATTTTATTAAAACGATAAATGATTTAAAGCCTTATTACGAAACATATATCCGGTACCTTCCTCCGCAACAGCAAAAAATTATACGTTATATCGCATTATCAAGAAAGCCACAACAAGGTACAATTATTTCTAAAAACTGCTTTATCGATCAAAAGTCTTTAAGTAAACAATTGAGTGAACTGGTTCGCAAACGATTGATTGAAGCAATTACAGATCAAACCGATAAACGTAATAAACTTTATGATATTAATGAGCCACTGCTAAGAATTAGCATAGAAGTAGGGGAGCATAAAGAAGGGATAACTGCTTTGTTTATTGACTTTCTAGCTATATACTACGATGAAAATGAGCTAACCGATAAAAAATTGAAGTTTAGTGATTTGTTGGAGAAGTGCGAGAGTTCTATAGAAAAGAAAGAATTTCAATATGAAATTCAAGCTATTGAAAAAGCGCTGTCATTAAAAAGATACGAGACTTTAGAAAACACTTTTATTTCTTCTGAGATTCTTAATATATTATTTGAGGTAGTCAAGCAAAAAAAATATAAAGAAGCTTTTTCTATTCTTGAAAGGGAAAAACATAATATTGATAAATTAAATTATAGCAATATCCTGTTTAGATTGTACATGCTTAATGAGCAATATTTAGAAGCAAAAAACCTTTTCTTAAAATTCAGCGATGAATTTGTTGAGAAAAAAAGGCTTTTTGCATTAGGGGCGCTTTCTTTTTCTCAATTAGTCAAGACTGAAAATAGCGAATCGTTTTATTTGAAAGGTATTGAAATATTTGAGAAAGCGGAAAAAAACGGGGAAGGATCAGAGTATTTATATTTAGCTTGGGGTAATTTCCTGGCACAATTTGCTACAATATTTAGGAAAGATGAAGATTTGTTTTTTGAAAGTTTCTCGAAATTTGAAAAGGCTATAGAGTACAATTCAATGAATGAAAATATTTATATAGAATTAGCGCAATGGCAATTTGGGTTGTCAATACGACAAAAGGATAGCAAATTTAGTATAAAAGCTTTTGAGAATTTTGAAGCGGCATCTGATATCAACCCCAAAAACATAAGACTATTTAAATTGTGGGGAGGAGCCTTAGGGTTTTCAAGTGACTACAATATAAAAGATGATTCCAATAGACTGAAAAATTTTAAAGGTAAGTTTAAATTATTGTCCTTTAAAGATCGAGTGAGTATATGGAAAATTTTTTCAAATGTTCCTTATTTGTATTTATTGAATAATACATACTCAATTTTAAAGATAGATATAAAGCATTCATTCGATGAATTACAACATGTGCTGGTTGATTGGATTAACGCTATTTTGAGCAGTCAACTTGACACTTTAAACAAAGCTGATCTTACTTTTTTGAGAAAGATTGCCATTGAATTTAAAGATAAAATTCCCGAATTAGCGATATCTGAAATCTACATAGATACTTATGAAGATTATAAGCTTAATGGCAACAAGAATGCAATTTATGAATTACCTAAAGAGCAGCGGTTGTTTTTTGAAAGCAAGATATTAAAGCAGCCCGAATTATAACTTTTAAATATTTTTTCCACAAAGGAGCCTTGCATTTATGCAGGGCTTTTTTGTGGAGCATTAATTTTGAAGCAGGCGATTGTGGTTGGTTTTTATAGAAATAATGCCCCCTCCATTACAATCACCGACGAGCCGCTCACCAACACATTATTGGGTGTCACCTTTACGTGAATAGTAGATGGATGATTTACCAATACACCCTGCAAAATTTTGTAATCGTGGTTGGCGTTTATGTAATTGGCTTGCTGCAAAAATCCGGCGAGAGGGCCGGCGGCTGTTCCTGTGGCGGGATCTTCGTCAATACCATATGCCGGGTTAAAAAAGCGTGTTTCGGTTAGATAGTCATTTTCCGAAACATCGGTGGTATACAAGTAAAAGCCCTCAAAGCCGTAATCTTTTGAAATTTCTTTAAGCTTATCTGGATTCGGGGTAGCCTGATTAAGAAGTGCCCTGTTTTTTACAGGAACCATGGTGTGGGCTACTTCTGTTTTCATGATGGTGGGCTTCCAATTATTTAGTTCCAGGTCGCTTGCTTCTAAACCAAGTGCTCGTGCTACGATTTCCGGGTTAATAGTGGCAAGATTCTTCGCGGCCTGCTGCTTTACCGCTACCAATATAAGGCCATTTTCTTCATTGATGACAACGGGTAATTTTTCATTCTTCATAGTTACCCAATGCTCATCACCCTGACCATTAAAAATATCCCATCCTTGTAATAGGGCCAATGATACGGCCCCAAGGAAATTATGACCGCCGCCTCCAACCTCGTAATTACCCGGGGTAAATGAGCGTACCTTAAGTGACTTTTCGGCGTCAGAATACCACACGAATGATGTTTCTGAATAACCGAATTCACGGGCTATGTTATAGTATTGAGATAATTCCAGCTCGCCCTCGCACCTCACTACGGCCAATGGGTTGCCTTTGTATCGCTGGTTGGTAAATACATCAAGTATATAATAAGGTAGCTTTTTCATTTGATAGATTTTTGTTTATCGCAAAGTAGTGAAGGCCTTCAGATTAAATGTCAGCACAGTTTAAAAATGAAGAAGGCTTAATTTGAGTTATTTTGCTTTTTTATGTTATCGGCAAATGATTAAATCGGCATATCAACTTGATTGCAAATAAGGTATATTTAGTTATGAAAAAACTTATCCTTGCTGTATTTACTTTATTGTCGTTCCAGTCTTTCGCCCAGCAAACGGAGCAGGATGCTATTAAACAAACCATCAACACTATGTTTAATGCTATGCGTAAGGGTGATAGCACAATGCTTAGATCCTCCTTTGCTAAAGGAATTGTATTTCATAGTGTAGCCAATAAAAAAGATGGCTCCACAGCTTTAGAGATCGAAAATCCTAATGACTTTATAAAATTGATTGGCACCCCGCATAAAGGTATTTATGATGAGCGTATAACCTTTAACGATATCAAAATTGATGGCCCGTTGGCCAGCGTTTGGGCGCCATACAAGTTTTACTTAGATGATAAATACAGCCATTGCGGCGTCGATGTTTTCCAACTGATGAAAACCACGGAAGGATGGAAGATCATTTACATAGTTGATACCCGGAGGAAGGATAATTGCCCGGAGTGATGCTATATCACTCCCAGCTTCATCATGCCATAGAACAAACCGGCGCAATGCATGGCTTGTTTTATTTCGTTATTGAGCAGTAGTTGTTTTACTTGTTCAATGGTATATTCTTCAACAATCAGATCTTCCAGTTCGTCGAGGTGCTGGCCCTGCACTTTCTTACCACCTTTGGTAAAATAGGTAAACGTTTGATTATTGGCTGTGGACGGGTTGCCGTATACGGTGCAGATCAGTTCAAATTCATCAAATTGGTAGCCGGTTTCTTCCAGTAATTCGCGGCGTATGGCATGAATTGGCTCCTCGCCGGGATCAATCACGCCGCCCGGAATTTCGAGCGAAATAATGCCCGCAGCATGGCGGTATTGTTTTACCATCAGCACCTTGTTGTCTTCGGTTATGGCTACTGCATTAACCCAATTGGGGTATTCAAGCACATA
The DNA here is from genome assembly GCF_900110105.1 of Mucilaginibacter gossypiicola. Classification (GTDB taxonomy): domain Bacteria; phylum Bacteroidota; class Bacteroidia; order Sphingobacteriales; family Sphingobacteriaceae; genus Mucilaginibacter; species Mucilaginibacter gossypiicola. Next base: position 234,869 of record NZ_FOCL01000010.1, on the reverse strand, counting down.
ATAGTCTTCAACAATTTTGCCGTTTGGCATTTCACATTTATCGATGCGGAGGGTGGCCCAGGGGCCTTTGTGGATATATGATGATGAAAGCAGTTTCCAGGTGAGATCTTTACTCATAGTTGTTTTGCAGAAATTGATAGATGGCGTTGCGCTTGTTTATATTTTCGAATGATGTACGATTGTGTTTCTTCTCCAGTAGGTTAAATATAGAAATGATCTTTTGTAAAGCAGTTAAGGTTTCGTCATTAGCTGCAAAAGGCTCATAATACATATATAACAGCTGAGCTAAAGCATCCAGCTTTTCTGGCGAATAATTTCTCTCATCGAGTAAAATGTCAAAATTTTCGATACTTAATTTAAGTAAATCGTTCAGTTTTAGATCATACTCATCCTGAAGCATTTGATCAGCATGTTGAATAAATGCTTCAGGATTTATGGCGTTTTTGAAACCTGCGAGCCTCGTTATCGAATATACGATCTTTTCAATCTCGCGTAAGATGTAATCTTTTTGCATGGGTTGGGATGTGTGTTGTACTGTGAACGACTACCAGCTACCGCTTGAACCGCCGCCGCCGCCGCTTCCACCGCCAAAACCGCCGAAGCCTCCACCTCCTGAATCACCGCCACCTGAAAAGCCGCCCCAATCGCCACCGCTGCCTCGGCCGCCACCGCCAAGCATGTTGCCCGCCAGGAACCACCAGAAGGGGCTTGCGCCGCCGCGGCGACCGATGATCTGCCTGCCGCCACCGCCGCCGCGATTACGGAATACAATGATCAGGATAATTACAACTATAACAATAAATATAAAACCGGCCGGACCGCCGTTACTTTGCTTTTGTTTTTTTGCCGCCTTATACTCACCCTTCATGGCTTTGATGATGCTGTTGGTACCGGCATCAAGCCCGCCATAATAATCGCCTTGTTTAAAGTGTGGTTTAAGGTCGTTTTGGATAATGTCCTGCGTAACAATATCGGGTAATGCACCTTCGGCGCCGTAGCCGGTTTGGATGCTCATTTTACGGTCGCCGATGGCAACAAGCACCAATACACCATTGTTTTTGTCTTTTTGACCTATGCCCCATTTGCGTAACAGCTGAACTCCATAGTCGTTAATATCGTAGTTGCCAACAGATTTTAAGATCACTACAGCAATTTGAGTTGATGTAGAATCATTAAAAGCAACCAGTTTGGTTTCCAACTGCTGTTTTTCGGCCGGGTTTAAGGTGTTGGTATAATCTGTAACCAGGGTATTAGAGCGTTCCGGAAAATCCTGGGCCGTTGCGGCAACAACGCAAAGTATAAACCCGAAAAACAGTATAAATTTTTTGAACATGTTTTTAATTTTTAATCGCCATCCATAAAGGCTATATCATCCGGTAGTTCGTTTTGATCGCCATCCTGATGAGGGAAATATTTTTGTAGCTGTTCGCCGGCAATTTTAAGGCCTGTAACAATTCCCTCAACAATATCGCCGTATTTAAAATGCTGCAGCATATCGTCGCGGGTGGTATCCCAAAAATCGGGAGGAACAACCTGGTTAATACCGGCGTCGCCTATAATGGCAAACTTACGGTCGACAGTGGCCACATATACGAGCACTCCATGCCTGAGCTTAGTTTTATGCATATTGAGCTGCTGGAAATATTTTGCAGCACGGTCAAGAACATTTTCGCTGCACCGCTTTTCGATACAAACCCTGATCTCGCCCGATGAGCGGTGCTCGGCATCTTCAATAGCCTTGCGAATGCGCTGCTGTTCCTCTTCGTTAAATACAGCCATATTTTTTTATGATTACACCGATTAGTTTTGATTATACCGATTGTTGTCGATTTTACCGGGAAAGGTCGGTGTAATCATAAAACAATCGGTGTAACCCAATAATTAATTAAATTCTACTTTAGGGGCTTTATCGGCGCCTGGTTCGGCGGTAAAATAGCCTTTTTCAGAAAAACCGAACATTTTGGCTGTTATATTGGCCGGGAACGAACGGATCTTGCTGTTATATTCCTGAACTGCATCGTTAAAATCTTTACGCGATACATTGATCCTGTTTTCGGTACCTTCCAGTTGAATTTGCAGGTCATGAAAATTAGAGTTCGATTTCAGGTCGGGATAGTTTTCGGTAATAGAAAGTAATTTGCCAAGCGCAGCACTTAGCTCCCCTTGTGATGCCTGGAAAGCTTTAATTGATTCGGGCGTAAGCTTATTGGGGTCAACCTGTACCGAAGTTGCCTTTGAACGAGCCTCAACCACCGCAGTTAACGTGCTTTTTTCAAAATTGGCGGCACCTTTTACGGTATTAACCAAATTAGGGATCAGGTCGCTGCGGCGTTGGTAGTCGCTTTGCACAGCACCCCACTTGGCTTTAACAGACTCATCCAGTTTGACCATGCTGTTATAGCTGCATGAACTTAACGACATAGCTGTCGCTATGATTAATATAACTGAGAATAACTTTTTCATTTGTTTTTCGTGTGTTTTTGTGATGTTTTGGGTTAGAGTGCAAATCACGTACCGTTGTTACAAAAGGCCTGAGCTGCTGACAAGGTGTCAAGTTACGGCTTTTCGGTAAATTATAGAAGGATGTGAGCAGTAAGACTTGAGATATGAGAAAAATTGCACAGTATCTGAACGCTTATAAAAGCAGAAAGCCCCATCAGGGGCTGCAGCTTTGTAAATGATTTGTATAAGGTTAATGGCAGAACCGGCTTATCCTGCCAGGCAATGTTCTTCGCGCATGGTTAGTTTGGCTACCATATCTTTTAACAATGTACGGGCGCGGTGTAAGGTAGTACGCGACAAAAGTTCGCTCATACCCAACGATGAACCGATTTCCTGGTGTGAGTAGCCCTCGATGGCGTACATGTTAAAAACAGAGCGGTATGTTTTTGGTAGTTTTTGTACCAGTTTCATCAAATCCTTAGCTTCAAGGCCGTTATCATTATATGAGCTGCTGATTGGTACAGCCGAAGCTTCCTCTGCCGCAAAATCATCAACCAAAACCATTGGCTTCAATTTACGGTAACGTGATATGGCACAATGTACCATGATGCGGCGGATCCATCCTTCCAAACTGCCTTCGCCACGGTAGTTTTTCATATTGCGGAACATTTTTATAAAACCTTCCTGTAATATATCCTGTGCCTCGTCTTTATCGGTTGCATAACGCATGCAAACGGCAAGCATACGGGGTGCTAATAACCTGTATAATTGTTCCTGGCTTTTCCTGTCGTTAGTCATGCAGCCATTCCATATTGTGTGTAAGCGTTCGTCGGCGGTAGTCATATTTTTATTATTTAAATACATGAGGTGCATGCCAATCTAAGTGCCATTTTGTAAGTTATTGATTTTTAATGTTTTATTTTTTATTGGGTTTTAAAACTGTTCGATAGCGTACGGTCATTGTGCAAAGCCGAACGGTTTTGCATACTTTTTTTAGTGTATAGCTTTTTTTGGACGAAGCCTTTTAAAAGAGGGAAGCAATACTTTTTGCGTTACAAACGCGAAACCACATTAAGTACTCGTTAAAAGCGAGCGCAAGGTTAATGCTAATCAAAAGCTCCCCCTTTAGGGGGCTGGGGGCTGCGGTTTTTTCTTAACTTTGCACCATCCGGGATAAAAACCCGGCATCAGTTATGACAAAAGAAACAGAGATAGTTTGCCCGCCCGGACAGCACGAGGATGAAGCAGCGTTAAAACAACTGGCATCATCAGCACTGAAAATTCCCCTGAAAAATATTACTGCATTAAAAATATTAAAACGTTCTATTGATGCGCGCGGCCGCCGTGTTGTTTACCGTATGCAGGTGAGGGTTTTTATGCAGGAGGCTTATCAGCCCGAGGTGTTTACCATCAATTACCCCAATGTGCAATTTGCCAGGCCGGTAATCATTGTAGGTGCTGGCCCTGCCGGGTTATTTGCCGCTTTGCAATGTATCGAACTTGGGTTAAAACCAATTGTTATTGAACGTGGCAAAGATGTTAAACAACGCCGCCGTGATTTGGCCAATATCAATAAACAAGGCCTTGTTAATCCCGAGTCAAATTATTGCTTTGGCGAGGGTGGGGCTGGTACCTATTCAGATGGAAAGCTTTATACCCGCTCAACCAAGCGGGGTGATGTAAACCAGGTGCTTAAAATGTTTGTAGCTCATGGCGCTGCCGAAGATATACTAATCGATGCACGACCACACATCGGTACCAATAAGCTACCGCAGATCATCACTGCCATGCGCGAAACGGTGCTGAACGCTGGTGGCGAGATCATGTTTGATACCAAAGTAACTCAACTGCTGGTTGATTTTGGAAAGATCAAAGGTGTGAAGACTTCTGCAGGCGAAAAGATGATGTCTGATGCTGTGATCCTGGCTACGGGCCACTCGGCACGTGATGTGTTTGAAATGCTGCACAGCCAGAATATCCTGATTGAAGCAAAGCCGTTTGCTTTGGGAGTAAGGATTGAGCATCCGCAGGAAATAATTGACCGCGCTCAATACCATTGCGAATTGCGCGGCCCTGATCTGCCACCATCCTATTATAGTCTTGTTGAACAGGTTGACAACCGTGGCGTGTTCTCTTTTTGTATGTGTCCCGGTGGTATCATCGCACCATGCTCAACAGAAGCAGGGGAAATTGTGGTTAATGGCTGGAGCCCATCTAAACGAAATAATCCTTTTGCTAATTCAGGCACTGTGGTACAAATTAATCTGGAAGATGTTGCCGGCAATGACAATGATCCTTTTAAAATGCTCAACTTTCAAAAGCAGGTTGAACAGGCTGCTTTTGTAGCCGGTGGTGGTAACCTTGTAGCCCCCGGACAACGGATGGTTGATTTTGTGAAGAACCGTTTATCAAGTGATTTGCCGGTTAATTCATACCTGCCCGGTACTAAAAGCGTTGAACTGAAAGAAGTTTTACCAGGGTGGATCAATGAACGTTTGCGTAAAGCGTTGCCGGTATTCGGTAAAAAAATGAAAGGTTATTATACCAACGAAGCTATTTTGGTTGGTGTTGAATCGCGCACATCATCTCCGGTAAAAATTCCGCGCGATAGGGAGACGTTACAGCATCCACAGGTTACGGGTTTATTTCCGTGCGGAGAGGGGGCGGGGTATGCCGGTGGTATAATTTCTGCTGCTATTGATGGGATTAATTGCGCAACTGCCGCTTTAAAAATATTATCATGACCACATCTCAAAAATTATTTAACCAGCTTCAAAGCGTTCTGTCGGGCGAACCATGGTATGGCCCTTCGGTTTATGCTATCGTTGATAGCATCAGCTTTGAAGCAGCTTATGAAAAGCCCGCGGGCTCGGTGCATAACATTGCCGCCATTATTTTGCACATGACCGGTTGGACAGAAGAAGTAATGGACCGCATGAACGGTATGGATGCCCAACTGCCGGTTCGTGGTGACTGGCCCGAACCCGGGCTGCCCGACGAACAAAAGTGGAAATGGATTGTTGAAGATATAAAGCTGGTGAATGTAAACCTGGCAGGCTTTATCCAAAATTTTCCGGAAGAAAGATGGAGCGAAATAGTTGCCGGTAAACCGGGAGCGGATGAGGCCGACGAAACTTACGAGTACCAGGTAGCAGGTTTAATACAGCACCATATTTATCACTCTGCGCAAATTGCCTTATTAAACAGGATGATCAATGGCTAATAAAAAAACATTAATATTAGGAGCAACGCCCGATACCAGCCGGTACGCCAATTTTGCGGCTACCCGTTTGGTCGAACGCGGGCATACTATTGTTAACGTTGGCATAAAAACAGGAGAGGTTGCCGGTGTACCTATCGAAAAGCCCGAAACCATACATCATGATATTGATACCATAACGCTGTACGTTGGTCCTCAAAATCAACCGCCGCTGTATGATTACATATTGAATACAAATCCCAAACGTATCATATTTAATCCCGGAACCGAAAATACCGAACTGCGGCGTAAAGCGAATGAAAAAGGCATTGAAACAGAGTATGCCTGTACGCTGGTCATGTTATCGGTAGGGGAGTATTAAACATTGTAGCCATATCCGTTTATTATTGGGCGCCAGTAATCCAGGTTTTTATCCCAGGCATGGCATCCAAATGGCAGTTTATTATCGTTTATTGTTATTGCCCTTTCAGGAAATAGTTCGATAGAGAAACTGATAGCTGTTTTATATGAAGGAATATTCAGCACTTTACGCTTTCGGTTAACTTCAATGCTCCAAAATACATCTTCGTTAAAATAATGATCATGGCTGAGGCTTAAATACCGGTTTGCCTCGTTTTTCATATCGATACAAAGTTTGTGAAACTTTTGTACCCTTCGCAGCGAGAAGCCGCCGTTACCAACTTTGTTTTCAAATTGCATGGGGGACGGCCGGCCATCTTTTTGCACATTGAATTTCGTATGTGTCCAGCGCTGAATTTTTGATTTTACTGCCTTAACTATATCCGGATAATCATATTTATGTATCCATGGAGCACCTACATAATCATAGCCCCGGGTGCACCATTGGGTTAACTCATCGCTGAATACAAACGCGTCCAGCTGATGTATCAACATGAAATCGTAGTTTAAAAAGCTTTTGTAAAATTCTTCCGAAAGCATAAGCTCATTATAGCCCTTAACACTTCTAAAGTACTGGTCATCGAAATTAATTACATTGGTTATGGCATTCGATTTGGTTTCATCGGGCAAAACAAGGTTTTTAGGTTTAATAACGATTATATCATGGGCCGACAACACTTTAGTTGCCTGCGCAAACGCCGTCTGTTCAAAATTGTTTATAAAGGGCTGATAAAAAGGGATTACTACTGCTGCTTTCAAGGTAAGAAAAGAATAAAATTGATATCAAGTTTAACCACGTTATTTGCGGTAATTACTCTCTTTAAAAACACTACAAGCGTTCATAGAAAATAACAAATATACATTGCTATGCCTGGGCATTAAAAGCCTGCATATCTATTAGTTTTTTGTATAAGCCATTATTTTGAAGTAACTCCGAGTGCGATCCGCGCTCAACAATGCAACCGTTTTCAAGTACAATTATAATATCTGCATTTTGAATGGTACTTAAACGATGGGCAATAATGAGCGAAGTGCGGTTCTTCATCAGGTTATTCAAAGCTTCCTGTACCAGTTTTTCCGATTCGGTATCCAAGGCTGATGTCGCTTCATCCAGTAACATAATCGGGGGGTTGTTTAGTACGGCACGGGCAATGCAGATCCGCTGACGTTGCCCTCCTGATAGTTTGGTGCCACGATCGCCGGTGTTGGTTTGGTAACCATTGGGCGTTTCCATAATAAAGTTATGGGCGTTTGCTATGCGTGCCGCGGCCTCAACCTCCTCCATGGTTACATGAGGTTTACCAAAGGCTATATTGTTGAAAATAGAATCATTAAACAAAATAGATTCCTGGTTAACTATACCCATTAATGCCCTTAACGATTCCATCGTAACCGTTTGGATATTTTTGCCATCGATAGAAATTATACCTGATTGTGGCTCGCTAAAACGGGGTAACAAGTCCATCAATGTTGATTTTCCGCCGCCTGATGGCCCAACAAGGGCTATCGTTTTGCCTTTAGGTATTTCGAGGTTAAGGTTCTTGAGAACATACTTTTCAGTATCGACCGGCTGTTTTTCGGTGCCGGCAGTTTGTGTACTGCCTGGTTTTACTGTATAGGCAAATGATACATTTTCAAATTTAACTTTATCCTCAAAGCCTGTAAGTTCTGTAGCGTTTGGCGCATCAACAATCAGTGGCTTCTCATCTATCAGCGCAAGTACGCGTTCGCCCGCAGCAATGCCCGAATGGATGTTGCTAAATGAATCGGATATGGCCTTGGCCGGGCGCATGATCTGCGAAAACATAGCGATATAAACAATGAAATTATCAGCTGACAGCGAGCCCTGGCCTTTGATAATTAATGAGCCACCATACAACACTATACCTGCAACCATCAGCACCCCTAAAAATTCAGATACCGGGGATGCCATTTGCTGCCTTTTGGCCATTGAACGGGTTATTCTTGAATACTCCTTATTTTCACGATCAAAACGATTTTTGATAAAGGTAACGGCATTGAATGCCTTGATGATTTTGATGCCCGATAATGCTTCATCAAGGTTACTGATCATGTTACCGTAGGTTTGCTGAGATTCGGCAGCCTGCTCCTTAAGGCGCTTAACTATTCTTGATATTACAAATGCCGAAACCGGGATGATCAGCATAGAAAACAAGGTTAACTTAACCGATATTACAAACAAGAATACAAGGTAGGTTATAAGCTGAAAAGGTTCCTTAAAAGCTACTTGTAGGGTTCCGGTCACCGAAAATTGAACAACCTGCACATCTGCAGAGATCTTTGAAAGGATATCGCCCTTGCGCTCATTGCTAAAGTAACCCAGGTGCAGGTTCATCACGTTATTGAAAACAGTACGGCGCAGGTTAAGCAGGGTATATATGCGCAGGTTTTCCATAATACGCTGCGAAAAATAGCGAAACAGGTTACTTAACAATACTGAAATGACTATTGCTACACAGACAAATTTTAACGCTCCCAATGGCCCGTAAGTTAAATTGGCCTCATGTGCAAAATAGTCGAAATCTTTTAACGGGTTCCACCAGTTTTCTGGTTTGGCAACTACCTGGGCGGTTTTGGGATCAAAAATTGTTTTTAATAATGGTGCCAGCAAGGCAAGGTTAAGGGTATTAAATATTACCGAAAATAAAGTGCATATAAAGTATGGGACTGCAAATTTACCTATAGGACGGGCGAAGGAAAGAAGCCTGAAATAAATCTTCATTAAATTTTATTATAAAATGCAAAGCTAATAGTAATTAGCTAATAACCTGTAATGTGTGTGCCGAAAGCATATTACGCTATGGTTAAACGCTTTTGCGCTGCCTGCCAAACGTTCTCGATGCTTATACCGGCAATGCAGGGGAAGCATTGGCCGTCTTCTATTTTGAAAACGCAGTTCCAATTGCAATAATAACAATCCATTTTTTCATATATAAATACCCCATTTTTTACGGTACCGGCAGGATACGGTACAAAACGATTAAAATGGCCGCCGCCAACAATACATACAAATGGGGTATCCACGGCCGCGGCGATATGAACGGCACTGCTGTCATTACAGATTACCATGGCCGAATTTGCAACCAAATCAATAAGTTCAGTTAAACTTGTTTTTCCGCTGATATTAGCCACAGATGCCGATTGTGATTTTTCCAATATATAATTGCAAAGGGTAATTTCGGAATGGCCGCCGGCCAGGTAAATGATTTCACCGGTATTTTGCTCAAGTTTTTTAATAAGCCCGGCAAATTTATCTGCCTCCCATCCCCGGTTTTTGAGACCAGCACCCGGAAAGATAATGATACCGCTTCTCTTTACCCGGTTTGCACTAATAAATTGTTTTTGAATGTTGAGCGGTTGATTAAGCACCTGCTCAAAAAAATACCTGTTTCTGGCAAATTCAAAATGTACTGAAGTATCTATGGGCAGCAACGTTTTATAAAATTTATCTGTTTTAGCTTTGTACTTAGGTTCGATGCCTTCGGTGTCGCTTTTAAAGCCAATTAAGTTTGATGTGCCGGAAAGAGCGGCAAGGCCGTCAGTTATGAATGTACGGGTGCTGCTGGGGTTCAGTACGGCTTCATAGTTTCTACCCAACAATTGCCATCCCAATTTAAAAACCGCTTTCGGCGAATGATAAAGACTATTTGCCTTGGTGAAAAAGAATTTTTTTACATATTTCCCGTCATGCGTTGTAGCAAGATCGCTCCATATTTCGTTACCTAATAAATCTATTTCATAGTTGTAATACTTTGCCGAATGTTTTACGATTTCGATAAAATTACGGAACAAAATATAATCACCTATAGCGTCGGCCTTAATAATCAGTATCCTTTTTTTAGGAGACCTGAATAAAGCAAAAAAGCGGAATATGTATGGTGCTTTAAGTAAAATGAAGCGGGTTATCCGGAATAGATTCCTGTTTTTTTGCATTTAAAAACAACAGATAGAATTAATGTATTTGCCTTTATAATATTTACTTTGCACAAATTAACGATGAGCAAAAATATACAAAATATAACGACAAAACCGGGCAATGCGTATGCCGGCAAAGTTACAGTTATAATTGTTACCTATAACGCTGCTGCTACATTGCAAAAAAGCCTGGACAGTGTTTACATGCAAACCTATCCTGATATCGAACTTATTGTTATTGACGGAAACAGCAATGATGGCACCAAAGATATTTTGATTACCAATAACGATAAAATTACTTACTGGAAAAGCGAACCTGATAATGGCATATATGATGCTATGACCAAGGCCTTAAAACAGGCAAAAGGCGATTGGATTTATTTTTTAGGGGCTGATGATGATTTGTTACCCGATTTTTCAAATATGGCTGCAGAACTAAAGCTGCCTGATACAATTTATTACGGCAGCGTGCTTACGAGAGGGCTAAAACCTTTGGGCGAGGTATCTGATTATTATCTTGCCAAGCACGGCATTATTCAGCAATCCATCGTGTACCCTAAAATTGTTTTTGAAAAATATAGCTATAACTTAAAGTATCGTTCATCGGCCGATTTTGCTTTGAATATGCAATGCTTTGGCGATAAGGGCCTGAAGTTTGTGCATTTGGACTATGTAATAGCCAATTTTAGTCACGACGGTGTTTCAGGACAATCGCGCGATATGATATTTGAAAAGGATAAACCTAAATTGATTTTAAAGAACTTCGGTTTTAAATTCTGGTTTAGATTTATGATTAGGAAATTGAGAGGCAAATCATAAATCACTTACCTTCAAGTACTTCCTGGTACAGTTGTAGATATTGTTTAGCCGTTTTGTCCCAATTAAAACTTTCAGCATGAGTAATTATCCTGGCCGACGGTGAGTTTTTACGAAAATCTACTAACCCTGCATCAAATACTTTTTGCATTTCGGCAGGTTCAAAATTTTCAAAATAATAAGCGCAATCTCCCGCAATTTCGGGCAGAGAGGTGCGGGTAGATACAAAAACAGGTTTTCCAAAATGCATAGCCTCAATTACCGGTAAACCGAAGCCCTCGGCAATTGAAGGAAAAACAAATGCTTCGCAGTTTTTATAATACCAGGCTCTGTCGTCATCTGATATTGGGCCGGTTATTTTAACCCTGTTTTCAACCCCATGTTTTTTTGCTTCGGCAATGATGTCTTCTTCATAGGGCGTTTTGATGCCCGAAATAATGAGCTCAAAATCATTGTTTACCAATAAGGCAGGCAGCACATGAAAGTTTTTCTTGGCCGCCACAATACCAATGGTAAATAAAAAAGGTTTTTGAGGATTGTAAACCGGTTGGTGCCCCTGTTTCAATATTAATTTATCGGCACCATTATGTATAACTGTTAACCTGTTTGCAACATGTGGGAAGTAAGTTAAAACATCATTAGCCGCAAAGTTTGATATTGTTACTATTTTATTACTTGAATTAATCCGCTCCCCCAGCTTTTTAAGGTATAGGTTCAGTTTCTCTTTACCTACATTTTCATGTATCTGGTTAATATCATGTATAGTAAGTATCTTTTTGTATTTGCTCCTTACTTTTTTAGGTTTTAGCCTTGAAAACTGATCAGTAAAATGAAACAGGTCAACACCTTTGTTATTGTAGAAAAAAAACTTGTGATGCTTTTGCAAATAAGTTTTGTGTATGGCTGCATCAGCATCAAATTCGGTTACCGATTTATGCAAAAAATAGGTTAAATTTAAACTTGTATTTTCTTTTATAAATGCCTTTCCTAAACTTTTTCCAAATTGATGCAAGCCGGTATTCGGGTACCTCATCGAATCAAATGTTACAAGCACACGAGGTTTATTCATATCCATGTTTTAACTTTCTCCGACACCATAAACGGCGTAATTGTTTCTAAATTGTTTGTGCCGCTTTCCATATAGCCGGCTTTTTTGCCTACCGGGGCCCATCGGCCCGGATGTATTGGCCTTAATGAAGGGAATAATCCAAGGGTATTGATCCCGGTGAAAGCAGCAATATGCAGCGGACCTGTACCTGAAGCAATAAGCCCGCCAGATTTGCTTATAAATGCAATTAACTCATTCAACGACATCTTTCCGGTCATATCCTGTACCGTTGAGGGGAGTGTTTGGATCCAGTTTGCAAGCAAAACTTTCTCGTTTTCAGACCCTGTTACAATGATGTTGAATTTGTCGGCGGGCAGGCTATGTATGAGCTCCGCAAAATTATCCAGTCCCCACTCCATGCCACTACCGTGCGATTTTGGGTGAATAATCAGGTTAAACTTATCGCCTGCAAATACAGCATTTAACGCCGGTGTAAGCCCGGTTTTACTACGAAAGTTATTATGCGATATGATTTCTGGTAAAGATGGTACCTGCTCAAGCCCCAGTGGCTTTAACAAAACCAGGTTGAGCTGTGCCTCATGCAGATCAGATTTTTTGCGGCTTAGCTTTACCAGTTTGTTACATGTGTACCAATGAAACAGCCTGTTTGTTGTTCCTATCCGGAGCTTAATACCTGCCTGCCTTGCTATTTTGGCGATGTGTTTATTAGGCAATACATGAATAATTGCATCTATGTTTTGTTTTTGCAGATATTCGATCTGCTGTAGTTCGGAGAGCTTTTTTAATTCATCATAATTGATAAATGCATCTATCGATGTCATGGTATTGATTACCGGCTGTGTATAGGTACGGCCTAAAAAAGACACGGTGGCGTTGGGGAACAATTGTTTAATGTATGCGGCTACGGGTAAAGTAAGTACAACATCACCAATGGCGTCAACCCTGCTTATTAAGATATGGGGCGTTTTCAAATGATTGATATTGGCCATTGTTTTAAAGAATTATACGGGCAGATTAATAAAATGCTACACATTAATTTGCAATGATAAGATTAAATCTGTTACAGGGTTAATGTAATTTTATATCATTGTTGCGTTTAATCTGTGTCTTTTTTATTAAAGGTAGTTTATAGGTATCTTATTTATTTGGCCAATAATTTATAGTTTTCAATTATTAGCCTTTTGCTTAAATATTAGCTGCTTATGTTAGCTGTATAATGCTGATGATATATAATAAGCGAGTCGGCCGCCATTCAGCATAATTTAAATATTGCTATAAAGTGTTTGTTACATAATGAATAGATTTGAACTTTATTATCATTTGCTTTGAATTTGCATCAAAATGGCATTGGTCAATTAAATTTTCGTGCAATTGCGCGTGCTTTAACTGTTGTTGAAAATGATCTTAATGGCAGTAAAGAATTGCTTAAGGGTCTTAAATTTGATAAAAGCTGCCCGGTTATCGGCATCACCGGCCCACCCGGGGCTGGCAAAAGCACGCTTGTAAACGGTATTATTGAGATACTTTTGAAAGAGGCGAAAAAGATAGCTGTACTGGCTATCGATCCAACTTCACCTTTTAATTTTGGCTCCCTGTTGGGCGACAGAATCAGGATGGCTTCGCATTTTAACCATCCCGATGTTTTTATTCGGTCGTTGGCTACACGGGGTTCATTAGGCGGATTATCAGCAAAAACCATTGAAATGACGGATGTACTACGATCGGTCGGGTTCGATTACGTGTTGGTTGAGACTGTTGGCGTAGGCCAAAGCGAAGTTGAAATTACCGGCCTTGCCGACATTACCCTTGTAATATTAGTACCTGAAGCAGGCGACGAGATCCAGCACATTAAATCGGGCTTGATGGAAATTGCTGATGCCTTTATCATTAACAAAGCCGACAGGGAAGGGGCCGATGTGTTTGCCAACAACTTAAAAAAAATTATCGGACGTGACCTTGATGAGCAACCGCCTGTGTTCAAAACTGTAGCTTCACAAAACCAGGGCATAGCTGATATCGCTTCTTTTATACAACAAAGCTATTTAAAGCAAAATAACAGGCGCAAATTATTGCTGACCGAAAAAGTATACAAACTTATTCAGCAAAAGATGATGGTTGGAATAGACAAAAAAAAGCTTCAGCTTGATATAGCCGAAGCTTTAGCGGGCGGAGATTTTAACCTGTATAGTTTTGTGGATACCTATGTATAGTATTTGATTAGCTTAATGTAAAGTAAATGTCAATCAGGTTGTATTGTTTATATAGGCTTAACGTAAATTATTAGCTGTTCATAATTTCTTCAATGTGATCTGCTTCAACCGGAATGTTGCCCATTAAGTCAATATTGCCATTGCCGGTGATAAGAATATTGTTTTCAAGGCGGATACCTAATCCTTCTTCTGCAATATAGATACCCGGTTCACATGTTAGTATGTTGCCTACTTCAAAAGGCTTATACCTGCTGGCATAGTCGTGAACATCCAGGCCCAGGTGATGTGATGTGCCATGCATAAAGTACTTTTTATACAGGGGAGCATTCTTGTCCTGTTTTTCAACGTCGTGCCTGTCAAGCAAGCCCAGGTCAATAAGCTGGCCGGTCATGATTTTACCAACTTCATCCTGGTACTCGCTCAATATTGTGCCTGCAACAATGAGTTTCGTGGCTTCGCGCATTACTTTTAAAACAGCGTTATAAACCTGTCGCTGACGGGCGGTGAAACGGCCGTTAGCTGGTATTGAACGGGTCATATCAGCATTGTAGTTGCCATATTCGGCACCAAAATCAAGCAGTATTACATCGCCGTCGTTACATATCTGGTTGTTATCATTGTAATGCAGTACAATGGCGTTGGCACCTGATGCAATGATGGGATTGTAGGCATGGCCTGTAGCCCGCTGCCTGATAAATTCATGAATAATCTCTGCTTCAATTTCATATTCGGTTACGCCGGGCCTGGTGTATTTTAAAACGCGTACGAAAGCATCGTGAGTTATGTCACAAGCTTTTTGCGTAAGCTCAACCTCTATGTCTGATTTTACCACCCTCAAATCGCGCAAAATGGGGGCCGAGCGTGTATAATTATGAAGTGGGTACTTTAATTTAAGTGCTTCATACATACGGTAGTCACGATAGGGGACGGTATGTGCGTAGCGGTCATTTTCATTGGTATTAATATATATATTTTCGGCATAGTTAATAATGCTGTGAAGTATAGTATCATACTCGCTCAGCCAAAAAATACTTTGGATGCCGGATGTTTCGCGCGCTTCTTCTTTGGTGTATTTGTGTCCTTCCCAAATGGCGATGTGTTCGTTGGTTTGTCTTAAAAAAAGTACTTCTTTGTATGCTTTATTAGGACAATCGGGGTATAAAACCAGGATACTTTGTTCCTGATCGATGCCTGTCAGATAAAAAAAGTCGGGATTTTGCTTGAACATAAATGCCTGATCGCCACTGCGTGGAAACTCGTCATTAGCATGAAAAATAGCGATTGAGTTGGGTTTTGTTCTTGAAACGAAATTTTTTCTATTATTTGTAAATAAGCTATTTTTAATCGGCAGATATTTCATATTTATCGGGTGATTATTTTATAAAATCATTTTTTTTTAGTTATTTGTGTAACTATTACAATTTTTGGAACAATGTTTGGTCATGGATTCAAACATAATTACTAAATTTGAAAAAAATCACAATTAAAATCGTTTAATCTTAAAAACTATGAATTATTCTACATTAAAGAAAACAGTCGCATTGTCATTTGCTTCTTTGATGGTTGCTGGTTTGTCTCAAGCGCAGACCGATTCAACCAAAACAACGGCAACTACAACGTCATCTGAAACCCAAACCGCTAAGGTATTTGGTGGTTTAGGCCAGTACAGGAAATTTAGCATTGGTATCAATGGTGGTGTTACTTCACCAGTAATTGCTACCGGTGGCCGTAACAACGACTTTAACTCTCATTCTGTTAGCTATGGCTACGGTATCTATTTAAAAGAGCAGTTAGCACATTCTTTTGCTTTACAATTAGATGTTACAGGTGGTAAAGTTAAAGGTAAAAATGATCCTGCACCTACTGCAACAGGCGATTATGTATCATATGATACTCGTTTTTGGCAAGCAAGCATGAGCGCTGTGGTTAACGTTGCTACTATCGATTTCATCCGTCGTAAAAATGCAGTTAACTTTTACTTAAAAGGTGGTGCTGGTATGGCTTTTTATGATCCAAAAGTAACCAGGGTAGGTGCTGATGAATTTCATTTCAAAAACCCAACATCTGATGGCAGCCACTACGTAAAAGAGTTTGTTGTTCCTGTAGGTGCTGGTGTTAAGTTCCGTTTAAGCGATGCAGTAGCATTAGATTTGGGTTATACTCAAACTTATGTTGATGCTGATAACTTTGACGGTTACAACAAATCTTACCCAACTAAAGATCACTACTCATATGCTTATGCTGGTTTAGCCTTTACTTTAGGTTCAAAATCAAAACCAGTATTAGAGTGGGTTAACCCGGTAGCTATGATGTATGACGAACTGTATGATGCAGCTTTACGTCAGGAAGTTGAAGCTTTAAAAGGCCGTGTTGCTAACGTTGAAACTGCTGTTAATGACCTGAAAAAAGATTCTGACGGTGACGGTGTTGCTGATCAGTTTGACAAATGCCCAGGTACTGCTGCAGGTAGCGTAGTTGATGGTTCTGGTTGCGTTATCGTATTCCCTAAAGATACTGTTGCTCCAACTCCAGCTGCTGCTTACTCAAACATCCAGTTTGAATTTGATAGCTCAGTATTGCGTACTTCATCTTACCCAGTGTTAGATGCTACTTCTGCTGACTTACGTTCATCTGGTTCAGCTGTTGAAGTTGACGGTTTCGCTTCATCTGAAGGTACTGCTGCTCACAACTTGTCATTATCTAAAGACCGTGCTAACTCAGTAAAAACTTACTTAGTTAACTCTGGTGTTGATGCTAAGAAAGTGAAAGTAAAAGGTTACGGTGAAACTAACCCAATTGCTGACAACTCAACTGAAGAAGGTCGCGTACTTAACCGTCGTGTTCAATTCAAAAAGAAATAATATCTGATTAAATATTATTTGCGAAGGCTCCGGATAACCCGGAGCCTTCTTTGTTTTATAAGGTTTTGTGCCTGATACTTACACCTTATATAATAGGTACGGGTTTACGGCGACAAAATTTTATGTAAGTTTGTGTAATGTATTTCTTCAGGAAAAAAGATCCGAACCGCCCCGATAATTTCAATTTGAGGGTGATGCATTTTATAAATGCACTGGCTATTATTATGTTCCTGGCCGGGATCATCTGGAAACTGGTACAGGTATTTATACTTAAAAAATGAAAACAATCATCAATACCAACAATGCACCTGCCCCAATAGGGCCATATAGCCAGGCTACTTTAGCCGGTGGTTTTTTATTTGTATCGGGTCAGATCCCTATTGATCCGCTAAGTGGCGAACTTATTAGCAGCGACATCAAAGCTGAGGCTACACAGGTAATGGAAAACATCAAAGCTATTTTAACCGAAGCCGGTTTAGGTTTCGATAACATAGTAAAAACAAGTATCTTCTTAACCGATCTGCAAAACTTTGTACAGGTTAATGAAGTATACGGCACCTATTTTACTGCCGATTTTCCGGCCCGTGAAACTATCCAGGTGTCTGCTTTACCTAAAGGGGTAAATGTGGAGATTTCGGTTATCGCGGTTAAATAATATTTTGATTTTGGAATTCGGATTTTCGATTTCGAATTTTATGACAATTTTTGTCTGAACTCGAATTTATTGAATTAAAGAATTTATTGAATTTGCTTAGCGTTCTGTTAATTTCTTAATTCAATAAATTCTGATTCAGACAAATGCGTTAGGAATAGTAGTGGATACCGGCCTGAGCCTAAGGCCTGCAGGCGTATGAGTGGATAGCCCGGCCAAAGGCAACGCCCCAATTAAGTTGGTAGTTTAGAGTGGCAGTTGGTAGTTTCCCGATGAATTTTTTTACATGAACCCGATTTTTAGAATTTAAGAATCAGCAAAGTGCTAAGCAAGTTACATAAATTCCTATAATTCGTTTAATTCGAGTTCAGACATTATTCTGTAAATCCTCAAATTCTGTAAATTCTGATTCAGACAACTCTTAATCAATGAATCCTTTTCAGACGCCACTTGTATATTTAAAAGGTGTAGGCCAGTCGAGGGCCGAGGTTTTGAAAAAGGAACTTGAGTTGCACACTTTTGAAGATCTGCTGCGCCATTTTCCGTTCAGGTATATTGACCGTACCCGTTTTTACAAGGTAAGGGAAATACGTGAAGAACTACCTTATGTACAGGTGCTGGCGCGCATTATAAATAAAGAAGTTGTTGGCGAAAAGCAAAGCCGCCGCCTGGTGGTAAAAGCAAAAGATGATACTGGTATTATTGAACTGGTGTGGTTTAAGGGCATTAACTGGATAGAGAAAACCATTATCCCCGGTAAGGTTTATATATTGTTTGGAAAGCCCGGCTTTTTTAACATGATGCCGCAGATGGCGCATCCCGAAATGGAGTTGTACGTACCCGGCGCACAAAAGCAAGGCAACCTTTCCTTACAACCTGTTTACAACTCTACAGAAAAGCTCAAGCAATTTTCGCTGGACACTAAAGGGATCCAAAAGCTTACGGCGGTGCTGCTTGATTTGCACGCTAAGGACATTCGCGAAAATCTGCCTTTATATATCATCAATCAGTTTAAGCTGCTTAACCGGGCAGATGCTTACCGCAATATTCATTTTCCGGGCGATGCTACGTTGCTTAACGAAGCATTGATCCGCCTGAAGTTTGAAGAATTGTTTTTTCTTCAGCTTAAGTTGCTTAAAAATAAGCTGCTGCATACGCAAAAGTTTAAGGGTAATGTGTTTGATAAGGTGGGGCATTATTTCAATGAGTTTTATCATAACAAGCTGCCTTTTACACTTACCGATCCGCAGAAGCGGGTATTAAAGGAGATTCGGCAGGATACCCAGCGCGGCATACAAATGAACCGCCTGTTGCAGGGTGACGTGGGCAGCGGTAAAACAGTAGTAGCGCTTATGAGCATGCTGATAGCTATTGATAACGGTTTTCAAACCTGTATTATGGCGCCTACCGAGATTTTGGCCACTCAGCATTATCAAACCATTAAAGGCCTGGTGGGCGATGATTTTATTGAGGTAGCTTTATTAACCGGTTCAACCAAACAAAAGGAACGCAAGGTTTTACACCAGAAACTTGAAGATGGCGATCTGAAAATACTGGTAGGCACGCATGCGCTTATTGAGGATAAGGTGCAGTTTAAAAACCTGGGTTTTGTGGTGATTGATGAGCAACACCGTTTTGGTGTTGAACAACGTTCAAAACTATGGCGTAAAAATATTATCCCTCCGCATATCCTGGTAATGACGGCTACTCCAATACCCCGTACGCTGGCCATGACACTGTATGGCGACCTGGATGTGTCTGTAATTGACCAGTTGCCGGCCGGACGTAAACCTATTAAAACTGTTCACTTTTATGAAAACCAGCGTTTGCGAATGTTCGGTTTTATGAAACAAGAGATAGCGTTGGGGAGGCAAGTATACGTGGTATATCCGCTGATACAGGAAAGTGAAAAACTCGACCTTAAAAACCTTGAGGATGGTATTGAAGCTATGTCGCGCGAGTTCCCAAAACCTCAATATCAGTTAAGTATTGTGCATGGTAAAATGAAACCTGCCGACAAGGATTTTGAAATGCAGCGCTTCATCAAGCACGAAACACAGATCATGGTAGCTACTACTGTGATAGAAGTAGGTGTGAATGTGCCCAATGCCTCGGTGATGATCATTGAGAATGCGGAACGTTTTGGCCTGTCGCAACTGCATCAATTAAGGGGTAGGGTGGGGCGCGGCGCCGAGCAATCCTATTGTATTTTAATGAGCAGCCATAAGCTAAGCAACGACGGCAAGATACGCCTGGATACCATGGTGAAAACCAACAACGGTTTTGAAATTTCAGAGATCGATCTGCAATTGCGGGGCCCCGGCAATATTGAAGGCACCCAACAAAGCGGTGTGATTGATCTGAAGCTGGCTAACCTGGCTACCGACCAGGAGCTGCTTTTTAAGGTACGTAAATGCGTTGAAACCATCTTTGAAAAAGACCCGCAACTGGCTCATCCCGAAAACCAGATTTTGCATCATGCCTTTGAAGTAAAGAATGCCGGGTTAAGCTGGGATAAGATATCGTAAGGATCATAGTAGGGTGTCATGCTGAGGCCCTCGAAGCATGGTGGGCAGGGCCTTTGCGCGCGACCCTTCGACAAGCTACCCATGACATGATTAAAAATGGGTCATGCTGAGCCTGTCGAAGCATAGCGGGTGGGGCCTCTGCGCGCGACCCTTCGACAAGCTCAGGGTGACAGCCCCCTTTAATAGGTGTCATTTCACCTTCAGAGTTCGGATTTAAACACTCAGGGTGACAAGCCTACGCCCGGAATGTTTTTTGTTTTAAGTAACAGCAGGGTTTTACCCGTTCAGGATGATAAATATTAATAAAACGCTATTTATGCCCTCGCCTTTCTCAATTATACGCACTTCATCTTTCTGCCTTTGCCCCTCAAATAGTACATTTGTTGAAACTGATCTTACTGTTTATATATGAAGAAATTTACCCTCTTATTTTCTGCCGTGTTACTGTGCTCGCAGGTAAAAGCACAAGACTCTCTGACTATTCGCAAAATGTATGACGAAGCATTGGTAAACGGCCAGTGTTATGATAACCTGCATTACCTGTGTAAAAATATAGGCCAGCGGATCAGCGGTTCGGCTAATGCGCAAAAAGCTGTTGACTGGAGCAAAAAATTGATGGACGGCTATGGCTTTGATAAGGTTTATTTGCAGGAAGTGATGGTGCCGCATTGGGTTCGCGGAGCAAAAGAAGAAGCGGCTATTATTGATGGCAAAACCCGTATTCCGGTGCCGATTGTTGCCTTGGGTATGAGTATAGCTACACCAAAATCGGGTATTACTGCTAATGTTATAGAGGTTAAAAGCATCAAGGAACTTGAAGGCCTCGGCGAAAATGTGGTAAAAGGAAAGATAGTGTTCTTTAATCGCGCCTTTGACCCCCGTTTTATTGAAACGGGTGCTGCTTATGGTAATGCAGGCGACCAGCGTTTTATGGGTCCTGCTGTTGCTGCTAAACTTGGCGCTGTAGGTGCAATAGTACGCTCTCTTACCGAAATTATTGACGATTATCCGCATACCGGTGCTACGCTTGCAACTTCGGCCAGCAAAATCATACCTGCCGCCGCGATATCTACAAAAGCTGCCAATAAGTTGAGCGCTATGCTTAAATTGAGGAAATTCCCGGCTGCCAAATTCTACTTTAAACAAAATTGCGAACTCCTGCCCGATGTAAAATCATACAACGTTATTGGCGAGATAACAGGCTCGGAGAATCCTAATAAGTTTATTACAGTTGGTGGGCACCTGGACTCATGGGATTTGGCCGAAGGCGCACATGACGATGGCACCGGCGTAATGCAGTCGGTTGAAGTTTTGAGGATTTTTAAAACCATAGGATACAGGCCTAAAAATTCTGTACGAGCAGTGCTTTTCATGAATGAAGAGAACGGCCATAAAGGCGGTACAAAATATGCCGAATTGGCTGCCCAAAATAAAGAGCAACACATTGCAGCCATTGAAACAGACGAAGGCGGCTTTACCCCCCGCGGTTTCAGCTTTGCCGATGTATCAAAAGATTTTATCAAAAAAGTTAACGATAACTTTAAATCAATACTGGAACCTTATGATGTTGACAAGTTGACCATTGGCGGCGCCGGTACCGATATAGAACCGATGAAAGAAGCTTTGCCTGGCGTAGTGCTGATCGGTTTCCGCCCCGATTCACAACGTTATTTCGATCTGCACCATACCGCCAAAGACGTTTTTGAAAACGTAAACAAACGCGAGCTTGAGCTTGGTGCGGCTGGCATGGCGGCGTTAATTTATTTGATAGATCAGCACGGATTGTAAGCAACTGAACCTTGATTTTTAGGATTAGAAGATGAACATGATATTGTCTGAACTCGAATTAAACGAATTAAGGAATTTATAGAATTTGATTGGCATTCTGTTAATTCTATAATTTCCCCAAATTCGAGTTCAGACAGCCTTCATCTCATGGTCATCCTCTAATCCTACCAATCAAGGTTCAAAAAAATATCTACCTTTGCGACACATCATAAAAAACTACACCCGTGACCGAAGAAGGCGATAGTAAACCCCAGAAAGTAGACTCCTTTGCAGCATTGCGTTATAAAGATTTTAGATCTTACATAGGCATGCGTTTTTGTTTCACCTTTGCATATTCCATGCAGGCCGTAGTCCTCGGCTTTTATATTTACAGCATTACACATAGTAAAATAGCGCTTGGCTACATTGGCTTGTGCGAGGCTATTCCGGCTATTGGTATTGCTTTGTACGGCGGGTATATCGCCGATAAATCTGAAAAGCGAAAAATGCTTTTGCTGATATTTAGCGGCGTATTGCTTACATCGCTGGTTATGTTTACCGTTACGCTCAAAAGCATGAGCAATATTATAGATGCGGCCTGGATAGTGCCTATCATGTACTCCATGATATTTTGTAATGGTGTGGCCCGCGCTTTTTATGGCCCGGCTACGTTTACCATTTATGCCAACAGTATCCCTAAAGAATTATATCCTAATGGCAGTACCTGGAGCAGCAGCAGCTGGCAGGTGGCATCTATTTTAGGCCCGGCTGCAGGTGGTTTGCTCTATGGTTATGCCGATAAGATAGTACCCGGTTTAACAGGCATTACCGCGGTTTTTGGCTGTATCCTGTTTTTGCTGCTGGTATCATTGGTACTGGTTTTTATGCTCAGGAAATATCCTGCGCAATATGTACCTAAAGAAAGCATCTGGAAAAGCCTTTCGGAAGGGATCCATTTTGTGTTTAGTAATAAGATGATGATAGGCGCCATGAGCCTCGACCTGTTTTCGGTATTTTTTGGTGGTGCGGTTGCTTTGCTGCCGGTTTTTGCCAACGAGATATTGAAGGTAGGTGCTGAGGGATTGGGCATCATGAGGGCCATGTCATCATTAGGTGCGGTATTGACCATGCTGGTGATGACGCGTTTTTCGCCAATGGGAAAACCGTGGCGTAACCTGCTTATTGCCGTAACCGGCTTTGGCTTGTCAATTTTATGTTTTGGTTTATCCACTAATTTTTATTTGTCGCTGCTATTCATTTTTACCGAAGGTGCCTTTGATAGTATCAGTGTGATTATCCGCGGTACACTGATGCAGCTTTTAACGCCCGATCATATGCGTGGCAGGGTATCGGCGGTTAACCAGATGTTTATCGGCTCATCAAACGAAATCGGTGCTTTTGAATCGGGTACTGCCGCGCAACTGCTGGGTACTGTTCCATCGGTAATTTTTGGTGGTAGTATGACCATGCTTATTGTTGGAGTTACATATTTGAAAACTAAAAAGTTAATCCCATTGTCACTGCAGGAAATTCATGCACCGGGTGAAGAGGGGATAAAGGAAGCGTAAAGCGATTTGTCATACTGAGTAGGAAAAAATCGAGATCTGTGAAGGAGGAATGACATCTCCACCACGTCATTGCGAGGAACGAAGCAATTCCCTATCGGCAGCTAACGCGTTTAGAGGTATCAAACTTGCATCGTCGCGCTCTTGGCCGCGCGGGGTCAGGTACTTTTGTCTTGATACAAAAGTACCCAAAAAATCAAGTCAGCAGGGAGGCTTCTTTGCGCTGCCCATCCCGCTGCCCGTCGCGCGGGCTTTTGCCCTGCAAAACGGTCAGAACCACGGGCTGCAATTATTTTGCCCCGCTTCGCGCGCGCTTTCCCAACGCTGCTGCAAAAACTTGCTATGCCCCGTCCTTCGCTCCTGGCCACCATTGTTCTGTCCGTTTTCACCCGAAGCTTTCCTGCTGACGGGAAACACACTTTTTTAACATGTCATGGGTAGGAACGAAGGATCTTCTTCAATAAGCAAAACAGCCATGTAAGACAAAGAGATGCTTCGTCGCAGGCATTATTTAAAAATGGGTGTCATGCTGAGCCTGTCGAAGCATGGTGGGTGGGCCTCTGCGCGCGAGTCTTCGACAAGCTCAGACTGACAGGCCAGCAATTAGTAGTCCTACCATGAATTTTTCATGTAGCCAATATTATTTTTAACCTATCCCCTTGTTTTGCTGGGATATAAATTCACATCTTTACGCTGCCGAAAAACGGCACAAGCAAACCAATAAACAATCAAACAAAACAACTCACCCTTACAACAATGAAAAAGGTAATATTAGTAACAGGAGCATCTTCTGGTATTGGCTTAGCGTGCGCCAGTGCATTGCAGGCAGCAGGCCATACGGTTTACGGTTCATCGCGCAACCTCGACCGTATGAAATCTGTATCATTTAAACCTGTTCAACTTGATGTTACCGACGATGCTTCTGTAAAGGCAGCTATTGATACCATTATCAAAGCCGAAGGTAAAATTGATGTATTGGTGAACAATGCCGGTAACGGTGTAACCGGTCCAGCTTATGCCATGCCGGTTGAAAGTGCCAAGCAGCAGTTTGAGGTTAACTTTTTTGGTGTGATCCGTGTTAGCTCTGCGGCATTGCCTGGAATGATTGAGAAAGGACAAGGCCTTATCGTAAACATTAGTTCATTAGCCGGTTTATTCGGTTTACCATACCAGGGCATGTACAGCGCTTCAAAGTACGCAATTGAAGGATATTCACAAAGCCTAAGGATGGAGCTGCGCAATACCGGCGTTAAAGTAACCCTGCTTAACCCAGGGGACTTTAAATCAGACTTTAGCCAGAACCGAGCTAAAGTGAAATTCCCTATCAAAAACGATAAACTGGAAACCGAGTATAATGCTGCCGTTGCCGCTATGGAAAAAGACGAAAGCATCGCCCCAAGTCCGGAGTCATTAGCTAAAAAGCTGGTTTCGATAGTAGGTTCATCAAGTCCGAAACACCGCTATTTGGTAGGGCAGGTTGGGCAAACTATTGTGCCTACGCTAAAAGCGATTTTGCCGGGCGGTTTGTTTGAAAAATTGATGAATGATCATTACGGGATAAAATAGTGATCTCATTACACGATCGTATAAATGGGACTCTGCAACGCAGAATGCCCCTTTCATTTTTTTCACTGCCGCGGGTTTAGCACAGTGTAACCCGCGGCAGATTGAGTGGCATTTTTTGTTATAATTTAAGATTAGGAAATAAGTATGTTCTCGTTCTAACGATACTTGTTGAAGTTCTGTTTATTTACAATTAATCCACCGGGACCCAATTCTAAGCTACCTCCTTCATTAACCCACTCTTCGACTGCAGTTGATATTCGCCAAAACTTATTTAGCTTTTGAAGATTTCTATCAATGATCCTCGTTGTTTTTGCTGCCCATTTTTTATGTTTTGACCTGAGTACGTCATCGTCTATCCATCCTGATTTATAAAAAATTCTTCCCGAATGGATTGTAGTTTGTGCAGTTACGCAATTGTGAAATTGTATAATGGGATCTTTGTAATAGTCGAACGCAAATTTACCTTTAAAGGGACCTTCAGTAATAATTTCACCACGAGGCATTTTCTTGCTGTTATTTAGCCAAAGGGTTAGCTCATCGGGAAGTGAGGTGTCCTCTTTTATTTCGAAAGGTTTAGGATGTTCATGCTCGAAGAAACGGCCTGAAAAAACTAAAGCGTCGTTTTTTTGAATAATTGAATTAAGTCTATCCAAGATTTCATCAGGCAGAAGCAAGAAATTTAATTGACTCATATGCTGATCATTTTAGGATAAAAAAAATCTCCCCTGCAGGGGGAGATTTAGATGGGGCTTATGCCGTTAGCTTTTTATACTTGATCCTTTTCGGCGCTATATCACCCAAACGTTTCTTCCGGTTCTCTTCATAATCGGAATAGATCCCTTCAAAAAAGTAAACCTGCGAATTACCTTCAAAGGCAAGGATGTGGGTACAAATGCGGTCAAGGAACCAGCGGTCGTGACTGATCACTACTGCGCAGCCGCCAAAGTTTTCCAGTGCCTCTTCCAGTGCCCGCAAAGTATTTACGTCGATATCGTTGGTAGGCTCATCCAGCAGCAATACGTTTGATCCTTTTTTGAGGGTGATGGATAAGTGAACACGGTTACGCTCACCGCCCGATAGTACGCCCACTTTTTTCTGCTGATCGGCACCGTTAAAGTTAAACTTGGATACGTATGCCCTTGAATTGAGCGGACGGTTACCTACCATGATAGTTTCCAAACCGCCGGTTACGTTTTCCCAAACAGATTTGTTGGGGTCAAGGTCGTCATGCATCTGGTCAACATAACCGAGGGCTACAGTTTCACCAACACGGAAAGTACCGGCATCCGGCTGATCCTGCCCGGTAATTAAACGGAACAGTGTGGTTTTACCGGCACCGTTAGGGCCGATGATACCAACTATACCGGCCGGAGGCAAGGAGAAGCTCAGGTTATCGAACAATAATTTATCGCCATATGATTTGCTTACCCCGTTGGCTTCGATTACCACGTTACCCAAACGCGGGCCCGGCGGAATAAATAGCTCCAGTTTTTCTTCGCGTTCTTTGGTTTCTTCGGATGCCAGTTTTTCGTAATTGCCTAAACGGGCCTTTGATTTGGCGTGGCGGCCTTTCGGGCCCATGCGTACCCACTCCAGCTCGCGCTCCAAAGTCTTCTGGCGTTTGCTCTCGCTCTTTTCTTCCTGTGCCAAACGCTTGGCTTTTTGATCCAGCCATGAGGAATAATTTCCTTTCCATGGGATACCTTCTCCACGGTCAAGCTCCAGGATCCAGCCGGCAACGTTGTCGAGGAAATACCTGTCGTGTGTTACTGCTATAACTGTTCCTTTATATTGTTGTAAATGTTGCTCCAGCCAATCAATAGATTCAGCATCCAGGTGGTTGGTAGGCTCATCAAGCAATAAAACATCCGGTTCTTTTAATAAAAGGCGGCATAAAGCTACACGACGGCGTTCACCTCCTGATAGTACTGAAATTTTGGTATCTGGCTCAGGGCAACGGAGGGCATCCATGGCGCGTTCCAGTTTGCTATCCAGTTCCCAGGCATTTACTGCATCAATTTTATCCTGCAATTCGCCCTGGCGGTTCATGAGTTTTTCCATGGCGTCGGCATCCTCGTAGTATTCAGGGAGACCGAATTTCTCGTTGATCTCTTCGTACTCCTTTAACAAGGCGGTAGTTTCGGCAACACCTTCTTCAACTATTTCCCGTACTGTTTTTTCAGGATCAAGTTCGGGTTCCTGGCTCAGGTAGCCTACGGTATAGCCCGGCGAAAAAACAACCTCGCCTATATTGGTTTTATCAATACCCGCAATGATCTTCAGCAACGACGATTTACCGGAACCATTTAAGCCGATAACGCCGATTTTAGCGCCGTAAAAAAACGACAGGTATATGTTTTTTAATACTGTTTTTTGCGGGGGATAAACTTTGCTAACCCCTGCCATTGAAAAAATTATCTTTTCGTCTGCCATTATAATTGATCGATAAATAGAAATTCAAATATGGCTAAAATAGCTGAAAAGGAAGCCGCAGATTAATTGATTAGGAGTAGTAATTTTAAGCTGATTTTTGAGTTATAATGTTAATTTAAATTTAATTGAACCTAAAACGAAGATACACAACCATCGCAATACCTTTGCCGTATATAGTTGTATGACGATAATTACAGGCTAATGCCTAATTGTCATGTTTATGACGAAATGCCTTAAAAGGTGGAAATGTTATTAAATATTTGAAATTTGTTTAAACTTTTTTAGGATATTTATATCAAACAGGTAAGTTTCGTTCGTATATTGTAAAAAAAACACTTAGCAGTGGGCTTTTCGGATAAAAACTGTTGATTGGCACCAATCTTTGATACATTGCGTATCATAACAATGTCTGTTTCTGCAAAGCTTTAAATGTTGGCAATATTGTTGATGAAAGTAAAACAGGCGTCGTAATTTGTAAAAACATAATTTATACATTAGGGCGTTCAATAATTAGAAAGGTATATATGGAAGCTAAATTTTCGCCGAGGGTAAAAGATGTTATTCAATATAGCAGGGAAGAGGCATTACGTCTTGGGCATGACTATATAGGTACTGAACATCTTTTGCTTGGGCTTATCCGCGATGGGGATGGTGTAGCAATTAAATTGCTGAAGGGATTGAACGTTGATACCGCAAAACTTCGCCGCGCCGTTGAGGATGCAGTAAAGGGAACTATAGGAACAAACGTACATATCGGCAGCATCCCGTTAACAAAACAGGCCGAAAAGGTATTGAAGATAACTTATCTGGAAGCCAAAATATTTAAAAGTGATGTGATTGGTACAGAGCACCTGCTGCTGTCTATCCTTCGCGACGAGGACAATATTGCCTCACAAATACTTGTACAGTTTAACGTAAACTACGAAGTATTTAAAGGTGAAGTTGAATCGCATAAAAACGATGTTACCGACGAAATGCCGGGATCACCTACAGGTGGCGACGATGACTTTAAAGAAGAAGAGTCATTTAGTCAGCCTAAAAAAGTATCTGACATTAAATCAAAAACACCGGTGCTTGATAACTTTGGCCGCGATTTAACCCGCGCCGCCGAAGATGGTAAGCTTGATCCTATTGTTGGTCGTGAAAAAGAGATCGAAAGGGTATCACAAATTCTATCGCGCCGTAAAAAGAACAACCCTATATTAATAGGTGAGCCGGGTGTAGGTAAATCGGCTATTGCCGAAGGTCTTGCATTACGCATTGTTCAGCGCAAGGTATCACGTGTATTGTTCAATAAGCGTGTTGTTACACTTGATTTAGCCTCATTGGTTGCCGGTACCAAATACCGCGGCCAGTTTGAAGAGCGTATGAAGGCGGTAATGAACGAACTGGAAAAATCACCTGATGTAATTTTATTTATTGACGAGATCCATACTATAGTAGGCGCTGGTGGTGCTTCAGGTTCGCTTGATGCATCGAACATGTTCAAACCAGCTTTGGCGAGGGGAGAGATACAATGCATTGGCGCAACCACTTTAGATGAATACCGCCAGTATATTGAAAAAGATGGTGCTTTGGACCGTCGTTTCCAAAAAGTAATGGTTGAGCCGGCTACGCCGTCAGAAACTATTGAGATCCTGAACCGCATTAAGGATAAATATGAAGAACACCACGGTGTTACTTATACTCCTGAAGCAATCAACGCTTGCGTTAACTTAACCACCCGTTATATTACCGACAGGTTTTTACCGGACAAGGCTATCGACGCGCTTGACGAAGCAGGTTCACGTGTTCACTTAACCAATATCCACGTGCCTCAAAACATTTTGGATATTGAGCAAAAGATAGAACAGATCAAGATTGAGAAAAACAAAGTTGTTCGCAGTCAGAAATACGAAGAAGCTGCACAGTTACGTGATACCGAAAAGAATTTGTTAGTGGAGCTTGACCAGGCAAAAGCTGTTTGGGAAGCCGAAACAAAATCAAAACGTTACACTGTAACCGAAGATAATGTTGCTGAAGTAGTATCAATGATGACCGGCATCCCTGTACAACGTGTAGGCCAGGCCGACAGCCAAAAGCTGTTGCACATGAGCGATACCGTTGCCAGCAAGATCATCGGTCAGGATGAAGCTATCAAAAAGCTAACCCGTGCTATACAACGTACCCGTGCCGGTTTGAAAGACCCTAAAAAACCAATTGGTTCATTCATCTTCTTAGGCCCTACAGGTGTTGGTAAAACTGAGCTTGCCAAAGAGCTTGCCCGTTTTATGTTTGATACTGAGGATGCCCTGATCCAGATAGACATGAGCGAGTACATGGAGAAATTCGCTGTATCCCGTTTAGTTGGTGCGCCTCCGGGCTACGTAGGTTATGAAGAAGGCGGACAATTAACTGAAAAAGTACGCCGTAAACCATATGCTGTAGTATTACTGGATGAGATCGAAAAAGCTCACCCTGATGTATTCAATATCCTGTTACAGGTGTTGGACGAAGGTCAGCTTACCGATTCATTAGGCCGTAAGGTTGATTTCAGGAATACCATCATCATCATGACATCAAACATCGGTGCCCGCCAGTTGAAAGATTTTGGTCAGGGTGTAGGTTTCAGCACCAATGCTAAAACTTTACAGGCCGAAAGCCATTCGCGAGGTGTTATTGAGAATGCTCTGAAACGTGCTTTTGCACCTGAGTTCCTGAACCGTATTGATGACGTTATCGTATTTAACTCATTAGGTAAAGAAGAAATCTTCAAGATCATCGATATCGAGCTTGCATCCCTGTTTAGCCGTGTAAATGGCTTAGGTTTCAAAATAGAGCTTACCGAAGCAGCTAAAGACTTCATTGCCGATAAAGGTTATGATTCGCAGTTTGGTGCAAGGCCACTTAAACGTGCCATCCAGAAATACCTGGAAGATCCAATTGCCGAAGAGATCCTTAAAGGCGAATTAGCCGAAGGTGATGTGATGGTAGTTGATTTTGATACCGAAACCAAAGAGATCAAGATCACCGACAGAAAAGGCGAAAGCAAAAAACCTGAGCAGGAAGAGCAAAAGTAATTTTGTAATACTGTAATTAATATTAAAGCCCCGTTTCTTTTGGAACGGGGCTTTTTGTTTGTCTGAACTCGAATTTTTTGAATTAAATGAATGGGTAGAATGCAAAGCAAATTCTCTTAATTCCCTTAATTCGTTTAATTCGAGTTCAGACCTTACTTCTTCTCCACCACCGGTTCATAATCAACCGGCAGCATTTCGGCAACGCGGCTAATGCCCCAATCGCCTTCATAGATAATGGCATGTGGAGTGGCGATAATACCGTTATTGTCAAAAAAAGCATGCGGTTCATCAAAAGAAATAATGGTTGTAGCATTGTTAGGCATATTGAATGCCTGAAAAACGTTGTTAGAAGGATCCTGAGCCTTTTTGGTATACATTACATACAGGCAATCCGTATATCCTATAGCAAATAAACCTTCCTTGTCGGTAAGATTAAAAAAGTCGGCCCTGTCCAAAGGCTTATCGACCAAACTTTGCAGGTATTTGTTATTTGGTCCGCCTTTATAGTTGGGGTTGGGCTTCCTGATCAGGCGCATTACTACAAAGTTTTCGCTTGTAAGGCTATCTTTGATGGCCGACCTATAAAAATGCATGGGTGAGCCAAGATAAGCCCACTGCCGTTGCTTGTTCCATTTGCGTTTTTGTTTTTCGGTGCCTTTCAGGTCTTCAAAGGTTGAAATGCCCTCATAGTAGAGCAGCTGGATACTGGGGTTGAAACTAAAGTTAGTCAGCTTATACTTGATGCTATAACCTAATGCTTTATTTTCAATCTCCATGAAATCATGAGAAGTGGCCTTTAAGATCCGGGTAGTATCATCGTAGTCAAAATCCAATACATCCGAATTTAATATTTTGCACTGCGCAGCGTTTTCAGAACTTCCCAAAAACTGTCGCCTGAAAATGGCATAGTATTTTTCACGGTTAGGGTCGGGCCTGATCTTTACTTCATTAAGTTGAAAGGTTTTAGGAATAATGCTGATGGTACCCAGATCGATATTGGTGTAGCCTGCCTGTAAACTGTAAGTATAAGTTTCATAGCCCACTACAGATATAATGAAATCATATTTACCGGGCTTCACATTGCTTAGGGTAAACGTGCCATCATCGGCTGTTTTGTTGCCTACCTGGGCGTTATTTAAAAACACGCTGGCATTGGGTACGGGTTTGGTATCCGTCATGTTAATTACCTTCCCGGTAATTTTTACCTGGGCCCAAGCACCTATGGGTATTAGTAACAATAAAAACAACAAAGACTTATGCATAGTTAAAGATAAACTATAATTTTAGTTAGTTAATATGGCAGTGTGAAAAATCTTCAGAAATAAAGATCAGAAATAAAAAAAATAAAAAAACGTTTAAACCTTTGAACAAAAATTTGTTCATACAGTTATAATAACTAACGCAATACTTTATGAAAAAAATCTTGACTTTAATTTGCTGCACTATTGTACTTGCCGCAACATCGTGTAAAAAGGAGTATGTAACCACGGCTCCGAGTGCTACTACTATTTTTGATACCACTCCGGCTTTCGTGCTCGATACTGATCCTAAGAATAACATCTTTGGTTATACTACGACATTATCTGTGCCTGAAATTACTGATTATTATAATAGTCACGGTGCTGTTTTGGTATACCTGGACGAGGATGGCACATATGAGCAATTACCTGACGTATATGGAGGTATAACCTATCGGTTTGTATATGGTAAGGGGACGCTATACATTGATGCGCAAAATGCTGATGGAAGTGTGCCAACTTCAGCAAATAAACCTGGCCCTTTAAAGCTGAAAATAGTTTTGGTGCCGTAAGTTACCTTATTAAATAAAAAAGGAGCTTTTGCCATGGCAAAAGCTCCTTTTTTATTTAATAGCGATATTGTAATTACTTAGCCATCTGGTCAATAACCGCCTGGGTTACGCCGGTGAATGAGAAACCACCATCGTGATACAGGTTTTGCATGGTAACCATTTTGGTTAAATCGCTAAACATGGTTACGCAGTAATCAGCACACTGATCAGCATCAGCATTACCCAGCGGGCTCATTTTTTCGGCAAATTCAATAAAGCCATCAAAGCCTTTTACGCCTGAACCTGCAGTAGTGCGGGTTGGCGACTGAGAAATGGTGTTAACACGTACTTTTTTAGCCATACCATACTCGTAACCAAAGTTACGGGCAATGCTTTCCAATACTGCTTTGTTATCGGCCATGTCATTGTAGCCAGGGAAATAACGTTGAGCTGCGATATAGCTTAATGCCAATACCGATCCCCATTCGTTAATGGCATCGTGTTTCATGGCCGCCTGCAAAATGCGGTGAAGGCTTAGTGCAGATATATCAAACCCTTTGTGGGTAAATTCGTAGTTGTTTTCGTAGTATGGGATGTTTTTACGCACGTTAACGCTCATGCCTATCGAGTGCAGGATAAAATCAACCTTGCCGCCAAAGTGTTCAAGTGTTTTAGTAAACAGGTTGTTGATATCATCGCCATTGGTAACATCGGCACCAATAACCGGCGCGTTACATTCTTCGGCCAGCTTATTGAGTTCGCCCATGCGTAAAGCAATAGGGGCATTTGATAATACAATTTCAGCACCTTCCTGTACAGCGCGTTGTGCCACTTTCCAGGCTATTGATTGCTCATTTAGTGCACCGAATATGATGCCTTTTTTGCCTTTTAATAAATTATAAGCCATTTGTTAAGTTTTTATAATTGAAGCAAAGTTATAATTATTTATCAGTTAGTATAAATTCAACCGAAACAGTTTGTTCCATCACTAAAAGCCTTCCATTTTCAATACCGGGAATCCAACCACCTAAACGTTTTATCGTATTTATGAGCTCTTCTTCGCAACCGTAACCTATACCTTTTAAAACTTTAAAATCATAAACAGCACCATTTTTTTCGACTTTAAATGAAACTTGTACGGTGCCTTCTATATTATTATTAATGGCTTTGGCAGGGTAGTGCATTTGTTCATTTATCAATTGGATTAATCTGTCATTACCCTCTTTATACCTGGGAGCCTCATGTAGTTCGCCAAAAAAGCATCCGACATTTTCCTTATAGCTACGGATGAATGAAGGTGTAACCTTAGCGTGTGTTCGTTTTGCACTTATGATCGCTTGCCCCTTCTCATTGGCATCCTTTATTGAGGCAAATGGCAAGTAAATCATTAAGAAACGACTACCTTTATTGTAAACCGGCTTGGGAACATATAATACATTTTTTTCAATCGTTAAGGTATCGTTGAATTTTACTCCATTAAGTATAAAGTGCCCTGATGTATCTGTTCGGGTACTGATATTAAGAAAATCGAAATCAATGTATTTTTGGGATGAACGCAGCTCAATATATTTTACAGGCTTACCCGCTTCATCATAAACATAACCATGTATATTAATAGTGTCACGCCGAACAATCGAATCATTTTCGGTTTGTTGCGCAAATAACCTCGATACTGATAGCAGTAATATCAGGCAAAAAAATAATTTCATATTGGTTTAGGTTGTATGTTTAGAGTAACTATACGCTAAGCAACTCTCTTGCATTCTGCAATGCACTTTCACCGGGTTTATCCCCACTTAGCATTTTTGCAATTTCCAGTACGCGTTCGTCATTGCTCAGTTGCTTGATGCGGGTAAATGTAGCGGCCTCGCTGTCATCCTTATAAACAAAATAATGGCTTTGGCCCTTGCTGGCTATTTGCGGTAAGTGGGTAATGGTAATTACCTGCAGGTTTTGGGCTAAACGCTCCATAATTTGCCCAACCTTGTTAGCCACCTCGCCCGATACACCTGTATCGATCTCATCAAAAATAATAGTAGGCAACGCTGTGTATTGTGCCACAATAGATTTGATGCTCAGCATTAACCTCGAAAGCTCACCGCCCGAAGCCACCTTGCTCATCTCTGCCAAAGCATGCCCCTTATTGGCCGAAAACAGAAACTTAATGTTATCAATCCCGGTAGCCGTAAGCATGGATTTAGGACTATCAGCACCTCCGCCAGCCGGCGGACGGGGGGAGGTTGAATGTTGTTCAATCTTCAAGCTCGAATTACCCATGCCCATTTCGGCCAATGTAGCCAGCACCTGTTTCTCAATATCCGGGATAGCTTTTTGTCGATTGGCCGATAGCTCTGCTGCCAATTTTTCCAGTTCAGCTTTATCTGCAGCAATCTGTTTTTGTAGTTTCTCGATGGCTTCATCGCCAAAGAGGGCTTGCTGCACTTTGTCTGATAATTCTTCCTGGATCTGCAATAGCTCGGCAATAGTGCTTACCCGATGCTTTTTTTGCAGGTTATAGATCATGCTGAGGCGATTGTTCACTTCCTCGGCGCGGGCCTCATCAACAAACGTATGTTGTTCAACTGCGTCTATTTCGGCGGCAACGTCCTTGAGTTCAATTATAGCACTGCTGATGCGCTGGTGCAACTCAGCAAGGGCAGGGTTGTATTTTTCTATTGTGCCTAAAGCCTGTCCTGCCTCTTTGAGTTGAAGCAGTGCTGCTGCTTCGCCATCTTGTAACAGATAGTTGGCGTTTAGGAGGGCGCGTTTAATTTCTTCGGCATTGTTGAGCGTGTTTAATTCCTGCTCAAGTAATTCCTGTTCATCGGCTACCAATGCGCCTTTATCCAACTCATCAAACTGAAACTTGAAATAATCCAGATCGGCTTTGGCTTTGTCGTTTTCGGCAATCAGTTGGTTAAGCTTGCTTAATGACTTTTTATAAGCGCGGAATTTGGTTTGATAATCAAACAGCAAATCTGAATGACGGGCAACCGAATCAACCACTAACAACTGAAACTCCGGGTCGTTTATCTCAAGTGTGGCATGCTGTGAATGGATATCGATTAGCTTTTCGCCCAGCTGTTTCAACGCAGTAAGGTTAACCGGGGTATCGTTCACAAAAGCGCGGGACTTGCCATCGGCTGAGATCTCACGGCGCAATACAGTCTCCGTTTCGTAATCCAGGTCGTTATCTTCAAAAAAATCGGCTAAATGAAAGCCACTGATCTTGAATGTGCCTTCGATAACGCATTTTTTTTGCTGGTTGAAAAAATATTTGCTTTCGGCCCGCTGACCTAAAATGAGTGACAGCGCGCCCAATATGATCGACTTTCCGGCACCGGTTTCGCCGGTTAATATGTTCAGACCGCTATCAAAACCTATCTCCAGGTTGTCGATAAGCGCATAGTTATTAATGGTTAGCTTTTGAAGCATAAAAAAAGTGTCCTCATTTTATTGAGGACACTAAATTACAAATTAAGGTTCTTTAAAAAATATTTTTAATGCTTTTTGCTAATTTATTTAGTCAGCGGTATCGGGTTTTATATCCTCCAGCTTGTCGTTGTCAAACTTATAATCAAAGTCTTTATCCATTTTATCGCGGTACAGTTTCATTTTTTGTTTAAAGGCCGGGCTTTTCATATAGTCCTGCAGTTTTTTGCTGGCTTCTTTAAGACGTTGTTGGGCTGCTCTTATTTCGGGACTGTCCTGGTAAACGCGCATTTGCCTGCCTATATTTTTCATATCTTCCTGTAGCTTCTTGATATCAGGATTATCATAAGCCAATCTCAGGCTATCGCCCATGGCCTGCATGCGATCCCTTTTGGCAACAAACTCAGGTGAATCATAACGACTACGGATTTTTTGGCCCAGGGTTTTCAACAGTTCTGTTTGCTCTTTTACGTCGGCAGGGATTTTACTTTGCAGTTCGTCCTGGTATTTTTTATAATTAGGGTCCCTGTCGTCGTTATAACCGTTATAACCGCGGTTATGTGGGATGCCATACTTTTTCTCCAGTTCCGAGTTCATTTTTTTAAAGTCGGGGCTGCTGTAATAAGCACCGATCTTGCGGCCGATCTCGCCCATCTGTTCGCTGGTTTTTTTGCTTTCAGACGTTTCGCCATATTCCTTCTGGAAATCTTCGCCCATTTTTTCCATTTCGAGTTTCATTTTCTCCATGGCATCAGTATTATAATAAGCCTGCAAAGCCTTGCTTTTGGCTTCAATCATTTCCTGTTGCTTTTTAAACGAGTCGCTGGCGTAGTATTTGCCAATCAGCTCGCCTTGTTTGCTTACTTCGGCGCTTAGCTTCTCTAATTCGGCATCGTTAAAGCCATCGTAGTTAAAAGAATCATGACGTTGTTTTGCTTTTACAATTTCAGCTGCTGTCTTCTTTTTATAAGTTACGGCTTTTTTCGCTTTGACCTTGTGCGTAGTGTCTTCTATAAATATGGCGTGTAAGGCGGCAGGTGCAGTAACTTTTTTAACCGTTAGCTTGCCATCTTTTATGGTGGGGTTTAGCCAGGCAATGCTGCTAACGCCGGCAGTCATTATGGCAATGGCCACAAGCAGGTGGCGGATATTGCCTATAGGTTTCTTGGTTTTCATGATGCGTTCAATTCTGTTTAATAAATGATATTTTTTGCCGTTAGCAGCCAGGGCCAGCTGTAAATGCTGTTGCCTGGTTTGCTCCAGTTTAAGAAGCGCATGCGCATAGATCAACGGTTGTTGCGTTGTTGCCACAACCAGATCATCGCAGCTGTTTTCGCGCTCCTGGTTAATAATGCGGTTAATTAATTGGGCAAAGGGATTAAAGAATAACAGTATGGAAATAAATTGCTGCATCAGGTTCAG
Source organism: Mucilaginibacter gossypiicola (assembly GCF_900110105.1). Taxonomy (GTDB): domain Bacteria; phylum Bacteroidota; class Bacteroidia; order Sphingobacteriales; family Sphingobacteriaceae; genus Mucilaginibacter; species Mucilaginibacter gossypiicola. The sequence continues at coordinate 197,703 of NZ_FOCL01000010.1, read as the reverse complement.
CAGGTAGTCGTTGCGTTTAATGTGCGATAGCTCGTGCAGTAAAATGGCTTCAACCTCGGTAGCCGATAAGTATGTAGTAAGGGTTATCGGTAGCAAGATTATAGGGCTTAAAAAGCCAATCATGCAAGGGGCATCAACCATACGGCTAAAGTTTACCCACACACTTTTTTTAATGCCCAGCTTTTGGCAAAGCTCATCGGCAAAGTCCTGCAGCCTGTCGGCAGGTACCATGGTACGTTTTATCAGGCTGATCTTTTGCCAGCTTAAGCTTACTTTAAGCAGGTTAAATACCAAACCAACAAAGTAAAGGGCCGATATATAAGGCAGATAACCTTTTATAACGTATTCGTAATAATTGCTTTGCGGTTTGGCAGCTACTTCATGCAGCGGCAGGTAGAAACGTGGTAATAAAGATGGCGCGTTTGCGGATGTATAATTGATCCACTCGTGCAGCCTGAACTGATGGATAAACGTGTATATAAACCAGGCGCTGATGGTAAGCAGAGCACCCATGGCCCAATTGTGCTTTTTTATGGCCGATAATTGCGGCCTGCAAATAAACACTAACCTTAAGGCAAACCATACTAACAAACCCTGCCACAACGATTGCAGAATAGTTACGCCCAACACCTGGCTTATATTATAGAATAAATTTTCCATCACGTTTATTTTTTGTCCTGATCAAATTGATTCAAAAAATTTTTAATAGCGTCAATCTCGTCTTTTGATGCGCGGTGCTGGCCAAGCGCCTGGATCACCAAGTCGGAAGTGGAGCCTTTAAATACAGTAGACAAGATTTTATCCAGAGCGTTGCTTTGTGCCTGCTCCATTGTGAATAAAGCTTTGTATAAATGTGTTTTTGAAGTGGTGTCGCGCTCAACCATTCCTTTATCATGCATAATTTGCATGAGTTTTAAAGTAGTGGTGTAACCGGCATCCTTGTTTTTAGCAAGCTCCTCGTGAACTTCACGTACGGTGCACTGGCCCTTTTTCCAGATCACCTGTAAAATTTCAAGTTCGCTTTCTGTTGGTTTAATTTCCATCTGTTTCTCTATTACGAATTTCTTCGTACAAATATCTACGATGATTTTCGTATTTGCAAGGGGTTTGAAAAATATTTAACATTTTTTAACCATCGGAAGGGGTGAGTGGTTGATTGCGTTGATTAGGTGAGTGGTTAAATTTTGTCTGAACTCGAATTAAACGAATTTTGAGGATTTTTCGAATTTGCTCAGCATTCTGTTAATTCCTTAATTCTATAAATTCGAGTTCAGACAAAATCCCAAATCAAAACAATACCCATCTTTTAGTTACTTTTGCGCTGAAGAGCTTTGGAAATCAAAAATTCCAAAATCGAACATCCCAAATCCGAAATCAGAACCATGCTGCAAATACAGGAAAACGTATCCCTCAAAAACTTTAACACTTTCGGTATTGATACCCACGCCCGCTACTTTGTAGAAATAGCCCATGAAGATGAACTAACAGAACTGTTTGCCGACCCGCAATGGCAGCAAACGGAGCGACTGGTACTTGGCGGCGGCAGCAATATGTTAATGGTTAATGATTTTGACGGGCTGGTGATCCGTATGAATATCCGGGGTATCGAGCACCGCATCAGTCATGATGATGTTTATGTGGAAGTTAGGGGCGGTGAGGTATGGAATGGCCTGGTAAACTATTGTGTTGACCATGGTTATGCCGGTATCGAAAACCTGAGCCTCATTCCGGGTTCGGTAGGTGCTTCGCCTATTCAAAATATAGGTGCCTATGGCGTGGAACTGAAAGATGTGTTTCATAGCTGTCGCGCTTTTGAAATAGCGACAGGTACTTTCAAATCATTCAGCAAAGAAGATTGTAAATTCGGCTACCGCGAAAGTGTGTTCAAAGCAGAGCTGAAAGGACTATATATTATAGTATCGGTAAAATTCCATTTATCGCTCACTCCTAATATTAACACCCAATATGGTGCAATAGGACAGGAGCTGCAAAACAGGGGGATTGTAAACCCTACTATAAAAGATGTATCACAAGTGGTGGCACATATCCGGGTATCTAAACTGCCCGACCCATCAACCATCGGTAATGCCGGCAGTTTTTTCAAAAACCCGGTGATCGGTGCCGAAGAATTTGCAGCAGTTCTGGCTAAATTCCCGGATGTGGTGAATTATCCTGCTGCCGATGGTGGCGTAAAACTGGCTGCCGGCTGGCTTATTGAACAATGCGGCTGGAAGGGAAAAACCGTTGGTCATACGGGAACATGGAAGAACCAGGCCCTCGTATTGGTGAACCACGGAGGGGCTACCGGACAGGAAGTGTATGATTTTTCGTCGCAAATCATAGACAGTGTGTACACTAAATTTGGCGTTACACTACAACGGGAGGTTAATATTATTAGTTAAATAAGTTTATTTAAAGTGAATTTTCATTTTAAATAAAATTTGTTCTAAATAACATTCCTGTTACAAATGGTCGATAAATAAGTTTGTTTTCTTGTCTGGTTATTGTGTAACTTTCTGTTTTTCAGTATAGTAATTGTAATTAGAGTGTAAAAAATACACTGTTGTTGAATTTTAATACTGATGTTTAAATGTGGAGTTTTTACTACACACTTTAGGTTAGTGGCATCATGCTTGTCTAATTGTTAACACAAAACTTTAACAAAATGACAAAGATTGAGTTTAACACCCTTGTACTACGTCAGGCGACTTCTTTAAGATCATACGCTTTACATTTCACGCATGACGCAGACGATGCTAACGACCTTGTCCAGGATACAATGTTGAAGGCCATAACTTATTACAACAAGTTTAAGGAAGGCACCAATTTAAAAGGATGGTTATATACCATCATGAAAAATACGTTCATCAACAACTATCGCCGTTTTGTTAAAATGAGCACCTTCGTTACTAAAAGTGATGAAATATCATCACCTAACCTGGTATTTAGTTCAACCAAAAACCAGGGCGAAGCTAAATTTGTAATGGATGATATTAAAAAAGCTTTAGACAGGCTGCCCGAAGATTATTATGTACCCTTCACCATGTACTTTGAAGGTCATAAATACCATGAAATTGCCGATCACCTGGATATCCCGATCGGTACTGTAAAAACCCGTATTCACGTAGCACGCAAGCTGCTAAAGAAAAACCTTAAAGCATACGATAACGGAATCGCCAAACCCGTTTATGCCGAGAATTAATGTTCAATTAAACTCCATCATATACATATAATAGGAAACCCGCCCCATGAGGCGGGTTTTTTGTTTGTAAAGAAAATGGTTCCCAAAAATCATGTCATTGCGAGCGCAGCGTGGCAATCTCGTAGCCAATGCATATAGCTATGAGATTGCTTCGTACCTTATAATGATGTAATCTTAAGTTTTTGATTATTAGGATTGTTTTTTTTGATCGGTTTTATAACATGGGCGTTGCCTGCGGCCCGGGCTGTACGCTCATACTACACGGGCCTTAGCCACAGGCCGGTATCTGCTCCCATTCCTAACGCAACCCAGCGCACTATCTCTAAAACATATTTTACACATCATCACAATTTTTTCCAGGGCTTTCCTGGTGGTTACTCGCAATGACATGTTTTTTTAAAGAGTGGAAGTAAAGCCTTATTTTGATAATATTTTCACTGCTTCCGAAGCCACCACCTGCCCGGATATAATAGCCGGCGGCACGCCCGGCCCCGGCACTGTGAGCTGACCGGTATACAGCAAATTATCTACATGTTTTGCCCGCATAGCGGGTTTAAAAAAAGCGGTTTGTGCAAGTGTGTTGGCTAATCCGTAAGCGTTGCCTTTAAAAGAGTGGTAGTCGGCCTTGAAGTCATTGAGCGCATAGCTCCGTTTCACTATTATCGAATCGCGGATGTCCTGCCCGGTAATGTGGGTAAACCTGTCCATCATCAGGTTGAAATATTTTTCGCGGATGGTTTCATCATCATTTAATCCCGGGGCTATCGGCATCAGGAAAAACAAGTTCTCACCGACCTCTAGCGCTACGGTGCTGTCTGTTTTTGAAGCGCAGCAAACGTAAAATAATGGATTGGTTGGCCATTGCGGTGAAGTGTAAATTTCTTTGGCATGCAGCTCAAAATCTTCATCAAAAAATAAATTATGATGCTGTATGCCGGGTACTTTTTTATTGGTGCCGATATAAAAAAGCAAGCTCGATGGCGACATGGTCCGGCTATCCCAATATTTGCTTGTGTAATTACGATTAGGCGCATCAATTAAATGCTGGTCAACATGTTCATAATCTGCCCCGGCAATTACCATATCGGCAGTAAATGCGCCTTTATTGGTTTGTATAGTATCAACCTGTTTATCTTTTACATTGATCTTTATAACCTCAGTATCCAATTTAATCTCAACCCCGAGTTCGGTAGCCATGTTTACCATCGCTTTTACAATCTCATTCATGCCTCCCATGGGATACCAGGTTCCCAGCGAAAGATCGGCATAGTTCATCATGCTGTACATGGCAGGGGTGTTTTGCGGCGTAGCGCCTAAAAACAACACCGGAAACTCAAGTAACTTAACCAGTTTAGGGTTTTTAAAATGCTTGCGTACATGACTGCTCATGCTGGTAAGCAGTTGAATACTGAAGCTTTTCTTGATGAGATTGAAATCAATAAACTCGGTAATGGAGTGGGAGGGGCGGAAAACGTATTCGCCCATACCAACTTTATATTTATACTCGGCCTGAGCTAAGAATTCTTTTAATGCTTTGCTGCTGCCGGGTTCCGTTTGCTCAAACAGGGCTTCGAGTTGAGTCATATCTGCGGGCACATCCAATATTTCGTTTTGGCTGTAATAAATGCGATAGCCGGGATCAAGTCTTTTAAGTTGATAATAATCGGCAGTTTTTTTACCAAACAACGCGAAGAAATTTTCAAACACATCGGGCATCCAATACCAGCTTGGCCCCATGTCAAACCGGAAGCCGTCCTGCTCCCAAAGCCGGGCGCGCCCGCCGGGCTGATCGTTTTTCTCCAATATGGTAACTTTGTATCCTTCTTTAGCCAAAACACAGGCCGCTGATAAACCTGCAAAGCCCGAACCAATAACAATAATATGCTTGCTGCTGCTCATGTTTAATGTGAAGCCCAAGGTAAGCAAATTGTTTTAGGCTCATTAAAAAACAATCCGGCTTCGAATTTGTACTTTTGAACAAATGACCACGCAAAGGCCGATGATGAACCTGTACGATGAAGCATGTTTTGAATGCAGTAAACTGATAACCAAAAAATACAGCACTTCATTCAGTCTCGGTATTAAAACCTTCGATAAAAGGTTCCGGTACCCAATTTATGCCATTTATGGTTTTGTGCGTTATGCCGATGAAATTGTGGATACTTTTCATAATTATGATCAGCAGCAGTTGATTGAAAGGTTTAGCGATGAAACTTTTCGTGCTATTAAAGAGGGGATAAGCACTAACCCGGTTATTCATTCTTTTCAGCAGATTGTAAATCAGTATCATATCGATCATGAATTGATCCGGGCTTTCCTGAGGTCGATGGCGATGGATCTGGATAATAAAGCATACGATAAGGATACCTATCAAAAATACATCTACGGTTCGGCAGAGGTTATCGGGCTGATGTGTTTAAGGATATTTACCAGCAATGATGCTTTGTATCAGTCGCTTATTCCCAATGCAAGGAGCCTGGGTGCAGCCTTTCAGAAAGTGAATTTTTTGCGCGATGTTAAGGCCGATTATACCGAACGCGGTCGTACCTATTTTCCGGGGATTGATTTCAATAATTTTACCGAACAGGATAAATTGGCCATTGAAGCCGAAATTAAACACGACTTTGACCAGGCACTGGAAGGTATTAAGCGTTTACCGGTAGGCACCCGGCTTGGAGTTTATATTGCTTATATTTACTACCTGCAGTTGTTTAAGAAAATAAGTTATACGCCTGCCAGCGTCATATTGCAAAAACGCATCAGGGTATCGGATGCGCGCAAAATGAGTTTATATGTCAAAGCTGTGCTGCAGCAAAAATTAAATGCTATTTAATGTTCAGAAAGATATTTTTTATAGCCAATATTTGGGCGCTGGTATTCGTTGTGCAATCAGTTAAAGCGGAAGAGCCTAATCTTAAAGTGTTACGTAAACAAATGGTTATTGCCATTGATAAAAGCCAGCTAACCGACTCATTGTATAATAGCCTTGATCATATTAAAGAAAAAAGTGGCATTGTGAACGGCTTTGTGGGTGCGTTACTGGCCTTAAAAGCTAAACATGCCTGGAACCCCTATTCTAAAATAAAGTATCTTAACAGATCAGAGAAGGTATTTAAACAGGCAGTAATGGCCGATCCGCATAATATCGAGATCCGGTTCATGCGCTTTTCTATCGAACATAACGTACCCGCTATTTTAGGCTTTAATAAAGATCTGGCAGCCGATAGCGAAGATATTATAGCGCAACTGGATAAAAAAAACTACGGCTCGGCCGATAAGGAACTGACCATAGCAATTATCAAATTCCTGATCCACTCCAAAAGGTGCACGCCGGCACAAAACCAAATCCTTAATAAACATTTAACCGAACTTACGTGAGATACACCTATTTGCTGATCAACCTGCTAACGGTATTTTTTCCCGTTGTGCTTTCGTTTGATAAAAGGGTACAATTTCACAAAAACTGGAAATTTATATGGCCGGGCATGACTGTTACTGGTCTGTTTTTTTTGTTTTGGGATGTGCTTTTCACCATCCACGGCGTTTGGTCGTTTAATCCGGCATACATTATCGGCATTAAGTTTTTTGGTTTGCCCTTAGAGGAAATCCTGTTCTTTTTAACGGTGCCTTTTTCCTGTATATTCATTTATGCCTGCCTTAATTATTATGTAAAATGGCTGATGCCATACAGGCTTACAAGTATTATAAGCAGCCTGATGATATTACTGGCTATTTTAATGCTGATATTTTATCATGACCGGCTTTACACCACGGTTACTTTTGGATTATTGCTGGTATTGGTTTTACTGATTCAATACGTTTTTAAAGCCGATTGGCTTAACCGGTATTACCTGGCCTATGTTGTAGCACTTTTGCCGTTTTATATTGTAAATGGCATATTAACGTCGGTGCCGATTGTGTTGTATAACAATGCCGAAAACCTTGGGAAACGGGTGGGTACTATCCCGTTTGAGGATCATTTTTACCTGATGGCTTTATTGCTGATGAATATTGGTTTTTTTGAATATTTTAAACAGCGGAAATTAAGCTGATGAGCGAGCTGCCAACATACACTAAATCACAACTGGCCTTACGTAACGGCCAGGATAAGCCCCAGACCTGGGTGGCTTACAAAGGCGATATTTATGATGTAACCGAAAGCCGCCTATGGCGTAATGGTAAACACTATGAACACTGGGCGGGCCAGGACCTTACAGATGAACTTGCTGACGCCCCGCATACAGAAACAGTATTTGAAAAGTTTAAAAGAGTAGGAAAATTAAGCCCCGCATAGATAGCTAAGCGGGGCTTGTTTTTTTAAAGTCCTCCCTTGGGGGAGGATTTAGGTGGGGTGTTACAATTCAAATTTAGCCAGGCCAACAAACTCCTGGATACGAGCTGCAATTTCTTCTTCGCTCAGGTTTCTTAACCTTTCTGAGCCAAATTTTTCAACGCAGAATGAGGCCAGTGCCGAACCAAAAATGATGGCGTTTTTCATATTGTTGAAGTTAACGGTACCCACTTTGGCCATATAACCAATAAAGCCACCAGCAAAAGTATCACCGGCACCTGTTGGGTCAAATACTTCGGCCAATGGAAGGGCAGGGGCGCTGAAGATCTGATTTTCATGGAACAACAATGCGCCATGCTCGCCTTTTTTAATGATGAGGTATTTAGGGCCCATGGTTAATATTTTACGGGCAGCCTTAACCAATGAAAATTCACCTGATAGCTGACGTGCCTCGGCATCATTGATGGTTAAAACATCAACCATTTGTATGGTTTTTAGTAATTCATCAAGGGCAATGTCCATCCAAAAGTTCATGGTGTCCATTACAATAAGCTTTGGACGGTTTTTAAGGCGGTTGATCACCGTTTGCTGTACCTGCGGCGATAGGTTACCCAGCATCAGGTATTCGCAATCCTGGTAGCTGTCGGGGATGATTGGATCGAAAGCTTCCAAAACATTGAGCTCGGTAACCAGGGTATCGCGACTATTCATGTCATTATGGTAACGACCGCTCCAGAAAAATGATTTTTCGCCCTGTTTTATCTGCAGGCCTTCGGTGTTAACGTTGTGATTTTGCAGGTCCTCAATTTCGTGCTGCGGGAAATCATCGCCAACAACAGCAACAATTTTTATTTTATCATAAAAGTAAGAAGCGCCCAAGCTTGCAAAAGTTGCAGAGCCGCCTACTATTTTATCGGTTTTACCAAAAGGGGTTTCAATGGCATCAAACGCCACAGTGCCAATAACTAACAAACTCATGTAAAGATATTTATATTTTTTCGCCGCAAATATTGCGAAAATTAAGGGATAATCATTCATCGGTGTCCATTTGTAACGCCAATTTTCATCAGTGAAAACATCATGCAGGCAGATTTTGTAAACTTGACAACGGAAAAAACAATATCTGCGGAGAAATTTACCAGTTGTTAAAGAACCCATAGTATGTGATGGAATCTTAAATAGCAGGAAATCAGCAAGTAAAAAAGCAGCTAAAAAATATTTGAAATTTTTTTGAATAAAAATTGTGAAATATCCGACGAGTTTTTACCTTTGCCCCACTCCAAACCGGATTAGATTCCTGAGTAGCTCAGCCGGTTAGAGCATCTGACTGTTAATCAGAGGGTCGCTGGTTCGAGCCCAGCCTCAGGAGCAAAAGCCTCACATGTCTGTGAGGCTTTTTTTATACCTTTTATTTTGCTCAAAAGAGCGATTCCAGAGGACCGGCTTGAAAAGTTGAGAGAAATATACGTGCCAACGTCGGTCAATCATAACACAGATTCTTGTTCTTTTCATCTCGTAAATCAGCAAATCAGCAGGATTTAAAATAACTTCCATCTTCTTCCATTTTTTAACACACATCAATGTTTATTCATTTTCTGCTTTTCAATTTTGTAGCATGGAAACAGAAACATTAGAAACCTTACATAACATCGATATTGAAGAAAAGCCTACCCACAATATAGCCAACCTGAACATTGCTATTGCCGGTATTTCCATTAGCTTGTTTATGATGAACCTTGACACAAGTATTGTGAGCGTAGGATTGCCAACCATGATCAAAACGCTAAAAACAACTTTTGCCGCGGCGCAGTGGTTTGTACTGGCCTACCTGCTTGTGCTTACCGCTTTAATTACCGCTGTAGGCAGGCTTGGCGATATTGTTGGTAAAAAGAAATTGTACCTGGCGGGTATTGTAATATTTACCATAGCTTCCCTGCTTTGTGGCATATCAAACAGCGCAACGTTATTTATCGTATTTCGCGGTTTACAAGGTTTGGGGGCAGCCTTAATATTGGCCTTAAGTATGGCTATTGCAACCGAGCTTACGCCCAAAAAGCAGCTTGGCAAAATAATGGGTATTTTATCAACGATAACCGCACTGGGCATTGCAAGCGGGCCAACCATTGGCGGCATATTGCTCTCTACTTTTGGGTGGCAGTCTATGTTTTTAGTAAATGTTCCGTTTGGAATAGTAGCTTACGGATTGGGCTATAAGTATATATTGAGCCCTGCCATTAAAAAAACGATATCTATTGATTGGGTTGGAATAGTTTTATTGGCAGTAACCTTATCGTGCTACTGTATCGGTATGACAATGATTGAAAAAAGTGGTTTTAGCAACCCTTTAGTTTTAATATTATTAGCAATTACTGTTGTTGGTTTATTTTCATTTATTGAATTAGAAAAAAGGATAACCCATCCGTTAATAAATGTCGCTATTTTTAAAAACAGGCTTATCAGTAAAAATCTGCTTGCTACGGTACTCGTTTACACCGTAATTATTACCACGGTAATATTGCCGCCGTTCTATCTTTCAAAGGCAGCCAATTACAGCCTGGTACAAGTTGGTCTAATTATGTCTTTCGGGCCTTTATTAACTGTTGCGCTAAGCATTTATGCAGGTAAAATTGCAGATAAGTATGGCGCAAAAAATGTGATGTTTTATGCTGTACTTACCATAGCAATTGGATGTTTTTGTATGAGTACAATTACCCCGGCTCAAAATATTACAGGTTACCTTTGGCGGATAGGAATAATTGCGCTGGGGTTAAACTTTTTTAAAACGCCTAACAACACCGTTGTTATGGAAGTAGCTCGGCCAGATCAGCGCGGGCTGCTCAGCGGCTTTCTGTCGCTGTCGCGGATTTTAGGGCAAATAACCGGCACAACAGTTATTGGGGTTATATTCGCTGTTTTGTCGGGCGTGTCGGGTACTTCAAAAATGGGCGGTTCGCCACAATCAATAACATATGGCTTTGATAAAGTATTTTTGATAAACGCATTTATTGCATTGTTTGCCGCGTTGTTAATTTACCCCAAATTCTTTAAGCAAAACGCATAATTTTATCAGGTAATAAATTCTATTGCATATTTATGAAAGAAGCATTGGCCAAATACATCCTGAAAAAGGTTAAAATGAGTGATGAAGATTTGCAGTTGATCCTTTCATATTTTAAATCGCGTACGGTTAAAAAGAAAGAAATTTTATTACACGAAGGCGGTTTGTCAAACAGGATGTATTTTGTTGTGAAGGGTTGCTTACGGATTTATTTTATAAAGGACGTTGGTACGGAAGTTACCCGGAGGATCATATTTGAAAATGATGCATCATCGTCGATGGTGTCGTTTATTACCGAAAACCCTTCGAATGAATATATTGAAGCTGTAATGGATTCAGAGCTACTTTATATGGACAGGAAGGATTTTTACCACCTGGTAGAAACATTGCCCGCATGGGAAAAGTTCTATCGCCATCAACTGGAATATGCCTACGTGATAAATACCAACCGGTTAATGAGTTTCATTACCAACGACGCTACCGAGCGCTATTTACTACTGCTTAAAGAAAACCCTGAGATCATAAAACGTTTACCCAACAGATTGGTGGCTAATTATTTGAATATTACACAAGAAGGTTTAAGCAGGCTGAAGTCAAAATTATAGAATGCCTTACTATAAATGAATGGGAAACCGTTAATTCCAAAGCTTATTATCTTGCCAATTGATGCACATAGCTTTTTGCTGTAATCCGGTAAACTCCCCCGGGTTTTGAGTAAAACATGCGAAAATGAGACAATATGCGCCCACTTTGATACAATATGAAGATATCCGGGCAATGCTTTTACCTACTTTTACGATTTGAATAAAATATCAATTATATACTATCCATGAACCAATCTAACCGACTTAAGTCATTGGTCGTGCTGGCCTATGCATGTCTTGCCGGTACAGTGCATGCGCAGGAAAGAAAAGCACCTGCGTATCCGCTCATCACCCACAACACCTACTTTAGCATCTGGTCAAACACCGATCAGCTGAACAACTCTACCACAACACATTGGACAGGGGCCGAACACTCACTATTGGGGCTGATTAATGTGGATGGGAAGATTTATCGTTTCCTGGGAAAAGAGCAAACCAATTATAAAACAATATTAAACGCCTCTGATGAAGCGACTTATAACGTTAGTTATACAGAAAATAAACCAGAGGGCGACTGGACCTCGTTAAAATATGGTACTACCGGCTGGAAGTTGGGACAGGCACCGATTGGCGACGATGAGAAGAGTGTAAAAACGCTATGGAAATCGGACGACATTTGGGTAAGGCGGACTTTTAATCTTAACTCGGTTTCTGCCATTAATGAGCTTTTTCTGAAACTGAACCATGACGATAATGTTGAGGTGTTTCTGAATGGCACCAGGATTTACGAAAAGAAGGGCTGGACAAGTAGTTTTCAATATTTTCCAGTCAATAAAAGCGCACTTAAAGCAGGGCAGAACGTGATTGCCATCCATCTCGCTAATTCGGCAGGTGGCCGCTTTTTAGATTTTGGCCTTGTTGATAAATTGAAAGACAATGCCGCCCAAATATCACTGGCCGAACAGAAAAATGTAGAAGTTAAAGCAACGCAAACCGTTTACAATTTCGCCGCCGGAAAAGTAGATCTTCAGCTAACCTTTACTTCACCTCTGTTGTTGAATGACCTGAATTTATTATCCCGTCCGGTTTCTTACGTTGCATATAAAGTGAATGCAAACGATGGGAAAAACCACGCTGTAAAAGTTTTTCTTGGCGCGTCATCTGATATCGCAGTCTATCAGCCAACACAGGCGGTTAGTGCGCAGAAATATGCTACTGCGAAGCTTTCAGTCTTGAAAATAGGCACTGTTGAGCAGCCCGTTCTTCAAAAGGGCGGCGACGACATGCGTATAGACTGGGGATATTTTTATGTAGCTGCGCCAAAAACTGCAGGCGCAGTTCAGTTTATTACCAAAGGCAACGAAGCCGCCGACGCATTCAGGAAGGGATCTGTTTTATCAACCGAAACTAAAGGCCATTCACTTTCATTAAATACCATTGTTCCTTTCGGAACTATTGGCAAAACTGCTGTTGAGCGTTTTGTTGAGTTGGGTTATGACGAAGGGGTTTCTGTGCAGTATTTCAATACCAATTTGAGGCCATGGTGGAACAACTCAGGTAAAGCTACCATTGAAGGCGAATTGACCGATGCCTTGAATGAATATCCTTCGGTTATGCAAAAGTGTAATACCTTTGATAAAGAGGTTTATGCGGACGCCCTACGCTCGGGAGGAAGAGAATATGCCCATTTGTGCGTATTGGCCTATCGTCAAAGCATTGCTGCACATGCGCTGGTAAAAAGCCCTGCAGGTGAAACCTTATGGTTATCCAAAGAAAACAATAGCGGCGGCTTTATCAATACCGTTGATGTCACTTACCCATCTGCCCCGTTATACCTTATCTATAACCCGGAATTGGTACAGGGCATGTTAAACGGGATATTTCATTTCAGTGAAACAGGCAAATATCCGCATCCATGGGCTGCGCACGATCTGGGCACTTATCCAAAGGCCAACGGGCAAACTTACGGCGAGCCAATGCCGGTAGAGGAATCTGGTAACATGATCATCCTTTGTGCTGCTATTGCTAAAGCGGAAGGTAATGCCGGCTACGCAAAAAAACACTGGCAAACGTTAACTACCTGGGTTGATTACCTTGCCAAAGAAGGCTTGGATCCCAAAACCCAGTTGTGTACAGATGATTTTGCCGGACATTTGGCCCGTAACGCCAACTTATCGGTAAAAGCCATTGTTGCGATAGCTTGTTACGCACAAATGGCCGAAACATTAGGTGAAACGGAAACTGCTAAAAAATATCGCGCCATAGCCGAAGGCATGGTACCTGAGTGGATAAAGATGGCTGATGCAGGCGATCACTATGCGCTCACCTTCGACAGCAAAGATACCTGGAGCCAGAAATATAACCTGGTTTGGGACAAGGTACTGGGACTGCATTTATTTCCGCAGAAAGTTTATGATACCGAAACCCGGTATTACCTTACTAAAATAAATAAGTTCGGTATTCCGCTGGATAGCCGTAAAGCATATACCAAGAACGATTGGATAGCCTGGACAGCAACTTTTGCCCCTCAAAAAGATCAGTTCGAAGCCCTGATCAAGCCGCTTTATATCCACGCTTTGGAAACCCAGTCACGCGTGCCGCTCAATGATTTTTACGATTCAAATACAGGCATAAGGGAAAACTTCAAAGCAAGAAGTGTAGTAGGCGGCTTTTATATGAAAATGCTGGCTGATAAATTAAAAGCAAAGTAACTTCCCGGGTAAATATTTAAGAGTCACATACTGCTTTTCTGTTAAGATTGACAGGACTGTATGTGGCTCTTATAATATCAGCGCCCTATTCTTTTATCCTGTAAAATGAATAATAACAACTTAAGTACTAAACCGCATTACCCGATATTGGATGGCTTACGCGGAGTTGCAGCCATTATCGTAGTTACCTTTCACCTAACCGAACCACTGGGAACCAGTCACCTGGATATCATCGTTAACCACGGCTACCTGGCTGTCGATTTCTTTTTCCTGCTATCAGGTTTTGTAATAGGCTACGCTTATGACGATCGCTGGGATAAAATGACAGTGGGCAGTTTCTTTAAACGCCGTATCGAGCGCCTGCAGCCAATGGTGGTTTTGGGGATGACACTGGGTGCTATCGGATTCTATTTTACCGACTCTGCTATATGGCCGCTAATCCATACTGTACCTGTGTGGAAAATGCTGCTGGTAATGCTGATTGGTTATACCATACTGCCGGTGCCTTTATCGCTTGATATACGTGGCTGGGAAGAGATGCACCCTATGAACAGTGTAGGTTGGTCGTTATTTTTTGAGTACGTCGCCAATATTCTTTATGCGGTTTGGATCAGAAAGTTTTCAAAAACTACATTAACTGTATTAGTTTGCATTGCAGCTGTAGCACTGGCGCATATGGCTATAACTAATGGAGATGTTAGCGGTGGTTGGACTTTAAATGCAGAACAGGTACGCGTAGGATTAACCCGTACAATATACCCTTTCTTTGCCGGCCTGTTGCTTTCACGCGTGGTAAAACCTACCCGTATTAAAAATGCATTTTTGTGGTGTAGTTTGTTGGTGGCTATCGTACTATACATGCCGCGCATCGGCGGCGCCAACCATCTTTGGATGAACGGGATCTATGAATCAGTTTGCATTATTATTGTTTTCCCGCTTATCGTTTACCTTGGTGCCAGCGGCGTAATACAAACTCAAAAAGAAAACAGGATATGCAAATTCCTGGGTGATATATCCTATCCGCTTTACCTGGTACATTATCCGCTGGTTTATTTTTATGTAGCATGGATCAGCAATCATAAAGGCGTAACCATAGTACAGGCCTGGCCTTATGCCTTAGCTATTTTGATAGGGGCAATAATCCTGGCGTATATCACTTTGAAATGGTACGATGAGCCGGTTCGTAAATGGTTGCGGAAAAAGCTTGGTTAAGAAATAACCTGTATTTGGCGATGAAACTACCCATTGTATTGAGCGTTTCGAAAAGCTACACAGACATGTGTGGCTTTTTTAATTCCCCAAGCCTGCACGCTTTCAGTGGTTTATGCCTCAATTTTTAACATGGGTAATGTTATGTTAATAACAAGTTGAATAAAATTGTGAAATATCAATGAAAATTATACTTTTGCAATCCCCAACCGGATTAGATTCCTGAGTAGCTCAGCCGGTTAGAGCATCTGACTGTTAATCAGAGGGTCCCTGGTTCGAGTCCAGGCTCAGGAGCCTCAAAATCAATGATTTAACCCCACTCTGGCGAGTGGGGTTTTTTGTTTCTCACACATTTCTCACACAATTTTGAAGTTTTTATAATCATGCATGATTTTCTGTACGAGAGCTCATGAGCACTTTATGATCTTTTTTGGACCAATAAAGCCATGATAGTCGATTTAGAACCAATGTAAAAAGATGGAGAAGATTAGTTAGCTGAATCTCGATCGCTTAATAAAAAACATCCCTGATCTGAATTAAAATATTTCAATATTGAATGTGTGTTTTCGGGCGGCGTAGATTTGTCATAGACTTAATTTACTCCGTCTTCACCATTCAAAAGGTACAGACATTATTGACGTAAAAAGAATCAAACAGCAAAAGGCATATGTTATGATATACCTAATCTTTGAAGTTTGTTAATTACTATAGTTTGAGTTTGACCATTTGAGTGATTGGCAAAACTAAATGTTCCATTCATGCCGTCGAAATTACCTAAATAATTTCCGTAAAACATTTCTCCACTCTCATTCATAATATGAATATAATCTCCTATTGTTAAATTAAGTTTAGTTAAATCGTAATTTGTCATGTGCTTAAGCTTTAGATATCAAATTAAAAATTTGTTAAGTGTATCAACGGTATTTTCAAGCAATGAAGGAATTTTACCTTTTAAAACCTGAGTATAGCTCACCACATCTTTACTAGAAGCATCGACGGTCAAACAGTAATTAGGATCTACATTATATTTTTTTGAATAGATAAGTGTTAAGTATCGGAATAAAGACTCAGAATAAATTCCCAAATCGCCTGGTTTGAAACCATCTAACCAAACAACAAACCAAATACCTCCTATGCTTGACTTTCCTTTATCTTCATAGGAAAAAATATGATGTGGAAGAACCTGTATAGGTATATCTTTTATAGTTAACATTAATTTTGATTTAGTAAGAAATCGCAAATCTGTTGGGGGGCGCCAAATTGAGAAATCGAAGGTTGTATAACTGTGCAGTATTTCAAGGTTCCGTTTGTACATTCTTTTCGTACTTTCTTTTCTTGCCGACTCATAAACACTTGACACGGAGTCTATCTTTTCTTGGATTAGTTTGTTATCATTATACTTAAAAGCATTACTTAATCCACTTGTGCTTCTTTTCCAGTAATCTCCTCCACTACTGTCATCAGACTTAGGCATTTTTGGAGTTTTGAGGCTATTTGCAAAAGTCGAGCGCCTTCTTTCAGATAATCTTCTGAATTCAATTAATTTTTTTACAGGCACTTTATTAATCATGGTAATAGCTTGAGTAGTTCCAATGCTCTAATTTACTATAACTTATGTAATTTTTGCATTCTCTTTTTTGTTTCACTTGGGTTTTCTGAAAGAAAGCTTAGTAAAGGGAAATAGTAATCAAAAAAATGCATAAAGGAAGGTTCGAGTTTCGGTCATCATTGATCGTTTACAGCATCATAAGCAGAGCATTTGCGGTAACTATTGCTGCCTAATAATCATTAAATAATTATTAATAAGTTAGTATCTTTATAAAATCTTAAACCTTGTTTACTTATTATGAGCTATTTAAAATCACAAATGCTTTATGACGATGGGAAGTATTATAAATGGGTGGCAAAAGCCGACCATGATAATCCTTACTACACGAAAGGAACTGATTGGTCTGAATTAAACAGAACCGAAGGCTATGAAATCCTATATTTTATTAACCATTTTGCTGATAAACATGTGTCGGGGGCGCCAACGTTGGAAACATACCAAAAAATAGAGAAAATGATTCGATATGATGTACCGCATAACCAACGTACACACAAGAAAATTGCAGATTGGATAATTAGCAATTGGCCAAGGTCTTAAATATTATTGATTCTATAATATATAGTAAAACATAAGATTAAAATAAATGGCAAAAAATGAATCTGCAGCTAAAACTCCAACGAGTAAACCTGAAATTAAGCGAGAAATAAGGCCATATCCAAGAATCACTTTGGAGAAATGTTTAATTATAGGTAGGAAAATAAGAGAACTTAATGGTGGAAATCCATGGAGCCCAAAAGAAGTTGGGAAAGCGATAGGATTCGCTATCACAAATAATGATTTTGTTTACTATGCTGCATCTTCTAGAGAGTTTGGAATAACGTCAGGAACGAGACATTCAGAAACAATTAATATCGAACCTTTGGGGAAAGAAATTATTTATGCTGATACACCTGAAATAGAAAGAGAAAAAAAAATTGAAGCTTTTTTGCAAGTTCCTCTTTTTAAAAAAGTTTTAGAACATTATAAGGGATCTGTTTTACCGGAGATGACTTATTTGGGCAATACCCTTGAGCATAAATTCAAATTAAATCCATCTTTCCACAAAGAATTTGCTGAGTTGTTCAATCAAAATTGTTCAGATCTTCATATAAACAAAGTAAATGATATAGACTATCAAACCAATTCAGATGATAGGTCAATCTTATTAGAAGATGTCGAGGTAGTATCCCATACATCTTCAAGCAGAGGGTCTAAAAAAGGGTTAAAGCGTATATTTGTAGCTATCCCTTTTAGTGAAAAAAACCCGGATAGGCCATTAGGCTTTTTTAAAGAGGTTTTACAGAGTTTGATAACCCCAGCAGTTGAAAAAGCTGGCTTTGAAGCCTATACCGCAAATATTAAAGGTAGTGACATTATTCATTCTACAATAATAAATGAATTATTAAATGCTGATTTGGTAGTAGCTGATTTGACCGATCATAATCCGAATGTTCTTTTCGAATTAGGAATGAGAATGGCTCTTGATAAACCTGTTGTGATTATTAAAGCTAAGGGAACTGGTAGCATTTTTGATGTTGATAATATGATGCGTTATTTTGAATATAACCCTGTTTTGTGGAAATCATCTATTGAAACTGACATTCCAGAACTTTCTGATCATATTAAAGCGGCTTGGGAAGGCAGAGATAGTACGCAAACATATATGAAGCTTTTACGCCAACGACAATAAGAGTTCTGGGTTTAATCTTAATATTCGCACTGTTGTTAAATTTAAGCATTCATTTTAAATAATGAATATGCAGCACCTACAAGAATTTCTTACCCGCATCCAAACTTTTGACTTGCGTATTGTCGAAGATGATATTCAAATGGAATCGGGTACGAATGAAAAGGAGCACGTTAAAGCCTATGATTTAACCTACCAAACTCAATACTATGATTCCTTTTCCTACAGGAGCGAACTAAGGGTATTAAAGGATATGGCTTTTATTGATTTAATTACGTTAGATAAAGAGCGCATTAAACTTCAGTTGGCTGAATTGTCTAAAGTTCGTAGCCGGTTTAAAGAGTTTTGGGGTAATTATAATCAGCACTATTCGGAAATGAAGCTGATTTATGATCGCTCTTTTATTTTTTCTGTCCGCTTGGATTATTTGTTTATCGTGAATAACCTTCAGTCTGACGGCGCTGATATTGAAGTGACCTCCAAATTTGCGGAGGACCTGGGCGATTCTGTTAAGTTACGTGAGAAGTTTCTGATGGAACTAATCTATGATGCTGAAAACTCGATCAAAGAACATCTTTCATTTGAAGACTTTCAAAAATCACTTCATGCTAAAAAGCAGGAGGCCATTCAGGCTGATGAGCCGACAGAAATAAGTAAAGTACAGGAAGCGGTGTTTGAAAATGAACCACCCACTAAATCAATAGATCGCTACCCGACTTTCAAACCAGGCATAGCCTCGCAACTGCTCGACTTATTAAGAGAGTATTTTGTTTCTGCAGATCACTCCAAACTTGAAAGACTGTTATTATCAGATGAGGCACCGGAGAGGCCGTTGGTTTTCCGTGGTTTTGGCAATCAGCTGGCCGATGCATTCAAACAGTTATTTGATGCCCGGCTTATCGTAGGTTGCCAGATGGCAGACTTGGAGCGATGGATCGCTCCAAAATTTAATTATCTTTCTAATCAAGCCGAAGCAAGGGAATTAACGGAGGGCTATCTCAACGGTCTAATGTCTACCAAAACCCGACCCTGCAAATCCCCTATCCTTAAAATTGAACAAAAGGAGGATAAATTTTATATCCTACCTACGCCTCGTAACAAAAGATAACAAAGAAATGAGTGGGTTGCAGTGAGGTTACAGTTTACCCTCTTGTAACCCAGCAAAACAAGCCACTACAATTGCAGCATTAAACAAATAATGCGCAATGGAAACACTAACATTTGACCAATTACCGCAAGCGGTAAGCAAACTTCAGGATAAGCTTGAAAGCATTGAACAGCTTTTACTTCATCAGCATGAGCAGCCACCCGGACACGAAGAACTCCTGACCATTTCTAACGCTGCCAAATTTCTAAATCTCTCCGTACCCACAATTTACAGCAAAGTATGCCGTAAAGAAATCCCCGTGAATAAGCGCGGCAAGCGGCTGTATTTCTATCGATCCGAATTGACGGAATGGATTAAGTCTGGCCGGAAGAAGACAGCGGACGAAATCAGAGAAGAGGCGGTACAGCAGTTTACTGGCTCTCGAAAAAGCCCAAAAACTTATTAAGCAAATAAGCATTTCGAGCTAAAGCCCGAAATCTAAAATCAAACCAAATGGAAAAGTCGCAAGTCCCGGATACGAAGTATTCGGCTAACACGAGGGGCATTAGCCCCAAAGTGGAGCCAGCTATGTTTCGGCCCTGCCGAAACTTGCTGGCCCCCACTCATGCTATCGCATTCGGGGGGTATTTTAAAGAATTTAATCTTATGAAAGGCTTAATCAAAAAGACAGGTAAGGCGGTTGGTGAGGAAAAAAAAGGAAGAATCAACAAGGGGGGACGCCCTAAGGTGCCGCATAAAAAAAGTGAAGCCCTAAGTGTTATGTGCAACCTTTTAGAGAAAAAGATTATCCAGGCAAATGCCCGGAATGTTGGGAAAACAGTATCTGTATTTCTCCGTGATCTTGGTTTGCACAATCGGGCGGTGATCAGGGTACGAACGCTACCGAGGTCAGTGTTGCAATTGACAGGAACCTTGAATCATATAGCTGCCAATATAAACCAGCTTGCTAAAAAGCATAACCAGGGAAATGATCTCAACGGTATGGAAAGAGCCTTGCTTAACCAAGAGATCAGGAGCCTGCAAACATTGGTTAAGGACATTAAAAACTCTATATCATGATTGGTAAAATAGGAACTGGTAAAAGTTTTCGGGGGTGTCTGAATTATCTTTTCGAAGGTCGTTTGCAACAAACTAAGGCGATGCAGTTACACGAGATGGAAAAGAAACAAGCAGAAGTGATTGCCTACAACCAATGTTTTGGTGATAAGCGGCAACTGGTCCGTGATTTTATTGAAGTGAGTAAGCTTAACTCAAATGTCAGTAAGCCAGTATTCCATTTAGCGATCAGCTTTGCCCACGGTGATGCGGGCAAATTAAATCCCCAGGACAAAGTTGACATGGCTGAAAAGCTGGCCAAAGAGTTTATGTTTCATAATAACCAGTACGTAGTGATTGAGCATAGTGACAGGCAACATCAGCACCTTCATATTGTGGCCAACCGTATCGGTTACGATGGCAAAACAGCCACTGACAGCAATAGCTATAAACGCATGGCAGAGTACTGCCGAAAGATGGAACTGGAATATAAACTCACCAAAGTATTAAGTCCCAATAAATTTTTAAGACCCGAACAAAGAGTATCACAAGAGAAGAGGGTTGATCAGCGGAAGGAGGCTTTAAAAAATCATTTATTACAGGCTATTAAACAATGTAAAGATTTACCAGCATTAAAAAAGTACATGGAAAAGCAAGGTTATGCCGTAGAGCTTGGGCGAGGTATTGCATTTATAGATAAGCAGCAAGTCCGTTTCAAAGGCAGTCAGGTTGGTTATGCTTTGATGGATATTGAAAAAAAGCTTAAACAGGAACAGTTATTAAAACAACAGCAAATACAGCAGCAACGGCTACAAGAACAAAAACAACAGCAAGAATTAACTAAAGAACAGGAACAAAAACTTAACTATTCGAAAGGAATTTCAATATGAAGACACAGGAAGAAACACCAATGTATGATATAACGCTAACAGAAATGCTTAAAGAGGTCTTTTTGCACAATAAGCAAATGCAGGACTTTATGAGTATGCAAAAAGAAAAGCTTGATGAAAAAGACAGGATTATAGAGACTGGTAAAAAGCAGACTGAAAGATTGATTAATAGTTTTGAAGCTAAATTTAGCAATATACAGGTGCAGGCACCAAAGCCAGATCTTTCGATGGTTAATCAAACATTAGCCAGTAGTTTGTTTACCATCAATCAAACTATTGAAAAAGGGCCTAAGCCGGTTACTAAGCAAATAAGGTTTCAAATATTCCCGGAGCAAATGAGAAGCCCCGAATATTACAAAATAATGGTATGGGGCGTGTTGGGTTTTGTTTTTTTAATTATGGTTTATTTGTTGTTGAATAAACTTATCAAATAAATCAGTACGTAAACAAGCAGTCGTTAAGCGGCTGCTTGTTTGTGGATCAATCTCTAAATAGGTATTGTTTATTAGAAATAACTACCTATATTTACTTTTAATGTAACGATAAGACCCATTTTTTAGGTCTTATAATGACACTCGAAGTAATATGGCACATAGTGTTTACATATCATCCAACTTAACACAGCAACAACTTGAATTTATGAAGTTGCTGGATGATTATGAAATTGAGCTGTTTAAATTTGATGAAATTGAGAACCAAATCAATAGAAAGTTTGATAACCTCAACGAAGTCCTTGAAAATTTGGTCCATAAAGAGCTGCTTTCCCGGATAGAGCGCGGGAAGTTTTGCAAGGTTAATTTCCGTGATGAAAACGTAATCGGCACGTTTGTGGTAAAAAATAGCGCAGTGGCTTATTGGTCGGCTTTAAATCTACATGGGTTAACCGAGCAATTTTCTAATACAATATTTATTCAGACCACGCAGAGGAAAACCGATAATGTCCTTTTAGGAACCCCTTATAAATTTGTCACTATAAACCCTGGTAAGCGTACTGGTATTGTGTACAATGGATATGGTAATACAAAATATCCTATAACAGATATTGAAAAGACTATTATAGACTGTTTTGATCAACCACAATATTCTGGCGGTTATGCTGAACTAATAAGGGCTTTATCCCAGGCAGAAATTACTGCTGATAAGATGATCAATTATTGCCGAAAAGTTGGCAATACTGCTGCTACTAAAAGAATAGGATTTTTGGTAGAGTTATTTGAAAAGCCATCAATGGATAAATTTATTGATTTTGCAAAAGCGCAGATAAATAGAAAATATAACCTTTTTGATCCGCAGGGAACAGAGAAAGGTGAATTTATAGCAGCTTGGAAGTTAAGGCTGAATATCAGCAAAGATGAATTGCTTAACCTTTCAGACAAACAATATTAATGATACTAAAGAAGGAAATAGAGAAAATTGCGCTGCAAGAAAACGTGTCCCGTAGTACGGTAGATAAGGATTGGGTATTAGGCCATTTCATTGATGCCATATTCTCTATCCCATTGTGCCGGGATAGTCTTGTATTTAAAGGTGGCACCTGTTTGAAAAAGTGCTACATACCTGACTACCGATTTTCAGAAGACCTGGACTTTACCTCTGTAAACCCTGACTTTGTATTAAACCGCGAATTATTACAGGAAATAATCGAACTGATAACACAACGGACAGAAATTCCTTTATTTATTGATTCTATAAAAGAATTGAAGCATAAGGACATGCCTACCGGCTATGCAGCAATCATTAAATTTTGGGGAGCAGATCATTTAAAGAACCAGGCACCACCTCCACAGGAAAGATGGGCAACAAGCGTAAAAATAGAGATCATCCTTTATGAAAAAATGTTATTCCCGGTTAGTTTATGCCCCATAACACATGCGTATTCTGATAAACTGGCCTTAGCAGATCAAACTATCCCCTGTTATGATTTGCAAGAGGTAATGTCGGAGAAATTGAGGGCGTTAATACAGCGCTCTTATTCTGCGCCGAGGGATTATTTTGATATATGGTATCTATCCCATAAGCTTACAGCTATTGAATGGCCGATAATAGTAAAAGCGTTTCACAAAAAAATGGAATTTAAAAACTTGGAATTTACCGGAATAGACCAATTTTTAAATGATGATGTAGATAAAAAACTTACAGGGGCCTGGAAAAATAGCCTGGCTCATCAAATACCACATGAGCAATTGCCGCCTTATAGTCAGGTGAAAGAAGAGCTATCATTGTTGTTTGAAAGAATATTTAATGCCAATTGAGGCCAAGCGGCCGCGGCAGGTGGCTTCATTGCACCATACGCTATCGCGCTGGCTCCATTCCGCCGTCAGCCTCGCCGCCGCACAAGCAGGGATGAAATTCGCTGTCGCTCATTACATCCCTGCTATGGCCTACCCACTTAAAATGATTTACAATTAAGTCTGGTAAATTTGTGAGCATTATCAATGACCATTTTAAGGATCTTTATTTAAATAAGTTATGTCTACAAACAAACACGCCCAAATTCGCTATATAGCCTTAGATAAATGTTTCAGTAATTTTGGGCGTAAATATTTCATTGAAGATCTTGTGGAAGCCTGTAACGTCGCTATCTATGAATTTACCGGAAAATCAGAAGGCGTAAAGAAAAGGCAGGTTTACGAAGATATTAAGTTTATGGAAAGCAGCCAAGGTTGGCATGTAGAACTTGATCGGATCAAAGACATGAAAAAGGTTTTTCACCGATATGTCGACAGAAACTATTCCATTAACAAAAGCCCGCTTAACCAAGTGGAGATTACCCAGATTAATGAAGTTTTATTGACGCTATCTCGCTTTAAAGGGTTGCCACAATTTGAATGGATTGATGAAATTTCTAATCGACTTCAAAGTATAAGTAAACAAGACATCGGAAAAATAATTGATTTTGAGCAAAATCAGTTTTTAAAGGGCCTGGAATTGATAACTCCACTTTTCAATGCCATATACAACCATCGGGCATTGGCAATTAATTACACAGCCTTTAAAGGAGAATCATCCGTTTTATACCAGATCCATCCGTATTATCTAAAACAGTACAATTTAAGATGGTTTGTTTTCGGTTTGAACGAGCAGTCGAATCAAATAACAAATCTCGCACTCGATAGAATCACACACTTAACTGAACTTGCCATAAAATTCAAGGAAAATAAGGGCATTGATTTCAACGAATATTTCGATGACATCGTTGGCGTAACCATCAATAAAACTAAACCGGTTGAAAAAATCACCATACTCGTTTCTGACGCCCTTTGGCCCTACGTTAAAACCAAGCCTATACATGGTTCACAAATGCCGCCAAATCACACCGATACGGGTGTTTTGATTGAAATTAATGTAATTGTGAATTATGAACTGATTGCAAAGCTTCTGTCATATGGAGATGGGTTGACAATTATTTCGCCAGAAAGCCTTGTAAATGAACTCAAAATTAAGGTGGAAAGCATGCGTAATAACTATTTATAATGTGTGCACATATACTGCACACATGATGGGCACCTTTGTTTTATGAAAAACACAATCATTTGTCCAACCTGCCAAACTCCATTAGATGTTGAAGAGGCTATCAAAGAAAATTTAGAGAAAAATTTCAATGCTGATTTTCTGAAAAGAAAGCATGAATTGGAGCAGCAGTTTGATGCAAAAGAGAAAAATTTTCAGGAAAAAGAAAATGCTTTGGCCGACGAAAAAGAAAGACAAGACCGTATTATTTCAGAAAAATTAAGAAAAGCGGAAGATTTACAGCGAATCAAAATAGAAAAAGAAGTTTCTGAAAAAACCGGTGCTGAACTGGAAGCTCTGAAAAAGGAAAATCAGGAGAGGAAAGACGCTGCCAAATTGATGCAAACCCGCGAACTGGAATTGTTAAAGCAACAACGACAGATCACTGAAGAGCGCGAAGCACTGGAACTGCAAGTTGAACGTACGCTTGCGAAAGAACGTAAAGTAATTGAAGAAAAAGTCCGCAAAACTGAGCAGGATGCTAACTTCTTAAAGTCGCAGGAAAGTGAGCATCTTATCAGTGGCTTGAAGCAACAGTTGGAGAACATGCAGCGGAAAATGGAACAAGGGTCAATGCAGGTTCAAGGAGAGGTGATGGAACTGGAGTTAGAAAAATTATTAATTCAAACTTTCCCTTTTGACGAAATAACCGAAATTTTAAAAGGTGCTAACGGAGCCGATATTTTGCACAAAGTCCGAAATCTACAAATGAATGATTGTGGAACAATTGTTTTTGAAAGTAAACGGGCAAAAGCATTTGTGCCTGCGTGGATTGATAAATTAAAAGCGGACATGCGTCATCATAAAGGCCTGATACCTGTTTTGGTTACCGAAGTATTGCCTAAGGATATGAAGCAATTCGGTTTGAAAGATGGCGTATGGGTTTGCACTTTTAATGAGGCAATTGCTTTAGTAACAGTATTAAGGCAAAACTTATTATCTCTGCAGGAGCAAAAAGTAGCTGGCGAAAACAAGGGAGAAAAACAACAGATGTTGTATGACTACCTTACCAGTCACGAATTTGCTCATCACATTGAGTTTGTTCTAAGTGGTTTTAAAGCGATGCAGGAAACCCTTACCAAGGAAAAGAAGGTGGCGATAAAGAACTGGAAAGAGCGCGAAAAGCAAATTGAAATGATGACCCAAAACACTATAGAAATTTACGGGTCGATAAAAGGGATTGCCGGAACTTCGGTAAAAGAAGTGAAAGCATTGGAGTTTGATGAACTTTTGTTGGATGAAGGTGACTCACTTGCGAATGTTTAAAGTAAAACAACATATGTGCAGATGCACTGCATATTTTAATCAGATATTTGGATAGTATAAGGGTAGATAATAACAATGACATTACACGAGGCAATAGAGCAAATACTGTTACACGAAAAAGAGCCGCTTTCTTACGCAGAGATTGCGTCGAGGGTTAATGAGCAACGGCTTTATCTTAAAAATGATGGATCGGATGTTACCGCCAATCAAATTGCAGCGCGGGTAAAAAAATACCAGGATATTTTCGCTATTGGGTTATCGGGTGTTGCTCTGCAAGACATTGGTTTGAGGCCTTTTAGAGACTTATCTAAAAAGATTTATCTGCTTAGTCATTTGTCCGGTTTGGATTCTGAAACCAGTATGCAGTTGAACGCTATTGTATTATTTTATGCTTATCATGTTTTAGAAAGCTTGCCAAACGTTGCTGGCGATTTTAAAATGCATTTAATCGATCAGTTTAGACGTTTAGAGAAAACTATTCAAAATAGATTAGACAACTTTATTAATATAACCTATAAAATAGAGGATCGACTACGAGAAAGAGAAGCCAAGGAAATTTACCTGAGTCTGTCTGAATTTAGTTATACAAACCTCTCTGCACAGGAGTTCGGTGAGTTTTTTAATGATAGCGTAAATGAATACACAATAAAAGATAGGTTTAGGGGCAGCAGCCATTCATCACCAAAAGTTCTTTCTTATTTGATGTCAACCTTGTTCCCAATAAACGAAGGAGCACGTTTATTCGACCCATTCGCTGGCAACGCAGGTTTAGCACATGAGTTGCTGAAGCGATCGTCCGATTTGGATTTGATAGTAGGTGATATTAATGAAAGCGCTAGTGTTATAGGAACGTTGAATATCCTTAGCAGTAATGATAGTAAACCTTTTACATATAAGATCGCCAACGCTTTTGAAAAATGGCATCATAATGTAAAAGCGGATTTTTTCATTTCTGCGCCACCTATCAATATGAAAATTGCCGATTATAACTTTGAAAGTTGGCAACTGTTTCATTCGTTCGATTATGCAATCAATGCGGTATTGTTAGCGCTATATCATACAAAGTCAAATGGCAAAATCGTGCTGCTGGTTCCTGAGTCGATATTATTTTCAAGAAAAAAAGATGCTATCGGACTCCGGGAATATTTGATACAAAAAAATTATTTAGCCGGAGCCATTTTACTTCCTAAAGACACGCTGCGTCCGCAATCTACGGCCAGTATGGCGCTAATAGCTATAGATAAATCTCGTTCTGAAAGTAATGATGAACTATTTATTTGCGATTCTTCAAATATTCGTATGGAGAATTTCAGACAAGAAAGCAAAAAAATAGCAGCGGCATTCAGTGATCAAAGTCTTTTTGTCGATGGTTGCAAATGGATTTCTATTACCGAATTAGACAGCAGCAGCTATGAAATTAATATTAGACATCAATTAATTGATAACTATAACGGACCGGAGTATAGTTCTTTAGGCACTTTGGCAACAATTAAGTCTGGAAAGTACGTTAGCGCAGATAATCTCAATGAAGTAGAAGGTATTCCTTTCATACAAATAAAAAACCTGAATGGTGACCATGGGATATATTCCTTGAAGGAAAGTGATGTAAGCGATTTTATTTCTGATACAGAATTAATCAGTGGCAAAATTGAATGGATAGGCACTTCATCTATCCTTATTTCCAAGGTCGGAGAAAACATAAAACCAACATTATTTGAAGGAAACTGGCAAGCCTTAATTAGTTCCAATATTATCGGCTTAGTCACTAACGAGTTAATTCATCCAGAGTATCTTATTACTCAACTGCAAAGTGAGTATGTGGAATTGCAATTTAAAGCAATCAGGAGATATAGTGGTATTCCTACTTTTAATCTGGACGAATTAAAAAAGGTCCGGATACGAATGCTCCCAATTGATGAGCAACTACAGTACGTCGCATCCTTCTACTCTCAAAAAATTCAAAAAGTTGAACGGGAGGCCGTTAAGACCGGAGACGATGCATTATACAACCTAATATCGCGCATTAAACACGAGGTGAATCAACCTATTTCTTCGCTTGGAATTGATTTAAAATTATTAATGAGCTATTTAATAGAAAAATCAGCTTCTAATAATCCTATTTCGATTAAGGATTACGCAGTAGAGCCACTGGAAGGACAAAGTGAAAGTGATGCAGACCTAGTCCGAATAAACAATATCTTAAACCGAATGAATAATTGTGTGGCCGATGCTCAGCACACTCTAAAAAAAGCCGAAGAAACATTAAATCTGAGATCAGACACAATAAAGTTTGAGGAGTTTGACTTAAAACAGTTATTCGAAAATACTATTGTTCCACTTTACGCCAATGCTAACTGTGTATTTAAAATTAAGGGCGGCAGCTCAATTATTAAAGCCGACGCTTATCAATTGAAGATCCTTTTTAAAAATCTTTTTGATAATGCTTTAAAACATGGTTTTACTGATGATAGGTCAAAAAACGAAAATATCATTTCTATCCAGTTCGGCAAATTAATCCGTCAGAACATGCTTGAGGTCACAGTTATGAATAATGGTAAAGCTTTTCCTAAAGGCTTCAATAAAAACGCCTTTGAAACTAAAGGAAGCACCGGTAGTAAAGATAATGGATCCGGCTTTGGCGGATATCATATAAAACGCATCATCGAGAATCATAATGGTGAGTTTAAAATAACGCCCATCGACGAACTGTTACATTCAGATTTTAAAGTTCAATTCAATATATATTTACCTTTGTCCAATTAATATGGCAACAATTATCAAACCCATCACAATATTACATTACGAAGATAGCCCAAGTTATAGAGATAGTTTTAAAGGAATAGCTCAAGCCAATCGAATAATAGTAGACGCGGTGGACAATGTGGATTTACTGATTGAAAAGTTGGAAGAAGATCACAAAAAACACAAGTTTGTAGTTCTCGATGCACGCGCATTTTTACACGAGGGCCAAAAAACCGGATCGGAAAGTGAGGCTAATCTCATAAAAATTTTTCGGGAGATAGAAAGAATATCCAATGAGCAGCAAAGATTTTTACCTTATTGTATTAACACTGGCTTTGCTGACGTAAAAGTTAGCCATAGCGAGGTTGTTAACTGCGAAATATTTGAAAAAGGCAACGAACAGGCACTAATAAATTTTATATGGGATACTTATAACAATAGTACCGAGGCGGTATTAAGAAAAAATTATCCTGATTGTTTTGAGTTTGCTGACGCTTATTTTGATGAACCTAATCTTGCTATCTTAAGCGAGATACTAAAAGGAGATACTTTTAAATCTGATAGCATAGCTACAAGAGTAATGGTTTTAGCCTCGCTTCGGAGGCTAAATGAACATTTAATGGATGTAGTCTTTGATAAATATTTGAATAATAGTTCGGGAATTATTCAAAAAAATTCAAGCAGATCAAGTGATGTTTTTAATTATATAAATGACAAAGAAGGAATACTTCCACATATTTATTATCCAGCTATCAATCTTTATAAGGTAACCAGCAATTTCGGTAGCCATTCTCCGGAAGACGCCCAGAAAATCGCTGATTATCCCTCAAGTAATACAACTATTTCTTTAATACATAATTTTCTTGATCTTGTCACCTGGGCTAAAAAACTTATAAACTAATGCTAACATCATCCCTCAAATCACAAATAGATAAAGTTTGGACTACCTTTTGGACCGGTGGCGTATCCAACCCCTTAACCGTGATCGAGCAGATCACGTACCTGCTTTTTATACGCAGACTGGATGAATTGCAAATTCTGGCAGAAAGAAGAGCGAATGCGTTGGGCGATCCCATTAAAAACCCGGTTTACCAAGCGGAAGAGCAGCAACTGCGCTGGAGTGTGTTTAAGGATATGGATGCTGAAACCATGTTTGATTTGTTTAGGAAGGCTGATGGCGTGTTTGACTTTATGAAGAACAAGGGTGCGTCAACCGATTCATCGTTCAACAAATACATGAAGGGGGCCACCTTTATGATCCCTACACCTCGATTGTTGCAGTTGGTGGTAGATCTACTTTCGGCAGTGGATATGAACGACCGTGATACCAAGGGCGATGTATACGAATATCTGCTCAGCAAAATAGCCAGTGCGGGCACTAATGGGCAGTTCCGCACGCCGAGGCACATCATTCGCATGATGGTCGAAATGACTAACCCCACCCCCGAAGATATCATCTGCGATCCATCAGCAGGAACATCCGGTTTTTTGGTAAAGGCTGCCGAGTATATTTTAGAGCGTAATCCGCAAATACTGAATAATCCTGAAACTCGTAAAAGGTATGAGGGCGAGATGTTTATGGGGATGGAGTTTGATGCTACCATGATACGCATTGGCGCTATGAACCTGCTGCTGCACGGTATAGAAAACCCTCAGCTGTATGATGTAGATGCCCTTAGCGAGGCCAATAGCGACTTTAAAAGCAATGCCACCCTGATATTGGCTAACCCGCCATTTAAAGGATCGTTAGATCATGACGCGGTTGATAGCAGCCTGAGCAGCGTAGTAAAAACCACCAAAACCGAATTGCTTTTTATAGCCCTGATATTGCGAGGCTTAAAATTAGGCGGCCGGGCGGCGGTTATTGTGCCCGATGGTGTGTTGTTCGGTTCATCAAACGCGCATAAGCAAATACGGAAAGAGATTTTAGATAATAACCAATTGACCGGGGTAATATCCATGCCAAGCGGGGTGTTTAAACCTTATGCCGGGGTAAGCACAGCGGTGTTGTTATTTACCAAAACCGGCGCTGGCGGAACCGATAAGGTTTGGTTTTACGATATGAAAGCCGACGGACTGAGCCTAGACGATAAGCGACAGGACATTACCGACAACGATATTCCCGATATTGTAAGCCGCTGGAATAACCGAGCGGCCGAAACCAGCCGCACCCGTACCGAGCAGAGCTTTTTAGTACCTCTTGCCGAAATTCAGGCCAATAACTACGATTTGAGCATTAACCGCTATAAGGAAACCGCACATGTAGAAAAAACTTACGATAAACCGGAGGTGATTATTGAGCGGATTGTAAGCCTTGATAAGGAAAGAGCTGTGCTGATGCTGGAGTTGAAAGGATCACTGGCGTATAATAAGGAGTTGGTATGAGTTGGGAGGCAGTAAGACTTGGTGAAGTGTGTACAGTGTTAAATGGATTTGCATTTAAAAGCATTGAATTTAAAGACGAAGGGATTCCCTTAATAAGAATATCCAATATTAATAATAACAGTGTTAGAATAGACCATGCTGTGAATGTGCCGTCTGAATATTTAACAAAATATTCTAAATTTTTGGTTAAAAGAGGCGATATCTTAGTTGCATTGTCGGGTGCAACAAC
This sequence comes from Mucilaginibacter gossypiicola, assembly GCF_900110105.1. Taxonomy (GTDB): domain Bacteria; phylum Bacteroidota; class Bacteroidia; order Sphingobacteriales; family Sphingobacteriaceae; genus Mucilaginibacter; species Mucilaginibacter gossypiicola. The sequence continues at coordinate 166,208 of NZ_FOCL01000010.1, read as the reverse complement.
TGGCAAATACGGTATTTATGATTCAGACGAAAGCGCATTGCTTAACCAACGAGTAGGATTGCTGCGACCAAAAAATAATAGTGTCGATACAAGATATATCTATCATTACTTAAATCTTTTACAAAAAGAAATTGAAACTGGGGCACAAGGTGCTGCACAACCAAATATAAGTACAGGGGAAATAGCTAATCTATTTATTCCTTTTGGATCAATAACTGTTCAAAAACGTATTGCCGATATCTTAGACAAAGCCGACAACCTACGCAAAAAGGATAAGCAACTACTGCAATACTACGATGACCTTGCCCAAAGCTTATTTATTGATATGTTTGGCGATCCGGTTAGAAATGAAAAGAATTGGTGTATAAAAACCCTTGCTGAAATATCAACATATATAGTTGATTGCCCACATACTACACCTAAATATATTGAAATGACATCACAATATCCTTGTATCCGAACAAGCGAATTGGTTAATGGTCAAATTAAATGGGAAAGCATGAAATATGTAGATGAGGCTGGATTTTTACAAAGAATAAAAGCGCTTCAGCCACAGTTTAATGATGTGATTTACGGAAGAGAAGGTTCATTTGGAGAAGCTGTATTAGTGCCGCTTAACACGAGTTTATGCCTTGGTCAAAGAACGATGCTTTTTCGACCTGACAAAACAGTCGCGAATCCTATATTTTTTTGGTTTCAGTTAAGAAGTGACGCCATTTATAACCAAGCTTTAAGACAGACAAAAGGGTCGACAGTTGGCCACATTAACGTTGGCGATATTAAAAAATTCAAAGCTGTTGTTCCTCCGCTTGCCCTCCAAAACCAATTCGCAAAACAAATCCAAAACATCGAGCAGCAAAAAGAAAAACTGAAAGTGCAAATGCAGGAGTCTGAGAAGTTGTTCCAGGCCTTATTGCAAAAAGCTTTTAATGGTGTTTTAAATTAATTTTTAATAGTTTAGTGCTTACCTAATTACATCAAATGCAGCAGGGTAACTTCTACTTTTTAACGGGCCAATACCAGGTGTTCTACGAGCAGGCCCGTAAAGCGGAAACCTACCTGCAAACAGACGCCGAAATTTGCGCCATTGTGTGCCGTAAATCGTTAGAGGAAATGGTCCGCTGGATGTTTGATACCGACCGCCAGCTGGACGTGATCCATGACGAGGACGAGAATACCCTGAACGCCCTCATGTATAAACCCGGTTTCACCTACTTGGTGGGTCGCCAATTGCTAACGGATATTACCGCCATCCGCCGCACGGGCAACCTGGCTGTTCACAGCGACAGGCACAAAAAAACAACTACAAAAGATGCCTATACCTGTCTTATCAACCTGCACGCCTTTGCGCAATGGCTGGTCAGTTTTTACGGGGATACCATTTACCGTGAGCCATTTAAAGCATCAAAAATACAGGAGGAAGAAGCTGTTGAAGTTGCCGCAGCCATAAAAAAGGAGATTGAGGTATTGGCAGAAGAGCCGCTGGCTGATGCCGTTGCCGAAACCGCTACCGGTATCGAATATCATTCTCCGTCAGAGAAATTAACCCGCGAGCTGTATATCGATATCCTACTGAAAGAAGCCGGCTGGATAGTAGGCGAGGCCAACACTGTAGCCGAATATCCGCTAAAACACAGCGAAGCTGGTGCCGACCGTGCCGATTACGTGTTATTCGGTAATGATGGTAAACCCCTTGCCGTGGTAGAAGCCAAGAAAACAACCGTTGACGGTCGGGACAAAGGTTTAGGCCAGGCCAAACGCTATGCCGACGCACTTGAAAAAGAATTTGGCCGCCGACCAATCATGTTTGTCAGCAACGGGTTCGAGCATAATATCTGGGATGATCTGCATTACCCTTACCGGCAAGTTTATGGGTTTTACTGTAAAGAAGATCTGGAAACGCTGATGAATCGCAGGCTGATAGAAAAGCCATTGAGCGGTCAGTCTGTCAATACCACCATAGCAGGCCGCTATTATCAAATAGAAGCCATACAGCGCGCTAAAGAAGCACTGGATGGCCATAGACGCGACTTGTTGTTCATCATGGCCACCGGTAGCGGCAAAACGCGCACTGCCGCCGCTATGGTTGATGTGCTTACTAAAACCAACAAAGTAAAACGAATCCTTTTTTTGGCAGACAGGACGCCGCTGGTATCGCAGGCTAAAAACGCTTTTAACGATTACCTGCCGCAGTTAACGTCGGTCAATCTTACAAAAGATAAAACATCCGATCAGGTACGTATGGTGTTCTCCACTTACCAAACTATGATCAATCAAATAGATAACGAGTTTGATGGAGAAAGGCGCTTATTCACCACCGGCTATTTCGATTTGATCATTTTTGACGAAGTACACCGTTCCATCTACCAAAAATACAAGGCCATTTTCAACTATTTCGATGGCATTCGCCTGGGTTTAACAGCCACCCCGAAATCTGAAACAGAAAAAGACACTTACGATTTGTTCAAACTGGAAGCCGGTGTGCCAACCTTTAGCTACGAATTAAACAAGGCGGTCGAGGATGAATTTTTACGGCCTCCCGCAGCGTTAAGTGTTCCATTGAAATTTTTGCGGCAAGGTATTAAATATGCCGAGTTAAGCCCCGAAGACAAAATTAAATATGAGGAAACCTTCGCCACCAGCGAAGATGATATCCCAGACGAAATAGATTCGGCAGCGCTGAACGAGTGGCTGTTTAATGAAGATACCGTTAACAAAGTTTTGCAGCTATTAATGGATAAAGGCCATAAGGTAAACAATGGTGATACTATTGGCAAAACCATCATCTTCGCTAAAAATCAAAAACATGCTAACTATATCGCTAATTGTTTCAACCACTTATATCCACAGCTAAAAGGGCATTATTTACAGGTGGTCACCCACTCTTCCGATAAACCTGAGGCAGCTATCGATCTGTTTAAACAGGCCGATAAAATGCCGCAAATAGTGGTATCGGTTGATATGCTGGATACCGGGATAGATGTGCCTGAAATATTGAACCTGGTATTTTTTAAACCGGTGCGTTCAAGCTCAAAGTACTGGCAAATGATTGGCCGTGGAACCCGCCTTTGTCCTGACGTATTTGGAATTGGGTTGGATAAAAAAGACTTTTATATTTTTGATTTCTGCGGCAATATTGAATTTTTTGGCGATAACCCTGCCGGGGTTGAACCAGGCTTAACTGTCTCGCTAACACAGCGTGTATTTCTGTTAAAAGTTGAGTTGGCCGTTACCCTCGAAAAATTTGTGGCCGATGACGAACTAAACGAATACCGGACATCCTTGCTGAATGAATTACACCAGGAAATTTTGCTGTTAAATCAGGACAGCTTTGTTAACCGCCAGCATTTACGTTTGATAATAGCATTTGCCGATAGAAACCACTGGAACAGTCTTACGGAAGACAAACTGCGGGATTTAAAAAAGAATATCGTACCCCTGCTCATCAACTCCGATCCTGATTTTGATGCCCGCAAATTCGACGCGATAGCTTACCGCTTAATGAACGCCTATTTAAACGATGATAAAAACCTAAATAAGTTTATCACCATAGTAAAAGATACTGCCACATCGTTGTTAAAGCAAACCACCATACCGCAGGTTGCCGCTAAAAAAAATCTGCTGTTGTCGCTCACCAACGACGCATTTTGGCAAAACATTAGCATCCCTCGGGTAGAACATATACGGGAGGAGATTCGTGAGCTGATGAAGTTTATTGAGAAAGAAAACCAAGCTAAAATATACACCAACATTACCGACGAGCTAACGGGCGAAATTACCCTGATGGATATCATAGTACCCTACGTTGGTTTAGATACTTATAATAAAAGGGTAGCCTCGTTTATCCGCAAGCACGAAAACTATCTTGCTATCAGTAAAATAAAAACCAATCAGCCAATATCAACCGATGAGCTTGAGCAAATAAAATCCCTGCTGTTTGAAGAAGAGCCTGAAGCTGCGGAGCATTTAGATGAAATACTAAAAGGCCGTGATTTTATAGCCTTTATCCGCTCAATTATAGGGTTAGATGCTGTTGCTGCAAAAGCCCTATTTGCTGAGTTTATCAACCGCCCCGGTACCACCGCCCCACAGATGACATTTATGGACACGCTGATCAACTACCTAACTAACAATGGTACTATAGACAGGAGCATGCTGTTTGACAGGCCATTTACCGACATTAACCAACAAGGAGTTTCAGGCGTATTTAAAGATGAGGACACGGTTAAGATTATCAGTATAATTGATGGGTTTAATCAAAGTTCAAATATCGCCTAACTAATCTTTTCTGTAGATCTGCATACTTCCATATTCACCACCTCCGCAAAAATAGCCCACCGCCGGGATAAAAAGTAAAGGCCATGCGGAGCGGGCCATTGTGTTTTTTTTTTCAGCGGCCCCGCCCGTATTCTAAGACTTTTCCAAATAATATTTCTTCATCTTAACTCGACAACAAAATTCTCATTTTGGCCGGAACCGGTCAAGGGTACATAAACAGCGCAGCCGCACAAGCCCGCCCTTCGCTGCCCTTGACAGAACCCGTCCAAAATAAGGGGAGTTGTTTAAGAGTTTAGATGATAAACCCTAAGCTGCATATTTCATCAGATCCACATAGCCCGAGCCGCGATTGACAACGGCAAACATTCTGGAAATGATCTTGTTGCGTATAACATTTAGCGTACTCATCTTATTTTTCCCTTCGCTCACTCTTCTTTTATAATAGCTTTTCATCTCTGGATTATATGCGCAAGCACAAATGGCCACCATGTGGATTAATTTTTTTAGCTGCTTGTTGGATAAACTACTGACTCGTGTTCTTCCTTTTATACTCGTGCCAGACTGATGTTCAAAAGGAGCAGTTCCCACATAGCAGGCGAACTTTCGCCAGGTAGCAAAACGGGTAAAATTGTGCGTATAAGCAATCATATTTGCGGCCAGTACAGGTCCTACACACTTAATACTGGTCAGTAATTGATAGTTTAATTTAACTGCTTCATCACTTTCTATAACCGCCTTTATTTGTTCTTCAATCTTTTTAACTTGAACCGTTAGGTTCATTATCAGGCTTTTATAAACTTGAAATATTCCCTTGTGCTCTTTTCCTTCCAATGCCTTTTTCTGTTCTTTCCATGTGGCTTCATACCCTCCACGATCACATACCAAGCGATTTCGTAATGTAAGCAGCGACTGAAGTTTGAGAATACTTTTGGCTGGTAATAGAGTTGCCTGAATGGTTTCGCGGTGTAGCCAAGCATATTCAGCGATTCTTTGTGCATCGATCTGGTCATTCTTTCCTCTTCTGATCCCTATAGATTGTTTGATCTGAAGCGCAGGAAGCATAGCGAATGGGATTCCAATATCATTTAGATAGGTGGCAAGTTTAATTGAATACATACCGGTATGCTCGAAGCATATGATCATCTCCGCCGATTCCGATTGTTTACTATGCTTTTTTACCCAACTTAAAAGCGAAGCAAATCCTTTTTCCTCGTTACTGAATGTTTTGGAAGCACCGATTCCGTGCAGGTGGACATCAATAGTAAGCTTTGATACATCGATGCCGATAAATACTTTGTATTTCATACTAAATAAATTAATGTGATGTACTCAGACTAAAACCTTTATAAGACCTGGTGTCTAAAATTCTAACTTGTCATTGACATCGACTTGTGACTCGGAACAGGGACTAATACGGGCCATAGGTCTTTAGCCTGGGCCTTGACTTGGTTCACCCTATTCTTTGTCAGCAAGATAGTTGTAATAGTAATCACAAGGAAAATCTAAAGGACTTGGAATAGGACTAATACGAAGCATAGGTCTTTAACCTGGGCCTTGACTTGGTTCACCTTATTCTTTGTCAACAAGATACTTTCGATAATAATCACAAAGCAAATCTAAAGGCCTTGACTATTTACCCGGCTCGCGCTTTTGGTTGCTTAAGTGGTAATATGGAATGGTGTGTTCATTTACCGACTAACGGATTTACGCGGGCTGACCTTCAAACTTAAAAAAGGCTTTGCAAACCGCTATTATTAAATTGTAAACCTTTTTCTATCCAAAATCCATCAGCTTATCAGCTATTTCTTGCTTTACGTTATCCTCGAAACCAGCCCAATAGTTTTGAGTGGTGTTCAAACTACGATGGCCTAAACTTTCTTGTATCAACTCCATTTTCGCGCCATTACGAATAGCAGCGGTTGTGAATGAGTGCCGTGCGTAATAGGTAGATATATCGGCATCCAATTCCAGATCCTTAGCAAGCTTTTGAATATGCTGATTGACAAAGCGAATAAAGTTTTGGTTTACCCTTAGCTTCTCTGCTTCATCCATCTTTTTAGTTAATATCGGGAACACATAATTGTCAGGCAAAAAAGGGCGGGTGCCGTAATGTTCTATAACAGCCTTAATGGTTTCTGTTAAAGGAATAATAATAGGCTTGGGCTTGTCTTTAGTGGTATGAAGCGTTTTATGTCGCAAATATGAAATAGACTTTTTGTTAATGTTTTTATACTTCAATTCTGCAATGTCCCGAAAGAGTTGCTAAAGCTAGGATCGAAAAAGAACGCGATATTGGTTCAACAAATTGTGGAGTACATATATACCCAGAGTAATTGCCACTAACTTTATCAACGACGTTGATTTGAACTGGTTGTTTTGATAAAGATCATGCATAGACTGATGATACATCTTTTCTATTTGCAATCCGGGACTTGGTAAAAATTTACCCTAATGTGCTTCACTATTTGATAGTATTATGGTTAGATTGCCCTGTTATAAACCTTAACTCATGAGCCGTCTTTTATATTCCGTCGAAGATGTTTTTTCTTCCAGCGGTTATCTCCAATCCCAGGACAAAAAATACTACAATATTCCTTTATATCAACGAGGCTATAAATGGGAGCCGCGTCATATTGAAAAATTATTGGACGATATCGACAACTTTGAATCAGAAGACGGTAAGTTTTACTGCCTGCAAAATATCACCCTGGTCCCAAACGGAAAACATTTCAATGTTGTTGACGGCCAGCAGCGATTAACGACGCTGACGCTTATTTTATCCTATTTGTCTGCAAGGGGTATCGTTTATAATAAGGTGCGCTTTCCTGAAAATTCCATCCGCAAGGAAACCAATAAGTTTTTGAATGCCATGGTAACTGTAGAGGGGGTACAATTTCCTGAATTGAGCTGGGATGAGTTTATCAGAGAATACGAGGATTACGATCACCAGGATATCGGGCATTTATACAGGGGATACCAGGCAGTCGTGGGCTGGTTCAAAAAGTATACGGTATTAAGGGCGGGAAGCGAAACGAAATTTCTGGACAAGCTCTTAAACGATGTAAAATTCATCATCAACAAGGTGGAAAGTACCGACAGTGAAGAGAAAATATTCGGCAACCTAAATTCGAAACGCGTCCCGCTCGATGGCGCTGACCTAATTCGTGCGATGCTGATCACCCGCGTTGCCCATGAAGAAGGTAAAAAGGAAAGCGACATTAAAAACATCGTAAGGGTGAATGAGCGCCGCGTCAAAATTGGCTGGGAGCTTGACCAGATCAACCAGTGGTGGAGCAAAACGGAAGTAATCGCGTATTTTTCAAGCTTCAAGAGTGCGAAGTCAGCGGAGGCCGGCGCAGGCAATAAATTATTTAACGATGACCTCTACCCGATCAACCTGCTTTATCTCCTTTTTGCAGAAAAGCGTGGTAAAAAAGAACTGACGCTGGAACTCATCGAGGAAAATAATAATGATGCTTTAGGCCTTTATAAAGAACTGCTAAAACTGCATTATACGCTTCAGGATTGGTTTGCTCATAAAAAGATCTATCATTTCCTGGGCTACCTGTTTAACCATTTGCCAAAGCGTGATTGGAATTTTGTTGATGCCTGGAAACTATGGGATGAAACCGATAGCCGAAAAGAATTTATCGGGGAACTCAAAAACAAGATCAGAGAATCCATCTCTATAGAGGATGCCCTGGTAGATTTCAATGATGAGGAGACAGACTGGTATAAAGACAGGCCTGAGATCCTCGTCCGTTCCCTGATCCTGATGGATATTATCCACTCATTAAAGGAGGACCGTGAAAACCTGCCGGTAGTCGCATTCACGAAATCCAACAACGATATTGAACACATATTTCCGCAAACTCCCGAGAAGGTCGCTGCCAAAAAAGATTTTATAGATTTCCTTAACAAAAATGTGGTCAGGCACGGTGAGATCCCATTCGATCTTTCCAACTTCGATAAGAACAAAAACAATGAGGATTACCAGGAACTGGTAGATGAATTTATCGACGACCATGTCGCCTCCATCAGGACGAATTCCATTGGCAACCTCGTATTGCTTTACAGCTCACTCAACAGGAGTATTAAAAATTCAACGTATTCGGTCAAGCGGGGAAGGATTATACAATACTTCCAAGAAGGGCACTTTATTCAACCGCATACCTTCCAGGTTTTTATACGCTACTTTAACGATAAAAACGATCAGAATTTCGATGTTAAGCATTGGACCAATAACGATATAGCCGCCAATGCCAACTTCATATCCCATAAAATAAACGCCTTTTTTACCCAATTAGATGAATTATAACCAGTCCATGGAAGAGGTTTCGGTTGGAAGCCTGCTTGAAAATTATAACCTGATCGTGCCGGAAATCCAGCGGGAATATGTTTGGGGCCATAATGCCAACAATATCCTTAACAGCTTTTTCGGAGATATTAAAGAAGGCTTAAGCGCCGAGCACCCTGCCGACAGCGCCAATAAAAAGGCCGCCGAACTTATGGCGGGCCTTTCAAAAAAGGCCGACCAGGAAACAAAAAACATCATCCTGTCTTTACTTGGGCAGTTGAAGCCTGGCACAAAGGGGTTAAATATTGGTTTCCTTTATTCGTACCGTCCCGATTATTTCGTATTCAACGACCGTAGCGAGGATATTTACCTGATAGATGGACAACAGCGGTTCACCACCCTTTTTCTGATGCTGTTTTACTTCGCCATCAAACAAAACAGAAAAAGCGATTTCTGTGAGCTGTTTCGATTTAACCCTGTCTTGGAACACATCGCTTTCGATTACCGGGTAAGGACGCTAACCCATAATTTTTTTATCGATTTGGTGAATCACACCAAAAATGTAGCGGATCTCACCGGAATCGACAAAAAGAATTGGTTCCTTTCGAACTACAATGGTGACCCAACTGTTAAGTCTATCGTGTTTGGGCTGTTCCCGATCCTTAATGAGCAATTCGCTGCAGATGTTGGCGAATACTATGATTACTTAAAAAATCAGGTTAAGTTCTGGCATTTTAAAACAGAGGAAACCTCGCAAGGCGAAGAACTTTATATTACTATGAACTCCAGGGGACAGCAACTCGCCGATAATGAAACCCTCCGGGCGAAATTCTTTGAACTCGAAGCGATCCGTTTAGCCGGGAACGATGTGACCTTCTGGAGTGAACAATGGGAAATATGGCAGGACTTTTTCTGGAAGCATCGAAACAAAAAAGATCCGGCAGCGAATGCCGATGCGGGATTCAATGAATTTTTGCGATGGGTGCAAATCATCAAAATGACCGAAAGAGAAAAGCTGATCATAGATGATGAGGATGAAGAGGCACTGGACAAAAAGGAAATTATCAGGGTTATTAAATGGGACAACAATTGCCAGCTCGATGTAACGTTATTGAGCCTTCCCGAAATCGAAAAGTATTTTAATGCGCTTCAATACCTGTATATAGATTTCCCACAAAATATCAAAGGCCTTCGATCCACCTATAAGATTTACGAAGACTTCGATTTACTGGAGAAACGCTGGCTTGCCCCGGTGAATGGCACTATAACCCAACTGGAATTATTTCGCCTCTTACCGGTGTTGTTTTTTGTCAAAAGGATGAAGGATATCAAATACGTGCCGGATGAAATAAATTTGTTCAGGCTCATTCGCTTTTTATATAATCTAAGGCATAATGATACCATTTTTAAAACTGCCGGCCTTCAAACGATAAACGCTATAAAACTTACCGCAAGGTTTAAAACTACAGATGAAATCGCCTCTATATCTACATGGAAGGGTGTCTCCGCTTCAATATTGAATACCGAAGAAAAATTAAAGCTTTCCCTTTACAAAGACAATCCTGAGCGAATACGGATGGAGGATCAATTTTGGACGGCCGAAGATATGAAGTACAACAAGGGAGAAATTGCATTTTTAATAAACTGGAGCAAAGGTTCCACTGTCGGAATTTTCCAGTTAAAGCTCTTTACCAAAATGATGGCTTCTTATGTTGAATTAATTGATGCCGAAAATGAGATCCGGGGCGACTTAGTTATCACTAAAGCATTTACCGCGACGAATGCCCGGGTAATTTGGACCGCTGGTTGGTTTAAGGATCCGGACTTTCTCGGGTTTACGCTAAATTGGCACAAAACAAAGATCACTTCATTAAACGATTTTCTGATCGCAAGGAGAAAAGAATTCATCCGGGAATACCAGGTAGCCGATGACGTTAAAAATGAAAAAACATTAAGGAAACAGATTTATATCTATTATATCATCAGCAAAAATATCTTAAAGAAAAACGACAATTGGAACTGGAACAACGGGCATAATTTTGGGGTATTTGAGGAACATGATGGAGCGCGCAGCTTTTTTAACAAAAAGAATATCTTCCAACAATATAACCGCCAATTTCATGAGAGTTATAACAGGATCATTTGGATACAGCGCGACCTTCACCTGGGAACGAAAAAAATTGAGGTGTTGTTAAATTGGTCAAAGATTGTTTAACCATTATTGACGGTTGCAGTATATTGAAATCGCATTATTATACTGCAACCGTTCTATTAAGAATCTATGAGATTAGTCTACTTATCTGGCTGTTTAAATCAGCCTGCACACTCGCGAATATAGCCCCCGCCGAAATAAAAAGTAAAGGCCATGCAGAGCGGGCCGTTTTATTTTGTTTTTTAGCGGTGGCATGGTGTGTTCATTTTCCGACTATCGGATTTAGGCTGGTTGCTTTGCAACTTGAAAAATAACAGCTCACAAACACGTAGGTGCGAATTAATTTATCCAAAATCCATTAGTTTATCGGCTATTTCTTGCTTTACGTTATCCTCGAAGCCGGCCCAATAGTTTTGGGTAGTATTCAAACTACGATGGCCTAAACTTTCTTGTATCAACTCCATTTTCGCGCCATTACGTATAGCAGCCGTTGTAAAAGAATGCCGTGCGTAATAGGTGGATATATCCGCATCCAATTCAAGATCCTTCGCCAGTTTTTGAATATGCTGGTTGACAAACCGAATGAAGTTTTGGTTTACCCTTAGCTTCTCAGCTTCATCCATCTTTTTATTTAATATCGGAAATACATAATTGTCCGGCAAAAAAGGACGAGTACCATAGCGTTCTATTACTGCTTTAATCGTTTCTGTTAAAGGAATAATGATGGGCTTGGGCTTGTCTTTAGTTGTGTGAAGCGTTTTGTGTCTCAAAAATGAAATAGACTTTTTATTAATGTTTTTATACTTCAATTCTGCAATGTCCCGGAAATTCATTCCATTACACTGGTAACTAAAAAACCAAAAGTCCCTTGCTTTTTCTTTCGGGCTTCCTGGTTCAACTGGAGCAGTATATAATTTTTTTAATTCCTCTTTACTTAACGCCTTCTTTATGTTTTGGCCCGTAGGTATTTTGTATTTTTTGAAAGGATAGAGTTCAGCAGCTATGCTGCCTTCTTCCATAGCTTTATTGAATATGGCCCTTAAAGGCCGCAAGTAGATACCCACAGTTGTCTTGGATTTGTCGGCGGCTACCATCCAATTTTCATACCTGTTTAAAAAATCGACTGTAACGCGAGAAAATGATAGGCTTGACGCTGGTTTATTATCCTTTCCTGCGAACTCCAGTAGAGACTTCAAGCTTAGCCGGTAATTGGAAGCGGTGCCGGCACGACCGTATCTGGTTAGTTCATCTATATAATCCTGATAGTAGGCACATACATCTGTGGTGCTGGCTTGCGACCGAAACATTTCCCGCTCAAATTTATCAAGAATAAATATGCCGTCCATTTTGGTGATGATCTTATTCGCCCGAGCCTCTATCGCACCTAGTGATATTTTCATCTCCTGAAAAGCCTTTTTAGGTTTTTCGGTTAAATAGGATTGTTGGAATTGTTGAGCCGTCAGATGAATGTCTGTAGGATAGTGCCTGATATCGGTACGCGAGATATATAGCCTAATTTTTACTGGCGCCTTTTTACCGGTTTCAACCTTCCGTTCATCTAAATATAAGTTAACTTTTACTGCCATTTTCATTAAAATTAGGTAAAATGCCTATTTTTCTCACACAAATTTTTTAGAACATGCGAAATTACGCAAATTTCCCACAAAATCGCCTGTTTTACTCTCACACATTTCTCACACAAATGGGCAAAAAATGGCAAAAAATAGCAAAATATCACAAAATGCCATTTTTATAAGTTGCTGATATATAAGTAATTAAATGAAAAACAAAGCATCGAAAAGTGCCTCCCATAGACTGTTAATCAGAGGGTCGCTGGTTCGAGCCCAGCCTCAGGAGCAAAAGCCTCACATGTCTGTGAGGCTTTTTTATGCCTTGAATTTTTGATTTATCTGTATTTAACTACCATAATTTACCTGTAACAGATCCACTACAAGCATAGTGGTTAGCTGTTTTCTGCTTAGATTGGCCTTTATTATCCATTATTTATTATGAAGGCATTATTGTCAGCTATCTTGTTAATTACTTTTTCTCATTTATGTTTCTCGCAACAAACCTATGCACCAGCCGCGCCTTTACCCGCCAAAAACCTGGGTATATATGGCAGGGGTTTATATCCGGGCAATGATACCACTTACCGGTTGTTGAAACACAGCGGGTTTAATACACTGTTGTTATCAAGTTTTTACATTCATGCAAACGGAGATTTGTATTCTGGTGATTCTCATCAACCTATTATTCATAACGGTAAATGGGTAGGCGATTCTTCCTATGTGCGAAGGGTAACCGGTCTCAAAAGAAAATCTTCCATATCCCGGATTGAAATTTTACTGGAAGGGCGTTGGTATGGGCAGCCGCCAAACACATTTGATTTTATCCGTGACTGGTATGACCCATCTAAGACGGTGCCGGGTATCGTGACCGGTATCGGTGAACAGAGTACGTTATATAATATCTGTAGGGTGCTCAAAGAGGTGCTTGGCGCTGATGCATTTTGTATTGATGACGAGTCTGTGTATGACAGCCCTTCTATTATTGCGATGGGCAAGATTGCTGCAAAACTAAATATGCATATGACATTATGCCCTTATAAAGGATACGCTTATTGGGGCAGTATTCTAAAAGCATCAGATGTAAACGTAGTTGATGCTTTGTATTTACAATGTTATGATGGCGGCGTAAAAAACGAAATCAAAGACTGGGTAGAGGCGCTTAAGCCTAAACAGCCGATTTATCCGGTATTTATGGTACGTGGTTCATTTAGTACATGCGATACCTATAAAGGAAGTAAATCAGTAACTGAGATCAAGACCCAGTTAAAAGGCTTTAAAAACGACTATCCGGGAATAAGTGGTGCAGCGATATGGCAGATGGAGGATCTGAAAAGTTTCGTGAAGATGGGATGTGCTGTTAAGGAACCAACCTCGGGAAATGCGAAAAGTGTAGCCAGATTTTTGAGCCAGTTGAAAAAGACGTTGAAAAGCGAGTTGTAGTATATGCTGGTATGAAAATAGGGGTGCTTTTATCATGCAGGTATTATTTCTTCGGCTTATATGATGTTTCGATAAGTTTTATAAATGCCCAATTAGGGTTCGGATTGTCCTTGTTTCGATATTGTTGTTAGCGATGATGGTGAGTTCAAAATCTGCGATTGCATGCAAATTTTCAACAAAACGGTTCGAATTCTTCCCAGCTTCAGGAGCTAAGAGCCTTACAGGTCTGTGAGGCTTTTTTTATGCGCATAACTTTTCAAGAATAAGATACTTTTAGTATTGATGCGTTAAGCTTCTGCAACTTAAAAAATTCCTCCGCTTGCTAAATAATTGCAAGAATATCAATCTGTTGATGCTGAATTAATATACTATTGCTACTTTTGCAATCGGGGTATCCCGTATATAAATAAAGCCAAACCTTATTGCTATAATGTTTTTTGTAAAACACTGTTCTCTCTTTAAATCATTGCAACAAGCGGGTTTGGCATTAAATACTGGCCAAAACAGCTATGATTAAAAATTTACTATCCACTATTATTGCATTTGCATATGCCCTTACAGCTTATGCCCAGGCACCGGTTATATCTTCGTTTTCTCCTTCGTCGGGTCCTATCGGTGCTACCGTAACCATTAAGGGTAGTAATTTCAGCCCGATAGCAACAAATAATATAGTTCATTTTGGAGGGGTAAAAGCTATTGTAGCTTCTGCCACCGTAAACGCAATTACTGTTAAAGTGCCCGGCGGTTCAACATATGAACCTATAAGCGTTACCGCCAACAATGCTACCGCATACAGTAAAAAACCATTCGACGTAACTTTCATAGACGGTAACACCGTATTTTCTCCAACATCATTCAACCCCTTTGTTGATCTGAAGTTGGGCAGTAATACCGCTCAGTATCCAAGGAAAACTTTATTGACCGACTTTGATCAGGATGGTAAACCCGATTTAATTGTAAATGAATTTACAAACAACGCAATCTATATATCAAAAAATGTACAGTCGGGTACAAGCGCACCGTTTGTTTCTCCAGCAACTTTAACACTTACAACAGATGCCGGGCCAAGAGATTTTGCTAATGCCGATTTTGATGGTGATGGGTTAATTGACGTAGCAGTTTTAAATTTAGATGCCAATACTATAAATCTATTTAAAAATACAAGCGTCACCGGTAATTTATCCTTTGCTCCTAAAACAAATTTAGCAACGGTTAACAAGCCTTATTTTTTAACTGTAAGTGACATAGATAACGACGGTAAGCCAGACCTTGTAGTAACAAGCATAACAAGCACCGCCATATCGGTGTATAAAAACATTTCGGATAATACGGGAATAAAATTCGCTCCAAAAATTGATTATACATCCATACAGACTAACAACACTTCGATGGCTGATATGGATGGCGACGGATTACCGGATATGGTTATTGGTTCCCGGACGCCATCGAAAATATCTATCAGAAAAAATACAACTGTGGGCGGAAACATCTCGTTCGCTACCGCTGTTGATTTTGCTTTTGATGCAGGATATTCATCAACGGTTGCCGATATTGATAACGATGGAAAACCTGATTTGCTATTAGGCAGTACTTACGGGGGCGTGCAAATATATTTAAATACAACACCCAATGCTGGTTCATTTTCTTTCGCTTCCAAGGTAAGTGTTCCGTTGGTTTTAGTTAACCAGGATTTGTATAATGTAGATTACCTTAAAACCAACTCAACGCCAAGTTCTATAAATTTACTGGGCGTTGCTATGAATGATTTGGATGGCGATGGTTTAGGCGATATAGTTTTAAGATATAGCAGCCTATATAACAATATTAATACTAACCTGGTTTCTGTATTGCGAAATTTGAGTACACCTGGGGTAGTTAAATTTGGCACTAACGAAGAATATTCTTTGTATAGCCCGCAATCCGTATGTATTGCTGATATTGATGGCGATGGCAGACCAGACATGGTTGCCGGGACAGATCAAACGGGTTTGGCAGGTTACCGAATTAACAAAGTTATTGAGCCGGTGCTAACCGGATATAAAACAACAGATGGCGTTCATGTAACCATTAATGGTACTAACTTACTTAAAACAAGTGCACTTTCAATTGCCGGGAAACCCATAACTTCATACAGTATCAATTCGGCTACAAGTATTTCCGCAGTTGTTGCAGCTAATACTTCGGGTATAATATCTGTTACTACGCCTTACGGTAACGCTACCTTATCTGGCTTTACAAATGTATTAACACCGGTTATCAGTTCGTTTAGCCCAACTTCGGGGCCTATTGGGACAACGGTTATCATAAAGGGTGCAAATTTTAATTCGTCGCCCGGTGCTAACCAGGTGTTTTTTGGCTCACTAAAAGCTACTGTCACAGCTGCTTCGCCTACTTCTTTAACGGTAAAAGTACCGTATGGCTCGCTTAATTATCCCATCAGTGTTACCAACAACGGGGTTACGGGATATTCGGCAATTGCTTTTAATACTACTTTCCCCGGCAACGGTGGTAAATTCAGAAGCAGCTTGTTTGCCGCTAAACAGGATGTAACGGTTGGTTATGCACATGTACAGGCAATTACAACGGCAGATTTTGACGGAGACGGTTACTTAGATGCTGTTTTTCCCGAAAATATTTATTCGCTCAATACCTCGATATACGTTTTTAAAAACAGCGGAAATAAGCAAACCCCATTTCAAGGGGGAACGCCCTTAAGATTAATTGGCGGAACTAATATATATGACATTACAGCTGCTGATTTTGATGGCGACGGGAAACCTGACATAGCTACGGCAGATAAATACCTTGATAATGTTTCTGTATTTAAAAATACGTCAACGGCAGGTGCATTATCATTTAGTGCAAAATCCAGTTTTGCCACTAATTTTAATGTTACCAATTTATACACCGGCGACCTCGATGGCGACGGGAAACCCGATATTGTTACCACCGGCTCTAATCAGGATGGGCTGGTGTCGGTGTTAAAAAACACAACGAGCAATGGCGTAATTTCCTTTGCTCATAAATTGGATTTCCAGTCTCTGAATAGCGTGCAGAGCATTGTGATGACCGATATGGATGGCGACGGTAAAACAGATATCGTTGCAAGCTCCAGCAATGCAATATGTATATTAAGAAATACCAGCGTACGTGGTGCAATAAGTTTTGATCCTGTAAAAATTATAACAGTAAGAGGTGCCCAAACTGGTATTACGTTTGCTGATTTTGACAGCGACGGCAAACCCGATGTGGCTGTAATGACGGGTGCAAACGCTTTTTCAGTTTTAAGAAACATCAGTACTATTGGTAACATATCTTTCGGCAATCCGGTCATCAATATTCTGCCCGAGTCAACTTTTGCCCAATATTTAGCTGCAAATGATCTGGATGGAGACGGAAAGCCCGATCTGATGATTTCAAATGGCAACAATGGCTCGTCTGTATCTGCGCTCAAAAATATAAGCACAGGAACCAATATATTATTTGATACAAGGGTAACTTATGCAACAGGGCTTCATTCGCAGGAAATTACCTCCGGCGATTTTAACAACGACGGAAAACCCGATATTGCAGTGGCGGTTGATGGGGCCAATGGATTTTCTTTGCTGATAAACCAGTCGAACGAGCCTCAGCTTTATACCTATAAAGTGGTAAAAGGCGATAATACCAAAAATGTGGTTATTACCGGTTCTAATTTACTGGGGACAACAGCGCTAAATATTGCAGGAGAAACAATCACATCGTACACTGTAGTGTCAGATACGGTTATTACCGCAATTTCGGCTTTAAAAGCCATAGGGACGATTACCGCTACTACATCATTTGGTACAGCTACGCTTAAAGACTTTTCGCCTCCGCCTGCCATCACTTCTTATTCTGTTGCTGCAACAACTCCGTATCCTACGGTAACCATTAATGGTAGCTTTTTAACAGGTGCAACCGCAGTAAAATTTGGCGGCGTGGCAGCAAGATCTTATACGGTCAACTCTGCACTCAAAATTACTGCTATAGCCAATTCGGCTACACTGGGGGATATTGACGTTACTACACCATACGGTACCGGCACTTTTATTTACGCCGGTTCAATACCTGCAATTACATCGTTTACGCCTGCTACAGCCGGCAGTGGACAAACCGTAACAATTACGGGAACAAATTTAGCAGGGGTTACCTCTGTTTCTTTCGGTGGTGTTGCAGCAGCATCTTTTACTGTTAATTCAGCAACAAGCATTACGGCAGTTACCGGCAGCGGGAAAAGCGGAGATATAACCATTATTACACCCAGTGGTACCGCAGCAAAAAGTGGCTTTACCTATAATAGCACAAGCAGTACTCCCACAATTACATCTTTTACGCCAACTACAGCCGGTAGCAAGCAAACTGTAACCATTACCGGTACAAACTTTACAGGAGCTACTGCGGTAACTTTTGGAGGTGTTGCAGCCTCATCGTTTACTGTTAATTCGGCAACAAGCGTTACAGCAGTTTTAGCGTCCGGAGCAAGCGGAAATATCGTAATTACAACACCTGGCGGAACCGCCACGGCTACCGGCTTTGTATTTATCCAGGCACCATCAATTGCGTCTTTTACGCCTACTGCTGCAGGCAGCAAGCAAACCGTAACCATCATCGGTACAAACTTTACCGGGGCTAATGCGGTAACTTTTGGAGGTGTTGCAGCTTCATCGTTTACTGTTAATTCGGCAACAAGTATTACAGCAGTTGTAGCGTTAGGGGCCAGCGGAGATATCGTAATTACAACACCCGGCGGAACAGCCACGGCTAACGGCTTTGTATTTACCCTGGCACCATCAATTGTATCTTTTACGCCATCTACAGCAGGTAGCAAGCAAACCGTAACCGTCACCGGTACAAACTTTACCGGGGCTACTTCGGTAACTTTTGGGGGTGTTGCAGCCTCGTCGTTTACTATTAATTCGGCAACAAGTGTTACAGCAGTTGTAGCGTCCGGAGCAAGCGGAAATATCGTAATTACAACACCCGGCGGAACCGCCACGGCCACCGGCTTTGTATTTATCCCGGTACCATCAATTGCATCTTTTACGCCTACTGCTGCCGGTAGCAAGCAAACCGTAACCATCACCGGTACAAACTTTACCGGGGCTACCGCAGTAACTTTTGGAGGTGTTGCAGCTTCGTCGTTTACCGTTAATTCGGCAACAAGTGTTACAGCAGTTGTAGCGTCCGGAGCAAGCGGAGATATCGTAATTACAACACCCGGCGGAACTGCCACGGCTACTGGCTTTGTATTTATCCCAGCGCCATCAATTGCGTCTTTTACACCATCCACAGCAGGTGGCAAGCAAACCGTAACCATTACCGGCACAAACTTTACCGGGGCTACTTCGGTAACTTTTGGGGGTGTTGAGGCCTCGTCGTTTACCGTTAATTCGGCAACAAGTGTTACTGCAATTGTAGCATCCGGGGCCAGCGGAGATATCGTAATTACTACACCCGGCGGAACAGCCACGGCTAACGGCTTTGTATTTACCCTGGCACCATCAATTGTATCTTTTACGCCAACTACAGCAGGCAGCAAGCAAACCGTAACCATCACCGGTACAAACTTTACAGGAGCTACTGCGGTAACTTTTGGAGGTGTTGCAGCCTCGTCATTTACTGTTAATTCGGCAACAAGTGTTACAGCAGTTGTAGCATCCGGGGCAAGTGGAAATATCGTAATTACAACACCCGGCGGAATTGCTACGGCTACCGGCTTTGTATTTATCCCGGGACCATCAATTGCGTCTTTTACGCCTACTGCTGCAGGTAGCAAGCAAACCGTAACCATCACCGGTACCAACCTTACCGGGGCTACTGCGGTAACTTTTGGAGGTGTTGCAGCCTCGTCGTTTACTGTTAATTCGTCAACAAGTGTTACAGCAGTTGTAGCATCCGGGACAAGTGGAGATATTTCGGTAACCATTGGCAATCGCACCGTTAGTATCAGCGGATTTACTTTTGTTCCTACCCCGGTAATTACAGCATCCGGACCTACAACAATTTTAACTACGCAAAAACTTACCTTAACAGCAAGTCCGGGCAGCGGATATAATTATCAATGGATGAAAGATGGCGTTGCCATCAGCGGAGCAAACAGCCCTTCCTATTCAACCAACTCAGGTGGTTCTTACACGGTAGCTGTTTCTCTAAATGGCGTTGTTTCACTTTCTGCACCTTTAGTTGTTAATGCTACATTTGCCTTACCGGCAACCAACTTCACCGTCCAAATTATCAGCGCTGCTTGTAAAGGTTCTGCAAACGGATCGGTGATAGTAAAAGCGGCGCAAAACTTTAATTATACCGCAACTATAACAGCCGCTAACATTACAACAACTTCTTACTCTTTTACCAGTTCCGCGCAAATAAACAACCTTTCTGCCGGAAGCTATAATGTATGTATTACTGTTGCAGGACAACCCGATTATAGTCAATGCTTTACGGTAGTAGTGACCGAGCCCCAGGACTTATCGGTATATGTAACTAATATAAACTCCAATAATCAGGTTACGCTTAATTTATCTGGCAGTTCATCCTATACTGTTAACCTGAACGGAGCCTATTATACGACATCAGAAAATGAGATCACACTTCAATTGGCGAAAGGAAAAAACACATTATTGGTAAGTACCGAAAAAGCTTGCCAGGGAATAGTACAAAAAGATATTGTTGTGGATAATGATGTCCCATATCCAAATCCGTTTAGTGATCATATCAGCATCAATCTCGGACCAGATGTAATAAAATCCTTAAATGTAAGGATAACAGATACATTTGGTAAGCAGGTTTATTCTGCCGGTTACACCAATAAAAGCGGCACATTGACAGTTAACCTGCCCGATCTTAAAACCGGTATTTACCTGTTTAATTTTTCTGCAGATAATCTGAACAAGGTGTTCAAAATATTGAAAAAGTGATAGACCGGGAAACAACTGATTAAAGGTTTATTATCTTTACCCCATGAAGTTCTCAATCACAGGGATTTTGTTGGCCTGCTATTTTTTAGCGGGGAGCATGATTTTTCCCCTGAGTGATTTTTCCCTTATGCGAGACCTGCCTGCTATGTACCGGTCATACTGTGAGGTAAGGACAGGTAAACCGGATGTATGTGATTTTGTAGGTGATTATTTACTTCATGGAAAAGAACTTTTCGGCAACAATCCCCATGACGCAAAGCCGAGGAACGAAAACGCTTTGCAGTTTCAGCATCAGCCCACATTATCAATTTTTTTCTTTCAGCATACCGTACAACTTCTTGGTGATACGGAGCAGCAATTAACCAGTGAACCTGCGTATCGTACCCGCTATCATACTTCAGAATATCGAGATCAGCATTTCAGGCCGCCGATAGCCTGACCGGTTTTTCTACTTTTTTATCCATCATTTTTAACGCAAGCCAAAGCTGTGCCTTGGCCAACTTATTTATATATTCATGAAAAAAACTTTCATGCTATTACTTTGTGTGCTGTTGGTGCATTGGGTAATGGCACAAAATACCTTTGTGGCAAAGGTGATCAACAATCAAACAAAAGGCGCATTAAAAGGAGCGACCGCTACTATTCCTGATCTTAAGATCAGCTTAAGCGCCGATACAGCCGGCATAATAACCATAACCAATATTCCCAACGGTAAATATGAGATAGAGGTAAGCTACGTAGGCTTTGCCAAAAGCGAAAAAGTTTACAGCTTTCCTGCGCAACACGCCGAACAACCCATAATTATCGGGTTAGAGCCATCAGGCGGTGAACTGGCGGAGGTTACCGTACAAACTACCCGCACTAATCAAAACCTGCGCGATATTCCAACCCGCATCGAAGCACTGCCTTTAGAGGAACTGGATGAAAAGAGCACCATGAGGCCGGGCGATATTAAAATGCTGCTGGGCGAAGCTACCGGGATCCATGTACAACAAACCTCGGCAGTAAGCGGTAATGCCAGCTTCCGTATCCAGGGCCTGGATAGTCGCTATACACAGTTATTACAGGATGGAATGCCGCTTTACTCAGGCTTTTCCGGCAATCTTAGCTTATTACAGATCAGTCCGCTCAATTTAAGGCAGGTTGAATTTATCAAAGGTTCAGCTTCCACACTTTACGGCGGGGGCGCCATAGCCGGTTTAGTTAATCTGATTAGCAAGGTGCCGGAAAAAGATCCGGAATTAACTTTCATGCTTAACGGTACAAGTGCAAAAGGTGCTGATGCAAGCGGTTACTACAGCCAGAAATGGCAGCATATAGGTACAACTATCTTTGGTTCGTATAATTACAACGGCGCTTATGACCCGTCGGGTACCGGATTGAGTGCCATCCCTTTAACCAAACGTTTCAGCATTAACCCTAAAGTGTTTTTGTACATGGATGACCGTAATTCGGGTTGGTTTGGAGTTAACCTAACTGCTGAAAACAGGCTGGGTGGCGATATGCAGGTGATTGACGGCAAACCGGATGATATTCATCAGTATTTTGAGCGTAATAAAACAACGCGTTTCTCAACCTATTTATCGTTTACCCATAAAATAGACGGGGAGAGCCGCATTAATTTTAAGAATGCCATTGGCTATTTTGACCGGACGTTAAGCGAGCCCGGGTTTGATTTTAAAGGGAAGCAACTATCTTCATTTAGCGAATTAAACTACGTGCGTAATGGCGGAAAAGCCTCGTGGGTGGCCGGCGTAAATTTAGTTACCGATCATTTTACAGCGCAACCGCCACAAAGCAGTTTCAATTATGATTTAACAACTTTAGGGGCATTTGTGCAAAATACCTATAAGGCCAATAACTGGTTTTCGCTTGAGAGCGGCCTGCGGCTGGATGAAAATACCCCCGCACCTGCAAAGCCATCGTCGGGTTTATTTATTTTACCGAGGGTAAACGCTTTATTTAAAATCACTAACGATTTGAGTAGCCGCATTGGTGGTGGCTTAGGTTACAAGATGCCATCATTATTTAATGATGAAAGCGAACAGGAGGGCTATCGGCATATCCAGCCTTTGAATATTGGGGCTACCCGGGCCGAGCAGTCATATGGTTTAAACGGTGATCTTAACTACCGCAGCGCCTTGGGCGATGAGGCATTTATTAATGTTAATCAATTGTTCTTTTTTACCCGTGTAAACAGGCCGCTTATTTTGCAAAACAACAGCTTTATTAATGGTCCTGGTTATTTAAACTCAAAGGGGGCCGAAACCAATATCAAACTGGTGATGGACGAATTGGTGTTTTACCTGGGTTATACCTATACGGACACTAAAACACATTTTAACGGTTTAAGCATGCCGCAAACGTTAACACCCAAAAATCAGCTAAGTTTTGATGCCACTTATGAGATAGAAGGTATTTGCCGTTTTGGTGCCGAGAGCTTTTATACCGCGCCGCAGTTGTTGTCGGACGGTACTACCGGTAAAGGCTATACCACTTTTGGTTTACTGGTGCAAAAGATGTGGAAGCACTTCGACATTTTCGTAAATGCAGAAAACCTGACCAATCAGCGCCAAACTAAGTGGGCCGGCATTTATACCGGAAGTTTAACCAATCCCAATTTCAAAGATATTTATGTGCCATTAGATGGTGCGGTTGTCAACGTAGGGATCAGGGTTAAGCTGCTGAACAGGGCTCATTAATGGCAAATGCGAAATAATATATTAAGCCTGTAACTTGCAAGTTTTAAATTTAGAACATGCAAGTTACAGGCTTAATATATCCCATTGGTGATATGGAAAACTATCTTGAAACCAGTGTTACTATGTTACTTATTCAATTGCGATTTATTTCAATTATCAGAAGTTAGCCTTATATTTACCATTAAATAATTAAGTCTTATCACATTAACCCAAAAGCCCTCTTCCCAAAATCTATTTAGTAGATATTAGTACTGTCGTTATACCCAAACCAAACTTTTTCACAATTTCATGTATAAGTTATTTTTACCTGCTTTTCTTCTGTGCTTGTTTTTTTCTGCAAAACTCAGCGCCCAGAAACCCAATATCAATTATCCAAGTCCGCAAACTGCTTATCTCGGGAAAAGCATAACTCCAGTTAAAGTAAACAACATAGGAGGGGCAGTCCCCAATTCAATTTATCCCCAGGTTAACAGGATACTAAGTTCAACTGCCATTGTTACTAATTTTGTACGACTGCCCTCCGGCGATATTTATGGTGAGCAATACCGTAGTATTTTGCATATAAAGCCAGATGGTACATATTCAACATTAGCAGGAAGTAATGAATACGGCTACGCTGATGGGGTGGGCGCTAATGCACTTTTTGGAGATATTAATAACATTACCAACGATGCTGAAGGTAATTTATATGTAACTGAAGATAATTATCGCGACGCGTTAAACTCCAGGGTTAGGAAAATTACTACTGCGGGTGTGGTTACTACATATGCACAGGGCTTTAGAGCGCCACGTGGCATAGTAGCAGATGCCAATGGGATAATATACGTGGCCGAAAGTGCCGGCAGAATCATGAAAATTGCCAAAGACGGTACAACTTCAGTGTTTGCGGGAAAAGTTGGAAACGGTGCCAGCGATGGGCTGGGTACAAATGCTTCTTTCAACAATCCCAACGGCTTGGCTATCGATAAAGCAGGCAATTTATATGTAGCGGATTATACCAATAACATGATCAGGAAAATTACACCTGCCGGATTGGTAACAACAATTGCCGGCTCAACAAAAAATGGTGATGACGACGGGGTTGGCACTGCTGCTACTTTTAACTATCCCGAAAATATAAAAGTTGATTCAAAAGGCTATTTGATTATAGGTGAGCATAATGACTTGTTGCGAAAAGTAAGTCCAACAGGGGAAGTATATACAATTCCGGGCCCCTATTATGATAATAATGGCCAGATTGTTTATCAACCGTTTTCGACTAAAATTGCACTCGATGAAAATGATAACATTATAGCTTGTGGAGGGGGATTTTTTAGCGACGGATTTTATAAAATAAATACAACCGGCTACAATGTATCACCGGTGCTACCAGCCGGATTGGTTTTAGGCACGGATGGGACTATCAGTGGCACGCCATCAACCCTTTCTGATGCCGCAAATTATAAAATTACAGCCTCCAATGCATCCGGAATGGCTTCGACCACGATCAATCTGCAGGTAGTATTATCGGCAGACCCACCGGTTATTAACTCATTCAGCCCTAAAGAAGGTTATCCGGGAACTCCGATAGTTATAACCGGTAATTTTTTTACCGGAGCTACGGGTATTACTTTTGGTGGTAAAGATGCTGACTATTATCAGGTATCACCAACAAGCATATCTGTTTACGTGCCTGTTGGAGCTGCTTCGGGCGAGGTGACTGTAACCACACCAAGAGGAACAGCCCGTCTTTCGGGGTTTAGTTTTATTCCGCCCCCGTCAATATCTTCTGTTTCACCATTAACCGGATGGAAAGGTAATAAGATAACTATTACAGGTACAGGTTTTTCAAATGTTAATGGTGTGTATTTTGGAGGGAGCTATGCAACATACAATATAAATTCTCCAACACAAATAGAAGCCACGTTGGTTGATGGCGCATCTGGTGATGTATATATATCAGCTCCCAGCGGAAATGGCAGATTTCCGGGATTCACTTATATAGGGGCACCATCAGTTTCTTCAATTTCACCAGCCAGTGGCGGTGCAGGCGCAACAATAACGATAAATGGCAGCAACTTCAATAACGCTACCACAGTTAAGTTTGGCAATACAAATGCCACTTCATTTAAAGTTGTTTCATCAACGCAGATCACCGCTGTTGTTGCAGCAGGATCATCAAATGGCATTACTGTAACTACACCGGCCGGTACTTCAGGGTCTTATTATAACTTCAGCTTCATTCCCCCGCCTGTGATAACGCAGGTTTACCCAACAAAGGCAGGATATAATTCAACTATTATTATTTATGGTTCGGGCCTTAGCGGGGCGCTGGTAACCATAGGCGGGGTACCTGCCAATATCAGCTATAATTATGATAGTCAGTTATACGCTAATGTTGGCTATGGGGCCGCATCAGGCGACATTACGATTACGACCGCAGGGGGGACGGTTACCCATCCGGGTTTTGTTTTGGTACAAGCACCAACTATTACATCATTTACACCGCAAACGGCTGCTATTGGTGATAAAGTAACCATTACCGGCACTAATCTCGATGAAGTTGACAACGTTTCATTTGGTGGTATTGGTGCTGCATTTAAGGTTTTATCTTCAACCCAGATAGAAGCTACTGTAGGCTACGGAACAACAGGCGCAGTTACAGTTTCTTCGGAAGGTGGTTATGCAAGTTTGGCGGGCTTTACGCATACGGGGCCTGTTATCACCTCTTTTTCGCCTGCGCGCGCCGGTATTGGAGAAACGGTTATTATTAAAGGCAGTAATTTTACCAATACTTCGGCAGTTGAGTTTGGGGGCGTGCCTGCCACTTCTTTTACCATTAACTCTCCTTCAGAAATCACAGCTATAGTTGGAACAGGAAAGGCCGGAAACATAGCGGTTACCACGCCCTTAGGTAAAGCTACAATAGCCGGCTTTGATCATCCCGGCCCGGTTATAAGTTATTTAAACCCTGCTTATGCGGGAGCTCTTTCTGCAACGCCGGTAACTATAACAGGCAACAATTTCACCGGAGCTACATCTGTAAGTTTTGGTGGTGTGCCGGCAGCATCTTTTATTGTTACTTCGGCAACAAGCATTACTGCAACACCTGCTGCAACGAGTGTATCGGGTAATGTGGTGGTAACAACACCACAGGGTACCGACCAAATATCTGGCTTTACCTGGGTGCAGGCACCGGTTATTACTTCGTTTACCCCTTCTTCGCAAAAAAACGGGGGGACTGTAACCATTACAGGGACAGATTTTTACGGAAATATAACGGTGAAATTCGGAGGTATTCCGGCGTTGTATGCCTATGTATCATCGCCCACAACTATAGCTGCAACTGTTGGTAATGGGGCCAGTGGCAATATAACTGTTGCTACGGCAGGTGGTACAGCTACTATAAGCGGCTTTAAATATTCATCTCCAATAATTGCGGCAATTAGTCCTTCATTTGCCACAGCGGGGCAAACCATAGTTATAACCGGCGAAAATTTAGATGCCATACAATCGGTGAAGTTTGGGGGTACTGATGCTGCTTCTTTTAAAATTGTTTCTTCTAAAGAAATTGATGCTGTAATAGCCACCGGTACAAGCGGTACGGTTAGCGTAACAGGGCCGGACGGCACTGCCTATAAAGATGGTTTTACATATGTGTATCCACCTGTTATATATTCCTTCACCCCAACCTCTGGCGGTTCAGGTACAATAATGAATATCAGTGGCTATTACCTCGCCAGCACATCCGAAGTGAAAGTTGGTGGAGTACCTGCAACTATTACCAGTGTTACCGACTATTTAGTTACAGCCAAAGTAGGCACTGGAGCTACCGGTAAAGTTTCGCTTAAAACTGTAGCCGGCTTAGCCGAGTCGGATGGTTTTACCTGGTACCCTGCCCCAACTATCACATCAGTTAGCCCGCTAAAGGCCAATGCGCAAACAACCGTAACCATTAACGGTACAAACTTTACAGGCATAACCCAGCTTCAGTTTGGGGCTAACTATGCCAATTTTAAAATAGTTTCGCCAACCCAAATTACAGCAGAACCGGCATATGGGGAGTCGGGCGATATTACCATTACAGGGCCTGGTGGTTCGGCGGTATTTTCCGGATTTACTTTTATACCGGCACCGGTAGTAAGTTCTTACACAAAAAGTGGTGATGCATCAAACGCGGTGGTAACCATTACCGGCAATAATTTTCAGGATGTTACCGAAGTTAAATTTGGCGGCGTAACAGCAACGTCGTTTACTGTGTTGTCGCCAACAAGTATTTCGGCTAAACCAGGTGCTGGAGCTACAGGTGCTATTTCGGTGAAGGCCGCAGGCGGTACCGGTACGTTACTCGGATATTTATATGATACGCCGCCTTCAATAGCTTCTTTTTCGCCTGCTTCAGGGCCAATAGGAACAACCGTGGCCATAGAGGGAGGCAATTTTAGTACTTCACCTCAAAAAAACGTTGTATTCTTCGGTCCGGTTAAAGGGCGGGTTAAAAGTGCTACTAAAACTCATTTGGAAGTTATTGTGCCTGCAGGGGCCAACAATTTGATAACGGTGGTCAATACCGATAAAAAATTGTCAGGAAGTTCCAATCTGCCTTTCATTGTAACTAATACCGCAGGTGCAACCAGCTTTTCGAACAGGCTTGATATTAAGCTTAAATCAGCGGTTGGAGTTATGGCTATTCATGATTTTGATGGAGATGGTAACCCGGACATACTGATATCGAGAGAAGATTCTATATATATCCTAAGGCATGGCGCCGATCCGCTATTGTCTAAATCGTCATTTCTGCAAAAAATTGTACTTGAAAGTGAAAGGGAGGCAATGGCTGTAACAGTTGGTGATGTAGATGGCGATGGAAAAATGGATATTATGTATAGTAATACGCCCAGTATAAATGTTTTACATAACACATCAACAAATGGCAATATTTCCTTTGAACATATAACACTGGAGAACCTAAACGGAACAACCGGAAGCATAATGCTCAGAGATATGAATCTGGATGGCAGGCCCGATCTGGTGATTTATGAATCATTTGTTGGTTATTGCTATCCTAACACTTCAACCGGGTCAAATATTTCGTTCGGGCCAATAATGGTGCTTAGAAACACTTCTTCAAGCGGCACTAATTGTATAGCAATTACCGATATAGACGGCGACAATAAACCTGACCCAATTGCGGCAAGTTCATATACAGGTATATCAATATTTAAAAATAATTCTGTCCCCGGCGATCTTTCAGAGTCGGATTTTCCGCTTACTTATTTCACGCACCGCGGATATTACTATGAAACTCAGGAAATGGTTACAGCCGACTTTGACGGCGACAATAAGGCCGATATCGTTGAAGATGATTTTGCTGCAAATCAGTTACTCATCTCAAGAAATATTGCCACGAAAGGAACAATAGATGCCTCTTCACTTGATGAGGCCAGAGCTTTTTCAAATTCATCAATGACATCTAACCTTAGCGTTGCCGACATGAATGGCGATGGGAAAATTGATCTTGTAGGTGCATCGTACAATGGGGTTTATTACGCCCGTAATCAATCTTCTGTAGGTAATATATCTATTGCAGGTGCTGCCCCGCTTATAACCGGAAGTCAAAACACATTGGCCGCTATCAGGCTAAATGATATGGATAGCGATGGCAGGATGGATATTATGGCTATGAATATTAACAATAGCACGTTCACCATTTATCATAACGGCCCGGTGGTAACGCCAAAAATCACAGCGGTTTCGCCGTTAACAGCCAAAGCAGGTACAAAAATAACCATCACAGGCGAGCACTTTGACGAAACAACGGTTGTGAAATTTGGCAGTAAAATAGCACAATCCTTTAAAGTTGATTCAACTCAAACCATTACCGCTATTGTGGGCGAGGGAGAAACAGGAGCTATTTCCATTCAAACACCTAATGGCCCGGCCTCTTTCCCCGGCTTTGTTTTTATCCCGGCGCCGGTTATAACTTCTGCAAATGCCTTAACAGATGGCAGCGGTACACTGATCATTAATGGCAGTAATTTAACAAAGGCTACGGGCGTAACCATTGGTGGTATTCCGGCTTCGGCATTCATCGTAAACTCTGATACCAAAATTACAGCCACTTTTCCCGGCGTTAGCGGGGATTTGGCTGTAACCACGGCGGGCGGCACAGCAACATTGCCGGGAATAACTGTTAAATACAATCTTGTTATTAATTTTCCTGCACTTACAAACCTCACCTATGGAGATAATGACTTCCTTTTACCAGCGGTAAGTAATAACGTTACCATTCCCATAACTTATAATGTAGATAAGCCTGACGTGGCAATCATAACAAATGGTAAGCTGCATATTATTAAAGCAGGAACAATCACTATTACTGCATCTCAAATTGGCGACGCGTTGAATAATTCTGCATCAGAAGCTAAACAGATACTGGTTATCAGCAAAAAGGCCTTGCAGATAAAGGCAGCCGATCAAACCCGTGTGTTTGGAATGGCAAACCCCGTTTTGACATTTGATTATAGCGGTTTTATTAGCGGCGAAGATAAAACCAAATTATCCGTGTTACCGATAATTAGCACGGTAGCCAATAAGCAGTCGCCGGCCGGTATTTATGACATAGTGGTTAGTGGGGCGGTTTCCGATAATTATGATTTTAATTATGTTAACGGTAAACTAACTGTTACCGCTTCTGTAACTAATTTAAAAATCGCGACCAATAGCGTAACCTGCAAAGGGCAAAACAACGGATCAATCAATATTACAGCAGCCCAATCTGCAAATTACAGCGCTGTAATTACGGGCAATGGCTTAAATAAAACCTACACGTTTAGTACGGAAAAAAATATTGGCGACTTATCGCCGGGCACATATAACGTTTGTATTACAGATGCTGCGCTGGCAAATATTAAGCAATGCTTTGACCTGGTTATTACCGAACCGAAAGATTTGTCTGTGTATACATCGGTAAACGAAGCTACAGAAATGGTAAATATAACGATGGACGGAGGGGCGTCTTATGATATCAAGCTAAATGGGGTTAGTTACAAAACAACTAACAACACAATTTCGTTGCCGTTAAATAAAGGAAGCAATGCTTTGACAGTGGGTACAGATAAGCTTTGCCAGGGCATAATAGAAAAGATAATTAACATTTCGGGGTCACTTCCTTACCCTAACCCTTTCCAAAATACTTTACATATTAACATCGGAAAACGGACGGCTATAACTGTAATTCTCAAGATTTATAGCTTAAATACCGGCCTGCTTAAATTAACAAAGAATTACACCAATCAATCGGGGGTTATCAGCATGGATGTTTCCGGTTTAGAAAAGGGTGTTTATTCACTTAACGTAACTGTTGACGGAAAAGAGACAGTTTATAAAATTATAAAATAATGAAACGAACGATCTTTAGCATATTAAGCTTTGTTATTTTAACAGGCTGCGGCGGCAAGAAAAACGATCCAATAACACCTGTATTAGGTAAACCCACTCTCCTGACACCTGCTCAAAACGAAGTTTGTACCCAGGGAGCTGTCATCTCTGTATCTGAAAGCACGGTTACTTTAAAGTGGTCTGCTGCTACAAATGCAACCAGCTACGATATAAATATTAAAAACCTTGCCGACGGTACAAATACAACTCAAACTACAGCGAATACGCAATTTGATGTTACTTTAAAACGTAATACCCCTTATTCGTGGTCGGTTATATCAAAGGCTGCCAATAGTTCGACGACGCCTCAAAGCGACACCTGGAAGTTTTATAATTCGGGTCCGGGTACAGTTAATTATGCTCCTTTTCCTGCTGAGATTACGGCTCCGGCAATGAATCAGGCAGTAACTGTTACTAACGGGAAAATTGCGTTATCCTGGACTGGCAATGATGTAGATAACGATATTGCGAATTACGACGTTTATTTGAGTGATTCGCCATCGCCAATATTATTACAGGGAAAGATATTAGAAAATACGCTTAAAGATGTCGCTGTTTCGGTTGGCAAAACATATTATTGGAGGGTGATAACCAGGGATTCGAGTGGAAATACATCCGATTCAGGCATTAGTCAGTTCACAACAAAATAACGCTTGCTGCAGCTTGATGTAATCTTTAAACCGGATTGAATCAATGCCAAAAAGTTGTCAGCTTTAAGATTGTCCGGCTGGTGGGTTCATTTGTCTGGTTCGTACCGAAAGGGCTTAGGTTTTCGCTGTTTTTGCTACAATTTTGAGTCATCAAACAAAATAAAAACTACGATCATGACAACAAAAACAGTAAAAACAATCTATTGGATAGGAGTAGCATTAACTTCATTATGGTTTGGAACAAGCGGATTTTGCGAGCTTACCACAAATCCACTTGTGTGGGCAATAACAGTAAAATTAGGCTACCCTCCTCACTTTATTTATATCCTTGGTGTTGCAAAGCTTTTAGGTATAGCGGTACTTTTAACACCTAACAGGTTTCTCAGGTTAAAAGAATGGGTATTTGCGGGCATTTGTTTCGACATCCTTTTTGCCTTTTTCTCCAAAATAGCAGTACTTGGTTTTCCTGCTACTATAGATGCTATCGTTGCATTTATCATGGTAACTGTAACCTACCTGATGTTCCGTAAGCTTTACCCTGCAACATATGCAAAACCGGCAGTTTTGTAAAAAGTAACAAGTTGCGTTGAAAAGCAAAGCTGGTTAGGAAATTACATCAGTTTATAAAATGTAAAAGAGGCTATCCGATTGGGATGGCCTCTTTTTGTATAAAATGATACAGCATTTAATCTTCAAGAACAGGAGCATCTTTTATCTTTTCCAGCACCGATGAGGGCAAATAGGGCCTGCCACCGGTTGCCGGTACACAGGTGCCTGTAAATACAGCTTTGGTCATCACCTTATTATTGCATATGATAGATTGTTTAAAATGCAGTTTCGGTAAGCCACCTTTATCGGTATGCAGGGTGCAGGTAACTTTAAATTCATCTCCCTTTTTTAACGACCTCAAAAAGCTAATGCTATAGTTTGACAGTACCATATAAACGCCGTTTTTAGCTTCGGTTTCAAAATCAAAACCAAGCACTTCCCTGATATAATCATGCCTGCAATATTCCATGTAAAACGGATAATATAAACCGTCCATGATCTCCTGCACATCTATATGCTCATCTTTTACTGTATATGTTTTTGAATATTCCATAATAATTAACCTGTTTGTTGGATTGCAAAGCTATTGAACCTTTTTGTTTTAGGAAATCCCTAAAATGAGGGATATGAACTTTAATATTGAGCAGAACCAGCTTGTAACTTCCGTCAGTTTATTTCAGGGCTTAGTCGGTGAAAAAGAGCCGACTGCCGATTACGTTAGGCGCTGACTGTGTGCCCGGCTATATTTGAACAGTTGGAAAATAGTCCACCATTAATCATGATAAAATATCAATCCACATGGTCTCGCCGTGAGTTCATTACAGCCCTTGCAGGCACGGGCGCTGCAGTAATGCTTAGTCCATTGGCAACATGGGCTGCCAACGAGATAGACCCAAGGGTAGCCGCAATTGTGGCTGCAACAATCGGCATTGACACGCATAATCATATCGATGTGCCGCTTACCTCGGCCGGAATGCCCGGCCCTGACATTGATCTCGCCGGCGAAATGAAACGGTCTGGTTTATCTGCCATCTGCATGACTTTTGCCCTTGATTATCAAAAGCTGAATAATCCCGGGGAGGCCTACGACAGGTTCATGAATGGCCTTGCCGCTATGGATCAGCAATTAAAAAATAACGGTATAAAAAGGTCCCTTAACCTGGCCGACTTGAAAACAGCTCATGATAAGCACCAGCCTACCGTGATCCAATCTATTGAAGGCGGTCATTTCCTGGAAGGAAAACTGGACAGGCTTTCTGTAGCTTATGACCGCGGATTGAGGCATCTCGGGCTTCTTCATGATAATGACGCTTCGGTACCATTGGGCGATGTGTATACAAACCCTGCACGTTGGGGAGGTTTAACTGCGTTTGGTGCCGATATCATCAAAGAATGTAACCGGTTGGGTATCCTTATCGACCTTGCCCATGCTAACGGCGAAACCATAGCAGCAGCGCTTAAGCTGGCGGCCAGCCCGGTTATTATTTCACATACTGGTCTTGATACCCAATTGGGTCAAAATCCCAATATGGCAGGTATGATGAAGCCAAGGCTCATCAGCAAAGAGCAGGCGAAAATTGTTGCCGATGCAGGCGGGGTAATTGGTGTATGGACGCATTTGGCCGATAGCCCGTTAGAATATGCCCAAAACATCCGGGCTTTAGTAGATATTATCGGGGTTGACCATGTTGGTATAGGTACGATACCAAACTGACCCCGGCTTTCAGAGCTGGCGGTGGTTTCGGCCCTAAGCCCGGTAATCAAAGCCCGCCGCCGGGTGGTGGTCCAGATGATCATCATGATGGAGGCCCCGGCGATAATGGCAGAAATGGTCCTGGTGATGACAGACGTAATGGCCCTGGTACCCCCGGGGATAATGGCAGAAATGGCCCCGGCGCTGGCCCGAACAGAGGCAGGGTTGGCGAACGCACCAACGAAGCCTGGCAGGATCAGAAAGTTGGATTTTATTACGCAGTTGTTGACGCTATGCTAAAAACCGGCTTCAGTGCAGATGAAATTGGCAAGATAGGAGGGGGCAACTTTTGCCGGGTATTTGATGCAGCTACTTCCGGCCGTCAGTAGGTCGCGCCATCACCTTTAGCTTAATAAAAAGAGCATGGTATTGTGCGATTCCCCTCTTGAGAGGGGTGGAGGGGTGTGTTTCTGCTTTGATAGGATACTCATAGCAGAGACACACCCTACTATCACTCGTTCCTCCGCGCGCCCTCTCAAGAGGGGCGTTTTTTTAATCCTTTGTTCAATTCTACACTCAATGATCTAATTTTGATGTCATGCAAAAATCATCATCCCAGGCGATGACTGCGCCGTCTGCAGACTTTGTAGTGCCCCTATCTATAGTGTAATGCTTAACAAACGCGGCTCCTATACTGCTGCCGTGGTTACAATCCAGCAGAAATTTAAAACCAAGATCTTTGAAAGTAAAGGAATGCCATTTAAGATTACTTATGGAATCGGTATAATAGGTATTTATCTCGTTTATCTTTTTATCCCGTTCATTATAATGCATCACCTGGTAGGCTGGGTTATTTCCGTTCCGGGTATCGAGGCCCGGGGCTATCACAACAGGGGAGAGCAGCTTCCCATTATTGATCATTAATTTAACGTCCGCCATATGGGTATGTCCCGCCAGTTGAAGTTTGATAAGCGAAGCATACTTTTTTATGATGTGTGTGTACGCCAACTGAATGCTATCCTGCCATGAGGGTGATTTTGAATAACGATCGATGCCCGGAGGGACGTGGTAAACGAGCCAAACCGATTGATTGCGTTTAAGTGTACTTAATTTGTATTCCAGCCATTTTAATTCAGCCCGCGCTGCCGGTGCCAGATTTTTATTTTCGCTCATAAAAAGCACCGTGTTTAATACGATGATTGACAGGTCATTCTTTTCGTAAACGTAATACCCTCCTTTATAAAACGTCTTTTTTATTTCCCCATTCTGGTCAATTGGTTTGAGCAGGGATTTATAGAAAACGTCATAAGTCTCGGCGTCGGGTACATTATGTGCCATGCAATCATTATTCCCTAATGCAGGCAGGATGATTGCGCGTTTATCTATGTTCTGGACATGTTTAATAATATAGGCAAACGTTGTTTTCATTACCTGCTTGCTATGACCTTTATGTTTAAGCAGATCACCGGGCATAATGATAAATGGGTATTTCCCCGGTTTAATATTGTTGATGGCCGACAAAAAGAGTGAGGAATCTGTGTCCGTATGATAAAAGGTACTCCATGTTGTGTCCAGGTGTACATGTACATCTGATAGTACCAATATGGAATCTTTTTGCGCGTAACTAAATGCGGGAAAGGCGGCGAGCAGCAGGAACAAAAGTTTTTTCATAGCTCAATAGGGTTAAGGAAGGTAGTATAACTAATTGATGATTATAAAGCTATTTATTTATTCCTGAAAGATGTGTGTGTTGGATCAAAATAACCGTTGTTAAATTTAGTCAAAAGGGGGATTTACGCATGATTAATTAAATCTGCGAGATACCCCGAGGAGACGAAAACAAACCGGCTGCAATATACCTTGAATTTTGGAAGGTGTATTGCAGCCGGTTTATGTTATCTGCTTATAATATTCCGGTTTCTGTTTATTGCGCCCGCTATTAAACAGAAACACTAATGTGAACGTTAATATTGCCGCGTGTGGCTTTTGAATATGGGCAGGTTTGATGTGCCGCTGCAACTACAGTATTGGCTTGCTCAGTTGTAAGCCCGGGAAGATAAACATACAGGCGTGCCTGAAGGCTAAAGGCCAGGCTGCTGCCTTCGCCGGTTGTTGCCAGGTCAATCTCGGCTTCAACAGCGGTATCATTTGGAATCGCGATCTGTAAGCCTGCTGCGTTACGCCTCATAGCGCCAATAAAACAAGCCGACCATCCGGCCGCAAATAACTGCTCGGGATTAGTCCCGCTGCCTGATCCACCCGGGGTAGATAGGTTTACATCCAAACGTCCATCTGTGCTTTTGGCAGCACCTTCGCGGCCTCCGGTTGTTTTCACTTTACCTGTATATAGTACTTTATCCGCAATGATCTGCGCGTTATTGGTAGTATCAATTACTGTTATTGTTTCCATGATATATAGTATTTTATCCGCTTTAAGCTTTGTGCGTTCTGCTTTTAGCTCTTTATAAATTTTGTCCCATCAGGGTCGCTCGCAGAGGACCCTGATGTTCTGCTCCATTAGGATTATTTTGCGAAACTCTCTGCTTCCACTATCGCATCGGCGAAGGCTTTTGGTGCCTCCTGCGGCAAATTGTGGCCTATACCTCCGTTAATGGTATGGTGTGCATATTTACCTTTAAAGCGGGCAGCATAATCAGCGGGTTTAGGGTGGGGAGCGCCGTTGGCGTCGCCTTCAAGGGTTACGGTAGGTACAATGATAGGAGGAGCAGTTGCCAGCTTTTTTTCCATTTCGTCATATTTTGCCTCACCTTCGGCAAGGCCCAGGCGCCAGCGGTAATTGTGGATCACTATGGCAACATGGTCGGGGTTATCAAATGATGGTGCTGTTTGTGCAAAGGTTGCGTCGTCAAATTTCCAGGTAGGAGATGCGGTTTCCCAAATAAGCCTGTTAAAATCGCGGCGGTTGGCTTCGTAACCCATACGGCCGCGCTCGGTGCTAAAATAAAACTGGTACCACCATGATAACTCAGCTTTTGGCGGCAGTGGTTTTTTGTTGGCTTCCTGGCTGCCAATCAGGTAACCACTTACCGAAACCATTGCTTTACAACGCTCAGGCCATAATGCAGCCACGATGTTTGCTGTACGAGCGCCCCAGTCAAACCCGCCGATAATGGCGCGGTCTATTTTCAGGGCGTCCATCAGCGCAATGACATCTGTAGCTATTGCGGCCTGCTGCCCGTTTCTGAAAGTTTGTGCAGAAAGGAATTGTGTTGTGCCATGCCCGCGTAAATGAGGTACTATTACCCTGTAGCCGGCTTTGGCAAGTATTGCTGATACTTCAGCATAGCTATGTATATCATATGGCCATCCATGAAGCAGAATGACAGGCTGTCCGTTTGCCGGGCCGCTTTCTGCATACCCAATATCAAGCAGGCTTGTTTTTACCTGTTTAATGGTATCGAAGGTTGCGGTAGACAAATGGTTATTTTGTTGGTTTGATGAATCAGTATGCCTGGTTTCGGCTTTAAGCAAACCGAGACCGCCTAATTCTGCAGCTGCAACTGTTAGTGCGGTGATACCAAGAAAGCGGCGGCGGCTGAAGTTTGTTTCGTTGTTCATGTTTTTCATAATTAGCTTGTTAATAAATTAACCTTCAGATGCTTTCCTCATCGTTGGGCATAACAAAAGTACACCGCCATCCAGATTATGGAAGTGGTTGATGTATGAACCGGAC
The DNA here is from genome assembly GCF_900110105.1 of Mucilaginibacter gossypiicola. Lineage (GTDB taxonomy): Bacteria > Bacteroidota > Bacteroidia > Sphingobacteriales > Sphingobacteriaceae > Mucilaginibacter > Mucilaginibacter gossypiicola. The sequence goes on along the minus strand of NZ_FOCL01000010.1, from coordinate 128,825 downwards.
AAATGGTGACCTCAGTTAGACATACCCCCTGTTGGATTTGCCGTTATTTTAAATTAGCGGAAGATACAGGTACTTTATCTTTAAGAATATCAGGATTGGTTTTGAAACTCCGTGCAGGCTTAACTTATAAAATAAGTAAACAGTATAACGAATTTTAAAGAAGTGCGCAGATGTTTTAATGCGGTGGTTAACTGGTTTTCTACCGTTCGTTTTGAGATATTAAGCTGTTCGGCAATTTCACTGATAGACAGGTGGTCGCGTCTGCTCATGTAATAGATCTCCCTGCACCTTTTGGGAAGGTTATTCAGTAGTGATTCAATGGTGTCGTTAACTTCCTTTTCGCCTATGTTAAGTTCGCCCTGGTTGTGGGCATACGGATGTGCTACGAGCAAACTTTCATTCTCGTAATCCTCAACATATTGCACCGGAACACCTGCCGTAGTTTGTTTTTTACGGATACCGTGATAGCTGGCCGCAGTAATTACATAGCTTTTAAATGAATTGATTTGAAGTTGTTCGCGCCTGTTCCAGATATTCAGAAAAATATCGTGCGCAATTTCCAGGGCCGATTCTTCATCTTTAACATACTTATAAGCAACGCTATAAACTTTAAACCAGTGACGCTCAAACAACTGATTGAATGCCTTTTGGTCGTTAAGTATAATAGCCTCAAATAGTTCTGAGTCTGTTAAATTATCACTTAGCATATAATTGGGTAAGATAAAACTATGGATTATAAATTAGGAATAAAAATATTTATTCATCCCGTGCTGTACCGGTATCCTGGGAATGAAAGTGTGGTCATAAAATAATTTTATTTTTTTATGTGTGTTGCATCGCTGGTATGTATCTATACTTATGTAAACCAAATTGTAAACACCAGCAATTGTGCTATTCATGACAGAAGATCAATATCTTTCTCTTTGCGAGAAATATTTAAGAGGTGAACACACCCCCGAAGAGGAAATTCTGATCAAAAAATATCAGTTTGATAATGGCCTGCTGGATGAGCACCTGGCAAACATTGATATTGCAGATCAGGAGCGGCTCAGGGCATTACTGCGCCACAAATTGCAGGCGAGTTTGCATCTTCAGGAGGCACCGGTGGTAAAAATACGCAGGTGGTCATATGCCGCTGCAGCCGCTGTTCTCCTGTTTGCATCAGCAGGTATTTATTTCATTAAGAGCAATAAAAAGGGGCAAGACAATCAGGTTGCCATCACTAATAATATCGCAAAAAAGGATATCGGGCCCGGTTCGGATAAAGCAGTATTAACGTTGGCCAACGGAAACACAATAACACTTGGCGATGCCCAAAATGGTGTGTTAAGCAAACAAGGTAATGCTGCTATCTCAAAATCCGGCAACGGAATAGTTATCAGTAAAAGCGACGAAAATAAAAAGCATGACGCTGATAATGCAATGAACACCATTGCCATACCCCGTGGCGGAAAATATAATATCACCCTGGCCGATGGTACTAAAGTTTGGTTAAACTCAGCTTCGGTATTATCATTCCCTGCCGCTTTCTCCGGTACCGAAAGGAAGGTTACTTTAACAGGCGAAGCGTATTTTGAAGTTGCCAAAAACAAAACCATGCCTTTTAAAATAGATGTGAACGGTAAAGAGGTTGTTGAAGTTTTAGGTACTCATTTCAATGTTAGCGCTTATACCGATGAGCAAAGCATCTCCACCACCTTGCTTGAAGGTTCGGTGAAAATAAACTACCAGAACCGGTCAACCCTGATCAAACCCGGGCAAATGGCGGTTAATAACCCAAATGAGGGTGTAACTGTAAAGCAGGCTAATATAGAGGAGGTAATGGCATGGAAAAATGACAGCTTCATCTTCAATAATGAAAACATCACCACTATAATGAAAAAAATATCAAGATGGTATGATGTTGATGTTGTTTTTAAGGGCGATATGACGAATGTTAATTTTTACGGTAACTACTCCCGCTCAAAAGGGCTGGCCAGTTTACTTAAAAACATAGAATTAGTTAATAAAGTACGTTTTATTACCGAAGAAAGGAGGGTTACCGTTATAGCAAAATAATTACATCCCCAAAATATCCAAAAACCGGGAGTGTTTGAGCCCACCCCCGGCGTTGATTAGCCTTGTTAGGTTAATTAGGATAAATACCAATTAATTCACATAACCAATTATTTAACCCAAAACAAATGTATAAAATTTTTACTGCACAAAAGTGCGGGAAGATGCCTTGTCGTATCCCTAAATTTCTATTGATAATGAAACTCACCATCATTATAATGATGCTTACGCTTTTACAGGTAAGTGCTGCTACTTTGGCGCAGCAGGTGAGTATTAGTGCAAAAAATACACCTGTAAAAGAGGTGCTTAAGCAGCTCACCAAACAAACCGGCTACAATTTTATTTGTGATGGCGATATCATTAATACAGCCGGTACTGTTACGCTTAACGCAAAAAATACCGAACTGAAAAAAGTATTGGACGAGTGCTTTGATAAAGACCTGGTTGAGATTGTTGCCGGCGAAAACAATACCATTGTGATCCGCAAAAAACAACTGCCTGTTAAACCGGTAGTAGCTATAGCTATTACTATAACGGGCAAGGTTACGGATAGTAAAGGACAAACGCTCCCCGGCGTAAGCGTGGTGCTTAAAGGTACCCAGCAGGGTGTGGTAACCAATGCCGATGGCGGGTATAGCATAAAAGTACCCGGCGATAAAAGTATCCTGGTGTTTTCCTTTATTGGCATGTTGAGCCAGGAGGTTGTAGTGGGTAACAGAACGGTTATTGACGTTACCCTTGCCGATGCACCGCATACCCTTAGCGATGTTGTGGTTGTTGGTTATGGTACGCAATCAAGGGCAACGGTAACTGCCGCCATTGCCAAAGTTGATGGTAAAAATATTGGCAACCAGCCTGTAGGAACACCCGGTGAAGCGTTGGCCGGTTTGGCAGCCGGTGTGCAGGTACAGTCAGATCAGGGTTCAAAACCCGGTGCAGCGCCAACCATTCGTGTGCGTGGGGTAAGCTCATTAAGCGCATCTAATGACCCGCTTTATGTGGTTGATGGTTATCCGCTTGAAACCGCAGCCAATTTTAACCTGATCAACCCCGGCGATATCGAGTCGATTGAAGTATTAAAAGATGCGGCCTCAGCAGCTATCTATGGCTCGCGGGCGGCAAATGGTGTTGTGCTGGTTACAACCAAACGTGGCAAGGCCGGCAAAACCACATTTTCGGTAACTGCCTATACCGGTGTACAGCAAGTAAACAGGTTTATAAAGGTTTTAAAACGGGACCAATATGTTGACCAGGTTAAAGCCCTGAGCCGGATAAAAGGCCTGCAATATCCTACTATTTTAGATGGCGATATATCAGCCTTGCCTGACGTTGACTGGCAAAAAGCTATTTTCAGAACAGCACCTTTAAGCGATTTTGAACTGAATGCCGCCGGTGGCAGCGAAAAGGTACGCTTTAATGCATCGGCTGGTTTCTTTAAACAACAGGGTGTATTGATAGGAACCGATTATAGCCGCTATACCACCCGGTTAAACCTGGATGCCGACCTGATCAAAAATGTAAAATTTGCTTTTTCAATTTCACCATCATATTCCGAACAGTTCAGGCAACCCTCATCAGGCCAGGCAAGTGGAGCAGGTGCTAATCCCAGTGATTATTTGGTTGGTGTACCGAACATAGTTGCCCCTGTAAATTTGCCAAGCCCGCTTAACCAGGCATTAACTTTTCAGCCAATTGTGCCTGTGCGCAAGGCGAACGGTGATTTCCAGGAACCCTATGACCGCGATTTGAATTACAATCTGTCGCCAACGGCGGTTTTTTCTGCCAGCAATTTTTATAACCCTGTAAATATTCTAAGTAAATCAGTTAACCGTTCAAGATCATTTCGTACGCTGGCCAACACCTTCCTGGAGTACACACCTATTGCCGGTTTGAGATTAAAGAGCTATTTGGGTGCCACTTTAGAAAACGAACAGGTGCATGCTTATATACCGGGTACAATGGCTTATAGCTTAGCTCCAACAGCTTCAGATTCAAACCCTTTGCTGGCGGGTATATTCGCTGCAGATAATTCACGCACCAGTTTTGATTGGGTTTGGGAAAATACAGCAACATATGATAAGCAAATAGGCAAGCATCATTTTAACTTGTTGGGCTTATTTTCTACCCAGAAATATAACTCACAAATTAACTATACTGCCGGTGTGCCGGGCACCTTTATAACAACGGCGGTTGATAGTCCGCTGGCTTCGCCAAACACGGTGGGATCAGAAGCATTTGATGCTAATACTTTTGTGTCATACGCCGGCAGGTTAACTTATGATTACGCTCGTAAATACCTGTTTACTGTGGCTGTTCGTCAGGATGGTTCATCGCGTTTCGGGCCAAATAACCGGTACGCTGTTTTTCCTTCGTTCTCTATGGGATGGCGTTTGGCCGAAGAGCCTTTTTTGAAAGAAGCATTAGATAAACTATCTATCAACGAACTAAAGTTAAGAGGTGGTTACGGCCGTACGGGGAACGCCAACATTGGTAGTTTTACCTATGTAAACTCAATAGCTCTTAATCAAAACTATGCATCAGGAAGTACCCGTTTATTCGGTACTCAGCAAACCGGGTTCGCCAATCCTGATCTTACCTGGGAAAAGAATGATCAAACCAGTTTAGGTGCCGATATAGGCTTTATGCAGAATAAAATAGCGTTTACCGTTGATTACTTCATACGTTATTCAAACGGCATGTTACTTAATAAAGCGCTGCCACTTGATGTAGGTTATGCATCCTTATACAAGGCCAATTTAGGGAAACTTCAAAATAAAGGGTTTGAGTTTACTGCCAGCACCTCTTTTAAATTAGGTGCAGTGGTTTGGAATACCAATGCCAACTTATCAACCTATAAAACTAAAGTACTTGATCTGGGCGGACCAAGTGCATTGCCTGGAGTGCAAGCCATTAATGGCTGGAACAATGTGTACCAGGTTAAAGTAGGCCAGCCATTGGGCATTATGTACGGCTATCAAATTAACGGAATATTCAGGAATGCAAACGATCTGGCCAATAATGCAAAAGTTACCTCTGGTAATAAGATTGGTGATTTTATGATCAAAGACCAGAACGGTGACGGCAAAATCGACATCAATGATATGACAGCGTTAGGTCATGGGCTGCCTGATGTTACTTACGGTTTAACCAATACATTCCAGTACAAAAATTTTGACCTGAGCATATTGATCCAGGGTGTACAGGGGGTAAATATCATCAACGGAAACAACCGGCAAACATTAACCGGTAACAATAACCAAAATTCGCTGGCTGTATATTACAATAATTATTACGACCCGGCTTTTCCGGACAGAGATGTAAAATATCCGTCGCCGCTTTCCAGCGCTGCATTACCTGGTGCCGCACTTAACAGCCAGGCTGTTGAAAATGGCTCCTATCTGCGCGTTAGGAATATTACGTTGGGCTACCGCCTTACAGAACACGCGCTAAGCAAGCTTTTTGTAAAAACGGCAAGGTTTTATGTAACTGCGCAAAACCCCTTCCTGATAACTAAATATACAGGCTATAACCCTGAGGCAAATATTATGGGGAGCGATCCCACAACACCGGGTGTTGACCAGGGTACTTATCCTACTGCCCGCACAATTATCGTAGGTGTAAATTTTGGATTTTAATCGCTTAACCCTCAGAAATCATGAAAATTAAAAAGATAATCATAAGCAGCCTTTCCCTGATAACGCTAATGGCTGTATTGCCGGCTTGTAAAAAGTCGTTTGTTGATCTTACCCCGAAAGGAATTGTCCCCGTAACCACTTACTACGCTACGGAGATAGATATAAAAACCGCCCTTACCGGCGTTTACAGCAGCTTAAGGCCAATTTATAATGAACAATATGGGTTCGGAGAGATCCCGTCAGACAATACCCAAACCTACGGTGAAAGCGAAGTGCTATATGGTGAAGAAGATAAACTAACCTGGACTGCAACATCTACCAATCTTCAAAACGCATATACCCGGTTTTACGCTACCATAGCATATGCAAATATTGTTTTAGGGCATGTGGGCACGCCTCCCATGACCCAGGCTAACCGCGACCTTTATACTGGCCAGGCTAAATTTTTAAGGGCGTTAATGTACTTTAACCTGGTACGTATGTTTGGTGGTGTGCCTTTGGTGTTAACCGAAATAACATCCGAAAAACAGGCGTACAGCTATAACCGTGCAACAGCAGCAGCAGTATATGCACAGATAGAAAAGGACCTGACAGAGGCTGCGGCAGTACTGCCCGCATCTTACACCGGCACAGACATTGGCCGCGCTACCAGCATTGCCGCCAACGGATTATTGGGTAAGGTGTATATGTTCGAAAATAAGTTTACGGAAGCCGAGGCTATATTGGCAACAGTATCTGCAACTGCCGGTACGCTGATCCCATATAACCAGGTGTTTGGCCTGGGGAATGATAATAATAAGGACATTATATTTTCGGTACAATACCTTGGCGGTGGTTTTAGCGAGGGCAATACATTTGCCAGGGGCTTTGTGCCTCAACCATCAGGTACTACCATTACTCCATCGGTAACAGGCAATAGCAACAACGTCGGAACGGCAGATCTTTATAATGCCTTTGAGCCCGGCGATAGCCGGCTGGCTACCTCTATCGGTATTTACAATGCCGGTACGCTTACTTACTATTACGCCAAAAAGTTTATTTACCCAAGTGTGGTTGGCGTAAGTGAAGGGGACAATGACTGGCCTGTACTGCGTTATGGTGATGTGATTTTGCTTTATGCCGAAGCTTTGAACGAAAATGGCAAAACCGATCAGGCATTAACCCAGCTTAACCTGGTACGCGCCAGGGCAACCCTTGCTCTAAAGCTTGGCTTAAACCAGGCAGACGCCCGTACAGCCATTCGTAATGAAAGGCGTGTGGAACTTTGTTTTGAAGCCGAACGTTGGTTTGACCTGGTACGCTGGAATACATTTATCCCCGTAATGACCGCCTTTAAAGCTAAAGGCTCTATCAACGGTACTATTGGAAATATAGTTAGTACTTTGAACTTATATCCTATTCCGCTAAGGGAAATTCAGTTAAACCCTAATTTAACGCAAAACCCAGGTTATTAAAACTTCAAAAGCCTGTCACCTGAATTGGTGACAGGCTTTTTATTCAATATTTTATCCTTTGCTGATAACAGTAATTAGCGATGATTGCTGTATTTTGCTGCCGTATTTTTGTTTAATACCCGTCTGAAATGAACTTCACCCCAAAACTCATAAACCGGTTTATTTATATCGCCCTGCTGTTGTTTCCATGTTCTGTTTTTGCCCAAAACCTGGTTAAATATGTACAACCGATGGCAGGTACAGCTATTGCTACCACAGCTTCGGCACTAAAACATGGCCAGGCGGCTGATACACGGTTTGCTAATACTATTCCTGCGGTTACCGCACCCTTTGCAATGACGCAATGGACTCCCGAAACCGAAAGCGGCGAAACTAAATGCGTGCCCCCTTATTATTATAAAGACAGTGTATTTAACGGCCTGCGCGGTTCGCATTGGTTAAGCGGTTCATGTACCCAGGATTATGGCAGCTTCACCATTATGCCCATCACAGGTAAGCTAAAAACAACTAATTATAGCACGACATTTAAACATACCGATGAACTATCGTCGCCGCACTTTTATAGCATAAACCTTAACCAGTATAAAGTGAATGCAGCAGTAACCTCCACCGAACGCTGCGGCATGATGCAGTTTACCATGGAACAGGCAGACAGCCTTTATTTATTGATTAAAGCCAATAGCGATTACCATGAAGGTTTTGTAAAAGTAGATAAGCAAACCGGCGAAATATCGGGCTACAGCCCGGCGCACCGTATTTACCAGGGCTGGGGGAAAAGTGCAGGTTTCAGCGGTTTCTTTGTGATCCGGTTTGAACAGAGTTTAAGTAAGACAGGCACTTTTTCGGGCGATAAAACATTTACTGCGGATAGCATCAAAAACGATGTGGGCACGGGTATTTATGCAGGGTTCAAACTCAATAAAGGCGAAAAGCTCACCATCAGGATAGGTACCTCGTTTACCAGTTTGGACGGGGCACGTAAAAACCTGCAGGTCGAGATGCCCGGGTTTGATTTTGAGAGGGCTGTAGCAAATAGCAAATCAAGATGGGAAAAAGCTTTAGGGCAGATTAGCATTTCAACCGGCAGCGAGCAGGATAAAAGGATCTTTTATACATCGTTTTATCATGCCATGCAGCATCCGCGCCTTTTTAATGATGTAGATGGCAAGTATCCGCGGTTTTCTGGTAATTACCAGATCGAAAAGTTATCAGGCGGTAATTATTATGATGATTTTTCGATGTGGGATATTTACCGGGCGCAGCTGCCGCTGTTTGAGATATTGAACCCGGTTCTGATCAATAACCTGGCAAAATCACTGATCCTGAAAGGTAAGCAAGGGGGCTGGATGCCTGTGTTCCCGTGCTGGAACAGCTATACATCCGAAATGATCGGCGATCATACTGTTTCTGTGATCAGTTCGGCATATTTAAAGGGGATCACTGATTTTGATGCTAAGGATGCTTACCAGATTTTAAGGCATAACGCTTTTGAACTGCCTGCTAACCGCGCCGATTATGTGGAAGGTAAAGGCCGCAGGGCGCTGGATAGCTATTTGAAATATCAGTATATCCCTTTAGAAGATAGTGTGCGTGATGCCTTCCATAAAATGGAACAGGTGAGCCGCACGATGGAATACGCTTACGATGATTATGCGCTGGCTCAATTTGCAAAGGCTTTAAAAAACACTGCCGATTATACGGCGCTTAGCAAACGGGCAAAATATTATACCAATGTGTTTGATCCGTCAACGGGATTTGTCCGCGGTAAGCATGTTGACGGCAGTTGGGTATCTCCGTTTGATCCGGATAAAAAGGCAACTTATATTACAGAAGGCACCGCACGGCAATACACCTTTTATGTGCCGCAGGATGTACCCGGTTTGGCAAAGCTGATGGGTGGTACAAAAAAGCTTGAACAATCATTAGATAGTTTGTTTGAAAAAGGTGAGTACTGGCATGGTAATGAGCCAGGGCACCAGATCCCTTTTATGTACAATTATACGCCATCTCCATGGAAAACACAGGCAGCCGTACGCAAGATCCTGGCTACCGAGTACAGCGATGGCCCCGGCGGTTTAGGCGGAAATGATGACGCGGGACAGATGTCGGCGTGGTATATGTTTGCTTCAATGGGTTTTTACCCGGTAAACCCGGTTTCGGGTGAGTACCTGTTATGTTCGCCTTTGTTTGATAGCATTGCTATTACACTTCAAAATGGTAAAAAATTTGAGATCATCTGCCATAAATCAAATCCGAAATCAATGTATATCAGCGCGGTGAAATTGAATGGCAAAATAAAGCCCGATAATTTTATCCGTTACAATGATATCAGGAGCGGTGGTAAGCTCGAAATATATCTGAATGATAAACCGGGAAATAGCTGGGCAGTTAAACCGGTAAATCAGCCTAAGGGGATGTGATTATAGAGGATTAGTAAGGGAAATTGTTTCATGTCCATTCAGTGTTTCTCGCAAAGGACCCTGAGGTTCGCTGCGTTCTAAACATTTACCAGGATATTTAAAACAGCGGATCTGCAAGGCGTATACATCAGGGTCCTCTGCGAGAGACCCTGATGGGACCTAATGTTCCGAATACCTGTGGTGACAACACCAACAACTGCTTAACGGCTATTGCATGGGCTTTAACCTAGCTTATAGCTCAAGCGTTTTTCGCTTGAACCGCATTATAAAAGATGTCAACAAAATAGCTGCATCTATAGGTTTTTTGTAATTTTTTTGAGCAAATACTCAACCCATAAAAGTGGTTGCCGCGATAAACCAGACTATATTTATATTAGTGCCATAAATCATTGGCCATTGAAAGCAATCCGCGATAAAGCAGGCGAGTTTTTACTTGGGTTACAGGATGTACGGGAAGATATTTTATGTACACCTGCCCAGTTTTCTGAATATACTGTTTACCTCGTTCCTGAAGGATCGGGTATCTTTCATGCAGATTTTGGGGCATTCCCTTTTACAGGCCCGGTGTTGTTGTTTTCGACCCCGCTGCAGATTATTTATGTAGATGAGTGCCGCGCCATAAAAAGCAACATTTTACAGTTTCACAGCGATTTTTATTGTATCGAGTACCACCGCGAAGAAGTGGCCTGCAACGGATTGTTATTTAACAATATCTATCTTGATCCTATAGTTGCACTTACCCCGCAGGATGTAAAAGTGTTTGAGCTGTTACTGCTGCAGATGAACGATGAATTTATGCAGCCGCTACCCTCTGAAATTGTATTGCGGGCCTATCTGCAGCTTTTTTTGGCCAAGGCCAGCAGCATAAAAATAAATGCAATCAACAGTGATCAGGATAAGCCCCAAAAAGACGAAATGATGGAAAAGTTCCGGACACTGCTTAATCAGCATTACCTTGATCTGCATAAACCATCAGATTATGCTTCGTTACTGGCTATATCTTCTGATAATTTAACCCGGCGCTGTACAAAATATTTTCGCAAATCGCCTTCACAGCTCATCCAGGAGCGGCTAATCCTTGAGGCAAAAAAACAACTTCATTTAACCCGGCAAAGCATCAAAGAAATTGCCTATAACCTGAAGTTTCAGGACGAATTTTATTTTAGCCGGGTATTTAAAAAGTTCACCAAAATATCGCCGCAAACATTTCGCGATAAAACAGGCATCTCCATCGTCGCGGATTTGTACAAGTAAAACCCTGTTTCGTCCATGTTGGGGGTGCTCATGTCGTTGTAGTTTTGCTTCATCAAAAAACAACAACATGAAAACTTCAATCATAAATACCATAGCCGGCCTTGATCAGCTTGGTAAAAAAGCCGTTCGTTTCGGCATCGTAGTCGTATTCCTTTGGATAGGTGGCCTTAAGTTTTTCACATATGAAGCCGATGGCGTTGTGCCCTTTGTAGCCAACAGCCCGGTGATGTCATTCTTTTACAACCATCCAACCGAATACAAAAAACACATGAACAAAGAAGGCGAACTGATAGCCGCCAACCACCAGTGGAATATCGAAAATAACACCTATGGCTTTTCAATTGGTCTGGGTATTATGCTGGTAGCGCTTGGTATTTTGGTTGCACTTTATAAAGTTGCGCCAATACCAAGTATGATTGCCAGTATACTGGTCTTCATCATGACTTTGGGTACGCTTTCCTTCCTGATCACCACGCCCGAAAGCTGGGTGCCACATTTAACCGATAACCAATGGGGCTTCCCATACCTGTCAGGTCGCGGTCGTTTGGTTATTAAAGATATCGTGATCCTTGGCGGCGCCATCATCACCATGAGCGAAACCGCACAGCTTTATCTCAAACGTAAATCAACAGGTAAATAATCTTAAACCAGCATATAATCATGAAAACTATAAATGTCCCCACCCGCGAACAGGTAAGTGCCGAAGTGCAGGTAATGTTTGATACATTCACAAAACGCGTTGGTAAAGTGCCTAACCTTTATGCCACTATGGGTTATTCGGCGCCTGCACTTAAAATGTTTATGGATATGGAGGATGACATGAGCAAAAGCATATTTACCCCTAAAGAAAGGGAAGCTATTGCCCTCATTGTTTCTGAACTAAACGGTTGTGCCTATTGCTTAGCCGGCCATAGTATGCTGGCCATGAAACGCGGCTTTACCAAAGAGCAAACACTGGATATCAGAAGAGGCCATACTGCTGATGATAAACTGAATGCCATTATCGGTTTAGCCAAATCAATTGTTGAAAATAAAGGGAAGGGCGACGAAACTTCACTAAATAACTTCTACGCAGCCGGTTTTGATGAAGCAGCCTTGATGGACCTTATTGCCTTTATTACTATACGTGTATATACCAACTATGTGTTTGCAAACACCGAAGTTCCGGTAGATTTTCCTGCTGCCGAGCCTCTTAACTAATACCTAAAACATATCATCATGAAAACCACCGAAGAAATAAAAGAACAATTAGCTAATAAGTTTTTAACCGGACTAAAAAATCGTGATTGGGAACTTATGCGCTCTGCCCTTACCAATGATGTTACCTGGACCCTGCCGGGAACAAGTCTGCTTTCGGGCCCTGCAGTTGGTGCCGATGCTGTGATAAAACGTGCCGGTCAGCTGCGTGATTTTGGGGTAATGGTTCAGTTGAACCACATTTTATACGGATTGGATAGTGTAGCCTTGTCGCTCCACAATACTGCCAGCCGCAGCGATTTGATCCTGGATGAACAGGTAGCCATAGTTTGTGATATTACTGATGGTAAGATCAGCCGGATAACTACCCATTTGAGTGATGTAGAAGGGATCAATGCGTTTTTTATTGAAGGGGTGATTTAACGTTATACAGTATATTATTAAACTCGTCATTAACGTTCCATCAGGGTCTCTCGTAGAGGATTCTGATGGAACGTTAATGACGCTTTTTTTTGAGCTACGCCTACCTTATCTTTGAGCCTAATCCCTGCGATACACATGAAATACTTCATTACCCTTCTATTTATCTTTTTTATCCGCCAACACAGCTTTGCGCAAAACCATAAAGAACAAATTGCTGCCTTCAGGCAAAATTATAAGGATGATTTTTTAAAAGATTCACGATCGCCGCTTAAACAGGATGACCTTCAATTTTTAAGGTTTTATGATGCCGACAGTACCTATCGTGTAACTGCCAAAGCCGAATTGCTTACCAATCAATCAGCTTTTATAATACCTACCTTCAGCGGTGCAGGCAGCCAATACGTACGTTACGCCCAGCTTTCCTTTATGCTTAAAGGTAAACCTATGCAGTTAACCATTTACAAAAGCATAGCCCTGTCGCAAAACCCTGCTTTCAGTAATTACCTGTTCCTGCCTTTTACCGATGCTACCAATGGGTCGGAAACTTACGGTGGCGGCCGCTATATCGATCTTACAACTAAAGATATCAAAAACGGCTCTATCGTTATCGACTTCAATAAAGCCTATAATCCATACTGCGCTTTCAGCAGCGGCTATTCATGCCCTAAACCTCCCGACGAAAACCGGGTTGATATGGCCGTTGAAGCTGGCGAAAAAAACTTTGGAAAAGGCCATTGATATCATCCCGTTTGATAGTGTGATGATGTTGCCCCCCCATATAAAAAGAGCCCCGTTAACGGGGCTCCGCTGTTACCAAAGGACCTGGATTGCGCCCTGTAATCATCTATTTAAAATCCAGATCGCCTATGTAAACAGTACCGTTTGCACCTTTTTTCATTTGTAATACAATGATCTCTTTCTTCTCATCAGGAGTTCCGTAATGCGTGAACATTTCGGCCATAACGGTAGTTGGTCCGGCAATGGTGGCCTGGCGGTCACCAAAATAGTTAATCTCTATTTTGTAAGTCCCTTTAACAGCTTTCTTCAATAAAAATTGCTCCGGGCCAAAACCCTGTGTCATATCGTGCGAGATCCTGCCGCCTATTGCTGTGCGGTTATGGCTGTAAAAACACTTTTCATTATTAGGGTCCGTTACCCAAAGATCAATATCCGTGTTGTTCATATTCCAATCCATTACAATGCGGATATCAACCGGCAAAGGTTTGATCAGCTTTTTGTCAATAGCTGAAATATTAAGTTTGCCTTTATTGAGAGATATAATCCTGTTTATTTCGGGCAGAAACACCTCCTGAATGCCACGATATAAATTATCTGCTTCGCCGGTATAGCTTTTGGTCGTGGCAGTATAAAGTATCTCAAGTGCTTTTTGATGTTCGCCGGCATCATCAAGGGCCAAACCATAATCACGATAGCTTTGCGGATCGAGCGGGCGCAGTTCGGTGACTTTTTTAAAGGCAAACACTTCACCTTCAAAATCGCCAAGCTGTTTTAGTTTGTACCCCAACATTTTATATAGTTCATAGCTCCCCAGGTCAAGCTCGGCAAGGTTACTCAGGATCCGCGTACCAAGTTCTGTATTGCCTGTTTTTATAAAATAATCGGCCACATCAAAATAATAGACAGGATTACCGCTCAATGCAACCCGTAACTCCAGGTATTTTTGGTACTGCGCAGCCTTATCTGTTTTTTGGATAATTTTTAAGTAATCGGCGGCGGCTGGATTGTATGTAACGCTGATGCCACCGTTTGCATTTGCAGGCCTGGCAACAGAATCTGCACGAACAGCGCTGCCATGGCCGGTCCGCGTATTGATCACTACAACTCCACCGGCGGCCCTTGCACCATAAATAGCTGTTGCATTGGCATCTTTTAAAACCTGTACCGATCCAACATCGTTAGGATTTATATTATTTATAGACGAAGTTGCTACTCCATCAACAATATACAATGGCGCAGGCGCATCAGCGCTCGCCGTACCTCGGACCCGTACATCAGCATTTGAACCGGGCGAACCAGAGGTGGTTACCAGGACTCCTGCTACCCTGCCGGCAAGCTGTGTATTAACCTGGTCGTTTTGTATTGTTGTAACAGAACCGGTGGTCGATGTCTTTCTTTGCACACCGTATCCTACCACAACAACCTCACTAAGCTGATTGGAATTTGGCGGGGCCGCATTTGCAGAATATCCGGCAGCTGCCGATGGCTGCGCCGTGCCCGGGGGATTTGCCACAGCCTCTGCAACCGGCAAAGTAGCATTTGCATGTGGGGTACGAGCCTTGTCGTTCTTATTTTTTGATTTGGGTTTCGCCTCCGTTTCAACTTTCGTATCCCACCATTTAGCAAGTTCGGTTTCCGTGGTATAAGCTGCGGTAAGGTTTTCGCGTACCGGCTCATTAACCGGACCGCGTTGCTTCATAATGGCATCGTACTGGGCTTGTAATTCGGCAGGTGGCTCAATGCCATATTGTATATAATCGCTCACATTCTCTAATACAATGAGCGAAGTATTGCGGGTGATGATCCCAAAACGTTTACCAAGCGATTCAATCTCCTGCCGGTTGGCATCATAGTTAATATCCAGCTCACCGATCTTTTTTTGCGCCCATAGTTTGGCTACATCTACCCCTTCAACGGCGTTGGTAGCCAAATCAAGTGTAACCGTTTTTTCAAAACTAACTTTATCGCCATAGCCGTATTGCAGCGTAATAGTTTGATTGGGGGTACGGGTGATACCCGCTATCGAAAATGAATTACCAACCGCAACAGGCAATGAGGGATAAGTTTCTTCTACTGTAGCCCCGGCTTTGATCCCCAGGAAATGCAGCGAGCGGGAGGTTAGTTTGTTCAGCGCTTTATCGGTATCGCCCCCGGTAAGGTCAACCAGTTCTCCATGTGTTTTAAGGGCGATGAGTTTAAGATTACTATAGTCGGCTGTTGAAGATGAATTAATACAATAAACCGGCTTATTGATCAATTTCAAAGTTTTTTCGCCAAAGGTTTGATGACCATCGCTCATGAGCAGAAATTCATCTGCCGGATATTGAGCCAGGTTGATATTGCCAAAATTGGTGGCACCATCATAAGTAACATGCTCAAGCACATTTTTCAGTTCGGCCCAGTCGCCGTTACGTACAGGATAACTTTTAGTACTGATCACTTTGTTGCTGAATATGGTAAGGTTTACCTCTGCATTATTTACTTTTTTAAAATAGGCATCCAGCAGCGCCAACTCCTTTTTGCTATCGCGATTGGCCCCGCTTAAAGAAGCATCCCACAGCAAACCAATACGATGAGGAAGTGGTTTGCTCACCGGCTGCGACTGTAACGACGTATTGATAAAATAATAGTACTTGTTGCCCTGGGCCTGCAACATCACCTCATTTGCCCCGGCAGGTTTAGGGATTAAAAACGACAGCGCATGATCTGGCACATAATTGCTTTTTTCAACAGATGCCGAATATGTATTTTGATGGTTGTCAAAATGCAGTATATCGCCTTCCCCTTCGGCAACCGGGGCTTCGGCATTTTGAATAACCGATGCATTGAGCGAAAACTTTTCGACAGTATCTTTAACATTAAGCGGCAGCGTAAACTTCAGGTTACCTTTATCAGCCAGGGGAATCTCTTCTTCGTAACCAATAATCACCGTACGGGTGCTGTTAGGATTAATAGGATAAATGCGCGTACGGAATGCATTACCTTCCACCTTTTCAAGCAAACCCGGATCAACCCTGCGACGTTCGATAGCCTCAAAGGTTACGGTTCCCTTGCCCCTGTCAACAGGTACGGCCTCCCGCATTTTGCCATTAATATCGAGGGCGTAACGGCTAACGCTAACACCATCCTTTAACGGAAACACCAATGTGCCTTCTAAAATGCGCGAAGTTGAATTAAAGAAAGTCATTTGCCAGGTGGTGCGGCTAATGTTACCGTAAATAGCAACATCAACCTTTAACTGCTGCAGCTTAACGCCGCTATTGCTTTTACCATCAACAGTAAGCTGAGGGCTCTGCGCACAAACTGTTGTTATGCACAATGCAAGCAGCATAATTACTAATAAGGGAAAGGAAATTATCTTTTTCATGGATGCTTATTTCCTACTGGATGCAGAGATTTAAGCATTTCCATAAAATGATTTTAAAAAATTAACGTATACATCAGGGTCTCTCGCAGATTTAAGTTTATCAACGAAATTCACCAACCTGAAATTTCAATAGGAGGCACCTACAGAGCCAAAGAATATCCTCTTTTGGTTAGAAACACGTGGCCCCGCTGGGACCGGCAAGGTTTTACAACATAATCAGGTATTAATTGAGCTGCTTAAGGACAGATGCACCAGAGGTGCAAAAGGTTTGTAGCATAAAAAGTATAGAAATACCCTTTGCCTCAGAGAGGCAAAACAAAACGCCTTACTGATTAAGCTACAAAGCAATTTTGTGGGTAAACTTAAATCTACGAGAAACCCTGCGGAGACACGAACCTTTCTGTTAACTATTCGTTTGCAGAAAATATTGGCTATTTTGCCAATAGAAGCAACGATCTGCCTTTTTAATACATCAATGGAAAACTCAAATAACATTTGGTATGTAACCATCCTGCTAAGTGCTGTTGCCGGCTATTGTGATACCGTAACTTTCGTGGCAGCAAACTCCATGTTTTCGGCGCATGTTACCGGCAATTTTATAGTATTTGCTTACCAGATCATTAACGGGTCTGATCCGCAAGCCTGGATTAAATTACTCTCCTTCCCTGTTTTTGTTGCAGCGGTAATAACCGGCGGTCAAATAGGAGCAGAAGCGGGTAAAAGGTACCGGTTGTTATTTATTGAAGGGATCCTGCTACTCATAAGCGGCATCTTTGCAATATCCGCGAAGTTCTATTCAATAGCCTACTGGAGCGTACACTTTACAGCAATGATGGTGGTATTTGCCATGGGTCTTCAAAACGCCTTCGGTAAACTTTATGCCAAAGAAACCTATGGCCCTACAACCATGATGACCGGTAACGTAACCCAGGCTTCGCTTGACCTTGGCAGCTTGCTTTTTTCTCTATTCAAAAACACAGTTAGCCTCGGCGCTTTAAAAAACCAAACAATAACCATAGCGGGCTTTTTAGGTGGCTGCCTCACCGGTGCCCTGATGGCGAAAAACTTTGGCTTACCCGTACTGATTGCCCCCGGCTTATTATTGATTATCTGTTACCTAAGCACTACCCGACAGGCAGCCCGGCAGTTACAGTAAGCTTTGGGGTATCAATCTGATAGCCTCTGCTTGGGGGAGAGACGTAAAATGCAATACATGGACGCGCCCGGAAATTCGACACAAAACATTACTGGTAACGACACTGTTACACCCTAAGCAAAACCTAACCGGTAAATTTGAACAAAGCCTCCAGCAATATGAACCAAATTAAAAGAGAAGACATCAAACAGGAAGTGTTTGACCTGTATGATGATTATGCCCATAACCGCCTCGACAGGCGCGCTTTTATGCAAAAACTGTCCTTGTATGCAGTAGGCGGTTTAACAGTAACTGCATTGATGAGTTTCATGATGCCCGATTACCATTCGACAGCAGAAGTCAAATCTGATGATCCGCATTTGAAATCAGGCTATATCAACTACCCTTCGCCCAAAGGTGGCGGAACAATTAAAGGCCTGCTATCAGAGCCTGCCGACGCAAAGAAAAAGTTGGGTGGCATTGTAGTTGTTCATGAAAACCGGGGACTAAATCCATATATAGAAGATGTAGCCAGACGCGCTGCCCTGTCCGGCTTTATTACACTTGCGCCAGATGCGCTAAGTCCATTGGGTGGTTACCCCGGCAATGATGATGAAGGGCGCGCCATGCAAGCCAAAAGGGACAAGGGCCAAATGGAAGAAGATTTTATAGCAGCTTATGAATACCTGAAAAACCATAAAGACTGCAATGGTAAAGTGGGTGTTGTAGGTTTTTGCTATGGCGGAGGGATTGCTAATATGATGGCCGTACGTGTTCCCGACCTGGCCGCCGCTGTTCCATTTTACGGAAGTCAGCCGGCCCTTGAAGATGTTCCTAAAATTAAAGCGCCGCTACAGCTGCACTATGCATCACTGGATACCCGCATCACAGATGGCTGGCTGGCATATGAAAAAGCTTTAAAAGAGAATGGAAAAAAATACCAGGCTTTTATTTATGAAAACGCCAATCATGGCTTTCATAACAATACTACTCCCCGCTATGACAAAGCCGCGGCAGAATTAGCATGGAAAAGGACAATTGATTTTTTTACCGAATATTTAAACTAAAGGCCGGATACCCGGCCTTTTTGTTATTCAGTAATATTGTATACAGGAAGATACCTTATTCTTTCGGGGTATCTTCTTTATCTTCCTCTTCCCGCTCTACCGTTATGGTACATTCTGTAACCAGGGCGGCCAGGGTACCTACAGCAGCAAATACCGGTGCCAGTATCACCCCAAAAAGGCCTACGGATAACGGAAAGGTCATTAACTCTTTGCCATGTTTATCCGAAATGGTGATCCTGCTGGCTTTACCTTCATTAATTATCTCTTTTATCTTTCCCAATAACGCTTCGCCGTTAATTGAAAATGTTTCTTTGGTGCTCATGTTTTTTTTAAGTTTTTATATTTAGATGAGCTTGATATCGCCTTGTTACAGGTTTTGCTAAATATGACGATGTGATTTGCAGTGGATCGTTGTCCTGCTTTACAAACTTACCTCCACCTTTTTACCGGTTTTAACAGCAAGATAAATAGCATCGATAAGTTTCAGGTCCTTTACCGCTTCCTCACCATTTACAGGTACTACCGGTTGTTTGTTTTTAAATATGATATCGGCCATTTCATCCATCTGTACTGTTTGGTGTGTAGTGATTGGCTGGTTAAGCTCTCCCAAGTGGGTACGACCTCTGATTGGCCCGTAGCCGGTAGAAGGCTGCATCTCGGCAAACCCCTTTTCCCCATCAAGGAAAAAGCGGTCGAGGTTATTCATATTATAGGTAGATAAACAGGAAGCCACCGCCCCGCTCGGGAAGCCAAACTGGAACTGGATAGTTTCGTCAACGCCTTCTTTGAATTTCACCGTATCAGTTTTAGTTTCCTGGGCGGTAACCCATACCGGATCTTCCCCTGTCATGTAACGTGCGCCATTGATAGCATAAATGCCAATATCCATCATGGAGCCGCCGCCGGCCAGTTTTTTATTCAATCGCCACTGTGTAGGATCGCCAATGGTAAACCCACATTGTCCCTGAAAAAACCTGATCTTTCCAAACTCACCGCTTTGCCTCATCCTGATCACTTCAAGGGTTTTGGGTTCAAAATGCATGCGGTAGCCTACCAGCAGTTTTACATTGGCCTTTTTGCAGGCATCAACCATTGCCTGTCCCTCCTGCGCATTAACCGCCATTGGCTTTTCACATATAGCATGTTTACCAGCCGCTGCTGTCCTGATCACAAAATCATGATGCAGCCCGTTTGGGGTGATAACATATACGGCATCTATATCCGGGTTATTTTTTATGTTATCGAAATTCTCATAGTTGTAACAATTTTTTTCGGGGATGCCATATTTACTTTGCCATGCCTTAACTTTTGATGGCGTACCACTTACCACGCCTACCAGTTTAGCTTTGGTACACTTCTGCATAGCCTCGGCAACCATGGTTCCGTAGCCTCCAAGCCCCAAAATTGCTACACGCAATAGCGGGCCGTCATAATGAGGTTCAACATTATCTGCTCCTGCTGCCCAACCGGAAAGCGGGGCAAGCTGCAGGGCCAGAGCAGATAAGCCCAGTTTCTGCAAAAAATCACGACGAGAATTCATAGGTATGTTTTTTGGTTGATGACAATTTACATATTTCCGCGAAAAATGCACCTAAGTCATCTGATTTTTACAGGGAAGCCGCGTTTGAAATAATTCGATCCCGTTGAAATTTTATACCGAAAATTCCCACACGACTGCTTTTCAAGGCATCTACAATTAATCGAATTACACGAATTTTTAATCGAAGCCCGTGGTCGGTATTATCACCATGGGCCTTCGGAAGATTTTTTAATTCCCTCCCTGGGGTTTAAGTTTACCCACAAAATTCACCAGCCTGAATTTCGATACAAGGCACCTACGGAGCCCCAAAAAACGCTAAAACGTGCAAATGTTAAACACTCACTCTAAGTATCTCCTCCAAAGCCCCGCACAAAACGCCAATCTCTTCCTCGGTATTATAATAGTGTACCGAAGCCCTTACAATATTGCTCAGGTGGTTTTTATTCATATAGATGAGTGTAGATACCGCTTTACCAACCGATACATTGATATGCTTTTCGGCCAGTTGGGTTTTTACTGTCGCACTGTCTATCCCATCTGTAGAAAAGGTTACGATGCCGCATAACTGATCGCCAACATCATGAACAGTTACCCCGTTAACTTCTTTTAGTTTACTGCGCAGCAGGCCGGCTAAATATTGAACGCGCTGCCAGGTACGGTCGACACCAATATTGAGCGCATATTCAACCGCCTTGCCCAGACCAAGGGTTAAAGCGCGACTTTTTTCATACACCTCAAAACGGCGGGCATCATCACGCGGTTTAAAATCTGTTTCGGTTACCCATTGCGTGGTAAAGCCATCCATAAAAAACAGCTTCAGTTTATCCTGAATTTCTTTGCGGACATACAGAAACCCTGTCCCCCTTGGTGCGCGCAAATACTTCCGGCCGGTTACGGCCAGCATATCACAGCCAATAGCTTGTACATCCAGCGGTACGTGGCCCACGCTTTGGCAGGCATCAAGCAGGTACAAAATATTATGTTTACGTGCTATCCTGCCTATTTCCTCAACGGGGATCATGCTGCCGGCAGTTGATGGGATATGCGTAACCGTTATTAGCTTTGTTTTTGGGCCAATGGCATCTTCAAAAGCTTTGAGCTGAAAATTACCATGCTCATCATTAGGGATCACTTTAAACTCAACACCCAGTGTTTTTTGAGCATGCAGTAAACCAATCAGGTTGGTTACATACTCCATTTCGCAGGTAATGATCTCGTCGCCGGGTTTAAAGTCAATGCCGTTAAAGGCCAGCCACCAGCCAATACTGGCATTTTCAACAATGGCAATTTCATCTTTGCGGGCATTGATGAGCCGGGCTATGAGGCTATAGGTGTTTTCAAGCTCTTCGCGGTAAGTGTACTCGGTTTCGTAGCCGCCGTTTTGAGCTTCTTCGTATAGATAGTCAATTACTGTATCAACCACCACATCGGGGTGCAGGGAGGAGCCCGCATTGTTAAAGTGGATAGTTTTTGTTGTGCCCCGGGTTTCGGCCCTTAGCTGCTGTACTTCCTGTTCGCTTAGTATATTTTCCATAAAGTTGATAGGCTGGTTAATTTGATTTTTAATGTAGAGACGCATCACATGCGTCTCCCGCATGCTAAGCGACTTGTTCCTTAGAGAGATGCATCACATGCATCTCTCTAAGGAACAATAAAAAAGCTATTAGTTATTAGTGAAATTTATTTCCATCATGATATCCGCACGTTTGTAGGTGCCCGGTTCAACTGGTATTTCGGTAAAGCCGAGTTTGCGGTAAATATGAATTGCGTTTTCAAGCACCCGGCTCGAAAACAGGATCAGTTTTTTTACGCCCAACTCGCGCGCTTTGTCAATACCGGTCTGGCATAAAAACTGACCGGCACCCGCTCCGCGACTTTCTTTATCCACCGCCATTTTGGTAAGCTCGTAAACACCGTCCTCAATATATCGCAGCGCTACGGTGCCAATAATTTTTTGATTTGAGGTCACAAAGTAAATGCTACCACCCGTCTTAATGATGGCTTCTTCGGGATTTTCCAAAACCCATTTATCAAAAGGTTCAACGGTAAAATATTCTTCAAGCCATGCCTTGTTAAACTTTTCAAAGTAGGGGGCGTGTTGCGGCTGGTAATCGATAACCTGTAGTTCCATGTGCTTAATTATTTTGATCAATACAAAATAAAAGCATAACACAATAGCAAAACAGATGCAGTTTTATTAATTTTGAGCATAACAGATTTTTGTATGGAAAGCCCGGTACTCAATACAGATAATGATTTCTTATATGCCCAGATAGCCTCCCGCATTGAAAAGCAGATCAAACAAAACCTGCTTAAGCCGGGCGACAAGCTGCCATCGGTAAGGATGCTGAGCCAGGAGCAGGGCATCAGCCTAAGTACAGCCTATAAAGCTTATGTTGAGCTGGAGAATATGGGGCTGATTGAAGCCCGTACTAAATCTGGCTATTATGTAAAATACCTGCCGGCCCGTTTTACGAGTGTACCCGAGGCAAAGCTGCCGGTAAAAAAAGCAGGGGAAGCCAGCGTTGCCGAAATGATAGCCATGGTTTACCGCAACATGTCTGAAGACAGCGTACTGCAACTGTCGCGCTCATCGCCGCCGCTAAGTTTGATCCCGCTGGCCAAGCTCAGCAAATCTATGATGGAATCTATCCGTAATAGCCCCTCTGGTAATATCACTTATGAAAACCCCCAGGGTAATATCGCTTTGCGCAAACAGGTTGCCAAAAATGCCTTTAACTGGGGAGGCAATATTACCGAAGATGATGTTGTAACCACGCAAGGCTGCCTGGAAGCTTTGATATTTTGCCTGCGGGCGCTCACCAAACCCGGCGATACCATCGCTATTGAAAGTCCTACCTACTTCGGTATTTTCAATGTGATGCTCAGCCTCGACCTGAAAGTATTAGAGATTCCGGTTAACCCGGATACCGGCCTCGACCTGGAATACTTGGAGCGTGCTATGGATGAAGAGCCTGTAAAAGTATGCCTGTTTGTTACCAATTTCAGCAACCCCATAGGTGTTTGCATGACAGATGAGCGCAAACAGCAACTGGTGAATATGCTTGCTAAAAGACAGGTGCCTTTAATTGAGGATGATATTTACGGCGAGATCTATTTTGGCAAAAGCCGTCCGCGTACCTGCAAAAGTTATGATAAGGAAGGGTTGGTAATCCTGTGTTCGTCGGTTTCCAAGTCAATTGCACCGGGGTACAGGGTGGGCTGGTGTATACCACCGGCAAGGTTTAAAGAGCAAATATTGAATATCAAAATGATGCATTCTATAGCATCAGCAACGCCCACGCAGGCAGCAATCGGTCATTTTTTTGAAACGGGGCGATATGATCTGCACATGAGGCATCTGCGCAAAGCGCTATACACACAATGCTTGCGATATACGCAGGCTATAGCAACGCATTTTCCGCCAGGAACCAAAATAAGCCGGCCGCAGGGCGGTTATGCCCTTTGGATTGAGCTGGATAAAAAGGTTAATGCATTTGAGCTTTACCAATTGGCCATGGAGCATAACATCAGCATAGCACCCGGCCAGATTTTTAGTGTAGACGGGCGTTTTAACAATTTTATCCGCATTAGCTTTGGTTTAGCTTTTGACGATTTGGTGGAGGAGAGTTTTAGAGTGTTAGGAAAATTAGTGAGCAGTTTAGTTTTTCGATAAGATATATACAGCTATTTGATAAAAATGTATTAAAGACTTACGGCCGGAGCTTGCAATTTAAAGGCGGATAATTTTAGGTTATTTGCCTTTTGTTTTTAGTTTTGGATTATTATTGTTATTAATACAGGTAAATAGTTAATTTTCTCTATATTAAAGCTTTGTGTTTTTGTAGTGTGCTGTTCAGGTAGTAACTGAAGTATCATAAGCAATCCCCCTTTATCATGAAATTTAAACTTTTGCTGTTATGCTTTGCAGCTTTATTTATTACAGGCAATATAAATGCTCAATCCTCAACAACTTTATTAACACAGGTTCAAAAAAGTAAGGCAGATACCGGCAAAGTAAAACTATTGCTTGCCTTAAGTCGTACCATCCTGCTTAAATCGGGTGCGGGGCCAAAAGAAATTGACAGCTCATATCGTTTTATGAAGCAAGCTGAACAATTAAGCGTTCAGCTAAATGATATTAAAGGACAGGGGCATACCGCGTTAATGGCCGCCATGATCAGTAATAAGAAAGGCGATCATAAGGCAGGTGCTGATATTGCACAAAAAGGCTTTGATCTTTTCAAGAGCATTGACGACCAACCGGGCATGGCCGAAGCCTATATCATCATTGGGCAACACTACACCAATGATGGGGCTGATCTGGATAAAAAAATGGCCTATTATAAAAAAGCTATTGATATTTTTTTGAAGTTAGGCATAACAGAACGGGCGGCAACAACCATGACCGATCTTGGCGACTTGTTAACACTACAGGGAAAATACGAAGAATCGGTTAAAAATCTTCGTGCCGCGCTTAACTTATATAACAGTATTGGTTTTAAAGATCTTCAGGGTTTATATGATTTGCTTGGTACCGATTTAACTTATCTGGGTGATGCCGACAATGCCCTGAAATATGAACTCATGGCTATCAGGCTGGCTGAAGGTCACAGGGATACTTCCCTGCAAATGTGTACTATATATAATCGTTTAGCATTGTCATACTACACATTACGTAAATGGGACCAGGCTTTAATTTATTTTGATAAAGCCATTGCCGTCGCAAAAAAATATAAAGATTCTGTTTCTATTGTGGTTATTACAGGTAACGAGGCGATGGCCTATTACAAACTTGAGCAGCCTGTTGCCGCTTTAAGCAAACTGAAAATCCTTAATAACTATGCTTCACTAATTAATAATCCGGATAAAAAAATAGAGATGTATTACGTCTACTGCCTGGTATATATTCAGCTGAAGCAGTACAAGATGGCTAAAGTTTACCTGGATAAACTGGATCTTTTAGCTAAAGATGCTGGTAATCAAATAACCGAGATTTACAGAGGCCATATAAGTTATCATGTTGCAACAGGAGAGTATAAGAAAGCCTATGCATACCTCCAAAAAAATGAAGATGCTTTAAAAGATGGCAAACTATTGCCCTTTTTGGCGCAAAATCAGTTGTATTGGTTTAAAGCCGATTCGGGGCTGGGTAAATACGCAAGTGCCATTAAGCATTATCAACGCTATAAAATGCTTGTTGACTCCAATTACCGGTTTGCAAATAATAAACATACAGCCTTTTTGCAAATAGAGTTTGAAACCGAAAAAAAGAACAATGACCTGCAATTGCAGGCTAAAGATATTCAGTTACTTAAAAATACAGAGCAGCTGCAGCGCAGCCAGGTACTGGCGGCGCAAACAAGCCGTAACATGTTTATTGGAGGGTCATGTATGCTTGCTTTGCTCCTTGCTGTAGGGTATAACCGTTACAGGTTAAAACAACATGTAAATATGAAGTTGCAGGTCCAGCAGGATGAGATCAATAAGCAAAACCATGCGCTGCAACAGCTCAACAGCAAACAGGAAGGATTGCTGACCGAAAAGGAGTGGCTGTTGAAAGAGGTGCATCACAGGGTGAAGAATAACCTGCAAATTGTAATGAGCCTGCTAAGCACACAATCGGCATATCTTGAAAATAACGCCGCTGCGCTGGAGGCTATTACCGGAAGTCAAAACCGTGTTAGCGCCATCGCACTTATTCACCACAAGTTATACAGTTCAAGTAACGTGGCCGCTATAAAAATGCCAACCTATGTGGCCGATCTGGTCGATAATCTCAGGGATTGTTTTGATACCGGGAAACGGCGTATCCGCTTCGAATTACTAATTGATCCTATTGAACTTGATCTTACCCAGGCTGTGCCTTTCGGCCTTATACTTA
This sequence comes from Mucilaginibacter gossypiicola, assembly GCF_900110105.1. Taxonomy (GTDB): domain Bacteria; phylum Bacteroidota; class Bacteroidia; order Sphingobacteriales; family Sphingobacteriaceae; genus Mucilaginibacter; species Mucilaginibacter gossypiicola. The sequence continues at coordinate 102,656 of NZ_FOCL01000010.1, read as the reverse complement.
ATGAAGCTATTACAAACGCCATAAAATACGCTTTCCAAGATGGCGGCGGAATAATCAATATAGGCTTACACCGCTCAAATAATAATAGTGTGTTATTAACTATTGCCGATAATGGCAAGGGCCTGCCTGAAAATTTTGATCTTAGAAAGGCCACTTCATTGGGTATGGAAATGATGAAGGCGCTAAGTAAACAGTTGGGCGGTTCGTTTACTATTAAAGGTTTAGCAGGGGTAACTATTGCTATTGAGTTTCAAATAGAAGAGCTGCGGCGTAAAACCACCCTTGAATCTGATTGATTTTTTGTGACGAAGATGATTTAAAGCAGTGTTATTTGCAATGCGTTGTTTCGGCGTGTTTAAATGATTCGTTAAGTAATTGCCTTAGTATAGTGTTATCTACATCGGTTAGTTTTACAATATGTGTGCAGCCGCCGCTTTGCTTGTGCTTTCCTAATTTTTGCAACAGTTGTTCCTTACTCTCAAAGCCTGGTAAATAAAGCGTAAGGGAGCTTTTACGGGGCGAAAAAGCAATGAGCGGGGCATCTCCTTCGCGGCCGCTATCATATTTGTAGTGGTAGCTGCCAAAACCTATAATAGCAGGCCCCCACATTTTAGCTTTATGGCTGCTGGCTTCTTCCATCAATTCAGTCAGCTTAAAACTGTCGGCGCGTTTGGTTTCATCGGCAATGGTATTAATGAAATCGCTTACACTTGCTACGGTTTCGGTAGTTTTGTTGGTGTTTTTGGCCATGACTTTATGCGGGATAAAGGTTTAAAACTGATATAAATATATCACGAAAATTTTATTTTATCCCATAGTTTATTGGCAACAACCTGCTGTATCACCTGCTCGCGGTAGTTGCGGCTGATGGGGATCCGGTGCTGCCCGATAAAAATATCGTTCCCTTCAATACCATCAATTTTATTGGTTGATACAATGTATGATTTATGCACACGGATAAACAATTTACTATCTAAATTTTGCTCCAAACTTTTAAGATTGAGCAGCGTAATGTATTTGCCTTTTGTAGTAAAAATAGTGACATAGTTCTGCATCCCTTCTACATAAAGGATCTCATCAAAATAGATCTTTTCATACTTGTTACCACATTTGATGAAGAAGTAATTTTCTTCAGCCTCGATTTTCGGCGCGCCCGGCTGGGCCGAATTGTTGAGCAGGCGGTGGTAATCTTTAGCCTTATTGGCCGATTTAAAAAAGCGGTCGAAAGTAATGGGTTTCAGCAGGTAATCAAGCACATTCAATTGAAAGCCTTCCAAAGCGTAGCTTGGATAAGCTGTGGTGATGATCACCATGGGAGGCTTTTGCATGATCTTTAAAAAATCGATCCCGTTCATCTTCGGCATCTGGATATCCAAAAATATCAGGTCGATGGACTGATGGTCAAGCAGTTTGATCAGTTCGAGCGGGTTTTCACAGGTGCCTGTCAGGTTCAGGAAATCAACCTCGCGTACATAGCTGGCTAACCCTTCGCGGGCTAATGGTTCATCATCAATTATTACGCAGTTCATCATAGGGAAGCCATTTGTAGGGTTGCGGCCGGTTGTTCCAGTTCGGCCAGGGTTAATTGGAGGTGCACCTCAAACCGGTTATCAGCATTTTGGATTTCCAGCTTATGCAGATCAGGATAAATCAGATCGAGCCTGCGTTTTGCATTTTTAAGGCCGATGCCGCCATAATTCACTGCTTCGGTTTCTGGTTCATTGGATGTGCTGTTGGCAACATAAAAATCAAGCTGGTTGTTTGTCAGCTTCAACTTGATATCAATCCAATTGGAATATTCTGCATCTTTTGATACATGCTTAAAAGCATTTTCTACAAAGGTCATGAGGATAAAGGGCGCTATGCCTAAATGCCCTGGCATCTGTTCATCTACATCAAAAGAGACGTGTACATTATTATTTTGCCGCAGTTTCTCCAGCTCGATAAAGTTCTCGAGATAGGTGAGTTCTTTTCCCAAGGGAATTTGATGGTCGTTACACTCGTACAGTTGATATCTCAGTAACTCCGAAAATTTAGCCAGCGAAGCTGATGCCATGCCCGGATTTTTATGGATGAGGAAAAATATGGAGTTGATGCTATTGAACAAAAAATGCGGGTTAAACTGGTATTTCAGGAATTTAAGCTCGGTTTCCAGTTTCTCTTTTTCGAGCAGTTGCTGGCGGTGCTGGGTTTGCAACCAGTTTTTAGTGAGTTTGATGCTCATACCTAAAGTCATGCTGGCCACGGTAGACGGGAACGACGTATTATAAAATGATGCGAAGTCGGAAGGTTCAACCCCGAACATTTTTTTAACCGAGCAGCCCGCGAAAAAAGCGCTTAAATAATAGCCGCCATTAATAAGGGACGATGCACAGATAACGGTTAGCGAAAGGTAAATTACATATTGGGTAAGATGACCTTTTTTCATGAACCGCGGCATTAAAAAGTAAAGGTTAAAATACACCGACAGGGCCTGAAAAATAACGTAAGCCAGGATCTTGACACTATACGCCGAAAAGAACATTGATTTAGCCGCGGCCACAGGGTTAGCTACCGCAATAGTAAACCAAAAATAATGGTACACACACCAAAAAGGGATGTGATACAGCTTGTATTTAAACAGCCAGTTTTGGTTTAATGTATCTACTGATAGCCTGTTCATATTACTTTAATTGTTGAGATATTACATCTCAGCTACGGTATTGACTCACCCCGACATCGCTGCGCTCGTCACCCCTCTCTACGCAAGCGTAAAGAGGGGATTCTTTTATTTTTCTAACCCTCTTTGCGGCGTAGCCGGAGAGAGGGTGGTCCAGCGAAGCGTAGACCGGGTGAGTCGACTGTACGCCATGTTACCCCGAGGATGCGTTCAAAAATCCGTCATTGCGAGGAACGAAGCAATCCCAAACTATACAGAGCGGCTCTGCTCATCGGGGATTGCTTCGTTCCTCGCAATGACGTGTTTTATATAATGATTTCCAACATCATACCTAAAGATACAGCAATTGCAATGATTTATGCACCGTCATTATACCAACCGGCACAAATAATTGACCAAATGCAACGCTTAACTTATAAATGGTAAAAAAGCTAATATGGTTTTGATTTTAAGTGTATTAGCCTGCTTTTGTGTATCTCGTCAATTATCCGCAGCTGCTCATCACTGAAGTTTTTTAAAGTTCGCGAACCGGTTTTTATTTGCTGGCATAACCGCTAAAAAGGTTGTGAAAGCATATGAAAACTTTAAGCATCAGTCTGTTATTTATTTGCCTTTTACAGGGTGTAAAAGCGCAGGTATCAGGTCGGGTAACTACAGCCAATGGCCAGCCTTTAGCATATGTAACCGTATCGCTTATCAAAGCGGCAGATTCATCATCAGTTAAAAGTATGCTCACCACCGAAGAGGGCGCTTATAGCATTGCAGATGTACCCGCCGGCAATTATCGCCTTAAATTAAGCAGTATGGGTTATCAAACCTGGTCTTCGTCTCCTTTTAAAATCAGCGGAAACAAGGAGGCAAAATACCTTGCCGTTATTGTGATGAAAGAAGATACCCGGCAATTAGGAGAAGTAGTGGTAAAGGCCAGCAAGCCACTGTATCAGCAGCGAAGCGATGGGTTAGTAGTGAATGTTGAGAACAGTGTGCTTACCAAAGGCAGCACCGCTTTGGAGGTGTTAGAGCGGTCGCCGGGGGTGGCCATTGATCACCGGGATAATGGTATCTTATTAAACGGGAAAAGCGGTGCTACGATTATGATAAACGGAAAGCTGGTGCGCATGCCGCTGGCACAGGTTACCAACCTGCTTAACGGTACCAGTGCCGATAATATTGAAAAGATAGAACTGCTGAGTACGCCGCCCTCCGGATATGATGCCGAAGGCAGCGCCGGGATCATCAACATCGTAATGAAGAAAAGTAAAAAGCAGGGTACCAACGGCTCCTACTCCTTAACGGGAGGCTACGGCATGGGCGAAAAAGGTACGGCTAGCTTCAACCTCAATCATAACACCAAAAATATTAACCTGTACGGCTCTTACACTTTCCAGCACGACCGGACCTATACCGATCTTTTTATCACCGGAAGCCAGTACATGCCCTTCATCGGCGTAATGCCGAGGTTGAATTTTACACCAAAACCAAACGGATCAGCAATAATCATAATGCCAATTTGGGTGCAGATATTAAGCTGGATGCCAAAACCACGCTGAGCGGCAATGTAAGCTATAACAATATCCACTCACCAAGTTTTACTTATAGTAATGCCGGGTACAATATCCTGCCCGATTCATTGCTCAGGTATATCGGGCATATCAATGGTAACGATCGCCTTAGTAATCTCATAAGCTCAATCAATATTGAGCGGGTGCTGAAAGAAGGGGAGAAGATTAGCATGGAGGGCGATTATATCCATTACAGCAGCGATGGCCCAACGGTGGTTAATACATCCTTTGTAAATAAACATGGCGAACAGGTGTATGCCAATAACAGCGTAAGCGCCCAGCAGCAGCGTGGATTTGCCAATACCACTATCAACGTAGGTGTGTTTAAAGCCGATTATATCAACCAGCTATCGCCTTTGCTGAAGCTGGAAACCGGTATTAAGGGCACACATACCGGCAGCTCAAGTTCATCAGGCATCGAAAGTTTTAATAATGGGGTTTGGGAGCGCAATATGCAAACCGCAGCTAATATTTACATGAAAGAGGATATCGGCGCTGCATATCTTTCGCTTAACTGGCAACTAAGCAAAGGTACAAGCCTGAATACCGGCGCACGTTATGAGTATTCATACACCAATATGGATAATCCGCAAACCGGCAGCAATATCGTGAACCGCAAACTGGGCAAGCTGTTCCCGACAGTGCTGTTTACCCAAAAGCTGACTGACCGTTCTGAGTTGCAATTATCCTATACCAAAAGGATAGCCCGGCCCTCATATGATGACCTGGCTTCTTACTTTGCTTACAGCGATCCTACAGCAGTTTACACCGGCAACCCGTTTCTTAAACCCACCATCACCAATAATATAAAGCTGGGCTATAATTATGGTGATTATAGTTTTTCCCTGCTTTACAGCCGGGACGATAACGCCATTGCCCGCTATCAGCTCAGCGAAAGCCCTGCGCATGATATCCTGTTTATCTCCCCTCAAAATTTACCATATCAAAACTATCTTACCTTCCAGGTTAATGCACCGTTTAAATTAGGCAACTGGTGGGAGATGACCTACAGCTTTGTTGGCGGTTTGAGGCAGTTTAAGGAGGATTATACTTTGAATCCTCTAACCAAATCATATTTCGGTTATTCTTTCAATTTTAACCAGCTGTTTAAATTGCCCAACAGCTTTTCGGCAGAGGTATCGGGGCAATATAATTCCCTTTTCTACAATGGCACAACCCGGATTGATGGTTTTGGGGTGATCAATGCCGGTATCAAAAAAGAACTAAAAAATAACGGTGGCAGCCTGCAGTTAGCGGTGGCCGATGTGTTTAGCGCCTCGCAAATTCATGTACGGTACGGCACGCTTACGCGCGAGGCTTTTGACATAAAAAGCAACGTGCTTGTCAATACCGAAACCCGGCGTTTCCCAATAATCAAGCTTACTTATACAAAGTCATTTGGTGGCACGGGTTCCGCAAACCGGAGTAAACAGGAAAACGGCTCAAAAGAGGAGCGCGAGCGGCTTAAGGGCAATTAAAAGGTTTTGCAATAGTAAAAAGCAGTATTGTTCATTTTTTTGAGAAGGCCGTGATGCGGCCTTTTTCTGTTGTTTTCGGTATAAGTAATGGTTTTAATATCTACTAATCCAGTTTGATAGGTTTGTTTAAAAGGCGGGCTTAGATACCTGTTATTTACTTCAAAATGGAATAGAAGTATTGATAATATTATCCATCTTTTTATATGTTTTATCCATTTTAAATTTTGCTGTCCCCTTATACATTTACAAAACCAATTAGTAAAATCAAACGTAAAGAATTATGAAAAGAAGCTCTACTCCCTCAATACGGCGAAACTGTCGTTGCTACAATTAAAAATCACCAAACCCGAGTAAACCCTATAGCTTATTGAATCATTCCGATCAAATGATATTATTAGCTATTATTCGACTTTTCCTTTAGTGCTGGTTGCTAAACAATTTAATTGCTGGTTAAACTAACCGGCATGCAAATGCTATGACCTTAAGCCAACAGCAAAAGTGATTTTAAAAAAATCCGGTTAACCCTAAATAATTTATATGAACCAAAATTTATGAAACCATTTTACAATTACGATCAATCTTCTGTGAAGAGGGGCTGGCAGCAAAGCCATCTTTTCGTTGGTCGGTTATTAATGCTTCTGATACTGTCATGTTTTGCCGTTAATGTGCATGCGCAAAACAAGATCACGGTTGTAGGGCAGGTAACCGATACCCTTGGCGTAAAAATTCCCGGCGCCAACATCATTGCCGAAAATGTTAAGAATGTAGGTACAACGTCTGATATCAACGGTAGGTTTGTACTTGAAGTAGCGGCTGGTACCAGCCTCAAAATCTCATTTGTTGGTTTCATTGACCAGCACGTTGTAGTTACAGCCGATAATCAGCATGTTACTGTCAGGCTTAAAGAACAAAAGCTCCTTGCCGAAGAGGTGGTAGTAACCGCCTTTGGTAAAAAGGAACGCAAGGAAGCCCTTGTAGGTTCGGTTACCAGTATTAAGCCCGGCGAGTTGAAGATTCCGGCAAGTAACCTTACCAATGCGCTTGCAGGCCAGGCGGCAGGTATCATTGCCTATCAGCGCAGTGGCCAGCCGGGGCAGGATAACGCTTCCTTCTTCATCAGGGGTGTAACTACTTTCGGCTACAAACGCGATCCGTTGATCTTGATAGATAACGTGGAGCTTTCAACCAATGATCTTGCCCGCTTAAACGTTGATGATATCGCCAGCTTTTCGATATTGAAGGATGCGAGTGCCACAGCCTTATACGGTGCACGTGGTGCAAACGGTGTAATTTTGGTTGCCACTAAAGAGGGTAAACAAGGCCCGGCCAAAGTAAACTTCCGGTCGGAGTTTTCCTCATCGCAATCAACACAAACGCCGCAACTGGTTGATCCTATCCAGTACATGAACCTATACAACGAGGCATCGTTAACACGTGATCCTTCTTTGCCGCTCCCTTTCCCTCAAACTAAAATAAACAATACCATTAACACTATTAACCACACACCGGGCAGCAACCCTTACGTTTACCCGGCGGTTGACTGGCTGGGATTGTTATTTAAAAAACAAGCTACCACACAGCGTAACGATTTGAGTGTTAGTGGAGGCGGACCAACAGCGCGCTACTACATTGCCGGTTCGTACAACATTGATAACGGTGTTTTACGCGAGGATATCCGCAACAACAACAACAATAACGTTAAGTTCAAAAATTACCAGTTACGTTCAAACGTAAATGTGAACCTAACCAAAACCACCGAGATCATAGTAAGGTTATCGGGTACGTTCAGCGAGTATAACGGACCTATTACCTCCGATGGTTCTTTCGCGTCTGACCTTTACAATGTTGCTATTCATACCAGCCCGGTTTTGTTCCCGGCCTATTTTGAGCCCGATGCTGCCAATGCCAATGCGCAGCATATCCTGTTTGGTAACGTAGGCTTAGCATCGGGTACCACCAGCAACAGCATCCAGTACAATAACCCGTATGCTGCTTTGTTAAGGGGCCATAAAAACTCATCAGAGTCAAGAATGTCGGCACAGTTTGAGTTAAACCAGGATTTGAAATTTATTACCGATGGTTTAAAGTTTAAAAGCATTTTCAATACCAACAGGTATTCATACTTTGATTCGCAGCTGGCTTACTCGCCTTTTTATTATAACGTAGGTAGCTACGATAAGGATAGCAACCAGTACACTTTAACCTGGCTTAACCCGCAGCCGACTGGTAACAACGTAGCGACCGAATACTTGAATTACAGCCGTAATGAGCCTAATGCCAATACTTTCTTTTACCTGCAAACAGCGTTGGAGTATAACAAGCCTTTTGGTAAAGGGCATAACATCAGCTCAACCTTAATTGGTACTGCACAGCAAACGCTTTATTCAAGCGCCAAAGATCCTAAAACAGGTACTACCACCTTGCCGTATTCGTTACCTTTCCGCAACTTAGGTTTGGCAGGCAGGTTAACTTACTCATACCTGAGCAGGTATTTTATTGAAACCAACTTTGGCTATAACGGTTCGGAGCGTTTCTCTGCAAATCACCGTTATGGTTTCTTCCCAACCATTGGCGGTTCATGGGTGGTATCAAACGAGAAATTCTGGAACCCTAATATCCTCGATCGTTTGAAGATCCGCGCCAGCTATGGTTTGGTGGGTAACGACGCCATTGGCAATCAAAGGTTCTTCTACCAGTCGGATGTTACCCTTAATGCCGGGCCTAACTATGCCCAGTTTGGTATCAACAACCAGTACGAGCGTAAAGGTGTGTTCATTAACAACTATGCCAACCCTGATGTTACCTGGGAAACATCAAAGCAAACCAATATTGCGGTTGAAGCTACCTTCCTGAAAAACTTCAATGTAGTGGCCGAGTTTTACCGCAACAACCGCTATAATATTTTGCAGGAACGTACTAACACGCCAACCAGCGAAGGTTTGGAATCATCAACCAGCGCCAACCTGGGTAAAGTAGATTCAAAAGGTGTTGATCTTTCGATGGATTATAAGCAGAGCTTCAGCAATGGAGCCTGGGCATCCATCCGCGGTAACTTCACTTATTCAACCAACAGGTATAAATATATTGAAGAACCTGATTACAAAGAGTCGTGGAGGCACTTCATCGGTCAGCCTATAAGCCGTGGTTATGGCTACATAGCCGAGCGTTTGTTTGTTGACGACCAGGAAGCCCGAAACTCGCCAACCCAGATCTTCAGTGCTAACGGTACAAACGGTATCCTGCCACAGGGCGGCGATATTAAATACCGCGACCTGAACGGCGACGGCAAGATCGACTACCTCGACCAAACCTTTTTAGGCTATCCGCAAACACCCGAAATTGTTTACGGCTTCGGTTTCTCAACCGGGTACAAAGGCTTCGACCTTTCGGCCTTCTTCCAGGGGCAGGCAAGGGTATCGTTTTTTATCGACCCGAATAAGGTTAGCCCATTCATCCCAAGTAACGACCCCTACATCTACGGAAATACACAAGTATTACAGGCTTTTGCCGATAGCCACTGGAGCGAGGAACACCAGGATTTATACGCCTTATATCCGCGTTTGGGTACTACCTCAACTACCGTGCTTAACAATTTACAGCCAAGTACCTGGTGGCTGCGCGATGGAAGTTTCATGAGGCTTAAATCGGTTGAGATAGGTTACACGCTGCCAAAGAATTTATCAAAGGCAATGCACCTGACCAATTGCCGCATTTACTTTAACGGCCTTAACCTGCTTACCTGGAGCCCCTTCAAAATGTGGGATCCTGAGCAGGGCGGTAACGGCTTTGCTTATCCGATACAAAAGGTGTTTAACCTGGGCTTAAACGTGAATTTATAACCGTAAACGGATTTAGAGAGATGAAAAATATAAGATCATATTATAAAATTGTTATGCTGGCCGCCTTGGTTACCATGGGCCAGTCGTGCAAAAAATACCTGGATATCACTCCTGATAATGTGGCCACGATAGACTATACCTTCCGTAACCGTAACGAAGCGGAAGATTACCTGTTTACCTGCTACTCAACCATGCAGCATTTAAATGATGTGGTTAACAACCCGGGATTCGTGTACTCGTCAGAGATCGTATACCCTAACACGCTGAATGATCATTACTTTAACGAGGCCGGCTTTAACCTGATCCGCGGGCTGCAAAGCAACTCGAACGTAAGCCTTAACTATTGGGATGGCGCTAACGGCGGCCAGGCAATTTTCCAGGCTTTAAGGCGATGCAATATCATGCTGGAAAACATTGATAAGCCCATTGACCTAAGCGCATCTGAAAAAAAGAGGTGGATTGCAGAAACCAAATTTCTGAAAGCATACTATCACTATTACCTCATCCGTATGTATGGCCCCATGCTGCTGATCAAGGAAAATTTCCCGATCAATGCGTCGGCCGAGGAGGTGAAACGCAAACGGTCGTCGGTTGATGAAGGATTTGAATATGTGGTATCCCTGCTTGATGAAGCCATTCCTGATCTGCCACCGGTTATTGATAACCAGGCTACCGAGTTTGGCCGTATTACCAAGTTTATAGCGATGTCGGTTAAGGCCGAGATATTGACAACGGCTGCAAGTCCGCTGTTTAATGGTAACCCGGATTATGCAGGTTTTAAAGATCACGATGGTAAAAGCCTTTTCTCAACCACTTATGATGCAGGTAAATGGCAAAAAGCTGCCGATGCCTGTAAAGCAGCGATAACCGAATGTGAAGCGCAGGGGCTTAAACTGTATACTACACCACCAACAGTTGGCGTAGGCAATGTATCCGACAAGCTGAAGAAAGCTTTAACCCTGCAAAACGATATCACTGAAAAATGGGAGCAAAACCCCGAGCTGATCTGGGCGCTGAACTATGGTTTTACTTACCAAAACTTCACCATCCCAAGGATGACCTCGGCAGCGGTAGGTTTGGCATCAACCAACCCCGGTACTTTCGCAGTGCCTATCCAAACTGCCGATCTGTTTTATACTGACAAAGGCGTGCCGATCAACGAGGACAAAACCTGGGATTACACCAACCGTAACTCAACCCAAACCGGCGATGATTCAAGCGCCCCGTTGATCATGAGCGGCTATGAGACTGCTAAAGCCCACTTTAACCGGGAGCTGAGGTTTTATGCCGATATCGGTTTTGATGGCGGCATCTGGTTTGGTAACGGTAAACGCGATGAAAGTACTGCTTATTATGTACAGGCCCGCGGCCCATATGCGTTGGCCGGTCCCAAAAGTATCAGCGCCACCAATATCACCGGTTACTGGCCTAAAAAGCTGGCCAATTACCTGTCGGTTTATGATAACATCTTCACTACCGAAAATTACCATTTACCGGTAATGCGCCTGTCAGGTTTATACCTGTTATATGCCGAAGCATTGAACGAAGTGCAGGGCCCAACAGCCGAGGTTTACTCCTACATTGACAAGGTGCGTGCGAGGGCCGGTTTAGATGGTGTGCAGGCCTCATGGAGCAATTATTCGAAAAATCCATCCAAACCCAGTTCAAAAGATGGCTTAAGGGCTATTATTCACCAGGAACGCCGGATCGAGCTTTGTTTTGAAGCACAAAGCGGCTGGGACCTGCGCCGTTGGAAAGAACTGCAGGATGTGCTGAGTAAGCCGATCCAGGGATGGAATATTTATGAGGGCACTGCGGTTAACTATTATCGCCCGCAAACCATCATACAGCCGGTGTTTGGCATTAAGGATTATTTATGGCCTATCAGTACCAACGACCTGATAGTGAATAATAACCTTACCCAAAATCCTTACTGGTAGGAGCATCTGTTTACTGAAAAGATTAGATAATTAATATAGAAATATAAATTATGAAAAAGATTAATAACCGCAGATGGCTTACCGGTTTAATGCTTATGCCGGTTTTGCTGATCATGCTTATCGTTTCCTGTAAAAAGGGCGAATCAAACATCGAGGTGGTATCGAATGATACTACCAAGCCCGGCGTGGTCACCAATGTTAAGGTTGAGAATTTAAACGGCGCGGCCAGGCTTACCTATACGCTGCCTAACTCTAAAAACCTGCTGTACGTTTTAGCCAGCTATAACATCAACGATAAAACAACCAGGGAAACCAAGGCCAGCTATTATACCGATACCATTACGGTTGATGGTTTTGCAAGGGCAAAAGATTATGAAGTTACCCTGTATGCGGTGAGCCGTGCCAACGTTAAATCAGATCCGGTTGTGGTAAAGGTTAGCCCTAAAACACCCAATTATTTGCTCATCAACGATAACCTGGATATTACCCCTGATTTTGGCGGCGCCAATTTCTTCGGGTTAAACCCTAATAAAGTGCCAATTGCTGTGCATGTGCTGTCGTTAAATGATAAAACCAATAAATACGACGAGCAGGACCCGCAGTATATCAATACCGATTCGGTAAATTTTTCGGTTCGTGGATACGATGCCACGCCTAAAAAGTTTGGTGTGTATACTACCGATAGGTTTGGCAATGTGTCGGATACGGTGTATAAAACGCTTACGCCGCTGTTTGAAACCCTGCTGGATAAAAGCAAATTTTATACCTACCATTTGGATAGCGATAGCCCTATTGGTTATGGCTGGGAGTTCAAGTACCTGTTTGACGGTAACACCGGCGAACCAGGCTGGCATACCCTGAGCGCGCCTACCAAACAGGGCACCTTTGCTTTGGGCGTAAATGCTAAACTAAGCCGTTTTGTTTTATGGGAAAGGTTAAGCGGCGTGTTTGGTTACCAAAATATCAGGCAGCTTACTTTGTGGGGTACCAGTAGCGATGCGCCAAAAGATTCGGTACTGCCTAAAAACTCGGCTCCGGGTACCGTATCCGGCGACTGGGTTAACCTCGGCAACTTTACTTACCCTAACCCGCCATCGGGCTTACCACCAAACCAGGCCAATGCTTCTGATATAGCTTTTGTAGCCGCAGGTGTTAATTTCAAGATCGGCATAAACGCGCCTGCTACCAAATTTATCAGGTTGGAGTGTACACAAACCTGGGGCGGTTTGGATTATGTGAACGCGCTGGAGATCTCATTATATGGTAACCCATTGTAATACAATTAAAAATTAAAGACATGAAGATCAGATACAGTATAGCTGCTTTCTTTTTGGCGAGTATTGCAATATTTGCCTGTAAAAAGTACGATAAGGATTATAAGGCGTTTTTAGATAACCATGAGGTAACTTATCCGGGTTTGGCAAGTAAAGTAACTTTCCATCCCGGTAATTTAAGGGCGGTGCTGGTTTGGCACCCAAGCCCTGATCCGAGTATTAAAAACTATAAGATCACCTGGAACAACGCCACCGACTCGGTGATTGTTGATGCCACAAGCCACAGCCCGGCCGATTCCATCAGTGTATCCATCCCCAATTTAAAGGAGTATGTGTACAGCTTCAGGCTGGTTGCACGTGATGATGCGGGCAATTCATCAGTAGGGCAGGATATTAACAATGTGCGTGTTTATGGTCCGGCTTACCAGTCGGCATTGTTAAACCGTTCGTACAATACTGCCAATCCTTTTCAGGTAAATGATAATGGTTCGGTGAGGTTATTTTTTATTAAGGCCGATACCGGAAACGTTTCAACTACCATCAAGTACACCAATACAGCCGGGGCCGAGGCAACAAAAGAGCTTAGCGTAGATAGCAGCGGCATAACATTGACCGATCTTAAATTGGGAACAGCTATCCAGTACCGCTCATCATATAAACCAACGGCCGATGCGGTTGATGTGTTTAATACTACATCGTTCGATGATTTTCCAAAGATCTACGGGATAGTGGAGTGCGACAAATCACTGTTCAAAGCCTATAATTTACCTACCGATATTCCATCGGCATATGGCTGGGAAACTTATTACCTGTGGGATAAGAGCACCAATGAGCCGGGCTTCCATACCCCGGGAACAAGCATGCCGCAATGGTTTACGTTTGATATGGGGCAGCAGGCGTCGCTGGCTAAAATGAAAATCTGGCAGCGTACTTCGGCCTTGTACAATTATGGCAATCCTAAGCGCTTCGAGATCTACGGCAGCAACAGCCCTAATGCCGACGGTAGCTACGATAGCTGGACAAAACTGGCAAGTTTCACCTCGGTTAAGCCATCTGGTTTGCCGACAGGACAAACCACCCAGGCTGATGCCGACTTTGCCGCAGCCGGCGAGCCGTTCAACTTCCCTGCCGACCTGCCTGCATACCGTTACATCAGGTTCAAAGTACTGGAAACCTGGGGCGGAACAAATTATTTCCACCTCATAGAACTAACTATGTATAAAGTTGATAAGTAAAACCTTGGTTTGGTTTAATAATGACAAATTCCCGTTGTTTCAATTGAAGCAGCGGGATTTGTAGTTTTTAGGGGGCAGTATCAAAGCTATGTCATTGCGAGGAGGAACGACGAAGCAATCGCATGCTATACAGGGCGGCCACTCTTCCGTGCGGTTGCCACGCTATCGCTCGTAATGATATGGTTGTTCATTTTCTATTCACCCCTTCGCATTCCGCATCCTGATCAACGAAAACCGAAGGCTTGAATTGCGAACAGCATCAGCAATGTCAGTTAACGACGGCATAAACCGCAGTTCAATATCCCGGTTTAACAATGCAGCCATGATATCACCAATAACGGTAACCGCTATTGGCAAAGCCGGTTTATAGGATACGTAATAGCCTGCGCATTCATCTATCAGCATAAAATCATCCGGCAAAAACTCGTAACAATACAGGGTTGTTTCTTTGATCTTTTGGTACCAGCCGCTTTCCACAGCAACAATATGACTGGCCGTTGTATTACCCATGAACTTTTGCTTATTCGCATCAATAGTATTAGTTCCTGCATAAAATGTAACCCTCGGACAATCGCGGGGCAGCAGGTAGTTATGCAGCAACTGATCGCTGATAGCGAAAACAACATCGCCGGTAATATTATCAAAATTCGATGGGGAAGGACGGGGAGTAAATATGCTGATGCCGGGCTGTTCGCTGATATGGAAAAGTCGGGGTTTGGGCGGGTGCATAGCCAAACTTACGAAGTTTTTGGAAAGTTTAATCGTCCTGTTGTAATCAACACGGGTTTTGGCTAAAGCCGTTTCTTATCTGTTTATGACCGTCGGTTAAAACCGACGGCAATGAAAATTTTTAGCAAATTCGGCTTGGAAGTGATTCTTAAATCCCAGTTTTTGAAAAAAAAGCCCAAAAGAGAAAAGACTTCATTGCCGTCGGTTTTAACCGACGGATAAAGGCTAATCAACCTAACCGGCTTCAGCCGAAATCTCCTCCCGTCTACCGCTTATGTGTTTTCCGATACTTAGACGGCGACATGCCAATCAGCTTGGTAAACAACCTCGAAAAATAATAAGGATCATCAAAACCCAGGTCTGAGCAAATCTCCTTGATACTTCTGTCGGTAAAATAAAGATATTGGCAGGAAGCCTGGATTTTGAGCAGGTTAAAATAGTTGATAGGCGATGAGCCTGTTTTTTGTTTAAACAACCGCAAATAATGCGATGCCGAAATGCCCTGTTGCTTAGCCAGGTGCATTACCTCAAACTTTTGGCTGATATGCTTTTTCATGTAAGCGATAGAATTGCTCACAAAATCATTATCATAATCAACCGGGTTGGTTTGTTTGTAATACACCAACGAGGAGATGAAGCTGAGCAGGTTGATATTTACGATCTCCATTTCCTTTTCATGATAGCTGTGTTCAAGCACGGCATAGATCTGTTCGTATAGCTTTATCCGGCTGCTATCATACGGAACGGATTGCACCACGGGCTGCCCGTTATCAAGTGAACGTTCATAAATGAGCTGCGAATTTAAGCCGCTGAAATGTACCCAGTAAATACTCCAGGGATTGGTTTCGGAGCTTTTGTAACGATGCGCCACGTTGCGCGGAATGATGAAAAAAGTATTGGGTTTAAGCACATGGTCCTGCCCTCCTAAATAAACATAGCCTTCTCCATCAATGCAGTAAAGTAAAATATATTCGCTGCTGCCGGTGCGGCGCTCCCGGTCGTGATAAGCAGCCTTGGGGTAATAGCCTATGGCGGTAAGGTAAAAGCCCTTGATCAAAGCATTATTGGTGATGGATTTTTTAATGTTTGGCGGCAATACGATCATTTTTTGACCTATAAAGCCTTCTTTGATCCGCTTTTTGGGCTCGGCTATCGCATTCATAACATTACAGCATAATTGGTGCTTAAAGGTATTTATTTTTTTGATCAAAGCAAGTTTTCAATTGCTGTGGCATAATGATAGTATTATCCATCACTTTTTGAAAAATATCCATTTTTTTAACCGCTGTTTCATAGTAGGTTTACCAAAACCAATTAGGGACTAAAACAGGTAACCGCCTGTTTAATGACAGATAAATACATGAAATATCAATTTAAATATCAATACGCGCATGGCTGTTAAAACTTCATCCAGTTTATGGGGGCAGCTTAACAGTGCCGATGTGTTCCTTTTCAGGATCGAAAACGAAAATGGGGCTTATGTTAAGCTTACCAATTATGGTGCAGCCATTGTATCCATTGTGGTGCCCGACAAGCAGCAACAGCTCGAAAACGTGGTGGTGGGCTTCCCTGATCTGGATGGATATTTAAATGATACCTGTTATATAGGCTCAACCATAGGTCGGTACGCCAACCGCATTGGCAATGCCCGGTTCAAGTTGGATGGCAAAATCTACTATTTGGACACTAACGACGGAAAAAACTCCAATCATGCAGGCAAAAGCGGCTTTAACTATCGCGTATTCGCTGCCGAAGCTATTGATAATGGCGTAATCATGACGCTGACCAGCCCTGATGGAGATGGCGGCTACCCCGGTACATTAGAACTTACGGTTACCTACACCTGGAGCGATGATAATGAACTGCTGATCAATTATAAAGCCGCTACCGATAAATCTACCATAGCCAATTTTACCAATCATGCCTATTTTAATTTGTCGGCATTTAAGAGTAAGATCTATAACCATAAGCTTACCATATCGTCGGAATACATTGTGGATTCGTACGAAGATTATACGCCAAGCGGAGCTATTATTCCTGCCCGGCAAAAGGCTTTCAGCAATAACAAGTTAAGTGATAAATTTAAAATAGATGAAAGCAAGGTTGAAGGGCTTAACCTGTTTTATATCATCGATACAGAAACGGAAGAGAACAAACTGGCTTATGCCGCTCTTTTAACCGACGAAGAATCGGGTCGTACGCTTAAAGTCTATACAGATTATCCGGGCGTTTTCCTGTACACTGGCGACTATTTAAGCAGTACCTCGCCAACCCATACCGGTAAGTCGGCAAAACCGTTTGATGCCCTTTGCCTGGAATGCCAGCATTATCCGGATAGCATTAATCACCCTAATTTCCCGCAGGCCACATTACAGGCAGGCGATGTTTACGATCAAAGCATTTTATACAAGTTCGGCACTATATGAAAAAACACGCCCTGATATTTTCTATGCTATCTGCTTTTGCCCTTGCGGCGTCGGCGCAAACCTACACAGTTAAATCGCCCGATAATAACCTGAAACTGGAGCTCAACGTGAACGACAGTATTAGCTATTCATTGACTTATAAAAACAACCAGCTGATCTCGCCATCGGCCATTGGCCTTAAGCTGGATAAAACTACCCTTGGTGCAAGCGCCAAAGTTTTAAGCGTCAAACCATCGGCAGTAAATAAAACCATCCGCCCGCTGTACGGCAAAGCCGCTGTACTTACCGATAATTATAACGAATTAGCTATCAGTTTTGCAGGTAATTACAAATTACTGGTACGCGCTTATAATGAAGGTGTTGCTTATCGCTTTGTTACCGATTTAAAAGATTCGGTGAAAGTAATAAGCGAGCAGGCTGGCTTTAACCTGAAAGGTGCGCCCGGCACAACTATTGCCGAAACCGACAATTACACCGCTTGGGAACTGGCTTATAACCAATACAAATCCATCAGCGAAGTAAAAGAAGATAAACATGCCATCACCCCAGCGTTGTACAGTTACAACAATGGCGTAAAACTGGTTATTGCCGAAGCCGACCTGTTTGATTACCCCGGCATGTACGTTAAAAAGAAAAACGGCAATATTATTGGCGAATGGGCAGGCTACCCGGCTACTACCAAAATGGGCAGCTGGGGTGATTTTGTTTCGGTAGTAACCTCGCGCGAAAATTATATCGCCAAAGAACCCGGTAAAAAAGAATACCCATGGCGCGTGCTTATCGCTACCGATGATGACAAAAATTTATTAAATAATCAGCTTATTTACAAGTTATCGAAGCCGTCGGTATTGGAAAATACTGCATGGATAAAGCCTGGTAAAGCGGCCTGGGAGTGGTGGCATGATGCTATCCTGCCCGGTGCGCCAATTCCATCGGGGATGGAAAACAGGAGCACGCAGCTGTATAATTTTTATACCGATTTCGCCGCCAAAAACAAGCTGGAATACATGATGATAGATGCCGGTTGGAGCGATAATTATGATGTTAAAAAACGTCTTCAAAAAACCGATATCCGGGCGGTAATTCAGCATGCTAATGAAAAACATGTAGGCATTTTTGTTTGGTGTGTTGCTTCGCCTTTGTTGAAAGACCTGGATGCCAATTTGGATTATCTGAAAGAGATTGGCGCGGTTGGTATTAAAGTCGATTTTTTTGACCGGGATGATCAGCAGGCTATCAAATGGCTGCAGGTAATTGCCGAAGGTGCTGCCAAAAGACATTTAATGGTTGATTTTCATGGTTGCTCAAAGCCAACCGGTTTGCAGCGCACTTATCCCAATATTGTGAACTACGAGGCTGTACGTGGACAGGAATGCTCGAAATGGGATTTTACCACCAATCCGGTACATCATACTACCTTCCCTTTCATCAGGATGCTGGGCGGTCCGCTGGATTATACGCCGGGTTCTATGCGTAACAAATCAAAAGATACTTTTAAGCCTATAGCTGAGGGACTACCTTCAACACAAGGTACCCGCTGTCATGAGCTGGCCATGTTTGTGGTGTTTGATCAGCCGTTGGCTGTATTCTGTGATTCGCCGACCGAGTATGAAAAGTACCCGGATATCGAAGCCTATTTATCGGCCGTGCCAACCGTTTTCGATGAAACTAAACCGCTGGATGCCAAAGTTGGCGAATACATCGCGATAGCAAAAAAGAAAGGCGGCGACTGGTATGTTGGTGCCATGAACAACTGGGATGCAAGGGACGTCAATGTTGATTTCTCTTTCCTGCCTGCAGGCGTTAGTTATACAGCAGACCTATACAGTGATGCCGCCGACGCAGATAAGAATGCAGAAAAATATGAGCATAAAACTATCACCGTTAACCGGTCAACCAAACTAAACCTGAAACTGGCACCAGGCGGCGGCGCGGTTGTACACCTGCACGGGAGGTAGAGGTGAAAGTATAACGTAGTTTTATATGAATAATAGATTGTTAGAAGTTATTTAAAAGCGATTGAAAAAATGTTTTTGTAGAGACGCATAATTGCGTCTCCCGTAGGACAAGCAGATTTTAAGGTGGATAGGCAAACTTAAATTGCATGCGAGAGACGCAATTATGCGTCTCTACATTAAAACTTAATTAAAGTAGATTTATAAAGAGAAGAAGACAACCAATTATCAAATGATCACTGATTTAAAAAAAGAAGTTAAGTTTAACAGCAGCTATATTATAGGGATCTCCTTTATTTCGGCGCTGGGCGGCTACCTGTTCGGCTTTGATTTTGCCGTAATATCGGGTGCATTACCATTCCTCCGCAAAGAGTTTGGGCTCGATCCTATTTGGGAAGGATTCCTGACCGGCTCACTGGCCCTGGGCTGTATTGTGGGCTGTATCATTGCTGGCAGCATTGCCGAAAAATTTGGGCGTAAACCGGGCCTGATGATTGCCGCGTTCATCTTCGCGGTATCGTCATTAGCCATTTCGGTATCAACATGGCTTGCCTATTTTATTACCATGCGCTTTGCAGCCGGCGTTGGCGTAGGGATGGCATCCATGCTTTGCCCCATGTACATTGCCGAGATTTCGCCGGCCAAAGTACGCGGACGTAACGTGGCCATCAATCAGCTTACGGTAGTACTGGGCATCCTGATCACCAACCTGTGTAATTACTTTTTGGCCGATACCGGCGATAACGCCTGGCGATGGATGTTTGGTTTAGGTACCGTGCCTGCAGTAGTTTTTATGCTGGGTGTATTGTTCTTGCCCGAAAGCCCGAGGTGGCTAATGAAAGTAGGCAGGAATGAAGATGCCGAAAAGGTACTTTACAAAATAGGCTCCGAAGAATTTGTTGTCTCTACCAAAGAAGCCATTGAAAAGTCATTGAAAGGAGGGATAGGCAAGCAATCATACCGCGCGGTATTTGAAAAAGCTGTACGTCCTGCTGTGCTGATAGGTATCACGCTGGCGGTGTTTCAGCAGTTTTGCGGTATTAACGTGGTGTTTAATTATACGTCAACCATCTTCGCTTCGGTGGGTTCAAGTTTGAACCAGCAACTTTTTGAAACTGTTTCTATCGGTATAGTTAACCTGGTATTTACGCTGCTGGCTATGTGGCAGGTTGATAAGCTTGGCCGTAAGCCGTTGATGCTCATTGGCTCCTTAGGTTTGTCTATATTTTATATCGTGTTGGCCTACCTGCTGCAAAATCACTTGTCGGCAAAACTGGTGTCGGTTTTTGTATTGCTGGCCATCAGTACCTATGCGCTTTCGCTTGCACCTATAACCTGGGTGCTTATATCGGAGATTTTTCCTAATAAGATCCGCGGCGCGGCATCAACAGTTGCCATCGTGTCCTTATGGGGTGCCTATTTTATACTGGTGTTCACCTTCCCGATACTGGCTAAGGTGTTGGGTACTTACGGACCGTTTTA
This sequence comes from Mucilaginibacter gossypiicola, assembly GCF_900110105.1. Taxonomy (GTDB): domain Bacteria; phylum Bacteroidota; class Bacteroidia; order Sphingobacteriales; family Sphingobacteriaceae; genus Mucilaginibacter; species Mucilaginibacter gossypiicola. The sequence continues at coordinate 82,077 of NZ_FOCL01000010.1, read as the reverse complement.
TATGTACGCGGTGATCTGCTTTTTGGGCTTTTTGTTTGTACTGCGGAAAGTGAAAGAAACCAAAGGCCAGACCCTTGAAGAGTTAGAAGAGAATTTAATAAGACATTAATAATTATAAGCTACATGAATAATTTGGATGTAAATGTTTGGGAGGAAAAGGTAATTATCCCAACCTACGGTATAGGCAAGCCCGATAAAAACCCCATGTTTTTTGAAAAGCGGGTTTACCAGGGCAGCAGCGGCAAGGTGTACCCTAACCCCGTTATCGAAAAAATTTACGACGAAAAAGAAGATAAGGAATACACAGGCCTGTACCTGGAAAATAAATACCTTAAAGTGCTGATCCTGCCTGAGCTTGGCGGCCGCATTCAGATGGCTTATGACAAGATCAAAGACCGTCATTTTATTTACCACAACCAGGTAATTAAACCGGCGCTGGTAGGTTTAACCGGTCCCTGGATTTCGGGCGGTATTGAGTTTAACTGGCCGCAGCACCACCGCCCAAGCACTTTTGAGCCGGTTGATTATAAAATTGAAGAAAACTCCGACGGCAGCAAAACTGTTTGGGTTAACGAGGTGGAGCGCATGTTCCATACCAAGGGCATGGCAGGCTTTACCCTGCACCCGGATAAGGCTTATATCGAAATAAAAGCCAAACTGTACAACCGCTCGGCACTTCCGCAAACCTTTTTATGGTGGGCAAACCCGGCTGTAAAGGTTAATGACGATTACCAGTCGGTTTTCCCGCCTGATGTGAATGCGGTATTTGATCACGGCAAGCGTGATGTATCTACCTTTCCAATTGCTACAGGCACTTATTATAAGGTTGATTATTCGCCGGGTACAGATATCTCCAGGTATAAAAATATCCCGGTGCCAACATCATACATGGCTATCAACTCCAACTACGATTTTGTGGGGGGATATGAGCATGATTCACAAGCTGGCTTACTGCATGTTGCCAACCATCATGTATCGCCCGGCAAAAAACAGTGGACCTGGGGCCACAGCGATTTCGGTGTTGCCTGGGACAGGAACCTGACCGACGAAGATGGCCCATATATTGAGCTGATGACAGGAATGTTTACCGATAACCAGCCCGATTTTACCTGGCTGATGCCGCATGAAGAAAAGCATTTTACCCAATACTTTATGCCATACCGCGAGCTTGGTGTAATTAAAAATGCTACCAAAGATATCTTGCTGGCGCTGAATTATGAAGATGGCAAGCTGCTGTTAAAAGTATACGTAACCGGTGAGCAAAACAACCTGAACATTAAACTACAACACGATGGTAAGGTGCTACTAAGCGAGCAGGTTTGTATTGTACCCGAGCAGGTATTTACCCGCGAGATAGCCATTAAAGATGTTAACGAGAATCTTCTATTACTTACTGTGCACTCAGCAGCAGGCAAAGAATTAATTAAGTATGATGCGGCAAGCAACAAACTCAATAACATCCCGGAACCGGCCAAACCGGCCCTGCTGCCTGCCGATGTGGAAAATAATGAACAGTTGTTTCTAACCGCCCAGCATTTGGAGCAGTACCGTCATGCTACTTACAGCCCGGTACCATATTATGAAGAAGCTTTACGCCGCGACGCCAAGGATATCCGCAATAACAATGCTTTAGGCTTATGGTACCTGCGCCGCGGGCAATTTGCTAAAAGCGAGCCATATTTCCGCAAGGCGGTTGAAACCATTACTCAGCGCAACCCTAACCCTTACGATAGCGAGTGCTATTACAATTTAGGTTTGGCCTTGAAATTCCTCGGTAAAAAAGATGAAGCTTACAAGGCCTTTTACAAAGCCACCTGGAGCAATGCCTGGAAAGACAGCGGCTACTTTTCGGTAGCACAGATCGACCTGGAAAACGGCGGTTATGAATTGGCGCTTGATCATTCTCTGTCATCTTTAGACAGGAACGCCAACAACAGCAAAGCTTATGTTTTACGTTCGGTGGCTTTCCGTAAACTGGAACGGTTTGAAGAGGCTGTTGAAGTAAGCATTGCAGCTATCAAAAGGGATGCGTTTAACTTAGGCGCGTTGTTTGAGCTGGTTTATGCTTACAAAGCTTTGGGCAATGAAGAAAAAGCCTTGGACAGCCTTAATGAACTGACTAAACTATCACGTGGTTATTATCAAAACTACATTGAATACGCGCTTGATTACGCTAATGCAGGCCTGTACCAGGAAGCTGCCGATCTGCTGAATTATGTTGTTAATGGCGATGCCACCAGTCCTATGGTATATTATTACCTGGGTTATTTTGCCTGCCAGTTGGGCAATAATGAACAGGCATCAGTGTACTTTAAACTGGCTTCGGCGGCTGATTCATACCTGTGTTTCCCCGACAGGCTGGAAGATATCAGCGTGTTGAAATTGGCCGCTGCCCTGGTGTCAGCAGATGCCAAAGCGCCTTATTACTTAGGCAACCTGTTTTACGATAAACTGCAATATGATGATGCCATTGCAGCCTGGGAAACATCGGCACAATTGGATGATACTTTCCCAACCGTGTTCAGGAATTTGGGTATAGCTTATTACAACAAGCGTAATGATCCGGCAAAAGCGTTAACATGTTTTGAAAAAGCCTTTGCGCTGGATACAACGGATGCACGCATCCTGATGGAGCTTGATCAACTATACAAAAAGCTGAATCGCCCTGCTGATGCACGCCTGAAATTTGTTGAAGCTAACCTGGAAACCGCCAAACTGCGTGATGATGTTTACCTGGAGCGCGCAACGTTATATAACTTTTTAGGCGAACACCAGGCTGCTTTTGAGCAGATAACGCAAAGAACTTTCCACCCATGGGAGGGTGGCGAAGGCAAGGCTTCCGGCCAGTATGTTGCATCATTGGTTGAAATGGCCAAGCAAAACATCCGCGAGGGTAAAAATAATGAAGCTATTGAACAGCTAACCCAGGCACAAAGCTATCCCCATAATTTAGGCGAAGGCAAACTGTTCGGCACCCAGGAAAACGACATCTTTTACTGGTTAGGTAAGGCTTATGAAAACCTGCAGCAAACAGAAGAAGCTAAGGCTTATTTTGAAAAGGCAGCCATCGGTTTGGAAGACCCAACAGCGGCAGTTTTTTATAACGATCAACAGCCTGATAAGATCTTTTATCAGGGTTTATCTAAAAAATGTCTGGGTGACAGTACATCAGCAGAGCGTATCTTCAAAAAACTGCTTAATTATGGTATCGGGCACATGGATGATAACGTAAAAATTGATTACTTTGCCGTCTCGCTGCCAAATTTGCTCATTTTTGAAGATGATCTGCAGGTAAGGAACAGGGTGCATTGCTACTTTTTACAGGGACTGGGACACCTCGGTTTACATGATTTTGAGCAGGCACAAAAGGCCTTTACCGAAGTTCTGAAACTTGATGCCGGGCACTTTGGGGCGAGGATCCATCAAAATATGATAAACCAAATTACCGAAGTAGCCGGTTAAACCAAAAATCACACGTGAGAACTACTCAAAGAAAAACTTTACCACTGGGCCTGCTTTTTGCAGGCTCAATGCTGCTGGCCGGCAGGGCAGCAGCACAGGATGTAACCACTATCCCTGTTGAAACCCAGCACAACGCTATAGTGCTGCAAACTGATGCTGAAAAACACCTGAACATGGTGTACCTGGGCGCAAAGCTTGCCAATACGTCAGAGTATTCCCGCATCCAGAAAATGTACAAACAGGCCGATGATTCAGGCGTACAAAATGATGTTTATACGCCATCAGGATCGGCCAGCCTCGGCGAACCAGCCATTACCGTTACCCATGCCGACGGTAATAAATCATTAAATTTAACCTATGTCAGCCATACCGTAAGTAAGGTTGATGATGATATTTCATTGTTGGTGGTTACCCTTAAAGATCCTGTTTATGATTTTGAGGTAAAACTTTATTACAAAACCTATTTTAAAGAGGATGTTACCGAACAATGGTCGGTGATTAAACACAACGAGAAGGGCGTAGTAACGCTTAACAAATATGCTTCGGCCAACCTGAACTTAAAAGGTAATACTACAGGTGGTTTCTGGTTAAAACAATACCATGGTAACTGGGCCATGGAAGTGCAGCCGGAAGAAGCCCGTTTAACCCACGGTATTAAAACTATCGATAGCAAACTGGGTACCCGTGCCAACCTGTACGAGCACTCGATGTTTGCCATATCGTTAGATAAACCTGCTACCGAAGATGAAGGAAAGGTATTTTATGGCGCTATGGAATGGTCGGGCAATTTCAGGGTTGATTTTGAGCTGGATGTAGCCAACAACCTGAAAATTATTGCAGGTATTAATAATGCTGCATCCGAGTATCATTTAAAACCGGGTGCTGAATTTACTACGCCTGCTTTCCTGTATACCTACTCTGACCATGGCAAGGGTGACGCCAGCCGCAAGCTGCAAAGCTGGGCCCGCAAATATAAAATTGTTGATGGCGAAGGCTCAAGGCTTACATTGTTGAATAACTGGGAATCAACCTATTTTGATTTTAATGAAAGTAAGCTTGCAGGCTTGTTAAAAGATACCAAAAAACTGGGTGTCGACCTGTTTTTGTTGGATGACGGCTGGTTTGGTAACAGCCACCCGCGCAACGGCGACAATGCAGGTTTGGGCGATTGGCAAGAGAACAAACAAAAGCTGCCTAACGGCATCAGCTCATTAGTGAAAGAAGCGCAGGCCAACGGTGTAAAATTCGGTATCTGGATTGAGCCGGAGATGGTTAACCCTGCCAGCGATCTGTACAAAGCCCATCCTGATTGGGTTATTAAACAGCCAAACCGTCCTGAAAAATACTTCCGTAATCAACTGGTGCTTGATTTGGCTAACCCTAAAGTACAGGATTTTGTATTTGGCGTAGTTGATAACCTGTTCACTAAAAATCCTGATCTGGCTTATATTAAATGGGATTGTAATGCGGTTATCTACAATGCTTACTCGGCTTATTTGAAAAAAGACCAGTCGCACATTTATGTTGATTATGTAAATGGTTTGTACAACGTATTAAAACGCGTTCGCGCTAAATATCCTAAAGTCCCTTTAATGCTTTGCTCAGGCGGTGGTGGCCGTGTTGACTACGGTGCACTGCAATACTTCACCGAGTTTTGGCCAAGTGATAATACCGACCCGCTGGAGCGTGTGTTTATACAATGGGAATATTCATTCTTCTACCCGGCTATTACCAGCTCAAACCACGTAACCGATTGGGGCAAACAACCCATTAAATACCGTGTGGATGTGGCTATGATGGGTAAAATGGGCTTTGATATTGTGATAGGTAAGCTAAGCGAAAACGATCTGAGCTTTTGCCAGTCGGCCCTGAAAAATTATGATGCACTGAAAGATGTGATTTGGCACGGCGATCAGTACCGTTTAGCTTCTCCATGGGATAACGACGCTGCTTCTATCATGTATGTGAATACTGATAAATCAAAAGCGGTTATGTTTAACTATTTGGTGAATAACCGTTACGGCTCAGGCAGCAAAGTACCTGTACGCCTGAAAGGTCTCGACCCTAACAAGAAATACCGTGTAAAAGAGATCAACCTTTACCCGGGCACAGGTTCGGTATTAGGAAACGAAGATTTAACCTTTACCGGCGATTTCCTGATGAACGTAGGTATCAATCCTGAAGCCAGTGCTTACCATACCAGTGTGGTGCTGCAGCTGGAAGCAATTTGATAGCGGCGACGAAAGGCAAACAATAAGAGTTAAAAAAGAAACGTCATTGCGAGGTACGAAGCAATCCCCTATAAGCAGGTCCGCCCTGTATAGTTTGGGATTGCTTCGTACCTCGCAATGACGTTTTTATTGATGTTATTTCTGTTGGATCGTAATTCACGACTTACTTCGACCAGTAATAGCCTAATAAAAACCATGTCATTGCGAGCGCAGCGTGGCAATCTCGTAGCCAATGTATGTTCGCCCTGTATAGCTACGAGATTGCTTCGTCGTGCCTCCTCGCAATGACATAAAAAAATAACTTACCTCAACTTATCTGTGATATCAAAATGCTCAACCCTCGCCGAAGTCAACGGTAGTTTACTGCAGGCAGAGTAAAAAATATAATCCTTATCCTCAGTAATGCCGGGAAGCAATTTGTTGATCACCTTCCCAATCTGCAGGTTTTCGCTTTTTACCGCGTTGGTATCGGCAATGTTTACCTTGGTAACATAATAAATTACCGGGAACCAACCATGACTGTTCTTTTGATTGCCTAACCGGAACACCCGCGGTTCTCCTGCAACACCATCAATTACTACCGGAAAATGGTATTGTTTTACAGTTGCTTCGGCAGCATCCTGAAATAATTTACCTGCATCGGTATCATGCAGATATTGCCAGTAATCATTAGGGGCGGTACATTGTAAAGACAGTTCGAGCGTTAAACGGGCATCGGCAAAGTGCTGTTTGTCGTATTTCTCTTGCCCTTGCTGGTAAAGCTCGGGCGCCGTTTTGCCGTTGATTTTATAAGTGTTTACGTTTACTGAAGTTAATTTCCAGCCATAATCGTATTTGGCATACATGGCGGTGATCATCTCCTGGTTGGGCAGATTTTTATCTTTTGGTAAAAATAAGGCAATGTACATTTCATGGGTAATGCCGTTATAAACCATTTTATAGCTGTTAATGCCGGCCGATAAATTGCTTATTGTATCCGTATTACGATGTTTGTTTACGATATAATATTCATCGTAAATATCATAATCGGTGGTTTTCGCTGCGTTGCCTACCAGTTCAATTTGCCTCAGGTTTGATTTATCCTCCAGCATCTCCTGCGATTCCATGTTGCTGATATCATCGGCATTGTTGGTGCGCAGGTTGCGAAGCAGTTGTTCATTAAGTTTGTGAAAATCGTCGCGTTTACCGCCGGGGATCTGGTCGTTTCGCCAGGCTCCGGGCTGTTTGATACAGCTTTGTAATGATATAGCCAGTAAGGCAAAGGAAATGAGTTTAATTGTGTTTGGGTATAGGGTTTTCATATTACCCGTAATGATATAAAAAAACGATGAAATCTGCCATCGTACAGGATCAGCAAAACACGATATTGCAGTTGACGATATTGCCAGGAATCGGTAAATAGGTTTCTGAAAGTTGACAAGACTGACATTTTATTAAACAATCCTGCCAGTATGAAATAAATGGCTGCTTGTATCATAAAAAATGGTTTCTTTTGAATCGGCCATTTCACAACCTGTGGCTATATGATATTGCTTGCCGGGCATATGACAACGCCAGGCAAAATAGGAACGACAATTTGCATGGAAAACCTGAAAGAGATTTTTGACTTGGAGTACTTTTTTCACCTGTCGCCCGATTGGTTGTGTGTGGCCGGGTTCGACGGTTACTTTAAAAAAATTAATCCGGCTGTTTCAAGAACCTTAGGCTATACCGAAGTTGAACTGTTTGCAAAACCTATCGATTCGTTTGTTTATCCTGAAGACAGGAGCATCACCGCCAGTAAACGGGAGAGCATCAAGAAAAACAATCCGCTATATAATTTTGAGAACCGGTACGTAACTAAAAGCGGGGAAATAGTATGGCTTTCGTGGACATCGATGCCTGTAAAAAGCCAGGAATTGGTTTTTGCCATCGCCAAAAATATTACCGATAAAAAGAAGCTGGAAGAATTTAGCAGGACATCGCTTGTATCGGCCCAAAACAGCGAAATATTAAAAGGGGGAGATCTTACCCGTACACATCTCCTCAAACCGATCAGTGAGCTTTCCATTGCCGATCAGCTATGGCTTTACGAACTTGAAACGCTGGTAAGAAAATACATTGGGAAAGTTGATTTGGGGATTGTATTGCTGAGCAGCGAAATGGGCTTAAGTGAAAGGCAGTTGCACCGGCGTATAAAAAATACCACGGGGGTTACACCTAATAATTACATCCGGAGGATCCGTTTACAGATGTCGATGGAAGCGATCAATAGCGGTAAATACCGCACCGTGGCCGAAATATCATATATTGCCGGCTTTGAAACTCCTGCTTATTTCAGGAAACTGTTTAAAGAATTTTATGGCCGCGATGTAGCTGAATTACTGCAATAATATAAAAGTAGCTCATTGGCTATTTAACCCTTTTCATCGGAAACTGTATCGCCTTTAGCTTTCCTTTTCTTAGCCCTGATATTTCGGCGAGTAAAGAGTCTTTAGTTATTTGGGTATAGGTGATCTTTTGCGGGAAATCATGCTCCGGGTTTTCAAACACCAGTTGTTTTTTGTTTACTGAAGTAAGAGTAAAAGTTACCGCTTTGCCGTTGTTTTGATTTTTTACTGTTGGGATATAGTAAAGTTTGCCGACGTGTTGTTCCAATCTGATATGCTCGGATGATACCGTGTCTGTGCCTGCTAATGAATAGCTTCTGCCAAGAAATGTGGAATCATTAAGCTTATTCCAGGTTTCGGTGTCCAGTGTTTTTGCCGATTGATTTCTCCAGCTGCCGATAAGCCATTTGGCTTGTGCGATAGGGCTGGATTTTTGTTGGGCATAAGAGCCGGTATAAGCAAGTGTAACGCAGGCTAACGTAAGTAACTGCGATTTAAAATGGCGGGACAGGATCATGAGCGGAGAATATTAATTGAAATTACAAATTAAGAGGGGCAAATCAAATATAAACCTGCATGTCGGGTGTGGCTAAAGCCGGGCTTGGTTTATAACTGATCCGTCACTTAAAAGTGACGGCAATGAAACTGAATACTGAATATGCCAATTTTAGATCTGCTTTTAAATTCATTGCCGTTGGTTTTAACCAACGGTTAGTTAAGATATTTAAAAATGGCTTTATCCTAAATTTTGAGTGGAAAGGTATACGGTTGCTTGTCGCAAATGCACCCTTTATTTGTCGCGTATGTAACTCTGCGATGATGATCATTTTTAAGATATTTGATTAAACCAACAGCAAATCATGGAAAATTCAGCAACTAACGGCACCGAAGTGATCGCCATAAAAGAAGCTCAAAAGATACTTGATGTTAAATGTGCCATGCTCAACGGTTCAACCTTTGAGCAAATGATGATGAACAATGCAAGTTTTAAGGATGTATGCATCATCAACCTTAAAATTGAAGATGCTAACCTGAGCGACCTGGAGATAAAATATGCGCAGCTTGGCGGCGCTTACATCCATGATATTGGTATGCCGCCCGAAGGTCATCCCGCATATGATCCCACCGCAAAACAACGGCCGCTTAAATTTGAGAACTGCGATTTACAGGGTAGCACCATAACCGATTGTAACCTGAGCAATGTGAATATTACGGACTGTAACCTGAGCGGCATGAAAATTAATGGGATTGATGTGGCGGAGCTGATCAGGGTATATCAACAGAAATAGGGGGAACTATAAGAAGCTGTTTAAAACCTAATAAGAAAAGCGTCATTGCGAGGTACGAAGCAATCCCCGACTTTACAGGGCAAATATGCATAGTTGCTCTGCTTATTAGGGATTGCTTCGTACCTCGCAATGACGCTTTTTTTAACGTTGTTACATTATTAGCTTTTGGCTTTCTGCATTCAGCTTTTCGCTTTTACTTACTTGCCCACACATTATCCTTTTTATTGCTATCCGGATCGTAAGTGGTGCCAAGTACTATCTTTTTGACTGTTTGTTTTGCGGTGAAGTTAACAGAAGTTGTTTTGTTACCGGCAGCCCAAACAGCTATGCTTTTGTGCACCAGTTCGGTAGTGCCATCGGCATAGCTAAGGGTTAAGTTAACGGGGATTGGCTTGCTGCCAACTTTGGTAACAGTAACACTGTATTTTAACCCGGTGTTAGTTACTTTGCTTATCGCCAGGTCGGTTACCCCATTATCAAAGAACCAGGCTTTCCAAAACCAGTTAAGGTTTACGCCTGCGCCGGTATTCATACAATTAAAAAAGTCGTATGGCATAGGGTGTTTGCCGTGCCACTGTGCAATGTAATAGTGCAGGGCTTTAGTAAACAGCTCATCGCCAAGCATATCTTTTACATATAAATAACCCAGGCCCGGTTTAGGATAACTGTCGGTAAAGCTGGCCGTACCCGTAAGCATAGGCGTAAGCGTCATCACAGGCACATCAACCTCATGGCCGGCACTTTGCTCAACAGCCGAAACGCCGTAAGGGTCAACAATTGAAGGATCTATCTCCGGACTAACCAGCCACTCGCCTATGGTTGCCCAGCCCTCGTCCATCCAGCCATATTTGGTTTCGTTAATACCCATATAAAATGGAAACATGGTATGGAAGATCTCATGATCAGTAAGCTCAATGGCGTCTGCTTTATCTTCGAGCGGGTTATCATTCACCATCATAGGGTACTCCATCTGGTCCAGACCGTCAAAAACGGTTTCATGCTGGTATGGATATGGCCATTTCGGGAATTTGTAGCTCATTACTTCTACCGTTTTGCGGGCGTAATCAACCACGGCATAATAATCCTTGTGCTTTTCGTTAAACACGGCATCAACACGGGTACGCCTGCCGGTTTTAGGATCAACCACCAGGCTCGATGCTTTCCACAAATAATGGTTGCTGGTAGCGAAAACAAAATCGGTCACACTGTCGGCCTCAAACTTCCAGGTATTGGTTGGATTGTTTTTGGTGATATTGCCTGCTTTAACATCATCTTCGGTAATGATATCTGTTACTTTATCGCTTGCGCCGGCATCTGCAATCCGTTTAACTATACGGCTGTCATAAACTTCTGCAGCATTTTTCAGATCGCCGGTTGCCCAAACTTTATAATCTCCGGGCACAGTGATATCAGCACTGAAGTGGCAAAAATCATTATAAAACTCCTGTGCGCCAACGTACGGGTAATCATTCCAGCCATCAATATCGTCATAAACTGCTACGCGAGGAAAGAAATAGGCGATAAAGAACGCCCCTGTATCAACCTGGCCTGTGCGGATATGAGAGCCCTTGTTTAAAGTGTAAGCATAACTGATATCGAAGTGTACTTTTTGTTTGGGAGCGATGGGAGATACCCGCAGCGTCATATTTGTGCCATTGATACGGCGTTTGGTACTATCCTGCGTTTTATTATCAATGCTCAAACTGCTGATATGTACGCCATCGGTAAGGTCATCTGCAGAAACCGCCATTTGGCGCACCGATCCTTTTTTATATAAGTTAGGGTATAGTTTAAATTGTACCCGCTTTAATGTATCAGGACTGTTGTTAAAATAATCTATACCAACTGTACCGCTCACCAGGCGCGTTTTGGGATCAAAATTTACCTTGATCTTATAGTCGGCAGTATTTTGCCAGTAGTTTTTTCCGGGGGCGCCGGCTGCTGTCCTTGTCCCTTTGGTATAGGTGTTTTGCAGGTTTACGGCTATGGGTAAGGTTTGCTGGGCAAATGTGGTTGTACTGCCAATGATTAAAATAAAAGGCAGTAATTTTTTAATACTGATCATGTATGCTGATATATATATGAGTTATATTTGAGGTAAATATAATAAACCGCAGGCAGAACCCGGATAAGCGATAATTTTGTATCGCCGGCATTTTACAGGGTATAACAGCACGGTTTGAAATAATTTATAACTTATAATAATTAGGAGCCATGACTGCCGAAAAAATGATCATTGTAACCGGTAAGCAATACCTTGAGCTAAAACAAAATTTAGAAAGCGGCGAAGGACTTACTTATAATATAGGCACCGATAAACACCCCGAAATGGTTAAGATCATAAACATTTATATGGATACCGATCCCGACTTTACCCGTAACCCGCGGCAGTTTGCCCGTATGCATGAAGATTTGAACGTGCAGGTAAAACTGGAGTATATAGCGGAGTAGATAAACTTTTCCAGGCCAATTATTCCCCAATCTAACCATAATCGCTTATTTTTAGGCCATGCATCACCCTGAAGATAACCCCTGGAAAATAACGTCCCAAAAAAACATTTACGATAACCCCTGGATCAACTTAACCGAATACCAGGTTATTAATCCCTCCGGTAATCCCGGCATTTATGGTAAGATCCACTTCAAAAACATGGCTATCGGCGTTTTACCTTTAGATGCTGATTTGAATACCTACCTGGTAGGGCAATTTCGCTTTGCACTAAATCAGTACAGTTGGGAAATGCCCGAAGGTGGCGGTCCCGAAGGAACCGATCCGCTTGAATCGGCCAAACGTGAATTGCTGGAAGAGACCGGTTTAAAAGCCTCAGAGTGGACAGAAATTCAGCGCCTGCATCTCAGTAATTCGGTAAGCGATGAGTTGAGTATATTATACCTGGCCCGCGGCCTTGAGCAGTTTGAGGCTGAACCCGAAGAAACCGAACAACTTATTGTTAAAAAAGTACCTTTTACCGAAATTTATCGTATGGTTTGCGATGGTGAAATTACAGATTCCATGACTGTAGCTGCGGTACTTAAAGTGCAACTGCTATTAACAGAAAACCGTTTGTAACTACAGCATTATTGAAAAAAATATAACTTTGCCCATTGATGAAGAAGTTATTAGGCTATATCCTGTCGCCCTTTGCCATAATTGCATTTTTTTTAGCCCTGGTTGTTTTTCAGCCTATCCAGTGGATCGCTTTTCGTTTTTTTGGCTATGCAGCGCATAAACGTACTGTTGATATCCTGAACCTATGCCTGTTTCGCACTTTTTATATCACGGGCGATACAGTAACTTTTATCAATAAGCAAAATTTGCCCGTGGGCAGGCCAATCATATTTTTAGCCAATCATCAGAGTTTGCTTGATATACCGCCGTTGATTTATTACCTGCGCAAATATCACGCTAAGTTTGTTTCTAAAATAGAGCTTACCAAAGGCATTCCTTCTATCAGCTATAACCTGAAACATGGTGGTGGGGCCAATATCGACAGGAAGGATCATAGGCAGGCTACTACAGAAATGATGAAGCTGGGCGAACGAATGAAAGCCAATAACTGGTCGGCAGTGATTTTCCCCGAAGGTACCCGTTCTAAAGACGGTGTAGTGCGGTCTTTTCAACCGGGAGGTGTTGCTATGCTTTTGAAAAAATGTCCTGAGGCATTGCTGGTACCTATCGCGATAAAAGACAGCTGGAAAGTTGTACGGTATGGCTTTTATCCGCTTAATACCTTTATATCCATGACCTGGACAGTACTTGAACCCATTGAGCCCGGTAAAACCCCGGTTGGCGACCTAGTACTTGAAGCCGAGAACAGGATCAAGGCTGCGTTATCTTAATTTCGGATTTCGGATTTGGGAATTTCGATCTCGGATTTTTTATTCCCTGTCTCCCCAGGGTCTCCCGCAGATTTAAGTTAGCCTACAAAATTGTTTTGTCGTTTAATCAACAAGGCATTTTGTTTTGCACCTCTGGTGCAAAGGGTATTGCTGTACTTTTTTATGCTACAAACCTTTTGCACCTCTGGTGCACCTGTCCTTAAGTATATCTTAATTAATACTTGTTTATTAAATTATAGAAATCTCCCAGAGGGAGAAAAGGTTTGTAGAAATAACATTCTACCCCTTACCTGAACCCCAGAGGGGTTCAACTTATGCACATTCCTTTTGCTGATCGAAGTTTAGCGACAGCGTAACTTTGTCCTGGAATGTGTTAAGCTTTCAGCTTAACTGTACTTCGACTTGCTTTTCTATCCCGCAAGCAGAATGCTTGCCTTGTTTTAGGACGAAGTTACGCTATCGCTAAACTTCGACCAGTAATTGAGTTATAGTAGAAACGCCTTCCTCTCACTTCCGAAATCCCAAATCCCAAATCCGAAATACAATTAATCTGTTAATAATCAGTTAAATGTTAACAAATAAATCATATCATATTTACGTTAATATGAAACGTTATCGCTTATTTTTATAGACCCATAAAAGAGGTCGCCTAAAATTTACCTAAAATAATTTTTATGACCTGGAGAAAATTCAGCGGCGAAGTAATCCAATCGCCCATTATGGAAGAGGTTGAAAAGGCAATTGAACGCGAAGCCCTCCTTGGTAACAAGCTAAAAGTATGTATTGGCACCGACTCACAAGTTAAAGGATCTGTAACAGATTTTGCAACCGTGATCGTGTTCCTGCGCGAAAAACGCGGCGCTTTCATGTTCATACACCAGGAGCGTACTTCGCAAAAAATGAGCATTAAAGAAAGGATGCTGAGCGAGGTTCAGAAGTCTATCGATATTGCTTATAAGCTTTGCGATTTGCTTGACCTGTATGATGTGGAGCTTGAGGTGCATGCCGACATTAACACTAACCCGATGTTTAAGAGTAACGCTGCCCTGCATGAGGCTATGGGTTACATCCTGAGCATGGGCTTTGTGTTTAAGGCCAAGCCCGAAGCTTTCGCAAGTTCATACTGTGCAAACAAAATAGTACAGTAAATTTGCCGAAACTAAAGCGGTGTATCTATATTTGATATTAAAACATATCAGATATACCTATGTCGCCACTTATTGAAATCAACGACCCGGCTTTAGCCGCACAGGATACTATTCTTATTGATGCCCGCGGAGGGCAGGACTCTTACCAGCGTTACCTGGCAGGTCATTTAAACCACGCCATCTACGCCGACCTTGATCAGCACCTTACCACTAAACCCGATGATCCCGCCTTTGGCGGCAGGCATCCGCTACCTAATATACAGGAGTTTGCTGTACTGTTAGGTAACTGGGGTATTACACCTAAGAGCCACGTTGTGGTTTATGATGACAAATCGGGTGCTTTCAGCGCATCACGTTTATGGTGGATGTTGAGGGCAATTGGCCATGAAAACGTACAGGTATTAAATGGTGGGTTACAGGCCGCTAAGGATGCCGGTGTAGCGCTAAGCACCGAGGCTTACACCCCGGTTGCGGTTGATCCGTACCCGGTAACGCACGAGTATGCAAATACTGTTGAAATTGCTGAGGCCGGCGAAGCCGCACAGGATCCTTCAAGATTAGTTATTGATGTGCGCGAAACGCCACGTTATTTAGGCCAAACTGAACCTTTGGATTTGATAGCCGGTCATATCCCCGGTGCATTAAACCTGCCTTATATCAACAACCTGGGTGCTGACGGTAAGTACTTATCTGCTGATGAGTTACGAAAGGCATACGATGCAGCAATTGGTGACGTAGCGCATGACCAGGTGATTGTTCACTGCGGATCTGGCGTTACAGCTTGCCATACCCTGCTGGGTATGGATTACGCAGGTATCAGCGGCCCTAAGCTTTATGTTGGCTCCTGGAGCGAATGGTCGAGAAGGGATTTGCCGATAGGGAAGGAAGAGAGGTAGGATAAAAAAAGTATGTCATTGCGAGGCACGAAGCAATCGCACGGAAGCAAGGTCGCTCTGTATAGCATGCGATTGCCACGCTGCGCTCGCAATGACATGATTTTATCTCTTTGTTTTTATCGCCGGGTTGCGGTATAATTCAATGTCAAAACACTTATCATTCCCCCCTGTTACCCCATTGTGAAAACATACGTTTTAAAAAGAGAACAATCTATTCCCATTGGCATTGATCAGGCCTGGGATTTTTTCTCGTCGCCATTAAATCTGGCCAAGATCACTCCGAATGATATGCGTTTTGTGGTGACTTCTGATTATACCGAAACAACCAAAATGTATGCGGGAATGATCATTACCTATAAAATATCACCGTTGTTAGGCATCAACATGAACTGGATGACGGAGATCACCCATGTTGATGATAAAAAATATTTTGTTGATGAGCAGCGTTTCGGCCCTTACGCTTTATGGCACCATCAGCACCATTTTAAAATTATTGAAGGCGGCGTACTCATGACCGATCTTTTGCATTACGCCATTCCTTATGGCGTGTTTGGCCGGTTAGCGAATACCGTTTTTGTTAAAGGTAAGGTAGAGCAGATATTTGATTACCGGGTTAAGGCTATTGAGGAACTGTTTGGGAAATACAAGTAACTGCCGCGGGTTTAGCGCAGCGTAACCCGTGGTGAAGTATGATGTAAGCTTTCAGCTTACAATATGTTCAGCTGAAAGCTGAAACGATGCGCACCACGGGCTGAAAGCCCGCGGTAGATTATCATTTTACTCCCCCACCAACACAGCCTCTTCTTCAACTACCTTAACTTTTTGCCTGCTCAGCGTCAATGCAAACACTGCGCCTGTCGAGGCCATGATCACGCCGACAATTTCAGGAGAGGTAAAGCCTAATCCCCAGGCAATGGGCAGGCCACCCAAAAACGCACCCAAGGCGTTACCGATGTTAAAGGCAGCCTGTGTAGCTGCTGCGCCGAGCATTTCGGCACCTTTGGCAGTGTTGATCATTAAGGTTTGAATAGGCGATCCCGCGGCCATTGAAAGCCCGCCTGTTATAAACGTCATGACAAGCGACAGGATTTGATTTTGCGACACAAAGAAGATCACAACCAGCGATATGGCCATGGTGATCATCAATATCAGGCAGGCTTTTACCGGAGAAACTTTATCAGCCAGTTTACCACCAACAAAATTGCCTACCACCATGCCCAGGCCTGCTAATACCAACACATAAGGCACGCTGCTGGCCGAAAACTTTGAAACCTCGGTCATGAGCGGGGCGATGTAGCTGATCCAGGCAAAAAGACCGCCTGTACCAATGGCAGTTAAACCGATGATGAGCCATGCCTGTTTTTTTCTGAAAAATGAAAGCTCCGAACGTATGTTTCCTGCATTATTAGGGGCCAACTGTGGCAGCCATAACTGGATAAATGTTAATGTAATTAAGCCTATTGCTGCTATCATCCCAAAAGTATAGCGCCATGAATAATGGTGACCGATATAAGTACCCAGCGGAACGGTGAGCAGGTTGGCAATGGTAAGCCCGGCAAACATGACAGATATGGCCTGGGCCTGTTTACCTTTCTCGGCAAGGCGGGTAGCTACTACCGAGCCCACGCCAAAGAACGCGCCATGTGGTAAGCCGGCCAACAATCTTGAAAACAATAAAACGTAATGATTGGGAGCAAAGGCCGAACATGCATTAAAAACTGTAAAAATAATCATCAATACAGTCAGGATCTTTTTAGGCGGATAACTGCTGGTAAAAGCAACCAATAATGGTGCACCAATAACCACACCTAATGCATATGCCGAAATAAGATGACCGGCAACAGGGATACTGGTATGGAAATCATTGGCAATATCCGGCAGCATGCCCATCATTACAAATTCGGTAGTTCCAATGCCGAGGCCACCCAAAGTCAGTGGTAGTAAACTTTTTTTCACGTTGTTGTTATATTAAATGATGTTGATGCCTGCTTCTCTGTATGCCGAAAGTTCTTCATCGTCGGGAGATACATCGGTAATGATGGTGTCCAGTTGTGTCACCGGCCCTATGTAGTAAGGATCGGCTTTGTTTATTTTTTCTAAGGTGGATAGGGCGATGGTTTCTTTCGATACCTCGATCATCGTTTTCTTGATCTCGGCCTCTTCATAATCCCTGGTGGTGATGCCGATGGTAGGGTGTACACTGCAGATCCCAAAAATGCAAAGATCGGCGCGGATGTTCCTGAACGCATTGATGGTTTCGTGACCGATGGTGGTAAACGATGATTTATACAGGCGACCTCCTGCAAATATTACTTCAACGGTTGGATGATCTTCAAGTGCATTTGCAACCGGGAAGCTGTTGGTAACTACAGTGATCCTTAAGTCATCGGGCAAACTTTCAGCAACTGCCAATGTCGATGTGCCACCATCAAAAAGTACAACCTGGCCGTCTTTTAAAAAGCTTAGTACTTTGGATGCGATTACTTTCTTAGAGGCGACATCGTGCTTTTCCCTTGCCCGGTAATGGTGCGGGATAGGGGAGTGGGCAACTGCGCCCCCTCTTACAGCTGTTAGCAGCTTCTGATCGGCAAGTACTTTGATGTCGCGGCGTACAGTATCTTCCGATACGTTGAGTTTTTCACTCAGTTCGGCAAGCATAACCTTGTTATCTTTTGATAGGTGATCTAATATGATCTGGAGTCTTTCTTCTCTTACCATGTTTGCAATATGATGCAAAGTTATAATTAATTTGCAAAATATTGCAATTATACTTTGCTTTGTTGCATGAAAACGCAAGAAAAGAAAACCATTGCTATCGATATGGACGGCGTTATGGCCGATGTCGAGCCGCAACTGATCAGGTATTACGAACAGTTGTATGGCATTACAACAACCCTTGAAGCTATAGACGGCTTATCCCATGCGGAGGCTTTTCCGCTGGATGCTGTAACGAAGGCATCTCTGAACTTACCCGGGTTTTTCCGTACGCTGCCGGTTATGCCGGGCGCTATTGAGGCCGTTAAAAAGCTGATGGAAGATTACGAGGTTTACATTGTATCGGCCGCTACGGAATTCCCGCTGTCGTTATTCGAAAAATTGGAATGGCTTCAGGAGTATTTCCCGTTTATCAACTGGCGCAACATTGTACTGTGCGGCGATAAAAGCATCATCCATACCGATTACATGATAGATGACCATTGTAAGAACCTCGACTATTGTAGCGGTAAGGCGATCATGTTCAATGCCCATCACAACAAAAATGAACATCAGCACATACGGGTCCACAATTGGGATGAAGTATTAAACCTATTTGAAAAAGAGGTGCAGGAAGCCTGAGGAACTATTTAAAGAATTATTTAAATATTGTATAAGAATCATTGCCGTTGACTTTAGTCGACGGGATAATGACTGAAAAACAGGGGCTTTAGCCAAAATATCGCTTGAATAATTGGGCTGAAGCCCATAACGGTACTTCCTTACCGTTGACTTTAGTCAACGGCTATGAATACACTTTATTGTAAATAGTTCTGGAGGGCTTATTTCGTATCTATCCGGTAATTGAGTGATGCCGAAAAATTGGTGCCTGCGCCGGTGTTGCGCCCTGTAACAAAGGTGCCGCCTGTTAAAAACAGCGACAGGCTTTTGGCGAATGCGTGGCCATAGCTCAACGATACCTGGTTAAAGGCAAAGTTTTTACTGGCGCTTGGGTTCACGTTAAAATCCTTGTTGATACTTGTGGCATAAAAACCGCCGACACTTAATGAAATCTGTTCGCGGAATTTTTTATCGAGCGTTAGTCCGTATGTAGCGTTGTACCTGTCCTGGAATACGCTTTCGTAACCAAAGTATTCGCGTACGCCATTTTCAAGGATAAAGAATGAGTTTTTACCGAAGAGATGCCCGCTACCTGCAAAGGCCAGTTTAAGTTCGGCCCCTTTTTGGTTATACCCCAATGCCGTGTTAGTATACATAGGTACAATAGCTGTACCCTGTAAGCTGAAATAATATTTATAATTGATGTTGGCCAGGTAGTACCTGATACCCACTTCCAGATCCTGGAAACCTGAGCTTTTGCTGGTGCCCAAATCGGTACTAAAAGTGTTCATCACATAAGGCGCCAGTACCGAAAGGGTGAACTTGCGGCTTAATCCAACTTCTGAATATAAAGAATAGCTCCATGAACTGAATTTGCCGTTATTGGCAAAGGCCCCTTTATGGCTGTCGGCATCCCAGGCTTTATTGGCAAAAAAGTAAGTTGCCGACGGCGACAGCGAGATCCTGCCCGGCCTTACCGGGAAACCTCCTGCATAACTTTTGCCTGTAGCTAAGGCCAATATCACTATCCCCGCGAGCAAATATTTTGATAAAGTATTTTTCAAGGTCATGTGTGTAGATTTTAAAAGTTTTAAAACAAACCAAAGGTATCACGCATCCAACGGCCCTCATAATCCTTATATACCTGGCTTACTTCGTGTGCAAGGTTTTTAAATACCATTACGTGTTTATCGCCATGCATTGAATTAAATACCGCATAACCATTGCTTGGTGGTACATAAGGGTCTAAAAGACCTAAACCCAGAATAGTTGGGCATTTTATGGTTGTTGCAAAGTTTTTGGTATCGTAATAATCAAGATTGTTTAATACCTGGTCGAAAGTTACACCGGGCTTGCTTAACGTATATTTTTTAATATCGTTGATGGGCCATTCAACAGCGCCAACCAAATTGCGGATATCGCTCATGATAGGGTTTTGCGCCGAGCAAAGCGTTACCCGATGATCAAGCCCTGCAAGTGCAATGGATAAATATCCGCCCATGCTACCACCTGTGGCCAGGATCTGATCATGCCTCAGGTTAGGCTGTGCGTAAATAAAATCAACGGCACGTACGCAATCCATAATTACACCGCGCATTACATATTTGTTTTTATCTTCAATATGGTAGGAGATAAAAGCATCGCGCTCGGTATGGATCACATCGCGACTGGTACCTTGCCCGCGGGTGTTGAGGGTAATGATCACCAGGTCGGGGTCCAGGCCTACTATGGGGTATAACTTTACCTGGTAGCCGGGTAAACCAAGCAATACCGAAAATTTCTTATTTTTATTTTTACTAATAGGTACCGTCATATAACCGCGGATGGTAAGGTTATCCAGCGATTTCATTTCTATTTCGTAAACCTTGCGGTTTTCGGTGTTCATGGATGGTATCTCGGTAATTTTATAGTTGGGTTTTACCTTGGCCAGCTCGTCTTTTGCTGTTTGCCAAAATTGATCAAAATCGGCAGGTTTGGCATATTGCGACTTGATCTCATCCGGCCTGATCCCGAAAGCGCGACGCGTGGTATCGTCATAATCGCTTACGTTAATCATCATATTAACCTTATAAAAGCCTGTTTTTAGGTTAGGCACATCAAAATCATATTTAGATGTACTTTTTTTGGCCAGGTTTACCGGTTTCGACAGTGTTTTAACAACCTGCCCTTTATCGGTAGTGATATTGTATGATATCGTGCCTTCCTGGTTGGTATTATAAGTATTCTTAATTTCAAAACTGAACGAGGCCGTCGAGCTAAATTCGCCATCTTTATTGTTGATGGTTAATACTGTCGACACTTCATCGTCACCGCCGCTTTTGTCATTGGTTTCCGCCGGTTCCTTTTCGGTTTCCTGGGCAATGGCCGGTCTCACGGCACCTATGGTCAATAATGCGAAAGCTATGATCAGTAATTTATTAGTGTTTTTCAGCATGTTATATTTAGGCTTTAATCTTAGCTGATTCATTTTCGGGATTGCGTGCTTTGTTTTTAATCAGGAAATCGGACTTGCGGATATAATGATTAAGCGGTTCTTCAATTAATTTAAACAGCGTTATTGAAACGATATTTAAAACGATGAACGCATATAAAAGGTTTAAACTATCGTACTCAAACGGCGAATGCCAGTCGACCCCCCACTTATCATAAAGCTCAAAAACATAATCGTTAAGACTGTTCATACCCTGGTGTATAAAATTGTACATATAGCCTAAATGGATAAGGTAAAATATATACGAGCTTTTGCCAAGCAGCTCAATAAAAGGATGCGCTAAAAACTTTTTAAGCAGGGTAGTTTCGGTAAGCAGGCCATAAAAGAAAATGGCAATCGCCGTAGCCAACAAATAGTTATTGGTGACAATGCCCCATGGGTTATGCAACCCGGCTTCGTATCCATTCGGGATAGTTAAGGTCGACATGATCCACACACAAAAGAAGATCATGAAAAAGCCGAGATATGTGAATTTCTTTTTGCTTGTACCATTCAGTTTTTGTTTGCGAACGATGAGTGCCAGCTGAATACCTGCAAAAAACTCAAAGCACCTGCCCAAAAAGGTGTACAGCATCATAAAGGTAAAGTTGCCAAAGAAACCGAACCAGTTTATGTGGCTAAAGATCAATACGAGTATAACACCTAAGCCTGTTACCGCGATAGGCTGGATATAAAACTTTTTGTACCTGGTGGCGATAAGAAAAATGAACGGCGCCGAAAAGTAAAAGCATTCTTCAACTGTGAGCGACCAGCCCTGGGCAATGCCGGTAAATTTAAACTGATCGAAAAAGCCGCGCACAAAAACGATGTTCATGAAAAACATAACCACCGGGTTTTGCCCTGCCGTTACTGTTTGGTTTTGTGTAAAATGATAAGCTATGAACGCCCCAATAGTAAGCAGTGCGTACATGGGATAGATGCGGGCTACCCTGTTTTTAAGGTATTGAAGAAACCAGGCTTTGGTTAATTTAAAGCTATCAAAATACCTGAAAGCTATCAAAAAGCCCGAAAGCACAAAGAAAATGGTTACCCCGATATGGAATTCATTAAAGAAACGTTGCACGGAGTGGGGAAATTTTTCATCAAACACATATGCAAAATGCGAGATAAAAACCAGGTAAGCAGCCATGGCCCGTACACCGGTTAATGCCGGGATATAATTGGATTGCGCTCTTTGTGACAAAATAGACGTATTTTAACTTTCAGATCAATTTAATTATACGTAAATGTTTGCAAAATGGATACCAATGTTGAATAAGTAAGGGTAGATAGGTTGCAGTTTTAAGCACCAGTGGCAGTTTTGGGAGAATAGAATTGCTTATTCGTTAAGGCAGAACCGGGATTTGGGGGCGGATTGATGGATTTAATAATGTTATTTTAAAAAGCCATGTCATTGCGAGGAGGAACGACGAAGTAATCTCGTAGCTATAAAGGGCGGACATGCATTCGCTACGAGATTGCCACGCTTCGCTCGTAATGACATAATTAAAAAATGGGTGTCATGCTGAGCCAGTCGAAGCATAGCGGGGTGGGCCTCTGCGCGCGTCCTTCGACAAGCTCAGGATGACAAGCCCTGCACGTCTAATGTCATGTCACCTTCAGATGCCTCCGGATTTTTCCTACTCGCAATAACATGTTTTTTAATAACGGTGGGGTGTAAAAATCCTCCTAATCCTAAAATTCTATAAAGCAAGGTTCAGCCCACTTCCCTGTACAACACCCTTGCTTAAAATCCTTTGGTCAATGTAATACTGGATCTCAGATTTTTTCAATCCCCAGTTAGGGGCAATAAGCAGTTCGCGGTCGCTGAGGCCGAAGAGGCGTTGGATCACGATGTCCGGGCGAACAAGGGGTAATAATTCGCACAGGAAATCGGCATATTCCTCAATGCCAAACAGGTGGAACGGTTCGCGTTTGTACTTTACGCCCATTACCGAGCCTTCAACAATATGCAGGTGGTGGAATTTTACAAACTTGATCTGTTTAAAACGGTTAATCTCGTCGGCATATTTCAGCATCATCTCCTTAGTTTCCCAGGGGAAGCCGAAAATGGTATGCACACAAATATCCAGTTTGGAATTTTCGACCAAAGCAAGCGCTTTCACCAGCTCCTCGTGGCTGCAGCCGCGATTAATCTGGTTTAGGGTATCGTTGTAGATACTTTCCATCCCCATTTCCAGGTCAACATCAAAACGGTCGGTATAGCTTTCCAACAGGGCAATTTTTTCGGCATCAATACAATCGGGGCGGGTACCTACCGAAAGGCCTACAATATCTTCGGTACCATAGCTCAAGGCTTCATCATAAAGCATTTTAAGATAGTGGGCCGGGGCATAAGTATTGGTATTAGGCTGAAAGTAAATAATAAACTTATCGGCCTTGTTACCTTTACGGGCACGCTCCATACCTTCCTCAACCTGTTGCCTCACAGTAGGGGCGTTGCGGCTAACCGAAGGGGTAAAGGAATCAACATTACAATAAGTACAACCACCGTAGCCTTTTGAGCCATCACGATTGGGGCAGGTAAAGCCACCATCAACAATTACTTTAAATACGCGATGGCCTTTGTATTTTTCCTTAAGCCAGGGCCCGTAATTGTTATAGCCTTTTTCCCAGGTTGTTATTGCTTGCTGTTCCACTTTGTTTTCCTTGATTTTGACGACTTGTTTTGATCGATCAGGCGGCAAAGATAATGAATTTTTAGCGACGTAACTATTGAGCTACACCTTGTGTACCAGGCATTAGAATTGTTTAATTGCTAAGTTTAAAATAATGATCAATCTCGACTTCTTTATAGACATTGCCTTTCGAATCAACGTCAACATTTTGGTAAAACAAAATCAGTTCATTAGTCGTAAGTGATTTTATTTCAAACGAAAAATCGTTTCCAGGGTAGGTAGCGGCCCCATCTTTAACAGAAAATGTGTGGAAGGATAGTGTTTTGTCACTCAAAATATAAGTATAGGGTATTGTCAAAGTGGTCCATTTTTCAATCCCGGTTCCATCGGCTTTAAAATCGTAAGAATCACCCTGGGTATTTGTTATATGTGTTTTGGTAAGTTTATCGTTGGTATACTCGCGGATGGTATCTTTTGCGTTTCCCCATTTGCCAATAATAAGGGTTTTGTAATCGGGTTTTGAGGGAGTTGGATTGTTGTTTTTGCTGCCGCAACCGAAAAATATCAATGCGCATGCACACAGGAGCATGGTTTTATTCATTTTTGTGATAAGGAATTAAATACACCGCAATGTATTTAATTAAAATGATTTTCGATAAGTTGTTTTTGTAACTACCTGCATTTAAGTATAATATTTTTTACTCTTGTGGTTTTTAGTGGTCGGAATTTAATAGCCTAACTTTTGCCCTCACTAATTTAATTCACCTTTAAATATGTCTTCTTATAAGTGCTCAGGATCTCCGTTATTTTTGATGGGTCCCGTTTTTCAAACAGGTGGATGATCCATACGGTAATACACAGCATCCCTACCGGGTTAACAATACCAAGACCAAGTTTATTAATGTCATTATCCCTGCTGGCTATCTGCTCAGGGTAAGCATCCCCGGTACGGGTAAACAAGTCTTCGGCAAAGCACCAGGCGCCGTCGCGGGCGTTGCTGAGGGCAAACTGGATGAGGATAGAATTATTTTGCGCATGCAAGCCTGCCAGTGATAACAAGGGCGAGATCTGGTTCAGCTCGCTGATCACCTCGTAAGTAAGTGCCGAAAGTATGGTGTTGATGGAATTAAAATCTTTATGCACTTCGCTTAGCGGCTGGTTGAGCTTACGGGCTACTTCTACCACGGCAACACCCAAATCAAGGTTGATATGCGCGTTCATGCCGATGAGCAGGTGCTGTAATACGAGCTTTGACGATTTGCTAAAAATGTCGAAAGCCAGCTGCCAGCAATTGGAACAGGGTTGCTTTTGCTGCCAGCTGCGGTAGGCCGCAATATACCTGTTGGCGAAAATCACATCCAACTGCTCCATGCGGGCGGGGTTTTCAAATTCGCCGTTTTGGATGCCTTCCCTTACCTTGCAGGTAACCTTATGGTACAGCGCCGCAAAGTACCCGGCCCTGCTGTCGGTTTTTATAGCATCGGCAATAATGGCCTCTAACTGTTCAATAATTTGATCAATTGTTTGAGCTTGTGCAATAGGTTCCATAGCTGGCAGATAAGTTCAGGAGGATTTAATTGTTTTAAAGATAGTTTTTTTTGTTGATGGCTTGTACATCAGGTTTTTATGTTAAACAGGCAAAGTATTACTAAAAATATCCCGATAAGTAATAAGCCCCCGTATACATATTTAAAAAATGACGAATTGTTGAGTTTATGATTTAGGTACCTGCCTAAAAAAATGGCCGGGAAAACTGCGGGAAGCGACACCATGAAATATTTTAATGCTTCGGTAGTAATTAGCCCTTTAAAAATATAACCTGTTACCCCAATTAAGCTTGCCGGCAAAAAATAACCTTGCAACGTTGCCCTGAAATCCTTGGGGCTCCATTTTCTCATATTGCCATAAATAACTAACGGTGGACCGTTAAGACCGTAGACACCGCCCAAAACGCCCGACAGAAAGCCACAGATGAACAGCCATGCTTTGTTGTCGGTATCCAGCCGGAATGTATTTTTACCGAACATGGCATACAATGAGTACAGGATTATCAAAGTGCCCAGCCCGGTTTTTACCCACAGCTCGTTGCCATATATCAATATCAGTAAGCCGATGGGAATACCCGGTATGGCAAAAAGGATGAGCCATTTTGCACTATTTAGCTGAATTTTGCTGTGATCTTGTATCACAACTACCAGCGCAACTAAAACTGAGATAAGCACCGAAAGCGGAACTGCCACCCCGATAGGGATAAATATGCTTAATAAGGGTACTGCAACCAGCGATTCACCGAATCCAAAGGTGGATCGTACCAATGTGGCAATAAAACTTATGATAAAAATGTACAGGAAAACAAGATCCATTTTGCGTTTATTAAGGTCACTGATCAATTACGCCGCAGCGCTGTAATGATCAGGAGTGTTACAATGATTTTTTAAAAGGTTAAACTTTTAAATTGACCATCGCTTCCAATTCGGAAGGTGCCCAAAAGTATAAAACAACATTTAACAACGGCCATGTTAAACGTGTTGCAGGCATGTTTTTTGAAAATGCTTTAAATAAGCAGTAGTTTGCTGCACAAATAAGTGTGAAGTGATTTTGACTTTGTTGTTGGTTTTGGGGTATTACTAATAATATTCCTAATTTTTTAACCTTAAAGAAATAATATTTGTAAAAGTGCTTTTTCAATGCTAAAAAACGACTATTTAACGAAACTATAACAGTTGTTATGCGTACTAATTATAGTATTAATTGATTATTCACCTAAAAATTAAACACTATGATTACGTTATTAATAGCATTAAGCGCAAGTGCATTATGCGGTTTTTTTGTTGCGCACAGTACAAACGAAAATGAATGTTAAATGTAATAGGTTAAACAGGGTAATTATGTGAAAAGGCTGATCAGAGATGGTTAGCCTTTTTTGTTGGGTAGCTTTTGCTATTATTGTTATCGAAAGGCTGTATTTTATGACTAATGTGCTAAGTGGCTATTTGCTTGTACATTACTAAAGAGTTATAACTAAAACAAGTAATTAACATGACAAGATTTTGGTTTAAATTCGGGTTTAATAATAGTGAAGTAATTCCTTATGGGACAAGATTAGGTTGTGGTATAACAGCTTACAATTATGAAGATGCAGTCGCAATTCTAACTGAAAAGGTATTCAGAAATAACCCATTAGCAGATATTGCTCAATGCATAGAGAATGTAGATATATCCACATTAGATGAAGGACATGTTTTGTCGAATATGGATCAGCCGAACGTTAGAGGTGTTTGGTTTCCTTTGGGGTATCAATAAGCTATGTGCTGGTGTTTTGTGCTAAGTGCTGGTGCACGCGTGCCGTGTGTCCCCGTTCGCTCCCGCAAGGCTGTGCCTTGTGGTAAACATGCTAAGTCTTGAATTAGAACAGGAAAAATGTATTTTTAAATCATGAGCCGTAATTATAAGTTCCATAATGCTGAAGGTCTTTATTTTGTGAGTTTCGCTACAGTATTTTGGATAGATGTTTTTGTACGATTGGAATACTTTGATTGCCTGGTAAAAAATTTAAATTATTGTGTTGCAAATAAAGGAATGGAGGTTTATGCCTATTGCATAATGTCAAGCCATGTTCACTTAGTATTCAGATCGACAGTTCAAAAACCTGAAGATTTATTGAGAGATTTTAAATCGCAGACATCGAAACAACTTATCAGACTTATTAACGAAAATAACCAGGAAAGCCGGCAGGAGTGGATGTTGAATGCATTTAAAAAGGCAGGCCTTAAAAATAGCAATAATCCCGGCAACCAGTTTTGGCAGCAGCATAATAAACCTATCGAACTTTGGAGTAATGCTGTAATTCAGCAAAAGATAGATTACATTCATAATAACCCTGTAGTTGCCGGTTTGGTAGAAAACGACTATGAGTATTTGCACAGCAGCGCACGCGATTACTCCGGGACAAAGGGTTTGGTTGAGGTAATAACTACTTAAAGCAAATGCACGGCTTATATTTTATATAGCGCAGATGCACGGTTTTATACCTTGCATGCGGGCCACAAGGCACAGCCTTGCGGCAGCGTTCCCGATTTTTTTTGCTACCGCAAGGCTGTGCCTTGTGGCGAATATGCTAAGTATCGAATTTGCTTGCGGTAGCAGGGGTTTTAGTAGTCGTCTGTTGGTGTTTTGAACTGTCTGCACGGTTTTATACCTTGCATGCGGGCCACAAGGCACAGCCTTGCGGCAGCGTTCCCGATTTTTTTGCTACCGCAAGGCTGTGCCTTGTGGTAAATATGCTAAGTCTTGAATTTGCTTGCGGTAGCAGGGGAGGGCTTTTTTTTATTTTACGAAATTTTAGTATGTTACCTATCTAATCCAACTATCACATAATGGAAATACTATTAAAATACTTGAGCCAGCTAACGATTTTGGTATCTGTTATAGGTTATTTCGGAAGTCGGTATTTCAATAGCTTGGCAAAAAGAAAGGAAGTGAAATTTACTTTGTTTGAAGCGCGGAGAGCAGAAGCTACAAGCGAATTTTTAAATGCATATTTCAATATTGTTGAGTATTTCAGAAGTATTTCAAATGAAGAAATGATCAATAAATCTTTTACTGTGACCCAGATGAATGACAGATGGAATCCTGTAAGAAATGCATTGATGAACGCATTTTATAAAATGTCACTATATGTCGAAATTAATGATAAATCGCCCTTTAGTGAATTCGAACTATGGTGTTTGATCTTAAAATAACATTAAGTTCCTTTTATTACAACGTTGCCCCTGACCAAACCTATGAGCATAACATTAAATACCAGGAAGAATACTGGCAACATTATCGTTGGTTTGTTGACGCCTGCGAAGAACGTGTATTAAAGATTTGCAAAGAATTTAGAACTCAGTTCGGCGCAATGTAAAAGATTTAGGCCTGTAATTGATGCCCGCGTGTCGCATGTACTTTTATACATACAGCGTGTTACTTGGCATGCCAGATCCCCGCTTTTGGCCTGCGTTTAGGTCTGCAATGTGAAAAGCCGCTCGCATAACCTAACATGAAGCCCATAAGCGAGGACGGTTGCGGTAGCAAATGAATGGTCATATAATTATGTCAATAGGAAGATTTTCTCCAGTGTGTTTTTTGTAATTTATTAATGCAATTACATTTCCAACTGATGTTAATGTAATTGATTTTAATGCAGATTCTTTCCAAGCTTTTAATAACCCTTCCATCCTTTTATTTGTACTTATTAACCACTCTTTAATTTCATTGGCGGACATTACATTGCTTTCAAATAAGCCTTTTAGTTTTAATTGAAGGTCAGGATTATAATGGCTTATTATCTCATTAAAATAAGAACTGGTTAGTGCGTTGAATTGTAAAGCATTTGGATTTCTTAAGCATTCTCTGAGTAAGGACGGATAATTGGATGTCTTATCGCCAATATCCGTTTCAAATTGAGTTTCCGAAAAGCCTTTAGAAAATATGCCTTTATAGCGTTCTCTGAAAACTTCTTCGATTGGTTTGTAAGTGCCTCCTTCCGGTAAGATAGTGCAGCATCCAGTGAACTGCAAATGTGTAAAAAATGAGTAACTATTGATGTCTTCTGGATAAAATTCAACAAGCCTTTTATCAATAAAATTTAATAAGGAGGGTATATTATTGACGTCGGTATTATTTAGCACAATCAGTGAAAATATGAGTGTTAAAACATTTATTTGATCGGTTGTTAGCTTAGGAATTAAGAGAATGGCCTCGTCTAAAACAATTTGCTTTAAGCTTCTTTCGTCTGACCTAATGCGTTCTATTAATATATCTAATAAGTTTTTTTCCAGTTCTTTATCTCCTGTTTTTGCATACTCCTTTTGAACGTTAAACATAGAGGATTGAACCGAAGGCTCTTCGAGTTTTGATATTAATTCAGGAATTTCTGTAAGGAATTTTTTAACAAATTTTTCTGTGATTTCTTCAGCTCGCTCTAATGCCTTTTTTGCGGCTTTTTCGGAAAACTCATAGAAGTTACTTTTGAAGATATCTAATGCAATTTGTCTTGCTTCGTTGTAAGTTACTCCAATGGTAACGTTTCCGCCAATTTGAAAGTTTGTAGACTCATTACCCCCCTCTTGCTTCATACCGTCAAAAATCATTTTTTTAAATCCCCACCAATTTGAATATTTGTTGAATTTGAACCTGATTTCTGACTCTGTTTTATGGATTTGCTCTTAGTGCTTTTCTGAAATATGGTAATTAGAAGCCCCAAGGTGAATACTCCAATACCGCTAAAAATCCATTCTTTATTATTTAATACCCAACTCATAGCTAAGATTTTATATTTAAATATTAAGATAATGCTAAAGGTACAATATGAATGAAAATTAAAGGGATTAATTTTATATTGAATATTGTAACTTAATACTACCCGGTGCGGGTACGCAGCAGCGGCAAAACATTAGCGTACTCGTGACTTTTTGAATTAAGAAATAGCATCACCCGCTGCCGCAAACGTTCTCGCTTGTAGCCCGCGTTCAGGTCTGCAATTTAAAAGCCGCTCGCATAACTTAGCAAAAGGCCACAAGCGAGGACGCTTGCGGCAGCAAATGGTAGCAAATGTGCCCTCATCCCCCCACAACCCCCAACACCCTGTTCACCGCCGATAAGCTCATCTCCAGCCTGCCGGCAATCTGCCTTTGGCTCAGGCCCTGTTTATGGAGGGCAAGCACATCTGCTGCCCGGCGCTGGCGTTCGATTTGGCTGTAGCGGCGCAGGTGTTTAACCTCGTTATCGGTATGGGAAAATACAAATTTTAAAAAGCCGTTCTGCCTTTCCAGTCGGCCGAGGCATACGTTATGGCTGCCGTACATTTCGGCGGTGCTGCGTTGTTTTACCTGTTTAAGATAGCGGTAGCCGGGGAGCGTTTGGCTTTCGGCCATGGCGAAGGCGCTGTCGCAAAAGTTGATGAGCATTTTGCTGCCTTGCAGGTCATTGCGGGTAATGGGCAGGGCCGGGTTGCGTTTGGGGGTATGGGCCAGCACCAGGATGCTAAGGCCATGCCGGGTTTTGAGCAGCTTAAGCTGTTTCATGAGCGAGAGGGCCTGGCTGCTGCGCTCGGTGCCGTTGCGCAGGCAGGTAATATTATCAATAATGAGTACCCTGGCATCGGTACGTTTAATGGCGCGACTAAGGCCGTGGGTGATAAACTCGTCAAAAGTTTTAAAATCATGCGGCAGGCCGGTCATCTGGTTAAATTCGCCCCGGTAAAAATTTTCGTGAAAAGTGTGGGTAGCGCTGCCGTCGGTGTAGCGCTGTTCAAACTGTTTGCCGCTCAACTCAAAATCAATGTATAGCACCGGGCAGGGTTCTGCATCCATTTTAAAAGGTGTAATGGCTTCGCCGCGGGCAATGCTATCGCCCAGTTGTACGGCCAGTAGGCTTTTGCCCATATTGGTATCGGCAAATAAAATGCACAGCTCGCCCTCGAGCCAAAACTCGCCAAACAGCATGTGCGGTGTCTGGTGCCCGCGTTCCATCTCCATCCATGCGCTGGCCTGGTGAATAATAAACAGATCGGGTATACCATCCGGGTCGTAAACCCTTGGGCGGATCCCTTTTTTAGCTTCTCTGCGCGCCGCATCGCGCACATTGGTGCGGATCATTTCCACAACCAGTGGTCTTCCATTTTTTTCAATCATAGTATTATGTCATCGATAAATTGAGGCTTAGTCTTTAGGCCAAAGTCATAAGTGCCAGGTACAGAAGCAAAAAAGACTTAAGGCTTAGTACTATTGACTTAAGACTAAGGACTATTGGCTTAACAAGCGTCACCCGGAAGGATTTTCGTAAGCCCTCTCCGAAGGAGAGGGTTGGGTGAGGTTCAAATTTACCGGCAACCGTTTGCAATATTGGTGGCACTGTTTTGTCAGTACCCCGGATTCAAATTCAGGGTACCAATAAAAAATCTTCAAAAAACAATGAAAAATCACGAAAACTAAGCGACGGAAAACGCGGTTAAGCTGTTAGCGCAACAGACAGTAAAATTTACTCTAAAAAGGTTTAATATTTAATAATCAAATAGTTAGCAATGTTTCATGGAAATTGTTAAACTGCTGGTTATTAGTGTGTTTCATGAAATAACTGTTCCGCGTTTCGGTTCTCAAAAAATGGAACATCTGCGTTTTTTTAAAAGAAGCGAGGTCAGGAAATTTCACTTTTTTTTCGGGAATCAAAAAAATGGGACACCCCATTTGTTACAAGCGAAGGGTGCAAATTGAACACCACCTTAACCTGCAGTATTACGCTTATGATCAGGATAGCCATCCACACGGCAAACCATTTAATCGCAAGCCGGGTGTCAATCACGGCTTTAAAAAACAAAACTGTCATTACCAGCAATGCCAAAGCCATAGTATAGGTAAATTGTTGCCAGCTGCTCACCGGTATAAACCTAAATGCATAAATAGAAAACATGGCAAAGCTCCCGGCCAGGCAGGCAAACGCTGTACGCCTGATAAATATCCATTTGTTCTCTTTAAGCAAAACCATCGCAGCAATGGTTATCACCACCCATTTAATAGCCGCAACAATGTTGGATAGTAATATGGCTTCGGGCGTAACCACATAGCCAAACTTTTGTTCAATGAACCATGCCGTTATCATAACTGATACAGCAAAATAAATAATAGCCATTACGGCGTTCCGGGTATTAGAGGGCATTAATTAGGCTCGGGGGATTTTGGGTTATAAATGTATGTATTTATAATTTAATAAGGAAAGCGGTCTCTAACCAACTTATGTTGTAATAACAACATCGGCCCGCTCAGTCGCCGCGGGTTGGCTTTGTTCTTTTTCTTGACAAAAAGAACCAAAAGTCAAGTCAGCAGAAAGGTTTCTTTGCCGCACAAGGCCTTTGCCCTGCAAACCGGGCAAAACCACGGGCTGCAATTATTTTGCCCCGCCGCTCTTATCACCGCTGCTGCAAAAACTTGCTATGCCCTTTCCTGCGCTCAAGGCCACCATTGTTCTGCCCGCTTTCGCCCGAAACTTATCTGCTGACGGAGAAGAATAATATTATACCTCTAAACAACAATAGCGACAGGAAACCCCGTCGCTATTGCTTATCTTATACTATATAATAGGTGTAACTAATTACAAACCGAAGGCTGCTTTAACCTGGTCTACATAATCAAGTTTTTCCCAGGTAAATAGTTCAACCTCGCGTTCCAATTTGCTGCCGTCATGGCCAACAAAAGTTTTGGTAACAACTTCGTTCGGTCTGCCGAAGTGGCCGTAAGCAGCGGTTTCGCTGTAAATAGGGTTACGCAGTTTAAAGCGGGTTTCAATGGCGTATGGGGTCATGTTAAAAATGCCTTCTACTTTTTTCGCGATCTCACCGTCGTGCAGGTCAACCTTGGCAGTACCGTAAGTGTTTACGTAAATACCCATTGGCTGTGCAACGCCGATAGCGTATGATACCTGTACCAATACCTCATCGCACAAACCGGCAGCAACCAGGTTTTTAGCAATATGACGGGTAGCATAAGCAGCCGAGCGGTCAACTTTTGAAGGGTCTTTACCAGAGAAAGCACCACCACCATGTGCGCCTTTACCGCCATAGGTATCCACAATAATTTTACGACCGGTTAAGCCGGTATCGCCATGCGGCCCGCCGATAACAAACTTACCGGTTGGATTAATATGGTACTTAATATCGTCGTTAAAGAAGTGTGCGTATTTAGGATATTTAGCTTCAACACGGGGGATCAGGATGCTGATGATATCAGCCTTGATCTTGGCCAGCATGGCAGGCTCGTCGTCAAAGTCGTCGTGTTGGGTTGATATAACGATGGCGTCAATACGTTGCGGCTTGTTATCGTCGCTATATTCCAAAGTAACCTGCGATTTTGCATCCGGGCGAAGGTATTTGATCTCATTATTTTCGCGGCGGATGGCTGCAAGCTCAATTAATAAAGCGTGGGCAATATCAAGGGCAAGCGGCATATAGTTATCGGTTTCAACGGTAGCATAACCAAACATCATACCCTGGTCGCCGGCACCCTGCTCTTCTTTGGCGGTGCGGTCAACACCCTGGTTAATATCAGGCGATTGCTCGTGGATGGCCGATAATACACCACATGAACTGCCGTCAAACATATATTCGCCTTTGGTGTACCCAATTTTGTTGATCACCTCACGGGCAATCTTCTGTACATCCAGATAGGCTTTTGATTTTACTTCGCCGGCTAAAATAACCTGGCCTGTGGTTACCAGCGTTTCGCAGGCAACTTTCGATTCGGCATCAAATGCCAAGAAATGATCAATCAGCGCGTCCGAGATCTGATCAGCTACTTTATCCGGGTGACCTTCTGATACGGACTCTGAAGTAAATAAATATGACATAAAATTTAAATAATTAAAATTAAAATCGACTGGGAGGGGCTTAACACGGATCGAGTAGTAAAAAGAAGCATGGTTTTAGCACTTTTTTACGTGGTTGCAATCCGGCTCCGTTGTAAAAAGGAGCATTAAATCAGTCCACATTCGGGCGGTAAAAATAAAACAAATTTCACAAAGCCGAAAATACATTTACTTTTGACGATTGAAATAATATATATAGTTGAAACGGAAAGCGTTATTTATAATAAACCCAATTTCGGGCGGGAAGAAGAAGGACGGGGTGCCTGAACTGATTAAAGATACTATTGATGCCGGTGTAATGGAGCCGGTTATAGCTTTTAGTGATGGCGTGGCACATGCAAGGGTTATCGCATCCGAAGCAGTAGGGAAATTTGATGTAGTGGTTGCGGTTGGCGGCGATGGTACGGTTAATGAAATAGCTTCGGCTATTGTTGATACTGATACCTCGCTTGGTATAGTGCCATTTGGCTCGGGCAATGGGCTTTCGAGGTTTTTGGGTATTCCGATGGATACAAAGAGTGCTATCAAAAACCTGGCATCAGGCCGTACCGAAATTATTGATTCGGCCAGGATTAACGGGCAACCATTTTTTAACATGGCAGGGATGGGGTTTGATGCCCACATCAGCGAGATTTTTTCGCATGGCAAAAAGCGTGGCTTTATCAGTTATATTAAATCGTCGATAAAAGAAGTGGTTGGCTATCAGTCGCAAAACTATCATATAGATATTGACGGAAAAAAGTATGACTATAAGGCATTTATGCTTAGTATAGCAAACTCGTCGCAATACGGTAATAATGTACATATATCGCCTAAGGCAAGCCTGCAGGATGGTTTGCTGGATGTTTGCGTGATAAAGCCTTTCCCGTTGTGGAGGTTTCCAGAGATGAGTATGCGCATGCTGGTTAAAGCAACTGAAAGCTCAAAATATGTAGAAATTATCCGCGGCAAGCAGATCCTGATAAAAAGGGAGCATACCGGCCCCATCCACCTGGATGGAGAGCCCCAGGTAGCCGGTACAGGGATAGATATTAATATACTACCCAAGTCATTAAGAGTTATAGTTGGCCCATCATTTAAAAATTGATCAATATGGCTAAGAAAAATTTTACCGGCGTAGTTTACTCAACTGATCCGGATTTTCAATACCAGGAAAACGGTGGAGGGGAACAGGGAACCTTACCGGCACAGCAGCAAAACCTTAAAATATATCTTGATCGCAAGGGCGGAAGCAAACTGGTTACGCGTATTTCGGGCTTTATCGGCGCGGATGCCGACCTGGAAGCAATAGGGAAAAAACTGAAATCCAAATGTGGGGTAGGAGGTTCTGTTAAGGATGGCGAGATCCTAATCCAGGGCGATTTTAGGGACAAAGTGTTAACTTTACTCCAAACAGATGGCTATAAAGCCAAAAAAGCAGGCGGATAATATTAACTAAACATTATAAACCGTAGTTTAACAGAATTATTTGAAAAGAGTGTTTTAAACAAAGTGTTGTATTATATGTTACAAAGCTTGCATTGCAGTTAAATATAACAGGCACCTTTTTATAAACTTTGAAAAAAAGTATCCAATTTTAGCTTGGTAACACAAATTTTATATGTTATCACTTGCTATTTTTAAAAAAAATGGTTTTCATTGCAAATAATTGTGTTGGTAACACACAATAAATTTGTATTGTTGCGTTTATAATCACCAACAATACGCAGAATGATATTCTGTATTAAAAAATTGTAAAGAATAACATAAATGGTTTTTTTAATTCAATAAAATTCTATTTTTGTTATTCCCAACAAACAGCGCATTTTAACTAACTTATAAAATAAACAAAAACAAAAACTAAAAATTCAAAAGTAATGGCAAACGCACCAACAAAACCAACTACTCCTGTTAAGAAAGAAAGCTCAAGTGCATCGGGCATGTTTGCTTCTTTAACTATTCCGATCTGTCTTATTGTTACAACTTGTATCTTTATATTCATTTTAGGTGATCCAAGCCACTTCAAAGGTGGTGACGTAGAGCACGGTTATCCTTCAGACATTTTCGGTACTGTTCATAGTGGTGGTGTTATCGTACCCGTGATCATGGGTTTCTTATTAATGGTTATCGTTTTCTCTATCGAGCGTTTCATCGTTATCAGCAAAGCTTCAGGTACTGGCAGTGTTGATGGTTTCGTAAGGAAAATCCAGGCTCTTTTAAACGCTGGTAACATTGCCGGTGCTTCTGCAGAGTGCGACAAACAAAAAGGTTCTGTTGCTAACGTTATCAAATCAGCATTGAAAAAATATGGTGAAATGGAAGCTGAACCAAACCTTGACGTTGACCAGAAAACTTTAGCTATCCAAAAAGACATCGAAGAAGCTACTGCTTTGGAAATGCCAATGCTTGAGCAAAACTTAACTATCATCGCTACTTTGGTATCTATCGGTACATTAACAGGTTTGTTAGGTACGGTTGTGGGTATGATCAAAGCGTTCTCTTCATTAGCAACTGCTGGTGTACCTAACCAGGTTGAACTTTCTTCTCACATCTCTGAGGCCTTGATCAACACTGCATTTGGTATCAGTACTTCTGCTATCTCTATCGTAATGTACAACGTGTTTACATCAAAAATTGATAAATTGACTTATGCTATTGACGAAACTGGCTTTAGCATCGTTCAAACATTTGCTTCATCACACAAAAACAAATAAGAATATTAGTGCTAATGCCTTAATGCACAATAAGTAAAGGCGGCAATAGTTTAATACTAATCACTAATATTTTTAATAGGAAAAAATTGATATGGCAAGGATAAAAGTTCCAAGGAAGAGTACAGCAATTGACATGACCGCGATGTGTGACGTGGCGTTCCTTTTGCTTACGTTCTTCATCATGACCGCAAAAGTAAAAACCGAAGATCCGGTACCTATTGATATACCAAAATCTTCAATTCAACAGCCGGTACCGGAGTCTGATTTTGCTACAGTATCAGTGGGTAAACAAAAAGCGTTTTTTGGCGTTGAAGGTGTTGATATCCGCAAGGAAATGTTGAACCAAATGGGTACAATATATCACATGACCTTTACACCCGAAGAGCAAACAAGGTTTTCAACTATCACCTCATTTGGTGTACCAATGACCCAGTTGAAACAGTTTATAGCTTTATCTGCTGATCAGCAAAAGAAATATGCTCAGCCGGGTATCCCGAGAGATTCTGTTTCTGGTGAACTTACCAACTGGATTCGCCAGGCACGTATAGCTACCAAGGCTTTGCACAACAAAGAATTGCGTTTAGCTATTAAAGGCGACAGCAAAGAAGAATATCCGGTTATTAAGGATGTTATCGGTATTTTGCAAAAGCAAAAAGTTAACAAGTTTAGTTTAATTACGGATTTGGGCAGCGCCGGTGGTGCAGCTAAAAAATAAAAGACCATGGCAGAATTAGATACCTCCGGGGGAGGGAAACACAAAGGCGGTAAGGTTCGCAGTAAAAAGCAATCAACCCGTATCGACTTAACCGCGATGGTTGACCTGGCTTTCTTGTTGATCACTTTCTTCATCATGACCACTACACTCGCTAAACCAAAAGCGATGGACTTGGCCATGCCTGATAAAGATGAACATACAAAAGATCAGATGGATATTGCCGCTTCACGTTCAATGACCATTTTATTGGGCAGCGACGATAAATTGGAGTGGTATATTGGCGAGCCAGGAAAATCAGCGCCAACAATTGACAATTTTGGTCCGGATGGACTACGTAAAACGTTAATTGAGAAAAGTAAAGAAGTACAGCAGAAAACAGGCAAATTTATGTTTGTTGTTATTAAGCCAAGCGATAAGTCAAAATACAAAAATATGGTGAGCACGCTTGACGAAATTAACATAGCCAATATTCAGAGCTACGGCATTGTAGATATATCTGCACCGGAGATAGAATTGTTGAAGAAAGACGGCTTGTACAACGATAATAAATAGTATTAAATAACGTTATTAATTTCCATTAAAGCCTTAACAGATGTTAGGATCAAAATTAGACATACTAAAGCAGGAATGGATCGACGTTGTTTTTAGTAATCGTAATAAGGCCTATGGCGCTTACGAGCTAAGAAAAGAAAATTCAAAGAATACAAGCAAATCATTGATTATTGCTATCGTAGTTTTTGTATTCATCGTTTCTTTGCCAACTATCATCAACAAGATCAAAGGTCTTATCCCAGAGAAAGACCAAAAAGTGAAGATAACAGACGTTGTTCTGTTACCTCCGCCACCGGTTGACCAAACCAAGAAACCACCTCCGCCGCCACCTGAACCACCAAAACCAAAGGTTGACCAGGTACGTTTCCCTCCTCCGGTTGTAAAACCAGATAACGAGGTTAAGGAGAAAGATCCGCCAACAGTAAAAGAACTTGCTGTTGCAGATCCAGGTCAGAAAGACCAAAAAGGCGATCCTAACGCGGACATCAGAATTGATGAGCCAGTAGGTAACTCAGACGTAAAACAAGTGGTAGAAGCCGATCCTAACCAGATCTTTACTTCAGTTGAGCAGGTTCCAGAATTTGCCGGCGGTTTAGAGAAATTTGGTCAGTACCTGAGCAAAAACATCAGGTATCCGGCTGTTGCCCGTGAAAACAATACTCAAGGACGTGTAATTTGTACATTCGTTGTTGAAAAAGATGGTTCTTTAACTGACATTAAAGTTGTTAGGGGCATCGGCAGCGGTTGCGACGAGGAAGCGGTTCGTGTATTGAAAAATTCACCAAAATGGAAACCTGGTATACAAAACGGTCGTCCGGTTCGTGTACAGTACAGCGTTCCAATTAGCTTTACTTTAGCATCTGAAGAATAAGTAATGCCATTTAATTACAATAAAGAGCAAAAATCGCCCAAAAGGCGGTTTTTGCTTATTTTAGGAACCGCTGCATTTATTTGCTTCGTGGTTTTAGGTCTCATGATCATGTTTTGGGATGCACTCCCGTTGCAACTGCAACATTACCAACGTTTACTTTTCGGTGCGTTTATTATTGGTTACGCGATTTTAAGATTTTCAAGATTGTTTAAGAAGGATCAGTATGAAGATTAATTTACGAGTTGTATACGTATCGATTTTACTTGTGTCAATAGCTTCTTTGCAGGCTTGCAAACAGAAACAAGTAAAATCTGTACCAACCGATGGCTTCAACACAGGAACGGCAACTTTTGTTGCTGATGAGTCTTTTTCGCCCATAGTAGCACAGGAAGAATATGTTTACAGAAGCCGGTTTCCCAACGCTAACCCGGTATTTGTTTATAAAACAGAAAACCAAGCTGTAAATATGTTGTTAAATGACAGCGTAAGAGTTGCAATACTATCACGTGAACTGGATACCGCAGAACGTAATATTATTACCCGTCGTTCGTTGAGCGTTGAGGTTGTACCTTTTGCGGTAGATGCAATCACGCTGATAGTGAATAAAGCATCGGGCGATACTGCTATCACAGTTGCCGAACTAAAGAAGGAACTTAACGGTCAGGGTGCCGGAAATAAAACTATCGTTTTTGATAATCCAAACTCAAGTTTGGTAAGATATTTGAAGGATTTCTCTGGTAATAAGGAGTTTAAGCAAAAAAACATTTATGCGCTTAAATCGAATGTCGACGTTATTAAATACGTAAACGAGCATCCTGATGCTTTGGGCATCATAGGTTTTAGCTGGCTTAACAACCCGGAAAAGGCTTACGCCAGTTATGTTGATGGAGTGAAAATTGTAGGAGTTAGAGACGAAGGCAACAAGCAATACGCCAACGAATATTTTAAACCTTCGCAAGAATCACTTGTCTTAAAACAGTACCCATTGAGCAGGACACTATATATGGTTAATAGCTCAAGTAAAAATGGATTAGCGGCCGGATTTGTTACATTTTTGGCCAGTGATGTAGGACAGCGGATAATATTGAAATCGGGTTTATTGCCAGATTCCATTCCGCCAAGAGAAATAATTTTAAAAAGTAAACTATAACTAAATAAAGATGAAAATGATCAGTAAAATAGCTACGGCTTCTTTCGGACTGGTATTTTT
Organism: Mucilaginibacter gossypiicola; assembly: GCF_900110105.1. GTDB lineage: Bacteria > Bacteroidota > Bacteroidia > Sphingobacteriales > Sphingobacteriaceae > Mucilaginibacter > Mucilaginibacter gossypiicola. The sequence goes on along the minus strand of NZ_FOCL01000010.1, from coordinate 41,979 downwards.
AGGTTCATCATCAGTTTTTGCGCAGAGTCTTGCCGACGCCAGAAAAGCTATTGACGCCGAACAATATCAGAAAGCAGAGTCGATGCTCAAAACGCTTACTACAACTCAACCAACTAAAGACGAAAATTTCTTTTACCTGGGTTGGGTGTACATTAAACAGGACTATTCTGATTCGGCGAAAGTCGTTTTCAATAAAGGTATTGCTGCAAATCCAAAGTCAGCATTGAATTATGCCGGTTTAGGTGCTGTTGCCCGTTTAGATAAAGATAATGCCGGTGCTACAACCAACTTTAACCAGGCTGTAGCTTTGGCAGGTAAGGATGCAAAACCTTATACTTATGTAGGTTTATCATATTTGTTGCCTACTACTACCGATAAAAAAATTGCGCCTGCTGATGCAGATGCTGCTATCGCAGTGCTTACTAAAGGAAAGGCTATTAATGCAAAAGACGTTGATTTGCTTATCGCTTTAGGTGACGCTTACCGTTCGGTATTAAAAAGTAACGAAGCTTACTCAAACTATTCTGACGCTTCAACACTTGATCCGAAAAACCCAGCTGCTAAGGTTGCAACAGGTGTATTATATAAATTTGCTAATAACTTTGATGGTTCTGAGCAGCAATTTAAAGATGCATTGGCTATCAACGCAAACTACGGTCCGGCTTACCGCGAATGGGCTGAAACTGATCTTCGTTGGGCGTACACTGATCCTAAAATGGCTTCAGCTAAAATTAAAGAAGCTGTTGAACATTACAAGCAATTCCTTAGTTTAACAGATCAGTCTATAGAGTCACAAATGCGTTATGCCGACTTCCTGATCCTTGCTGGCGATTACAAAACGTTACAGCAGGTTACTACCGATCTATCAAAATCGGCAAGCTCAAATGCAAGGGTTTACCGTTATTTAGCTTACGCGGCTTTCGAAAACAAAGATTATCAAAACGGCTTAACCGCAATCAACACCTGGTTCCAGAAAGCTGATCCAAAACGTATCATTCCTCGTGACTATTTATACCAGGGCCGTTTGCAGATGGCTACCGGTCAGGATTCAGTAGGTATCAATACCCTGAAAAAAGCGTTAGAGCTTGACAGTACTCAAACTGATGTTTACGGTGAAATTGCTAAAGCTTTATATCATCAGAAAAAATACGAGCAGGCAGGTGATGCTTACCGTCAGGTTACTTTAAAAGCCGGCCGTAACGTAAAATTGACTGACTATTTTTACGAAGGTATCAGCTACTACTTTGGTTACGACGAAAAGAAACCAAATGCAGATTCATTGCTTGTAAGAGCCGATTCAGCATTTAGCTATGTAAACCAAAAGAGCCCAACTACAGCGGATGGCTATCTTTACCGTGCTTATGTTAACGATATGAAAGAGAAAGATCGTAACAACATCGTGGGGTATGCTAAACCATTTTATGAAAAATTCATCGAGCTTGTAACTGCTAAAGGTGCCGCAGACGATAAAACTAAAAAGAGCCTTGCAAACGCTTACGCTTACTTAGGTACTTACTATGAGTACAAAGAAAAAGACGAAGCTAAAGCAACTGAGAACTTCACCAAAGCAAGGGAAAATGATCCTACCAATAAACAGGCGGTAGCATTCTTCCAACGCAAAGGCGGAGCCGGTAAAAGCAAATAATAAAATATCAAATTGATATAAAAGGCCTCTTGAAAAAGAGGCCTTTTTTGTTTGCCGGATTTTGGGAATTGATTTTACCGAGGTAATTAGCTATCAAGATTAATAATGAATAGCAGAAATGATTAACAACCTTGCAAAACACACTTTTTTATTATTAAGGCATTAGTATATTTGCAGCATGGAAGCACAAAGTTTACCGGTTAATTATTTGCCCATCATATTTCAGATGTTGGTGGCATTAGGGTTTGTAGTAACAACAATGTTTGTAACACACAAAATAGGTCCTAAAAGAAAAACAAAAGATAAACTGACCCCGTTTGAATCAGGTATTGAGGTGGTGGGCAATGCCCGTACACCAATATCCATTAAGTATTTCCTTGTAGCCATTTTGTTTGTGCTGTTTGACGTGGAGGTGATCTTCATGTATCCATGGGCGGTAAATTTCAAGGCTTTAGGTACCACCGGCCTTATTGAAATGTTCATTTTTATGGCTACGCTTTTACTGGGTTTTATCTACGTAATAAAAAAGGGCGCTTTAGATTGGGATTAAATTTAGATTGATTCTAAATATACTCCCTGTGCCCCTATAGTGTACATTTTACATCGTTATTATTGTAAATTTGCTCCCATTATCCACATTTAGTGGACGATGATTTTTCTATCAATTTAGTTCAATGAGTGATATTCAATTAGTTGATGCCCCCGCCGGAGTTGAAGGCGCCGGGTTTTTTGCTACCTCGCTTGATAAAGTAATAGGTATAGCACGCTCAAATTCATTGTGGCCTTTACCCTTCGCCACATCATGCTGCGGTATCGAATTTATGGCTACTATGGCATCTCACTATGATCTTTCGCGTTTTGGTGCCGAGCGTTTGAGTTTTTCACCGCGTCAGGCCGATTTGCTGATGGTTATGGGTACCATAGCTAAGAAAATGGCACCTGTATTGCGCCAGGTTTACCTGCAAATGGCCGAGCCCCGTTGGGTAATGGCTGTAGGTGCCTGTGCTTCAAGTGGTGGTATATTTGATACTTACTCAGTTTTGCAGGGTATTGATGAAGTGATTCCGGTTGATGTTTACGTACCGGGTTGCCCTCCAAGGCCGGAAGCTATTATTGATGGTTTTATGAATATTCAGGAACTGGTTAAGACAGAATCACTGCGCCGCAGAAACGAGCCTAAGTACCAGGAATTATTAGCTAAATACGGGATTCAATAATGGCCGCTATACCAAACGAAGACATAGTAAAAGCAATAGGCGATAAATTTGCCGATGCAGTAACAGTTATTGGTGAACCATATGGCTTGCTTACTGTTGAATCCGGTCGCGAACAGATCATCGATCTGCTTACGTTTTTGAAAACCGATCCCTCGTTTAAATTTACTTTTTTAACAGATATTACCGGTATTCACTATCCTGAGCAGGAAAAGCAAATAGGTGTAATATATCACCTGCACAGCTTAACCACCAATACCCGTATCAGGATTAAAGTGTTTTTGGCCGATGGCGATGTGCACATACCGACAGCTACTGTGCTTTGGGAAGGTGCTAACTGGATGGAACGCGAAACATACGACTTTTTCGGGGTTATTTTTGACGGGCACCCGGATTTGCGTCGTATCTTAAATGTTGACGATATGACTGCTTTCCCAATGCGTAAAGAGTTTCCTTTGGAAGACCCTAACCGTGTTGACAAGAAAGATTTTTATTTCGGAAGATAACATACTATAGAATCAAGAAATTGAGAATCGAGAACCAGGAAATCAAGAAGTAAGAATAAGCTTCATCTTGATTCTTGTCTTCCTGATTCCTGACTCTAATTAATAATACTGATGCAAAATCATCCTGTATATACAGATAACGATCCGCAAAGCGAGCTATCAACCCTTAACCTGGGCCCAACACACCCTGCTACGCACGGTGTGTTTCAAAACGTGCTTCAGCTTGACGGCGAACGCATCGTTAGCGGTGTATCAACCATTGGTTATATTCACCGCGCATTTGAAAAGATTGCCGAGCATAGGCCTTTTTACCAGATCACCCCACTTACCGACCGTTTAAATTATTGTTCATCACCCATCAATAACATGGGCTGGCACATGACGGTTGAAAAGCTTCTGAATATCCAAACTCCTAAACGTGTTGATTACCTGCGTGTAATTGTAATGGAGCTTGCCCGTATTGCCGATCACATTGTTTGTAACGGTGTATTAGGCGTAGATACCGGTGCTTTTACCGGCTTCCTTTACATGATGGAGCAACGTGAGGCTATCTATGAAATATACGAAGAGGTTTGCGGCTCACGCCTTACAACCAATATAGGCCGTATAGGTGGTTTTGAGCGTAACTTTAACAGCCGTGCATTTGATAAATTACGTGCGTTTTTAAAGAGCTTTCCTAAAACCCTTAAAGAGTTTGAAGGCTTGTTTAACCGTAACAGGATTTTTGTTGACCGTACACGCGACGTAGCCGCTGTAACTGCAGAGACTGCGTTGAGCTATAGCTGGACAGGCCCGTTATTACGTGCCGCCGGTGTTGATTACGATGTAAGGGCAATGAACCCGTATTCATCTTACGAGGACTTTGAATTTGAAGTGCCGGTTGGCGACAATGGCGATGTTTACAGCCGCTTTTTGGTTCGTAACGAAGAGATGTGGCAAAGCTTAAGGATTATTGAGCAGGCGCTTGTCAAGCTTGATAAGGAACCGGGCGACATTTTCCATGCTGATGTACCTGAATTTTATCTGCCTCCGAAAGAGGAAGTATATAATAACATGGAAGCTTTGATCTATCACTTTAAAATTGTGATGGGCGAAATTCCAACCCCAACTACCGAGGTTTACCATTCGGTTGAGGGCACTAACGGCGAACTGGGCTTTTACCTGGTTAATGACGGTGGCCGTTCACCTTACCGTTTGCATTTCCGCAGGCCAAGCTTCATCAATTACCAGATGTATGCCCCAATGAGCCGCGGTATGTTATTATCAGATGCTATTATTAACATGAGTAGTTTAAACGTTATAGCCGGAGAGTTAGATGCTTAGAGTTGACGAAGCTCAGGAACCGGTTGAATTTTCGCCGGCACTGATCAGCAAATTTGATGAAATAGTTAGCCGTTATCCGCAGGGAAAACAAAAATCGGGCTTATTGCCAATCCTTCACCTGGTTCAGGCCGAGTTTGGTTGGGTAAGCGCACCTGCAATGGATAAGGTTGCCGAATATTTGAGCATCCTGCCTATTGAGGTATATGAGGTTGCTACATTTTATACCATGTACTTTTTACGCCCGCAAGGCAAGTACGTACTGGAAGTTTGCCGTACAAGCGGCTGCTGCCTGGTAGGTGCCGAAAAGATCATGGATCATATTGAGGAAACGCTTGGCGTAAAAGAAGGTGAAGTTACTCCCGACGGCTTATTTAGCTGGAGAGGAGTGGAGTGCCTTGCGGCCTGTGGTTTTGGCCCTGTATTGCAAATTGGCCCTGAATATACTTTTTATGAAAACCTGACCAACGAGTCGGTAGATAAATTGATCAGTGATTTAAAAGCGAAAGCTAAGAATTAAGTTATGGGACGGAAATTACTTTTAGAACATATAAACGTACCCGGCATCAATACTTTTGATGTTTACCGTTCAAAAGGTGGCTATGCTTCTGTTGAGAAAGCATTAAAAACCATGTCGCCCGAGGCGATTGTTGAAGAGGTTAAAAAATCAGGCTTACGCGGTCGTGGTGGTGCAGGTTTCCCTACCGGTATGAAGTGGAGCTTTTTGGCTAAACCCGAAGGCGTAGCACGTTACCTGGTTTGTAATGGTGATGAATCGGAACCTGGTACTTTTAAAGACCGTTATTTGATGACCTATATCCCTCACTTATTAATTGAGGGTATGATTGTATCAAGCTTTGCGCTTGGTGCCAGTACATCGTATATCTACCTGCGCGGCGAAATGATGCCACAGGTGAGGATCCTGGAAAGAGCTATCGCCGAAGCAAAAGCGAAAGGCTTTTTAGGTAAAAATATATTGGGTACCGGTTACGATCTTGAACTTTATGTTCAACCTGGTGGTGGTGCTTATATCTGCGGTGAAGAAACTGCATTGCTGGAATCATTGGAAGGTAAACGTGGTAATCCGCGTATTAAACCACCATTCCCGGCTATTGCCGGTTTATATGGCTGCCCAACCGTAGTTAACAACGTTGAATCAATTGCTGCTGTTGTGCCTATCATTAACGAAGGTGGTGACGAGTACGCTAAAATAGGTATCGGCCGTAGTACAGGTACTAAATTGATCTCGGCAGGTGGTAACCTTAAAAAGCCGGGTGTTTATGAAATTGAACTCGGTGTACCTGTTGAAGAATTTATTTATTCGGATGAGTATTGCGGTGGTATCGCCAATGGCAAACGCTTAAAGGCTGTTGTTGCGGGTGGTTCATCAGTGCCTATTTTGCCGGCTAACCTGATCCTGAAAACTATCAATAACGAAGCCCGTTTGATGAGCTATGAATCGTTATCAGATGGTGGCTTTGTAAGCGGTACCATGTTGGGTTCGGGCGGTTTTATCGCTTATGATGAAGATGCCTGTATTGTACGTAATACCTGGAACTTTGCCCGTTTTTATCATCACGAAAGCTGCGGACAATGTTCGCCTTGCCGTGAGGGTACCGGCTGGATGGAAAAAGTATTGCATCGCCTGGAGTATGGCCATGGCAAAATGAGCGACATGGATCTGCTGGTTGATGTATCTAAGAAAATAGAAGGAAATACTATTTGTCCGCTGGGTGATGCGGCAGCATGGCCGGTGGCCAGTGCTATCCGCCATTTCAGGGATGAATTTGAGTGGCACGTAACTAACGCAAGCGAAGCAACTTCAAGAAATTACGGTATAGCACACTATGCTGATCCGTTAAAAGTTGTTGAGACGGCGTAAATAATAAAGCGTCATTGCGAGGTACGAAGCAATCCCTAACTATACAGGGCGTACCTGCAAATCGGGGATTGCTTCGTTCCTCGCAATGACGGCAGTTTTCAGCCTTAAGGATGAAAGCAAAAGGTTTAGAAATTAACAAACGACGTTATTATTAAATGTCAATGAAAGTAACAATAGACGGAATAACCGTTGATGTAGAACCCGGAACAAGCATCCTGAATGCCGCAAGGCAAATAGGTGGCGACATTGTTCCGCCTGCTATGTGCTATTACTCCAAGCTGGCAGGTAGTGGCGGTAAATGCCGTACCTGTTTGGTTAAGGTTACCAAAGGATCTGAAAAAGATCCGCGCCCTATGCCTAAACTGGTGGCTTCGTGCCGTACCGGTGTTATGGATGGGATGGAGGTACAAAATATCACTTCGCCCGAGGTTGTTGAAGCCCGTAAAGGTGTGGTAGAAATGCTGTTGATCAATCACCCGCTTGATTGCCCTGTGTGTGATCAGGCTGGTGAATGCCACCTGCAGGACCTTGGCTTCGAGCACGGTGCTGCTAAAACCCGCTACGAGTTCGATCGTCGTACATTCGAGAAAATCGATATCGGTGATAAGATCCAGTTGCACATGACCCGTTGCATCCTTTGCTACCGTTGTGTATTCACTGCCGATCAGATCACTAATACCCGTTTACACGGTATCCTGAACAGGGGCGATCATTCAGAAATCTCTACTTATATCAGCAAAGCGGTTGATAACGATTTTTCTGGTAATGTGATTGACGTTTGCCCTGTAGGTGCATTAACTGATAAAACCTTCCGTTTTAAAAACCGTGTTTGGTTCACTAAGCCAGTTGAGGCACACCGCGATTGCGATAAATGCTGTGGTAAAGTTACTTTATGGTACAAAGGTGAAGATGTGATCAGGGTAACCGGCCGTAAAGATGTTTATGGCGAGGTTGAAGAATTTATCTGTAACACCTGCCGCTTCGACAAAAAGAAAACTGCCGATTGGGTTATTGAAGGCCCGCGTAAGGTATCGCACCAATCAGTGATCAGTGCAAACCATTACGAGTTTACACCATTGCCGGTTGTTAAAACCAACCCGGTATTGCAGGCAGCAAATAAAGACCAATTTGAAAGGGAAACACGCTTATAATGGAAACTGCAGATTTAATATTCAGAATCGTATTGATCGTTGTGATTTTTGCAATCAGCCTGGTTGTGGCTATGTACTCAACCTATGCCGAACGTAAAGTAGCAGCATTTTTCCAGGATAGGGTAGGCCCTAACCGTGCCGGTCCATGGGGCATTTTGCAACCCCTTGCAGATGGTGGTAAAATGTTCTTGAAAGAAGAAATCATCCCAACCAACGCTACCGGCTTCCTGTTCATTGTTGGCCCTTCGCTGGCTATTTTAACCGCTTGTATAGGTTCGGCTGTTATTCCATGGGGATCAGCTATTCAAATTGGCGGCCGTACTTTTGATTTACAGGTTACTGATATCAACGTAGGTGTACTTTACATTTTTGGCGTAGTATCATTAGGTGTTTATGGCATCATGATTGGTGGCTGGGCATCAAACAATAAATATTCGTTGTTAGGTGCTATCCGTGCTGCGTCACAAAATATCAGCTATGAAATTTCGATGGGTTTATCCATCATCGCGTTGCTGATGCTTACCGGTACATTGAGCCTTAAAGAAATTGCCGAACAACAGCATGGCTTTCACTGGAATGTTTGGAGACAACCGCTTGGTTTTATCCTGTTCCTGGTATGTGCCTTTGCTGAAACCAACCGCTCACCTTTCGACTTACCTGAGTGCGAAACCGAGCTTGTTGGCGGTTACCATACCGAGTACTCATCAATGAAATTAGGTTTTTACCTTTTTGCTGAGTATATCAACATGTTTATTTCATCGGCAGTAATGGCTACCCTTTATTGGGGCGGTTATAACTATCCTTTTATGGATGATATGGCTGTATGGTTCAGTCCAAATACAGCGGCGATAGTTGGTGTTGTTATATTATTCGGTAAAATCTTCTTTTCTATCTTCTTTTTCATGTGGGTACGCTGGACAATCCCTCGTTTCCGTTATGACCAGTTGATGGATCTGGGCTGGAAGATATTAATACCTCTGGCAATTGCCAATATAGTGCTTACCGGCGTAGGCAGCACATTACTTACACACTTTGGATATTAATCAAATGGAATCATTAAGCAATAAAAGAAAAGTACTGGAAGTTAAGCCACTTACCTTGTTGGAACGTGCTTACCTGCCTGTTATTGTTGGCGGTTTGGCCACAACAATGAAACACTTCTTCAAAAAGCCGGTAACCATCAGTTATCCCGAAGAAAAGCGCGAGTTTTCTGAAAACTTTCGTGGTATGCACTCGCTTAAGCGCGATGAAAACGGTAAAGAGCGTTGCACCGCCTGCGGCCTTTGTGCATTATCATGCCCTGCGGAAGCTATCACTATGACAGCTGCAGAGCGCCAGAAAGGTGAAGAGCATTTATACCGCGAAGAGAAATACGCTGCTGTTTATGAAATTAACATGTTGCGTTGTATTTTCTGCGGTTTGTGTGAAGAGGCCTGCCCTAAAGAAGCTATTTATCTTGACGGAGATATTGTACCTGCCGATTACTTAAGGAAGGATTTTATTTACGGTAAAGACAAATTAGTAGAAGCGCCCTTAAATCAATAAAGAAGTTTTATACCTTTGCCCTGCCTAAAAGGGTAAAGGTATTTTGTAAATAAAAACATGAGTACATTTTACTTCATCGCATTTTTGTCCATATTCTTTTCGATATTGGTAATCTCGGCCAAAAATCCGGTACATAGTATCCTATATCTGATCCTCACTTTCTTTACTTTCACCATCCACTATATTTTGCTTAACGCGCAATTTTTGGCGATTGTAAATTTCATTGTATACATGGGCGCTATACTGGTATTGTTCCTGTATACACTGATGCTCATCAATCTTAACAAGGAGTCGGAACCTGTAAAGCCTTTCATGGTTAAAATAGCCGGTGTTTTTGGCGGTGGTATATTAGCTGTTGCAGTTGCATCATCGTTAAAACTTATTGGCGCATCAAACCCTGTGTTATTACAAAACCCTGATCTGGGACTTGTAAAAAACTTAGGTAAAGTATTGTTCAACGAATTTTTATTGCCGTTTGAAATATCGTCGGTATTGTTGTTATCAGCAATGGTAGGCGCGGTATTGTTGGCCACTAAAGAAAAAGAACCTAAAGCAGCATAATGGAAAGTTTAACAAATACAATGCACGCCGTGCCGCTTAATCATTACATATTGTTAAGCACAATCATTTTTGCTATAGGCGTAATGGGCGTATTGATCCGCCGTAATGCTATCGTGATCTTCATGTCGGTTGAGTTAATGCTTAACTCGGTTAACCTTTTGCTTACCGCGTTTTCTGTATACAGGGGTGATGCTACCGGGCAGGTGTTTGTGTTTTTTATCATGGCACTGGCCGCTGCCGAAGTTGCAGTTGGTTTGGCTATCATCGTGATGATTTACCGTAACACCAATTCAATTGATATCAACGTACTGAACAGGTTGAAGTGGTAATAGTTATTTCGGATTTCGGAATTTCAATTTCGGATTTGTAATAACTGATTAGTAATAAAACAAACGTTGTTGCCCCTTTCCCGCAATGGCGATTAGATAATTAAAAACGTATAACGTAACACGTAAAACGTACAACATCGAACATGGATAAATATATCTGGCTTATTCCTATACTACCGTTAGCCGGTTTTGTTATAAACGGACTTGGCCGTAATTCATTATCAAAAAGCGTAATTGGCTTTATCGGCAGCTTGCTGGTACTGGTATCATTTGGTTTAAGTCTTGCCGTTTTCTTTCAGGTAAAATCAACCGGTGTAGCCATCAACGTTAACTACTTTACATGGTTTGCGGTTGGCGCCTTGAAATTCCCTTTCGCATTCCTTATTGATCAGTTAAGTTCAATCATGTTGCTGATCATTACAGGGGTTGGTTTCCTGATCCACCTGTACTCTATCGGTTACATGCATGACGACGAAGGTTTTGGAAAGTTTTTCGCTTACCTCAACCTGTTCGTGTTTTTCATGTTGTTGTTGGTTTTAGGTTCAAACTACCTCATCATGTTTATCGGATGGGAAGGCGTAGGTTTATGCTCATACCTGCTTATAGGTTTCTGGTTTACTAACCCTGACTATGCAGATGCAGCGAAGAAAGCGTTTGTGATGAACCGTATCGGTGACCTTGGTTTCTTATTAGGCATCTTCACCATTATTTATGTTTTCGGCAGTATCCAGTTTGCGGAGGTCTTCCCTAAGGCAGCTACCATGAAATCAGGTGCAGGTCCGCTGTTTATCATTACAATATTGTTATTCATTGGTGCTTGCGGTAAATCTGCACAGTTGCCTTTGTTCACCTGGTTACCGGATGCGATGGCCGGCCCAACCCCGGTTTCGGCTTTGATCCACGCTGCTACCATGGTTACAGCCGGTATTTATATGATTGCCCGCTCAAACATATTCTATACTTTATCTCCGGATACAATGGAGATCATTGCTTATGTAGGTTTGGCAACGGCTCTTATTGCAGCACTTATTGCATTAACACAAACAGATATTAAAAAGGTATTGGCTTATTCAACTGTATCTCAATTGGGGTATATGTTTTTAGGCTTAGGTGTTGGCGCTTATACAGGCGCTTTCTTCCACGTGTTAACACACGCTTTCTTTAAAGCTTTATTATTCCTTGGCGCAGGTTCGGTGATCCACGCTATGAGCGGTGAGCAGGATATGCGTAAAATGGGTGGCTTGAAAGGCAAGATCAAAACTACTTTCACCACCATGATGATTGGCACTGTTGCAATTGCGGGTATCCCGCCATTGGCAGGTTTCTTTTCGAAAGATGAGATCCTGGCACATGCTTACGCACATAGCCCTATATTTTGGGCTGTAGGTGTATTAACCGCTATGTTAACTTCATTCTACATGTTCAGGATGATGTACCTTACATTTTATGGAAAATTCCGCGGTACCCATGAGCAAGAGCATCATTTGCATGAATCGCCTCCTACAATGACTATTCCGCTTATTGTGTTAGCTATCCTTTCAATAGTAGGTGGTTTTATAGGTGTGCCGGAAGTATTACACGGACACCATGAACTCGCACATTTCCTTGAGCCTGTTTTCCATAAATCAAATGAGATTTTGGGCGAGCATCATTTGTCTGAATCGCTTGAGTATGCATTAATGGGTACGTCGGTAGTACTTGCTTTAGCTGCTATGGCCTATGCCTATGTTAAATATGCTAAAAATGGTAGTGTACCTGTTGCTGATACTGAAGAGCGTCCGGCATTGACCAGCATTTCATACCATAAGTTTTACCTTGATGAGCTTTATGACCTGATTGTTCGTAAACCGCTCGACTGGCTTTCTGACTTCTTCTATAATATAATAGAGCGTTTGGGTATAGATGGCCTGGTGAATGGCATAGGCAGAGGAACAATTGAAACCAGTAAAGGCCTTCGCCTGCTGCAAACAGGTAATGTAGGTTTCTACATATTCATCATGGTACTGGGAATTATTGCGGTACTTCTGTATAGCGTATTTGGATTAACTAAAATATAAACGATAAGCGTTTAGCAACATAAAAATGACCGTTAGTATATTACTTTTTTTGCCAATAGTTGCCGCTGTTATAACTGCCCTGCTTAAAAACGGGATAGCTAAACATGCAGCATTATTTTTCTCTGTTGCCCAACTGGTAATAGCGCTTATATTTTTAAGCAAATTTGTTCCGGATGCATCAACACAGTTTGTTATTGATGTGCCATGGATCAGCAGTTATGGAATTTACTTTAGTGCCGGTATCGACGGCATTAGCATGGTACTGGTTTTATTGACCACGGTACTTGTACCACTAATAATTTTAACAACCTATCAGCACCAATATAAAAACGAAGGTGCCTTTTATGGCCTCATCCTGTTTATGCAGGCAGGTATGCTGGTTGTGTTTACTGCCCTCGACGGATTTTTGTTTTACGTTGGATGGGAAGCAGCATTGATCCCGATCTACTTTATATGTGCCCTTTGGGGAGGCGAAAACCGCATCCGCGTTACCATCAAGTTTTTCATCTACACATTTGCAGGTTCGTTGTTCATGCTGGTTGGTATCATTTACCTGTACCTGCAATCGCCTGATAAAACTTTCGACATCCACAATTTCTATAAAATGACTTTGGATGTTAAACATCAGAGCTGGATCTTCTGGGCGTTTTTCCTGGCTTTCGCCATCAAAATGCCTTTGTTCCCTTTCCATACCTGGCAGCCGGATACTTATACGGAAGCTCCGTCAGGTGGTACCATGATGCTATCAGGTATCATGCTCAAAATGGGTATTTATGGTGTTATTCGCTGGATGATCCCTAATGCTCCGCTTGGTTTCTTTCATTTCCAGTCTTTGGCTATGATCCTTGGTGTAATAGGAGTGGTTTATGCTTCAATTATTGCCTTTAAACAAAAAGATGGCAAGCGTCTGATAGCTTATTCTTCAATTGGTCACGTTGGGCTAATAGCCGCCGGTATTTTTGCCTGGAATATAGCAGGTGTTCAGGGGGCGATGATTCAGATGCTTAACCACGGTATCAACGTTGTTGGTATGTTCTTTATCTGGGATATCATCAGCCGCAGGCTAAACACCCGTGAGATTAGCCAACTGGGGGGTATTGCTAAAGTTGCTCCTAAATTTGCAATTGGTTTTCTGATCATATTATTAGGTACAGTAGGCTTACCGCTTACCAATGGTTTTATTGGCGAGTTTTTATTGCTGAAAGGTGTATTTGATTTTAGCGTACAGCATTACGTAAATTTGGTACTGGCTGCGGTTGCAGGCCTTACCATTATATTTGGCGCAGTTTATATGTTACGTCTTTACAAAAATGTAATGCAGGGCGAAACTAATCCGCTTACAGCTACTTTCACCGACGTTAGCGGTACCGAAAAGTTTACCTTGTGTTTAATTTGTGTCCTGGTTATTGTATTAGGTATTTATCCTCAGCCTATTCTGCATATTTCTGAAGCTGCGGTAACGCAACTGGTAAATCAGATAGGTTCAAAGTTTACAATGTAGGTTTAAGATTTTAAAGAAAAGAATGAATACTATAATCATCATATCTGTTTTACCTATAGTGCTTTTGTATTTAGGGTTATATAAAGCGCAAAAAGCTTTATTGCCTGTTACCGTTATAGGCTTACTGGCTGCTTTAGGTTTTGCAATTTGCCAATGGACTTCAAAAGATACAGCTGAGCCGATTTATACCGGTATGCTGTTGTTCAACAATTTTTCAGTTGTATTTTCAAGCGTTACCATTATATCTACAATCCTGATCCTGTTATTGTCAAAAGGTTACTTTGAGCGCATCAGCAGGCACACTGCCGAATATTATGCTATTATCCTGTTTTCACTGACTGGTATAATCGTAATGGTGTCGTTTAATAACCTCGTGATGCTGTTTATCGGCATCGAGATCATGTCGGTGAGTTTGTACATCCTTGCCGGTATTAAAAAGAGCGATTTCGCTTCAAATGAAGCTGCATTGAAATACTTTTTAATGGGCGCTTTTTCAACCGGCTTTTTGCTGTTTGGTATGGCCCTGCTATACGGATCATCAGGTTCATTTAACATTGATACCATCAGGGAATATGTAATTAACCATCCGCATATCGACCCTATGTTTTATACCGGCATAGCCCTTATTATAGTTGGTTTATGCTTTAAAGTAGGTGCTGCCCCTTTCCATTTCTGGACTCCGGATGTGTACGAAGGTGCCCCTACGTTGATCACTGCCTTCATGTCTACAGTGGTTAAAACGGCTGGTTTCGCAGCATTCCTGCGTTTGTTCTCTGCTTGTTTTCAACCATTATCTGATTTCTGGACACCGATATTACTTGTTGTTACTATCATTACCCTGTTTATCGGTAACATTACTGCACTGTATCAGCAAAGCTTTAAAAGGATGCTTGCGTTTTCAAGTATCTCGCACGCCGGTTACCTGTTATTTGCAATCGTATCGTTAGGTGCTGCTTCAGGCAATTCGGTATTTGTATACGCTACTGCTTATTCAATTGCTTCAATTATTGCATTTGGCGGCTTGATCCTGGTACAACAACAAGGCGGCAGCGATAACTTTGAAAGCTTTAACGGTTTGGGAAAAAAGAACCCATTCCTGGCTTTTGTATTAACTGTGGCCATGCTTTCGTTGGCAGGTATCCCGCTTACTGCAGGTTTTATTGGCAAATTCTTTATGTTTTCGGGAGCGGTAAGCCGCTACCATATCGGGTTGGTTATTATAGCTGTAATTAATGCTATCATTAGTATCTTCTACTATTTCAGGGTTATCATTGCTATGTATTTCCGGGCCGATGAACGTGCTGAGCTTACTGTGCCGGTTTACTACAAAGTTGTATTTGCACTTTCGGCTTTGGCTACAATTCTTATAGGTGTTTATCCCGATCTTATAGCCCGTTTCATATAATCGGTATTCATAACTGCAAATTGATATAATATTTGTAGTTTTACAGATATAGTGAATGGAAAGTTTTTGGGAATACCTTCAAAATTTAACGGACGCTCAATCCATAATAAGCAGGGGTGGTTTTTATCTCCTGCTTATTGTTGTTTTTGCTGAAACTGGTTTATTCTTTGGTTTCTTTTTGCCTGGCGACTATCTGCTGTTTATGGCTGGTTTATTGTGCGCCGCTGGTAAGGTTGATGTTTCGATAACTACGCTGGTATTATCGTTGATCGGGGCCGGCATATTAGGCAATTTTACAGGTTATTGGTTTGGTTACCGAACGGGGCCTGTATTGTTCAATAAAAACGACTCGCTTTTTTTCAAGCGCCGCTACGTGGTGCTGGCCAGCGAGTTTTACAACAAGCATGGAGGGATGGCGCTTATTTTAGGGAGATTTTTCCCTATTGTTAGAACATTTGCTCCTATATTTGCAGGAGTTGTTAAGGTTGATATCAAAAAGTTTTCGGTTTATAACCTTATCGGCAGCGTAACCTGGGTTTGTGTATTTACTTTAAGCGGCTTTTTTTTAGGGCGAAAGTTTCCTCAATTAAAAGACTATTTGCAATATATTATACTTGGGTTGATTGTAGTTACAACAATTCCGCTGGTTATTGCTTACGTAAAGAAGCAGTTTCGTGAAAAAAACGAGAATACAGATTAGTTAATAATTTTATATATTATAATTTTAATAAAGATAAATGAGTACTCTACATCCATGGCACCAGGTTTCTCCAGGTGATAATATTCCTGAAGTAGTAAACGCTATCATTGAAATTCCAAAAGGTTCAAAAGCGAAATATGAAATAGATAAAGAATCGGGCTTGTTAAAGCTTGATCGTGTGTTGTTTTCATCTGTAATGTACCCGGCTAACTACGGCTTTATTCCTCAAACTTATTGCGATGATAAAGACCCGCTGGATATCCTTGTACTTTGCTCAATTGACGTTTTCCCTATGTCTATCATCGAAGCAAAGGTTGTAGGTGTAATGCACATGGTTGACAATGGTGAGCAGGACGATAAGATCATAGCTGTGGCTAAGAATGACATGTCGGTAAATTACATTAACGACTTAAATGAATTGCCTCCGCATGCAATGACTGAAATTGTTCGTTTCTTCAAAGATTATAAAAAATTGGAAGGCAAAAACGTTACTATCGAACATTTGTTAGGTGTACGTTATGCACATAAAGTAATAACCGAGAGTTTGGAGCTGTATAAGTCGACGTTCCCAGTGTATCAATCATAAAAATAAATGGACCCCGCACATTACGAGATTAGTTTATTTTACATTTTCGCTACCATATTTTTGGTTTTACTCAATGGCTTCTTTGTAGCTGCAGAGTTTGCCATGGTGAGGGTTCGGGGTTCGCAAATTGAAATTAAAGCCAAAGGGGGCAGCGGCGTAGCCAAAGTTGCCCGTGGCATACTGCATAATTTAGATGGATACCTGGCTGCCACGCAGCTGGGTATTACCATTGCTTCACTGGCACTCGGTGTAGTGGGCGAAGAGGTTGCCACCAATCTCGTGATCCGGGCTTTCCTGGCTGTGGGGATCACACTTTCTCAGGGTTATATTACGGCCAGTCATATCTTAGCTTTTAGCGTTATTACCATTATGCATATAGTTTTTGGCGAGCTTGCGCCCAAATCGCTGGCTATCCAAAAATCGGTACGTACGGTAATGGCTGTTTCCTTGCCGCTCAGGTTCTTCTTTGTTGTTTTCAGGCCATTTATATGGGTGCTTAATAACTTTGCCAATTTTATCTTAAAATTATTGGGCATAAGTGCTGTTGAAGGTGGCGAAACCCATCACAGTTCTGAAGAGCTGCAATATCTGCTGGAGCAGGGTAAAGAAACTGGTGCGCTCGACTCTAATGAACACGAACTTATCCAGAATGTGTTTGATTTTAACGAGCGGGTGGTAAAAAACATTATGGTACCGCGTACCAAGATCTCGGGCGTGGATATTGCCTCAACCAAGGAAGAGTTGCTGGATATGATCATTAATGAAGGCTACTCGCGGATGCCGGTTTATGACGATGTAATAGATAAGATCATCGGTATTGTACATGCCAAAGATATTTTACCCTTATTGGCCCGTAATGAGGAGATTGTACTGAAAGATATTATTCGCAAGCCGTATTTCATCCCCGAAACAAAAAAGATTAACGATCTGATGGCCGAGCTGCAGCAAAAGCGTATTCAGATAGCCATTGTGCTTGATGAATTTGGCGGTACCGCCGGCATGGTTACGCTGGAAGATATAGTAGAAGAACTCGTAGGGGAGATTCAGGATGAGTATGATGAAGAAAAGCCTATAGTTGAGAAGATCAATGAGCGTGAGTTTGTTGTAAACGCCCTTGCATCTATTTATGATGTGAATGAGCATTTACCTCATGACTTACCTGAAGATGGCGACTTTGACACCGTATCGGGCTGGCTTGGGGATATTTTTGGTAAAATCCCTGATGTTGGCGAACAAAAGGAATCAAACGGCTATAACATCACCGTACTGAAAAAATCTGACCAGAATATTGAATCAGTTAAACTCGAATTACTGATAAATGAAGAAGATACAGTAGATTTACATTAATCTGCTTATCTATAATGCAACTTTTTTACACTCCTGATATTGATGCCTCGCATCCCCAATACTTTCTGAGCGAAGAAGAAAGCAAACATGCTATACGTGTGCTGCGCCTGGAAACAGGCAACGAAGTGCAGTTGATTGACGGAAGGGGAGGGTTATATACCGCCCTGATCCATGATGCACATCCAAAGCGCACCATTCTTAAAATAACATCGGTAACCACCGGGTTTGAAAAACGCAATCATTACCTGCACATCGCGGTAGCGCCAACCAAAAATATCGAACGTTTGGAATGGTTTTTGGAAAAAGCTACAGAGATCGGTATCGATGAAGTGTCATTGATCATTGCGCAGCGATCAGAACGCAAGGAAGCTAAGGTAGAGCGCTTGAACAAAATTATCACGGCCGCCATAAAACAATCTCTGAAAGCGTATCACCCGCTATTAAACGAGCCTTTAACACTAAGTCAACTACTCGATAAACCTTTTGACGGACAAAAATTTATAGCTCATTGCGAACCGGGTGAGAAATTTGCCTTAAAAGACGAAATAGCCCCGCAGGGGCGTTATTTAATACTGATAGGTCCTGAAGGTGATTTTGCTCCTGCAGAGATTGATAAGGCTTTACAAAATGGGTTTAAACCAATATCTTTAGGCACAAGCCGCCTGCGTACGGAGACCGCCGCGTTGGAGGCTTGCTTTGAGGCGAACTTTTTAAACAGGTGATGAAAAGGATAAGCTTAGCATTGGTTGTTTTGTTTGCGGCTATGGCAATGAGCAGCTTTAATGCCCCTGCCTATAAAATTGCCCGCCTCAAATACAGCGGCGGAGGCGATTGGTATGGCGACCGTACAGCCTTGCCTAACCTGATTAAGTTTTGTAATGAAAACCTGAAAACCAATTTCGACGACGATGATGAGGTGGTTGAAGTAGGCAGTGCTTCATTATTTAATTATCCCTTTACGTTTATGACGGGCCATGGTAACGTGATTTTCTCCGATCAGGAAGCCCGTAACCTGCGCAAATACCTTACAGGTGGTGGCTTTTTGCATATCGATGACAACTATGGGCTTGATCAATATATTCGCCCGCAGATGAAGAAGGTGTTCCCCGAGCTGGATTTTGTTGAGTTACCGGTTAATCATCCCATTTACCATCAAAAATATGACTTCCCGAATGGTCTGCCCAAAATTCACGAACACGATGGTAAGCGTGCACAAGGTTTTGGATTGATATACAAAGGCAGATTGGTTTGTTTTTACACCTATGAGTGCGATTTAGGCAACGGTTGGGAAGATTATGGTACCTACGCAGGCGATACCCAGGAAGCCCGCCAAAAAGCCCTTAAAATGGGCGCAAATTTAATTCAGTATATCTTCACTCAATAGGTATCCTTATTACTCTCGTCCTTCGCGGTGATTTTTTCTTAAAACTGTCAATTTAGGGTTTGCTTTGCTTATTGAACCTTTGTGGTTAATAATAATATGTTTAGCTTTATACCAATCCCTAAACAATAATATATAAACCGCTTATCTTCAAATCTAAAGCCTATGTATAAATTCAGTATTAATGACCACTATAGTATTGAAACCGGGAGAACAGCCGCGGCGGGATTGCTTATTAACGGGGAAGGGAAAAACGCTGATATCAAACAGATAAAACCAGGTGTTTACCATGTTATTGAAAACAACCGTTCGTATAACGTGGAGGTAATTAATTTTAACGGTAACGAAAAAACAGCTGAAATAAAAGTTAATAATCACCTGTATAACGTTACCGCTAAAGATCAGTTTGATATACTGCTTGATAAGCTTGGGTTTAGTGATTTAAACAGTGCCAGGATCAGCGAAATCAAAGCCCCCATGCCGGGCCTGGTTCTTAAAGTATTTGTAAATAAGGGAGATGTCGTTAAAAAGGGCGACAATCTTTTTGTGCTTGAGGCTATGAAAATGGAAAACATTATCAAAGCACCGGCCGATGTAACAGTTGAAAAGACATTAATAAAGCCCGGTGATAAAGTTGAAAAAGGGCAGATTTTAATGTTGTTTTAACTTACCGTTATTGTTTAAATGTGCGATAATAACATTTTTGTAAGGAACGCAACGTAATTTTAAGGTTTTTGTTGTTTCTGCATATTTTTTTTACGAACTTACTTTCTTAATTAACAATATTAACTTTTATGAAGAAACATCTACTAACAATCCTGTTGTTATGTACTTGTGTTGCCTTTGGTTTTGCTCAAAACCGGGTTATTACAGGTAAAGTAACAGATCAGAAAGACGGCTCGCCCTTACCAGGGGTAAGCGTAACCGTAAAAGGAGTTACCGGATTGGGCACCCAAACCGATATTAATGGCGGGTATAAGCTTAGCGTACCGGCCACTGCAAAAGTTTTAGCATTTAATTTTTTAGGTTATAAACTTGCCGAGCAACCAATTAGCGGTAACGTTGTTGATGCTCAGCTAACAAGTGATTCAAAGCAGCTGACAGAAGTTGTGGTGGTTGGTTACGGTACGCAAAAGAAGGCTAATATTACAGGGTCTATTGCATCTGTAACTTCAAAAGAGATAGAAGGTATACCAACAACATCTGTTGAACAAGCCATACAAGGTAGGGCGGCTGGTGTTTTGGTTCAGGCTGATAATGGAAAGCTTGGACAGGGTATCAAGATAAGTGTTCGTGGTACGTCGTCTGTATCTGCAGGTACCCAGCCGCTTTATATTATGGATGGTGTGCCTATCACCACTAATGACCTTTCAAGTACTTCAGCTGCAACAAGCCCGCTTGCCGATCTTAACTTTAATGATATAGAGTCGATACAGGTGCTGAAAGATGCTTCTGCATCTGCCATATATGGTGCACGTGCTTCAAACGGTGTAGTGGTAATCACCACAAAAAAAGGAAAGGCCGGCAGTGCTAAAATTAACTTTACTGCTCAATATGGCAAAAGCAATCCTTCAAGACACAGGGATTTCCTGAACGCAAAGCAATTTGTTCAGATTGAAGAACGTGCAGGCGTTGGTGCCGCTAAACAGGACTTTGCAAATGGCGACTATGATACACTTGATGATGCCTTAGCCGATTATAAGTCATATGTTGAGGATAACCTTACTTTTTTATCTGCCGGCACAGATGATTGGAAAACCGGTAAGATCAACACAAACTGGGAAAGAGAGGCTTTTCAGAGCGCCCCGCAACAACAATATGATCTCAATATATCAGGTGGTAACGAAAAAACCACCTACTATTTAGGCGGCCAGTATCTTGATCAAACAGGTATATTAATAGGTAACCACTTTAAAAGATATTCGGGAAGATTAAACCTGGATACTAAAATGGATAAAAAGCTAAGCATAGGTATGAACCTTAGCTTCGCCAATACCATCAACGACAGGGTATCCAACGATAACGCATTTAGCACACCATTGCAAATCGTTGCCCTATCACCAATTACGCCGGTAATTGACCCTCGTAGCGGTTTAATAAGCGGTACCTTACCAGGCGAAGCAGAAGATTTTCCACTGTATTATAATCCTTTGATCAGTAAAAATAATGCTTTTTACAAAGCTAACGTTTACCGTACAATAGGTAATGTTTATGCCAACTGGGATATAGTTAAGGGACTTACTTTCCGCTCGGAATTTGGCATAGATCAATTGAACCAGGCTGAAGATAGCTATTTCGGAGCGTTGACTTTTCGTAATACCGCCACTGACAATGGATTTGGCGAAAACACAACTACACAGGTTTTAAATTATAACACTAATAATTATTTCAGCTATAAAACGCTGTTCGGCACAGATCATTCACTTGATATGGTTTTGGGTACAAGTTACCAAAAATCAACAACTACAGGTAATGACATCCAGGGAAATCAGTTTCCGTCTGATGCTTATAAAAAGCTGTCGGCTGCGGCAGTGAAAACCGATGGTTCTTCTTTGAGTACCGGCTTCAGTTTCCTTTCTTATTTCTTTAGGGCCAACTATGCTTATAAAGGAAAATATTTGGTTTCGGGAAGTGCCAGGACCGATGGTTCATCAAGATTTGGGCCTAATCATCGTTACGGCTTTTTCCCTTCAGGTTCAGCGGGATGGATCCTGTCTCAGGAGGATTTCTTAAAAGATAGTAAGTTGATCAGCAACTTGAAATTAAGGGCCAGTTATGGTTTAACAGGTAACGCCGAAATAGGTAATTTCCCTTCTTTAGGCTTGTTTGCTCCTGCAAATTATAACGGAACAGCGGGTCAGCAATTTACACAGATCAGTAATCCTAATTTGAAGTGGGAAACAACTGCACAACTTGATTTTGGTGTCGATTTTGGATTTTTTGATAATCGCCTGTCCGGCACGTTTGAATATTACAAGAAAAATACCCGCGATTTATTATTGAATGTCAATCTTCCGGGAACTTTGGGAGTAGCCAACCCAACAGGTATACCTTCTTCAACACAAGTTCAAAATTTGGGTAAGTTATCCAACCATGGTTTTGAGCTTGAGTTATCGGGCGATATTTTTGTGGGTAAATTTAAATGGACAAGCTCTTTAAACGCTGCCTATAATAAAAATATAATAACTTATGTTAATGGGCAGGTTTTAGGAACAAATGATTTAAACCGTGTAATTGAAGGGCAGCCAATAGGTGTGTTTTACGGCCGTGAATATGCGGGTGTTGACCCAGCCAATGGCGATGCTTTGTACTATCTGAATACCAAACAAGCCAATGGCAGTCTTGATCGCACCAAAACAAGTGATTTTAATGCTGCACAAAATGTGGTATTGGGTAATCCAACACCTAAGTATATTGGTGGCTTTACTAACTCATTTAGTTATATGGGTATTGACTTATCATTCACTTTTCAGGGATCTTTTGGTAATAAAATATACAATAGTGCGGGCCAATACATGAGCTCAAGTGCTGGTAACGGTTTCGATAACCAAACTGTTGATCAGTTAAAATATTGGGATAAACCTGGTGATATCACCGATGTACCCGAGCCAAGGTTGTTTTACGGTAATGGTGTTAGTCCGTCAAGCCGGTATTTATCAAGCGGTTCTTATGTACGTTTAAAAACGGCAACATTAGGATATACCTTACCTAAAAAAGCGATAAGTAAGCTGGGATTACAAAAAGTGAGGGTGTTTGCAAATGCATATAACTTATTTTTAATTACCAAATATAAAGGATGGGACCCCGAGGTTAACTCCGATTACCAGGCAGGTAATATTAACCTGGGTGTTGACTTTTACTCGGCTCCTCAGCCACGCACAATCACATTTGGTATTAACGTAGGTTTATAACATTAAAATTACTGAAATGAAAAGAAAATATTTTTTATATACTGCTGCAATTGCGCTTACTGTAAGCGTAGCCGCGTGTAATAAAGCACTCGATATAAAGCCTACTGGTTCCATTGATCAAAGCCAGGCTATATTGACTGCAAAAGATGTTCAAAGTACCCTTGTAGGCACCTATAACAGAATGGCGCAATCAGATCTGTACGCTGGTGATATATTTATGTACTCAGATCTTATGGCTACCCAAACAATCGTCAATTGGACGGGTACTTTCCAGGAGCTAACCCAAATGGTTAACCAAAAGATTCTTGTTGATAACGGTTTTGTGCAAGACACCTGGCTCAGAGGATACCAGGTTATTAATTTGGCAAATAACGTGTTGGCTAATTTAAACAAGGTTGTTGCTGATGATAAGGACAGGACAGAGGGTGAGGCTAAATTTATACGTGGTTTAATGTATTTTGATTTGGCACGGCTTTATGGCAAAGCTTACAATGATGGTACTCCTTCTTCGAATTTAGCGGTGCCAATTGTGCTGACCCCAACAACAGTGGTTAGTGATGCATCATATGTTTCACGGGCTACGGTTAAAGCTGTATATGACCAGGCGATAAGTGATTTAACCGATGCAGAAGCCAAACTTCCCGAAACGAATTCATTCAGGGCCACCAAAGGCGCAGCGCAAGCTATTTTAGCGAGGCTTTATTTACAACAGGGAAATTATACTTTAGCGGTTACTGAAGCTAATAATGTAATCTCATCAGGTAATTATAGTTTAAATGCAACATATGCAGCTGAGTTTCCAAACGGTACCAGTGCAGCGCATTTCGACAATACTTCTGAAGATATTTTTGCTATACAGGTAACCTCTCAGCAGGGTGTAAACTCATTCAATACTTATTTTGCTTCGTCGGGTTTTGGCGGCCGGGGAGATGTAAGGGCTAAAACAACATTTGTGGCCGATTCATTTGCCACAAATGACAGCAGGGGCAAGTTTTTTACTGCTACAACTGATGGTGATGGTAATCCTTTATATTATCGTACCAAAAAATATAATAATTCATTAGGTAATGCCCATGTTGTACGTTTAGCAGAAATGTATTTGATCCGTGCAGAAGGCAATTTTCGTAATGGAACCGTTATAGGTGCAACTCCAACGGCAGATGTGAATAAAATAAGGGTAAGGGCCGGTGCAACGCCTATTGGGACTGTGAAACTGGGCGACATAATCAGGGAACGGATACTTGAGTTACATTTTGAAGGGTTTGCCCTCCAGGATGCTAAGCGATTAGAACTTAAAAAGGTAGGTTCGGTCCAATATAATTCGCCGGCCTTGGTTTTTCCTGTGCCACAGCGCGAGCTTTTAGCTAATAAAAACCTGGTACAAAATGAAGGCTATTAACAACAGTCATAATGTTTGAAATACATATATCCCGGTGATTAATATTCACCGGGATTTTTTGTTTAACCTAAGAACTAAGATATCAAATTTCAACAACCATGGAAGATGACCAAATACTTGACGCCCTGAATGCGCACTGGCAGGCATCGGCAGCCGGCGATATTAATGCGGAGCATGACATTTATGATGATGATGTTATTTGCGATTATCCGCAGTCGGGCGAACGAATTTTTGGACGAAGTAATTTGCAGGCCTTACGTGGGCATCATCCCGGTAAGCCATCAGGTTTTCGCGTTAGGCGGATCCTCGGAAAAGGTGATATCTGGATTACAGAATATACTATCAACTATCAGGAACGGCAGGCTTTCACTGTGAGTATTATGGAATTTAGCGGGGATAAGGTAGTGCATGAAACGCAGTATTTCGCCGACCCCTTTGAAGCTCCTGCCTGGCGAAGTCAATGGGTTGAGCAGATTGACGGATAGCGCATTGTTGTTGCAAGATCAACGCGGATTTGTGATAGTGTATTTGGATTGGTTGTCTATAAACAAATAAGGCCTCTCATTGCTGAAAGGCCTTATCTATATATCTGTTGTGAAAATTATCTTGCTTTAAAAGGTTTAGCTTTTTTAACCGGATAATGAGGTTTGCCATTAGGATTAATTTCAGGTGCACCTACTAAAGTCATAGCGCAACGGAAACCAATTTCGGCACTTGCCTCATCCTGATCCATAAAGCGACGTGTAGCTGGATTTAACCAAAATGCCATATCGTTCCATGATCCGCCTTTGTATACTTTAGAGTGGTCGTTAACCAGGGTGGTTGTACCATAAAGGGCTTTGTTAACTTCATCCTTTTCACCTCTTGCATCAGGAGTGTAAGCCTTACCCGAGTTTTTAGGTAATAACGAATCAACCGGAAGCGAGCCTGTTTGCGAAGTAGCAAGCGGCGCATTTGGATTAGCACTTTGTGCAGCTGTAGTTTGTTGTTGTAACGCTAAAAGTTCGCTGTATTTTAATTTTTTATTGGAGTGTGCAGGATCTTTAATAGGCTTGCCGTATTTATCTTTGGCATAAAGCCCTTTGCTTGGATCTGCCATACGTTTGTTTGAGAACTCATTACCACGGAAAGGGTTGAAGTCTTCAAATTCTTCAAATGATGTTTGACGGTAAGTATCGGCAACCCATTCGTTAACGTTACCTGCCATGTTGTACAAACCAAAATCGTTAGGTGCGTAAGAACGTACAGGAGCAGTAATGTCTGCCTTATCGTTCAGGTAACCGCCTACACCGGCATTATCACCACTGCCGCGTTTAAAGTTGGCCATGATCAAGCCGCGTGTTTTTCTTTTTGCCGAACGTACGCCTAAACCGTTCCAGGTATACATTTTGCCATCATCGATGTTTTCGAACTGTGTGTTGCCTGCAAGGGCTAACGCTGCATATTCCCATTCTGCTTCGGATGGTAAACGGTAGGCTTGTTTCAGGATACCATCTTCCATACGTACCGGTCTAACAGCTTTGCCGCCTTTACCAGTTCCGGCCTGAGCGTTAGGGCTCAGGTTTGGCATCATTTTTTTACCATCTACACCTGCACCCGTCATTTGACCGTTCAGGTAAATATCAGTGTTGAAAGGTTGGCCGTTAGCTGCAATACCCGCGTCACCGCCGCCGCCTTTTTTACCTTGGTCTTTCCATGCTACCAGTTTTCCGGTTTCACGTAAAATGTTTTCGTTGGTACGGTCGGTACGCCATGAGCAATAAGCTTGCGCCTGGTCCCAGGTTACACCTACAACAGGGTAGTCCTGAAAAGCCGGGTGGCGAAGGTAGTTATCTACATAAGGCTCGTTATACGATAATGGGTGCCGCCAAACCAATGTATCAGGTACGGCATTATAATATAACTCGCGATCTTGTGGGAAAGTAATATTGATCCAGTGCAGGTAATCAAGCCAATCCTGGTTTGATACCTCGGTTTCGTCCATGTAAAAAGACGGAACAGTAACCCTGCGGCGCACATTATTATAATCGTAGGTGATGTCCTGATCGGCACTGCCGCCCATAACAAATGTACCGCCTTCAATAGGTACTAATCCAGGCCCCGGAGATGGGTGGCTTTGCCTGAAACGCTCATAACCGCCATTGTTTTTATCGTTATAAGTTATACCCGTTTTTTGCGATTGTTCACGTTTACTGCAGCTGCTCAGCACGGCCCCTAAAGCCAACAATCCCAAAGCAGTTTTAGTAAAAAGTATTTTCATATTTTTACAGTTATATTAAGTGGTAAATTTATAAAAAAATGGATACAGTGCTTATGCTTATGAACCATTATTTAGAAATAAATAGTACAGTTATCAGGGGTTTTAACGAAAAATTGATGAAATTAGTTGCGTTGATTTAAATTTTTGATTTAACTTTCAGCATAGGCACAGGCTTGAAAAGGTAAAACAAGTCATGATCCTGTTTTATAAAATACAAATTGTTATAACCTAATTCCTACAAATGAAGTTTTTTACATTTCGAGGCCTTGCTATAATTACCCCTTTTTTATTGCCAATTGCAGCAGCAGCACAAACAAATACTAACGGAAGTAATGTCAATGCAATTCCCACTGAAGTCCCTTTTTTAAACATTTCTCCAGATTCACGTTCGGGGGCTATGGGGGATGCAGGCGTAGCTTTATCGCCGGATGTAAATGCAAACTTCTGGAACCCGTCAAAGCTTGCATTCCTGGAAAGTAATGATGCGCTATCGGTATCATACAGCCCATGGTTAAGGCATCTCGTGCCCGATATCAGCTTGTCGTACCTGAGCTATGCGCACAAAATTGATGAACGGAATACCATCGGAGCATCACTAAGGTATTTTAACTACGGTTCTATTCAGCTTACAGACGATAACACAAACGATCAGGGTACTTACACACCTAATGAATATTCGCTTGATGTTTCGTTTGCCCGTAAGTTTGGCGATAACTTTTCATTGGGCTTAACTGCACGGTACATTCACTCTAACATATCAAGCATCTCGTTTGCTACCGGATCAAGCCAGGCTGCAAAAGCGGGCAATGCCTTTGCTGCCGATGTTTCGTTATATTATACAGCGCCATATGGCGATGGCAACACTTTTGCCTTTGGAACACACATTTCAAATATTGGCACAAAGATCAGCTACAGCGATGTTGGTAATAAATATTTTTTACCAGCCAATTTAAAATTAGGCGTAGCCAACACCTGGCAATTGGACGATGTCAATGAGTTTACAGCAACCTTCGATATTAACAAGCTACTGGTACCAACTCCGCCGCTGCGCGATGTGAATGGTAATATTATAAAAGGAAAAGATGATAATGTATCTGTGCCCGCCGGCCTTTTTCAATCGTTTGGTGATGCACCGGGTGGCTTTAGCGAAGAGTTGAAAGAGATCAGCTTTTCGCCAGGCGTTGAGTACTGGTACAACAAGCAGTTTGCTGTAAGGGCAGGCTATTTTTATGAAAACCCATCCAAAGGCGACAGGCACTATGTTACCATGGGTATAGGGTTTAAATACAGTGTTTTTGATTTTGATTTTTCATACCTGGCAGCCAGCCAGCAAAATAGTGCCCTGGCCAATACTTTGCGCTTCACTTTGTCGGCAAGTTTTGGTGGTACAACAAATGCTTCAAGAAGATAATGGGTAAAATTAAGGTAGGTTTTGGGTTTGATGTACACCAGTTAAAAGAAAATCACCCCTTTGTTTTAGGCGGAGTTAAACTTGAGCACCACGCCGGTGCTTACGGTCACTCAGATGCCGATGTGTTGTTACACGCAATTTGCGATGCCTTGCTTGGCGCAGCGAACCTGCGTGATATAGGTTTTCACTTTTCAAATAAGGACGACAGATGGAAAGGCATCAGCAGTTTGATCCTTTTACAACATGTTGTTGCCCTTATCAAAGAAAAAGGTTTTGTTATTGGCAATATTGATGCCATGGTGTGCCTTGAGGCCCCGAAGATCAATCCACATATCCCTGCAATGAAAACCTATATAGCCGAAGCTGCGGCTATTAGTGAAGAAGATATTTCCATTAAAGCTACTACCAATGAGCAAATGGGGTTTATCGGCCGCGAAGAAGGCGTTGTAGCTTATGCAGTGTGCTTAATTGAAAGGGAATAGCATAGTAATATCGAACCTCATATAAAGGATGGGAACGATGAGGCATGCCAACTTATTAAGAGAGCAGGCATGAGTATAAAAGGAAAAATCCGCTTAATCTCATAAATCCAATAAATCGCGGTTCAGACAACTATTTGCATTGTTTTAGCATTAACTTTGCTATTTATTAACGCAACTTTAACAAATAGCATCATGAGCAAATTTACCATACCTGATAAAGTGCTGTACGTATGCGTAGGCAGTAAATGTGGCAAACGTGGCGGTAAAGACATGTACAAACTGGCTAAATCGTATATCAAACACCACCACGGCCGTGAAGAGTTGGAGGTTATTGAAACCGAATGTACCGACAGGTGCAAATACGCTCCGGTGTGCAGTATTCAGCCCGGGAATACCTGGCTAAAAGAATATCATCCAAAAGAGGTGTTGAAGCTGATGGATCTGATAGATTAAAAAATTCAACAAATAGGCAATAATAAAAAAGGGTCCTTTTGCACTTGCAAAAGGACCCTTTTTTATTGAACTCACTCCTTTGGAGAGCGGCGGGGTGAGGTTTTACGCCTCACTATCATATTTTATCTGACCAACATGCTTGTCAATCTGCCATCTGCCGGTGCCTTCTTCGCCAATAACTTCGAATAGTTCAAGAGCGCGACGGGCTTTGTATTCTTCTTCGCGTTGTTCTTTCAGGAACCAGTTCAGGAACTCCATAGTAACAAAATCCTGCTCTTTCATGCAACGGGCGTAGATGTTTTTGATAGCGTTAGTTACGCTGATCTCCTGGTCAAGCGCCTCTTCAAACACTTCGCGGAATGAGTTATATTCCTGTTTAATGCCGGTAACCTCTGGTGATACAGCATTGCCTCCCATATCAAGAATATATTTATAAAATTTTAACTGGTGATGGCGTTCTTCATCGGCTTGTTTGAAAAAATATTCGGATGAAAAATCATAACCATTACGGTTGCACCATGAAGCCATGGCCAAATATATTGATGAAGAAAGTGCTTCTTTCTTAACTTGCTGGTTTAAAAGCAATTCGATATCTGCCGATATCAGGCTTTTTATGCGGAGTAGGTCTTTCATGATCTCGATAAATTAAACGTTATATGACTTTACGGTAAATTATAATGCAATAATAATGCAGTTAAAGCATATTAGTTTAAATTAAAGATAATATGAAATTAATCTAAATTATAACAAGAATTGGTCTAAATTACAGGGAGTTACTGTAAAGGCGGTCGTGAATAATATGGTTGAGTTCCAGCATCACAAAAGTACCTTCTAAAAGCTCTTTCAGGTTGATGATCTGAGCAAGGGAAAGTACATAACAATGATCGCAGGCGCAGATAAAAATGATCTCCACATCCGGATCGGTAGTAGTAGTAAGGAGTTTTTCCTCAATGTCGATAGCGTAAACTGCTTTGCGCAGTTTCAGGAAATTACGATGGTCAAACCGGGCAACCTTACCGGCGAAATCAACATACCAGCAACGCTCCGCATCGCACTGGTAAACTGCACCTGTTTTGGTGCTGAAAACGTCGGTCCATAAAGTTAGTTCGGTGGTCGCAATCATATAACGGGTACAAATATTGGTATTATTTGTAATCAATCCAAATAAACATAGAAAAAAATTATTAACAGGCGGGGAAAGAAGCAAGACGGCAAGAGTCAGGAAATAAGACAGTAAGATTTACAATCATGTAATGCAAAGCGTGGCAATCTCGCAGCCAATGCATTGCCGCTTTGTATAGCTAAGAGATTGCTACGTCGTGCCCTGCTCGTGCCCATGCCGCTCCTCAATGACATAATATTTGAAGATCAAAAAATGAAGAACAAAACAAAAGTGCGTGAGCCCGACAAAAAAGCGGGCCTGGGAGTATAGCCTGTGGGGGGAAGCATTTTTTTGTCTTGATGTTTGGTTACTTTGCATCTAAGGTAAAGTAACTGGCCCCGCCCGGCCAAGAGGGCGACGGTGTAAGTTATAAAAGCACAATGTTTGTTGGAATACAACATCAATTAACTTATCTGTAACTTTTTCATACAAGCAATTAATTTTATTATAAATTTGAAGCGTGGTTGCTGGCTTATCTGTAACCCAACCAATTATCCTTTTATCATTTTTTTATATGAGAAAAACCTTACTATCCACCTTATGCTGCTTGCTGGCTGCTTTGGGTGTAAAGGCACAAACGCCTGCACTTGAGCGCGTTGAGCCTATGTCGTGGTGGGTTGGCATGAGCAATCCTAATCTGCAACTGGTGGTTCATGGCAGCAACATCGCATCGCGCAGTGTATCCTTAAGCTATCCGGGTGTTAAGCTTAAAGCAGTGCATAAAGTCGAAAATTCAAATTATTTATTTGTCGACCTGCAAGTTTTTTCATCGGCTGTTCCGGGAACGTTCCCGATAAAATTTAAAAAAGCCGGTGAAAAAGATCTTACTTATAGCTACACACTTAACAAACGCGACAAGTCGGTGGGCCGGGCGCAGGGTGTTACCAGCAAAGACCTGATCTATCTGATTATGCCTGATAGGTTTAGCAACGGTGATGCCGCTAATGACTCATTCAATAACCTTCGTGAGCAGGGTATTCACCGCGATTCGATGTTCAGCCGTCATGGGGGAGATTTGCAGGGGATCATGAATCATCTCGATTATCTGAAAAACTTAGGTGTTACCGCTATCTGGCTTACTCCCGAAATTGAAAACGATGAGCCGCACGCTTCATACCACGGTTACGCGGTTACCGATTATTATAAGATAGACCCCCGTTACGGCACCAATGATCTTTATAAAAAGTTTGTTGAAAAATGCCACAGCATGGGCTTGAAGGTTATTAAAGACCTGGTGCATAACCACGCCGGTACCGAAGGTTACCTGATACAGGACATGCCGATGAAAAGCTGGGTGCACCAATGGCCAACGTATACCAAATCAAATTTCCGTGATGCGGCGGTAATGGACCCGCATGCTTCGCCAATGGACCGCAAGTTGATGCAGGATGGCTGGTTTGACCATCGCATGGCCGATCTTAATCAGAACAATGTTTACGTGCAAAACTATCTCACCCAAAACCACATCTGGTGGGTGGAGTATGCTGGTATTGATGGTTTCAGGTTGGATACCTATCCTTATAATGAGCCTGTTTATATGGCCAAGTGGGCCAAAGATGTTAAAGCCGAGTTCCCTAAGCTTTCCATCTTTGGCGAAACGCTGGTATGGTCGGCTGCTAACCAGGCATTTTTTACACAGGGTAATACCGTTAACCGCGGCTTTGATACCCAACTGCCCGGTGTGACCGACGGAGTTTTAAAAGACGCTATTTACGAAGCTATCAACGGTAAAGATGGATGGACAGACGGTGTTGGCCGCTTATACTCTGTAGTAGCACAAGACTTTTTATACCAGGATGCTACCCGCAACACCATATTTATGGATAATCATGATATGAGCCGTTTGCTATCTATGGTGGGTGAAGACATTCCCAAATATAAATCGGCTATGGCTATGCTACTTACCATGCGTGGTGTACCGCAAATGTATTATGGCGATGAGATCCTGATGAAAAACTACTCAAACCCGGATGGCCTGGTGCGCGAGGATTTCCCGGGTGGCTGGGCCGGCGATAAACAAAACAAGTTTACTGCCGAAGGCCGCGATAAAAAGGAGAATGATGCTTATAGCTATGTGAGCAAGCTGGCCAATTACCGTAAAGGTACTACGGCCCTGCAAACCGGTAAAATGATGCAGTTTGTACCCGAAAATGGCATTTATGTTTATTTCAGGTACGATGCCCAAAAAACTGTGATGATTATGTTTAACAGCAGTGAGAAAGATCAGGAAACCACTACCTCAAGATATTTCGAGCGTATTGGCGATGCCAAAAAAGCAAAGAATGTACTAACAGATGAAATGGTTGGTCTGGATAAAGTAACAATACCTGCCAAGACAACTTTAGTATTAGAATTGATACCCGGCGTTACTCATTAAAATAATATCTTTAGGGGACTAATTCCCTGTGTTTTACCCAAGAAAATGAATACTATAAAAGCTTGTATTTTCGACCTGGACGGTGTAATTGTTGATACTGCCGTTTACCACTATAAAGCCTGGAAAAGGCTGGCCAACTCGCTTGGTTTTGATTTTACCGAGCATCAGAACGAACAACTGAAAGGCGTAAGTAGGGTACGTTCGCTGCAACTGATATTGGGTTGGGGCGGGGTTACCAAAACCGAAGCTGAGCAGGAGCAACTGGCTACCCAAAAAAACATATGGTATATGGAAATGGTAAACCAGATGAAACCCGAAGAGATTTTGCCCGGAGCTAAAGAGTTTTTAACAACCTGCCGTAAGGTAGGCCTCAAAACGGCACTGGGTTCGGCAAGTAAAAACTCCATGACCATATTGGAGAAAATCGGTATCACCGATATGTTTGATGCGGTGATTGATGGCAACAAAGTAAGCAAAGCCAAACCCGATCCCGAAGTGTTTTTAGCCGGTGCGCAAGCATTGGGCGTGTTGCCCGAAGAGTGTGTGGTATTTGAGGATGCCATTGCCGGGGTTGAAGCCGCCGTAGCAGGTGACATGAAGGTGGTAGGCATCGGCTCGCCAGATGTACTTACAGGAGCCAACCTGGTTATAAAAGGTTTGGATGAGATGACCCTGGATAAATTGTATAAGTTGTAAGATGTTTATTAAAGAAACGTCATTGCGAGGAACGAAGCAATCTCCAATAAGTAGAGCAGCTCTGTATGTTCGCTCTGTACAGTTCGCGATTGCTTCGTTCCTCGCAATGACGTGGTTAAATAAAGTGATTAAATGAAAAACTACATAAAAGCTGATGAGTGGAAGATAATTGAAGAAGGTTTCGACGCTCATTATAACAAGATTTCTGAAAGTATATTCAGTTTGGGTAATGGCCGTATGGGCCAGCGTGCCAATTTTGAGGAAGCTTACAGTGGGGATACCCTGTTGGGCAACTACGTAGCAGGGGTTTACTACCCTGATAAAACCCGCGTAGGCTGGTGGAAAAACGGTTATCCCGAATATTTTGCCAAAGTATTGAATGCTGCCAACTGGGTTGGTATCGACGTTGTAATTGATGGTGAGCAACTTGACCTTGCTAAATGCGAAGTGTTGAGCTTCCGTCGGGAACTGAACATGAAAGATGGCTACCTGAAACGCGATTTTCATGCTAAAACAGCATCAGGTAAAGAAGTTAAGGTAGAAGCCATCCGCTTCTGCAGCATGGCCGATGACGAAACAGGCGCCATTAAATACACGCTTACCCCGTTAAACTTCAGCGGTGCTATCACTTTAACGCCATCTATTGATGGTGATGTGGTGAACAAAGACTCTAATTACGACGAAAAGTTTTGGGATGAGGTAAGCAAAGCCACACAAGCTGATGGTGGTTACATTGTGATGCGTACCAAAAAGACTGGTTTTGTGGTTGCTACCGGCATGAAGTTTAACATCCTGCAAAATGGTGTTGCTATTGAACCAACTACCGAGGCTATCGAAAAAGAGAAATACGTGGCCGCTAAGTTTAGCTTAGAGGCAAAACAAGGCGAAAGCATTACAGTAATTAAGTATGCAGCTAACCTGTCGTCACAAAATTATAAACAGGAAGAACTGGTTGATCAGTTAAACGCTACATTAAATCGCATCATCGCCAAGGGGTTTGATACCATGCTGGACGAGCAAGCTGCCGCCTGGGCCGAAAAATGGAAACATAACGATATCATTATTGATGGCGATGTATCGGCACAACAGGCTATCCGCTTTAATATTTACCAGCTTAACCAAACTTATACCGGAGAGGATGACCGCTTAAATATCGGCCCAAAAGGTTTCACCGGCGAAAAATATGGAGGCTCAACTTATTGGGATACCGAGGCTTACTGTGTGCCTTTTTACCTTTCAACAGCACCACAAAAGGTTACCCGCAATTTGCTGCTATATCGCTATAAGCAATTGGGTAAAGCAATAGAAAACGCACAGCTATTGGGCTTTAAAAATGGTGCTGCATTGTACCCTATGGTTACTATGGATGGCACCGAATGCCACAACGAGTGGGAGATCACTTTTGAGGAGATCCACCGTAATGGGGCTATTGCTTTTGCTATTTATAACTACGTGCGTTATACCGGCGATGAGACATACCTTGGTGATTACGGTTTTGAGGTATTGCTGGGTATAGCCAGGTTCTGGTCGCAAAGGGTTAACTGGTCGGATGATAGGCAACAGTATGTAATGCTGGGCGTAACCGGGCCAAACGAATATGAGAATAACGTAAACAACAACTGGTACACCAGCACCATCGCTACCTGGTGCATGCAATATACCGTTGATGTTGCCGAAAAAATAAAAGCAACAGATCCTGAAAAATATGCAG
Source organism: Mucilaginibacter gossypiicola (assembly GCF_900110105.1). Lineage (GTDB taxonomy): Bacteria > Bacteroidota > Bacteroidia > Sphingobacteriales > Sphingobacteriaceae > Mucilaginibacter > Mucilaginibacter gossypiicola. The sequence goes on along the minus strand of NZ_FOCL01000010.1, from coordinate 6,987 downwards.
CGTTGGTAAGCAAAGTGAACCTGGATGAAGAAACTGAGTTTGGCCGTTTCCGGGATATTGTACAAAAGATGTACTACCCGTACGACGAGAAACGTCAGGTGTTTTTACAGCAAGATGGCTATTTGGATAAAGAACAGATCCTGGTGAAAGACCTGCCTGCCTCTGAGCGCCCTATCAACCAAAAATGGAGCTGGGACAGGATCCTGCGTTCATGCTACATTAAACAGGCCGACGTATTGCAGGGGATCTACTTTTTTGAAGATCAGTATGATATAGATACCATACGCCGCAATTTTGATTTCTACGAGCCGCGTACGGTACATGAGTCATCATTGTCACCATGCGTACACGCTATTTTGGCGGCTAAACTTGGCGACGAGGCCCGTGCCTATGAGTTTTACTTACGCACTGCCCGTTTAGATTTGGACGATTATAATAACGATACTGAGGATGGTTGCCATATTACATCAATGGCAGGTACCTGGATGTCTGTAGTAGAAGGCTTCGGTGGTATGCGTGTAAGTAATGATAAGCTTTCATTCCAACCGTTTATTCCTGAAAAATGGTCGTCGTTTTCGTTCCATATCGGTTTCCGTGGTGCATTGCTAAACATTAAAGTAAGCAAGGAAGGTGTACAGATCAAGAATGCATCTGACGTGGAAACAACTGTGCTGGTTTACGGAAAAGAGCAGTTGGTGAAAGCCAATGATGAATTACTGGTTGAAGCATAATGAAAAAGAATTGTGTTTTTGTCTTTTTTATTGCTGCAACAATATTGCCGTATATTACGTTGGCACAGGTAAAACATCACAAAAAGAAAAACAGCATGGAACAAACTACCAATCACAAGCTCATTATATACCAGTTACTACCCCGACTATTCGGCAATACGCAAACGCTTAATAAAACCAATGGTTCTGTTGAAGAAAACGGTGTTGGCAAGCTGAATGATATCAACGATAAAGCCCTTCAGGAAATTAAAAAGATGGGTTTTACCTACGTTTGGTATACCGGTGTAATTGAGCACGCTACCATGACGGATTATTCGCAATTTGGTATCAAAGCTGATGATCCGGATATCGTGAAAGGCAGGGCAGGTTCTCCTTATGCCATTAAGGATTATTACGATATCGATCCCGATCTGGCGGTTGATGTTAAAAACCGCATCGGCGAGTATGAAGCGCTCATCAAACGTACCCATAACAATGGTTTAAAAGTACTGATGGATCTGGTGCCTAACCACGTTGCCCGCACTTATGGATCGGATGTTAAACCTGCCGGTGTACGCGATTTTGGTGAGGATGATGATAAAGGCAAAGCTTTCAGCGCTGCTAACGATTTTTACTATATGCCCGGTCAGCCTTTTGTGGTACCGGCGGGATATAACCCAGGTGGCGACGAATTTAAAAGCGCGCTGAAGGATGGGAAATTTGATGAAAATCCTGCTAAGGCAACCGGTAACGATGTGTTCAGCGCTGCGCCATCTATTAATGATTGGTTCGAGACCATGAAGCTGAATTATGGAGTTGATTATATGGATCATCGCCACGGTCATTTTGACCCCATTCCACCGCTGTGGAACAAGGTTTATGATATCCTGCATTACTGGAGCGAAAAAGGCGTTGACGGTTTCCGCTGCGATATGGTGGAAATGGTTCCGATTGAGTTTTGGGGATGGGTGATTCCTAAACTGAAAACCGAGCACCCCGGTTTGGTATTCATTGGCGAAGCTTATGACAAAGGCAAATACGCCGATTATATTTTTAAAGGCAAGTTTGATTACCTGTATGATAAGGTGGGCCTGTATGATGCCATCAAGCGCTTAACTCGCGATGAGCACAATTCATCAACCTGGGAAATTAACGCTGTTTGGAACCACGATAGCAAAGGTATCGACGAACACATGCTCCGCTTTATGGAAAATCATGACGAGCAGCGCATCGCCTCAAATGATTTTGCAGGTAACCCATGGCTGGCTGTTCCGGGTATGATTGTTACAGCTACGCTGAACACTGGTCCGGTAATGGTTTATTTTGGTCAGGAAGTAGGGGAGCCCGCCATCGGTACCGAAGGTTTTAGCGGCAATGATGGTCGTACCTCTATATTTGACTACTGGGGAGTACCTCAGCATCAAAAATGGGTGAATAACCATGAGTATGATGGTGCGCAGTTATCTGCCGATCAGCAAAAGCTCCGTGGTTTTTACCACAATCTGCTTACGGCGGTGCATAACAGCGAGGCTCTTAAATCGGGCGCGTTTTATGAGTTGATGATGGCCAACGAGCGTCAGCCGGGATTTGATACCCGTTTGTATATCTATGTGCGTTATACCAATAACCAGCGTATATTAGTAATAACCAATTTTAACCGGAGCGAGCGTAAACTAACCGTAAAACTCCCCGAAGACCTGTTAACAAAATTAAACCAAAGCGGCCATAAACAATTCACCGACCTACTTAGCGGAGCTAAATTTAATACCGATGATATACGTAATGGTGTTGAAGTAAGCCTTCCGGCCATGAGCGGATTGTTGCTGGAGTTTTAGCCACTTACAATATGTCATTGCGAGGAGGAACAACGAAGCAATCGCATACTGTACAGAGCCGCTCTGTATAGCATGCGATTGCCACGCTGTGCTCGCAATAACATGGTGGATAATATACGAGCTGCCACCAATGAACTATTGAACCAATGAACCAATGAACAAAAATAAACCAACCATCGCGCAAAAGCCACGATTAAGTTTTTGGCAGATCTTTAACATGAGCTTCGGCTTTTTGGGTATCCAGTTTGGCTTTGCCCTGCAAACAGGTAACGCCAGTCGCATATTGCAAACTTTTGGTGCCGATGTAGAGCATCTGTCGTGGTTTTGGTTAGCTGCACCTATAACAGGTATGGTTGTTCAGCCTATAATTGGTCATTACAGCGACAGGACATGGAACCGTCTTGGTCGCCGCCGCCCTTATTTTTTAACCGGGGCAATCCTTTCGGGCGTGGCATTGTTTTTTATGCCAAACTCATCCATGCTGGCAGCGCTGATCCCGCCTATTGTAGTAGGAGCAGGGATGCTTATGATCATGGATGCATCGTTCAATGTGGCTATGGAACCTTTCAGGGCGTTGGTGGCCGATAACCTGCCCGATAGCCAGCATACTACAGGCTTTTCTATGCAAACCTGTTTAATTGGGGTAGGAGCAGTGATAGGTTCATGGTTGCCTTATGTTTTTGCTGAGTGGTTTGGGATAGCCAAAACAGCCAACCGGGGTATCGTGCCCGATAATGTGCTTTATTCTTTTTATATCGGTGCGGCTGTGCTGATAGGGGCTATTTTATGGACGGTGATCCGTACTAAAGAATACCCTCCCGAGGTTTATGCAACCTTTCATGAAAAGGACGAAACCGAATCTGGTCATCAGGGAGGCTTGCTGGAGATCTTCTCCGATCTGGCCAATATGCCTAAAACCATGAAGCAATTGGGTTTGGTACAGTTTTTCTCCTGGTTCGCACTTTTCTCTATGTGGGTATTTACCACCCCGGCAGTTGTTGATCATGTTTACCACATCCCGGCAAGGGATACCTCGTCATCGGCTTATAATGATGCCGCTAACTGGGTAAATGTATTATTTGGTGTATATAATTTAGTATCGGCAGTGTATGCACTTTTATTGCCGCGCATAGTTAAAAAGCTGAGCCGTAAAAAAGCACATGCATTTTCATTAACTATGGGTGGTTTGGGGCTGATCTCTATATTCTTTATCTCTGATCCGCATTTGCTGATATTATCAATGGTGGGTATAGGCCTGGCCTGGGGCAGTATCCTTGCCATGCCTTACGCAATCCTATCAAGCTCAATACCAGCCAAAAAGATAGGCGTGTACATGGGTATTTTTAACTTCTTTATCACCTTTCCTCAAATTGTAAATGGCATCATTGGCGGACCGATAGTTAAGTATGCTTACAGCGGGCACGCCATATACGCGCTGGTAATGGCGGGTGTTTTTATGTTTTTGGCGGCGATAGCTGTACTTTTTGTTCAGGATGGTAAGAAAATCCAAATTATTGAGGCTGCAAGTTGAATAAAAATTAAGGATTTGGCACGGTTAATGGTTTTTCGTTAATTCAATTGTTGTATATTGCGTAGTAAGGACACTTTATACATATTTGCAGAACCACTAATTTATTTGAATGGAAAGTAATACCCCAAATCCTGAGCTGATAACAAGTAAGTTAGTTGAAGTAGAAAACTTACTGGAAGAAGAAGAGGAGTTTCACCACCTTAATAACCCTGCCGATGGTATTAAGCCGGTTGTAAAAAAGTATCTCGGCATACCCAACCACGCCGATCAGTTGGGGAACAAGTTCTATTTTACCGATGGCGATGCCAAGGTTGAAGTTATAGTTGTTACCGACGAGATCATCCGTGTAAGGCTTGCACCGCACAGCGTTTTTCTGGAAGATTTTTCATATGGTGTACCTAAGCTGCCAACCAAGGCCGCAGGTTTTACCTTGCATGAGGATGAAAACGAGTTTCGTGTTTCAACTTATAAGGTAAATTGCCATATCCGCAAAAAGGATTTTTTTATCTCTTTTTCGGATAGCAACAACCATGTAACCAGTATGGACGCCGTACCCATGCACTGGGAAGAGAACGTGCAGGCAGGTGGTTACTACGTATTTTGTACCAAAACCTGCGCTCCTGATGAAAGCTTTTTTGGCTTAGGCGATAAACCTACCGAGTTTAACCTGCGTGGTAAAAGACTTAAAAACTGGAATACCGACGCCTATTCCTTCCAGTGGAACCAGGATCCCCTTTACCGGAGCATTCCGTTTTACATCAGTGTAAATGATGGTATAGCTCACGGTATTTTCTTTGATAATACATTTAAAGCGCAGTTTGACTTTGGTGCCGAAGACAGGACTAAAACAAGTTTCTGGGCTGATGGCGGCGAGCTGCAATATTATTACATCCACGGTCCGCACATGATGGACGTGGTAAAAAGCTACCATACTCTAACCGGTACACATCCGATGCCGCCGCTTTGGGCGCTGGGCTACCACCAATGCCGCTGGAGCTATTATCCCGAGGCTAAGGTTAGGAAAATTGCCAAAGGTTTCCGCGAAAACCAGATCCCATGCGATGGTATCTACCTGGATATCGATTATATGGATGGTTACCGCTGCTTCACCTGGAACCGCAAGTATTTCCCCGATCCTAAAAAGATGATCAGCGAGCTTGCCGCCGATGGCTTTAAAACGGTTGTAATTATCGATCCGGGAATCCGCGTGGATGATAACTATTGGGTGTTTAAAGAAGGTAAGGAGAAAAAATATTTCTGCCGCCGTAGTGATGACTACTTTATGGAAGGCCACGTATGGCCGGGCCGCTGTCAGTTTCCTGATTTTACCAATCCCGAAGTACGTGAGTGGTGGGGAGGATTGTTTGACGAGTTGGTGCAGATGGGCGTTGCCGGTGTTTGGAACGATATGAATGAGCCTGCTGTATTTGGCGCAGGTACTTTTCCTGATGATGTACGCCACCAATATGATGGCCACCGTGGGTCGCATCGTAAAGCGCATAATATTTACGGTATGCAGATGGTACGCTCAACCTACGAAGGTTTGCGTAAGATCATGAAAAATAAACGCCCTTTTACCATTACAAGGGCGGGTTACTCGGGTGTACAACGCTTTTCGTCAGTTTGGACTGGTGACAACGTAGCATCGTGGGAACACCTGAAACTGGGTAATATCCAGTGCCAGCGCCTGTCGATCTCCGGAATCCCGTTTTGCGGTACAGATATCGGTGGTTTTAGTGGTGAGCCTGATGGCGAACTGTTTACCCGCTGGATCCAAATGGGAACTTTCTCGCCCTTTATGCGTGCACACTCCGCAGGTGATACCAAAGAGCGTGAACCATGGAGCTTTGGTGAACCGTTCACTGCTATCAACCGTAAATTCATTGAACTACGTTACCGTTTGATTCCTTACCTGTACTCAACTTTTTGGGAGCATCACCGCTACGGTTTCCCTATTTTGAGGCCGATAGTGATGCATGAGCAGGATACACAGCTGAACCATTTCCGCCAGGATGAGTTTACTTATGGCGATAAGATATTGGTTTGCCCGGTAATGGAACCAGGCCAGATTAAGCGTAATGTATACCTGCCAAAAGGTAAATGGTACAACTTCTGGACTTATGAGGTTATTGACGGAGGAAAAGAAGTATCAGTTGATACTCCGCTTGAAACCATGCCTGTATTTGTAAAAGCAGGTTCGGTTATTCCTGAATATCCTGTAATGCAATACGTTGGTCAAAAAGAGATTGAAGAAGTAAAGCTGAATATTTACTATACAGATTATGAAGTAAACTCCTTCCTGTTTGAAGATTACGGCGAAACTTTTGCCTACGAGCAGGATATCTACCTTGAAAAGAAATTTGTGGTAAACGGAAGCTCAAGATCAGTTACTATTGATCAAAGCCTGGAAGGTTTGTACACACCACGTTACGACGGGTACCACTTTAACCTGATAGGTTTACCATTTGCACCATCAAAAATAACAGTAGATGGCAAGAGCGTAAAAGAGTTCCAGATCAACGATGATAAAACGGTAGAGTTTAAGTTTAGCAAAAACTTTAAGCATATTGAGATAAGTAAATAGTATTTAGCTAAGGCCATTTCTTAGTAACGCCATTGCCATAGGAATACGTAGCAATGGCGTTTTTATTTGTCTTTACCTGGTAGAGTTGGTGGGATGTTGCCGTCCGTCCGTAGCCCTGTGTCAAATGCTTACAGACAAACGCGGACATATAATAATAACCTCCGCTTCCATCTTCGTGCCTCGCAATGGCGTGGTGGAGAGTGGATTAACAGAATTCTCAGCGTTAGGGATAGTAGCGGATACCGGCCAATGTCATTAAGTTAAGGAACACCACAGTTCAGAACCGGATAAAATCCGGTTCTTTATGGTTACGAATCAAAAAACTGT
>NZ_FOCL01000013.1 GCF_900110105.1 Mucilaginibacter gossypiicola | reverse complement strand
TTTGCGGGCTGCAAAGGTAGCCACTTTTAACCCACTTCCAAATTATTTCTAACTCTTTTCCAACTATCCGCATTAACTCCCTATTCCTCAATCAGAAAAAGTTTCAAGCAACTCCTTAAAACCCCAGTTCTGGCCTTATTCCGCTACCCCTCCCCTTCTATACTATCGTTCGGCTTTCCTGGGTAACGTTTATAATATGCCAATACCCGAGTTTCCCCTATCTTACATTATATATACCAAGCCGCATGTTTTCCGACAAGCAAAGCAAACTACTATTATATTATACTACGCGAATTCCGAATAACTAACTATAGTTTATCTACGAAGGCGTTACTCATTACAACATTCGTGTTAGGGATAGTAGCGTAAAGCCCGCAGCGTGTGTGGGGAAGGTGAGCAAGAAAAGCGAGGACTTGCAGCGGATAGCCCGGGCCGCAGGCAACACCATAACCGTTTTAAAAATCCAACGGCGCAATAAATCGAAATCGCTCCCGGTAAATAATATACAACACGCCTGAGTTTATCATTATCCAATGTCATTATTTAAATTACCTGGAGAGATTTGTTATGCTTCAACTTTCGGCCCTCAAATACCATATACATTGTATAAGAAATAACCGTTTTAAGCGTATTAGTTTAACGGGCACATTACTCCTAAACCGGCAATAGTTAAAAGATGTTAAATACACTATATATATAGGTAGCGAGCCAATACCTCGTTATATATTAGCGGCTAAATAAAAATTGATTGATTTATATTATTAACTATCTTTGCAGAATGTTTAAAAAGCAACTAACGTTATTAGCCAGTGTTTTAGCTATCGTAATTATTACGCTTGGCAGTTGTAAAAGCAAATACGAAAAGTTAAAAGCCAGTAACGATTACGCCAAAAAATACCAGGAAGCTATTAAGTACTATAACAAAAAGGACTATAACAAAGCTTTAGGTTTATTTGAGGTGCTGGTTGAACGTTACCGCGGTCGTGAAGGTGCCGAGGATCTTTTTTACTATTACGCGTTCACGTACTACAAACAAAAAGACTATACATCGGCCAGGTATCACTTTAAAACATTTGCCGATACTTATCCTTCAAGCCCAAGGGCCGAGGAATGTAGGTTCTTTTCAGCTTATTGCTACTACCTTGATTCACCAATATACTCGCTAGATCAGGATAACACGTTAAAAGCTATTGACGCTTTGCAGTTGTTTATTAACCTTTATCCAAAAAGCGACCGTGTAGCCGAGGCCAGCAAGCTGATCCAGAACCTGCGCGATAAACTGGAAACTAAAGCTTATGCCAATGCCAAACTTTATTTAACTATCAGTGACTATCAATCGGCGGTGATTGCGTTCAACAACGCGTTGCGCGATTATCCAGATACCAAATACGGAGAGGAAATGGAGTACCTTATTGTTAAAGCACAATATCAGTATGCCTACCATAGTTTTGAAACCAAACAGGAAGAACGTTTTAACCAGGCTATAGCCTATGCCGACCAGTTTGCTGAAAAATATCCAAACAGCAAATACCTGCACGAAACGCAAACTTATGTAAAAGACAGCCAACAAGGTATTAAACAAGCTCAACGCCTTATTGCCGAAGCTACTACAAACTCAAAACTTGCAAAAAAACTTGCATCTAAAGATACTGTAACAACAACAGCGCCGTCTGAAAAAAATCAGCCGCAAAAAATACCATATTAATTAAGATATATTAAAGAGTTTAAATTAAGATATGACAGCTAACAACAGTAATAAACCAGCAGCAGCCAGCAGCACTGTAACCCGCGATTTACGCGAGCTGGATACCAAAACAGACAATATCTATGAATCGCTTGTGATTATGTCAAAAAGAGCGAACCAGATATCAAACAACATTAAAGAAGAACTTCACCAGAAACTTTCTGAGTTTGCATCATCAAATGATAACCTTGAAGAAGTGTTTGAAAACCGTGAGCAAATTGAAATTTCAAAATATTACGAAAAATTACCTAAACCATCATTAGTTGCGGTTCAGGAATTTTTAGACGGTAAAGTTTACTATCGTAATCCAACTAAAGAAGTTTAGTCTCCCGGCCCCCTAAAAGGGGAGTTTTGGAAATTTATTTATATTGTGAAAAACTCCCCTCTCGGGAGTTTTTTCTATTTTAGCCTATATTTATTCTTTCGCCGATAGGCGGATCCGAGCTTATGCTTAAAGACAAAAACATTGTTTTGGGAGTTTGCGGCAGTATTGCTGCCTACAAGTCGGCACTACTGGTAAGACTGCTTGTTAAGGCGGGAGCCAACGTTAAAGTAGTGATGACTACCGATGCAACGCATTTTATTACACCGCTTACACTTTCAACGCTATCAAAAAACCCGACGCTGGTTGATTATTTTAAGGCAGATACCGGCGAATGGAACAACCATGTTGAACTTGGGCTTTGGGCCGATATGCTGATCATAGCCCCTGCAACTGCGAATACCCTTGCAAAAATGGCTAATGGCCTCTGCGACAATTTGCTTAGCGCAGTATACCTATCGGCCAAGTGCCCCGTTTATTTTGCTCCTGCAATGGACCTGGATATGTGGTTACATCCTGCTACACGTCAAAATGTAAGTAGGTTGCAGTCGTTCGGTAACATTATGATCCCGCCGGGAAACGGCGAACTGGCAAGTGGTCTGCACGGCGAAGGCCGGATGGCCGAACCTGAAGAGATTGTTGCCTTTTTGGAAGCCGAATCAAAAAAAAAATTCCTTTTAACCGGTCATAAAATACTGGTAACTGCCGGACCAACCTATGAAGCCATAGACCCGGTGAGGTTCATCGGCAATCATTCATCGGGTAAAATGGGGTTCGCTATCGCGGATGTATTGGCATCGATGGGGGCCGATGTTACTTTGGTGACAGGGCCTACCGCTCAAACAAGTAAACAACAAAACATAAAACGGGTAAATGTTACTTCGGCAGCACAAATGCTTGAAGCTTGTCTGTCTGTTTACAGCGATGTAAAAGCCTGCATTATGAGCGCTGCGGTAGCCGATTATACCCCGGCAGATGTGGCCACTCAAAAGATCAAGAAACAGGATGGCGGTTTAACCATCGAACTGAAGAAAACCACCGATATATTAAAAACCCTGGGAGAGGCAAAAGGCGCAGGGCAGATATTGGTTGGTTTTGCCCTGGAAACCAACGATGAGGAAATGAACGCAATAACCAAGCTGCAAAAGAAAAATCTTGATTTTATTGTACTAAATTCGCTCAATGACGCGGGTGCCGGTTTTGCGGGCGATACCAATAAAATAACCATAATTGATCGGGAGCTTAAACAAACCTCTTTCGAGTTAAAAACTAAGGAAGCTGTAGCCCGCGATATTTGCGATAAAGTTGCCCAAATGATAAACGGATGAAAAAACTGCTGCTTTACACGGTACTGATGATTGTTTGTGGCCAGGCTATGGCCCAGGACCTGAATGCCCGTGTGCAGGTTTTATCGCCCAAGATACAGGTTGCCAATAAACGCGTTTTCCAAACCCTGGAAACTGCGATGAAGGACTTTCTGAACGGTCGCAAGTGGAGCGCCGACCCTATTTTGCCACAGGAAAGGATAGATTGCAATTTTGTGTTGAACGTTACCAACTGGGATGGCAGCAGCAATTTTACCGGCGAACTGCAAGTTCAGTCGTCAAGACCGGTATATGGCTCGTCTTATACCTCTACCCTGTTAAACCTTAATGATAAAGACATCAACTTTAGTTATACCGAAGGCCAGACTATCGATTATACCGATCAAAACTTTCAGGGCAACCTGAGTTCTATCATGGCTTTTTACGCCAACATTATTGTAGGGCTTGATTATGACAGCTTTTCTAAATTTGGGGGCACGCCTTATTTTCTGGCAGCGCAAACCATTGTAACCAACGCGCAAACGTCATCATACAGCGGGTGGAAGGCTTTCGACGGTAATGTGAACCGCTACTGGCTATCCGAAAACCTGAATAATAAATTATATAACCCGCTACGCAGCTTTTTGTATGACTATCACCGCAACGGCCTTGATATCATGTCTGACAATGTAAGCAAAGGCCGCAAAGCTATTGATGCACTGTTACCCTTATTGCAGCAGATAGATCGTCAGCGTGTGGGCGCAATGCTTCCGCTTATATTTTATACTGCAAAAAGCGACGAACTGGTTTCTATTTACAGCAAGGCAGATAATCAGGAACGCCTGACTGCCATGAACCTGTTTTTACAGCTCGATCCCGCTAATGGGAATAAGTACCAAACGTTGCAGAAATAATCCTTACTGTTAGTTTAAAAGGCGTCATTGCGAGGTACGAAGCAATCCCCTACTTACAGGGCCGCTCTGTATAGTTTAAGATTATTAATGATTAAATTATATTTTAAGCATTAATGAGCTTCCTTAGGGCGTTGTCTTTGTTCTTTATAATGACGTAATTGTAAGTAAATTGCTTGTTCTTTTTATTTAAAATATGGGCGTTCCCGTTAGCTAACGGGCCGGGCTATCCGCTGCAAGTCCTCGCTTTCCTGGCGCACAGTGGCACATGCACGCTCCGGGCTTTCCGCTCCTATCCCTAACGCGGCCGTCACACAGTCCATCAAAACAATACCTCAACAACATCATTACATTTGTCGGTTTATAGCTAACACCTCTCTACCTGATCTTAATCAAATAAAACTGATCCAAAGTAGTGGCTCTCTTCTTTTTGATGATGAAAGGCAAACTCAGGTTTTCATGAGGAAAATCCTGAAATGCTTTGACCGTTTTATAGGTAATTTCCTTTGCATTTAATTCAGCTATAGCCTTTTCATCGGCTACAATGATTCGGCTTTTCAGGCTGTCTGTTTTCAGTATGGCATCAAGGTTGGTATAAGTTATCTGCCCTTTGTAATAAAAATCGAAAGTATTTGACAAAACCGCAGCGCTTACTTTTTGCTGCGGGTAGTTCTGATTAAGATATTCGGCAGCTGAAAGATCCCCCCGGTAGTCAACAATAATAGGATAAGCAACGGTTATAAGGTAAGCATTCACCAAAACCGATACGGCACAGGTAAATAAAAATACCGGCTGGTAAACTTGCGTCGGCTTTTTATAAATGTAAATAGCCAAGCCAATAAACCCGATAATCAATACGGTAAATACGGGCCAGCACTCCGGTGCGAAAACGAAGTTAAGCGCTATAACAGCAACCAATAAAAGAGATGTAATAATGTATTGAGCGATCTTGAAAAACTTAAATTCTGCATCAACTTTTAATGAACTAATAAAAACAGCCGTTATAATAGCAAAAAACGGGAACAGGATATTGGTATAAAATGGCAGCTGAAATTTGGAAAGTGAAAAGATCAGCAACAGCAATACCCCGCCTGAGATACACAGATATTCGGGCTGGGCAATACGTTTAACCATTTTCCTGATGGTAGCGTAAAGCGCATAAAACAAGAGAATAGCCCATGGCGCAAAGGCCCAAAGCAGCGTGTGCACAAAAAACAGCTTATCGCCGTGGGTATTGGTAATGTATCCGTTATTGTTGAAACGCCCGAACTGGCTATCCCATAAAAACCAGTGGATCCCGGAAATTCCGGTGCGGCCAAAAACAACTTTTTCGGGGTGAAGATCAAACTGCGTGTATACCGAATAGATTTCGGGCAAGGTAAATATCACGACCAATATAAATGAGAGCAGCCATTTCCAGTGGAAAACGCCTTTAATATTCCCCTTAAATAAATAATCTCCAATAATAGAAGCGCCTATCGGGATAAGCAGGTAGATACCTTTGGTCATTACCGCACAGGCAGTAAATATGGAAGCCAGTAGTATATCGGCAATGCTGGTATGCTCTTTTACTTTATAAAAATGGTAAACAGCCCCCATAAGCAGGCCCATAATATAAGGCTCGGCACGTACGTCGGTATTTGACATTACGCTGTGTTGGGCTGTAAGCAATATCAGGATAGCGATAAGAGCTGTTTCATCGCCATAAAACTTTTTGGCAAGCTTGTAAGTGTACACCACCGACATGAAAAAGAATAACAAGGCAGGTAGCTTATAGGCTATAGTATTGATGCCAAAAATCTTAAAACTGATAGCAATAATCCAGAAAGGGAAATGCGGCTTATCCAGCCAGTCGGCACCATGATATAACAGGTCGGTAAAGTTATTGCTTTGCGCCATGCTGCGCGCGAGGGCCGAATACAAAGCCCCATCATCGGTAAAAAATTTGATGCCGATACCGGCTACATTAAGCACGATAGCCAATAACAGCACAATAAAATAAGGCCGTTTTTGCGATGAAAAAATTGAAGCTGCTGTACTATCCACTAAAAATATTTATGCTCAAAAATAGCTGAATTTTAATTATTCCACGGCAGGTATTTGGGCTGATCGTTATTGATCAACTCAGGCTTGGCGGAGTTTAGAGTTTCCCCATTCAAAATGCGCTCATACAATACAATGTATTCGGCAGCCATTTTAGCGATATTAAAGTTATCGGCCGCGTACTGGTGACAGTAATGTTTGTTAAAACTTTCAACGTTTCTGAGTCCGGCGGCTAATTCAGTTTTACTTGCCGAAAGCAAGCCAACCTCTGCGGGTACCAGTTCGGGTAATGATCCGTAAGGAGTGCCGAAAACCGGGCATCCGAAATAAAGACTTTCAATAATGGCTATCCCGAATGGTTCGTGCCACAATACAGGGAAAATCAAAGCCTTCGAGCTGTTCATCACTATCGATTTTGCTTCATCCCCAACCATTCCCTTAAAACGCACATTTAAATTGGGTGTAAAACGCAAACCCATTTTTAAGTTAAGCCGGGTACCGCCGAGCACTACCAATTTATTACCGCTCATCGTAGCTACATCAATAGCACCTTTTACGTTTTTGATCCGCCAGGCTGCTTTAGCAAGGAAGTGGGTGTGGATACGTTTATTATTCAGATCGGGAATTTGGTAATCGGCTGTATCAATCGCATTATGCACAAACACCGTTGAGCCATGCCTTTGCGCATGATTGGCCGATACAAATACCGAATTAAGATCCAATTGTGCCCCACCCGGGTTATTATGCACAGTAACTATATAAGGCTTTTTAGTAAAACCACTCACCTGGAACTGGAAGTGTACCACATCTATATCATCGGGCACCTGTTGATCCAAATCTTTAGTTGGATCATAAGTTAACACCTTTGCAAACGGACAGCTTGATCCCTCGCCTACCAGGTAAGTGATTTTGTGACCAAGGCGGTTTAACTCGCGGCCAAGCCACCAGATAATACGCTCGGTACCGCCGTATTTAGTTGCCGGGATTGGGGTATTGTTTACGATGAGGATGTTCATAGATGTTTGGCAAAGATAGTACGAGAAATCTTTAAGATTTATAATTTTATTGTACAAGTATTATCTTCGATAAAAAATCAAAACCTTATACTATTAATATGTCAACCATTCATGATGCGGCCTGGAATAATCTCATTTCTACAATCAATTTAAGTTTGCCACTTAGGGATTCATGGGATAAAATCATCATTTCCTGTTCGGAATTAATAAAAGTTGACTATTGGGACAAGCTAAAACAAATTGATATTGAAGCCAACCAAGTCGGGCTGGCCTTATGGATGGAGCGCCTTGTTACACAATCTCCTTTACCCGAAAATGTATCAGCTATTTGGATAGGAATAATCAAGATCCTAAACGAAGATGATAACGGAACAGAAAAAGAAGCTTATGCCATTTATCTAACCGGATCTGAAAATTACGCCCCCGACGACGCCGAATGGGCTGTAGAGCCTGTTTATGATCCACAACACAAATATGTTATTCCCGATATATTGAATTTAGTTGACGATCTACTTAAATCCGATCAGGAGAACTATGCTTTTACGGATTGGATATTACCACTGGCTTATACATCGTTAGCTATAAGTGATATAATTAATTTCAGGCTAAAAAAAGAAAACTTTCTAAAGTACAGGCAATCGCTTTTTGTTTCTGTGGGCTTTGATGATGGGGATTTGGTAAATGTAACTCCTATTACTTAGGATCTAAATTCTCCTTTAATTGCTTCTTAAACCATTTCCTGCTCACTACCAATAACCCAAACTCTTCTGATGGATATTTCTCCGTTGATTTATGATGGATCTTATGCGCCCTGCGGATCCCCGCCAGGTAGCGGTTATCGCTTTTAAAAGCTTTAAAGCGGTTATGGATAAACCAATCGTGAAAAACGAAATAGATGATCCCGTAAATACTGATGCCAGCCCCGATCCAAAAACGATAATCTAAACTTAAATGCCCTATCCACATCAGCCATAAAGCAAAAGTCGCGAAGCCTATGCTGAACAGGTCGTTCAATTCAAACCAGCCGTGCCTTTGCTGATGGTGTGTTTTGTGGATAAACCACAACGGCCCGTGGAAAAGGTATTTATGCATAGCCCAGGAGATGAGTTCCATCAATGCAATCGTTGATAGCACAATAACTATATATGCTAATATTTTCATATCATTTAGCGGCAATGTTCTGCACTATCAGGTTTTCCATTTTTAGGTTATTTTCATCTTCATGATCACCATATCCGGTCTTCTTGAAAATCAGCTTTCCTTTCTTATTGAAGATAATAACTGTTGGATATCCCCTAAAACCAAACTGCCTGTCGGGACATTTGGTTTTATCATCAGGCGTATATTTAGCTAAAGTTTTACCCGTATAAATTTTTTCATTGCAACCGGGTATAAAGTAAACAGGTAATTTAAAATCCTGCCGCTTGCTAAAATCCTTATACATTCTAACAAAATTATCTATCGATTTATCCTGCGCAATAAACCGCTTAACTATCCCGCTATCGGTTTGGCATAGTGTTATGAAATTAAAATTGGGGTTGTCTTTATACTTAGCGTAAAGCTTGTGCAGCATCCCCATTTCACGAAAACAAGGCGGGCACGGCACAAACCAGCAATCAATAAACAGCACTTTGTTTTGCCCCAATTTTTTTAGTGTAGTATGCTTTCCGTTGATATCATAAACATCAATATCCGGTATCGACTTGATTTTTTTAGTTTGCCCATTAACCGTGAAGCCGATCAAAATTAAAAATGCGAATAAGGAATAGGTTATCACTTTCATAACAGAAGTATTTACCACTAACTTAAACTAAAAAAGCGGCTATCAAATGATAACCGCTTTTAAATATTTCAAATTAAAAATCCGAAATCGAAAATCCGAAATCCGAGATTATTAAATATGTATCGCCCTGTTTTCAGTAGCTGCTAAACATGCTTCACGCATGGCTTCGGTATAGGTTGGGTGGGCATGGCTCATGCGCGAAATATCTTCGGCACTTGCGCGGTACTCCATAGCTACAACAGCCTCGGCTATCATATCGGCAGCACGCGGACCAATCATGTGTACACCTAAAATTTCATCGGTAGTGGCATCGGCCAATACTTTTACGAAACCATCAAGGTCACCGCTGGCACGGGCACGGCCGCTGGCTTTGAACGGGAACGAACCTGTTTTATATTTAACACCTGCAGCTTTCAATTGCTCTTCTGTTTGACCAACAGCAGCAACTTCCGGCCAGGTATAAACTACTCCCGGGATCAGGTTGTAGTCAATATGCGGTTTTTGGCCTGCAATAATTTCAGCAACCAATGTACCTTCATCTTCGGCTTTGTGGGCAAGCATAGCTCCTTTGATCACATCGCCAATAGCGTATACACCTTTAACTTTGGTTTCCAGGTGCTCGTCAACCGTGATTTTACGGCCACGTTCTTCAACAGTAATTCCGATATTTTCCAAGCCTAAACCATCGGTATAAGCAATACGGCCAACAGCTACCAGGCAGTAATCGCCTTTCAATTCTTTCTTTTCGCCTTTAGGGGTATCAAAACTAACGGTTACTTCTTTGCCTTTTACAGCAGCGCCGGTAACTTTATGGCCCAGGTAAAATTCCATACCCAGTTTGGTCAATACTTTCTGCAATTCGCGACCAAGGCCTTTATCCATAGTTGGGATAATGCCGTCCATAAATTCAATTACAGATACTTTGGCACCCAAACGGGCATAAACCGACCCCAGCTCCAAACCAATAACGCCGCCACCGATCAATACCAGGTGTTTAGGCACTTCGCTCAGGCTTAAAGCCTCGGTTGAAGTGATAATGCGTTTTTTATCAATAGGCAAAAATGGCAGTGCCGATGGTTTTGAACCTGTAGCAATGATCACATTTTTACCGGTGATCTCAGTAACAGTACCATCGCTCTTTTTAACGATGATGGTATTTTTATCTTTAAATGATCCTACACCAAAGTGAGTGTCGATCTTATTTTTCTTCATCAGGTAGCTGATACCGCTGGTATTGGCATCAACAACTTCCTGCTTGCGTTTGATCATCTGTCCAAAATCTATCGAAAGATCTTTCAGGTTGATGCCATGTGTTTTAAAAGCATGGGCAGCATTGTGGTAATGTTCAGACGAATCCAACAGCGCCTTTGACGGGATACAGCCTACGTTAAGGCAGGTACCACCAAGGGTGTTATACTTTTCAACAATTGCGGTTTTTAAACCCAGCTGGGCGCAGCGGATAGCGGCTACATAACCACCGGGGCCCGAACCTATAACTATAACATCATATTGCATAGTAGTGTGTATTTTATGGAGGGCAAAGTTAAGCGTAATTAGGTAATAATATATAGCTTATGAGTCAAAATAAAAGGATATCACCACTACCTTACCCAATAAGCCTTACAAAGCATAATATTGTAATTACCAGGCCTCCAACCCCAAGCAGTTTCATATAATATTTATCAATGTCAGTGCCGCCCTTATGCTCTATCTTACTTACATAACGGTACATGTGACCTTTAGCAACAGTAAAAGGAATAAATTCCCTATCATAGGTTCGCCAAAAAATCAATCTTATCACATGGTACAGCACAAAGAGAAGAAAAGGTTCGAATGCTTCGGACACCATATTTAGCATAAACAGCAAACTAAAAACCATCCATATAATGGAAAAATAAATGCTCCTGAACCGCAAGCCAAACGGAGTAGTAAGAATTATAAATGCAAAAAATGCCGAGGTAAGCAATACCATCAAAAAAGACATTTTATCTTTTAAAAAATTAAAATATAACGAGAAAGAAACCAAAACTAAGTATACAAATAGCCACAAAATATCGGTAACACTTAAACGCCTGATCTCAAGATTGGCTTTAGTAAACTTGCGCATGGTCTTAGGATTTAAAGACGCAATATATAATATAATTAAAGGGTGTCAAAAGGTGCTCGCTACCATCCCTAACACATTTCCTGTTATAGACAAGTTTATTCGTTTCCTGTTCCGTGCCTTCCAAGCTTCTCTCTCACCTTTAACAAATTACCCTAAACACCCTGTATTTTATCCCGTTTTGTAACAGAACCGTTGATAAATCGGTTTATCCTGAACTGTTTATTAAATTAGCCCAATTTAACACGACTGATCTCATGAAGAAAACTAACTTATTTTTTGTGCTGGTATTGCTATACACCAGCGTTAATGCTCAAAGCAATTATGTAAAGGAGCATTTTACCAAAAAAGATGTGTACATCACCATGCGCGATGGTGTAAAACTGTTCACCTCTATTTATACTCCAAAGGATGCTTCGCCTCAAAATAAGTACCCGATGATGATGCAGCGTACCTGCTACAGCATTGCCCCTTACGGCGAGGACAAATACCCCGCAAGGCTTGGCCCATCTGAAATTATGATGAAAGAAGGCTATATTTTTATTTACCAGGACGTACGCGGCCGCTGGAAAAGCGAAGGCACCTGGACCAATATGACCCCGGTTATCGACAACAAAAAAAGCAAAAAAGATGTTGACGAAGGTTCTGATACGTATGACACTATCGACTGGCTGGTTAAAAACGTAGCCAATAACAATGGCAAAGTTGGGCAGTATGGCATCTCTTACCCGGGATTTTACACCGCTGCGGGCATCCTTTCAAACCACCCGGCGCTAAAGGCCTCATCACCGCAGGCACCTATCTCCGATTTCTTTTTTGACGATTTCCACCATAATGGTGCTTTTATTGAGGGCTACTTTTTCACCTTCCCCGTATTTGGTGTGCAAAAAACCGATACAACCAGCAAAGCCTGGTACACCATGATTAAACCCGACAGCAAAGATGGTTATCAATACCTGTTAGATTTGGGCCCGCTTAAAAACGCCGATAAATTTTACAAGGATAATTTCTTTTGGCAGGAAACCATTAATCATCCTAATTACGATGAGTTTTGGCAAAAACGCGGCCTGCTGAAACACTATGGCAAAGTAAAACCTGCCGTAATGCTGGTAGGTGGCTGGTTTGATGCCGAAGACTTAACCGGTCCGCTGGCTATTTATAAAACCATTAACAAAACCGATCCGAACGCTTACAATACCATTGTGATGGGGCCATTTGGCCACGGCCGCTGGTCGCGCGAAACCGGGCATACCATGCACAGCAATGTTTACTTTGGCGATAGCGTGGCTACCTTCTACCAAAAAAATATCGAGGCTAAATTCTTTAACCACTTCCTGAAAGGTAATGGCGATAAAAACTCTGGTCTGCCAAATGCCTACATGTTTAATACCGGTAAAAAGGAATGGGCAACATTTGATAAATGGCCCGCCCCAAATGCTGTACACGAAAAAATGTTTTTAGGTGCCGATGGCAAACTGTCAACCACCCAAGCCGCATCTCCCGGTTCGGTTTCATTTGTAAGCGACCCGCTTAAACCGGTTCCTTATACTGAGGATAATACAACCACCATGGGCTTTACACCGCACAATTACATGAGCGAAGATCAGCGCTTTGCCGGTCGCCGCCCGGATGTACTGGTTTACCAGAGCGAAGTATTAAATGATGACGTAGCCCTTGGCGGCGAGATCATGGCACACCTTAAAATTGCAACCACAGGTACCGATGCCGATTTTGTTGTGAAGCTGATTGACGTTTATCCGGCCGACGAACCGAACAATCCATACATGCCCAACAAAAACATCATCCTGAGCAATTACTGGCAAATGGTACGTTCGGAGGTGATGCCGGCACGTTTCCGTAACAGCTTTGAAAAACCAGAGGCATTGGTAGCTAATCAGAAAACAGATTTGAACTTTCGCCTGCAGGATGTACTGCATACTTTCAAAAAAGGTCACCGCATCATGATCCAGGTACAAAGCACCTGGTTCCCGATAGTGGCTCGTAATCCACAAAAATATCTGGAGAACCCATATAAGGCTGATGAAAGTGATTACATCAAGGCTACCGAAACAGTTTATAACGATAGTTTTATTGATGTGCAGGTTTTGAAGTAGTTATTTAGAGATTAGAGGTTGGAGATAAGAGGTTAGTTATGGCTTCCTTTTACTTTCAACCTTAATTTGCCATCAACCATCTTGAACTATCCGCCGGGCAATCTTTAAACAATATTAAATTCATAACTTTCATGTAAATGTTAGAAAAATTAAGAAGTCATAAAGAAGCAAATCACCGGGTAAGGATTTACAGTAAAGTTTCGGAGAATAAAATTCAACTGCGAAACGGTTACATTCTTGGCTTTTCGGATAAGTTACTCCTGCTTAATGAAACCGATGACTTTAGACTTGCAGGTTATGCGATAATACGTATCGATCAGATAAAAAAAGTACGTTTTAACAAAGGAGATAAATACTTTGATAAAATGATGCGATGGGAAAAAGCTATTGAAAAAGTTGGGATAAAATACCAGGTCGATCTCGATGATTGGCATTCAGTTTTCAAATCGCTAAAAACGCTCGGCCTAAGTGTAATAACGGAATGTGAGGCAGAGGATATCGATACTTTTACTATTGGCCCCATAACAAAAGCAGGCAAAAAATACGTTTATATCACTGATTTCGATATTGAAGGTTTCTTTGACGATTCGCCAACCAGCATCGACTATCAATCAATTACCAGGGTTGCTTTTGATACAGAATACATTAACATATTTAGTAAATATACACGGCATCACAAAACCGGGAAATAATAAATGCAATATGAAACTACCGTTTTTCATAATATCGCTCTTCATCGCGCAGGCCACATTTGCTCAAATTAAAGTACTTAAACTTAGCAAAGCTGATATTCCCAAATCCATTAGTTACAAGGGGCATATTATTGACGCAGTTAAATACACTGATAAAACCGGCGAGCATATAGTAATCACCACAGAAACCGGGGAGACCAAAGCAAAAAACAGCGAAAACAGTGACGGCCGCGATGCCGCTTTATATGCCTACCATTACAATATTACGGGTACCGATCAGTTTAAGCTGAGCTGGCAGACTTATGATTTTGTTGCTGATTGTCCCTTTGATATAACGGCAAATTATGTTCCGGGAGCATTTACAGTTACGGACGCAGATAATAATGGCGTAGCCGAAGTATGGTTGGTTTATCGTACCGTTTGCCGTAGTGATGTAAGTCCCTGTGATATGAAAATTATTATGCACGAGGGAGATAAAAAATACGCCGTTCGAGGCACTAACAAAGTAAAAATATCTGGTAAAGATTATGGAGGTGGCACTTATATTTTTGATGCAGCTTTTAAAGCCGCCCCAACTGCTTTCCGGAAATATGCTGCCGATACCTGGCAGAAAAACATCATGGATACCTTTTAACCTGTTACAATTAAGTACATGAAAATAAAACAACTATATCTCGCAGCGCTTACCTTACTAAGCACTGCAATAATTAACCAGCAGGCAAAGGCACAACTATTGAAAGAAAAAGAGCAGTTTACCCATGCCGATTCGCTTCGTGGTATGCTCACACCTTTGCGCACCTGTTATGACATCAATTACTATCACCTTGATGTGAAATTTGATATCGATAAAAAATTCATCAGCGGCAGTAATCAATTTAAATTTACCGCCACGCAGGATTTTACCAAACTCCAGTTCGATCTGTTTGCTAACCTGAAAATTGAAAAGGTTGTTTACAAAGGTAAAGAGGTTGCCTTTACCCGCGATGGTAATGCAGCATTTGTTACTTTCCCTCAAACGATAACTAAAGGCAGTAAAGATGAGTTTACCGTTTATTATTCGGGCAACCCAACAATAGCTGTAAACGCTCCCTGGGATGGAGGGGTGGTCTTCAAAAAAGACTCGTTAGGTAAACCATTTGTAGCCACAGCCTGCGAAGGCATAGGCGCCAGCATCTGGTGGCCTACTAAAGATCACCTGAGCGATGAGGTTGACAGCATGATGATCAGCATCAGTGTGCCTAAAGGTTTAAAAGATGTTTCTAACGGTCGCCTGCGTAAAGTAACCCAGCTTAAAGATGGGTACACGCGGTTCGATTGGTTTGTGGCCAACCCCATTAATAATTATGACGTAGTTGCCAACATTGCCGATTATGTACATTTTGAAGATACCTACATGGGCGAAAAAGGTAAACTCAGCCTCGATTACTGGGTATTGCCAACCAGCCTCGAAAAAGCAAAAAAGCACTTCCCCGCCAACGTAAAACCTATGCTGAAGGCATTTGAACACTGGTTTGGCCCCTACCCTTTTTATGAAGATGGTTACAAACTGGTTGAAACACCTCACTTAGGTATGGAGCATCAAAGCGCCACGGCCTACGGCAACCGTTTTTTAAATGGCTACCTCGGTTATGATATGTCAGGCACAGGATGGGGTACTAAATGGGATTATATCATTGTACACGAAAGCGGGCACGAATGGTTTGGCAATAACATTACCGGTAAAGATCTTGCCGATATGTGGGTCCATGAAAGTTTTACCTGCTACTCCGAGTCGCTTTTTATAGAGGATAACTGGGGCAAAAAAGCAGGGCTGGATTATAACTACGGCTTAAGACTTACTATCAATAATGACAGCCCGATAGTTGGCGTTTATAATGTGAACAAAGAAGGCTCGGGCGATATGTATTCCAAGGGCGCTGTTTTTCTTAATATGATCCGTACGATTATTAACGATGATGAAAAATGGCGTGGCATCCTGCGCGGGCTTAACAAAACTTTTTACCATAAAACGGTTACTTATGATGATGTGGTAGGTTTCATCAATGCGCAATCGGGCATGAACTTTTCGGCCATATTTGATCAGTACCTGCATTACCGCAGTCTTCCTGTTCTTGAATTTACCAGTCACGAAAACAAGCTTTACTGCCGCTGGATTGCCGAAGCTAAAGATTTCAACATGCCCATCAGGGTGCGCGTAAAGGGCGGCGAATATAAATTCATTACCCCTACAAGACAGCTGAGTCCTGTTGAAATCGCAGGTGCTACTAAAGACAATATCGAAATTGATTATTTAAACTACTACGTGGGTTCGCTCATGGATTAATCCCCAGATAAATGAAAAATAAGTTCTTAAATATTTGTGCAATTGCTTTATGGCTAACAATAACCGGTGCGGCAACAGCCCAGGCGCAATTAGGCACCAATAAGGAAACGTTTACCCGTGCCGATTCGCTTCGGGGCAGCTTAACTCCGCTGCGTACCTGCTACGATATCAACTATTATCACCTTGATGTGAAGTTTGATATCGATAAAAAATTCATCAGCGGCAGCAACCTGTTTAAATTCACTGCTACTCAAAACTTCAGCAAACTCCAGTTCGATCTGTTTGCCAATTTAAAAATAGAGAAGGTAGTTTACGAGGGAGCCGAAATACCTTTCTCCCGCGAGTTTAATGCCGTGTTTGTAACCTTTCCAAAAGGTATAAAAAAAGGCAGCAAGGATGAGTTTACCGTTTATTATTCCGGTAACCCAACCATTGCCAAACATGCTCCATGGGATGGCGGCGTAGTTTACACTACCGATTCCTTAGGCAAACCATGGGTAGCAACTGCCTGTCAGGGTATCGGCGCCAGCATTTGGTGGCCGACTAAAGATCATCAGTATGACGAGGTGGACAGTGCCCTGATCAGTATCAGCGCACCTAATGGTTTAAAAGATGTTTCAAACGGCAGGCTACGCAAAGTAACCGACCTGAACAACGGCTACACCCGGTTCGATTGGTTTGTGGCTAACCCTATTAACAATTATGACATAGAAGCTAATATTGGTGATTACACCCACTTTGAAGGCACATATCAGGGCGAAAAAGGCCCGCTAACGCTTGATTACTGGCCATTAAGCTATAATGTTGATAAGGCAAAAAAGCAATGGGAACTTGACGCGCCGCGAATGCTCAAATCGTTCGAATACTGGTTTGGCCCCTATCCTTTTTATGAAGATGGTTACAAGCTGGTTGAAACCCCGCACCTGGGAATGGAACACCAAAGCGGTACAGCCTATGGTAACCACTACAAAAACGGCTATCTCGGTCGCGATTTATCAGGTACCGGCTGGGGCTTGAAATGGGATTTCATTGTAGTACACGAAAGTGGGCACGAGTGGTTTGGCAATAACATCACTTCTAAAGATGTGGCCGATATGTGGATCCACGAAAGTTTTACTAATTATTCCGAATCGTTGTTTATCGAAACTTATTACGGCAAACAAGCCGGGCAGGAATATGTGAACGGCACCCGCAAAAACATCCGTAACGATAAACCTATTGTAGGCCCCTACGGGGTAAACATGGAAGGCTCGGGCGATATGTATTATAAAGGCGGCAACCTGTTAAACATGGTGCGCACCATCATCAACAACGATGATAAATGGCGCAGCATCCTCCGTGGACTTAACAAAACCTTCTACCATAAAACCGTTACTTATGATGATATTGTGGGCTACATCTGCAAACAGGCAGGCATGAACCTGGCCCCTGTTTTTGACCAGTACCTGCATTATAAAGATATCCCAACCCTGCAATTTGTGGTTAAAGATGGTAAGCTTTACTCTAAATGGATTGCCAATGCCGAAGGTTTTAACATGCCGGTAAGGGTACGCGTTAAAGGCGGCGGATATATCTTTATTAAACCAACCACCCAGTTTACCCCGGTTAAGATTGATGGTATAACTAAGGACAATGTGGAGGTAGATACCTTTAATTATTATATTAAGGTTGATTGATGGTTGAGGGCGAGTGGGTAAATAGTTGATTTGCCGGAATGACAAGTTTTAGAACCCAGACTTACGAAGTTTTAAAAACTTCGTAAGTCTTTTGCTTTTCGCCCCATAGCATAATTAAAAAGGGTGTCATGCTGAGCGCGTCGAAGCATAGTGCATAGGATCCCCACGCCCGAGTCTTCGACAGGCTCAGACTGACAGACCCTATTTAACCACTCGCCTACTCACTTAATCAAAACAACCACTCACTCAATCAACCCAATCAACCACTCACCAAAACCAACTCCACAAAAAAAGTCAAATCCGGTGCAACTTTCCTCTCCCTACCGGCGTCTAATTTGAAAACGAAACTAAAACAACCATCATGAAATCGATCTCAAAAATATTATTAGCCGCCGTGTTGGCAGCAGGAACTACAGCATACAGCACTGCAAAACCAGTAAACCCTATTGTTAAGCATGCCGATCAAACCACACAAGACCGTCATTTATCGGGCTTTAGCGCTATTGACCTGGCCGGCTCATTCGATGTTTACTTTACACAAGGCTCAAACGAATCAGTAAAAGTTGAAGCGCCTTCAGATGTGATCGACAAGATCATTACCGAGGTTCAGGGCGGTGTACTGAAGATCTATAGTAAGAAAGGTACTAACTGGGACAGCTGGAGCTTTGGCCGTAACCGTAAAATGATTGTTCATGTTGTGGCTAAAGATATGACCAGTATTAACGTTGCCGGTTCGGGCGATGTTTATTTTAAAGAGGGTATCACCACCACCTCGTTAAAACTAAAAGTAGTTGGCTCTGGCGATATGCTGGGCAAAGTAAATGCTAAAAACCTGGATAGCAGCATTTCGGGCTCCGGCGACATGAAGCTTTCGGGCCGTGCCGATAATTCGAGAGTGAACGTTGTGGGCTCAGGTGATTTCACCGCCCGCGACCTGATCACAGTTAATACCGAAGTTCATATAGCAGGCTCTGGCGATGCCACCATCAACGCCAGCAATAAAATTGATGCCTCAGTAAGCGGTTCGGGCGATGTACATTATACCGGCGGCGCTAAAAACATCTCAAGCTCAAAAGCTGGTAGTGGCGATATTGAGAGGATATAATCCAATAGCTCACTTGTAGCTACAGTCTTTTCAAGTTAAATACAAGCACGATCATGTGCTAAACAATCCCCAAATTACACAGGTAATTGTGTAATTTGGGGATTGTTTAGTTTAAAGCAACAGCGTTTTTTTTTACACTATTAACAAAAAAATTTAACCGGCTTCTTAGTATCTTTATATAAAAGATAACAATCAGCCATTCCTATCGCTCACATGAAAAAGCTATTTTTTATCATGATTGCTGCCTGCGTTTGTGCATGCAATAATCCATCAAAACCAGCGGCAGATACCACTGCCGAACCGTCAAACAAGCCTTACGAAGTTAAAACGGGCGGCAACAGGCTCATTAAAGTTGCCGGAAAGTATAATGTATGGACCAAAAAAGTTGGCGACGGTAAAATAAAAGTTTTGTTGCTACACGGAGGTCCTGGTTTTTCGCATGACTATATGGAATGCTTTGATGATTTCCTGCCGAAGGAAGGAATGGAAATTTACTATTATGACCAGCTTGGTTGTGGTAATTCTGACGCTCCTGCCGATACTTCATTATGGAGCATTCCGCGTTATGTTGAAGAGGTTGAAGAAGTGCGCAAGGGTTTAGGCCTGGATAATTTTTATATACTTGGCCATTCGTGGGGCGGCATGCTGGCCATGGAATATTTGCATAAATACCAATCGCACGTTAAAGGAGCAGTGCTATCGAACATGACAGCGGGTATGAAAGGCTATGTTGCCTATGCCGCTGAGTTGAAGAAGAAATTTTTCTCTCCACGGGATATCGCAGTGTTTGATTCTTTAGACAAGCTTAAGCAATACGACTCGCCGCAATACAATGACCTCCTGATGAACAAGCTGTATTCGCAGGTAATCTGCCGGATTCCATTAGAAAACTGGCCCGAACCAATTTGGCGTTCTTTTAAAAAAGCCAATCATACCATTTACATCCAAATGCAGGGTGTTGACGAGTTTCATGTAACCGGTAATTTCAAGGGATGGGAATTTTGGGATAAACTGCAGGATATCAAAGTACCAACGCTGGTTTTAGGCGGCATGCATGATGAAATGAACCCCGAAGACATGAAAAAAGAAGGACATTTACTACCTAACAGTCGTACCTATCTGTGTCCGGATGGTAGTCACATGAGTATGTATGATGATCAGCAGAACTATTTCAAAAACCTCATTGCCTTTTTAAAAGACGTTGACGCGGGTACATTTACTGCAGATAAAAAATAGCACACCAATTATAACACAGCGTTTTATATTCCACCACTATTAAAACCGTAAATCATGAAAAAGTTACTGATCTGCGCCATCGCTATGATGACCTTTACTGCCGCGAATACGTTTGCGCAGTTAACCCCTCAACCCAGCTCAACCCAAAGTATTGTTCAGGACCTTGGCCTCGGCAAAATAAGCCTTGTTTACTCCCGTCCGGATGTAAGAGGCCGTAAAATATTTGGAGGCATGGAACCTTACGGAGCTGTTTGGCGTACGGGTGCTAATTCGGCCACGGTAATTAAATTTACCGATGAGGTAAGCATGGAAGGCAACAAGATCCCGGCTGGCGAGTACGGCCTGTTCAGTATCCCCGGCGAAAACGAGTGGACAATCATCATCAGCAAACAACCTAAGCAATGGGGCGCTTATATGTATAAGGAAGCTGATGATTTTCTGCGTTTCAAAGTTAAAACCGAGCACCTTAAGACTTTAACAGAAACAATGACACTCGCCTTTACAAACGTAACAACAACAACCTGCGATTTACAAATGATGTGGGAGCACAGCGGCTTCACCATCCACATGACAACCGATATTGACGCCAAGGTAATGGCGCGGATTGATTCGGCTATGAAAACCGATAAAAAGCCATACTACGAAGCGCTGATATATTACTACAACAACAATAAAGACATGGACAAAGCCCTGGCCTGGGCAACCGAACTGGAAAAAGACAAGAACTTCCCTCCGTTTGTGCCTAAACTATGGAAAGCGCGGATCTTATTAAGAAAAGGAGACAAAGCTGCAGCCATAACAACAGCCCAGGAAGGCGTGAAAATGGCCACTGATATGAAAACGGATGAGTATGTACGTTTAAATAACGAGGTAATTGCGCAGGCGAAGAAATGATGATTTAATCGCCTATCATCGTTTAACAAAAAAACCTTGCCAATGATATTGGCAAGGTTTTTTTGTTGTAAGCAAGATTTTAAAAAGCGGGGACTGCGCGATTCCCCTCTTGAGAGGGGTGGAGGGGTGTGTTTCTCTTTTGCAAATCAATCGCAGAAACACACCCCTGCTACCACACATTCCTCCGCGCCCCCTCTCAAGAGGGGATTTTCTTGTCCTCTCCCTTGGAGAGAATTTAGATGAGGTTAAAACCTCGTATAAAAAGCTAATTGCGCCACATGGTTTACCACATAAGCATCAGCTTGTTTAATGTATTGATTAAGATATCCTGCCTCCGCATCAAATGCTTTGCTGAAACGGTAACCTACCGCCACATAGGCACGGTTTTGATCAAAGAAGTGTTTGTTTACTTTATTCTTGTTTTGCACGTTTACAAAGGCCTCGTTTTGCAGGGCGAGGAAAGTACCTTCTGTAAATACGTCCGAATCCGGTTTCATCGGTATCACTGCGCGGGCAAAATACCTGAAACGCTGGGCGAAATAACGGTCGTTTTTATTATCGGCAGTGTTTCCTAAAAAGCGCTGCTCCAATCGTAAGCGATGCGCCAGCTGTACATGTTTGGTTAGTTTATGGGTGTACGTGTACTGCTGCCAGATCCGGTGCTCCGGGCGAAAGGTTGTTTCGTTGCTCGGTGTACGGCCGTAAGTAGCAATGTAGGCATAACCTAAAGCCCCCACCTTGTTCTTGGCAAAATAATAATTAGCCGACGGGCGAAGCAGGATATGCTTAAGGTAACTTACTTCATCATGTGAGCGTAGTTGCCCATCAAACGAATAGCCCCAATGTTCGGATAATTTATGGCTATGAAATATAGCCGCCCAACCCGAAAACTGGTTGTCCTGAGCCAGCAGCCTTGCAGGTGCCGCAAGCAACAGTACAACAAAAATTAATAGTTGTTTTTTTAATTGCATGGATGATATATGTGTGTTATAAAGGTTAACATTTATTATAGAGACGCGTTACATGCGTTTTTTTCAAAGACAGAAATTTGCAGGATCTGTCTTTAAAAACTCAGAGGTAGTAGCAGACAGGCAACCATTCACCTATTCAACTTACTCTCCACTCACTAATCCTTAAACCTCACCAATGTCTGGCGGCCCAGGTCAACCGTCACCCTAAAGGCTTCCTGGTTGCTGCTGTAGCCCGGCGTTTGGTGCAGGCTCAATATAAACTGTCCTTTTACACGCTTGTATAAAAACGGCGTGTAAATGATATCAAGCCTGTTGTAGGTTTTCTTTTCAAAAAAGGCATCACCATAAATAATATGACTGCCCTGGCCCTTGTAAAATTCATCAAACAAGGCAAAACGTTTCCAGCTTAAGTAGGCGTTAGCTACGAAGCCGGTCGGTGTCCTGAAACCATCAACACCACGTACCCGCTCAAATGATGTCATGGCACCAGTCTCAATAGATAACGAATCTAATATGGTTTTATGACTGAAGTCTAAACCTAATCTTATTTGTCCGCCGCCATTATCCTGGATATGGTCATTAGGCAACAGTACTTCGGCACCGGCATCGTGCATCAGCAAAAAATAGTGTGATATATAAAATGGCCCGGTTAAGCTTGGGCGGTACTTACCCGAAAAGCCGAACAGGAACTGCTCACGGTCAGTAACCGTTTGACGGCTTACCCAATCAATCCAAACAGTTTCTGTCAAGTGATCATTATGGAAACGTGTAAGCAAACCCTCAACATTGGGGCGGTAGTAGCGTAAAGTATCATTCAGTAAAGCCCGTGGATAATCATCCAGCAAACCTTCCCGCGGGAAAGCACCGGCATTGAATAACCAGTTTTTGCCGGTGAAACTGTAATAGACAACCGGGTTCACTTTTAAAAAATACGGTTTAGCGCCAAACTCATGAATGCCGTTAACCCCTACTATAAAGTGGTTCAGACTGTCAACGTTTAGGCCAAGGTCAAGTGCGGTACGTACGCCCGAATAGGTACGCGAGCGGGCCACGAAGTCCTTATACTCGCGGTTATCCATGAAACCTAAACCGTTAAAATGGATATCAAGGCTGCCTTGTGCAAGTGCGGCGGTAGTGGTTATGATCGAAAAAAGAACTAAAAGGTATATGCGTTTAAACATAGCTGATTATTATTTTACTGTAATGTTGATGCTCTTGCTGTTACGTCCGCCAAAAAACGGTTCGGTACGCAATGAAAAAATGAGTTGATATCTACCTGGTTGATCGGGCACCTTTACGTTAAATTTAAAACGCGTGCTCTCACCCGGCTTCAACGAAATATTATGAAAAGATTCATCTGCCTTTTGATTGGTGATCTGATCGGTTTTTTTAAAGAAACACGCCTCAAAAAATACAGGATGCTTTTGATCTTTATTGCCGAAATTAATGGCGAATGGATAAGGGTTTTTAACCGTAAGATCGAAATCGATTTTTTGCCCCGGACTAACGGCTTCTTTAGGGGCAAGTGTTTCAAATTCAACCCGCTGATAGGTGCGCGTATCATCAACCCAGCCTCCATACCATTTACCGGCAAATACATTAATGGAGTCGGTTGTTACACCAGGCAACCAAACATCCAGTACATAATAAGTTTTTTTATGCTGAAGGCTGTCTTCTATAGGCCAGATATCATACTGCGTACGGCGATAATGGCGTGAATCATAGGCCAGCCCGCGAGTGGTATTATTATAAAAATTGTACTTGGACGGATCCTGAAAACCTTCATAAAATATCACATAATTATTGCCTGCCTTTTGTTTGATCTGGTGAGCCCAATCCTTAAAGCCAAAAAAGCTTTTCATGGCATCAATCTTTAGCAAGAATGGAGGCCCCCAGATAATACAAAGGCGGACAAGCAAAATCAGGCTTGCGTTTATAACAGCCAAACGATTAAACCAGGCAGGTTTGCCTCCCGGCTTTGCAAAACTGATAAGTACCAGCATGCTTAGTGGTACATAGGCAATCAGCGTCCAATGCAGCTGTACTTCGCCTTTAAAGGAAGTAAGAAAAAAGAATGCTAAAATGCCCACGCTGTTCACAAGCAGGGTGCGGGTGAAAACATCCTGTATTTTGGTTGTAAACCCTTTATAAAACAAAAACCAGCCAATCAGCGGCCCGGCCATTATCAACTGCCCCAATGGATATAGATAAGTGTTGTCCAACTGGTAATCATCGGCCGAGCGCTCGCTAAGGTGATAGCTTATCGAAGGATAGTCGTGGTTTACCTGCCACAGGATATGCGGCGCATACAAAACCAGCGCCAGCAGCACTATCCCATAAAAAGATCCGCGCCTGAGTAATTTTATATTAGATGCAAGCGTGAAAGCAACCAGTAAAATACCATGATACTTGCTATACAGCAGGCAGGCAATCACTACACCGAGTATAAGGGCAAGTTTTAAACTGTCCTCTTCAATATACTGCTGATAAAAATAAAGGAACAGCACAGTAAAAAACAGCAAAGGAGCATCAGGAGTGGTGGTAAAACCGTAAATATGGAATACAAAGATGCCCGAAACCACCAGTATAAAGTTAACAGCATCAACCTTATAACGCTTTAACATCATCCACATCAGGTACAGGGATGCCGTAGTACTGATCACCGTAAAAAGCCTTACGCCAAACTCATTATGCATGAGGCTGTAACCGGCTTTAATAAAAACGGCCACCATAGGCGGGTGATCGTAATACCCCCAATCTAAAAAACGCGAGTAAACCCAGTAATAAGCTTCATCTGCATGAATCTCGAGCGTAAATGCCTGCACAGCATTTAGCAAAGCCCACAACAGTAAAAAATAAATTATTGGCTTGTTATATTTTACCGGCGCGCTATTTAAAGAGGTATCCTGCATTAAAATGGATGAGTAAATGAATTGCCAAAGGTATGATAAAAGATATAAGCCATAAAACGTTGGCGGCAGCGATGTGATAATTTGACGAAAAACATACCACAATCTTCATAATTTAGCATGCTGCAAAGCCTTAACCCTTCCAATATAAAATGAAACAAGAATTTGAGGTTATTAAAAAACCACGTCTGACATTACTTAATGTTGTTAAAGAACTTACTCCCGAACAACTTAACTATATCCCTTCGGGATATGTCAACAACCTGATCTGGAACCTGGCGCACATGATTTCGGGGCAGCAGGGCATTTGCTATACCCGCGCGGGTGTGCCTATTGTGGTTGAAGACAAATACTATACCCCTTATCGCCCCGAAACCAAACCCCAGGGTTTTATTAATGCCGATGATATTGCCGAGGTTAAAGAGCTGCTTATTTCAACCATTGATAAGCTTGAGGAAGATTACCATGCAGGCGTTTTCGCAAACTATCAACCGATGACCACCCGCTACGGCGTTACATTAAGCAATATTGAAGAAGGTATCCGTTTCCTACCTTTTCATGAGGGCTTGCATGTTGGTTATATCATGGCTCTGAAAAGAGCAGTTTTGGAAGAGATGGGTAAGACGGTTTAATAAACAATCTTACTAAACGGAATCCCAACTGTTAAACCCACAGCAGTTTTATTATAAGGCAGGTGGGTATCTTTTAAGAAGTTATTCATATCCTGAAGTAACAGCTGCGCTTCAAAGTTTATGGCGGGCACACCTTTTTTATCGATCAAAACAATGGGGATTCCTATAATGGAGTTAAGCGCCTTATAACTTCCCCAGTTTTTTTCGATGCGGAAACTAATACCAACATGCGATGTTGAGGGGATATACACCAACTTACCCGCCGCAACCGGGGTTATAAAGTTTTTATACTGGCCAATGTAACGGTCGCCTTTATTAATGGTGACCGTATTTGTTCCGTCCAGTCCCTGTGCTCCTGTTACATCGGCACTAAATAAGGAACCGCTTTGTACCGCATTATTCACAAAACCTTTACCTGCAAATGTTAAAAAGAACCGCCCAAGTTTAGGGCTTTCCCAAAAGCGGGTATGGGTCACAAATAATTCGAACGGATAGTTATAATGTTTGTTAACCTGCGCGTTAACATCATCACTCACCATAAATTTTTGAGGTATAACCGGGATGTAAACGCCTAAACTTGTCCAGTTATCTGTAACAAGATTAAAATTGGCCGTATTAACCAAAAGTTCCGACTGCTGCCCGGAAAACTGTTGCAGATAATCTGCCCGAAGCGTGGCGTAAAAGGCTTTTCGGAGTTTGCTTTTAACGTCAGCTAAATTTTGCCCGGGTACTTCATCCTGCTTCAGTCCGTTGAGCGATTGCTCAAACTCTTCAGCTTTCTTATTGATGTTTTGGGCAAGTGTATTTACTATCAAGGCACGGGCAGCGTCCATTTCTTTCTTAAAATTGCCATTAGCGGCATAGTAAGTTCTGGGTTTTCCCATCCATGTTTTTTGAATGGTAAAACCCAGCTGATTATCATAATACCTGTTGGCAATTTTTGCTGAATAAGCGTTGGCAATATTTACCCTTGCCCCTACTATTACAAACGATCTCACCCAATCGTCACTATCCACCGGCTGATGAAAATTGTGATTGATGTTAATCATTCCTTCCGCCGCGTTGATGTTCACATAGTTTTTGTATAAAGAGAGATCTTCGTTACCTGAGAGGTAAGAACTCACTTTGTTAGACAGGAAAATATTCATCGCCTTGTTAGAGATCAGCATTCCCTGCCCGTTACTATTAGGCCAATTGATTACTTTACTGTTTATCGCCTTTATCTCATCGATGATCTGCGCCGTAGTTTGGGCTTTTACCTCCGCTGTTACGCAGCACAAAAACAGGCAACATATTATTACTGCCTTCAAACAACTTCGATATTTCAGGCCAGCCCCCATTGCTGTGTAATTTGATTGGTAAAAACTTTTTGACAATCGGCGTTGAGCAGGGTTTTACGGGCATTGATCCAACGGGTAGCAGCGTCGCCATACATTCTTTGCACGCGCTCCGGGGTAACTTCATTGGCCTTGCCCCAATGAAAAGTAAAGGGGATATTTTCATGCTCAAGCATCAGCCACACCTGGGTATAAAAGTTGTAAGACTTGTCGGACAGTGGCGCATCCAGTTCCATGATACAGGTATGATCAAACCTGGTAAAGCCCATTGTGGCTTTTGTTTGCTTAACAAACCTGAACGAAAACACGCCGCTGAAAGGCCCGATATCCTTATTGATCTTCAGCATCAGATCGGCAACCTTTGGTGAAAGTTCGGCCGGAAAACCTATGGCAGAACTTAACAATTTGCCTCTTAAAGTAGTGTTGCTAAATATTTCGCCAAGCGTACCAAAATGCGGATCACTATTCGTGGTCATACTGGTGTTTAATACCTTGGTAACTACAATAGGAACCAGGGCGGGCACTGCATCAGTAATAGTACCTATAAAACTGGCAGCATCATCTCCCGGCCCAATCCCCGCCGCGTTATCAACCGGCGGCTGGTAGTTGGTGCGATATGGCCGCTTATACATAGTGGTTACAAAGGCCCCCTTATCCAGCTCATACGGGTTAAGCAATACCGAAAAATGAAACGGGCGTTCGTTACCACAAGGCAGCTTATCAGTATTACTAAAATCCAATGTTTCCATCATGCCTTGCAGCTCGGTATCATAAGGCAATCGCTGTACATAAGTTTCTAATAAAAATAAAGGCTCGGTTTCCATCAACATCCCATGGATAATGCCAAAACTTCCAAAACTTACCAAAGCAGCATTGAAAAGCTCATCATCCTGCACCAACTCGGTTTGCAACAAATCTATAAAGCGTTGTGCCACCACCGGTGCCGAAGCCCTTTCCAACCAGATATGCCTGTCGGGACTCACAACAATATGTAACCCCACAACAAAATCCGGCGTGGCGCCAAAATCAAACGCCGAACCATGGGTTCCTGTGCTAACTGCCCCGGCTATAGTTTGCCCGTTACTGGCTCCCGAAGTTTTGAGCGACAAACCCCTGTTTTTCAAGAAAGCGCCAAGTTCCCAAATGCCATTGCCGCTTTGTGCAAAAAGTAAATGCTCTTTATTACCTGTGTAGGCTGGGTTTACTGCAGTATCAGCAACAGTGAACCTTGTATTAAGGGGCTTGGTATCCAGCATTACACCATCTTTAACGGTGGCTATTTTTGTCCATGACCAGCCTGCTCCCAACGATCGTAGTGGAGTATCGGTTTCTATCGCTTGTTTGATGATGTTTTGCAGTCCTTTAGTGGCATCATTATAACCCTCAAGCGCGTCGAGATTATCTTCATTACCCAGTTCATACAAATCTTTTATTTGTTCAATAAAAGTTTCGTGCCGGTTTTCCCAACTGCTAACTCCTGTTTTAATAACTTTCATAGCTGCTTATTTTATGGTGCCTTCTTTAGCACAAGGTTTACCGCATTTCCACTCAACTCTCGCAGGGCTCCAGATACCCAGGGTTACTACCGTAAGCAATGAATAACCGAAATTATTCTTTACCGTTACTTCGGCCATACCATTGGAGCCAAGGGAATCACATATTGGCGTAACTATGCGCTTAGGGCTTTGAATAGCCCCCCAGAAAAAAAAGTTTACATTTTGGTACGATACCTCTGAACCTGCCTGCGCTTTGGTTTCAACGCGGGCTGTATAACAACTACTTAATAATAATGAGAGCAATAAAACGGGGACGCATTTTATATAAAGGCGTGAAGACCGCTTCAGATATGATGGCAGCATAGGGCAAGTATTTAGGATTTTACTGAATAGAAATAAAGTAAATCTAAATACCTGATTTTCAAATAAGTAAAAACACGTTTATTGAATACGTATTTTTACGCCATTTTTAAAGGCAACTTGAAGAGTAGTTTTATCTTATTGATTTGTATAATCCCAAATGTTTGGGTTTAGTTAAAACAATATGCCATAAATGGTTTTTTCTTGAACGGAAGGATGCTGCGCTGGCACTGAGGTAATAGCGCCACATGCGATAAAAAGTATCGCCGTATTTAGCACTAAGCTGCGGCCAGCTTTGCTCAAATTTTTTACGCCACTCCATACAGGTACGGTCGTAATATACGCCGAAGTTATGCCAGTCTTCAAGTACAAACAAACCCTGCCAGGCGGTTGAAAGCTGCGCGGCAGATGGTAACATACCGTTAGGGAAAATATATTTATCAATCCAGGGATCGGTAACTTTGGTAGAGTAATTGCCACCTATAGTATGCAGCAGAAAAATGCCGTCGTCGGTTAAGTTCCTGGCGACCGTTTCCATATAGGTTCTGTAATTACGATACCCTACGGCTTCCAGCATAGCAATGGATACCACCCGGTCGAACTTTTCATTAATATCCCTGTAATCTTCCAACCTGATTTCAACAGGCAAGCCTTTATTGATTTCACGCGCGAGCGCGGCCTGTTCTTTAGAGATAGTTAGGCCCACCACAGATACTCCATATTTCTCGGCTGCATATTTGGCAAAACCACCCCAACCACATCCAATCTCCAGCATACGCATGCCTGGCTCCAATTTTAATTTGCGACAGATCAGATCAAGCTTGGCTTCCTGGGCTTCATCTAAAGTTTCAGCGTTTTCCCAATAGGCGCAAGAATACATCATGCGTTTATCAAGCATATGCTCAAACAAATCATTACCAATATCGTAATGTTTGTAAGCAACTTCCATAGCTTTCGATTTGGTTTGCTGGTTACCAAACTTTGCTTTTAGGAAATATTTAAGGGTGTTTAAATCGCGGGGAATTGCTTTATCAACCCGATGATATTGCACGCGGAAAAAGAATTCGTCTAACGCATCACAATCCCACCAGCCTTCCATATAAGCTTCGCCAAAGCCCAATGAGCCACCGGCAAGCAGGCGATCATACAATTTAGGATTGTGTACCTGTACATCCCAGGGATTAGTACCATTCATGGTAATACCTCCTGCGGCAAACGTATTCGTAACAATCTCTTTTGATGATCCCATAGTTTTTTATCTTTCGGTTTTATGCGGTGATAAAGATATTCTTTTTGTCGAAAACAGGAAAAAAACTACTGTGACTGCCGCAGGTTTAGCGCAGCGTAACCTGTGGTTTACTATGTTTTAAGCTTTCAGCTTAAAACATCAATTCAATATCAATTAAGCCTTTATCACCTGCATAACCCCTGGCACTACTATACAGAAAATGCTCCGGCCTATCAACCCAGCCAGCAACAACAGGATTATTATGCAGATAGTCAAGCTTTTGATCTATCATCTTGTTACCAAACAATTCTACGGGATGGCTACCCGCCTGCCAAAATTGAAAATGTTCATTGCTGGGGTTCTTACGCCCCTCGCGTTCAAAGAACCACAATAGCCATGCACGCCTGCTCTCTTGCAAGTTTTCCTCAATTGCTTTGATAATGGTTTTAGAAGTGTGCCTTTTGATATCTCTTAAAATATCCTGCATAGGTTTATCTGCGGTACCGATAATTAAATGCACATGATTGCTCATTATTACCCAGGCATATAATTTAAGACCTTTGTGTTTTATGCAATATCTCAGGCTCTCGACGAAGATATCCCTGTATTCTGTTCTGGTAAACACATCTATCCATTGTAAACCGTAAAAGTTACAAAATAAAGAAATTCCTGGTTGTGGAATTTGTAATTGCGGCTCATGGATTTTCAGATTTAGATTTAATTATTTATTTAAGCTGGAAGCTTAAATGATGCTACACCGCGGGTTACGCTGCGCTAAACCCGCGGCAGATACTTATAAAAAAAGCTCCCCTTGCAGGGAGCCTCTTCTCATAGGTAGATAGATTTAAATCACTTTTAAAATTGTAGCAATACAGCTTACACTTCTTCCATGCTTTCGCCGGTAACTGTTTCTTTGATCTTATTTTCCAATTCTTCCTGTAGTTCAGGGTTATCCAGGATCAGTTGTTTAACAGCATCGCGGCCCTGGCCTAAGCGGGTTTCGCCATAGCTAAACCATGAACCTGCTTTTTTAATGATGTTATATTCAACACCCAGGTCAATGATCTCACCAGCCTTTGAAATACCTTCTCCAAACATGATATCAAATTCGGCTACTCGGAACGGAGGTGCAACTTTATTTTTAACTATCTTAACTTTTACACGGTTACCAGAAACCTCATCAGTATCTTTAATCTGTGAGATCCGGCGTACATCCAAACGTACCGAAGCATAAAATTTCAATGCGTTACCACCGGTTGTAGTTTCAGGGTTACCAAACATAACACCAATCTTATCGCGCAGCTGGTTAATGAAAATACAGCAGCATCCGGTTTTGCTGATGGTACCGGTTAACTTACGTAGCGCCTGTGACATTAAACGTGCATGCAAGCCCATTTTTGAATCGCCCATTTCACCTTCTATCTCGGCTTTAGGAACCAACGCCGCAACAGAGTCGATAACTAAAATATCAATAGCACCCGAGCGGATCAGGTTATCAGCAATTTCCAGTGCCTGCTCACCATTATCCGGTTGAGAGATCAGCAGGTTTTCGACATCTACTCCTAATTTTTTGGCATAAAAGCGGTCGAAAGCATGCTCTGCATCAATAAACGCGGCAATACCACCATTTTTTTGCGATTCGGCAATAGCATGAATAGCCAGGGTTGTTTTACCCGATGATTCCGGACCGTAGATCTCAATGATCCTGCCTTTAGGTAAGCCATTAACGCCTAAAGCAATATCAAGGCCTAATGAGCCTGTTGATATAACCTCAGTTTGCTCCACTACGGATTCGCCCAGTTTCATGATGGTGCCCTTACCGTATGATTTTTCCAGCTTATCTAACGTAAGCTGTAATGCCTTTAATTTATCGCTGTTTTTATCTGTATTAGCCATCGTTTTATTTTCTTAAGCAAATATAATTACATTTTTTATAATTACTAATTTTTTTAGTAATTATTATTTAAGTGAGTGGTTGATTGGGTGAATTAGTTGATTAGGTTGTATTAAGTAAATATAATAACCATTCACTTAATCAACCACTCACCCAATCAACCTTCCTTAACACTCCTCTTCTTTAACTCCTTAGCTATAGTATTAAGCTCTTTTTTCTTTTTAGCTTCTTTGGCTTTTTTAATTTTAGCAGCTTCTGCCCTTTGCAGCGCGGCTTCTGTATTGTTACGCTCATAATACCGGCAAAACCAGGTAAGCGGACAAACATCACACTTAGGGCTACGTGCCAAACAAATGTACCGGCCATGTAGTATCAGCCAGTGGTGCGCCACCGCTATATACTCTTTGGGAATATTTTGAACCAGTTGCTTTTCAACAGCCAGCGGCGTACGGGCATTATTGGTTAAACCAATGCGGTTAGCCACCCTAAAAACATGTGTATCAACTGCCATAGCGGGTTCTTCAAAAATCACCGAGGCAATAACATTGGCTGTTTTACGGCCTACACCAGGAAGCTTCTGCAGATTTTCTATCCCAGCAGGTACTTCACCGTTAAAAACCTCTATAAGCATTTTACCCATACCCACCAGGTGTTTGGCCTTGTTATTAGGATAACTTACAGAACGGATGTATGAGAAAACCTCGTCGGATGTTGCCGCGGCCAGGTCCTGCGCGGTAGGGAAACGTTCAAATAGTGCAGGTGTTACCTGGTTAATGCGCTTATCGGTACACTGTGCCGAAAGTATCACAGCCACCAATAACTGAAATGGATTATTATAATGAAGTTCGGTAACCGGATTAGGCTGGTTTTTAGAAAAATAATCAACAAAATGGCGGTAGCGTTCGGCTTTTAACATAGTTCACTGGTTCATTTGTTCATTAGTTTATTGGTGCCTTGCTTATTGTTATGAATAGAACGATCCATACTAAACTAAGCGTCAAAATTATCAAACTTTTCACCAATGAACGAATGAATCAGTGAACTACTGAACCGCTTTTAAAATAGAAAGGTTCATAAATCATTCATTGGGTTTCGGCTCTTACGATTCGCATCGGCAACCTTCTCAACAATTATGATCTATGAACCAGTGGGGGAATCTGCAATAAATACTAACGTAAGCTTTTTGAATAATCCAGGATCTGGTGTATGGTTTGCACTTTAGGTTTCCTGATCAGCAGGTCTAAATCAATACGAATTGAATTGTAAAAAATCACTTCGTCGGCGTCCAAATTTTCTTGTGCATTCCTGTTCATTTCAGCTTCGTTAGCTAATGCATTCAACGTTTTTGTAAAGGTTTCATCCATAAGCTTATTTTACTATAATTTTTATATGGTTTATAACGGTGGCTTAAAGATAATATTTTGTTAAATGAAAATTAAATGAAATTTTTATTTCGAGAAATTCAGGCCTGAGAGGCCGGGATCACGCTTTTGCAACAGTAAGCGACTTTATATCAACAGTTAATGAAAACTTATCAAAATTTGGGACAAAAAATAAGGTTAGCATATTATTGTTCAATTTAACCTAAACAATAATACGCTAACCTTTTATATAGGTTTGGTTAACCTTAATTTTTGAGACTAAGCTCCTTGCTCTGCATCATTTTGCGCAGATTGTTAAGCGCATAACGCATACGGCCAAGTGCAGTATTGATACTTACATCGGTAATGTCGGCAATCTCTTTAAAGCTCATATCACCAAAGTGGCGCATAATGAGTACCTCCTTCTGTTCGGACGGAAGCAACTGAATCAGCGCTTTAAGGTCTTTATGGGTTTGATCCCTTACCATTTTATCTTCGGTACTTTCATCGTAGTTGCCAAGTACTTCAAAAATGTCAAAATCATCGCCATTGCTGATCATTGGCGCACGTTTTTCACGGCGAAAATGGTCAATCACCAGGTTATGTGCAATACGGGTTACCCAGGGCAAAAATTTACCTTCTTCGTTATATTTACCGGCTTTAAGGGTATTGATCACCTTTATAAATGCATCCTGAAAAATATCTTCAGCAAGGTATTCATCTTTTACCAGCAGGTAAATTGAGGTATATATTTTTGATTGGTAACGCCTTATCAATTCTACTAAACCGGCTTCGTCGCCGGCTACGTAAAGATGGATTAGATCCTGATCACTTTTCAATTGAAAATCCATAGAAAGTACTACTTAAACTTAATTTTTAGTTAAAACCTTTTAAAGTAAAGTGTATTCTATAGCGTGCTCCTTAGGGGTTAAAGATTTGTTTCTCCAAATAAAATAAATTATTGGCAAAAAAACAAATAAATTTTTTTTTAAAAGCTCAACTTTACTATTTAATCGGCAAAACCAGTGAATAAACAATCATTTATTTGGTTAGCTCTCTTTAGACTGACTTTTAATACCGAAGGTTTAATCATTCACCAAAATAAATTTTTTAAAAAGTAGTTGTTAAAACAACATTAAACTTTCAAAAGTCAGCCAACTGTAAACTCCAATATCTCACGTAGTTTAATCCAATAAACAATCAAAACTCATTTGGATTCTGCTAAATTTTTTAGGATTTTTGCATTCGCAAAAAGTTCATGGATAACGGATCATAGTTCATGGTATTTTATTTGTTGTAAACCTCACAAACAAGCTATGATCTATCAACCATGAACGATGAACTAATGCAACAGAATGAGTAAAGAAGCAGAAAAAGATCCGCAAAAACATATTATCATAAAAGGCGCAAGGGTACACAACCTTAAAAACCTTGATGTGGCTATCCCCAAAAATAAACTGGTGGTGGTTACAGGCATGTCGGGCTCGGGCAAATCATCGCTCGCTTTCGATACTTTATATGCCGAAGGCCAGCGCCGCTATGTGGAAAGCCTTTCATCATACGCCCGCCAGTTCCTGGGCCGTATGAATAAGCCTGATGTTGATTATATTAAAGGTATTGCACCTGCCATAGCCATTGAGCAAAAGGTAATTACCTCAAACCCACGCTCAACCGTTGGTACATCAACCGAAATTTACGATTACCTGAAGTTGCTTTTTTCACGTATCGGTAAAACCATCTCGCCCATTTCGGGCAACATTGTAAAAAAAGATTCGGTTACCGATGTGGTGAACTTTGTGCTTTCGTTGCCCAATGAAACCCAGGTAACCATCCTTGCCCCATTGCACCCGCACAATAACCGGAGCCTTAAAGAGGAGCTTGCGGTGCTGATGCAAAAAGGTTTTGTGCGTGTTGAATATAATGGTAAGCTTTCACGCATCGAATCATTGTTAGAGGACGAAACGGTAGAAAACGTTCCTTTGATGGCCGCCGAGCCTGTAGTTGAAATCAAGAAGACTAAAGCAAAAAAAGCTATAGTAGAAACTACAGAGGCCGATCAGCAAACTGTTGTACGCATTGTTGTT
This sequence comes from Mucilaginibacter gossypiicola, assembly GCF_900110105.1. Taxonomy (GTDB): domain Bacteria; phylum Bacteroidota; class Bacteroidia; order Sphingobacteriales; family Sphingobacteriaceae; genus Mucilaginibacter; species Mucilaginibacter gossypiicola. The sequence continues at coordinate 133,137 of NZ_FOCL01000013.1, read as the reverse complement.
GACCGTGTTACCAAAAATGTAGAAGATGAAACCGTTAGCCGTTTAGGCGACTCCATACAAACTGCTTTTTTTGAAGGCAAAGGCGATTGCTTTGTGCGTTTCCAGGCCCCCGACGAAGATACCGAGCACGAGCGCTTTTTTTGCGACCGTTTTGAGCTTGACGGGCTTAAGTTTGAGGAGCCAACTCCAAACTTCTTCAGCTTTAATAACCCTTACGGTGCCTGCAAAAAATGCGAAGGTTACGGCAAGGTAATTGGCATTGATGAAGATTTGGTAATACCAGATAAAAGCAAATCCATTTACGAGGGTGCTATTGCCCCATGGCGCGGTGAAAAAATGCGCGAATGGAACGATGCACTGGTAAGACATGCCTTAAAGTTCGACTTCCCTATCCATCGTCAATATAACCAGCTAACCGAAAAAGAACAACGACTGCTTTGGACTGGTAATAAGTTTTTCCGTGGCCTTGATGAGTTTTTCAAGGAGATGGAAGAGCAAACATACAAGATCCAGTATCGTGTTTTGCTATCGCGATACAGAGGCAAAACCACCTGCCCGGAATGTAAGGGCAGCCGTTTACGGATAGATGCATCCTATGTAAAGATCAGCGAAAAATCAATTACCGACGTGGTATTGATGCCATTGGATAAAGCATTCGAGTTTTTTAAATCACTTGAACTGAGCGAAACCGATGCCAAAATTGGCAAACGCCTGCTGATGGAAATAACTAACCGCCTTGGCTTTTTAAATGATGTAGGTTTGAGCTATTTAACGCTCAACCGTTTATCCAACACATTATCGGGTGGCGAATCGCAGCGTATTAACCTGGCTACCTCATTAGGCAGCAGCCTTGTAGGTTCGGTTTATGTATTGGATGAACCAAGTATCGGTTTACACCCCCGCGATACCCAACGATTGATCACCGTATTAAAATCTCTCCGCGATGTAGGCAACACTGTATTGGTTGTTGAGCACGAGGAAGAGATTATGAAAGCAGCAGACCATATCATAGATATTGGCCCAGAAGCCGGTACCCATGGTGGCGAACTGGTTTTCACCGGCACTTATAATGAAATTATAAAGGATGATAAAAGCTTAACCGGCAAATACCTGAGCGGCCGGGAGGAGATAGCCATCCCCGCAAGCCGCCGCAAATGGCATGATTTTATTGAAATAAAAGGCGCGCGCGAAAACAATCTTAAGCATGTAAATGCCAAGTTCCCGTTAGGTGTGCTAACTGTTGTTACCGGTGTATCTGGCTCAGGTAAAACCAGTTTGGTAAAACGGATCCTTGCCCCTGCTGTTCAAAAAGCATTGGGCAATTATTCGGGCGAGCAAACAGGTTCATACGATGCCATTGACGGCGATTACGGCAAAATTGAACAGGTTGAACTGGTTGATCAAAACCCGATAGGCCGCTCATCACGCTCAAACCCGGTCACCTATGTTAAAGCCTGGGATGAAATCCGTAACCTGTATGCCGGCCAACCGGCAGCAAAAGCTGCGGGGTTAAAACCATCTGCGTTTTCATTTAACGTTGAAGGCGGTCGCTGTGATGTTTGCCAGGGTGAAGGTGAAGTTAAGATAGAGATGCAGTTTATGGCCGATATCTTCCTTACCTGCGAAACCTGTGGAGGCCATCGTTTCAAGCAGCATATTTTAGATATCCAGTACAAAGAAAAAAATGTATCGGATATCCTGAACATGACCATTGATGAAGCTGTTGAGTTTTTTGCCAAAGAACCTAAGATCATTGCTAAAATAAAACCACTGGTTGATGTTGGCCTGGGATATGTACAATTGGGACAGTCGTCAAATACCTTATCGGGTGGTGAGGCGCAGCGCATCAAGCTGGCATCATTCCTGGTAAAAGGCAATAACACCAATAAAACGCTGTTTATTTTTGATGAGCCTACTACCGGCCTGCACTTTGCTGATATTAAAAAACTATTGAAATCATTTGATGCATTGCTTGATCATGGCAATACAATTATTGTTATTGAGCATAATATGGATGTGATCAAGTGTGCCGACTGGGTGATAGACATCGGCCCTGAAGGTGGCGACCGTGGTGGCAAAGTTGTATTTGAAGGTGTACCCGAGGATCTTTTGAAACAAAAGGATAGCTACACCGGCAAGTTCTTAAAAGAGCGATTTGATGATTAACATCAATATTATATCTTAATTAAATTTCTGTAAAATATACTTACCAACACAAGAGCAAAGCGTACAATACACCTTCGGTACGCTTTGCTCTTGTAACATGTGTCCGCGCTTTTACGTATCATAAGCAATATCAGCTATTTGTATTTAAATAGTTGCGGTAATCTTCCCAAAGATTGCCAACCTAACCCTTATTAGTTATCGAAATATCACAAATATGAATATATCTCTACAAACCTATTTCAAAGCTTCATGTCTTTTGCTTTTACTTGTTGTATTAGGCGTATCCTGCTCCAAATACAAAAAACCAGAAGATGATATAACAACCAAGCCTACAGCAGATTTTACCGCAAAAATTGATGACACTGATTATGCATTTGATGCTACTAATTTTTCTTCAATTTACTACAACACAAGTGGCGACGATATAAATGCCCTGCTCACCACGGCAACGTTAAACACCAATGGAAGCAAAATCATGTTTTTTGTTAACGATTTTAAATCCGGGACTGCTGTTATCAACAAAAAAACCGGCACGTCTTCAAATCCCGGCAACCCTCGTTTAAAAGTCAATGCTGTTACTAACTCCGTAGTACAAAGCTATGTGCAATATATCAGCGGAGGCAATACTTATTATGCTGTTTCCGGGAGTATCACTGTTTCTTTAAGCGGTAATACAGCTACCATAAAATTCAATGTTACTTTTATGGACGCTGCAGGTAAATCATTCACAGCCACCGGCTCATACACCATAAACGATTTCACAACCAATACAAAACCAAAATCACAAATCACCGATCCAACACCTGTTGTAAGCAAACCAACTATTGAAAATATAAGTCCGCTAAGCGGATACGTTGCTGATACGGTTTCCATTACCGGTACTAATTACAGTACCATCTTAACAGACAATGTTGTAAAATTTAATGGCACCGATGCAAGAGTTGCATCGGCTACAGCTACCATTATTAAAGTAATAGTACCCACCGGGGCAACAACAGGTGTAGTAACCTTAAAAGTAAAAGACAATGAGGTAATAACCGGACCGGTATTTACAATTTCATCGCCGGCAACAATAACTTCAATCAGCCCAACCAGCGGCAGGGCCGGCGATACTGTTACCATTAACGGGACCAATTTCAACAGCTCAATTGACGGCAACAGAGTTCGCTTTAACAATGCAGGAGCTGTTGTAATTTCGGCAACCCCAACAAAAATTAAGGTTAAAGCGGCGTTGGATGGCTCAACAGGTAACGTAACGGTTGCCGTAGGTTCGTCTGCTCCAGTTACAGGCCCGGTATTTACTTACCTGAACACTCCGCAGGTACAATTCCTTTTGCCTTACCAGGGAAGGACCGGCGACACGATCATTATTCAAGGATATTATTTTGCCGGTACACCAGCTGCCAACATTGTAAGATTTAACGGAATACAGGCAAATGTACTTACCGCAACAGGAACTAACCTAAAGGTAATTGTCCCCCAGGGTGTTACTTCCGGCAGGGTTACAGTAACTGTTAGCGGCAAAACATCAACTGATAATGCGCCGTTTACTGTTAACGAGCCATATCCTAATATTCAATGGCAGGAAATCTATTCTTCTTCAAGCCTTCAAAACATTAATCAAATGGCCTCATTGAGGACTGGTTTATTATTCACCGGCAGTCTAAACTCCGCCTATCTTTATTACAGTAGTGACAACCAAACATTCACCAACGTTTATAACAACCTGCCTTTTAACAAAAGTAAAAAACTGGTGATTAACTTATTAAGCCAGGACGGAACGGCATTCTATGTAACCAGCAACCTTGGTGTAGCCAAATCAACCGACGGTATAAACTGGATAAAACTTAAGCCGGATAAAAGCAATCCGGATAAAGGCTTCACCGGCATTGTAAGCACCAGCGAAAGGCTTATGCTGGTTTCCGGCTCAACTGCGTACACTTCATTAAATGCAGGGGGAGTATGGACCGCGACAACCAATTCCCAACCCACTCAATTGGATTACTTTATTAGTTTTCCCGGCAGCAAGTATATGTTCGCTATTGATACTGCTAAAAACACCGCATCGCACAACGCTACTAAATTTTACACGTCAATTGATAAAGGGACATCCTGGTATCCTTCAAACAGTTCTTTTACCGGGATCTACCATTTCGACGAAGGTTACAAAGACTTCTTCAAGATAACTGACTATAGTGTTTATTGCGCTTTTAGTCCTGTATCAACTCCAGGCATAGCCAATCAACGTTTGTATAGATCTATGTATCAAGGTGAGTTCTGGACCCTGGTGAGCAATGAAGCATGTAATGTTGTAAAAACAGCCGGCTTACGTGTGGCTTATGGCAGCAGAACTTTCAATTTATCAACAAATGATGGCACTACTTTTAAAAGCTTTGCATTGCCCGCCGGTTACACCTTAGGCGGTATAGAATTAGGCTCATGGATCTATATCAGTGCCTATAATGCATCTGGTGCACATAAAATATTCCGCTCAAGCTGGTAATTCTTCTTTCATAAAAAATTAAAAGCCCTTTAGCTTATAAAGGGCTTTTAATTCTCATTACGAGCACCTTAGCTCGTTGATATTCCAAATACGAATATCTATCTTTATCCAACTCTTCTACACCTATTTAATCTGAAACGTTCGTTTACAGCAATTAATTTTTATTAATAAAACCTAAATTTTACTGTTATGCCAGGTACAAAAGAATTTTATGACACCATTCGTGACACCATATTTAAAGGTCACATTTCACAAAGCCAGATTGATGGCATCGAAACTATTTTAAAAGCCGCAGCAGATGCCGGCATTACCGATCAGCGCAAGGTGGCCTATATGCTGGGCACAGTTTACCATGAATGTGCCGGAACCATGCAGCCGGTAAATGAGAACGGCAAAGGCAAAGGCCATCCTTATGGCGAAAAGTTCAAAATGGGTGCAGGCCCCGGTCACCGGGTACCTTATACTACGCCCGATCAGTTATATTATGGCCGCGGTTTTGTACAACTAACCTGGTACGAGAACTATGAAGCTTTTGGCAAACATTTGAATGTCGATCTCCTCAATCATCCGGAGCTGGCTTTGCAACCCGATATAGCAGCAAAGATCATGATTGACGGCATGACCAAAGGCATGTTTACTGGTGTTGGCTTAGGCAAATATTTTGACGACACACATGCCGACTGGATCAATGCCCGCCGCATCATTAATGGTAACGACCAGGATGTTTTAATAGCAGGATATGCCAAACACTTTTATAAAGGATTGACTGGTAGTGATGCATAGTAAAGTTAAATTCAGTTGCCCGGGTTCATCAGCTTCGGGCAACTGAATCACTATATAAAAACTTATAAGTATTTTCGCGTTGTAGGAACGATGGAAATACTTAACCTGATAGAAAAATATAATGATCTTGGCATAGCCGATGTGATAGATCACGACCGGTTTAACCTGATCTCTATCGACCATCACTCAACCCGGATAGAAGGATCGACATTGACAGAGGTAGAAGCCCAGGTATTGATCAACGAAGGCCGTACCCCTAACGGAAAACCATTAGAGGAAAGCCTGATGGTAACAGATCATCATGCAGCTCTTCTTTTTACAATTGCGAACGCCAAAGAAAAAAAAACATTATCTGTAACTCTGCTGCAAAACATCAACGCGTTAGTGATGAAAAACACGGGTAAGGCATACAATACCATGCTTGGCACCATAGATTCCAGTACCGGCGCATTTAGAAAAGGCAATGTCTCTACCGGGATCTCTTATTTTCCAAACTTTGATAAGGTAGAACGCTTAACGACTGAACTCGTAAAAAAACTGAACGAGTCTATTAACTCTCCTCTATCTGTTTCTGAGCAATTGAATCTCTCCTTTGATGCTCACTTTAATCTTGTCAGCATACATCCGTACTATGATGGCAATGGCCGGACGTCACGGTTATTAATGAATTATATCCAGGCTTATTTCAATCTTCCCTTAGCAATTGTACGAAGTGAAAATAAAGCAGCTTATATTCAAGCTTTAATTGACACCCGCGAACAAGAAAACATTAAAATATTCCGCGAGTTCATGGCCGGCGAATACGCTTTTTTACTCAACCAGGAAATTGGGAAATTTGAAGAAATGAAAAAACCATCAAAAGGAAGTGGTTTTACTTTCCTGTTTTAATTTTAGTTATAGCCGGTAATCAATCATCCCTGCGCAATAATCAGCTATTCAATTATCCTGCTACTTCAATAATTGATATATTAGCATGAATGAATAAGCTGATCACTTACCTTTTTGTACTATACTCCATTCAGCTTTGTTCCTGCCATACCGATACCTCTTCTAATCAGCATAAAACAGTTTTTAATATCAACCTGGAAGAAGGTCTTACTTCGCTTGATCCCGCTTTTTGCCGTAACCATTACACCATTTGGATGGATAACCAGCTTTACAATGGGCTAGTACAAATCAACGATAGCTTAAAAACCATCCCCTGCATAGCCAAAAGCTGGGAAACATCGGCAGATGGTTTGCTTTATACCTTTCACCTGCGCAATGATGTTTATTTTCATGACGACCCTCATTTTGCAAATGGTACAGGTCGCAGGGCAGTTGCATCTGATTTCGTTTACAGTTTCGGCCGGTTGATCGATCCTAAAGTAGCATCATCCGGCTCATGGATCTTCAGCGATAAGGTAAAGGACAAAAGCGCCTTCATGGCCCCTAATGACAGTACTTTTCAGGTCAGGTTAAAGCAGCCCTTCGCGCCATTTCTAAGTCTGCTTACGGCGCAATATTGCTCTGTAGTACCCAAAGAAGTGGTTGAGTTTTACGGCAAGGATTTCAGGAGTCATCCGATAGGCACCGGCCCCTTCAGGTTTAAATACTGGAAAGAGGGCGAAGTATTGGTGTTTTTAAAAAACGACCATTACTGGGAGAAAGATGAAAAAGGTAACCGCCTCCCCTACCTGGATGCTATTCGCTCTACCTTTATTGCCGACAAGCAAACCTCATTTCTGGAGTTTGTAAAAAAGAATATCGATTTTTTAAATGATATCGATGGCAGCTACCGCGATGATATCCTTACCAAGGCGGGCAAAATAACTCAAAAATATAAAGGAAAGTTCGTACTGAATACCGCACCATACCTAAACACCATTTACCTGGGCATGCTGGTGGATACCACTTTGCCCATCGTAAAAAAATCCCCTTTAAAACTATTAAAAATCAGGCAAGCCATCAATTACGCTATCGACCGCGAAAAGATGATCAAATACCTGCGCAACAGCATGGGCACACCGGGATACGAAGGTTTTGTGCCCGAAGGCATGCCCGGCTTTAACGGCACAGGCGTAAAAGGCTATACTTATGATCCTGAAAAAGCCCGCTGCCTGCTTCGTGATGCCGGCTACCCCAATGGCAAAAACATGCCCGAAATTACGTTGGCTACAACTATTGGTTACCGCAGTTTAATTGAGTATGTACAAGGCCAGCTGGAACGTATCGGCATAAAAACAAATGTGGAGATAACCCAGGGAGCAAGCTTACGTGAGCTGATCTCCAAAAACGGCATCAACTTTTTTTACGGCTCCTGGATTGCAGACTACCCTGATGCCGAAAACTACCTTTCGGTGTTTTACTCTAAAAACAAAATCCCCTTCGGCCCCAATTACACCGGCTTCAACAATAAAAAGTTTGATGAACTTTTTGAACAAACCTACCAGGTAAAAGATGATGAAAAACGATTTGCCATCTACCGCCAAATGGATAACCTGATGATGGAACAATCGCCGGTTGTGGTGTTATATTACGATAAACTGGTAAATCTATATCAAAACAACATCAGCGGTTACAGCCTCAACGGGCAAAACCTGTTGGTGCTTAAAAGGGTGGTGAAGAGTTCGTATTAGAGATTATAGGTTGGAGGTCAGAGATTAAGCCTGTATAACAAGTTCTGCTGCTTGTTATTACTCCCATTTGTGGTTTGATTCCAATATCCGGATAAAATATTAATCATAAAAAAATCCCGGAAGGGAAAACCAACCGGGATCTCTTTTATAAAGTTTTTGCAGGGTTATACACCTAACAACAACCTTGCAGGATCTTCAAGCAATTGTTTAACCCTTACCAGGAAGCTTACCGATTCGCGGCCGTCAATGATACGATGGTCATACGACAGGGCAAGGTACATCATCGGGCGGATAACAACCTGTCCGTTTACTGCAACAGGGCGCTCTATAATGTTGTGCATACCCAAAATGGCCGATTGAGGCGCATTAATGATCGGGGTTGATAACATCGAACCAAATACACCACCATTGGTAATGGTAAATGTACCGCCAGTCATTTCAGGGATAGTCAGCTTGTTTTCGCGGGCTTTACCGGCAAGTACTACGATAGCCTTTTCAATTTCGGCAAGGCTCATGCTATCAGCATTGCGGATAACCGGAACAACCAAACCTTTAGGAGCAGATACAGCGATAGAGATATCAGCAAAATTGCTGTAAACAATCTCTTCACCTTCAATACGAGCCCCAACAGCCGGCCAATCTTTCAAAGCCTCAGTAACAGCTTTGGTAAAGAACGACATAAAGCCTAAGCCAACGTTGTGTTTTTCTTTGAATTTATCTTTGTATTTAGCGCGCAATTCCATGATCGGCTGCATATCTACCTCGTTAAAGGTGGTAAGCATAGCCGTTTCATTTTTAACCGATACTAAACGCTTAGCAACGGTTTTGCGCAATGAGGTCATTTTTTCGCGTTTCTCGTCCCTGGCACCGTTTGCGGCAGCTGCTACCGGAGCGGCAGTCTGGGCAGCTGGAGCCGGCGCAACAGGTTTAGCTGCCGGAGCCTGAGCGCCAAGGGCATCACCTTTAGTGATACGGCCATCAACACCTGAACCTGATACTGATTTTGGATCAACGCCTTTTTCGGCTAATATTTTAGCAGCAGCGGGTGATGGTGTACCAGATGCATAAGTTTTAGCACTCTCGGCAGCTGCACCACCACGTGGCGACTCATCGGCAGCACTAACTACAGCCGGAGTTACCGGGGTAACAGCAGGCTGCGAAGCACCGGCACCTTCAATAGTGCAAACTACAGTACCAATAGCTAATACATCGCCTTCTTTAGCAATTGTTTTTAATGTACCTGCTTTTTCGGCAGTAAGTTCAAAAGTAGCTTTATCTGATTCCAGCTCGGCAATGGCTTCATCCATAGCAACAGCTTCACCATCTTTCTTGATCCAGCGTGATAAAGTAACCTCGGTAATAGATTCACCTACAGGCGGTACTTTAATTTCAACAGATGCTGATGCAGCGGCCGGGGCAGCAGCAACAGAGGCCGGAGCAGGAGCATTAGCTACAACTTCTGGCTGTGCAGCAGGAGCAGCAGCTTCAGCGCCGCCATCTTCAATATTGGCAACAACAGCGCCAATTGATAGTACATCGCCTTCACTGGCAACGATTTTTAAAGTACCGGCTTTTTCGGCAGTAAGCTCAAAAGTAGCCTTGTCTGACTCAAGTTCGGCAATAACCTCGTCCATTTCAACGTGGTCGCCGTCTTTCTTTTTCCAGCTCGAAAGGGTTACTTCAGTAATTGATTCGCCTACGGTAGGCACCTTAATCGCTAAGCTCATATTGTAGTATTGTAGATTTAATATTTTTTAATGGATGATAAATGGATATAAATTGACGGATCAATCGGCTCCGGCATCAGCCATTTTCTTTGTTGTTTTTTTAACCGATTCTTTAACCGCTTTACCTGCAGGAGCTTCAAATGCTTTTGAAACTATGTATAACTGTTGAGCAGCGTGCTGTTTAGCAAAACCGGTTGCAGTGCTACTGCCCTCAATCCTTGATATAACGCTCAGGTTAATCAATTTATCGTTATGGAACTTGCGGCAAATGTAAGGCCATGCACCCATGTTTTCAGGCTCTTCCTGAACCCAGATAAATTCCGCTTTTTCGTATTTAGCTTTAATCTTCAGGATTTGAGTAACCGGAGTAGGGTAAAGCTGTTCTACACGTACGATTGCAACATCCTTACGGTTATCAGCCTGTTGTTTATCAAGCAGGTCGTAATAAACTTTACCTGTACATAGCAATACGCGTTTTACCTTTTTAGGATCAACGTAAGTATCGTCTATTAACTCGTGGAACTTGCCGCTTGTAAAATCTTCAATTGGCGATACGCATTTAGGACTGCGCAGCAAGCTTTTTGGTGTAAAGATGATCAATGGCTTGCGGAAATCGCGGTGCATTTGCCTGCGTAAAATATGGAAGAAGTTGGCAGGGGTAGTACAGTTAGCAACCTGGATGTTGTCATCGGCGCAAAGCTCCATAAAACGCTCAACACGGGCAGACGAATGCTCCGGACCCTGGCCTTCATAACCGTGAGGCAATAACATTACCAAACCGTTACCACGCTGCCATTTAGTTTCGGCACTGGCTATGTACTGGTCAACAATGATCTGGGCACCATTAAAGAAGTCACCAAACTGGGCTTCCCAAATGGTTAAAGCGTTAGGATTTGCAAGGGCATAACCATATTCAAAACCTAAAACACCATACTCAGATAATAAAGAGTTATAGATGCTCAGTTTAGCTTCGGGATTAACAGCAGCAAGTGGTGTAAATTCATCTTCTGAGTCAACCAGTGTTAATACCGCATGACGATGGGAGAAAGTACCACGTTTTACGTCCTCACCGCTTAACCTTATCGGATAGCCTTCTTTTAACAAAGTACCGTAAGCAAGTAATTCGCCCATAGCCCAGTCAAACACTTTGGTTTTGTTCACCATGGCGCTGCGGTCTTCAAACAGTTTCTCAATTTTCTTGAAGAACTCTTTGTTTGGCGGCAAAACGGTGATCTTATTACCTATCTCTAATATGGTTTCTTCGGCTACTGAAGTATCAATAGGTTTTACCAGTTCTTTATGGCTCGCAAGGTGCAATCCGCTCCAGGCACCTTCAAACATGGCAATGGTATCGGTAAACCTTTCTTCAGATTTTACTTCGTCAAGCTTTTGCTGTAACTCATCTTTGAAGGTTTTTTCTATAGATTTCAAGAATTCAGCATCAATGCTTCCTTCATCAATCAGTTTCTGGTTGTAAATTTTAAGCGGGTTTGGATGTGCATCGATAGCTTTGTACAACAGCGGCTGGGTGAATTTAGGTTCGTCAGCCTCGTTGTGGCCATAGCGGCGGTAGCAAAGGATATCGATAAATACGTCCTCATTAAATACCTGCCTGTATTCCATAGCCAGGTTTACTACATAGGCCAAAGCTTCAACATCATCACCGTTTACGTGGAAAACCGGCGAAAGCACAGTTTTGGCAACGTCTGTACAATAAGTACTTGAACGGGCATCCTTATAGTTGGTGGTAAAACCTATCTGGTTGTTGATAACCAGGTGAATGGTGCCACCTGTGCGGTAACCATCCAGTTTTTCCATTTGTAAAACTTCATATACTATACCCTGGCCAGCAATTGAAGCATCGCCGTGGATCAGGATAGGAGCGATTTTTGAATGATCACCACCATATTTAAAGTCGATTTTTGAACGGGTGATACCTTCCACAACCGGGTCAACAGCCTCCAGGTGCGATGGGTTAGGGCAAAGGCTCAGGTGAACTTTTTTGCCGCTTTTGGTATGCACGTCGGTTGAAAAACCTAAGTGGTATTTCACGTCGCCGCCAAAAGGTGATTCAGAGTCATAATTTTTACCTTCAAACTCAGAGAATACCTCTTTATAGGTTTTCTCCATGATGTTGGTCAACACGTTCAAACGACCGCGGTGTGCCATACCGATGATGAACTCCTCGATACCCAGATCAGCACCTTTTTTTATTACCGAATCCATTGATGGAATCAGGGCTTCGGCACCTTCCAATGAGAAACGTTTTTGACCAAGGAATTTGGTACCTAAAAAGTTTTCGAAAGTTACTGCTTCGTTCAGTTTGTTAAGCATCTCCTTCTTTTCATCAATTGTAAAAGAAGGTGTATTGCGATGGCTTTCCATCCGCTCTTCAAACCATTTTATTTTAATGGGGTTACGGATATATTTATATTCGGTACCTATCGAACGGCAATAAGTATCCTCAAGCAACTGGCGGATATCGCGCAATTTGGCAGCGCCTAAACCAACTTCAACACCAGCGTTAAAAACGGTATCAAGGTCGGCTTCGCTCAACCCAAAAGTTTCAAGCTCCTTGCCTGGGTAATAATGGCGGCGTTCGCGAACTGGGTTTGTTTTTGCAAACAAGTGCCCGCGCGAGCGGTAACCATCTATCATGTTTAATACGTTGATCTCCTTTAAGAAATGTTCAGGAGTAGCTTCACCAACTGCAGCAGGCGCAATTGCTCCGGCAGCGTCGGTATCTTTACCAAAATCAAATCCTTCAAAGAATTTTTGCCATCCGTAATCAACCGATTCCGGTTCCTGTTTGTACTGTTCGTATAGGGAAGATATGTAGGCAGCGTTTCCGCTATTTATATAATTGAGACGATCCATGTGAAACTGATCTTTAAAACGGTACAAAAGTAATGATATACCGCTATATACTTCATAATTAATTGTAAAGAAATTTAACCATTATTAGGCTTATTTTACCCTTTGGGGTGAAAACTCAAATTATGGCATCTTGTTTTGAAACGGATATAAAATATTTTGGTACAGATAATATTTAAGCGCTAACCAAATCCCCGGCCTCATCAATGGATGACGGTTGCCAGGTATTCACAAAATCGGTTTTGGCTTCCAGCTCTTTGGGTAGCTTGGTGGCTATAGTGTATTTACTTTCTTTAGCATCATTAACTCCGGCAATAAAGGCCCAATTACCCCAGTTACTGGCAGGTGAATAGTCAATAAGCTTTTCTTCAAAATAAGCGGCACCCTGTGTCCAGTCGGCTTTAAGGGTGTTTACCAAATAGCCCGCTACGATTTGTCGGTTTTGATTGCTGATAAAGCCCGTAGCATTAAGCTCATGCATAGCAGCATCTATCAGGGGTACCCCGGTTTCGCCGTTTTTCCATTTTTGGAGCAACAGGTCGGCATCCGGAGCAAGGTCAGTGTTTTGAGCTTCATCTTTAGCCTTGATAAATTTTTGTCCGTGTTTTTTAAACATGAACCTGAAATAATCGCGCCAAAGCAATTCAAGTTTCAGCAAGTTGCCGTTGCTCCCATATTTTTGGATTTCCCAGTAAACCTGCCTTGGCGATATACATCCAATCGAAATCCATGGAGAAAGTTTTGATGAGCAGTCAGCACTATTACGTCCACTTTTTTGCTTGGTCACCTGGTCAATATTGGCAAAACACTTATGCAGTTGCACCAAAGCCGCGGTTTCGCCGCCCTGAAAATATTCGGTAGCACGCATATCATCAACAGGTTCATTTAAACCTAACTGCTGTAAAGTTGGCAATTCGCCGGCATCAGTAATTTCGGGAATAGTGATATGATCAGGTGTTGGCACGCATTGCCTGACATTACTGTCGCGTTCCACTTTCTTTTTAAAAATGGCGAAACTATCAGGAATATCTTTAATCGGGAAGGGAAGGTCCTCCTTGTGGTACATCGTATGCCCGATGAAATGCTTGAGGTTAAGCCTCATCTTCCAAAGTGCGGCTTCAACCTCTTCAGAAATATTGGTTTCTTCATAGGCTACCTCACGGTGATGATACACTTCATTTACATGGTACTCTTCGGCAAGCTGAGGGATCACCTCTGCCGGGTTACCTATTCTGATAATAAGTTCGGCACCAAAGCCCTGTAAATTTTTGCGGAGATCAGCTACAGCCTCTAACAGAAACCGCGCCCTGAAATTCCCGGTTTTTGAAGCCCCCGCTTCGGTATGCTGAAAATAATAAGGATCGAAACAATAAACCGGCAGTACTTTATCAGCCTTGCGTACAGCTTCTAACAATATTTCGTTATCATGAATACGCAAGTCATTTCTAAACCAAACCAGAATAGTTCTATCACTCATAGTTAAACAGGGGTTAACTGAATAATGCAGTATGCAAATTTGCAATTTATTTGCGTTTTATGCACATTTTACCACAACATTATGACATCATCCAAACATTTAATTATTTTATTAAACTAAGTAAAAAGCTTTTAGCCACCTAAAATAATTAAAACAGCGGAGGTATTGTTGTGTAAATATACGCAAATACAGGCAATTAAGTTGCATATCTTCTCCCCAGTGCCGGTCTCCCCTCAACTGTTAAGCGATAGAAAACCTTACTGATCTGCTTTGATTTTAGTCCTGATCACCGAATCTTTTTGGGCCGGGGTAAGTTTGTAATTATATTGGAATAACGCACCTTCAAAATCTCCGTATGAGGGATTGGGAATAACAATGTATCTGCTGCCAAATTCCTTTTGGAGCTTTTGGGTGGTTGCAACCCTGCTTTCCTCTGCCGGATGATTATCATATAACAAGTCAAAGTCGGGCAGGTTATCGCCGCAAAGCAGCAGGATGTTATGTGTTTTTAAAACGGTAAGCCTACGCGCCTCTTTGCTTGACGTTGTGGTTTTTAACAGCAAATGTTCATCATCAGCAAAAGGCAAACTATACAACTGCAGATTTCTCAATGTGCTTGCCCGCTCATTTTCGTTACGATTGGTAATGTAAAATATAGTGATACCTTTTGATGCCGCATATTTAAAAAAAGCAGGGGCTCCAGGTACGGTATCAGCAATGGCTTTATCTGTCCACTGTTTCCAAGTGGCATCGTTGTAATCTAAATTTTGTAAAGCACGGTGAGCGTCGTAAGGACTATTATCCAGAAGGGTTTCGTCGATGTCGGTAACAATGGCCAGCGGTTTATCGCCGGGGCTCTTGATTCCTTCATCAACCCTAAGCTTAGCTATGTTATAGGCCTGAAAGCATAGCGCTTTGTATTCGGCCGCCCGCTGCTGCCATAAGGAAGCCCAGATCTTACCATCATTGGCAATGCTGGTACTTGAAGTAGCAGTTTTTTTAACGGATGAACAAGCGCTGAATAATAACAGCCCTGATAGTAGATAGCTATAGCTTTTTTTCATAATGGTTGATTAAAAATGCTGTCGGTGTGGAGGGATTGTCATCCTGAGCTTGTCGAAGGACGCGCGCAGAGGCCCAACCCGCTATGCTTCGACTGGCTCAGCATGACACCCGTTTTTTATTATGTCATATAAAGCCTGTCGAAGCCCCCCTGCGGAGGGGCTTGTCCACCATGCTTAGACAAACTCAGCACGACAAGCCTCTTTACAACAGCTCCGGTTTTATTTTATCCTTAAACTCCCTGGCAAATTTATTGAGTTTTGGCTGGATAACAAACGCACAGTACGACTTGTTAGGATTATCGTTGAAATAGTTTTGATGATAATCTTCAGCACTGTAAAACTCACTTGCCGGGGTTATTTCGGTAACAATCGGATCGTCATAAACATGCTCGTTAGTAAGCGTTTTGATCATGGCTTCCGAAGCCTGCTTCTGCTCATCAGTATAATAAAATATTGCCGACCTGTATTGTGTGCCTACATCAGCACCCTGGCGGTTAAGGGTTGTTGGGTTATGTGTTTTAAAGAAAACCAGCAGCAGTTCATCAAACGAGATCACATCGGCATCATATTCCAAATGGATCACTTCGGCATGGCCGGTAGCACCAGTACAAACCTGCTCATAGGTTGGGTTTAAAACCTTACCCCCCATATAGCCCGAGGTTACTGATGTTACACCTTTAAGCGATTGAAAAACGGCTTCGGTGCACCAAAAGCAACCGTTGCCGAAAGTTATTTTTTGAATGTTCATATACCCCGTTTTATCAAAAGTGATGCCTGTTTAAACGGTTAGATATGAGGACGATTTGAATATGTCAATTAAATTACTAAACTTAGTGTTTAACCTTGTATTAAACCTATTAATTATGAAAATTGCAGTACTAATTGCCCGCATTTTGCTGGGGCTCATCTTCGTGGTATTTGGTTTAAATTTCTTTTTCCAGTTCCTGCACATGGCCCAACCGCCCATGACCGATAAAGCACAGGCTTTTAGCGGCGGATTGTTTGGCTCAGGCTATTTTTTTCAGTATATGAAAGTAATAGAAATAACAAGCGGTTTTTTCCTGCTCATTAATCGCTTTACTGCGCTATTTGTATTGGTGCTGTTGCCTATTTCGCTTAATATATTTCTTTTCCATGCCATTTTGGCGCCGGCGGGTATTCCCGTAGGGTCGGCCGTTATAGTTTTACAGGTGTTTTTGCTTTTTGCTTATCGTAAGTATTATGCAAGCATTTTTACGGCAACGCCGGTAGCTTCGTGATAAATAAAACATGTAATTGCGGGGAATGAAGCAATCGCAAGGTAGCATAGCCACCCTGTATAGCATGCGATTGCCACGTCACGCCTGGGCTCATTCCTGTTTCGTTACCCGCAACGACATGTTTTCAGTTATATTTGTTTTAGTACCTCAAACCGTCTCTGCCTCAAAAATCTCCTAGATCATTGCTACCTGGAATGAATTCCTTACCTGTAGATCAAACTGTATGTTGCGGCGATTTATAAAAATAAAAGGCTGCTATTGCTCCCAACATAATTACTATGTATGAAACCTGGATTACCATTTGATTTGAAGATTGAAATGCTTCCGGAACTATGGCGTCGTACATACCCTTTTCAAGTTTAAACCCCACGTACCATTGACTGAAATTCCAGGCTGTATGTATCCCCAGAGGCAGTGCTATTCCCCCGGATCGAAGGGCGGCAATTCCAAATAATATAGCACCTATTGCGGCGCCCAAAATTGCCTGTCCCCAGGTATACCCCCCGGCCAAATGTTCTAAAGCAAAAAATACGGCGATAATAGCCTGCGCTTTCCAGTTACCAATGGAATAGGCAAGACTGCGCAGCGGATAACCTCTAAATGCAAGTTCTTCACGAAGGGCTGTCAATAAATACAAAAGAAGCATTGCTATTGTGGTGGTAAATGACGTACCGTTAAACCGGTTTAATGATATATGGCTAAAAAAAACAACCGTAGTTATATGCAGTCCAGAAATCAGCAATCCTATTATCAATCCCAGCACAACTTTAAAAAATGATCTCTTAAAAGGAATTACACCTATATTACTAAGCGACAACTTTTCCCACTTTGAAAAAGGTATTGTTATTAAAAAGACCAGAACAGATGCAATGCCTGCCATCAAAATATCCTCCAAAGGCTTCGAAATCCCTTTAAAAAGTATAGAGCAGATAATCAGAACAGCTGCACAAAAAACACAGAATAGTATCACCATTAACAATGTATACACCCAGTTTTTTTGATATTGTGCTCTACGTTTCATGGCCAGTAGATTATTGATTTATTATACTTTGAATTCCTATCTTGATGATATAGATACTGCATCTGGCATCAGGGCCCCAGGCAATTTTATCAGATATTGTTAGATACCGAACCGCAAACCATTTTTTACTTATATTAGTTTCCGGCCAAAATCAATTGTTACAAAAAATTTCCGTTTAATTTGAGTCCTTTGTTAACCTTTTGCTGGCGCGCGCGTAATGTGTGTGTTCCGTATGCTTAATAACACACAATACCTTTTTACAGCCATACGGTAGCATAACCACCCTGTATAACATGCGATTGCCGCGTCGCGCCTAAGACTCATTCCCGTTCTGCTCCTCGCAATGACATGATTTATGATGTCCGAGCCTCTAAATATGTCGATTGTTCATCTACACCATCTCCCGCTCAAAAATTTCCTGTACCATGGCTATCTGCTCTGCATAAATTGATTTTTTGCGGGTGCCAAAGTACAATGTGTTCTCGATTAAATTATATCCTTCCCAAAGCAATTTGATATTACCGCTATCCCTCTCCTTTCGCGAAAGAAAATCAGGGATCACTGCAATTCCCTTGCCGTCGCTCAGGCAACGCAGAATAGAGCCCATGTTGGGCACAATGAAATTGGGTTTAAAATCGGGCCTCTTACCAAAGTTGATATGCCAGAAACGCCGAAGGTGCTCCATATCACCAGATGAGCCGTACCAGATTTGGGCCTTAAGCCAGGTTTGAATCTGGTTAAGGTCCTTAGTTTTCAATAGTTCATTAAATTCATCGGTGGGTGTTTGCGCCCCGGCCAGCACCACTATCCGCTCTTAAAAAACGGTTTATACTCCAACCCTTTATAGTCGCCCTTATGGGGTGTTACAATCATATCAAGGATACCGCCATCCAAATCGGCCAGCATTTCGGGGTATTCGCCAAATTTGATGATCACGTTAAAGGGCAGCGTCGGCAGATACGATTCGAGCGTGAACTGAAAAGTCTCAAAGCACATGCCTATACTTATAGTAGGCACATCCTTTTCGGTGCTTTTATGAAAATGCCGCTCAGCTTCTTCCAGCTTACTAATAGACTCCTGGATATAATTGTACAGGATCTTGCCCCGCTCGGTAGATACCATTTTCCGCGAAGTACGATCAAATAGTTTGTAGCCTACATAACTCTCCAGCGAGCTTAAATGCAGGCTCACTCCCGGCTGGGAAATAAACAAGGCCTCGGCCGCACCGGTTAGCGAACCAGTTTCATATATCGCCTTAAACGTGCGGAACCATTCAAAATTAACCATAGCTTATCTATTATAATTATAATACAAAAGTATAAATTATACTATTTTAATAGTAGATAATCCAACCGTAATTTTGACAAAAATTAAAACACGAAAATAAATGAAGAACATATTTGTAATAAACGGTGGACAGATCTTCGGTCACTCCGGCGGAAAATTCAATAAAACACTATTAGATACTACAGTACAATATTTCATTGAACATCCTGACTTTGAAGTGCGTTCAACCGACGTGAATAACGCTTATGACCCTATGCAGGAAGCGGAAAACTATAAATGGGCCGACATAATCATTTACCACACTCCTGTTTGGTGGTTCCAGGTGCCGCATGCCTTAAAAAAATACATCGATGAAGTTTTCACAGCCGGCTATCAAAACGGCATTTATCGCAGCGACGGCCGTACCGCCGAAAACCCCGGTATTAATTATGGTACCGGCGGACTGATGCATGGCAAAAAATACCTGCTTACCACCTCATGGAATGCACCGGTTACAGCTTTTACCCTACCCGGCGAGTTTTTTAATGAGCACAGTGTTGACGAAGGTCCGATGTTCGGCTTTCACCGCATGAATGCTTTTACAGGCATGCAACCCTTAGAAAGTATTCACTTTTATGATGTGATGAAAAACGCTAATATTGAGGAGAACCTGCAACGCTACCAGGAACATTTAAACAAACTATTTACACAAAACAACCCAAGCCATGAAAATTTACTTAACAGCCTTAGTGAAGTGTAAGGCTGGCACCACTGCCCAAATGAAAGATTTTTTGGATAAGCTGGTTGCTGCGTCCCGCCAGGAAGAAGCATGTTTACAATACGAGCTGTATCAATCAACCACAGACGAAACCCAGTTTATTTTCCACGAAACCTGGGCCAGTCAGGAAGGGCTTGATCAGCATGTTAAGCAGGAGCATTTTCAGTTGTTCAGCCAGCAGATAGCTGACATTATTGATGGTCCGCTGGGCATATATAAAACAGATAGGGTTCATTAAAAACACCTGTTAAAAAAAGCGGCCCCCGGTTTTCACCGGGGGCCGCTTTTTTTATTTGCTGCAGGTTTTATTGCAATTGCCCGAGGCTTTGCATGATTTGCTGCAGTTATCTAAACACGTTGGCTTGGTACATGACTTTGCACATTTGGTGCAATGGTTCATTTTGTTGTTGCAGCAAGGTGTGTTAGCAAACGAAATATTACATATAGTAAACAGCATCACAGTGGTGATGAAAAGAAATTTTTTCATGATTTTTAAATTGATTGTTTAATAAAAAGATACACTATTGAAAATAGGCAGATGTTCTCTTCATTAAACTTTCGGAGGGTTCCAGCAGGTGTTTGCGTAATCGGATAAATTACCTGTAAGATAAGGCAGGGTGTTTTTGTTGTTAACAGAGACAGCAACAACCTCAGTGCTGATAGGTTCAGCTTTTAAGAAACAGCAATTATTGCATGACAGTACGGTCATGCACATACCACCATCGCATCCTTTTTGACCGCCATGATGTTTCTGCGGCATATTAGCCATATGATGACAGCATTCTTTCGACATGTTATTCACCGGCTCCGCTTTCCCTTGTATTGTGGAAATGAGCACCATAAAAACTAACATGATAAAGGCGATTGCTTTCATTGAACCTTGAAACGGATTATGATGAAAAATAGTATCAAATGATTTGAAATTAATTTTTCCACTATTATAAAGAAACCCGAGCCTGAAGATTTCACTTGTTATTTAATCCAATAAAATCCCACCCTTAAAAATAACTGAGTACTTTTATTTTTCATATGCTGCTATCCTCATTTACAACTCATGGAAGAAAAATTGGATGCCACCCAGGTTATATTATTAGAATGGAACTTTTTAGATAAAAACACAATACGATTATATTTTGAAAGGGTTCCACTTTATTACTATTCGATAGACTTTAGCCAAAAGCCAGATAGGAATAACGTATTTACCGACTATGGATACCTTGAACTTATTTTGCAGGGAGCGTATGATGACTTTTATACAGAGGGTTTGCAAAGTTTTGTTGGAGAAGACGATGTGGTAATAAAGGAAGATTCCCTCAATAAGATCGATTTTGGGGACGGCCGACTTGATCAGCAACAAGATTGGTCAAGCGGCTTTTACATTAAATTTAATAAAAAAGAGGTCAATTATATTCCTTTAGAATTAGACAAGTGGAAAATAATGTACCAGGATGCTGTATTAAATTATGCTGAAATTCACGAAGAGCAATGGCAATCCCTTGAGATGAAATTTTTCAGCTGGTTTAAAACGATTACAGAACAAATAATTACATCTAAACTACCGTCAAACCCATCCCAAGAATTATTAAATTATAATAAATGGATCTTTACCGAGCTTCAAAGATTTGAGCAAAGCATAAGAAAAGAGAGGGTTAAAAGGGACGCTTTGTTAAAAAATGATAATTCGCCGGTATTAGTCCATAAAAGCCCAAAAGCAAAAGAAACGCAACGAAAGATTAACCTTAGCATTTTAGGTTTTTGGGAAGGATTAAAAAAGCGTTGGAATTGACCCTATGATCGGCGGCAAACATTGTAACCCGCAATCCTGTTTCAAGGTTGAAGTTTTATATCTACTTATTTACAGCATCCCTTTGCTTTTAAGCTATTATTTATAATTTAGTGTCCAAAATACAATTAATCCCCAAACGATATTATGTCATCAATAAAATCACAAGGGGCTAAGGTTTATAAGTGTACAATGCTTGCTATCCTGATGCTGGCTACGCTAAAACCCTTTGCCCAAACCCGCCAAAAACTCGACTTTGATAAAAGCTGGCGCTTTAACCTTGGCGCTGTTGAAAGCGGCGAAAAGGTAACCCTTAATGATAGCAAATGGCGCGTATTAAACCTGCCGCACGATTGGAGTATTGAAGGCACGTTTTCAAAAGATAACCCTGCCACGCCCGAAGGCGGCGCTTTACCCGGCGGCATTGGCTGGTACCGCAAAACATTTACTGTTCCGGCAGCCTCAAAAGGCAAACTGGTTTATATTGATTTTGATGGCGTATATCAAAAAAGCGATGTATGGATCAATGGGCATCACCTTGGGTTCAGACCCAATGGGTATATCTCATTCAGGTATGAGCTTACCCCCTATTTAAACTTTGGCGGCAACAACGTTATAGCCGTTAAGGTTGATAACTCGGTTCAGCCAAACTCACGCTGGTATTCGGGCTCGGGTATTTACCGCCATGTGTGGCTGGTTACTACCAACAAAACCGCTATTGACCACTGGGGCACTTATGTAACCACAACTAATGTGAGCAATGCTTCTGCCAAAGTAAATGTGCAGGTGCAATTGCATAATTACCAAAAGGCGCCCGGGCTAATGATAAGCACCAAACTTTATGATGCTGCCGGTAAACCGGTATCATTAGCCGGCGAAGCTTTATCTGCAGCAAAAAGCAAGGATACTGCACTAACTGTGGCTCATACACTCACTGTTAAAAACCCGGTGCTTTGGTCGGTAGACAAACCTTACTTATATAAAGCGGTTACCCAACTAATTGAAGGCAAAACGGTATTGGATGAATATACTACAACCGTCGGGATCCGTTATTTTAATTTTGATGCAGATAAAGGTTTTAGCCTGAATGGTAAACCAATGAAAATCCTGGGCGTATGTGATCACCATGACCTGGGAAGCCTCGGGGCTGCTGTTAATACGCGCGCGCTTGAACGCCAGTTGCAAATGCTAAAGGCTATGGGTTGCAATGGCATCCGTACCTCGCACAACCCTCCGGCCCCCGAACTGCTTGATCTTTGCGATAAAATGGGCTTCATAGTAATGGATGAAGCTTTTGATTGCTGGGAATGGAAAAAGGCTACTTATGACTATCACCTGTATTTTAAAGAATGGCATAAACGCGATCTGGAAGATCAGGTAAAACGCGACCGCAATCACCCCAGCATCATGATCTGGAGTATTGGTAACGAGATTCCTCAACAGGCCGATAGCAGCGCATTGCGTATTGCTCCCGAACTGGCTGCCATTGTTCACAGCTTGGATAAAACCCGCCCGCTTACCACCGCTAATGATCGCCCTGATACCACAAACAAAATTGTAAAATCGGGAGCTATTGATTTGATTGGTTATAACTATCACCAGTTTGATTATGCTAAATTTCATGACCGTTACCCGGGTAAAAAGTTCATTGCTACCGAAACTACCTCGGGTTTGGAAACCCGTGGTTATTATGAAATGCCATCGGATAGCATCAGGGTTTGGCCAACAAGCTATGATAAACCTTTTTTAAGAGAAGGCAATAATGTTTCGGCCTATGACAACACCCGACCACCATGGGGCTCAACCCATGAAATGACCTGGAAGGTGATGAAAAAGTACGACTTCCTTTCGGGCATGTTCATCTGGACCGGTTTCGATTACCTGGGCGAGCCAACCCCATACTCATGGCCATCGCGCAGCTCTTACTTCGGGATAATTGACCTGGCAGGCTTCCCTAAGGATGTATATTATATGTACCAAAGTGAGTGGACAAACAAACCGGTACTGCACATATTCCCTCACTGGAACTGGGAACCAGGTAAAATGATCGATATCTGGGCATATTATAATAATGCCGACGAAGTTGAGCTTTACCTGAACGGCAAGTCATTAGGTATTCAAAAGAAAACCGGCGACGACCTGCATGTAATGTGGCGCGTAAAATATGAACCGGGCACCTTAAAAGCGGTATCCCGTAAAAATGGCAAAACGGTATTAACCCGCGAGATCCATACCGCCGGTGCCCCTGCCAAAATTGAGCTGATTGCAGATCGTTCCCAAATCAAGGCCGATGGCAAAGATTTATCATTTATCACTGTAAAAATCCTGGATAAGGACGGCAATGTTGTACCTGATGCCGATAATAAAGTAAACTTTAAAATTAACGGCGAAGGTTTTATTGCCAGTGTTGATAACGGCGATCCGGTTAGCCATGATCCGTTCAAAGCAGATTACCGTAAGGCATTCCATGGCTTGGCCTTAGCCATTGTGCAGGCCAAAGAAAAAGCCGGCACGATTACATTAACCGCTTCGGCTGATGGCTTACAAGGCAGTACTTTGGTATTGAAAAGCAGATAACCTCCCCCAACCCTCTCCTTTGGAGAGGGAGCTTAACGCAAAACAAAACCCATCCTTTTGAGATGGGTTTTGTTTTTTTATCTAAGCGGTTTTGCCGACATCTTACTTCTAATGACATACTGATTACCAATTACAAGCACCGGCGTAAAAATGTATCAGTGTTCCCCACTTCTGTATAAATTGCCCTGCGCTTGTCCCCCTAATTTTGTCCTAACATTTAAAACAATAACAATGGCAAAGACAATTTTCATTACCGGCGCATCACGTGGCTTCGGTAAATTATGGGCCGAAGCATTATTGCAAAGAGGCGATAAAGTAGTAGCAACTGCTCGTGATTTGAGCACTCTGGATGACCTGGTAAATAAATATGGCGATAACATTTTACCGCTGCAACTGGATGTTAATGATCGCGCAGCAGATTTTGCAGCCATCAGCAAAGCAAAAGAACATTTCGGTAGTATTGATGTACTGATCAATAACGCAGGTTACGGCTTATTCGGCAGCATTGAAGAAACTACAGAGCAGGAAGCCCGTGAGCAAATGGAAACCAACTTTTTTGGTTTACTATGGCTATCACAAGCTGTGTTACCTGTAATGCGCGAGCAAGGCCAAGGCCACATCATCCAGCTTTCGAGTGTACTGGGTTTGGTTACCCTGCCAGTATTGGGTATATACAATGCATCTAAGTTTGCAGTAGAAGGTTTAAGTGAAACCCTGGCGGCCGAAGTAAAAGGTTTCGGTATTAATGTTTCGCTTATTGAGCCTAATGGCTTTGCAACAGATTGGGCAGGTGCTTCTGCTGCACAAACAACAGCAATGCCCGAATACGATGCCGTACGCGCCGCTTTCCAGGCAGGCTTAACCGACGATATTTTCGGCGTACCGGAAGCCACTACAGATGCCGTGCTGAAACTGATTGACAGCGAAAACCCTCCGCTACGTTTGTTCCTTGGGAAATATGCGCAGCCCTGGGTTAAACAAACCTATGAAGGCCGTGCCGCCGAGTGGGATAGCTGGAGCGAAATAGCTAACGCTGCACACGGTAAATAATTAATATTATATAAAGGCTGTTAATCTTTAGCTTCAGGCTTTGCACGCTCAGCTTTTATATAAATGTATTCTGCTGACATAATCTACGCCGTAATTCGGCGTAGATTTGTTTAACTTTATTCATCATGCAGCATTTTAAAAATTTGACCGACATGCACCGCGCTAACGGTTTCCCGATGCCGGAGAACCCGCTCTTCAGCCTGTACAGGTGCACCCATACCTGCGGGTTTGGCGACAGGGAATTTACTTCTGATTTTTACATGATCGGGTTTAAAAAACTTAAAGCCGGCCAAATTATGTATGGCCGTACCAAATACGATCACGATAACGGCAGCATGATGTTCATTAAGCCCCGCCAGGTAATTCAGTTTAACAGTGTGGAGTATGACGAGGACGCGTTTATCATGTTCATTCACGAGGATTTCCTGAACGGCCACTTCCTGCATAATGAAATAAGCAAATATGCTTTTTTTGATTACGAAGCAAACGAAGCCCTGCACCTTTCACCGTCGGAAGAGCAGATCATGTGGGACCTCTATTACAAGATAGAAGCCGAATACCGTAACAATACCGATGAGTACAGCCGCGATATTATGCTCACCCATATTGATTCGATCCTAAAATATTCACAACGGTTTTACAAACGCCAGTTTATTAACCGTACAGAGCTTTCGGGTAAAACCGTATCAAAGTTTAATGAAGTGCTGGCGGCTTACTTTAAAAACGGACTGCTGTTAACCCAGGGGTTGCCATCTGTTAATGCATTGGCATCACAGCTTAATTTATCTCCCCGATACCTAAGTGACATGCTGAAGCAGGAAACAGGAAAAACGGCAATAGAACTGATACATATTTATCTTATAAACGAGGCAAAAAACCGGCTTAAAAGTGATTACCAAAGCGTTTCTGAGATAGCTTATGAACTCGGCTTTGAAAATCTCCCGTATTTTTCGCGGTTGTTTAAAAAGGAAACAGGTATCAGTCCTAACCAGTTTAAAAAACAGCTGGTTAACTAACAGCGTTTAGTTGGCTGTTTCGCAGTTTTTATTTTGCTTAGCTTTCGCCAAAAGCGGATCGGCCGAGTTTTGAGTGATTTCCTGGCAGGTAATTTTGTTTACATATCCGGCCTGGGTGCTAACAACGCTTACGTAATTTACTTTTCCTTCTACAACAGTTATTGTTAACGGTTCCGATTTTTTTCCGTTTGAGATCCCGCCGCTTACCACGCTTACCGTGTGCTGGCCTTCGGCTAAATCATGTATCGAGAATGATTTGTTTTTTAGTTTACAAACCAGCTTGTCATCGATATAAAACCTGTAATTAACCATTGAACCAGTATAACCGGTTACCCGGATCAGATAAACCTGCCCTGTTTTGGTTTGTGAAAAACCTTTAAAGGACATAGTCAGCATAAACGCAAAAAAAGCGAAGAATTTAATAGTTTTCATAGATATAAAGTTTAAGTAGCGTGTACCCCTAATATAGCGTTTTGAAATATCTAAATTGCATTTACTATGTTAATTGTGCATTTAGCAACGAAGTTCGGATCAGGGTTAGGATTTCCTTTTCTGATGTTGAATCTTTCTCAGCAGATAAAACGGCATAGGTGATAACCGCCATCGTTTTTTCAGGCTTTATCAATCGCCAGGTGATAAGCGTAATCTTTGTACCATTATCTTCCGACTCTTTATAAGCAGGTCCTGCCAAAAGGTTTCCATGTACCGTGGTTGCATAAGGCAAATCGGCAATCAAAAGTTTTAAATTTTCGTCCTCGCTAATTCCGTCCGGAGGAATTGCCCCGATAATATTAAAACGCAGGGTACTTTTCGATTTCGGATCAAAACAAGCTTCCTGATCTTCCCCTTCAGATTCATACTGCCAATGTGCAGGCAGGGCAATAATCAAGTTTTTATATTGATGTGTTATGAGTGGTATTTGCTTCTTTCTGAATAAATTAAACATAGCAGGGAGTAATTGTTCAAATTCAAGTTTACTAAAATAACTATTTTAAATTCTGTAGAAAATCTGTAGATATAAAGTTATGTTAAGTTTCCGTTAATAGGCCTTTCGGAATAAAACGAATTTGTAATTTTGGCTACAATCGTTTTCTTATGAAACTAAAATTCATCGCCGGCATTGCTCTTTTAAGTACGGCGCTACAATCGTTCGCGCAAACTCCGGGTAAAATTGAACAAACAGGGCAGGTATTGTTACCCAACGGATGGAAGCTTAGTCCTGCCGGAAATTCGCTGCCCCTTGGTGATTTGCCGCTTAATATGCAACTGTCGTCATCAGGCAAATTACTGGCAGTTACCAATAACGGCCAAAGTACACAGTCGGTTCAGCTGATCGACCCCAAAAACGAAAAACTGCTTGATGAAGTAATAGTTAAAAAATCATGGTATGGCCTTGCTTTCAGCCGCGACGAGAAAAAATTGTATGCATCGGGCGGCAATGATAACTGGATCCTGGTATTTAACATTGCCGGCAACAAGCTTGGAACACCAGATACCATTAAGTTAGCCCCAAATGCATGGCCTAAGAATAAGGTATGCCCTACAGGTATGGTAACTAACAAAACCAACAGCCGCCTGTATTCGGTTACTAAAGAAGACAGTACGCTTTACATTATCGATCCTGATAAAAAAGACATCCTAAAACAGGTAAAACTACCTGCCGAAGCTTACAGCTGTATTTTATCGCCCGATGAAAAAACGTTGTATATTTCTTTATGGGGAGGAGATATGCTCGGCTTTTACAACATTGAAAAACAAACACTCAGCACTATCAAAACCAGCAGCCACCCTAACGAGCTGCTTTTAGATAAGAAAGGGAAATTTCTGTACGTGGCCGATGCCAACGACAATGCCGTATCTGTGGTAAATACAGCTACACATAAAATAGTTGAAACCATTTCTACTGCCCTTTACCCTACCCGCCTTACAGGTTCAACCAGTAACGGTTTGGCCTTATCGCAAAATGGGAAAACCCTTTATATAGCCAATGCGGATAATAACTGCCTTGCCGTATTTGATGTAACTATTCCGGGCAGCAGCAAAAGCAAAGGTTTTATTCCGGTTGGCTGGTACCCCACCAATGTAAAAGTGCTAGGTAGCAAAATCCTGGTATCAAACGGGAAGGGCTTTTCATCAATGGCTAACCCGAGGGGCCCACAACCAGTTAAAAAAACCGATAACAGCGGTTATAAGCAAGGTGCTATCAACAGCCGTGAGCAATATATTGGCGGCCTGTTTAAAGGTACCTTATCGTTCATCAATACCCCAACCGACGCCGAACTGAAAACTTATACCAAACAGGTTTATGCCAATACACCGTTTAGCGCTAAAGTTGAAAAAACAGCCAAAGGCGAAGAAGGCAATCCTATCCCTCGCCGGATGGGTGAAAAATCGCCTATTAAATACGTTTTCTATATCATTAAGGAAAACCGCACTTACGACCAGGTTTTAGGCGATATGCCGCAGGGCAACGGCGATACATCGCTATGTATTTTCGGTAATAAGGTAACTCCTAACCATCATGCCATTGCCAACGAATTTGTGCTCCTTGACAATTTTTACGTTGATGCCGAGGTAAGCGCCGATGGTCACAACTGGAGCATGGCAGCCTACGCTACCGATTTTGTGGAAAAAACATGGCCTACCAGCTATGGTGGCCGCGGCGGTAACTATGACTTTGAAGGTACCCGCAAAGCAGCCTACCCACGCGATGGTTTTATATGGGATTATTGCAAACGCGCAGGGGTAAGTTATCGTACCTATGGCGAGTTTGTAAGCGATGGCAACCCCGGCAAGGCAAACTTAAAATCACTTGAGGGGCATTTTTGCCTGCAGTCACCAGGATTCGATTTAAGTGTTAAAGATGTAAAACGTACCGAGATCTGGGCGCATGACTTTGATTCGTTATTGACTATAAATGCTGTACCGCACTTCAACACGGTACGCATTTCAAACGACCATACCAGCGGGCAGCGTAAAGGTGCAATATCACCCATTGCCGCTGTTGGCGATAATGACCTTGCTATTGGGCAGTTTATCGAGCATTTATCACATAGCCCTATCTGGAAAGAGTCGGTAGTGTTTATCCTGGAAGATGATGCCCAAAACGGCCCCGACCATATTGACGCTCACCGCTCACCTGTATTTGTTGCAGGGCCTTATGTAAAACGCAATGCGGTTATCCACGGCATGTATTCAACATCGGGCGTTTTGCGTACCATGGAGCTTATTTTAGGTTTACCTCCAATGAGCCAATATGACGCAGCCGCTATGCCGTTGTACGATTGCTTTACGAGCAAGCCAGATTTTACGCCATATACTGCCAAACCTGCACAGGTTGATCTGGAACAGCGCAACATAGCTGTAAACGAAAGCAGCAAACGTTCTGAACTGTTCAATTTTGCTAAAGAAGACGCAGCGCCTGACATCGACCTGAATGAAGTGGTTTGGAAGTACGTAAAAGGTGAATCATCTGTCATGCCCGCGCCAAAAAGGAGTGCATTTGTAATTTTAGAACCTAAAAAAGAACAGGATGATGATTGATTTGTTAACTTCGTTCAACCGGAAGTTGTCCAATTAACGAATCCTTTATATATTGGTTTAAAGCCCGGCCTTAATTTATAAAAGCCGGGCTTTAACATTAATTATACTCCCATGATCACTCATTTAGAAAACGAGCACATTAAAGTAGCTATCGACACCAAAGGCGCACAGCTTAGTTCATTTATCAATAAGGCCACAGGCGTTGAACACATGTGGCAGGCCGATGAAAAAATTTGGCCGTGGCATGCTCCTAACCTTTTTCCAATTGTTGGCGGCCTGATCAATAATGAGCTTCTGGTTAATGGTGAAAAATATGCTATGTCGCGCCATGGGTTTGCGAGGCAGTCGGAGTTTTTTTTATTGGAGTCGGATGAAGCGTCGGCGAGTTATTCGTTGCCTAATTGTGAAAACACGCTAAAAGTTTATCCTTTTAAATTTGATTTTCAGATCCTGTATCATCTTATTGATAACGCGCTCCGCATAACTTATAAAGTGATCAACCTTGATAAAAAATCGATATATTTTTCTGTTGGCGGGCACCCCGCTTTTAACGTTCCTTTTAACAAAGGCGAAAGCTATGAAGACTATTACCTGGAGTTTGAAACCGAAGAACATTTTGACACTCATCTTTTATCAAAAGATGGCTTTTTTAACGGTGTAACACATCCTGTACCAACTCCTAATAAAAAGCTTTATTTAACCCGCGATCTGTTTAATGACGATGCCCTTGTTTTTAAAGATTTAAAATCGAGGATGGTAACTATTAAAAGCGACAAGCATGATCAAACCCTGGCGCTTGAATTTCCGCATTTCAATTATCTTGGTTTATGGGCTAAACCCGGAGCCGATTTTGTTTGTATAGAACCATGGCTTGGCTGCGCAGATACAGAAGGCAAACATGTAGATATTAAAGAAAAAGAGGCTATCCAAAAATTAAGCGTAGGACATGTTTTTGAATCGGCTTATTTTGTTTGCTTATAAACATTTTGGTTACAATAATTTTATACTTAGATAAAACATTTTTCACACTTTTTCTCTTTCATAGAAAGAACCACTTAAATTATTAAAACTATGAAAACTAAAGTTTATTTATTAGCTCTTACCTTGCTGTTGTCATTTAGTGCTTTAAATACATTTGCCGCTGACAGCCACGCGCTTACCCCGCTAAGCAAGGAAGAAATAGCAACCATGACAACCGAGCAAAAACAAGCCCGTGTTGAGGAAATAAAAGCCCGTGTTAATGAGATCAAAGCAATGGACAAATCGCAGCTTACCAAAGAGGAGCGTAAAGAATTGCGTACAGAACTTAAAGGGATGAAAAAAGAAGCCAATGCCCTTGGCGGTGGCGGCATTTACCTTTCATTAGGTGCTATCATTATCATTATTTTGGTATTGATCCTGATTTTATAATTTAAATTACTTTTTGTAATAAAAACGCCCCGACGAAAATCGGGGCGTTTTTTGTTGGGTTTGTTTTATAAATGACGTTTCCACCGCGTCATTGCGAGGCACGAAGCAATCGCGAACTATACAAGACGACTCTGTAGGTCGGGGATTGCTTCGTACCTCGCAATGACGCTTTTTTTATCCGCGAATAACACCCTGATATGGTGAAAACAAAAAAGCCTCTGGACATTCCCAGAGGCCTTCAATATATCTTAATTAATTACTTTATTATTTTTTGCTGCTATCAGCTTTAGGAGCAGGCGCAGTAGTAGATGGCGTTAACGCCGGAGTTGCTGATGGAACCGAGTTAGTTGGTTTTGAAGCTTTTTCTATTTGCTCACGCAGTGCAGGGTTATCTGCATTTGTAGATGAACCTCCTTTTACGGCTACGTTAATAGCCAATGACAATACCATCAGGGCGATAGCTAAAGCCCAGGTACCTTTTTCTAAAAAATCGCCGGTTTTTTGTACACCCATTAATTGTGATGAGCTTGAAAAATTTGATGCCAAACCACCGCCTTTAGGGTTTTGGATAAGTACGATAAGCCCTAACAGAGCGCATACAATTACGGTAACAATGATTAAAACGATATACATTTCTTTATATTAATTAGTTTTCTTTTCTAACTGCTCAATTTGGCTTGCAAAGTAACGGCTTTTTTCCGGGAATTTCAAGATCAATTTTTTGTAAGTTGCAATAGCCTTGTGATATAACATCTGGTCAATGTAAATCTGGGCTAAAGTTTCACTTACCAGGTCATTTCTGTCTTCCGAGCTCTTCTTTGCCTTATTTTCATTATCGAGCTTATCAATAGATGGCGGCCTGATCTGTGGTTCCTCCTTAATAAATTTCTCAATGATGAGGTCTTCCTTCCTTTTTATCTCCGGCACATCCGGCTGAGGGGTTTTCTCCAGCTCCTCAAGAGATTGCGAATGGAAGATATTTTCGTAATACTGATGCTGTAATGCATCCGCAGTTTGATTATCAGCGGCTGCAGGTGCACTCGGCGAGGCTACCGTTTCAATATTATAAGGCTGATAAGTTGATGCATATTCTTTACGGGTTTTATCTAACCACCACATAAAGGTATAAGGCATCTTTTCGTCGTTGTACTTTGACAATACCTCGTGCTGCCCGGCCGTTGCAGTTTCCGTTTGCTGTAAATTAGCTTCCTGCAAGGCAACCTTATCTTCGGCTCTTGTATCAGCAACCGAATTATCAAACAAAAAATAATCGGTTGATGCAATGTTACTGATGATCCATTTTTCAGTCACATCGTCTTTTAACTGCCTGGTTTCGTCTGGAACCAGCGGCGGCATAAGAAGTTCCGCGTCGGCAACATCTTCATTTTTATCGCTTGGTTCCGGTTCAGCTTCAACATGGGTAGCAGGTTCGTTCGCATTGACCCCACCGATACTTATGTTTTCAATCCCAACAATTTCATCATAAACCTCATCATCTATATCATGTGCGGATGAAACTGGTTGCGGTTCAGTTATCGCCGGCGTATCGGTTACCACGTCCTGCTTATGCTCGTCGGCAATGGTGAAATCAAAACTGGTTATTTCCTCAGTTGAAGTGAACGCTGTATCTTCCGGTATCGGCGGTAAAGCATCCTCCTGGTCATCAGCTGAGCCTATACTGAAATAGTTTTCGGAAGCCGGAGTATTGTTTACAGCCACAGGCTCAAGCAGGTTAATCACCTGTGATGCATTTACCTGAGCAAGGCCTTCTGGTTCGTGAATTAACTTGTGTAATAAAACAGGCTTGTAATAAACTGCCGCACGCTGCACATCTTTAACCGAACCTGCATGGGCAAGCAAAGCACGCAAAATACCGCTTTGCGGATAGGCATCAACCAACTGTTGCAGGTTATAACCATAAAAAGAACCTGTTTCGGCCGGATTAGCCAACAGTTCATCTAATATTTCGTATTGCCTGCTATTCAAATATTGATCCACGTGGTTGAAAATACAAATTGCCTACCAATTAGAGAAGGCCGCGTTAAAAATATCGTCAATTAATTGTTTATTAATTTGCTGAATAAGTGCCTGCTCCTGCGAAGAAATATCCCCCCGGTAATCGGCAAACTTAGTAAAACTTTGCTCAAAACTAAGCTTTTTATCTGCCGGAGTTTTCGCGGCATCAAATGAAAATTTAACACGAACGGTAATAGTAAGCCTGTTAGCATCAGCAATTGGTGCCACATTATTCGATGTTGCTTGAATAGATGCCGGAGCAATAGAATAACCGGTAATAGCGCCCGACATGGTTGCATCGGCCTCGCCGCGGACTAAGCTTAGGCTGGTTTGTGTACGAACCCTGTCTTTTAACGCTTCGGTGAAAGTTTGGCTCAGATTATTAACCACCAGCGCAGCATTGTTTTCAAAGAACTGAACATTGAGGGTCTTCAAAGTGGGCGGGATTGATTGATTTTTGAGAGTGTAACATGATGGACACATAAGCACCAACACACACACTGAAATAATTCCCAAAAGTTTTTTCATCAATTTTATAAGTTTAGTTCTTTTATTTTCCTGTATAACGTACGCTCAGAAATCCCCAGTTCATTAGCGGCCAGCTTGCGTTTGCCTTTATGTTTTTTCAACGCCTTACGGATCAGGTCCGATTCTTTTTCAATCAGCGACAGTGATTCTTCTACCTCTTCGGCATCGTGCGTTATATTAAAACCGTCGATAGTACTACTGCTATTGCTGCTGCTGTTTGTAACGGTATTAACGGGTTGTTGCAAGGTAAATTGTGGCTCGTTGGTACCATGCAGTTCAATATCGCGATAAAGCTGATTTAATGTCTGCGGATTATTGGCATAATGCGGCGAAACACCTCCATGCTCAATAATATCGGCTACCAGCTTTTTCAACTCCACCATATCACGCTTCATATCAAACAGCACTTTATACAGGATATCACGCTCAGAAAAATCTTCCTTAGGCTGATTCTCCAGGCGCATCGGCAGGTTACGTGTGCCGGCCTCATGAGGAATATATGTAAGCAGGGTTTGAGCAGTAATGATCCTGTCGCGCTCAAGTACGGCCAATTGTTCGGCCATGTTTTTCAACTGCCTTACGTTACCCGGCCACGAATAATTTGTTAATACCTGTTGAGCATCATCATCCAGCTGAATTGGCGGTGTGCGGTATTTATCAGTAAAATCAGCTGTAAACTTGCGGAACAGCAGAAATACATCCTCTTTCCTGTCGCGCAATGGCGGTATTTTTAAGGGCACCGTATTTAAACGATAGTAAAGGTCTTCACGAAATTTGCCGTTCTTTACCGCATCGTATACATCAACGTTTGTAGCAGCAATAACCCGCACGTTAGTTTTTTCAACTTTCGACGAACCTACTTTGATATACTGTCCCGATTCAAGCACCCTTAGCAAACGGGCCTGGGTACCAAGCGGCATTTCAGCAATCTCATCTAAAAATATGGTGCCACCATTTACCGTTTCAAAATAACCTTTACGTTCGCCAACGGCACCGGTATAGGCACCTTTTTCGTGACCGAAAAGCTCCGAATCGATAGTACCTTCAGGTATTGCACCGCAGTTTACCGCAATAAATGGCCCATGTTTACGCGGGCTCATCTGGTGTATGATGTGCGAAAAAACCTCCTTACCACTACCACTCTCACCGGTAATTAATACCGAAATATCAGTAGGCGAAACCTGATTTGCTATAGTTATAGCCCGGTTAAGCAATGGCGAATTGCCAATGATCCCGAAGCGTTGTTTTATTTCCTGTACTTCCATGTTAAAAAAGATTCAAGAAGTCAAGAGTCAGGAAGCAAGATTTGAGCAGAGAAGCCTTCTACCCAAATATAACTTCTTATATACATCTTGTCTTTTATATAAGATCATGTTTTTATTCATCATCAGAGTTCAAAATGTATTCTCTAAAAGAGAATATCATTTTTTGAACTTCAACAACAAGGTCTAAACATTCCTTTAATTTCTCTTTAGAGCCGTAGCCCCTTCGTTCACATATTAATAATTGTGTCTCTACTTCAAAAGATGAGGTAAGGGACGTGGTTAAGAATTCGGCAAAATGTGCTTTAGTTCTTTTACCTGAACCTTCCGCTATGTTAGACGGAACTGAACAGGAACACCTATTTAATTGGTCAATCAGATTATATCTTTCCTCGATAGGTAATGCTTTACAATAATCATAAGTTAAATCAGTAAGCTCCATCGACTTTTGCCAAATCTTCAAGCTCTTAAAATTATGCCTCATCATTATCTTAGTCTTATTCTCTTTATCGTCTTTCTTGATTCCTGAATCTTGACTTCTTGCCTCTATACGACGCGGCCGATCAACGTAGCTGTTGTGCTGCGTTCGATAAGTACGTTAACGTATTCTCCTGGTTTGTAGCCTTCTCCAACAGGGAAAATTACCATCGCGTTTTGATCGCTGCGGCCGCAATAGTCTTTGTCTGATTTTTTAGAGAAACCCTCAATCAGTACGCGCTCTACCCTGCCTATGCGGGCCTGCATCCTGTAAAATGAATACTCCTGCTGCTTGGCTACTATTTCGGTTAAGCGCTTTTGTTTTACCTCTTCAGGGATATCATCCGCGTAACGCTTTGCCGCTAAAGTACCCGGTCTTTCACTATATTTAAACATGTAGGCAAAATCATACTTCACGTAATCCATCATGCTTACAGTATCCTTGTGTTCCTCATCCGTTTCGCTGCAAAAACCGGTAATTACATCGGTTGATATTGCGCAATCAGGGATGATGCGACGGATAGCGTCGATCCTGTTGATGTACCACTCACGATCGTAAGTACGGTTCATCAGGTCAAGGATGCGGCTGTTGCCTGATTGTACCGGCAGGTGGATATAGTTACAGATGTTATCGTATTTATTAATGGCATAAAGCACCTCATCGGTAATATCCTTTGGATGCGAGGTTGAAAACCTAACCCGCAGATCAGGGCTGATCAAGGCTACCATCTCCAGCAGGTTGGCGAAATTGGTTTCAGCTTCTGATACTGAACTTATAGCATCCGACTCAGAACCTTCAGCTTTCGACTTCCACTTATATGAATCCACATTTTGGCCTAACAAAGTAACCTCGCGGTAGCCTTTATCAAACAAGTCCTGGCATTCGGCTACTATTGATTTCGGATCGCGGCTGCGTTCGCGGCCACGGGTAAATGGCACCACGCAAAACGAACACATGTTATCGCATCCGCGCATAATTGATACGAAAGCGTTAATGCCATTGCTATTTAAACGTACCGGGCTGATATCGGCATAAGTTTCCTCTCGCGACAGCAATACGTTAACCGCTTTTTGCCCATCGTCAACCCGATCAATCAGGTTTGGCAAATCGCGGTATGCATCCGGACCAACAACAACGTCAACTAATTTTTCTTCTTCCAGGAATTTTGATTTAAGACGTTCGGCCATGCAGCCCAACACACCTACTACCAGTCCCGGATTTTTTACTTTGGCAACGGTAAATTCCTTTAAGCGG
Organism: Mucilaginibacter gossypiicola; assembly: GCF_900110105.1. GTDB lineage: Bacteria > Bacteroidota > Bacteroidia > Sphingobacteriales > Sphingobacteriaceae > Mucilaginibacter > Mucilaginibacter gossypiicola. The sequence goes on along the minus strand of NZ_FOCL01000013.1, from coordinate 96,684 downwards.
TTTCGTACGCGCTGTTCAGCGTTTTCGCGGATAGAACAGGTGTTGATGAAAATAACATCGGCAACGCTATAATCGGGCGTAGTTTCAAAACCACGTTCAGCCAAAATAGAAGCCACAATCTCACTATCAGAAAAGTTCATGGCACAGCCATAACTTTCAATATAAAGCTTGCGACCATTGTTTTTAGCTGCTTCGGCTTTTAACATTAACGCCTCACCCTGCCTGCTCTCATCATGTGTTTTATCCGGAATAAGCAAATCCATCATTTATATAAAAAATTAGTTTGCAAAAATAAACAAAATTTAAATACCTAAATGACATATTGTCAGTATTAAATAAAATCGCGTTTTACTTTTACAAAAAACGGGTAATACAGCTGTATTACCCGTTCATTAAAGCCGGTTTTTAACTAAAACTTACTATAAGGCAACCGTGCTGGTATTATTGATTTGCCAGATAGCTGCGCCACCAGTAGGAAAACTAACGCCTTTGGTGCTTCCTTTAACGCCATTATCCTGACCAAAATAATATAACGGGTGCCCCTTATAAACCAATTGCATTTGCCCGAAAACGGTGATCACATCAAAATCGGATTTGTTTAAAATAGATGGAACGCTTTGAACCGCTGTTACCACATCAATTGGCCAAATGGCATCATGTGCGGCTACCCCTGTGCTAAACTTGTTTGTTTTAGATGCATCTTTAGTGAACAGATACAAAGTATGCCCGTTAGCATCGGTGATATACTGCGAGTTTTCGGCACCGGCAAGTCCCTTGCTGGTATATTGATTACCATCGTGCCCAATCAGCTGTGCATAGGAAACCATTACAGTGTAATCAGCCTTCGCTACAAACCATGATTTACCAACACCATCACCATTAACGTCGGTAGCGGCTACATCTTTTGCATAATAATATAAAGGCCAGCCTTTATAGGTGGTTTGTTTGTTGCCGTCGGCATTGGTGATAACGCCCAAATCGGTTGCTGATAAACCTGTGCCTATGGATGGATTTTCTTTATAAAACGCAGGCCAGACAACAGCGCAGCCACCGGTACAGGTTGAAACGTTAGCTGCATCATCAGAGAAAAGGTAAAGTGCACGGCCATTGTTGTCTGTAATAATGCTACCAAAGGTGCTGTTTGAAGTAAGCTGCACGCCGGTAACAGCCGCAGACTTGGTTGGATTGTTGTCGTGATTTTTTTTACACGATGCCACTAATAAAGTTAAGGCAATTGAGCCTGTCAGGGCTAAGTACATTTTTGTTTTCATCGGGAGTCTGAATTAGATGTTAATAATGGTTATGTAATAGATATAACGCCATCATTTTCCCGGGGGTTGCTTCGCAGTTAAGGAAAACCATTATTTAGGTTAAGTACCAGTATATAAACCAGTCTTAATAATGATGAAATAAATATGAGTTTTAACAAAAAATAACTTATCGCCCCGCCACACTATAACAAAAGTTACTAACTTGCTGTTAAAGCATTAAAGCACAAGTAAAAAGTAACAACCGGTAAATGGCACTAAATTTTTTAAAGCATAAGTGGCAAAAAAGGACATTTAAATTTGTGCTGATACCGGTTATAGTAATATTACTGCTGGCTGCGGTAGTAAACAGGTATTGGTCGCCCATATTGGCCGGCAAAGTAAAAGACGTAGTATTAAGCAGCAGCGATAGCCTTTATACAGCTGATTTTTCGGATGCTGAACTGCATATCCTGTCGGGAAAAATCATTATTTACAATATAACCCTTAAGCCGGATACAACTGTTTACAATCAAAAAAAGCGGCTGCACCTGGCACCTAATACGCTTGTTGAACTTAAAGTAAAACGACTGGTACTTAATCATGTACATCCATTTAGCCTGTATTTTCAAAAAAAGCTAAATATCGGCCAAATCATTCTTAATGAGCCGCAGTTAAATGTAAGTTACCAGCTAAACCACACTAAAGATACCGTAGTTAAAGATCACCGAACCGCCTGGCAGCGCATCTCTAAAAGCCTGAGGTGTATCCAGATAGGCACTATTTTACTGAATGATGTTAACTTAAAATACGAGGATTATTCGGGCAATAAAGTAGCTATTTCAAAACTTAAAGAACTGAACTTAAGCGCTACCGACCTGCTGATAGACTCGGCTACGCAATACGATAAATCGCGTCTGCTTTATTGTAAGGATATTATTACCGAATTGAATAATTACACAGGGGAAACTCCAAGCGGGTTGTACACTTATAAGATCAGGCACCTCAAACTTTCAACCCTTACTTCAAGGCTCAACATTGAAGGGCTTGCTATGCAGCCCGCCAAATCAGATGTATTTTTTGGCAAAAGCCAAAAAGATCGGCTTGGGCTGCTGGCTGATTCGGTGCAGCTTAACAACTTTGATTATTTAAATTATCATAAATATCGTACTGTATCTGCCTCAAGTTTAACTCTTGCTAATGGCAAGATCACAGCCTTTACCAATCCCGGTAAAAAGCCGGATTCACTTACCGACAAGGTTAAAACCTTTCCTAACATGATGATCAGGAAGCTAAATCTTGATTTGCGGATAGATACCACGAAAATCAGGCACGTTGATGTGATTTATAATGAGTTCAATAAAAAATCGCAAAAGACAGGCACGGTTGCATTTAATAATACCAGCGGAGTTATTTATAATATTACCAATAATCCATCGGCTATTGCTAAAAACAACATTACCACTATTAACCTCACCACTTATTTTATGAACCGTGGCAGGCTTGATGTACAATTAAAATTTAATTTAAGTGATGAAGATGCAGCCTTTAGCTATAAAGGCACATTAGGCCCAATGGAATTTGGAAGGTTAAATCCTGCTACCATGCCTTTGGCCATGGTAAAAATGACGTCGGGCAATGTTAAAAAATTCAGCTTCGATATCCAGGCCAACAGTAAAGTATTTAAAGGGAAGGTTGATTTTTTATATAATGACCTAAAGGTGGTTTTATTAAAACCCGATACCGTTAACGATCGGTTTAAAAGAAAATCGATCATGTCGATATTTGCCAACCTGTTTGTGATCAGGCGCAGTAACCCTGATGATAAAGGAAAACTTACCTCGGCAACGGTGATCTATAAACGTCCTAAAGATTCACCATTTTTTAAAACCGTTTGGAAAACGTTGCTCACTGGCATAAAGCCTTGCATCGGCCTCGATGAAGAAAAACAAAAAGCCACTAAAGACCGTATTGACGAGCATCTGAAAAACAAAGAGGAACGTTTAAAGAATAAAGCAGAACGTCAAAAGAGGAAAGCAGAGCGGAAGAAACTAATGGACCAGGGGAAGTTTTGATAAGGTTATGAAAATAACGTCTCCGCCACGTCATTGCGAGGTACGAAGCAATCCCCAACGGGCAGAGTAGCTATGCAAGCTGCCCTGTAAAGTTCGCGATTGCTTCGTACCTCGCAATGACGCTTCTTTATCAGGCACCGTATCTCATTCAATCTTATTGCAACAACAACTTCAAATTAATGCCAAAATTGGTAAATGATGTATTAAACGTTTGCGAGGTATAGGGTTTGGTAAGATTTGAATCGTAAAATAAATTCAGGTTAAAGCGCTGGTTGATCACATAATCAATAGACGGCCTGACAGTAATGTTCTGCGCACCTGATGAGATCTCGGCCGATTCAACATCTGCCCGATAAATAAGCGTTTTATTATCACGAAGCGAAAAATCGAGCTTGAAGTTTACATCCTTATGCTGGAGGCCCTCAAACCAGCCAAACGGGAAATGAAAATCTTTGGTGTGGTAGCCAAAGCCCAAAACTATGATCTTTTCATTTTGCTGTGCCAGCTGACTGTTAAGCATACTCAGGCTTAACGAACGGCTTTGACGAAACTCGGCATTGGCGGTCATACTGTTCTTGAAACGCATGCTTGCACCCAGCAACGGCACAAACTGCTCAAAAATAGTAACCTGCGAAAACTGGTACAGCGGCAGAAAGTCGTTGTTTAAATCGCGCGCCGAAGATGCTCCGTGAGCTTCCTGGTATTGTAGCAATGATGTAAAACCACTTACATTGTATGACGAGCGATAACCGTGGCTCAGATCGAACGAATCAAAAATATCCTGGAACCAGGAAATCTTGCTTAGCCCGTTATACGTAACCTGCCAGTTAGGGATAGGGATTTTAGGAAATTGCGACAAGTTACTGCCCGATGCATTTTTACCTCCATAAGCAGCTAAAAACGCAGGCACCAATACGTTTTGTGAATTTGGCCCGTAACCATCAGCATATCCATCGGTAACACCACTTGAGTTTGGATTGGTGTGCCCCAGTCTTTGAGATATTACCGTACGGGCATCTAAAAACTTTTGGAAAGTACTTGACACGTTGTTAATCCCTTTTGCCGATTCAAAGGCGGTACCAATGGTCAGGAACGACACACTGTAGTTACCCGATGTAACCGGGCTTAAGGTTTCAATGCTATTGCTTGATGCCAGGTATTTAAAGTTTGCCTGGTAATTATGGTCCTGGGTTTTAAAGGCGGTAAGCTCGATACGCAGGTCCTTAAAAGGTTCGATGATACCCCTGAAATGCATATCTTCATTTAGCGATGTGGTATATAACTGATTTTGCAGGGTATCCTTAGTGATCCAGCCGTTGGCGACTGCCTTAGCCCGGATATCTGTCTGGCTGCCTAATAAAAAGCCTAAACCGGGAGCGCTGCCATCGGCACCAAAAAAGCCCGACTGCGGTAAATAGCCTGGTAAAAATGTACCCTGCGTTCGGGTATAAGTAGCACTCAGGTTTTTAATACTGGTTAACAGCCCTATCAGGATGTTGCTCTTTTTGTTTGGATTATTGGCCTTGCGGATAAAAGGAAACTTATTATACAGCGAAACCATGTTCAAGGTTGGATTAAGTTGAATTGCCCTTGAATTTTGAATACTGTTACCTACATCATAATCGGTACTGTTAATAGCAAACAGCGGTTGTGTTTGCCAGTTAAAGTGGGTGCTATAACGTGCCACAGCCGACACCCAATCCAACCCCGGAATTTTATTGATAGGTACCGTATAGTTAAAGTTAATGGTGTGGTTATAATTGGTTGTTCGACCCAATTTTTTCAGGTTATCCCAAAGCGTATCGCGCTTTAAACCATTGATGCGCCCGGCAGGCTCATCTACAACCGAAAGATTTGTAGCGTCGATATCCATTTGCAGTGATTTGGACAGGTTCCAGCCTATACCATAAACACGGGTTATGTTGAAATATTTGTTGAACGTAGTTGTAGGAATGGGGATATAATTATTAGGATCATTATCGCGCAGGGTATTCTCGGAATAAAAACGATCGAAATTAATACTGAAATTTAACCGCGACGGCAGCAAGCTAAAGTTGAGGTCCCGGAACAAGGCCAGCATATTGCTCTTAATGATCTTGGCAAAAGGGCTATAGTATTTGGGTTGATTGGTGTAGTTGTAAGCCAGTGTAAGGTTATATGTTTTCTCTACATCATTCTGCGTCACAAAATCATGGTGATTGTATTCGGTGTAAGCATAGCTGGCATTAAAATTTTCGATATCCCAAATATGGTTTATGGCGTTTTGATTGGTACGCGCCTTATGTACATTGGTAAAGTTGATACTTTTACGAGTAGTAATATCGATAGCCGCATTTCTGATAGAGTCACGTTCTTTGGTGCTTGTAGCAGCAGCAAGCGATGCCTTTAGCTCAACATCGGGCGCGCCGGGATCATATTGCGGCATGCTTCTTTGCGACGATAAATTGATATAAGCGGGAATATGAATACCACTTTTATCCGGGAAAAACTTACCCAGCTCAACATTGGCCGATACATCATAGGTTTGGTCATCGCTCTGGCTCCTGTCGTTCAGTCGCGAATCAAGGGTACCGAAACCAATGGTTGTTTTACTGCCAGATACGGTTATATCGGCAAAGTCGGCAAGCTTGGCATCCATCCTCGCGGTGGCGGCCCATCCGCCACGCTGATCAAAATCAGTAAGGCGCAGCTCATCAAACCAAACGGTACCTGATTTATCCAGCCCGTCATCCGGTATGGCATTTGTTCCTTTATAAGGGTTGCGCACACCAAGCATAATAGTACGCAGTTTACTTAAATCGGGCTGGCCTTTAATATAAACCACCTTATCACCTTCGGTGTATTTGAATAGCTGATTGTATGCTACGTTGGAGTGGTTACGTGCCAGCTTTGCGCGCACAAGCAAATCAAGTTCGAGGTCCATCTGGTTAACATCGGGCCAGATAGATGCCGCGTCGCTGGTGCCCGGCTGGGTTATTTTTAAAGGCAGTTCGTACTCATAATAGTTATCCTGGTAATCAACACCAAGACGGATAAATGCGTTCAGATCATTATCTTTCAAATAATCGCCTTCGGCATGAATAAACATTTGCATTCGTTTGTACTTACGCAAATCGTTATAAAAAGTACGGAAAGCAGCCCTTGAATATCCATCGCGTAAGCTTTTAACATTTAACGACAGCGATTGCTCGTTAAGCTTGGTATTGGTTTGCAGGTTATTGTAATTACGCTGACGGTTAATACCCGGAGGTACTACATAAGGGATAGGTGTACGGTTACCATTTTCCTCAATATTTACTGCCTGCACATCAATGGTCGAATTATCTATCGGCGGGTTTGAGATAGCCGGGTCGGCAATCACGTTCAACGGATTCTTTTCAGTATTGAAAGCACGCCACTCACCGCGCACCAATTCTAAAGTAGCAAAACGAAGCACAGCGGTATCGGCAAAGTTGGTCATGAACATCCTCATAAAACGGATGGCCTTAAAATCCTGGATGTTGCCCACTTTCGACTGGTAATCGGTAATAGGGATCCGGAACTGATACCAGTTAACCGCCTGCGTTGTACCATTGGGTAGTTTCACCTGGGCGGTAACCTTATCGCTGATATAATTTTGCCCAACAACCATATCGGCAGGGCGCATAGATACTTTATACTGGAAGTATGAATCTTCCTGGCTCATGTTGTTGTCACGGTTAATATCCTCACCATCGGGCAGGGAGGTAGAAGCCGAGTTTTGCAAACCAAGTTCGGCTTGTGATTGCTGTGCTGTTTTAGAGTTACCATCAGTACCATTGTATTTGCTATAACGGTCAAGAATGCCGGCGCGGGCCTGGTCAAGCGCCGGGCCCTGGTAATACTGATAATCGTCAGATGATGGGTCGGCTGCATACGTGGTTGCGGCCTGTGCATTCAGTTGTCCTTTGATCTGCTGAACAACGGGCGCAAATTTAGTTTGCTCATCCTGGTCGTTCATACCGTCTAAACCAACGTCCTGCAGTTTACGGGCATCAGGGTTATTATCAAAAGCGTTGATAACCGGCTGCAACTTGGATACCCTGCCCCAGTTGGTCTCATCAACCTTGGTCATATCGCCATCAACAGGCAAACTGTTTTCTAAGCTTTTTCGGCCGTCTTTCAGGATATCTTCAGAGATGGAGCCTAAGTTAAAGTACAGGTCGCCACCGGCCGAATTTGGTTTGTAAATAAACGGATCGAGCACCCAAAACTCAATATATGATACGTTTAATGATTCAAAATCGTTAGTTTCCAGTTTCCTGAACATACCGCCCCAGCGTGTTTTGGGATTTTGCAAAGTACCATCGGGATTAATGCCGGTGGTAGCATAATTGTACGGCCCGCGGATGGTTGGATAAAAAGCCATGTTCAGGGTAGCCAGGCTAAGCGGCTGTCCGGTAGCCGATTGCTTATAAGGGAAAACTTCCTGCTCAATTACCTGCCTTACATAATGGTTGGAAAGTTCGCTTTTGGATATTGGGATAGATCCTGCGCTGGTATAAAATATAGGGTCGATATTGTAAAACGCTAACCGTGCGCGATTGTAGCCATAACTCAAATTATCGAACAAAGCCGATTCGCCAAACAACTGCGGGGTACCAGAAATTTGCCAGCTGTTTGCTCCTTTAATATCTATTACCGATTGGCTGTTTTCAAAATCATCAAGATAGGATGTACCGTTTTTTGAGCCTGCAAAATTCAATGCACTTGGGCTGCCAGGCATCAGTTTGGCAAACTCGCCATAAAAATTAATGGATGATGGCACCTTGGTATGAATACCGGGAATTTTATCAACCAATCTGGTTAAAAACCTGGAGTTTGAACTATAGTTGGCATCAAAACCCCAAATGGTGTTTGATATGGACTCTTCGCCCGCAATTTCATTTTGCGTGATGGGCTGCTCGGTAAGGTGCATCAAGGTAGCACCTAATTGAAGTTTATCGCTGGCATGATAATCAAGCCTTGTACCGTATAACGACTTTTGTTGTACACCAAACAATTCATTATTCTCTAATTTCACAGTAATAGGCTGACCCGAAGATAACAACGCCTGGTTCAGGATCCTGATCCGCCCGGCATTATAATCAACCGTATAATCGTTACCCTCAGTTAACTTTACTGTACCGGCGGTTACTATTACCGAACCCTGCGGAATATTGACCGCGTTTAACTGGTATTCAGAACCTCCCGTTGAAGTATAGGTTCCCTTAATCACATACCTGTTTAAAGCCGGAAAATATTGCTGCGCGATGGTTTTGGTTGAATCATACAATGGCTGATAAACGTATCGTTTAACCAGGTCAGTTTCGCCAGCGGTAAATTTTGATGCAAGGTCCGAACCAAAGGGCTCCACTACCGGGAACGAGATTCGCCCGTTTTGTGAATCGATGGTGATCCCCTCCAAAAAGTCGAAGTAGCCATCGGGCTTTTTGTCGCTTTGCTGGTTGAGGTTATCAAGCCCTGCTACCTGAAGCCATAGCTTACCTTTTAGGTTTTGCCCTTCTTCCATCACTGTTTTTTCAATCCCCGTTTTATCGTCGAGGCGGGTAACTGTCAGTTTAAAATCGGTAGGCGCTATCTGAAATGCACCAAGGGAATAGATGTTTTTCATCATCAGATCCCAGGTTGGCAGGTTGGTTTTCAGCAGCTCGCCTTTAAGCAATTTCACAAACAGTACATTGGGCGTATTTGGGTTAACTGCCACGTCGCTGCTAAACTCTCCCACCTGGTATTGTACACCGTTAACGGTATACTGGTAAGCAACTGCCAAAACCTCATCATTATTTAAGGGGTAATTTAAGGAGATATAACCCAATTGCGGATGCAGGGTATACTCCTTATCAGTAAGCTTGCGGGCATATGTTAATTTTGAATAGTTATCCGTACTGCCCGATCCCTGGAAAAAGCTGGCAACATCATTGGAGTTGGTGAGCCTTGCATTTTGCGGCAAAACGGTTAACAAGTTGTTTGACTGCTGTGCAAAACCGGGCCCTTTAAAGCCGGCAGGCAGCGCACTGCCGCCACCAACAATTCTCGTTTTATTATAAGGATTATTTTCACCAAGGTCGATAAACGCTAAGATATCCCGCGAATCGGTGGTTACGTTGGTACGATTAGTTGTCCAGACCTCAATTTTGGTAATGTTAACGTTTGAGCTGATAATGGGAATATTGGCCAGTGCCCGGTTATAATTATTCCTGAAATATTGCGACAGGAAGAAGTGTTTGTTGGCTTCGTAATCGGCAGGTGTTAAACGAAACTCCCCCTGTTGCGATCCGTTGGTAATGGTTATCGTTTTTGACTGTGAGCGCTGCTGCGAAAAGATACTGGTAACATCCAGCCGGCCAAATTTCAGTTTGGTTTTTACGCCGAAAAGTGCCTGACTACCAGTAATCAGCGTGGTATTAAGCGGCATACTAACAGTACCGGCTTCAATTTTCTGGATGATCTCATCGGGCGAGCCTGTATAATCCAGCTTGATCTGGTTTTCAAACTGGAACTGCGCATCGGTATTATAGTTAGTGGTGATCTTTAATTTATCGCCTATATTACCGGTTACGTTCAACTGGATGCGCTGATCAAAATTAAAGTTGAACTGACTGCGCTGCCGGGTATTAAAAAGTGGATTTTGGTTTTTATTTACCTGCCCGGCCATGATCATCTCTGCCGATCCCTGCGGGCGGATATCGATAACCGAGCTGCCAAAAATCTGCTCAAACGTATGGCTCCTCACCTTTATAGGCGGAATAAAGCCCGGCTGCTGCGAATCATAAGCATAATTATCTGCCAGTTGCTGAAAATAGCCCCGTTGGGTTGACCTTTCTTTAAGTTTTAAATACTGCTCGAAAGTGAGGTATTGCGGCGGGCGGTAAAGTAAATTACCTACCCTTTCGTATAAAATATAGCGGTTTGTAGCCGGATCATATTCAATAGTACGCACCAGGCCTGCCGGGTCGGCATTGAAAATACCTTCCCTCATCCGCTGGCTTCGTGGCGCGGTTAGGTTTATTGGTGCATTTGATTTGGTTGTATCATTTTTAGCCGCAGGCGAGGGCTTTTGTTGTGCATACACATTACCCAGCCCCCCGAACACCACAATGAACAACACACTTATAAGTGTCTTATAAGTAAATACTTTGGTCAAAAGTTAGTAGATATTTATCCGTAATTATAGAGTTTTTAACGCGAACTTAATAAGCTCTTCAACCGTTAATTCACCATTATTTTTCTTTATCTCCTGATCTAATACCTTCTCGGCTGCATTACGCGCAAAACCCAGCATCACCAATGCCGAAAGGGCTTCGTCCTTAACAGTTTGGCTTACCGGCACAACCGTCAAAGTATCAGGACCTTCCTTACGCAGCTTATCCTGCAGCTCCAAAATGATACGCTGGGCAGACTTAGGGCCAATCCCTTTTATCCGCTGTATCAATGATACATTACCATTCACAATAGCAACCTGGATCTCGGCCGGGCTTATGGATGATAACATCATCCTTGCCGTATTTGGCCCGATACCCGAAATAGAGATCAGATGTAAGAACAATCTGCGCTCACCCTCTGTAGCAAAGCCATAAAGCGTATGCGCATCCTCTTTTACGTGCAACCACGCAAAGAGTTTACATTTTTCGTCGTCGCCGATGCCCGAATAGGTATTTACCGAAATATTAATATGATACCCCACCCCTCCCGCATCTATAACCACATACGACGGGCTTTTGAACATTAGTTTTCCACTAATATAATCATACATATATTATTACTTTATTAAGTTTATTAAACAATGATGTTAATGGCAAAACAGCCTTTACAGTGATTATCCAAAGATAAAATTCCGGCGTCATTATGTTCATATAATGACAAACAAAAAGCAGCTATATACTCACCTAAAAAAATAAAGACGCTAAGCATTTAAATACCAGCGTCTTTATTAAAAAATGTATTATTTATTACTTTATATATTAACTATTAGTAGCGGCTTTTGCCTGGGCATCAACCACTGCAATGGTTACCATATTTACAATTTCACGTACCGAACTGCCCAATTGCAACACGTGTACCGATTTCTTTAAGCCAACCAATATTGGCCCAACGGCTTCGGCCCCACCAATTTCCTGTAAAAGTTTATAGGCTATATTGCCCGATTCCAGGTTAGGGAAGATCAGCGTATTTGCCGGCTTGCCGTTAAGCGTTGAAAACGGAAAGTTATCATCAAGCAAATCGGCATTCAATGCAAAGTTGGCCTGCATATCACCGTCAACAACCATGTCGGGATATTTTTCATGTAGTATCGCCACTGTTTCGCGCGTTTTTTCAGGCACTTCTCCCTCGTTTGATCCAAAGTTGGAGTATGATAATACCGCAATTCTCGGGCTGATGTTGAATTGCTTCACCGAGCGTTCAATCAGTACAGTAATATCAACCAGGTCATTAACACTCGGGTTAACATTCACTGTTGTATCGCCAAAAAACACAGGCCCTTTAGCTGTGATCATCATGTACATACCGGCAACACGGTTAACCCCTTCTTCGGTGCCGATGATCTGCAATGCGGGTTTTACCGTGGTTACATAGTTTTTGGTTAAGCCGGAGATCAAAGCATCAGCCCTGCCAAACTGCACCATGCAGGCGCCATAATAGTTACGGTCTACCAGTAGTTTTTTAGCTTCATACAAGGTAACACCCCTGCGCTGACGCTTATTGTATAGGTATTGCGCATATTCATCAATATGTTCACAGCCCTCGCGCGGATCAATGATATGTACATCACCCAAATCAAGGTCATTATCGCGGATGATCTTTTTGATCCTGTCGATATTGCCCAGCAAAATAGGGGTAGCGATCCCTTCTTCTTTTACGATCTGTGCCGATCTTAAGATCTTATAGTTATCAGCCTCAGCAAATACAACGCGCTTAGGATCCTGCTTAGCTTTAGCTGTAAGGTTACGCAGCAATTTATCGTTGGTACCCAGGCGTACCCTCAGTTCCTCGGCATAAGCATCCCAATCGGCAATCACCTTACGGGCTACCCCCGAATCAATGGCAGCTTTTGCCACCGCCATAGATACTTCGGTGATCAACCTTTGATCCATCGGCTTAGGGATAATATAGTCTTTACCAAATTTGAGGTTGGTAAGGTTATAGGCCAGGTTAACCGCTTCCGGAACGGGCTTTTTAGCTAATTCGGCTATAGCATGCGTTGCGGCAATCTTCATTTCCTCGTTAATGGCAGTAGCCCTTACGTCAAGCGCCCCGCGGAAAATGTAAGGAAAACCGAGCACGTTGTTTACCTGGTTAGGAAAGTCGGAACGGCCGGTTGCCATAATGATATCATCACGCGTGCCCGCTGCAAGGTCATAGTCAATTTCGGGCACCGGGTTGGCCATAGCAAAAACAATAGGCTTTTTAGCCATGGTTTTCAACATATCGGGCGTTACCACGTTACCTGCCGAAAGACCAACAAACACATCGGCATCCTTCATGGCATCAGCAAGGTTTTTAACATCTTTGCGGTTGGTAGCAAACTCCATCCTGATATCGTCAAGATCGGTACGCTCCTGGTTTAACACCCCGTTAATGTCAAACATCACCAGGTTCTCTTTTTTAACCCCTAATGACAGGTACATTTTTGAGCAGGATACGGCTGCCGCGCCGGCGCCGTTAACGACCATTTTTATCTTATCCAGCTTTTTACCCTGAATTTCGCAGGCATTCATTAAAGCTGCGCCGGATATAATGGCGGTACCATGCTGGTCGTCATGCATTACAGGGATATTCATTTCGGCCTTTAACCTGCGCTCAATTTCAAAGCAGGTTGGAGCCGAGATATCTTCCAGATTTACGCCGCCGAAAGTAGGTTCAAGTGCTTTTACAATGTTCACAAAATCATCTACACTTTTGGCATTCAGCTCAAGGTCGAATACATCAATATCAGCATAGATCTTAAACAGCAGGCCCTTCCCTTCCATTACCGGTTTGCTGGCTTCAGGACCAATATTGCCTAAGCCAAGTACGGCAGTACCATTGCTGATCACAGCTACCAGGTTACCTTTGGCGGTATATTTATAAACATCTTCGGTATTGTCGGCAATCTTTAAACATGGTTCGGCTACACCTGGAGAGTAGGCCATGGTTAAGTCACGCTGCGAATTTGTTGGTTTGGTAGGTACAACTTGTATCTTCCCGGGACGGCCTTGCGAGTGGTAGTTTAGCGCGTCCTGTTTTCGGTTAGTTTTATTCATTTTTTTCAAATTGAAGCGCCCAAAATTACAATTCTTTTTACGGAACAAGCATAAAAAAGCCCCTTTTTACGATTATGCTAAAAAGAGGATAAAATACGGTTAATGTTTTGATAAGATGTGTTTAAAAGAATGGATTTGGCAATATTCTATTTTTTCTTCTTTGCCTTTTCCATATTTTTCTGCACCCTGAACTTTACAATTTTAGTGATCAGCTCAAGTGGCATAGGTTCGTCAAGCGGGAATTGAACCGATCCTTTAGCCCCTTTATAACCCGAAAGTTCTTCTTTAAATTCTTCCAACCCCTGTGGTGCTGGATAAAAGCCGATGTGATTTTTAAAGCCTCCAAAGTGCACCAGGTTACCATTAAGAATAAATGTTGGGATGGCGTACTTGATAGCTTCTTCAGCATCTGGCGCGGCAGCTTTTATAGTAGCACGCACAGTTTGAAGTTTCTGCCGAACCTCCTCCGGGAAAGCGGCGATGTATTCATCAATAGTTTCTTTTGGCTTCTCCATGTTGATGCATGATTGGTTGAAATAAATCTACGAAGCTTTTTTTGCTTTTGAAACTACATGCCGTATACATCAGGGTTCTCTGCGAGTTTAACTTAACCCACAAAATGATTATTGCCGATTGACCAATCAGCGCGAGTTGAACCCCTCTGGGGTTCGGATAAGGGGTGGGACGTTATTTCTACAAACCTATTCCCCCTCTGGGGGATTTTTATTGGTTAATAAATAGGTATTAATAGAGATGTGCTTAAGGACAGATGCACCAGAGGTGCAAAAGGTTTGTAGCATAAAAAGTATAGAAATGCCATTTGCCCCAGAGGGGCAAAACACGACGTCTTGCCGTTAAGCGACAAGCAATTTTGCGGGTTAACTTAAATCTGCGAGAGACCCTGATGGGGCAAAAAAATCTATCAGGATATTTAGATGGTGTTAACAAAAAAACATGTCATTGCGAGGAGCTGCGTAGGGCAACAGCATTGGGGGCGACGTGGCAATCCCGTAGCTATACAGATCGGACATGCATTGGCTACAAGTTTGCCGCGCTAAGCTCGCAATACATGTTTTTTTATTTCTTAAACAATTTACTCTCTTGCGCTCGTTTGCAACGAGCGCTTAACTTGCGTTAGCGTTTATAACGCGACCAGCGATGCAATCGTCAAACCAGGTTAAGCGCTCGTTGCAAACGAATGCAAGTTTAAAAAACAGCTAAGCTACTTTTGCTACGGCGGCCAGAGGCCGATCGATAGTTGCCACTCGTCAGGAGGCGAGCGGCGGCGGATTTTTATCCCCCCCTAAAAAAATCCGAAAGCTGGATTTCAACTTTCGGACTTACGGACATCGGACTTTCCGACTAAAAGAACTTAATTCTTCGAGTACGGCCCATCATCCTGCACATTGGCAGCAACTTCGCCGGCCGATACTTTCAACATTGCTCCTACCGGCGCTTTATTAGTTTTTAAATGGTTCCAAACTTTAAGGTCTGATACCTCACAGCCAAATTTATCGGCAATAGAGGCCAGCGTTTCGCCTCTTTTAACTTTATGATGTGTTGGTATATGACGTTCAGATTTTACCGAAGCGTATTGCACAGCAGCATAAGCAGCAGGCTTAGGGGCAGCAGGTATCGGAACATCAACGCCATTTAGCACATTATACAACGCAGCATAATTATCTTTTGCTGTTTGCGGAATAATAAGCCTACGCGGTGTTTTAGGGCTGCCGTTAACTACAGCCATCCGGTACGATGGGTTAAGAATGGTGATCTCCCTCAAACTAACATCAAGCGCCTGGGCAACGTTGCTCAGTGGTACTACCCTTTTTACCATCACTGTATCAGTGCGGGTAGAAAAATTGCAGGCCTGTGCCACGATGTTATGTTTATTAAAATAGTTCATCACATAGTTCATAGCAATAAAAGCAGGCACATAGCCCCGTGTTTCGGCAGGCAGGTACTGACGAATGCTCCAAAAATCGGTTACACCTCCGGCTTTTTCAACCGCGCGTTCCACGTTGCTTTTACCGCAATTGTATGAAGCTATGGCCAGCAGCCAATCGCCAAATTCCTGGTATGCATCTTTTAAATAGGCAGCAGCAGCATAGCTTGATTGGATAGGATCACGGCGCTCATCAATATAGTTATCCATATTTAAACCATAGATCTTAGCCGTGGTACCCATAAATTGCCAAAGTCCGGTTGCCCCCACCCTTGATACCGCATTAGGATCAAGTTTGGATTCAACTATCGACAGGAATTTTATTTCTTCGGGTATGCCCGCTTCGCGGAAAGCTTTTTCGTAAATAGGAAAGTAATATTTAGTTAAGCCTGCCACCTGGCCCATCTCATCGCGGTTGTGCATGTACAGATCGATATAAGCCTGCACATATTCATTATAATCAAGCTGAATATCTTTACGGATAGAATCCAACCTGCGCTTATACAAACCACCATACGAACTTAACGGCATTGACTGGTTAAGCACCGGTAAAATAGTAGTATCGGCGTTTACAATATCAGGGTTAAATTTAGTTACCCGGTTTATTTGCTTGAATGATTTTGCCGAATTTACTGTGTTTGTTTCGGCTTGTAAAAGTTGGAGTGATAAGAGGCAAATGGTCAGCGTAAATAATCTCTTCATTTATTCAGGGATTTGATTAATTTATAATGCCCAAAGCATCAGCATTTTACTAAAATATCATTTTTATTACAGATCGAGAAAATATTTGGCAAAATCTAACAGTTGCTGCTCGCCAAAGTGCTTTGTTAATAACTGTAAACCTAACGGCAAACCATTGCTGTTATTGCCCGTAGGTATTGATATAGCCGGAACACCGGTTAGTGAGGCTTGTACGGTAAAAATGTCAGAAAGATACATTACCACCGGATCTTTCTCTTCCTTGCCTATTTCAAAGGCTGGTTCCGGCGCTGATGGTACTAATATAAAATCATACTCTTCCAGTATTTCATTAGTTTTTTCCTGGATCAGCCTGCGTACTTTTTGTGCTTTTGCATAATAGGCGTCGTAATAACCCGCGCTTAATACAAAAGTACCCAGCATAATACGGCGCTTTACTTCTTTACCAAACCCTTCAGAGCGGGAACGTTTATAGGTTGATTGCAGATCGGTAGCCAGCGGACTACGATATCCGTAATGTACACCATCATACCTTGCCAGGTTTGACGATGCTTCGGCCATGGCCAGGATATAATAGGTTGGTACCAGATAATCCAGCAGTTCAAAAGCTATTGGGGTAACTGTATGCCCATCGGCACGCAGTTTATCAATGTATTGTACAAGGTTATCTTTTACTTCGGTATCCACACCCGGGCTTGATATCGCTTCCTGAAGGTAAGCTATCTTCTTTTTACCCGGTTTTTGAAGGTTAGTGTATGATGCAGGCGGCGGGGTTTGTGACAGTGTGCTGTCGAAATCATCCGGACCGGCAAGTACTTCAAGTAATAACGCTGCATCTTCAACCGACTTGGTAATGGGCCCTACCTGGTCAAACGACGAAGCATAGGCAATGATGCCATGCCTTGAAATTGTTCCGTAAGTAGGTTTTAACCCAACAACGCCGCAAAACGAAGCAGGTTGCCTTACCGAACCGCCGGTATCTGTACCAATAGCTGCATGACACATCCCGGCTTGCACAGCTACAGCCGATCCACCTGATGAACCACCGGCTACTTTAGTTTCATCGGCATGGTTTTTTACCGGGCCAAAATATGACGACTCATTAGTTGCGCCCATAGCAAACTCATCGCAATTGCAGCGACCAATGATCACCGCATCTTCGGCCAGCAGGCGTTCAACTACGGTTGACGAAAATATGGAAGTAAAACCGGTTAAGATTTTTGAAGAAGCACTAACCTGGTGCCCTTTATAGCAGATGTTATCTTTAATACCGATAACCATACCGGCTAATTTACCGGCGGTGCCATTTTTTATTTTGTTATCAACATTTTGTGCAGCAACCAACGCTTCATCAGCAAACACTTCATTAAAAGCGTTTAAATGAGCATTTTTTTCAATCTCAAGCAAATAGCCTTTTACAAGACCTTCAACAGTAATTTCTGCACGTTGCAACCCGCTCTTTATTTCGGTTAAAGAGGAATAAATATTAGCCATGGGGCTAAAATAAAAAACTTATCTGTTGAAATAAGAAATAAATCAACAGATAAGTTCATATACTAAGTAAAAACGGTAGTAAAACCTAATCCCTGTTAGGGTATTAAGCTTTTTTTTCTTCAGATGATGATGAAGATGAGCCTTCGCCGTTTTGCGCGTCTTTAAATTCCTTAACGCCTTTTCCTAAGCCTCTCATTAGTTCAGGGATTTTTTTACCGCCAAATAATAAAAGTATCGCAATGATGATCAGAATAATTTCTGGTGCGCCTAATCCACCCATGATTTTAAGTTTTTATGTATGATTAAATTATATTAAGATTTATATTCTTCGTGCTTTTCTGTTTCTGAATGATTTTCAGCAGTACCTTTATCTAAATTGATATGACTATGATGTTCCGGCTCGGCAGGAGTATTTACATGGTAACCACTCATTGGCATTGTATTTGGAACAGTATTTTCAACAACCGGCGTTTCATGCTCAGTTGTAGCTTCGGGAGCTTCTGAAGCTTTTTCATCTATAAGCGGGGCTTCTTCTTTTTTAGGCTCCGGCTTTCTGTCTTCGTAATTATTGATCTGGTTGTTGATCTCACGTTTAACATCTTCGGAGGCATCTTTAAACTCACGGATGCCTTTACCCAGGCTTTTTGCCAAACCTGGCAGCTTTTCGCCGCCAAATAGCATTAATGCTGCAAAAAGTATCAGTACCATCTCGCCTGTACCAATATTTAAAAATAACAAAACTGAACTTAACATAGCATTCTATTTAAGGATACAAATATATACAATTAAAATTTCTTATAGTTCATAACTAATTAGTTAGGCGCCAGCCATATCTTAGGGTTAACCGGAGTTGTTCCCTTATAAATTTCAAAATGCGCCTCGGTTTCACCGGTTGACGGATCGGTAGCTACCGTGCCGATGGCTTGTTTGGTGCTCACCTTTTGGCCGCGTGCAACAGTTACCGACCGTAAATTACTATAAGCAGTAAAGTACTCTCCATGCAATATAATTACCAGGTAAGTACCGCTCACATCTCCCACTTTTACAACCGTACCATCAAATACAGCCCTTACAGTGCTGCCCTGGTTAGTACGGATATCAACACCTGTACTTTCGCTCCTGATGCCCTCTGGCGTGGTATAAGTACCAAAGCCCTGGGTAATTATTCCATTTGATACCGGCCATGGCAAACCGCCACGGTTACCCAAAAAGTCGTTCGACAGCTTGGCGGCTTCAGGTGTAGCATTCAACACACTTGAATTACTGCGTGTTGCAGCCGGCTTAGCTGGGGCAGGTGCAGCGGGAGCAGGCTTATTTTCGGCTTTTGCGCGTGCAGCGGCCAGCCTTGCGGCTTCTTCAGCCCTGCGTCGTTCCTCTTCTTCCGCCCTTCGCCTCGCTTCCTCAATTTCCCTGCGGATAGCGTCGTTAATAGCACGGGTAGTTTTGACGATCTTGGCCTGAAGGTCTTTCTGTTGTTTCTTCAATATCCCCTCATGCTGCGACAAATCGCTTACTACCTTAACCTGGTTATTACGCTCATTACCCAGTGTTTCTTTTTCCTTTTGCTGATCCTTTAAAAGGTCATTTTTTTCGTCCTTTGTACGGTCAAGCTCATTAATTTTAACATGCAGCTCTTTTTGCGTGCCTTGAATATAGCTTGCCTGCCGCTCGCGGTAGGTGCCAAACTGCTGTAAATATTTTAAACGCTTATAGGCCTGGTTAAAGTCTTTTGATGCAAAAAGGAACATCATTTTATTATAGGCACTCTGATTGCGATATGCAAACAGGATCATACCTGCGTATTCCTTTTTAAGCTGGTCTAACTGTGACTGTAAGCTACGTACGTTATTATTGCTCTCAGAGATTTGGTTATCCAAAAGCCTCACCTCCGAGTTGATGTTCTCTATTTTTTCCTGCCTTAGGTTTATCTGCGCCTTGAGTATGCTTAGTTGCTTTAATGAAGCCTTTTTGTTGTTTAAAGTTTCATTGTAATCTTCATTTAATTGTTCAAGCTCTTTGTTTAGCTGAGCTTTACGACGTTTCAGTTCGTCACTGCTTTGCGCATGAACATTAACTGCTGCCAGTACCAATAGTAAAAAGAAAACTGCTTTTATAAACTTCATCAAGTAAACATATTAATTATTTGCCCGGCTCGTACCCATCAGGAATGCTGAACGGGTAGTTTTGCTCTACTTCAAAATCGGCCTTAGTATAATGCAAATTAACTTGTATTTTTTTATCTTTTACTACAGATGCTATATCTATTTGTGATGGCAGTACCCTGTTTGTTGCCTGGATAAAGGTATTATTGGTAACCTGTAACGATTGCGCCTGGCTTTGATTATCTAAATTAGTTTGCGTAACCTTATTATCCGGACCAAGTATCAGCTTGTAAACCAGATCATTCAAAACTCCACTCAAGGTTGTGTTGCCATCTGCATGATCAATAGTTGCCTGTTCATTAACCAGCTCGGGCACCGCGTTACCAATCAGCAATGATTCGAGCGTTTTATAATTAACCTGCTTGCTGGCGTAAGTATATATATAGCTGAATGGCTTTTTAATATAAACACTTTGCAGCCGGTTAATGATCATGATACTATCGGGTGTTATCACAGCGCGGGCGGCCTCAATGCCTAATACCGCCGTGATAGAAACCCAGATCCTTTTATCTTTTGCTATCCTGATATTGAGCGTAACATCATTACTGTTGTTATTGATGCTAAGCTTGGTTTTTGCCTTGCCTGCAAATGTTGTAAAGTTCACCTGGCTCGACCTTATGGCTGCCAGTTTGCTGACAACATCATTGGTTTTTGCAGTCGAATCGGCCTTACGGGCAACTAATACCTGTTTACGCGCCTTACAACTTACCATTACCAGCAGGCAGCAAGCTATAAGTAAACTATTCGCTATATTTTTTTTCATTTATCTTACGATCTAAAACCGGTGATTGTTCACCAAAGCCCTTAGCCTTTTTCCAGTTAGTTACGGCAGCATCAGCATTCCCAAGGAAAAACAAAATATCGCCATAATGTTCGTACTTAACGCCACTATTATCTTTATCATGCGCCAGGGCTTTCTCCATCCACTCTTTTGCCTGGGCATACTTTTTTTGTTTAAACAGTATCCAGGCATAAGTATCTTCAAACGATGCTGTGTTAGGTTGTAACTCATTGGAGTGTAACGACATTGTTGCCGCCTTTTCCAACTGCTCATTCCTTAACGATAAATAATAAGCATAATTGTTTAAAGTGAATGCATTATCCGGATTGTAGGTAAGTGCCTTATCATAACTTTCATCAGAGCTCTTAATGTTTTTGAGCTCGTGATAACAATCGCCCAATAATGAAAAACTTAACGAAAGTAGCTGCTTATCCTGAAGTTCTAATGAAGTAGCATTTTTTAAATAACCTACGGCTTTGTTATTATCCTTTTTTTGCGCCCAGGCAACACCTACAAGGTAGTTCATCCAGGCCTGGTTAGGAAATAACGACAGCGCCTTTTCTCCGTCTTTAATAGCCGAATCCAGGTCATTATCGCCTAACTCCAGCCGTACTAACTGTTCCTGAACATTGTATACCTGATCATTAAGCTGTACCGACT
Source organism: Mucilaginibacter gossypiicola (assembly GCF_900110105.1). Taxonomy (GTDB): domain Bacteria; phylum Bacteroidota; class Bacteroidia; order Sphingobacteriales; family Sphingobacteriaceae; genus Mucilaginibacter; species Mucilaginibacter gossypiicola. The sequence continues at coordinate 75,359 of NZ_FOCL01000013.1, read as the reverse complement.
TTTTTACCACCGGCCTCGCTTCTTTGTATTTTTCATTCTGGATAAGCATGTCACCATAAATGGCATAAGCCCTGGCATCATTAGGATGAGCTACAGTTAAAATGCGGCTCAACTCAAGCGCACTGGCTTTGGCATTGGCATCCGGAAACTTTGGAAAGTATCCTGATATAATATTTATTTTTTGATCGATGCCTATATCGGGTATGGCAAATCCCTGGGTAAGCTCGTTAAAACTGGCTTCGTTATTTTTTTTATCGCGATAGATATCGGCCAGCGCAAAATGCACCATGCCATTACGCGGATCAAGCTTTTCGGCTTGTTGCAAAGTTTTAAAGGCCTTATCTGCAAATCCGTTAGAGTTGTATATTTCGCCAAGGGCAAGGTAATAACGGATCTCATGCGGATTAGCGGCTATCTGCTTTTCCAGTTCGGCGGCAGCCTGATCAATTTTGCCCTGCTTTAGATAGATCTTTTGGCGGTTGGCTAAAAGATCATCGCTTGGGCCGTTAAGCTTTTCGAGCTCATCATATACTTTTAACGCATCATCATATCTTTTTAAGATGTTGAAAGCATTGGCTTTATCAAAGTAATATTCCGGCTTATCGGGATTAAGCCTGATCAACTGGTTAAAAACATTCTCAAGCTTATCAATGGTATTTGTTTTTTCATAGCTATCAGCCAGTGCGCCCCAATACCATTCATTATCTTTATTTATAGCTACAGCCTGCTCCAAAAGGGGCTCGGAGCCTGCAAAGTCATTTTGCTGACGTTTAAGGTTTGCCAGTTCGTACATTGAAGCATCATTTGCAGGATCGGCCTGTAAAATGCGTTCAAACATTTCGGTAGCAAGCTTATAGTTTTCAATCGTTTTTTCGCGCAGGGCCGAAAAGAAAAGCTGTTTCACTAACGCACTGTCCTGGTAGCTCATTACCTTACCTGCCGATGAGAGGGATTTATTATCGCCGGATTTTTTATGTTGAGCATGAGTAGCCAGGGGCAAGAGTAAAGAAGCAAGAAACAAGACAGAAAACGCAACCGGCATCTTATCTTGATTTCTTTTTAAATGTTTTATTTCGCTGCAGATTTTCATCTTCTTGCTTCTTGACTCTTATGGTCTTATTTCTATTTCTTTCTTGTCTCTTGACTCTAAAAGTCTTGCTTCTACCTAAACCTTCCCTGTGTGCCCGTAACCGCCTTCTCCCCTTTGGGTTTCGTTCAGCACTTCTACCTGCTCCCAGTTAACCCGTTCATGTTTGGCAACCACCATTTGGGCTATCCTGTCGCCGGTATTGATCTCAAAATCTTCTGTCGAGAAATTGATCAGCAATACTTTGATCTCGCCACGATAATCGGCATCAATGGTACCCGGCGAATTAACGATGCCGATACCATGCTTAAATGCCAATCCACTTCTCGGGCGGATCTGAGCTTCGAAACCCTCAGGTAGTTCGATGTATAAACCTGTTGGAATGAGTTTACGCTCCATTGGTTTAAGTACTACTGTAGTTTCTACATCGGCACGCAGGTCCATACCCGCTGCATGAGCCGTTTCATAGGCAGGCAACGTATTTTTTGATTTATTAATTACGCGGATTATCATCGTTTAAATATAGCTTTTAACTCATTGCGCTCAAAGTAAAGCGTCCCGGCCGCAAATAACAGTAAAAGCCCGTTTCCAACAAAAATATTACGCTTAAATACCGTAAATGACAGAAAAACAAACACTATAGCGACAATTATATACGCTATATTCTTTTTTAAGTTGTACGGGATAGGATAATTTTTTTGCCCCCATATGTACGATAGCACCATCATGGTTGCATACGCCGTAAGGGAGATCCAGGCCGAAGCCATGTAACTGTATTTAGGAATAAAGATCACGTTAAGCACAATAGTAATTACTGCCCCAATACCTGATATGTATAAACCATACCGGGTTTGATCGGATAGTTTGTACCATACCGACAGGTTCATGTAAATACCCAGGCTCACATAACCTAAAAGCAGCGGGGGTATTACGCGTAACCCTGTCCAGTACAAGGCGGTTTGTTTTGCATCTTCGCCTTTTATAAAATATTTCAGTATCTCGATATTGGCTACAATGCCCACAAATATGATGCAGATAGTTATCACAAAATAATCCATGATGCGGGCGTAGGTTTGTCCGGCATTTTTGTTCTTGGCCTGGCTAAAGAAAAATGGCTCGGCCCCGAGCCTAAAGGCGTTCACAAAAATACTCAGGAAAACAGAGATCTTGGCGCAAGCCCCGTAAGTACCAACGTCAAGCAAGCTATTTTCGGGCAGCAGCTTACTAAGCAAAATCTTGTCGAGGTTTTCGTTTACCAGGTACGATAAATTGGCTATCAATATCGGCCAGCTATAGCTGTACATACTTGCCAGCATTTTACCATCAATACTAAAGCGCAATTTCAGTAACTCGGGCGTTAACAGTATCAGTGTTATGATGCTTGATATTAATTCGGATACAAATACATAACCTACCCATTTAGGCATATACCATTTCATGATCCACGCTGCGCCCCCCCAATTATGTTCGAGCCAAAATGGAATAACTTTTATGAAAATAAAGTTAAATGCAACAAAAATAAGTACGCTTACCAGTTTGATAATGCCATATCTGCCGGGCCGGCCTTCGGCCCGGATTTTAACAAAGGGTATAGCACACCATGCGTCGACAACAACTATCGAAAAGAAAAGATACACATACACCATAAAATCGGCATGCGTAGTACCCGTAAGGGCTTTAACCTCGATGCCTTTTGCAGCCATTCTTTTAGCATTGCTCGAGTCAACAAAATCGGCAAAATGGCTCGCGAAAGGTAAAGAGCAAAGCAGGAAAATAACAGTTACGGCAAGTACCGAGGCAAAAGCGTTGTTATAAACCTGTTGTTTTTTATCCTCATGTTTATTAAGGTATCTGAAAAAGGTGGTTTCCATTCCGAACGACAATAATGCATTCATCATGGATACATAGCTGTACATAACAGTTATGATACCATATGCCCCGGTTGCGAAAGACCGCGTGTAAAGCGGGGTCATTATAAAGGTGAGCACCCGGCTGGCAATGGTGCTTATACCATAGACAGCGGTTTGCCCGGCGAATTTTTTAACGGTAGACAATGATGATATTTATTTATGAGCGCCTTTTAACAACCTCAAAATTACGATAGTTTTTCAATTCGCCTTCATGGCTTTCAACTGTAGTTACTTCGGCATCCTGGGGTCCTTCATTGCACCATTCAAGAAACATATCCAAAAAGGTATCATCGGCTTCAGCTTCGATATACACATCGCCGTTAGGCTCATTTAGTACAAAACCGCGCACGCCAAGCTGATCGGCAACAGCTTTAGTTGATTTACGGTAAAAAACGCCCTGCACTTTGCCTTTAACAGTAATATTGAGATGTTTTATCATCAGTGTTTGTGAGTATTTAAATCAAAGCTGAAAGCGAAACGCACAAAGCCTGAAGCGCCAAATAGCTTGTTTATCAAAATTGTTTAGTTAATCTATATGAAAACAATTAACAGGCTCCAGATAGATATTACAAAGTTAACTTTTTCCTGCTAAGCAACCCGTTCAACTTTACAAGCGTAACTACAATAAAAATATCACAATTTTAACAGGATCGATATAACTCTAAAAAAATCTATTTTATGAAAAAAATCATTTTTTCGGCGCTGATCATAGCTTTTACAGCCTTTTCGGCATTTGCGATTTTTAGCAACTGGAAAGTTAAAGGCGATGAGGCCCAGGTAACTTTTGAAGGGCACAGGGTAAGCGGATCATTTAGTGGCCTGAAGGCCGAGATCAGTTTTGATAAAGACCATCCCGAAGCCGGTAAAATATCGGCAAGTATTGATGTAACTACGGCAGCAACCGGTTTTTTCATTAAAACCAGCCACGTAAAGTCGGCATTGGGCGCAGACGACTATCCAACCATTAAATTTGAATCTACCTCAGTATCAAAAAGCGGCAGTGGCTATATTGCCAACGGCAGGCTAACCATGAAAGGCAAAACCAATCCCGAAGCCATCCATTTTACTTTTGATGATAAAGGCAGTGAAGGTGTATTTAAAGGCGATTTCAAAGTGCTGCCTCCAAAATATGGCATCGACAGAAGCGGCACTCCGCCGGAGGTTACTATCCATTTAGTTGTGCCGGTGAGTAAGGGGTAAGTAACAACGGGCAAAGGGCAAAAATCCATGTCATTGCGAGGAGCGGTAGAGCAAAGCGCGGCGGGGCGACGTGGCAATCTCTTAGCTATACAAATCGGAGATGCATTGGCTACGAGATTGCCGCGCTTCGCTCACAATGACATAGTTTATAGTTAGATATTCGTTATATTAAAAGCAAAAAACCGGCTCTTCGCCGGTTTTTTGCTTTTATATCAATTTCTTCACTTTAGTTTCGGGAGTGATCTTGAACCCATCAAGCCCGCTTATCAGGTTCAGGCCGGGGGTTTTGCCTGCCTCAAGCGTGCCTTTTTCATCGTTGATCCCCAGGTATTCGGCACCGTTGCGGGTTCCCCATTCAACAAGGCGGGGCAAACTTATTGAAGGGAATTTTTGCTGGATAGCGCGCATTTCGCTCAGGATGCATAATTTATTGTTAGATGCAAGACTGTCGGTTCCAAGGGTAATATTAAAACCCTGATCAATAAACAAATCTATTTTAGGCAAACGCCCTTCAATATAAAGGTTTGCATTGGGGCAAAAGCACCAGTTAATCTTCCTGTCAAACCGCTTGATGAAGTAAATATCTTTCAAATTGGTACATGTGTTATGCACCAGCAAAACCTTTTGCTTATTGGTAAGCAGCGGAATAATAGATTGTACCGAGTTACGGGCCTGCGGCTTAAAATAGGATATATCCATACCAAAATGTTCGTACAGATCTAAAAACGCACCAAGTTTATAACGATAAAATTTATTCTCGTCTTCACATTCCTGATTATGGATACTGATGAGGTTTTCATCGTCGGTATCGCTATGTCTTTTGATGAGTTTGAATAACTCTTTTGATACCGAATACGGAGCATGCGGGGTTACAGAGCACGAACCGGGCTTAAATTCATTGAGCAGGATAAGCGCCTTTTCAAAAACCTCGGTCGCCTTTTCGGGCAAAAAACCAAAGGTTTCAACAAAGGTATGGTAGTACAATTTACTTTGTTTCTTCATCTCAACACTGTTATTAGTGTTGGAGATATCGCCAACGGCCACAATACCATTATCATACATTTCCTGATCGGCTTTAACAATTGCGTCAAGAACTGCCTGCTGATCGGTATTGCGTAAGGATTGTACGTCTTTTATAAAACTTACCAGGCCGCCTTTGGGTTTTACTTTATCTTTTAGGTGTGAAAGTTCGGTATGGCAGTGTGTATTAACAAATCCGGGACAAATAATACCGCTTACCTGCTGTACATTTCCTCCCGGGTGCTTATTACTATCGGCAACAGCGATGATCTTCCCCTGATCATCAACAGTGACTATACCATTTTTAATCGGATCGGCATAAACTGGAAAAACGTAATCGGCTCTAAAACTTTTCATTAAAATTTAAACTTGGTATCGTAACACATAACGTTTTTCAAAACAAACTATCCTGCAAAATAAGTACAATTAACTTTTAGTTATTGTTTTTTATTCAGCCAAAAAGAATGACTTTAAAAAAAGATAGATTTTTTTAAATTTAAGTACTTTTGCACTGTGAACAATACAAAAGATAAAATTGACATCCGCAGCCTGAGTCTGAATGCTTTACAGGAGCATTTTATCCGCATGGATGAAAAAGGCTTCAGGGCAAAACAGGTTTATGAATGGCTTTGGAAAAAATCTTGCTTTTCTTTCAACGAGATGAGCAATATTTCAAAAGAACTCCGTGCTAAACTGGATGCAAATTTTGTAATTAATAATGTAAAAATTAATTCTTCACAGGTTAGTGCTGATAAAACTATAAAAAATTCTTTTATTTTACACGATAACCATTTAATTGAGGGTGTTTTAATCCCTACTCCCGGCCGTATGACGGCCTGTGTATCATCGCAGGTGGGTTGCAGCCTTACCTGTAAATTTTGCGCTACAGGTTATATGGAACGCAAAAGGAACCTCAACCCCGACGAAATTTACGATCAGGTAGTTTTAATTGATCAGCAAGCCCGCGAAAACTATAATCAGCCTTTATCAAATATTGTTTACATGGGCATGGGCGAACCATTGCTTAACTATGCCAATATGATGAAGTCTATAGAGCGCATTACTTCTGAAGATGGGCTTAATATGGCTGCTAAACGGATTACCGTATCAACTGCCGGCATTGCTAAAATGATCAAAAAACTGGGCGACGACCAGGTAAAATTTAACCTGGCCCTTTCCCTCCATGCTGCAAACGATGAAAAGCGTAATACCATTATGCCTATTAATGAGCAAAATTCATTAAAGGCATTGGCCGAAGCTTTGAAATATTACTATGCCAAAACCAAAAACCCGGTTACCTACGAGTACATCATTTTTGATGGTGTAAACGATGGCATCCAGGATGCGATAGAACTTGCCAAGTTTTGCAAACACCTGCCCTGTAAGGTTAACATCATTGAATATAACCCCATTGCCTTTGCCAGCTACATCAACGCCGGCGAAGATAAGGTTGAGGCATTTGCAGACTACCTTACCAAACAAGGCATCAACACACACCTGCGCCGCAGTCGTGGTAAAGACATTGATGCGGCCTGCGGGCAGCTTGCCATTAAAGAAAAAGACAAACTGGCCGAAGTTTAAAAAATCCGTATTAAATTAAGGGCATGAAATTACTGCGTGCCTACCTTGCTGATTTTGCTGCCCTGCTGTTTCCTGAGCTTTGCCCGGCCTGCCAGGCAAGTTTAGTAGCCGGAGAGCACATTATATGCAGCGATTGCCGCTTTAATTTACCTTTTACCAATTTTCATCAGCAGCCTGCCAATGTTGTAGCCCAGCAGTTTTGGGGCAAAATTAATGTAGAGGCCGTCTATGCACTTTATTATTTTCACAAAGGAGGAAAGATCCAGAACCTGATGCACCACTTTAAATACAAAGGCATGCATCAAATAGGCAACCTGCTTGGCAGTATAGCCGGGGCGCAACTGGCCTCAAATGATATTTTTAATACCACAGATGTAATAATTCCTGTCCCCCTGCATACAAGCCGCCTGCGCGAACGGGGTTATAACCAAAGCGCCTGTTTTGCTTACGGCCTTGCGGAAAAGCTAAAAGCTGTTGTTGATGAGCAGAGCCTGGTGCGTACAGTAGCTACTAAAACGCAAACCCAGCGGTCGCGCTTTGCCCGGTTTGAAAACATGCAGAATGTATTTGCGGTTAAAAATCCTGCCGCACTTGAAGGTAAACACGTTTTACTTGTTGACGATATAGTAACCACAGGCTCAACACTTGAGGCCTGCGGTGCCGAGTTATTGAAAGTACCCGGGTTGAAGTTGAGCATAGCTGCTATAGCTTATGCGGTGTAGGATTAATTTGTTGCTAATGGTATAACCTTTGTCATTGCGAGGAGCAGCAAATGTGGTGTAAGGGCGCGACGTGGCAATCGCATGCTATACAGGGCGGCCATACTTCCGTGCGATTGCTTCGTACCTCGCAATGACATGGATTTTGACCAATCTCTAACCACTAAAAGCTACTGCTGCTGATACCTGCTTAATTTATCATAAAGCACTCGTGGATCAAAAGGTTTGAGGATATAATCATTCATACCGGCATTGTTGATCTCGCCCATTTGGTTACTGAGCATGGAGGCCGTAAGGGCTATGATTGGCAATTGCTGAAAATAGCTGTCTGTTTTAGCACGGATAATGCCTGTGGCTTCCAAACCGCCCATTTCAGGCATGTGAATATCCATCAGTACTACATTATAGTTACGGTTTGCTTCAACCTTTTCAATAGCTTCAATACCGTTTTCGGCAAAATCAGCGTTGGCACCCCACTTCTTTAAAATTTTGTTAATGAGGAGGCGGTTTATCTGATTATCATCAACTACTAAAACATTAATTTTAAGTCCTTCTTCCACGTTATTGCTATTTCTGTTTAACTGGTAATCACCCTTTTTAAAACCTATAGTAAACCAAAAGGTTGAACCCTGCCCCGGCACGCTGTCAACATTTATGCGCGAGTCATGCAGCTCTATCAAGCGCTTGCTGATAGCCAGGCCCAGGCCTGTGCCCCCGTACTTACGCGTAGTATCCATTTCGGCCTGCTTAAACTGTTCAAATATGGTGCCCAATTTATTGGCCGCAATGCCTATGCCCGTATCAATTACAGCAAACCTGATGCGTACATCCTGTTCGGTTTCCTGTATCACCCGCAGGTCGATAGTAACACCACCTTTATCAGTAAATTTAATGGCATTACCAACCAGGTTTAATAATATCTGGATCAGCCGGGTGCGATCGCCCAAAACAACTTTGGGTATCGCCTCATCGATGCTTTTGCTAATATAAATATTTTTTTCGCCGGCTTTATATTGCATTGAACTTGTTATGCTTTGAACAAGCTCTGTCAAATCAACCCGCTCCTTTTCAAGCTCCACATTTCCGGTTTCGATCTTGGCAAAATCAAGCACATCATTGATCAGCGTCATCAGGTTTTCGGCAGAGAACCTCAGGATATTCAAATTCTCTTTTTGCCCGTCAAGCGGATCATCCTCCAATAACAAATGCGACATACCAATTACGGCATTTAGCGGTGTACGGATTTCATGGCTCATCACAGATATGAACATATCTTTAGCACGGCTTAGCTGTATAGCTTCTTCTCGGGCTGTGATCAGTTCAATTTCGGCTTTCTTTTTAGCAGTGATATCGATGATAACCTCTATGTATTTATCAACTTCGCCTTTGCTGTTAATGATCACCGAGTTAATGACCGAAATCCACAATGGCTGCCTGTCTTTACGGTAAACCAGCAGGTCAACCTCAAACGATTGTTTGTTGCGTGACAGCTCGCGTGCCTTTTGAATAATGGATACATCCGTAAGCTCGCCTTTAAGCACATCTCCAAGATGGTTGTTCTCTACATCAAGCAAAGTGTAGCCTGTGATCTGTTCAAAGGCTTTATTCACCCATTCAACCTTGCCATCGCTGTTATTAATTACGACGCCGCTGGCCGTACTGCTGGCCACCAACGAAAGCATGGTTAACTGCTCTTCGGTTTTCTTGCGCTCCGTAATATCAACCATGACAGCTATCTGCCGTTCAACGCTGCCTATTTCATTAAACAGCGGACTATTCGACAAAAACACCCAGATTGGTGTTTTATCTTTTTTATATATTTTTATTTCAATCTCATAGCCCCGCTTTTCCTCTACAGCTTTTACCGCCGCATTAAACACATTAAGGTCGGTATCTTCGCCCAGTAACATGGTACCAAACATTTTACCCTGCATCTCATTAAAGGTATAGCCGGTTATGTTCTCAAGGGCTTCATTCATCCATACCACCTCGCCGGTATTACTGCGGATCAGGATACCGCTTGGCGATTTGCGGGCTGCAAACGAAAGGATCTCCAGGTCTTGCTCAATCTTTTTTCGCTGGGTTATATCAATGATAACCCTGATAAATTTATCTGTTTGCCCGGCCCTGTCGCGGATCACTGAATTAAATACCGAGATCCACACCGGTTCGCCATCTTTTTTATCTATCAACAAGTCAACCTCATAAGATACCTGTTTACGGATGGCTTCATCAAGCCTTTTTACTGCTTCGGCATCCAACGGAACTCCCTTAAGCACATCGCGTAAGCGCCTGTTTTCCACATCGGCCTGATTATAGCCCGTTATCTGCTCAAAAGCTTCATTGGTCCACATCACTTCATCGGCCGCATTGCTGATCACCACGCCGCTGGTAACCTTACTTGCTACCAGTGATAATAACGCCAGTTCATCGGCAACCTTTTTTTGGTAGCTGATATCGCGCCCGCTGGCAAACCATTTATCATTTTTAAAACTTACCGTCCAGCTTACACATTTAATATCGCCCGGTGGCGTTATAATATGTGCTTCTATTTCAAAATAACGTTGTTGCCTGCTTAAGCCATTTTTTAATATCGACAATGATTTAGCCCGCTCTTCTTCCTGAAAAAAGCTCCAGATAGGTTTACCTATAACCTCGGCTGGCAAATAACCTAAAACATTTTTGACAGAGCGGTTGATTTGCTCGATATTAAAATCCCTGTCCATTATACAATGAACATCAGGAGAGCTATCAAAGAGATTATGAAATTCCTGGTGACTTTTGAGTGTTAACTCTAACTCCAACTTTTGCTTACGGAGCAGCAGGTGCGACATTACTTCATCTGCCAGTGTGCGGAGTGCATCACGTTGTTCGGCAGTGAGCTTTCGGGGCTTTGTGTCAATCACGCATAACGAGCCAAGCCTGTGACCATCTGGGTCTATTAATGGTGCGCCGGCATAAAAGCGAACGCCCATCTCATTGGCTATGGGGTTATCCTTAAACTCCTCATCCTGTTTGGAATCTGTTATTTCAAGAAGCGCGTCGGATTGGATAGTGCGGTTGCAAAAAGCGTCGGCGCGGGGTGTTTCCCCCACGTCGACGCCGTATGTTGATTTGAACCATTGCCTTTCGGCATCAAGTAGTGTTATCAACGCTACCGGTACCTGGCATATGTAGGAAGCTAAACGCGTAATAGCGTCATACTCCTTTTCGGGCATGGTATCCAAAACATTGTATGACTTAAGCGCGGCTAAGCGCTTATCTTCTATGTTTGATGGATCTTCCTGCCTTGGTGTCATTTTTTATTCTGAGTCCTTATCTCTGTACAACGGAAAGTCGTACATTAACTTGTGAACCCTTTTACGGATTTTCTTGATAGAATGTTCATTTTCAGGATCGGTAATTACAGCATCTATCAATTCAACAATATGCTCCATGTGTTTTTCTTTCATACCACGGGTAGTGATAGCAGCTGTACCTACACGGATACCTGAAGTTACAAACGGTGATTTATCATCGTAAGGCACCATGTTTTTGTTCACGGTGATATCCGCAGTTACCAACGCATTTTCGGCAGCTTTACCTGTGATATTTTTGTTGCGCAGGTCGATTAACATCAAGTGGTTATCGGTACCGCCAGATATGATCTGGTAGCCCAGTTTCACAAATGCTTCGGCCATGGCGTCGGCATTCTTTTTAACCTGTACAATGTATTTCATGTAGTTTTCGCTCAAAGCTTCGCCAAAAGCAACAGCTTTAGCGGCAATGATATGCTCCAACGGGCCACCCTGTGTACCTGGGAATACAGCCATATCCAACAATGACGACATCATCCTGATCTCGCCTTTTGGAGTTTTGATACCGAACGGATTTTCGAAATCCTTGCCCATCATAATCAAACCACCACGCGGACCGCGTAAAGTTTTGTGGGTAGTAGTAGTAACAATGTGGCAATGCGGCAGCGGATCGGTCAATAAACCACGGGCAATTAAACCTGCAGGGTGCGAAATATCAGCCAGTACCAAAGCACCAACCTCATCAGCTACCTTACGGATAAATTCATAATCCCAATCGCGTGAGTATGCCGAAGCACCTGCGATGATCAGTTTTGGTTTTTCGCGCAGCGCTACTTCTTTTAACTGATCATAGTCAACCAAACCGGTTTCTTTATTTACACCATAAAAATGAGGCTCATACAATTTACCAGAGAAGTTAACAGGCGAACCATGGGTTAAGTGACCACCATGAGAAAGATCGAAACCTAATATTTTATCGCCCGGCTGCAACACGGCAAGCATAACTGCTGCGTTTGCCTGTGCACCTGAGTGTGGTTGTACGTTAACCCACTCGGCATTAAACAATTGCTTAGCGCGTTCGATAGCTATGGTTTCAATTTCGTCAACCACCTGGCAGCCGCCATAATAGCGTTTGCCCGGTAAACCTTCGGCATATTTGTTGGTTGCAACAGAACCTGCTGCTTCCATAACCTGCCTGCTTACAAAATTCTCAGATGCTATAAGTTCAATGCCCTCTTCCTGGCGTTGCTGCTCTTCATCCAATAGCTTAAATATCAGTTTGTCTCTTTTCATTGTGTGTTTTTAACGGCGCTAAGTTAACGAAAAAGATAGATTTGAGATATGAGATATTAGATTTGAGACGCAAGCAATGTTAGATTTTACTTAATTAAAAGTAAACACAATATTATTTGCCACTCAAGTGGTTGCAACGAATAAATTATCAGGAAATGTTTATGTAAGCACAATGATTGTAAATCACTTATACATGGCAGGTTTAGAATTTAAGCTTATCTGGATCAAGGCGATTATCCCAGAACATTAAAAGCTCGATTATATTATTGGATTTTACACGGTAAAATAAACTTACCTGTTTTACAACAACACATTTATGTGTATCACTTTGTTTAGAGTAAGGATAAAGTAGTGGATTATTTGATATATGACCAATCACTTCGTCTGTACGTTTAACAAAGGCAATTACCTCTTTGATAGTCCAGTTCTCATCAAGATATTCAATATTTCATAATAGGTAAGCTCCGCAACAGGCGACCAAATAACAATTTGGTGCTGCATTATTTATTCAAAAAACGGGATTTTATTTTAGCCATTACTTCTTCGTGAGGAATACCTTCACCTTGATCGAGCTGATTCTTTGCTTTATCAATAGCTCTCTGAATTGGTGTTGGAAGGTCTGACCAAAAATCATTTTCGGACAAACCCAACAATGAATTTATTTCATTAAGTATATTATCATCATTGCTTTGAATGATTTTTTCCACTATTTTATACTTTAATGCGATATCCATAACCTTAAAAATTATATAAAGATAACGGTTTTTAAGTAAACACCGAAGTCTTGTCTATTTCTCAAGTTCCTAACCGTATTTTTAAACCAATACAGTTTATTACCGCTGAACCTTAATTTTCTGCAACCATTCTTTAATTTCCTCACGCACTTGCTTTTCCCGTTCGCCCTGCATTACAAAATAAATACCGTCCCGTTCAATGCCGCCCTTGGTCGTAAAGCCATCTGATACCTTGCTATTGGGGCATAATTCTTTTACCGTTTCAAAAGTGCTGCCAATGCCATAGCCCGCATTGGTATTGAATGGCACGATGGTTTTCCCTCTCAGATTATATTGCTTTAAAAAACCTTTCACCGGCGGGGGCAGCTTCATTCCCCAGGTGGGGAAACCAACAAATACCACATCATACTGATCGATGCTATCAATTTTCGTTTTCAATTGCGGCAGGTAGCCGGTTTCATTTTCTTTGGCAACCTGTTGTACAATGGCCTGGTAATTTTCAGGATACGGATTTTCCAGCTCCAATGCTACCAGCTTTCCGCCTACCTGCTCATGTATGATATTGGCTATCGCCCTGGCATTATTTGTTCGGGACAGGTATACGATTAATATCTTTTTTGCCGATGTGGATTGCGCGCTGGAACAGGCAGATATGAAGCAGAGTACAGCTGACATCAAAACAAAGAATCCTTTTTTCATAGGTTTGATTTTTTATTGCTTACCCGGTGCTTCCATTTTAACTGGCCTTAGCAATTGCGAGAAAGTGAGTGAACCCATCTTCCATTTGCCACTTTCTTTAAGGTATACCTCGGTCACCATAAAAGCGTGGGTAACTTCATTTCCACCAACTACTGCCAGCAGGTCGATATCATTTAACATGATGGCCGTGTTACCAAAAATGTTCACTGAAGTGGAGTAAACTGCTGCTTTTTTATACCAGATGCCTCCCGATTTAATGACGTTGAGTTCCTGTGGTTTTCCCCAACTTCCGCCCATATGAACAAACACACATTTTTCATCAAACAGCACATTTAATGAATCTGCATTTTTATCTGCCATCCAGGTCTATTTTGTTTTTGACAGATTGATGATCTCTTGTTCTGCTTTGGTAGGAGTAGGAGATGTATTTGGCGTTTGTGCACTGGCTAATTGCACGCCGACAATTAACAGGAATAATGTGATAATTGATACTTTCATAATTTTTACAGGATTATTGGTATTGATAAACTATTTCACGCTGTTATATTCCTCATCGGTTACCTTTTGCAGCCATTGGGTTTTATTTGTTGCCCCATTGGTGCTAACGGCAATGTAAGTGAAGGTTGATTTAGGCGATGCGCCATGCCAATGCGCTACGCCGGGAACGCATTTGATCACGTCACCCTGATGAACTACCTGGATTGGTTTACCTTTTTCCTGGTAATAGCCGGTGCCTTCGGTGATCATCAGGATTTGCCCGGCCGGGTGGATATGCCAGTCCAGTTTAGCCCCCGGTGCAAAAGTGGCCGTAGCGATATTGCAATCAATTACGCTATCGGCTTTGTTCAATTCCCTAAGCCACACATCGCCGGTATGGTTATTGGTTTTAGATAATTCGCCTCTTGTAAAAACAGGCGCTGTTTGCGCCATTACAGGGGTAGAAGCCATCGCTCCTAACAGGATCATTACATACAATACTTTTTTCATGATTTTTTGCAGGTTTAATTATTCAATTTTCTTTCTCCAAGCCATTTCACCATCGCCGGATCCCGGTGGTCAAAAAAGCTACTTGCTTTGGTATCCAACGTTTTAATGGCGTCCATATCTTCGGCACTTAGTTCAAAATCAAAAATGTTGATATTCTCCGCCATTCTTTCTTTTCGTACCGATTTGGGAATAGCTACAACGCCCCTTTGTGTAAGCCAGCGAAGGATGACCTGGGCAATTGATTTATTATACTTCCCGGCGATGGACTGTAGCAGTTCATTATGAAAAATGTTGTTTTTACCTTCGGCAAATGGGCCCCATGATTCAATCTGCACCTGATTATCGATCATGAATTGCTGTGCCTCGTTTTGCTGATGGAAGGGATGGGTTTCAACCTGGTTTACTACGGGGGCAATCTCGTTGTGAATGATCAGATCGATCAGCCTGTCGGGATGGAAGTTACTTACGCCGATAGCCCTTACTTTTCCTTCTTTGTACAGTTCTTCCATCGCCCGCCATTCGCCGTAAACATCACCATATGGTTGATGCATCAGGTACAGGTCGAGGTAATCTAACTGCAATTTTTTCAGTGAGCCTTCAAAAGCTTTTTTTGCCCCGGCATAACCGTCCGACTGAATCCAGAGCTTGGTCGTGATAAACAATTCTTCTCGGGCAACACCACTGGTTTTGATAGCCTTACCTACAGCTTCTTCGTTCATGTAAGACTCCGCCGTATCAATCAAACGATAACCTATTTCTATAGCGTCCCTTACACTTCTTTCACACTCTGCCAGGTCTGTTACCTGGAACACACCAAACCCGAGGATGGGCATTTCGACACCATTATTTAATTTAACTTTTTGCATAGCTGATATTTAACATCACAAAGTTGAGGTCTTTTATTTGCTCAAACAGGATACAGATTACGGATGTTTATACCATTATTACCGATTGGGTATGCCCTGGTGCCAACGCATTGATTAATAGCGTAAATTCGAACTAAAATAAAGTGGATATGGATAGCATGCGCCGTTTCAATACGATAAGTGAATACAATGCATTTAACAACAACGAAACCAAACACCCATTGGTAAGCATTGTTGATCTGTCAAAGGCCGACCCGCGGTCGGGCTCCCGGATGTATTTTGGCTTTTACATTGTGTTTTTAAAAGATGTTAAATGTGGCGACATGGTGTACGGCAGAAACACCTATGATTACCAGGAAGGGACACTGGTTTTACTCGCCCCCGGGCAGGTGGCCGGAATAAACAGCAATGGTGAAATCTATCAGCCTAAAGGAAATGCTCTGGCTTTTCATCCCGACCTCATACATGGCACCTCTCTGGGTAAGCGGATCCAGGAGTTTACTTTTTTCGGCTACCAGTCTAACGAGGCATTGCACTTGTCAGAGCGTGAAAGAAATATCGTTTTGGATTGTTTTTCCAAAATAGATTATGAGTTGGAACGAGGGGTGGATAAGCATAGCAAGCGCCTGATCGTAGCCAATATCGAATTGTTCATGGATTACTGCACCCGTTTTTACGACAGGCAGTTCATCACCCGTGATCATATACACCAGGGAATTTTAGCAAAATTTGAAAACCTGTTAAACGATTATTTCGGGTCGGACAAGCCACAAACCATTGGCTTGCCCGCTGTTGCCTGGTGTGCGGAGCAACTGAACCTTTCGGCCATTTATTTTGGCGACCTGGTCAAAAAGGAAACAGGCAAAACTGCCCAGGAATATATCCAGGCCAAACTGATTGATATGGCCAAGGAAAAGATCTTCGACGGCAGCAAAAACATTAACCAGGTAGCTTATGAACTGGGGTTTAAATACCCGCAGCATTTTGCACGCCTGTTTAAAAAGCGGGTTGGCCATACACCACAGGAGTACAGGTCATTAAAAAGCTGAAAGCCTAAAGCTAAAGGCTCAAAGCTTTTCTATAAATCTTCACAAAAGCTTTTTGCTTTAAGCCTTCTGCCTTAAGCTCAAAAAAGCTTTTAGCTTTCTGCTTCGGCCCCGGCTTTCGATGAGATCCAGAAATTATTATATCCCAACCCTATCTGAATATCGATCAGGTCCTGTTGCAGCATTTCCAACACGGCTAAAAAGTTATATACAAAGTGCACCTTATTTTCAGATTCTTTGGCGATGGCCTTAAAATCAAGCATCTTATTGATTTTGAGCAGGTCAGCTACCGCTTTCTTTTGCTTTTCGATGGTGTAAGGATATTGTACTACTGTATGTTTCACCTCTTCACTGCGCCGGGTGAAATTACGGACCATTCGCTCATAAACAACCATGAGGCGGTAAAGGGTTAACTCGGATAGTTCCTCGCCGGGCACGGCCACTTTTTCAACCTGCTCGAGATCGTGTTTGATATTGCCCCGTTTTTCCTGTTTAAAACGCTCATCTTCCATCGGCCTTATCTCTTCACACACTTCTTTGAACTTCTTGTACTCGATGAGTTTCCTGATCAGGTTTTCTTTAGTATCCGGATCATCTCCTGCTTCTTCGGTACCATAACGCGGCAGCAGCATTTTGGCCTTAATGCGCATAAGCGTTGCCGCAACGAAAATAAATTCGCTGGCAATTTCCATATTGAGGCTTGTCATCTGGTGCAGGTAGTGCAGAAAATCATCGGCAATTTTGGCTATCGGGATATCATGAATATCCAGCTCATCGCGTTCAATGAAAAACAGCAGCAGGTCAAACGGGCCTTCAAACTGGGGTAACCTAATGGCAAAACTATCGTCGGTCATAAAGGGTCAAAAATACACATTTCGGCCATATTCAATACAGTACGAATGAAAGGGCAAAACCCAGAATTTCAGACTTAAAAACAAATAATCCCCTGCTTCTGTTCATCATCCAATATGCATTAATCAAACCATTTTGTTTGGCATATCCTGTTTGTTAAGTAATTTAATATATTTATATACCCTGATTTTAACAATAATTAGTTTATTTTGCAGGTTAAATACCCTTACAAATGTCAATGCAGGTACCGGCCGGGAATTTATTACAAAAAATAAATTATCCATCTGATTTAAAGCTACTTAACGAAACAGAGCTTGAACAGGTATGCAAGGAGCTACGCCAGTATATTATTGACGTAGTATCTGTTAATGGCGGGCACTTTGCCGCCAGCCTGGGAGTAGTTGAACTTACGGTAGCTTTACAATATATACTCAATACACCTTACGATCAGTTAGTTTGGGATGTTGGGCACCAGGCTTACGGCCACAAAATACTTACCGGCCGCAGAGATGAATTTCATACCAACCGTATCCACGGTGGCATCAGTGGCTTTCCAAAACGTTCCGAAAGCGAATACGATACTTTCGGTGTAGGCCATTCATCAACTTCTATATCTGCAGCATTAGGTATGGCTGTTGCTTCGCACTATAAAGGTGAAACCGACAGGCAGCACGTAGCCGTAATTGGTGATGGTGCGATGACCGCAGGTATGGCTTTTGAAGCACTTAACCATGCTGGTATCGAAAACTCGAACCTGCTGGTAATCCTGAATGATAATAACATGGCCATCGACCCTAACGTTGGTGCATTGAAAGAAT
This sequence comes from Mucilaginibacter gossypiicola, assembly GCF_900110105.1. Taxonomy (GTDB): domain Bacteria; phylum Bacteroidota; class Bacteroidia; order Sphingobacteriales; family Sphingobacteriaceae; genus Mucilaginibacter; species Mucilaginibacter gossypiicola. The sequence goes on along the minus strand of NZ_FOCL01000013.1, from coordinate 57,251 downwards.
ACCTTACTGATATCACCATCTCAAAGCCATACAACCGCTTTAGGGATGATATTGCACATGTGCTGGCCAAACTATCATCTATTGGCCCGGACGCCTTTAAGATAGCTCAAAAGCTTGAAAAAAGCATTAAAGGTACCCTGCTTAAACGCAGCAACTTTTTTGAGGCGCTTAAGTTCCGTTATTTCGGCCCTATTGATGGGCATGATGTCAATCATCTGGTAAAAGTATTGAAGGACCTCCGCGATATTCCGGGGCCTAAGTTACTGCATTGCATCACGGTGAAAGGTAAAGGCTATGCCCTTGCCGAAAAGGACCAGACCAAGTGGCATGCTCCCGGTTTATTCGACAAGATAACCGGTGAGATAAAAAAAGCCAAATATGATAAGCCTCAACCTCCTAAATACCAGGATGTGTTTGGACACAGTATCATTGAACTGGCCGAGCAAAACCCTAAGATCATGGGTATTACTCCGGCTATGCCATCAGGTTGTTCATTAAACCTCATGATGAAGGCCATGCCTAACCGCGCGTTTGACGTAGGTATTGCCGAGCAGCACGCAGTAACTTTCTCTGCCGGTTTAGCAACACAGGGACTTGTTCCGTTTTGTAATATATACTCCAGCTTTATGCAGCGGGCTTATGACCAGGTGATTCATGACGTGGCCATACAAAAGCTCAATGTAGTATTTTGCCTTGACCGTGCCGGATTTGCCGGGGCTGATGGCGCTACACACCACGGTGCTTATGACATGGCATACATGCGCTGTATTCCCAATATGGTGGTATCTGCCCCCATGAACGAGGAAGAACTGCGAAACCTGATGTTTACTGCCCAGCAGGAAAACATGGGGCCATTCGTGATCAGATATCCACGCGGCAATGGCGTTATGGTTGACTGGCAGCGTCCGTTCAAAGCTATCCCTGTAGGCAAAGGCCGTAAGGTTTGTGATGGTGATGATGTAGCTATCCTATCTATAGGAGCCATCGGTAATGAAGTTGTTAAAGCCATAGCCGAACTTAATGCCGAAGGTTATAACCCGGCTCATTACGATTTGCGTTTTGTAAAACCGCTTGATGAAGCTTTATTACATGACGTATTTAAAAACTTTAATAAAGTAATTACTGTTGAGGATGGCTGTATTGAAGGCGGTGCAGGCAGCGCAGTGCTTGAATTTATGGCTGATAATGGCTACACCAATATCCAGGTAAAACGCCTGGGGATCCCTGATAAGTTCATTGAGCATGGCGATCAGCCTGAGCTTTGGGCCGATTGTGGTTTCGATGCCAACGGCATAGCCCGGCAGGTGCGTAACATGGCCGAAAAGCGGAATGTGAATACGATAGCGTCGTAATAAAATACAATGACATTACAGCATAAAAAAAGCGACTGATAGTCGCTTTTTTTATGCTCATTAATTTCCCAAATTAGATAATCCCGAACATCGGGAATATCATCAATGCACCTTATAGCTCACCAGATCATTATATACAGCCCGGAATGAACTACGGATACCAAATGTCAGCATCGATGTTTTATCATTAAACTGGCTGTTCTTATCGCGACGCACCAAGCCGCCAAGTTCAAACCTGAGATTATACTTTGGATTAATTAAATACGCTACTTTTCCTTCCAGGTAAACCATATTGGTGGTTAAACCCTGCCCTGTATAGTTACCATATTGCCGTGCCGGATCCACGTAGGCAAGATAAAGGTCTTTTCCGTAGTTCAAGCCATTTACGTCAAGCCCGTAATGCCCATAATCAACCTCGCCTGTAAAATCAAACCTTTTGTATGAGTAATTTAACAAACCAACGGCTTCACGGAAGTTGGCGCCCCAGGGATGTCCAAGCGGCTCACCATTCTCAGCATAATTAAGTATCGATGAGCGTTCTGAATAAGTGTATGGTTTAACATTGTTTGTTTCGAGCAAATAATTTAAACCTTTAACATTAAACAGGTTTGCTCCCCTTATACCCAACTGAAAACCGTATTTGTTACGCGAGCTGCCTTTATTTGAAAAAAAGCTTGATGATTCAAATTCATCGAGCGCAAACTGACCGTAAGCTGTAATACCATCCGTTAGCTTATACTTGCCTGTAAAGCCAATCAAAGCGTTATCAGGCGAGCCATTTGAGGCCTCAACCGGCCTTAAAAATATCACCGGGTTTATATAAGTAAAGTCAAATCCGCGCTTATGGCCCTGATCATCTTTAGCTGCCCATATCACAGCATCAAAGAAACCGAATGATAACCTGTCGGATACATTCCAGTCTAAATAATGAAATACACCAAATTTCTTCCTGTCGCCATTATCCACTTTTATCGATAACGGATCATTAAAATAGGCCCACATAGCCATATAACGTACATTGCCCAGCGTAGCCGTTAATTTAAAAAATGGATATGGCGATGCGTAGTCAGATAATAACAATGAGCGGTAACCATCTCCAATAAAAGTTTTATCGCGACCGGCGCTGATATTCAAAAACTTTATCGGAGTATAGGAAACATTAGCAGTAATGTACGACCAGCGATATTCATTTCCATAAATACCGGCATAGGCCTGCCCTGGAGCTATCCCAACCTGGTTAACATAAGTTTGCAGGTAATTGGGCAATACCGCACGATTTTCATAACCGGCCACATTATATGAAAAGTTTTTCCCAAAGGTTCCGCCAAGCTGAATGCCAAGGGTACCGAAATTGGTATTCTTTTTACCTGAGAAATCGCGGCTTAGATTAAAGTCGGGCAACAGATCGGCATAAAAAGTGGAGTTATTACTTTTAACATCAATTTGGTGCTCATTAAAAAAGCGGCCTTTAAGTCCGTTAAGGTTCATTAACGAATCATAGTGTACTTTCAAAAGCGAATCATCAACCATAAAAGGTTTTAACGAACTGTGTACCCGTGTTTTAGTCGAATAAACATCTTCATTAAGCTTTTGGTAAAACTGGTAGTTATAAGGCTGATAATCGGACTGGGCCTTCGCAAACCCGCTTATCAAAAACAATAAAGTAATGCTTGTAAATATTTTCTTCATATATAGTTGATATGGTATTTATCGTTGTTTATTCAAAATAATTAAGCGTATTAAAACCACCTTTTTTCAGATATTCATCTTTCTTAACCAAATGCAGGTCTGCAATTACCATATCGGTTACCAGTGCCTGCAGGTCATACTTAGGTTTCCATCCAAGTTTAGTATAAGCTTTTGTAGCGTCGCCAATTAGCAGATCAACCTCCGTTGCCCTGAAATACCGCGGATCAACCTTGACCACTGTTTGCCCAAACCGCAAAGCATCCAAATTCAGTCCAAGCGCAAGTGCCCTTTCCTCATCAATATCGATTATCACACCGCGCTCGTTTTCATCCTTTCCGCTAAATTCAACTTCGATACCCAGTTCTATGAAAGCCATCCTTATAAAATCGCGCACAGTGGTTGTTATACCAGTCGCTATTACAAAATCTTCGGCAGTTTCCTGCTGCAGCATCAGCCACATTGCTTCCACGTAATCTTTGGCATGCCCCCAATCGCGCTGTGCCGAAAGGTTACCTACATACAGGCAATTCTGCAGGCCAAGAGCTATCTTTGATGCCGCCCGTGTAATTTTACGGGTAACAAAAGTTTCGCCCCTTATCGGGCTCTCATGATTAAACAAAATCCCGTTGCAGGCATACATACCATAAGCTTCGCGATAGTTAACTACAATCCAATAGCCATATAGTTTTGCTACTGCATAAGGTGAGCGTGGATAAAAAGGGGTGGGTTCACTTTGTGGCACCGCCTGCACCAAACCATAAAGCTCGGATGTGGAGGCCTGGTAGATGCGTGTTTTTTTCGTGAGGTCAAGAAGCCGTACCGCTTCAAGAATGCGTAGTACACCAACGCCATCGGCATTAGCAGTGTACTCCGGCGTTTCAAAGCTTACTTTTACGTGGCTTTGGGCGGCAAGATTATATATTTCATCGGGCTGAACTTCCTGGATAAGCCTAATCAGGTTGGTTGAATCGGTAAGATCGCCATAATGAAGCCTGAACTTAACATCAGGCTCATGCGGATCATGATATAAGTGATCTATTCTATCAGTATTTAATAATGATGAACGACGTTTAACCCCATGTACCTCATAGCCCTTCTTCAGCAAAAACTCTGCTAAATAAGCGCCATCCTGCCCCGTTATTCCTGTTATTAAAGCCTTTTTCATTAGTAGTTACCGTAGAGATATTATGTAGTACAATAATATCCAATTTTATTGTAATTACCTCTATAACGCTCAATATATAGGCTTGTGCCGGGTTTATACTACCGTTAAATGAATAAGGATATTTGCCCGTAAATATGGTGAGGATTAAATCCCGGCTACGGTATCCTCCAATTCACGATACCAATCTGCCCCGTACTTGCGGATAAGCGGGTCTTTCAAAAATTCATGAACATGTACTTTCAGCTCATCGCCAAATGAACATGCGGGGCTGCAAATATTCCAACGATCGTAGTTTAAAACATCAAACTCAGGGTATGAAGTAATGCGGATCGGGTACAAATGACATGAGATAGGCTTTTTCCAGGTAATAGCACCTTCTTCATACGCCTTTTCGATACCGCATTTGGTAATACCATTTTCCCATATTACGTAGGCACATTCTTTATTGGTATCAACGCATGGCGTAGTGTAGTCGCCTTCAAAATCGGTTACGTAAACGCCATCTTTCTCAATGGTTTTGATGCCTTTTGCCGTAAGATAAGGTTTTACCTTTGGGTAAATCTCTTTAAGGATATCAAGTTCGTCGGCATTAAGCGGGGCCCCCGAATCACCTTCAAGACAGCATGCGCCTTTGCATTTATTTAAATTACATACAAAATTTTCTTTTACTACATCCTCATGCAGTAATACATTGCCAACCTCAATCATTATCTTTTAAATCAATCTTTAATAGGGTTCAAAGGATATTTAAGCCCGGTTGCCGATTTGAGTTCCATAGATACACTACCTATAATCACCTCAACATGGGCTTTAACCGGAATCCTGTTTTTATCATTGGTAACCCAAAGGTACAACTTGCTGTTTTTCCGAAAAATACGTCCCGGAATAATTGCCGGGCTAAATTTAAGACAATTAAATTTACCAAGCGAACATTCAACCGTTTCAGTACCTACATAGGTTATCTGCATACTGTGAAAACCATCTTCCAGGAAGTATTGCAAATCAAATGTATCGCCCTCGTGCAGCTTTGAAACGTCAATGGCCCGGGCAAAATAATAAGCCGATACAAAATCAAAGGATTCGCCTTTGTAGTTAAACGTGCCTTTATTGGCTGTTACCTTTTTATCTTTCTGATCAAAGGTAACATTGTCTGTATGCCTGTACTTGCCTTCACGCCTATTTTCGGTATAGAAATAAGGCATCAGCGTTGCTTGGTCCACGTATGATTCATACCGGTTACGAACCTTATAAAACAGGTCAAAAGAGCCTGCGGTTTTTCCTTCGGCAACCAGGTGAAACGTAGGGCGGCCATCATATTTTTTATCGCTGGCTTCTACTTTGATCGTAGCTTCAGCAGCGGTAAAAAAGCCGTATTTCATCTTGTAATCCAATTGTTCGCCCGCCTTAAAAATCGATTCGTTGATTTTTTTAAGCTCCTGGGCAAATGCGCCGGTACAACAGGCTATAAAAAGCAGTACAGTAAAAAAGTATTTGTTAATCAGCAGTTTTTTCATTTATTAAGAGCCTCTATTGCGAAGCTTGTGATATGACAACTGCTATTATAAATGGTTTAAACTTATTTTTATTGCGTACCGCCACTTAAATACTTAATCCTTACGCTTATAGATAGGCACTGTTGAGCATGGCTCGCCAAACATAAGGCTTTTAACCACAGCCGTCAGCCTTTTGGTAATTTCAACATAAGCAGATACAGGCACTTCGGTATCGCCGCAGCCTTTTAGTACAATGCGCTGCCCGCGGTACTGCTCAAAATCGGCTTTAGCTATTTCCTTTTCAAAAAGTACGGTTTCAAGCACTTCTTTATCCCCAAATACAATTTCGCGGGCGTAAGGGGCCATGCGGTTGGCTAACAGCATATATGCCCATGCAGGTACAATAGCATCGGCAGTGCAGGTTATACCTACGTTCTTGCCCTCGTATTGTGCCCAGTCATGTTCTTTTATAAACTCCCTGAAATCCTTCTCTTTTAAAATAAGGCCGTGGAAAAGATTATCTTTTATATCATATATAACGCGCTCCCCTGCCGGATAAAAATCCGCCGGGTCTAAGGTAACCAAACCACTCTGAGCTACCTTATTTACTATGTTTTCCTGGATATCCATATCAGTTATATCTATTAAAGCTAAAAGCGGAATGCACAAAGCCTAAAGCTGCTTAGCCTGATGATCAGTATTGTATAATTACTTTATATAAACAAGCAGTACATAAAACAAAAAATCCGGAAACGGCTTAAGGCCATTCCCGGATGTAAATTTACTTTAAATTTTGTTTAGAAAAATTTAGCTCTGTTATCTTTTACAATTGCATTATCTTTTAATGCATCCAGCACCTGGCCTTGTGAGCGTTGTAAAAGCACCTGGTTAATTTGTTCTTTTTGTTTAATAGCGTTAGCAAGTGCCGGCGGGTTAGTGAAACCGTTAACAATATATACATAAACACCTTGTGCACCATCAACAGGTTTTGAAATTTTGTTGATAGCCGAACCAAAGATCGAACCGATAACTTTATACTCTGCCGATTGGCCAGGGATGATAGGGTTGGCAAACACAATGTTTTCAACCGGTACTACCTTGCTGCCTACTTTTTGAGCAACCTGGTCAATTGAAGCACCTCCGCTAAGGGCCGAATCAAATTTCTCTTTCAGCTGTTTAGCTTTAACCTCATTACGCACCATTGGCTCAATTTGTTTTTTAACAGCTTCAAGCGTTAAAGTACCTTTTGGTTTAATTTCGGTAAGGCGGGTAATTATATATTGATCACCTACAGTAAATACTTTATCGGTGATATCGCCTTTTGCAGCTTTATAAGCCCATCTAACTACGTCACGTGCGTTGTCTAAACCTGGCAAGCCAGAAGCTATTGCAGTAACATCTTCAGCAGTACGTGGCTTTAAACCTTCTTTTTTAGCTTCTGCATCAAAGTTATCTGAAGTTAATGAAGCTAAGAATGCCTGTGCTTTGCTATAAGCTACAGTTTGAGTTTTGCTGCTTGCTGTTAAAGGTTTATCAACTACACCAACTTTAACCAGTTTAACAGAACCTTTTTGCTCTTCAACCTGGATAACATGGTAACCAAACTGTGATTTCACTACAATGATATCGCCTTTATTTGCTTTATAAGCAGCATTGTAATATTCAGGAACTAAATTGCCCTGACCGCCGCCCATTGAACCATTGGCATCAAATGAAGGAATTTCACCACCTTTTACAGCGCTGCCTTTATCAGCAGAGAATGTTGTTGCAAGTTCGGCAAATGATTTACCGCCCTGAATTAGTTTCTTAATTGAATCGGCTTTTGCTTTTGCTTTGTCGTCACCACCTGCTGATGCAAGGTCGATCAGGATATGCCTTGTTTTAACCGAATCAAAAGTAGTTTTGGTATCAACCAGCTTAGCCACTTTGTAGCTTCCGTTTTCAAGGTATGGGCCATAAACAAATCCTTTAGCCGCGTTAAACATGGTAGTATCCAGTTTTGGGTCAAGGCTGCCTTTACGCTGATAAGCTAAAGGAGTTTTTGTTTCGGCATTGATCTGTACAAAAAGAGAATCATTAGGAGTGGTTTTGAAATCACCCGCTAATTTTTCGGCCTGTTGTTTAACAGCTGCTGAATCTTCTTTTGAAGGCGCAGCGTTAAAGCTCACGTATTCAAAATCCCTTAACTCCTGCGGAGTTTTAAATGAAGATTTGTGCGCATCATAGTATGCACTGTAGTCAGCATCGGTTAAAGTAACTTTAGCATCAGGGATTGAGGCATAATCAAGCGATACATATTTAAAATTAGCCAGCTTGTTTTTTGCTTCGTAATCATCTGTAGCTTCAAGCGAGTTTACATAAAGGCCGTTGGTAACCAAAGTCATGTATTTGGTAGCTTTTTTAGCTTCGATCAGGTCGATCACAAAATCGCTCCATGCTTTTTTCTGAGCAGGGTCTGCCTTACCTGATTGCAGGTAGGCTTTGAACTGGTTGAACCTGCTACGATCAAACTGACCGGTTTGCTGATCGGCAAACTGACGGGCTATCTGCGGGTCGGGATTGTTATCGCCGATCATTACATTCATTTCATCGTCACCAACGGTAAGGCCAAGTTTTTCAATCTCTTTGCCTATCAGCAACTGGCTTAAATACTGGTTCCAGGTAGTTTCCTGCAGGTAGCTGGCTATCTGCGGAGAAATACTTTGTCCCTGTTGTTTAAACTGCGCAGAGTTTTGCTCCAGCTTTTCGTTGAATTTGTCATAGGGCACTTTTTCGCCGTTAACAACGGCAAGCTCGTTACTATCGTCCCTGAAAAAGGAACCGCCCGATCTTACAACTTCGCTCACAATAAATGCAAGCAGCGCGAAACCAATAAAGAATGCGAGAATCTTCCCCATCCTTTCGCGCAAAAAACCCATTATACCCATATTACATTTATAATTATTCTATTCTTTTTTTAAGAGCGCGCAAGATACAATTTTTACTAAAATTCTATAACACAAATTTTTCGTTAAAAAAAGTCATTATTGTGTCGCTTTTTCATCAACGTGAAACAGCCCGGTGCTGCTTTTAAAGGTAGGGTTTAAAAGCTTATCGTCGCTTTCAAAGGTATTGCCGTTCATAACATTACCACCGCTAAGCGTGGCCTGAACGGGTTTATTGGAATAAACACGCTTGGTAACCTGGTCCCAAAATAATTCGTTTGATTTAAAGGTCTCCCCTTTAGCGTTGGTTGCAACCACGTTGCCATGAAATTCAATCAGTTTTTCTTGCTCACGCTGAATGCCGGTATCTGCAACTATATCGCCCGAAAGCTGTCCAGTTCCCCGGTCGTAGTAATCGATCTTTACGCCTTTAGGCATAATTTTATAAGGCTTTTTTTTGACCTGGTATTCGATCATCAGTGGCGCGGTAAGATGGATCTCTACTTTAGCCGAGTCGCTCATAATGAGGTCAAGCCCGGTAGTACGCTGAGCTACGGTATCCACTTCGTTTGCCGAAAGTTCCCTAACCTTTTTCAGGTCATTTTCGCACGAAGACAGGAAAGCCGCCATTGGCAACAGTAACAGGCACAAAGCCGGTATGTTAACTGCAAGGCGGCTCATAACAACTAATTAATCAAATTTATACTTGGTAAACCACTTATCATTAAGTGTGAAGCCAAGGTGGATATTAACGTAGTTTTCTTTAACTAAACCGTTAACCAATGATCCACGCTGACCAACTTCTGCAGCGATATTGATTTTGTAATAACTGCCATTGTTTGAGCGTAAAGGCAGGCCTACACCTACAGTACCGGCATACCTTTTTATTGTGGTACCGTTAATGTGCATATAGGTTTGATCATATATAGCGCCTATGCGGTAATCAACAGTTGCCAGGTAGTTTCTGATAGTTGCGATGTTGGGGGTATATGAACCACCGATATTAAATGTCTTGCTATCCTGTAAGCCCTGGTTTACACCGGCAATTGATAAGTCGGACCATTTGCCCATAGAGTAATCGGCACCCACCAAAAATTTACCGTCGCTTTGGAAAGAGATACCAAACCTGTTGATCTGTGGCAATTTCAATTTTGATTTAGGGCCGGTTGTACTAACCACGCTATCGGCAGCTATATCCTGGTTGCCGTTTGCATCATTAAAATACTGGCTAACAATAAAGCTGCTTTGCGTATGCAGTTTTGTTCCTGCCGATGCCGAATAGCCTAAAACGAGGTGCTTTGTTTCCGAAAAATCAAATGAGTACTGCACGCCGTAATCATAGTTTATACCGCCTATTGCATTGCTCGATTGAATTTTTGAGTTGATTGCACCTGCCAGGTCGGGAATTTCGGTAGTGGCGATATCTTTGATATTACCAAATATGTACGATACGTTGGCACCTAACAATAAGTGTTTGCCTAAGCCAAAACCATAACCCAAATATGCTTTTGATAAACTACCATCGCCGCTATAGCTGTAATTGGTTACGTTGGTATCGGCTGGAGAACCCGAAGTTCCTAATTTACTTACGGATTTTTTATAGTTGTAACCACGCTCGCTGTATGGCAATAAACCAAAGCTCAGGGCCGAACGTTTTGAAGTAGGGATAGCAAACGCGATGTGGTTAAGCCTGAAATTGCTGTTTTTTTGACTTGAAGCACCGGTTTGCGAAAGCGTTAAAAAATTGGCGTATAGACCAACATCAATAGTTGTAAGGTTAATTGCACCGTATGACGCCGGGTTTACAACGTTGATGTTATTAAAAAAACCTATTTTATTGGTAGCTACGCTAATGCCGCCCATACCTATATTTTGCCCCATTAATTGAGGATCAATATCGCCGATACCGTAACGAGAATATGGAGAGCTTGAGGTTGCCGTTGATTGCGCATGTGCTGAAAAAGCGGCAACAGCCAGTAAAAGTGTTATAAAAAACCGGGTATATTTAATCATTATGCTTTTGTATAGCTGCGTTTAAACCTTTTAAAACCAAATATGGTTCAATTTTTATGTAGCGGGCAAAGATGCTATTTTTCAATAGAGTATCAAAAAAAAAGCTGTCGCCCCCGCTTAGTATAATATTCAGTTGTTCGCCCATGGTTTTATAGCTTTCAATAAAACCGGTAAGCTCATATTTCACTCCGTTTTGTACTCCCGAACGGATGGCGGTTGTTGTATTGTTTCCGTATGATGCATTAAAATCAGCATCGGCTTCAATAAGCGGCAAACCTGCCGTATAATTATTTAAAGCCTTATAACGCATATTTAAGCCCGGCGATATACTGCCGCCAAAATAATTTCCTCCGGCGTTAACGCCATCATAAGTAATGGCCGTACCGCCTGTTATTACCAGGCTGTTTTGGCCCGGGAACATGTTATATGCACCAATAACAGCTGCCAGCCTGTCGGGGCCAAGAGTTTCGGGGGTTAAATAATGGTTATTTATCCCGCTGGTCATTAGCGTATTAAAATAAACCAGCGAAATTTTCTCCCCTAATTTGGCCTGCCATGCTTCTGTATTTTTTTTTACCGAAGACAAAATTGCCTTAACCGGATTGTATTTGTTAAGCAAGGCATCCAATACCGGCATATCAATGGTTTCATACTGGTTAACCTCAAGCAGTTCATCCAGATCAAAAACTGCAATTTTGATGAGGGTATTACCAATATCGATAACCAAACTGGTCATCAGGCCCTAACTATTGATAATATTGATTCAAAAATAGCTAAACCATCCTCGTTGGCTAACAAGCCATCGGCGGCACGCTCAGGGTGTGGCATTAAGCCAAATACATTCCTGGTTAAGTTTGTAACACCTGCTATGTTTTCCAATGATCCGTTAGGGTTTGCATCGGCGGTGATATTACCGGCCTCATCACAATACCTGAACATTACCTGGTCATTATCATTAAGGGCTTTGATTACCTCGGCATCAGCAAAATAGTTGCCTTCGCCGTGCGCAATCGGGATCCTTAATGCCTGTTGCGGATCAAGCTGCGCAGTAAGTAACGAATTTGATGTTTGCGGCTTTAAGTAAATGTTGCGGCAAATAAATTTGCGGTTGGTGTTGTGCAATAAAGCTCCGGGCAATAAACCGGCCTCGGTAAGGATCTGGAAACCATTGCAAATACCCATTACATACCCCCCCTTTGCAGCAAACTGGATAACCTCCTGCATAATTGGCGAAAAACGGGAAATGGCGCCAGAGCGCAGGTAATCACCAAATGAAAAACCACCGGGTAAAACAACAAAGTCAACACCTTGCAAGTCATGATCTTTATGCCATAACCTTACCACCTGCTGACTCAGTACTTTTTCTAATACGCATATGATATCCTCATCACAATTAGAACCAGGAAAAATAACTACTCCAAACTTCATCAGAATTATTTTTTTATTGGGGCTGAATCTAAATAGTTTATTATTATAGTTTCAGGGTACAAAACTAACATAACCGCCGAAATAAGGACGAATGTAAAAGTTAAAATTTGTTAAACTGAAAGTAGATGATGCTGATAAATAACAGCAAATACAATACTTCATAAAACCAGCGCTTTGTTGCATACAAAAAATAATAGGCAAAAAACACCGTTGCCGGCACTGCACAAAGCAAAAAATGGCTCAGGCGAAACTCCGAATTAAGATAAAATGAAAGTGCCGTGATCAGAAAAATAAAAAACAGCAACTGAAATGTTTTACGGATCTGCACGTAACTTTTAAAGAAGTTTTGCTGCAGCTTAAAAAAACAAAGCACCAATATCAAGATAACAGGGGCAAGCAAAAGGTAATTGTATGAATTTATGCTGATATGATCCGGAAACTTTTTGCCCAAAGGAAGCCAGATGTGGGTAAACCGCGGCAGCATATCATTCATAAAATAAATTACCGCAAGGAAGAAGAATACAGTTACGTAGCCCAGTATAGAAATAACCCACTCCCGCCAGTTAAATGGCCTGTATACGATAAGCGCTACCCATATAGCTAAAAACAAATAAATAAACGGGAAATAAATCAGTGAACCCACTGCTACTATCATACCCACATCATAAGTGGCCGATTTAACATCCTCGCCTTTATAAAGGTTGAATAATTTATAAAGCATCCATATGAGTAAAAAGTTACAGATAAGCGGAGCGCTTAACGTTAAAAAAGGCGTGAACAAACCGGCAAGTGTGATATACATCAGCGCGGGTAAAAAGGTTGGTTTGCCTAATAAATTATGATGATTAATCAACGAATTAAGCAGCAGGGCCTGGGCAAATACAAGTCCACCGGCAATGATCACGTTCAACAGCGGCGAAAAAGCGTATTCATATTTTACGGGCACCAGCAGCCGGGCAAATGGCTCAACAAAAATAAACTCAACCTTTTCGGGAATTTGCACCATGTAGCCTATGCGGAGCACGAGCAACAAAATAGCCAGCCATACAATATTGAAAGGGTTATAGTTCCGGAAAAGATTGATCATAATGTGCGGGCCGTATTTGCGGTTGCAAAATTAACAGAAAAACCGCTTACGTTGCAATGCTTTAAGCTCTTGCATATTGCTTTACCAAATTATCTACTATAGCTGCTGTTTCGTCGGGGAAATCTACCACGATTTTTTTACTGTCATTTACCCAGCTATTTAAGTGCCCGGTAAATTTATCGTTTATCTCGCTCACTACCGGCACTCCCAATTTAGAGGCCGAAAGCGCATTACACTGCTGTTCGTATTGCCCTTTCATCGGGATCATCATTACCTTTTTCTTTAAAAACAAGGCTTCAGCAGGGCCTTCAAAGCCGCCGCCGGTGAGCAGGCCGGTACAGCTTGCCAAACTTTTATTAAAGGCCTCATTGTTTACCGGGAAAATTTCCACATTGCCTGATTGGTAAGCCTGCTTTTGCCGTTTTGAAAATACCTGCCACTTAACGTCTTTTTGGGCACCCAAATACTTCAGCAAGGTTTTATCATCATATGCCGGCAAATAAACGGTATAATGCCCAAGGTCGGAAGTTTCCATCTGCCTGATTTCGCTGCGGATCACCGGGGTGTTGATAAATGTATCGTAACGTTCAAAATGAAAGCCTACATGATAGGTAGTTGGCGAATAATTTTTTAAAAGCCACTGTGCAAAGGGATCTTTTTTTTCGGGGCGCGGTGTGTTTGGAGATACAAATGAACACTGATGACTCAGTGACACCGATGGTACCCCCCGCAGTTTACAAGCCCAGGCGCTTACAGGTTCAAAATCGTTTATGATAAGGTCATATTGTTTTAACGGCAGGCTCCGCAAATCGCGCTGAAACTGACGCAGGTTCATGATTTTCCAGGTAGCCCAGTTATCTACCCCACCATTGGTACCAAACACAAAACTTACGCCATGGAAGCGATATTTCAGGGGCTGTGATAATGATACCTCGGCTTCGGTACCACTTACCAGCAAATCAACCTCGCCGTATTGCTGCAGTAAGGGCACAATCTCTCTCGCCCGGCTTATATGCCCATTACCTGTTCCCTGTATACCAAACAGTATCTTCATTAAAATAAATTCTTTTCAAAAGGATGATGATTGTGCGATGCAGGTACAACGGATACGCTGATTTACCGGCAACTATATTCAGGGGCTTAATTTAGTAAAGAAAAGTGTTTTTGGTAATAATTAATCGTGTTCGTGCTTAAAACGTTCCAATAAATTCTTAACATCAAGCATGGCGTTCAAATCTTCAGCGTCGGTTTTGTCGTCTTCATCCGCATCTGTGTTGAAATCATCGGGTTTGTATTTAAATACCTCCCATTTCCCGTTGTGATACTCCAGTGAACTTAAACTTTCCACCCAATCGCCCGAGTTAAGGTAAAGTACCGAGCCTGTGTTTTGCGTTGACGCAATTTCCCTGATTTCGGCATGGTGAATGTGACCACAAATTACGTAGCCGTACTGTTTATCCACAGCCAGGTCGGCTGCAGTTTGCTCAAATTGATTGATAAATTTTACCGCCTCCTTAAAACTGGCTTTCACTTTTTGCGAAAAGCTCATTTTTTGCCTGCCAATAGCAGTGAGGAACCAGTTTACAAAACTATTGATCAAAATAAGTGTATCGTAGCCAACGGCGCCCAGTTTGGCCAGCCATTTGGAGTGCTGCATGGTAACGTCAAACACATCCCCATGAAAGATCCAGGCTTTTTTTCCGTCGATATTCAGCACCAGCTTATCAAGCAGCTGAAAAGTGCCCATATTAAAATCGGTAAACTTGCGCAGCATCTCGTCATGGTTGCCGGTTAAATAATAAACCGGGATGCCATCGGTAACAAACTTAAGGATGCGGCGCACTACCTTCATGTGTGCCTCGGGCCAGTACGATTTACTAAACTGCCAAATATCAATTATATCGCCGTTAAGGATAAGGATTTTGGGCTTGATGCTTTTTAAATATTTAAGCAATTCTTTTGCGTGACAGCCGTAAGTACCAAGGTGCACATCAGATATTACTACAATATCAACTTCGCGTTTTGCCATTAAATTAAGGGGCTATTTTACAGGCCGGCAGGTATGCCGGAAAACAACAATTTTTATTAATACAGCAACGATTACTCGTCGTCTTCATCTTCGTTAACTGTCAATTCATATGGACTTGCATAGAAGCAGCCAACTAATATCAGCAACCCTATAACTACCAGATAAGCATACTCAAAATTCATTACAAAGATTTTTACAAATGTCTGAAATCTAACATTATCCTACTGTTAAGACTACATTAAATGTAAAAGGTTACTTTGCCAAACGAAATTTATTTTTGATCCTATCGAGTTGTTTTAAATGATGCTGTAAATGGATACGGATAAACTTAAACCATTGTTTAGCATTCAGCATCCCCAAACGCGGGTGTTTGTATTTATTTGCCGGTAAAGAAGCAGCAATGAGGGGCATAGTAGTTTCAACCCGTTTACGGCATTTAATGATCAGGTTTTTGGCATCCTCCTTACTGATCTTGTTAGCAGGCATTTTATCGCTAACCGTGTTGGGCACTGTTGTATTAACCGGCGGAAACTTACCCAGCAACAACAGGATCCGCCCTTCCCAGTTAATGCCTTTTTTGGTTGGCTCGCAATTGCCGTGGGTACAACGTTCAAGCGCTATTGATGAACCAAGTGTAGCCTGCATAATGTGGCTGTACACCTCGGCAAACGACCAGCCTCCCCCATCGGGAGTAACGTCAAACAATTCATCCGGAATTATATCCAGTTGTTTGCGGTATTCATCAAGGGCGGCATCAATGGCTTTACGTTCGCTGGCGATACTCATAAAAGTAAAGTTAACTCTTTTAAATGAGCAATCTGCACTGTCACATCATCAGGCTTTTCGGCGTTGAATGGGTTAAAATAAATGGCATCCATTCCAAAATTAAGCGCCCCACGGATGTCGGCCTCAATGCTGTCCCCTATCATTACACTTTCGTCTTTCGATGCGCCGGCCAGGTCAAGCGCATGCTGAAATATGGCTTTATCAGGCTTGTTAACGCCTACATCTTCGGAAATGATAATATTTTGAAAATATTTGGCCAGGTCGGTTCCGGCTATTTTTATGCGGGTTGAATCTTTGAAACCGTTTGAGATCAGGTGCAACGTGTATTTCGATTGCAGGTACTGCAACGTTTCATGCGCATGCGGAAACAGATTGGTTTTGGTGGGACAAAGCTTTACATAAGCATCCTCAAAATCAACCGGCATTAAATCCGGATGCAGGCCAAGATCAGTAAAAGTTGATTTAAAGCGGGCTTCGCGCAATTCATCTTTCGTGATCTCGCCAATATGGTATTGCGCCCAAAGGCGGTGATTGTTGCGGGTATAAGTTTCGATAAACAATTCGGCAGATTGCAGGCCTATTTCACCAAGCTGATGGATAGCATATAATTCGTGCAGGGCCTCCTCGGCATTTTTATCAAAATCCCAGATGGTATGGTCGAGATCAAAGAAGATGTGTTTGTAGTTCATTTTATTTTGGGCGCGAATTAATTACCTTTAGTCTTTGTGCAAATTTATAACATTGAAAAATATAAACTACAAACGCTTGCTTTCAGCATTTCTAACACTCGTATTTATTACGTTTTTATCTTTTTTCATAACATTTGCAGATGAAGAAACGGGTTTCAGCAATGGCTTCTTCGCTGAAAAAATAGTTCCTGTATTTAAATATTTATTCATTGCAATTGCCTTTCCATGCGAAATTATTTCTCATTTCTCCTCAAGCCTGGGAATCTGGCAATATAATATCGGAATAGTATTAGGCTGTTTGCTATATAGCGTCCTGATTGAAGGAGTCTGTGAAATATATTTAGGATTAAAACGTGTTGAAGACAGAAAAAGTCTTTAAACCCCTACACTTTCTCGCCAAAAGCCAAATCCCCTGCGTCTCCTAAGCCTGGTACGATGTAAGCTTTGCTGGTCATTTCGTCATCTACGGCACAAACCCAAATTTTGGCTTTGGGTAGATTCGCTTTTACGTGGGCCACCCCTTCGGTACTGGCAATTACCGCGGCAATATGCAGCTCTTTTATTTTGTATTGCGCCATCAGCTCTTTACAAACAGATACAATACTTTGTCCTGTTGCCAGCATGGTATCGCACAAAATAAAAATCTTATCATCAAGGTTAGGCGTAGCGATATGATCAACCTGGATTAAAAAGCTGCCGTTACGTTTTACCTTGCGGTAAGCGGTAATAAAGGCAGACGATGACCGATCGAAAAATTGCATAAAACCGTTGTGAAAAGGCAAACCTGCGCGTAAAATAACTCCCAGCACCGGTTCGTCGGCGGGCACATTAACGCTGGCAGTGCCCAGCGGTGTTTGAATTTCTTTGGTTTCGTACTGTAATGATTTGCTCAGCTCATAAGCCAGTATAGCGCCCAATCTTTCCTGGTTACGCCTAAAACGTTCCTTATCCTGCTGGATAACGGCATCCCGCAATTCGGCCAGAAACTGGTTGGCAATAGTATCGGTTTTATTGAGGACGAAAATCATGCTTAAATTTAAGCGTTTTTTGGCAATAGCATCATTATTTGTTTATTAAATGTCATATCGTCCGGCTAAAATAAAATCAAGTCTTGAATATATGTAGTTAACTACGTAGATTTGTACATAAATATTAAAGTATGAATACTACACCTGTTATCCGTTCGCTTAACAACAGCCACTGCAAGCAAATCATTGACATTATTTTACCAATTCAACAAATAGAGTTTAATGTACCTGTTACCCTTGAAGGCCAGCCCGACCTGCTTGATATTGAAACCAATTATCACCAAACAGGTGGTAATTTTTGGGGAGCAATGTATAACGAGCAGCTTATTGGCACCATATCCCTTATCGCAATAGGAAACAACGCGGGCGCATTGCGCAAAATGTTTGTACTTAAAGAATACCGGGGTAAGGAACTAGGCATTGCGCAGCTACTGCTTGACAACCTTATAGCTTACTGCAAACAAAACAACATCACAGCAATTTATTTAGGCACGGTTGATATGCTGAAGGCAGCCCATCGTTTTTACGAAAAAAATGGGTTTACACGGATTGCCAAGCATGATCTGCCAAAATCGTTTCCGCTTATGGGGGCTGATAATATGTTTTATGAGTTACATTTGAACAATTAACAGCAGTATAATGAATGTTATTGACGAATCGGGAATTTTAGCTATTTCAACAAGGCTGCAGCGCCTGGCCGAGCAGTTGCGCAAAGAGGGCGTGCTCATATACAAAGCCAACAATATTGAATTTGAACCCAAGTGGTTTCCGGTTATATATACTTTACATTTTAAGCCTGTTTTAAGCGTGGTGGAAATCGCCGCCGAAATTGGCTATACACATCCTTCAACCATAAGTCTGTTAAAAGAGTTGGAAAAACATAAATTGATCCGTTCAAAAAAAGACAAAGCAGATGAAAGGAAGCGGCTTATTATGCTAACAACAAAAGGGCAGGAACTCATTGTGCGCATGAAACCCGTTTGGGAAATTATGAAAGCAGCAGCCGCAGAAATTGCCGATACCCAAAACAACCTGATGAAGGCCATTACCGAAGCTGAAGAAAAATTAAAACAGCAAAGTTTTTTGGATAGGGCATTGCGTTTACAGGCGGAGATGTGAGTTATTGTAACTAAAAACATGTCATTGCGGGCGATAGCGTGGCAATCTCGTAGCTATGCATGTCCGCCCTGTATTGGCGGCCCGGTTTCCGTGCGATTGCCACGCTATCGCTTACAGCAATGACATAGTTTTAGCTTGTGGTCGGTGTTATCACCGCACCACTTTACGAGCCGTTGTTGATGTTGTCACTAACAATTTTATTTATTGTTATTCTTCAATTGGTAATACGCCAAGCAAATCATGTGGTACGGTGATAACACCGACCACAGGCTTCTGTATAAAATCTGAAGACGTAATTTACTCCCCACATCACAACAATGTTGACATACGGTTGTCATTACCATGTACTTATTTTGATTTGCAAACCCTGTTCATCGATTATTTGTATTTTTACATAACAACATGGATTTTCAATTAACATCTCAATATAAACCCACCGGCGATCAGCCCGAAGCTATACGGCAGCTGGTGGAAGGTATCAACAATGGCGACCCGTATCAAACCCTTTTAGGGGTTACCGGGTCTGGCAAAACGTTTACTGTTGCCAATATTATAGCGCAAACGCAAAAGCCAACACTCATACTGAGCCATAACAAAACATTGGCAGCTCAGCTTTATGGCGAGTTTAAGCAGTTCTTTCCCGAAAACGCGGTGAACTACTTTGTGTCTTACTACGATTATTACCAGCCGGAGGCATTCATCCCTACTACAAATACATACATTGAAAAGGATTTGCAGATAAACGAGGAGATAGAAAAACTTCGTTTGCGCACTACCTCGGCTTTAATGTCGGGCAGGCGTGATGTTATCGTGGTATCATCCATATCCTGCATTTATGGTATGGGTAACCCGGACGACTTTGCCGATTCGGTTTTTAAGTTTGCTGTAGGTACACGTATCAGCAGGAATGCTTTTTTACATCGCCTGGTGGAGATTCTATACGCCCGCACCACCGCCGATTTTAAACGCGGAACATTCAGGGTGAAGGGTGATACCGTTGATATTTTCCCGGCTTACCTGGATTATGCTTACCGTATCTCCTTTTTTGGCGATGATATTGAAGAGCTAAGTGCCTTCGACATCGGCACAGGCAAAACCATCGAAAAAATGACACACATGGTGGTTTATCCTGCCAACCTCTATGTTGCCCCACGCGAGCGCTTCCTGCAATCTATCTGGGCAATACAGGAAGAGCTGGAAATGCGCAAAAAGCAATTTATTGATGACGGCCGTTTCCTGGAAGCCAAACGCCTGGAAGAAAGGGTTAATTACGACCTGGAAATGATCCGTGAATTGGGCTATTGCTCGGGCATCGAAAACTACTCCCGCTTTTTTGACGGACGTAAGCCGGGTGCAAGGCCATTCTGTTTGCTTGACTATTTCCCGGAAGATTACCTGATGGTGATTGACGAAAGCCACGTAACCGTTCCGCAGATCAGGGCCATGTATGGTGGTGACAGGTCGCGCAAGATCTCGCTGGTTGATTATGGCTTCCGCTTGCCGGCAGCATTGGATAACCGTCCGCTTAATTTCCAGGAATTTGAGAATTTAGCACCGCAAACTGTTTACGTAAGCGCTACCCCCGGCGATTTCGAACTGGAAAAATCAGGTGGTGTAGTGGTTGAACAGGTGATTCGCCCTACCGGGCTGCTTGATCCTGTTATTGACGTTCGGCCGGTGATAAACCAGGTGGATGACCTGCTTGATGAAGTAGATAAAACTATAAAAAAGGGCGACCGCGTACTTGTAACCACCCTTACCAAACGCATGGCCGAAGAACTGGCTAAATACATGGATAGACTCGGCATTAAATGCCGTTACATTCACTCGGAGGTAAAAACTCTGCAGCGTGTGGAAATTTTACGGGGCCTGCGTCTTGGCGAATTTGATGTACTGATAGGCATCAACTTATTGCGCGAAGGACTGGATTTGCCCGAAGTATCATTAGTGGCCATTTTAGATGCTGATAAAGAAGGTTTCCTGAGATCGGAGCGCTCTCTGATCCAAACCATCGGTCGCGCTGCCCGTAACGACCGTGGCCGGGTGATCATGTATGCCGATACCATAACGGATTCGATGCAGATAACGATGGATGAAACCAATCGACGTCGCGAAATTCAGATTGCATACAATACGCAGCATGGTATTACGCCATTAACGGTTGGCAAATCGCGCGAGGAAATTATGGAACAAACATCGGTGGTTGACTTTAAGGGCGGCGTACAACAAGCCTATGTGGAAACTGATGTTGTTACCTTGGCCGCCGATCCTATTGTTCAGTACATGACCAAGGCCGATCTAAAAAAATCAATCGACAATACCAAAAAAGATATGCTCGCTGCAGCCAAAAACCTGGATTTCCTGCTGGCGGCCAAGCTGCGCGACGAAATGTTTGCTTTGGAAAAAATGATGGAGGAGAAGTTTTAGATTTTTTGACGTGCGGATTTCAGATCTGCAGATGGCAGATTAAGGAATTAATATCTGTTCATTTGCATATTTGCACATCTAAAATCTGCACATCTCAGCCTCAAATCATAATAAAACAATTTTATCGTTATATAGCTTATATTTGTAAGCTCAAAATTAACAGTATGATTCTTATTCGTTTCCTGATCATATCTATCTGTATATTATACATTATCCGCAGTCTGGCGCGTTACCTGCTGCCATTCCTTTTTGAAAGTGTTGTAAACAAAGCACAACAGCAATACCAGCAACAACAACGTAACTATAATGAAGGCCCAAAACCTGATGGAAAAATCAGGATAGACCATATTCCGCAGCCCAAAAAGGGCAGCGTGCCCGACAGTGAAGGTGAATTTGTTGATTACGAAGAAGTAAAATAAACCTAATCAATAAATCATGGACACCAACCCGGTATTTAGAAGACGTCAAAATCATAACAATACGCCCGAGTCTATTACGCTTATCATCACTAACGTAATAGTATTTATTGTCGCTACTCAAATTTTTGCCAATTGCACTAAGATCAGTACCTTTTACTGGGTTGTTATGGGAGCATTGGGCGTTTATAACTTTTTTAATATCCGCAAATTCCGCGAAGATTATGGCAGGGTACAGGTTATTGCTTATGTAATATCTATTATTGTTCTGATAGCCATGTTTTTTCTGCTGCGCAGCCGTGCGCAAACCTGTTAAGTTATTCCTTAACAAAACTTATAATTCCTATTCTCATTGTAATTTCTATTTTTGAGGAATATAATATCCATTTCAAAAAATTTAAATGAATAACTGGTTTAAGCGTAACGGCATTCATTTTGCCATAGCTGCAATTTTCTTAGTGATCTGCTTTATATTTTTAACCCCGGCTTTCCAGGGAAAAACATTAGGTGGAAATGACGTTACAAGGGCGCAATCAACCCAAAAAGAAATCAATGAATATAAGGCCAAAGACACCACCATATTATGGACCAACCAGATTTATGGCGGTATGCCAACCTATCAGGTGTGGGCACCCTATAAAGCTAACCTAACATCATGGATTGTAACCGGTATAAACTATACTTTCCCTACCCCGGTTGGTACAGTACTTTTATTTTTGTTAGGGACATATTTTTTATTTATAGTATTAAAGGTTAACCCATGGCTTGCAGCAGCAGGTGCAGTAGCGTTTGCCTTTTCATCATACAATATCATACTGCTAACTGCCGGGCACGCCAATCAGGCTTTTGCAATTGCTTTTTTTGGGCCGATACTTGCCGGTATTATCCTTACCCTTCGCGGCAAACATTTGCTTGGTTTTTCTGTAACTGCTTTATTCCTTGCATTGGAGATCAGGGCAAATCACGTACAGATGACTTATTATCTGATGCTGGCCTTATTGATCATGGTTGGTATTGAACTTTACCATGCCATCAAAAACAAGACATTAAATGACTTTTTAAAATCGTTAGGTTATATTGCAGCGGCTGTTGTATTGAGCGTAGCAGTGAATGCTTCTATCCTTTGGAGCACTGCCGATTATGGCAACGAAACTATCCGCGGCAAATCAAATCTTACGCAGCATACAACCGAGCCAAGCAATGGCTTACCTAAAGATTATGCCTACGAGTGGAGCCAGGGTGTTGGCGAATGTATCACATTCCTGATTCCTAATGCATACGGTGGTGGCGAACAAGGCTCTACCGATCCTGATTCGCACGTAATAAAAGCATTAAACGCAACTGGTGCCGATCCTAACCAGGTTACCGGTATCTCTGCTAATTACCTGCCGCTTTACTGGGGCAATAA
Source organism: Mucilaginibacter gossypiicola (assembly GCF_900110105.1). Lineage (GTDB taxonomy): Bacteria > Bacteroidota > Bacteroidia > Sphingobacteriales > Sphingobacteriaceae > Mucilaginibacter > Mucilaginibacter gossypiicola. Next base: position 34,198 of record NZ_FOCL01000013.1, on the reverse strand, counting down.
ACCATTTACTGCCGGTCCGTTTTATTTTGGCGCTGTAATTTGCCTTTTATTTGTATGGGGTTTAATGATTGTTAAAAACCGTATTAAATGGTGGTTACTGGGTGCAGTTGTTTTAACCATGCTGCTTTCTTTCGGCAGAAACTGGCCTTTTGTTTCAGATTTATTCTTCAACTATTTCCCACTTTACAATAAGTTCCGCGCGGTTGAATCAATATTAGCGGTAGCAGGTTTCTGCTTCCCAATCCTTGCTGTATTGGCAGTTAATGAGGCCATTGTAAATGAAGATAAGGCTAACCTGTTCAAAAAATTAAAGATTGCATTTTATATTACGGGTGGTATTGTGCTAATTGTCGCGGCAGTACCTTCCCTGCTTTTATCGTTCAGCGTAAGCGAGCAGCAGGCAGGCGTTATTGCACAAATAGGCCAGGCTTTGAAAACCGATAGTTCGGCCATTACCCGTGCCTTAATTGCCGACAGGGAATCAATAGCGCAGGCCGATGCCATCCGCTCGCTTATATTCATAGCCATAGCGTTTGGTATTGCATGGGCATTCCTTAAAAAGAAGATCAACCCAACCGTTGCATCGCTTGCTTTCCTGGCGCTGATCCTTGTTGACCTTTGGGGAATCGACAAGCGTTATTTAAACCATGACAGCTTTGCACCAAAACAAGACAATGAAACACCGCAGCCACGCGAGGTTGACCAGTTTATCATGAAGGATAAAGATCCTGATTTCAGAGTATTTGACGTTACCCAATCGATCAAGGGCGATGGGCTTACACCATTCTTCTACAAATCATTAGGCGGTTACTCTGCAGCCAGGCTAAAACGTTGGGAAGAACTGGTTGACAACCAACTGAGCAAAAGCATTAACCAGGACGTATTGGATATGATGAACGTTAAGTACATCATTAACGCCGATCCAAAAACACAAAACGTAGGCATGCAGGTAAACCAAACCGCCTGCGGTCATGCCTGGTTTGTTAAAAGCATTAAATATGCTGACAATGCCGACCAGGAAATGGTAGCCATCAGCAGCTTTACACCAAAAGATGAAGCTATTGTTGATAAACAGTACAAAAGCGTTATTGATGAAAAAACTTTGGGAGCAGGTGCCGGCGAGGGCAAAATTGAGTTAACCAGTTACTCTCCCGATCATATGATTTATAAAAGCGGTTCAACTGCTTCGCAAATCGCAGTATTCTCTGAAGTATACTATAACAAAGGCTGGAAAATGTATATCGACGGTGTTGAAAAACCTTATTTCCGTGCTGATTACCTTTTGCGTGCTGCACAAATTCCTGTTGGCAATCATACAATTGAATTTAAATTTGAGCCGGCTTCTTATTACACAGGAGAAAAAATATCATTAGCAGGTTCAATCCTGTTGGTACTTGCTTTAGGCGGTGCTGCTTATACCGAAAATAAAAAGAAAGCTCCGGCTGCAAAACCGGCTGACAAGAAAAAGGCTTAATAAGCTTTATCTTTAAAAGAAAAGCGATGGGCAAATACTCATCGCTTTTTTTATGGGATATTAATTGATGAATGTGTTTGCCAGGTAAGTAATAATCATACTGCCGATGCTGAAAAGATTGTACCTTAGATGTGAAATAAACCTATCACAAAAAAATGATACTATTAATACAGCAAAACAAATTTGATGAGCTCAAATACGCCTTGCAAAATTCGGATAGCGGATTAAAAATACACCATGTCCTTTTGCGGGTTTTAAATGGCAACCATTTGGAAGAAGTCGATTATGGCTTTGAGGCAAATATGTACCAGGAAGAGTTTCTGGAAGGCTTTAATTTGTATGAAGCATTAAACAAATCAGCAATTTCAAAAGTCCAGCTTCAGGAGTATAAAATTGCATTGACATTCCTGGTATTTAAAATGGGAGGATTTATAAAACTTTTGGCTGATACAACCATGCAAAAAGGAGTATATCTTTCCCAGGCAAAAGATGTATATGAAGTTGATACATCGTTAAGAAGCAAATTGCAAGCATTTATTGATCTGTTAAAAGAAACAGATGATGTACAGGCAATTGCAAACGTATCTGCCGCAAAAGCGCAAATCAGTTTATCTATAGGCGATCTGCTTAAAAAGCATGAGATTGGGCAAGATATGTTACAATTTGCCGGTGGATATGAAAATGCAGGATTAAAAGATCAGGCAGCCCGTATTTACCAAAATATATTATCAGATTTTGAATGCGAATCTGTACAATTATCAAGTAATTTGATCCCTGAGATTACTCACGTTGATACACGTACCGATGAAGAAATAGAAGTTTTTGAAACGGCTAAAAAACACTTTGAGACAATTACCGGCATCAGGATGCCCGAAATAAAGAGGGTTAGACCAGAGGCTGATGCTAATGCTCAAAAATTAGTTGAGAAGATGGACGATCACGAAATACAATTAAAAGAACAAGACGAAGAAAGTCATCCCGTTAATTTCTGGGGACGATTTAAAAGATTTTTCAACTGATCATGTGAAGAATCAAACTTTAGCGCAAATCTTGAGCAGAGAGTTGTGCGGTTGCTGACTTGTACTTTCCTATACACAGGCATAAGTGGACTCTGCACAACCAATCATACAACACTTGCGCCAGAAAAGCCAATCATACAGCGCTTACGCCAGAAATGGGTATTAAAGCATGTCATTGCGAGCGATAGCGTGGCAATCTCGTAGCCAATGCATATTCGACTTGGATAGCTACGAGATTGCTTCGTCGTACCTCCTCGCAATGACATCTTTTTTACATAATATCCACAGCCTCAATCATTAGTCCTTCTATTCCTTAACCAATACCAGCCTAAATTAAAGGCGATAACAAAATGGTTAAAAACAGTGGGGATTAAGCCATAATTTCGCTTCATGATATCAAAGCGCTCCATCAAACTCTGTCGGTGCTTTTTCTTCGACATACCCCCTACCAGGTATTTGGCCACGTAGCGGTTAACGTTGATGATCTTTTTAGCCTTCTTTGCAGCACGGATTATCCAGTCGATATCTGAACTCAATTGATACCGGCGGTCGTAAGGTTCTGCCAGTGAACGTCTGATATAAATAGCCTGGTGACTGATGCTCATGCCATATTTAAAACCACGCCAGGTAAATTTCTCCGGCGCTTTGTGCCTGCGCTGCCCTAAACTATTGCCATCATCGTCAATCATTTCGGTTTCGCCATAATAAATATCAGCGTCATCTGCCGAAGCAAAAACCGCTGCTACTGTTTTACCATCATAAAACTCATCGCCCGAATTCATGAAGATCACGTAATCGCCTGTCGCCAGGGTAAGGCCTTTATTCATGGCATCGTAAATGCCCTCGTCTTTCTCGCTGATGAATTTTGTTACCTGGCTTTTATACTTGTCAATTACCTGTAAGGTTCCATCATTAGATAACCCATCGACAATAATATATTCAATATTGGTATATGTCTGATTAACTACCGAACGAATAGTGCGCTCAATATCCCTTACATTATTATACACAATGGTAACAACGCTTAACCGGGGATTAAACATTATTCCCTCCCTTGTTTAGTAATTGTTGATAAACTGCGATATGTTTTTTGGCGATTACTTCTTCCGAGAATCTATCCATTATGATTTGCCGTGCCTGCCTATTCAACTTGTCCTTTTCAGGATGTTTAATGATCCATTCCATTCCATCAGTAAAACTTTCAGATGAACGATAGGTAGCTAAGTAGCCGCTGTATTGATGCTGCACCATGTCGGGGATACCGCCGGTAGTAAACGCTATGACCGGAGTACCACAGCTCAGGCTTTCCATTACGGTGTAAGGCAAATTATCCTCCAGCGAGGGGATTAAAAAGGCATCGGCCGCGGCATAGTGAAGGGCCAGTTTTTCATCGTTATTGATGGTTCCTAAAAAACTGGTTTTAAAAGGGAAGTCGGGTAGATTTTCTGTGCCGCGGTTCCCAAACACAACCAACTCAACCTGATCTGTCTCTGCACCTAAACGCTGCTTAAGCAATTCCATACTCTCCAGCAGATATTGTGTCCCCTTATGCAGATCCTTACGCGATGGCATAAATCCGCTTAAAAAAATGAATTTATCTGTTGGCAACCCGGCTTTTGCTTTTGCTTCCCTTTTATCTATCGGCTTAAAAACATCGGTTTCCAGTGTGTTGGGAATATTGTCTATCGGCTCGTCCCCCATCAAACTGCTTTTCCTTACAGAAGCCTGCATCCACAAGCTTGGCGCTATAATGTTAAAGCCCAGCTGCTGGTAAGCTTCATTTTTTTGCTGCCATATGCGGTGCGAAATATCATTATCTCCGGCATTAATCAGCAGCGGACAATTACCGCATTGCTGTTGGTAATGATCGCAGATATAGCGCACATGGCATCCACCGGTAAAGGCATTGCTGTCATGAAAAGTCCATACTACAGGCTTACCCAGCTTTCTAATTTCGGCTATATGTTTAGGATCTAAAAAGCCATGATTGATCCAGTGCAGGTGAATGACATCTGCATTTTTAACATCGGGATGTTTAATTACCGAACGGCCAAACCAGGTAAAGGAAAAGGGGGTGCGGCTGTCGGGCTTTAAAAAACGTTTTGCCAATATCCGCTCCAGGATAATAGTAGCAGCGGCGTATGATTTCTGAATGATACTACGGTTAAAAGTCTTGATATCAGGATTATTTCCAAATTTATAATGTACTATAATTTTAGAATCGATATTTTGGCTTAGTAATGCCCGGTTAAGGCGCATGCAGGCCCTGCCCGCCCCGCCATTGCCGTCATACGTATTGAGGTGCACCACTTTTAACATGGCTCAAAAATACATTTATTCATAACACTTAAACCATATGAAGAAACTATACATCGTATTGTTTTCGGCAGTATTGTATCAAACAAATCTTAAAGCGCAAACTACCGGGAGCTATTTCACATCCAACCCAACACTTACTCCCGACGGCAAAACCGTAATTTTCACTTACGAGGGCGACCTATGGAAAGCCGATATTAACAACTCGGCAGCAACCAGGTTAACAGCTATGCAGGGCGAAGAAACCAGTCCACGGGTATCGCCCGACGGGCAATGGCTTGCCTTTTCGTCAAACCAGTTTGGCAACAATGATGTGTACGTGATGCCCCTTGCCGGCGGTGATATCAAACAGCTTACCTATAACGATGCCGGCGATAATGTTGATTCATGGAGCTGGGATTCAAAATCTATCTACTTTAACTCTTCCCGTTATAATGGTTTCAGCGAGTACAAGGTAGCTGCAACCGGTGGTACGCCTGTGCGGCTCTTCGGTCATTATTTCAATACCATACACGGCGTGGTTGAACATCCGCAAACCGGCGAGTTGTTTTTCAGCAATACCTGGGAAAGTATCTATTTCCCAACCCGCAAGCATTATAAAGGTGCCTATAATCCCGATATTCAATCATACAACCCTAAAACCAAAGTTTATAAAAAATACACCGACTGGCAGGGTAAGGATTTTTGGACCACCATTGATCAAAAAGGGAATATCTATTTTGTATCCGACGAAGGCAACGAGGAATATAATCTGTACACGTTTATCGATGGCAAAAAAACTGCTTTAACTCAATTCCCAACATCTATTAAACGCCCGCAGGTAAGTGCCGATGGCAGCAAGGTAGTTTTTGAAAAAGATTACCAGATTTTTGTTTACGATGTTGCATCTAAACAAATGCAAAAGCTAAACTTTAACCTGTTTCGCAACAACATATTACCTAAAGACCAATCATTTGACGTTGGCGGCAAAATTGGAGCGGCGGATTTATCGCCTGATGGTAAAAAATTAGCTTTTGTATCGCGCGGCGAATTATTTGTAAGCGATGCTGAGGGCAAATTCATTAAAAAATTGGAGCGTAACACCAGCGAACGCGTTACCGAAGTTGACTGGCTAAGCGACAATAAAACCTTAATTTTTGGTCAAACACTGGGTGGTTTTCCAAACTGGTATACTATAGCTGCCGATGGTACCGGCGACGAAAAACAACTTACTGCAGATAAAGGCAGTAATCGCTCTTTATGCATGAATAAGGATCGTACACAGGCCATTTACTTGAGCGGCCGAAACGAACTGAAGCTATTGGACATGAAAGCACTTACATCAAAAACCATTGTTACCGATGAGTTTTGGGGCTTTGAGAATACCGCGCCGAGGTTTTCGCCAAACGGTGAGTATGTTATTTATAACGCATACCGCAATTTTGAGATGGACGTATTTGTTTATGAGATAAAAACCGGAAAGATCATTAACCTGACCAACAGCGGTGTTACCGAAGCCGCGCCGTTCTGGTCGCCGGATGGAAAGTATATTTATTTTACATCGTCTCGTACACAACCTGAGTACCCATATGGCTCAAAGGACTCTCATATCTACCGGATGCCATTGCAAAAGTACGATGATCCGTTTAGGATGGATAAATTCACCGCATTATTTAAAGAGGAGAAAAAGGATTCGGACGATAAAAACAAAAAGGATAAAGACAAAAAAGCATCCAACAAAAAGAAACCCTTATCTGAACAGCCTACACCAAAAGCTCCGGACGATATTACCATTGATACCGAAGAGTTGATGAAGCGGCTGGAGCGTATCAGTCCTGAGTTTGGACAGGCGCAGGGTACATACGTAATTCAAAAGGGAGATAAAACACTGGTATACTATGCTTCAAACCATAGCGAGGGCAAGGCAGCACTTTACCGCACCACCCTCGAAAACTTTGAGCAGCCCAAAACAGAAAAAGTTGGCGGCGGCGATTTTGGCAACTTTGATATTTTTGGCAATGGCGATAAATATTTTATAACGGCAGGTGGCAATATTTACACCTTAAATATCGATGCCAATAAGGTAGATAGAGTAGATATCAATTACAGCTTTACCCGCAATATGGCGGGCGAGTTTGCACAGATGTTTGACGAAACCTGGGCCGGTCTGGATGAAAATTACTACGATGGTAGTTTCCACGGTGCCGACTGGAAGAAGGTGCATGATACCTATAAAGCTTTTGTGCCTTATATTAACAACCGTGCCGACCTGCGTCTGTTACTGAACGATATGCTTGGAGAACTCAATTCATCGCACCAGGGCTTTTACTCAAACGGTAGCGAGGAGAAAAAAAACATCTCCTACCGTACCATGGAAACCGGGATCATTTTTGATAATGAATCGCCATATAAAGTGAGCAGTATTGCCATCCATAGTAATGCAGATAAAGCAGGTATCGATGTAAAACCGGGCGATATACTGAAAGCAGTAAACGGCGTTACTGTCGATGAAAAACAAGACCGTAACTATTACTTCAGCAAACCATCGCTTGATAAAGAAATTGAGCTAACCTTTAATCGTGGCGGCAAGGATATTAAAGTAAAACTTCACCCCGAATCAACCGGCGATCTGTCGGGCAACCTTTACGACGACTGGATCAAGACCAACGCTAAAACTGTTGCCGAGAAAAGTAAAAACCGTATTGCTTACTCATATATGAAAAATATGGGCGACGGCGCTTTGCAAGACTTTCTGGAAGATATGGTCGACGATGCTTATAATAAAGATGCGCTGATCCTCGACCTGAGGTATAATACCGGCGGAAACGTACATGATAATGTATTGAAGTTCCTGTCGCAAAAGCCATATCTGCAATGGGCTTATCGTGATGGTAAAAAAGCACAGCAATCAAACTTTGCACCGGCAGCTAAACCTATTATCCTGCTTATGAATGAGCAAACCCTAAGCGATGGGGAGATGACCTCACAAGGCTTTAAGCAATTGGGCTTAGGCAAGATCATCGGCACCGAAACCTACCGCTGGATTATTTTCACCAGCGGCAAAGGCTTGGTCGACGGTTCTTTTTACCGCATCCCGGCCTGGGGCTGTTATACACTTGATGGCAAAGACATTGAAAAAACAGGCGTAACACCAGATATTTATGTAAAAACTGATTTTGCCGACAGGCTGGAAAATAAAGATCCGCAGTTGGATAGGGCTATTGAGGAGATTTTGAAGCAGTTGAAGTAGCAAGACCTATAAAACCGTCATTGCGAGGTACGAAGCAATCGCGAACTATGCAGAGCTGCTCTGTAAGTCGGGGATTGCTTCGTACCTCGCAATGACGTTTTCATATTATGCTTCTTTTAGATTCATCAACCGCAACTGCCACTCAAAACTGCAACTGCAGCTATCTAATCTCTAACACTAACCTCCACCCACTTATTTAGAACATATCCAAATAACATTTGTATATAGCACTAACCGCTTTCAAATGTTATTTTTTGTAAATTCGCCGCTCTAAGGCCAGTTAATGGGCTTAACGTCAATTTCTTTTACTTTTCACCTAAAAATCAAATACAAATGGCTTTTGATTTAGATATGATCAAAAAGGTTTACGACCGCTACAGCACACGTGTTGATGCTGCCCGTAAAGCGACCGGTAAACCCCTAACTTTAACCGAAAAGATTTTATATGCCCACCTTAGCGAAGGCGATGCTCAAAAAGCATTCGGTCGCGGGGTAGATTATGTTGACTTTGCACCAGACCGTGTAGCTATGCAGGATGCTACTGCGCAGATGGCCCTTTTGCAGTTTATGCAAGCTGGTCGCCCGCAGGTTGCTGTTCCGTCTACCGTACATTGCGATCACCTGATTCAGGCTAAAATTGGCGCTGTTGAAGATTTAAGCACCGCTGTTGACGTTAACCGTGAAGTTTACGATTTCCTGGCTTCAGTATCTGATAAATATGGTATCGGTTTCTGGAAAGCCGGTGCAGGCATCATTCACCAGGTAGTGTTGGAAAACTATGCTTTCCCTGGTGGTATGATGATCGGTACCGACTCACATACACCTAATGCAGGTGGTTTAGGTATGATTGCTATTGGCGTTGGTGGTGCTGATGCATGCGACGTAATGGCTGGTTTACCTTGGGAGCTTAAATTCCCTAAACTGATCGGTGTTAAATTAACCGGTAAACTTTCTGGCTGGACTTCAGCAAAAGACGTTATCTTACGTGTTGCTGGTATTCTTACCGTAAAAGGTGGTACCGGTGCTATTGTTGAATACTTTGGTGAAGGTGCACGCTCAATGTCGGCAACCGGTAAAGGTACTATCTGTAACATGGGTGCCGAAATCGGTGCTACTACCTCTATCTTCGGTTACGACGAAAAAGCTGCTGCTTACTTAAAAGGTACTAAGCGTGCCGATATCGCTGACTTAGCCGACGCTATTGCTGAACACTTAACCGGCGACGAAGAAGTTTACGCTAACCCTGAGCAATATTTTGACCAGGTTATCGAAATTAACCTGAGCGAGCTTGAACCACACGTAAACGGTCCGTTCACTCCGGATTTGGCATGGCCTATCTCTAAATTTGCTACCGCTGTTAAAGAAAACGGCTGGCCTACCAAATTAGAGGTTGGTTTGATTGGTTCATGTACCAACTCATCATACGAAGACATTACCCGTTCAGCTTCTATCGCTAAACAGGCTATCGATAAAAAATTAAAAACTCAGGCCGAGTTCACTATTACTCCGGGTTCTGAGCAGGTACGTTATACTGTTGATCGTGACGGTTACCTTGCTACTTTTGCCGAAATGGGCGGTGTGGTATTGGCTAACGCCTGCGGACCATGTATCGGCCAGTGGGCACGTCATACTGACGATCCTACCCGCAAAAACTCTATCATCACTTCGTTTAACCGTAACTTCGCTAAACGCCAGGATGGTAACCCTAACACCCACGCTTTCGTAGCATCTCCTGAAATTGTTACTGCTTTCGCTATTGCAGGTGACTTAACTTTTAACCCACTTACCGATACCTTAACTAACGAAGCCGGTGAGCAGGTTAAATTTGACGAGCCTCAAGGTATCGAATTACCGGTAAAAGGTTTCGCAGTTGAAGATGCAGGCTACCAGGCACCAGCCGAGGATGGCAGCAAAGTTGAAGTTATTGTATCTCCAACTTCATCACGCTTACAATTACTTGAGCCATTTAAAGCTTGGGAAGGTACCGACATTACAGGCCTTAAATTGCTGATCAAAGCTAAAGGTAAATGTACTACCGACCACATTTCAATGGCCGGCCCATGGTTGAAATTCCGTGGTCACCTGGATAACATTTCAAACAACATGTTGATCGGTGCTATCAACTACTTTAACCTTACTGCCGATAGCGTTAAAAACGAATTAACCGGCGAGTACGGTCCGGTTCCGGCTACCCAACGCGCTTACAAAGCAGCAGGTATCGGTTCGATAGTAGTAGGCGACGAAAACTATGGCGAAGGTTCATCACGTGAACACGCGGCTATGGAACCACGTCACCTTGGTGTACGTGCCATATTGGTAAAATCATTTGCCCGTATCCACGAAACCAACCTTAAAAAACAAGGTATGCTTGGTATCACTTTCGCTGACAACAACGATTATGATAAGATCCAGGAAGATGATACTATCGATATCACCGGCTTAACTACTTTCGCCCCGGGCAAACAGTTAACCGTTGTGTTACACCACAAAGATGGTTCAACCGAATCATTCCCTGTAAACCATACTTACAATGCTCAGCAAATTGAGTGGTTTAAAGCAGGTGGTGCATTAAACATCATCCGCAAGCAAATGGCATCTTAATTTCGGATATCGGAATTTTGATTTCGGATTTAATATTTGAAAGCCTTCCCTATTGGGGAGGCTTTTTTTGTTGGATGGTGCCTCGTTGGTCGTGTCCCCACGGCCAACTATATGTAATAAAAAAAGCGCCCGTGGGGACACGGGCGCTGGGGAGAATATAGTTTGGAGCCCCTCTCCCGTTGGCCGTGTCCCCACGGCCAACTATCTCAATAAAAAAGCGCCCGTGGGGACACGGGCGCCGGGATAAAAGTATATTTTTCAGTTCTATGAACTATTAACTATGATCCATGAACTAAACTATCCATGAACTAAAAATTAGAATTTATATCTTACAAACGCTTCCATAGCCTCATATTCGGCAAGGCCAAGGCGGTCGTAGCGTTGGGCGGTGTCGCGGGTGCGGTCTTCTGCACGTACCCAGAACTCTCTTGCATCATCGCCAGGGAATACCGGTGTATCTTTTTGCGACTGGTGTTTGAAGATAGCGTTACGTTTGCGAATTACCTCTTGTGGTGACAATGGTACAGCCATTTCTATTTCGTAAGTTTCAAACTCATGCCATGCGCCGCGGTACATCCATAACCAGCAATCTTCTACCCAGGCTTCTTTGCCTTTCAGCCTGTCCAATGCGGCTAAAATAATCTTGAAGCACACGAGGTGGGTTCCGTTAGGATCGGCAAAATCACCTGCCGCAAAGATCTGTTGTGGTTTTATTTTCTGCAGCAAATCGATAGTCAGCTGGATATCTTCCTCGCCTACTGAATTCTTTTTGGTTTTGCCTGTTTCATAGAAGGGTAGGGCCATGAAGTGGATATGATCATCTTGCAAACCTGCATACCTTGCACCAGAGATTGCCTCTGTTTTCCTGATAAAGCCTTTTACATTGCGGATCTCCTGGGTGTCAATTTCGTTTGGCTGCTTGGTTGGGAAAAATGCACGCATATCTTCATATGATTTCTGAAGATGAGTGGTGTCTTCGCCGATGCTGTTCGTAAAGTCGATGGCAAATTCCATGTACCTCAACACATCATCATCCCATACCGCAGTATTACCTGATGTTTGATAAGCTACGTGTACATCGTGGCCTTGGTCTACCAAACGAATAAATGTCCCGCCCATGGAGATCACGTCATCATCGGGGTGTGGTGAAAAGATGATACTTCTCTTTTTGGCAGGCAATGCCCTTTCCGGTCTTTGTGAATCATCCGCATCCGGTTTGCCGCCCGGCCAGCCCGTAATGGTATGCTGGATCTGGTTAAAGATATCGATGTTGATATTGTATACAGGGCCCTGCTCTACAGCAAGCTGAGCCATGCCGTGGTTATTGTAATCTTCTTCGGTTAGTTTCAGTACCGGTTTGTTAACCTCGTTGGCTAACCAAATCACGGCCTTTTTCTTTAACTGGTTATCCCATACACAATCTTTAACCAACCATGGGGTATCAAACCTTGTCAGTTCTGAAGCTGCATCTGCATCCAAAACAAATTCCACATGTTGCGACAGTTGCAGGTAGGTTGCAGGTACATCACCCGAGATCTCCCCTTCTACCGCTTTCTTGATGATCTGGGCTTTCTTCTTGTTCCAGGCCATCAGGATGATCTCTCTCGCTTTGAAGATAGTACCGATACCCATGGTGATAGCTTTGGTTGGCACATCGGCTTTACCGCCGAAATCACGGGCGGCATCACGCCTGGTCAGGTCATCAAGGGTTACCATCCTGGTACCAGAGTTTGGTGCCGAGCCCGGCTCGTTGAAGCCGATGTGACCTGTACGACCAATACCCAGGATCTGAAGGTCTAAGCCGCCAAGCTCTTCAATTTTCTTCTCATACGCTAAACAGAATGCAACAACCTCGTCTTTATCCAGCGTACCATCAGGAATGTTAATATTATCCTTTTCAATATCAATATGGCTGAACAAATTATCGTACATGAATGTCACATAGCTTTGCGCTGCTGTGGGTTTCATCGGGTAGTACTCATCCAGGTTGAAAGTGATCACGTTTTTGAAGCTTAAGCCTGCTTCTTTGTGCAGCCTTACCAGTTCGGTGTATACCCCTATCGGGGTCACGCCTGTAGCAAGGCCCAATACCGCTTTTTCGCCTTTAGCTTGTTTTGAGCGGATCAGATCTGCTATCTTATTCGCTACAGCCACCGAGGCCTCATGCTGGTTGTTGTACACGCTCACCGGTAACTTCTCGTAACGCGTCTCTTCCAATAAATTTAATCGTGCCATAATTTGTTCAGAACCTATATGTTATATGTTAAAGTTTAAAAAAGTCGCTATACAAAAAACCCCCGCCATGGGCGAGGATTTTTATCAAACCAATTAACAAAAATGTTTATCCTCACCGACATGAGAATAAAGTAAAGTGCGTATAATAATATGCTATGCATTATCAATACAAACTTACTAAAACAAAATCTGAATCAAAAGAACTTTTTAAATTTTTTTAATAAGTATTTTATCCTGTAAAGCATGATTTGACGGGCGCTTTGGTTAAAATTTGCATTACAACAATTAAGTTTGATGTAGAGACGCATCACATGCGTCTTTCCGTGTGCTCAGATTAGTGACTCCTATTCGGCTTGTCCTATGGGAGACGCATGTGATGCGTCTCTACATCCAAAATCACAAACCAATAATATCCTTATAAAAAGGCAAAAGAGCTCCTGATGGGCAGGAATACTCTTTTTGCTAACCAATTATAAAACATAAATCATGAGGAGAAGAGATGCAGGGGTGGAATCGAACCATCCATTTGCTGCCGGCCAGCACCTGCCATTTAGTTTAAAAATGAACCCCATTTGCAAACTAATCTGTTGCAAATATATAAATATTCTATTAAATCTATATATTTAGTAGAATTTATTCATAAAACATTCATCATTCCTAAAAATCACATTAGCTATCAGGCTTTTAAATTTCACATCTACCGTTGATCGGACTTATTGGAGCAGATCTTTTCGAAAGGAACAGGGTATTCTTCGCCTAATGATTTTTCATATTCGGCACTAAACTCCTCATAAATTTTACGCGCGTGTTCAATGCCTTTAGTGCGGCGTAATGCCTTCAATTTAAACTTAATCCCGATGTCATTAAAAGGGTCGATATTCAGCACAATACGTGAAATTTCCAGTGCTCTCTTATAATCCCCGGCGTCGTAAGCCTTTTTTATCACCGGCAAAATAACCGGCATTAATACTTCCTCGTATTCCTGTTTAAAATCGTCGAGCCATATCTCGGGGATATGCTGCAACAAACCACCGCGGGCCACTAAATCGAAGTGACTGAATACAGTCTGCTCATTAACATTAGCTTGCTTTAGCGAATCTCTAACTACAAAATAATCGCAATAAAAACCTTCGGTAATAATAAAACTATAGGTATCATTCAAAAAAGCGAGCTCCAAACCGTCAATATCCGAAAGGATATTGCGCAGGTGATTTATGGTTACGCCGCGGATATTCTTGGTCTTAACCACATCCTTATCGGGCCAAAGTGTAGTAGATATCTTTTTAGATACCACCCCATTTTTTTCACGGCTGTTTAACAAAATAAGGATAAAGAGTTGTTTGATCTTAGGGCTAAACAGGTAAGTGATGTCCCGCTTATTTTTATCGTAAACAGTAAAATCGCCCAGCAGGTAAACTGCGTTGGCTTTATTGTCTGTTTCCTTTTCTTCGGTCTCTTCAACAACTTCCGCTTCGTTTACAACAGGTGTGGGTTCATCATCATCCCTTTTTCTTCTGAGGAAAAATGTCACAATACCAAATAACAACACCAATGCCGATGCTCCTCCTAAAACCCTGTATAAAGTAAAAGATTGTTTCCTGGGTTCGTGGGCAGCCAGATAGGCTTCCTGGCTTACGGGTGGCGCAGTAAGTGCAAAGATTTTTATGGTGGATCGCGTTGGGGTTTCAAACTCTTGTGTTGTACAATAAAACACATCCTGTTTGGCGTTGTAAAACAGGTTATGATCTGTCTCAATACGTTCAGATACCACCGGGATAGTACCGCTTACCACCTGGTATGAACCGTCCTTTATTGAAAACTTATACAGGCGCAAACTCGTTTTAGGCCGTTCGTGCGGATAGCATAATACGTAAAGAAACTGCTTATCCTTTGAAACAATAAGGTTGTTAGCAGGTACAAAAGCCTCCTCATCAGGCTTAATCTCCCATAGTTTTTTGATGGTACGATTGCTAAGATTAACCCGGTAAAGATCATAATAGTGCATCCCGCCTACTACCTGGTTGCCCGATTGGTTGCCGTAACCTCCAAAAATGTAAACTTCGTTATTGCTGTCAGCCGTACTTGCTGCCGAGAAAAACCGCGGATTGATCACGTCGCCGGTAAAGCTTTGCTGCTGCCAGGCATCCGCAATTTTATCGTATTCAAAAAAGTTATTATAGTATTTAAATGACCCGTATCCGCCAAACAGGTAAAAGTTATTAAAGTCTTTGTCGTAAAAAATATTATGATGGTGCCTTTGCTCCATTATGGTCGATTTGCCATAAAAATCCCAGTTAAGGCTGTCAAGGTTAAAAGAAGCAATACTTGGTGCAGGCTGCGGGGCCCTGAGTACCTCATATAAATAGCACTTATTTTCCTTAAGGTTTACGATGCTTTTGCCTAAATGTAAAGGCACTTCCAGCTTACTTTTAAATGGTTTAGACCAAACCGCATCTCGTTCAACATCATAAAACATGAGCGAATCACTTTTGAAAATAAAGAACTGCTCACTCTTTCCATCAAAGTTGATTCCGGCAACCTCATTAAAAGTATGATCGAATTTTTGCTTCCAGAAATATGATTCGTTGATAAGCCATGCCGGGTTGTCAACATGGCCCAGGTTATCACCACCGGCTGTAAAAACATCGTTCCCCGTCCATTCACTAAGCGGGAATGTATAGGTTTTATCATCGTTACTGACAACCAGGTTTTTGATAGCCATATTGGGCACGTCCGAATAATGTTCGTTTTTGCCGAAAGTGATCTTTGCAGTTATTTTACCGGTAAAACCCAACTCGTTAGCCCGATACCATTTTCCGTTTACGGAGATACCTACCTTATCACCTTTAAGGTCAAGATCAACAATCACCTTAAACCATTTACGTCTTTTCAGCAAAGCATCAGGAAGAGGAATATTGAGCTTGTTGCTACGGCTGTCGATATTGAAGTTAAGGAACGAGCCATGATCGTAAATGGCACTCAGACTGTATGAGTTACCCTTATCATCGGTTAAATTTAAAATATAGCCAAGATGCTGGTTATCCCACAATGAAAGATCAAACCCGATAACCAAACGATCATGAAAAGTTGGCAAATCATCCTTAAAAACCTGGTATGAGGTACGCTTGCTCATCAGGCTATCGTTTGAACCAAATTGCAAACCCTGTCCCATGCTTTGAATTGCGGGCAGCAGCATAACAAAAAGCAATACAAGCTTACATGCCCTTTTTGAAAGCAATAAAACCTTAGTTTTTTTTACCATTTAAAATACATGTTTAAACTCGCTGATCGGGCAGCGTTACAGGTTAGAATAATGTGCTAAAATATGGATTTTTTGGGTATTGGGCGAGGTAGATTTTCATCATTCCGGCTATGACTTATTGTACCGGCATTCATTTTATCAGCCTCCGAAACTCTTTTTTATAAACCGTAAAAAACTTTTTACATACACACACTAAACCCGCTTCAAATATGTTCAAAGGCGCTTTATCAGTTACAAACCTACCTGTCAGCCACTTACAGTAATAAAAATAATACATTACTTGTACAGCTAAGCGTAGTCATACTAAAACATTTTGCCCGAAGCCGGTATTCTTACTTGCACAACTAAGTTGGTATAAGCCGCTACAGGTATAATTTTAAAACTATGCCATTGAAAGTAAAACATATCATAACGTTCTTTTTTTTGCTCACGGGCAGTTTGCGCCTTCACGCACAGGATAGCACACTGGTAGGCCAATCACTTAAATGGGACCTGGCTAAGTGTATCGACTACGCCAAAAAGAACAACATTCAAATTAATTCGTTACGCCTGTCGCAGCAAACCAGTCAGCAGGAGTATTTACTGGCCAAGGCTGCCCGCCTGCCCGACCTTTCGGCAACGGGTTCGCAAACTTTTGCCCATGGCAATAATTTCAGCAATGGCGATAACGGCAGGCATTCGGGCTATAACGTATCCGGCTCGTATGGGATAAGCTCGAACGTAACGCTGTACAACGGTAGTTACATCAACAACAACATCTCTCAAAAAAACCTGCAGGTACAATCTGCAAATCTGAGTATCCTGCAGCAGGAAAATGATATCGTGCTGCAGATAACCCAGGCTTACCTTACTGTATTACTGGATAAAGAAACCATTATTTATAATACCGATTTACTGAGCACTACGCAGGCACAAGTAAAACTCGAACAACAACGGTATAACGTGGGCAGCGTAGCCCGTAAAGACCTCATCCAGTTGCAGGCGCAACAGGCTACCGACCAATATACATTGGTAAACTCGCAAAATGCGGTGCGTAATGATCTGCTCACCCTGAAACAATTATTGGTATTACCTACCGATCTGAGTTTCGATATCATGCAGCCCGATACGGTGATGGCCCCTATCGATAGCATTTCCTCTTTCCGCGAAGCCGAACAAACCGCTCTTCAAAACCGCCCCGAAGTAAAAAATGGCGAATTAGGCGTTAAGATTGCACAGTTTGACGTAGATAAAGCAAGGGCAGGCTATAAACCTACCATTACCGCAGGCGCATCGCTCAATACAGGATATGCCAACGGGCAGGGTGTTTCGTTCGGCAACCAGATCAACAATAACTTTTATCAGCAACTGGGGCTCAATTTATCCATTCCAATATTTACCAAACGGGTGGTAAAAACGCAGGTTGAAGAGGCAAAGATCAATGTAAAACAATCGCAGCTTGATCTGAAAAATACGAAGATCACCCTGTCGCAAACAGTTGAGCGGGCTTACATTAATGTACAAAACGCGCGCAGCCAGTTTAATGCTGCTGCCGAAGAATATAAATTCAGTAAGGAAAGTTACCGTATTGCCAGCGAGCAGCTTAAAGTTGGCGTAGCCAATACGGTTGATTTTCTATTACAAAAAAACCTGTTTGTGCAGGCACAGCAATCATTTGTGCAGGCTAAATACAATGCCCTGCTCACATTAAAGATCTATGATTTTTACAGGGGGGTACCTATTACACTATAATATCGGTTATCATGAAAAGCAGTTATAAAAAGATACTCATTATTGCAGGCATAGTGGTGGCGCTGGTGCTCATCTGGTTCCTGTTCATCAGGAAAAAGGAAGAGCCCATTGTGTTGCAAACTCAAAAACCAACAAAAGGCTATATAGCCCAAAGTGTAACCGCCACAGGCCGCATTGAACCGGTTGATACCGTTACTGTAGGTACGCAGGTATCGGGCATTATCAAATATGTTTATGCCGATTTTAACTCCAAGGTTAAAAAAGGGCAACTCATTGCCGAACTCGACAAATCGCTGTTACAGGCCACACTTGATCAGGCAAAAGGAACATTACTTAATGCCCAAAGCCAGCTGGTATTTGCACAAAACAACTTCGGCAGGCAAAACCTGCTTTTTAAAACCGATGCCATCAGCAAGGCCGATTATGATACAGCGCTGAATACATTGAACGCTGCAAAGGCCCAGGTTAAAAGCGCCGAGGCGCAAGTACGGTCAGCTCAAAAGAATTTATCATATGCGGATATTTATTCGCCGATTGATGGTGTAGTGCTTAATCGTAACGTAAGTGTAGGGCAAACCGTTGCAGCAAGTTTCAGTACCCCCACCCTGTTTGTACTTGCTAAAGACATCACGAAGATGGAGGTTGAAGCCAATGTAGACGAAGCTGATATAGGAGATGTAAAAGCAGGCAACAGGGCTTCATTTACGGTTGATGCTTTTATTAATGATCAGTTTGCGGGTACCGTTGAGGATATCAGGTTACATCCTTCAGTCTCCTCAAATGTGGTTACTTACACCACCATTATCAATGCCCCCAACGATGACATGAAGCTGAAGCCGGGCATGACCGCCAGTATCATCATTTACACCAAAGAAATTAACAACGCGCTGCTTATCCCCGCCAAAGCTTTAAGCTTTGCGCCCGATTCTGCATTAATGAAAGATTATGAGATAGTAGGTAAAGTGGGGCACAAAGGGAATAAAAAAAGAAGCGGAGGCCAGGGCGGAAATAATACTACAGGCAATGGCGGAACCGGTGATAACACGGCTGCTATACATACTGCCAAAAGCAGAAAAGACAGCAGCGGCGTTAATAAACAAACGGCCATAGTATGGGTATTACTGGGTAAAAAGATAGTGCGCAAAAAGATCCAGACCGGATTGAATGACAATACCCAGGTTGAAGTTTTATCAGGTTTAACTGCCGATGATGCGGTGATCACTGGTATTACCGGCGGGGCTTCAGGTTCTTCAACGGCGACTGCTAAATCAACCGGTAGTCCGTTTATGCCGCAAAGGCCACGTAGCGGAGGGGGAGGACGCCGGTAATGAGCAAAAAAATCTTAGACATCCGCGAGCTGAAACGGGAGTTTCAGATGGGAAGCGAAACCGTACGGGCGCTTAAAGGGATTTCATTCGAGGTAGAGGCCGGTGAGTTTGTAACCATTATGGGAAGCAGTGGTAGCGGTAAAACCACCCTGCTTAATATTTTAGGCTGTTTGGATAAACCTTCAATAGGCGATTATTTTTTGGATGGCGTAGATGTGAAAAAGCTATCGCGCGATGAATTGGCGCAACTTCGTAACCGTAAAATAGGTTTCGTTTTTCAGGCATATAACCTGCTCCCGCGTACATCAGCATTAGAAAATGTAGAATTACCGCTGCTATACAACAGGGAGATTAGTGTAAGCGAACGCCGCGAAAGGGCCATCCATGCGCTGGAGGCTGTAAAACTGGCCGAACGATTAGATCATACACCAAGCCAGCTTTCGGGCGGGCAGCAGCAACGCGTGGCCATAGCCCGGGCACTGGTGAATGAACCGGTAATGATTTTGGCCGATGAGGCAACGGGTAACCTGGACAGCCGCACGTCATACGAAATCATGTCGCTAATGCAGGAACTCAACTCACAGCAGGGTAAAACCATTGTGTTTGTAACGCACGAGCCAGATATAGCATCCTTCAGCAGCCGTACCATACAATTGCGCGATGGCAGGATCCAGAAGGATACCCCAAATGCCAATCAGCGATCGGCAAAAGAGGTGCTTGCAGGTTTACCCATTTCTGACGACTATTAAAGCGAAGCAACCATGAATTTATTTAACCTGATCCGGATAGCTTACAAAGCTCTGCAACGTAACAAATTGCGGGCCTTTTTAACCATGCTCGGTATCATCATCGGTGTGGCGTCGGTTATAGCAATGGTAGCTATTGGGCAGGGATCAAAACAAAGCATTCATGACCAGTTATCGAGCATGGGCTCAAACATGATCACCGTGTTACCAAGCAGTAACCTTAATGGAGGCGTGCGCATTGCAGGTTCAAGCTTTCAAACCCTCACACAAAAAGATATTACCGCCTTGCAAAAAGCGCAATATATTACCGAGCTCTCACCTTCAATAACGTCAAAAGGGCAGGCAATTAACGGTGCCCTGAACTGGCCAACAACCATACAAGGCGTCAGCCCTGACTATCTGGATATCCGCAAGCTGAGTTTAAAAGATGGTATTGCCTTTACCGAACAGGATGTGCTTACATCGGCAAAGGTTTGTTTGATAGGGCAAACAGTTATCGACAACCTGTTTCCTAACGGCGAAAACCCGATAGGAAAAGTAATTCGCTTTAATAAGATCCCTTTTCAAATCATCGGCATACTCAATCCAAAGGGGCAAAACGCTTTTGGACAGGATCAGGACGACATCCTGATAGCACCTTATACCACTATCCAAAAAAGGATCCTGGCAACTATCTATTATCAAAACATTTACGCCTCTGCAGCCAACGAACAGGTAACCGACGCAGCCGTATCAGAAATGACACAAATCCTCCGCGACTCGCACCGTTTGCGCGATAGCGAGGATAATGATTTTACCGTTCGTACACAGGCCGAACTGATCAATACCTTAAGCTCAACCAGTGGTTTACTTACAGTGCTGCTAACCGTAATTGCAGGTATTTCGTTAGTAATAGGTGGTATTGGCATCATGAATATCATGTACGTTTCGGTAACGGAACGCACGCGTGAGATTGGTCTGCGTATGTCTATCGGTGCCCGCGGAAAAGATATTATGCTTCAATTTTTGATGGAGGCCATCCTGATCAGTATCACTGGCGGCATTATTGGCGTGATATTGGGAATTGTATCGTCAAACCTGGTTACGCTTACTTTATCGTGGCCAACTATCGTATCCGAATCATCTGTGATGTTATCGTTTGTGGTTTGTGCTATTACGGGGATCTTTTTTGGATACTACCCGGCGCAAAAGGCGGCGAGGTTGGATCCTATTGAGGCGTTGCGATATGAATAAAAAGTAATAATCGGCGGCCAGAGGCCGTGAGATAGTTGCCACTCGGCTGGCGCCGAGCAGCGGCGAGGATTTATAAAACTATGTCATTGAGCGCAGCGTGGCAACTGCACGCAAGCATCGCCGATCTGCATACCTACGAGATTGCTTCGTCGTTCCTCCTCGCAATGACATAAAATTAATAATGCAGCCGTTCGCCTCTCGCAAGTGACAACTATCACCCGGCCTCCGGCCGGTCTGCGTTATGCTATTATCAAGTGTTTTAACACATCCAACCGCGACCAAATGTTAAATTTTGGCGATAAAATGTTAAATCTACAGTATAAAATGTTAAATCGCTTGCATAACTAACCATTTAGTTATATTTTGGCTTTCATAATCTACCTTATGAAAGTCACAATTATTGGAATACTGCTATTTCTAATGGGCGCAGTAAACTTATCAGCCCAACAAGCCAATTACAGCATTAAAGGAACGATAGCCGATACCGTTTCAAATTCGAAATTGGCAAACGCCAGCATCAGCGTTATTACTGCTAAAGATTCTATCCTTCAGAAATTTATCCGTGTTAAAGAGGATGGTACATTTGCTATTAACAACTTAAGCAAAGGCAAGTTCATTGTATTGGCAACCTATCCCGGATATGCCGACTTTGTTGAACGCTTTACCTTAGATTCGGCGCACACCACCCATAATTTTGGCCGGATCAGCATGTTGCTTAAAGAGCGCCTTTTACAGGAAGTTATTGTAAAAGGAAAAGCGGCAGCCATTAAAATTAAGGGAGATACCACCGAGTTTAACCCGGCTGCCTACAATATTCAGCCTAACTCAAAAGTTGAAGATCTGCTGAAACAACTACCAGGCATTGAGGTAGATAAAGACGGCAAGATCACCGCGCAAGGACAAACGGTAAAAAAAGTACTGGTAGATGGCGAAGAGTTCTTTGGTGATGACCCTACCCTGGTTACCAAAAACCTGCGTGCCGATATGGTGGATAAGGTACAGCTTTATGATAAAAAAAGTGATCAGGCTGCGTTTACAGGCATTGATGACGGCGTGAAAGACAAAACCATCAACATTAAACTCAAAGAAGATAAAAAGAATGGCTATTTCGGCAAACTTGACGGAGGCATAGGTACCGACGGCTATTACCAGGGACAGGCCTTATTTAACCGCTTTAAAGGCAAACAGAAATTTTCTGTTTACGGTACCCTTGGCAACACCGGCAAAACAGGTTTAGGCTGGGAAGATAACAACAAATACGGAGGCGGTGGCGGCATGGAATTTGGCGACGACGGCGGTTTTTATATCTTCGGCGGTGGCGATGACCTTGACAGCTTTGATGGCAGGTATAATGGTGAAGGCAAACCTGTAGCCCGTACCGGCGGGGCCCACTATGACACCAAATGGAATAATGATAAAGAATCCATTAATACCAACTATAAAATAGGCTCGCTTACTGTTGATGGCACCAAAAACACCCAACAGCAAAATAACTTCCCGGGCAACATATCAAACGTTAACAGCGATCAGACGAATCATAACTACATGTTCCGCCAAAAACTGGATGTAAACTACCAGTTGAAGATCGATTCGATGCAGAACCTGAAAATTACTGCCGATGGTACTTTAAGAAACAGCAACACCCGCAGCAATTTTGCCACGCAAACTCGTCGTTTAGACGGCAGTTTCATTAACAGCAATGATCGTGAAAACACCGCCGACGTTGACGGCAAGGTATTTAATGCAAACGCGTTTTATACCAAAAAATTTAAGAAGAAAAGTCGTACGTTATCGGTAAATCTAAGAACAGCCTTTAACGAAAGCGACTCTAAAGGTTTCTTAAAATCACACACTCAGTTTTATGATTCGGTTGGCACTGCTATAAATAAGCCAGACACTATTGATCAATACAAGGTAAATAAAACCAAAAGCACCAATATCAATACCAACATTACCTATACCGAGCCGTTAGCAAAGGATTTCACCCTTGCCATTAGCTACGCTTTAGCTGTAAACAATTCAACTGCCGACAGGCGCACGTTTAACAAAGATGCAGGTAGCGGGCCTTACAATATGCTCGACAGCATTTACAGCAGCGACTACAAACTGAACCAGCTTTCAAACCAGGGAGGCGCTGTATTTAACCTGCAAAAACAAAAATACTCGTTCAACATCGGTACCAAGGTAGCCGGTGTAAGGTTTAAACAGGTTGATGAACTCGGACGATTTTCTGACCTGGTACGCAATTTTACCAACTGGTACCCTCAGGCTTCTTTTCAATATAAATTTACCAAGCAATCAAGCTTGAGGTTGAGCTACAACGGTAACACCACGCAGCCCAATATCGACCAGATCCAGCCAGTGAGAATAAATACCGACCCACTAAACATACAGGTAGGTAACGCCGGATTAAAGCCCTCGTTTACCAACAGGTACAACATCAGCTATAATTCATACAAGGTGATCAGTAACCAGTATATCTGGATCAGCGGGTCATACTCAACTACCAGTAACCCGATTGTAAGTAACGTTATGCGCGATACTACTACCGGTATCAGTACTTACCAGTCATCAAACCTTAAAAATAAATCAACCAGCAACTTTTGGGTTAATAGTTATTTCGAAAGGAAAGTTCCGGGTATAGGTATCAACGCCGGACTTGAAATTTATGGCAACGGCAATACTTATTATAACCTTTCGAACAATGTACTAAACGAAACCAAATCGTACAGTTATTCGGGCAGCATCAGGCTATCTAAATACAAGGAAAAGAAATACGATGCCTGGATTTCGGCGGGACCTACGTATACTATCAACTCATCATCGCTTAACACCGTATTGAATAATAATGGTCGCGGGTTTAATGCTAACGGAGGATTTAATATCTATCTGCCAGGCAAATTCCAGATCGGATCGGACGGAAACTATACTTATAATGCGCCGACAAAATCATTCCCGCAAGATTTCAGAAGGTTTCTCCTTAATGCCAATGTATCAAGAACGTTCATGAAAGATGCCTTGAAAGCTACCATTTCAGGTAATGACCTGCTCAATCAAAATACCGGCTATAACCGCACCGGATCAGCCAATGTGCTTACCCAGGAGCGTTATACTACCATCAGAAGATATTTTATGTTCTCGCTAACCTGGGATTTTAACAAAGTTGGAGGCGGCGCACCTAAAAAATAAACCTATCATGAAAAAGATTTTAACCTTAACAACCCTACTACTACTAAGCGCAAACCTTTTGCTGGCGCAGGGCAATAAGCACTTTACTTTTCATGGCACTATTGAGTATGATAAATCATCAAATATGTGGGCCATGTTGCAAAAACTGATCAACAAGGATAATGAAAGCTGGTACCAACCTATGTTTGATCAGTACAAGAAAAATAAGCCGCAGTTTAAGGTGTTGAAAAGCACTTTAAAATTTGGCAATAATCAAACATTGTTTACTCCCATTGAACCGGAATACACCCCCAACAATTTTGGTGACGAACTGCCGATGGCCGTACAGAATAACACCATATATACCGATTATAATACGGGGTTAAGCACCAGCCAAAAAAAGGTATTTGAGGAAACCTTCCTGGTAAAGGATACCACGAGGCACATTAAATGGAAACTAACCGGCGAAAGCAGAGAGATTGCCGGTTATAACTGCCGCAGAGCAAACGGCCTGATCCTTGATTCTATCTATGTAGTGGCTTTTTATACCGATGAGATCCCTGTTTCTGGCGGTCCCGAATCGTTTAATGGTTTACCCGGCATGATATTAGGCGTAGCCTTACCGCATGAAAACATTACCTGGTTTGCAACCAAAGTTACCGAACAACCGGTGGACGAGAAATCGCTCATAGCGCCTAAAAAAGGAAAAGCGGGTAATAACAAAAGTTTTCTTACTGTACTGCAAAACGCCATGAAAGATTGGGGCGAAACTTATGCGAAGCAGTATCTGAAAGGGTTTTCTTTGTAGGAGATCCACAGATTTCTAAAACATGTCATTGCGAGGAACGAAGCAATCGCATACTATACAGAGCAGCTATGCTTCCGTGCGATTGCTTCGTTCCTCGCAATGACATATTTTTATTTTATCCCCAGCGTCCGTGTCCTCACGGATGCTTTTGGTTATAAGTAAGTTTACCGTGAAGACACGGTAAACGGGAGATCAATTCGATGATTATTTAATTCCTTATGCGTTAGCCAGCGCCCTGTCCAAATGCACATAACCGCCATCAACATAGATTAACTGACCCGTTGTATGGCTTGATACCGGCGACAATAAAAACGCAACAGTATTGGCAATTTCTTCGGCAGTAGTCATCCTGTTACCCAGCGGGATTTTTGATTCGATCTCTTTCAGCTTTGCCTGAGGATCGGGAAGGGTTTTGATCCAGTTGGCATAAAGCGGTGTCCAGCATTCGGCTACTACCAGTGCATTTACGCGGATACCATATTTTAAAAGTTCAACAGCCCACTCGCGGGTAAGGGCGTTACGACCACCGTTTGATGCCGCATAACCCGAAGTATGCCCCTGGCCGGTATCGGCAGTTTTTGAGGTAATATTCAGGATAGCCCCTTTTGATTTTTTCAGTTCGGACAGTGCGTGATGCGCCATCAGGTAATAGTGCACTACGTTTTTATGTAGCGAGGCCATAAATCCCTCGTAATCGCCGCTCTCCAAACCAACGCCGTCATTTACACCGGCATTGTTCACCAAGCCGTCGATGCGTCCAAATTTGGTTATAACTTCATTCACAGCGTTTTCGCATGCTTTAGGATCAGTAAGTTCTGCTACTACCTGGTATGCCTTATGCCCCGCTGCCTGCACAGCTTCAACCGTTTTCAGGTTATCTCCCTCTCCGCGGCCTATTATAACCGGGATAGCGCCTTCAGAAGCTAACACCTTCACTATCCCCTCGCCTATGCCTTTGGCCCCGCCGGTAACTATAATTACCTTATCTGTAAGTTGTAAATTCATTTTATTTATGATAGATATATTAATGAGCTGCAACCATCTCCACTTTTTTTACTTTGAGATTTATCACCGCAAAATAGCCTATATACACGAAGCAAACTACAGGCACCAAATAAGATGTTTGAATATTGGTTAAATCAGAAATACGGCCCATAATTGGCGGGAAGATAGCGCCACCAACAATACCCATGATCACCAGTGATGAGCCTAACTTGGTTTTAGCACCAAGGCCGCGGATACTGAGCGAAAATATAGTCGGGAACATGATCGACATAAAGAAGAACACGCCCATTAAAGCGTATACCGCCAAAGCACCATGTACAGACACCGCCACGAACAATAATGCTACATTGATAATTGCATAAGTGATCAACAGTTTAACCGGGTTAATAACCAGCATCAGCGCTGTGCCTAACAGACGACCGATCATAAAGCTTAGCAAAGCCATCGATAAATAGAAAGATGCCGGCTTCTCAGCAAAGCCCGCTACCTTTTCTGAAAAGCGGATAAAAAAGCTGCTGATACATGATTGAGCGCCTACATAAAAAAACTCGCCCAGTACACCCTGCATCAATTGTTTCTCTTTCAACAGCTCACCAATCCTGGTCATCAGCGAACGCTTATCATCTTCCAGCTCGTGGCTTGTTTCTTCAACAATTGGAGGGAAGGCTGTTTTATAGATCAAAAATGCAACCACCAATACAACTATACCTATTATTATAAAAGGCAGTTGTACTGATGATGCTTCTTTATTTAAATAATTGTTCAGTTCCGTTGCCGACATGCTTTTTGTTTCGGTTTCGGTTAAATTTTTGCCCGATAATATAAACAAGCCGCCCAGGTAAGGGGCAAGCGTTGCGGCCAGTCCGTTAAATGACTGCGAAAAGTTGATGCGGGTTGTTGCCCCGGCCGGATCGCCCAATACAGTGATGTACGGATTTGCAGCAGTTTCTAAAAAAGCCGCACCTGAAAATACCACGAACAATGCACCGAGGAAAAACGCATAGTTGCGTACAGCAGCAGCCGGGTAAAACAAAAATGCGCCGGTGGCAAAAAGCACAAGGCCTAAAAGGATCCCCCCTTTATAGCCGTATTTTTTCATAAACTGCGCTGCGGGTATAGGCAATAAAAAATAAGCAATATAGGATGCCGAATCAATTAGTGACGATTGAAAATCATTAAGCTGACAGGCCTTTTTTAAATGCGGAATTAGTATCGGGTTAAGATTGAGCGCAAATCCCCAGATAAAGAACAGGGAAGTAATTAATGCTACTGCGAACAGGGCGTTGTTTTTTGACATTGAGTATTTATTGGTTGGTTATATATTGATCTGTTATTTAAATGCTGCTGAGATATCATCTAACGAAATCCCGAGCGTTTTTAATGCAATTTTATTTAATGCGGCTTTGTTGCCTGTAAAATGGAATACGCTATGTTTATGTATAAGCTTTTCTCCCGGTTTCAGGAAGGCGGCAGGCGATACACTTTCTATTTCATAAAACGGCCCCATTTGTTTGCCATCGGCCAGCGGGCCATCGTTATAAGCATTTACTGCATCGCCACTGTAAGGCGCCGTATCCGTTTTCCATTCCTGGTTTAGGTATGATGCGGTGCTGTCTACATCAAACATAGTTATAGTTAAAACATCATTCTCGGCATCATAACTGCCAGCCATATTTTTTGCACGATGAGGAGGAATACCTAATTTACCCCTGCTTTTGCCATCTGCCTTAAACAGCAGGATGCCGTTTTTATACGTGATCCTATCTTTCGGAATCTCGCCGAAATAATTGGTTGTGGCTACTTTACCGGAAGTACTCTCATTGTACGGCACTACGATCACCACCCTGGGCGATGGCGTAAACATATCCAAATTCCATAAGCACGGAGCACCTGTGGTTTTATCCCAGGCATTGTCGCCGGTATTGCTGATCGAATTTACTGTGTTAAACCCAACAGATCTTACAGATGTATCAGCATCAATACTCAGCAATTGTTGTATTGCTTTGGGTTCCATGATCTCGATGTCACGCTCCAGCTTAATTGATAAATTGGTACCGGCATAATTTTGCAAGTGTGTGCTTTTGCTTAAGGAAACCTTTTTACCGGATTTTGCTATCAGCTCCCAGCTTTCGTTATCAACAGCAGCAGGTGTATGCCAGTTGGCAAATTCCATTTTGGTACCGGGTTTAAAGAACAGTGAAAACTGCCCGCCTTCCGGCCCAAGCCACAAGCGGTCTTCCCCTCCAAAAGCATTCATGTGCGGGTCGGGCTGTTTCTGATCAAAAGTTTCATATTTGATCCAACCAAAACTTTTGCCGTTTAAACCATCAGCCGTTGAAGTAAAAACCTTGCCCTGATATTTTGGAGATACCATAACCATTCCTAAGCCACCGTCACTTAAAACTATCAGACTATCGTCCCGCTTCCGCAGAAACTCCTCGTCATATTCAAAACTTCCTTTTTTCACAGGTGGTTTATACATAGTGCATGCAGCAAAAGTGCTAATCAGCAAAACTAACCATGACTTTTTTAAAAGCTGCATATACCGGGTTATTTATGTTTAGTGTTTAAGCCGATCACGTTTACCATCGTTCCGATATGATCAATACTGATCTCAACCACATCACCGGTTTGTAAAGTAAAACTTGGCGGCGGTACAAGGCAAGTGCCTGTCATCAAAAAACATCCGTAAGGAAAATCACATTCACTGTATAAATACCCGGTAAGTTCGGCAAAAGAACGTTTAATACGCGATACCGTTGTTTCATCTTCAAAAACCAACTCACCTTTACGCTTAATGTTCATGCTGATCACCGTTTCACCAGGGATGGGCGATGAAGTAACATAAAGGCATGGCCCAAGCGCCGCGCTTTTTTCATATACTTTAGCTTGCGGCAGATACAGGGCGTTTTCGCCCTCAATACTGCGCGAACTCATATCATTGCCAATGGTATACCCCTGGATATTACCATTGCTGTTAACAAACAGCGTAAGTTCGGGCTCGGGCACATTCCATTCAGAATCTTTGCGGATGTAAACCTCACCATTATGACCGGATACCCGATGCGCAAGCGCTTTGAAAAAAAGCTCTGGCCGGGCTGCGTCATAAACCTTATCGTATAAACTTGCCCCCGTTTCTGATTCCTCCATCCGGGCGTCTCTACTCCGTAAATAAGTTACTCCCGCAGCCCATACTTCCTGGTTGCCTATCGGCGGCAATATGTTGCCGGTTAGGTGTTCATTTTCTACTTCGGCGTTTAAAGCTGTAGTATCTGTAGTTACCGATTCCAGGTAAGCGGCCAAACCATCACGATTGATCAGTTTGTCCCATTCATCATCAATAATATATGATGACCCGTTATGTTGCAGTAAGCTGCCTTTTGCCAGTTTATATAATTTCATCAGTTTACTTCCAATTCGTCTTTTGAGGGAAATTTAGGGAAAGGGCCATGTTCGCCGGTTTGATACCAAAACACCGTTGAAGCAATATCGTCCTGCAAAGGCATATACCGGCCATCATGCCGCCAGCCCAATGCCTGTATGGTAACTTTTAAGCTTTTTTCAAAGCGGATGGGATCAACAATATGCCAGCGATACAATCCAAAACGCTGGGCAATATTATAGTGCCCATCGCCACGGATCACCTGTGGCAAACCGCTGTAAGGGCTGCAAAACTCGGTATACTCTGTGCCCGGTTTCTCCTTACCATCGGCATCCCTGTGGCGGGTATCAAAATCATATGATCCGCAGAAATAATCCTCGGTACCAGTGCCATTGATGGTAGGGAATTTGGTATCTCCATCCATAAAAAACTTGATTTCACCTTCGCCCCACCAGCCGTTTTTGTTGGAGCCATAAGCGATGTAAGTACCTACGTATTGCCCTTTCCCTTGAATACTATCTACTAAAACAAAATCCTTTTTATAAGGCAATGGATTTATACGGCGAAACTGCGCATGAAAATAACCTGCATCTTCGGGCACATTGGTTAGGGTATAATCAACCTGGTAATATAACACCATGTCCTCATCATCAATGTTCTCCATAGTGATGCGGCATTTTTTTCGGAAAGGCATTGGCCAATAACAATTAAATGCGCTGCCCGGGTTTACGGCCACAGCCAGTGAAGTCACCGGCGCATATTTACCCCAGCCCATACAAAAGAAATCGCCCACCGGCACCTCAACAGATGGTGTAGTTTCATCATCCCAATAAAAACGGAGTATCGAATAACGCCAGTTACCTGTCGGCGTCATCCAGATATGCTGTATGGCTCCCGAACCATTGATTTCAGCAACAGTAAATGTTGTATGTTTTTTGATGATAACACTTGGGCTTACTTTCCAGGTCTGCCCCAGATCGCGCGAGGCATTGGCACCGGTACCTGTAGTAGCCATGCCACCTTTACCTTTTTCGCCGTTGAAATTTTCCGGACTAATAGATCTTGTTTTGGCATCAGACGTACGGTAAAGATTTCCGAGCCCAACGTCAAGGCCGCTAAATTTCTGTTGCGCACTAACATACGAAGCAACAATAACACACAGGCAGATCGTTAAAAAATAATTTTTCATCATAAAACTTATCTTTAAAATCGTTTAACGCAGTAATTGGTAATGCGCTCCAGGTTTATTTGTTTATGCTTCAGGCCTTGTTTAAAAGCCATTCACAATCATATTGATATTTTTTTGCTATCCATACCGCTTTATAAGCATAACATGCGCATATTTTGGCATGGATTTTTTGACGATTGATAAAGCTAATTTAAAATTTATTAAATAAATGCCTTACCCTGTAAAAAACCGGATAGATTAATGAACCATCCTTCGGTAATGAGCCAAATAAAACACATTTTTGCATTATGCCGCTTGATCTGATACTCAACAATCTCGAAAAACACATTCACTTAACCCGCGAAGAACAAGAAATTTTTACGGCCTATCTTCAGCCTAAGAAAGTAAAGCGCAAACAATTTCTGCTTACGTATGGCGAGGTATGTAAGTATTCGGCTTTTGTAACGTCCGGTTGTTTACGGGGATATACGGTAGATAAAAGTGGCATCGAACATGTACTCAGCTTTGCCCCTGCCGACTGGTGGATTGCCGATATGTACAGCCTCATTTCGCAGAAACCAGGCATACAGAATATCGAAGCACTGGAAGATACCGATGTATTGCTGCTTTCTAAAGCAAACCAGGAAAAACTATATACACAGATCCCTAAGTTTGAGCATTTTTTCAGGATCCTCACCGAAAACTCCTTAGTAGCCAGTCAGCAACGACTAATTGATAGTCTGAGCTTAACTGCAGAAGAACGTTATAATAACTTTTGCAAACGTTATCCTACGTTGATAGATCATCTGCCCCAAAAACAAATAGCCTCATACATTGGCGTAACCCCCGAATTTTTTAGCCGGATGAAAAGTGTTATAGTGAGGAAAAAGTAGGTGAATGGTTGATTGAGTTGATGAGTCAGTGGTTTATGCGCCATAAATAACTATTCTCCACTCACCCAATCAACCATTCACCATTTCTTAACCTACATCAAGTGCCACCGGGCAATGCCCCCTTAAATTTGTGCTATAATTTAAAGGAAACACATCATGGCACAAACCATTTTACATAAAGCTAACACCCGCGGACATGCAAACCATGGATGGCTGCACAGTTATCAATCATTCAGTTTTGCAGGTTATTATAATCCTCAGCGAATGAACTTTGGAGCTTTAAGGGTATTAAATGATGATACCGTTGACCCGGGAATGGGCTTTGGCAAACACCCGCATGATAATATGGAAATCATATCCATTCCGCTTGAAGGCGATCTGGAGCATAAAGACAGTATGAACAACGTAGCTGTCATTAAAAATGGCGATATCCAGGCCATGAGCGCGGGTACCGGAATTTTTCATAGCGAGTATAATTTTGACCGTACGAGCGAAGTTAAGTTTTTACAGATCTGGATTTATCCTAATAAACGGAATGTTGAACCGCGTTACGATCAGATCTCATTAAACCTTGAAGACCGTCATAATAAATTACAGCAGGTATTATCACCCAATCCTGATGATGCCGGCGTATGGATCCATCAGGATGCATGGTTTCATTTAGGCAAATTTGATAAAGGTGTGAATGCCGAATATACCATCAAAAAAGAAGGCAACGGTGTTTACGCGTTCGTTTTAAGCGGCGAAGTGATCATTAACGGCGAAACATTAAGCAGTCGTGACGCATTGGGTATTTGGGATACAGACAAATTTACTATTGAAGCCGGTACCGATGCTGAGTTTTTATTAATAGACGTACCAATGAAATTTTAAGAACATGGAAAAGACGCAGATATTGGTAATTGGCCGGCACCCCGAAATACTGGCCACGGTAGTAAGACTGGTAAACAATAATCCTGACTGGAACGCAACAGGCTGCCTCAGCGATGAGGAAGCCATTGCGGCATTCCCTACACAAGACTTTAAAGTGGTTTTGATGGGAGGCGGAGTTGATGAAAGGTCGGAACTTAAATTGAACGAATATTTTTGTGCCGAAAAACCGGGCATTAGAATAGTTCAACATTTTGGCGGTGGAAGCGGGCTGCTTAGTGCCGAAATATTTGAGGCTTTAAGCTGATAACTGTATTCGTCAATGCCCGCTACCACATCCGGATGATGAACACCCCGAGCATCCGCTATGACTGCTACAACCACTGTGGCTACTGCAACCACTATTACAGCCATGCCCGGAGTGGCCATGATGACTTATGCCATCTCCGTTATTTATGTCAACACCGGTAGGAGAACAACCACTGTTATCACCATCTCTTCGATAAGCGCTGTCTCCCTTTTCCCATTTAAAAATAGTTATCAATAACACCACAAAAAAGGCTAAAAAACATAAACTAAACAGACTACCGTCTCCCTCGTTTAATGCAATTATAAGCAGAACAAAAGTCCAAAACAGTGATATCGATAATACCTTATTAATTCCGAGCTTGCGGATTATCCAGTTACGTTTTTTGTTAACTCTTTCGAAATCGATATCTATAAAACGTTTAGCATTGTCGGGCCATATATCCACAGGTGGCAACCCATCAAAAAATTGATGATATAAATAAGCAGTGTCTGTATAAAACTCATCATATTTAGTATCCTCATCAGCGCCTCCTTTTGTTGGATTGTGATGTAACTCCCGACCAAGCGTGTTACGGCAAAGATCTATCCAATACGAACGGGTAAAAGTTAAATGCAAGTGCCAGGCCTGGTCAACAGCATCAGATGGGGTAACACCTTTATCAGATACGCAACAAAGAAAAATGAACTTCTTATATTCGGAAATCACCCGGAGGGTATAATGGAGGGTCCATCCATTTTCGCGTGCGAGGCGTTCCGAAAATTTAAAAGCAGCTTCAGCATCATCCAACTGAAAATCGAGGATCTTTTGCCAAAGCGTGGCTTGTTCTGCGCTAAGCATACGTTTAGGTATATATGCTAAGGTAGCAAAATTACATGCACAAATAAAAATAAGTGAGCGGTTGAATGTAAGCGGTGAGTAGTTAGGTGTTATGATGCCTTAACAACTGCTATATTGAATAGCATTACCCCTATTGTCATCCTGAGTGTTTAAATCCGGCAACTTGAAGGTGAAATGATATCTATTAAAGAGGGCTGTCACCCTGAGCTTGTCGAAGGGTCGCGCGCAGAGACCCTGCCCGCTATGCTTCGACAGGCTCAGCATGACTCATTTTTAATCATGTCATGGCTAGGCAATAAGGATGACAAATGGGGAGATAATAATGTTTTTAGTGACTGGCGAATGGAGAGCAGAGAATGGTTTCCCGTTGATATGCAGGAGCAAAAAGGTTATCAACGCAAAAAGCCTTAGTGATTAGCTAAGGCTTTTGCATTATTGCACCATTAAAGGTGATAAAGGGTGGCACCGACCTACTCTCCCACGTTTTACC
This sequence comes from Mucilaginibacter gossypiicola, assembly GCF_900110105.1. Taxonomy (GTDB): domain Bacteria; phylum Bacteroidota; class Bacteroidia; order Sphingobacteriales; family Sphingobacteriaceae; genus Mucilaginibacter; species Mucilaginibacter gossypiicola. The sequence goes on along the minus strand of NZ_FOCL01000013.1, from coordinate 93 downwards.
GCAGTACCATCGGCTCTGGCGGGCTTGACTTCTCTGTTCGGAATGGGAAGAGGTAGACACCGCCGATATAGGCACCTGAATGTTTTTAAGTTA
>NZ_FOCL01000016.1 GCF_900110105.1 Mucilaginibacter gossypiicola | reverse complement strand
ATCATACACCCCTCTTGGGCCTACCGGGTTTACATTACCCCAGTACTCTTCGGGCTGCGGACTGATGTTAGGATCGCCGTACACTTCTGATGTGGAGGCGATCAACATCCTGGCCTTCTTGTTCCGGGCCAGCCCTAACAGGTTGTGGGTGCCCAGTGAGCCTACTTTTAATGTCTGGATCGGGATTTTCAAATAATCGATCGGGCTGGCAGGTGAGGCAAAGTGCAGGATGTAATGCAAATCGCCCGGAACGTACACAAACGTGGATACATCATGGTTATAAAACTCAAAGTTTTCCAGTTTGAACAAATGTTCGATATTCCTCAAATCGCCTGTTATCAGATTATCCATGCCAATTACATGATAACCTTCCTTAATAAATCTATCGCACAAATGCGAGCCTAAAAAGCCGGCCGCCCCTGTGATCAGGATCCTTTTTCTTTCTGTCATAGAGTCTGTTATTTATTGGCTTATGTTTATGTTAAATCGATTATCTTCATGCCATCCTGGCTGTACACGTTGTGCCCGGCAATTGCTGGTATATTCATAGCGTTAAATGTGTTTTGAAATCAAGATAAACAATTCATGTAATCAACCATATAAACCAAAGCATTAGGACACCGGGCGGGCCGCAAAACCAATATTGCAATTATTGTTACTACTTTTATGGCGGCTAAGATAATCATTCAGCGTTAAAATTGATGTTATTATATAATATAGGTATCAAATTATATTCCCTTTTTATCCATTTTGCTGCACTGTTTAACAACAAGGCAAAACTCTGGGTTACAGGACGTAAAAACATTGCCTTTGTACGTATAGAGAGCTGCATTTGGTTTCATTTTGCTTCACTGGGCGAGTTTGAACAGGGCCGGCCGATACTGGAAGCGATGAGGAGTTTGCACCCTGAAAAGAAAATAGTAATTACTTTTTTTTCTCCTTCGGGATACGAAATCAGGAAAAACACGCCACTTGCCGATTATGTTTACTACCTGCCGTTAGATACTGCACAAAATGCCCGCAAATTTATCGACACCATCAATCCCGAAATAGTCATTTTCACTAAGTACGAATACTGGTTCCATTTTTTTAATGAAGCACACAAGCGCAACATTCCTTTGTATATTGTATCGGGGATATTCAGGCCCGGGCAGGTATTTTTCAAATGGTACGGTGGTTTTAACCGCAGTATATTAAGGCTGGTGAGCCACTTCTTTTTGCAGGATGAGGCATCTGCACAATTGCTGCAAGACATCGGTATAACTAATACATCGGTTAGCGGTGATACCCGGTTTGACCGTGTTTGGGCCAACGCACAAACCCCGAAAGTGTTACCCTTAATAGCTGAATTTAAAAATGAGCACAAACTATTTATTGCAGGCAGTACCTGGCCGCAGGACGAAACCCTGCTGGCCAAATTGGTAAACCAGTATCCCAACTGGAAATTCATCTTCGCCCCGCATGAAATACCGGAGGAGAAGATCAACAACCTGATAGAGTTGCTTCCTGAAGGAAAAGCGATCACTTTTTCTCAATTAAAAACCGAAGCCGAAGGTTTGAAGTCGGGAGATTTTATTAACCAATCGCTAACATCTAACAATCTCCAGGCACTCGTTATAGACAACATCGGTATGCTGTCGTCCCTTTATGCTTATGCAGATATCGCCTATATAGGTGGCGGTTTTGGAGTTGGCATCCACAATACGCTGGAGGCGGCTGCTTTTGGCCTGCCTGTTATTTTTGGACCTAACTATCAAAAATTTAACGAGGCCCGGGAGCTTATCGCACTTGAAGCCGGGTTTAGCATCAGCAATGAAACAGAATTGAAAGACATTGTTGAAACACTTGTTAATGATGAGGCTTTTTATAATATAACCCGCAAAAAGATATCCAATTACGTAAAAGATAATGTTGGGGCTACGGAAATGATCATGAAGTATATTGCCAGATAAAACTTCCGTTCTTTGATCATATCCCAAAACAAAACAAATGTGTTTACTGTACAAAAGCCATAAATTCTTAATATTGCCTTAATGGGTTTTTTACATCTGCCTGGTTTGGGCAAAGCACATTTTCACGAATACGGTACCGGTGAAAAGCCTTTACTGGCCTTTCATGGCTATGGCATGACGGGTAAGCAATTTCACGTGCTCGATCAATCTATTTTACCGCAATATCATATCTACGGGTTCGATCATTTTTTTCATGGTGAAAGCAGGCTCGACGGCTGGACAGAACAACAGATTCTGGCCGGAATGCCTAAAGCAATGGTACGCAACTATATGGAAGAATGGTTTAAGCTTTACGGCCGTCAACGCTTTTCGGTTATGGGTTATTCCATAGGTGCCAACCTGGCCCTGATATTAGTTGAAGAATATGCCGATATGATTGACGACATCATATTAATGGCACCCGATGGCCTGGCCGTTTTTAAAGGCTTTCATTTTATATTACATAACAAACTTGGCCGTGCAATTTTCCGTACAGCTACCAAAAGCAGATGGCTTGCACCTTTTTTGGTTAAAAGCGTAAAAAGAGTTGGGGTTATTGACGAAAGCCTATATAATATAGCCTATAACGAAATTGACACCGAACAAAAACGGCTTGATACCTATTATACCCTAAATTTGATAAGGCAGCTAAAACCCGATGTTCAAAAAGTAGCACGGTTAATCAACCAGCATAAAATTAAATGTTTGCTGATATTTGGCAAGCACGACAAGCTGTTCCCCAAATCGGCGGCGCTCCCATTTTTAGGAATGCTTAATGATGCCGAAGTACATGAAGTTGAGCTTGGGCACTGGCTGGTTACAAAGGCACTGGATGAGTATTTAGTTAAATAAAACATGGTACCCTCGCGTAAAAAGAAATTCTGGAGTAAACTGTATATCAGCTACGTAAGGTGGTGGATAAGCCGAAATTTTAAAGAGGTTAATGTACAGCCTTTTGAACCGCGACCAGGGCACTCCGTATTGCTTTTGAGTAACCATTTCAGTTGGTGGGATGGCTTTATTGCCAACTGGACGGCTGTTTATAACCTCAAAAAGCAATACTATGTAATGATGCAGCAGGATCAGTTTGATCAGCGCAGTTATTTACGATACATCGGGGCCTACTCTATCCAAAAAGGTTCGAGGGCTATGTTGGAGTCACTCACCTACTCGGCGGGGATATTGGATAAACCGGATAACCTGATCGTGATATTTCCGCAGGGAGAATTGTTTTCGAACCATGAAACACACATCCATGTTGAAAAAGGCGTTTATAAGTTGATGCAGCAAATAAAAGGCCCGTGCCAAATTGTTTATCACTGTATCCTGATAGATTATTTTGAAAGCCTGAAACCCCGCGCTTATGTTCACCTTTTTGATTTGGGCGTTGCCAATGAGCTCACCTTTGAACAATTGAAAGCAAACATTAACCAGGCGCATCAGCAGGCACTGAAAAATCAAATTAATATGGAGCATTGAGCTTTGTCAATTATGATCCGCAATAAAAACAACTTTTTCATGAACCGTATTGTCCATTACTATATAAAATGGGCGGTTGGCAAAACGTTTCATGAGTTATTGTTTAATGAGGTTGTAATTGATAAAAGCAAGTCGGCATTGCTTATAGGTAATCACTTTAGTTTTTGGGACGGATTAATCCTATATTGTGTCAATGAAAAATTGCTAAAGAAAAAACTGCATGTCATGATCCTGGAAGAAACCGCCCGTAAAGAGCGCTTCCTAAGATATGTAGGTGCATTTTCGGTAAAAAAAGACTCGAAAAGCATTCTTCAATCGCTCGATTACGCTGCCGAATTACTTGCTGATCCGGCAAATTTAGTTTTAATGTTTCCGCAGGGCAGGCTGTATGCTAACTTTGTTACAAACATAAAATTTGAAAAGGGCATCATGAGAATAATTGAAAAAGCGGCGGGTAATTTCCAACTTATTTTTGCCTCAACTTTTATTCAGTACTTTAAACATAAAAAGCCCACGGCAACCGTTTACTTAAAAAGCGAACCCGAAAATTACGCTGATAAAAGCATAAATAAATTACAGGAAGCATACCAAAGGCACTATGAAGCCTCCAAACTGCTGCAAACCGAAATTGACATATAAAAAGTGACTATAGCGATATTAATAACCCTCTTTTTTATCATACTCAGGTTTGCGGTAACACTATTCAATTATATCTCTAACCCTAAACTGCCCCATATAGGTCGGTACTATTCGGACAAAGTTTCCATCCTTATCCCTGCACGCAATGAGGCCGGTAATATTTTAACGCTGTTAAACTCTATCCATCAGCAAGACTATAACAATTACGAAGTTATCATCTACGACGATGATTCAACCGATGATACCTTTAAGGTTTGCAGCGAATTTGCTGCCGGCCACCCCCATTTCAGCGTAATAAAAGGCAGTAAATTGCCCGATGGCTGGATAGGTAAAAACTATGCCTGCCATCAAATGGCCAGGCAAGCCGACGGTAAATACCTGCTGTTTCTGGACGCCGACGAGCAAATCAGCAACCGGCTTATCAACAGTGCTGTACACCGCATGCACTTGCACCAGCTTGGGCTATTAAGCCTGTTTACCAATCAAATCATGATTACTACGGGCGAGAACCTCGTGGTTCCGCTTATGCATTTTATATTGCTTAACCTCCTTCCTTTACGCCTGGTTTATCTGGTTAAAAATGCTTCGGTAGCTGCCGCGAGCGGTCAATTCATGTTGTTTGATGCTGCTATTTACCACAAACACCAATGGCATAAAGCAGTGAAAAACAAAGTAGTGGAAGATGTGGAGATCATGCGCCTTATCAAATCAGAACGTTATAACGGTGAAGCCTTACTGGCCAACGGCATGATCAGTTGCCGCATGTACAGGGGATATATTGAGGCTATAAACGGATTCAGCAAAAATTTTCTGGCTGCTTTTAACTATAGTATCATCGGCTTTTTGGTATACGTTACCATTACCATTGCCGGTCCGCTAATTATACTAACTACCCTGAACCTGCCCCTTATATTTTTTACCGTAGGATTGATCTTGCTCACACGAATCATGATCTCCCTTTCGGCCGGGCAAAAAGCCGGATATAATATCTTTTTGCACCCGGCGCAAATGTTTAGCCTCCTGGCAGTTGCTATTTTAGCTATACAAAGATACCTCACCAAAACCACCATGTGGAAAGGGCGAAAGATTTGAAACCGGCGGCATTTAACTTGGCTATGTCGACCAAAAACAGGATCTGTGTAACAATCATTTTTCTGTTCCATTTGGTGGGCATAATCGGCTTCATCATTCCATCTCTAACTGCATTATTTATAACCCTGGTACCATGGCATTTACTCTTGATGCTTGGCGTAATCATTTATAGCCATGATGCTTTCAACATTAAGTTTCTGTTGTTTGCGTTGATAACCTTTATTGCGGGCTTTATGGCTGAATATATCGGGGTACATACAGGTTTGTTCTTTGGTCATTATCGTTATGATAGTACACTCGGTGCCAAACTGCTTGATATCCCTTTAATGATTGGGGTGAATTGGTTTTTGCTGATATACAGCGTAGGTGTTGTTCTGCGGAGAAGTCGCTTTAATAATAAATTAATAAGAATGCTTGCGGGAGCTATTATCTTAACCATGCTTGACATGCTGATTGAACCTATTGCCATACGCTTTGATTACTGGCATTGGCTGGACGGCAACATTCCATTTAAAAACTATGCTTGTTGGTTTGTCTTGAGTGCGTTACTGCTTTTTATATTTGAGCAGTTTAAATTTAATCGACAGGGCAATGTTGGCCCAACCTTGCTGATTGCACAATTTGTATTTTTTGCTGTTTTGAATTTGATGTATTAAGCCGCTCATTAATCAAAAACTGATTTTGTATCTTTGTTTAAGATGAAAAAGGATATACATATTCAAGAAATATTCCCTAAATATCTATTTTGGGACGTGGACATCGCATCCCTTGACATCAATCACGACCAAGATCTCATCATTCCGAGGGCATTAATGGCAACTACTTCATTAACTTTTGCAGATGATATATTAAGGCTCGAAGCTATTTATCCCAAAGCAGTTATTGCACGTGAATTAAAAGCCACTAAAGAAAAAGTGAGTAATCAGGTTTGCTTGCTGGTTGCACGTCGCTACCATATTAAACAGTTTTTACGGTTTGCCCAATGAAGGCTGTTGATGATAATTTATTTAAAACCATTTGTGAACTTCAGCAACTCCCTTCGCTCAAAACAAGTGTTTTAGGCGGTGGTACCAGCTTGGCTATTCGTTATAGTCACCGGGTATCCAATGATATTGATTTTTTCTTTCCTGGTATTATTGGCAAAATTGGATATGAGTTGGTTAGAAAGGAAGTTGAAGCTTTTTACGGAGAAGCTGTTTTTGCGATAGACTATCCATGCGATATAAATGATCAGTTTCTGTTTCAACGTTTTTTTATTCGCAGAGACGATACAGCAATTAAGGTAGAAATATTGCAGAACATGCAGTTCTATAATACTCCTGAAATTATCAGCAACATTAAAGTTATGAGTCTAATTGATATTGGGCCATTAAAATTAATAACCGCATCAAGCAGGGCAAATCACAAAGATATTTATGATCTTGACTATATTACCGATCACATCTCCCTAAATGAATTGATGAACCTGCTTAAGACCAGAAGAGAACTATATAACAAACCCGAACATCAAACTATATTTGACCAGGATGGAGATTTTGACCCCATAAACGATCCTGAGCTATTATTAAAATTTGAACAACCCTCAAAAGGTAGCAACTCCAGACCGGGGCATTCCAATCCTCGTATTGATTTTATTGAGGGACAAAAAAACTGGCCGTCTGCAAGAAGTAGCTGGCGTAGGAAGGTAAGAGCTTATTACAATAGCATAGGAAAGGAGTTTCCAGGCATCCAATCGGTTTAAATAGCCACAACAAATAAGGTTAACGATCGAAAAATCAGCGAAATCAACGTAATCATTACAATCAACGGTTATTTTTGCCGTAAATTTGCAACACCATGGGAGATTATCAGTTACAGGTTACTATTGATCAGGATTCGGGCTTTTGCTTTGGGGTGGTTTATGCCATTGACATGGCCGAGGAGATTTTAGAAGAGGACGGTTACCTGTACTGCCTTGGCGATATTGTGCATAATGATGAGGAAGTTGAGCGCCTTAAGGCGCGCGGCTTGCGTATCATTGAACACACCCAGCTTAAAGATCTGCATAACGAAAAGGTACTTATCCGCGCCCATGGCGAGGCACCGGATACTTACCGCACAGCTTTAGAGAACAATATTACCCTTATTGATGCCTCATGCCCGGTAGTGCTTAAACTGCAAAACCGCATCAAAACTTCATACGACTCGAATGAGAAGATCCTGATTTTTGGCAAACATGGGCATGCTGAAGTAGTGGGCCTGCAAGGTCAGACAAATGATGAAGCCATAGTTTTCCAGGATATTGCCGAGCTGGATAATGTGGAGCTTCCGCATAACATCACGCTCTACAGCCAAACCACCAAGAGTATGGATAAATTTTACTCGGTGAAGGATGAGCTTATTGCGCGCGGATATGCCCTTAAAGCAAATGATACCATTTGCCGCCAGGTTAGTAACCGTGATAAGGACCTGCCCAAATTTGCAACCCGTTTTGATAAGATCATTTTTGTATCGGGCAAAAAATCATCAAACGGCAAGGTATTGTTTGAGGTATGCCGCAAACACAATCCCAACACCTACTTCATATCATCAACCGACGAGCTGGACAAAAACATGTTTGCTCCTAACGACACTGTGGGCATTGCCGGCGCTACATCAACCCCCATGTGGCTGATGCAAAAAGTAAAAGCCGCTATAGAAAGCTTTTAACAGCACGCTTTTTGCTGTAACATCATAGCATGCAAAAAAGCACTTCACATACCGGTTTATTGGTAGCCTCCCTGGTAATTGGCAGCTGGGCAGCGAGTATTATTTTGCTGATGCAATGGCATTTCAGTTTCACCAATCCCCTGGTTTACATTTTCATGCTGGTACAGATGCACCTGTATACCGGACTGTTCATCACCGCACATGATGCCATGCATGGTACAGTTTCGCCAAATAAGAGTTTAAATAACGTTGTCGGCTACCTGAGTACCTTTTTGTATGCTTCGTTTTGGTACCCACAGTTGTATACTAAACATCATAAGCATCACAGCCACGTACACACCCACGATGATCCGGATTATTACCATGGTGGTTTTTTTGCCTGGTATGTGCAGTTTATCCGCAATTATCTGTCGATATGGCAAATTGTTGTAATGGCTGCTGTTTTTAATATCCTGAAGATCTGGATCCCGCAGCCAAACCTGATCATGTTTTGGGTAGTGCCGTCCCTCCTAAGTACATTGCAATTATTTTACTTCGGAACCTACCAGCCCCATAAAGGCGAACACAATAACCCGCATTTTGCCCGGAGCCAGCGTCGTAACCACTTTGCTGCATTTTTTTGCTGCTATTTTTTTGGATACCATTATGAGCATCATGAATCACCGGGTGTACCGTGGTGGAGATTGTGGAAAGCGCCATTACCCGAAAAGCAGAAATTAACCAATTCATAATTACCCCGTTGCGCGAGGGCCGCGTTAGGGATTGCAGCGGAAAACCCACAGCCTCGCGTAGGCCTATGTGTGCGGGCAAGGCGAGGATTTGTAGCGTAAAGCCCGGGCCGCAGGCAACGCCCATATTCTGAACCGTGATTTTTGGGATTTAAGGATTCCCCGGATATTTCTGAACAGGGGCGCATAAAATACCCGAATTGAAAAGAATAGATAAATTGTTTAAGTCAATAAATCCCGGTTCAAACACCAATCATTTATTTGTAAATTGTGACCACCGTCATTAGTTACGGGGCATTTTTTGTTACTTTTGTACCTGATAATTATGGCTAAAAAAGGAATTTTACTGGTTAACCTGGGCACCCCGGATAGCCCAAGTACAGCAGATGTTAAGCGTTATTTGAATGAGTTTTTGATGGACCCCCGGGTTATTGATATTGGAACCCTTTCACGTACCATTTTAGTAAAAGGCCTGATTGTTCCTTTCCGGGCACCCAAATCAGCTAAATTATACCAGGCCATCTGGGATCCCAAAACAGGGTCTCCTTTGTTACATTACAGCATTTTACAACAAAAAGCTTTAGAACAGCGCCTCGGTGGCGAGTATATGGTTGAGTTGGCTATGCGTTACCAAAACCCTTCTATCGAATCGGCTTTAGAAAAGCTCAAGGCAGCCCTTGTTGAAAGTATCCAGGTAATCCCTTTGTTTCCTCAATACGCTTCGGCCAGCACTGGTTCGGTTTATGAAAAAGTGATGGATATTGTTGGAAAATGGCCAACATCGCCAAATATCACCTTCATTAACTCGTTTCACGATAATGAGCTGATGATTGAAACCTTTGCCGATAATGCTCAAAAATACAATCCGGATACTTACGATCACGTTTTATTCAGCTTCCACGGTTTACCGCAAAGGCAACTGATCAAAGCAGATCATACACATAATCACTGCCTTAAATCTTCCGGTTGCTGCGAAACACTTACCGACGCCAACCGCTTTTGTTACTCGGCACAATCGCACCATACTGCGAAGCTGATAGCTGAGAAAATGGGAATCCCGAGGGAGAAATATACCATATGTTTTCAATCGCGCCTGGGTAACGACCCCTGGGTACAACCCTACACCAGCGAAATCATAGCCAAACTGGCCAACGAGGGTAAAAAGCGCCTGTTGGTATTTTGCCCAGCGTTTGTGGCCGACTGCCTTGAAACTGTTTACGAAGTAACTACCGAATATGGTGACGAGTTTAAAGCACTGGGTGGTGAGCATGTTCAGCTGGTTGAAAGCTTGAATGATTCACCAAAGTTTATTGATGCTTTAGTACAGATGGTAAACCCTGCGATTGCTTAACTACTCATTTAAGAATAACTTGTATTTATAACCAGCTTGGTTAATTCATTGCCGTTGACTTTAGTCAACGGATGAATGGTAATACAATTACGGCTTTAGCCAAAAAATCGGCGTGGATCTTGGGCTAAAGCCCCCTCTTCTTTATTCCGATAACCGTTGACTAAAGTCAACGGCAATGAATAAAACTTTCGTTTTTCAAGTAGCTTCTTACAAGTTGTTCAACGCATTGTTTTAAAAGCATAAAAAAAGCATCTGCCCATTGCTGAACAGATGCCGTACGATTTTTATATAATTAATAGTTTAAGCTACTTTTACATTCACCGCATTTGGACCTTTACGGCCTTGCTCTACATCGTAGGTAACGCTATCGTTTTCACGGATAGTGTCAACCAAACCTGATACGTGTACAAAAACTTCAGCGCCACCATCTGTTGGTGTAATAAATCCGAAGCCTTTAGTTTCATTAAAGAATTTTACTGTTCCTTGCATTATATTTTTATTTAAGCCACAAAGGTAATATTAATAATCAATAAATTATTAAAAATAAGGCCATTACACTTTTATAATTTCCATAAGCATAATTGTAAGTTTAAAAGCACCGACTAAAAACAATGTTTTACTATATCCATAAGCCTTAACACTTAGCATTTTAGCTGGTTACTGCTGCAATGCAACACTGCTGTAAACATGATATTCGCCGGGTTGCAGTGTCATGGAATATGGCAATGATGTTACACTAAGATTGGTTTTGCTAATGTTATCATACCACGTTCCGATAGTTGGGAAGCTGATACTACCTGTTTGTTGTACCACGTCAAAGTTACCTACCACTTCTACATTTGCGCTGGCATCTTTTAACTGAATGGTTTTAATAGCACCGGCAAGATCATAAGTATAATTGGTTGATGCAAATACGGCATTCTTCTCTTTCATCTTAATCATTTTGGCGTAAACACCATATAAATGCCTCCTGTTAAGATCAGTATTATAGTTCCAGTAGATAGGTTTATTACTGGTACGGCCGCCCTGATCGATACTTACATCGTAGCCGAGCTCGCCAAACTGCCATAACATTTTAGGGCCAGGAACAGCGAACAGGAATGCCGCTGCCATTTCTTCGCGTGCTAATCCGGTGTTTTTATCTTTTACATTGTAACCATTATAGCTGTTGCCATAGCTTTCGTTTTTAAACTGCAGGCGTTCTTCATCATGGCTTTCAAAATAGCTCACCAAATTATAAGGCTGGGTAAACGTATGCTGATCATAAAATAAGCCCTGGAAGTTGGAGTTGGTTAACCACCCCATGGTAGCCTCGTTGGCATTATAGTTAAGGTTGTTCCAAAGCATCATGCCTTCACCGGCCAGTTCTTTTTCTTCCTGGTTGGCTGCAAAGTGCTCCAGTATCACGTAAAAGTTGTTATTGTCGATGCTTTTAATGTAGTTATTATAGTCTTTCCAGATGGCTACACGACTGGCATCATATTGCCCCCACGGTCCGACTGCAGCGTCAGACGTACCATAGTTGACCTGCGTAAAGCCTTTGGAAAGATCAAAACGGAAACCATCGATCTTATACTCCGTCATCCAGAATTTGAGCACATTCTTTACAAAATATTTGGTATCGGCACTTTCATGGTTAAATTGGTAGCCTACATTATAAGGGTGCGTTGGGTCCACATTATACCAGGGATTATCGGCCGATGGTTTGCCGGCAGTTGTATTAAAATACATCTGTACCATAGGCGACTGGCCGAACGAGTGATTTAAAACAATATCCTGGATCACAGCTATGCCGCGCGAGTGACACTCATCGATAAAAGCTTTCAATGCATTTTTGGTACCGTAATATTTATCCGGCGCAAAATAAAATGATGGATTATAGCCCCATGAAAGGTTGCCTTCAAACTCATTAATCGGCATCAGCTCAATAGCATTAACACCTAAATTTGAAAGGTACTTTAATGTATCTGTAAGGGTTTGATAGTTATGGGCATCAATAAAATCGCGTACCAATAGCTCATAAACCACAAGGTTCTTTTTATCCGGACGGGTAAAACTGGTATTTTTCCAGCTGTACGCAGACTGATTGGCCTGGAATACGCTTACGTTACCGGTAGTTTTCCCGGTTGGATATTTTTTTAAATTGGGATAAGTATCTGACGATATGTACGAATCGTTATCAGGGTCCAGCACTTTTTCGGTGTAAGGATCTGCCACTTTTAACGATTTATCTATATAAAACTGGTAACCATATTCAGTAGCGGGGTCTATATTATCAATCTGTACCCACCAGCGTTTGCCATCGGGCGTGTTATTCATCACTGCTTTGGTATCATTAGCATCCCAGCCATTAAAATCGCCGATAACTGATACAGATTTTTTGCCGGGTGCGTACAGGTTAAAAATTACCGATTTGCCGGAGTTGATAAAAGTAACACCATCCTTTGCTCCTGCCGGCAATGCCTTCCCGGTATTCACCGTTGTATCACCGGGAACGTTCCCGGTATTGCCCGGCAAAACGTCCTTCTTCTTGCATGAAGTAAAACCGGCCAATAAAAGTCCGGCAAGTAATAAGTAAACATTCTTGATTGTCATATCTCGTTATAATTGGTTCTTTGCACCGAAACAACTCATAGCCAACTGGTTTACAGGCCACATCGTATCAGCGCCGCAATATCTGTAAAATAATTGATAAAATTATCTTTCGTTAAAATTATGTATTTATCATTCAGGGATAAACAGATTTGTAGGGCACCCAATACCGGGACGGCTTAAGAAATTGTGTACCTCTGGCACACCAGAAATCTATTGGTATTTTTCTTCTACAAACCTTTTGCACCTCTGGTTCAATCTTCTTTGGAGATAAACTTGTTTTACGAACTATATCTTTAAGCAATCAGCTCACTCACAATTTTTGCCGATAACAAACAAAGCGGGATACCCCCACCCGGATGCACACTTCCACCACAAAAATACAGACCTTCTACTTTCGATGATTTATTGGCATGCCGCAAAAACGCCGCAAACTGGTTGTTGGAACTGGTACCATAAAGCGAGCCCTGGTATGACGATGTGCGGCTTTCGATATTTCGCGGATCAAGGATACTTTCATTAGCTATCAACGGGCTGATATCTTTACCTAACACACGGCTTAACTTGCTCAATATGTTCTTCCTCGCTTCTGTTATCAGCGTATCCCAGTTTTGCCCCGAATTAGCGGGTACATTGATCATTACAAACCAGTTTTCGCAACCTTCAGGTGCATCATCCGGCTTATATTTTGAACTGATATTCAGATAAATAGTAGGATCATCATAAATATCTTTTCCGTGCCAGATATGATCAAATTCCGATTCGTAATCTGCACTAAAAAAAATATTATGCAGGTCAAGTTCTTTAAACTGAGCTTTTATTCCCCAGTAAAATATCAGTGCCGAACTGCTCCGCTCCTGGCTCAATATCTTTTGAGGATGAAGCTTAGGATAACCACTTAACAAGTTATAATAGGTAAACCAGATATCCATATTGGATGCTACAATATCGCCCTCTACTGTTCCATCTTTAGTACTGATACCTTTTATCGCTCGTCCATTCAAAATAATTTCCGTTACCGGATTATTGTAATGAAATTTTACACCGACAGATTCGGCCAGCTGCACTAAGCACAAAGTAATACTATACATACCTCCTTCGGGAAAATAAGCACCAAAATGCTGCTCCAGGTGTGGGATCACATTCAAGGTGGCGGGCGCGGCATAGGGATTTGAGCCATTATAGGTTGCATACCGATCAAAAAACTGCACCACTCGTTTATCTTTAAAGAAACCCTGGTTTGCCTTATGCATGCTGCGGAAGGCATCAATCTTCCCAAATCTGAATATTGATTTAACAGTATCCCACCGCAGATAGGTTTTAAGCCGGTGCAGCGAGCGCTCCAAAAAAACATGATTGCTAATATCATAGATCCGCCTGCTATTTGCAAGATATTGATTCACAGCCATAGCAGATTCGCCGGTTTGTGCCTGCACCTCTTTGCCAAATTTATCAACATCTGCATAAGCGGCTAACCGGGTGCCATCTTCATAAAAGTACCGGCAAACGGTATCCAACTTTTGGTACCTAAAATAGTCAGAAGGATTTTTCCCGGTCAGCTCAAAAAGTTCGTCAACGTATTGGGGCATCGTAAACAAACTTGGCCCGGCATCAAAGCGGTAGCCATTCTGCTCAAACTGGCTTAGCTTACCCCCGGGATAATTATTGGCTTCATAAACCTCAACCTGGTAACCTTTAACCGCCAGCCTGATAGCGCTGGCTATTCCGGCTATTCCAGCACCGATGATTAAAGCTTTTTTGGAAGAGGGCATGGCGGTAAAGATAAGAACCGTGATTTATAGGATTTGAGGATTACCTTGAATTTTTTTTTATCAGGAAATCACTTAATCCTGAAAATCATGGTTCCTAATGCTGCAAAGCGTAATTGATAAAATTACTTGTCAACCCATAATCCTCAGTGCCCTTTCGGCGGATAAAGAAGAAATCGCGTGTAATTTTCAAACCTTCAATAGGTACTTCAACCAGGTCGCCCTCAGCTAATTGTCGGATAATTGACGGCCTCGGCATAAAGCCAAGACACTGATCAGCCAGCAGGAAATTCTTTAAAGCCTCGGTGCCCCCAAGACGGATTTTTACCGACAGATCGGCCGGTTTGATGTGTAATGCCGAAAGAGCTTTCAATACGGCATTTAGTGTACCCGATCCACGTTCTCTTACAGCTAAAGGCGTTTTTATAAACTGCTTTAAGGTTAATGATTTTCCAGCCAGCGGACTCTTAGCCGAGCAAACCGGGATCACCTCATCGCTCATGAAAGGTTTGTATGATACTGTGGTGAGCTTATTATCAACTTCAATAATACCAATATCAACTTCATGGTTAAGCAAAGCATTCAGGATGTACTCGCTGTTACGGTTTACCAGTTGCACGTCAACATTGGCATATTCGCGCTGGAAACCTGAAAGTATCTGTGGTAAAATATAAAGGGCGATGGTGGTACTGGCCCCCAACCGTAAATGCCCGGCTGCCTGCGAAAGGTTACTTAATACCGAAAGGTCGTATTCAACCTTCCGCTCTATCTCTGTTGCTTGCTGCAGGTATTCATTTAGCTTATTGCCGGCTTCTGTAAGCAAAATACTATTTCCCTTGCGTTCAAATAAGGGCACTTTGTATTGATCTTCAAGTGCCTTAACGTGTTTGCTGATGGCCGGCTGTGTTATAAACAGTACCTGGGCAGCCTTACTGAAACTCAGGTTGGCGGCAACTTCCATAAATACACGGTGGGCAAAAGAGATCATAGGGCAAAGTTAATTTTTTACCCGTTCGAAATACTTACCGGTAAATTTATATACGATATAGTCGCGGGTAACCTGTCGTTTTGCATTAACTAACGGACTATGGATGGTTTGTGTTTTGGCATCATAATAAATAGTTGGGATCACCTTCATATTAACCACCGACAGGAAATCATAATCAAAATACAACTTGCTATGCATACCGCTTGGAGTTTTAACCAGCAATACGGTGCCATTTAGCTTATCCTTTTCAACAGTAAAAAACTGGATGCCCTGTGTAGCGTCATTACTTGAACGTACCGAATTATATGCTGCCAGGTAGTAAACTTTGCTGTTTGCCCGGAGGGTATAGATCTTGGAATACCAGTAAACAGGGTTATGCTTTTTTCCTACCGAATCCATTTTTAACGAAGAAAATATTTTGCCATTAACTTTGTATTGCAAAACATTATCAAAGTCATACCCGGTGCTGCCTAATTTGGTATCCCATGAATAGGTGCGAAACAGACCATCGGCAGATGTAGCAATCACTACCCGCTCTTTCACCAGTTCAGTAAAAGGGTAACTAATAGTTTCAGGATACTTGGAGGTATAATACTTCAGCTTAAAGCCGAAGATCTTGTTCATTTTCTCTAATGAATCAATAGCCTTCCACTCTTTTTTGTGGGAGCCGTAGTAGTTCACCCGTTTAAAAATCCGTAGCAGGTCGGCTTCAATGGCCTGCGGACTTTGGGCAAACAAATTTGCTGAGTAAAAACAGCAGCAGAAAACAATTATTAACTTAAAGGTTTTCATCGGTAAACAAGATACGCAAAAAAAGCAAATCCGGCGGATATTCGGCAGCCTCTCTGTTCGAAAAATTAATTATTTTCCGTAACTGCTTTTAATAAAACTATTTATTATATATTTGTGCCCTCAATGTAAGCAGGAGCAATTGACAAAACTCTTTATTGCTATCATTGACTAATTAAAAATGAAAAGAATATTTAACATAGAGCAAGAGGAACTAATTGATGAAATAGTCAAGTAGGTTCTTTTTGTAAAAAAATTCAAGCCTCTTGATTAATTTCAAGGGGCTTTTTTTATTTCCAGGTATTTTAAAATTGTTGGATGGCTGGTTTGAGATACGGAATTTAAACATTACAACGAAGCGTTGGACAAGAGGTTAAGTCGCTACACTTTCACTGTGGAGATCACGGGTTCGATCCCCGTACGCTTTACTTTATAAAAATTGAATATTGCAACGAAGCGTTGGACAAGAGGTTAAGTCGCCACACTTTCACTGTGGAGATCACGGGTTCGATCCCCGTACGCTTTACTTTATAAAAATTGAACATTACAACGAAGCGTTGGACAAGAGGTTAAGTCGCCACACTTTCACTGTGGAGATCACGGGTTCGATTCCCGTACGCTTTACTTTAAAACATTACAATTATAATTTGCTAATTATATCTTCCTTACTGATTTTTAACTGCTCTGAGACATCATTAATAATAGACATAAGTGTGCCCAATTTAATAGGATCATGATTAGGAATAGTTATATTTTTTACCCTATCATTAAGAACTATCGACAATCTGATATGGCTTCCTGTTTGTCTCACTACCTCATAACCATATTTTGACAATACTTTAATCAGGGTTTTGCCTGATACATCGCGTGGTGCTTTTGGAGACATAATATTATAGACTTATTAATAACAGAGGCAAAATTAAAAGGATGGTATTTCAATTAATAGTCTAAAAATAGCCTGACATTAGTGTATTTATAGTTTTTCTGAATCAAACAGTTATTACTTCCTCTTTAACTAAATGAAGGCGGATGATTTTAGGTAGTTTATCCTCATCAAAGTGACAATGGACAGCGTCACGAATATTGGCTTTTAACTCGTCAAGAGTATTCCCTTCAGTGAAAATCGATTCACCGATTGCCCTCGCGTTATAACCACCTTCAATCGCTTCTTCAACAAGGAAAAATATTTCGTTCATACTCAAATTTATGAAATTTATTTCACAAAAAAGCCCTGCAGCATATGCTGCAGGGCTTGATAAACTTTTCCTTTTGTTTACGCCTCAACCGGCTGACCGATCAAATGCTGAGCAGCCAAATACTCGGCAATCTGCACAGCATTGGTAGCTGCACCTTTACGCAGGTTGTCAGATACTATCCAGCAGTTAAGTGTATTGTCCTGTGTCTCATCGCGGCGGATACGGCCTACAAACACCTCATCTTTATCATGCGCGTCAAGCGGCATCGGGTATTTCAGGTTAGCAGTATCATCAACCACAACAATGCCCGGGGCGTTAGCCAATAACTCACGCACTTCGGCCAGGTCAAAATCGTTTGCAAACTCAATGTTAACCGACTCCGAGTGGCCGCCCATAACCGGGATACGCACTGTAGTAGCAGTTACTTTGATACTATCATCGCCCATGATCTTTTTGGTTTCGAGGATCATTTTCATTTCCTCTTTAGTATAACCGTTTTCGGTAAATACATCAATCTGCG
The DNA here is from genome assembly GCF_900110105.1 of Mucilaginibacter gossypiicola. GTDB lineage: Bacteria > Bacteroidota > Bacteroidia > Sphingobacteriales > Sphingobacteriaceae > Mucilaginibacter > Mucilaginibacter gossypiicola. The sequence goes on along the minus strand of NZ_FOCL01000016.1, from coordinate 132,655 downwards.
GGATCACGTTTAAATCGATAGTGTAAGGGTAAACTTTCGGTCCGTCGATACCTTTACGCTCGTTAAATAACTGATCAACAGCTTTAACACCAGTACCGGTAACAGATTGGTAGGTTGAAACTACCACCCTTTTAATTTTATATTTATCGTGCAGTGGTTTTAAAGCCACTACCATTTGTATAGTTGAGCAATTTGGGTTAGCGATGATCTTATCTTCGGCAGTAAGTACATCAGCGTTTACTTCAGGCACAACCAATTTTTTGGTTGGATCCATACGCCATGCCGATGAATTATCAATAACAGTTGTACCAGCAGCTGCAAATAAAGGAGCCTGCTGTAATGAAGTGCTTCCGCCGGCCGAGAAAATTGCTACGTCCGGCTTCATCTTAATCGCATCCTCAACAGAAACCACCTTAAACTGCTTACCCTTAAAAGTAATTTCTTTACCAATACTTTTTTCTGAAGCTACGGGAATTAATTCTGTAACGGGGAAGTTGCGTTCTGCAAGAACCTGCAACATTTTGGTGCCTACTAATCCTGTAGCACCTACTACTGCGACTTTCATTTTTAAATTGTTTTTGAAATGTATCAGGCTGCTTCACAGCGCCTGTTTTTAATTAATTATGTGTTTTAAAAGTTAAACCCTCAAATATGCACATTTTTTTGGTATCCTGAAAATATTAAGTCTATGGTTTTTATGGGGTTTGTTTTTAGGTGAGTGGTTTATTGGGTTGATTAAGTGAGTGGTTTGTTTGTCTGAATTTTTAGGATTTGAGAATTAACAGAATGAAGTCCAATCCCAAAAATTTCTCAATTCATTTAATTCGGGTTCAGACAACATCCGGACAATCCTTGAATCCTAAAAATCATGGTTCGCTCGACACTGGCGCAAGTCTTGAGCGGAGGCCAGCGGGTGGCAGACTTGTGACTTCATAAAGCAATTAGTTTGTCTGAACCGGAATTTGTTGAATTAAGTGAATTAATAAAATACCAGGCAAATTCCAGAAATTCCAATTATTCATTTAATTCGAGTTCAGACAGAAACTAACTGCCAACTGCCTGCTCAAAACTGCTAACTGAATATGGGCGTTACCTTCGGCCCGCGCTATCCGCTCATACGCCTGCAGGCATTACACTCATTGGCCGGTACCTGCTACTATCTCTAACGCGGAAAATTCTAAAGTCCGATGTCCGTAGGTCCGAAAAGTTAAAATCGGCCTGGACTTCCTGACTTTCGGACTTGCGGACTCCAAACCACTCACTTAAAAACCCTACCTTTGCGCGGTAAACTCAAGATTACATGAGCGAAAAGATCTTAGTGATAGGCGCCAATGGCCAGATCGGCACCGAACTGGTAATGGCTTTGAGAAATATACATGGGGCCGAAGCAGTTATAGCTTCGGATATTAACAGCCCTACCTATGCTATGCGTGGCAGCAGCGGCCCCTTCGAATTGATCAATGTACTCGATAAAGACAACCTGCACCACATATTTGATAAGCATCGCCCCACACAGGTTTACCTATTGGCGGCTATACTCTCGGCTGTAGGCGAGCAAAAACCCAAAATGGCCTGGGATTTAAATATGACCGGCTTGCTGCATGTACTTGATTTTGCAATTGAGTTTAAAGTAAATAAAGTTTTCTGGCCAAGCTCAATAGCCGTTTTCGGTCCGCATTCACCTCAGCATTATACACCGCAGTATTGCGTGATGGACCCTAATACGGTTTACGGTTTCAGTAAACTGGCCGGCGAGCGCTGGTGCGAATACTACTTTAATAAATATGGGCTTGATGTACGCAGTATCCGTTACCCGGGACTGATAGGCTGGAAAGCTAACCCGGGCGGTGGCACTACCGATTATGCCGTACACATATTTCACCATGCATTAAAAACCGGCAGCTACGAAAGCTTCCTGGCCGAAGGTACTGCCCTACCCATGATGTACATGGACGATGCTATCAGGGCAACCATCAGTTTAATGGATGCGCCCGCCGAAAAGATCAGCATCCGCTCATCATATAATCTTGCAGGCATCAGCTTTACACCCGAGCAATTGGCAGCCGAGATCAAAAAACTGATCCCTAAATTTGAGATCAGCTACAGCGAAAATGATCCGCGACAGGCCATCGCCGATAGCTGGCCAAAATCAATAGATGATAGTTACGCGCAAAACGACTGGGGCTGGAAACTGGAGTATGACCTGCCTAAAATGGTAGCAGATATGCTGACTAATTTGAAAACGATAATTTAAGGTTAAAGGCGAAAGGATAAAATTTAAAGGTTTTTATCTATCGTTATATAAATATTATATTTACCGCCTTGTCTTTATAGGGCAAAGCTTTGTAAAACAACAAGGTTGATCTATCACTATCAACCATGAACAATGAACTAAAAAAACATGGGAAGAGCATTTGAATTCCGCAAAGAAAGAAAGTTTAAGCGCTGGGCCAAAATGGCGGTGCAGTTTACCCGTTTAGGGAAGGAAATTGTAATGGCTGTAAAAGCCGGCGGCGGCGATGTTAACACCAACTCGCGCTTACGTACTGCAGTACAAAACGCCAAGGCTGTAAACATGCCTAAAGACCGTGTTGAGGCAGCTATTAAACGCGCCAGCAGCCGCGATGAAAAAGATTACGAAGAGCTTGTTTACGAAGGATACGCGCCTTACGGCGTTGCTGTTTTGGTTGAAACCGCAACCGATAATACCAACCGTACCGTTGCCAACGTACGCAGCTACTTTACAAAATATGGTGGTTCGTTAGGTAAAACAGGCTCGCTTGATTTTATCTTCACCCGTAAGTCGGTTTTCACGTTTGAGCCCGGCGACCGCGACCTTGAAGAACTTGAATTTGAATTGATTGATGCCGGCCTGGAAGAAATATTTGTTGAAGCGGATGAAAATGGCAACGATATTGCAGTAATCCATACAGCTTTTGAAGATTTTGGTAAAATGCAAAAAGCATTGGAAGAACTGGGCATCGAAGTAAAATCGGCCAAATTGGAGCGTATTCCACAGTCATTCCACGCTGTTAACGAAGAACAGGTTACCGATATCATGAAACTGATTGACCGTTTGGAAGAAGACGACGACGTACAGGCGGTTTACCATAATATGGCGGAGTAATTCTGATATCGGATTTGGGAATTTCGATTTCGGATTTGTTTAATTATAAATAACACGTCATTGCGAGGTACGAAGCAATCCCCGATTAGCAGGTTAGCCCTGTATAGTTTGGGATTGCTTCGTACCTCGCAATGACGGTTTAACTAAGCATTATCATGCCACTATTCAACACACGTAAAGGAGAGAAAAAAGTAAAGGTTACCTTTGCCAACGGGCTTCTTTTTGTTGAAACCGATGGTGGTAAACCCCAGGCTTTCCCATTGGAATGGTTTCCTAAGTTACTTAACGCTACCGACGAGGAACGTGAAGACTGGAGCCAGACCGAAAAAGGCATCCGGTTTAATAAACTGGATGTGGATGTTTCGCTTTAGCTTAGAGTCAAGACAGCAAGAGCCAGGAAACAAGAAAAAAACAAGAATAGCGTACGAGATCTAAAAGGTTGAATCTTCATCTTACAGTCTTGATTCCTGATTCTTACATCTAAACAAAAAATGGTTTTTGAAGAATTTTTAAAGAAGAAAAGAATTGACCTTGTAGCGCTTGAACAAGGCGAACCGGCATTGTTTTCTGAATTTAAAGACCATTTTGAACAGATGGGCGAAAAAAGTTTCGACCATACCAAAAAGTACTGGTTTAATAAACTCAGGAGGCAGTTCCCTATCCCGCTTGAGGTGAAAACCGAAAAAGTACACATCAAAAACCCGCTTGCCGAACAAACCATTACCGAAAGTTTGATAGAACCCGGCACAGCGGCCAAAATTGGTTTCGCACCGAAGTTTCGTGCAGCGGCAGCACCAAAACCAGTGCCTCCTGTTGAAGACCCTAAAAAGGAGTCAACAGAACCTGCAACACCAGAAACCCCATCGGCAGAAGCTATGCCAAAGCCAGCCTTCAAGCCGCGCTTTAACCCAGCCATGGCAAAGGCTAAACCGGCAGCGAATGAGGCATCGCCTGAAACGGATAAAGAACAACAAGCTGAAGCTCCTACCCCGGCTGTAGAAACACCTGCAACAACCGCCAAACCAGGTTTCAAACCACGCTTTAACGCAGGCATGGTAAAACCAAAAGCTGCAGAAACAGAGACACCGGCAGAAGGTAAAAAAGAAGAAGCTGCGGCTACCGAACCTCAAACCCCTGCATCGGAAACACCTGCGCCTAAAATGGGCTTTAAGCCCCGCTTCAATGCCGGTATGGTAAAACCAAAACCCGTGGAAGGCGAAGCACCTGCTGAAGAAGAAAAATCCGCTGAAGAGCCTAAACCACAGGCATCCGAAACACCGGCACCTAAAATGGGCTTCAAGCCGCGCTTCAATGCGGCTATGGTAAAACCAAAGCCCGTGGAAAACGAAGCAGCTGCTGAAGAAGAAAAACCAGGTGAAGAGCCAAAACCACAGGCATCCGAAGCACCTGCACCTAAAATGGGTTTCAAACCACGCTTTAACGCGGCTATGATGAAACCCAAACCGGCAGAACCGGAACAACCCGTTGAAGAGGAAAAACCATTATCCGAATCTTCACAGCCAGCCGTTGAAGAAGAAAAGCCTGCTTCTGAAACTCCTGCACCAAAGCTTGGCTTTAAACCACGCTTTAACGCGGCAGCAATGAAACCGAAAGCTCCTGAAGCTGAAGCGTCGCCGGAAGATAAAAAAGAGAATAAGCCAACTGAGGAAACTCAGTCGCCTGCTACGGAAGCACCTGCACCTAAATTGGGATTTAAGCCACGCTTTAATGCGAAGGCCCCTCCTAAGAAATCAGAAGGGGAAGAGTAGGTCAATAGCTTTTCCAATCAAACTAAAAACTCATGTCATTGCGAGCGTAGCGCAGCAATCCCGTAGCCCATGCTGTTCGTCATGCAAGTTGACTATTCAGGCGACGAGATTGCCACGTCGCTCCTACGCGGAAGCCTATGCCGCTCCTCGACAATGACATACTGTTATATTATTTTGCAAGCACCCCTACTTACTATGAGAAAACAGCCAATGCAGCAAATCAGGCTCATTAAAAGCATTATCCCAGCTGTTATGCCCTACTCCGGGATATAAGGTAAACCTTGGCGTCCCTCCTGCTTCTTTAATAGCATCAACCATTACCTGCGAATGATCTGCCGGCACTACCGGGTCATTATTACCGTGGAAGATCCAGAGCGGAACTTTCTTGGCATACTTTTTTGCATTCAGGGTATTATCGCCTCCGCAGATAGCGAAAGCAGCGGCAAAGATCTTGGGTTCGCGACCGATGATCTCAAATGTACCCATACCGCCCATGCTAAGGCCGCCTACGTAAACTCTGTGCTTATCAACAAAAGGCTTATCTAAAAACTGGTCTACCAGCCCCATGAGCATGATCATGGCCATAGTTGGCGGCGCATCTTCCTGAAAAATAAATTTACGTTTGTTGGTCGCCGAATCGGTAACCTGCTTCACATTGCTCCAGTAGCTTTTGGCCGGGCATTGCGGAAAAACTACAATAGCTTCGTAAATTTCGCGCACGCTATCCTGCAAAAGGCGCTGTGCCCCGTAAGCAAGCTGCGATTCATTATTGTTCCCCCGCTCACCCGAACCGTGTAACACAAACAACAAAGGATATTTTTGCGTCGGGTTAAAATGTTTGGGGAATAGTATACGATATGGTAGCGTATCTACTTTAAAGATAAAGCTGCCCCTGTCAAACGAGGTCAAATTTTGGGATTTGGCTAAAAAAGAGAATGCTAAGAGCAAGCTTAGCATTCCTGTGATTCGTATTATTTTGATCATGGGTTAAAATGCTTCTGTTTTACAACCTGCGTGACTATCGCTGTTGCTTCAAAACAAATTTAACCCCTTTAACGGCCTTTTGTTTATTTTTTTATGCCGAATTAATTTTTTGCGATTGCCGGGCTTTCAAAACCAAGCTTTTTCAAGCCCCCCTGAACTTCAGGACAGCTCATGAAAAGCTTCCAAAGCAGTCCGGTACGATAATTTTCAATCATCACAATGATCGGTCCCTGGTCTATAGCTAAGTAAGAATTAGCGTACCAGTTATGCGATTCGCTGAAGGCATCGGTAAAACCATATTCACCCCAGATCTTATCGCCCAGATCATAATAAAAATGGCGCAAGGCTTTCATCGAATATTCCGGAGTATAAGGAAATGCCGATAATGCTGCCGTTGGTGTAATTACACCAAGATCATTAGTTGGCGAATGGGCATTGTATCCTTCAAAGTTATCGCTGGCTGTTAATCCCCAGCAATTTTCACCATAGCCTTTAAATTTTTTAGGGTTATCAACACAGTAAGCATGATTAATCAATGTATGATTTTTATTTTGCTCCCAGTAGTCTGCATACTCGTCCTTTAAACCTTTAGGGTTAAGGCCCAGGAAAGAATATTGAGAAAAGAACAACGGACCTCCATAATCAAACCCAAGCGGCAATTTAAAACCATAAAAAGTTCTTCCGTTTTTAAAGAAATCGCTTTGGGCCCAGCCACGGTGATATACATCGGCACTAACCGGGTAACGTTCTGCCGATGCTGCCAGCACATAAGTGATTAAACACTCATTAAAACCATGGATAGGAAAATTCATGGCCCAGCCATTATTCGGACTCCAGTGCCAGTAAAGGGCGTCACGGCCATCGCGGGTGTACCAGCTCCACTCCATCTCGCCCCACATCCAGCTAATTACATCGCGGATACGGCGTTCTTTTGGATCATCAGCATTAAAATACTGCCTCGCGCAAAGCAAGCCCTGGAATAAATAAGCAGATTCAACAATATCACCGCCATCGTCCTTGCGGCCAAAGCGGATCACTTTGCCTGTTTCGCCGTTTAACCAGTGCGGGAACGCGCCATGAAAAGCATCGGCTTTGTATAAAAAGTTAACGATCTTCACCATACGGTCAACCGCCTGTTCATGGGTGATCCATTTACGGCTATCGGCCACAATAAGCGACATAATGCCAAATCCCGAACCACCGGTGGTTACTACTTCGTTGCCATAGTCAAAAGAAGTATTGCTGCGTTCGCGCGCCAGGCCACTTACCGGGTGACCAAAATCCCAAAAATAACGAAAGGTTTGGCGTTGCACCACATCAAGCAAAGCACTATCAGTAAGGTTTTTGATAATACCAACAGGCTTAATGCCGTCTTCTGATTTTTTTGACGCTTTTTGGGCAAAAGAACAAACGGCAGCCAATATAAATACCGGGGTAATAAATAGTTTTTTCATAAAGCTATTTGGGTTTGAATATGAAAAACAGGGTTTTCATTAAAAAAAGAGAGGTTGCCCGTTAAACCCAACAAGGCAACCTCATAATCAATCAACTGTGTGTATTTTATTGGCTAATTAATAACCAGGGTTTTGTGTTAATGCGCCGCCACTCAGGTCAATTTCATTTTGAGGAACAGGCCATACTTCGTTCTTGCCTGCTTTCCAACCACGTGAGCCAAAAACTGCGGTACCTCTGCCTTGACGGATCACGTCGAAATAACGTTCAAATTCCATAGCCAGCTCAACTCTTCTTTCGTTATATATGGCAGTGCGCAAGGCTGCTTGATCTGTTGTGGTTACCTTTGGTAAAATAGCGGCATTACCGGCACGGGCACGGGCGCGAACCTGCTCTAACGGAATTAATGCAGCTGCAGAATTACCAAGCTCGTTATTGGCTTCAGCATTCATCAGCAATACATCGGCATAACGCAAAACGATCTTGTTTTGCTGGCAACCTTCGTTAAAACCTGATACATACAGACTGAAAGGCACGTATGATTTTTGGTTATACATAGGGTTATCGCCAGTAGCCGGGATCTTATCACCTTCCGGCGTAGTTTCGCCCCTGAAAATGATAGTTGCATCGCGGCGCGGATCGCCGGTTTCATATGCGGCAGCAAGTTCCGGACTTGGTACGTTAAAGCCCCAGCCTCCACCAGTAACACCACGTACACCCTGTACCTGCGAGTATTGTGAGTTTGATGCATCCGGATTGTTAGGGATCAAAGCACACTGGATCTCAAATACCGATTCCTGGTTGTTTTTATGCGTTGTACGGAACAATTGCTCATAATCAGGATACAATGAATAGCCAAAACCCATTACCTGGTTGGTGTAGCTTAAAACATCGCTCCATTTTTTCAGGTACATAGCAACCTTTGCATGCAGTGCAAGTGCGGCGCCTTTTGTAGCGTGGCCAATATCAGCAGAGCTGTAAGTTTGCGGCAATACATTGGCGGCATCGGTCAAATCTGTTTCAATAGCAGCCCAAACCTGCGCTTTTGCTGTACGCGGTAAGTTATATTCAGAGGCATCTTTAGGCAAGGTTAAACGTAATGGCACATCGCCAAAAGCCCTAACCAACCTGAAATATGAATAAGCCCTGATAAACTTAGCTTCGGCCAGATACCTTGCTTTTAAAGTTTCGTCCATGGTAATACCAGGAACATTGGTTAAGATCTGGTTAGCAAAATTGATGTTTTGGTACTGACCTTTCCAGAAACCGCCCAATTGAGCATCGCCCGAGGTAATGGTAAAGTTATGGTAATCATTAAAAAAGGTAGCGTCGCTGGCGGTACTGCCTTTTTCTACATCGTCAGAACCCATACTCTCTACAGCAATAGGTGCAAAGGCGATGTTGTTCCATTCGCGCAGGTTAGCATACATGGCGCTAACCGCTTTTGTAGCATCATCCTGAGTTTTAAAGAACAATGTTGCCGCTGTATTTTGCGCCGGATCAACATTTAAGAAGCTTTTTTTACAGCTTTGAAACGATATGAATGAAGCAATAAGACCTAAAGCAATGGCCTTATGCATATATTTTGTACTGTTTTTCATCTTTATATTGATTAAAAAGTAACGTTAACACCAAAATTATAGGTAGCAAACAAAGGATACACACTTGCATCGATACCTCTGCTGCCTACATCGCCACCAATTTCTGGCGAGAAGCCTTTGTAACCAAACAGGTTAATTGCATTTTGTGCATTTGCATAGATCCTTACTTTTGAAATATTCAGTTTCTTCAGGAAGTCGCCCGGGATGGTGTAACCCAACTGCGCATTCCTCATCCTGAAGTAAGCACCACTTTCAACATAGAAAGAGTTAGGGGCAGCATTGCTATTTTTACCAACATTTACCGAAGGGTAGGTATTTGAAGTACCAGCGCCATGCCAGCGGTGTTCATAAAAGTCCTGAGTGAAGTTTTCATTACCAAAGCGGTAGGCGATATTGGCGTTATAAACACTTACGCCGGCAACGCCCTGAAAGTCTAACGCAAGGTCGAAGTTTTTGTAAGTGAATGAAGTATTTAAGCCATAGTTATATTTTGGCAGCGGGCTACCTAAAGCTACACGGTCGCGGCTATCCAGTATACCATCGTTATTGGTATCCTGGTAAATGAAATCGCCGGGGGCCGCTCCTGTTTGTTTTGAGGCGGCAACCTGTGCAGCTGTCTGGAAAATACCTGTTACTTTGTAACCATAAAACTGGCCTATTGGCTGGCCAACCACTGTGCGGGTAGCTAATGCGCCGTTGGCAATACCTTCGCCACCGTCATAAATAGGGTTTTGGCCGGTTACAACATTAAGTACTTTATTATTGTTGATACCAATATTAGCACTGATACTGTAATTGAAATCTTTAGATGGATTATCTTTCCAACCTAATGAAAACTCCCATCCCCTGTTTTGGATACTTGCCTGGTTGCCTATCAATGAGCTGTTAACTGTACCCAATGAACCTGCAACCGGGATTGCGAAAATAGCATCCTGGGTTTCCCTGTTGTAATAATCGGCTTCAAAAGTTAATTTATTTTCAAGCAAGCCGCCTTCTAAACCAAAATCAGATGATACTGTTTTTTCCCAAACGATAGATGGAGGTACTATTGAGTTGATACTTGCACCCGGGTAAAGTGTAAGCGGGTTACCAAATAAACCTGTCAGGTATGGATCTGTTGCGATAACCTGTACAGTTGGGTTAATTGGCACACCTGAGTTACCAACTTTACCCCAGCTTCCGCGTAGTTTCAGATTGCTGAATACTTTTTGATCTTTCATGAACTCCTCGTTGGTAATTATCCAGCCAGCACCAACCGAAGGGAAATATCCATAAGTGTGGTCTCCATAAAACTGAGAAGCACCATCACGACGAATAGAAGCGTTCAATAAATATTTATCTCTGAACGAGTAATTAACACGGGCAAACTGCGATAACGCGCGGGTATGGATCTGGCTGCCCGGAGTAGCAAAGTAATTTACATTGGTTGTATCCGGGAATGAGCTCCTGATGCTGCCGTTTTTTACATACGGTACATAATCGGCCTTTCCATCTATTTGCTTGGTTTGGTTATTTTGTGCACTATAACCTACCAGGGCGGTAATTTTATGATCTTTTATTTTAACATCATAGGTAAGGGTATTCTCCCAAATCCAGTTACGTACGTCAGTATGGTTGATATCTAAATTAGTTTTATTGCTCTGTTGTTTTAAGGTAGCAAAGTATTGAGGAGAATATCCCCTTACTTCATTTTGGCTGATATCGCCGCCAAAGCTTGACTTAAATTTAAAGTTTTTAAGGAAGGTAACCTCGCCATAAGCGTTATAGGTAAAACGCTTGTTTTTTGTACGCTGATTAAAGAAATCGATAGTGGCCTGCGGGTTATAGTTATTGCCGTCGCCGGTGCCATAATCATTAGGGTCACCATAACTACCATCTGCTTTACGTACAGGCAGTGTAGGTGCCGCGCCAAATAACTGGTGGAAAATATCGCTGTTAACATCACGCGACACATCAGACAAGCCACTTGCTGTATAACCGAATTTTAAGTTTTTAGTTGGCTTAAAATCATTTGACAAATGAACTGTGTAGCGCTGATAATTATTTGTTTTAGCTAAACCATCCTGATTAAGATAACCAAATGAATAGTTGTAAGTGTACTTATCGGTACCACCGCTTATTGAAGCCTCATGGTTTGTAGTAAATGCTTTGCGCAATATTTGTTTATACCAGTCAGTTCCTTTACCGTATGATGAAGGATTGCTGAATACAGGGTCGCCCCCGTTTAATGCCGAAAGCTCATTCACTGCTGTGGCATATTCATTGGCATTGGCCATTTTTACCTGGTTGGTAACAGCCTGCAGACCTACATAACCGTTATAATTAATAACCGGTTTACCTTTTGTACCACGTTTTGTTCCGATTAAAACTACACCGTTGGCTGCGCGGATACCGTAGATAGCTGTACTTGATGCATCTTTCAAAATGCTGAAGCTTTCAATATCCTGCGGGTTAAGGAAGCTGATATCATCGTACCAAACACCATCAACAACAAACAGAGGTTTAGTATTACCATAAATAGTACCTAAACCACGAATGGTGATATCCGGCGACTTGCCTGGTGTGCCGTTGTTGGTGATTTGTACGCCTGATACTTTACCCTGTAAACCGCTTAATGCATTTGGCGACGCCTGTTTGGCAACATCGGCACCTTTAACAGTAGCTATCGAACCGGTAACGTCAAGCTTTCGCTGGGTGCCGTAACCGATAACAACTACTTGCTGCAATTCGTTGGTTTGTGGCTGAAGGGCTACGTTTATGGTTGTTTGCCCGTTAACGGCTACCTCCTGGGTGGCATAACCTATATAAGCAACTGATAAAGTTGCATTGCCTGGGGTTTTAAGTGTAAAAGCTCCGTTTACATCTGTTTGGGTACCTATTGTTGTTCCTTTAACTGAAACAGACACGCCTATTAAAGCCTCGCCTGTTTTGCCGTCAGTTATTTTACCTTTTATTGTAACGTTTTGTGCAAACGCCGCGTCATAACAAAGTAACAGTAACAACATCAACCCTGAAATAGTAAAAATTCTTTTCATAGTGGTTAATAAATAATACGGATTGAAAAAATAATTGGTTTATTGATTTGCAAAGCTGTACAGATAATCAGCGTTTAACAAATAATGTAACTCAACATTAATACATCACAAAACAACAACTTTCTCAAGCGGCTGTTTTGTTTTTTTTATTCACATGACAGTCAAGTGATTAAAACATGATTATGGATGTCTCAAATACTACAGTTTATCGTTTTACCTGATTACAATAAAACAGGGCTATGAGAGGTAATGATGTAGTGTTATAGCTCGATGAGAAACTCTGTGAGATTTTTATCATGCTCTAAATTGAGCTTTTTACGTAATCGATAGCGCCTGATTTCCACGCCACGCAGTGAAATATTCAAGAGAGATGCCATCTCTTTACTGCTCATGTTCATGCGCAGGTAGGCACATAATTTAAGGTCATTAGGTACCAGGTCGGGGTGACCGGCTTTCAGTTTTTTAAAGAAATTTTCGTGGGCTTCGTTAAAACTGGTTTCAAAAATATTCCAGTCGCGGTCATCGCTCATGCCTTCATCAATCACTTTCTGGATGCGGCGCAATTGCTCGTCGGCAAGTTTCTTACCATCTCCTCCTTTCAGGTGGGTTAGCTCGTCGCTTATCTTTTGCAGCAACTCATTTTTGTAAACAATGTTCATGGCCGAGTTAGCAAGCTCCCGGCTCTTGCTGGCCAAATCGGCCTGAAGCTGTTCATTTTTTATACTGATGATATGCTGCTCATTGGCTACGGCCTCCTGCTTCAAAAATTCTTCCTTTTCCTTTTGCAGTTTTTGCTGAATCTGCTGCTGATGCTTCTTCAATTTCAGCCCGTAGTAGTACCTTATCAAATAAAACAATAATACCGCCAGCAACACATAAAACACCATGGCTATTTTACCGGCATACCATGGCGGCAATACGGTGAAGGTTATTGTTGAAACAGCCGATTGATACTGATCATTGATCTTGGCCCGCACCTTGAAATTATAGGTACCCTGGTTAAGATTGGTAAACTCCTTTTGGCTTTGCGGTGTCCACTCGCTCCATTGATGCGAGTATCCTTCCAGGTAATATTGAAACCTGATTTTAGCTTGCGTATAGTAGGGCAAAGAATAGCTTATGCGGATGTTATTTTCGGCATAAGGTATTTCAATGTTATTGCTATCCTCTGCTGCTTCACTTATTAACGACACCTTATCGGTAACATTCTCTATCCTCCTGATCAAAACGTCGGGTATTTTGATGGTATTGGGCAGTTGCGCATCGGCATCGTTCAATATTACAAACCCATCATCAACACTTATTAAGTAGGTTGAATTGTTGATACGATTGATGGTTTCGTAGTGCTGCACCATCTGTCCGTTCAGGATAGAAAACCTGTTGGTATCAATAGTTAGCTTACCAGGAACAGACATATCTGCCAAACCAACCCTCCCCTGGTTAATAAACCAATATTTTTTTCCGATAGCCTTGATGATTTTGCTTGAGGTTGCAAATGTCCCGAGCTTGTTGTTTAGCTGCTGATATTTATAAAACCTGTCGGTGATATCGTCATAAACGTAAAAGCCCGAATCTGAAGAAAAAACGATGCGGTTATCGAGGTCAAATACGTTGATATTGTAGCTACCCGGCAATCCATGCTTCCTGTCGTAATAAACATGTGATATTACGGTGCGCTGATCTGCGCTTAAAGTAAGTTTGTATATGCCTTTATAGGCATGGCTCACCCAGATCTGGCCTTTAGCATCGCGTTCCACGTAACGGGATGGTTCACTAAACCCTGTCAGTTTGTGGCTATATTGCCAATTCCCTGCGGGGTCTTTACGGTAAATAACCAAACCTGTATAGGTGCCCTGCATCAGCGCATCAGGAGCCATTTTCTTGATGGTCCAGCCGCCTGTTACATCCGAGATCTTTTTTATCGAAGCTCCGTTTACCTGGTATGTGCCGTCATTATGGCCGCAAAGTAACCTGTTATCCTGTAACGACAAATCCCATACCTGCCCCTGTGAGCCAGGGATAAGCTTAAAATCAAAAGTTTGAAAAGGGCTGTTATGGCTATCAGGCAGCCAATCGCTATAAAATAAGCCCTGGTTGGTACCCAGATAGATCTTTTTATCAAAAATAATACTGGAATAAACCGTACCAAATTTGCCCGTTTTATCGAAATAAAAATACAGGGGCGAATTAACCTCTATCCTGTCGATACCATTATCAAGCCCCGCCCAAAGGTTTTGCCCGGCATCAGTATAAAGGCTCAACACGGTATTGTTTTGCATACCGCTTGCTTTATTGATATGCTGCACTACACGCCCTGCGGTATCAATAATCACAATACCATTCAGGATGGTACCGTAAGCAAAATATTTATTCGCTATAGCCGCACCATTATTTAGCTGGTAGGTTGTTAAAAAATCGTTAGCCTGATTGGCCCATGGCTTAACCGTTTTGCCATCGTAAATAAACAAACCGTTTTTTGCCGTGCCGATGAGATATTTGCCATGCTGAAAAGGCAAAATAGATAATACACCGCTTGCACCTAAAATACCGCTGCCTTCAATATATTCAAGCTTTGAGCCTTTAAGCTCAAAAAGGCCTTTAGTTAATTGCTCTGCAAAAAAGCGGCTGCCGCTTTTAAAAAGGAACAAATATGGCTTATGCGTATTGACTACCTCAATTTTACCTTCTGAATAAATATATATAGCACCGAACGATTGGAAAAGTACCCTGTCGTTATCGCAATATATTTTCCAGATCTCTTCAGTTACCGGCAAAAAGCTTTTAGGTACCAGGCTAACGAGTGAAGTATATTTTAAAATGCCCTTACTATCATTACGCCAGTAGCCAAACTCACCGTATCCGCCGGCATAAACCTTTCCTTTACCATCAGCACTAACCGAGCGTACTATTAAGCCATTGGGCATATGGTATTGCTGCCAGTACTTACCATCAAAAGTCAACAAGCCTTCGGCATTACCAAAATACATGATATCGTGCTCATCGCGCGTTACCGACCAGTTTTGGTTACCAAACTGATACGTTGCCTTGGTGTAGTTTTGAATATAGGGAACACCTACACTTTTAATATCTACCGACCATGCCGGCCAAACCGATATAAGGACAAGAACGATAAAAATACACAGGGTTTTACGCATAGAATGTAGCGGCTCAGTTTACTAAAATAATATTTGTACCCGACAAAATAAAAAAGCCTACCCTTAGGGTAAGCCTTATATAATTTTTGCTGCCACAGCTATTAAACTATTGGCTGCAATTTGTTTTTACTCACATTTACCGGTTGTGGCACTTTTACATAGTAACCGGTGCCATCATAAACACGTTTGCGTGGATGCTCTTTACAAGCATCGCTACAGCAGCCATCCATAGCAGTTCCGCATTCGTCGCACTGGGTAAAATGCTCATTACACTCAGGATTGGCGCAATTGATCATTTTTGGTGTGGTTTTGCCGCAATTTAAACAGGTTGATATAACAACCGGGTTCACGCTATTCACATCAACCGAAAGGCGGTTATCAAACACATAGCATTTGCCCTCAAAATCCTCACCACCGGCTTCCTTACCATATTTAATGATACCGCCGTGCAACTGATACACTTCAGGAAAACCTTCATGCAACAACAAGGCAGATGCTTTTTCGCATTTGATACCGCCGGTGCAATAAGTCAGGATCTTTTTATCCTTATATTGTGCCAGCTGATTGATCATGTCCGGAAAGTCACGGAAATTATCGATATCAAGCGTTACCGCGTTTTTGAACTTGCCTAATGAGTGCTCGTAGTTTGAACGAACGTCCAATACAACAACATCATCCCTGTCTTTCATGGCCAAAAATTCTTTTGGCTCCAGGTGTTTGCCGGTTTTTTGTTTTGGGTCGATGACATTAGGATCACGCAGGCCAGAGTGTACGATCTCTGATTTATAACGCACATGCATTTTAACAAATGATGGCGTATCTACCTCATCAATTTTAAACTCGGTTTTGGCGAAACGTTCGTCGGCATGTACGGTATCCATATAGGTTTTGCAGGCCTCAACAGAACCCGAAACGGTGCCGTTTAGCCCTTCGTCGGCCACGATAATGCGGCCAGTTAAACCTAAGCTTTTACAAAATTTTAAATGATCGGCAGCAAATTGCTCCGCATTAGCTATTGTTGAATAACAATAATATAGTAGGGTATTATACATTTCCATAAAATCATTGATACTGCTGCAAACAGTGTTAAATGAGCGGCGCAAATTTAAGAATTTTTAGTGAATAGTTGAATGGTTGATTAGGTGAGTGGTTGCAGATCTAAAAATATCAAACCCAATCAACCATTCACCTAATCAACCACTCATCCTCCCAAATTATCTTATCCCATAAAAGATCCTGAAGCCCTGGATGTATTTTTTATCGCCGGCATATGATATACCATAATCAACCCGGAAAATGAGGCGCTGCACGCCTACATAAAACTCGCGGTAATTGCGGTTGTTTTTTGTGGTGAGATAGTTGGCGCCAATGATTTCTTCGAGTTTCCATTTTCTTAACAGCGGGATGCGGTTAAATAACGAACCTGCAAAGTTATGCTGATAATGTGCTTCTAAAAATGCACCGTTGGTGCTGTAGGTATAAAACGGCAGGAAGTGGAAGCTGCCCACATAGGTAGGATCGAAAGTGGTACCCTGGTTACCTAAAAAGTGGTTATAATCCATGTAATACAGCGTATTGTTATTAAAAAATCCGCCGCCTGATACTTTGAATGATGAATAGCCGGAAAGTCCTACACGGATATGGTCCTGCGAAAGGTCGACAGAGGCAAAATCATAATCTACATCCGAACCAATGATGTTTTTAAATCCTTTGCGGTAGTTTACAGTTAAGGTTGGATATTTTGAAGGCAGGTTGAACTTACCTGTAGGCCTGGTTTCGTACCGCTGATCAAAAGTAAACGTGGCCGACGCGTTAAACACCAATGCCTGGTTATCCGGAAACAGGAAGGAATGATCATCGGCCGGGGTACCCGGCGGAGCTAATGGATTATTTGATGTAAACTGGCGATCTTTAATATCCTTTATCTTACTGAAAGATGTATTATACAACTGTGAACGGCTGGAATAAGAAAGCCCCCCTTTTAAAAACACGCCATTTAACACTTCGCGCTGATAACCAAAATCGCCATAGTGGCTTCGGTAATATTTAACGTAGTTATTTTCGCTCAAAAGCGTACTCAGCGTATTGAAATACAATGAACGCGTACCAACATTATTAAGGTCGAGCACATCGCTCCCAAAATCGGCATAAAACTTAGCATTATGGAAAGGGTCATTCTTATAGTCGATGCCCATGTTGGCACTAAAGATCTTATTGGAGAAACCATAACGTAAGGCCGGTGTAATTGTCAATGAATGAAAATCATCAATGGTGCGGATATAACTCACCTTGGCGTTAATGCCGAAACCCTCAACCGTATTATAATAAAAGGTTTGTATAAACGGGAAGATATATAATGAATCCTTTGCGCTTTTATTGCTGGCCGCATAGCCAAAAATCAGGTAACCAGGATAGTTAATATGATTTTTATGATGCTGAAGCGAATCCAGGTAGGTATCCGTCTTTTTGTATTCTTCAAAAGCATCCTTCTTTTTGTAATCACGATCTTCAAACGCAGTTAGGGGTATCGGTCTTGCATCGGCCCAGTAGCCCGGCTTTTTGCTGTTGGCTACGGTGTCAATTTTGAGGATCTCACCGGTAAAAAAGTTATCGGGAAAAGTTGGGTTGATTTTATAATTATTATAAACAGCAGCATAATATCCACCAAATTTAAATCCAAAAACGGCCCCCTTAAAGCTGTATTGGGTTGATGCCGGCATCCATACGCTATCGGTAATAGCTACATATTGCTGCCTGATCTTCAAAGTATCAACCAGGTTGAGGTTACTTGTTTTATTTTCAACAAACAGGTCAACGCTATAAATTCGCCAGTCGCCGTCAACAACATAAATATCCCCCTGAAAATACTGGCCATGCCCGCGTTTAGGGGTTACGTGGATCTTATGAATAGTATGCCCGTTCTCAACAGAGGTTCCCAGCAATTTATAATTATAAAACCTGGGACCATATGACGCAACCGGCGATACGAAGCCCCTTGTTGCCAATCCGTTTATGATAAATACATTCTGATAAAAATTGGCCTGCAAGTCGGATGCTTTTTTATAGCCAAATGCCGTGTTCTGGCCCGCCATGCGGTTGGCAATAGTAATTTCGCGCACGTTATTAGGTTTCTGAAAATTGTATTCAGACAATGATTCGGATTGATAGAGGATACCACGACCGTTTGTATCCAGATCGAGTGTTTTCCTTACCTCCTGCCCCAGCAGTGATTTAGGTACGCTCAGTAACTTTTGTACACCTTTGATATAAACCGCGCATGAGTATGAAGCGGCCTCTTCTATGTAATATTTCCGCTTTTTTAGCACTTGCTTCATAATAGTATCAGCAGCGTCACGATTTTTGCGATAAGTTTCGGCTACCCTATCGGTGGCAAATACCTCATCGGCCATTTGTACATTATGTTCCTGGTCGTGATCTGTTACGGTAACCTCTTCAATTTTTTCGGTATAACCAACATACCGGTAAATTACATTATAAGTACCCGGGTTAAGCTTAAGCTGATAGATGCCGTTCTCGTTAGCGGTGGTACCATAGGTTGAATTACGGATATAAATAGAAACAAATGGGATAGCCTGTCCGTTTTTATCGGTGATCTTCCCTGTTAAAAGTGATTGCTGTGCAGAAGCCGTTATTATGCTGAATGCAGTGATTAATAGCAGTATATATTTTCTCATATGTTACTTATGTGTAATGCTTTAGGGCTTAAAAATGTTTTATTATTCACTTAATAATTATTTAAGGTTTAATAAACCCAACAAAAAGATTGCGAATGCTTAATTTTGTACCCTTTAAAACACGCACGCTATGTACAACACACTAAAGCCGGTTTTACAGCAGGAACTAACCGAAATTGAAAATGCCGGGTTATACAAAAAAGAACGGATCATTACTTCGCCTCAAGGTGCCGATATTACGGTACAAAGCGGTGCCGAAGTAATTAACTTTTGCGCTAATAACTACCTGGGCCTATCGGGCAATGCCAAAGTGATTGAAGCTGCCAAAGCTGCTATGGATACCCATGGCTATGGCTTATCGTCTGTACGCTTTATCTGTGGTACACAGGATATTCATAAAGAACTTGAAAAAAAGATAGCCGATTTTTTAGGCACTGAAGATACCATCCTTTATGCTGCGGCTTTTGATGCCAACGGCGGCGTGTTTGAACCTTTATTTAATGATCAGGATGCCATAATTTCTGACGAACTGAACCATGCCTCAATCATTGACGGTGTACGCCTGTGCAAAGCCCAGCGTTACCGTTACAAGCACGATGACATGGCCGACCTGGAAGAAAAATTAAAAGCTACACAGGAATTACGTCACCGCATTATTGTAACCGATGGTGCTTTCAGTATGGACGGTACTATTGCACAGTTGGATAAGATCTGTGACCTGGCTGATAAGTATAATGCGCTTGTTATGATCGACGAAAGCCATTGCTCTGGCTTTATGGGCAAAAACGGTCGTGGTACGCATGAACACCATAATGTAATGGGCAGGATTGATATCATTACCGGTACATTGGGCAAAGCTTTGGGTGGCGCGTCGGGCGGTTTTACATCTGGCCGTAAAGAGATCATTGATATGCTGCGCCAGCGCTCGCGTCCGTATTTATTCTCGAATACGTTAGCACCAGCCATTACAGGAGCATCAATAGCTGTACTGGATATGCTGAGCGAAACCACCGAACTGCGCGATAAACTGGAAACCAATACGCAATATTTCCGTAAAAAAATGACCGAAGCAGGTTTTGACATTAGACCTGGCGTGCATCCTATAGTCCCAGTGATGTTGTATGATGCCAAGCTGGCCCAGGAGTTTGCTGCAAAAATGCTTGAGGAAGGTATTTATGTGATAGGTTTTTACTACCCTGTAGTTCCGCAAGGCAAAGCCAGGATCAGGGTACAGATCTCAGCAGCACATGATATGCACCATTTGGATAAAGCTATTGCAGCATTTACCAAGGTTGGTAAGGAGCTGGGAGTGCTTAAATAAGCTGCTTAGTTTTTTTATATTTGCATTTGATAATGCTTTTTTATGGAAAGTACAAAACTAACCTTGAGTGTCAAGGCCGATTCTCTGTCTCTTGTTAAGGAGTATGCAAAACGGCAGCATACAAGTGTATCCAAACTGGTGCAGGAATTTCTTGATGGCATAGCAGAGCAGGAAAAAAAGGACGATCCAATAAAAGAGAAGTATAAAAATGTGGAAATACCTGAATGGATAACGCAACTTACGGGTATAGTGAAAGATCCTAATCCGGATATGAGTTACGATGATATGAAACACGAATATTTCAAAGAGAAATATGGCATATAAACGTCTCTTTCTGGATAGCGATGTTTTACTGGACATGTTTCTAAAAAGAGAGCCCTTTTTCTTTCACACTCAAATCCTGCTAATTGAGTGCATAAAAGAGAATATCGAATTACGAACTTCCTCATTGGTGATAGCGAACATAGTTTACGTATTGAGGAAACAGGTTGGAATATTGAAAGCCAAGGAAAATTTAAAGAATCTGTTTAATTCTGCAAAAGTTTTGCCTTTTGAATTTGATGCAATAGAGACAGCAATATCAAGTGATATCACCGATTTTGAAGACGCCATTCAATTTCACATCGCCCAAAAACATAATTGTGATGCCATCATCACCCGAAATATAAAAGACTATAAAAACTCAACAATACCGGTTTTAACAGCCGAACAATTTTTAAATACATTATAATGCAAGCTCAGATAGACCAATATACCGCCGAGATCAATGCCTTTTCGCCAGCCAATGCCGACGAACTGGAAGCGTTCCGTATTAAATTTTTAGGCACCAAGGGTATTATTAAAGACCTTTTTGAGCAGTTTAAAAGTGTTAGCCCGGAAGAGAAACGCACCTTTGGCAAAGTACTTAACGAGTTTAAACAACTGGCCGAAGCTAAATATAACGAGCTAAAGGAAAACATTGGCACAGGCACGCAAAGCAAAGGCAACGATCTTGACCTTACTTTACCCGGCGATGGTTTCACTGTTGGCTCACGCCACCCGCTATCATTGGTTCGTAACGAGATCATCGATATTTTTAAGCGCCTGGGGTTCGTTGTTGCTGAAGGCCCGGAAATTGAAGACGACTGGCATAACTTCTCGGCCCTGAACTTCCCTGATGAGCACCCGGCCCGTGACATGCAAGATACCTTCTTCATTAAAAAGAATAACGGTAAAGATGATATCGCCCTGCGTACCCATACCTCATCGGTTCAGGTACGAATGATGGAAGCTGGCAAACCACCGTTCCGCGCTATTATGCCAGGCAGGGTTTACCGTAACGAGGCAATTTCGGCCCGTGCACATTGCTTCTTCCACCAGGTTGAAGGTTTATATGTTGACGAAAATGTTTCGTTCTCTGACCTAAAACAGACGCTTTATCACTTCGTTCAGGAACTTTACGGCGAAGGAACGAGGGTGCGTTTCCGTCCGTCATATTTCCCATTCACAGAGCCATCAGCCGAGATGGATATTTCATGTACCATTTGCGGTGGTGCCGGTTGTAACATGTGTAAGCACAGCGGCTGGGTAGAAATTTTAGGCTGCGGCATGGTTGACCCTAACGTTTTAGAAAACTGCGGTATCGACAGCAAAAAATATACAGGCTTTGCATTTGGTATGGGTATGGAACGTATCGCTAACCTAAAATATGTGATCCGCGATCTGCGCCTGTTCTCAGAGAACGACGTACGTTTCCTTAAACAGTTCCAAACAGAAATGTTATGAGGAAACTCGCTATAATATTATTGGTGGCTATCAGTTGTTTTTCGTGCGGAAAATCAACTGATAACGTACCAAGTGTACCTGTAAATTTCCAGGCTGCATTGGGTACACCGGCATTGAGCCCATTAAATGTTTCGGGCGGTGCAGTTGCGATTAATGGTTATGGTGTGGCCGGATTAATCATTTACCGTAAAGTGAATGGCACTTATGCAGCTTACGACAGGTGTAGCAGCTATCAGCCTGAAAAAAAATGTGCGGTAACAATTGATAATACGGGCTTTACAGTAACCGACCCCTGCAGCGGCTCAAAGTTTAGCCTTGAAGATGGCACACCGGTAAAAGCCCCGGCAACAAAGGCATTAAGATCATATAGGGTAGCCGTTACCCAGTTTGAAATTCAAGTAACTAATTAATGGAAGCCGATAAAATAAAAGATAGTATTAAGCGGGCGGCACAGGAACTTTTCCGCAAATTCGGGTACCATAAAACCAGTGTTAATGAAATTGCCAAAAAGGCTAAAATTGCCAAGGCAACTATTTATAAATACTTCGACAGCAAAGAGGCCGTGTTACACGTGCTGCTGATGGATTACATCAAAGCCAGTGTTGATGACCTGGTACAAGTCAATTCAAACGATATTGATGAAGAGGCTTATCTCAACAACCTCATCATGAAAACCTGCCGCCTCTCCTACACCGTTTGTAACGAGTTTATCGGTTGGGACTTTATCCGCGAATCAACCAATTCACAGGATTTTTTAAAAAACCTCTCCAACGAGCTGGAAGAATTGCTAATGGCATCGTTTATCCAGTTACCGGGCATCCGCAAGCATGAAACTTACCAGCAACGCTTACGCTTCCTGATCAAGTGCAGCAAAAGCATCGTGTTCAGCTTCGCCTTTACCTCGGTAAGTGATTCGGACGTGCGGAAAAATTTCGTTTCTTTCCAGAAAGAGATTTTGCCTTATTTGGTTAAGGCTGCAGTTTCGGTTTAGGCAACTAATTGGCAGCACATTAATAAAATATTATGCAACAAATTATGGTCATAACCATCGTAGGTATGAAACACATACCTGTTGCTTTTTTTATCTGATATTGTCAATTCATCCCAATCTAATTTACTCTTCTTTGTTATCCAAAACGGATAGGTTTCAATCTCAAATATATCCTCAAAATCAATACAGAACACTCTTTCACCCGAATACCCGACAACACATTTGGTGCAAAGCAAAGTCCATTGATTTGATGGTTTAGAAAAGAAAATTACGGGAATGCCACTTAAATATTCTTTAAGATCCGTTTTTAAGTGCCCTTTTATTGATTCAGGAAGCTCATCGAAGAAAAATGTGTATCCGTTTGATCTTTTATAAATCCCATGCCTGCCAGCTTTCCATTTAATTCGGTTCAGCATATATTCATCGGTCTTCTTCATCAGGTATAAAACTATCAAAAAATGATAACCCAACATTATTGACATTGCGATTTGCAAATAAAAAACAGAACATATACTTTGAAATACAAAGTACTTTATGTTATATTTGTCCTGGGCTTAGCAAAAGCCTTTATTTTTCATTATGAACTTTGAAATACAAAGTACTTTATATCTAAACAATCATGATCGGGGAACAATTTCCAAAACAAACAACAACAGGCTGGCTCAAGGAGTCGGCAACTTTTAAATTGGTCTTTATTGGGGTATTAGCGCTTTTGCTGTTAATTCCTTCGGCCTTTATCCAAAACCTTGTAACTGAACGCGCCGGCACACAGGATAAAACGACCAAAGAAATATCAGACAGCTGGTCGGCCAGCCAGATCATCAAAGGCCCGGTATTGGTTATACCCTATAAAAAAGGCATAAATATGACCGACACCACGAAGCAGGAACCTATAGAAAACCTGTACATACTACCCGATAACCTGCACATTAAGGCGGATCTTAAAACACAACTGCGGCATCGTGGTATTTTTGATGTGGCTGTATATAATACCCAGGTAAAAGTAAGCGGCAATTTTGCCAAACTTAATCTTTCATCGCTGGGAATAAATTTAAACCAGCTCCTTTTAAACAAAGCCAGGTTTGAGTTTAGTGTGAGCGATCTGAAAGGTTTAAAAAGCAACCCGGTTATAAAAACAAATCATCCTACCCTCAATGTCGAACCTTCGTTTGAATCGGTGTTTGGGAATGGCTTGCAGGCCCCTGTCGATCTTTCATCTGTAAGTGATAGTGAAATACCTTTTGATTACACACTTGATTTAAAAGGCAGTGAAGGACTAAGTTTTCTGCAACTTGGCAAAACTACCGATGTGCAGGTAAATGGCAACTGGAGTAGCCCCAGCTTTGATGGCAATTACCTGCCCGATGATGCTAAAGTTGATACCGGCGGCTTCAGCGCCGGCTGGCGGATGATGTACTATAACAGGCCTTTTCCGCAGCAATGGGCAGGTGCACAAAGAACATTGGATAACGACAAGAAACTTGCGGATGCTACCTTTGGCGTAAAACTTCGCCTCCCGGTTGATCAGTACCAGAAAACGATGCGTACCAGCAAATATGCCATATTTATTATCCTGCTCACTTTTATCTCTTTGTTTTTAACTGAGATTATCCGCAAACAGCCGATACATATGTTCAATTACATACTCATCGGCGCGGCTATGGTTATTTACTATACCCTGTTGCTATCCTTTTCGGAGCAGGTTGGTTATAACATGGCTTACCTGATTGCCTCTATATCAACAATAGCGCTGATATCTGTATTTATATCGTCCTTATTAAAAAACGGAAAGGCAGCGGTACTGTTCGCTTTTATTTTAGCAGTATTTTATGCGTTCATCTTCGTCATTATTCAGTTGGAAGATCTTGCTTTAATGGTTGGCAGTATTGCCCTGTTCATCATCATAGCAGTATTGATGTATTTTTCGCGCAAAATAAACTGGGATAAAAACTAATTTATCACCTGCACTAATCAGCAACGGTTTCAGAAATCTTTGCTGATTACAATTAAACCTTATACCGATTTGGTTTTTAGTTTAAAAATTACTATGTTAGCATAGTAATTTTTTGTTTATGAGCCGCGAACTAACAGAACTTTCAGACCTGATTGATGAGCAATTTGAGATAGAAGATATCGATACCACCGATATGGTTAAATATCTGCTAAGCTTATTTGTTTAAAAAGCTTGCTTTAGTATCGTAACGCCTTTAAAAGGCGAACGGCTTTCTTTTGCTTCTTCCCTCCCATTTTCAGGATTAAATAAATAGGGTTAACTTTGCAGCCTGATGAGTAAAGCTAACAAACCAAAGTTTTTTGAGAACGTACAGATCATTGATATTGCCGAAGAAGGCAAAGGCGTAGGCAAAGCAGATGATTTTGTTCTTTTTGTGGATAAGGCCGTACCCGGCGATATTGCCGATGTACAAGTGTACCGGAGTAAAAAAAACTTCGGCGAGGGTAAGATCACTGAGTTAAAACAAGCTTCTGAATACCGTACAACTGCTTTTTGCGAACACTTCGGCACCTGCGGGGGCTGCAAATGGCAGCATATGACTTACGAGGCCCAGCTTAAATTCAAACAAAAATCGGTTGTTGATGCCTTAAGTCGTTTAGCTAAGATCAACGTTGATGGTATCATGCCAATCGTCCCTTCTCCTGCCGACAGGTATTACCGCAATAAACTTGAGTTTACCTTCTCTAACAAACGCTGGCTTTACGATGGCGAAAACAAGGAAGACGGTACCCTGAACATGAATGCCCTGGGTTTTCATATCCCCGGCCGTTTTGATAAAATACTGGATGTAAACCATTGTTATTTACAAGCCGAACCATCCAACAGTCTGCGTAATGAAATCCGCGATTTTACTATACAGCAGGGATATACTTATTATGATCTGCGTAATCACAGCGGCATGCTCCGCAATTTGGTTGTGCGTACCTCATCAACCGGCGAGATCATGGTAATTGTGGTTTTTGCTTATGCTGAGCAAGACGAGATCGATAAACTGATGAGCCATGTCGATGCCCGTTTCCCGGAGATAACCTCATTGCTTTACATCGTAAACCAGAAAAAGAACGATACCATTTTTGACCAGGATGTTATAGCCTTTAAAGGACCTGAATATATCCACGAAGAAATGAATGGCATCAAGTTCCGTATAGGGCCTAAGTCATTTTACCAAACTAACTCGGTACAAGCACTTCGCCTGTATGAAATAACCCGCGATTTTGCCGAATTTAAAGGCGATGAGCTGGTATATGACCTTTATACCGGCGCCGGTACCATTGCCAACTTTGTTGCCGGTCACGTGCGCGAGGTTGTGGGCGTTGAATATGTACCAACTGCAATTGAAGATGCCAAAGTAAACTCGGCCATCAACAATATCACCAACACCAAGTTTTACGCGGGTGATATGAAAGACGTACTGGTAGCTGGTTTCGTGGCCGAACACGGTAAACCGGATGTTATCATAACCGATCCGCCGCGTGCAGGCATGCACCCGGACGTAGTGGCCCGCCTTATGGAAATCGAAGCACCTAAAATTGTTTACGTAAGCTGCAACGCCGCCACCCAGGCCCGCGACCTGCTGGTACTAAAGGAGAAATACGATACCGTAAAGATCCAGCCGGTAGATATGTTCCCGCATACACAACACGTGGAGAATGTGGTGTTGCTGGTGTTAAGAGGTTAGTTGTTCTTAGTTCATGGCTAATAGTTCATAGCTATGACGTTTAAGAATTAATACAATCACAAAAAACAAATCGGTGTAATCATCTGATAATCGGTGAAATCACAAAGCAAAAAAAATCAACGAAATCATCGGAATCAAAAAAATCAACGGTCATGAACCCTGAAGAACTGCTTAATGAAGGAAGTGAACGCAACAAACCGGCGGCTGATAGTCCGCTGATAAGTTTGGAGCGCGACCTGAAATATTTTAACGAATCAATTAAAGAGGTAGCCGAAGAGATTATCAATGAAGGTCTTTCGTCTTACCCTATTTTTATTGCCCATCAGCATGAACTAAGTTTGGGCGAACTGATACTTGACCGCCACGACTTAAATTCCGAATGGAGCATTCATGCTTCTACGCTGGAAGAGTTTGTACAACGTGACGTTATAAAGCCTGTATTGAAAGAACGCTTTGTTAATAGCTACAAAGACCCATATCAATATATGTGCGTTTTTGTTGTGGTGCCCGAGGGCGCAAACTTTGTGTTTTTCCCTTACGCTAAGTAAGTTTTATTTATATAAATTTGAGACGTGCGGCCCCTTCTCCCGAAGACGCAATATGGATTAAACTTATTATGGTTAGATCCTGCCACCGCATAAAAGCTCTTTAAAAAGGAGCGCCAAATAACGCCGAAAAAAATGCCTGATAAAAAGCTTCTCATATTAAATAAGCAACAGATCCAGCAAAAGCTCGACAGGATGGCCTACCAGATACTGGAGGACAATTTTGAAGAGGATGAAATACTGATAGCGGGCATACTGCCGCGCGGAAACCATATTGCCGAACGCCTGAAAACCATTCTTGACGGCATTGCACCTTTTAAAAGCCGCATACTTACCATCGAACTTGAAAAACAAAGCAGCAGCTTAAGCGCCAGTATTGATTTTGAGGTTGAAGAATGCAGCAACAAAGTAGTGATACTGGTTGATGACGTGCTGAACAGCGGCAAAACACTTGCCTATGGCTTTGGTGTATTTTTAGATGTACCGTTGAAAAAGCTGCGTACCGCTGTTTTGGTTGACCGCAATCACAAAAGTTTCCCTATTACTACAGATTTTGCAGGAGTAGCCCTTTCAACCGTTATTAAAGAGCATGTTGACGTAGTACTTGAAGAGGAAGACGCAGAAGAGGATGCAGTTTATTTGAGGTAGGATAGCTAAATATAAAACTCATGTCATTGCGAGCGCAGCGTGGCAATCTCGTCGGATGCAGAGCGTACTTGCAAGGCATTTATGCATGGCTACGAGATTGCCACGTCGCCCCAGCGCTCCATCCTGTCGCTCCTCGCAATGACATGGAGGAGATTAACTATACCCCCAGCGCCTCCTCCAGCTTCTCAACCGACATATCTATCCCTTCAACAATATTACTTGCCCGCAGGTAAAAGCCTTCACGCTCGGCCAGTTTGCCGGTTATAAATTCAACCAGTTCATCGCCCTTTTTGCCTTGCAACACCGGACGAATAGTTTTGCTGTTCTCCAGCCGGTCGGCAAGTGTTTTGGGCGATAATTTTATATACAAGGTTTTGCCATTGGCGTTCATCCAATCCATATGGTCAAAAAAGCAGGGTAAACCGCCACCAGTTGATACCACTGTATTTTCATGATAATCAGTTTCCTTCAGCACCTGCGATTCCAGCTTACGGAAGGCATCTTCGCCAAACGATGAAAAATATTCGGCTATGCTCATGCCTGCTTTAGCCTCGAGCACATGGTCGAGATCAATAAATTCGTAGCCCCATTTGGCGGCCAGTTTGCGGCTCCAGGTTGTTTTACCACAGCCCATAAAGCCCACAATAAAGTATTTCATAAAAATTTCTTCAGCTTAATTTTACCCGCGGATCAATCCAAACATAAATTACATCCACCAGGATACTGATCACCACAAATATAAACGCGATAAACAATATAGAGCCCATCACCACCGGAAAATCCGACATTTCCAGCGCATCTACAGTAGCTTTGCCTAATCCGTTGTAACCAAAAATGTATTCCACAAAAAATGAACCTGCCAGCAGCGATGCAAACCAGTTGGCTATAGCGGTAATAACCGGGTTCATAGCATTTTTTAGCGCATGGCGATAAATGATTGTCCGGTTACTCAATCCCTTTGCCTTGGCTGTACGGATATAGTCCTGTCCTAATACATCCAACATAGCATTACGGGTAAGCTGCACAATGATTGCCAACGGCCGTAAGCCCAAAGTAATAACCGGCAATACAAGGTTTTTAAGAGTGATCACTTCGCCTTTAAAAGGATCATAACTATACAAACTGCCCGACGTATTTAAATGTGTGTAATTGCTTAGCACAAAGCCAAAGATCCAGGCAATGATGATCCCCGCAAAAAAAGACGGGGCCGAAATACCGAGCGTTGAAAAACTCAGCGCCAGCTTATCAATCCAGGTATCTTTATTTACCGCACTCATCACACCTAAAAATACGCCGATAATGATAGCGAAGACCATGGCCGCGGCGGCAAGCACTAATGTATTAGGGATTACCTCTATCAGCAATGAAGCCACATCCTTGCGGGTTTGGTATGAACGCCTCAGATAAGGCCATTTCAGCGCCAACACCTTACTTTTGCTCACCGGGAACAGTTTTACATAGCCGTAGCGCTGTTGCTCGTCAGCTGTATTAAGATGGATACCCAAAGGCGAAAGGTCATTCAGGTAATAGGCAAACTGCACAGGAACCGGCTTATCCAGCCCGAACTCTTTACGTACTGCCTGTAATGATTGCACATCGGCACGCTGGCCCTGGGTCATACGGGCCGGGTCGACAGGCAGGATATTGAACAGAAAAAAAACAACAACCACTACCCCCAGCATCACTGCCAGTCCGTATACTAATTTGCGAAGCAGGTAGGGGATCATTTTATTGTTTCTGCAAATATTGTTTTACGATGTCCTCATACTTAGGTACCGAATGATAATGCCATTTGTTAACCACGGTGCCATTCTTCATCAGCAAAACTCCCGGGTTAGAACGCACCATTGATTTCAGCGGAACACCATCAGCATAAAAGATCTCGCTGATCAATTTATGTTCCTTTGCAAAAGCTGTTGCGTCGGCTGCCGAATTTGACGTAAGCAATATGGTACGGATGTTATAATTATCAGTAAGATTAATGGCCAGCGCGTTTAAGCGATTGATGGCATCCTTATCCGTCTCGCTCAAATCATAAGCGACAATGAACAGGCTATAAAAAGGGCTCGAAAGCAACTCCTTGGTATAATCGTTCCGTTGCGCATCCTGGATAGCCAGGTCACGGATTTTGGGCTCATATCCTTTTTTCACCAGGCGATTTTCCGGATCGCCGACAACTTCCCAGTCGGCATCTTTCCAGATATTGGATTTAAGATATTCTTTATCATTCATCACCTTGGTGGCGCCTGTCTTTTTATTTTTAAGGTGATAGGTCAACTCAAATTCATCAAGCGGGGCACCCGGCGGAATTTTCATTTCATCGGGCAGGTTAGCGCCTATTTTGTACGGCAGAAAATCAATAATCGGCGAAAAGTTATAGGTGTATACGCCAAAGCCTACCGAAACAAGGGCAGCACAGATCAACCATTTATCGCCAACCTTTGCGTTGAACAAAGGAGTGATCTGATTACGCTTAACAAACAATATCAGCACCAAAGCCAGCAGCACCATATCCTTACTGAACGACTGCCATGGCGTTAAAGGAATAGCATCGCCAAAGCAACCACAGGTTTGCACCACTTTAAAAAATGCCGAATAAAAAGTTAAGAAGCCAAAAAAGATAATCAGCAACAACAACCCCCAGGCTACTTTAACCGCCCGTGCACCTATAAGCAAGGCAAAACCCAGCAGCATTTCAAGTGCACATAGCACAATAGCCATGGTGAGAGCCAGACCGTTAAGAAAGGTAATATGAAAAACCTCAAAATATTCAACCAGCTTGTACGAAAAACCAAGCGGGTCATTAGCCTTGATCGCTCCCGAAAATATAAACAGTAAGCCCACCAATAAGCGGGGAATCCATATAACGGCACTGTTTGATGATGTATTTTTCATAAGCCCCCTCTAAATCTCCTCCGCCAACCGGCAGATGGACTTAAGTTTTATAATTAATAAAGCGTTTTATTTACTATGATGAACATTGAGCTTAATCAGCGCAAAAACGGCATAGTTCAGCATATCCTGGTAATTGGCTTTCACGCCTTCTGATGCTTCGGTAAGGCCCTGATTATCTTCTATCTGTTTTACACGCAGCAGTTTCATCAATATCAGATCGGTCAATGAACTGATCCGCATATCGCGCCAGGCTTCGCCGTAATCATGATTTTTGGCAAACATCAACTCTTTGGTCTCGTTTACCTTTGCATCAAACATTTCGCTTACATGATCCGGATTAAGTTCGGTCGACATTTCCGGGCCGCATTCCAGCTGCATCATGGCTATTACGCAATAGTTAACAATGCCGATGTATTCGCCGGTGATGTCGTCACCCACTTTGGATATTTTTTTCTCTTCAAGCGTACGGATGCGTTGAGCTTTGATAAAAATCTGATCGGTAATGGATTGCGGACGGAGGATACGCCATGCGGTGCCGTAGTCGCGGGTCTTTTTCATGAAAAGGCCTTTACATATATTAATTACGCCTTCGTATTCTGCTGCTGTATTAGTCAAAAGATGATGTGTTTGAATGTTGTAAAGTTTAAATGTTGCAGGGTTGTGAAGCCCGTGCTTACAAAGTTAATTAACTTTACCACATTCAAACTTTACAACACCCAACTAACCGTGGTAAAAGATACATTTTTCCGTAAAAAAGTTACTATCAATGCAGGTGGCCGATTGTTAGATCTTTCATCGCCCGGGGTGATGGGCATCATCAATATTACCCCCGATTCGTTTTTTGCTGATAGCCGTAAACCCGGCGTTGATGAAGCCCTGCTTCAGGCACAAAAAATGCTGGCCAATGGTGCAACATTTCTGGATATCGGCGCATATTCGTCGCGCCCCGGAGCTGTCGATATTTCGGCACAGGAAGAAACGGACAGGTTATTGCCTGTTGTTGAAGCCATTGCCGCCCAATTCCCGGAAGCTATTATGTCGATAGATACTTTCCGCGCCGGTGTTGCCGAAGCTGCTATTAAAGGCGGCGCACATATCATCAACGATATTTCGGGTGGTATGCTTGATACTGATATGTTTAGTACGGTTGCCCGCTTAAATGTGCCCTATATCCTGATGCATATGAAAGGCACCCCGCAAACCATGAACCAACTGGCCGAATATGATGATGTATTTGGCGAAGTGTTTGATTATTTTGTAGCTAAGTACAGCGAGCTCAAACGCCTTGGCGTTCATGATGTAATCCTTGACCCTGGCTTTGGATTTGCAAAAAAATCGGAACACAGCTATACGTTAATGAACCGTATGAATGAATTTGATCTGCTGGGTTTGCCTATACTTGCCGGCATCTCCCGTAAAAGGATGATCTATGGTTTGTTGGGCAATACTGCTGCTGAAGCTTTGAATGGTACTACTGTTTTGAATACCATTGCGCTCATGAAAGGGGCGAATATTTTAAGGGCGCATGATGTGAAAGAGGCTGTGGAGGCAGTGAAGATTTGGGAGGCTTGTGTAGCGCAATAACAACTGACATTTAATAAAAACATGTCATTGCGAGCGATAGCGCGGCAATCTCGTAGCTATGCTTAGCGGCTTTGCATATCTCACGGGCATGACGACGAGATTGCCACGTCGCCCCAATGCTTCTGTCCAGGCTGCTCCTCGCAATGACATAGATTTTAATTTTTGAATTGTATATACCCGCTCGATCGGCCGGGAGGCCGCTTGATAGTCGACACTCGGCTGGAGCCGAGCGTCTGCTTTTCTTATTTATTCTATTTTTTTCTTCGCCAGCGCTCAGCTCCAACCGAGTAGTAACTATCCCAAGGCTTCCGGCCTGCTACCCCGTCAGACCAAGGCGTCGGCGTATCTTTTTAATTCCTTTCTTCTTGCTTCTTAATTCTTGTAGTCCTGCCTCTGAACCCCTACCAGCTCCATCATCTTCAAAATACCATCAACATACTCCCGGTCATTTGCCAGGCGTGGTACTTTATGCTGACCTCCCAACTTTCCCTTTTCCCGCATCCAGTTAAAGAAAGTGCCATCAGGCGCGCGACGAACTATCGGGCGGCGCAGGGCAAGGTCTTTGAAACGTTTGGCGTCATAGTCTGAATTGATACGGCGCAGGGTTTCATCCAGCAGGTCAACAAAACGTTCAAACTCGGCTGGTCTCTTTTCAAACTCAATGATCCATTCATGAGCACCGCAGTCATCGCCGTTAAAATAGACGGGCGCAGCAGTATATTCCCTGATCACAGCACCCGTTTGCGTACAAGCTTCCTCCAGTGCACGCTCGGCATTATCAATGATCACCTCCTCGCCAAAGGCATTAATAAAATGTTTTGTCCTGCCAGTGATCTGGATCCTGAATGGCGAAAGCGATGAAAACTTAATGGTATCCCCTATCATGTACCGCCATAAACCGGCGTTGGTTGAAATAATAAGCGCGTAATTTTTATTCAACTCAACCTCATCAAGCGTTAGCGTTGCAGGATTTTCGTCGTGCAGGTTTTCCAGTGGTAAAAACTCGTAAAAAATACCATAGTCCAGCATCAGCAGCATATCGCCGGGTTCTTTGGTATCCTGTATACCAAAAAAGCCTTCAGATGCATTATAATTTTCGAGGTAGTACATTTCCTCGTTCGGAATCAGTTTTTTAAACTGCTCGCGGTAAGGTGTAAAGTTTACCGCGCCATGAAAGTACATTTCCAGGTTAGGCCAAACTTCCAATAAGTTCTTTTTGCCGGTTATCTCCAGGATGCGTTTAAACAACACCAGGTTCCAGGTGGGTACACCACTGATACTGGTAACGTTCACATCCTTGGTAGCGTGGGCTATCTTTTCTATCTTTTCCTCAAAATTTTCGAGTAAAGCGATATCCAAATGCGGTGTGCGATGAAACTCGGCCCAGTAAGGCAGATTTTTCATGATCACCGCCGAAAGATCACCGAATGAAGTATCCTGACTTAGCTGACTGATCTGGTGGCTGCCGCCAAGCGTTAAGATCTTTCCCGTAAACATGCGGGGGTTAGGCTGGTTATTAAAATAAATGGTAAGCAAATCTTTGCCGCCTTTAAAGTGGCATTCTTCAAGTGCTTCCTCGCTTACCGGGATAAACTTGCTCCTGTCGCTGGTGGTGCCCGATGATTTGGCAAACCAGCGGATCTCCGAAGGCCACAACACATTTTTTTCGCCCTTGAGCATCCGCTCAATAAAGGGCTTTAAGGTATCGTAGTTTTGTATAGGGACCCGCTCCTTAAACTGGCCCAGGTTCTCGATACTTTTATAATGATGTTTTTTGCCCCACTCCGTATTTTCGGCAACCGAAACCAGTTGTTCAAACCATTCTTCCTGCACTTCATTCGGGTATTTCATAAAAAGCTCTATCTGGTGGATACGCTTTTTCATGAACCAGGTAAATACGGAGTTAAAGAGGGTCATAGGGTTGTTATTGAGGAAAAACCTTTCGTTTAAGCACAAAGTTCGACCCAAGATACACTTTCCTCACCATTTCATTCTCAGCCAATACCTCGGGGAAGCCCGATTCTAATATTTTACCTTCAAAAAGCAGGTAGGCACGGTCGGTTATTGACAGTGTTTCCTGTACATTATGGTCGGTAATCAGGATACCTATATTGCGGGTACGTAACTTAACCACCATCGCCTGAATCTCTTCAACCGCAATCGGGTCAACACCAGCAAAAGGCTCATCAAGCAGGATAAAATTAGGTTCTGCAGCTAAAGCACGGGCAATTTCCGTACGACGCCGTTCACCACCCGATAGCAGGTCGCCCCTATTTTTCCTTACCTTATGTAAGCTGAATTCATCGATCAACTCTTCCAGCTTATCTCTTTGCTTTTCTTTAGACATATCTCCCATTTCCAGTACAGCCTTGATATTATCCTCAACCGAAAGCTTCCTGAACACCGATGCTTCCTGCGCCAGGTAACCTATGCCTTTTTGTGCGCGACGGTACATCGGGTCCTGGGTTATATCCTGATTATCCAGGTGGATAGTGCCTTCGTTAGGTTTTATCAAACCTACTATCATATAAAACGATGTAGTTTTGCCTGCGCCATTGGGCCCAAGCAAACCAACAATTTCGCCCTGCGCCACATCAAACGATACATCGTTAACAACGGTGCGCTGCTTGTATTTTTTAACTAAATTATCTGCTCTTAGTATCATTATTTGTCTGAACCATGATTTATGGGATTCATGGATTACCCTGATATGATATATCTTTTTCCCGTCATTGCGAGGCACGAAGCAATCCCCGATTGGCAGCGCCGCTCAGTATAGTTTAAGGCCGCTTTGTTCCTTATAATGATGTAATTATAGATATTGATTATCAAATTTATCTTTCTATCAAATTTAGGAATTTGAGCGTTGCCTGCGGCCCGGGCTTTTCGTTCCAAGTCCTCGCCTTTCCTGCCCTCAATTCCGACCCGCGCTGTGGGCTTTCCACTACAATCCCTAACGCGGCCCCCTCAACGCCCCTAACAAAGCTAAAAACTAATCTCTAATCACTAAACCTTATCCCCTTAACATTTAACTGAATCGTTCTTCTTTCGCGCCAAACGTTTTCTTCTATGGAGTAGCACATCTCGAACGGCATGCCCGATTGTAACTGCTCCAAGTATTGGCCATGATTAAAGGCTATACAATCAAATACTGCCGAATCTTCCTGCATTACGCTCATTTTAATGTGCGATCCTCCTACCAAACCGGCGTTACTACTAACATACACATTTTTACTTATGAAAACAGGCGCCATATTTTCAGGCCCAAAAGGGGCAAACTGATTCAAAATCCTGAAAAATTTCGGTTCTATCTGGCTTAAACGTAATTCGGCGTCAATTTGTATTTGCTGAATTAATTGTTCTGGTTTAATGGTAGAACTTACCACTTCTTCAAACCTTTCAATAAAGGCTTCGAGGTTTTCGGGATCCATGGTCAAGCCTGCAGCATATTTGTGCCCTCCAAACTGAATCAGCAGATCTTTACAGCCACAAAGAGCTTCGTACAGATCATACCCCAGAACTGAACGTGCTGAACCGGCAACATGCCCGTTAGAGCGGGTAAGCACGATAGTAGGGCGGTAATATTTTTCGGTAAGGCGCGACGCCACAATACCAATTACCCCCTTGTGCCAATCTTCATTAAAAACCACTGTCGATTTACGGGCAATCAATACCTCGTCATTTTCTATCATGCCAAGCGCTTCGTCGGTAATGTTAAGATCATGCCCTTTCCGTTCGGTGTTGCGCACATTGATCATAGCACTTTTTTCTTTGGCAACGTCTTTATCTGTAGCTATCAGCAATTCAACGGCATGTTTAGCATCGTCTATTCTACCGGCTGCATTAATGCGCGGACCAAGCGAAAACACTACATCCGATATAGTATAGGTCCCGGTCCTACCTGCTATTTCCATCAGGGCTTTAACGCCTATACAGGGGTCGGTATTTATTTTTTGCAGACCAAAATGTGCCAGTACCCTGTTTTCGCCAGTAATATGTACAATATCACAGGAGATGCTGATCACCACCAGGTCGAGATAGCAATTTACTTCTTCAACCGGGATATCATTCTTTTCGGCGTAGGCCTGGATCAACTTGAAACCAATACCGCAGCCGGACAATTCTTTGTATGGATATTCGCAGTCTTCGCGTTTAGGGTCAAGCACCGCTACCGCATTCGGAATAGATGCCCCCGGTAAATGGTGATCGCAAATAATAAAATCGATGCTTCTTTCATTAGCATAGTCAATTTTATCAATTGATTTAATGCCACAGTCAAGCGCTATGATCAGGGTTATACCATGCTCGGCAGCATAATCAATTCCCTGGTTCGAAATGCCATAACCTTCCTTGTAGCGGTCGGGGATGTAATAATCTATTTTATCGTAAAGCTTTTTGAAGAAACTGTAGGTTAGTGCCACGGCCGTAGTGCCATCCACATCATAATCACCGTAGATCATGATCTTTTCGCCCACTGCTATAGCCTGTTCAATGCGCAGGACGGCCTTCTCCATATCCTTCATCAGGAAGGGGTCATGCAGGTGCCGGTAGTCGGGCCTGAAAAAATAGCGGGCATCTTCAAAGGTGGTGATACCGCGCTGCACAAGCATGGTACTTAAAACGGTATCGATATTAAGTTCGGCGGCTAATTTTATTACATCATCATGGTTTGTATTATCCTTTAGCGCCCAACGTTTATTCATATCTTTGCAGCTTGAAACAGTAAATATACTTATGCTCTGTTAAAGAGCCAAAGTTACATTCAAAATCTGATACTACGTTTACTATGGAATTTTTTGCTTTAGGTGAAGGCTCTTATTCGGTTGATGCAACCAAGAAATTTATCCCGTTCAACCCGGAAACTGATAACCCCAAAGATCGTCCGGCTTCGTTGTTCATCCACGTTAACCCCTTCCTCATCAAAACAAAAACCGATTTGATAGTATTGGACACTGGCCTTGGCTTTAAAGATACCCGCGATGAGCTGATGCTGCACCAAAACATCCGCAACGCAGGCTTTGATCCGGATGATGTTACGCTGGTAATGATGTCGCACCTGCATTATGACCATTCGGGCGGTTTGGTAGTTGAGCGTAACGGCAAATTAGTGCCGAGCTTTCCGCAGGCCGAGCATGTGATCAATAAACAGGAATGGGAATTTGGCATGAGCGGCAAGGGTTCATCATATCATGTTGAAATATTTGAAGCTTTACAGGCCAGCGCTAAGATCACCTTTATTGAAGGCAACGGAGAATTTAAACCAGGCATCAGATATGAACATTCGGGTGGTCATTGCCCCGCACACCAGGTGTTTTGGTTTGATATGGAAGGCGAAAAAGTATTTTTTGGCGGCGATGAGCTTCCTGAACCGGAGCAGTTGCTAAGAAAATTTATAGCTAAATACGATATGGACGGCCGCAAAGCAATGATGCTGCGAGAAGAATATGGTAAAAAAGCCGCCGTCGAAGGTTGGAAATGCCTGTTTTACCATTCCAAGTCATTTGCTATTGGAACGGTAGAAACAGAGGGCGATCATTTTAAAGTTAAGCCGGTTTATTAATGCTCGGTAGGAACCTCAAATAGTTCCTTTATTTTTTCAACGTTAAGTGGTTTGGAGATAAAATCTTTCACCAGTGGGTATGAGCGTGCTTTATTGATATCGTTACTAAAAACCGATGATGAGATAATATAGATCTTGCTTTTGCCCAGTGGGTCGAGGTTGAGGCGCTTATACTCATCCAAAAATTCCCAGCCATTCATAATAGGCATATTAATATCAAGTAAAATATAATCTGGCAGTTTGTTAGGGTCTTTACGCTGAATATCAGAAAGTTGCTCAATAGCATATTTCCCGTTCAGGCAAGCCATAATTTCCGTATTAAGTAAAGCTTTCTTTATCAGTTTTATGGAGATGAAGTTATTTATCTCGTCATCATCAACCAGTAATACACTAATGGCTTTATTGTTAATATTCATATCTATAATTTAAGCGCTGTATCTTTATACGAGGCCTTGATTTAAAAAGTTATATTCCCTTTAGTTGTAAATCTATAAATAATATCTCCGCGACACTTAATTAAATAACCATAACAGAGGATATTTATTTTAATCAGGAAAATTAAATAAAGATCAGAATACAGGAAACTCCATGTAAAAACTAACCGTTGAATATTGTATTTTAAAAAGTATAATCACGCTCAACCTTGCAAATACGTACCTTATAAGCCTGGTACCATTTATCGCGGCCCTGTTGCTGGGCAAACAGGTGGCGGGCATTAGCTTTCCAATTCCTGATCGCCTCTTCCGATTGCCAATAAGACACCGTTATTCCGACATTGTTACGGGCCGATTCAACACCCAGGAAACCTTTCTGCTGCCGTGCAAGCGTCTCCATTTCAACGGCCATATCTCCATAGCCATCATCACCAGGAGTACGCAAGGATGTAAATATTACTGCGTAATAAGGAGGCTGAGGCGTTGGAGCGATAAGCTCCTCTAAATCTCCACTAAAAGGAGAGACTTTTGAATTACTACCGGAATTATCTAAACTCATATCTTAATAATTTACATAAAACAAAAACCCCCGCTAAATGGCGGGGGTTTGCTGAAGATTATTCTATTACACTTTCTTCAAACTCATACTCTTCAAGTGGAGGGCATGAGCAGATCAGCGTTCTATCGCCATAAGTGTCATTAACCCTGCCTACTGAAGGCCAGAATTTATTGGCAGCTACATAAGGCAGCGGAAATGCCGCTTTTTGACGGGTATAAGGATGCTCCCATTCGTTGCCGGTAATCACAGCTACAGTATGAGGCGCATTTTTTAACGGGTTGTTAATTTTGTCAGATAAACCATCAACAACATCAGCAATTTCATGGCGGATAGAGATCATGGCATCGCAGAAACGGTCAAGCTCATGCTTAGGCTCAGATTCTGTTGGCTCAATCATTACGGTACCAGCTACCGGGAAAGATACAGTTGGCGCATGGAAACCATAATCCATTAAGCGTTTGGCGATATCAGTTACCTCAATACCTGCCGATTTAAATGAGCGGCAATCCAGTATCATTTCGTGTGCACAACGGCCATTGGCACCTGTGTACAACACCGGGTAATGTTCCTTCAGCCTTGTTTTAATGTAATTAGCATTCAGGATGGCGTAACGTGTGGCGTTGGTCAATCCTTCGGCACCCATCATAGCGATGTAGGCATGTGATATGATCAGGATAGAAGCCGAACCCCATGGCGCTGCAGATACAGCATGTATTGATTTACCCCTGTCGATATCAACCACAGCGTGACCGGGCAGATAAGGAACCAAATGTTTTGCAACACCGATCGGGCCCATACCAGGGCCACCGCCACCGTGAGGGATACAGAATGTTTTATGCAGGTTAAGGTGACAAACGTCGGCACCAATATTAGCCGGACTTGTTAAACCAACCTGTGCGTTCATGTTTGCGCCGTCCATATAAACCTGGCCGCCGTTTTCATGAATAATTTCGCAGATTTCAATGATGCTTTCTTCAAACACACCATGTGTTGATGGGTAAGTAACCATCAAACATGAAAGCTCGTTTTTATACTGCTCGGCTTTGGCACGCATATCGGCAACATCGATGTTACCATTGTCATCACATTTTACCACTACGATCTTCATACCAGCCATAGCTGCTGATGCAGGGTTGGTACCGTGAGCAGACGAAGGGATCAAAGCAATGTTACGGTGGGTATCGCCCCTATCCAAATGATAAGCGCGGATAACCATTAAACCTGCATATTCGCCCTGTGCACCGGCATTTGGCTGCAAGCTCATGGCTGCAAAACCGGTGATTTCGCTTAACCAGTTATTGATTTCATCAAATAACTGCATATAACCGCCAACCTGATCGGTTGGGGCAAAGGGGTGAATTTTGCTGAATTCGGCCCAGGTAACAGGTACCATTTCGGTAGTAGCATTCAGTTTCATGGTACATGAACCTAATGCTATCATCGAGTGACAAAGCGAAAGATCTTTTGCCTCTAATGATTTGATGTAACGCAGCATTTCATGCTCAGACCTATGGGTATTGAACAGACTATGCGTTAAATAAGCCGAAGTACGCTGAAGCTCGGTTGGGATAACGGTTTCAAGATTGGCGTTGATACCGTCGAAATCAACATCATTAATGGTTTTGCCTTTTACTTTGGCAAAAAACCTTACAATGGTTTTGATATCCTCAACTGAAGTTGTTTCGTCGATAGAGATAGTAACTATTGAACCTTCATAGTTCAGGTTCATCTCATTATTCAACGCTTCAGAATGGATAGGGCCAGCAAGATGTGCTACATCAAACTTAACAGTATCAAAGTATGATCCGTTCAGTTGCTCATAACCAAGCTGACCTAAAGTTTTAGCTGTTAATACCGCTAACCCGTGGATCCTTTCGGCAATCGCTTTAATACCATCCGGACCATGATACACGGCATACATACCGGCCATGATAGCCAATAATGCCTGAGCGGTACAGATATTTGAAGTAGCTTTATCACGGCGGATGTGCTGCTCGCGGGTTTGCAGGGCCATACGCAAGGCGTAATTACCTGCACTATCGATAGTAACACCGATGATACGGCCGGGGATAGAGCGTTTGTATTCTTCTTTAGTTGCAAAGAAAGCGGCGTGCGGGCCACCAAAGCCCATTGGCACACCAAAACGTTGCGATGAACCAACTACGATGTCGGCACCCCATTCGCCCGGAGGCGTTAACAGGGCAAGACTCATGATATCGGCAACAACGGTAAGTTTAATACCTTTTTCGTGACCTTTTGCAGCAAAGTCGGCGTAGTTATAAACCGCGCCATCACCTGCAGGGTATTGCACAATGGCGCCAAACATATCGTCGGTTAATTCAACGGTACGGTGGTCGCCTATTCTTAGCTCAATGCCATAAGGCTCCGAGCGGGTTTTTAAGATATCAATAGTTTGGGGAAACACTTCTTCCGAAACGAAGAAAACGTTGGCGTTGTTATTTT
This sequence comes from Mucilaginibacter gossypiicola, assembly GCF_900110105.1. Lineage (GTDB taxonomy): Bacteria > Bacteroidota > Bacteroidia > Sphingobacteriales > Sphingobacteriaceae > Mucilaginibacter > Mucilaginibacter gossypiicola. The sequence continues at coordinate 91,381 of NZ_FOCL01000016.1, read as the reverse complement.
TACGCAAGGTGTATTGCATAAACATAGCTTCGGCAGCAGCTGTACCCTCGTCAAGCAATGAAGCATTGGCAATCTCCATACCTGTAAGGTCAATAACCATGGTTTGGAAATTTAACAAAGCCTGCAAACGGCCTTGTGCAATTTCGGCCTGGTATGGGGTATACTGTGTATACCATCCGGGATTTTCAAGAATGTTACGCTGGATAACGCCGGGTACAATTACATCATAGTAACCTTTACCAATGAACGACTTGAAAACTTTGTTTTTTGAAGCAGTTTGCTTTAACGTGTTCAGGTAATCGAACTCGCTTTTTGCTGCGGGCAGGTTAAGCGGTTTGGTAAGCCTGATCTTTTGCGGTATTGTTTGCCCTATTAATTCATCCAGCGTACTTACACCGATGGTTTTTAACATTTTGGCCGTGTCGGCCGCACTTGGAGCAATGTGCCTCGACTGAAACTGCTCCTGATAGGTTGTATTCAACTTCATGAATTAATCGTCCCTCTTAAATTTACCGCAAAGGTACGATTTTACAAATTGAGTAACAATTAGCTAATATGATATTGACAATGCATTTACAGGGAAAAAATGCATTTTGGCTTGTGAATACCTAAACATGACGGGCAGGCGAGTTTTACTTTTTATCACGATTTTTCTTTTTATTCCTGGCAAAAGCTGCAACCTGCATTCGAGGAGCTTGTCAATCATAAGGTAACCACCAGAATTCCCACCTCTTATTTTAATTGGTAAATTAATCCCAGACCTCGCGAAGCAAACAACTCATTTGATACTGTAGCGTTATTGCCAACAAAATCGTAACTTACTATCGGACAATATCAACCAATTTATTGCCAATTAATTATAAACTAACATTCAAGCCCAAATCGCAACCATGAAACACCGGTTGTTGCTGTTTACGTTATTCCTGGCACTGGCCGGTTCGCGCGCTATGGCAACTGTATTTACGGTTACAAGTAATGCCGATACCGGACCGGGCACATTGCGTGATGCCCTTACCAAAGCAGCAGCCAACGGTACAGTTCAGCAGGATGTTATTAATTTTAACCTGCCGGGTAGCGTGACCATAGCACTTTTTACCCAGCTCCCCGAGGTTACGTCAAATTTAATTATCGACGGCAGCACGCAACCTACGGCCAAACTCGGTAAAAGTGACGCCAGGGTTTACATCATACCCGATATCAGCTATACCTTCCCCGGCACTAAAGCAGCTGCCCTGTTGATGACCGAAGTTACTAATGTGGAGATCTATGGCTTATGCATAAAAGGTTACAGCAGCAAACTCACAAACTTTAACGGCAACCTGCTTTTCACTGCTATATCGGCTTATGATTGTAGCAACATCACCATAGGGGCACCAGATAAAGGAAATGTTTTTTGCGATAACATCTATGGTATTTATTGCGGTACCAACTCGTTAACCGACTCAAAGAACAATGATAATATCAATATCCAATCAAACTTTATTGGTTATGATGAATCAGGAACAAATGTTGTTGAGTTAGGGTACGCACTTGACATAACTGCCGATAACTCTTTGGTGGGTGGCTCCGCCTTAAAAGAAAGAAACTATTTTGCTACTGCAATAGCCCTGAACGGGATCGATAACAGGTTTATCAACAACTCGCTTTCACTTGATGTAAACGGCCAGGATAACCGTGGAGGAGCTTCAATTCTTTTACACTTTCAGGGAAGCAACACGCAGGTAACCGACAATGATTTCTGCGCTACAACATTCCAGTTTGTATCTGTAAACGGGTTCACTTTTATACGTAACAAACAAAGTAGTATACAGGGCAATTCGGGTATGTCATTATTTAAGTGCAACAATGCTTTAATAGGCAATAACAATATTAATGATGGCAACATTTTTAGCAATGATGGCGGCGCATTTTACGCTGTCGAGTCAACCAATATTACTATAGCTAAAAACAGCATCTCATGTAATACAACACCATACCTTATATCAAGCGGCACAGCCATCCCTAATATTAACGTGCTTGTAAACAGCGCCGCCGAATTTTCAGGAACTGCATCGCCCGGAGCTGCCGTTTATATTTATAATGACAATACAGACTGCTCGGTTTGCAACCCGGTACAATACCTTACCACAATTACTGCTGACGCGGCGGGTAACTGGAAATTTACCGGCGATCTGCATAATAAAAAAATGGTGGCCAACGCCACACTTAATAACAGCTCGTCTGAATATACCCAGCCGGTGATTTCAACATCTGCCGCCGATTATATCAAAGTCAATCCAACCTGCTTCAAAAATAACGGATCAATTACCCTGCAAAACTTAAAAAATGTTATCGGGGTTGACTGGTTTAATGAGCAGGACCAATTGGTACAATCCGGCGGCCCTAAACTGGAGGGGGTTGGTGTTGGAACTTATTACGCCAAATGTTATAACGGAAATTGTTTTGCCAAATCTATTCCGGTAACCTTAACCAGCTCAAATCCCGGTGTAGATGATTCAGGGCTTCAAAAAGTAAATGCATCGTGCGATGCAGCCAACGGAAGCATTAGTAACTTAAAACTAATTAATACCAATGGTACTACACCACCATTAAGGTGGACAAATGAGGCCGGGGAGGTAATACGCAACACACTGGATATTGACGGGCTTCCCGGCGGAACATATACCCTCACCATAGATCCGGATGGTTGTGCAGTACCTTACCACGTTACCCTGCTTAACCAGGAGCTTGTTCTCGATCCGCCGGTGATAAGCAGCTTTCAGTTATGTGGCCCCGGGGAAACGATAATACCTGTAAGTAACCCGGTGGCAACGTCAACCTACAGGCTTTATGATAGTGAAACCAGTACTACTCCGCTTGATGAGGAACCCAATGGTAAATTTAAAGTGAACGTTACCGCCAACCGGAGCTATTATATAAGCCGTTTTAGTAACGCCTGTGAAAGCACCCGCACAAAGGTTGATGTAAGCGTGGGCCTTTCAAACCTCAATATTGCCAATGTAATTACCCCCAATAATGATGGCGTAAATGATTACTGGCAGATAGCAGGCATGGAGAACTATCCGGCGGCAACCGTAAAAATATTTAACCGGTATGGCAAAAACATTTTTAACTCCATAGGGTACAGCCACCCGTTTAACGGCACCTATAATGGCAAACCATTACCCACGGGCAGCTATTATTATATCATTAACCTAAGCTCGGGCTGTGGCTTATTATCAGGTAGCTTAAGCATTATCCGTTAACGATAATTGCCTCAGGTACATTTGGATGGTGTTTTCTAAACCATAGTACAAGGCATTGCTAACCAGGGCATGACCAATGCTTACTTCGAGCAGACCGGGTATATTTTCGGCAAAATATTTCAGGTTATGTAAATCCAGGTCGTGCCCTGCGTTAAGGCCCAAGCCTGCCTGTTGCGCCACTTTTGCTGCCTCAATATACGGAGCAATAGCCAGTTCTTTTCCCTGCGGAAAATGAGTGGCATAACCCTCGGTATAAAGCTCTACACGATCGGTACCGGTTTTGGCGGCCCCTTCAACCATTGCAGGGATAGGGTCAACAAAAATAGAAACCCGGATGCCGGCATCTTTAAATACCGCTATCATATCTTTTAAATAATGATAGTTGGTGATGGTATCCCAGCCATGATTTGAGGTGATCTGTCCCAAAACATCGGGTACCAGAGTAACCTGCTCGGGCTTATTAGCCAGCACCAGATCGATAAATTTTTGCTCCTGGCAATTACCCTCGATATTAAACTCGGTAGTGACGATTTTCTTGAGCTCAAATACATCGTTATAACGGATGTGGCGTTCATCGGGCCGTGGATGTACGGTTATTCCCTGCGCACCAAAACGTTCGCAATCTTTGGCAACCTGGATCAGGTCAGGATTATTACCACCGCGCGAATTACGCAGCGTGGCTATTTTGTTGATATTGACAGATAGACGGGTCATATTTCAAAGTTATATATCATTTAGATAAAATGCCCGATATATTTAACTTTAGGTCATGAAGCCTAAACAAATTGTTATTGAGTTATTGATAGTAGTCACCACCATCGCGACAACATGGCTGACTTTAAAATTGTTAACGAACAAGACAATCATCGACGTTCAGTTGCATGATAGTTATTTTATTATGGCTCCCTCAACCCTCATATTGCCGATTTCGAGCTTGCTCTTAACACTAATTTATCTTATCAAGGAAGGACTTGCAGGGTATAAACGGCGATTCCAAAACCTGATACTCGTAACAAGCAACTTCCTATTGCTTGTTTGGTTATATCCTTTGTCGATATTCATAAAAAACCTACCGCAACCAGGGTGGACAGTTCCACCTTCCCTATCAGCTTTACCAAAGGCTACACCCGATATAGAAAGCCGACTAAAAGATTATTCATTAATTGTTAAAAATGTAAAGCTTTATACACCAGTTGTTGTGATTGTTTTTATGCTGATATTAGTCGCCGCTACTTTTGTTACCGGAAAAAACTGGAATGCAAAACCTCATGAACAAAACAGTAATTAAATTAATACCTACCCTATTTTTCTGCTTCGTTGTCTTTATTAATAAGGCATCAGCACAAACCATCTACCGCAGAATAGAGAAATATAAAGTTTACTACGGTTGGGCACACAATTATCCGCAGGATTGGATGATCCTTCGCCGCTTTGATAACGAGGGCCGTAATTACCTGTTGATGGTGAACCCGCAAACGCTGGAAACTAAAATAAATGAAAGCAGTTTTTACCAGATCAAGCCCATGACGATGGAGCAGGCGCGTGAGTTTTTTAAAAGTACGCCCTATCAAAAAGCGCTCAGTAAAGCCGAAAAACAGTCGATCAATATTCAGGATGCTGGGATCGAAAGCGGTATCCCCAAACAAACAGGCATCAGCCTCACTGCCGATCTATGCCCATCGCACCGCCCGCTGGATAAGCGCATTTTCACTGATATTTTTACCGAATTTAAAAAGGTGGAGCGCCCGGTTCCTATCGCGCTTTCGGTAACCGGTATCTGGATGCGTCAGCACCCGCAGGATCTGGCCTGGCTTAAACAAATGCAGGCCAACCATGAGATCTACATCACCTGGATCAACCATTCCTTCAATCATAGGGTAAGCCTGAAAGCCCCGCTTAAAGAAAACTTTTTGCTGGAGCCAGGTACAGACATCAATTACGAAGTACTGGAAACAGAGCAAGCCATGCTGCGAAACGGCTTGTTGCCGTCAGTATTTTTCCGCTTCCCCGGTCTCGTGTCTGATCAGCAGCTGGTATACCAGATCACCAATTTCGGCCTGATCCCGGTTGGTACTGATGCCTGGCTGGCCAAAGGTCAGCAACCGCCAAACGGCAGTATTGTGCTTATCCATGGCAACGGCAACGAACCTGTAGGCGTTAATGATTTCATTAAACTACTGCAATCAAAAACAAGGTCGATTGCAGGTAAGCAATGGCTGTTATATGATCTGCGCGAAAGTGTGGATGAAGAATTTAGCGAAGCGCCCTGAGTTCAGTTGGCGGTTTGCAGTGGCAGTTAGCAGTTCCAAATACACAGACTTACGAAGTTTTAGAAACTTCGCAAGTCTTCCTTCTATGTTTATAAACTTTTATTAAGCTCATCCAACTGCACCCAAACTTTATGTTTGTATGGTTGCGGTGATGCCTCAAAATAAACTACGGTAACATCACTGCCGGGTTTCGCTTTTTCAACGTGGATCCGGAAGTTAAGGATCAACGGATCTTGTGTCATATAATCGGTCATTTCTGCTTTGCCTTCAAAAGTCTGAATATCTGTCTCACCTGCTTTAATATTTTGAAGTTTTACTTTTACGGGTGCAGCAATCGCGGTATCAATTTTTGCTTCTTTTAAATTGGCCTTTATCAGGCCCGTATAATAATCGCACATGTATTTTTCAAGTTGAGTTTTGGTAAAAGCGGCCTTGGGGTTAATTATCCATAAAAACGCATAAGTCCAGTAACCCTCCGCTCCCTTTTTTGCCCAGTCAGGTGAAAAGCGAATATCCTCGGTACCTTTAAAAGGCAAGCTATTTGCAAACTGCGGAGGAAGCGCAAAGGTTTCGGTATGCCAGTTTTCGGGTTTAGTTAGCGAATATACTGGAGCGGTTTGCTGACCATAGCAAGCGCATTTCAATAAAACAACCAACAAACACGTAAAAAACGTTTTGATATGCATAATAGTTTAGATTTATAATCAAAGTTAAGGCAAAGCAACCTGGGCATTTGTTAAAAAAAGTTAAGAGCGTGGGATAAAATAAAAGCCCCATAGCACTCGCTGCATGGGGCTTTAAACCTAAACCTTATCACAAATCCGGGTGTAGATACCCGTTATTGAATTGTAAATATAATATGAATTTTAGTAAACTGTATCACATTTGTTACATTTATCTCATTTATATCATATCACATCTACTGATACGGATTTCTCAGTTATTTGTTACGAATAGAAAAATTTTTGCACTAAAAGTGCCTTCCATTAAGAACCTATATTTAGCCTTTTTGCAAATAAAGCACAAGTCAGCCCTACACCATCCACCACACAAGACTTGCGCTATCGGCAGGGTTATTAAAAATAAAAAAAGGCATGATTTTTAAAACCATGCCTCTCATATTGTCAAAGCAAAAAACCTTTCGCCTTTAACCTTTAACCTAAATTTAGTACCTGTAGTACTCCGGTTTAAACGGACCTTCAACAGTTACGCCAATGTACTCGGCCTGATCCTGGTCAAGTACTTCCAGCTCAACACCAATTTTAGCAAGGTGTAAGCGGGCTACTTTTTCGTCAAGATGTTTTGGCAGGGTGTAAACTTTGTTTTCGTAGGCAGCGCCGTTTGTCCAAAGCTCCAATTGTGCTAAAGTTTGGTTGGTGAACGAGTTACTCATCACAAAGCTTGGGTGACCGGTAGCGCAACCTAAGTTAACCAAACGACCTTCGGCTAATACGATTACGTCTTTACCTTCAATGGTGTATTTATCAACCTGTGGTTTAATTTCAACTTTAGTATTGCCATAAGCACCGTTTAACCAGGCCATGTCAATCTCATTGTCAAAGTGACCGATGTTACAAACGATAGCTTTATCTTTCAAAGCACGGAAGTGTTGCTCACGAACGATATTTTTGTTACCAGTAGCAGTAACCACAATATCAGCTTCAGTAATGGCAGTGCCCAGTTTCTTAACTTCAAAGCCTTCCATTGCAGCTTGTAAAGCACAGATAGGATCAATTTCGGTAACGATAACACGCACACCAGAGTTACGCAGTGAATCTGCCGAACCTTTACCTACGTCGCCATAACCGCAAACAACAGCCACTTTACCAGCCATCATTACGTCGGTAGCACGACGGATAGCATCAACCAGCGACTCACGGCAGCCGTATTTGTTATCAAATTTTGATTTGGTAACCGAGTCGTTAACATTAATTGCCGGCATTGGCAGGGTACCTGCTTTCATGCGCTCATATAAACGGTGTACACCGGTAGTAGTTTCTTCAGATAAACCTTTGATAGCAGCAACCAGCTCAGGGTATTTATCCAATACCATGTTGGTTAAATCGCCACCATCATCAAGGATCATGTTAAGCGGCTGGCGCTCTTCGCCAAAAAATAAAGTTTGCTCAATGCACCAGTCAAACTCTTCGGCATTCATACCTTTCCAGGCGTAAACAGAAATACCTGCAGCAGCAATAGCAGCAGCGGCGTGATCCTGGGTTGAGAATATATTACATGACGACCAGGTAACTTCGGCGCCAAGTGCAATCAGGGTTTCAATTAAAACAGCGGTTTGGATGGTCATGTGTAAGCAGCCGGCAATCCTTGCACCTTTAAGCGGCTGGCTCGGACCATATTCTTTACGCAAAGCCATCAGGCCAGGCATCTCAGCCTCAGCCAGTTCAATTTCCTTACGGCCCCACTCTGCCAGCGACAGATCTTTTACTTTGTATTTAACGAATGCAGTTTCTACTGATGACATATCGATTTTATTTTTGAGAGTGCAAAGTTAACTTATATCCTCGTGAAAATGAAATGTTTGGTTTAACCTGCAAGGTTGATCACTTTAAGCCTGTGGCAGGTGTTTTCACCGTACCACATGATTAAGAAGAGATGATAGTAATGGGAACGAAAACATTGATAGTTTGAGTGGTGCGGTGAAAACACCGACCACAAGCTAAAAGATACGACTTTTAACTTAAAATAAGCCTTACGCCTGCAACTGCTTTTGAACCTCCGCCTGTTGCATAGTGAGGTTGCCATTATATACCCCGCCGTTTTCAACGGCCAGATTCTGGGTTTTAATGTCACCGGTAACACGGCCGGTAGCTTTTATTTCAAGCGATGAGGTATTGATATCACCCCTCACCGTACCGTAAACAAATATCTCTTTGGTATTTATGTTACCCCTAACCTCTCCTTTTTCGCCAAGGATCAGGCCTTCGTCAACCGTTACATCGCCATTAACCAATCCGTCAATACGTGCAAAAGCCGGGGCTTTCAGGTGGCCATCAAGTATACTGCCCGCACTAATGAGGGTTGAGATTGCCTGCAGGTCAAGCGCAACCTTATCTTTTTTTGAAAAAATAGCCATGTTTTTGTGAGTTACAAGTCATAAGTCTATAGTCTTAGGTCTGAAGGCAAAAAAGAAACGGTGATTAGCTCCCGACTTAAGACTTAGAACTTCCGACTTAGAACTTATTTATTCAGGGTTAAAAAATTTACAGGATTAACCGGCTTACCGTTTTTACGCACCTCATAGTGCAGATGTGTACCTGTTGAGTGGCCGGTTGAACCTACCTTGCCAATATTATCACCAACGGTAACCTCCTGACCAACCTTTACTTCAATTTTTGAAAGGTGCCCGTACAATGTTTCCAGGTTATTGATGTGTTTTATGCGGATACAATTACCATAACCACCGGCCCAGCCAGCAAAAACAACTTTACCGCTGGCTGTACATTTTACCTCATCACCACGATGTCCCTGAAAATCAATACCAGGGTGAAACTCGGCATGTTCCGAATTAAAAGGGTCGCTCCTGTAACCAAAAAATGAGGTAAAAGAGCTAATCCTTGGGTAACCCATTGGGGTAAATGCTATAGTGCTTGTTAAATGCTTCAGATAATCATCATAAAGACTGTAAGCTTCGGTATCCGGGAGTTTAGCAGCTTCATTGTTGCCGCTGCCACCAGTGCCCTTTATAGCAAAGCCCTTCAGCCCGCGCCTTCTTAAATATTCGTTAATGGTTTTGAGCTTTACCTCGATAGACTGGATGTATGATTGCGCGTTACCCTGTGTATTTTCCTGTGCTTTAACTACTACCGGCATAGTCCCTTTTAGTTTAGCTATCTGAGCCTGTAACTTTTGATTTTCTGCTTCTTGCGCTGCGCTTTTTTGATGAAGATAAAACACCAAACCACCAAGTACTGCAACAACAGCTGCAATGCTCCATGCATAGTGTTTAAGCCTGTTAAGATGCTTGGTTTTTATTTGTAATGACTTTGTATGCTGTTGATTTTTGTTGATGATAACAACAGTGCTAATATCAGATGTTTTAGGTCTCATCAAATTCAAATAAATTAGGGAATGCAAGTTAAAAATTACTGTTAATAAAACAATATTAAATGTATGTAAACAGGTTATCAATAGAATAGCTTTCTACGTTATTCGTCAACCAATTGTTATTATTGCGTTTTTATAAACGTAAAACAAGTATCATTTCTTATTTTTGTGATACTGATTTTATTGTAAAGCGAAAAAAAATGATGTATCCTGAATATTTAGTAGCCCCGATGCGGGAAGATCTGACGAGGGTTGGTTTTGAGGAATTAAAAGATGCCGATGCTGTAAAAAGCGCTATTGAAAGCGAAGGTACAGTATTTGTAATGGTTAACTCGGTATGCGGTTGTGCTGCAGCAAATGCACGTCCGGCTGCTAAAATTGCCGCTGCAAACGGCAAACACCCTGATAAACTGGTAACCGTTTTTGCAGGCATGGAAAAAGACGCGGTTGACGCTGCACGTAACTATATGCTGCCTTATCCACCGTCATCACCGGCTATGGCGCTGTTTAAAGATGGTAAACTGGTTCATATTATTGAGCGCTACCAGATTGAAGGTCGCCCGGCACAAATGATTGCCGATAACCTGATCGATGCGTTTGAACAATACTGCTAATTGAGCTGAAGGCTAAAAGCCTAAAGCAGAAAGCTAAAAAACATAAAAGAGCTGAGGGAAAATCCTTCAGCTCTTTTTTTGTTTGTATGAACTCGAATTTATGAAATCAAAGAATTTATAGAATTCTCTGTTCTCCTATTCTGATAATTCATCAATTCTAAAAATTCGGGGCAGACAATTCCGAAATCCATCTAACCTCTAATCTCCAATCACTAACCTCCCTACTCCGTTTTCAAACTCTTTACCGGGTTCATGGAGGCTGCTTTTATACTTTGATAACTTACGGTAAGCAGTGTTATGGCGATAGCACCAATTGCGGTAAGCCCAAATATCCACCAGGATAATACAGCGCGATATTTATATTCCTGCAACCAGCCCTCCATAAAGTAGTAGGCTGTGGGTATAGCAAATAATAATGATATCGATACAAGGATCACAAACTCCTTCGACATTAATTGCCACAGGCTAAATACAGATGCACCCAGTACCTTGCGTACACCAATTTCTTTAGTGCGCTGCTCGGCCATGAATGATGCCATACCAAACAGGCCCATGCAACTGATAAAAATAGCCAGCAAGGTAAAGAACCCTGCCAGTTTGCCTATGCGCTCTTCGTTAGTGAATTTGCGGGCATACTCTTCGTCGGTAAACTTATATTCGAACGGGCTACCGGGGGCATATTGTTTAAAAACCGTCTCTATTTGGGCAATGGCATCATGAGCACTCAATTTGGGGTTTAAGCGGATATCGACAAGCCCGCCCGGATCATTATCCAGCACAAATATCGACGACTTAACCGGCTCATATGGCGACGACATGATCATATCCTTTATCACACCTATGATCTTGTATTTTTTGCCCCAGTCTATTGTTTCACCTACGGCATGCTTAAAATTCATGAAATGGGCGGCAGTTTCATTAACAATCATGCTTGATGAGTCGCCAGCATTGTTGCGTTCAAAATCGCGGCCTTCAGTTAACTTCCACTGGGCAACTTTGCCAAACTCCGGACTAAGCGTTATCGTGGCGAAGTCATCCTGTAAACCGGCCGGTTTGCCACGCCAGTTCAAACCACTATTGTTTGAATACACCGCGGTGAGCGGGCTGCCCGACTCGGCTATTTCAATGATAGCGCCCGATTTAAGCAGATCGTTCCGTACGGCTTCAAAATGTTTATGAATTTCATCGGTACGCATATCTATTTGTACCAGCCCCGTACGCTCGTAACCAATAGGCCTGTTTTTGGTAAACTGCACCTGTCTGAAAACTATGACAGTACCGATGATCAGCGTAACCGACACCGCAAACTGCAACACCACCAACACTTTACGTGGTACTGCCGCATAACGGCCAGCTTTAAACGTACCCTTCAAAACCTTAACCGGCTGAAAGGACGACAGGTAAAATGCCGGGTAGCTCCCCGCGATCAATCCCGTAACAATACTAAAGCTTAAACCCAGCAGCCAGAAAACGGCATTGCCCCAAAGTATGTGCATGGTTTTATCGGCTACAGTGTTGAACCACGACAGCGTAAGCTGCGCCAGCAAAACCGAAATTAAAAATGCGAACAAAGCCAATATTACCGACTCGATAAAAAACTGGCTGATCAGCTGGCTCCTTAACGACCCGACCGTTTTGCGGATCCCCACTTCCTTGGCACGTTTTTCACTACGGGCAGTACTCAGGTTCATGAAGTTAATGCAGGCCAGCATCAGCACAAACACACCTATAATGCCAAACATCCACACAAACTTGATATCGCCACCAACATTAAAGCCATCTTTAAAGTTGGAGTAAAGGTGCCATTTACTCATAGGATGCAAAAACACTACCGGTTTAAAACTGGCGCCAACATCATCGCCCTGGGCTTTAATGGCGTGCAGTTTAATATCTTTGATCTCGGCCGATACTTTGTTTGCATCAACCCCAGGTTTCAGCTGTGCAAAGATTTGCCATGAGTTATTGCCCCAGCGCGTTTCGGCCCGTTTTAACCACGGGGCGGTGGTCATATATAAATCCCATGGCGCTATAAAGCCCAGTTCGCGAAATTCGGAATTATGCGGCATATCTTCGTAAACCCCGGTCACCTTAACGTTCCATACATTATCTATTTTGATGGTTTTAAGCATGGGATCGGTATCACCAAACAAAGCCTTAGCTAATGAAGCAGAAAGTAAAACAGATGATGGGTCAGTTAAACCCGAGCGCGTACCCTTCAGCATTTTTAAAGTAAGCAGATCAGGCGCTTCGGCCTGCATGTAACTACCCTCCTTGGTAAGCTTTTTATCGCCATAGGCCATAATATGCCCGTAGTTCCAGGAGGAGAGCACTACATATTTAAAATCGTGCTTATAATCATTTCGCAGCTTGTAACCCAAAGGTATCGGCATGGCCGTTTGCGAACCGGTTACACCATTAAAAGTCTGATTCTGCCAAACCTGAACTATCCGGTCATAATTATCGAAATTTTTATTGTACGATAACTCATCCCAGATCCAGAGCCCAATGAGCATAGCAACAGCCATCCCTACCGATAGGCCTGTAATGTTAATAAGCGTATGTGCCTTGTTCTTAACAAGGTTTCGCCACGCAACGGTTAAATAGTTTTTAAACATGATATTATATCATTAGGTCATTTACTGCGTGTCATTGAGTCATTCTTTGCTTATCAAATTTGATAGCGCCATGCAAATGACTCAATGACGCGAAGCAAATGATACAATGACCGAACTCTTACTCACTCCTCAAGTTTTTCACCGGATTTGCCAGTGCCGCTTTTATAGCGTGATAGCTTACGGTTAACAATGTGATTACGATGGCTCCTACCCCTGATGCCGCGAAGATCCACCAGGTTATGGCCGACCGGTACTCGTACCTGTGCAGCCAGTTGTTCATATAATAGTAAGCCATCGGGATAGCTATTAATAACGATATGGTTACCAAAACCACAAACTCAGTTGAGAGCAACCGCCAAAGGTTAGCCACAGATGCCCCAAGTACCTTACGAACACCAATTTCTTTGATCCGTTGCTCGGCTACAAATGAGGCCAGGCCAAATAAACCAAGGCATGATATAAATATAGCCAATACCGCAAATATGGTAGCCAGGTTACCGATACGCTGCTCGTCCGCAAACTTGCTGGTGTATTCATCATCATTGAATTTAAAGTCGAAAGGACTGCCCGGGTTATATTTGTTAAATACGGGTTCTATCTTTTTCAAGGCTTCCTGCATTGGCATGGTTGGCTTAACCCTCAATGTAATGAAGTTAACCCAGCCGGGCAGCATCATAAATACGGTAGCTACCGGCTTTTTGTATGGCGATTCCATCACCATATCCTTCACCACCCCGGTAACAACATGATCCTGTTTGTTCCACCTGATCACTTTACCAACAGGGTTTTTAATACCGCTCATTTTCACCGCCGATTCGTTCATGATAAAAGCCCCGGTATCGGTTGGGAAATTCCTCGAAAAGTCGCGGCCCTGGATAATTTTCCAACCTACAGTATGCCCAAAATCATAGGTAGTTGCTATGGTGCCAAAGGTTGGATCAAAGCCCGCTGGCTTGCCCTCCCAATCAAAACCTCCGTTATTTGACCAGATTTCGGTAGTGGTGCTGTTTGATTCGGCCATATCCTCAACGGCCCCTGTTTGGATCAGGTCATTACGCATGGTTTCATAATGCCCGTAAATTTCGGGCGTATTCATTTCTACTGAGATCAACCCCGCGCGCGAATAACCAACAGGCCTGTTTTTAGCATACTGGATCTGCCTGAACACCACGATAGTACCGATAATCAGCGCAATAGAAACTGTAAACTGCACAACTACCAAAACCTTACGCGGCAACGAAGCAAATCGGCCAACCTTGAAAGTGCCCTTCAAAACCTTTACCGGCTCAAATGACGACAGGTAAAATGCAGGGTAACTGCCCGCAATGATCCCTGTAAATATGGTAAAGCCCAAAGCCATCAGCCAAAACCAAATATTTCCAAAAGGAATGGCTATTTGCTTATCAGCAATATGATTAAACGCCGGAAGAGCTATCAAAACTATGCCCAGCGTAACCACCAATGCCAAACAGGCAAATATTACCGATTCGCTTAAAAACTGGTTAATGAGTTGTGAGCGCATTGAGCCGATAGACTTTCTGATCCCTACTTCTTTAGCGCGTTTCTCGCTGCGGGCTGTGCTCAGGTTCATGAAATTGATACAGGCCAGTAACAATACAAAAACACCGATAATACCAAACAGCCAAACCATTTCAATCAAACCACCAACAGATTTGCTGTTTTTAAAATCGCTGTACAGGTGCCATTTACTCATCGGGTGCACTTGTATGGTTTCATCATTCATTTTAAAATGCGGCTTGGTGATATTCCTGATTTTGGCCGATACTTTATCAAAATCGGCATGATCACCCATCTGAACATACAATGAACAGCCGTGATTATCCCATGCCGCGGTTTGCGTACCCCACCAGTTATTTTTGTTAAAAAAAGGCATCAAAAACCTGGTTTCATAAAATGAGGTATTGCGCGGCAGATCTTCATAAACACCAATAACCTTCAGATTGGTTTTATTATCGGCCTTGATGGTTTTATTGATCGGGTCGGCATCACCAAACATTGCTTTTGCAACTGATTGGGATATGATTATGGACGAAGGATCCTTAAACTCAGCGTAACTTCCTTTTACCATCTTCAACGCCAGCATGGCCGGCAAATCGCCTTCGGCCCAGCCGCCGTTTTGTGATATTTTTTTATCGCCCACGGCAAGGATATGCGCCCCACCCCAAAAAAGTGAAGTGTGTTTAAAATCGCCGGCATATTTAGTACGTAATTCGGCGCTTAGCGGCACTACGGTAGACCGAAAAGTTCCCGTTTCGCCATTGGCCGTTTGTGTTACCATAATTTGCCCCATGCGGTTATAGGTGCTATGGTATTTATCAAACGACAATTCATCCCAGATCCAAAGGCCGATAAGCATGGCCACCGCCATCCCTACCGATAACCCAGCAATGTTAATAAAGGCATGTACCTTGTTTTTAACAATGTTGCGAAAAGCGATTTTAAGGTAATTTTTTAACATGACTTAGTTCATTGGTTCACTTGTTCATTAGTTCATTGGTATTCGCTTCCATTTCATCGCGAGCGAAGCGTTGCAACCTCGTAACGTTTATATCGACCGCGTTGCATGTTGTTTATGCATTGGCTACGAGATTGCCGCGTCGCGCTCACGCACTACCCAACCAGCTCCTCGCAATGACATCAATTGTATTATTTTTTAATTCCGAAATCGAACATCCGAAATCCAAAATCAAAAATTATTCCGCCTTCAAACTCTTCACCGGGTTCATCCTGGCTGCTTTTATGGCTTGCGTGCTTACTGTTAACAGCGCTATTATCAACGCCAGTACGCCGGCCAGGGCAAACATCCACCAACTTATGGTTACCCGGTATTCAAAGGCCTGCAGCCATTTGCTCATACCCCACCAGGCTATTGGCGTGGCTATTACAAGGGCTATCAGTACCAACTGTACAAAATCTTTCGACAGCAACTGCACAATACCGGTTACACTGGCGCCAAGCACTTTGCGCACGCCAATCTCCTTACTGCGCTGCTCGGCGCTGAAAGCTGCCAGGCCAAACAAACCAAGACAGGAGATCACTATCGCCATCAGTGTAAAGGCATTGATAATCTGCGACAGGATAACCTCTGTTTCGTATTGCTTTTGCACCTCGGTATCTAAAAACGAATATTCAAATGGTGCATCGGCAATATCTTTACGCCACAGCGCTTCCATTTTGCCCAGTAACGATTTATAGTTTTTGCTGTCGGTTGATACCACCATTACATTAAATTGCCGCGGGTCATTCCGGTAAACCAGCATAAACGGCTTTACTTCCATGTGCAGGGAGTTGTAATTAAAATCTTTCATTACACCGGCCACTTCAACAAAGCTTACCGGGTCGGGAGCATATTGCGTATAAAGCCTTGTACCTGGGGCAGCCTGCGGACTTATTCCTAATCGTTTACATAAGGTTTCATTAATAAGTACGCGGGTAGTATCGCCTATACGGAAATCCCTGCCTGCAATTATTTTAATGCCGTTTGCTTTGGCAAAAAATTCGTCGGTAATAATATTCTGGGCATCGGTTGCAGTAGCCATATTGCCGCCAGCGGTGTAAACTCCGTGATCATGCGGTACAAACTGGCTCAGATAATTATCGGCATTACTTACGGTTTTAACCTCGGCCATCTGCCTCAAATCGTTTGCAAAATTTTTCATTTTGCCTTGCGTAGTCTCCGTATAAAAATTGAAGATGAGCTTTTGATTTTGATCAAAGCCGAGGTCTTTATTTTTCACGAAATTGAGCTGGCTATATATCACGATAACGCCCGATATTAATATGATAGATAACCAAAACTGAAATACTACCAACGATTTACGGATTCCGGCAGCCGAAATATGACTGGTAAAATTCCCTTTAATTACCTTAATGGCTTTAAATGCCGACAAATAGAACGCCGGGTAACTACCTGCCACCAAACCGGTAACCACAACCATGCCCCCCAGCATTATCCAGAGCTTATAATTAGAAAAGAAAGCTAAATGAATATCGGTATGGGTTAACTGGTTTAAATAAGGCAGCAGGATTATCAGCAGTGGCAAGGCTATAGCCACCCCAATGAGGGTAAGCATAAATGATTCGCCCAAAAACTGTTTCATCAGGTCGCCCTGGCCGGCGCCTATTACTTTACGTACACCTACCTCTTTGGCACGTTTGGATGCCCGCGCAGTTGAAAGGTTCATGAAATTGATACAAGCCACTACCTGTATCAGCACAGCCACCAATATCATGATGTACAGAAATGCGGGATCGAGCGTTTTGGTTAGCTCGTGCTCATGTCCCGGCGTTGTATGAATGGTGGTTACCGGCTGTAAGTGCAGCGCCTTTTTCATACCGATGGCCTTCAATTGATCGGCTCCATATTTATTTAAAAAGTCCGGAAGCTTTTTTTCAAGAGCGGCAGCACTGGCATTAGGGCGTAACTTTACGTAAGCATATAAAAAGTTATTCCCGGCCCATGCAGTATTTTGCCGTACATACTGACCTAAGCCGCCGCTGTTCATGGCCATAAACATGCTTACTTTAATGTGCGACTGACCGGCGCTTTCGTCAATTACCCCGGTAACCTTAAAATCATGTTTACCGAATGAATTATCGATAGAGATCATTTTCCCTATTGGATCCTCACCGCCGAAAAGCTTATCGGCAACTGGTTTCATCAATACAAGGCTGTAAGGTTCGGCCAGCACTTTATTGGCGTTGCCGCTAACAAAATGAAAGTTAAACACATCGAAAAAGGTAGAGTCGACATAAGCAGCGTTCTGCTGATAAAATGATTTTTCTTTGTATCGTAACAGGTGCTGTTTAGCTCCGAAACCTTCGGTACCTACCAGGCGGGTAAACTGCAGTACCTCGCCAAAATCATTTTTCATAGCCGGTGTAATCGGCGGCGAACTGGTGGCACTGTTATGCTTATCGCCGGTTAACTCAAGCGATGTGGTGATACGGTAAATGTCTTTAACATCTTTATGCTGTTTATCATAACTGTACTGGTCCTGCACATAAAGCAAAATATAAAGGCAACATAATGTACCCGTAGCCAGCCCTACTATATTAATTAAACTAAAGGTTTTGTTTTTCAACAAAAACCGCCATGCCGTTTTTAAATAACTTTTTAACATACTATTCGTTCAATGGTTCATTAGTTCACTTGTTCATTAGTACTTTCAACCATGTCATTGCGAGCGATAGCGCGGCAATCGCAGGGAAGCATGGCCGCTCTGTATAGCATGCGATTGCTTCGTCGTTCCTCCTCGCAATGACATAAATTGCTATTTACAAATTCCGAAATCGAATATCCGAAATCCCAAATTCTATTATTCCGTTTTCAAACTCTTTACCGGGTTCATCAATGCGGCTTTAATGCTTTGGTAGCTTACTGTTAGCAATGCTATCATAATTGCTGCTACACCGGCAAGGGCAAACATCCACCAGCTTAGCGGTACACGATAGGTAAAATCCTGCAGCCATCTGGTCATTGCATAATAGGCTATAGGCGTTGCTATCACAATGGCAATAAATACCAGCTTTACAAAATTTACGGACAGCATCGCAGTGATATTACCAATAGTTGCACCCAAAACCTTACGTATACCAATTTCTTTACTGCGTTGCTCGGCCATAAAGGCAGCTAAAGCAAACAGACCAAGACAGGCTATAATAATGGCCAATACCGCGAAGCTTGTAAAGATGCGCCCCATACGCTGCACATCAGCATACATGCTGGCAAAACGTTCGTCCATAAAAGTATACCTGATGGACTGATTGGGTGCAAACTGTTTCCATGTTGTGGTGATTTGTGCCAGGGCATTTTTTACATCGCCTGCTTTTATTTTTACCGATACTATCGATTCGCTCGGGCTTAAGTGCATTACCAATGGTTCAATACCATCGCGCATCGATTCGAAATTGAAATCTTGTACTACGCCAATGACGGTTTTGCCGGGCCCATAATTAACAATTTTTTTGCCTATCGGATTTTTAAGGCCAAGTTTGTTGGCCATAGTTTGGTTAATGATCACCGATTGCGAATCGGTTTTCATATCAGGATTGAAATCACGGCCTGCCACCAGTTTAATACCCAATGTTTTGAGGTAATCATGGTCAACCTCCCAAAATTGGCCCCCTACAGTAGGGTCGATCTTTTCCCTTCCCTCAATATAAAATTGGTTGCCGTTACGTTTGGTGCCCGAAACAGGTAAAAAATCACTGATGGACGCACTTTTAACTGTTGGGAGTTTCACCAGTTCGTTTTTAAAGGCTTTTACCTGGTTATCAAGTGTATTTGTGCCCTGGATCATCACTACCTGGTCTTTTTCAAAACCTACCTTTTTATTGAGGATGAACTGCATCTGGTTATAAATAACCACTGTACTTATGATCAAAATAATAGATGTGGCAAACTGAAAAACCACCAGCACATTCCTGAGTCCCGAACTTTTACTACCGGTGCTTAGTTTACCTTTAAGCACCTCTGCCGGCTTAAAGCCCGACAGGTAAAACGCCGGATAAATACCGGCTATAATGCCAATTAAAAATGCCGAAGCCAATACCACCGGCACCAACCACCATTGCATCCATGGCATAACAAGCGTTTTAGATGCCAGTATGTTAAAATATGGTAACAGGATCCAGGCTAACAGCAATCCGAAAGCAAAAGAGAAAAAGCTGTACATCAATGATTCGGTAAGGAATTGCCTGATCAGCCCGCTGCGTTGTGAACCAACTACTTTGCGCAAGCCTACCTCCTTAGCCCTGTTGGCCGATTTGGCGGTTGAAAGATTGATGAAATTGATACAGGCAATAATCAAAATAAAGCCCGCCACTGCACCAAACAGCCAAATGAACCGGATATCTCCGTGCGACATACCATCATGGATATCATATGAACGTAAATTGATATCCTGGATATTCTGCATTTTCATGCTAAATATATCCATTACCCGGCTTGCCCGCTTATCGCCATTTTTGGTCATGTTGGGCACATAGTAGTTTTTAAGGATATTAGTACTAACCTTTTTTTCAAAAGCCGGGATGTTAGTGCCCGGCTTCAGCACCATATAAATATGGTAATTGTTGGCATCCCATGTAGCCTGTTCCCCATTCCAGAACTCGACGCCGGCAAGTGTCAGCAAAAACTTAAAATCATGCAGGTGCGAGTTATGCGGCATATCCTGCATTACAGCAGTCACTTTAAAAGGCTTGGTTTTATTATTATTCAGAAATATAACCTTCCCTATCGGGTTTTGACCGGGGAAATACTTATCTGCTTTGCTTTTTGAAATCACTATACTCAAAGGCTCGGTGAGTGCGTGTTTGGCATCTCCATAAACCATTGGTACATTTAAAATATCAATCAGGCCCTGATCTGCATAGGCAAAACCTTCTTCATGGGTATTATCGGCCTGGTCGGCACGTTTCAACTCATTGCTTCCGGCTCCCCAAAACAAGGAATTAGGCATCAAGCGGCCCGATTTTTCCACCTCCGGAAAGTCCTGTTTGATCACCTTCCCCATAACCGAAGGCCAATCCACTCCTTTTTCGTGTGAGCCGCCGTCATGATAATCGCCAATTAAACGGTAGATGTTATTGGCATTGGGATAACTTTTATCAAAGCTCAACTCATCACGAATGTACAGGGCAATTAACAGGCAGGCTGCAATACTAAACGCAAAACCACCAATTTTAATAGCTGTATACATTTTTTGCTTACGCAACTGCCTTAAGGCTACCTTCAGGTAATTTTTGATCATGGCTATGCTGTTTAAAAACGGTTTATGCTGTTGTAGTTTTTCAGTCTTATAATTACGCTGCGGGGCTTTCACCTCCTTAACAGAATCCTCCGCAACAAATGATGATGGCTTTACACCCCCCTGATCTTTAATTTTTGCCTGGATTTTACTGAACAAAGCCGAACCATTGCCTGCCGGCTTTTCTTCTCCCTCATCCCACCATTTCGACATTAACTTCAGGTGGCTATGCAGTTCGGGATTTTTAGCCAGCAAAGTATTTAACTCCGCCAGCTCCTTTTCTGAAGCTTCGTTGGCTAACTTCTTTGAAGCCAGGTTCCAAACGTGGTCATCTAAGTTCATATCTCAAACAGGCATTTAGTTTATCAAAAGGCAGTACACTACTGTTAATGTTTAATAAAACATGTGCCATTTATATAAATAACTAACATTCAAGTAATTAAATAAAAAACATCGTTATTACTGTACGAAAGCGTACATCTGGTGTTCGGTTTTATAAGGGTGATATTTAGCCTGGGCAAGTATGATAGCACTATTGCGCTCTGAACATCTTTAACAAAGATTTGACGTTACCTCACGCCTTTCATTAAAACTGATTACCAATTATTTATTCAATAAAAATTCGACTTCTGTTAATCCTGTTACCCCCCACCCCCTCCGGTTTAAACTTATAATCTCTCCACTCTCTCAGTAACATAATCCCGTTCCATGCGTCATAGGTGATTTACGCACAAAACATTTTCGCTGCGGGGATGTATATTTGAAAATTAACTATCCTTAACAGCTTGTAAAAAGCAAACTTTTTGTACCATATATGACTGATCGCAAATTAATTACAAAACTCATGCTGTCGTGTGTGCTTACCACAGCTATGGCAACTGCTTACGGGCAGCAAACACCTCCCGCCGAAAACCCGGCACTAAAAATTTACCGGGCTGTACCAACCAAAATCAACGACCTCGTTCATACCAAACTTGATGTTCGTTTCGATTACAAAAAACGTTACCTGTATGGCAAAGAATGGGTTACGCTGAAACCGCACTTTTACCCAACCGACAGCTTAAGGCTTGACGCAAAAGGCATGGACCTTAAAAACATCTCGGTAGTAAAAAACGGCAAAAACGTTCCGTTAAAATTCACTTACCAGGATAGCCTTTCGGTAGCTATTAAACTGGATAAGGTTTATCATAACAACGAAAGCTATACCATTTACATTGATTACACTGCAAAACCCAACGAGCTGAAAGAAAAAGGTAGTGCGGCTATTAACGATGCCAAAGGTTTATACTTCATCAATCCAGATGGCACCGAAAAGGATAAACCAACCCAGATCTGGACGCAGGGCGAAACCGAAAGTTCATCGGCCTGGTTTCCTGCCATTGATAAGCCAAGCCAAAAAACTACCGAAGAGATCACGATGACCGTACCGGCAAAGTACGTAACATTATCAAACGGTAAGCTAACCGCTCAAAAAACAAATGCCGATGGTACCCGTACCGATACCTGGAAACAGGACCTGCCGCACTCGCCATATTTGTTTATGATGGCCGTTGGCGATTTCAAGATCTACAAAGACAAGTGGAAAGATAAAGAAGTAAGCTATTACCTTGAACCGAAATATGCTCCTTACGCTAAAGAGATTTTTGGCTTTACCCCGGAAGCTATCGACTTTTATTCAAAAACTTTAGGCGTTGATTTTCCATGGGTTAAATACTCGCAGATTGTGGTTCGCGATTATGTGAGTGGCGCTATGGAAAATACATCAGCTACCCTACACGGCGACTATGTACAGGCCACCCACCGTGAGCTGATAGACGCCAACTACAATAACGGCCGCAGCACTATTGTTCACGAGCTTTTCCACCAATGGTTTGGGGACTATGTTACAGCCGAAAGCTGGAGCAACCTTACCGTAAATGAATCGTTTGCCAACTTCAGCGAAACCATCTGGGCCGAGCACAAATACGGTAAAGACGAGGCCGATGCTCACAATTATGCCGATATGCAAAGCTATCTCCGTTCGCAGGGAGCCAGTACTAAAAACCTGGTACGTTTTTATTATGCCGATAAAGAGGATGTTTTTGACGCCGTAACCTACCAAAAAGGCGGCCGCATCCTTAACATGCTCCGTAATTATTTAGGCGATGCCGCGTTTTATAAAGGCCTTAACATTTACCTCAAAACAAACGCATTTAAAAATGGCGAAGCCCAGCAATTACGTTTAGCGTTTGAAGAAGCCAGCGGCCAGGACCTTAACTGGTATTTTAATCAGTGGTATTATGGTGCCGGTCATCCCATTTTGAACATTAGCTACAAATGGGACGAAGCTACCAAAACCGAAACAGTTTACCTGAAACAAACCCAGGATGGCCAAACCTTTAAACTGCCAATGGCTATTGATATTTACCAGGGCGGTAAAAAGGTACGTCATAAAGAATGGATGAATGACAAGGTAGATTCTATCAGCTACCAACTGGCCGGCAAACCAGACCTGGTGAATGTAGATGCCGATAAAATCCTGCTAACCAAGAAAACTGACGCAAAAACCATTGACGAGTTTTTATTCCAATATTTTAACGCGCCAAACTATCTCGACCGCTTTGAGGCGATAGATGCTGCTGCAGCAGATCAAACCCGTCCGCAAGCGCAAAAGATCCTGATTGCTGCTTTAAAAGATAAATATTATGGCTTGCGCATCAAAACCATCAGGGCATTAAACCTTACTAAGGATGATGTGCGTAATGCAGCTCAGCCAATATTGATCTCATTAGCACAAACCGACAATAACACTCTGGTAAGGGCTGCTGCAATTACTGCTTTGGGTAAACTGAAAGCAAGCGGCAATATGACCTTGTTTACTCAGGCTATGTCAAGCGAATCATATGCAGTGCAAGGTGCTGCTTTAAACGCCATAGCGCAACTCGATGCAGCCAAAGCGTTAAGCTTAGCCAAAGGCCTTGAAAAAGACAATAAAGGCGCGTTAACAACCGCTATTACCAACCTGTACACCGCTAATGGTAATGATGCCGAGTGGCCCTTTGTTTACCATGCATTTACAGAAGCCGGCATCCAGGAAAAATTCAATACGCTTAAAAACTTTGCCGATATGACAGCCAAAGTGAATAAGCCTGAATATGCTCAGCAAGGTATTGACCAACTGAAAGAGGCCGGCATCAAATTTAAAGTTTACGGTGCCGCACCATTTGTAGTTACCCAGCTTGAAGGTATCAAAGCTTCACGTACTGCCATTAAAGATGATGCATCGGTAAAAGCTGCTGATGAAGCCATCAAAGCTGTCAATGACGCTAAATAATAAGTAAGCTTAGAAGGAAGCTGTTTAAGCTTTTTGTAATCGTCATTGCGAGGAACGAAGCAATCCCAATAAGCAGGTCCGCCCTGTATAGTTTGGGATTGCTTCGTTCCTCGCAATGACGGTTTTTCATTTGCTTTTATGTAGTAAAAAGAAAGACCACCCTACGGAGGGTGGTCTTTCTTTTTTTGATTTGTTGTACTTGAGCTAAAAGCCTCTATCTGGGGGATTGGTATTTTTTGCTTTAAGCCTTCGGCTTTAAGCTCTTTATTTCACCAGCGTACCAATATCTTCACCTTTGGCAATTTTCATAAAGTTGCCCTCTTTGTTCATATCAAATACAATAATTGGCAATTTGTTTTCCTGGCAAAGGGTGATGGCTGTCATGTCCATTACGTTAAGGCCTTTGTCATACACTTCCTGGAAAGTGATTTCGTCGTAACGTGTAGCTGTAGGATCTTTCTCCGGATCGGCAGTATAGATACCATCAACACGGGTACCTTTCAATACCACGTCGGCTTTAATTTCAATGGCGCGTAATGAAGCAGCAGTATCAGTTGTGAAATAAGGATTACCTGTACCTGCACCGAAGATCACAATCTTGCCCATTTCCAGGTGATGCATAGCACGACGGCGAATGTAAGGCTCACAAATCTGTTCCATTTTTATGGCCGATTGCAGGCGGGTTTCTACGCCAATGCTTTCCAAAGCATTTTGCAATGCCATACAGTTAATCACTGTTGCAAGCATCCCCATATAATCTGCCTGGGCACGTTCCATGCCTGATTTCTCGGCACTTAATCCCCTGAAGATATTACCGCCGCCAACAACTATCGCAATTTCAATACCGGCATCATAAACGTTTTTAATGTCATGAGCATATTGCAAAACCTGGTTATTATCAATACCATATTGCCTTGCGCCCATCAGCGATTCGCCCGAAAGTTTCAGTAATATTCTTTTGTATTTCATTTGGTGTGATTTGCTAATAATAGAAATAGATGAAACCTGCTTTTGTTTATATCAAGAATTGATAAAGCTCTGTTCATACGGGAGTAGTTCGCCAAAAATAGCGAATAAATTTCAGTGTTAAAATTTTATGTTGTCTTTGTTAAAAAATTGCCTTTCAATATAGTCTCAAGCACTTCAAAATCAGCGCTAAAAACAACCAGGTCGGCATCAAAGCCTTTCTCAATTTTACCCTTCTTTGCTTGCGAAGCCAGCTCGGCAGGATATAATGATGCCATATTCACAGCCTCGGCCAATTCGATACCAACCTTTTTAACGCAGTTTTCAACCGCTTTAAGCATGGTAAGGCATGAACCTGATAGCGTACCATCGGGCATAGTATACCTGTCGCCCCTCAGTTCGTGTTGGTAAGCCCCTTCTTTGGTTGAGGTAACCGCATCGGTGATCAGGAAAAGTTTATCACCAAGTTCTCGTTTAGCTAAACGTACCATTGCAAAATCAACGTGGATACCATCAGCTACGATACTGGTGTACGGCCTTTCCTCAAAAATTGCAGGGATATAGCCGGGTTCGCGGTGATGCATAGATGGCATGGCATTAAACAAGTGTGTAACTGCCTGTACCGGTTTCTTTAAAAACGATTTCCCCTCGGCATAGGTAGCGTTGCTATGGCCTGATGATATAATAACGCCCTGCTCATATAAATAATCAATCACCTCCTGGTCCTGTAGCTCAGGGGCCATAGTGATCATTTTAATCAGGCCATCAGCCTTTTCAATCCAGCCTTTAACCTCGGCCAAAGCAGCCTTTTTAATGAATTTTTCGGGATGGGCTCCTTTTTTGGCAGGGTTTAAATAAGGCCCTTCCAGGTGCAATCCCCAAAAAGCACCTTTACTTTTTGGGTAATAGGCCTTAGCAGCTTCAATACCAGTTTCCACAATATCATTCGTGTTGGTGCCGATTGTGGCAAACACGCCAATGGTGCCTTGGTTTAACAAGTCATGCTCTAACTGCTCAAGCGCCTCAACTGTTGGTGTACCGGCAAATAGTTTACCTCCGCTGCCGTAAATCTGCAAGTCGATAAATCCGGGGGCAAGATAGGCGCCGTTCAGGTTTTTCTTTTCGGCATCTGCCGGAATAGCGCTTTCGTCAATAATATCAGTGATGGTACCGTTTGAGATTAAAACGGCTTTGCCTTCGGCGATGGTGCCGGCCGAGATGAGTTTGAGGTTGTGAAGGGCGAGGATAGACATGATTTAATAATTACGTATTTAACCATTATGTCATTGCGAGCGTAGCGTGGCAATCGCGAACTGTGCATGAACGCCCTGTATTGTGTGCGATTGCTTCGTCGTCCCTCCTCGCAATGACATAGTATATGAGAGATAACGACCCAACAGGGCAAAAAAAATCCCCCGATTTTCATCGGGGGATAATATAATTAAGCTCCTAAAGCTACTCGCTTAAAGGCGGTCACTGTAAGGCCTTTTTCAACCGAGTCAAGGAACTGTGAAATGCTCTTAGATGAATCTTTCACGAACTCCTGATTTAACAGGGTTGAGTCTTTGTAGAATTTGTTCAGTTTACCGGCAGCAATTTTTTCAACCATTGCTTCTGGTTTACCTTCTGCACGGATTTGCTCTTTAGCAATTTCAAGCTCGCGCTCAATTACTGAAGCGTCAACACCGTCTTTATCCAAAGCGATAGGGTTCATAGCAGCAATTTGCATAGCTACGTCTTTACCTGCATCTTCGGCACCTGCACCATCAGCGCTTAATGCTACCAATACACCTAAACGGTAGTTACCGTGGATGTAAGCAACAACTTTCTCGCCGTTAACTACTTCATATTTAGATACGCCGATTTTTTCGCCGATTTTACCAGTTTTTTCGATGATAGCATCACCAATTTTAACGCCACCAAGTTCAAGGGCGTACAGTTCTTCAATTGAAGCTGGTTTTGCTTCAACTGCTTTATCAGCAATTTCACCTGCAAAAGCGACGAACTCAGCATTTTTAGCTACGAAGTCAGTTTCGCAGTTAAGCTCGATGATAACACCGGTTTTAAAATCAGCCGAAGTACGTGCAATAACAACACCTTCGTTTGATTCCCTGTCCTGACGGCTTGCTGCAACTTTAGCACCTTTTTTCCTTAAAAAATCGATAGCTGCTTCAAAATCACCGTTAGTTTCGGTTAATGCTTTTTTGCAATCCATCATACCGGCACCGGTTTGCTGGCGCAGTTTGTTTACGTCGGCTGCAGAAATTTGTACTGTAGACATGTTTTTTTGAGTTTTAAGATTTTTTTTATCGGGTTACAAGTTACCGTTATGGTGTTATCCTACTGTAACCCGCAACTATTTTTAATATTAAAAATCTCCCACCCCTTGCTGAGGTGAGAGAATTAATATATTTTGTGTTGTCCCTTAAGGGCTAACAAGGAAGATTATTCTTCTGTTTCAGCAGCTGGAGTTTCAGCTTCGCCTTCAGTAGCTACTTCAGCAACTTTGCGGGTTCTTTTACCGCCTTCGTTAGCTTCAGGAGCATCAGCTTTAGCTTTTGCAGCTACTGCTTCTTTTTCAGCTTCGTCTTCTTTCTCGCGTTTGCGCTCATCTAAACCTTCTTCGATAGCTTTGATAATGATGCTGGTGATCAATGAAATTGATTTGGTAGCGTCATCATTTGCAGGGATCGGGAAGTCGATGTTTGAAGGATCAGAGTTGGTATCAACCATAGCAAATGTAGGGATGTTCAACTTTAATGCTTCTGAAACTGCAATGTGCTCTTTCTTAACGTCGATCAGGAATAAAGCAGCTGGTAAACGGTTCAAGTCAGAGATACCACCTAAAAGGGTTTCTAATTTGATACGCTCACGCTGAATCATCAGACGCTCTTTTTTAGAAAGGTTGCTGTAAGTACCGTCTTTAGTCAATTTATCGATGTTTGACATCTTTTTGATCGACTTACGTACAGTAGCAAAGTTAGTTAACATACCACCCAACCAACGCTCGGTGATGTATGGCATGTTTACGCTTTTTGCATAATCAGCAACGATATCTTTCGCTTGTTTCTTTGTAGCTACGAATAATACCTTACGGCCTGATTTTACAATTTGTTTTATAGCTGCAGCAGCTTCTTCAACCTTAGTTAAGGTTTTATTTAAATCGATAATGTGGATACCGTTACGCTCCATGAAAATGTACTGTGACATTTTCGGATCCCATTTGCGGGTAAGGTGACCAAAGTGTACACCAGCGTCCAGTAAATCCTGATAAGTTGTTCTTGCCATTTTGTTGTCCTCCTTTGATTAACGTTTACTGAATTGGAATCTCTTACGTGCTTTCCTGCGACCTGGTTTTTTACGCTCAACCATACGGTCATCGCGGGTCATTAAGCCTTTAGCACGTAATGCCGGTTTCTTTTCAGCATCAAGTTCAACAATAGCTTTAGCGATAGCTAAACGAACAGCTTCTGCCTGTCCTTTTACACCACCACCTGCAACGTTTGCTTTAACATCATATTTTCCGGTGCTACCAGAAACCTCAGTGCTCTGAGTTACGATATATTGCAATGGCAAAGTAGGGAAGTACTCTTTGTAATCTTTACCGTTAACGATGATCGCGCCATTTCCTTCTGTAAGGTAGATGCGGGCAACGGCTGTTTTTCTTCTGCCTGAAGTGTTAGTTGTTGGCATTTTTTTTCTCCTTAAAAATTAAAAATTAAATGGCTTTTGGGTTTTGCGCAGCATGAGGATGCTCAGCACCTGCATATACATGCAAATTGCCGAATAATGCTTTACCCAAACGATTTTTAGGTAACATACCACGTACCGCTTTCTCGATGATGCGGGTTGGATGTTTCGCCAATAACTCCTTAGGAGAAATAAAACGCTGACCACCTGGATATCCAGTGTAACGAACATAAACTTTGTCGCTTAGTTTGTTGCCGGTCAGTTTTACCTTGTCTGCGTTGATAACGATCACATTATCACCACAGTCTACGTTTGGGGTGAAATCTGGCTTGGTTTTACCACGAATGATCATTGCGATCTTCGTAGACAAGCGCCCCAAAATCTCGCCTTCGGCGTCAACAACAACCCATTGTTTGTTAACGGTTTTTTTGTTGGCTGAGACAGTTTTGTAACTTAACGTATTCACTTGCTTTAAATTAAATTGTTTAAACGTTTATTATACCCCGTATTTTCGGGACTGCAAAGATAGGGTTAATTATCTTATTAGCAAATAGTTTTTAAGGAAATTATTAAAGTATCTGTAAAGCAATTGCAGCTTTAGTATTTTTTACTTTATAAGCTGCCAAACAATTAACAGGGGACATACTTTTGAGCGTCTCAATTACCGAAAATTAACGTTAGCCGGGCATATTTATATGAATACTTTCTGACTCTGCTTGGTCAATAATAATATTCTCTTTGTGTTTGATAAATGTACCTCAGCCAGCGCGTTATCATCAACCATCGTACAAGGAGAAATCCTTCTTTATCGGGATTAGATAACTATTAACTTAGTATAATCATTATGGAAATCAAAACAATCTCAGAAGACCAACGAAAGCAATTGGCTAAAATCCACACATCACAGGACTGGACTCCATGTCAAGTTACCTTGAGCAATGGTGTAACTTTAGATAACGTGTATTTAGTAAATTACGACGACTATTTAAGATCGTGGGGAGGAATTAACTATGAGATGTTAATACCTATTGAAGAAATAACAAGCATAAGTGAGAGTCCAAACGCCCTTCCCGCTTCACTTTCGAAGAAACTTTATGATGCGGGTGAATCAGGCATGGGTTATTGTGTTTTTAAAATATTATACCATAACGGTGTTACCCTTGATATTGTCACAGGTAATGCTGTTGATTTTGTACCATCGCCCCATGGCTTAACTGTACAAAACATAAAAGATGTGTTACCACATAAAGGCTCTACACAAGCATACTTAAATGGATTGGATTATAAATGGTGCCTGTTTAAAAGTAATAACACCCAAAATGAGTAAGTAATGAATTATTAGGTTTATAGCTGCTGTCGCGTATTGAGGCTCTATAAATCATTATTTCAATTAACAATACACACCAAAACACCTTCAAAACAACCTCGACTTACGAAACAAACGGAAAAGTATCAAACAAAAAATCAACAGTTATTATGTAAAACCTGCATTTTCTCTTTAGCTTCCAATAGCAACTTCAAAGCAAAAATCCCCTTAGCGTTAACTAAGAGGATTTCTTTTTCTGTGGCACCAACAGGGATCAAACCAGTGACGCAAGGTTAAATAAGGAATTTTCACTTGACCCGCTTGTATATTTCTACAGATTGGCCATTTGTTGCATTATTAATCACCTGGGTATATTCGTCATGACCGTTCATCGTGACTTTAACAGTAAATTTATTACCTTGAAGAAGTTTGTAATTTGATATTTGCTCTTCTTCCCTAAGCGTATCATTACTAAAAGTAAATACCCCGGTACCAAACCCATTTTTAAAGATGTTCTTTTCCTTATTTTGAGCGAACCTGTGGACGAAAATAAAATGCCCTCCCCAGAATATTTTATACTGTGTTACATCAGTGGAGGTCGTGTCTTTGCCTTTTACGGTATAGGTCTTTTCCATTTTCCATAAACCATCAAGCGCAGAACTATCCGCCGGCGGGAATTTTTTATAATCCTCTTTCAATGCATATTTTACACCTTTTACTGTGGCAAAGTCGGGAATAACCTGGCTATAACCATCAGGCTTTTTTGTAACCTCAAGATTATACGTTAGGGATGAGTCGAGCGCTCTGCTGGTGTAAATACTAAGCTCCTTAAGTCGGTTAGCCGAGTCAAGTGTATAAGTACCCACACCAAACCCAACAGACGAGTCGGGCACTATACTGGCATATAAATAGTTATGATCTGTGTAGATTTTAATTTGCGTTCGTTTAATAACAGAATCTTTGCCTCCGCGATCGAGCACTTGTTTTTCAAGTTCATATACACCCGACAGGCCTGTCTCGGAAGACTTCTCTTTTTTCTTACATCCAAAAATCAGGAAGCTAAATAAAGCTGCGAAAATCAAAATCTTATTCATAATGCTTAAGGTTTAATATGATATAGGAATTTATTTCGTCTGGTGGAGGTTTTTATTTGGCGGTTTATAACTTAATCGTCTTAGTAAAAGAGCCAAGTAAAGACAAAATAAATGCCTAAAATTTTACCACCATAAATAATACAATTGGTTACCTAAACTTACAAATAATATATATCATAAACAATTTGTTAGCGAATTATTAAAAGTTTGCTAATGAATTATTTAAAGACAAAAAAATCATCTGATCAGATACGGGACAATATGAATTTTCGGACTGATCCCCAAAAAAAGGTTGCATCTCAGGAAAGACGGTTAAACGCAAAAAATCCCCTTAGCGTTAACTAAGAGGATTTTTGTTTCTGTGGTGCAGCTTTTAATTATAACAAACCATTTCTTTTACGATTTAAAAAGGTTGGCAGATTTAGACTTAAATTAAAAACAGTTCAATTTATTTATATTCGCCTAAGGCTTTATCAAAATGAACATTCTAAAAAGAAACAAGCACACCATTAATGCATTTGCTTTTGCAATTTTAATGATCAGCCTGCTGGGTTGTAAAGGAAATAACAGACCAAAAGCAACCGAAAATCAAACCCAACTGACCACAAAAGTTAGCGTAAATCAAACAACTGACACTACAAAGGATAAACAGGAAATTCAAAAACTCATTCGTAACTTACTTGTTTGGGCAGAAGATGGTAACAAGGTTCCGGACTTGCTTCCATTTGTGATAAATCGCCAGGATAGTATAGTCATAGGCTTTGATCTCAGTAAACTACAGGGAATCGATGATAGTTTAAAAACTACTAATTTTTTTTCTAGTGAATTCGTTAACAACTACAACCAAATTATCCAAACTCTTGCCCGAAAGATGAAAGATAAAGAAATCAAGCCTTTCTCAACAGGTGAAATACCGCCTTTTGGTTTCCATACCGATACTGATCCTTGGTGCGATTGCCAAGACGTACCATATGATGGTGAGAATGCATTTAGCATAGCGGCTAATTTAGTTGATGTGCATATTATTGAATTAAATAAAGAAAGGGGCAAAATGTATTGGACTTGGGGGAGTCTACCTAAAAACGTTTCACCCGATTGGAGAAGCTTTACCTATAAATTCAACGTTATAAAGGAAGGTGGCAAATGGAAAATATCTTATTTAGAAGGGTTTGATATCAAAAGAGCTTAATAAATACCAAAAGGCAATATGTAACGATATGCCCCACTTTGGACAACGACACACACAAATAAAAAGCTCTCAAAAATTCATCCGAGAGATTCTTAAGCTTTTAAAATAAAATGACCATTAATTCTTAATTCACTTTAGAAAGTGCGCCAAATAACCTTTAAAAGCAGTAGAAAACACGAACAGACAGAGATGTAACAGACAAGTAAAACAAACGAGTAATGAACAAGATTTTATTAAAAAAACCGCATTTATACCTTACAATAGCAGTTTTGAGGCATAAAAAAAGCTCCTTAGAGAATTCTAAGAAGCTTTTGATCTGTGGTACCAACTGGGATCGAACCAGTGACACAAGGATTTTCAGTCCTTTCGGCAGTGTTTGTATATTGCTGAATTTCAATTCGTTAGAAGTTTGCTTTCTTTCACTGTAAAACATTTGTAAAACAAAGCACGGTCTCTCCAAACCGATAATCAAATATAATGAAATTTGATTCTTAAATTTGATATTCCAACAAATTGTCTATTGGTTCGAGCCCGGTTAGCGGACGGAATCGTTGTAAACGGTGAAAATAATATTTGCTCCTGAGGCTGGGCGGAATTCGAACCACTTTTTAGAACAAATGCGCATTTTAAGCGAATTAGAGCACTTTTAACGATCCCTAACTGTGCACATTTCGAACCGCACAGTTTGTTGTCCGAGTTTTGCTCGGGCTTGGTTATGCAATTGAGAAAATTAGGCACGCTTCCTTTTTTCTCGCCATTTACCAGGCTATATTCACAAAACTGAAAAATAAGTTATATAACTGAAAAATAAGTTATATATTTGGTTATGGAGGAATTAACCAGAACCGAAGAACGAATTATGCAGGTTTTATGGGATTTGAAATCCGCTTTTGTGAAAGATATCATTGAACATCTGCCAGATGATCCTAAGCCGCCGTATAACACGATATCATCTGTGGTGCGGCTCCTGGAAACTAAAAACTATATTGGCCATAAAGCCTACGGAAAAACGCATGAATATTATCCGCTCATTACTAAAGCCGAATACGGAAAACACTCTTTTACCAAGCTGATCACCAATTATTTTGACGGATCGGCACAGTCACTGCTGTCATTCATGGTAAAAGAAGAAACCCTGTCGGAAAAAGACATTGAAGAAATCCAGAAAATGATTGATAAACAATAGCTATGAGCGTATTTAATTATCTGATCGGCGCAAGTGCATGCATGGGCTTAGGATATACGTTATACCCGCTGGTATTAAAGTGCCTAACCTTTTTCTCGATGACCAGGTTTTACTTGTTGTTCATTGTAACAATAAGCTTGATAATCCCGGCGATACACATTAAGGTACGGGAGCCGCTTCTAGCCCACCCAACAACCCAGGATGTGATCGTTTCTCAAAACATCTCTCCCGAAAAGGAATATTTACCCCCTATTTCACATCAAGCCAACACCGCTAACTGGTCATTAATTGCCGGCATCATATATGGTGCAATTTGCATAGCTCTACTTATCAAAATGGCGTACAGCGTGTTGAAAATAGTAAACCAGGCAAAAGAGCATGGTGTAAGATCCGGGGAAAATTACTTGGTGATGGATCGGTATAAAAAGAACGCATCATTCTTTAACTACATTTTTATCAGTTCGGCCAATACGCAATCATCAGAAGTAGCCCAGGTATTAGCGCATGAAGAAACACATGCCCGCCTGTTTCACTCTGCCGACAACCTGTATATGGAGGTTGTGAAAGCGTTTTTTTGGTTTAACCCATTCGTTTATCTTATTGCAAATGCTCTGAACGAGGTTCACGAGTTTGAGGTTGACCATTTAATGAAAGGCGTTTTCGACACTAAACAATATGCATCGTTAATACTCAAATTATCTTCTTTTTCATCTACAGGCCTCGTTAATCAATTCAGCGCATATAGCTTAAAAAGCAGGATTGTGATGCTATTTAGCGCCCATTCGCCGGCGGTAAAAAAGTTATGGTACCTGGCTATTGTACCGGTATTGGCAATGTACGGCTATTGGTCTTCGGTTGAAAAGGTGTACGGCAAAGCCCTGAAAAAGGATTTTGTATTGGTGCTCGATGCGGGCCACGGCGGCAGCCAGTACGGTACGGTGGGCACCGGAGGTTATACTGAAAAAGACCTGAACCTCCAGATTGTCAATCAAATCAAAGCCATAGCCGAAAAACAAGGCATCCGCACAATTTTAACACGGCCTGATGATAGCGAGCTGGATCTGCGCGGCAGGGTTGTGTATAAAGGTGACGCTTTCATCTCTATACACCTAAACGCGCCCGGCTATTGGGCCAGACATACCAATGGAATGGAGGTGATCATTGACAAAAACGAATTGTATCCATTGAATAAAAAACTGGCCCGCCATTTAAAAACCAGCTTACAACAGTTAAGCGGAATAAACACCCGGCGAAAAATGGTTATCAGTGAAACCTCGCCCGATAATACGCTGTATATTTTGCGGCACAATAAAGCGCCGGCAGTATTGTTAGAATTGGGCTACATGACCGATCCTTCCGATCTTAACTATATCACAAACACAGATAACCAGCATAAAATAGCCGAAAAGATCATCAATGCGGTAGTAGCTTACGGCACAGGCGAATAATATTTAAGCCTAATCCACATTTTAGGATTGATAGGGGTTCTGCAATAATCCACACATTTAATTCAATACCATGAAGGTGATTTTATCAGCCTTATTGCTACTGCTTTCCCTAAACTCAATGGCTCAAAATACCGGGAAAGTGGAAATAACAAGGGGCATCATCAGCGGAAAAGTTGTCACCGTAAAGGATGGCCTGGCGATTGAAGGCGCAACGATTATCATTAAAAGCCAGAAAGACAGCTTGTATAAAAATGCTATTAATAGCGACCAATCGGGAGCCTTTGAATTTAAAAACCTCCAAAGCGGAACTTATTCCCTGCAAATAAAACATTTGGGCTATAAGGAAGTTACCATCGGGCAGCTGATTATCAATGCGGTAAAACCATCCGCAAATCTGTCCGAAATTAAATTGGAGTTGGCCGAAAATGATTTAAAGGAAGTTGTGATCAGGGCCGGACAAAAACCTTATACCGAACAGAAAATAGACCGGACCATTGTAAATGTTAGTCAACTGCTTTCAAACAACGGTGTAAGCGCCGTTGAGGTTTTAAATAACGCCCCCGGGGTTAGTGTTACAGACGATGCCATATCATTGCGCGGAAAACAAGGCGTAACGATATACATTGACGGCCGGCAAACCTTTTTAGACGGAACACAATTGGTAAACTATTTAAAGTCCCTGCCTTCGGGCACTATCGAAAAATTAGAACTAATGCCGGTACCG
This sequence comes from Mucilaginibacter gossypiicola, assembly GCF_900110105.1. Taxonomy (GTDB): domain Bacteria; phylum Bacteroidota; class Bacteroidia; order Sphingobacteriales; family Sphingobacteriaceae; genus Mucilaginibacter; species Mucilaginibacter gossypiicola. The sequence goes on along the minus strand of NZ_FOCL01000016.1, from coordinate 55,884 downwards.
CCAGCAAAATATCATGTGGAGGGCAACGCAGGTTTGATCAATATCATTACCAAAAAAAATCATACTGGGGGATTTAACGGCGGTTTGACAGCCACTAATGGGCGAGGACATTACGACAAAGCAAACTATAGCTTAAATCTTAATTATAAAACGGGGAAGCTAAATTTATTTGGAAATGCTGCTTACACATCTAATAATAATTATTACAAGGTAGACAGGGAAAGAGATTTTAGTTTTGCTAATCCTGCGGACAACTACACAATCAAACAAAATAACCTGGAAACCAATAACAGGAAAACTACACGGTATAAGCTGGGTTTTGATGCAGCGCTCGATACAAACACCAGCATTGGGTTGGTAATTGATGGTTCCGTAAGTCCCTATAAAGAACAGGGCAATTATTTGCTGCAATTTAATCATGCCTTGCCCGATTCAATTATCAAAACACAAAGTGACCTTAACAGGCCTACCAATGATGTAGCGCTCAATCTTTATTATCAGCATAAGTTTAAAAAAGCAGGAGAAAACATCAGGATAGATGCCGATTATCTGCACTACACCGACAACGCCCTGCAACTGCTGAACAGCGATACATACCTGCCCAACAGCACGGAGCTTGCAAACAATTATAACCTCATCACACAAAATCCTTTTGAGGCAAATGTGTACAGCTTAAAATCAGATTATGAAACAAAAACCTTTGCTGATATCAAATTATCGGCAGGATTACAAAGCATTTACTCTAAAAGGGGCAGCAACGGTATTTATTTCAACCGGCCCGGCATACCAAACGATTCATTAACAAGCAGTAATACCTACACAGAGCATATCAACGCCGCTTATATCAGCCTCAATAAAAATCTGAAGAAATTCAGCTTTGAATTAGGTTTGCGGTTCGAGAACAGTAGTTCGCAAGCCAGGCAGTATAATTATGCCGGCATACCCTATCCTGCTTTACATTTAAACTACAACAATTTATTTCCAAAGCTTTATGTTGCCTATAAATTAGATACCGCTTCGGTAAACACTTTTAATTTCTCTTTCGACTACCAGATCAACCGGCCCGATTATTCATCTCTTAATCCGTTTGCGTTTTATTTCGACAGGTATACTTCTTTCCAGGGAAATGCTTCGTTACTGCCCGAAAAAACAATTAACTTCGATTTATCATTTACTCACTCGGGCATTTTAACCGTAGGAACATCTTTTAAAAAAGGCCGCAATACGATCATCCAGTTTTACTATGTGAACGGCCAATCGCTGGTTAATACCTCATTGAATATCTGCAGCAATTATAATCTCGCGCTTTATTCCACAGTAGCTGTACCAATTTTTAAATGGTGGACGGCAAACCTTTTCGGCCAGGTTTCAGAGCAATTATTTCGGGGCGAAGCAATCAATAATGATTTTCTTTATAACAGGGTGTTTACCTTCGAGGCATCTGGTAATAATCAGTTTAAAATAAACAAAGGCTTGAGCGCAGAAATAAGTGGATTTTATCGTACCCGCACAACATTTGGACAAGGATATTATCTGCCGATGTTTCGGGTAAACACAAGCCTGCAAAAAAAGATATTTAACAACAAGGCTACTATTACCCTTGCCGGCTCAGATATTTTTCATTCGTGGAAGATCCGGCGTGAAATCCGGGTAAATAATGCATGGATAACAAGCAATATTATTAATGATACCCGGCAGATAAACCTAACATTGGCCTACCGGTTTGGATTGGAAGGCAAAAAGCGGATAAACAAAAGTGGTTTGGAAACGGAACGAGGCCGGGCTGGCGTAAATTAATATTTGATTGATAATGAAACTAACAATAAGCATCGCTGGATTACTTTTGGCTTCCCTTTTAGGCTTCAGAGCAACCGCGCAGGTAACGGATACTACAAAAGTTAACGCGTACCCTAAAAGAGAATTCAGAGGGGTTTGGATAGCAACTGTTGAAAATATAGACTGGCCTCAAACCGCTACAGAAAGCACTGCCCAGCAGCAGAAAGAACTCGTTGACATTTTTGACCAGCACCAGGCAGCTGGCATTAACGCCATTATGTTACAGGTAAGGCCTGCCGCCGATGCATTTTACGCTAAAAGCCGCGAGCCATGGTCAAAATGGCTTACCGGCAAACAGGGCAAAGCACCCGATCCCTTATATGATCCTCTCCAATTTGCTATAGAACAGGCGCACAAACGTGGCATGGAACTGCACGCCTGGTTTAACCCTTACAGGGCAACTAAGGATGCTAATTATGCTGCTTTAAGTCCGCACCACATTACCAACATTAAGCCCGAATGGTTTTTTACCTACGGCGGCCAAAAGTTGTTTGATCCGGGGATTCCCGAAGTTAGGGAATATATAGTGCGGGTTGTACTTGATGTGGTGGATAATTACGATGTTGATGGTATCCATCTCGACGATTACTTTTATCCCTACCATGTAGCCGGCCAGCAAATCAACGATTCACAAACATTTGCCAAATATGGGTCGGCATTTACCGATATCAGGGAATGGCGGAGGGATAACGTTAACCGATTGGTTAAAATGCTAAGCGATAGCATTCATCAGCATAATCCGCGGTTAAAATTCGGCGTAAGCCCCTCTGGCATTTGGGCCAATAAATATCAAAATCCAGAAGGCTCTGGTACACGTGGTGGCGACTCCTATTACGAACTATACGCCGATTCCAAAAAATGGGTAAAAGAAGGCTGGGTTGACTATATCAATCCGCAATTGTATCGTTTGCTTAATGACCGCTCGGTTGCCTTTAATGTTTTGGTTGATTGGTGGGGCAATAATACATACGGACGGCATTTATACATTGGCCAGGGCCCCTACCGCATTATTGAAAACAAGCTTGCAGGGTTCAGGCTGCCATCTCAATTACCTAATCAGGTTAAATACCTGCGCAAAAACCCACGCGTACAGGGCAGTGTTTATTTCAGTTCAAACTCGCTTATTAAAAACCCGCTGGGCTTTACCGACTCTTTAAAAAACAACTATTACCGTTACCCGGCGCTCCCTCCAGTTATGTTATGGCTCGATTCTGTAGCGCCAAATCCAGCCCACCGGGTTGCAGCTACTTCTTCTGCTGGATCAGTAACCCTTACCTGGCAGCAACCTTTGCCTGCCACAGATAATGAACCTGCATATGGCTATGTAATTTATCGTTTTGATGAAAGCGACAACCTAATAACCACCGACGATCCAAAGAAAATTATCCATATTCAATACAACACCGATACTACTTATACAGACAGAGGGATCATCAAAGGAAAAACATACCGCTATGTTGTTACCGCGATAGACAGACTTAAGAATGAAAGTGAACACTCCATTCCTATTTTGATTAAAGTCGAATAATCCAAACATATTAATTGCGAACAAATTCTACGGTAGATTTTATTGCTAATAACTATTATTTCAACGAACAAGATTTTTTGCGGATTTGGAACGGATTTTATTTCGCAGTGCCCTTTAGTAGCAACTAGTACGTTAAATGCTCTTAACATTTGTAATAGTTAGTACTCGAAATCGAGTACTACAGCTTTAGGGATCCCCTAAACTGGGTGGAATTCGAACCACTTTTTAGATCAAATGCGTGCTTTAAACGAATTAGAGCACTTTTAATTATCCCTGACTGTGCAATTTTCGAACCGCACTGTTTATTGTTCGAGTGATCATATGACTGAGGTTATTGGTAGTCCGAGTAGAAATAAAGCCAAACCGCTTATTGATTGATATAAAAATAATAGCAACCCTTTTAAGCTGCATCCAGAAATTAGCTATATTTTGGATATCAACAAGTTATGACTATCAAAGTATCAAACAAGTAACATCCTATTCAGTTATAAATATGATTCACTAAGTTCAATGGTATTGCAACTGATATTTGCTGCTTTAAAATTGAAGCCTGCACGTTTTACGGTTAACACGGCAATGTAGGGGATCAAATCTGGCGGAATGCTGTATTCCTAAATAAAAAATCTCATTCCAAATATTGGAACGAGATTCTGAGCTTATTTAATTTAACTTTTAACGCAGCTGTGTAAGCGACGAGGATTGATTTATTAATCGTGATTATCTGATGTATCGTAAGAATCAGATCCATCGTGGTCAGTGGAGTTATCCGCGGCCGTTGACGTATCATTATTCGTTGACGTATCGCCAATACCTGATGTATCATATGATACTGACTGTTGCCCGCCTAGCACTGCATACAAGATGCTGCCGGATTGTTCTTTAAAGTTTGATAAACTTTCTAAATTGATTTTTTTCATGATTTTCTTTTGATAAAATTAATCTGCTGATGCGCTGGTGTCACCGGCAGTACAATCGTCGTTATGCTGGCTCGAATCCGAGTATTCCGAAATATCATTCGAATAAGAGTAGTCGTTTTGATCCGATTGATCATTATCGTGTGATTGAAGAACACCACCGTAAGTTGCAAACAAATTGGTTGCAATTTGATTTTTTGTGTTGAAAATCTGAAGATTTTCTAAGGTAATTGTAGGTTTTGTCATATAAATTAGATTTAGATTATAAGCTCATTTAAATATAAAAATAAACTTTGATAATATAAAATAATACGACAAAACTTGATTATTTTTTTTTTAATAAATAAAGTCAATCATGGTTATCACTGCTATCCAAAGTTTCCGAATCATCCGTTGATTGCGAATTGTCATCCAATTGTGATACATCACCTGACGTTGAGGTGTCTTGTGAATAGGATACATCACCGTCGTGACAATAGACACCACCAAATGTCGTGGACAAAATTGTGATTTGTTGCTCTCCACTTCTAAAATCCAAGAGATTTTCTAAACAAATTGTTTGTTTTTTCATATTCTATTAATTTATTACGTATTTAATACAAGGTCATGCAAACAAATAAGATCGCCTTTTGAAGTAAATAGTTGTGTCGACTTTTTTTATTCAGATAATATTGGACATCGCGAATAGTTCATTGAGGACCTGGCAATAAAAGAGGAAAAAAGGCTTTTAGTTTGATAACTCCAATTGATTTGAAACCAATTTATAATAAAAGCCTTTATTCACCAATAACTCAACATGATTACCAGCCTCCACTATTTTACCGTTATTAAAAACATAAATCATATCTGCATTTTTTACAGTACTTAATCTATGAGCGACAACAACGAGCGTTTTACCCGTGCTGAACTCATTAATGTTTTCCATTATTATACGCTCGTTTTCCGTATCCAAGGAACTTGTAGCTTCATCAAAAAACAACACTTCAGGATTTTTATATAATGCCCGCGCTATCAAAATGCGTTGAATTTGGCCTCCACTTAAACCAACACCGGAACCGCCGATCTTGGTGTTATATTTTTTTGGCAAGGATTCTATATAATCCTTGATGTTCGCCAGATGGCAAACTTGCTTAACCCGTTCCAGATCCACTTTTTTCGAATCCAAGCAAATATTCTGTAATATTGTTGCTGAAAATATATATCCATCCTGCATCACAACACCGCATTTTTGCCGCCAACTGTTTGCTTCTAACTCTGCTAAGTCATTACTGTCTACGCTAATAATTCCTTTAGACGGTAGGTAAAATTTCAACAACAATTTAACCAATGTAGTCTTCCCGCTTCCGCTATTACCAACAAAAGCCACCTTTTGCCCCTTTTTTATTTCAATATTGATGCCGTCCAAAACATTAACCGGAGAACTTTTATCGTATTTAAAATTCAAATTAGAAATCAATATTCTTTCAAATGCCGAAACTGTTTTTAGGGTATGACCATGAGGGAGGAATTCATCATCCTCGTCTTGTCTCTCCTTTACTTCATTAATCCGATCAAAACTGAAATATGCCTCGTTCCATCCTTTAATAAATTCAAAAAATTGTGTAAAAGGAGATGATAATTGACCTAACATAAATGAAATACTTAACATTTCACCAATTGATATCTTCCCGTGGATGACCAAAAAAGCGCAGTAAAATGTTACTAATGCACTTCTGGTTTGATTTATCAAGACATTTCCTATATTTTGCCTCTGCTCCAAAAGCATCGACTCTTTGTTAATCGCGTAGATTTTTTTTTGATCAACACCCCAATCTTCTATTTTGGCTATTTGTGCATTATTCAACTTTAGTTCCTTCATTCCATAAATCACTTCATATGAAGAATTTGAGGAATCCTTGTATGCTTCAAAACGCTTATATTCTATTGATTTACGCCTCTTAACAAACATGAACATCCATAAAATGGAAAATACGGTGATGCTCAGGAAGATTAAAAAAATCTTATAATCATATTTTAAGATCAAGAAAGAAAAAAAAGCAAAGTTGAAAACCGAAAATATGGTTCCAATCAAATTCGTTGTCAGGAATTTTTCAATGCGCGAATGATCAGCAATTCTTTGCGTAATATCGCTCGCGACCTTATTGTCGAAATAACGAACGGATAGCCTAGTTAACTTTAAAAGAAATTCTGTTAATATATTTATATTAATTCTAGTCGTAACAACATATAATAACCTACCCTTAACCATGTCGAACACTGAACTGCCAATAAATGCCCCAATCTGAAACAACAAGAAAAGTGAGATAAGTGACAGGTCTTTATTCGGGATGCCCGTATCTACAATTTTTTGTGTAAGTACAGGAAATACCAGATTAAATAATGAAGAGATTATCGTTATTAACAATATCAATGAGAACGAGGCTTTGTGAGCTTTAACATATTCCCAGTAAAAGTGCCTCGATGGCTTCACGTAATTTAACGCATATTCATCGTATGTTTCCATGAAGTCCTCGCCCGGCTCGAAAAACACGATCAATCCTTCACCGTCGGCGTTGTCACTAACCCACTTTTCTCTAAATTTTTTTTCAGATACTTTATATTTTGAAAGTGCGGGATCGGCAATAAAGAATATGTATTCGCCTTTTTTTGTCTCGGAAATCTTGTAAAGTACCACATAGTGATCTGGATTCCAATATAATACCGCAGGTAACAAGTGCTCTTTAACCAAATTTTCCACTGTCCCCTTTGATACAAGTGTTTTTAACCTGATCGCTCCTGCACCATCTTGGATGCCAGCAAGGCTAGCCCCCTGCCTGGTTGTATTTACCAAATCTCTCAGATGTGAGACATCATAGTCTGCGCCGTAGTATCTAGCTACCATTCTTAAGCAAGTAGCAGCGCAATCCATATGATCAGCTTGGTGATAAAAGACAAATTTGCTTTGCAGACTCTTCATTAATGAATTAAATGATATTTTCCATCTATTAATTCTACATCTTGTGAAAACAAGGTCGCATACCTCGTTTCAGATTCTTTGACTTCCTCTATCATATCCGGACTAATAAACCATAATTTCTTAAACTCATCAGTTCTAACTACATCTGTAAGTGTATTATTTGTACTATATTGACCAAAATGCCTTACGTTCAATAAGGAGTTTTTAATATACCCATCTCTGGAAATACAGACTTTTTGGTTATAAAAAGTATTGAACTTCTGACTTTCCATAAAAAACTTCATATTGACAATGTACACATCATGGGGAAAATGTTTTTGCTCGACAGTTTTCCAATCGCTCTCAAGGAAGAAAATATTATTCTTAAAATCATAATCCGCACTTGCTGAATTATGAACGTTAATTGTTCTAAGCTTCTTAAACTCGCCTGCCAGACCGAGTAAATTGACTTTACTTATCTTTTCGTTTTGAGTCAAATGAAGCTCAATCGACCGTATGGTAGAATTGTTTGTGTATCCAATCAATGTTCTTAGTTCTGAGAAATCAGGGTTACAGTCAATATAACGGAATTCAATGTGTTTACAACGCAACATATTCAATTCATTAATTACGGACTTTAAATCAAATTTGTCAGCTCCGTATTCTATAACCGCTGTCGATATTTCCTCCGGCGAATGATATTGATCGGGAAGAGCAATAAATCGCTGAGGGTGATCGGTAAAAAATCCTAGGCCATTCGATAAAATAAAATCTACATGCTCCTTGAAAAACGCTAAAGAGTTGACCACTTTTCTAGTTTTATGATAGCTTTCGTCCCTCATATATTCTATCAAATCAATCATCGAATTTGGAATGAACATAAGTGACCCTTTTTGTAAATCATATATAGCCCCTTGTTCTTTACCTCGAACCGGGATACAATGGGCGTGGAGAATTAAATGCTTACTCATCTGTTTCAATGGTTTCTTGAATTCTTAAATCCAGTAGTAGATTCGAAATTGGTTTATGTGACGGGAAATTCGAGTACTGATTCGACTGAAAAAGCTTAGAACCACTAAACTTCACACGTCGATATAGTTCTCCAATAAATTCCGTTTCCTTTTTAACCATAGATCTATAACCTAATGGTATTTTAAGCAAGAGCTCCTCATCAAACGGAGTATCTTCATCATTTGAAACTATGCTAGCTGCAATTTTTTTATTAGCCATTCTGCGATTATTTTATCTATATAATAGTTGCTTTGATTTGAGGGTGCCAAATATTGACCGACAGGGTTGACTTCAATAAATGTAAAATTGTTCTCATCGTCTACCAAGAGATCAATTGAGCCTGTAACTAAATCAATTTCCTTCATTAATTTAGTAATATCCAACTTTACACTTTCCGGCAGAGCATAAGGAATCCAACGCAATTCCTTCGTATTAAAACTTCGTTTGATGTCAATGTTGCGATCTTTATTGCTTGAAACCGCCGCTGTCGCATAAAAATCACCGTCAATATAAAAGACCCTAACTTCATATTGACTAATTACAGCCTCCTGAAATAAAGAGGGGAAAAACGAATTTTGAAGCTTTTCAATCTTTTCCTCAGTATATTTTGTAGTGTAAGTGTTGTAAGTGTATCTGCCGAACGTATAGTAACTTAGTCTTCCTATCGGTTTATTTATGATACCCTGGCTGCACGAATTATGAAATTTGACAACATCATTTTTGTTATTTATTATAGCCGATTTGGGCGTTTTAATCCCTAATTTACTTGCAATGTAGGTAATCGTCAGTTTATTAACATTGACAACTTCAGGTCTGGGGAACCAAATTTTTTCTTCAAATATTTTATATAAAAATTGAGTCAATCCATTTAATTCTTCATTTGACTCATAAAATATTTTTCTGGAAATTTCCCCCAAGGTTTCTTTATTTTCGAATTGCAGATAGCGATAAAATCGTCTAAAAAATATCACCTTAATTTTGTCTGTAATGTCTGTCCCAGCTATGGAAAGCCTACCGGTATTGACGTCTAAATTATATTCATGACTCTTCGTCAATAAATCTTCGACACAAATTTTAACAAATGGAACCTTATAATATAATAGCCAGTCAATAACTGGATCTGTACCTTGTTCATAATAACTAAATGAGAGGATAACTATCATGGAAAATTAAAATCGCTAAGATGATAAGTGGTTAAGTAATTTATTAGTTTTTTATTCTTTCGTTAGTATCACTATTTTCCTGTCCCGGAGCGTTAATACTCACGCGTTTTCCTTTTCTTAATGAATAGGTTAAAGAAAGGCTGGCTCTTCTGTTGTCATAGAAATTTGAAAATGTTCCTACATATCCACCGAAATTGTTTGATCCACTTTCTTTATTGGCATTAAAAATATCCTCAACTGCAGCTCTCATGCTTAAATTACCGTCTAAGAACGTTTTTATATATCTTATCGTCACGCCACTTTTGTGGTTTATGGTAGATGATACCGTTATCACTTTAGGAACATAAAACGACCTGATTTCGAATCTGCTGGTCTTATCACAGCGATAAACCCCATTTAAGTTAAATGAAATATCACTGGTGTTCTTCAGCAGATTCTGAGAATTTATCGTCAAGTGGCTTGATGCGGATTCGGCATTCACGCTAGGTGTGAGGCTAACAGTTTTTATGTTGAATGGATAAGATACATTGATCGAGCGGTAATGCTCGGCACCAATGTTGATATATTGATTTGTAATAGTAGTAAGTGAATCGTCAATTATTGGCAACTGCGATATCACATTATGCATACTACTATAATTGGCGTTGATGTATACCCCTTTAATAGTAAATGACGCATTAAAATCGTCTATCAGTGTGGGGGATAACGTCGCATCTCCGCGGAATGCTTCATAAGGAGAAGTAAAATAAAGAAAAGGACTTAACGCCAGGAATGTGGGCCGAATAATTCTTTTCCTATAATTTACGGAAACAATGTAGTCATCGTTATGAAATTTCCGCTGTAAAGAGATGGAAGGGAATAGGTTAAAATATTTTTTATCGGTCACTGAATTATTATTTATCTCGCCCTTAGTACTCGAATTTTCCGCTCTAAACCCACCTTGAAAACTGAATGCTTTCTTGTCATATAAGAAAGAAACATATCCGGCAGCAACTGATTCATTATATGAATAGGCGTTATTTAAGTCATTTTGGCCGTCATAATACTCGTGGTCTTTGGTGGAAGTATATTTCAGACCAAGATCTAAACGCCCCGTACTTTTTATCAATGGTTTGCTATAGTTTATGTACACTGAGGGCACCCAGAGGCTAGAGTTGGAATGCGTTGATTGATCTAATCTGGTACCGATGGAGTCGACAGTTGAATAAATAGACTGATTTGTAAATAAGTAGTTTTGTCTGTTTGTAGCTCTGTTGACATCGACATTAAAAGAAATATATTCCTCATCTTCATCAAATGCATGTTTAAAATAGCCACTATAAATTGAATAGGATAAGTTTTGTTTACCCAAACTGTTGTTCAAGTATGAAGAGTCCGGAGATGTGTTATTTCTAAATTCAAAAAATGAGTTAGTTGAATTTTTCTGGTTTGACTGTGTGTTATAGAAACTTAGTCCTAAAATGTTTTTCTTATCAAAATTATAATTGATGTCAATTTTGTTTAGATAAGATCTTTTGCGGTTCAATGCTTTCGACTCATTGATGAAATTTGTCGTGTTTCGAAAAATTCGCGACGACTTCTCGGTAGAATACTCATTTGACAGATCGGCAAATGAAAGTAATTGAAAGGTGAATTTTTTAACTTTTGCCTGGGAAAATAAATTTATTCCAGTTCGCGCATACTTACCTTGAGAATATGTTAACCCTGGACTTAGCGTAAACCCATCTGTTGTTTGTTGTACAGTATTTATATTTAAAATTTTAGCCGAACTTTGGGCGTCTGACTTAGCCGAGGGGTTAATTATTTCGACCGATTTTATGGCAGAAGATTGAATCGACTTCAAGAATGATGAAATTGAATTACCAGAAATTGGAATATCTCTTCCGTTTATCTGAAATTTTACTGATCCATTGCCGTTGACAATAAGGTGATTATTGCCATCAATAGTAACACCCGGTATTTTTTCTAAAACTTCTTCAAGATTACTTCCTAAAAACAACCTGTTATTTTCGACTGTGACAATTGACCGGTCAACGTTTTGTACGAGCAATACCCTTTTACCCTTAATTGTAACCCCTTTTAACACGTTGTTTCTTAGTCGGGACGTATCGGCTTTTTGTTTAGTTGTATCTTTAATGATAATGTTTTGGTGCCTTCCTGTATCGAGTTGAATACAGCTACGTCTTCTATGGGCTTCATTTAGTTTCAAATCGCCTTTTGCTAAATATACTCCCGATGTGGCGAAGGAGTTGTTTTTAAAAAAAATGCAAATAAGAGTCGCTAAAAGTATTTTTAGATGTTTATTCATAAGGCTTAAATCACTTTGGCAATATATTTAATAAATTCAACAAAAAAATTATTTTTTTTTAAAAAAATTAATATTGATGTGAATTATCATATTTTACAGTGAATAATTTACATTTTTTTGATTATTTTTAGCAAATTTCACATGAATTTGTTTATTTATAATCTGCCTCGTTTATGAAAATTTTAAATCAAAACAAATATTTAAACAATATTTTTATCACGTTGTTATTCTCGTGCTTCAAATTGAATGGAATGGCACAAACCGTAAGCATCAAGGATTTGCCGAGAGTATCCATCGACCAAACCGTGAATACTTCAGCAAACTCTTCATTTGAAAAGCTTATTAATGAGATCCATAATTTTAATAATTATCCATCATTAGACAAATTCACAGGCGAACATATATTCTTTATGCAGGATTCCGTGTTTGGAAATGTTCCATTCAAACTTTATATCCCGGAAAACTATGATCCCAGTCAGCGCCATACTGTTATTTTATTACTTCATGGAGCAGTGGGGCAATCCAAATTTTCCGATGCTGAGAATTCAAAAGTGCAGCCGGATGACGATCCTTTTTATTCGAAACTTTGCAATTCCAATTTCATCGTCGTAAAGCCATTTGCTGATCCCGGTAAAGGGTTTGATTGGGCTGCAAATTCATTTGGAGGTAGTAAAAACTATACTTTTAGTACACTTGAAAATATCATTTATGAACTAAAGAAAACAATCAATTTTGATGACAGTAAGGTATTTGTGTTTGGACATTCTGATGGATCGGATGGTGCTTTTGCATTTGACTTGTATAAACCTACAATTTTCGCTGGTATGATTGCTTATAATTCTAAGCTTTCCAACATATTTGCTCATGATCTTTATATCGCTAATGCGGTCAACCGCCCACTTCGCCTTGTACATTCGGACAAAGACGATATTAGACCAATTCAACAAACGAGAGATATTGTTAAAATTCTGGATTCCTTACATGTGCCCTTGGAATACAAGGAATATTTTGGTTACACGCATGAAGACAAACATTTAGATATTGATTATCCCAACAGTATTAAATTCATTACGAATACATTCCGAAATCCATACCCCAAACAACTCTATTGGGAGACCAGTAATTCTTTGTTTGAAGGTCTTAGTTGGATAGAAGTTAATAGTTGGGATTTAAACTTACCCAGAGCTGCTTGGCACAAAATATTCAACCTTAAAGCATACAATAAAAAAATGCAATCCTATTTTCCGTTTGACTATTATAAGTTAGATGAAAGTGCAGCTATAAAGGCAGAAATTCACAATAACACAATTAACATTTTAACATCACGTATAACAAAATTTACACTGCTTATAAGTCCTAAAATGTTAGACTTGAATAAACAAATAAGCGTGGTTGTTAACAATAAAGAATTGTTCAAAAAATTAGTCAAGCCGGATAAAAATTTCTATTTAGGACAATTGAAAAAAAGTCAGGATAAAAGCATTGTTTGGGTAAACTCCATAACAATCAATCTTGTTAATTAGAATAATACTAATTATTGTGAAATTTAGGTTCGCAATAGAGTATTACAAAGTAACTCTTCGAAACTTCAAAGATTTATTCCCTGAAAAAGTTCCCGGTAGTACGCGTCACCGGGAACTGATAAAGAAATTTGTATGGCTGTTTAAATAGCGACTTACAATACGTTATCGTAGCTCAAAGATTCTGTGTCCGTGCTATTTGAACTATCATTGCTATCGGATGAGTCATAGCTGCTCGAACTATCGAAGGTGCTGGAATCATCATGATCTTGCGATGCTTTACCGCCAATTGTAAAATTAAAAGTTTCAGCGGTCAATGATTTGAAATTGGTTAGGCTTACTAAAGTTAAGGTTTTCATAAAATAAGGATTATTTAAAAATTAAAATGGAATGCAATTATTTCTACCAAACATTGTCCAAACTAAATGAAAAGTCATTTGAGACTGAATTGTCATTTTCATCAGATGAATCGAAACTTTGTGAATTGTCAAAGGTATTTGAATCGTCGTGGTCAGTAGACGCATAACCTCCAAATGTAGTGTTGTAGGTATCCGCTTTAAGGCTCTTGTAGTTACTTAAACTTTTTAAATAAAGGTTCTTTTTCATTTTTGGTATTGTTGATTTGTGAATTATTTATTTTTTTAAGATTTTTTAGGTTTTTGACTTAAATAACAGATGAAGATTAGGCTATTTAATAACATTCATCGTATGTATTAATAATAAGACTAGGGTTGACCACATATTAACTCTAGAAAAAAATGCTACTGATGTAAATCAAAGCAATATATGAAAATAGTATTAACTTTAAATAATTTATTTTTATAAATTTTTGATTTTTTCAGTGGCTATTACCTATCGTTTAAATATTCTAAAAGAATCGATAATAAATAACACTCGATCTAATTTCAATAATACATTCGATGTAGAATCTCAACACCATGTTTAGAAGAAATCATTTCATGGCTTATACAATCGAGTAAGGCGTGGTTACGCGAATTCCATTTAGGATGTATATTTTATCGAATAGCCGCGCAAGGCCGGTCGCCGAGTCCAGCTAAATCATTATTCTTGATTCTCAAACTGAACGCCCGCAAACTAAAAACAAAAGTTAAATACGCTACACCGAACAAAAACACCGGCCTAACATCAGGTGCGAATTTTGAGAAAATTAGTGATTCTTTTATGATGCCTTACTGGTCGGAATTCGAACCAACTATTAGAACAAATGCGGGTTTTAAGCTCATTAGAGCACTTTTAACATCCCCTAACTGGGCGGAATTCGAACCACTTAATTGATCAAATGCGTGTTTTAAGCGAATTAAAGCACTTTTAACAATCCCTGACTGGGCGGAATTCGAACCGTACAGTTTATGGTTCGAGTCCTTCTCGGGCTGCAAAACACCCTAAATGCTACCCAATAACTGAACCTTCCTAGTAATATTGGAAGGAAATTATTAAAACAGGTCATCGCTATTAGATCAGTGACATGCGCCTAATATTAATTGCTGGGCAGGAGAGCTTATAATCTGGCGAAGGGACAAATGGTTTGGCGATCAGTTTAAAGTTGCTTTATTTGTTTATTATAAACTAAAGTCATTTCGATTTGATTAACTTGCATACTTGTTTCCCCTAACCTTACAATGAAAACTGTAGATATAAATGAATTCCCGGCAGATGCTAGGCCTTATATAAAAGAGATCGCGGAGCGCCTCTGGTCGAAGCATGCGGCAGTCATGATCGGATCAGGTTTTAGCAGGAATGCCCAGAAAAATGACCATACCAAACCGGACTTCCCCACGTGGCCCGGTCTTGGCGATCTTTTATATGAAAAACTAAATGGCAAAAAACCAGGCACGAAAGAAACCTATCTTAATATATTAAAGATAGCTGATGAGGTCCAGGCCGCTTTTGGTCGACCGGTGTTGGACAAACTCGTCATTGATAGCTTACCAGACCTTGATCATAGTCCCTCCGATGTCCATATTGGGCTGCTCAACTTGCCCTGGACCGATATCTTTACGACGAATTATGATACGTTACTCGAAAGAGCAAGTCAAAATGTATATAATTATAAGTACGACCTTGTTGTCAACAAGAATGAACTAATATTTGCTGAGCAACCGCGGATTGTCAAGCTACATGGCAGCATGCCATCAGAACGGCCATTTATTGTCAGTGAAGAAGATTACCGAAAATATCCGCATGACTTTGCTCCTTTTGTCAATACGGTTCAACAGTCTCTACTTGAAAATACCTTTTGTCTACTTGGCTTTTCTGCGGACGATCCCAACTTCTTAAACTGGATCAGTTGGATAAACGACAATCTAGGCGTCAACAACGCGCCTAAAATATATCTCGTGGGGTCGTCGAATTTATCCGACGCCCAACGCCGCCTTCTTCAAACGCGCAATATTATTGTCGTCAAGCTGAACGAGGAAGGACAACAGCCGGCTCACCAGGAACTTTTACAGAAATTTCTCGATTACTTGCAGCACTATCGCGAAAACGAACGCCCTCTTGACTGGCCTGATAAGCCCGTCCATTATACTGAGAATGATCTGCCACATAAGACATCTGAAATATTGCAGCATTGGACTGATCTCCGTCTCAGTTATCCAAACTGGCTGATCGCCCCGCTTCAGCAACGCAAAGACCTTTGGAGCGTGACGCGTAATTTCCGATTAAGCAGGTCAAAAATTTCAGAGATTTTAGGCCCTGAAGATATCCAACTACTCTATGAATACAACTGGCGGATGGAGCGTTGCCTTTGCCCCATACAAGATAGTGATCTGCCGAGCTACGAGGCCTTACTTCAAAAATATGAACACCAAGTCACCGAAAACATCACGAACAGGCGAGGCGGTCAGCTAGAAGAGCAATGGTTGTCTATCTATTTCAATGTTTGGCGTTATTATCGTGAAGAAGGCTTTGTCAACCGATGGCAAGCCTGTGCCTCCACTATGGACAGCTTTCTTCCATTTTTAGAAGGGGAAAGGATAGCGAGTATCTGGTATGAAAAATGTCTTTTTCATCTTTATGCGCTGGATCATCAGGTTGTTACAAAATGTATTTCGGAATGGCCGCCAAATCCGGGCCTGCCTTATTGGGAAGGTAAAAGGGCCATGCTACTCGCAGAAACCGGTAACGCGAGCGAGGCGGCACTTATTTTGGAGCAGGCTTTGGCCAGCGTACGTAAGCGAACGCCGAGGGTCGATAACCTAACGGATTTCACATGGGTCTCACAAGAAGCGTTATTAATGCAATTGCTCCGGTATGTAACTAGAAGCATTACCGCTGCAAAGGACATACTACGCCTGGAGGCCGATAGCAAAGATTTTGTAGATCGCCAGAACAATTTGAGATTGTTTAATTGCGATCCGTGGCAGGAACTGGAAACCTTCGAGCTCATGCTTGAACATCCAGCCCGTGATTTCACAGAAGTTGAGGACGTGCAAGAATTTCGAATCGGCAAAAAATCAACGACACACCATCTCGGAAGCACTAACAAAGACCTGCTTTCAGCCTACCAGTTTATACGGTATTTGGAAGATACAGGTATTCCACCAAAAATCGGAAATTCGACCTATGGTGATAAACCCTTAAAAGAAGCCATACTTCGAATTGGTCCTTCTTCGACGTCATGGGCATTGGGATTGATCATGCGTTCCGGACAGGAAAAAAGTGCGAAGGAACTGCTCACAAGGAGTTTCATCAATAAAGTACCCCGGGCAGAATGTAACCGACTGATTAGCTATTTTCTTGATTTGGGTTATAAAGTGTTAGCTCAACCTATTGAAAGCAAAGAATCACAGAGAAAGAGACATGCTGTGCCGTTAATTTTATCGCGGCTGCTCGTTAAAAGCAGTTTGAAGAATAAACGGAACCTTATTTGGGGCGAGGGTATAACATTTATAGATGATGCAAAAGCGTTATCCGCTATTTTCATGATCATATTTTTTGCCATAAAGTCTTACGAAATGATGGTTGGCGATAAGCAACTTGAAATTATGCCATTGCTCAGGCCATTCAGCCTGGCGATGATCATTTTATGGTGGAACGTCTTCGTCAAGGTAGTCGCCTTTCCATGCGAGGTAGTGGAAAATCAATCCAAGGAGAAATGGAAAGGCGCACAGACCGAAGCGGATAACCTGCGGGTGAAAAGGGCGCAGTTGATGAAGGAAATGGCTGACAGCCTTTATAATTTCCAGGCACAGACGGAAGTTGCTGCCAAGGAATCTGATACATGGTATGACCAGGCCTGGGATCAAGTAACGAGTACCGTCAAAAAAGGAATTTCTACCATTGTTACCCCGATACTCGAATTGAAAGAGCGACTACAGATCAGCATACAATTGCTGCTTACGCAACTGCTTGAACTGCTTGCCGTATGGATTCTGCGAATAGCTACTTATTTTGTGTTCTTCATACAGGTGTTTTATTCAAGCATCCTTGTGCTGCTCGGGCCGTTTGCTGTCGCGGTCAGTATCTTGCCCGCGTTCCGGGATAGTTTTACCACGTGGATCGCCCGGTTCGTATCGGTGAACCTTTACGGGGCGATAGCTTATCTCATTATGTGGTTATCTGCCTATATTCAGCAATATGCTTTAACCGTTGAGATCAGCCGCTATGAAGGTCTGCTCCACGGAACCGAAACGATAAATAAAATGGCTGAATTAACTCGTTTCGCAGGTAACGGTATATTATCATTTGGTATAGTTATCATTACTTTCCTGATCGGCGCTATCGCTATGTTCACGGTACCCAGCATCTCTACCTGGATAATTTCCACTTCAGGTATCAGTTCTGCCGCCTCTACTTTCGGAAGGCAAACTGCCGCTGCAACAACGTTGGTAAAGAAAACCGTTGCCGGAGCGTTATAAGATTTCTAATAAGCCGCCTATCTCGAGATTGGCGGCTTACAAAAAACGATTTAATGAGCTTTATTAAAAGGACTAGTGCAACTACCGAATTTAATAGAGACATTATTGGTTATTAATAATACTTCATATATTTATTGAAAAACCTTACTCACTTAAAATGTTCGTTGATTATTATGAAATTCTCGGCATTGATTCCAATGCGACCGATGACCAAATAAAAAAAGCTTACCGCTCAAACGCTATAAAATTCCATCCAGACAAACATTTCGATGATCCTTTTTTTACAAAGAAGTTTCAAGAAATAAAAGACGCTTATACAATCTTAATTGATGCTGATAGTCGTTCAAAATTCAATTCTGTTTATAGCGAATATTTTAAAACCACTATAAACGAAACTCAAGAACAATCTACCACATACTCCTACTCATACCGTAACACAGAAAAACAGGAACGAAAAAAAACCAACGAGCAAGAAGAAGAAAGGTTTAGACATGACCCTTTTAAACAATTTTACTCGCCCTTTGATCGAGAACAGCAAGAAACTCCGAAATATAACCCAACACAAAGCTTTTGGGGAGAACCGTTGCCAAAGAATTTAGAGTTTTTTAAATTACCTGCAAGGATCGGTAAAATTATAGTTGGTTTTTCTGACCTAATTCAGGATGCACAGCCCATGAATTCAGGTCAAAAGGCTAAAAAAAATATCAAATTCTTTTTCTTTGGATTGATACCAGGTCTATTTATTTACTTTATAGCTCGACTTGAAGATCCTCTTTGGATAACCATTTGGTTTGCCGTTCCTTCACTTGGAGCCTTATTGTTAAGTGCCGCTAATAATGATTTCGCTCACACGAATCTGTACATTGGCATAAACGGCTTTGCCCAGTTTTCGTTTGTGGATAAACGGAAAAATTTGCCCATTGATTTAGAGGTTAATTTCAATGACATGACTGATTTTTATTCCCATTATACAGAAGTTAAAAGGAATTATGTATATCAACATACGAATTACGTTTACGTCTGCCTAAACAGAACAACCGGCAAAATACTCTTGGCTAGGGATGGTGATTTTAAGAAAACCACCGATATAAAAAACCAAGGGGTAATGTTGAACTTTTATAGAACTATTGAAAAATATTGGACTGTATATCTATTGGATCGGCTGGAAAGTGACTTGCAAAAAGATGGCTATATAATATTTTCACTTTATTCTCACGAAAAAAACGCTTTCCAAAAATATATAAAAGTAGGCATTGGTTTTATAACGTTTATCAAGCCAGCTGGACAAGAATTCACCTATAAGTTCAATGATATAAAGAAAATGTACTCAAAAGGAGGAGAGCTACGAATTCAACATAAAAACTTTGAAAAAACTTTATTTTTCTTCAAATCGGGAAATGAAGATGTTATCCCAATGGTTAACTTATGTAATAGATTATTTTTCTATAAGGCGATAGAAATTTTGTTAGGCTATTCAATATAATTGGCAGATATCATTGAAGAAAAGAAATAGTTCGAATAAACAGAAGAGAAAGTATGAATATATTGGTGCCAATTATTGCTCTTTATATTTATCGCTCTTAAAAAACGTAGAATGGTGATGCTGAAAAATATAGGGGTAAAAAATTATCGAAGCTTTGATTTGAACGGCGTTTTTTTAGATAACCTATCAAAAATCAATGTTTTAGTCGGAAAGAACAATAGTGGTAAATCAAACTTTCTCCGATTTTTAAAGCTTATTTCAGAAAACATAAATAATATATATAAGTTGGGTAATTTAAGCTACATCGACACCCATGTTAGCGGCGAAGTCGTATCTATAGGATTCAGCTTTTCCCATGCAGAGTTAGACTTCCCTCATCGAATTAATGATACTCAATTTGATACCTCAAAGTTAACCGATTCACTAAGTGATCCGTTCAAAGTTTGGCTTCCCTCAAATAAGGACAGAGTTAGCAGTGATATTCTACCACAAGAGCTACAAAGTCTTAACATCACGCAATTAATGTCTTTTAAAAAGGAAAGTGGGACATTTAGTACGGAAAGGATTTTGAACGATTTAGCTGATTTAATTGACCAGAATTTTTCTGCTCGAATCAAAACACTTAAAGATCTTATATATATACCCGATTTTCGTATTATCAATCCATCTCAATCTCATAATTCAGGGAATTCCAAAATTAACGGTTCAAACATAATCGAGGAACTGCACCAAATGCAGCACCCGAACCCCGGTGAAGATTATAAAAGAGAAAACTTTGACAAGTTGGAACGTTTGGTTAAATCATTGCTTAATACTAACGATTTGCAACTCGAGATCTCACATGACAAAAAATCTATCCTGATTAAGATGCATGGGAAAAGATTGCCCTTAGAGAATTATGGTTCAGGGATTTATCAAATAATTTTACTCTGTGGCGCACTGTTGGCTAACGACGATAAGGTAATATGCATGGAGGAACCAGAAAGTCACTTGCATCCCGAATTGCAAAGAAAGTTCTTCGATTTTATATCAAATGAAACGGAAAACATTTATTTCATTACTACTCATTCCAATACACTATTAAATTACTCATCAAATATTTCTATTTACCACATTGAACATGATAAAAATAAAAGCCATATCTCAAAAATAGAAAATAGCAAAGCCGCGTATAACTTATTAGATGATATGGGATATAAGGCGAGCGACTTAATCCAAGCAAATGGTATAATTTGGGTTGAGGGGCCAAGTGACCGCAATTATCTATTAAAATGGCTTTCGTTAATTGATGGTACTTTAAAGGAAGGATTACATTTTTCAATAATGTTTTATGGTGGAAAAAATCTCGCGAATGTTTCATTTATTGGTTCAATAGATGACGAAAACAAGGATGCTATGATTGACATTATTCCATTGTTGAAGATAAATAGACATGCATTTGTTGTGATTGACAGTGATAAACTTGGGCCGAAGACAGAAATAAACGATACAAAAAAAAGGATTCAAGCGGAGATTGGCGAAGATAGATGTTGGATTACAACTGAAAAAGAAATTGAAAATTACATTAGCGCAAATGTCATCAGAAGGTGGCTAACTAAGTTGGATAAATATAATGGGACAACCATAAACGACTCTCTTCCATTATTTGGAGACATCGTGAAATCGGCGGATCCGAAGAATCGATTAAACTATAATTTAAAAAAGACGCTTTTTTCTAAGCAAATTTCTGACGAGTTCCATTTGGAAGATTTAGAGACTAAAGCTGCTAAATCCCTTGATCAAGCAACATAGAAAAGTCGAAAGAGAAAATATGCCTTTAAACGCTAAAAAGGCCATTTTCTTATCGAAAATGACCTTTTTTATACTTGTGGTACCAACTGGGATCGAACCAGTGACACAAGGATTTTCAGTCCTTTGCTCTACCATCTGAGCTATGGTACCAAACCGTTCCCGTGATTGGGGAGTGCAAATGTAGGTTTTTTTTTATGTTTGAAAACTTTTTTTTGAAAAAAGTTTCTATTTAGCCGTGTTTTTTAAATAAGTACACAGGTAATCAGCCAATTAATTTTCAAATTTTTTTTCGATCTCAAAACATTTTGCACTTAGAACAATTCATTTAACTTTGATAAAATACTATGCACGCATAATGATTGCTCAATTTATATTTATTATCATCCTGGCGGCCGCTGTTTACCTGTTTAGCAAAAATGTGGCTAAAATAAGGCGTAACATTTTATTGGGTAAGGATACCGACCGTAACGACCAGCCCGCCCTGCGCTGGAAAACGATGGCAAAAATAGCCCTGGGGCAAACCAAAATGGTTAAGCGCCCCGTAGCAGCGGTAATGCACTTTTTTATTTATATCGGTTTTATCATTATCAACCTCGAGGTACTGGAGATCATGATTGACGGCATCTTTGGCTCGCACCGCATCTTTTCGCGCCCGCTTGGTGGTTTGTATGGTTTCCTTATAGGCGCATTTGAGATACTGGCAGTGCTGGTGCTTACGGCCTGTATCGTTTTCCTGTGCCGGCGCAATGTTGTACACCTGAAAAGATTTACCGGTACAGAAATGACCCAATGGCCAAAATCGGATGCTAATTATATCCTTATTACCGAGATTTTGCTCATGACGGCTTTCCTGACTATGAACGCCGCAGATTATAAATTACAATTACTACACTTTGGCCATTATGTTACTGCCGGAAGTTTCCCTGTAAGCTCTTTGCTGGCGCCGTTGCTTCCTGATGGAGCTTCGGCATTGGTAATTACCGAACGGGTTTGCTGGTGGTTTCACATCATAGGGATCCTGTGTTTTTTAAATTACCTGCCCTACTCAAAACATTTTCATATCCTGCTGGCGTTCCCGAATACGTACTATTCAAACCTGAACCCTAAAGGTAAATTTACCAATATGGCATCGGTTACCAACGAGGTGAAAGCCATGCTGGATCCCTCGTTCGTGCCTGAAAATACCGGCGAACCAGCGCGCTTTGGTGCCAAGGACGTAACTGATCTTACCTGGAAAAACCTGATGGAGGCTTATACCTGCACCGAGTGCGGCAGGTGCACCTCGGTTTGCCCGGCAAATATTACAGGGAAACTGCTTTCACCGCGTAAGATCATGATGGATACCCGCGATCGGATCACCGAAATCGGGAATAATATTGATAAACATGGCAAAGATTACAACGACAATAAATCACTGCTTGATAATTACGTTACCCGCGAAGAGCTTTGGGCTTGCACCAGTTGCAATGCCTGTGCAGAGGCTTGCCCGGTAAATATCAATCCGCTGGAGATCATAACCGAAATGCGCCGTTATATCGTAATGGAAGAATCGCAGGCCCCGGCAAGCCTAAACAATATGTTTGGCAATGTTGAAAATAATGGCGCCCCCTGGAAATACAGCCAGGCCGACAGGTTTAACTGGGCAGAAGAACAGTAGGCGGTTAACAGTTTTTAGTTAGCAGTTTGCTTTTTTAATTCAAATTTTAAATCCGAGATGGAAAATTCGAAATCCGAAATAAAAATACCTACCATGGCCGAAATGGCTGCTGAGGGCAAAGAACCCGAAATTTTGTTTTGGGTTGGTTGTGCCGGTAGCTTTGATGAGCGTGCCCGCAAAATTACCCGCGATATTTGCAAGATACTGCACCACGTAGGCATTAGCTACGCTGTTTTAGGTACGGAAGAAAACTGCACCGGCGACCCAGCCAAACGGGCAGGGAATGAATTTCTGTTTCAGATGCAGGCCATGATGAATATCCAGGTGCTGGATGGTTATAACATTAAAAAAATAGTTACTGGTTGTCCGCATT
Source organism: Mucilaginibacter gossypiicola (assembly GCF_900110105.1). Taxonomy (GTDB): domain Bacteria; phylum Bacteroidota; class Bacteroidia; order Sphingobacteriales; family Sphingobacteriaceae; genus Mucilaginibacter; species Mucilaginibacter gossypiicola. The sequence continues at coordinate 32,485 of NZ_FOCL01000016.1, read as the reverse complement.
GTTTCAATACCATAAAAAACGAATATCCGGGTTTGGGTGGCAATTACGAAGTGATCCATCACTCGCAATTGATCCAGCAGTTAATTGATGCCGGCAAACTCAAAGCCGAAGGCGGAGAAAGCTTTAAAGGAAAAAGGATCACCTATCATGACCCCTGTTATTTAGGTCGTGGAAATGATGTTTATGAAGCGCCGCGGGCAGCATTGGAGATATTGGATACTGAGCTGGTAGAAATGAAGCGCTGCAAATCAAACGGCTTATGCTGTGGTGCCGGTGGTGCGCAAATGTTTAAGGAACCCGAGCCAGGCAAAAGAGACATCAATATTGAACGGATTGCCGATGTTATTGAAACTAAGGCCCAGGTGGTAGCCGCTGCCTGTCCGTTTTGCATGACCATGCTTACCGATGGCGTAAAAAACCAGGATAAAGAACAGGAGATAAAGGTGCTGGATATTGCTGAGATCACCGTGAGAGCTAATGGTTTATAGATATGTCAGGCAAAAGGCTGTTTTTTTACGCTGCATTAATCTTTTCGTTATTGCTCGCTGACGCAAAAAGTAATGTTCTTTTAGCCCAGTCTCTAAAAAACACTTCTGAAGAAGACCGATTGACTGATAAGTTGTTTGAATTGAAAGAAATAAAAAAGCTGGATAAAGAACTAAAGAAATACAAGGCCAATGCATCGTTCATGACGCGGGAAACACCTTCTGTCCAATCTCCTTATTATGAAATTTCGGTAGGTTACAATGGCCCTTGGCATTATGAAACACGGTATTGGTTCAGAATAAAGAACTCTTATGTAAACAAAGAAGACATCAGGCCTTACTTAGAAGTTTTGGATGTTGTATCAGGAAATTACATTTCATTGGCCAAATTCAGAAAGGCGCACAGAAATTAAACTTCTATAAACTCTTCACCCTCAAATAATTCAGCGCACTCTTCAGGCTATCAAACCGGGCCAAATTCATATTGTGCACCGGTAAGCCAAGTGTAGTAGCCATTGAGTCGATATTACCCTCAGGGTCTTCGTAGGTTTGTACAATGATATCATCAGCTTGCGTATTGAATTTTACTGTACCCGTAGTGTCGCTGCCCACGTAACCAACATTGGTTAAGCGGTGAAGGTTAAAGGAAAAATATTCCTGTTTACCCTGTTGATAAGTTTTTCGCAAACGTAAAAAATAGTCGCTGGTAAGGGTTAACTCCCACTTTTTGAGGTTGATATCAGGCGTGGGGTTAAATGAGCCGTTGAGGCATTTATTGCTCCAGTTTAACCATTCCTGTTCGCTCATTTCGGCTTTAAAACCGTAATTTAGCACACTAAGGGCTAAAAGTGATGTAATGAGTGCGTTTTTTCCAATTGATGGCAGAATTGATATTTTCATGACAACAAAATGTAACCCGAAGTTAATAAATTGATATTTTTGAAAATGAAATTTTCTCCACAGTCAAGAGTTTGGATCTATCAGTCGGACAGGAAATTAACCGACCAGGAAGTACAGCAGATCCAGCCCGAGCTGGATAGGTTTGCCGCCAACTGGACAGCTCATAACAACCAGCTTAAAGCAAAGACCGAGATCAGGTATAACCGTTTTTTTATATTGATAGTTGATGAAAGCCAGGCAGGCGCCAGCGGGTGTTCTATCGATAAATCGGTTCATTTTATGCAGCAGGTTCAACAGCATTTGGGCATCAATCTTTTCGACAGGTTTAATTTGGCTTATCGCGAAGGCGAGGAAGTGCTTTCATTACCACGGCATGATTTTGAGGCTAAACTGAAAGACGGCAGCATCAATAAGGAAACTGTTGTTTATAATAACCTGGTACAAAACTTAAACGAGCTTGAAACTAAATGGGAGGTGCCTTTCAAAGATAGCTGGCATATCCAGTTATTTCGTGACCTGGTAGCCAATTAATTAACCCGCTGATCAAATTTTTAAATTTTACTGTACTTAAGCCGTGCAAATGTTTACCTTTGGCACAAAATTTAGATATAAATCATCTATATTGATACTTTATAAATAAGCTATAAAAATGAAAGGCTTCATCTCAACCAAAACTTACGGATTTTTAAACTACGTTGTAGCCCTGTTAATGATTTCATCATTATGGACTTTTGATACAATTCATGTTGGCGGCGCTGCTTTATTCCTGCCTCTGATCATTGGCTGGTTACAGTTGATCATGGCTATCTTTGCTAAAAACGAAATGGGTTTTATCAAACAATTCCCGATGGTTATGCACAATGCCGGTGACGTACTTATGGGCTCGTTTTTGTTTTGCTCGCCATGGGTTTATGCCTTTTCTGATAAATTGGTAGCTCCGCAATTGATTTTTGGTGCTTACCTTTTAATTGTTGGTTGCTTTACCAAAGGCTCTCCATTTATTAACGTGCAAAAAGAAGAAGATCACGGCGTAAGCTATAACGCATAATTATTTTTCTAAAAAAAGATATAAAACAAAAAAGGCACTCAATGGGTGCCTTTTTTGTTTTATATACCAAGCTCCTTTGCTTGTTGCTCTTCGCGCTGATTGCGCATTATTTTGGTGAAGCCGCGGTGATTATGTTCTTCATCAAATAAGGGAAAAAACAATCCGCTCCCCCAAAAACGTGTGCCGTCCTTTCGCACATGGTAGCGCTCATCAATGGCCCTGCCCATACTTAATGCCTTTTTTAATTCTATTTCGGGTTTACCGGCGGCAATATCTTCAATAGTAAAAAATATCCGGACATTAAGGCCCAAAGCTTCCTGTTCGGCATAGCCAAGAACTTTCTGGGCACCGGTATTCCAGCTATTGATATTCCCGTTTTTGTCGGTAGTTATCACCGCGTAATCTTCAAGACTGTCCAGTACCTGCCTGAAAAATTCTTCGCTCATCCTAAAATAGGTATCATCAAAAATATCTTTGTCGGTCACTTCATCATCAAATGATTGGTATTCTATAAAAATACTGGTTTTGTCAACTCCGCATACCAACTGCATAGGCTCACGTGTTATGCGGTAAAATGTTTCAAAGCCAGCGGGCAAATTGTTAAGCTCCGGCTTAACTTTAACAGGTACAAGAGTAATATCAACAACCTCTTCGGTTTGTTGGTTTACTGTTACTTTTACCAATACATATTCGTAGCCCTTTTCAATCAGGTCACCAAGTAGTTGCGAGGTTAACGGAGTGCGCATTTGTGATAGATTACTTAATGAAAAACATTTTTAGAACAAAAATGACACCATTTATGGCGAAACGCCCCTTAACCCGGGGCAATTACAGCTAAAACACTTCATTAAGCCCTAAAAAGAAACCGCTTGAACCATAAGTTCCCCTGGCATAATCAATACAAAGATTGGAGCGCGTGTATTTATTAAACAACAGTCGCAATCCTGCACCGCCACCGGGTTCCCAGTATCTGAATAGTTTTATGCGTTGCTGATTGTCAGCTGTTTCGGCATTAACAAAAGCAACACCGCTGAGCAACTTATTGCTTGTTAACGGAAACCGGTATTCGGCCTCATTATATACAAACGACATGCCCTTAAAACGCCCTATGATAAACGCCCTGCCAATACGGCCATAGGCATCGCTGCCGGTTCCGGGCAGTTCAAGATAGGGCAACGCCCCGCTTAACAAGTAGTTTGACCAGTGCCACACGGCAAACACATGTTCGGGATGGGTTGATGACAGGCTCCAGTACTTTCTGAATTCGAATTTTAACTGCATGGCATTGCGGTTGCTGCCCAGCCAGGTTTGGTTGCTCCTCAAAACTATATCAGCATAAATACCCCTGAACGGGCGATTGGGTTGATCACGATTATTGAACTGGAAATTGAATAGTAATCCATTTGCCTGGTAAGAACTAACGGGGAAACCATTGCGGATACTATAACGGTAATTGTGTGTTTGGGTTATAGGAATATCCTTGCGGTCATCATCTATATGGCTATAATAATTAAAGCTTAGCCCCGCACCTACGTATATATGATGAGCCAATTTACGGTAGATGCGCTCGTTGGCTTTGATATACAAATAGCGGATGGGAAAGGCATCAGGGTTGTTTTCAAAGTGTGTATTATTCATAAAAAAGCTCCCTTCGCCAAAACTGCGCCTGCCGGTGCCAAGACCGTTATCCATGGCAACGGTTTTCCCTATTTGTACGGTGCCCTGCAGGTTCCATTGGTTTTGTGCCGAAAAAGCGTTTTGCTTAAATTCAAAAGTAGAAAGTCCGCTTGTTGACAAGTAAAAACCTGCATTGATTACCGAAAGGGTTGTATTTGCAGGATCACCAAAGTATTTCCCTCCGGATGAAATTACCCCTACAGCAAAACCCACACTTGGATTATAAGCGGCAGAAGGCAGTACCGACCAGTAAGTACGGTTTTGTGTTTGTGTAGTTGCTACTGATGGTTTACTGCTTTTGCCACTGAAAAAGGCAGCCAAAATACCGTTGGCATCTACCTGTGATTGTAAGGAGTCAACCGGATCGGCCAGGGTTTGGGCAAAAAGCTTACAGGTACTTAAAAGTACGAACAAAGTAAGGGTAAGCCGGTAAACAGCGGGAGCCAATTGATCAGGGGTTTATAAGTGTTCCTGCTAAGATATTTATATCATCCGAATGTAAAAAACTTATTACAAAATAAAACTCCCCCCTATTTCGCTGTTGATTTTCACCCGCTTAACTGCTCATTCAGCCTTAAAATTTATTGTTTTTAAATTGTATTTTTGAAATAAGGCGAATAACAACAAGGTGCCAGCCGTTATGAAAAAGGAAACAGAACGGAAATATGTAATGAAAATATGGCGGTCAATGAAACGCCATCTCCGCTCTTTTATCAAAAACGGCGAACAGGAAGATTTGCACCATTTTCGTACCGGGGTAAAAAAGCTGCGGGCACTTTTGATCCTCGCAGATAGCGCAGAAAAATCGCCCGGGCTGGAAAAACGTTTCAAACCCGTTCGTAAAATATTTAAGCAGGCCGGCGAAATCAGGAATGCTTATATAAACCAGGAGCTGGGTAAAGCAGTAGGTGAAAACACCGATTTTATGAGGGAACAGCAGCAGATCATGGAAACCGCTACCCTGGCCTTTAATGCAGATAAAGACCAACACCGGTTGAGGCTCCGAAAAACACGTCGCAGTATATTAAAGCGGATCAGGTCGGTTAGTAAACTACACCTTACATTGTATTACTACCAACAACTGGAAAGCATTGCAACAGCCTTAAACCAGCTGCGCTTTGATGAAAGCCTGCATACCTGTCGTAAACAACTGAAAGTACTGTTATATAATTATACGCTGGCCGGTCCGGAATTAGAGATTTCTTTCAATGAAGCTTATATTGACCAGGTGCAGGAAGCTATTGGCAACTGGCATGACAATCAACTGGCTCTTGAACTTTTTGCAACCGGGGAAACCGGCAGTAGCGACGGGATAGCTAATGGCCTGAAGAAACAGTCGGCCAGGCTCAAAAAACAACTCACTTTGCTCACCCGCAATTTTCAGGAACAGGCAACCACTGTAACCGAACTGCCCATTCCACAAGTTGATTAAAGCCTATGTTTGCTGCTGTTTGCGTTTGTACTCACTTGGCGTGCAACCGTATTTGGCTTTAAAAACGGTAGAAAAGTAATTAGGTGTAGAAAATCCTACCATGTAGGTTATTTCCGAGATCGGGTAACTCTCGTTCATTAATAAATACTTTGCTTTTTTTAGCCGGCGGTTTAATATGTAATCAGATATGCTGCAGCCAAGCAGCGCCTTAACTTTACGGTAAAGCTGAATTCTTGAAACACCTATCAATTTACATATCTCGTCGACATTAAAATTTTCATTGGCTAAATTTTGCTCTACGATACCTGCAAAATCATTCAGGAACTTTTTATCAAGCGCCTTGGATACAGGCACAGTAGTTTTACTTACGTCGCTGGTAAAATGTTCTTTTAGCATCACCCTGCTTTTAATTAAATTTTTTACGGAGGCAAACAGGTATTCAAAGTTAAACGGTTTAACAATATAAGCATCGGCCATACAGGTTATACCGTCAATCTGCTGTTCAACGCTGCCTTGTGCAGTTAAAAGAATAATGGGGATATGCGAGGTACGGATATCTGTTTTTAATTTCACCGTTAAAGTTTTACCAGACATGCCCGGCAATACTACATCAGATATGATCAGATCTGGAACGCGCTCAAAAGTTTCATTTAACCCGCTTATGCCGTTATCCGCCGTAAATATCTCGTAAGTAGTACCCAGTTTTTCACTCAGGTAATTTAACAGGTCTTTGTTATCTTCAATGATCAGGATAGATTGCTCCCTCGGGGCTCCGAATGTTTGTCCTTCATCCGCTACGGCAATGGGTGCGGCCAGGTCTGTAACATAAACTTTCGCCCGTTCCTCAATATCTGTTTGTGCGGTGTTAGCGTGCCCCTGCACATCACGGTCAAAGTGGTTATTACCCAATAATAAGTTAATGATAAACGTAGTTCCCTCCCACTTTTTACTTACTACATCTATACTGCCCTGATGCAAAGAAATAATTTCTTTTGACAAAGCAAGCCCCAAACCCGATCCCCCAGATAAGCTATTCTCGGCCTGGTAAAACTGCTCAAATACATGAGCGGTTTCCTGTGCTTCCATACCTATCCCATTATCCTGTATGGCAATATCAACCGAGTTATTTTCTTTCCTTTTGAAACTTACCTGTATCCTGCCATTATCGCTGGTAAATTTTAAGGCATTAGCTATGACGTTAAAAAATACCTTATCTAACAAGTTGACATCATACCAAACCACTATCTGTTGCTCATCGCTTAACAGGCTGATGCTGATATTGCGTTTCTGCGCATTTTCCTGAAAGCTGGTTATGATTTCCCTCGCAAATTCAACAATATTGTTAGGCGATACATTGATCTGCTGTTTATCGTATTCTATTTTACGATACTCTATCAGCTGATTAACCAGGCGCAACAAACGGTATACGTTTTTATGGATCAGTTTCAGACTTTTGCCGGCCACAAGGTTCAGTTTTTCATTGGCCATCATATCTTCTACCGGCGAGAGGATAAGCGTGAGCGGGGTGCGGAACTCATGGGAAATATTGGTAAAGAACTGCAGTTTGGCTTCTGTTGCCACCTCAGCTTTTGCCGACATCTCGATCAGCTGGTTACGCTGCTGTAAAATTTCGTTGTTTTTAACTTCCAGGCTTTTATTGATCTTCCGGTTTTCCATGAGCCAGTAAAATGCAAGGCCACCAAAAACAATGGCCAGCACCAGCGATATTACAATTACATTTAAAACCAATTGCTGGCTATTATACACTTCGCGCTGCTCTTCCAATAACGATTGTTGCCGCTCAATATCCTTTTGCTGGCTGTTTATTTTGCCCCATTGCATTTTCATTAACTGCACGTTTGAAGAGTCGATAACAACCGACTGCAACAGGTTTTCCCGGGCGAAAGATTCTTTATTCAGGATCCTGAAGGCAGTCATAATGGCTTCCTTACCTCCTGTAGGATATATCATACTGGCGTTGATGTTTTTTGAAGCAACCATTTGCAAGCCTCCTCCATTGCCTGGTAAGGCATCAACCCCCAATACTTTAACACCCCGGATTTTGAGTTCATCGAGCACTTCCCTTGTGCCATGGGCCATAACATCATTATGGGCAAATATCACATTAGCATTTTTTATAACCGGTGCTATCCTTATCAATTGTTTTTTAGCGCTATCCTTCAACCAATCGCCATATACCCTGGCAGCTATAGTTATATCAGTATATTTCTTAAGGCCATCAGAAAAGCCGCGGTCCCGCTCAATTGCCGGAGAAGAGCCTGGCAGCCCCATTACTTCTACAATGTTCCCGCTGCCTTTTAATATAGAGCCGGCATATTCACCTGCCATTTTACCAATCTGGTAGTTATCAGCACCAACATAAGCCGTATATAAAGCCGATGACGTTTTGCGATCAATCACAATTACCGGGATCCCTTTACTATAGGCCTGCTCCACTATTCCGGTAAGGGGTTGTGCCTCATTGGGCGATATGATCAGCAGGTCGATACCGTCGTCAAGCATCTTCTTTACCTGTTCAACCTGCCTGGCGCTGTTACCGTCGGCATCGGCATAAACGAACTGCGCATCTGGATGTAATGAAAGCTCCATCCTCATTTCATCAAGCATAGTACGACGCCACAGGTCAGAACCGATACACTGTGAAAAGCCAATTGTATACTGCGATGTTTTATCTGTCTTTTTACATCCGGCAGCAATAAGCACCATAAAACAGATCAGCAAGATGCCGGTCAGTAAGTTTTCAGCATGCCATTTGTTGAAAAAGGCCATAACATCAGTTTGGAAGAAAATGGTAATTAACAGGATTACTTATTGGTTTATTTTTTCCCTTTGAGGGTTAAACAAAGTAAAGATATCTATAAACGTTCCTGAAAAACAAATTTAAGGGGGCAGGCAGCCTTCGCAACAACCATGGTAATGTAACCAAATTGAAAGTAACGGGTAACATAAACAAACATCGGGCTACAAAATAGCAACATCAATAATTTTATCTAACTAAAAATCAACAAGTTAAATACAGATTGATTTTTATACTTTATTGATACGAAATCAATAACCCCTGCACGGCCTATTGCCCTACTTTGGCCTCAATAAATCCAATATAACACCTTTTATAATTATTATGAGAAAACACTCCGTCCTGGCCTGGTCCATGGTCGTGGCCCTTGGTGGCTTCCTTTTCGGGTTTGATACCGCTGTAATATCAGGCGCCGAAAAATCTATCCAGCAGTTCTGGCACTTATCCGTAGTAGAACATGGGCTTACCATATCTATCGCATTAATAGGAACGGTTATCGGCTCATTATTAGGGGCACGGCCATCAGATCTGTTTGGCCGCAAAAACACGCTTTACTTTGTAGCCGCAGCGTATTTACTATCATCATTAGGCACTGCACTGGCCGATAGCTGGTATGTGTTCCTGGTTTTCAGGTTATTGGGAGGCCTCGGCGTTGGCATATCATCAGTTACGGCACCTATCTATATTTCAGAAGTTTCACCGGCCGACCGCCGGGGCAGGCTGGTGGGTTTGTTTCAGTTTAACGTGGTATTGGGGATACTGATCTCGTACCTGTCCAACTACCTGATAAGCCAGGTTGGCGAAACTTCATGGCGATGGATGCTTGGTGTGCAGGCCTTTCCTTCAGCATTGTTTTTTGTGCTCATCTACTTTATACCCGAAAGCCCGCGCTGGCTGATCCTTAAAAAGGGCGAAATGGCAAAAGCACTCGGCATACTACGGATCATTAACCCGCTCAACTGCGATCAGGAGTTGGAATCTATCAAAAATTCAACTTTAAATGATACGGCTTTAAGCGGCAGCCTCTTTTCGGGTCAATATAAAACACCTGTTATACTGGCCGTGCTGTTTGCCTTTTTCAACCAGGTATCGGGCATAAATGCCATCATTTACTACGCACCGCGCATATTTGAAATGGCTGGTTTGGGTGCCCATTCATCTTTATTATCAACAGTGGGCCTTGGGGCAATCAACTTTGTATTCACCCTTGCGGCCATTAATATTATTGATAAAGTAGGGCGCCGTATCCTGATGCTTATTGGCTCGGTTGGCCTTATCATTTCCCTGTTCCTGGTAGCCTATACTTTTTACTCGGGGCACATGAGTGGCTTTGCCGTGCCTGCTTACATGATGCTGTTCATCGCATTCTTTGCGTTTTCGCAGGGCGCTGTTATCTGGGTATTTATATCAGAAATATTTCCAAACCAGGTACGGGCAAAAGGGCAAACACTGGGCAGCTCAACCCATTGGATCATGGCGGCATTGATCGCTTTCTCCTTTCCGTATTTCGCCGAAAAACTTGGCGGCACAATAACATTTTCCTTTTTCGGCACCATGATGATATGCCAGTTAATTTTTGTGTGGAGGCTGATGCCCGAAACCAAAGGCCGGTCGCTGGAGCAAATTGAAACTAACATGGTAATGCATTAATCAAGATCTGCGATGATGAACTTACATACAAATACCTTAACACCGGCCATTTGCTATGGCGAAATACTCTGGGATGTTTTGCCGGATGGCCCGCAGCCCGGCGGGGCATTGTTAAATGTTTCGTACCATCTTAATAAACTGGGCATGCCTGCAAGCCTGGTAAGCAAAATAGGTAACGATGCTGATGGCCAAAAACTTGAAAACCTGCTCGATAACTGGGGGATAAAAAAGCACCTGCTGCAAACAGATACCGAACACCCAACCAGCCAGGTGATAGCCAAAATGAATAATGGCAATGAGGTATCATACGAAATCATTTTCCCCGTGGCCTGGGATTTCATCAATGACAGCGAGCATATTAAAACACAGATCAAGCCTTCAACCTATTTCGTTTTCGGCAGCCTTGCGTCGAGGAACAGCGTATCGCGCAATACTTTGTTTGAGCTGCTGGAAAGTGATGCTATCAAAGTATTCGACATTAACTTGAGGCCGCCTTTTATAAGCCGCGATCTGCTGGCCGACCTGCTACACAAAGCCAACATCGTAAAATTTAACCAGGCCGAACTTGAGATGGTACAGGGCCTGTTCAGGGGTTCGTTTTGGAAAGAATCGGAACAGATCAAATTTATACAGGATCATTTTAACATACCCGAAATCATAGTTACCAAAGGCGAGTTCGGTGCTTCCTATTATAAAGAAGAAAAGGCCTGGCACATTGCCGGGCGCGAGGTAAAGGTAAGGGACACCATAGGCAGCGGCGACTCATTTTTAGCAGCATTCATAGCCAACCATTACCGTGGCGCATCACCCGAAATATTATTAAAAAATGCAATAGCTATGGGCGGCTTTATTGCAACAAAGAAAGGAGGTTGTCCGGATTATAAAATCAAAGAATACCAAGACTTTATAAACAAAATGTTTTAACCAAACCAATTACACTTAAACAAAAATCAATGAGAAAATTATTACTTATCTGTTCCTTTCTTATACTGTTAATAAGTGAAGGATACGCGCAATCCCGAACCATTACCGGGACCGTGTTAGATAACTCCTCGAAACCTATAGACGGAGTTACCATAGTGGTTGTTGAAACCCAAAAATCAACACTATCAGATGCCAGCGGAAAGTTCAGCATCGCAGTAAAAAACGGCCAGTCGGTGCGGTTTTCGTACGTGGGCGCAAAGCCAATAGTCATAACTATTACTGCCGATACCAAAACACTTGATGTAGTATTTAAAGATGCCGAAAACAAGCTTAATGAGGTAGTTGTAACCGGTTATACTTCTGAAAGAAAGAAAGACCTGACAGGCGCAGTTGCGGTTGTTGATCTGGCACCGGTAAAAAACAATAGCTCAGGAAATACAATGCAGGCATTGCAGGGCCGTGTTGCGGGTTTATACATCGAAAAAGACGGATCGGCAAATGGTGCAACCAGCAGAATCCTAATCAGGGGAGCCAATACTTTAGGTAACAATAACCCACTATACATTATCGATGGGATACCTACCACCAGGCCGGAAGTATTTCAAAACCTGTCGCCTTCAAATATTGCATCGGTGCAGGTATTAAAGGATGCTTCGTCCGAATCAATTTACGGTTCACGCGCATCTAACGGCGTTATCATCGTTACCACCAAAAACGGCGGCAATACAGATGGTAAGGTGCAGTTTCAGTTCAATAACAGCACTTCCATCCAGTCCGAAAAATCGTTAAGGTTTAAAATGCTGAACGCCGTTGACAGGGGCAAAGCTTTGTGGCAGGCATCGGTTAATGACGGGCAAGACCCCGCCGCAGGTTACGGAGAGATCTACAATTTTGACTGGAATAACAACTTCAATAATCCTGTTTTAAACAGCGTTACCCCTAAACCATACGTTGGCGGTGATCAAAATACTCCCGTTGGCGATACCGACTGGCAAAGCGTGTTGTATAAAACAGCCTTTGTTTACAACAATGATTTCACGGCTTCGGTAGGTAATAAAAACTCATCTATCCAGATAAACTTTGGAAACATAAAAAATACCGGTCTTGTGCGCTTTACCAAATACGGACGTACCACCGGGAGCATCAACGCCATAACCAAAGCCTTTGACAGCAAAGTTACTTTTGGCGTTAATATCAAAATCACCAACTCAAACGAAACCCTTACCACAACAGATCTGGGTGGTGCCACAACTCCATTCCTGGCAGTTACGCTGGCACCAACCATCCCTGTATATCAAAAAGATGGCGTAACCTATGCCGGCGAATCGGGTGCAGGCTACTCTGACAGGAACAACCCGCTGCATATGCAGGACCTTGCAAAATGGAATAACACCAACAAGTTAAACACTTTTGGCAACGTGTTTTTAGAAATACAGCCCATTAAGAATTTATTCTTCAGATCAAATTATGGCGCGGATAATTCCGACTACCTGAGCAAGGTAATTACACCAACTTTTTCGGAAGGTGCCCTAAACCGTACTACCAACAGCTTATTCTTTGATCAAAATCACTATTTAAGCACCACGCTTTCAAACACTTTAAGATATAGTTATGATTTAAACAACAAGCATCACTTTAAGATATTGGTGGGTACAGAGTACGTTAAAACCTTTACTGATTTTCAAACAACCTTAAAACAAGGATATGCCATTCAAACAGAAGACTACTTTACGTTAGATGCCGGCACAGGAAATACCATTGTTACCGGCAGATCGACTGGTAACCAGTTGTTTTCACAGTTTGGCCGTTTTGATTACAACTATGCAGGCAAATACCTGGTGTCGGCTACCGTTCGTCGTGATGGTTCATCAAGGTTTGGCGCAAATAACCAGTATGGTATTTTCCCTTCTGCTTCACTGGGCTGGAAAATAGACCAGGAAAATTTCATGAAAAACGGGAGCCTTTTTTCTGAACTGAAATTAAGGGCAGGCATAGGCCGCGTAGGTAACCAGGAAATCGGCGACCTGTCGCGTTATGCGCTTTACAACACCCGTTATGGCACTACCCAAAATCAGCTTACCCCCGGCTTTTGGGAGCAATATATGAATGTGGGTACTGCATATTCGTTATCCGGAGCCAATACAGGTTCATTACCATCCGGCTTTGTTCAAACGCAGGCAGAAAACCCTGCCCTTAAATGGGAAACTACCGACGAGCTAAACACTGGCCTTGACTTTGCCATATTAAACGGAAAAATCTCCGGTTCATTTGATTATTTCACCAGGAAAACCACCGGTATCCTGATTACCCCTCCGGTTGCATCGGCCTTGGGCGAAGGGCAATCTAAAACTGTTAACGGAGCATCAAAAACCAATAAAGGCTGGGAGTTTTCGGTTACCTATCACGGTCAACACGCAGGAGACTTTAATTACAACGTTACTTTAAACTTCTCTCATTTCAGGGACAAGATCACAGATTTGCCGGAGAATGTTAGACCCGCCTACCCTGGCAATATAGACAACACCATCATAGGCCATTCGCAGTTTGACATATTTGGCTATAAAACGGCCGGTTTGTTCCAATCGCAGGCCGAAGTTGATGCAGCGCCAACGCAAATTGGCGCAGGGCCGGGCAGGATCCGTTATGTTGATATCAATCACGACGGAAAAATTGATGCCAACGATCAAACATGGATAGGTACTACCCTGCCAGCCTTAGAGTACGGCGCAAGAATTGATCTGACATACAAAAAATTCGACCTTTCCATATTTGGATCAGGCGTTGCCGGTCGCAAAGGGTTTGATGTATATACGCTTTATAATAATTTGATGCACAGCCGCGAAAATGTTGGCCCCGGTGTATTTGACGGCTGGACACCGCAACATACCAACACCACCGTGCCTGCATTAACACTGAAAGACAATAACAATGAAGGCCGTACTTCTGATTATTTCATTGTAAACACTTCCTATTTCAAACTAAGGAACATTCAAATTGGATATACCATTTTACCTAAAGCTGTATTTACCAGGCTAAGGGTGTTTGCCATGGCCGAAAACATCTTTACTGTAAAAAGCAGCAAGTACCTGAGCCCCGATCCTGAGCGGATTGATCTTAATCCTATCCCCATCCCACGGATCTTCAGTTTTGGCGTCAACGCATCATTTTAACGAAAAAAACTATTCAATATGAAAGCGAAAATATTAGTAACAACTGTTTTATCGGGGCTGATAATTTTAAGCTCCTGTAAAAAAGCATTAGATTATACACCAAAGGGTGTACTATCATCTTCAGATTTAAAATCACCCGATGCTGTTGAAGGTTTGGTAACTGCAGCTTATGCAGCTATCGGAAACGGCGATATGATTGGGCCAATATACAGCGACTGGGCTTACGGCAGCGTTCGCTCAGATGATGCCTACAAAGGCGGTGGCGGTACAGGCGATGTTGGCGAGGTAGATGCTTTGGAGCATTACAACCTGGTAACCCCCTCTATGGATTCGTTTGTTTCACGAACCTGGAAAAACCTGTTCAAATCAATTTCAAGGGCAAACGTAGCGCTTAGGGCGGTTAATTCACTTTCGGATGCTGATTTCCCAAACAAAAAGATCCGTTTGGCCGAATTGAAGTTTTTGCGTGCTCATAGCTATTTTACCATGAAGTTGCTGTACAAAAACATTCCCATTTTTGACGAAACTGCAACTGCTGCCGATATCCTCAAAGTTTCAAATACTTTATCAAATGATGATTCATGGAATAAAATCGCAGCCGATTTTCAATATGCAGTTGATAATTTACCAGCCACACAGCCTGATTTAGCAAGGGCCAATAAGTTGAATGCCCAGGCTTATTTAGCCAAATTAAAATTATACCAGGCATACGAGCAGGATAATAATCACCATGTGATCAATATCAATAAAACAAGGTTACAGGAGGTTGTTACACTTACACAAGCAGTTATAGCATCTGGTAAATACTCGCTAAGCCCCGATATTGCTGATAACTTTTTACCTGAAACAGAGAACGGCCCCGAATCGGTATTCGCCATACAATTTACCATCAATGATGGTACTACCGCCGGGCGTTTAAATTTTGAAGATGGGTTGAACTATCCGCACGGGGCACCTCAATATGGCTGCTGCGGGTTCCACGCTGCAAGCCAGAACTTAGTTAATGCCTATACAACTGATGCCAACGGCCTGCCTAATTTTGATACGTTTAACAATAGCATAGCCGATTTATCAAAAGTTACCGTAGACCCACGGTTAGATCATACTGTTGGTATAGACGGGCATCCGTATAAATATGACAACACCAAACCATTCAGCAATAGCTGGGTACGTGATCCGGGTGTGTACGGTAATTTCCATACCATGCGCAACCAGCAATTAGCCACAAGCTCATCTTATTTTAAGCTTGGGCCATTTATGGGCTCGGCTAAAAACTATGATATCCTGAGGTATGATGATATCTTGTTAATGCAGGCCGAAGCTTATATTGAGTTAGGCCAGCAGGCAAATGCGCTGCCGTTAATAAATCAAATCAGAAACAGGGCTGCTGCCAGTACCGGACGCCTTAAAAAACTGGACGGGACCTTTCCTTCATCTTACAATTTAAAACCCTACACTTCGGCAAACTGGACCCAGGACTATGCCCGTAAAGCGCTACAATGGGAAAGGCGGTTGGAATTTGCAACCGAAGGCGCACGTTTCTTTGATTTAGTTAGATGGGGAATTGCAGAAAAAACTTTAAACGACTATATTAACGTTGAAAAAGTGAGAAGGCCATTTTTAGCAACGGCTAAATTTACTGCCGGTAGAGATGAATATCTCCCAATTCCACAATCAGAAATTACATTCACCAACGGTTTATATAAACAAAACCCTGGATATTAAACTATAATAAAATAACGAAAACCCGGTCTGATATAGCAGGCCGGGATTTTCGCTATTAAAGTTTTTGCATTACCCTGCTCAATATAAAACCAATAAAAGCTTAAATTATGAAAACAAAATGTGGCATATTAATGCTGATTGCATTTACTATCGTAAATGGTATCTGCAAAGCCCAGGATTCGCCCCAAAAAACTTACACAGAGCAATACCGGCCGCAGGTACATTTTTCGCCCGCTGCACATTGGATGAACGACCCTAACGGTATGGTTTATTATAACGGTACCTATCACTTGTTTTTTCAGTATTATCCAAAAGATATTGTGTGGGGGCCAATGCACTGGGGCCATGCCGAAAGTAAAGACCTGATCCACTGGAAACAATTACCTATCGCTTTATACCCCGATAGTCTTGGATATATCTTTTCGGGTAGTGCTGTTGTTGATGCCAATAATACATCCGGTTTCGGTAAAAATGGCAAAACACCCCTGGTAGCCATATTTACCCATCATGACCCTAAAGGCGAAAAAGAGGGTACCGATAAATTTCAAAACCAAAGCCTTGCCTACAGCCTGGATGGCGGCAGCTCATGGACTAAATACAGCGGCAACCCGGTGCTCAAAAACCCGGGAATCAAAGATTTTCGCGACCCTAAGGTGATGTGGTATGCCCCGGAAAAAAAATGGATAATGACCCTTGCAACGCAGGACCATATCTCCTTCTATTCGGCCCCCGATCTTAAAAACTGGAAAAAGGAAAGTGAATTCGGGCTTAAAGAAGGTGCACATGGAGGCGTATGGGAATGCCCCGACCTATTTACGCTAAAAATGAACGGAAAAACCTATTGGATCCTGATCGTAAATCTTAACCCCGGCGGGCCCAATGGAGGCTCGGCAACCCAATATTTTGTAGGGAATTTTGACGGGAACAAGTTTAGTCCCCTTGATTCAAGCACCAGGTGGCTTGATTACGGTCCGGACGAATATGCTGGTATCACCTGGAGCAACACCGGCAATCGTAAAATATTTTTAGGATGGATGAGCAACTGGCAATATGCCAACCAGGTACCAACAAAAACATGGCGCAACGCAGCAACTATCGCACGTGAACTCAGCCTGCAGCAAAGCAAAGGGCAAATTTTACTGGCTTCCAGGCCGGTAGCCGAGCTAAAAAACATCGAGACGAAACCTATTGCATTAAGCCAGCTTACGGTTAACGGTTCTCTTGATCTTTCTTCAAAAATCAATAAGCTCAAAAGCCGCTATGTTTTAAAACTAAGCCTCAATACTTTGAAAGATTATGGCATCAGGCTATCAAACGCCAAAGGCGAAGAAGTGCTTATAGGTTATGACCAAACGAAGGAGCAATATTATATAGACCGTACCAAAGCCGGGAAAATGGATTTTCAAAAAGACTTTTCGGGTCGCTTTACTGCACCACGGTTAAGCACAGCTAAAAATTCGGACCTCACTTTGGTAATCGATAAATCATCTGTAGAGTTGTTTGCCGACGGTGGTTTAACCACCATGACCACAATTTATTTCCCAACCGAAGACTTCAGCAAACTTGCCATTAAAACAAACGGAAAATTGATGATTGATAACCTTAGTATTTCGGGCCTGAAATCTATTTGGAAATAACGGTTAGCACAGAGCCAAAGAACAAAAAGATTTGAAACAGAATTGCACTCTCCAAGTGGAGGTGCAATTCCTACAGATTTATTCTCTGTGATATGGTTTAGGTAAAAGATTATTTATTCTGAACTTAATCAGTGTATTACTCCGTTTTGTTCAATACAAAAATACTAATATTTTTAGCAAAACAAAATCAAATCTTAAATTTTTCTCCCCCCATCTGAAGTCTCTTCCGATAAATAAAGTACAAAAGCAGCAAGCCTTCTTCCCCCAAAAGCTTGCTGCTTTTATATGCACTGTATAACATTAGCTATTGGCAACAGATAATCCCTTTATCTACATTTGTTTAGCTGATGATTCTTGTTAAATAAACAATCTTGCTAAAGAATTACAGCCCACAACACTTTTTCTAAATAAACAATGCACCCATGGCAACAGATTCATTTAAAATAACCATACATATGGTTTCAAGTGTTGACGGCTATATTGCCAAAAAAGACAATAGCGTTTCGTGGTTTGAAACATCCGACAATTATGAGCAGGGTGTTAATGTTACAGAAGAGGATGCAAAAGAGTTTTTAAAAACGATAGATTGCTATATAATGGGTGCCCGTACCTATGAACACGCTTTAGAACTTTCAAAATCATATGGCTGGGCTTACGGAGATGTACCAACTATTGTATTAACCCACAGAAAACTGCCCGTTGACCGGCCGAACATTAAAATCTATTCGGGCGATTTGCACATGTTTGTAGATGAACAACTGAAACCAAACTACAAAAATGTTTGGCTGGTAGGCGGCGCCAAACTTGCCAAAGATTTCATCCGGTTAAACCTTACCGATGAAATAAGACAATCAATCCTGCCGGTTATTTTAGGTGAAGGCATTCCGTTTTTTGATCAGATAGGGCAAGAACAGGCATTACATCTAAAAAGTGTAACAGCCCATAAAAGCGGCATGGTAGAACTATGCTACGAAGTAAGAAAATAGATGTAAACCGTTAATACACAAAAACACTTTATTTGTTTGCGAATTTATTTTATTTTCACTCTTGCAAATAGAATTGATTTGCCCCTTATCATATGAAGTATTTTTTTTTCTCGTTTTTACTACTATTTGTTTTATCTAAAACATCATTTGCGCAAAAAGTTGAACTCATAAATTCAGGCGAACTGATTGATAAAGCTGCAACGCTTTACGACTCCAGTCAGTATAAACCCGCGCTTAAATTGCTTGGCAAAGTAAACCGCAGCGACACCAATTACGTACGGGCCATTTATGAAAAAGCTATCAACTGCGAAGCCGACAGCCAATTTACCCAGGCAATAAAATATTGCAAGGAAGGCCTTTCCATGAAAGAGCAGCGTGAATTTGAACCCGACCTTTATAACACGTACGGAAATACGCTGAACGATATGCAGCAACCCGAAAACGCCATCAAAGTTTTTGACATTGCCATAGCTAAATACCCGGCTTACTCCCTCCTGTATTTTAATAAAGGCGTTGCGCTGATTGCATTAAAACGTTATGCCGATGCCGAAGCACAATTTGAAAAAACTTTACTTATAAACCCATATATGTATAGCGCTCATTATCAATTAGGTTTAATGGCATTACAACAGGGTAAAATAATACAGGCATTTTTAAGTTTTACGGGCTATTTAATGGTTAACCCCGAGGGTAAATATTGGTCAAAGTCGATCAATATGTTAGATAAAATAACAAAAAGTACCGATGATATACTTGAATTGAAAAACAAGCGCTCAGGCCCTCAGGATGAAGCTTATGGAGAAATAGAAGAAATAGTGCTTTCAAAAATAGCGCTCGACAAATCATATAAAACCATTATATCAATTGATGATCCTATTTCAAGGCAAATGCAGGCCGTTTTTGAAAAAATGGAATACAAAAAAGAGAGCAGGGACTTTTGGGTACAGTATTATCTCCCGTTTTATAAAAAAGTTTACAGCGAAGGCAAATTTGAACCTTTTGTATTCCACGCCTTCTCCAACGTAAATATCCCACAGGTGCAGGACTACAATAAAAAGAATAAAAAAGTTCTTGATGCCTTTGTTAGCGATGCCGCAGCCTATTTTAACCTTGTAAGAAGCACCCGCGAACTGAATTTTACTAAACGGGATTCAATTAAGGTTAAATACTATTTTGAAGATGGTAAATTTATAGGAAGGGGAACCTTAATTAATAATGGCCAAACAGTAATTGGGCCATGGGAATCAGATTACCCTGCAGGCAATAAAAAATCAACCGGTAATTACAGTTCTGCCGGTAAACGGGAAGGCCTGTGGACTTATTATTTCAGAAACGGAGACATCAGGGCAAAGGAACTTTTTAAGGAAGGCAAGCTAACCGGCGTGCAGGAGTATTATTACGATAACGGCAATCTAACCTCGCGCGAAACTTATGTAAACGGAGTTGCGGAAGGGCTGGTTACCACCTATTACTATAACGGCAATACACGTTCATCTGTTAATTATAAACTTGACAAAAAAGAGGGTGAAGAGAAACAGTTTTACGAAAACGGTAACCTGGAAATAGTTAACCACTATACTGCCAATCTACTTAATGGTCTGGTAACAGAATATTTTAAAAGTGGCAAAGTTAAAAGCACTACGCATTATGTTGCAGGAAAAATAGATGGACCTTACAAAGCCTATTACGAAAACGGGCACACGGATACCGAAGGGCAATTTATAAAGGACAACCCGGAGGGTGATTTTACCTACTATTATGCATCGGGCAAGGTTAAAGAAAAGCGGCATTACATTGGTGGGGCCGAAGACGGCCCACATCAGGAGTTTTATGAAAACGGGCAGATACTGACCAGTTACACCCGCAAAAAAGGAAAAATAGACGGCGAAGCGATAACTTATTATGAAAACGGTAAAGTGCTTTCAAAATACGTTTATAATAACGATGTTCCAAGGCTGGTAGATTATCTTAACCAGGCGGGTAATAAAATTTATACAGCCAATATAAAAAGTGATGCTATTAACATCATTTCGTACCATACCGACGGTTATAAAAACGCACATGCTTACTATAACGCAAAAGGCGAATTGGATGGGCCGGATACTATATTTTATCCATCGGGTAAAATAAACCAGATAAACCAGTATAAAAACGGGGTTATGAACGGCCCTTCTGTTACTTACTTTCTTAACGGAAAAATTAAATCAGAAATTAACTTAACAGATGGTAAGCATGACGGGTATTTAACAACCTTTTATCAAAATGGCAACCCCGAATCAGAAGGCTGGCTTCGTGAGGGACAACACCAGGGCGAATGGCTTTTTTACGACGAGGGTGGCAAATTAAGTAACCGGTCATACTATTTAAATGATGACGTTTATGGCTATAAAGAAAGCTACGATCACAATGGTAAAAAAAACATGGAAGAAAAATACCATTTGGGCTGGCTCGAAAAAATAACCCAGTATGATACCTTAGAAAATGTAATTGCAGTTGATACATTTCCAAAATGTACGGGAAAGTACCGGCTGCTATATCCCGGGGGGCAGTTAAGGGTACAGGGCAATTACGTTAACGGCAACTTTGATGGCCCTTTTAAATCATACTATACCGATGGCTCAACAGAAAGCTCTTATTTCTACAAAAAAGGCAGCATTGACAGCACTTATGTAAGCTACTACTACGGAGGCAAAAAATACAGCGAAGGACGCCTTCGCAATGGCGATAAGATTGGCGAATGGAAAGCATACGATGAAGACGGCAAATTGAGCAGCGCCGCTAATTATGCTGCAGATGAAATTGACGGAGAAAAAACCTACTTTTTTGAAACCGGCATAAAAGATTATATAGGCAATTATAAAAACGGTATCCTTGACGGTATCTCAAAAAAATATGACCCCGATGGCAGCCTCGCTTACCAGGTAAGATTTAGCAACAATCTTGCAGTATCCTATTCATATTTAGGGCCCGATGGTAAATTGGTACCCGAAAAACCAATTGACTTTTTAAATGGCTCCATAAAAGCATATTTCCAAAACGGAAAACTCTCCCGCGAATGTGCCTATAGTGATGGTGTTAAAAATGGCAATGATGCCATTTATTATACTAATGGCCAGGTACGCTCTGCCGATAAACCTGCATATGGCACGGCCGAAGGCTTAACAAAAAACTATTATCCCAACGGAAAAACAGAGCTGGAATACTATTATGTAAATGACAACCCCGATGGCACTTGCAAAGAATTTTATAACAACGGGAATTTGAAAAAGGAAATACATTATATAAATGGGATAAGCCATGGCCCAACCAGGTATTTTAATGAAAACGGTAAGCTGGTTAAAACACTGAACTACTACTATGGTAAACTTTTATCTGCTAAAAATGAATAGGCCGCTGCTGTTGTTTTTTCCTTTATGTCTGTGTTTCTCTTTGTTTTCGGGTTTAGTAAAGGCCCAAAGTTTTGACGCCTTACGTAAGCAGTTCCCCGATGAAAAAGCCGTGCTTTTAAACCGTGTTTATGAATATAACATTGATTTAAAGAACGGCGAACCGTATGTAACAAGTAAAGAGTTGCAGCAGATAGAATACCTTTTGGGCAGTGCCACAGCCTATATGGGCAAATTTGGTTTTTCGCACAGCGATTTTCACCAACTGGTATCATATGAGGCATTCACCCGAACTCCCGATGATAAAAAATTAAAGGTTAGCGAGTTTAAAACCAATACTGATAAAGAGGGATTTGTTTTTTACGATGATATTAAAGAAACAACCTTTCACTTCCCCTCGGTTGAGCCCGGCGCTATAGGAAACTTACAGGTATCATGGTTTAATAAAGATCCGCATCTTTTATCGCCTTTTTATTTCACAAGCAACATACCTACCATTAACAGCGAATTAAAATTAACCGTATCTAAAGATATATCGTTAAAATATCAGCTTATAGGATTAGATACCAGCAATATAACGGTAAGCGTAAAAACAGAACATCGTAATAACGTTTATACATTTCAGTATAAAAACTGCCCGGCCGATAAAAGTTACGATGATGCGCCCGGTTTTGCATGGTATTCGCCCCATGTGGTTTTTTACATCGGAAGCTATAAAAATAACCAGGGAAGCAACACCTCATACTTATCCAATGTAAACGATCTGTACCATCTGAGTTATAATTACATAAAAACTGTAAATAACCAAACCAGCCCCGAGCTTAAACATATTGTAGATTCTTTGACAAAAGGGATAAACTCTGAAGAACTTAAGGCAAGAAACATATATGCATGGGTTCAAAATAACATTAAATATGTTGCTTTTGAAGATGGAATGGGCGGCTTTATACCCCGTGATGCAGGCTTGGTCTGCAGCCGGCGTTTTGGAGATTGTAAGGATATGGCCAGCATCCTTACCGAAATGCTTAACGTGGCAGGTGTAAAAGCCTACTTTACCTGGATAGGTACGCGCGACTTACCGTACAGCTTTATCAAAACTCCACTACCGTTGGTTAGTAACCATATGATTTGCACTATCAAGCTTAACGATAAGTTCGTTTTTTTGGATGGAACAGATCCCACCTGCGTTTTCGGAATGCCATCGTCGGCCATACAGGATAAAGAAGCTATGATAGCTGTAAACGAAAAAGATTTTCAAATTTTAAAGGTGCCTGTTATTGAGAAAAACAAAAACGTACTGATTGATTCAACCTGGTTAACGCTCACCCCTACCGGCATAAAGGGCCACGTAAAAAAGGATTTTAAGGGATACTTCGCCATGGAGATGCATGGCAAACTTATTTACTGGGACAAAAAAAACATGGCTGAAATTATGGAGAACCAACTTGAAAGGGGATCAAATAAGTTTAAGCTCGACACCTTCAATATTGATAAAAAGAAAAGCGCGGGAGAGTTTTCTATGTCGGCTGATTTTAGCTTACCCGCTTATGCTAAAAAGCTGGGGAATGATTATTACCTGAACCTTAATCTTTTTAAGTTTTTTCAGAGTTCACGTATCGATTATCCCAAACGAAAAGTACCTATAGAACACGATTTCAACTTTGAAACTAAATATGTAACCTTATTTAAAGTACCTGACGGTTATAAGGTTTCATACTTGCCACAAAGCAAAAGTTTCCATAATAAAACCTGGGGTTTTGATTTAAAGTATGAACAGAAAGACAATTATGTAATACTAACCCAGGAGTTTGATAACGATCACCTGATGACTACAAATGATGAATTTGAACAATGGAATAAGGTACTTGAAACCCTGTTCCCGCTATATAAAGAAACCTTAAGCCTCACAAAAATTTAGTACAATGATAAAGCAAACCCTGTGCTTGTTGACAGCAGTACTGTCAATTGAGTATGCACAAGCTCAAACCGGCCAAGTTGAAAAAGAAAAATGGGCCGAAAAACCTGTAATTAATAAGGTTGACAGTAAATATGATAAAGAAGCAGCAGTTATAATCTCAGACAAAAGGCGAGTTGAATTCGTGGATCAGCCAAAAGACATGATCGACGAGTACTATACCATCCATAAAATTATCCATATCAATGACGATAAGGGTATCGAAAACTTTAATAAAATATATCTCGGAGTAAGTGAAAATGCGGATATAGTTGAAATTAAAGCCCGCAATGTACTTCCTAACGGAAAGATCATCGAGCTCGATAAAAACAACATCAAAGACATTAAAGATAAAGACGACGAGGTTTACAAGATTTTTGCCATGGATGGTCTTGAAAAAGGCTGTGATGTTGAATACTACTACACCTACAAAAAAACAACTTCATTTTTTGGTCGTGAAGTACTGCAACAAAGTTTCCCGATACTGGAAAGCTCTTTCCAGATTGTTGCCCCAAAGCGTTTAAAGTTTGAAATCAAGCCTTATAATTTTGAAGTTCCCGTTACGGATACCGTGATTAATGAAAAACGGTTTACGCAATGCAACTTCAAAAACACCGCGGGTGCCGAGGAAGAAAAATATGCAAGTTACTATGCCAATTTAAGGAGACTTGAATATAAACTCTCTTACAACCAGGCAACAACCAATGGCGAACGTCTTTTTACCTGGAACATCCTGGCTAAAAGGCTATATGGGGTATACACAGGAAATACCGATAAGGAGGTAAAATTAATTGCCGACCTTGTTAAGAAAAATGGTTGGGATGCAATTGGAGATGAAAAAAGCAAAATAATTGCTGTTGAAAATTATATAAAAAAGAGTTTTTCATACAACGAGGATTTAAAAACCGAAAATGACAATGTTGTTGAGAAAATCCTTCAGAATAAAAATGCAGGTACAATAGGTATTATGCGCCTTTACAGCGGTATATTCCAAAATCTTGGTATCAAATATCAGTTTGTTTTAACCGGTAGCCGCGATAAGTTTTTAATAGATAAAGAATTTGAAAATTGGAATAACTGCGACTACCCTATATTTTACTTTCCGGCTGAAAACAAGTTTATGGCCCCTACCCGGCCCGATCTTCGCTATCCGTGGATAAATCCTGTATGGGGTTCAACAAATGGTCTTTACTGCAAAAGCACTACGCTCGGAACTTTCTCAACCGCAATTGCCGAAGTAAAGGAAATTCCGCTGGAAGATTATACAAAATCTGCCCAGAACATGGATGTTAAGCTTGCGTTCAGCAATGACCTCGATTCATTGATTATTGATGAAAAACAAATTTTTTCAGGGTATCCTTCTATCGGTTACAGAAATGCATTCAACTTTTCAAACGATGAGCAAAGAAAAGATATCATTAAAGATATTACCCAGAGGTATTCCAATTCTGAAAACCTGCTATTCTCCGAAATATTAAACCAATCTTTCGAAAGCCAGGGCAATTTGCCGGTTATATTACATACAAAGGCAAAAACCGGCACATTGATAGAAAGAGCGGGTAACAAACTGCTTTTAAAAATCGGAATGGCCATTGGTCCGCAGATTGAAATGTACCAGGAAAAACCACGACAGGAGTCGGTAGATACCGGTTTTGGGCACACTGAAGAAAGGAAACTTGAGGTTACCATTCCGGAAGGCTACCAGGTGAGTAATTTGAATGATTTAAAAATCAGCCAAACCTACAAGGATAACGGCGAACTAACCATGGGTTTTGTATCTGATTACGAATTAAAAGGCAACCTGCTGGTTATTCATATTATGGAAGAATACAGAAAAACAGGTTACCCACTTAGCCAGTTTGCTGATTTCAGGAAAATCATCAATGCTTCTTCAGATTTCAATAAGGTTGTTTTAGTACTTGAAAAAAAATCATAAGCTCCAGGATGGCAGTACTAAACTGCTGATCAAAAAGCATATACTGAGATAATCAAGGGCGCTTATTAAGGCCCCAAGTCAAAAAAGGTTGTTTTCGAAAAGGAAACAACCTTTTTTTATTTTCGGGCTTATTTTCGAAGCCATATTTCCTATTATTTTATCTGGTTCATATATAATAATAACCCCTATAAATTCCAGCTTTGTCCCCCATTGGTAGGGTTTTAAGTGTGTTAATTTGTGTCACCAATTAACCAATACTCTCATTAACTATCGGGAGAAGAACACCTATTAACCTAAAAAATCTTTATTATGAAAAATTTAACTTTTGTTTCAATTGCATTTATTGCGATTACATCGTTTTTTGCGTGTAGAAAAGATAATACGGGCACCGCTAACTCTACCACAAATACTTCGGCAAGCCGGCTTACAACTAATACTGTATCGTGGGTAAATGTTATTCCTGCAACATCCTTTAGCTCATACAGCACTTACTGGAATGATCTGTACCCATGGGGATCAGACCATAACGGATCTGCCCGTATGCGCTCACAAGATATTTCAGTTTCCGGAGGTGTGCTTACCTTAACCAGCGAACCCAGCGGAAGCGTTGGCAACAGCAGTAAAGACCCATACTTACCCATCCACTATTACTCAGGAACAGTTTATGCCAAAACAGTACCGGTTGTAACCGACTCATGGCCTAAATGGCATTTTAAAGGTGAATTTCAGTGCGAATCACAAACCGGAACATGGCCGGCCTTTTGGGTTACCGGTGCTGACTCATGGCCACCCGAAAGTGACTTTATGGAATTTAAAGGAAGCGCTACCTGCTGGACAAATACCTACAAAAATGCAAGTGGTGGCTGGTCAAGCGTGGGTACAGCAATTTCCATCCCCGGCAACTGGCACACCTATTCGGTTTATATGACCAAAACCAATACAACCGATGTATCTATCGAATACTGGATAGACGGTGTTTTAAAAAGCACGCAAACAGGCGCTAACTTTGTTGGGAAAAACCTGAATATCATTATTGATTACCAAATGGAAGGATCGTCCGGATCACCGGGCCCTACCGGCACCACCTACATGCGCGCAAGGAATGTGATAGTGGAAAAAAGCGCTACATTATAATTTCAACCAAACCATAGGTTTGCTTTTCCGGTAGCTGTAACGTTTGGGTTAATTAATACTAAAGGGGGTATGTATTATGCGGCTGTAAAATACATACCCTTTTAGTGTATTTACTATAAAAGGAATTAATAACCCTAATAATTCCCCCTGGTTGTAAGTTTAAGCATAGTAATACTATCCATTTTTTTAAAAAGCGGATAATATATCCTAACTTATGCGCCTACATCATAACAGCCTATCATGTTCAGATTACTCTTTATTGACGACAGTAAACTTGACCATATTATCCTGGATAAACTCATAGCCGGGATCAAAGATTTCAACCCCGTTTTACATAGCTACGACGGCGAAGAAGCGTTAAAATCTTTTTCGGATAATCCTGCAAATCACCCCGACGTTATTTTTCTGGATATCCGGATGCCGAGGTTTGATGGCTGGGATTTTTTGGAAGGTTTTGTGGATTTGCAATCTGCACTACCGGTTAAACCGCTGCTCTATGTATTTTCGTCGTCAATTGACCCTACCGACAAGGAGCGGGCGCTCAGCTACGATTTTGTTACCGGCTTCTTCAGTAAACCGGTTTCACGGCCGGTGCTTGAACAGGTATTGGCGGCTTGTATTGAGCGCACGAGATAATGAAGATAATTATTCATTTCACAAGTGTTCAATTTTAAAAAGTGTAAACACTTCGCATTTTCCACCAAACACAAATAATTAATAATCAGCAATTTACATTTTGTTTAAATTACACCAAATCGCGATTTGAACAAATAAATACTGATAATCAACCAATTACAAAATTACATTTTCAAAAGTTGAACAGCTGCTTTTTGAAAATTGAACACTGACAAGATATTGTCACTAATATCTAATTTCCCAGCAAATTTTCCACAGACACCGCAGGTGTGCCCGACAAAAGCAAAAGGAGTTGTGTACCTCTGGCACACTAAAAATCTATCTGGTATTTCTACAAACCTTTTGCACCGCTGGTGCAACTTACCAAGTTCTTAACGGACAGATTCTGTGCTATTAAATATGCTGAATAACCACTATAATCCCGGCAACAATACAAGTGATACCCACTATAAACAGTTGGATATCTGCCCCGAGAAGGCTCTTCCGTCCGTTTAAGATATTTCGCCCTCTGATATACGCTAACCAGGCTCCGTAAATTGCTACTGCAATACCTCCGACAACATATAAAATATTCACCTACTTTGCCTCCATCTTCCTAATAAAATTACTTATTCCAAAATTATCCACGAAAAACAAGAACCGTCTTTCCTGTCGGGCCGGGCACCGGGGGCATCGGCCGAGGTTAGGCTGCGGCCAAAAGGATCGGCAAAAAGATAACGATGGGTGGCCAGCGACATAAGCATGAGGTCGCCCCGCAGCATATCCTGCCATTGAAACTGCGATGCTTCGCCTTTTTCTTCGTTTTCAAGCCGTACTTCGGCCATTCCGCCCAATCCCTTTACGGTAACCCATCTCCCATCGGTAACGGATTGCAGCGCAATGCGGCCATGCCCGCGGTCAAACACCCGGAAACCGGTAGCATTGTTTCCGGCAAACGGGCTATTTTGTGCCACCGGTCTTAAAAACCCCTTCCAGTTAACCAACACAGTTGAATCGGCAAGGCTTTTAAACGTAATCACCTTACCATATGGAATAGGCCTGGTTAAACCGTTTGCCCTTGGTTCATCAACCACAAACGAGTTAAAATCAGCATAACCTCCATTTTTACCTAAAAGGTTAAAGTTAAAAAGGCAATACCGCTCTCCCTGAAATGTACGGCCATTATAAATCATGATATATTCATCGCCCAAAGTGGTAAAGTTTTTACCGTCCTCACTATAACTGAAAACTGCTTTTTCGGTGTCAAAATTGCAGCTTGCACGAAACCAGATGCGCGGACTCTTTACAACCGCGGTCACCGTTTTATTTCTTTGTTGATCAAACTGCCTGATTTCAATGGTATCATGATTTTTAACCGCCGCTATCCAGGCATAGGGCATATTTAATAAGGCAAGCCCGGCAAGGTCGCCCTGTTTAAGGTTTTTCAGATCTGCCTCTATGGTAACAACCGATTCCGGTCCGATTGCCCGTTGGGTGAGGGTATTTCTGGCATTCCAAAAATCAACTGCGGGGAGAGATTTTAGCCGTAGATATCCCTTTCTTTCAGACAGTGACCAGCGGTCATCTACAGGAACATGGTTCCATTGCCATACCGGTTGAAGAGTTTTTGAAGAAAAGTCGTCGCTTCTGCGGAAAGTTGCATGAGGCGCTGCATCAAATCCGGTATTGGGTTTTACCCAGGTTTGCGGGCTCCGGGTAAGGTTACCAGGCAAACCGAAGTATGGCCATTCCTTTTCCCAGGTAACCGGCGAAAGGCATAACAATCTGCCAACAGAATTATGATCCATCATTGACCATCCCCACCATTCACCCGACTGGATCTGAACAATCCCCCCCTGGTGCATCGGGATAGCACCAACCAGGTTCTCTACCGGGGGCTTTACCTTAAAAGGTGCTGTTCCCCGTTCGTTATCAAGCCTGTACCCTGTTCCAATACCGAGATTTTCCTTTGCACTCATGACATTAACTTCGTAAGGACCGCGGGGATTTTCGGCCCGTAAACATACCTGGTAACAAACAGGATCGTAATTGGTATTTGTTATGTAATACTTACCATTGATCTTATAAAAATGTGAACCTTCACCTGCTCCGCTTCCTTTAGGAACTATTACCTGCTCTGAACCCGGTTTAATATCCGTCATTTCATCGTTTAGTTCGGCAAGGTGCACTTCATCATACCCCCAGATAATGTAGTTTTTACCATCGTCATCAAACAAAACAGAAAGATCATGGAAACTCTTCTTCATGGATGTTTGTGTCCACGGCCCCGCCGGGCTTGATGCTGTAAATAACTGGGTGCTAAAATGGTTCACATTGCTAAAAATATAATACTTACCGTTATGATACCGGAAACACGGTGCCCAAATCCCCTGCCCGTAAACATTTTCTCCCTGTTCGAGCCTGAAAGCAGGCCCAAGATCAAGTTTATTTACTGCATAGCTTATAAATTCCCAGTTCACCAAATCTTTTGAGTGCAAAACAGGCAAGCCTGGCATAGTATGCATGGTGGTTCCGGTGAGGTAGTAATCATTCCCTACCCTGATCATATCCGGGTCTGAAAACTCATCATAAAACAGGGGATTGGTAAAAGTACCGTTTCCATTATCAGAAATCCATGTTGTTCTCTTTTGCGGTTCACCTGCTTTTACCACGCCTTGCTGTGCCCCACCAGTTTTAATAAACAAACAAAGGCTTAGTATTAGTGTAGCCGGTATTTTAAAACAGTAAAAATATCTCATAAACTTAGTGTAGGTAAATAGGTAATGAATGCCGTAAGAGATAAACATTCTGATTATCTCTTAAACAGATTCCCGCTCAATCTTTCCGTAAAAATTGGATCCCATCCACATGCTCGCCAATAAATATATTAGCCATATCGCCAGTTTTATAAAAGGCCGGTTTACCCGGCATTTGATCATAGATCAGGGTGCCATTTATCTTTAGGTTTTCAAATATAATATTCCTGATCTTGTGTTGATCGTCATATCCGGCTATAACAGACATATTAGCGTGCGTCCCGTTATAATTAACATTTCTGAACAGTATATTCTCAATCCCCATCCCCGGAGAAGTGTTATACTTATGGTTATACATCACCCTTAAATTAAATAATTGCCCCTTACGAATATCCTCAATCTCCACATTTTCAAAGCTCACGTTCCTGATCAGGTTGCTGTCGCCTGCATTAAGTGATATGCAGCCCTGGTAATCGACCTGGTTCTCGTGATGGTCAAGAATAGTTAGGTTTTGAACCTTGATGTTTTGTAAAGTATCGGGATGATCGGTATCTCCGTGCGTGCCTATCAGCAGTGGGTGGGCTACATCTGCCCATAAAATGGCGTTATTGATGGTAATATCCGAGGTATTACCGTAATAGTCCCATCGGTGGCCGTAAATGGCGATGCAATCGTCAGAGTTTCGCATGTATATATGATCGAGTTTTATATCCTCGCTGCAAAAAATATCGATACCATCGGCATTACCGCTGGAACTGAAGGCCTTGAAGTTACTTATGCTCACATGCTTCGATTCGCCCATCAAAATAGAATAACCCGTCGGGAGCTCAATAATTCCGTCGACACTGATGTTATTGCTGTTCTGGATGATCAGATGATCGTTCCTGAATTTGGATGGTGTTGTTGCAGTTTTCTTTAATGCGCTGCTGTCGCTTTGTACCGGGTGCTGTGTAAGAATACCGCGACCACAAATCCTTATATTCTCTGCATGGTCAATAATTAATGATCCTTCAACAATGGCGCCACCGGCTACATAAATTGTTTTACCTGAAGGAACCACCATTCGGCCAACTTTATGAATCCCCGGGCCAAAATAAAGCGTTTGTGCATCGTTTTTTGTTGGGCGATTGGTTTCTATCGGGTTTGCAAAAATCTGCAGGTTCTCAAAAATATTCCCGTTTACCTCTAAGGAAACGTATTGCGAAGGGTTTAACTCAAATTCTATAAAATCGCCCTTCACCTCAGGTTTGATACCATAATTGGCAGGCCTGATCCTTACATCTTTGATAACACCCTGGTTTAGCTTAACCCGCAACCTTACCGGGCCCGAACAATCAAAATAACTAAAGGCAGTTTTTTTAATAATTTGTTGTGCATCAAAACGGGCTGCCACATTGGCCTTGTATACATCAACCGGAAGCCAGTTGCCTTTGCCCTGCCGCACATCTACCTTGATTGTATGATTAACTAAATTGCTTTCCGGTGCTTTATAAGTTATAATTTGTGCTTTGGCTGTTTGTAACAGCAATATGGTTGCGCACGTAAGTGCCAGGAATTTGTTCATATAAGCTTTTATAATGTATAGGGAAAGACAGTGATGACGGTTATCTATACTCACTGAAAAAAGCCATATGTAGAAAAACATGCGTATTTGTCGAAAGCCGTTTAAATGTACAGACGCATGATATTTGCCTTCTATATGAAATTGCGATATGTTGATCATAGCGTAAAGCGGCTTGCCCCGCGTAGAGCACAACCGTCAACTAAAGCAATTGGCAAGAGATTTTAAGAAGCCCTCTTGAGAGCTATCGTGTGGACACATCTTTTTAATCTTATCATTAACAGAAACAATGTCATTTCGACGAGCCAAGGGTGGGGTTTGTGCGCCAGAGGTGAGGAGAAATCTTCTACGCCCTGCTTTTACAGATATGGTTGTAGAGCCTGATGTAGAAGATTTCTCTTTCGCCCCTACGCTTTTTCCTGCCCTGCTCAATCGTATGACATCTTTGTTAAAGATATGTCCACACGATAGCTCTCAAGAGAGTAATGACCCATAAAAAGACAGTGACTGGAAATGACAAGCCGTACAGTTGACTCACCCGGTCTACGCTACGCTGGACCACCCTCTCTATCCTTCGGATAAAGAGGGTAAGAAAGAAACAAATTAAAATCCCCTCTTTACGCTTGCGTAGAGAGGGGTGACGAGCGTAGCGATGTCGGGGTGAGTCGATATGGCGGTTAATTCTTCACTT
>NZ_FOCL01000001.1 GCF_900110105.1 Mucilaginibacter gossypiicola | reverse complement strand
AATACAATAACAGGACAAATAAATCAAACTTCGCATTATTGATTCAACGAAGTTTGACCTTTGTCTAATGATGGGCTATTACTCTCAAGAGGGGAATCGCACAATCCCGCGCTTTTTCTTCCTAAGGTTAACGGTCATGCCGTTGACGCTTACTTTGGTTATAGTTCAAGGGAAAGACACTTGAACTTGCGTTAGATGATGCCGACGTATACAGATATTACTCGCCTTTTAAACTTTGCACCGGGTTTGTTAATGCAGCTTTGATTGCCTGGTAGCTTACTGTTAAAACGGATATTAACAGGGTAAGCCCGGCTGCCATAACAAACACCCATATATTGATGCTGATCCTGTAGCTGTATCCTTTTAACCATTGATACATTAAATACCAGGCAATTGGAGCAGCAATGCAAAATGAAATCAGAACCAGTTTCAAAAAATCCCTGGAAAGAAGCGTGGTTACGTTGGTTACCGACGCGCCAAGTACTTTTCTGATACCAATTTCTTTAATGCGGTTTTGAGCCATATAAGCAGCCAGCCCAAATAATCCAAGGCAGGATATCACAATTGTTAAACCGGCAAAAAGGCTGGCCAGTGTCCCGATCCTTTGTTCATCGCCAAATTTCTTGGCATACTCCTGGTCTACAAAACTATACTCAAACGGATAATCGGGATTATATTTCTTGAATATGGCTTCAGCACGACGCAGGTTTTCTTTTGTTGAATTGGCATTATTTAGTTTGTAATGGATAATATTAAACCATGAACTGGGCCCTTCAATCAGCATGTGCTGTACCGGCTCATAGGGCGAGCTGATAATAAAATCCTTTACTACGCCAACAATATGCCAGGTCTTCATGTCTTTTCCTTCTCCCTGGGTAATGGACTGACCAACGGGGTCTTTCAGGTTCATGATCTTAACCGAAGCCTCATTAACAAGCATCGCTGTCGAATCTGTAGGATAAGTTACCGGGTCGATATCCCTGCCGGCAACCAGCTTAAGTCCCATGGTTTTAACCAGGCTCCCGTCAGAGCTGTAAATGATAAAATCAACCTTGTTTTTAGGTAATGAGCCTTTCCAGTTAAAACCCCAGCTATCGCTGTATCGTTGGGTTATAGGCGAATTTGTTTTGGATACAGAGGTTGCCGCACCGCTGGACAGTAATTCGTTCCTGATGGATGTATAATGTTTTGCGATTTCGCCGGATATGAAAGAGTAAACCAGGTTATCTTTTTTGTAACCCGTGTCCCTGTCCTGGGCATATTGTAACTGCTGGCGGATAATGATGGTGCAAATGATTAGCACCACTGCAAATGTAAATTGAATAACCACCAATAACTTACGTGGCGTAACCAAAGCATTTGCGGCTTTAAAAGTGCCTTTCAATACCGCTACAGGCTTAAAGGATGATAGGTATAGTGCCGGGTAGCTTCCTGAAATAATGCCGGTGACTATGATAAAGCCCAATGCTATAAGCCAGAAGTACGGATTGCTATAGGGTACATATAATTGCTTTTGGGTAAGCTGGTTGAAACCCGACATACTGATTTGCACAATTATAATGGCAAAAATACCTGCTATAGTGGCTATTAATATGGACTCTCCTAAAAATTGCCAGATCAATGAGCCCCTAAGCGCGCCCACAGTTTTACGGATACCTACCTCCCTGGCACGTTTCTCGCTTCTGGCCGTACTTAAATTCATAAAATTGATACAGGCGATAACGAGTATCAGCACGGCGATTAAGGAGAATACCCTTACCCGTTCAATTTTTCCGCCTACTATTTTCCCATCTTCAAAATGCGAATACAAATGCCATTTGCTGGCCGGATGCAAAAACTGCTGAATATCTTTGGTATCGGAGTGGTTTTTGGTAAAATTAAGTACCGCGTCGTCAGCATGAGCTTCCGTTACGCCGGGTTTTAAAAGTACAAACGTTTGAATGGAGTTATTGCCCCAATATTCATCATCCTGGCCTATCTTTTTCAGATATGACCATGGCAGCAGGTATTCAAAATCAAAGCGGGTATTATTGGGCAGGTCTTTCATAACGCCGGTAACTTTAAAATAGGAATTGCTGTCTATTTTAACTGTTTTGCCAATGGCGTTTTCCTGGCCAAAAAGCTTTTTGGAAAATTTTTCGGTGATCACGATGTTATTTACATCGTTCAAAGCGGTTTTCTTATCGCCGCTGATCAACGGAAAACTAAACATGGAAAGGAAATCCGGATCTGTAAAATCTCCCGAGGCTGTCAGGTGCTTATCGCCTATTGTAAATAAGAAACTGGCATCTGTAACCCTGGCTACTTTTTCCAGTTGAGGCAATTCTTCTTTCATTACCCGGCCCATTATTTTGGGCGTGGTTTCCCAGCTCCATAATTTCCCGTCAAATTTCGAACGGTTATAAACAGAATAAAGACGGTCACGCTTTTCATGGAACTGATCAAAGCTGAGCTCATTATGGATCCATAATAAGATCAGGGCGGCACTTGCCATGCCAATAGTTAGTCCCAGGATATTGATCAAAGAAAATGTTTTTTGGCGCAAAAGGTTACGCCACGTGATCTTTAAGTAGTTTTTGAGCATATGGTCAGGCTTTAATAGTTATAAGACGCCGTTATCCGGTAATAGGTTGCAGCTTTTTTAAAAAAAACAAACTTTAAGAGAGAACAGTCGTTGCTGTTTTTGACACTTCAATATTTTTGCCCTCCCGGGGCTCAAATCGGGTCGGTCATACACAGAAGGGCCGTTCTTAGCAAAAGCAAATGTCATTTATCCTTTTAAAATAATTGTTATTAATGTTATGAGATCGCAAATGCTTTATTTACAAATAATTATATTGTTGAATAGTTGCTTTTGATTAAAAAGAATGTTAAATTTATTTTAGTATTCTTAAACATTTTAGGAATGTTTGTTTGTTCATTTTAGCAGCCCGTCCGAAAGAATTCCCAATACATGAAGCTACTTGCAACTCAGGCTGTAATCAAAAAGACGAAATGTTATGGGGAATTTTTCAAAAAAGGAAGGCAAAAGTGATGAGTCGAGAGAGAGCACTGCAAAAGAGTTGTTTTTAAAGACCCTGGCAGACGTCTACTTCATTAAATCTTCCGCTGTTTCTTCTCTCGGTAGTATTGCTTCCAGGGTAGTCAATACAGATTGTAAATTACTTGTTTTACAATTGGGCACGGCCATGAACGGCCAGATATTGAGGTTGAAGCTCATTACCTCTCTTATTGCAAATAATGGCATTATTTTAGAACCGCGTTCACAACCTTATGATGAAATTGTAAATTACCTGAAGGCCAGTGACCAGGAAGGGGCGATGGCGAAGGACGCGATTATTTTATCGAGGTTCCTGGTTGTCAATAGTACCGAGATTTCGTCTTTTAAGCTATTAATTAAAGTGGCTCCGGTTTTAAAGACGAAAATGGTCAGGCATCACTTAAAGATTTGTCTGACAGAGGCGACGGTTGAAAAAACGATTTTAGAAACGAAATTATCGACATACATATGAATAGCTGATAGTTTCGTTTTTTCTATATCGTTTAATTCGTTGTATTTTGTCTCTCCGGTTCTCTCAAATATTTCTTTAGCGCTTTAATTAGTAACCACGTAACATAAATAAAAACAACCAATAAGGCAATCGCTACAAAAAAACAAAATATGGTCCAGATCAATCCTATGGTTTCTACCGACATGATGTAAATTGTTAAAATAGATTTGTAATAAAACAGTTAGGTAACTCAAATATAACTTTTACAATCGGAATTCAACAATACAAAATATTGCTTTCAAACGGGTTTGTGTTAGAGTAGGGGCTTTACCTATTGCTGAGCACAAAAGCAGTTTTCCCGCTAATTATTCCGGTGCCAATCGCCCCTTATGGTTTCAATCGATTTAATTTCATTTACGCCAACGCTGATTTGATCCGTGCCGGTCACAAAATTAAAATACAATACCCCGCTGATCTCATCATAGCTTCTGAATATTACCGTTGATATTACCATATTTATCTTAAGCCTGATAATACTGATATTCGGTAACAGCTGGCAGCTTCCCAGAAATTCTACAATTGAAGGTTGATTGGTGTGTTCCATTTGAATAGAAATTCATAATATAACACATTGCTGTTCAGTATGTTTTGAGCGGTGCTTAATTGTGGTTATTCAGAGGTTTTTATACCGGCAGATCTTCTCCACAGTCGCTGTATCGCCCTCTGGCAGTTTGAAAACGAACAACAGGCGGCGCTACTAACGGTTAAGGTCAGATTTTAGCTTAACCATTTCGCCCAGCAGTTTCGTCCGCTCAACCAAATGGGCTTTGCCAAATTGTTCTGCCACGCTCACGATAGCAAAATTCAGTGTGTCAATTTCCGTCTGTCGTTTACGGTTAATATCCTGCAGCGTAGAGATCAGCTGTCCGTCCGATGCTTTACTGATCGCCAGGAGGTTCGCTATCACCTCATCCACTTGCAGCAAAACACCTGCTTCGGCAGCGATCTGCACGCATTCACCAATCACTTCGCGGGCAAGAAGCAGCGCCTGCTTGTTCCGGTGAAATACACCGTTGTCGATGTTCAGGAGCGGGCAAACCGAATTAAAAACACTGTTGTTAATGGCTTTCTTCCAAATGACCGTTTGTATGTTTTCGTCGGCACGGAAACTGAAATGCGTAGTTGTCAAACGATCAACGATTTCTTGCAAAGACCCGACAGCTCCGCTGATACCGCCTATAGGGCATTCCGCAACCGGCTTAAAACTTACCCTGCCATCCGTATTCACCTGGCTGGTAACAAATAATACACAGCGGTAAACAGCCGGAAAGTCCTGATCGCTGAAAACCCTTTCAACCCCAAGTCCGTTTTGCAGGATCACCAGGGGCGAATTGCCAATTTTAGGTTTTAAGGTTGATGCAAGGGCTTCGTTACCAAATGATTTATTGGTTAACACTACAATGCCATCCAGCGCAGCGTACCGGCTCATGGTGGCTACTTCGATATCGGCTTCCAGAACGCTTTGATCTGCAAGCACTACTTCCATTTTTTCGTTGGTGCTGCTGCCGTCATCCACGCTGCCGCGTAACAACACCACGCTTTGGCCTTGTAATTTCAGGAATACTGCTAATGCTTTCCCAATTGCTCCGTTACCGATAATGAATATTGACCGTTCCATATTGAGTTATGAGGTAGTTATATTCTTCAAAATTAACGATTATACGTTATTAAGTTGTAGGCCGTTCATACTACCCTGATCAATGCAAGGCAGGCATCGGTTACTGTTTTAACTAAGAACAGGCAAAATACGAAGTAAAAAGATGGTTGAAAATATGGATAGATAAACTATTGGAAAATAACAATAATCTCAAAGCAAACAATCAATGCCAATCCTTCAAAAAGGCGGTAAACACATCTTTATATTGTTCCGTAACATGGATAGTAGTGTTATCTATCTGTACGGAGTTTTTGGTAATTGATTTAACAGCATCCTTTGATACTATAAATGACCGATGAATCCTGATAAACGCTGCTGATGGCAATTTTTCTTCCAGATTTTTCAAGCTGGTAAGCGTAAGCAGGGGCTTATCCTGGTTGGCAAGGAAAATCTTTACATAATCCTTCAAGCCTTCTATGTACAAAATATCTGTTATATTGACTTTTACCAACTGATAATCAACCTTAAGATAAATGTAACTTTTCTCTGCCTTTTCGGTAGGCGTTACAGGATTTAAAGCGTTGTTGCTACTCTGAAGCATAACAAAGTAGTCATAGGCTTTGGTGGCTGCTTTGGAGAAATCAACGAAGCTGAAGGGTTTCAGCAAATAATCCAGCGCGTCTACCTTAAAACCCTCCAGGGCATACTGATCGTATGCAGTAGTGAAAATTATTCGGAGGCTTTTCTTTTTCCCGGTTTGCTCAATTACCCTCGCCAATTCTACACCACTAAGATCAGCCATCCGGATATCTAAAAAGATAAGCTGAATTTCGGGCCGGTCATGAACTGCTTTCAGCGCCTCAATAGCATTGGTAAAAGTGCCGGTTAAAGTTAAGAAAGGTGTTTGTTGAATGTAAGATGTTACTAACCTTAACGCTACAGGTTCGTCATCAACAGCTATGCAGTTAATTTTCATTTAATTGGAAGGTTAAAACCACAGTAAACTCTTTAGTTGTTAAATTGCGGTTCACGTTTAGCGTATACTGCCCGGGGTATAGGAGATCGAGGCGCCTTTTTGTATTGGCAATACCTATGCCGTTGCTGTCTTCAAGGTAAGCCGCCTGCTCTTCAAATAACGAATTTTTGATTTCCAGCCTTAGTTTACCGGCCGCCTGGCTAATATCTATATAAATATAACTTGGGTGAACGGCGCTGATACCATGTTTAAAAGCATTTTCGATAAAAGGCAAAAAAAGCATGGGGGCAACTTCGCAGTTTCTTAAATTGGCTTGCTTTTCAAAAATTACCTGTACATCATCGCTCAACCTTAACTTCATGAGTTTAATGTAATCCTCGGCAAATTTAATCTCCTTGTCAAGATCGGTCAAATCGTTCTTCGTTTCGTAAATTACGTAGCGCATCATGTGCGACAGCGTATAAACGGCATCTTTTGAAGCAGAAGGGTTACTATCCGACAGGGCATAAATGGTATGTAAAATATTGAAAAAGAAATGCGGGTTGATCTGCGCCTTTAAAAAGGAAAGCTCTGAACTTATCTTTTCCTGCTCAGTTGCCTTTAAAGCATCCTGATCTGCCTTGATCTTTTTGGATACAGCGATAATGGTACTAACGCCCAGCACCACGAGGGCCGAAATGATGGTCCAGTAATTATAACTATGTCCGTCATCAGCCGATTTTTTACCCCAGCTTTTAAACAGTCTGCCTAATGCCGCCTTGCTTCCGGTTACCTCATCAAGCCAAAGGTTTAAATAAACAACAGCAAAAAGAGAGGCTATTAAAAGGAGAACAAACAAGATAGCTTTATTACGATATAATAATTTCGGTGTAAAAAACAGCAGGTTGGCGTAAAACAGCGCAGCCCAAACCAGGTGGATCAATACCTGCTTTACCCAAAATTCGCCTGGCAGTTTTACCGGCCATGATAGTGGGAACAGCATTAGCGCAAGCAAACTGATCACTATATATAAGTGAACCGAGAAAAAGATCTTCTTTAAGTCAGAAAGCGCCATAATTGGATTTTACTGTAAAAGTAGCAGAAAAATAGTGCGTTTTGTTTCTCAGGCAAAACGCACCTTACCGTATCAAATACAGTAATCAACTAAATCCCATCTCACCGGGATAATGCAAATGACAAAATATTTTATTTCATTTTTTAAGGTAATAGATGGCTTGCAGGATTTAATAGATAGAATGGCAGTTTTAATCTATGGCATGAAATAGCGCCGGGTAACCCGCAGTGTTATTCATTGTTTGCTCCGAAGAATACCTGATTTTGAAGCCATAGATTTTTGAAGCCGTTTGGTCTATTATTAACGCCAAACTGTCTATTAGGTAATTTGGGCTAAGTGGATTTATGTTGCTTTGTTCCAAAGCTCCCGATATGAAACCTAAAAACTACAAATCAAATTTTAAAAGTACTACCGTTATATGGTCGCTGTTACTGATGGCGTTTTTATTGACAGCATCAGGCGTAGTTGAGGCCCAGCAGCCGGCTGGGCCACCCTCTGGCATGGTTCAGGGTAATGGGCTTATTTCTGGCACCGTGATCGATTCGCTGACCAAAAAGCCCCTGGATTATTCGACTGTAAGCTTGTTTAAAGCCGGCGTAGCTGCCCCAATAAACGGTAATTTGACCGACGCAAAAGGTAATTTCAAAATTACGGGAATAGCACCCGGTACTTATCGCCTTCAGATTGCTTTTATAGGTTATACTACCAAAAATATTGAAGGGGTTGTGGTAACACCGGGTAAACCCGACCGTAACTTAGGGCAGTTAATTGTATCGCCGGGCGCTAAAATGCTTGCCGATGTGCAGGTTACCGGGCAACGCGCTTTGATTGAAAATAAAATTGACAAAGTGGTTTTTAACGCGGAGAAAGATGTAACCAGTGCAGGTGGTAACGCATCCGATATTTTGCGGAAAGTACCAATGGTTTCGGTTGATATGGATGGCAATGTTTCGTTGCGCGGAAACCAAAATGTACGGATCCTGATCAACGGCAAGCCTTCAGGCGCTTTGGTGACCAATGCTGCGGATGTGTTGAAATCTATGCCATCCGATCAGATTAAAAATATTGAGGTAATAACCGCTCCATCGGCTAAATATGACGCTGAAGGCTCTGCGGGTATCATCAATATCATTACAAAAAAGAAGGAAGTGGCCGGAGTAAGCGGTTCCATAAATGCGGGTGTGGGCACACGGCAGAACAACGAAAGCGGAAACATCAATTTTAACAAAAACAAACTGAGCGTTACTGCAAACCTGGGATATAATGTTGGATGGCCGCAAACTACTTATCAATCATTCAGTAGCCAGAATACCGAGCTTGGTACTTCGTCGTCCTCAAACGGGCAAAGTACTTCCAATCGCCATTTTACCAATGGCTCAGCTTCGGTTGGGTATGATTTTGATGATCAAAATACTTTTAACTCTACCTTTAGTTTGAGAGGGGGCGCATTTAAGAATAACGGAAGTTCGGTTAACAGTAATAATTCTGCATCCGAAGGAAATATCGATTACACTGCTTTAACCAGCAATGAATTTAAAGTATCCAATTTTGACTGGAACAATGACTTTACGCA
This sequence comes from Mucilaginibacter gossypiicola, assembly GCF_900110105.1. GTDB lineage: Bacteria > Bacteroidota > Bacteroidia > Sphingobacteriales > Sphingobacteriaceae > Mucilaginibacter > Mucilaginibacter gossypiicola. The sequence goes on along the minus strand of NZ_FOCL01000001.1, from coordinate 1,261,820 downwards.
TAAGTTTAAAAAGGAGGGCGAAGAGCTGAGCTTTGCCTTTCAGTGGACACATGGTACATCTGATGTAAACTACCTGTCTGAATACTCTGCTTTTACTCAAAACCAGCGTGCGGTAAATAACGGTACCAATAACGAATACACCTATCAGCTTGATTATGTACTGCCAATAAGCAAAGTATTTAAGCTTGAAACAGGCGCGAAAAGTATTTTGAGAAGAATCTCCAGCGAATATGATTTCTTTAATCCCGATGCTTCCGGAGCATATGTATTTAATGCAGCAACATCCAATACTTATAGCTATGACCAGGACGTGTATTCGGGCTATGGTTTGCTTACTGTAAACCTAAAAAATGGTTTTACCGTTCAGGGAGGCGCCAGGCTGGAGAATACAAAAATTGACGGAAACTCGGGTAACACCAGCGTTGGCCTGTCGCCTTTTCATAATAGCTATACCAACTTTATCCCAAGTTTTGTGATCTCGAAAGCCTTAACGCCAACGCAAACACTGAAGCTTAGCTACAGTAAACGTATTCAACGGCCAAGTTTGCAGTACCTGAACCCATTCCTGAATACCAGTAATCCCCTTAATCAGAGCCAGGGTAATCCGGAATTATCGCCGGAAATTACCCAAACAGTCGAAATGACCTATTCTACCTTCATCAAAAGCAGTGTGATCAACGCCTCCGTTTATTATCGCAAAACGGATGATATAATTGAAAGCTATGTAAGCACAGTACCGTACACCACCATCGATAATAACGGCAACCCGGTTACCAGGGATGTTTCGCTCACCAACTATCTTAACGTTGGTAACAATAATTCGGTGGGTGTTACTTTCTTCGGATCAACAGAACTGTTTAGGATCCTGACCATAAGAGGAAACGTAAATGCGTTTACGTATAAGCCACAAGTTATAAGTAGCTTGCAGCAGGGAAGCCAGTCAACCTATGTACAATACAACGCCTTTATCAGCGGAACCGTAAAATTAAACAAAACACTTTCTGCCGAAACATTCCTGATACAGAATTCGGCAAGAAGAACCTTTCAGGGAACCAACCCCTCGTTTAATTTATGGGTTGTTGGCTTAAAGCAGGATGTATGGAAAAAGCGGGGTACTATTGGATTGAATATTACCCAGCCATTTAATGATTACAAAAATTTCACTTCAAATATTAACAGCGGTCCGCTTACTCAAACCAGCAGGTTTTCTGTGCCATTCAGATCTTTTGGAGTAAGCTTTGCCTACAATTTTGGCAAGATGAGTTTTGGCCCTCAGATGCCTAAAAAGAGACGCGGTGTAAACAATGACGATCTGAAACAAGGTGATAGCGGAAATGGGCAGGGCACCCAAAATTGATAATATACATAAACCGGCTGAAATCTTTTTTGCCCTTTTACTTTCAGAAGGATTTTGCAATTTGGCTCCCGCTCATACACAGCGTATGAGCGGGAACTGCTTTTTAATATTTACTTAGCAGGGCTTAACTTAACCGCCTCTAACCTTGGTAAAGGTATTTCATGTTTTCATCCTTTTATTTGAATTCACAGCAAATCTTGAACAGTTTTGGCGTGCATATGTTGCGCTACAGCTTCCTCATCTAATTGTATTTTCTGCTCCTTTAAAAAATAATGTTTCATGATTGGGCCTGATATGATCATGGTAGCCACGGTCATTACCACCAGGCCTTCAAACACTGGTCCGCTAATGATTTTGGCCTGTAAAGCCAGCAATCCTAAAACTATTTCCTGCGATCCTCTTGCATTCATACCAAAGGCAACGGCTATTGATTCATTTTTACTCATGCCACTCATCGCGCTACCAATCCCGGCACCAACCAACTTGGCCAAACAGGCTATGATCAGGATAATCACTACAACTTCGAGGTTGAAATTGGCAATGAAGTTTAGTCTTAAACCTACCGAGGCAAAAAACAGGGGCGCCAATACATTGATGGTAAACTGGTGTAACACGTGCTTATGTTTTTCACTAAAATATGGAGAATCATTAATGCCAATGCCCACCAGGAAAGCGCCGAATATTCCGCGCACGCCAAGTGCTTCGGTAACACAGGCACTAATAAGGCATAAGCAAACGGCCATAGTAAGTACCCGTCCGGGTTTTTCACCCTTGCCGGCTAAAGCCAATAGTTTGTGAATAAGCCAGCGCCCGCCCGTTAACATGAAAACTGCATAAAGTACAACTACACTTACAGCCCAAAAGGAGGCATCGCCTTTACCTACGTTCATCAGTTGGATAATTACAGAAAACAGGATCCAGCCCAGAAAATCATCTACCATGGCCGATGTCAATACGATATTGCCTATACGGGTGTTAAGGATATCCAGATCGAGCAATATTTTGGTTATTACCGACAAGGCTGTTATTGAAAGTGCGGTACCAAAAAATAAAGAAGTAACCAACTGGTTATTAAACCCGTTAGCAAAGTGACTTTGGTACAGAAACCATACTGATCCAAAGCCAATGGCGAAAGGGAATAAGATACCGGTAAGGCTGATACTGATGGCTTGCTTGCCGTTTTGCCTGATCTGTTTCAGATCTACTTCAAAACCCGCAATGAACATCAGTAAAATAATACCTATGTTGGCAATACCATCAAATGCCTGGAACGCATGGGGTGTTGATAGGAATACGTTGTTAAAAAGGCCCGGCGCCAACGCTCCGACAACTGTAGGCCCTACAATGATACCGGCAAATATCTCGCCTATGATGGCCGGCAGTTTATACCTTCGGCATAACTCACCCAATAATCTTGCCGGCACCAGGATGATGAGCAGGATAAGTAAAAAGTGTATTATCTCTGATGAACTAAGTTTAGAAACCATATTAAAAAAATTATTGAAGGTTTTCCTTTACCTCAATTCTTAATTGATGAGTATTGAAAACATGCGAAAACGGCTGAACACTTTTTGTTAAAAATACACTACCACCAATTACGCTATGATGGCCTATTACCGTTCGGCCACCTAAAATTGTACTACGGGCATAAATAACCACGTTATCTTCTACCGTAGGGTGCCGTTTAGTTTCTGAAAGCTCCTTACTTACCTGTGCAGCACCTAATGTTACACCCTGATAGATAGTGACGTACTTTCCTATAATACTTGTGGCACCAATTACAATCCCGGTGCCATGATCAATGCAAAAGGGTACATCGATTTCGGCTTTGGGATGTATATCTACACCGGTTTTGCCATGCGCATGCTCTGAAAGTATCCGTGGCAAAATGGGTATACCTAAACGGGTAAGCTGATGAGCTATGCGGTAAACAGCAATGGCATAAAAACCAGGGTATGAAACAATAACTTCATGCACGCTGGTGGCTGCAGGATCTTTCTCATAGATCATAGACGCATCCTTCCTGAGATTGCCATAGATCTCGTTCAGCGAATCATAAAAAGCAGCTACCGCGTTTTCGATGTCCAGGTCATTAGGGTCGAGATAGCTCAATAGGATATTTTCCAAATCTATCTGGTTCTTTTTCAGATGACCGCCGTATATGGATAGCTTATTGGCATGATTATTTGGAAACAAAAACTCAAACAGATCTGACAGCCAGCCAACGCATTGCCTGATCTTTGGTGTAGCTTCCCATTCGGCCTTATGGGTTTCATAAAGCAATTGTATAAAACTGTCAAGCTTATCGTCTTTCATGTGGTGGTTTGGGTGGTTTATCGTTTAAGGCTATGAAGCGTATTTACCAGCAGGTCAATTTCGGCACAGGTATTATAAAAGGCCAGCGAAGGCCTTACCGTGGCTTCAACACCAAACCTTCTGAGGATAGGCTGTGCACAATGATGCCCGGAACGTACCGCGATACCCTGCTGATTTAAAGCGTGACCAACTTCTTCGGTTTTGTAGCCATCCAGTACAAATGATAACACACTGGCCTTCTCGCGTGCGGTTCCAATCAGCCGGATGCCTTTTACTTCTTTAATCAGATGAGTGGCATATTCAAGCAGGTAATGCTCATATTGTGCAATAACCGGCATACCCAGGCGGGTTACATAATCAATGGCAGCACCAAGGCCAACTGCATCAGCAATATTACCTGTTCCGGCTTCAAACCTGCCGGGGGCATCATGGTATTGGGTATATTCAAATGTAACATCCTTGATCATGTTGCCGCCGCCTTGCCATGGTTGGGTTTGGTTTAACAGTTCTTCTTTACCATAAAGAACGCCTATACCCGTAGGCCCGAATACTTTGTGCCCGGAAAATACAAACCAATCGGCATTTAAAGCCTGTACATCAACCGGCATATGCGATACCGATTGTGCGCCGTCAACCAATACTTTAGCCCCTGTCAGATGTGCCAGATGAACAATTTGCGTAGCTGGTGTAACCGTGCCTAAAGCGTTTGATACCTGTGTAAATGAAACCAGTTTGGTTTTAGGGCCAAGCAGTTTCACATATTCATCAAGTATGATCTGTCCGTCGTCATCAACCGGGATAACTTTTATTTTTAAGCCCTTTTTGACTGCAAGCTGCTGCCACGGAACAATATTGGCGTGGTGTTCAAGCTGACTCACAACAATCTCATCATCTGCAACCAGATTTTGATCGCCCCAGGTTTTGGCTACAAGGTTGATGGCTTCGGTGGCACCGCGCACAAAAATGATCTCGTTAATGGATCCGGCATTCAGAAAGTTCTGCACTTTTTTGCGTGCCCCTTCATACGCGTCCGTAGCCCTTGCGGCCAGTTCGTGTGCGGCGCGGTGAATGTTTGAATTTTCGTGCTCGTAAAAATAGGTGATGCGGTCAATTACCTGTTTAGGTTTTTGGGTTGTAGCCGCGTTATCGAGCCATACAAGCTGTTTCCCGTTCACCCGTTCCTGTAATATCGGGAAGTCCCGCCTTACAAGGTTTACATCAAATGGCGGACTGATAATCCCGCTGATGCCAACCTGTTTAACCTTTTCCTGATCTGATTTTACTGCCGGCAACCTATGGTTGTCTGATAAAAAATAGAAAGGGGTTTCGGTTGCTACCGGCGCGCCGGTAAATGGTGAAGCATTTGAAGGCCCCGATGTATTAATGTTACTTAATATCTTCTTCAAGTCCGCTTCAAAGCCCTGATCCTGTTGATAAGGCAGGTGAAGCAGGTGCTCGGGCGCAGGTGAAAGCTGCTCAACCTCGAAGTTTTGCTTTAAGGCCACATCAGGTATCAGGTTGGTTTTTACCAGGTATGAATCATAGCCTATAGCAGGCTTTGACGGAACCTGGCCCCCAAATGCATTAACGGGGCTATGTTGAACCGGGGCTGAAGTATTAGGATGGGCGTTCAAATTAGGATCTGCAAAACTGGTTTGCGGATCCTTAAGATCAATAGCATTGTTCTGGTTCACAGCGGATGGCGATATACCTCCGCCACCAATGGTGCTTGACGGAACTGAAGCGGAAGGTGCTCTGGCACCTTCTGGTGCATTAAATGAACCTGCGTCAGTAATGTTGCCGGTTGGCTGAAGTGTTTCAATGGTTTGTTGAACCTGTAATTGGCTCAACAAACCACCGGGTCCGGCTTTAAAAAATTGGTTAGCCAGTTGTTCCAATTCCTGCAGGTTGGGCAGGTAATCCGGATTAATATTTGTACTCATAATAATTGCCTAAATCAACATCCTCTAAAACAGCTATGGCATCATCAACCAAAACAGCTAATGAGCAATAAAGCGATACCAGGTAAGAGGCAATAGCTTTATTATTAATGCCCATAAACCGTACCGACAAACCTAGCGACTGCTCGCCCGGCAACCCCGGTTGAAATAAACCAACCACACCCTGACGGCTTTCGCCTGTGCGTAAAAGGATGATTTTTGATTTGTTATTCACTATTGGCAATTTATCTGATGGGATGAGCGGGATGCCTCTCCAGGTAATAAATTGTGAACCAAATAAAGAAACAGTTGGCGGCGGCACACCACGGCGGGTACATTCACGACCGAAAGCGGCTATAGCCAAAGGGTGCAGCAGGAAAAATCCAGGCTCTTTCCAAACTTTAGTGATCAATTCATCCAGATCGTCGGGAGTAGGAGGGCCAACTCTCGTTTTTATTTTTTGTGATGGAGCTACGCTACTCAATAAACCGTATTCGGGATTGTTGATGAGCTCGCTTTCCTGGCGCTCTTTAACAATTTCGATAGTAAGGCGTAATTGCTCGCTGATTTGGTTATAGGGTTTGCTGTATAAATCAGATACCCTTGTGTGTACATCTAATACTGTGTTTACAGCGCTCAGGTTATACTCCCTTGGGTTTTCTTCATAATCAACATAGGTAGAAGGCAGCTCGCGCTCATCGCGGTTGGAGCAATCTACTTCTACATTGTTAGCATCAACAACTTTGTTTAAACGATAAACGCCTGATTCAACAGGGATCCAGTTTAATAAATGTGTTAACCAGCGGGGGGTGATGGTTGACAACTGCGGAACGGTACGGGTGGCTACTGCCAACTGCCTGGCGGCTACATCGCCAAGGGCTGTTTGTTTTGGTTTTTGATCGGGCATTTTAAGAGTAAATGAAATAAGTGCTTAAAGATTGATTTGGTGGTGCTTTTCAATTGTTAACACCTGCTCTGCAATGATAAAAAATAAATTATATAAAATCTATAGGAATTATAGATTTTATTGTATGTTTGCATTATCAGTTCTTTAATACTTATCCAGAAAAGACGGAGGGAAAGGCCCCATGAAGTCTTGGCAACCTGTACAATACTATATGTAAAAGGTGCTAATTCCTGCTCCTGTAAAGGGAGAAAGATAAGATGCTACAGGTTTTACAAATATCTCCACAGCTCTTTTCCTGGTAAGTTTATCTGAACTCAAAAACAAAAAGAAAAGAGATGAAAAACCTTTTACCTATGATAACCTGCAAAACCCAGGCACCTGTTTATTATGCCGGTATGTGTTGTTGTCGTTAATTACTTATTACGCGATTAAACAAACCATATCATCAGCATATCAAATGAAAAAACTAATACTTACTGCTTTCACTTCTATAATAGCTACTGTAACTTACTCACAGATCCTGGCACCGGTAAAATGGTCATATGGGGCAAAAAAAATTGATAAAGAACAAGCTGTTGTTTTTATAAAAGCTTCTATTGATAAAGGCTGGCATATTTATTCGCAGCATGTTGCAGACGGCGGTCCGGTGAAAACTTCGTTCAGGTTTAATAAAAGTGATGACTATTCGCTCAACGGCAATACATCAGAACCCAAGGCCGTAAATAAATATGAAAAAGCATTCGGTATGAATGTGCAGTACTTTGAGCAATCGGTTATATTTCAACAAAAAGTAAAACTTAAAAACGGGCAGACGTCAGTTAACGGTACCCTGAATTATATGGTATGCAATGACAAGCAGTGTTTACCGCCCAAGGATGTTGAATTCAGCATTCCGGTAAAATAGTATGAAACCGAAAGTCGCAAATCAGAAGTCATATTTTCTCTTTTTACACTTAGAACTTATGACTTTAGACGAGAATTTATCGATTACAAAAATAAAATAGTTTAACAGTTCATTAGCCACCAAATTGAACTGTTAAGTAGGGGAAAGCCGGCTGACAAGCCCGCCTGCTTTCAACTTGTTTTACATAAACAATACCATGAAACCAAAATTAAATTTTATCACTAAAGCCCGCGTACAGAATGGTGGCATCCTTTTCTGTTGTTACCAGCATTGCTAATTAGCGCAGTTCATCCCGGAAATTGATCCGGCATTAAGATCAACATCCTGGCTGTACTAAGTGCGTTGCTTTGCTATGGTGGTAAAACAGGCGTGTGCTGTACAGACCAGGATGTTGGTTGTTTACAAGATAAGAAATTAATAAAACACAAATAATTAAAAAAATATTCTATTAAATCTATAGATTTTATTGTATTTATCATATTTGTTACTATCTTTACAGCATTCTAATTAACCCCACCATTAATTAGTTGATTTATAAAGAATAAGGGAGAGGAAGTCTCGATGATCTTATAGCAACTTTTCATTGTTTGAAATAAGTGCTAAACTTTTTCCGATAGCAATATGCCGGCGGAATATAAATTAACTAAAAACCATGAACACATTAAAGTATCCGCATTTTTACGCGCAACCGGCAGCCATTAAACGATGTTGTTGTTTGGTTCAGTACGCCTTCTGGTTTTAAAAAGCCGGTTCCCTGAAATTTTATTGTCTTTTATTATTGGCCTTAACCGGGTCGGGCAGGATTTCTTGTGCCAAATTTTTAGCACGCTATGTATCAATTAACAACAATTAAAACTTATACAAATGAAAATTACAAACTACTTATCCAAAGCTAAACTGCTTTCAGTTAGTTTTTTACTTGGTGGCGTTGCTGTTGCCTCTGCTCATGATGGCCCTAAGCCCAGGTTTATAAAAGAAGGTAAATGGCGTGGCGAATTTACCGTAAGCGAATCAAAAGTGCCGTTCAATTTCGAATTGAAAGGTAAGGATGCCGAGCATGCTACATTTACCCTCATCAACGGCTCCCGCCGCGATGATTTTCATGTTAAATCCATTGGCCGGGACTCTGTATACATCAAAATGAATACCTATGATGCGGCGTTGGTAGCCAAAGTAGAGGATGATGGTTCTTTAACAGGTGAATACCGCAGCCTGGTGCCCGGTTTCAGGGGGAATTCATTGCCATTTAAAGCAGAGTATGGTAAAACTTACCGCTTTGTTGAGCCAGGCAAAGATGTAGCTCCAACTGCCGATTTGAGTGGTAAATGGGAGATCAAAACATATAGTAAAGAAGCTGTCCCCGCATCTATCGCCTTGTTAAAACAAAAAGGTAACAAGCTTACCGGTGTGGTAATGACTGTGGTGGGCGATACCCGCGAATTGGAAGGCACCGTGCAGGGTGATGAGTTTGCATTGAGCGGTTTTACCGGTCCGAGCCCTTTCATTATCAAAGGAAAGATCAATGCCGATGGTTCTCTGAGCGGCGAACAGGGCTTCGGCATCTACAAAAACCTCAAGTTTGATGCAACGAAAAAAGCCGATGTTGAACTGCCTGACCCTTATAAGCTTACTTTCCTGAAAGAAGGCTACAAAAAGCTTGATTTTTCATTCCCCGGTATTGATGGTAAGCAAGTATCGCTGAGTGATAACAAGTATAAGGGTAAAGTAGTGATCGTAGAGATTATTGGTACCTGGTGCCCAAACTGTACGGATCAAACCGTGTTCCTGTCGCCCTGGTTTAACAAAAATCATAATCGTGGGGTAGAAGCCATTGCCCTGGGCTTTGAACAAAAAGACAGCCTGGAGTATGCTAAATATACTTTAGGTAAGCTTCGCGACAAATATGCTATCAACTATGATATTGCTTTTGGTGGCTTAGCCGATAAAAAACTGGTATCGCAAAAACTACCTGCTTTGAATAAATTCATCGCCTTCCCTACAACCATCATCATAGACAGAAAAGGTGACGTAAGGGAAATCTATACAGGCTATACCGGCACCGTAACCGGTAAATACCATGAAGATTACGAAAAGAAATTCAACAAACTATTGGATGAGCTTATAGCCGAGCCTGCCCCTGAAACGGCGGCTGTTGTTGATCAGCCTGCTCATCAAGGTAAATAAAACTATTAACTATCTTATAATTTATCAAATGAAAACACTCAATTTAATTACATCGTTCAAATGCCTGACTGCAGGCTTGCTGCTGGCCGGTACTGTACATGCTGCAGATAAAAATCCGCCGGTAAAATTCATCAAAGAAGGTGTGTGGCGTGGGGTATTCACCGTGGCCGAAACCAAAGTCCCCTTTAATTTTGAATTGAAAGGTAAAGATGCGGAACATGCCACTTTTACACTGATCAATGGTACGCGCCGCGATAATTTCCATGTAAAGCAGGTAGGCAAAGATTCGGTATTTATTAAAATGAATACCTATGATGCAGCCCTGGTTGCCAAAGTGGAAGATGACGGAACCCTGAGCGGTGAATACCGTAGCCTGGTACCGGGATTTAGAGGTAACTCGCTGCCATTCACCGCTGAATACGGTAAAAGCTACCGCTTTGTTGAACCTGGTAAGGATATTGCACCTGCCGCTAATTTAACCGGTAAATGGGAACTGAAAGTTTACTCAAAAGAGCAGGTGCCTAACAAAATAGCCATCCTGAAGCAAACCGGTAATAAACTTACAGGTGTTATTATGCAGGTAACCGGCGACAGCCGCGAACTGGAAGGCACCGTTCAAGGCGACGAATTTGAGTTGAGTGGCTTTACGGGCCCAAGCCCTAAAATTTACAAAGGCAAGATCAATCCGGATGGTACGTTAAGCGGCGAAATTGGCCAGGGGATTTATGACAATACCAAGTTCGATGCTGTAAAGGATGATAAGGCAGAACTGCCTGATCCGTACAAGCTTACATTTTTAAAAGAAGGTTATAAAAAGCTTGATTTTACTTTTCCTGACCTGAATGGCCAACCTGTTTCCTTAAGTGATGCCAAGTACAAAGGCAAGGTTACCATTATTGAAATTGTGGGTACCTGGTGCCCTAACTGTACCGATCAAACTGTATTTCTTTCGCCTTGGTTCAACAAAAATCATAACCGTGGCGTTGAGGCGATAGCTATAGGCTTTGAACAAAAAGATAGCCTGAAGTACGCGCAATACACCCTGGGCAAGCTTAAGGAGAAGTACGATATCAAGTATGATATTTTATTTGGCGGTTTGGCCGATAAAAAGCTTGTATCACAAAAGCTACCCGCGCTTAACAAATTCATTGCGTTCCCAACCACCATTATCATCGATAGAAAAGGTGACGTAAGGGAGATCTACACTGGTTACACTGGCACAGTTACCGGAAAATACTACCAGGACTACGAAAAGAAGTTTAACAAACTACTTGATGAGTTGATAGCCGAACCGGCACCTGCAACCGAAGCTAACGCTGTTGAAAGCAATAACGAAACTTTAAAAGGAAAATAAAACAATAAACTAAACTAAACACCTGACCCGGTAAAGGGTAAAAGCTTTGCCGGGTTTATTAACGCAACTTAAATAAGATAACCCACCATGACAAAATTTTCAGGCGCTGTATTGTTTACAGCATTTATATCATTAACAGCATTTACCTCATCAACCATAAAAACCGTTAAGCTTACTAAAGGCAAATCAGATATTGTTAAAACAGCTGATGCCAAAAAGAAATTTAAGATTGCATCTTTTAAGGTTGATAATGAAGGCAGCAAGCTTACCTGGGCCGCTAAAAAAGCTACTGGTGATCACAATGGTGAAGTCAAGATCAGTAACGGCAACTTTTCGGTTGAAAATAACGCACTTAAAGGCGGCAGCTTTGACATCGATTTAAATACCATTACCGATGCAGACCTGACCGATCAGGCACAAAATGAAAAGTTAGTGAGCACATTAAAAAGCGAAACTTTCTTTAATACCGAAAAATTCCCCAAAGCTAACCTGGTGATCAGCTCAGCTACCAAAACCGGCGGTAACCAGTATGATGTTAAAGGTAAACTAACCATAAAAGGGATCACTAATGATGTAAGCTTCCCGGCTACGGTTGCAGTTAACGGCAAAAAACTAACCGCCAGTGCTAAAATTACCGTCGACCGTACTAAGTACGATATCAAATTCCGTTCAAAAAACTTTTTTGAAAACCTGGGCGATAAGGTGATCTACGATGATTTTGACCTGAATGTTAATCTTACAGCTAATGCGCAGTAGTCTTTAGAAGCTGTTTAAAAACATGTATAAAAGTCGTCATTGCGAGGCACGAAGCAATCCCCAAGAGGCAGAGGGACTATGCAAATCCGCCCTGTATAGTCGGGGATTGCTTCGTGCCTCGCAATGACGTGGGAGAGATATAGCAGTTTTATTTAATTGTTTTTAAGCAGCTTCTTAGCAAAATAGGATACCACTTTAGAATTTATTATGCTTAATCACCCTATACAGGGTGAAGGGCTATCTCTTTGACTAATAAAAGCATTTAAAAACTCATGTAAAGTTGGAATAGGTTCGGAGCCGGGGTATTGAATGCCCCGGCAAAGGCCTAAATTTTAAGTGGTGGTTTAAATGTGTACAGATATGAAAAAAAGAAAAATACTTCTGGTTTTGGCAGCGGGCACTGTCTTGATTAGCGCTATGAGTTTTGTAGGCTCTAAGGATGATGTTCAAACCAAAGAACAGCTTGGCGAAAAACTATTTTTCGACCCGATACTATCGGGCGATAATACCATTAGTTGTTCATCTTGCCATAAGCCGGAATTTGCTTTTGCCGATAGCGCCGTTTTCAGCAGGGGTATAAAAGGCAATCTTACAGCCCGTAATTCGCCGGGATTGACCAATCTTTCCGGCAGGCCGCACCTGTTTTGGGATGGTCGTGCCGCGTCGCTCGAAGAGCAGGCTTTAGGGCCTATCACATCGGCTACAGAAATGGGGCTTCCGATTGAGGATGCCGTAAAAAAATTAAACAACAATAAATATTACGCCGATGCTTTTCAAAAAATATTTAAATCAGCACCCTCCAAAGATAATTTGTTGAAAGCCATCGCTTCATTTGAGCGCACACTTGAAACATCAAACAGCCCTTATGACAGGTATGTTAATGGCGATGACCATGCTATATCTGAATCTGCGGCACGCGGGAGGCTATTGTTTATAGGCAAAGCCGCATGTAACAATTGCCATTCGGGCGAGGATTTTACTGCCGACAGGTTTAAAAGTATTGGCTTGTATAACGCAAAAGATTTGAATGATCCGGGTCGTTCGGCCATTACCAAAAATAAAACTGAGGATGGTGAATTTAAAATTCCAGGGTTGCGCAATGTGGCGGTTACAGCGCCTTATATGCATAACGGTAAGTTCAAGACATTGAAAAGCGTGGTTGAATATTACAACAATCCATCGCTTGTGGTTAAAGACGGCATCAACCGCGATCTGGCGCTTGATAAACCGCTTAACCTCACCAATACTGAAATTGATGATATCGTTGAGTTTTTAAAATCCCTTACCGACGACCGTTTCAAGCAAAAGCTGGCCTCAAATTAAAATCATCCCCAACAAATAATTAAATAATCATAACCGGGTAAACATTTGCCAGCAGGATAGTTTTTGCCCTGCCGTAGCCACTGCTTTGCCTTTGAACTATTGTAAAATGAAGAAAATTGTACTCTTGCTTATGCTCTTTACCCTTGTTTGGGGGCATAACTCATATGCACAAAAACGAACGGTAACCGGGGTTGTAACCTCTGCCGATGATAAAGCCCCTTTGCCGGGTGTTTCCGTAACTGTTAAAGGATTGAATGAAGGCGCCGTAACCAAAGCCGATGGTAGCTTTAGCATCGTGATCCGTAATGGTAAATACCTGGTGTTTTCATTTGTAGGTTTTGAAAGTCAGGAAGTGGAAATTGATGGGATCAGGCAATTTCAGATCAGCCTGAAACCATCCAAAAATAACGCGCTGAATGAGGTACAGATCGTTGGTTCGCGCAACGCTAACCGCACCAAGCTTAACTCGCCGGTTGCTGTGGACGTGATAGATGTAAAACCGCTATTAGAATCGGCCCCGCAGGTGAGTGTAACCCAGATATTGCAATATATTTCGCCCTCATTTCATTCTGTTAACGGAAGTAATGCAGGCGATGCCGGTTCGGCACTTAGCCTTGCCCAGTTGCGCGGTTTAGGCCCCGACCAGGTTTTGGTATTGGTTAACGGTAAACGCAGGCATAAAAGCGCTAACGTAAATTATGGCGGCTTGGGTAACGGCTCAACCGGGTATGACCTTAATGCTATACCGACAGGCGCGATAGAGCGGATAGAAATATTGAGGGACGGCGCCGCTGCGCAATATGGTTCAGACGCTATTGCGGGTGTAATCAATATTGTGCTAAAGAAAAAGACAGATGATTTTGCGATAAATACATCCGGAAGCGTGCGCAGGCGAGGGGATGGTGCCGTTACCCGTACAAGTGCCAATTACGGTGTTGGTTTAGGTAATAACGGCGGTTATGTAAACGTAACTACCGAATATGCTACCCAGGCCATTTCATTACCGGCCGGCAGAAAGGACGCAGGCCTGTATAACGGCCCAATTTACGGAGGCGGCGCTAACACCCGCGGTTACGACGCTATATACACCAAAGAAATTGACGATGCTATTTTAGCAAGCCGGGGCATCGACCGTCATTTTTTTGATCAGCGAGCCAGCGGCTCCAATGCCGGGCAAGATGCTTTGCTGTTTTTCAATGCAGGATTACCTTTAAAAAACTCGGCAGAGTTGTATGCCTTTGGCGGTATCAGCAGCCGTAACTCACAATTTACAGCTACTTACCGTTTACCCGGCTGGACATCACGTAACAACAACTTTATTTATCCCGATGGCTTTTTGCCTGCTATGGAGAATAATATAGTTGATGAATCTATAGCTGTGGGTATTAAAGGTAAAGTTGGCGATTGGAATGTAGATTTCTCAAATGTATACGGTAAAAATATATTCGGTAACCGGGTTGATAATTCATTGAATGCCAGTCTTGGTTTAAAAAGCCCTACAAGTTTTGACGCCGGCAGCTATAATGCCAGCCAAAACACAACTGCGCTTGACTTTACCCGCTATTTTGATAAAATATTGAAGGGATTGAACGTAGCCTTCGGTGCCCAGCACCGGGTGGAGGGCTTCCAGATTATCGCAGGTGAAGAGGCATCCTATTCCAAAGCAGATCAGCGTACCATTGTTGATATTGATACCACTACGGGCGGCATACCTTATTTATCAAATGCAGGCGTAACATCCCTGAACGGTCTTTCGGCGGGCTCGCAAATTCATTTAGGTTTCAGGCCGGAAAATGCAGTTAATGTGAGTCGCTCCGTAACCGCCGGTTATGCCGATGTGGAATTGAACGTTACCAAAGAGTGGCTCGTTTCTGGCGCAGGCCGTGCCGAATACTTTTCGGACTTCGGCAACGTGTTTACCTGGAAAGCTGCTACGCGTTATAGCTTTGCCAGGTGGTTAAGTGTCAGGGGATCGGCAAATACCGGTTTCCGGGCACCAGATCTGGCGCAATCTTATTACACTTCCGTATCTACAACCTTTCAGCAGGGCAGGGGAGTTGACATCCTGACGGCATCCAACCAGAGCGCTGCGGCAAGGGCATTGGGAATCCCTAAGTTATCGCCCGAAAAATCAAAAGGATATACCCTAGGTTTAACCTCTGCACCGGGCAGCAATGTGGAGTTAACCGTTGATGCATACCTGATCAATATTGATAACAGGGTAGGCAATACCGGTAACTTTACATCAACAGATACCAACCTGCCTGCTGATGTTAAAACTTTGTTTCAGCAAACCGGGGCGGCCCAGGCCAATTTTTTTTACAACGAATTCAGCACCCGGACAAAGGGTATTGAGTTTACAGGCAGCTACAAGTTGTTATTGGATAGAGGGAATATCAACTTCCTGTTTGGCGGCAACTTCGAAAAAAATGAGGTGACCAAGGTGAACACACCTAAAGGTCTCGAAAAATATAAGAATGTGATCCTGAGCCCGGGCGAAAGGGCAAGGGTAACTACCAACATTCCGGCCCAAAAAGTAAACCTGCAGGGTATTTACAGTTTGGACAGGTTTACCTTCCTGGCCCGCACGGTGTATTTTGGGAAAGTAACCACAGCATCTCAGCTAAGCGCAGCCGATCCGCTTAACCCGGTTTACTTTTATCAAAACCTTAAACCTATTTGGGTAACTGATTTATCGGTTGGTTATAAGTTTACCAGCCGCATCCAGGGCACTGCAGGCGTTAACAACGTGTTTAATGTAGTGGGTGATTATACTGACCCATCTATAGCCGGCCTGCGCAACCCCACTGTTGTAGGCATCCAAAATGGTAGCGCAGGTATCCAGCCGTTTATCAAATTATCAGCCCATTTATAATAGCTCAATCATGAAAAGTATTTTTAAATCAACATATAAGCAAGCCTTAAAAAGGAGATACCTGTCAAATTCAGGAAAGCTATGGGTGCTTGCCGGGATAACCATCCTCTTTGCTGCATCCTGCAAAAAGACCGACTATTTAAATATCAACGCTGCCGACAGGCCATCACTCGCAGCCCACATCAGCTTCGTAAATGCGCGCCCGGTAAATACAGGGATCCAGTTTTGGGTGTACACGACACAGGTAACCAAAACAGCCCTGGCCATTAACACTAAAAGCGACTACATTGACACTCAGTTTGGGGATGTGCAGATCAATTTTACTGAAGGAACCAATACATCTTACAAAGCATCCAGACAGTTTGGTAATAGCGCCACTTTTACATCTACCGGCGGGCCTAACGGACCTATAGCTAACTACTACCATACAGTTTTCGCAGTAAAAAATACCAAGGCTACGGCCGATTCATTAATTCTTTTTTATGACGACCTAAGCGCTCCGGCTGCCGGCAAGGCGAAGGTACGCTTTGTAAACCTGGCACCAGGCGCACCTAATGTTGACTTTGGCATTGCCGGGCAAACAGCGCTTTTTACCAATACAGCTTATGGCAGGGCGGGAGGTTCGGTATTGTCAGGAACCGGTTTAAGCGCGTGGTCATTAGGGCCTTTTGTTACCGTGGATGCAGGTACAGTTAATTTTTCGATAACGCAAAGCTCAGATCAGTCGGCGGTTAATATTACCGGTGATAAGCTTAAAGGCGTTACGCTTACAGCGGGGAAAATTTATACCATTTATATTAATGGTACGCCTGGTTCATCGGCCATAGGGGCAACTATTCTTACTCATAATTAATTAAAGATAAAGCACAGCATGGTGGAATAAGTTGTGCAGGAGGCTGTCCCGGTTGATGAACCGGGCAGCTTCATTATTAACACTAATAAATAAGATGAAAACTAACAGCAGAAGACAATTTATAGAAAATACACTAAAGGCAACCGCAGCAGTTGCACTAACCGGCCCATTGTTGTTGAAAACAGACCAGGCTTTGGCAGCTTACCAAAAAAATGAAGAATCTGTTCAAACAGGTGATGTTTTAAAATTTATCCAGGTGCCCTTGGGCTTTGATTATAAAGCTTTGGAACCCCATATTGACGGATTAACCAACGAGATCCACTATACCAGGCATCATGCGGCGTATATCAAAAACGTAAATGATGCTATCGTAGCTGAAAAGCTCACTTTTAGCACCGAAAAGGAGTTTTTTGATCACGCGTCACAGCTCTCGTCCAAGGCCCGCAATAACGGTGGAGGCGCCTGGAACCATAATTTTTTCTGGGAAAGTTTAACACCAAATTCGTCGGCGCCTGATGGTAAGATTAAAGACGCCATTGTGGGTGCTTTTGGATCATTTGATCAATTTAAAGATCAGTTTACGCAAGCCGCACTTAGCCGCTTTGGTTCGGGCTGGGTATGGCTCGTTAATCAGAATGGTAAACTTGTGATTACATCAACGGCCAATCAGGACAATCCGCTTTTTGATAACGCTGCTGTAAAAGGTACGCCGCTGCTGGCTTTGGATGTTTGGGAACATGCCTACTATCTTAAATATCAAAACAGGCGAAACGAGTATGTTGCAGGCTGGTGGAATGTAGTTAACTGGAACGCGGTAAATAAACGACTATCCTGATATGGCGAATACCGTTGATTTTACAGTCCCGAACCCGGGGCTTTTGCACAGGATATTGCTGCGGTCGGGTATTATATATGCTGCTGTAACCGTAATTCCATTTGTTCCCGCTTTTTATCAGCAGGATTTCGATGCCGGTTTTTCGGTTAAAGGACATCCTTACCGTTGGCTCGATGTGGTCAGCCAGAATAATCCATGGTTTTTTAGCAGCCAGGGTGGTAAAAACTATGGAGGATGGTTGATTACTTTACTGGTTTGCCTGATTATAGGCGGGGGATGGGCGTTTATAGAAAAGCAAATTAATAACGATCGGAATGCATTAACGCAAAACGACCGGGATGACCGGCTTTATAATTGGTTTTTCATATTGGTGAGGTACCAGATTGCGTTGCGCATGTCGTGGTTTGCCATCGCCAAGGTATTCCCGGTGCAAATGCCGTTCCCTACCCTGAGCCAGTTAAATACCAGTTTAGGCGATTTTGCCCCGGGTAAACTTTATTGGCTCACCACCGGTGTTTCTCCTTTTTTTGAAGTATTTGCAGGGGTATTTGAACTCATAGCAACGGTTTTAATTTTGTTCAGGCGTACTGCCACTTTAGGTGCGCTAATGATGATAGCTATTTTATTGTCTATCTGGTTTGTAAACATTGGCTATGATGCCGGGGTAGAACTGGCCAGCCTGCACCTGCTTTTCCTTTCTGCCGCACTTTTAGTAAAAGATGCTGATCAGTTTTATAACATTTTGATCAGACACCGGCAGGCTGTTATCAGCTATATTCAACCTTCTGAATTAACCAAACAGTGGAAAAGAGCTGGCCGAATTGTGTTGAAAGCCGCGTTTATCTTTCTATTCCTGTTTTACCGCGGCTATCATTACGAACAGTTATATGCCGCAGGCAAAACTTTTAAATTGCCTTTGGATGATGGAATTAAAAGTTTTACGGGCTTTTATAACGTAACTGAATTTAGGTTAAATAACAAGGTTTTGCCATATGCTCCGGATGATACCGTTCGTTGGCAAAATATGGCATTTGAAAAGTTCAATACCATCAGTATTGGTACTGCAAAGCCATTCAAGCTAAGAACCGATAATAAGATCAGGACAACAGAGTATTATGGTAATATTGGCCGGTTATATTATGGATATGAAGCGGATACTGTTAAGCATATTCTTACTTTGAAAAACCGGGCGGATACAACAGATGCACTTAATCTAAACTATACAGCGCCGTCGGCAGGTAAGTTTATACTTAAAGGCCTAAGCCCTCAAAAAGATTCGCTTTATATTGTACTTAACAAGGTTGAAAAGCAATACCCTCTCGCAATAAAAAGAAACGCCAATATAACTGATTAATGTTGGAGAACTTTTCGTTTAAAAATGATGCTGTAATTAAAGATCGCTTGTGTTTTGCGCAATAGCGATCTTTATTGCTTTAACCGGATCTATAGCTGAAACCTGAATAGAAACTTATTCATTTAAATACACTATAAAATCTATAGATTTTATAGTGTATTTATTATATTAGCAACAAATAGTTTGTAGAGTAAATAAAGCAATTAATAAACTATATGATGTGTAAACCGGTAGGGAAATATCCAGGCTTTGAAAAGATTGAGATTGTTGCGGAGTTGGAAAAACCTGCACAAAGAACACTAACCTTTAAGGATACGGCTGGAAACAATGCGCGTTTCAGGAAATTTACTTCCCCGGCTTTACCTGCTTCAAGTTTAGTGCTGACCAGGAAACTATCTGAAAACTTACTGGTTATTAGTTTTTACAGCAAGGCATGGCTTACCTACGGCTTAGAATATTTAAGGGAGGTTAATCAACTTCAATACGTTTTTGGTGCCATGGGAGCACAATTGATAGTGCTTGAGCCAAACTCATTGCAAGTAGAGTCTGCTTTGAATATCAGCGATTATGGTATGAATTTACATTTTTATTTTAATCCGGTAGATCTCGTTTCAAATGGGTTGAAAATCTTTCCAAAAGATTTTTGTGATCCGGATATCAATTTCGGCGAAAGAAGTAAGATCGCCAGGCTGGCCTGCAATATTATTGATGGTTTTTATAAAGTAGCATTTGCACACGTGGGTATTCTGAATAACTCCCGTATACTACATCCTGTATTGCAATACGCCTGAACATAACGGCATTGTTTTCTAAAAATCAAGAAATGAAAAAAATTAAACTTTTAGCAATACTGTTGTTCCTAAGTACGGTTTTATGGGGGCAAGAGAAGCCATTGACCATAGAAAACTACTATAAGATTAAATGGGGGCATGCCGAAGAATTTATCGCACTGTGGCAAAAGAATCACTACCCACTGCTAAAAAAATTACAGGAAAAAGGCGACGTGCTGAGCATTAAAGCAGAAGCACCGATATTGCATAGTGGTGAAGATACCCGCTGGGATTTTAAGGTAACGATTACTTTTAAGACAGAGCACCTTGCACTGGATTACAGCATTGTTGATCCGTACAAAAAGCAGCTTTTTCCCGATCAGGATAGCTATACAAAAGCCGAACAGCATAGGTTTGAATTGATCATAGCTCATTGGGATGTACCCGTTGAAACAATTCCCTTGCACTAAATCCTAAAATTAAAAAACGTTATATAATTTTCTTGTTTCAGGCTTATTTGCTGACCATACTGCGGTTAATGGCCAATCGTTTATTGCCAAAGTCTCTTGGTGTGGAACTCAATCTCTCCTTTAGACACTGTATATAAGAGAGATGAAACGATCTGAAGCGGCCTCAGGACAGATGGCTACCCGAAAAATTATGCAAACGATTGTTTCAGCCCGAATGATTATTTAAACTGATAAATAGGGTGTATTTAAAAGGCAGGGTAATGCCGGCGTTTTTTCAAATGCAGGTTGCCTTTTACTTTTGTTTAGGCACACACGAATATCGCTTGCCGTTTTCCTTTTAATCTGTCCTCTATGTTAAAAAAACTATTGTTCATATTTTGCCTCATTTTCGCTGGTGTTGTAAGGGCTCAAAATGTTTCCCTCAAGGGGATAGAAACTAACAAAGCACTTGCTATTGCAGATAACAACACTTTTGTTTTACAGAACAATTGTTTACATGTGAAATTCGTAGCTGAAAAAAGACGACTTTCCGCAAGCAGATTTACTTTTCGTAATAAACAGATCGAATTAAAAGGAACACCGATGTTTGAACTGGAGTTAAAGGATGATATCATACTTAACTCTGCCGATTTTGAATTGAAAGGCCCTCTAAAAATTGTTAATATAAAAGGCAATAACAAGAGTGTTAAGCTTGCCGAAAGGGAAAACGGAAAAGAAATTTCGGCCGAATTACTGAATGCAAAATATGGTATTAGCATGAAGTGGGCTGCTATTTTAAAAGATAACTCCAATTACATCAGGCAGGTTTTTACGTTTAACAGTATTACAGATTCTTTAAGGATCCGGAAATTGCAACTCATTAAGCTATCCGAAAAAAACGGAGTAGCAGCCTCGGGAATTGTTGATGGATCGCCAATTGTATCAAAAAACTTCTATTTTGCTGTCGAGAGCCCTATCAGTAAGTACGAGGCAAAAAATGGTTGGGTAAGTAGTTATATTGAAGGGCAGGAGCCAACCCCTGAGCTGACTGTATCCTCTGTTTGGGGGGGAGCTCCCGAAAATCAGTTGCGCAGAGCATTTCTCTATTACCTGGAACGTGAAAGGGCTGTGCCATACAGACAAATGCTGCATTACAATTCCTGGTACGATTTATCCTGGAATGATAGAAAACTCAATGATACCAGTTGCCTTGACCGAATTCAAACCTTTGCAGATAGTCTGACCATAAAGCGGCACGTTGCTTTAAATGCTTTTTTGTTTGATGATGGCTGGGATGATAATCAAACCTTATGGCAAATAAACAAAGCCAATTTTCCATCGGGTTTCGATAACATTAAGAGGCTGGCCAATAGATATAACGCGTCATTAGGCGTTTGGATGTCGCCATGGGGTGGGTATGAACAGGCCAAAGAGCAAAGGCTTCAATATGGCCGGAAACAAAACCCTCCGTTTGAAACAAATTCGCACGGTTTTTCCCTATCCGGTACTATTTATTCAAATCGGTTTAAAAATGTTGCGGCCAACTTTGTTAGCCGGTACGGTGTAACAATGTTTAAGTTTGACGGCGTAGGTGCAGGGGATAAATTAACCGGCGCAGGGGCTGGTTATCAAACGGATATGGAATCGCTGTTGAAACTGGTGTCAACCTTGCGCGGAGTAAAACCTGATCTTTATTTTAGCCTGACCATGGGTACCTGGCCATCTCCTTTCTGGCTAAAATATGGTGATGCTTTGTGGAGAAATGGTTGGGATACCAACACCGCCGGACAGGGCGACAACCGGCAGCAATGGCTCAATTACCGCGATGGCGAAGTATATAATAATATTGTACAGCGTGCGTCCCTCTATCCTTTAAGCTCATTAATGTATCATGGCATTTGTATTGCCGATAATGGCGCGCCTGCCAAATTTGAAATGAATGATAAAGACATTTCTGACGAAATCTGGTCGTTTTTCGGATCCGGAACAAGCTTGCAGGAGCTTTACATTAATCCTCATAAATTAAACACTGCCAATTGGAACTGCCTGGCTGCAGCCATAAAATGGGCACGGGAAAACGCTGATATTATGCCCGATACGCATTGGGTAGGGGGAGATCCATCAAAAGGGGATATTTATGGCTTCGCTTCATGGTCGCCTAAAAAAGCTATTCTTACTTTAAGAAACCCTTCAAATACAGCAAAGAAATTTGTTGTTGATACACGTAATATTTTTGAATTGCCTTTAAACAGCAAAGCAGGTTACCGGTTTTACGATGCAAAATCCGGGGGTAAACAACCAACTGCTCCCGTATTTACCGGCGATGTTTATACTGTTACGTTGCAGCCTTTTGAAGTGATGGTGTTTAACGCCAAACCTACACTTTAACATTTCGCCGGATAGAGTACCCGTCAATAAGTATCCTCCGTTGGATAACGTCCAACGAAAATATTTTTATCTAACAACAATATATGTCATATAGCATATCGGAAATAGCCACCCATTTTTCTATTCGGGGAGAAATTGAAGCAATTGTACCATTCGGTTCAGGCCATATCAATGATACGTTCCATATTAAGGTAACCGATCCGGATTTGCCGGGTTATTTACTTCAGCGCGTTAATCATTATGTGTTTGAAAACGTGCCTGCGTTGATGAATAATGTACAGTTAGTAACAGATCATCTTAAAAAGAAACTGGATGAAACTCCCGGTTCCAATCCGGAAAATGAAGTGCTTACCATAGTAAAGACAAAAGGTAACCAGCTCTTTTTTCGTGATGCAGATAGTAATTATTGGCGGATGTTCCTGTTTTTAAAAGATACCAAAAGCTATGACCATGTGCTCACGGAGAAGCAAGCCTGCGAAGGGGGCAAGGCTTTTGGCAAATTTCAATTACTGCTAGCCGATCTGGATGCTACTTTACTTGCTGAAACTATTCCCGGTTTTCATAATATTGCCATGCGGCTCGGAAAGTTGAATAAGGCGGTACTGGCCGATAGTAAAGACCGTGTTAAAGAGGTTTTGCCCGAGCTTAGGTTCATAACCGAAAGAGTTGAAAAGATGACTTCCATTTTGAACTTGGGCGAAGAAGGAAAGTTGCCTTTGCGCATCATCCATAATGATACCAAATTCAATAACATTTTGCTTGATAAGCATGACCATGCGCAATGTGTAATTGATCTTGACACCGTTATGCCGGGCTATGTGGCCTATGATTTTGGCGACGCGATCCGAACTATCATAAACACAGCATCTGAAGACGAGCCCGATCTTTCAAAAATTAACCTAAACATGCCGTTGTTTAAAGCCTATGCGGAAGGCTATTTTAAAAGTGCACATGCCTTTTTAACTGATATTGAAGTTGAAACACTGCTAATCGGCGTTTTATTGATTCCATATATGCAGGGCGTACGTTTCCTTACAGATTATATAGAAGGCGACGTATATTATAAAACACACTTTGCCGGGCATAATTTGCAGCGTACCAGGGCACAATTTCAATTACTTAGAATGCTGGAGGAGCAGTATGCGATTCTCGATCAGGTAATTCGCGAAATTTCAGTAACATACAAAGCATCATCCAAATAAAATGAAAGAACTGACGGTACCATTTTTAGACAGTGTAAATCACGTAAGCCCAATAGCGCACGTTTCGTTTTTATTAGATAATTATGAGAAGAACCATATTGGCTTAATGCCATGGCCGGGCAATGGTTATAAACCAGATGTGCATTTTGCCATAGCTTTCGGTAACGATGGACTTTTTATAAAGTATTATGTAAGCGAAACTTCCATAAGGGCGGCATATACGAAGCCAAACCAACCGGTGCATAAAGATAGCTGTGTAGAGTTCTTTGTATCTTTTGGAGATGAGAAAAGCTATTACAGCTTCGATTTTAACTGTGCAGGAACCTGTATGCTAAGTTTTGGCGCTGATAGAACAAACCGGAAACTATTACCGGAGGCTATTATTCGAACAATAAGGCATCAAACTAATTTCAAACTGGTTGATGATATCCGGCAAGGTAGTATAGGCTGGGAACTTACACTGATGATCCCGCTGGTGGCATTTTGTAACCACTCTATTGCATCTTTAAACGGTAAACAATGCCGGGTTAATTTCTACAAATGTGGTGACGATTTGCCCGATCCTCATTTTTTGGTATGGAACAATATTAAATCGGCCGAGGCTAATTTTCATTTACCCGAATTTTTCGGAAAAATGATATTTGAAAATTAAACCAAAATGGGGGCGGAGTAATTGAATTTAAAGGCTTAACCGAATTTTATTTGCGTTCATTTTCATTTAACAGTTTTTTTAGCTTTATTTACTATCGTAAATTACTCGAAATTACAATATTCGGGGCTTTAACCAAAATATCGTTTGAATAGTACAAACGGTATCGATTGCAGACATCCATGAGGGCTATAATAAAATTAAGTATCCATGTGGTAATGTTCTGCCATTTGGATAATGACGAATAAGAGATTTTGAGATAAAACACCCTCGTTGATTTGGCAAATTGTTATAATGCGGAATGAATAGCCCGGAAGTTCAGTTATTTTCTGACGACAGACTTATTGGATTGATCCAGGAGAATGATCTCGCGGCGTTCGAACACATCTATAATAAATATTGGTCAAAACTTTACCTTTCGGCATACAACATACTCCGTGATCGCCAGGTATCCGAAGACATAACCCAGGAAGTATTGGTAAACCTTTGGATAAAAAGAACAACGCTCCAGGTAGTCTCTCTAAACGCTTATTTATATACCGCCGTTCGTTATCAGGTGTTCAATGTGCTACGCTCGGGCAAAGTAAAAGCTGGTTTGTTTAATAATTTGGAAGAACTCTTTAGCAATAACGGCGGTGAAGAGATTTTATCTGAAAAAGAAATTAACCGCTTACTGGAGCAAGGCATTGCCGAATTGCCTGATAAATGCAGGCAGATATTTATCATGAGCCGAAAAGAACATTTATCCACTAAAGAAATTGCCGAACGCCTTGGCATCTCTCCCAAAACTGTCGAAAATCAATTAACCATAGCTCTTAACCGCCTGCGTAAAACATTAGGCGATTTTGTTTGCATGGCGCTGATCATGTTTTGCGGCCGATGGTTTTGATCTTTCTTTTCAGTTTTTTTCATTCCTACGTTCCCTGGTTCATCTCCTCAAAAAAATATTAAAAATTTCTTTGGGGGTGCTGCATGTATTAAGGTACATACATACAACAACAAACCTATGGACAAAGAATTACTACTCAGTTTAATAAATAAATATCTCTCGAACCAGGCCACTGCCGGGGAAGAAAAGCTTTTGATGGACTATTACGATATCCTTCAGAAAAACGAACTGAAATGGGACGAATCTTTAATGGGCGATGAAAGTATCGTTAAAGCAGAACTTTATGGCAAAGTATTACAAGAAATAAAAACGCGCGAATCCGAAGTTAAAAGGCCTGTGTTTATGAGTGGGCGTTGGCTTATAGCCGCCTCCGTTGCGCTATTCCTTACACTATCAACTTTACTGGTTATATATTTAAAGCATAATATCGCCTCGTTATCAACTGGTAACCAGCAGGCAGCCGCTAAGCACCTTATCGCCCCCGGCGGCAATAAGGCTATCTTAACTTTATCTAACGGATCAAAAATTACACTCGATGATCTTGGCACAGGGCAGCTGGCAAAACAATCAGGCGTAACCATTACTAAAACCGGGAATGGGAAATTAGTTTATACTATTACCAATGACGCATCTAATGCAACCAAAGGTAACGAACAAGCCTATAATACAATTGAAACACCCAAAGGCGGCCAATACCAGGTTAATTTACCGGATGGTTCAAAAGTTTGGTTGAACGCGGAATCTTCACTTCGTTATCCAACCAATTTCAGCGGTGCTGTACGCCGGGTTGAACTAAACGGGGAGGCCTATTTTGAAGTTGCGAAAAATCCGGCCAAACCGTTTAAAGTTGTGAGCAATTCGCAGGAGGTTGAAGTTTTAGGAACGCATTTTAATATCAGTTCCTATCCCGACGATGCCTCGGTAAAAACCACTTTATTGGAAGGTTCTGTTAAGGTACTATCCACCAAATTGAATCAATCAAAACTGCTTAAGCCCGGCGAGCAATCTAATATCACAGATAATTCGATCCATGTTCAGGAAGTGGATACAGACGATGTAGTGGCCTGGAAAAACGGCTATTTCATGTTTGTTGACGAGGATTTGAAAAGCATCATGAGCAAACTGGCCCGCTGGTATAATATTGATGTGGAATACACGGGCAATGTAGATAACTTGAAATTTGGAGGCATGGTGTCGCGTTCAAAGGATCTGGCCCAGGCACTCAAAATTATAGAGAAAACAGGTAGCGTAAAAATTAAGATCGAGGGAAGGAGGGTTATTATTATGCCGTGATATTTTACCCGCATTATGGTAACCTTAAAAGTAAGCCGGAAGTGGTGGAACACTCCCGACTAAAAAAGTTAGGGCTTACCATGAAACTAAATTCGTAGTCCAATTTACACCTTAAACCCAAACTTGTTCAAATGTATGAAATGTTATGAAATAACATTATATGGGGTCCCCTGTATAAAAAATAAAGCTTTGTTGATTATGAAACTATCCATCATTTTATTGGTGGCAACCATACTTCAGGCAAGTGCTTCAGGTTACGCGCAAAAGATCACGTTATCAGAAAAAAATGCTCCGTTAGAGAAAGTCCTGAAAAAAATAGGCGAACAAAGCGGATATGATTTCTTCTATAATTCAAAGGTGATCAAAGATGCTAATCCGGTAAGCATCAATGTTCTGAATACCGAACTGGAAGACGTATTAAAATTAACGTTTAAAGGGCAGCCGTTTATTTACAATATTGACGACAAAACGATCATCATCAAACCCAGGCCTTTTGATGCGGAGCCTCAACCAATACCTGTTATAAAAGTATCAGGCGTTGTAACCGACTCAAAAGGTGTTACCTTACCCGGCGCCAGTGTACGGATAAAAGGCTCGGATAAGGGTGTGATAACCGATAGTGAAGGTCGGTTTACCATTGAAGCCAATGATAAAAGTGTTCTGGTTATATCATTTGCCGGTTTTGTATCTAAAGAGGTTACAGTTACCGGGGCAACATCATACCTTACTGTTCAGTTACTTGACGATACCAAGGGCATAAACGAAGTAGTGGTTGTAGGTTATGGCAAGCAAAAAAAGGTATCGATAACCGGTGCTGTTACCACAGTGAACGTGGCCGATATAACAACCCCAAACCGCTCCTTATCCAATGCGCTGGCAGGTAAGGTTGCCGGGGTTATATCCATGCAACGAAGCGGTGAGCCGGGTTATGATAATGCCTCGTTCACGATCAGGGGCATCGGTACATTTACAGGTAATGCAAATCCGCTTATTATTATAGATGGCGTACAGCGTGATGATGTGAATAGCACCTATGGAGGAGCTTATAATAACATCGACCCGGAGGATATTCAAAGTATATCTTTATTGAAAGATGCATCATCAACGGCTGTATACGGCGCTAAGGGTGCAAACGGTGTTTTGATCATCACCACAAAAAGAGGCGTGGCCGGAAAGCCCAAGATCTCCTTAAAAACAGAAGCCACCATGTCGGGGCTAACAAAAACGCCTAAAATGCTCGATGCCGTATCTTGGATGAGGCTACATAACGAGGCAACAAGCAATGACGGAACCACAGCCGCCTATTCTGAAGAAACTATCCAAAAAACAGCAAGTGGTTTAGATCCATACCTTTATCCTAACGTAAACTGGATAAAATCAGTTTATAAAGATTGGGCACCAGGCTATAACACTAACCTTAATGTAAGCGGTGGTGCACCATCTGTACGGTACTATGTTTCTGCTTCTTTTTATGACCAGGAGGGGAGTTATAAGGTTACCAAACAGAACGGCTACAATCCCAATCTTAATTTCAAAAGATATGATTTCAGATCGAACCTTGATATCGATCTGAGCAAATCTACTTTATTAACAATGAACCTGGATGCCTTGCTGGTAAGCAGCCGTTATCCGGGTTTATCTGCCGGGAATATCTGGTACGAATCATATTTAACACCACCTAATGCCTTTCCAATACGATACCCGGGTGGCCAGTGGGCTGGTCCGTTTAATAACGGCGGCTCCAACCCGGTAAACGATATTCAAAACTCTGGCTATCACAATGAATTTCGTCCTACTGTTCAGTCGGTGTTTTCCATTAACCAGAAACTGGATGCCATCACCAATGGATTAAGCGCTATGGCAAGGTTTTCATTTGATTCGTACAGTGAAAATGATAACCGCAGGACCGGTGTCAATGACCTTTACCTGGCTACCTCAAGAGATGCCGACGGCAATTTGGTACTGAGCCAATCAAGGTACGGGAACCAGTTTTTAGGTTATTCGCAATCATCATCTGCCGAAAAAACGATGTACCTCGAAACAAATATCAACTATGATCAATCATTCGGGAAGCACCATTTTGGAGGCCTGTTTTTGTATAATATGCGCTCGAGGGTACAGAGCTCGGCTGGCGATGTTGTTAGCTCCATTCCCTACAATAACCAGGGTTTCGCAGGAAGGGCTACTTATGCCTATGCCGATAGGTATTTATTTGAGGTTAACGCTGGCTACACAGGCTCGGAAAACTTTGAAGCAGGCAAAAAGTTTGGCTTTTTTCCTTCAGTTTCGGGCGGCTGGGTAATTTCAAGGGAGCCTTTTTTTAAAAACCTTACCAGTACATTTAACCTGCTTAAAGTAAGAGGATCGCATGGTATTGTAGGTAATGACCAGATCGGTTCTAATTATGGTATAACAAGATTCCCCTATATCGGTCAATACGGTGCAGGTGGTTCGGTAGGTTTAGGCCTTAACGGAGTTGTATTCAACGGTATAACCGAAAGCGTAATAGGGGTGGAGAACCTTACCTGGGAAAAAGCAACCAAAGACAACATCGGTTTAGAAATAGGTTTGTTTAATAAGTTAAACATCACTATCGACGCTTATAAGGAGCGCAGGACTAATATCCTGGTTAAGCGTAGCTCGCTATCGGGTATTTTGGGCGTTAGTGGCGCTGTATTTGCCAATCTCGGCGAAATGAATAACCGGGGTATCGAAGGCAATGTTGAATACAACGATAATTTTGGCAAAGTATCCCTTCGCCTTTACGGTAACTTAACTTATAATAATAATAAAATTATACAGCAGGACGAGCCTAAACAACTATACTCGTATCAACAATCTACCGGTCGCAAATATGGCGACAACCTGATGTATATTGCCGAAGGCCTATTTACATCGCAGGAAGATGTTGATAAAAGCCCTTCACAATTTGGCGCGGTATTAAGGCCTGGCGACATCAAGTACAAAGATGTAAACGGCGATGGTGTGATAAACAGTTTTGACAGGGTATATACCGGTAAATCAGATGTGCCAACCATATTATACGGTGCCGGGTTTACAGTTGGCTATCATAATTTTGATCTTTCACTTTTCTTCCAGGGAGTATCTAACGTGGTGATCATGGCTAACGGGTCGGCCATAATCGGGTCGGGTGCAACCGGCGCGGGTATTGTGCCATTTACCGGTATGGGCACTTATCCATCGGGCATGCTCGCCAATCTTGAAAACAGGTGGACGGTTGAAAATCCAAGCCAAAACGTAGATTATCCTCGTTTGGGTATTTCCAATCAAAACAGTAATAACTACCAGCCAAGCACATGGTGGAGTAAAGACGCATCATTTGTACGCTTAAAGCAGGCCACACTGGGATATACCCTTAAACCAATGTTTATTACCAAAGCCGGGATCAATTCTGTTTACCTGTATTTAACGGGGCAAAACCTGTTAACCTTCTCCAAATTCAAACTTTGGGACCCTGAACTTGGCTCAAACGGGGCTGGTTATCCGCCGGTAAGGTTATTTGCTTTGGGATTAAGGGCCTCGTTTTAGTGATAACGGAATTAAAAAGATTTCAAAAAGTATTTAAAGCCTTTGCGATGAAAAAAAATATACTAATTATGGCTATTGGGTTATGCTGCCTGAGTGCCGTTTTATCTTCGTGTAATTACCTCAATAAAAAGCCCGATAACCTGTTAACGTCCGATTTAATTTGGGGTACCAGGGCAAATGCCGAAGCGTACCTGTATAATATATATGGTTATATCAAACAAACGGATGGCGGCGATTATAGTGCCATGGGGGCCAGTGACGAATCGTCGGTGTCTATCCCCGGTACCAATGTAAGGCAAATGGTTGCAGGTAACTGGAGTTCGGTAAACGCTTATTTTGATTACTGGGATAACTATTATACAGGCATCAGGTCGTCTTTTATTTTTGAAGATAATATTGATAAAGTTCCTGACAGCCAGTTAGGTGCAACGTTGAAGAGTCAATATAAATCCGAAGTTCGTTTTTTACGCGGATGGTTTTACTGGCAATTAATGAAGCAGTATGGCCCGGTTGTAAAGCTTACAGGGGCATTAAGTTTAAATGACGACTTTAATAAATATCCAAGAGCGTCTTTTGATGATTGCAAAGCCTACATAAATCAGTTGATGGACCAGGCGGCTACGGGCCTGCCCGATCAATGGGCGTCATCAAGTAACTATGGCCGTCCTACAAAAGGCGCCTGTTTGGCCGTAAAAGCGCAGCTTGCGTTACTGGCTGCGAGCCCGTTATGGAATGGCAATCCCGCACTGTCATCATTAAAAAATCAGGATGGTACTGCTTTGGCCCCCGCAACTTACGATGCTAATAAATGGAAAGAAGCCGCCGACGCGGCCAAAGCGGTGATTGACCTTAACGCTTACAAGCTGTTTACCAATCTTGACAACGGCGGAACCCAATTTGACCCTTATCTATCTGTACGCGACCTTTTCCTTACCAACTGGAATACAGAGATCATATTTTCAAGAAACTCATGGAGTTACTGGGGATATACCAAATGCGTATCGCCGGGCCCCGGCGGGTACAGTATTTACAATGCCACTCAGAATGTGGTGGATGCTTTTGCTATGAACAATGGCCGCACCATTGATGACCCACAATCGGGCTATGTGGCAAGTAATTTTGCGCAAAGCGACGGTAATAACTATTGGGAGCATAAGAAAGGGCAATGGAACATGTATGCCAATCGCGAGCCTCGTTTCTATGCATACATCCTGTATAATGGTCGCCCGGTATTACCGGCACCTACAATTGATGATAAAAATTATTATTCATCGGCCGCCAATATTGATGGCACAGGAAGGGTGGAGTTTTATTACAATGGCAAATCGGGACCGAAGGCAACCGGCGCAAGCAACAATATCACCGGATATAATGTATTGAAAAATGTGAGCCCTGCTGATAATATCAGGCAGGATCAGGCTACTTACCGTCCTTTTATCCTCATCAGGTATGCCGAAATACTGTTGGATTATGTGGAGGCCTTGAATGAATATGATCCGGGCAACCCCAATATTGTTACTTATCTCAATTTGGTTAGATCGAGGGCCGGTTTACCAGGTATTCAATCTGTTTACCCTGCCGCCGTTGGAAACAAAGACTTGATGCGGAAATACATTTTGAGAGAAAGACAGGTGGAGCTCTGCTTTGAAAGCGACAGATACTTTACCCTGGTAAGAATGTTATTATTAGGTACCGACGAAAACCAAACTATTTACGGCCTGAATGTGAATACTGACGATCAGGGCCAGGGATTTTTATTCGCGGGTTTTTATAATAAAACACTTTTTCAGAAAAGGGTATGGAACAACAAAATGTACCTATTCCCGATTTCGCAATATCAGTTAGACCGCGATAGGGCATTGGTGCAAAACCCGGGTTGGTAATGCACATGCTGAAACAGTATTAAAGATTTATGGAAACGCAGATAATTAACAAGTAATTATTCCAATGAAAATATTCATAAAAATAATGTCGGGAGGTATGAGCATATACTTCCTGACCGGGGCAATTTTTATCATGACAACCATTGCAGGTTGTAAAAAAGATAAAGTCCCAACGCATGATGCTAATGCCCCCATCAGTATCAGTTCGTTTATCCCGGCGCAGGGCGGAGGTGGCACCGAGGTATTGATCAACGGCACAAATTTTTCGACAGACACCTCACAAATTTCTGTTACGCTTAATGGGCTGAAACTTAAAATTATTGGTGCCAATACCTCTCAAATGATAGTAGTAGTACCTAAAAAAGCCGGATCCGGGCCAATCATGGTGACCATAGGAAAAGGTTCTGCCTCAAGTACAAGCAATTTTACTTACCAATATACCAGGACTGTTAGTACACTTGCTGGATCTGGTAAAGCTGGTTTCGCCAACGGGAAGGGCACCGATGCCATGTTTAACCTAAGCGGCCAAAGCTGGTATAGGAGTATGGGTATTGCTGTTGATGATAACCTTAACGTATACGTTGCCGATCCCGGGAACCATTGTATCAGAAAAATTGACAGCGCCGGAAATGTGACCACCCTGGCCGGCAATCCCAATGCAGCAGGGTATGGCGACGGAAAAGGTACTGCCGCCACCTTTAATTTACCCTATTCGGTAGCTACAGATGCGCAGGGCAATGTTTATTCTGTAGATCCAATAAACTGGGATATCCGGAAAATTACACCCGATGGTACTGCCACCACATGGGCCTGGGCTAACCAGGAACCCTGGAGTATAGCTGTAGATAAAAAGTCAGGATATGTTTATTACGGAAGCTGCTCCAACCCCGGTAACATTTACCAGGTATCGGCCCAGTTTACAGCAACGCAGGTTGTAGGCGGCTTGTATTATCCGGCAGGCATCGCTTTTGATAAAAACGGTAATTTATATGTATCCGTTAATGGCGACCAGGTGGTTAAAAAGTTCACAGCAGGCACATGGCAGGGCAGCATTGTTGCCGGGCAAACAGGCAGCATAGGATATGTTAACGGTACAAGTTCCGTAGCAAGGTTTGCTTATCCGTGGGGGCTCGCGGTTGATAATAACGATAATATATACGTAGCAGGTAATGGTACAGTATCCGGCAATACAGATAACCCGGATCAAAGTATCCGCTACATCCAGGCCGGCAATTTTGATGTAAGTACCTTTGCCGGAAGCGGCTCGGCCGGTTATTCTGATGCGATAGGTGGCTCCGCGTTATTTAGCGCGCCAACTGGGGTAGCCGTTGATAAAAACGGAACGGTGTATGTATTGGATAAAAATAACAACATGATAAGGAAGATAGTTTCGGAGTAAAGAGAAGCTTCTTAAGAAGTGTCGCCAAATTGCGTTAAGCAACATTAATTATCAGCTAATCCTTAAAAGCAGTTTTAGTTTACCGCGAGCGACGCGAATGATAGTTTATTGTTTGGTTAGTTTATATAGTGCCTCGTAGCAGATATGTTTCTGCTACGGGCCTATTACCAGGCTGCTGACATGTTCCTTTCAAATTTTTAATTAATTGTAATGAAATTTTATATCACTCTTTGGTTTTTATGTTGCATGACCATAAATACGATGGCTTCTTGTAAAAAGAATGCCGATGGGCATAATAAACCATTATTGGTTAGCCCCCATTCTTACTATGTGGCTGTTGACGGATCTGACAATAATAAAGGCTCCATCAATGCACCGTTTCAAACCATAAATGCTGCTTTAAGCCACGCCATACCAGGCGACAGCATAATGGTTAGGGGAGGCAGGTATTATGATAAGGTAGTATTCCCTAAACCGGGAATAAAAAATAAAACAATTACTTTAAAAGCATATCCTGGAGAGAAACCTGTGCTTGACGGTAGCAAAACAATAGTTACAGGCTGGACAGCGTTGGTTACGTTACGCAATGTAGCTTACATTACACTGGATGGTTTTGAGATCTGTAATTTGATCAGTTCGGCACATGGCGTTGATCCGGAGGGTATTGCTATCGACAGTAACTCGCATGATATCACCATTAAAAATTGCGATATCCATAACATAAAAAATAATGCTTCACTGGCTGATTGGCGAAGCGCTCATGCCATCCTGGTAATAGGAAACGCGGCCACGCCAATTACCAATCTTGTTATTACCGGCTGCTTGGTACATGACACGCATACAGGCACAAGTGAAAATGTAACGTTGGCCGGTAATGTAGATGGTTTCATCTTCAGCCATAATAAAGTTTACGACACGGAAAACATCGGGGTAATTGTAGCCGGCGGCGATAATCTTAATCCTAAAGGAGCGGTTGCCACCAACTATGCCCGTAACGGTGTAATAAGCGATAACGAATTT
The DNA here is from genome assembly GCF_900110105.1 of Mucilaginibacter gossypiicola. Taxonomy (GTDB): domain Bacteria; phylum Bacteroidota; class Bacteroidia; order Sphingobacteriales; family Sphingobacteriaceae; genus Mucilaginibacter; species Mucilaginibacter gossypiicola. The sequence continues at coordinate 1,227,371 of NZ_FOCL01000001.1, read as the reverse complement.
CACGATAACACCATGACCAAAACTCCCGAAACATGGGGGGCCGACAGGTATGGCGCCATTTCTATTTATGTATGTGGTGGCGCCAACACTATCATCGAAAGAAACATAGTATATAACAGCGATAGGGGAATAGGCCTGGTAAGTGAAAGTAACATATATGCCACCAAAACTACCATTGTACGAAACAACTTTGTATATAACTGTTATCGCACGGGCATATACATGGGCGATTATTTAAACTATACAACCGGTGGTACTAAAGATTGTTATGTTGTTAATAATACCCTGTATCAAAACGACCGTGTTGTAGGTGCCTTTGGCGAGATAGAAGGGGAGATAAGGCTTACCGAACATTGCGATAATAACGTGATCAAAAACAATATTGTATTTGCCCGGCCGGTTGATGTATTTGTTCATAAGTATACCACAACAGGCAGCAACAACATTATTGACAACAATTTATATTATACCACGGGCACACCGCAGTGGATCTGGAACAGCACCAACGGTGCGCCGCTTACCTTCTTCGATGCCTGGAAAACAACAAGCAATAACGACGCTAATTCAACCAACGGTATCAACCCTCTTTTGCTGAGCACGGCACATCCCGATTTACGCATACAACCGTCTTCGCCTGCAAAAAATTCGGGAGTGGTTATTTCGGCTGATATAAACGGTAAAACGGATATTGATGGAAAGGCGCGTATTGTTAATAATCAAATAAGTAAAGGCGCCTTTCAATAAGACACTCATTAATATCAAAATAAATAATATTCATTGTTTTAAACCCAAAGCAAAATGGAAAAGATTCCTACGATCAAAGACATAGCCAAACGCTTGAAGATAAGTGCATCAACAGTGTCCCGGGCATTGCATGGACATCCGAGCATCGGTCTGGTGACCACCATGCGGGTTAACAAGGTAGCAAGCGAATTAAATTATTTACCTAATAAAGCTGCCGTATCCTTTAAACAGCGAAAAACATTTACTATTGGTGTCATCCTTCCCGATTTTTCTGAAGCTTTTTTTGCTTCAGCCTTAAGCGGAATTGAAGATTATGCCAGCAAAAAAAACTACAATGTTTTTGTGGGACAATCGTTAGAAAGTCCCGAAAAGGAGAGCAGTATCTTGGAAACGATGACAAATCATCGTTTAGATGGTATCATCATCTCTCTAAGTAAAAACACCAAAAACTTTGAGGTATTTGAACAACTGAGAAAGTATAAGATCCCCGTTGTATTTTTTGATCGGATTCCTGGTATTGAGGATATTCATTATTCTGCCTGTAATCTCCAGCCGGGAATGCTGCAGGCTGTTGATTATTTAATAGAGAAGGGGCACCGTAATATTGGCTTAATTAATGGGCCGACTCAATTGGAAGCCAGTAAAGAGCGCCTCGATAGCTATAAAACAGCACTTGATAAGTATGGAATAAAGATAAACGATGACCTGATTGTTTCGTCAGATCTGTCATCAATACAAAATCAATACGCTATGAGAAGGTTGTTATCGCTACCCCAAAAACCAACAGCTGTTATTGCCTTTAACGATTACGTAGCCCGCGACGCGATGGCTGTAGTTAAAAATAACAACCTGATTGTTAATCACGATATCAGCTTCATCAGTTTCGCAAACCTGCCAATCTGGAGCTTTATGGATAGTTTACCGCTGGCCTCTATCGAACAATTCCCGAAAGAGCAGGGGATAAAAGCGGCCGAGATTCTTTTTGAACTGATAGACAGCCAGGTTGAAGAAACAACATCAGCACCCGTTTATCACCGGGCGCTGTTTGATGCCAGCATGGTATCTTACCGGGTAAATTCTGTGGCTTAACGATAGTTTCTTAATATTTCAATACAAAAGCACTACTATACTTTAAAGTGGTGCTCTTTTGTAACTCCTTGGGTATTTGGATGCTTAATAGCCCGTTTTTGTAATTCCATTTTAGTTTTTGAACACTGCCCAGCAAACTAACTTTTTTAATTGTTTCGATGTTGTTTACCGGGAAAGTAATATTGGCAGGGAAGTTTACTGTTTCTTTTTCAGATAACCAGAATGCATATAACGATTTTGTAGTTTTTGATTTAGTAAAATAGATATTGCCTGCTGAGTAAGGAGCTACAGGTTCTGAACCATAAATGCCCTCTCCGTTAATTTTTATCCAATCGGCAATATCCTGTAATCGCCGATAGGCAACGGGGTTCCAGTCGCCATCAGGCCCCGGCGCAATATTGAGCAGTAGATTGCCTCCCCGCGATACTATTTTTATAAGGGTTTGAACTAATTGCAGGCTGGGTTTAAATTCATCATTAGGTACATAGCTCCAATATTTACCAATGGTCATACAGGTTTCCCAGGGGTAGGGCAGTGGCTTATCGGGTACCTCTTGTTCGGGGGTGGTATAGTTTTCAAACTCACCGGTAACCGTGCGATCAACCATGATAAGGCCAGGCTGATGATCGCGGCTCATTTTTGCTATTTTAGCCATATCAAGGTCCTGGTTATAATGTTGTGGATCGTTATCGTTTTCATCTAAAGGCCTTACCCAGCCCCCATCCAGCCATAAAATATCAATCTTGCCATACCCGGTCATCAATTCTTCAATCTGGTTATAGGTAAAATCTTTAAATTTTTGCCAGCGTTCGGGGTAACGTTGCGGGCTGTAATTAACGTTGTGATCTTTAGGCGGATAATAGGGCCACCAATAGTTTTGATTGTGCCAATCGGGTTTGGAAAAATATGCCCCAACCATAAAATTTCCATTACGAAAAGCATTGAATATTTCTTTAGTTACATTGCTTCGTATATTTTTTGAAAAGGGAGTTTTAGGATCTGTAATTTTATAATCGGTTTGTTTGGTATCAAACATGCTAAAGCCATCATGATGCTTGGTTGTAAATACTACATAATTCATTCCGGCGGCTTTAGCTGCCCTCACCCATTTTTCAGGGTTGAAGTTAATTGGGTTAAAGGTAGTTTGCAGGTTTTCGTAGGCTTTTTTGTAAGTAAAATAATCATCACTGTATGGGCCGGTTCGTTTAACCTCATCATCAGGACAAATTGTCCAGCTTTCAGCAACTCCCCATTGGCTGTACGTACCCCAATGCATAAATAAACCAAATTTTCGGTCTTGCCATTGGGCAAGCTTTTGCCTCACCAGTGAATCTTTGGGTACCCGGTAAGTGTGCTCGTTTTGCGCAAATAAAACCTGGCTATATAAAAGGAGACAAATACCAGGCAGGAGTTTTCGTAACATGATAATGTAAATTATTGATGATGAATAGGCTTCGTTAAAAAAAAATCGATTGCAGATGTTGGGTATCCAGCAAAATTTAGCATGAGGTTATCCCCGGATATTTTATCCGTTTGAATAATTTCTGGTTAAGCTGGTAAGATCATTTTACATGGCTAAAATTTCGTTAACCACTTCCTGCAAAGCACGTTGGGGCTTTTCTGTGATCAGCTTTTGGTTTTCATCAACCCATTTATGCTCCCAGGTAAAGAAATCGGGTTCAGGATTATTTTGGCCTTGCAGATTTCCCCTTAGGTAGTTAAAGTAAATTTCCCACCGTGGCAGGTAATAATTATCTATCAGGCCTGCCCATTCTTTATAGGCGTACTCATGCAGGTTATCCTCGTTACGATTGTTTTCGCCCCAATAAGTTAACTGCATCAAAAGGTTTTTTAGGTTATTGGTCTTTTCTTCGGCTGTATTGCCGTTGTTTACGGCTTGTTTAATATAAGTGTTAAGCCTGAAGTACTTGTCAGTATTCAATAGCTCATCTGTTAACCTGATCATGTTCAGGAACTTTGCGCTTTTTTCATTGAAAGCCTGCAAATCTTTATTGTTATAAGCGGCTACCAGGTCATTAAAAACAAGCGTTCCTTTATTGGCCAGTACCTGCCTAACCATATTGATCAGGTCGATTCTGTAAGTAGCCGATTTAGCGAACGCCGGTGAAGCTTTGGCAAACTCTTTTACGGCTTTTTCAAATTGCACAGTATCATAGTCGCGGGTTAGCGTGCCCCAGCTTGATATCGATTTAACTTTCAGTGCAGGCCGTGCGCAGAATATAGATTCACCAGCACCCTCCTGGTAACCCGGGCGACTGAAATAAACAGTTTGTAAAAAGCCTTGCCATGCATTGCTGGTATATTCATTTGGCTTGCCATAACGGTAAGCCGCGTAATCGTTGATCCATTTCCTGACATCTACATGTTGTTTACGCCAGCCTAATTCAAGCATCAAATCATAATCGGGAGGGTTATTGTTAATCCCTTCGGGCATGATACCAACTCCTTTAAGGTATTCGCTATACTCACTGTTGCGGGCGCTGTCTATTTCGTCGGCAAAACGTTGCAGTTTTCCATAAAGGCCGGGGCGCTCGCCAAAGTTATTTACGCTGCACCATATAAAAGGACTTCCATTATAAGCTTTACGTTTCTTCCAATTGTTCGTGAACTCGCCAAAAAGTTCCTGTACCAATATCTTTGATTTATCCAGGCCCTCAAGCATAGCCTGTTTGGGGTTATCCTGCCAGCCCTGCAGTACCCATGTAGATCCCGGGTAATATTTTTGCATAGATGCCTGTATGGAGGCTCCTGCTTTTTTCAGGTCAACGCCGTCTGTTTTACCTCCTTCATGAAAGGGATCGCCTGCAAAAAAACGGATGTTTTTACCATATAGCGCCTGCATTTCGCTATAATAAATACCTGCTATGCGGCTAAATTCCGGATCGGTAGGGTCAAGGATATCCGGTCTTTTGAAGGCTCCCCAGGTTAGCTGATCAATGATATGGGATTTGCTTTTACTTTTCAGCGAACTAGGAACCATACCATAAAATCCCTGTAGTACCGGCTCTATACCTAACTCACGCATCCGCTTCATCATTTTTTGCTGAATAAGCTTTCGGTTGTTGATTTGGCTTTGAGGCATAGGGCCACCCCAACCTTGAATATTGCCCATCAACCACCAGGCAGTGTAGGCCGGGCCAACTATAAAATCATTAATTTCTTTTTCGCTGTAACCTATCTTTCTCAGTGTGTTTTGCCATACGGTTTCCATACCTTCAACAGTAAGCATGGTATTAACCCCATTCAGCGCCATCCAATCAAGCTCGCGTTCCCAATCGGCCCAGCTATAAAAACTCATGGTGTAATTGTAAGTACAATAATTTAAAGCGTAGCGGTATATAGCCGCGGCCTCTATGGTTGTTTTTTTGTCAACAACCGGAATAGGTGATACTGGTGCCAGATTATCGCCCATGTGCGACATGGAACGGTGGCAGTAATATTTTAAATACCAGTTTACACCAACTGCAGCGGCATTACTGCCCGAAGCTGAGATAACCAGCTTGTTATTTACGGTTTGCAATTCAAATACGTCGGACCCTGTGCTTTTTAGGGGGGCGAAAGTAATATGATCGCTCAACCAGGGGGCACGCCTTTTTACCAATGCCTTCACCGGATCAAACTGTTGGGCAAAAAGCTGTAATGGGAGTAATAAAACAAGCAGGTAAGTTAATTTCCGCATAAAAATTTCTTGATTTTTCTGTTTAATATTTCCGAAGCTAATTAAAAATTGATGGAAAGATAGCTTACCGCACATTGCATTGATGCTTGAAAAATTACGCAAACGGTTGCGCTACCCGTAACAACCGTTTGCGTAATTTTTAGCTATTTTTTGGGGATCATTATTTCTTTACAATTGTAGCTCAAAGCAGGCGGAATCCATGTTTTTAGTGGTTCCCCGCTCATTAAAACCATCCAAAAAACGGTTAATACAGTTAAAACTTACATTAATGAAAATCACTATTACCAGGCTGTTTCTTTTCATAATCGTACTAAGCTCTAACCTGGCTTTTGGTCAGCAGCAGATACAGAATGCACCTTTTGAAATCGGTACAGAATCGTTCATGTTAAACGGGAAGCCATTTGTTATCCGTTGTGGCGAAATGCATTTTGCCCGCATCCCGCGAGCTTACTGGAGACACCGTCTAAAAATGGCAAAGGCTGCGGGTTTAAATACCGTTTGTGCTTACCTGTTTTGGAATTTTCACGAAACCTTGCCTGGGAAATTTACCTGGGAAGGGCAGGCCGATGCCGCTGAATTTTGTAAAATAGCCCAGCAGGAAGGATTATATGTGTTGCTTCGCCCCGGGCCATATGCATGTGCAGAATGGGAATTTGGCGGCTTGCCCTGGTGGTTACTGAAAAAGAAGGATATTAAATTACGAACACAGGATCTGTATTATATGGAACGTTCCCGCCAATATTTAAAGGAAGTTGGCCGTGTTTTAGCTCCGCTGCAAATAACGAATGGTGGCCCCATTATCATGACGCAGGTTGAAAATGAATATGGCAGCTATGGAGCAGACAAAGAATACATGTTAAAGATCCGCGATTATTTAAAAGAAGCGGGCTTTGTTGTACCGCTGTTTAGCTGCGACGGCACGGTTCAATTGAAGAATGATGTACAGCAGGATATTTTTGCCGTAGTTAACTTTGGTAACAACCCCGAAGCCGCTTTCAAAACTTTACGCGATGTGCAGCCCACCGGGCCTTTAATGTGCGGCGAGTACTATCCCGGCTGGTTTGATAGCTGGGGTGCGCCCCACCATACCGGTTCAAATGATCATCTTATCAGGGAATTGGGCTGGATGCTTGATCATAAGGCCTCCTTCAGCATATACATGATCCATGGCGGCACCTCCTTCGGTTTATGGGCAGGCGCCAATTGCCAGCCTTACACTCCCGAAACGTCAAGTTATGATTACGATGCGCCAATAAGTGAAAACGGAACTGCTACAGCCAAATTCGATGAACTGCGTAACACGCTGAAAAAATACCTCCAACCGGGAGAGGTATTAACAGACGTACCAGCGCCGATCCCTGTACAAAAAATTGCCCCTTTCAATCTTCAGGCAGTTGCACCTATAATGCCGCAATTAAACAAACCGGTGTATAACGATACCACGCTGTACATGGAAGATCTGAACCAAGGTTACGGCATGATGCTTTATGAAACAAATTTGCCTGCCGGTGCAAAAAGAAAGCTGGATTTTACTGAAGTGCATGATTATGCAGAAATATTCATAGATAATCAACTTATTGGCATATTAAACCGAATGAAGAATGATCATATTCTTGAAATTCCCAAACTGTATAAACCAGCTAAACTTAGGGTTTTTGTTGAGGCGATGGGGCGGGTTAACTACGGCTATTATCTGCACGACAGGAAAGGTTTACAGGGAGAGGTTTATGACATAACCAACGCTAATAAGTTTATGTTAAAAGGCTGGAAACATTATTCAATCCCGTTGGGAGAGGGTAATCCGGCGTTTAAATACAAGACCATTAGTACGGTTACTAAACTTAATGAGCCTGCATTTTATAAAGGGTACTTTAATGCCAAAAATAAGGCTGATTTTTATCTGGATATGCGTTGGTTTAAAAAAGGGGTAGCCTGGATAAACGGGCATTGCCTTGGCCGTTACTGGAATATCGGGCCAACCCAAACTATGTATGTGCCTGGCGTATGGTTAAATAAAGGGAAAAATGAGGTGGTTGTGTTGGATCTGCACCGCCCCATAGCCGCACGATTGCAAGGCCTCAGTAAACCTATTCTGGATAGCCTTACAACAAACGAAACCATTAGCAGCAATCATCGCAAACCCGGTCAAAAGTTTATGAATAACCAAAGCAGCCTGATATATGCAGGAGCAATGGAAAATACCGGTAAATGGCAAACGTTTACATTCGCGCCAAAAAACGGGCGCTACCTTGCGCTGGAAGCGCTGAACAATTTTACAGGCGATCAATTTGCCGCATTAGCAGAGGTTGAATTACTGGATGAGCATGGCGAACAATTACCCCGTAGCTCCTGGAAAGTGGTTTACGCTGATAGTGAAGAACTAAAAGGTAACGATGGCAAATCCGAAAATCTGTTCGATTTGCAGTATACCAGCATCTGGCACAGCCAGTGGAAGGACCTTGCGCCTAAATATCCCCATCAGGTAGTTATTGACCTGGGAGGTAAAGCAACTATCAGCGGTATCAAAATGCTGCCCCGGCAAGATATGGAAACCGGGCGAATCAAAGAATTTCGGGTTTACTTGGCAGATAAGTTATTTACGGGTTTGTAAGTATTGTATTTTTACATTGCAAGGTATCACACATTTCCGGCAAAAGGAACGTTCCCGGAGTCGGGTGCCTGATTGTGCCCAATACTATAAAGCTACCTAAACAGCCGTTTAACATATTGCAGGTTTGAATTAGAAAGGTTTATGTAACACACGAGCTATTCAGTAATTCTGGGAGCCATCCCAAAATTGCATTTTTAATCGGGCTCCAATAGACTGTGTGGGTTGCCGTCCGCCCCATCTAAGCTTAGCATTGTACGTCCTTAATGAACCCATTTTAAGTGCGCCAATAAACCAAATAACAATAAGCATATAGATGAAAATACGGTTACTATTTAATATCCTGTGGCTAACGCCGTGTGCATTGTGCTTGCCGGGCATAACGCAAGCGCAGTCAGTTGGCAAAAAAACAAATGAGTCATTTACCGTTAATGTAAGCCAAAAAGGGTTACAAGTCAACGAAAACGCGCTTCCTGCATGGGGCGGTAAAAATAAAAATGGCGATGTGGTGAGCGCCAATAACTATTACTTCGAGCTTAATGGCAAACCGCTTGCAATAGTAGCAGGCGAGATGGAGCCGCAGCGTTACCCGGTAGAGGAGTGGGAAGATGCCATCGTGAAAATGAAAGCAGGTGGCCTCAATACCGTTTCATCATACGTATTCTGGACACTGATCGAACCCGAGCCGGGCAAGTTCGATTTCACTGGCCGGAACAATATTAAGCTGTTTGCTGAGCTATGTAAAAAGCACGGTATGTATCTTTTTTTACGTCCAGGGCCATTTAATAACTCGGAGATTTTGCTGGGGGGATTGCCGCCATGGCATTACGGCATGGTGCATAACGAGCGCAGCAACGAGCCGGGCTATCTGAAATATGTAGAACGCTACTACAAGCAGCTGGCGGCTAACCTGAAAGGGTATTTCTGGAACGACGGCGGCAATATCCTTGCAGTTCAAACCGAAAATGAACTATCGCACGCACCAATTAACTGGAATACTTTATTTGAAGAGGGTGTAGATGGTGGCTATCCCGGTCCGCAGGGGGCAGGTTATACCGAGCACTTTGAGCATTTGTATACTATCGCCAAAGATGCCGGCATGAACAGCCCCATCTTCACCATGACTGCCTGGGGCAATACCGGGCCTATACCAAGCGACCATTTTGTGCCCACTTACGGCGGCTATATGTACCTGGGCGCGCCGGACAGCACCAATAATGAGCTAACGATATTTAACCAGGAGAAATCGCCTTTTACGGGTAAGGTGCCGGTGGGTTTCTGTGAAGTTGGCACAGGTTCCCCGGCGCGGGGTTCATTCCGTCCGGATGTACCGCCGGCATCTTGTTTGTGCACGGCCATGACGTTGTTTGGCGGGCAGGAAACGATGTTTTTGGGCTACTATATGTTTCATGGCGGTATTAATCCTATGCACCCGGTTTACGGTTTCCTGCCCAAGTGGCGTGATCTGGCCTACATGTCATATGATTTTGACGCGCCGGTAAGCGAATTTGGTCTGCTCCGGAAAAGTTATTTCACGTTAAGGCCATTCAATCAGTTTTTGAATAATTTTTCAGAAAGTCTTTCAAAGGCCCAAGTGGTTGAATTTGATCAACGGGTAAAAAATGTACAATCAGATTCACTGCGTGTTATAGCCAAGGCAGATCATGACCAGGGATATATTTTTGCAGCTAACTATGGTAACGTTAAGGCACTTTCGGATAGGGATGATATTCATTTCCAGGTGCATACGTCGGCCGGTGTTATCCGCATCCCGCAGGTTGCCAAACTGAATATCCACTCAGGCGATTTTGCCATTATCCCTTTCAATTATGCCCTGCACCAGGACGTAGCGCTGGTATCGGCAACAGCATGGCCATTCAGCCATCTTACCGAAAATAATGAGGACTGGTATTTTTGCCACAGCCTGTCTGCGTCCGACGGCGAGTTTGTGCTTGCTGGAAAAAATATCAAATCCGTTTCCTGCAACAATGGCTCGAAAGTAAAAGAAGGCGTTTGGGTATTAAAAGGCGACAGGGATGGCCAATTACGTATTCAAACCAAAGATGGGCGTGTTATCCACCTCGTGCTGCTTACTGAAGAACAGGCGCGCCATAGCAGCGAGGTTGTGATCAACGGGCAAAAGAGATTGTTGTTAAGTGATCGTGCAGCGGTTGAGGATAGCGTATCGAATACCCTGTTGCTTACCTCGTCGGGCGTGAATAGATTCCAGATGAAAGTGGTGCCGGCCATCAACAGCTTAAATATCAATAGCCAGCAGGTTACAGGGAAAAAGGATGGAATATTTTCGGTCTTTAATTTCCAGGTGCCTGAAAGGAAGATCCGCATGGAAGTGGATTCGATTAACACCGAGAAAACATCCGTCAAGATCTCCCCGGATCAGTTTGATGGCCTGGATAATATCGAACTTAAGGTAGATTATTTAGGCGATATATGCCGGCTATTTGATATAGGGCAGGGGATGCTCAAAGACGATAATTTTTATAATGGCCATCCCTGGGATATCACTCTAAAACGATATAAAACCATGCTTGCCGGTGATGGATTGCTGTTTAGGGTCGGCCCGCAATTGCTGGGCGTGGAGCAAGGAAAGGGATCAAACGGTATTCTGTTCGATCTAAAAACCAAGTTGGGTGGAAATCCTCCGTCACTTAAAAGTTTAACAGCCATTCCTGTATACAAAATAAAAATAACGTGGTAAGTTCGAATCGCAAAATAGCTTCAAACAAAATGAGATTTAAAACTAAATATCTTTTAACCCTTCTGCTGGTCGCGGTTTTATTGCCGGGGATATCTTATAGTCAGTCGGCAAAGATCACGTGGGATGTGTGGGGAGTGCCACACATTACGGCAAACAATGAGGGCGACCTGTTTTTTGCACAGGGCTGGGCCGAAATGCAGTCGCATGCTAACCTGGTATTAAAAATGTATGGCAGGGCGCGGGGAAAAGCTGCGGCTTACTGGGGGCCGGCTTTTGTACCGTCGGATCAGCTTGTGCACCGGTTTAATTTCCCGGCTATCGCTGTGAAATTCAGCAAAAGTCAGGATCCGGAACTGAAGCTGATGATCCGTTCATTTACCGATGGAATGAATGCCTATGTAAAAGCCCATCCCGAAGCGGTTGCCGACGAGAATAAAGCGGTTTTGCCCGTAACCTCCGACGATGTTAACCTGCAAGGTCTTTATGTATTTGTTACGCGTTTTACAGCCGGCCTGGATTTGGGATTAGTGGCCAATTGGAAGGAGGCCGGCTCAAACGCAATTGCTATAGCGCCCAAACGATCTGCATCCGGCAATGCAATGCTCGTGCAAAATCCGCATTTGCCCTGGGCCGATGAGTTTACTTTTTTTGAAAGCGAACTCACGCTGAAAGGCACCCCAATATACGGTGCTGAGTTGGTGGGGATACCTGGCATCTCCATTGGTTTTAATGAAGACCTCGGTTGGACGCATACCAACAATACGCTCGATAATGCTGACTCATTTGTGCTTACGCTTACCGATGGTGGTTACCTGCTCGATGGCAAAAACGTTCCGTTTAAGGAACGCCCGGATACGATTTGGGTAAAACAGGCCGATGGCAAGCTTAGTCCGCAATATTCAAAGTGCTACAGTTCGGTGCAAGGCCCGGTACTTAAAATGGGCGACAAAAAAGCTATCGCTCTAAAAGCTGCCGGGATGGACAGCCCTAATACAATCCTGGAATGGTGGAAAATGGCCAACAGTCATGATTTTAACCACTTTGAGGCTGCTTTGAAAACACTGCAAATCCCATTTTGGAATGTGCTTTATGCCGATAAAAAGGGCAATATCTTTTACCTGTTTAACGGTCAGGTGCCCCGCCGGCCGTTCGGTAATTTTAGCGACTGGCAACTGATGGTTAAGGGAGACTCGTCAAAATATATCTGGAAGAGCTATCTAAGTTACGATGAGCTGCCTAAGCTTAAAAACCCTGCTTCGGGATGGCTACAAAACAGCAATGACCCACCATGGACGGTTACCCTGCCGCGTGAGCTGGATAAGAATCGATACCCTGCCTATATTGCACCAGATGTGATGCCTTTACGGTCGCAGCGGGCTGTGAATATGCTGATGGCCGATAGCAGTATCACTTTCGATCATTTGGTAGATTATAAGCTGTCGACCCATGTGGAGCTGGCCGACCGGTTGCTGGATGACCTGCTTGCGGCCATCGATACAACATCGTCGCCTATATTGTGGGAAGCCAAACAGGTGTTGGCTAAGTGGGATAGAAAATCCGACGGCGACAGCAGGGGCATGACACTGTTCTATGCCTGGGCAATGCAAACTAACATTGATTATACAACACCCTGGGATCGCAATAACCCAAATACTACACCCTCTGGATTGAATAATATCCAGGAATCGGTAAAATCGCTGGAACGCGTATCAGCACAAATAAAATCCGCCTTCGGAAGTTTATCAGTACCCTGGGGGGACTATCTGCGCGTTAGGGCAAATGGTGTCGATCTGCCTGCGAATGGCGCGAGAGAATGGCTGGGGGTATTCAGGGTGGCATCCGGCAATCCCGGCAGTAAAACCGAAACCGTAAACACAGGCGATTCATGGGTAGGGGTGATAGAGTTTGGCAAAACTGTGCGTGCAAAAGTGCTTATGAGCTATGGAAATTCCTCGCAGAAACAATCGGTTCATAACGGCGATCAGTTAAAGTTCTTCTCAGAAAAGAAGCTGCGCGACGCCTGGTTTTATCCGCAAGACCTGGCCGGACATATTGAATATACAGAGGTTAAAAAGGGAGATACATTTATCAAAGAATAAAGAAACGGGCTTTAAAGCCCGGCAAAGAGTAAGCTGATTTAATCTGTAAACAATCCAATAGTAGTTCATCATGATGAAGTACCTGCATTTGCTATGCCTTTTCTTAACACCTTTGGCCATGGCTGCCCAGACGCCTTCGAGAGATAGTTTGGGTGGCATGAGCTATCTGAGCAACCAAAAGATCAGGGTTGGTGTCGACCTGAACCTGGGCGGGTCCATCACTTATGTGGCCGACGCACGCAAGCTGGAAAATGTAGTAAACAATAAGGACTGGGGCAGACAGGTGCAGCTATCGTTTTATAGCGGGCCTGTTCCTTTTGAGCCGAATGGCAAAAAAGCTAATCCGCATTGGATTGATATCGGCTGGAATCCTATTCAGTCGGGAGACGTGGCGGGTAACCGGTCTAAGATCCTTGCTCATGACAACGACGGCAAAACTATCTACGTAAAATGTATCCCCATGCACTGGCCGCTCGATAATGTGCCCGGCGAATGTTATTTCGAGTCGTGGGTAACACTTGATGGCAACGCGGTTAAAGTACATGCGCGCCTTGTTAATTCTCGGCCGGATAAAACCCAGTATCCTGCCAGGGAGCAGGAGTTACCCGCCGTTTATACCAATGCGCCGTATCACAGGCTTATTACTTACCGGGGCGATAAGCCTTTTACCAATGATACGCTGTCGAATGTCAAAAACCTCAACCATTCCGGCGACCCGGATATCCAGTTTCAGGCCACGGAAAATTGGGCGGCCAACGTGGATGAAAATAACTATGGGCTCGGTATCTGGAGCCCGGGGACACAGCGTTTTGCCTGTGGATTTTTTGGAGACACTTTCAAAGGAGATAGTAAGTCGGACGCTACAGGCTATATCGCCCCAAATCAAACCGAAGTAATAGACCATAACATGGTTTACGATTTTGATTACACGCTGATCCTTGGTACAGTGTCCAATATCCGGGATTACGTGTACCACCATGCAAAAAAGCCGGGACAGCCGGCGTTCGTGTTTAAAAACACTCGCCGGCACTGGTTTTACGAAAACACTACAGACGCTGGCTGGCCCATCAAGTCAGAACTCGCCGTAAAACTCAAGCCGAAAGCTGCGCTTATTAGTCCGGATATTTACTGGAAGGCTAAAGATGCTGATGAGTTGACCATCGTGGCCGCCTGCAATAGTCCCGCGGACTCAGCGAGAGTTTACTGGCGGCAACTGAATAACAAAGTATTTAATGATAGTTGCAGCATTGCGTTTAAAATAATTCCGGATGCCAGGTATCATACTTATCATATCCGGTTACGAAACTCAGCATTTTACAGCGGAACGCTGGCTGGGTTAAAGATTGCGCTAAATACTGCTGCAGATTCAAAGAGTGGAGGCATGGTGCATATAAGGTCGATTGCGTTAAGGGCAGCCACGAATAAAAATGTATCGGGGGCCTTAAACACTGCCAAACTAAAGCAGCAAGTGCATGCGCATCTGGTAAAGCGTTTTAAGGACAAAAAGATTGCCGGTGCGGCTGTGCTGGTAGCGCAGAACGGGAAAATAGTTTTAAAAGATATTATCGGGTACGCCGATATAGAACAAAGACGTACGCTTGATTACAACGATGTTTTCAGACTGGCATCAATGTCAAAGCCCTTAACTGCAGCAGCCATACTGCTGCTGGTTGATCAAAAGAAAATCAGCTTGTATGATCCTGTTTATAAGTATATCCCTGAATTCAAAAATTTAAAGGTGGCTGTGCCGGTTGATGAGCATGATGTTAAAAATTACCAGCCAGATCCGGCAGCTCCTTTTGGCGTGCTTTCTGCAAGTTCAAACTACCGCTTGGTGCCGGCGAGCAGGCCTGTTACCATTCATGATTTGTTAACCCATAGTTCAGGAATGGGTGAGGGCGTCATAGGGTATACAGAGATCAATAAATTGCCAATTGAACCCGGCTCAACATTGGTCTCATACATTCCGAAATTGTCCCGTCTGCCGCTCGATTTCCAACCCGGTACCCGCACTGGATACAGCGCGATAACCGGGTTCGACATCTGCGGGCGTATTATTGAAATCGTGTCGGGCCACCCTTTGGATAGGTTTATGCGTGAGCGGATATTAATGCCGCTTGGTATGAAAAACACAGGGTTCGTTAAAAATCTGAATGGTCTGAAGAAGATTGTCACCCTCTGCAAAACTACCGACAGCGGAATGGTGAAGGAAAAAGATCAATATCCTTTTGCAATTGGCACAACTTATCTATGCGGATCGGCTGGCGTAGTGGGTACGATAGGCGATTACTTTCATTTTGCTCAGATGCTGGCGAACGGCGGCGTTTACAACGGGCGACGAATCTTAAGCCCGCGCATCGTCAATCAAATGACGTCCCCGCAGTTACCTGGCGATTTAGGCGGATTTCCGACCGGGGCAAACTGGGGTTTGAGTGTGCGTGTCATTACGGGCGACCGGTCCGCAAATCAGCCTTTAGCGAAAAAAAGCTTTGGCTGGAGCGGCGCATTTGGTACCCACTTTTGGGTTGATCCGGTAAACCATGTGGTGGCTTTGTATTTTACCAATATCGCAAACGCTGGTGGTTCAGAAGCGGAAACTGCCCGCGAGCTTGAGCGGGATGTTAGTGATGCTTTGAAGCAGTAGAATGGTGGCCCAATAATTCTATCGGACGGCAACGTCCAAACCCTCCTTTAAAACCAATTAAACAATGAAAAATACACCTAAAACTATCAGCTTCCGGCTACTATCCTTTTTGATGGCGGCCATTTTGGCAATCATCAGTGTGGATTGCTTTGCAGCGACTTACTATGTCAGCAGTTCTGGTGGCAGCGATTCCAATAGCGGCACATCCACAACCAAGCCCTGGAAAACTTTGTCGAAGCTTAACTCGGTAACTTACCATGCGGGCGATAAGATCTACCTGAAAAGTGGCGACACCTGGTCGGAAAGTGCGGTGTTTGCGTCAAAATTCACCGGGACAGCCGCAAACCCCATCACTTTTTCATCTTATGGAACCGGCAATCGCCCTAAAATTACCAGCACAACGGCTGGCATTATCCTGCAAATTACCAATGCCGATTACCTGAACGTGAGCAATCTCGATATAGGTTCGGGAGTGGGGTATGGGCTGGTATTCAGCATTGATGATAGTCACGTGCACGGCAATATCCAGGTGACTAATGTTAATGTGCATAATATGCCTAACGCCGGGATCTTTTTTAATACCACAGCGTACTCAAACGTTACTGTTAACTCTTGTAGTGGCGATAGCGCGGAGATGATGCTGGCTTTTTCGGGAGGGAAAAACGTAACCATTAAAAACTCCACGGCAACTAATTGTATTTACGGCGGCTATTCCATTATCGGCATCAATGGTGGCCTGATGGACAATTGTTCGGCCTTAAACTGCGGAACGGGGAACTATGCCAATGGTGCCTGCGGTATTTTCCTGGGTATCGACAGCAATTTTGTAGTGAGGAATTGCGAGGTGGGCTACCAAAAACGCCAAGGTACTAATCCGGATGGAGAAGCCGTAGATTTTGAGCGGAGCAATTACAACGTGCGACTGGTGAAATGTAATTTTCACAATAACGACGGCTGTGGCATCATGTTCTTTGATAACGAAAACAACCTCGTTAATTCGCAGTGCAAAGTGGATAGCTGTACATTTACCAATAACAGCCAGAATTGTAATATTCCTTGCGGGTTTGAGATCAATTTTACCAAAATAGGGAATAACAATGGCGGCTCGATAACCAACAACATCTACACCTTACCGCCCGGGGTTGATTTTATCACTACGGTAGATTCGTCGGTAACGGTTTCGAATAACCTGCCACCGCTGGTTGCCAATGCACCGGCAGTGGCCGATTCAGGCTTTGAGGCTCCGGTAGTATCAACCTTACAATATCAGCCAACGGGTACCCCCTGGGTTTACTTTGGTGGGGCTGGCATCCAGCACAATGGTAGCGCCTTTGGCGCGCCTACGGCTCCCGAAGGTTCGCAAACCGCCTTTTTGCAGGGCGCATCGGCGGTAGTACAGTCGCTTTATTTTAAGCAGGGTACTTACCGGATAACTTTCAAATCGGCTTATCGCAGCTCTTCGGGCAGCGGGCAGGGAATTGTAGTGAGCGTGGACGGTAACCCCGTAGGTAGCATTATTTACCCGGCCAGTGGAACGGCTTTCGGTACATCGCAAACGGATTCTATTCCTTTGCCGGCAGGGATGCATATTATCAGGTTCACCGGTTCAGTTACTGCGGATAAAACTGCCTTTATCGATCAGGTTCATGTCAATCTTTTAAGCACTTCTGTACTGGCCGATAGCATTCCGCTGATTGCTAATCGTGGTTTCGAAAATCCGCCGGTAGGCGATTACCAATACCGGGCCGTCGGCGCCAGCTGGACTATCCGGCAAAATGCCGGAGTGGCCGTTAATGGCAGTACCTTTGGGCCGCCGACTGCGCCAAGTGGCACACAGGTAGCCTTTTTGCAAGGCATTAGCGATATTTCGCAGAATGTTTATCTAAATCCCGGCATCTATAAGGTCGTCTTTAAATCGGCTTATCGTAATGCCACAGGTAGTGGGCAGGGGATCAACGTGAGCTTGAACGGTACGCAGATCGGCAGTACCATCTATCCGGTAAGTGGTACGGCATTCGGCACGTCGCAAACCAGTACGGTTTCGGTAACATCTGGCTGGAAAGTGCTGCAATTTACATCGACGTATAATGGTGATAAAACGGCTTTCATAGATAGCGTTGGCTTCGTGAAGGTGTCAGGACCCAGTTCGTCCAGCTTAATTCCAGCCGCGTTGAAGGATGTTTTGCCCGATCCGGTTCATCTTTATCCCAACCCGTCAAATGGTGTGGTTAACGTCGATATCAAAGGCAGCGCAGGACAAAACATCACTGCCGTATTTTATAATGCGCAGGGCTTAGAGGTTTACCGCGCCAAGGCTGTTGGAGCCATGCGGCAAACTGTCGACCTGCATCCCGGTAATGGTCCGGCCAAATTATACATTGCCAGGTTTTACGTGGGTAATCGTGTTTATGCACGAAAACTGATAGTGAGCAATTAGATTCAGATAAATAGCCCACAAATAAAAAAGCCAACCAGGTAAAGGTTGGCTTTTTTATTTGTGTATAGTATTGTAAACTGGTTATAAGGAGTTTCTGAGGATTACATTAAATGGTACTTCAATGTCTTTCTCGGTATTATCCAGCACCAGTTGGGCAGCAAAGTTGCCCAGTAGTTTAAAGTCGGTGGAGATGGTGGTGATACCGTCCAGCAGGAACTTTTTGATGGGTGTTTCGTTGTAAGAGATTATTCCAATATCGCGGCCTAATTGCATATTAGTTTCCTGCAGCAGTTCCAGGGCCAAAACCAGGTCGTCTTCACTTAGGGTAATGTATGCCTCGCCTTTATTGAGGCCGCTGGCTTCGATGTTATCAATCACCGAATACCTGAGTTCATACTGCCGGCAAAACAACGTAAAACCCTTCACTATCTCTTTCGGATAATAACTCGCTCTGGGGAAGAGCAGGTTAAGCTGACTGTATTTGCTCACCTGCTCGCGCATCTTGCAGAGCACGCGGTAAATGTCCTTCTCGAAGTTTTCATATACAGCACCCTGGTATTTGGAAACTTCTGCCGGCTTTTTATCCAGTAGGATCACTTTGCTGCGGGTGATGGAGTTAATGATCTTAAAGGCTTCCTGTTCCTGCTCAATAAAGTGAGGGATGATCACAAAGTGACTGTACTCTTCGAGATTGTTGTTGATGAGTGTTTCGAACTGCTTAAAGTCGTTATTGTAGATATTGAGCGTTACGGATGCGCGGTCGCCCAGGGCGTTGACAAACGAGTCGTAGATGATCTTTTTCTGGGCACTTAGTTTATTGAACAGCAGGCATACTTTTTTCTGCTTGCGGAAACAGGTATCGGCTATGTAATAACCCTTGCCCGGGTAGGAGCTAAGTGCTTTAATCGCTTTGAGATATTTGTAGCCTTTCTCTATAGTGCCCCTTGAAACGCAAAGCTCGGCGCTGAGGTCGTTGATGGAAGGCATGACGGTGCCTTTGCTGATACGGCCGGTGTCGACCGCGGAGATGATCGATTTAGAGATCTGCAGATATTTTGGCACTGCCGAAAACTCGTCCACGCAGATATGCCTGGATAGATTGTTTACATAATTCATAGTTCAAAAATTGGGGTTTGACGACGCCAGGTTTCGCGTATTAATTGGTTGAACAATTTTAGTTAAGGGGCCCGAAACGGTTATGTACACCAGTAACAGAGTTATGCCTGTGGGTAACTGAAAGGAAATTTTATGTGCTGTTTTCGTTAAAAACCACGTTATTCCATCTAAAACACTATTTTTAAGCCAGGCCAATCAATTATGAAAAGAGCGATCATTTTTTTGTTGCTGATAGCATGTACGTACCAGATACGGGCGCAGCACAACTATGTGATAACGCATTTAGATAATACAACAGGGCTTGCCAATAACAGCGTAAACGGTGTATATGAAGACTCTGATAAGCTGCTTTGGCTGAACACCTATGACGGTCTGGACGTTTACAACGGTATCTCCTTTTATGCTTTCAATAGCAATCAGTCGCGATCGTTATCCAGTTTGGTGAACAGCGTGGTTACCCGGGTGCGTGAGGATGCCTATCATCACATATGGATAGGCACCGAAGAAGGGATAACGAAATACGACAAGCTGAAAGGATCTATGACCCATTATTTTTACAATGGGGATAAAGACAAGCTCAAAAAGAAAAGCGCTGATTATATACTCGCCGTGGGCAGCGGTAAAACCATTATTTGCGGTTTGAGGCTCGATACAGTATTGTACAATTATGATTTTGCGCACGACACAATGGTGCCGATTAAGTTCGACCAAGCTTCGGTAGGTAAGATCGCTAAGATTGAACTGGACGACCACGACCGGCTGTGGACTTTGAGTTTTGGCGGGATTTTAAGACTTTTTGAAAAAAGAGGTGAGATATATCACCAGTTACGAATTTTTAATAACAGCGTTAACATCTTTGAGCTCGTTAACCACCGTGTATTTTTCGCAGTGACCGATACCAAGCTATTTGAGATCACCAAAGATTTTGAGGTTTTGGAACGGCAGAAAATACAGCATTTCGTTTCTGAGATGCAGTATTTTCAGGGCCACTATTTTATCACCTGGCAATACAACGGTATACAAGAGTACGACGGTAATTTTAAGCCGGTTGATGATCTGCTGCGATCCTGCCCCGATTTAAAAAATGTAAAGGTTAATTCATTAACGGAAACTGCCGGCAACACGCTCTGGGTAAGCACCGATGATAAAGGTGTGTTCAAGATCAAACGCCAACCCAATACGTTTGGCCTCGATGAGATTAAACAGGGTTCGCTTTTATCCGAAAGTAATGTGCAGGCCATCCAGCAGGTTGAAAACGAATTGTGGCTGGGAACTAAGTATAATGGCATCATCAAAGAAATTGATCCGGCAACGCCGCAGAGTCGATTTGAAGTGATTAAGCCGGTCAATTCCAGCTTTGACAAAACCAATAATTCCTATTATACCATCAAGAAGGGCTTTGACGGTAATTTCTATATTGGTTCGGATGCGTACGGGATTACAATTTATGACCCTGTTTCAAAAAGCTTTACTAAATGGTTACAAATAACCGGTACTCAACTGGATGCTGATTTTTTCAGGACACATGCCATACTACCGCAAAAAGACAGCTCCATATACGTGGGCTATAACGGCGGATTGGCACGTTTGAAGGTAGAGAAACTTGCCGGTGGCAAATTTAAGCTGGTCAATTTGCAGCATATTAATATCGGTGGGCATTTTCTCAGGTCGGGAAATAACCTGATTAATGCGCTATTGGATGTGGGCGATCAGATCCTGATTGGTTATCGGTTTGCCGGCTTATGTTTGCTCGATAAACAGAGCGGGAAGACTGTTAACCTGGTGCCGCGATCAGATAAAGCCAATCTCAATAATATTCACTCTTTGTTTTGGGATACCAGGCACCGCGTTTGGGTTGGGACGAGCAACGGTTTATACTGGATCAATAAGGACGGATTGGTTAAATCTAAGCCTGATTTTCACCAGATCACTACCGAAACCGGCTTGCCAAACAATAATGTGCAGGCTATCCTTGAAGATGATGCGGGCAACATATGGGTAAGCACCAATCACGGGTTGGCAAAGATCAATGGCAGCGACTTGCAGGTTATTCAATATAATGTGGAAGATGGTTTGCAGAACGCCGAATTCAGTGATAATTCGGCATTTAAAGATAGTCGGGGGGCGTTATATTTTAGTGGGATTGCCGGTTTAAACCATTTTAATCCTGCGGAAATTGCCATTGATAAAAACCTGTCGAACCTGCTGGTCACCGATCTGAATATCGCCGGTAAAACATCGGATGGGATACAATTGATGGTAATTAAACCTCGTGGCGATGAACAGTCAAAGGATTTTCAATTGCTGCGAAATGAGAATTATTTCAACCTTAAGGTGCAGCCGGCGGATGGATATACCAATATCAAATTCCAATACCGCTGCCTCCTGAAGGGGTATGATACCGATTGGCGCGAATTGAGATCGAACCCGGATGTCAATTACAATGATCTGCCGCCGGGCGACTATAATTTTTATATCAAATGGTCAAACGGGCAGGGCGAATGGTCAGATGCGCGGAAGGTATTTCATGTTGAGATCCGTCAGTATATTTGGCTTACAACTGTTGCCAAGGTCATTTATGGGTTGATTGTACTTGGGCTCATCTACATTTATTACCGCATCACAAAAGGGCGTCAGGATATCAAAAACAAGCTGATGGTTGAGAACCTGATCCGGGTGAAGGAAAAGAAATTGTACCAGGAGAAGATGGATTTCTTCACTAATATCACCCATGAGCTGCAAACCCCGCTCACCCTGATCCTGGGATCGATAGAGCGTTTCTTTTATAAAAATGACGCCAAAACTTCGAACTATAAGGGCGGCAATTTCCTGCAGATCGCCAACCAGGAGGCGTTCCGTTTGCAATATCGTGTTCATCAGCTGTTGCAATTCCGTAAAGCAGAGTCGGGGCATTTGACCGTGCATTCATCTGCTTTCAATATCTCCGGATTATTGGAGAAGATCGTGCAACTGTTTGAGCCCATCAGCGAGAAGAAAACATTGCACCTGGACGTAACGATAACTCCTGATATCCTGATCAATAGCGATAAGGATAAGATCGAAATGATCGTTTTCAATTTGCTCTCGAACGCTTTTAAATATACCAGGCCAAATGGCAGTATTGAATTCTGTGTTGCTGCGGATGCATCAACCCAAACCTTAAAGATAATGGTGGCCAATTCTGATTATGATGGCCCGGCCGATCAGCTGCACCTGCTTTTTGAACAGTTTTATACGCTAAACCAGTCTGATGATACTAAAATCAGCTCGGGTATTGGGTTGGCATTTTGTAAGCAGCTGGTGGAGTTACTCGGCGGCGGCATCAGTGTAAAAGTCGAAAATCAGTGGATCTATTTTGAAGCGGTGCTTCCATTAAATCTGGAAGCAGGTGCATCGACCGCCTATACCGAACCTAAGTCACTTGTGCAGCCATCTTCCCTGGTTGAGGCTGCGATTGGGGCGCAGCAGGTGATGGAAAATCGTGTAACGATCAATAACGACCTGGCTTTGATTGAAGATCTGTCCAATAGCGAGAAAAAGACCGTCCTTATTATCGAGGATGAGCCCTCCATCAGGCATCTGCTCCGCGAAATCTTGCAGGAAACTTATATTGTTTATGAAGCCGAAAACGGCCAGGCGGCGTTGGATATCCTAAAAAAGATCATCCCGAACCTGATATTGAGTGATGTTTTGATGGATAAGATGGACGGCCTGAAGCTTTGCTCGATCATCAAAAATACATTGGAAACCTGCCATATCCCGTTTGTGCTGCTGTCGGCTTTGTCATCGGCCGATCAGCGGGTGGATGGCTACGAAGCCGGGGCGGACGCTTACATCGCCAAGCCTTTTACTGCAACCGAACTGTTAAACAAGATCAAACAGTTGATTGAATATCACGAGCGCATTCAGATGTTCTTTAAAAAAGACGATCAGCGCTTGCTTGAAAATGATGCGGTGCTCAAAGCCGATGACAAAACTTTCCTGAACCGGGTTGTCGATCTGATCAACGAAAATATCTCCAATCCGGATTTCGACGCAAGTTACCTCGAAACAGCCCTGGCTATGACCAAAATGACCTTTTATCGCAAGATCAAAGCCTTTACCAATATGACGCCCTTTGAGCTGATCAAGCACCTGAGGTTGAAATATGCGGCCTTGCTGCTACGCTCCACTTCGTTGACGGTATCAGAGGTTTATTACCAGACCGGCTTTAATAATCAGTCCCATTTTTACCGCGAGTTTAAAAAGGTTTACATGTGTTCGCCAAAGGAATACCGCGAACAAAATCAGTTGGTTTTAACCGGTAAATAGGATGGGGTTTGAAGATGGTATGGGATGGCGAAGGTTGCCGACCTTGTCTACACCAATTATCATTGCAGCACTAATCCGCAAATAATCCTATGCAGAACCGTATTTTCGATATTAAATGGCTTACCGTAATGTTGTTGTTAAATGTTAACAATGTTTCGGCGCAGCAAAAGCCGGGCGATAAGAATACAGCCAGTGAAGCATGGGTAAAATATATCGATCTGAATACCTACAGCAAACCATTTTGGAAAACTGATACCATTGTTGATGAAACCGTACAGGTCATTAGGCAAGGTGATACTGCCTCTGCACCGCTGCTTTTTAAGGCAAAAAAAATATTATCAGTAAAGGCGACAAATTATAGTAAGACGTTTCAGCAAGGGAAAGACTGGGATTATAAGAATGGCAGGCTGATCTTCGGCATAAATTCAACTGTTCCATTTTTTACTAAGGATAGCTTGGTTTTTAATAAACCCAAACCTGGCAACTCGTTTAGCGGGAAGGCGCAGGGCACTTATATTTTATTTGCTGAGGGATCCTATTTCGCTTCAAAGCAAATATCTGTTACCTACATTAAAGATAGAGGTGAAAAATGGAAAGGGCCGGTGCCGCAATACTCCGCCAGTAAATTGCCCAATACCGGTATGCTGTTAAACGCCCGCAAAAAAATTAAGATCGTTTTTTACGGTAATAGTATTGAGACCGGTTCCAATGCAAGTGGTTACGAAGGTGCTCCGCCTTATATGCCGAGCTGGCCGGATCAGGTGATATACAACCTACGCCGTCATTACGGCAATAATGTCGGCTACGCCAATACCTCTGTCCCGGGAAAGCTTGCTGAATGGGGTTTGGATTCGGTACAGACGAGGGTAGTTGCCGAAAACCCCGATTTGGTGATCATCGGTTTTGGAATGAACGATGGCACTGCGAAAATATCGCCTGATGTTTACCGGAACCAAATTAAAGGGATTATCGATGCCGTCCGGGTTAAAAAACCTCGTGCTGAGTTTATTTTAATTGCGCCGATACTGGCGAACCCGCTTTCGGTTTTCAGTGGGCTGCAATCGTCCTACAAAGCAGAGCTCGATAAACTTGCTGTAAATGGCATTGTAATAGCCGATATGACCGGTGTGCACAGCACTTTATTGCGGTACAAAAGCTATCAGGACATGACCGGCAACAATATCAATCACCCTAACGACTATCTGGTGAGGTGGTATGCCCAATTTATCTGCGGATTGCTGATTAAGTAATCAATCGCTTGTTAGTCAGGTAGATCGCTTTTGGATTTTTTCTTTTCCTTTTCTATTCACCGCCGGTGTGAAACAGGTATCCTGTAATCAGTCGCGAAATCATTATTTGTTTTCATTAAATGGGCTTTTTATGTTAGTTTTTGGCGTTTAAACACCGATTTATTCAGCATGGAAATTTGTAAAACATGGGATAGCGTGGGACGGATTACCAGCCGTTATGTGATATGTTCGTTACTGATTAGCCGCATGCGGTACGCAGTTAATCTGCAAACCCAATTATTAACCTTTAATATGCCCCAGGCATGAAAAATTTATGAGAAAATTTTACAAATTCAATCCGGGATTTCCGTTATCCACGCTGATAGCGCAGGTTTCGCATCCCTTTGCCCTTTTTAAAAGTCCGCTTAAGTGGGGTAGGATGGCCACACTGTTGGTGCTGATTATATGCGGAACACATGCTTCGGCACAGCAAACCATTAAAGTATCGGGTACCGTTGCTGATGGCGTGAGCGGCAAACCGCTTCCCGGTGTTTCTGTGCGTGTGAAAAACTCAACAGAGGGTATTTCAACTGGTACCGACGGTAAATACGCGATAACAGTTAAAAGGGGGGCGGTGCTGGTTTTTAGCTTTATAGGTTATGCACCTGTTGAAAGGACAGCCAACCAGGCAATCATCAATGTCGCCCTACAGGATAATCCAAATTCGTTGAGCGAAGTTGTTGTATTGGGTTACGGGTCGGCCAGTAAAACAAACGTAGCGTCGTCTACCTCTACTGTTTCCGTAAAGGATTTCAAGGATGCGGTGATCACCGATGTGAACCAGGCTTTGCAGGGGCGAGCAACCGGTGTGCAGGTAACAGAGCTGTCCGGGCAACCTGGAACCGACGCCGTTGTGCGGATCCGCGGTAACAATTCATTAAGCGGCGACAATACGCCCTTGTACGTGGTTGATGGTTTCCCGATGCCACCTTACGCAGAAGCCGGAGGCATGGGCACTCAGCAGCTCGGTGGCCTGTACGGATTAAACCCCAACGATGTTGAAAGTATGACCATCTTAAAAGATGCAGCTGCGACTGCCATCTACGGTTCAAGGGGCGCTAATGGTGTTATCCTGATCAAAACAAAATCGGGGAGTGGTAAGGATCAGAAGATCGAATACGTGAATAAAACCACTTTTGGTGTAGCAAAGAATCCTTATCCAATGATGAACTAAAAGCAATTTGCCGACGTAGTTAACCAGGGTTTCCAATTGCAAAGCCTCCCTGCGCCGTTCACCCAGGAAGCTATCGATCAGCTTAATTCTTCTACCGACTGGTATAAAGCCATCACCCGTACTGCCTTTAGGGAAGATAATACCCTGAACATTTCCGGCGGCAACGAAAAGACCTCCTACTATTTATCAGGCGATTATCTGACTGATAAGGGTACCGTTCTCGCTTCGCAAAACAACCGTGCTTCGTTACGCGCTAACCTAAGCAGCGACGTGAATAACTGGTACACCGTTAAAGCACAATTATCACTCACCCGCCAAAAAACATCGAGGGCCATTACGCTTTCAAATGGTTTCCCAGGCTCCGATGGTGTTATCCTTGACGCGTTGAGGGCTTCGCCGATTGTTGCGGTTGATTACAGTGGCTTCAATGGCGAGGGTATCCCTGGCTTTACCGATGGCAATATTTTCTCAAACCCGGTTACTGAACTTCAGCAGAAGACTGATAACCTGTATAGCGACTTCACGATTGCCAATATTGAGAATGATTTCAAAATTGCGAAAGGCCTTAAGCTGATTGTTAACCTGGGTACCAACCAAAACCTGTCGCACAGGGAAGTGTTCTTTCCGGCAACAACTGCATCGGGTTATAACACCAATGGGTCCGGCATCAATAACATTTCCAATACCTACAACTACAATGCCAATGCCTATCTGGATTACCGCAGGGAATTCAAAGGCGGTCATAACGTAAACATTACTGGTGGTGTTGAATATAACCATAATACTGTGGAGATGCTGAACACATCAACCTCGGGCTACGACATTCCTTCCTTTGGTATTTACAATATCGGCAGTGCCCAAATTCAAAGCACTGGCTCGTTTAAAGAAGCAAAGGTTATTCAATCGGCGTTTTTAAGGGCCAATTATACTTATAAAGACCGCTATGTGCTGAATGCTTCAGTGCGAGATGACGGTGCTTCGTCTTTTGCCGAAAATAAAAAATACGGTGTTTTCCCGGCGATTGGTTTAGCCTGGAACCTGAGCAATGAGACTTTTATGAAAAAGTTTAACTGGATCTCGAACACCAAGCTTAGGGCTTCTTACGGCGAAACAGGCAGCCAGGCTATTCAGCCTTACTCGTCGCTGGCGCAATACGGCAATGCCTTTTATCAAACAGGTACTACCAATACTATTAATACGGCGCTTTATCCGGCCACGTTGGGCAACGCAAACCTGTCATGGGAGCGTACAAAGCAGCTCAATGTCGGTTTGGATTTCAGTCTGATCAAAAGTATACTCAGTGTAAGCTTCGATTATTATAACAAAGAAACCGACGGCCTTCTGCAACCAAGATCACTGCCTAACCAAACAGGTTTCGGATCGGTTGAGGATAATTACGGTTCAATGCGTAACCGCGGTGTAGAGGCAACCGTGAATGCAAATATCGTCTCAAGTGGAGCTTTCCGTTATAGCACTAAAGTAACCATCTCGCATAATAAAAACGTGCTGCTTAATCTGGGCGATCTGACAGCGCCGCAATACGTGTCGTTAGGCGGTAACCTGCAGGGCGGTGTGTCTGGTATCTTGAAGCCGGGGCAGGAAATCGGGTTGTTTTATGGCTATACAGTTGCCGGACTGGTTCAAACCGGCGATATTGTGAATGGCGTGCCTAAATATCCTTACCCAGGTGCGGCAAGTGGTCAGATTGCCGGTCAGTGGAAATTTGCCGACGTGAATGGCGACGGTCAGATCAATAGCGACGATATGCGGGTGCTGGGTAAATCGAACCCCGATTTTACTTACGGCTGGAATAACGATATCAGCTTCAAAAACTTCAGTCTGAATTTGTTCTTCACCGGCTCACAGGGCAACTCCATCGTTAACCTTACCCGTTTTTACCTGAGTGATGGTACGGCTGATTATTCGGGCATCTTCTTTAATCAAACTGCTGACTGGTACGCCCATCGCTGGACACCGACAAATCCAACTAACAACCCTCGCTACCCGGGCATCCAGAAAAGCTTACCGATTGCCGATCTGAACTCGTCTTACCTGGAGAACGGCAGTTATTTCAGGCTAAAATCGGCTACTGTTTCGTGGTACCTGCCAAAAAACAATATCCTGAAAAACGCCCGCTTGTTTGTAACCGGTACCAACCTTTTCACCATCACCAAATATACCGGTGCCGATCCGGAAATTGGTTCATACGGACAGTCGCTGTTACAACAGGGCATAGACTATGGAGCATACGCAGGCTATCGTACCTACACCATAGGTTTTTCTACTAATTTCTAACCCCAAAAAGCAATCGATATGAAATTTAAATATATAATAGTGGTAATTGCAGGCTTAGCCATTTGCAGTTCCTCATGTAAAAAGAACCTGGTGGAGACACCGTATTCTTCGCTGTCCAGCTCGGAAGTATTCAACAGCGAAACAGGCCTTAAGGAAGCTACTCTCGGCATCTATCAAAATTATACAAACGCTTATTTTACCACCTGGTACCGTTTCTGTTTGAACGAGAGCGGGCATCAGTATAGTACGGCAGCTTTTTATGGCGACGCCTTTTGTACAGATCAGAATGGCTTTGTTGGTACGCCTCAGTCAATGGTGGCCGGTGAGGCTGATCAGATCTGGGCACAGGATTACGCGGGCGTTGCACGTGCAAATACCGTTATCGGAAATGCCACCAAAGCTGTGAGCGACACTTCCATTGTCAATAAGTATATCGCTGAGGCCCGGTTTTTAAGAGCGTTTGCTTATTTCGATTTGGTGAGATTGTTTGGTGGCGTGCCAATTATCGATCAGCAAATAACCTCGTTGTCGCAAACCAATCTTATCTATGGCAAAAGGGCATCTGTACAGGATACCTACAATTTTATCGTAGCCGATTTGCTTTATGCTGCAAGCGAACTGCCTGATACCCGTAGCGCTACCGACGCTGGTAGGGTTACCGCCGGAACCGCCAAAGCGTTGTTGGGCAAAGTATATTTAACAATGGCAGGCAAGCCGCTTGGCCAAACTGCATACTATCAAAAAGCTGTGGATGTATTGAAGCAAGTGGTAGGCGGCGCCGGCGAAGCAAAATATAATTTCGGTTTGCTAAACAACATTGCCGATGTTTATTCCATCACCAATAAAAAGAACGCCGAGGTGGTACTGGCTTTTAGCTTTTTTTACAGCTCAAGCAATACCAGCGCAAACCTTAATCCGTTTTTCTCCCTGCCTAATGGCTACACCAGCGGCGATGAGCAAACCTTTTTTGGCTTAACCTATGCGTTTTATCAATTGTATGAGGGCAAAGACAAAAGAAGGGATTTAACGATGATCAGCCGCTATAAAACGGTGCATACAGGTAATAACGCCAACGAGGGCGACAGCATTATTTATAACCCAACCAGGTTGCGCTATATCGATACGAATAATCACGCCATTTTTGCCAGCCAGGCCATCAATTCGGGTATTGCCTTTGGTAAATACGATCGTACCGCGCGTCCGGCGGGTTCACCGCCCTGGGGTTACTCGACAGATCTGATCATGATGCGTTTTTCGGACGTTGTCCTTTGCCTGGCCGAGGCCGAAATTGAAACAGGTAACCTTTCTGATGCGTTACTGCTGATCAACCGTGTTCGCGCCAGGGCAGGGGCCTCCCCGTATACCGATGCCGATAATATGGAAGCAAGGGTGCGACTGGAACGTAAGCTGGAACTGATGGGCGATTATACCACGGTATTCGATATCCGCCGCTGGGGAACTTTGCAGAATGAGATCGCCGGCATGTCGGCAAGCCAGGTGTTTAGTGGCGTAAAAGGTACTTATAATACCAAATACGAACTATATCCTATTCCGCAAGCGGAAATTAACACTAATCCAAATCTTACCCAAAATCCTGGTTATTAATACTGATATTTAACCTGAATTTGAGCAAGCCCGGGTATGAAAGCCCGGGCTTGTTATTGTCTAAACCAATCAGATACCGCCCGATTAATATTTATGGATGCAATAAAGCGATTATTGATAACTGTTGTTTTAGGTGTTTTAGTTCTCACAGGGAATGCCCAGGAAAAATACCCGGAATTGCACTGGATATCCTCTGCGGATAAAAATGCAAATCAACCCAACACCTGGATTGCTTTCCGTAAAGATATTGTGCTGACGGAGGCACCCCGAGAAGCTCCGGTTATCATTAGTGCCGATACTAAGTATTGGTTATGGATAAATGGAAAGCTGGCCATATTTGAGGGTGGGTTGAAGCGTGGGCCAAACCCACGTGATTCTTATTATGATAAGGTTGATATTGCCGCCTATCTTAAACGTGGGAAGAACCAAATAGCCTTATTGCTTTGGCATTTCGGTAAAGATGGCTTTTCTCATAAAGATAGTGGGCGTTCCGGGCTTCTTTTCTATATGAGCGCCGGGAAATATGAGTTGTTCAGTGATCATACGTGGCGCTGCTGCGTCCATCCGGCCTATGGTACGGCCTCAAAACCGGATCCAAATTTCCGGCTTTCCGAGTCGAACATACGGTTTGATGCCCGCAAAGATCTTACCGGCTGGCAGGTAGCCCCGTTATATTCAATGCCCGGATTTATTCCTGCTGCTGAAATCGGCGTTTGGGGAGATGCGCCATGGAATAAACTGATGGAGCGGCCGATACCCCAGTGGAAAGACTTCGGCATCAAAGAGGCAAAGTTTGAGCGGCGTTACGGTAAAACTATGGACACCATTGTTGCACGTTTGCCGTATAATATGCAGATGACCCCTGTTATTAAAATAGCCGACGCGTTAGGCGGTAAACTATTGTCAATCAATACCGATCATTCCGGGGCTGGTGGCACCGATAATATAAGGGCAGAATACATCACCAAAAAAGGGCTTCAGGAATACGAGTCGTTCGGATGGATGAACGGTGAAGCCATAATGGTTAATGTTCCGCATAGTGTCAAGGTTTTATCTGTCAAATACCGTGAAACAGGCTACAATGCAACGCCGGAAGGAAAATTCGAGTGCAGCGACAGTTTTTATAACCTTTATTGGAAAAAAGCACAACGCACGCTTTACATTAACATGCGCGATAATTTTTTTGATTGTCCCGACCGGGAACGTGCTCAGTGGTGGGGGGATGCGGTGTTGTTAATGGGAGAGAGTTTTTATACGTACTCAACTTCCACACATGCTTTAATGACAAAGGCCATCCATCAATTAGCCGGCTGGGAACGGCAAGACAGTGTGCTGTTTTCGCCAATACCCGGTAACTATGATACTGAATTAGCAGACCAAATGCTGGCCAGTATCGGTGACTATGGTTTCTGGAATTATTACCTGAATACAGGGGACCGTAAAACTATTGAAGATGTGTATCCCGCTGTAAAGAAATATCTTGCTTTATGGAAAACCGACTCAGAAGGGTTGACTATGACACGCCAGGGCGGCTGGCTTTGGGGAGATTGGGGCGATAATAAGGACATCCGGCTAATCCAGGCGGGATGGCATTACATGGCCCTTGACGGTGCCGCGAAAATGGCCGATCTGCTCGGTTTTCGCGAGGATGCCAATGTTTATCGCACCATTATGGCGAAACTTAAGTTAGCTTACAATAAATGCTGGGACGGTGACGCTTACCGATCGCCGCTATATAAAGAGGAAACAGATGATCGGGTACAGGCACTGGCCGTTATATCAGGAATTGCCGACTCATCCAAATACAAGAAGATAGCCAGGCTATTTAAAACGCAGTTTCATGCCAGTCCCTACATGGAAAAATATGTAATGGAAGCGTTGTTTACGATGGGTGAAGGTGAATATGCACTGGAACGAACAAAAAGGCGATTTGCATCTATGGTGAATAATCCAAACTATTCAACGCTGTTTGAGGGTTGGGGGATTGGAGAGGAAGGTTTTGGTGGAGGGACGACCAATCACGCGTGGAGCGGCGGAGCGCAGATTGTGATTGCACAGAAGCTTTGTGGTATTTCACCATTGGAAGCAGGCTTTAAAACCTTTTTGATAGAGCCATCTCCGGCATCATTCGAATCGGCGTCGATATCGGTACCTACCATCCGGGGATTGATTAAGTCATCATTTAAAAACAATACTGACGGTTTTGTAATGAACATCAATGTTCCAAACGGTACAACAGCAATTGTTCGATTACCGGCATCTTCCTCTGTCGAAGTTAAAATTGATGATCACCTTCCTACAGCGGCACAATTGGCTATAGAACCGCAATGGCAAAGGGAGGGATATAGCGCAATTAAACTTAGCGCAGGCACCTATACTATCATTCGGAACAAAAAAATGTAGGTCATAAGCTAACAATTTAATAAGCATGAATAACTAAATGGCAGAAGCATTTGTGTTTATATGATCAGGAAATGAAGAAGGGCAATATAGCAGCGCCGGCAGAGACTTGCTGGCGCTGATGAAAACAAAATGCTGGGTTGATTATTATCGCCAGCCGAGTGCAGGTGCAACATGCTCTAAAATAGCCGACAGCACATGTACGTTATAATCCACCCCAAGTGTGTTAGGTATGGTTAAAAGCAATGTATCGGCTTCCTGGATGGCCTCGTCATGGGCCAGTTCCTTGATAAGCTGATCTGGCTCAGCAGCATAACTTTTTCCAAAGATCGCCCTTTTATCAGCTTCTATATAGCCGAAACTATCAGTCGCTTTTGCTTGCTGTCCAAAATAATACCGGTCCTGTTCGGTTACCAGTGCAAAAATGGAACGGCTGACCGAAACTCTTGGTTCGTGGCTGTGTCCTGCTTTTTTCCAGGCCTCTTTATATAGCCTGATCTGTTCGGCCTGCTGGATGTGAAATGGTTTACCGCTTTCGTCATATTTCAGGGTAGAGCTTTGCAGGTGCATACCTTTTTCCGCTGCCCAGATAGCAGTTGCGTTGGAGGCTGCTCCCCACCAGATCCGCTCGCGCAGCGAGGGGGAATGAGGCTCGAGGCGCAATAAGCCAGGGGGATTCGGAAACATAGGGTATGGGTTAGGTTGTGCAAATCCGACTCCTTGTATTTTATCCAAAAACTCCAAAGCCTTTCTGCGTCCCATATCGGCATCGGTTTCTCCCTCAGCAGGTTCATAACCGAAATAACGCCAACCATCGATCACCTGCTCCGGCGAACCCCTGCTGATGCCCAATTGCAGCCGCCCTCCCGAGATCAGATCGGCGGCGCCTGCATCTTCCACCATATATAGCGGGTTTTCATACCGCATGTCGATAACTCCCGTTCCGATCTCTATTTTGCTTGTTTTGGCGCCGATAGCCGAAAGCAAAGGAAATGGTGAGGCCAATTGGCGCGCAAAATGATGTACCCGGAAATAAGCACCATCAATTCCGATTTCTTCGGCAGCAACAGCCAGGTCAATCGACTGCAGCAAGGTGTCGCCTGCTGTACGGGTTTCATAAGAGGGATGATTAGACCAATGGCCAAATGATAAAAATCCTATTTTCTTCATAGGGTGTCCAAGTTTTTCAATGCAAATGTAAGCATCATGACTGGTTTAATATGCTCCTGTATCAGTGTCGCAAGGAATTCGCTGGTGCCTGAAGTGGTAAAACTTTCAAATATTCTGTTATATTTGTATACATGTCAAAGGGCTTGAAGTTGTTTATCGGAATATTAACCGTGTTTATCCTTTCAGGATTAACAAGCAGGTTGTATGCCGCACAAACTTCAACCACTCACTCATTTACGCTGAAAACCGCAGCTCTAAAGGATGCAAGGCAATTAGCGGCAGAGCTTTGCGGTGAGGTATTACATACAGGGTTTAATTTTCAGCAACAACTGAATTATTCGCAGGATTTACATGCGGAAGCTGCGATAATACAGCAGGATAATCTCCAATACCCGGCATTTGCCAATGCGCCCCAAATTTCATCTATATATAAGATTCTATATCACAGGTTTCTCCTGTATCCTTTTCACGCCTTCTGGTAGTCATTGATATGTTCTGTGTATTAACGTTTATACTTCTGTGATAAACTATAATGCCATTCAACCTCAATTTATTGACCAATTTATTATCGCATTAAGCCGGCGTTATGAAAAGAAATTTGAAAAGGAAATTTCATGCACAAGTAGCGGCCATGCTGGAAAGAGAACTTCGGGAGGAAGCTGAAGTTTATTTTCAGGATATGATCATTAAAGTCAAGATGCCGTTAGCGGCAATCGAGTCCAGGCTGGGCGCGATCCTGCTGCGGATACAGCGACTGGTAGAAAAATATTTTCCCGAAAGACAGGAAGATATCGCTTTGCTGATCAGAGATAGCGGCAGCCGCTACGAAAATGTTTTCAAGATCTGGAAGCCCGTGGCTTAAAGATCTTAAAAACCTATTTTTTTACCATAAAAGAAAATCGATGAATAAACAACATTTAACGGCAGGAACGCTGCTGCGTTATGTCGGAAAACCATTTGAAGGACTTGATCCACAATCGCCCCAGGCCGAATTTCTTGGCTATGACAGTAACGGTTGGACCGGAATTTGGATTAACTATAAAGAGGAAGTCCGCTTTGTGTCTTTGTCAGATGTTGAAATTGATCACGCAATAATTTAACACAATGATACAAGATCATTTGCTTGTTGTGCTTGCTTTGCTGTTCACCACATCCATGCTGGCCTTGCTTAGTAATAAACTAAAGGTGTCGTACCCGATACTGTTGGTTCTGGCGGGATTAGTGATCAGCTTTATTCCCGGCGTTCCCGTTGTAAAGATGGATCCCAATATCATATTTGCGGTATTCCTGCCACCATTATTATATTCGGCCGCATGGAACACTTCCTGGGCCGAGTTTTGGCGGTTGCGCCGCCCGATAAGTCTCCTGGCTTTCGGGTTGGTTATCTTTACGGCTACGGCTATTGCTTTTTTTGCACATTGGCTTATTCCTGATTGTTCTCTGGCGCTTGGTTTTTTGCTGGGGGGGATAATTTCACCGCCAGATGCGGTAGCGGCAGCTTCCGTATTTAAGGATCTGAAGGTGCCAGGCCGGATTGTTGCCATACTGGAAGGAGAGAGCCTGGTTAATGATGCATCAAGTCTTATCGTTTTTCGCTTTGCGCTGGTAGCGATCTTTACCGGGCAATTTACTTTCTGGCAGGCAACGGGCAGTTTCTTTTCTGTAGTTATCATGGGCGTATTGATTGGTCTGGCTATAGCGCATGTGGTTTATGCTATCCACCGATTTTTGCCAACTACACCAAGTATTGATACGGCGCTAACGCTCATTGCTCCCTACCTGATGTACCTTTTAGCAGAGCATTTTCATTTTTCGGGCGTGCTGGCGGTTGTTAGCGGAGGGCTTTTTCTATCCTTCCGCTCATCTGATATTTTTTCTTACGACTCCCGCCTGCAAACGCTTACGGTATGGAATGCGGCTATCTTTTTATTGAATGGTGTGGTATTCATCATGATTGGTCTGCAATTACCAGGTATAATCCATGGAATTGAGCATTACTCTTTGTCCGACTGTATTGTTTTCGCGGTAGCGATCAGCGTGCTGTCGATAATTGTCAGGCTGATCTGGGTTTTTCCTTCAGCTTATTTGCCGCGACTGTTTAGCCGCCGGATTGTAGAAAAGGAAGGGCCGCTTAGCTGGAAACCTGTGTTTGTAATTGGATGGAGCGGCATGCGGGGAGTAGTTTCGCTCGCATCGGCGCTTGCCATTCCGCTGACGCTTGCAGATGGAACTGCTTTCCCGCATCGTAACCTGATCCTGTTTATCACTTTCGCGGTTATATTATTTACGCTTGTACTACAGGGTTTAAGCCTGCCGTTACTATTGCGGGTGCTTAAACTGGAAGTTATAGAAAATGATAGCAGCCAGGAACAACAGATCAGGCACCGTTTAGCCACGGCGGTCATCGCTTATCTTGATGATAATTGCAGCCAGGAGATCGATGCTAAGCCACTGTTTCGGCGGGTAAAAGAAAAATACGAGCGTATGGCCGAAATAGCCGAAAAGCAATTGAACGGTGATGAACAAACACCGGCTTTTATTCGCGATTACCGGCAAATGTTGTTAGAGATTATTGAGATCAGGCGCGGCGAGTTGAAAAAGATGCACCGAAATAAGGAGTTTGCCGATCACTTGATCAGGGCAAGGGAGCGCGAACTTGATCTTGAAGAGGCGAGGACACGTAAAAATTAAGGTTTCAGATGTTTTACAGATTATTTAAATTGCTTACGGTAACCGGTTTGCTATTCTTCGCTTTTACAGCGAAGGCTGGCGGTCGTGCGGAGAAAACTCAAGTACCCAGGCACATCGTAAAACAACACCTTTACCTCCATATTGAAAGTCTTGCAGAGGAAATCTCTTTGACTTCTGGTTTAGTTAGCGAGGCGCCCCTAACGCATTTTATTTCACATCCGGCCTGCGTTGCAGACCAACTTGCTAATCTGTTTAGTGTTCCTGATGGTGCGCGTGCCAGTAATATAGTCTTGCGCAATAGCCAAATACCTCGCAGGATCTTACTGATGCTGTTTCCCTTCCATGTTTTTTGGTGATGTTACTAAAGCTTTCTGCCTGAATTAACGAAGCATCCGGCTTCTTTTAAACTTATTTAGAAAATTTTAGTATGACTCATATTTTAGAAAACTCCCTGATAGCAGGAGGAGTGATCGCACTTTTCAGTGTGCCATTTTATATTATTACCAAACGCTCAAAACGAGCGCAACAAGCGTTGTTAAAAGATAGGTTATTGCACAAAGCAGCCGACCTTAGCCTTGAACTTACAAGGTATGAACCGGTTCACAATAAGATAATAGGTTGGGCCAGCCCAAGTAAGATATTATTGCTGGCCGATCTTGCTCAATCCGAAGTAGTGGTATATAACCTTACAAAAGCAGTGAGAACTTATGTATTGAAGACCATGAACGGTACTTCGGTGCGTTCAATTTCCTTACAAATAGCCGACGCACAAAACAGGGTGCTCGATACTCTTCCATTTTATCAGCAATTTCAGGATAATGAAATGAAATTGAAACAATTTGAAAAACAGGCGAAAGACTGGGAAACATTGCTTAATGGCCATTTGAGCCGGTAATAAAAGAGGCTGTCTCGAAATATTGCATTCGAGACGGCCTTTTCTATCAATTTAAGAATGATTTGCATAGGTAGATGGTTTGATCAACCAGCGAGAAGTTACAATTCGGCAATTAGTTCAGATATCCGGTTAGAAATCCCAACCTCGTTGTCATACCAGGCAACAACCTTGATCAGTTTTCCGATGGCTTTGGTCATTGTGCCGTCTACAATAGAAGAGTGCGGATTCCCTAATATATCAGAAGATACAAACGGTTCTTCAGTATATTGCATAATACCTTTAAGCGAACTTTCTGCATAGCGCTTTAATACTGCATTGATCTCTGCGGCGGTAACCTCCTTTTGCAGGTTGATAGAGAGATCAACAATTGAACCGTCAATTACCGGAACCCTGTATGAATAGCCATCCAGTTTCCCTTTAAGGTTCGGCAATACATCCCCAATTGCTTTAGCTGCACCAGTGGTTGTTGGAATAATATTATAGGCTGCGGCACGGGCACGGCGCAGGTCTCTATGAGGCGCATCCTGTAGGTTTTGATCGGCGGTGAAAGCATGTACAGTAACCATGTAGCCCGATTCGATGCCATACTCTTTGTCCAGGATATGCAATACAGGCGCAATGCTACCGGTTGTACAAGAGGCGGTTGAGTAAATCCGATCGCCCCCGATCAAATCGTTATTTACACCATGCACAATGGTTTTAACACCACCGGTTGCTGGAGCAGTAATCAAAACCTTTTTAGCGCCGGCCTTAAGATGGGATTCGGCAGATTTTTTGTCTGTAAATCTTCCGGTTGACTCGATGACTGCATCTATCTCTAATTCACTCCAGGGTAGTTTCTCCGGATCTTTTTCACTCAACAGTTTAATGCGCTTTGTACCAACAATAATATAATCACCATCCGCGCTTACCTCGCCTGGAAAGCGGCTGTGAGCAGTGTCATATTTTAATAAGTGTACGAGTGTACCAATATCTGTGAGGTCGTTGATGGCAACTACCTCTATATTTGTTTTGTCCTGTAAAGCACGCAGGGTCATTCTACCGATCCTGCCAAATCCATTAATGGCGATTTTCATATTATTAAAATTTATGTTGTTAAAAAAGTATAGGCATGAGTTATCTGTTACGCTGATTTCCTGGGAACTGCGTTTTCAATAAGTTGCTTTGAATAGTTATATAATGCCGGCCAATGTAGCTTATGGTGCGATCAGGCTTTCAATGCCAAAATCACGTAGCGATGTTCTGAAAGCCCGGCGATAATCAGATGGGGTTGTATTTAAATGCCTCAAAAAAATTCGGCGCATGGATACCAAACCACCCAAACCGCATGACTCTGCAATTCTTTCAAGAGGCATATCAGAATCTTCTAAACATTTCCGCGCAGCTTCAACCCGCAATTTTTCAACGAATTTAGCGGGTGGCATCCCTGTTTCGCGGTGGAACACGCGGGTAAAGTTACGGGTGCTCATATTCATTTGCTCAGCAATCTGGTTAACATCCATTTTTTCGTTCAGATGCCCGGCGATCCAATTCTGGGTTCTTTGGCCAATGTGCTCTCGTTCGTAAACAGGTAACAGACTGCCAAATTGCGACTGAAAACCCGGCCGGCTTAAATAGAAAACCAGTTTGCGAGCCACACTAACAGCGATATCCTTGTTGTAATCCTGTTCTACCAGGGCCAGTGCCAGGTCAATGCCAGATGAGACGCCGGCCGAAGTGTAAACATGGCCATCTCTGGTAAAAAACGGATTGGCATTAACTTCAATGTTCGGGTAGGTTTTACTTAGCC
This sequence comes from Mucilaginibacter gossypiicola, assembly GCF_900110105.1. Classification (GTDB taxonomy): domain Bacteria; phylum Bacteroidota; class Bacteroidia; order Sphingobacteriales; family Sphingobacteriaceae; genus Mucilaginibacter; species Mucilaginibacter gossypiicola. The sequence continues at coordinate 1,188,596 of NZ_FOCL01000001.1, read as the reverse complement.
GCTCGCTCGATTGCCAATGTGTAGTTGCTTTTCGTCCGTTTAAGATCCCGGCTTTTGCTAAAACAAACGCACCGCCACAAATTGAGGCTATACGGCGTGTGTTATGTTCGTTTCGTGTAGCTAACCAAACATAAAATTCGGTTAAACCAGGCTGACTGGCTTCCCTGGAATCATTACCGGCTATGATCAGGGTATCAATGGGGTTTTGAATATCGGCTACACATAGTTCGCAATTTATGCTCATTCTGGCAGCGGTATCCAATTTTTTATCTGAAGTAGGAGCTACTACTTTAACGTCATAACCATCTAAAATATCGCAACTTTCGAGGTACCTGTCGGCATTGATAAATACGTCAGCAGGGCCAGAAAAATTAAGCAGCATGTTAGCCGTCATGGCTACAATGATGATTGACTTTTTATCCGGATGTCCATTGGCTTCTTCCATACCCAAATTTAGAGAAATTGTAAATTGTCTGAAAGGACATAAATTATACAATTTAGGCCATGGTGTAAAAGCATACTTTCCTGCCCCGCAGTTATATAGGCTTTCAGCAATCGAGTTTCGCCAGCTTACGAGGCTTAAAGAAATGATTCAGAGGTCCATACCCCTCGCCGGTTTTTACATTCTGACCTTCTTTGATGGCTATATTAACGTATACCCCGGCCGAAGCAATGGCTTCGGTTATAGAATGCCCTCGGGCTATATAAGCTGCGATAGCCGAAGCCAGCGTACAACCTGTTCCATGTGTATTTAATGATTTGATAAAAGGGTATGCAAAAGTTTCTCTTTTACCTTGCTGATCAGCATATACGTTATAGAGTTCAGAACCATCTAAGTGCCCGCCTTTTACAAGAACGCCCTGGCAACCTAAGTTTAATAATGTTTCTGCCGCCTCTATCATATAGGTAATATTATCAATCTGTATACCAATTAGTCGAGTTGTTTCATTTAGATTGGGCGTAAGCAGAGTAACAACTGGAAAAAGTAGCTCCTTCATTGCAAGCAATGCCTCATTACTTGCCAGTTGTTTCCCGCTGCTTGAGCTTATAACAGGGTCGAGGATGATCGGTACCGGTTCGTAACTTTTTAAAGTATCAGCTACTACCCGCACAGTTTCGGCATTGGGCAGCATACCGATCTTGACTGCCGAAGGCCGGATATCGTCCATCACTGCACTGATCTGATTTTGTACCGTTGCCGGTGGAACAACATGAATATCAGTTACCCCCAAAGTATTTTGTGCGGTGATAGCAGTAATAGCGGATGTGCCATAGCAGCCCAGCGCAGCAAATGTCTTCAGATCGGCCTGAATACCCGCACCGCCGCCGCTATCGGAGCCGGCAATGGTTAATACCGAACAATATTGATAATACTGCATAATCGCGTTTTAAAAATTAAAAGCGTTAATACCCCCTTTTAAACTGAAGGCCGCTCTGCCCGAAGAAGACCGGGTTTGCTGAGCAGCAATCTTACTGCGTTGCCCGGTCTGGCAAATAAATACCAGCTTTTTACCGGATGGAAAGCTATTAATGTGTTCTTCCAGCTCATAAAGCGGGATGTTTATTCCGCCGATATTTTCATCGTCAAATTCATAATCTTCACGCACATCAACCAGGTAAATTTCGTCGGGTGTTTCCTCCATCCATTGCTTAACAGTGTTGGCATCGATCTCGTTTATAACTTTATTGTTTTCAGTTGATTGAGATGCGTTGACCGGGAGTGATGGTGCTGCGGCAGATATTTTGAAAATACTGATGCTGTTATCAAGCGCATTTAAGGTTAACAGTTTACCCGATAATAACTCACCTATGCCGCATATTAATTTAATAGCTTCGTTGGCCATATAGGTGCCTATTATGCCGGGTAGCACACCAATAACGCCAATTTCGGCGCAGTTGGGCACTTCGTTCTCGGGCGGTGCTTCCGGAAATATGTCACGATAGTTGGGGCCGCCCAGATGATTAAATACAGATACCTGTCCCTCAAATTTTAATATTGAGCCAAATATCAGTGGTTTGCCGAGGGTTGCGCAGGTATCATTTACCAGGTAGCGGGTGGCGAAATTATCAGAACCATCTATCACCACATCAAAATTGCTTATCAATTGCTGCGCATTGGCAACGGCAATCCTTTGGGTATAAGTTATCAGCTCCACAAAGGGGTTAAGCTGATTTAGTTTTTGTTTAGCTATCAAAGCCTTCGGCTGGCCAACATCGGCGGCAGAATATAATATTTGCCGGTGCAGGTTGCTGATATCAACCACATCATCATCCACAATACCAATAGTGCCTACACCAGCTGCTACCAGGTACTGCAAAACCGGGCAGCCTAAACCGCCGGCACCTACCATTAGCACACGGGCAGCTTTTAGTTTTTCCTGCCCGGGCTTGCCCAGTTCGGGCAGGATCATTTGCCGGTTATACCGTTTCAGTTCTTCGCGCTCCAACATATGCTTAGGTTAAACAGCTATCCCAATCCTTCCAAACGGCTTCATAGCCCTGTTGGGCAATTATCTTCGCAATTTCGGCGGGACTGCGTTCGTCTGAGATTTCGAATTGCTCCAATGATTCAGGCTCTACAGCATACCCGCCCGGATTGGTTTTCGACCCCGCGCTTATAGATGTAATACCCAGCTTAATGATATTATTGCGAAAGTTGGCAGATTCGCGGGTGGATATCGAGAGCTCAACCTCTTCGTTAAACAAACGGTAGGCGCATATCAGTTGTACCAACTCGCGGTCATTCATTTCAACCTTTGGCTCAAGCCCGCCGCTAAAGGGCCTCAACCGAGGGAACGAAAGGCTGTATTTGGTTTGCCAGTATTTTTTTTCGAGGTAGTTAAGGTGCATCGCAGTAAAAAAACAATCGGTACGCCAGTCTTCCAAACCTATTAACACGCCCAGTCCCATTTTATGAATTCCGGCCTGCCCCAACCTGTCGGGTGTTTCAACCCGGTATTTAAAATTTGATTTTTTGCCCTTGGGGTGATGCTTTTTGTAATCTTCTTTATGATAGGTCTCCTGGTAAACCAGCACAGTATTAAGGCCGTAAGGCGTAAGCTGCTGGTAATCTTCAAGGTCCATTGGTTGTACCTCCATAGAGATATGTGCAAAATGCGGCCTTATCAATTCGAGCACTTTTTTAAAATAGTCAACATGCACGTTAACGTTGTCCTCGCCCGTTACCAATAACACATGCTCGTAGCCCATCTCCTTGATAACAGCCACCTCCTGCATAATTTCCATAGGCGAAAGCGTTTTGCGTTTCACCTTGTTATCATAGCTGAAACCGCAATAGGTGCAAATGTTGCTGCATTCGTTAGATAGATACAGAGGTACATACATTTGTAGCACCTTGCCGAATCGTTTTAAGGTTAAACGCTGACTAATCTGCGCCATTTGCTCAAGGTAGGGCGCTGCTGCAGGTGATACCAGGGCTTTAAAATCCTCCAATGTTCTTTTATCGGCGGCAAGGGCGCGCTCCACATCTGCACTGGTTTTAGCATAGATGCTGGCCTTGGTATCGTCCCAGTTATAGGTTTCAAAAATGTCGTTAAAACTACTCATCTAAAAATGAAGTTAGTGGACTACTTGCCATTGCATGTGATACCGGCTGCGCTAATTTTGCTTCAAAAGCCATGCGGCCGGCTTCAACGGCCAGTTTAAACGCCTCGGCCATTTGCACAGGATTACCTGATACCGCTATCGCGGTATTTACCAGTACCGCGTCGGCGCCTATCTCAAGCGCTTTGGCAGCATCCGACGGAGCGCCTATGCCCGCATCAACAATAACGGGTACACTGCTTTGGCTGATGATGATCTCTAAAAAATCGATGGTTTTAAGTCCTTTATTACTGCCAATGGGCGAACCTAAAGGCATCACAGCCGCGGTACCCGCATCCTCAAGCCTTTTACACAAGACAGGGTCGGCATGGATGTAGGGTAAAACCACAAAACCAAGTTTCGCCAGTTCTTCGGTAGCTTTCAGGGTTTCTATCGGGTCGGGCATCAGGTATTTGGGATCAGGATGTATTTCCAGTTTAATCCAGTTGGTTTCGAGTGCTTCCCGGGCAAGTTGGGCTGCAAACACAGCCTCTTTGGCATTACGTACGCCTGAAGTATTGGGCAGCAGATTGATGTGCGGGTATTTTAAGCGCAGCAGCAAATCGTCGTTGTCGTTGTGCTTTACATCAACACGCTTCAGGGCAACGGTTACCAGTTCGGAGCCCGAGGCCAGTAAAGCCTCCTCCATCATGGCAGGCGAATTAAATTTGCCGGTACCCGTAAATAAGCGCGACTGAAAAGTTTTATCGGCGATGGTTAACATAGGCGTTATTTTTAAGCTTCGTTTAGCGAAGGTTGATTTAAATGATGGTATAATTCCGAAACTATTTGTCTGGCATCGGCAGCATGGGTGATGGCGCCGGATAGCGCAACACCATGTACGCCGGTTGACATGATCAGCGGTATATCGGCCGGCACAATGCCACCGATCGCAATTACCGGGATAGCCATATTGGCAAGACGCATCTGAGCAACGATATCCCAATAACCCCGCAAGCCCAAAATAGGGCTAAGCTTTTGTTTGGTAGTTGTAAAACGATAGGGGCCAAGGCCGATATAATCGGCCCCCTCGATTACGCGCTGTTGTATATGTGCAAACGTATTAGCTGTGCCGCCGATAATCATACCCGGACCGACAATCTGGCGAGCTTGTGGTATGGACATATCCTGCAAACCAAGGTGCAGGCCGTGCGCGCCAGCTTTTAAAGCAATTTCAGGGTGGTCGTTTACTATTAATTTGGCGCCATACTCATTGCAAAGCTTAACCGCTTCGATAGCGTATTGCAGAATGACATCTTCGGGCTGATCTTTAACCCTCAACTGTATCCATTTACAACCCGCATCCAAAGCCGCTTTGATAGCGCTAAGGTGTGTGCCGTTTTGTGGCTGCTGAGAGATATAATGTAATTTATCGATCATGAATTTAATTGTTCGGTTACTTTTTTAATGTTGATAAAATTTGAAACGGCTTGTTCCGGATCTTGCCAGATAGAACCCAATACTGCGGCTCCGTCGAAATTCATTTCTTTTACCTGCTCGAGATTGGACTCATCTATTCCGCCGAGGGCGAACACTTTTGGCAGGGGCATACTTTTGTCCAAACAGAAATCTGCGGGCAAGATGCTTCGATAGCCGGGCTTGGATATGCTACTAAATACCGGGCTTAAAAATGTATAATCAAAATGCTGTAACATGGGCATGGCGCTAACATCATGTATTGAAGTACTTAACCGATAACCTTCGTTGACCATAGCGAGCAACTCAGATTGGTCGGTTTTGATGCGGTCATTTTCAGTGAAGTGCAGATAGTTCATTCCAAATACTTTGACCAGTCGATGATGCTGATGACAAACGATGGCATGATGATACGACCGATCAATTTGTGCAAGCAGATCGATACACCGGCCGATATTCCAACCCGGCTTGCGCAGATGAAAGCGTCGTAAACCGGCCCCAAACAGGCGGTTGATGATTGGTGCCTCATTTGCCACCACATCAGGGGCCGATATCACGATCAGTTCCATTACAGATATATTTCGCTGCCTTTTTCGGCAAACTCTTTTGATTTTTGTTCCATACCCCTGGTCAGCGCGTCGACTTCTTCAATGCCGTTCTCTTTGGCAAAATCACGCACATCCTGTGTTATTTTCATCGAGCAGAAGTTCGGCCCGCACATCGAGCAAAAGTGCGCGATTTTGGCGCCCTCGGCAGGTAAAGTTTCATCATGAAACTCTTTTGCCGTATCCGGATCTAACGATAGGTTAAACTGATCTTCCCACCTGAACTCGAACCTGGCTTTGCTCAAAGCATTATCGCGGTATTGCGCACCGGGATGACCTTTGGCTAAGTCGGCGGCATGGGCAGCAATTTTGTAGGTGATGACGCCGTCCTTAACATCTTTTTTGTTGGGCAGGCCCAGGTGCTCTTTCGGGGTTACATAACACAACATAGCGGTGCCGAACCAGCCGATCATGGCTGCACCAATAGCCGATGTAATGTGATCATAACCAGGGGCTATGTCTGTTGTTAATGGCCCTAAAGTGTAAAAAGGAGCTTCCGAACAATGTTTCAGTTGTTTCTCCATGTTCTCTTTAATGAGATGCATTGGCACGTGGCCAGGGCCTTCAATAATGGTCTGAACATCGTGCTTCCAGGCTATTTTGGTCAGCTCGCCCAAGGTTTCCAGCTCGCCAAACTGTGCTGCATCGTTGGCATCGGCAATACAGCCGGGACGCAAACCATCGCCCAGTGAAAAAGCAACATCGTAAGCTTTCATGATCTCGCATATCTCTTCAAAGTGCGTATACAGGAAATTTTCTTTATGATGCGCCAGGCACCATTTAGCCATGATAGAGCCTCCGCGCGATACAATACCGGTAATACGCTTGGCAGTTAAGGGTACATAGCGCAGCAAAACGCCTGCATGAATGGTGAAATAGTCAACACCCTGCTCGGCCTGCTCTATCAGCGTATCCCGGAACAACTCCCAGGTCAGGTCTTCGGCTTTGCCGTTCACTTTTTCAAGTGCCTGGTAAATAGGCACTGTGCCTATCGGCACAGGTGTATTGCGGATGATCCATTCGCGGGTTTCGTGGATGTTTTTGCCGGTTGAGAGGTCCATAATGGTATCGGCACCCCAACGGCATGCCCAAACAGCTTTTTCCACTTCTTCCTCTATACTTGAGGTAACTGCCGAATTGCCAATGTTGGCATTGATCTTAACCAAAAAATTACGCCCGATGATCATGGGCTCGCTTTCAGGGTGGTTAATGTTTGATGGAACAACTGCGCGACCAGCGGCAACTTCTTGCCTTACAAATTCGGGAGTAATGTAGCCTTTGGGCGTATTGGCGCCAAAGCTGTGGCCCTGGTGTTGCTGGCTCATTACATCATATTGCCCGTTCAATTGTTCTTTCAACAGATCGATACGTTGGTTTTCGCGTATGGCGATATATTCCATTTCTGGCGTGATGATACCCTTTTTAGCGTAGTGCAATTGCGATACATTCATGCCCGCTTTGGCGCGCAGCGGTTTGCTGTGGTAAGCAAAACGTAAGTGGTCCAAACCAGCATCGTGTAAACGTTCGCGGCCATATGCTGATGATATACCGTCCAATTGGTCAACATCGCCACGCAAGGTGATCCATTCTTCGCGCAGACGGGGCAATCCCTTTTTAACGTCGATTTGCTGGTTAGGGTCGGTATAAGGGCCGCTGGTATCATAAACTGTTACCGGGGCATTGGGCTCGGTTTCACCAAAGCGGCCATGTAGTTTGGTGTCGCTCAGACTTATTTCACGCATGGCTACGTTGATATCATGCAACTGCCCCTTAACGTATATTTTTCGCGATGCCGGAAACGGCGTTTGGGTGATTGCTTGTGCTGTAGGTGTTTTTTCTGTTTTCATAAAGGCTATTTGTTGTTTATCCTCCCTGGGTGGCTTTGATGATGATGATTTTATCGCCCGCGTTGAGTGTGCAGTTTTCCCATTGGGTTTTGGGAACAATAGCTTCGTTGATAGCAATAGCAAGCCCCTGGTGCGGGTGCTGCAAAACATCAACGAGCAAAGCCTGCACATTGCAGTTATCAGGCACAATAAAACGTTGTTGATTAACGGTTACTTCCATTACGTTGCATTAAAAATTTCAACAATAGGAATGTACCCGTACAAGGAAAGAAAAACAACACGAATAGCGTTGTCGTCACTTTTCCCTTCGCCAGCATTACCCGGATCAGGTTCAAAGGGTATTATCTCAGTCCGTCAGGACACCCCTAAAGTTGCCATAAAGGTAAAGTAATTAAATATTAAGATGCAAATCATTTATCAACTCATATTAACATAAATGACTGGGACGAGCAATAAAACGCCAAATCATAAAAAGATGCCTGTTAAGTAAGGAGTATGTTTTATAGGGTGTTATATTTTGGTAATCAGATAGATATACGGCGTTTTATTGCGGCGGATACTTACAGGTAATTAAATTGATGTTTTGAAAGATCCTGTTTCAAATCTTCAATTCCGGCAGGCTAAGATTATATGTCTATATTCCTCAGTATTGACGCTTACGCAGTTTTTTGGGTATTACCACTACTGCCAAGTAATGAGATAATCTTTAAAACTGCAGGTATACCTGCACCAAGTGCCGTAATATAAGTTAGTATTTGTGAATACGCTTCCTGCTGCGATACAATCAAGAAAATCAATATACCTACTATAGACAGACTTAAAGGGACTTTTAAACTGCTCCAGTTACCCGTATCCTTTACCTGGGCCTTAATGCGTTCCACTTCGCTGTTGCCAATAGCCGTAAGTATGTAATTGCGGAAACCTTTATTAAATAATTTTAGTGTTCCCTGGTCTCGGGTGATGAGGCCCTTGTATATCAACAAGCTCAGGTTATAATCGTCATAGGGGTTCACCAATCCATCTTCTGCTAAATCATAAAGCAACACTTTCTCTTCTTTAGTAAGCGACTGCCATATGTAAGTATAAAAATAATGCGAGCTAATCTGCATTTTAAAAATCAAGGTATCACTGGCTATACCAATACCTTCGTCATTTAACAATGGCAAAGTGCTCATTGCTTTTTCCTTCATATCATTTAAGTAATGGGTATAACGTGTTTCTTCTATTATACTATTCTTTAGGTTGTTGATATTGCGGGGTAAGTTTGGCTCAAGGCGTATTGATCTTAAACTTATACGGCGCGCATAATGCAACCGCCATAATGTTTCTGTAGCCCTGCAAGGTATCCGCATAACAGGGTTTTCCTTTTTCTTTCGCATTCGGCCGCCTATCCCAAATAAAGGTTGGATGATTATTCGGAAATGCCCTAAAAGTACATGCCATCTTTCGAGCTCGCTTTCAGATACATTGCCGCTATGTTTTGTTGAATCAGTTGCATTGCCGCCGGCAGGGGCGGTATTACCCTGTTTATCTGCGTTGTTTTTTCGTTGTTCTTCGGTAAACGAATCAAGAAAAGTAAGCGGGTGAACCGTTGATATGATCATGATTTTGCTTTTTCCCTGCAGCATCAGTGATTCCAGGAAATTAAGCTTTATACTATTGGTTTGCGAGTCTTTGATATTATATTCAAAGTGGTTTATGATAACAAGCTTGTTGCTTTTTTTTAGCGCATCGGCTTTGCACTTTTTCCAGTCCTCATCGGTATCTCCCGAATCAGTTGGGATCCTGATCATATCAGCAATAAATACATTATCAGTTGGCAATACACCATCGCTGTACAATAATGGCTTTCCGTATTTGTCTTTGAATAATCTGTTTTTTATTTTATTTTTTATATTCTTTAATTTACCTGAACCCGGCGGCCCTACTATCAACAGCAGCGAGTTAAGTTTGTCATCAAGTAACAATTGCTCGTCCATCTCTCTCCACCCATCCTGAAGTGGCAATCCAAGCGCAAATAATTTTCTGATAACATTGTGGAGCATGAAAAAAAAGCCAATAATCAGTAGTATCAACACAAGTACCGGCAAAAAATAGCTCAAATGGGATATGGCGCCAATAGAAGGATGGTATCCTAAGTTTAGTGAGCTAAGCTCGAGAAAACTTGTTGTATCAAGCTTGTATATTGTGTGCGTAGATGTATCATTGGTATTTGTAAGTTTATTAAAAAAAGCATCAGAGTCAACTGATGCATAAATCATGTTGTTACTTTTTATTTCGATATCTTTTGTATGTAATTTAAAGGCGTTTAATAGCTGTGCGGTCAAAAAATCTTCTTTAACATATTTGCCCCCGGCCTTTATGCTATCAAGTTTCTTTTTCCGAGAGATAACGTCATGACAATGGATAAACGAGCTGTCGATGTATACTCCTGGCGGAAATTTTGGGTTTTTAAGCGTGTCTTTTGTTACTTTTTGAATTAAATCCTTAGCAAAATGTAAATGTTTATAACGGGTTTCTAAATTCTGTTCATAGTTGGACGAATAGATGAAAAAGAAAGCTACCGGAATACCACTTGTGATTATTAGACGGGTAGTGGCCATAAAGGCGAAACTATGTGTATAGGTCCAGAAGGATGTTTTGATCTTTTTACATCTCTCAATTTTAAGTAACAGTTTAGGTTGATGCAGCTGTATTTTATTCACTATCCAATTGCTCACGGGCCGGATATATATTACAGCAATAACGATAAAGCCAAATACAATTAATATCGACTCATATAAATACAGCTTAATTAAGTTACCAATTGAAAGGGTTTCAAATGCTGCAATATCTATTAGTAAAACAAATATCGAAAGCCATAAAATGGCATATATTTTAAAATGAAAATTGTAACTTTTATTTCTCTTGTAATCAATAGCAAACAGAATATTAGGGAAAATGCCTATAAAAGCAATCGAAAAAAGGATTATGTATAAGGATTTCATGAACGAGTTTTGATCGATACCCAACAGCATACAAATGATGATGATCAGGTTAACAATGATGATCAGGTTGTACTGGTGATGAAAACATCGTTTGGGCCCAACCCATGATGTTTCAAAAAGTTGCTTTTTAAAAAACGACCGCTTGGCGGATACAAAAAATACAATGGTGAATTGTGTGATAAGGAAAATTAACAGCAAAGTAAGCATAGCAATTGTAAAGGCATATGCCTGCATGTCGCGGTTGTCATTATATTCCTGATTTTCAAATATTACTACAAAATAAGGGAGGCCGTTTACCGGTTTTATTTTAATATTTAGCTCTTTACCATAATAGTTAGCAGTAAAGCCGGTATCTGACTTTGCTTCAAGGCAACTTATTAGTTTGGTACTATCAGCAAACTCATTTTTTAAGTTCTCGTTTAGGTTTCTGTTGGCCAAACTGTGATAAAGCACCTTACCTGTGTTATTAATAACGGCAAACTGATACCCATCGGGCATTACAACGTGATCTAAACTTCGCATGGTAAATGTCATGGCCACTACAGCGGCCGGCGGACAGAGTTTTGATTTAGAGTTTATCGCTAATACCGATCTGAAGGTTTCATTGGTAACCGAATAGATTTGATCAAGATAAAGTTCATGGCCGTTAAAGCTGTAAGTGTTTTTACTTTTAACTTTTTTAAAATAATCGCGCCAGCCTAAATAGCTTCGGGGAGTAAACGCGCTATCTGCGCTCCAGTTTAAAAGTTCTCTGCCGGTCGAGTCGATCCAGAAAGCTTCTTCTAATAAAGCTGTATGCTTAACTATGCCGTTTAATCTATCTCGTTCGGCTTTATAAGTGGAATCCTGCAAAAGTAATGTCCTGAACTTTAAGTTGGGTTTGCCAAGGTTGGCGATATCATCCGAATAACATTCTGACTGTAAATCAAGACTTTTAAGTGTTTGATAAGATGCTTCCAGTTCATCAGTTAGTGCATTAGAGACATTGTTGGCAAGAGATTTAGAAGAAGCCGAGATTTTACCATAGGTATTTGTGAAAAATATAAAATACATGAACACAAAAAACACCAGCGACATCATCAGGATTGACACCAGTACCGATCCTATGCCATCAGTGGCGGTAAGTTTGTCCTTATTGCCTGTATGGTAGAGTTTTATCCAGGGCAATGATATAATGGTGCCGGTGGCGAAGGTCAAAAGCAAAAGCGCAACAATAAGTGGTAGTCGTTTTCTTTCCTGTTCGTAACTTTTGGCCGATACCAAACCAACCACAATCAGCTGATTTTTACCATCAAGGTTAATCGGATGCGAAAAGGCCCTGTAATCTTTTCCGCCGATGTTTATTTTACGTAATCCGGGACTGCTAACCTTGTTTTTAAAAGTTAGCAATGAATCTTTTGATTCATAACTTAAACCGGAAGGGAAGGTTTCGTAGATGATATTATCATGGATTTTATTTTCTTCAGAAGCGCTGCTGCTTTCAAAAACTATATAGTTCTCAAAAAAATCCGGCACCAGCAGTGGTTTAATAAGATGATCAAAATCATACTTGATACCTATCGTTAACTTTAAGATGTTGCTTTTTTTTGAGGTATCCTGGCCATCGCTTAAATCTATTGCTTTGGTTAGAAACACGATTAGCTGCTTTTCAGTTATGCTTGTGTTGATGTTAACCAAACTATCTTTCCATTTAATTTTACTTGCCGGAATTTTTGCGCGAATCTGTGCCCCGGTAAGCCGGCTTTCTATAGGTAGTAATGTGAAATTTGTTTTAGGATAATTGCTCAAATAATCCTGCAGCTGGTCATCAACAGGAAAAGTTTTTAAAAAATTATTCAGCATCCATGTGCTGTTCACAATTTTTGAATGGATGTTATTATCGATTTTTTGGAGGCAGTAAAACCGTCGTTCCTGTACTACCTTTTCGTTTGCAGGCACGTATACATAAAAGTAACTCACTCCCAACGTGATCAGCGTAAGGAAAGTGACAATTGCAACTACCTGGTTTTTACCAATCACAGGAAATTTGAACATAATTTAGGCTTTTAAGAAAATTTTGTCGAACCAGAGCTAAACCAGATAGTGTCAGTATAGATATTAGGTATATATAGTTAAGGATGTCGGAAGTTGTATCAGTGTCTTGGTAATGAGTGTTTTATAAAATTAATCGGCACTATTGGGTAATGCAAGCGTGTTTTTACGTTTTTTTATATCGGTTTTTACGTTTATGATTGTTTATCAGGTGTTATACCAATAAATTCAGGTAGAAAGAGGTCTGATTCCGGCTGTTACACGCCGTTTACTAACTGATGGTTTTATAAACTATATATTAGTTGCAGGTTTGAGCAAATTAAACCTAATAAAATGAAAAAAATCAGCCTCATCTTATTGCTTCTGACAACCATTACCATTACGCTCAGGGCACAAAAACAGCCGGTCGATCTTTCTGTCGACCCATCAGGCAAAGCCCTTTTTTATTCAGCATCTACATTAGGCGCGGGATTTGGAATTTTTATCACGATTGATAAGCAGACAAAATGGATAGAGTACCATAACATGGTCGCTAGTCAACCCTTTAACAATTATGTGTTTTTAAAAGGAACAAAGTATGTTGAGCTGTTCGGAATTATTGCTAAAGACAGCCTCTCTTTTTATCGCTACAACATTATTGAAGACGATAATCACATTTTGGCGGCCGATGCGACGCCAGTTATCTCGGGCCGACCACCGTTGTTGTCAAATGACAGAGTAGAGGTAAGCTTAGGGAAATTTGATATATCGAACAAAAAATTAACTGTTGAAACCTATAATATCAAATCGCGCACCAGGGTTGGAATGACCACCATTTACAATAAGGAAATTTTACCTGCGAAGATTTTAATTGTGGCACGCCAGGTGACAGGCAAAAAAGGCGATGCTGTCATGTTCGAACAGCGGCCGGAAGGATTTAAGTTTAAGATTCACGAAACTTATACAGTTACAGGATTGGATTTTGTGATCAAGTCGACTGACATTTCTTTTGTTTATCATGTCTACTTGAAAAACCTGGCAACAGGGGAAACAACTTTAGTATCCAATAACTGGCGGTATGATTACTTTATAGGCGGATACGCGCAGGGGGCTTTGCCGTTTGTTACCGTTAATTCCTCCTTTTTCAAAATACCCGGCGATTACGAGTTACAAATAGTACCCAAACTTCCCGGTGGATTCCATATTAAATCTTTCCCCGATAAAACCACCACTTTCCGTTTTACGGTACTGCCATCTGGCAGTGTTTTTCAGAAAGAAACGGTGGTTAAGTTGATTATTGCAATAATAACAGCTATCGCGTTCCTTGTATTGACAGGCTATTACATTATCAGAATAAGAAATAAAAGAAAACTTGCCGAGCAGAAACGGCAAAAAGATATTGCTCAGCTACAACTCGAAGCAGTGCGCTCACAACTAAATCCCCATTTTCTGTTCAATGCACTGTCGGGCATTCAAAACCTTATGAACAAGGCTGAAATTGACCAGGCCAATCGATACCTTTCCAAATTTGCGAGGCTAACCAGGAACGTATTAAACAATAGTGCCCAGATCGACCTTGATAAGGAAGAGCAAATGCTCAACGATTACCTGCAAATGGAACAATTGCGTTTCCCCTTTATTTATGAAATAATAGCAGATCCGGTCCTGATTACAATGAACATCCAGATTCCGTCCATGCTGCTTCAGCCATTTGTTGAAAATGCAGTGAAACACGGCCTTACTAATACGGAAGCCTCCAGAATCAACATTAGCTTTGCCAGAAATGAAAGTGACGTAGTGCTTAGTATTACAGATAACGGCAAAGGTTTTGACACCAGCAAAGAAAGTAATGGTTTGGGATTGCAGCTAAGCAGGAAGCGTATAACTTTGCTTAACGAAATCTATAAAGAATCACCGGTAAACCTTGAAATACACTCAGGCTCGGAAGGTACAACGGTACGCATAACTTTAACCCACTGGTTATAAATGATACGAACAATATTAGTGGATGATGAAGTATCCAATATCGAAAACCTGCACTTGTTGCTTTCAAGGCATTGCCCGCAGGTCCAGGTCATCGGCACCGCTCTGAACAACGCTGCTGCCGTGCAATTGATAGAGCAATATCAGCCCAATCTCGTTTTTCTGGATATACAATTGAATGGAGAAACAGGATTGCAGCTGTTAAGCATGGTGAACAGCCGGTCATTCGAGGTGATATTTGTAACTGCTTATGATCAATACGGCATACAGGCGGTAAAACTCGCCGCTCTTGACTATCTGTTAAAGCCTGTTGACATTGATGAATTGGTAGCCGCTGTTGCCAAAGCAGAATTGAAATTTAAGGAACGGAAAAACAATCTGCAACTGGATTTTTTGATAGAATGCCTTAGAAAAGATCAAAAATGCGCCGCCAAAATAGCGTTGCAGCAGCAAAGCGAGACCAGGTATGTGCCGCTAACGGATATCATACGCTGCCAGGCAGATAATACTTACACTTTTTTCTATCTGGAAACAGGGGAGAGGTTGCTGGTATCCAAAGGTTTAAAAGAATATGCTGATATACTCCCCGGCGACAGTTTTTTAAGAACTCATCAAAGTCATCTGGTAAATAAACACTTTGTTAAAAGCTGGCTTAAGGAGGATGGCGGCGTATTGTTATTGACAAATGGCGATAAAATACCTGTGTCACGTCCTAACCGGGAGAAAATAAAATCAACGCTTGATAATCATTCAAGGTGATCAATTGATAAACAACTATACGGCAAAAATCAAGGGGCTTTTCTTGAGCAATTTGCCGTATTTTTTGTTACATAAAAGTAGGGAGGGTAAAGTCTAAACGCTCATGGCTCCAGGCTATTGGTGAGTGTTAAATATATATTGGCCCGACGCTGTCGCTGAAATTACAATGGTACCATCCCAAGCGGTACAGTAAAGCTTGTGGATGAGGTATTCGGTAAACTCAGAAGTGGTGCTGCCGTTGAATGAATCTTTTGTACCTACACAGCCTGCAAAAGGCGTAGGCCGGCTTATTGTAAGGCTGTCTTCCAGCAATTTGACAGACTCGACGTGAGGGTTTGCATAAGCGAAGGCTGTAAATAGCTTTGGTTTCCCTTCTAACGCCCAACCGTCATCCCAGTGCCCGCAGGATATAAAAGCATATTTAGGTTTAACGGCTGATATCCACCCGGAACTGATCCCGCTCCTGGAGCCGTGATCGCCAACCTGCATCACATCGGCCTTTAACGCGTCGGTTCCGCCATATAAATCAAGTACCTGCTTCATTCCGCTTTCTTCCAGATCGCCCGAAAACAAGAAAGAAGCATCTCCGAAAGTGACCTTGATCACCATACTATTATTATGGGGATCTTCATACTCCTCTTTTGACCAGCCCGCCGGATGCGCCACAAAAGCCCCGCTATAGATAACGATTTTAGGGTCGGTGCTTCCGTTCACCGGGTCAATGATAATGTCTGTCAATCCGGTATGATTGGGTACAGCCCTGGCGTTGTCAAATGTAATGGCTTCATAACGGCAGCCAAACTTATGAAAGTTGTTCTGCATCCAGATTTGGTTCACTTCTGTGTTTGTTACCCGCCGCCGGCCGTTATCAACATAGTTCTGGATTTTGAAATTTCGCGTTAAGTCGTCGAGCGCAATATTATGGTCGATATGCTGATGGGTGATTATGATACCGTTCAGCGTATTATTAAGATCGGTACGGCGTTGGAAAAAAGCCCTAAGGTAGTTGATCAGTGTTACTTCATGGTCGGGGGCGGCACCGGCATCTATGAGTACCGCGCCCTGTGGAAATTCCATGAGAACGGCCATACCCTGGCCCACATCGATGATATGTGCGTACATTTTATCCGCCGGTAATTGGCCAAATACGAATTGGCCATAAAAAACCAGCACACAGAGGATGATGGATTTAAAGCGGTACATGGGGGAAGGATTTAATAAAGTTGAATGTATTGAAAATATTTGACAATCAACGATTTATTTATGGATTGGTAGTGCTGTTTGAATGTGCCCGGCTTTGATGGATACTGGCGAGATATGTATATGGGGGCATACTTGATTAACATTTTCAAAGGGTAGTCCTGGTGGGGGTTCGCAGGTCAATTGCTTTGGTAGTCTCCGAATAAGCCGTTTATAAAAACAGCGTTAGCAGATGTGATGCTAATTTTACCCTCAGTATTTTTAAAGAATTATTTACCTGCTTTCTAACAGTTAACGGACTAATCTCCAATATTTCTGCAATTTCATTATGCGACAAGTTCGAATCCCTGCTTAACTCAAATATCAGTTTCATTTTTGGGGGTAAAGAACTTACTTCGGCCTTAACCAGAGCAATAAGTTCTTTATTCCTTAAATTTTCATCCGTTGTAGACTCGCAGGTTTCCTCAAAATTAATTAATGACGTAATGTAATTAGCTTTTACTTTCTCGTGCTTAAAAACATTCAAAACCTTGTTTCGGACAGCGGTACATAAATAAGCCTGTAAGCTGCCTTTAATATCAATTGATGTTCTTTGGTCCCATAGATGGATAAAAAGCTCCTGTAAAAGATCTTTAACGGTGTCCCTGTCCGGCAATCTTTTATACGCATGCTGATATAATGCTCCGTAATAGCGCGAATGAATCGCTGTAAAAGCAGATATGTCATCTTGCTTTAACAGCGTTATTAAATCGTCGTCACTATATTTACCGTACAAAGCCATTAAGGTTTACATTGATTATAAATTTGCAAGCGATATTTATTGATTGCTGACCATTGAGGTCCGGAATAAACGAATCCCTGAAACCGGGCCCCTGTCTATCTATCCTATCGTATAATTGTTGTTACAAATTAATAGGACTGGAGTGATTTTAAGCGCTAAAGTTTTACGCAAGCGTTTGCGTTAATTCAGGAGAATCAGCTTTAATAAAGAGGATCATGTCCTCAATGCGAGCACTATATCGCTTTAATTAGCTGATTAAGAACGCTGTTTTTAACTGATTGGTAAAGATTTTACCGTCGGGGGTAATTAATACAGGCTTCCAATAACAACACTTAGCTGTTATAAAACTCAAAAAACATATTTATGAGCCTTGCTGCCACAAACAAACGTTTGCGTTGAACTTACTTGCGATGAATTGTGATATCTAAATGCATTGACGATCTCAATCCGGCGACTTGAAATCGCTGAATGTAAGATCAGTTTTCAATGAGCTTCTTTACTGTAATAGCAGTTGATATCTTCCATCAATCTATCATCTGGTAAATTATTTTCACTTTTTTTATTTTTCATCTACTCCCTCCCCCCGGTGGTAGTTGTATATGGGGTAATAAGGATGATATATCCTTTAACAATTATGCAACCACAAGACATCGAAGATTTAATAGAACGGTATAACAGCGGTATGACTACCCCGGCAGAGAATGCTTTGGTTGAAAGCTGGTATTTAAAATATAAGCATAGCGATCCTTATTTGTCGCAGGAGCAATTGGAAGAAGATCAGAAAGAGAGCCTTGATAAACTGTTGAATGAAATACAGGGAGGGGCAAAAAGGATACAATTATCGCGTTGGGCAATAGCAGCTTCAATACTTTTTTTTATGGCCGTGGGGGGATACTTTTTCAGCATCAATAATAATTCGAGTCGGCAAATAGCTGCAGTTAAACCTCAGAAATATGATGTAGCTCCAGGTGGAAACAAAGCCATATTAACCTTAGGAGATGGAAGTACTATTGTACTGAATAGCGCAAAGATTGGAAAGCTTGCCCGCCAGGATAATATCATTATTAAGAAAGCTGCCGATGGACAAATTAGTTACAATGATGTAAGCGGCAGTCACACTTCAAAAAGTGAAGTATATAATACGGCCGCTACCCCACAAGGGGGGCAGTATCAATTTATTTTGGCCGATGGTACTAAAGTATGGTTAAACGCATCGTCAACAATCAAATACCCGGTAGTTTTTAATGCTAAGGAGCGTAGGGTAGAACTAACCGGCGAGGCTTATTTTGAAGTTGCACACAATGCCAAAAAGCCATTCAAGGTTATTTCAAACGGGCAAACTGTGGAGGTATTAGGAACCCATTTCAACATCAATGCTTACAATGATGAGCAGGCTGTTAAAACTACCCTGCTCGAAGGCAGCGTAAAAGTATCAGCAGGAAAAGTGAGTAATATCATTAAACCGGGCCAACAGGCAAGGTTTGACCACGGCTCGATCGATGTTATGAATGTAGATCCGGACGAGGTGGTGGCCTGGAAAAATGGCTTTTTCTTTTTTGAAGACAATAATATCCAGGAAGTAATGCGGCAGCTTTCCCGCTGGTATGGTGTTGAAATAAAATATGAAGGACAATTACCCTCACGGAGGTTTTCGGGCGAAATTTCCAGGAACGTCAATCTATCACAAATACTGGATATTCTGAGCTTTAAGCAAATACATTACAAAATAGATGGGAAAACAATTATTGTAATGAATTAACACCTGTAATTAACCAATTATTCACCTAAAAAAAACGAGAACCATATGGAAAAATAAATACACATCCGGCCTTCAAAATTTAGGCCCGTCTCCATAAGGTTAACTCAAAAAAAACGCATCCCGAGGGCAATCGGAATGCGGATAAATATTGAGTTAACCCTCCCCGCAAAACGGGAATATGTTTAGTGTCTCTAACTATCTGTTAACCCAACTCAACAAAAGTATGAAATTAAATGCTTTTTTAATGGCCATGCATTGTCCGTGGCCGCGCAAAATGTTATTAGTTATGAAATTGACTACCTTGATCATGTTAGTTGCCCTTCTTGAATGTAGCGCAAAAGTGTATAGTCAAAAAATTAACCTGGATGAAACAAATTCATCACTAAAAAAAGTACTTAACCAGATAAATAAACAAACAGGATTCGTGTTTTTTTATGATTCAAAAGATGTACAGAATAAAAGTGTGACCATTCATCTGAAAGATGCTTCAATAGACGAGGCTTTAAAGGAATGTCTTAAAAATCAGCCATTAACTTATAAAAAGGTTAATAACAACATTGTTCTTCAGCAAATTGAAAAGGCTGTTGATAATGTGGTTACCAGCTTAAATGTAAGCCCGGTTAAGATAAGCGGGCAGGTATTTGATACCAAAAATATACCCCTGGCCGGTGTGACTATTGCAGTAAAAGGAAGTCAAGCCATCGCTATATCTGACGCCAATGGTAAATTCAACATTGAGGTGCCGGATGGGAACGCAACACTTGTATTTTCATTCGTTGGCTATGTGAAAAAAGAATTGCAGGTTACTCCTGGTACGCCTATGCAGGTAAAGATGGAAGCCGATGTTAGCGGGCTTAGCGAAATAGTTGTGGTTGCCTATGGTACGCAGAAAAAAGAAAACCTGACAGGTGCAATAGGTGTAATTAAATCATCTGCACTTGAAAACCGCCCTACATCTTCCCCAGCCAATTTGTTGCAAGGCTTATCTCCGGGTGTTACCGTCACTACGCAAGGCAGTTATCCCGGTGCAAGCGCTAATATTAAAATCAGGGAATCTTCCACCTGGCAGGGCGGAACAGATCCGCTATACGTGATAGATGGTTTTGTAAGGGATGCAACTACATTTTCCACCATTAACCCGGCTGATATCGATAATATCAGTATCCTTAAAGATGCGGCGTCAACCGCAATTTATGGTATCAGGGGTGGTAACGGTGTTGTTTTGGTTACAACCAAACATGGCGTAGCCAATAAGACATTTATATCCTACAATGCATCATATACCATGAATAACCGTGAAATTACGCCACGGAGAATGAATGCTTTTGATGCTTATACTTTTGCCAATGAAGCATTTGCCCAAAAAGGTTTGCCGGCAACCGATCCAAGCTACTATACCCCTGATGAATTAGATTATTTCAAAACACATTCCTACGATTGGTTAAAAGACACCTGGCGCAATCCATGGAATACTTCACATAACTTAGCGGTAAGCGGTGGGTCGCAAGCAGCCAGGTATTACATCTCGGCAGGGTATTTCCAGCAGGAAGGAGCAACTTCAAATTCCTTCCGTAAATATAATTTAACAGCAAAAGTGGATGGGCAAATTTCCGAGCGGTGGAGCTATAATTTAAATATCCAAAGCGAATGGAATAACGGAAGCCGTCCGTTTTGGGCCTATGATTATGGGGATTTCAATTTGTCAAACATGTACAACAGGTTGTTAATGGTAAATCCCGGTCGGCCATCATTTATTAACGGCCTTCCTGTTGGCAACTTTGATAATACCAATACCGCCAACCTGGCAAACGGAAATGGTGGCTATACCAAGCCGTCGGGTAACAATATTACCCCTGTTTTTCAATTGAAATATGATATCCCCGGCATAACCGGATTGTCGGCAAAGGGTACTTTTGCTTACAATACCACCAATAATTACACCAAAGCGTGGCGTAATGCCCCTTATATTTATTATTTCCAAACCGGTGGTGATCATAACCATATCGTTACCGATAAATTGGATTTAACACGATCAGGTGGGTACCAGATATTAGATCAGGCCCAGATTTCGGGCGTAGGCGCACCTACCGAATTGGAAGAATCCTATTCGCAGTCATCTAATTACCAATTGGATTTGATGTTGAATTATGAACGCTCTTTTGGCCTTCATAATATCAGCGCATTTGCCGGGTATGAACAATCGGCATACCGGGGGCATTATTCAAACATTTGGGATGACAATTATAGCAACCCTAATTATCAGCAAATTAACGGTGGCTCAACCAATAGTACCGATTGGTATATCAGGGGCGACCAAAATCAGCCTACAGGTTTTGCCTCTTATTTTGGCAGGGTCGACTACAATTACGCCTCAAAATATTTGCTTGGCTTTACCATGCGGGCCGATGGTTCTTATATTTTCCCGTCAAATAAACGTTGGGGATATTTCCCGGCTGTTTCAGCAGGCTGGAATATCGCCAATGAAAATTTCTTTGCAAATTATACTAAAGTCCTTGATGTCTTGAAGCTGCGTTTCTCTTACGGTATAACCGGCACAGATAATACAGCTCCATGGCAGTGGCAACAAACCTACAACTTTAACGCAAACTCAGGTATATATATAGGGTCCGGGCTTCCGCCTTCAACAACGTTGGGATCTACTATCAACCCCAATATCACATGGGAAAAAAATCATAATTACAACCTGGGATTAGACTTCGGCATGCCAAAAAGAATCCTTACAGGAACTGTTGATTTATGGTATAAAAAAACCACCGATATTCTTGGTGCACGTGTCGCCTCAGTTCCCAGCACCGTTGGGGCAAGCTTGCCGGCAGTTAATTACGGAATAGCATCGGCACGAGGTATTGAATTGTCTCTTAGTCATGAACGACACATCAATGATTTTTTCTATCGTGTGTCTGGCAACTGGTCATATTCTGCCAACAAATACCTGAAGGTTGACCAGGCTGCATCAGTACGTGGTTATCAGAATTTGATCGGACAGCCAATTAACGGCGTTATATGGGGTTATGTATCCGACGGAATTATCAGAACGCAGCAGGACGTGGATAATATTTTAAAAGCCAACGGCCCTAATTTTACCATTTTTGGCAGCAAGCCACAGCCCGGAATGTTGATGTACAAGGACATTAGGGGGCCGCTGGGGACCGATTCGCCAGATGGAAAAATTGATGGGAACGATCAGCAAATCATTTCGAAAAACGGGATACCGCGTGTTAATTATGGCTTCAACTTCACATTTGGCTGGAAAGGACTTAACCTCACCGCTGTATTTGCCGGTTTGGGACGCTATGATATTATGCCTACCGATGTGTATTACAGACGGCCTTTGCCTGGTAACGATAACTTAACCACCTGGAAAAATGCATGGACTCCGCAAACGGCCTCTACTGCCACTATGCCAAGTCCTATTATGAATGATTGGCAAGGCACAAGCAATAGCGAGGTGTCATCTACATTCTGGTTAAAAAACGGTGCTTTCCTGCGGTTAAAGTCCTTAATTGTTGATTACAGTTTGCCGGCAAGCTTGTTGGCAAAAATAAAAGTTAAAGCTGTGAAAGTTTATTTCAGCGGCGAAAACCTGTATCAATGGAACCATGTAACCGATTGGGACCCTGAACTGGGCGGCGATTTCAGAATGTACCCGGTATTAAGAGGGTTTACCTGTGGGCTTAATGTAACACTTTAAACATTAAATTATTAGATCATGAAACTTAAATTCAATATACTATTCGTTTTATTGGGGATGATTGCTTTAACAATATCCTGTAAAAAAGTATTTGATGTTGATCATCCGGGAGGCCCTATCACGCCAGAGCAGGAATGGGGCAGTCCTGATTTTGTAAAAGGATATGTAACCGATTTTTATAACATTTTGCCTTCCTGGAACAGAAATGAAGAACTGGCCGGTGAGGCTTATTCGGGCGGTAGTGGCGGAAACGGCCTTAACTCTTTTCTTAAAGGCACCTATACAAGCCAAAGCGGTTATCCCGACAGGGTTTGGGATTGGGGAAGGGTAAGGTCAATTAATAACTTTTTTGCCAATATCGACAAAAGTAAATCTGCCTTATCTGATGCCGACTATAAAAGCCTGAAAGGTCAGGCATATTTCTTCCGCGCGTATTTATACTACAGGATGGTAAAAGTATTGGGCGGAGTGCCCATTATTACCGCGGTTCAGGATCCCACAGCCGATATAAATACTTTGCTGGTAAAAAGAAATTCATCACTTGAGTGCTTTGACTTTATTGGCAAACAATTAGATAGCGCAATTAATTTATTGCCGGCTACCTGGGGCTCAAATGATATTGGCCGGGTTACCAAAGGTGCGGCTATGGCAGTAAAAGGGGAGGCCCTGTTATTAAAAGCAAGCCCCTTGTTTTGCAAAACACCCAACGCCACTTATTGGAGCGATGCCTATAATGCTTTGCTGGCTGCTAAAACCGAGTTAGATGCTGATGGCTATGGCTTATATACCGATAATACCGCAAAAACAAACGAAAACATGTGGTATGATAAGGCCGGGGCTGCCAAAGAGATGGTTTTAAGTTTACGCTATCATTATCCTGAAAAAACAAATACTTTTCAACAAGGGCAAAGGCCGTTAACCGAAACCTCAGGTGCGGCAGGATCTTGCGACCCTACCTGGGAAATGGTGCAGGCCTATCCTATGAAAAATGGTCTCTCAATTTCCGACCCGGCTTCGGGATATGACCCGACGGAGTTTTGGAAGGACAGGGACCCGCGTTTTTATCAAACAATAGTTTATAACGGTGCCAGGTACGATTTTGCGGACATAACACCGCGTGTTCAATGGATTTTTAATGCAATAGCAGGCGATGATGCTTACAAAGCCACACCCAATTATAATATCACTGGTTTTTATTGCCGTAAGGGGATTGATACCACATTGGGTTCAAGCGTTTGGAACCGCCAGGCTTTTGATTGGCCTATCATCAGGTATGCAGAGGTTTTACTTAACCTTGCCGAGGCTGCTAATGAAGTACAGCATTCGGCTGAAGCGAGAACCTACATTATTCAGATTCGCCAAAGGGCTCATATAACAGCAGGAGCGGGAAATTATGGATTAGCAGCATCGGTTGGTGCAGATTATCAGGCCACGTTGAACGCTGTTATGACCGAACGGGCAATAGAGTTTGCTTTTGAAGGAAAACGGTTCTGGGATTTGAGGCGCAGGCGCATGTTTAGTGTACTGAATAACATGGGGACGCTGCACGCCTACGGTCCATACTTTAACAGCGCAGCTGCATCCTCTCAATATGGTATTGATATTACGCAAAGCAATAGTGGGATTGCTGCACAGCTTTCTAACCTGATAGTAAATTCACCTGCTTCGTTTGATCGTAACGCTTTTCTTAAGGCTATTACCAATTATAAATATGAGCCGATAGATCCTGGCGCCACCAGTCAAATCAATATACCTGATGCCTATTATTTCGGCCCTATTGATCCGCAGTATATTTTACAAAATAAAAATCTGCAGCAAAATACAGGCTGGGATGGCGGAACTTTTAATCCGGTGATACAATAGGTGCCGAATGTGTTTTATTTTTTAAGTGTACTTCTGGTAATGAGACTACCCGAGGTTTAGTTGAAGAGGCGTCCCTGTATAGTGGTACAGGGCGCCCTCTTTTATCATTGATCAGAAGGCGGTGCTTAGAAATTGGAAATGCTTTTTAGTTGATTATATATGAGTTTTTATAATATGATAAATAAGTTGAACACACGTTTTTTATTTCTTTTGGTGTTCGGTATGCTGCTGATAATTCACCGGCAATCGAACGCGCAAACCATAACTTTAAACACAAAGTTTGTTACGCTTAGTATAAATAAACGTGGGTTTATTACCAGTATTAAGGATAAGTCATCCCATAAAGAATATTGCCCCGCGGGTAAAGTTTCGGCATTACTTAGTTTGTACAAGGGTGAAAACTATATACTCCCGGTCTCCGCTGTATTTAATACCCTCAATAAGCGGATTACGCTACGTTATCCTAATGGTTCGGTTGCAACGGTACAAACTGATGAAAAAGGCGAATATGTACGATTGAAACTGGTGTCGCTTAAGCCGAGAAACGGGGTTGACAATATTGTTTGGGGCCCTTATAAATTAACTATCTCTAAAACCATAGGAGATATCCTGGGCGTAGTAAGAGATGATGATTTCGCATTTGGGATATTGGGTTTAAATGACAATACCACCAGCGGTCCGCCAACAGGGGGCGACATGTCTTTTATGCACTATTTTATTCATTCTCCGGATCCCGTAAAATATCCCTTGCCTCCAAACCTTAAGGAAGGTCAAACTTTCACAATTGGCGGAGATGGCGTCAATGACGTGGCGTTTTATTCACACCCGGAAGAGTATTACCGGATGAATTACGGAAACGGGGCAAAGCTTGAACCTGTTTTTGGTTCTACTGTTTGTATGCATTCAAGAGACCGGAGAAAGGAACAAATGATACGTTTCCCGGTGTTACCCGATAATCTGGATGGAAAAGCTAATTCGGCCAGGTATCAGCTGGTGCCACCGGTTAATGCTGATTACATCGGATCGTCGGTTGCTTTGCTTGCCTGCCCCGACTCTGTTGGGCTTCGCTCTATCGAACAAATAGTTTTAAAGGAAGGTCTGCCGCATCCCGAAATTGATGGTCAATGGATCAAAGACCCTAAAGCATATCGCCCTGATATTGCGTGGTACGGCGCTCACGACAGCCTGATCACCTACGCTCATCAATTAGCCATCAAAGGCGTACAGGATGAAGGATGGGGCGAATATTATCCCAACCCACAAAATCGCTGGACTAACAGAAAAATAAGTTTCAATAACGCAGCTCCTATGGACATTCCGGAGTATGGTGCATTGATGAAAGAAAATGGGATCAGGTATGGATTACATACGCTGTGCGAGTTTTTGCAGCCGGATAACAACAGCGATGTGGCTCCCGTACCGAGTGATAGTCTGGCTATTATGCAACGCACTTCTATAACCAAAGATTTTACCGATCAGGACACCATTATAACTGTGGCCGACAGGGCCTATTTCAATGAATATGGCGGATGGGAAGGCAACCATACCAATGTGCTGAAAATAGGGAAGGAATTGATAGAATACAATGGCATTACTGAGAGCAAGCCTTACACCTTTTTACATGTAAAAAGAGGACTTTACGGAACGAAAAGAGGAGCCTATAAAAAAGGTACCACAATAGTAAAGCTGCAGCCTAATTGCTATCGTGGTTTTGTTCCTGATATGAATTTGCAAAAGGTATATGCAGCTTATTATGGCAAATGGCTCACAGAAGGAGGGATGGATTATATTGATTTTGATGGCCTTGAGAGCTGTATATACCAGGGGCAGGGACAATACTCCTTTAAACAGTTTTTCAGGAATTTATTTGATACCTATTCGAAAAATGGAGGTAAATATCTACGCGTGATGGGAAGTGCTGTATATGAAGGGAACTGGCATTACATGAGCGTTTGCAACGTTGGCGGCGGCAATAATATGTTTAATCCGGTATTGAACAAATGGGGGATTGAGGGAAAAGACATGCGATATGTTTTTGAGAGCAGTTATTTACCCGCAACATTCGGAATAGTTGATCTGCACAGTGATTGGAGTTTATACGATGCAGAAAACCTGGAAGCCAAATCAATTGGATGGAATGCCACCTACATGCTTGGTTTGAGCCAGCATGCGGTTGAAAATTGCTCGGAAAAGAATAATATTTTCAAGGCATACCGCGCCTGGGAAAATGCAAGGTCATTGAATCTTTTCACGAAAGCATTAAAGGAGCAGTTGAAAGATTTAAACTATAAATTTCACCTGGTGCAAAACGGCGAAAAGTCTTTCGTTTTATACCCTGTACGTGAAACCCGCTTTCCTGATCAGCAATATGCTGCCGAAAAAAATACCTGCCGGTTAAATAATGAATTTGATGCGCAACCGCTGGATTGTGCGATACGGGTATCATCTATCGAAAAAGACGGGTATGCTGATGGCATCAGGATCACTTTTCATGATGGTGCAGAACTTTCCATCGACAAAAAAATTACCAATGGTGGATTTATTATCCTGAAGGATAATACTTGCTACTTAGCGGATAAGAATAGAAAGAAGATCGCCGAAATTGCCATTCAGGGCAATTTTATCCTTCCGCATGGGCTATCATCCATCCAGGTTAATGCTCTGCATAATAGCAATCAAAAAGTAAATATGGAACTGCTTGTTTCATCTGTAGGACCAGGTATAGCACTTTGATGATTTAACATGAATTTTAACAAAAAAAGCTGTCTTTCTGCATTCATAATTTGTACATGTTTATTGGGTATTGCCCATGCGCAG
Organism: Mucilaginibacter gossypiicola; assembly: GCF_900110105.1. Classification (GTDB taxonomy): domain Bacteria; phylum Bacteroidota; class Bacteroidia; order Sphingobacteriales; family Sphingobacteriaceae; genus Mucilaginibacter; species Mucilaginibacter gossypiicola. The sequence continues at coordinate 1,161,254 of NZ_FOCL01000001.1, read as the reverse complement.
GGAACTAAAAAGCTTATAATTCAGGATTTTTTAAAAGCGGTGCATGGAAATATGCGTGTAAGCGCCATCCAGTACGAGGGTACCAAAGCATTGAATAAATTTGAGTTCGGGAACAACAGCCTGACAACCGACAGTGCACAATGGTTGCTTAACTTAACCGCAAAACAGGGTGCAAGCCCTGCAATGCTGGATATCACCGCAGATATTACATTAAAGGAAGGCCATGCTGCTGCCACCGCTTTGGAGGTATCTTTTGACTTCAGTAGCTGGAGCAGTAAGAATTATGTTATGGTACCTGCAAGTATGTATAATGGGAGCAGGTATCCAGCTATTGGCAACGGGTACAACGCTCCCTACACCAGGGATATGTACTATAACCCAAAGTACCGCTAACAATTTCAAACAACCCCAGGTTATCGGTAGCACCCAATAAAGCATCGTTGGTGCAGTTACAAACCGGCAATGCAGCAACTCCGGCAATGTGCTTTTTCTCACCCTCACTAAAGAAGGGCTTTATCCTGTTGACCACCCAGCAGACCAGGTTGGGCAACAGCGGTCTTACCATTGCAGAAAATGTAAAACAAGATAGTTGCAGCTTCTGTATTTCGGCGCCTGCAGTGCGCAGATTAGCTGCTGGGTTTGGCGATTTTCATGAAAGTGGCGACAAAGCATATGACTGGAAGCCGGGCGACCGTGTAAAAATAACGATGAGGGTATATGTATTTGATGCCGGCAATATCCCCGATTTACTCAGGAAATTCATGCAGGTCCGTAAGGATGTAACAGGCACAAATCATCCCCGTAATATATTACCTATGAGTGAATTACTCGCTGTAGGTTCGGCCATATGCAGCGGTAATTTTATACATGTTCCTGCCGGCAGTTACTACAAGCCTGAAAATAATGACGATTTTCAGTTGGGTTGGGTGAGCGGTATGATGAATACTTATCCTATGCTGGCGCTTAATAATCAAAAAGAACGTGAGCGGGTAGCAGAGGAGATCGATTTCGTAGTGAATAAACTTCAGGGGAAAAGTGGTTTCTTTTATGGTGGAATAGAAGCAAACGGCCGCCTCCTTTTTGAAAAAATGCACCCTGATTTTCCGGAGGGCCAGGCTATGGTACGCAAAAACAGCGATGCTTTACTGTGGCTGATGAAGCATTTGTTGCTGCTCAAAGCGCAGGGTTTTGGAAATGTAATTAAACCTGAATGGGAATCGGCAGCGAAAAAACTGGCCGACGCTTTTAGTAATACCTGGAAAAAATACGGCGAATTTGGGCAGTACATCGTACCAGAAACAGGGCGGATCGCTGTGTTCAACTCAACGGCCGGGGCAATAGCGCCCGGCGGACTGGCTATCGCCGCAAATTACTTTAACCATCCGGAGTGGCTTACTGTAGCCAGGGAAGCTGCAAATTATTATTACCGGCGCGATGTGGTAAACCAGGGTCTCACCGGCGGCGATTGCGGTGATATTAGTATGGATGCTAATTCGGAATCAGCATTTGGCTTTTTAGAATCATTGATGGCCTTATACAACGTTACCGGCGATAAAAGCTGGTTGCAGAAGGCTGAGGTAGAAGCTGCGCTTTGTTCAACCTGGGTATTGTCCTATGATCCTGTTTTTCCTTCTGGTAGCCAGATCGCAAAGTTGAACTGCCATATGGCAGGGGCAGTTTGGGCCAGCATTCAAAATAAACATTCGGCTCCGGGTATTTGTGAAGCGTCGGGCGATTACCTGTTCAAATTATATCGTGCAACGGGTAACAAATTATATGCAGATTTAATAAAGGATATTCAACATGCACATGCAGAAGCAGTAAACATGCCCGGTCATTATACTACAAACAATCTCATCGGATCGAGCATGGAACGAATTCAACCCAGTGACGCCGAAGGTAAAGGCAGCGTAGGCAATTTCATAAATACCCGGAACTCCTGGACGGAAACGAACGGTATGTTAATGGCCATTGAACTGCCCGGAATTTATCTACAGACAGATAAGGGAAAGCTCCTGGTTTTTGACCATGTGGAAGCTTCCGTTTTGAAGAGGGATAAGAAATCGACCACGCTGCTGGTTAGCAACACTACCGGGTATGATGCCAATGTTGCCGTTTTTGCAGAAAGCGCTACTCTGGCTCAGAAGCCGCTGTCGTATACAGCCTTTTTAAACTGGCCTAAGGCGATGGTAAAGGCAGGACAAAAAGTACAGGTGCAAATCACAAAGGGCAACAAAATTTTGGCTATTAAAACACTTAACTAAGAATATGATAAATAACCGCTATTATCAGCATTCGTTCTGATTGAACACGTTACGCGAATATTATTACTTTTAAAAAATTGAACAAATTGAAAAGAAATAAATGAAAAGAAAGCTGTTTTTTTCGACGATTGCTTTTTGGGGCATCATCAACATCGCCAGTTCACAAGAAACGAATAATAAATTACCTGCCTGGAAGGAAAATGGCAGACCGTCCCTTTCTCAGGACTGGCTGGTAAACCCTGTTCAGCAAAAAGCTGATGTTTACGCTGATGGCAAAAACATTATTCTGAGTAATGGTTTGGTAAAAAGGACCTTCCGGATTCAGCAAAATGTGGCTTGCATTGATTACAGCAATATGAGTAACGACCAGCAATTGCTAAGGGCTGTAAAGCCTGAAGCGAAGTTAACTGTTGATGGCAAGGAATATAATATCGGAGGCCTTTACGGGCAAAAGGAGAATGCCTATCTGCTGCCCGAATGGGTAAGCGGATTCAAAGGCAATGAAAATGATTTTCAGTTTCAATCCTTTTCGGTAACAGATATTCCTCCTTACATCCGCTGGAAACCGCGAGGGTGGGCGCTGAATACTGTTCCCGGCTCCGGTAAAATGCTGTCTTTTATTTATAAATCAAATGTTGACGGCTTAAAAGATCTGCTTGTTACTGTACATTATGAATTGTATAATAACATTCCTCTTATTGTGAAATGGCTTTCGGTTCAGAATAAAGGAAATAAAACTATAAAGTTAAACAGGATAATAAATGAAGTACTTGCAACAGTAGAGGAAGAAAGTGCCGTAGTTGGTTCGCCGACGCAAATGGAAAAACAGCACGGCCTTTATCTGGAGACTAACTATGCCTTTAATAACTCTATGCGATATGATATCAGTGACCAAACTACCCATTGGAAAGCCGATAGTAATTATACATCGCAGGTAAATTATGATTATCAGACGCCGTGTTTATTAGAGGTATACCCGGAAAAGGCCACAGGTATCGAATTAGGGAAGGGGCAGGTTTTTAACTCTGTTCGCACTTATGAGTTACTGATGGATAGTTATGACCGCGAAAGGCGGGGATTGGCTATCAGGAAAATGTACAGCACTATAGCTCCATGGACAACTGAAAATCCCATCTTTATGCACCTTGTAAGCCGTAATGATGAAGATGTAAAAAAGGCTATAGATCAATGTGCGGCGACAGGATACGAAGCCCTGATCCTGAGCTTTGGAAGCCATTGCAATATGGAGGATAGTTCGACCACCAATATACAACGCTGGAAAGTACTATCTGATTACGCGCACAGCAAGCATATCCTGATTGGGGGGTATTCTTTATTTAGTTCAAGGCGGATCAGTGATGAAGATGATGTGATTGATCCGGTAACAAAAAAGCCTGATGCGGCTGCTTTCTTCGGTCATGCCCCCTGTCTGGGTAGTAAATGGGGACTGGCCTACCTGGATAAATTGAAATACTTTATCAGCAAAACCGGGTTTGATATTTTCGAAAATGATGGCCCTTATCCCGGCGATGTTTGTGCTTCAACTACGCATCCTGGCCATAAAAACCTGGATGATAGCCAATGGCAGCAAATGGAGTTGCAAAAAGGTTTATATCATTGGTGCAATGAGCATGGTGTTTATGTAAACGCTCCCGACTGGTATTTTCTGGATGGCACCAATAAAATAGCGTTAGGCTATAGGGAAGTCAATTTTTCTTTGCCGCGCGAACAGCAAATGATCCTGAACCGCCAGAATATTTTTGATGGTACATGGGAAAAGACCCCTGCCATGGGTTGGGGATTTGTACCCCTTACCCGGTATCAGGGCGGTGGCGCCGAAGCCGTGCTGGAACCGCTTGCTGATCATTTGAAAGATTATGAACAATTGATGGTGCAATACTACGGGGCAGGAGTTCAGGCCTGTTACCGCGGGCCAAGATTGTACGATACCGAAACTACCCGGAAGATGGTGGTAAATGTCATTGATTGGTATAAAAAATATCGCAGTATTCTGAATTCTGAGATTATCCATCTTCGCCGGGCCGATGGCAGAGACTGGGATGGTTTGCTGCATGTGAATCCGAAATTGATTACAAAAGGAATGCTCATGCTTTACAATCCGCTTAAAGTTGGCATCACAAGAACCATTAAAGTACCGCTGTACTACACAGGTTTAACAAGCTCAGCACTACTCAGGGAGAAGGGAGGGGCGGCCCAAAAGTATGCTGTTGACAGGAAATACGAGATCACGTTAACTTTCAATATAGCGCCCGAGAGTTATACTTGGTTTACTATTGAATAAAACAGGCCAGGCAATATTGCATCATACTTTGATTTTAAAAATGAAGAATTTTCTCTTAACAGGGATATCACATCGAAATTAATTTGAATGACCTCAACAAAAAAATTAATCACATACATCACCTTCTTTGTTTTAATACAATCGGGCCTGTACGCCCAGGTGAATAACATTGCGCCGAACATTATACCGGCGGTTCATCAATGGCAGGCAGGTAGCGGCAGTTTTATTATCAATGCTGCCACGGTAATTAAATTTAAGCCATCTGTATCAACACAAAAAACGGTTGCAATATTCCTCGAAGACCTGGCTGCGTTGCAAGGGAAGGAGCAACAATCCGGGTTACGGGCAAAAAGAGAGAAGAATGATATCGTCATAAAAATCAAACCACAGCGTCACCTAACTCAACTCCAAAGGGAATCTTATCACCTGGAAATAAAACCGGATAAGGTTATTATAAAGGCAATGGATGATGTTGGTGTTTTTTATGCTACCAGGACTTTGCTGCAGTTAATTGAACAGAGTGCCGATAAGCAAAGTATTCCTTGTTATACTATTTCAGATACCCCTGCTTACCCTTTTAGGGGATTTATGCTGGACGTTGGACGCAAATTTTTCCCGATATCGCAGCTGAAAGATTATATATGCCGCATGAGCTGGTATAAAATGAATCAATTACAATTGCATTTAAACGATCAGGCTTTTCACGGCCAGCACTACGCGGCTTTCAGGGTTCAAAGTAAAACATATTCTCAGCTAACAGCAACAGATGGGTTTTACACGCAACAGGAAATCAGGGATTTGATACAATACGCCGCAGATCGTGGCATAAATATTATCCCGGAAATTGATGCGCCAGCCCATGCCATGAGTATTTTGGATATTGCTCCCGAGTTAAAAAATGATAAGTTGCAGGATGGGCAATTGGATGTATTAAATCCAAAAACCACCGCCATGATGGAAAAGATCTACGATGAATTTGTGCCGTTATTTCCATCGCCCTATTTCCATATCGGAACTGACGAATATAGATTTAAAAAGGCCACTACAACGGAAGACCGTAAGGCTTTTGCGGCAGGTTTTTGCAACTATATCAATCATTTCAACAAATACATAGGTGCTAAAGGAAAAAAAGTGATGATATGGTCCGGATACAACGAAATGCCAGGATTTACTCCTATTGATAGCAATATAATTATTGATATGTGGTTGGGCAATAATGCAAAGGAGGAGATTAAAGCAGGGCACCAGGTGGTACAATCAACTGACGGATGGCTGTATATTGTTCCGGGGACAAATTACTATGGCGTAGACAACAAGTTTTTATATGAAAAATGGGCACCTAATGATTTCGGGCCAAACCAGCAGCTAAGCCCGGGCGAACCTGATTTGTTAGGGGCGAAGCTGCATGTATGGAATGATCTTGGGCCAATGGGTTTTACCTATCATGAAACGGCAGAAGAGGTTGCGGTGGCTTTACCTGTAATGGCCGAAAAGCTATGGGGCAATAAAATGTCACCTACTTTTGATGAATTTATAAAGAGAGTTGATGGCCTGAAAAACGTACCGCAAGTAAATGATACAAGGCCACTGGAAGCTCCCAAAAACAGTGATCCAATCATTAATGTTGACTTTAAAGAACATGGTTTACCTGATGCTATTAGTAAACAGTTAATAAAACCTTTAACCGGTTATGAATCAAAATCTGTATTAGCGCTTGATCAACATGATTTTGTTCGGCTAAACTTACAAGCCGACGAGTTAGAACAACCCTGGACATTGAGTTTCTGGGTTAAAAAAATAGATGCCCGCGATACAACTACAGTACTGTTTGAATCGCCTTATGGAACAATTTTTCTGAATCTTAAAGATAAAAAATCAGGTAAGGCCGGTTTAGGTATTGCCCGGACTGTTGGCTATAAAGAGTACGCAGGCGAAGGCGAAGATTTTTACCGCCAGGTATTTAACAACATTGTTCCTGTAAATAAATGGACGCAGATAACTTTGACTGGTGGGCATAATACCTGTACTTTGTATATCAATGGCAAAGAAACGGAGTCAGTCGAAAAGCAATTCGTTTGCCCGCTAAAAACAATAGGAAGCAGCAGCGGCCATCTTTCGGCTTCAGCGTTTTTAACTGATATAAAAGTATTTGGCCGGATATTGAAAAGAGATGAAATAGCAGCATTGTATTTAAATTCTGAGTTGTTAAAATTCGTGTTGTATTAAACGAGGTCTTTTATATTCAACAGTACTGTTGAAATTATAGTTGGTGTTGGCTTGCCGGTTTTATTACTATTTGCGTTCGAGGTTTATTATAAATTGAACAATAGGGTTGTTTCCCTGGCTCCCAGGGAGGAGTAATAGGTGTTGGACTTTTTATTTTGGTAATGGCTGCTTTTTGGCGCAACGTTGAAAAAACTCATCGAAAGGAGCAGGCGGGAGGCCGATCTTGCTTATCTTAAAACTCTAAATATTTATTTGATACGGTATGATAGCATATTGATAATCAGTGATTGTTGTTTTTGTGGTTTAGCATGTTTCTTTGTCAGGCACTCCTCAGGTGCCTAATAAACCAATTACCAATTTATTTAACCATTTATGATGAAGAAAACAATCCTCATGATCATGACGCTGTGCGTCATTCTTTTTTCGTGCAAAAAAAGTACGGAGATTAAATCTGCAAACCTTAAGACCGGCATTATTACGGGAAAACAAAACAAATCGCTATCAGCCAGCGCTACGGCAAAGGCACCACTTTATTGGAACCCTTACGAGTATAATATTGTTCATGACAGCTATATCCCCGAGAATGAATGGCAGGCCAATATTGACTGGGTAAGTACAAATCTCAAATCGTACGGCTACAATATGGTTTGCATCGATGGGTGGGGGGATGATGGCTCCTATAATGCAGACGGCTATCGTACTAAACATGCCAGCCAGTGGACTCATGATTACGCTTACTGGTCATCTTATCTTCAGCAACGCGGCATGACGCTCGGCATCTACAATAATCCCCTATGGGTTAATAAGGCAGCGGCAGACGCCGGTGTGAAAGTTAAAGGCACCAATATCCCTTTGTCCAGTTTAATAAATACATCTGAAAACGCCACCTGGTTTAATTGGGTACAGGTAAATAACCCAGGGGCCGAGCAATATATAAAAGGCTATATCCAATATTATGCGGATATGGGTGTGAAGTACCTGAGGGTTGATTTTTTATCATGGTTTGAAACCGGCCAGGATCAAAACCTGGGCAGGGTTGGCCCAACTCGACCAAAAGCAGATTATGAAAAGGCATTAAACTGGATGAAACAGGCATGTGATTCAAACAACATATTTTTAAGCCTTGTGATGCCCAATTTGAAAAACGATGCAGAACTGGAAAAGGTATACGGTAATATGATCCGTATAAATGACGATGCTGGTTTTGATGCCGGCTGGGGGCGCTTCAACAACCTGAACCGGGGTTTAAGAACTGTAGACGTATGGTCACAGTATGACAATGCTTTTGACGGATATACTTATTGGTCAAAACTTTCGGGGCGGGGTAGTCTGATCCTCGATGGTGATTTTATCCGCCTGAATAAGTTTGCTAACGATGACGAAAAGAAAACAGTTATTTCCTTAAACCTGATGGCGGGTGGCCCGGTCTCTGTTGCTGATCAATACAATTCCATAGGGAGTAACTTATGGCTATATCAAAATACCGAGATGCTGGCGTTGAACCAGGATGGCTTTGTGGGCAAGCCGCTTAGCAATGATCCCACCAATGCCCTAAGCCAGGTATGGAAAGGGCAGATGAGCAATGGCGATTGGATAGTCGGCTTGTTTAATCGCGAAGACAACGCGCAAACCCGCAGCATAAATTTTGCCACCGATCTGGGTGTAACAGGTAATGCCACTGTAAGGGATTTGTGGCAGCATAGTGATTTGGGGGGGATGGGCTCTTATACTATCAGCGTACCTGCCCATGGTTGTGTTATTTTAAAAGTCGCACCCGAAATCGTATCCGGCGGTATTTATAAGATGATTAACCGAAATAGTAATAAAGCGCTTGATGTTTATCAGCAGTCTATAGCCGATGGTGCAATCATTCATCAGTGGGATTATCTTAATGCAAGCAGCCAGCAATGGAAGTTCACCAGCACCGGTAATGGTTATTTTACGCTCACCAACATCAATAGTAATAAGAACCTGGATGTTTACCAACAATCAACAGCAGATAATATTCAGATACACCAATGGACAGCAGCGAGTGTTAACAGCCAAAAATGGACCTTTGTAAGTGTTGGATCGGGGTACTATAAAATAGTAAACCTCAACAGTGGGAAGGTACTTGATGTTTATGGCGCTTCAACAGATAATGGGGGCTTGGTTAAACAATTTACTTATACCGGTGGCAATAACCAGCAATGGATTATTACCAGGATACAGTAAATAAATTCTTTATACCGCCGGGCTATACCGGCGGTATTTTTTCTATTTATCACTTTTTAATTTATTAACATAAACAGATGGGCTGACACCAAATTGCCGCTGAAAATCGCGCGAGAAATTGGTGGGTAAGCTATAACCTATCATGTTGGCCACTTCATTTATCTTAAGATCGCCTTCGGCCAGCAATTCTGCGCCTTTTTTTAGACGGGAAAGATTAATAAGCTCATTCGGTGTCATATCGGATATGCCTTTGATCTTTCTGTAAAGGGTTGGCCTGCTCATGTTCATCATATTTGAAAGCTGGTCTACGTCAAGGTCCATATCGGTTATATTATCATAAATAACTTTGTTCAAGCGATCCAGGAAATCTTTATCCGCTTTTGATACTGCAATACCTTTAATATGGGTAAGCGGCGACCGGGCAAAATACTCTTTCATCATATTCCGGTTCATCAGCAGGTTGCTCACCTGGGCCTGGAGATGTTCAAATGCAAAAGGTTTTTCTATATAAGCGTCGGCACCAACTTCCAGCCCTTCAATTTTTGAATTAAGGGAGTTTTTGGCAGTAAGCAGGATAATGGGGATATGACTGTATTCAACATCGGTTTTAAGCTTTCGGCACAAGGTTATACCATCCATTACAGGCATCATAATATCGCTGATCACCAGTTGAATGTTTTCTTTTTTTAACGTATCAATGGCTTCAATACCGTTATAGGCTTTTAATATATGGTAAGTACCGGCCAGTTCGCGCTGTATATAATTTATAATTTCTTTGTTATCCTCTACAAGCAAAATGGATGGTTTATCTTTTTCCCCCTCATTTTCTTTTTCTAAAGACTCTTCTGCTGGCAGGTTGACCGGTTCTTCGGCCATTTCAAGGTTTATCTCCGTTTCCTGGTGTATGGGTAGCGACAGTAAGAAGATATTTTGGTTGTTTGCTGATGGTTTTAATTCGAGGCTACCCTTGTGTAGTAATGTTAGCGACCGGGCTAAAGGCAATCCTATCCCTGTACCTGCTTCTTTCTCTGTTTCTTTGATGCGATAAAAAGGTTCAAATATCTTTTCCTTCAACTCGTCAGGAACCAAAAAACCGTCGTTACGTACTTCAATCCTGAACATTTCATCCTCGCTGCTAAAAGGCAAAAGTTTGATAGTTACCATTGCCGATGCATATTTGATGGCGTTATTGAAGAGGTTGCCCAGTATTTTCTTTAAAGCCTCGTGGTCAACAAAAGCATGTAGTGTTATCCTTGGTAGTTCCAACTTATAACTAAGCTCCTTTAACTCAGCGGCCGGTTTAAAGGTACTGTAAACCTCTTCCAACAGTTCGTTAATATCCGCTTTCGAAAAATTAAGACTGAATTTATTGGCTTCGGCTTTTCTGAAATCAAGGAGCTGATTGGTAAGCCCAATAAGCCTGTTGGTGTTTTTCTTTATCATGGCAAGGTTCTCCATTGTTTCCGGATTTTCTATTTGACTGCTGATGAGTTTATCAAGGGGCATTTTTATTAAAGTAAGCGGCGTCCTGATCTCGTGGGCTACGTTTGTAAAAAACTCGATCTTGGCGTTATAAATCTCTCGTTCGGTATTGATCTCAATGGTTTCAATACGCCGTTTATTTTTCTCGCTCACAGCCAAATGGTAATATCGTACTATCGTTATCACAATACCTGCTATTACCAGCAGGTAAATGGTATAAGCCCAGGAAGTAGCCCATAGCGGCGGCAAAATATGGACAGCCAATTGCACCACTTTGTTATTCCAAACACCTTCGCTGTTGGCGCCTTTCAGGTTAAATACATAATCGCCGGCGGGTAATTTGGTATAATATATTTTGCGGCTGTCCCTGAACGATATCCAGTTTTTATCAATCCCCTCCATCTTGTATGAATACTCATTCATTTCCGGAATCAAGAAACTAAGCGAAGCAACGTCTAAACTAATGCTTGAACTATTGTAAGGCAATGTTATTGATTTTGTATAAGTTATGGATTTCTGGAGTGCGGAATTAGGTTTGCTAATGCTTACATCAACGTTGTTAACTTGTAATCCGGTAATGTATACCGGCGGGATATATGGATTTCTAACAAACTTTGCCGGATCGAAGCTTACCATTCCTTTTACCGTACCGAAATACATGGAACCATCATTATCCCTGAACGATGAATTGTAATTAAATTGCTCGGTTGGTAAGCCATTAACTGTATGATAGTTGCTGAACGTATTGATTGCCGGATCAAATCTGGCCAATCCCTTTGCTGTTGAGATCCACAGTTTGCCTGCTTCATCTTCCTGCATCCTGAAGATCTGGTTGTCGGGTAATCCAGTTTCGGTGGTATAGTTTTTTATTTGGTTCGTCCTTCCGTCAAGTCTGCTTAATCCGCCTTCGGTACAAAACCATTTGTTGTTGCGGTTGTCAATAAACACACCGTTCACGTAATCATTTAAAATACTGTTTGATGTGCCTGTGCGATAACTGATATGGCCTTTTTTACCGCTCGTACTATTTTGGTAATATATGCCGCTTCCATAGGTACTAACCCATAAGGTACCATCCTGCTCTTCGCGAATAGACTGGATATGCCCAGTAAAAAACGACAGTTGACTGAATGTATCTGAATCCCGGTTATACTTGAAAAGCCCGTTCCAGGTACCCACAAGCAGATCGCCTATATGGGTTTTATAAAGTGTTACTATAAAATTACTGGTGAACGATTTGTTATTTTGAGCCGCGGTATAGTGTTTAATAATACGTTCGGTTCGTAGGTCCATAAGGTCGAGCCCGTGTTCGTAAGTTCCAATCCATAGCCGGTCGCCATCTGCCACCAGGCCATGAATGTTGCGATAGGCAATGCTGCCGGGAGCTTTGCCGGGCAGTAAATGCTTTGTAATGCCTGTTTTCTGATCTATTTTATTCAGGCCTGCGTCTTCCGTTCCAACCCATAAATTACCAAGTTGATCTTTAGTTATTTCGTGGACTATATTACCGCTGAGGCTGTTAACCCCGGGCTCGGGAAAATATTTCTTAAAATTATTGTACTGGCCCGAATAGTAGTTTATCCCGCCAAAGTATGTCCCTATCCAGGTGCCTCCTTCGCGGTCTTTATAGATAGCCGAAACAATATTATCAGTTATCGAATAAGGGTTACTATACTGTTTTTGTACAATTGTGGTATGGCTGCTTTTTTCATCGAATATGTAAAGCCCGTTTTCGGTGCCCAGCCAGTAGGTATTATCATTTTGATGAAAAATAACGTGCACGTGGATATCTCCAAGTGCATGTTGATCCTTTAATGCATTGGTGATGGTATTGTGCTTATAATTGAATAAAACCGCCTGATTCATAGTACCGATAATCAACGCGGTATCTCCCATCGGGTAAATCCCCTGTACTGTAGAGAATTTACGTCCTTTATTGGCGTTCGATAGATCGTAACTGGCCAACTGGCGGCCCGCTGTATTATAATGGTTAACAAGGCCCTGATTAGTCGCCGTCCATAACGAGCCGTCGCGGGCCATATTCATGGTAACGGTGATGTCGTTTTTTTGAGGATAGGCCGTTAGTTTATTAGTCAGTTCATCATACTGGTATAAATTAAGGTTGGATATGATCCAGATGTGGTGCTGTTTATCCCCGGCAATGTACCTTACCTCGCCTGGAGCAATTAGTTTGAAGGCACTGAATGTTTCGGTAAGCGGATCGAAAATATAAATTCCTTTGTAAGTGCCAACCCATAGTTTTTCATTCCTGTCTTCATATAAACTGAAAATAGAGTTACTGCCTATACTGGTACTGTCTCCCAGTTTATTGCCAAATAACCTGAACACGTTGCCATCAAAACGATTAAGGCCATTGCGGCTGCCAAACCACATGAACCCTTTTTTATCCTGTAAAATACTGGTGATGGTATTGCTGGATAAACCGTTTTGAACCTGGTAGTTTTTAAAATAATAAGATGCCTGCTGGCATTGGGCAACAGCAAAATAAAAAACCTGAAACAGTAAGATATAAGCTTTTTTCAAAATCAATTTATAATTCCGCCCGTGTTGTATGGCCTTGCTTTTCCAAGTTATGCGATTAATTAAGGATTATACCGGTTATGTAAATATAGTGACATTGATTGTTTGATATTTCCCGATTTAAACTTTGATACATTTTGAATTTAAATTGAAATGCTGTGATTGTAAGCTCAGTTAGTAAAGCTCTTACTTAGTGCCAGTCCAATACGGCCCGAACAGGCTTTGCTATAAACCAATTAAACAACATCAATATGAAGAAATTTTACAACACGCTTTTTTAACCTTTCATAATAGCAATTACTACAACCAATTGAAAAGGCTTCCTATGCCTTTAACTATAACCTAAAATACGATATATGAAATTTCGTTTACGAAAATTACATGCTGGCCTATACCCCAGGGTATTAGTCCTATGTCCGCTTATAGCGGCATGCCCATTACCCGCTTTTTCAAATGCAGCCATCAATAAAGCGCCGGTAACCATAAACGCCGTACAAACCATAGCCATAACCGGTAAAGTTACTGATGCTGCAGGCCCTATGCCGGGTGTTGCTGTTACCGAAAAAGGAACTTCGAACGGGACACTGACGGATGCCTCAGGTAACTATAAACTAACTGTTAAAGATCATAATGCTGTACTGGTGTTCAGTTTTGTGGGATATGCTGCCCGGGAAGTTGCAGTAGGGGATCAAACAGTGCTTAATGTGATGCTAACCGAAAATGTAAAAGCCTTAAATGAGGTGGTAGTAGTAGGTTATGGCACGCAAAAGAAAAAGGATGTTACCGGTGCCGTAACTTCGGTAAATGTTAAAGAAATTGCATCACAACCGGTGCCGGATATTGGCCAGGCTATTGAAGGCCGTGCCGCCGGTGTGCAGGCTGTTACTTCTGGTTCGCCTGGTAGTAATGTTACGCTGAGAGTGCGCGGTGTTGGTACCATCAACAACAGCGACCCGCTGTTGGTTATAGATGGCGTGCCTACCGATGTTCCGCTCAATACGCTTAACCCTGATGACATCGCTTCATTGGATGTATTGAAAGATGCCTCTGCTTCGGCAATTTACGGTTCGCGCGGCGCAAATGGGGTAGTGTTGATCACTACAAAAAAAGGTTCAGCAGGAGCAAGTCATCTCAATGTTAATGCATTTGCCGGGGTTCAGCAGGCTACAAACGTTATAAAGCTGTTAAATGCCAGCCAGTTTGCACAGCTGAACAATGAATTGTTGACTAACAATAATCAGTCGACCAATCCTGCTTATGCTGATCCTTCTTCATTAGGCGTGGGTACTAACTGGTTAAATGCGTTGTTCAAAAAATCTCCTATTCAAAGCTATACCATGTCCTATTCCGGCGGTACGGAAAAATCAGACTATTATGTTTCGGGTAGTATACTTGATCAAAAAGGAATTGTTACAAACACAGCCTACCGCAGGTACACCTTGCAATTCAATGGCAACGACAAAGTACTTAAATGGTTGAAATTCGGTCATAACATTACCTTAAATCATGACGAAAAGCCGAGCGGAGCATATGATATCCGCGCAACCATGGCCGCCAACCCTGCACAACCCATTTTCAATGCCGATGGCAGCTACTCGGGACCGGTTGGACAACCCCAGTTTTATGGCGATGTGAAAAATCCTATCGCAACTGCTAAACTGGTTCAAAATAATACTGAAGGTTACAACGTGTTGGGATCTGTTTTTGCGGAGGCTACCATTATCCCGGGTTTGACCTTTAAAAGCACTGCGGGCATACAGGCGTCATTTTTTAACAGCCGCAGCTGGTCGCCAAAGTATAATTACCAGCCAATTCCGCAGCCTAACTCTTACCTGGCCGAGCAGTACAATAAAAGTATTACCTATACCTGGGACAACTTCCTTACCTACGATAAATATTTCGGCGAAGATCATCACCTTACCGTTTTAGCCGGTACCGACGCGCAAACCAACAGTTACCATTTTGCGGGCGGCAACGTAAGCGGTTTTGCCAGCGATGTTACCCAGCAACTCAATAACGGCACATTAAACCCGGTACTTAACGGCGATGGTTCAGAATGGGCTTTGCTGTCATACGTTGGCAGGGCCAATTATGCTTATAAAGACAGGTACCTGGTAACCGGTACCATAAGGCGGGATGGTTCATCGCGTTTTGGGGATAATAATAAATATGGTACGTTCCCTTCCGGTTCCATCGCCTGGCGCATATCCCAGGAGCCTTTCTTTAAAAAGGTTACTTTTTTTGATGATCTGAAACTTCGTGCCGGCTACGGTACCACCGGTAACCAGAATATCGGTAATTATTCGTTTGCATCTGTGCTGACTTCGGCAGTTTACAATTTTAATGGTACAGTTGTGCCGGCGCAAATTGCTTTAAACGCGGCTAATCCTAACCTGAGGTGGGAAACAGTAAAACAAAGCAATATTGGTTTGGATGCAACCTTTTTTAAGCAGCGTATCACTGTAAATATTGATGCCTATATCAAAAAAACTACCGGAATGCTGGTGCCCGTTAACCTGCCTATTTCAACCGGGTATTCAGGGGCCGCGCCGCCAAGCAATGCCGGTGATGTAGAAAATAAGGGTATTGAATTTTCGGTAGCATCAAAAAACATAACCGGTAAATTCAATTGGACTACAAGCGCTAACATTTCCTTCAATCAAAATAAGATAACCGCCTTAAGCGATAACACTTCAATTTTTGGCGGTAACATTGGTCTCAACGGTAATATTAATATTAACGCCGTAGGCAGGCCAATCAATAACTTTTACGGTTTTGTAACTCAGGGCATTTTTCAAACCCAGTTTGATGTGGATGCGCATGCCGCACAACAAACCGGAGCCGACCCGTATAACCGCACCTCTCCGGGCGATATCAGGTTTAAAGATCTTAACAATGATGGAGTGATCAATGATGCAGATCGTACATTTATCGGTAACCCCAACCCCAAATTCATCTACGCCATGAACAATACCTTCAGCTATGCTGGGTTTGACCTAAGCGTGTTTTTACAGGGGGTGTACGGGAACAAGATTTTTAACGCCAACAATGTATACCAGGAAAGCATGGCTGTTGCCCAAAATCAAACCATCAGGGTTTTGGGCCGCTGGGAGGGACCTGGCACCAGCAATACTATGCCACGGGCTATTTATAACGACCCGAATAAAAACTCCCGCATTTCTGACCGCTTTGTAGAGGATGGCTCATACCTGCGCATAAAAACGGCCACATTAGGCTATACCTTGCCCAAAGAGCTTATTAAAAAGGCTGGTTTTACAAATGCTCATATTTATGTAACGGGCCAAAATCTGTTCACATTCACTAAATATACCGGCTTCGACCCAGAGGTGGGCAGCAACGGTATCGACTTTAGCGTTTATCCCGTTACGCGTACTATCAGCTTAGGTATCAATTTAACACTTTAACATTTAAAGCATTAAGTAATGAAAATCAACAAATATATTATCGCTTTAGTGTTTACTACCGCCTTTGTAGGTTGCAAAAAGGATTTTTTGGATAAAGCGCCGCTTGATTCTGTAAACACTTCTAATTATTATAAAACAGCCGAAGATGCTGTGAATGCCGTAAACGCTGCTTATCAACCTCTGCAACGCCCCAAATTGTATAATTTCCGGATCTGGACTACCGATATCATGGCCGGTAACAGCATAACCGGCGCAGGTGGCGGTACCGACGGGATAGAAACCCAGGACGAACAAAACTTCGTAACCACATCGGCCAATGCCGGGGTACTTGATGTTTACCGTGGCCCGGCCCCCGGTATTTTACAATGCAACATTGTTTTGCAAAAAGTACCGGCCATTAGCATGGATGAAACCCTGAAGAACCGTGTATTGGGCGAGGCCAGGTTTTTACGTGCCCTTTATTATTTTAATCTCGTTCGTTTATTCGGCGATGTGCCGCTTATTACCAAACCACAGGTTGTAGGTGATGATCTGAAAGTAAAACGCGCACCTAAAGCGGATGTTTATGCGCTTATTATCCAGGATTTGACCGAGGCAATAACAGCACTGCCTGCCGCAAGCAGTTATAGCGGCGCAGATATAGGGCGTGCGTCCAAAGGCTCGGCCACTGGTTTATTGGCCAAGGTATATTTAACCCTGGGCGATTATCAAAAAACTGTCGATCTGTGTAAGCAGGTTACGGCGCTGGGCTACTCGCTCAACTCCAATTATGCTGATAACTTTTCGGCAACGAAAAAAAACACTGCCGAATCATTATTTGAAGTGCAGTACAGCGGTGCTACTACTTATGGCTTTTTCGATGATTTTAACCAGGCTTCCTGGACCAGTACCTTTACTGGCCCGCGCAATTCGGATTTTGTAGGCGGCGCGTACGGCTGGGACCAGCCAACGCAGGAGTTTGTTAATGATTATGAAAGCGGTGATCTGCGTAAGGACTTGACCGTACTATATCCTGACTGCCCGGCCTTTGATGGTAAAACTTACCTGGCATCATATTCTACAACTGGTTTTAATCTGCGTAAGTTCCTGGTTCCTAAATCAATCTCGCCGGATTATAATACCAACCCTGCCGATTTTCCGGTTTTGCGTTATGCTGATGTATTGCTGATGCAAGCCGAAGCAATGAACGAGCTTGGCCAGGCCGGTGCCGAAGCGCCTTTAAACCTGGTACGTAACAGGGCAGGCCTAGCAAGCGTGGCTGGCGGTTTATCAAAAGACGCCTTTCGTACGAAGGTGCTGCATGAACGCCGCATGGAGCTTGCATTTGAGGGCCAGCGCTGGTTTGACCTCATCCGGGTGAGCAATGGGCAATATGGGCTGGATTTTTTGCATTCGATAGGAAAAGTGAATGCTACTGCTAAGTTCTTGCTTTTGCCAATACCTCAGCAGGAAATTGATGCCAATCCTAATCTTACTCAAAACCCAGGTTATTAATCATCAAAATACAGATCATCACAATGAAAGCTTTAAATTTCAACGGCATATACGCGCCGGGATCAAAAAATATAAAACCTTCATGGCCGGCGCTAATGATGGCGCTCCTTTGCCTTTTTACTTTCTCATGTAAAAAAGATGCGATAACAGCAAAGGTGACATCCACGCCGGTATTAACAGCTTCGTCGAATGCGGTAGTGCTTACGCGTGATAATGCGGCAAAGCCGGCGCTTACCTTAAACTGGTCGGCAGCTAATGTACAGGGTATGCAGGGATCGGTAACCTACTTTTTGCAGTGGGATATTAAGGGGAACAGTTTTGCCAATGCTGCTACTATTAAATTAGGAAAAGACACGCTGACAAAAGCCTATACCCAGGAGGCCCTGAATGATATGTTCATTACCTTGCCCGTTGCTACGGCTACCGCCGTGGAGATGCGTTTGGTTACAGCTACCTCGGATGGCTCGGTATCACCATTTAACTCCAATGTTGTTGCGCTTACAATAACTACCTATTCAAAAACCATCCCGCCGCCTTACAGCCAGTTGTGGATGGTTGGCGATGCCACGCCAAAAGGCTGGGACATAGGCAATGCAACACCAATGGTTCAGGATGGCAACGATCCTTACCTGTTTACTTACACTGGAGTATTGGTAGCCGGCGAGTTTAAGATTGCAACTGTTAAGGATTTCGGCGGAGCTTTTTATCGCCCGTTGGCAAATCATCCTGCTCTTACCGAAACAGCGGTACAGGTGGGCAGCGGAGATCCGGACAATAAATGGCAGATAAGTGCGGCACAAGCCGGTAATTATAAAATTACCCTGAATCTGCATACCAATACTATCAGTATAGTCAGTACCGATCCGCCTAAAGCGCCTTTCAGCCAGTTATGGTTATTAGGCGATGCTACACCCGGCGGCTGGAGCCTCGATGCTGCCACTCCATTAACTGTTGATGCCAACGACTCGTTTATATTTACCTGGACCGGCCCACTGACGGTTGGCGACTTTAAAATAGCAACAGCCAAAGATTTTAATGCGCCGTTTTACAGACCAACTACCAACGCACCAGATATGTCGGCAACTTCGGTACAACTCAATGCCGGCGATCCGGACAACAAATGGCACATTGCTACGGCCAGTACCTATAAAATTACGCTGAATTTGCATACCAGTACCATTAGCATCGTCAACACGGTTGTAACTACTCCACCTTACACCGCGTTATGGATCATTGGCGATGCCACGCCGGGTGGATGGAGTTTGGATGCAGTCACACCGATGGTGAAAAGCGCTACCGATCCGTTTGTGTTCAGCTGGACAGGGCCCCTGGTAGCTGGCGAGTTCAAAATAGCAACAGCTAAAGATTTTGGTGCCAAGTTTTATCGCCCGGTGGCCGATCATCCGGCCTTATCTGCAACAACAGTTCAGCTAAGTGCCGGCGACCCGGATAATAAATGGATAGTTACCGCTTCAACAGCCGGTAACTATAAAATAACACTCAATATGAAAGATCTGAGCGTAGCTATCGTAAAACAATAATCAATTGAAAACAGGAAATAAAATACTTGAAATGAAAATATACAGCGCAGGCGTATTGATGATGCTGGCAGCTATTAGCTGTGGATGCAAGAAGGATAAACTGGTTGATAATACCGACCTGATAAAAACAATAACTACAACCAACCTTGCCGGTATCAGTACGGATAAAGCTTTTTACAAACCCGGCGATGAAATCGTTTTTACGCTCGATAAAGCGTTACCTGCTACAGCAAAAGTAAGATATAAGCAGTCGGGCACCATTGTACAATCCGCAACGGTAACCGGCACATCATGGAAGTGGACAGCTCCCACCGCGGATTTTACCGGTTATATGGTGGAGCTTTTTGATACGGTGAATGGCCAGGAAAAAATCTACGGAACTATTGCTGTCGATGTATCGTCAGATCCGGCACGCTTTCCGCGAAACGGATTTTTATCGGCCTATGGTAAATTGAGCGATGCCGATATTAAAACAGTAATGAGCTCATTGAACCGTTATCATATGAACTATGTACAGTTTCAGGATTGGGAATATAAACACCACGAACCCCTCGCTGGTACAGTGGCCAAGCCCGATGCCAGCTGGAAAGATATAGCCAATCGTGATAATTATCTTGCAACTGTTCAGGGTTACATTACGGCGGCGCACAGTTACAACATGAAAACCCTGCATTATAATCTTGCGTACGGGTCTTTGAATGATGCAGCGGCAGATGGTGTAAATGAGCAATGGTATCTGTTTGATGATGCAACCCACTCTGAAAAGGAGGTGGCCTCACTGCCGCAGCCGCCGTTTAAAAGCGATTTGTATATTATGGATCCTTCAAATACCGGCTGGCAGCAATACTTAGCGGGTAAAACCAATGACATGTATAAAGTGTTCAATTTCGATGGTTATCAAATTGATCAGTTGGGTAACCGCGATAAAACCTTGTATAACTATAGCGGCGGAACGGTTGATCTGCCAACGGCTTTCAATTCGTTTATAAAGGCGATGAAAGTGGCATCGCCAACAAAAAGTTTGGTGATGAATGCGGTAACACAGTATGGCCAGCCGCAAATTGCTGATGCCCCGGTTGATTTTCTGTACTCGGAGGTATGGCCCCCCAATGAGGGATATAAAGATCTGGTCGATATCATTAAAAGCAATGATGCCCTCACCGGCGGTACTAAAAAAAGTGTATTGGCCGCCTACATGGATTATGACCTGGCAGCTAACCCAGGTTATTTTAGTACCCCGGGCGTTTTATTTACCGATGCAGTGATCTTCGCTCATGGCGGCTCGCACCTGGAGCTCGGCGAACATATGCTGGGCAAGGAATATTTCCCCAACAATAACCTGCAAATGCGCGACGATCTGAAAGTCGCGATGGTTAGCTATTATGATTTCTTAACCGCCTACGAAAATTTACTTCGCGATGGGGGCACATTTAACAATCCGGCTATTACGCCGGGCGATAGCCAAACCAAGCTCAATAACTTTCCGCCGCAAACAGGGCAGGTATCGGTAATTGGTAAAGATTTTGGTAACAAACAGGTTATTCATCTTATTAACTTTGCTAATGCTGCAAGTTTTGACTGGCGCGACCGTAACGGAACACAAGCCGTTCCGCATCCGGTTAGCAACGGCCGTTTTAATTTTACATCTGCTAAGACCGTTAAGAAAATCTGGGTAGCATCGCCGGATATCGATGGCGGAGCATCTAAAGACGTTGCCTATACCCAATCGGGCAATGCCGTTACTTTTACATTACCTATGCTAAAGTATTGGGATATGATAGTAGTTGAATATCAATAATAAAATAGGTCACTTTACTCTTTTTATTCCGCCGGGCTTGTTACACTGTCCCGGCGGAATGTTGTGTTTATAATCAAAATATGTTTAAATGAAATATTCTGTTCCTATAGTTATCAGTTTATTGCTAAAAACTGTTTGCGTAAATGCGCAAAATACAAAACCCATATACACCTCCGGTGCATATACTATTTATCCGGATAGGGTTGTGCAGGATAAATACACAGCAATAGCGGCATCGCCAACTGATCTGAAATCCAATTTCCAAAGCCCCGCCAACCTGTTTAAAAGCCCGATGGTTGATTTTAAGTTTAGCATCAACGGTAAGGATAATGAAATGCTATCAGGCAATGATCATCATTTTATTTGCTCAGGCACCAATAACGACACCCCTCTTATCAGGTTCGGACAGTCTGATGCCGATAAGAAGACTGTACCCCAAGGTCTTTATTTGAAACCATCCTCGCAATTCAGGATCCGTGTAGACATGCGTGCGGTGTTAGACGCGTTTACGACCAAGGGTTATTATACCTGTTTCAATGGCGACAAGATCTATAAAGATGATTTCAAAGGTGTATTTGTTGCAGGCAGTGCTGCCCCAATGATATGGGATTTTAATAACCTGATCAATCATCCCGAATTGGAGTTGAAAGATCCCGACGGGGATGGCATCTACGAAACCACTTTAGTATTAAATAAACCAGGGGATGTAAGCAGCACGGCATCAGCATGGAAACTGGATAAGGACCTGAGTGCCTTCCCTCAATATCATTCAACTTATCAGTTATCCGACGCGCTTTATAACCTTGCCCTGGATGAAATGCAGAATGCTGTTGAACCAGATAGCACATTTAGAACAGGGAAGGAGTGGAGCGGGGTATGGACACGGGATATCAGCTATAGTATTATTCTTTCTATGGCGGTTTTGCAACCCAAAGTAGCTATGTACAGCCTGATGCGAAAAGTAAAAAACGGTCGTATCATCCAGGACACGGGCACGGGGGGAGCCTATCCGGTATCGTCAGACAGGATGATCTGGGCTGTTGCCGCCTGGGAGGTGTACAAAGTAACCGGCGATAAGGCATGGCTTGAAAAAGTGTATCCCATCATTAAAAAATCGGCAGCAGATGACGCACTGAACGTATATGACAGGCAAACGGGCCTTGTGCGAGGGGAATCGTCCTTTTTAGACTGGCGCGAAGAAACCTACCCAAGATGGATGCAACCGGCAGATATTTATGAATCGGAATGTTTAGGCACCAGCGTTGTTCATTACCAGGTGAACAAAGTTTTGGCTGCAATGGCCGGGTTGCTGGGGGATGGTAAAGCTGTTTCAGGCTATCTTCATCAGGCTGATTTAATAAAAAAAGGACTTGATCATTTATGGCTGACTGATCAGGGCTATTTCGGCCAATACTTGTATGGCCGGAACAATAAAATCGTATCGCCGAGGTCGGAAGCATTAGGTGAGGCCCTTGCTGTGTTATTTGATGTTGTGGATGCCGGTAAGCAACAACGTGTTATCAACAGTACACCGGTGAATGGATTTGGTATTCCTTGCATCTATCCGCAGATTCCTGATATTTTGCCATATCACAATAACGCGGTGTGGCCTTTTGTTGAAAGTTACTGGGCTATGGCTTCCGCAAAAGCGGGTAATGAAACCTCGCTTATGCGGGCTATTGCGGCTATTTATCGCCCGGCCGCCCTGTGGCTTACCAATAAGGAGAATTTTGTGGCCAGTGACGGCGACTTTGCTGGCACCCAAATCAATAGCAGTAATATGTTATGGAGCTTATCGGGCAATATCGCATTGGTATATAAAGTGTTATTTGGTATCCATTATAATGAAGATAATCTGGTGCTTGCACCCTTTGTGCCTAAGGCATTGGCCGGTGAGCGCTCGTTGCTTCATTTTAAATACCGTAATGCTGTGTTGGATATCGACATGGCCGGTTATGGCAATCAAATTAAACGCATAACGCTTGATGGTAAAACAATAACAGAAGCTATAATCCCTGCCGACTTACAGGGAAATCATAAGATTAAGATCGAACTTATGAACAATACCTTTGCCGGAAAAAGCAATTTAGTTCCGGATTATACAGCACCCGAAACTCCGGCTGTTACTTACTACAAGGGCAAACTAACCTGGCCTAAAGTACAAAATGCCATAAGTTACAGGGTGATCAAAAATGGGAAACTACTTGCTGTAACTCAATCACTAACTTTTAAAGTAAATGCCGATACATATGGAGAGTACCAGGTGATTTCCATAGATGCTAAAGGTGTAGCCTCTTTTGCAAGTGAACCTGTTTTCGTTATCCCTGCCAATTCACAACAGATCATCGGTGCTGAAACCGTTGCAGATAAGTCAAACCTTCCTTACCTGGGTTTTACAGGTAGTGGCTTTGTAGAAATCAGCAAAACCATAAATACCACCCTAAATATACCGGCAAATATTACCAAAGACGGTATTTATATAATAGACCTGCGCTATGCTAATGGCAACGGGCCTATTAACACCGAAAACAAATGCGCCATACGCACGCTGACTGTTGATGGGCATTTTGCCGGAACTGCTGTATTGCCGCAACGTGGTAAAGGCGAATGGAGTAATTGGGGATATAGCAACGGGATAAGGATTAAACTAACCAAAGGCAAGCATCTTATTGCGCTATGTTTTAAGGATGCTAACGAGAACATGAATGTTGATATTAATCAGGCTATGATCGATCATATCCGTTTGATAAGGATTAGCGATAATTGATACCTTTTGATTGGAAGTTGATATTCAGAGATCAGTACTCCTCCGAAAAATATGCTTTATTTGAACTACGCTCAGGTGAGATGGAGCTATTTTTAGTTGATTAATTTAAATATTGCAAGGCGTTCTGTATTAAATACAGAGCGCTTTGCAATATTAACTTGCTTAGTTATCTAAGTCCTCCCAATTTTGGGTTTGTTTAAGATTAGGTGATGTTCAGCAAAAAATATTTATCGGATACTTGTATAAGTATGAAGAACGCTAAAATCATACATGCAATCAAGCATGTCGAAATGTCCAAAATGTGTCGCTTCAGGTAATGAGCTTATTGTTCGGATTTACTTCTTTGCAGGTGTTACTTTGTTTTCTCCGATTGGATATACGCACGGGTAGCTATGCCAAAAACTTTTTTGTCATTGCTGAAAAAATAGAAACTTTGCCTGGTAGTATTGCCGTTATTGTAATTTAGTTCGATGCAGTATCCGTCCAGCTTATAATTACCTGCTTTATTTTTACTGGAATAAGCTGTTACATTAGCGCCCGAACCGTTATAGCTTCCCCCGCCGGTACTTTCATAGGTGAACTGTCCGCTATTGTTAAACGTGATATCCGTCGACGACACGGTTATCGAACCGCCACCCATAGCTGTATTACCTCCTCCAGTTAAAGAATTGTAGGATGCATTCAACTTTTCATTTGGAGTGGCAGGGGTTGCCCAGGTCCACCAGCCACTTTTCCATTCTTCGGGTTTACCGGGCAAACCATTTTTGCTGCCCCGGTTAACGGTTATTATTTTTCCGTTGATTTTCCAGGTGCCCCATTTTTCCGGTTCCTGCTCCTTTGATTTTGCTACATCCAGATCATAAGGGCTTACGTCCGGATTTTGGTACATCATGCCGTTTTTTAATAAAAGGTAAGGTCTCCACACTATAAGAACCATTCCGCCTACACCAATGCCTGTTTCGCTATGCAACGCCATGCCCGCTATATCGCCTGCAGACAGACCTTTTCCTGGTGCGGTTGTAGGTGACGGCAGCCTTGGGCTATTTGATTTTGTTGTAACCGGATGCTGAACACCAGCATTAGAAACTGCCGCATTTACAGGACTTTTCTGTGTTTCCTGCTTCATTAGCCCCGCGAAATGACGGGTTGCCGTATTAAGTGAAGTCCCCTGAGCACCCGGAGCCCATATAACTTTGCCAAGCCGGATAGCATTATCGGGCAACTTGTATGCTATGTACATAATACCCCATTTTTTGTTTTGTTGATCGGTCGCCATTACGGTATAAGTTGCTGCCGATTGTACATATTTTGCTATAGGTGCCGGCGACATCGAAGGTTCTGAGTAACCGGAAGCCTGCAGGTCCTTCACAGAGAAAGCCTTGATCCATTCCATAAGGTTGCTAACCTGCTCTGTTTTAAGAGGCATGATATCGTATTCTAAATTACCGTCTGGCGGCGTAAATTTATATCGCCCGCTGACTTCTTCCATATTCCACCCGGAAATTGGCGGTAAGCTGGTTTGGGAAAAAAGTAATAAGGGGAATAGTAAGCAAATAATAAGGAAGCAAGGATATTTCATCGATAAAAGTTTATGCTGCCTGATAAAAAGCAAATTTCAGACCAAGTCTTACTACTTATTTTAAAAAGGGCGATAGAAAAATAGTTTGAAAATCACACCTCACCCTTTGGCTTCATTGTGGTTGTAGTGATAGCAGCTATTCCGGCATTTACGCATTTTTATACTAAAGTTCTCCTTGCCTTAATGAGTGGGAGCCTTAGGTTTGGCCCGGCCGGAAGCGAACAAATAACTGTCCGTTTTTGTTACACTTAAACGGATTTATAAGATGTATTTATTTGTTTTTCAGTTATATGTACTTTGGGATAAAGTATTGCTTTAACGTATAGCTTGAAAATGTTCACACTCCACATGCACCTCTATGACCTCGCTTTATTGGCTGTGGTTTTTGTTGGTATGCCTTTTAGCCTGATGCTGTTCTGTGTTAAAAGAGGAAATAAACGTGCCAACCGATATCTCGGTGTGATCCTGCTTATCATCATCCTGGATATGATCCGGGTTTTAGGCGCACAAATTTATCCGACAACCTTCCCCCAAAATACGGGCCTGACAGTGCCTGGATTTTCTTTAGCATTGGGCCCCCTTATATACTTTTATGTATCTGCCATAACGAAACCTAACTGTAAACTTCGTTACATCAGCTTGTTCCATTTTATCCCATTTCTGGCAGAGGCTATCTTAGCGTTTTATTATAAAATGAGTCTCCGGGATGGAATCACCGCATTTTGTTTACCGATATTTATATCCGTTGGCATTTATTTGTTTGCCGCCCGCAACCGGATCAAAGACTATTTCCGCGAGTTAAAGTTTAACGGTGCAGACCGGTTCCGGCATAGACTGCGCTGGCTGAATAATTTATTGTCATGTTTTGCATTGTCATGGTTATTATCGGTACCGGTGCTGATCGTCGTTTGGCTATATAATAATGCCGGGATGATCCCCGTACTTAGTATTATATATTTCCTTTACGCTGTGCCGGCGATAGTTGCGGCAGGAATGGTGATTTTAGAACCTGAAATCAGTTTGCCTGCAGAAGACCCTTATTTCTTGAGGTTGCAGCCCGACGAATCCCAGCGTAGGGGTAGCTGGCTAAAAAAAGTTGTAAAGGAAGCAGGGTACTACAGGGATCCTGACTTAAGCTTGACCTCCCTGGCTGCAAAACTGGAATTAACCACCCACGAATTGTCACGGCTCATCAATACTGTGCTTAAAACGAATTTTAATGATTTCATTAACGCTTACCGTGTAGCAGACATTGTAAGTAAGATGAAAGACAAAGCTTACGAGCACATCACCCTTGAGGGAATTGCTTATGATTCTGGTTTTAACTCGCCAAGAACATTCCATCGCGCATTTAAACAGCTGACGGGAGAAACGCCCGCAGCCTACAAAAAACAACTGCCATCTTATAATATGGCATATGGTTCACGACGCCCGGTAATAATTTCGGACCAGGTAAACCGTAATCATATGTTTAAGAATTATTTAAAGATAGCCTGGCGCAATTCGGTCAGGCACAAAGCTTCCTCATTTATTAATATCTCCGGGCTCGCCGTTGGCATGGCCGTGGCTATGCTGATCGGCCTGTGGATATGGGACGAAGTATCGTTCAACAAATTTAACACCGGTTACGACCGCATTGTACAGGTAATTGCTAATAAACATACCGGCGGCGGCCTGGTGTCGCAATCCTCGTTGCCTTTGCCTTTATCCGCAGAACTACGCAGAACGTATGGAAGTAATTTTAAGCAGATTGCCGCGGCCCTTACTTTCGAGCAAAATATCAACTATAATAACCATGCCTTTTCAAGGACGGGCTGTTATACCGAACCGGCATTTACTGATATTATCACTCTGAAAATGATCAGGGGATCGAAAACTGCATTTAATACACGCGGCACTGTATTAATTGATGAATCACTTGCAAGGACGCTATTTGGCGATAAAGATCCGGTAAATAAAATAATTAAGATCAACGATATTTACCTGGTACAGGTGGGCGGGGTATACCAGGACCTGCCGCCGAACACGCAGTTTAGTAATGTAGATTTTATCGCACCGATAAATATCTTGTTTCAAAATCCCGGAGACATGAATAATTGGTACGATAGCTCGTTCCAGATTTTTGCCTCGTTAAATTCTGGTAGTGACATACAACAACTATCGCATAAAATACAAAGCGTCCTTTACGAACACGCAAAAGATGCTGCCAGGCCAGAGCTGCTGCTTTTCCCGATGCGGCAATGGCATCTCTATGAATTCAAGGACGGCGCTGTCGTGCCTGGACGCTTACAGTACGTATGGCTTTTTGGCGTCATCGGCGTATTCGTGTTATTGTTGGCGTGCATCAATTTTATGAACCTTAGTACTGCGCGGAGCGAAAAACGCGCAAAAGAAGTGGGCATACGTAAAGCCATAGGCTCTCTACGCGGTCAGCTGATAGCGCAATTTCTCAGCGAATCTTTTTTAATAGTTGCCGTGGCGTTTCTGATTGCCGTCGTTTTAGCCTGGCTGGCTCTTCCTCTTTTCAATAATGTATCGGGCAAACAGCTCAGTCTGATCTGGGACGAGCCGCTGGTGTGGTTAATATGTTTCTGCTTTTGCCTGTTGACCGGCCTTATAGCAGGAAGCTACCCGGCTATTTATTTGTCGTCTTTTAACGCCGTTAAAGTATTAAAGGGAACTTTCAGAGTTGGCCCTGCAGCCTCGGTGCCCCGTAAAATATTGGTGGTTATTCAATTTGCTGTTTCTGTGGCTATGATTGTAGGCACCATCGTTGTTTTCAAACAAATTCAATTCGCCAAAAACAGATCGGTAGGATATAACCGGGATAACCTTGTATCAATTCCTTACAACGCTATCAAGGGATATGGTGCTTTCCGCGAAGAACTGCTGAGAACCGGTGCTGTATCCGGCGTGTCAGCGTCATCTAACCCAATGACAGGAATCTGGTCTGGGGCAGATAATCTGAGCTGGCGGGGAAAGGATCCCAACCGGCAGGAAGAATTTGGTACGGTGCTGATTGAACCCGATTTTGGCACTGTTGTCGGCTGGAAAATGAAGGAAGGCAGAAGTTTCTCCAGCGAGTTTTTAAGTGATTCGTCGGGATTCCTGTTTAATGAAGCCGCCATCAGGCAAATGGGACTGAAAAATCCGGTGGGAGAGACCATTAAATGGCACGGCAAAGACTGGAAAGTGCTGGGTGTGGTAAAAGACATGGTCATGACCTCGCCGTTCGATCCGATCACGCCGGTGGTGTTTTTAATGGATGACCGGCAGCGCTCTTTCAATGTGGTCAACTTGAAACTCAATTCGGGGCTGCTGGCTGCTCAGGCACTCGCCAGGGTAGAAGCGGTTTTCCGGAAATTTGCTCCGGAGGCGCCATTCAACTATAAGTTTACTAATGACGAATACGCCCGAAAATTTATGGCGGAAGAACGTACAGGAAGGCTTGCATCAGTATTCGCCGTGCTTGCCATTTTCATATCCTGCCTCGGTCTGTTCGGGGTAGCATCCTTCGTCGCAGAGCAGCGTGTTAAAGAAATAGGCATCCGAAAGGTGCTCGGAGCATCAGTGTTTGGCATCTGGGGCTTACTATCGAAAGAATTTGTGGTGCTGGTAGGTATCGCTTTACTTTTTGCAATCCCGCTTTCCTGGTATACAATGCACCAGTGGTTACAACATTATACATATCGCACAGAGCTGTCATGGTGGATATTTGCATTCACCAGCACAGGTGCCGTAGCCCTGACGATGTTGACAGTTAGCTATCACAGTTTCAAAGCGGCCCTGGCCAACCCGGTGAAAAGTCTTCGTTCGGAATAAGGTGCGGCAATTCAAGCCCGCTCTCGGAGCTTCGTGTAAGCGTCGATGAGCGGGCAATATTATTATGAATGTGACTTTAGGTGCCAAAAGCAACCTTGATTGGCTGTTTACTGAAATGCCATTTGCTTAATTTATTATATAAATTCTATAGATATAATGGGTTTTATTTTTTTCTTTTATTTTTGCTGAGTTTTTCATCATTACTCAATTAATTCTCTGGATGTATTTGAAATTTAAATCTTCATTAAAAGATAAAGTCGCAGGCTTTGATTCAAGTGGCAATTGTTGTTGAATTGTCGCTTTATCTCAACAGATAAGTCTTATATCAGACCTTTTTATCCAGATTACTTTTCAGCATACAACCCGATCATATGTCAAAGCCAGCCGATGAAGTTAACTTTTCTCAAGCTTCAGATGCCGCACTTTTAATACAAACAAAACAAGGCTCCAGGGCTGCCTTCAGCACAATCTATCACAAATATTGGGGGCCAATGTATGTGCATGCCTATAAAATGCTCGGAGACGAGGATGAAGCTAAGGATGTGGTCCAGGAGCTTTTTACCTCGATATGGGCGCAGCGAGCCGAACTGGAGTTAGTTACTTCATTGAAAGCCTATTTGTACACTGCTTTGCGTAACCGTGTGCTTAATGTATTTGATAAAAGGAAAGTTCGTGAAAGCTACCTTGAAGCTATGGCAATTTATTTCGATGAGAATCACCAGGTTGTGGAAGACAACCTTCGTGAAAAGGAGCTCGCCTGTATCATCGACAAAGAAATAGCGAACCTGCCCGAAAAAATGCGAAACGTTTTTGAGCTCAGCCGTAAACAAAATCTCAGCCATAAAGAGATCGCGTCTGAACTTCAGATCTCCGATAAAACCGTTAAAAAGCAGATCAACAATGCAATCAGGATATTAAAGCTCAAAATATCTTACCTGTTTTTCCTGCTGATATTCATGCGTTAATCAATCCCAAATAAAAAATAAAAATATTTACGAAAGCTCTACTACCAGGGCCTTCGGAAACTGTCTTATATACAACAGCAATGAAAACACTCTTTAATAAACAAACTGCCGACCAGCCGGATGTGCTGAAACGTTATTTGAGCGGAAGCTGTACAGATGAGGAGCGAGCGCTTGTTGAGCAATGGTATAACGCATGGGCCGCAAAAGGTGAAGATTTGCTGGTGGAGATCGATTTGGAAAAGATCAAACAGGAAATGTGGGAAAACATTGGCAGCCCGGACGCCATTGTTAGACCTATCAGGTATAAAATAGCTTTGGTTGCTGCATCGGTTACACTGCTGTTGCTGGTAGGGTTGGGGGTGTTTATCAAAAATGCCTATAAAGGCAACGAAAAACAGACATGGGTAAAAATAAATGCTCCGGGCGGAAGCGTGGTCAAAGCAGAGTTACCGGACGGATCAAAAGTTTGGCTTAATGCCGGTAGTACTTTGGCTTATCAGCGAGATTTTGGCAAAAAGATCCGCGTGGTTCAGTTGATTAACGGGGAAGGATATTTTGATGTTGCCCATGACCCGCAAAAACCGTTTGTAGTATCCACAGGAGAGATAAAAACGCAGGTGCTTGGCACCTCGTTCAATATTCGCGCGGCTGCCGAAACAAAAAAAATTACGGTAACAGTGCTTGGAGGAAAAGTAGCGGTGATAAAAAAGAATTCGGCGCCAATATTTCTTTTACCAAATCAGCAAGCGGATTTCAATAAAGCAACCGGTGAAATAACCCGGTCGAGTGTGATAGCGCAAAACACCAACGGATGGATAGCAGGAAAATTCAGGTTCCATAATGAAGAGCTTGAGGTGATAGCAAGCGAATTGCAGCGCAGGTATAATACTTCATTTGAGTTTGAAACAAGCAAGCTTAGGAGCATCAGGTTCAACACAGGTTTTAACGCTACCGATAATCTGAATGATATATTGAGTGATCTTGCAAAAACAGGAGATTTCCGCTATCGGATTTCCGGAAACCACGTAACTGTTTTTTCTGCCGTGGATAAAGAGAAAAAAGTTTAATAACCCCTTATATAATATGAATATAAATTTCCCTAACAAATTATTGACGATACAACGACTGGCCCGGGTGCTTATGCTCAGTTTCCTGTTAGTAACCAGCACATCCTTACTGCTGTTTGCCGGTACTATAAACGGGCAAACCATAAATGATACTAAAATTTCCGTAACATTTGAAAAGGTAAGTTTAAAGGCCGCACTTACACAGGTTGAACAAAAAAGTGGGTTCGTTTTTGTTTATAATGAAAGTCTACTTAATCCATATAATAACTTTACTTTAAATAGAGTAAACATACCGGTTGCCGATTTGCTGAATCTATTATTCAAAAACACTGGTCTCACCTATAAAACGCATGACAATAAGGTTTTAATTGTACAGAAAGAAAAGCCAAAGCCGGTAGTGTCAAAACCTGTCGTAAACATTTCGGTAAGCGGTAGGGTAACAGATGATAAAGGTGTAGCGCTGCCCGGCGTTACCGTAAAAGTTAGGGAAGCAAACCAGGCGGTGGTAACTGATGCGGATGGTAATTATAAGATTGCTGTCAACGAAGCAAACGCCACGCTTATTTTTTCATTTGTTGGTTTTAAAAGTCAGGAAATAGCGCTGAACGGCCGAACTGAAATAAATGTTCAACTTGCTGTTGCTGCCGGACAGCTGGATGCCGTAGTGGTTGTAGGCTATGGTACGCAGAAAAAGACCAGCCTTACCAGCGCCGTGAGCCAGGTAAGCGGCAATACGCTGGTGCAAAGGCCCGTATCAAATGTGCAGCAATCATTACAAGGCCTGGCACCGGGTGTAACCGTATTAGACAGGGGAGGTGCGCCGGGGCGTTCAAATGCCACCATACGTGTACGTGGTATTACTACTTTCAATATTAACAGCAGCAGCACCGGCGGGTACGACCTCAGTAAGAATGATGCATTGGTTATTGTAGATGGTATCGAGCAAAAACTGACTGATATTAACCCTGATGATATTGATAACGTATCTATTTTAAAGGACGCGGCGTCTACGGCGATTTATGGTTCAAGGGCCACTAATGGTGTTATACTAATTACTACTAAACGTGCTAAAGAAAATAAATTATCCATTAATTATAACTATTACTATGCTTCACAAAACGCAATAAACAAGCCCGAAATGATGGGGCTTGAGGCATATATGCGTTTGGAGCAAGTTGCTTATACTAATGCAGGCGCAGCTCTCCCGGACCGTTTTACTGATGCATCTATCAATACCTGGGTAAACGCTACCGATCGCTTGAAATATCCTTTGCCCAATACCTGGTTTCAAACCATGTTACATGCCGCGCCTCAACAAAACCACAGCTTGTCTGTAGCGGGAGGAGATGATAAGATCAAAGCGCGGTTGAGTGCCCGTTATATGGATCAGGATGGCATCGTAGTTAATTTTAAAGACCAGATCAAAGAGGTAAAACTGAATACGGATTATACCGCAGCCAAAATCCTGAAATTTAGCGGCGACCTGAATTACCGGAGCAATTACTCGACTGTACCTACGGTTGATCCTTTTAATAACTTCTACCATGGATCGCTTTGGGCTGTGCCAAAATATCCCGACGGCACTTACGGTTTAAGTACGCAGGGCAACAACCCATTGATGTTCGCTGAAATAGGAGGCTTGTCATCACAATACGATGATAACCTGATCGCTAATCTAAAAGCCGAACTGGAGATATTGCCTGGCCTTAAATTGTCTACACAGTATGGTGCAAGGGTAGAGTATATCCAGCAGAAGAATTTTACAAATGCTTATTCTAATACCGATAAAAACACCAATATCACCAAAACGGTTGCCAATAACAGTTTAACAGAGGTGCGCAATAATTTACGGGAATATACCTGGAATAACCTGCTTACCTATGAAAAAACAATCGGTAAGCACTCGTTTCGCGGACTGGTTGGATACTCCGAGATCTACGATACCCAAAGTTATTTGAGTGCTTATCGCGAAAGGTTTTACAATAATGATGTAGAATCGATAGGGCAGGGTGCCAACGATGGCACCAAGAGTAATTCGGGATATGACGCCAATTTTGGTTTGCGCTCTTATTTTGGAAGGATCAATTATACTTATGACAACAAATATCTTTTTGAGGCCAACGGCCGTTATGACGGTTCCTCGAAATTCACAGGCGATAAACGCTATGGTTTCTTTCCTTCATTTTCAGGTGGCTGGCGCATTTCGCAGGAAGGTTTCTGGGATGATGTGAAAAATGTAGTTAATGATCTTAAACTACGGGGATCATGGGGTAAAACAGGTAACCAGTCAGTCGATTTGTACAGCTATTATTCCGCACTGGCTTTAACAACTTACACCTTTGGCGGGGCATCCGTTCCTGGCTATCGCCAATCAACACTGGCCAATACCAACCTCGGATGGGAATCGACCACGCAGCTTGACCTTGGCCTGGACGCTACATTCCTGAATAATCGCTTAAACGTAACAGCAGACTACTACAGGAAAGTAACTAACGATATTTTATTAAATCTGGGGATCCCCGCAACGGTAGGTCTCGCAGCGCCTCCACAAAATGCCGGTTCTGTCGAAAATAAAGGCTTTGAGTTTAGTGTTGGCTACCATGGCGGCGAATCTGGTTTCAGGTATAATATCAACGCCAACCTTACCATTAACCAAAACAAAGTGCTCGATCTGAAGGGTACGGGACCTTATATTACCGGTTCTGATATCGACCCCCGGTATATCATCAAGGTAGGTTTGCCGGTGAATACCCTTTGGGGATATAAAACCGACGGTTTGTTTCAGACACAAGCCCAGGTTGACGCCTATCCAACCTATGCGGCAAATTCAAAACCGGGCGACGTGAAATATGTCGATCTGAATAAAGATGGCAAGATCGATGCAAACGACATGACCGCCATCGGCAACCCGTTTCCGAAATACACCTTTGGCTTAAGCAGCGACTTCGCATACAAAAACTTCGATCTGAACTTCTTATTCCAGGGAGCCGCAAAGGTGGATACCCGCCTGTCGGGGGCCCTTGCCGAAATGGGTAACCAGGAGGGTTTTACATCAGCTATTTATACCAATAACTATTGGACACCTGAAAACACAGGCGCGCGTTTTCCAAGGCCTATCAAGTTCGATCTGCGCAATGTTGCTACTTCAGACAGGCTGATCATCAATGGTTCATACCTGCGCCTTAAAAACATACAATTGGGTTACAGCCTTGCAAAAGAAACGGTGAGCAAATTGCATCTCAGCCGGATCAGGTTTTATGTATCAGCAACCAATCTGCTCACGTTCTCCAAACTTAACGAGTGGAAGCTGGATCCCGAAGTGGAATCGGGAAGGGCTACTTATTATCCTCAAACATCGCTTTATACCGCGGGTGTCAATGTTCAGTTTTAACCCATCAATCAAACGTCATGAAAAATACTTCATATAAATATCTTATTGCTTTAATTCTGGCCGGAGGCCTTTCATCCTGCCGTAAAAACCTGCTTGATTCTGTACCGAATGATCGTGTATCGTCCAATATTTTCTGGAAAACGGAAAGCGATGCCCTGCTGGCTGATAACGCCTTGTATACCGACCTCGATGGTACTAATATCTTTACCTGGGATGCATTAAGTGATATTGCCCACACCAACCAGAATTTTGATACGCAGGCATTCATCGAGCTGGGTACCTATGATATCGCGAACGCTAAAATATACAATGAGTGGTCGGCTGCTTATACAGGTATCCAGGCAACTAATTATTTCCTTGAGAATATTGATAAAGTTTCTTCAACAAATACTACGCTTATTAACCGCTTCAAAGGCGAAGCTAAAGTATTACGGGCCTACCAATACATTAAATTAGCAGGCTTTTTCGGTGATGTGCCCTTAGTTACCAAAACGCTTACCATTGCCGAAGGGCAACAAGTTACCCGTACGCCTGTAAGCCAGGTATGGGATTTTGTTGATAAAGAGTTGAGTGATGCCGCGGCTTTATTGCCTGCCTCATATGCTGCGGCCGACAAAGGACGTATTACTTCAGGGGCCGCCTGGGCGCTAAAAGCCAGGGCCGATCTTTGGGCCGGCAGATACCAGCTTGCGGCAGATGCTGCAACACAGGTTAAAGGTTATACGTTGTATAGCTCCTACCAAAACCTATTTAAATATGCTGCCGAAAACAATTCGGAAGTTATCCTGGATAAGCAATTTTTGAAAGATTCCTATTCGAACGGGGTATTTGCTTTACTTGCGCCGTACAGTCAGAAGAACGCGCAAAGTTATTATGTGCCTACCAAAACGTTGGTAGATGCTTACGAAACATCTGCCGGTAAAAACATCAATGATGCAGGCAGCGGTTTTGATCCTTACCATCCGTATGATAACCGCGACCCGCGACTTCGCTTCTCTGTTTATGTTGACGGAGATATACTACCAAGCGGCATTGCCTTTAAACCTGCTCCGGGTAGCGGTACCGCAGATGCGATTGGAAGTACTTACATTGCTTCAACAACGGGTTATAATATTAAAAAATATATAAATACCGAGGATTACGCTAATCCATCTAACAGCGGCATTAATATTATCTTACTACGCTATGCTGAAGTTTTGTTAACACTTGCCGAGGCTAAAATTGAACTGAACCAAATAGATCAATCGGTATATGATGCCATCAATACCGTACGTAACGGCCGAAGCGATGTTAAATTGCCAAATATCCCAACCGGTTTAACCCAGGAGCAACTCAGGCAAATTGTGCGCCATGAACGCACGGTTGAGCTTGCCTTTGAAGGATTGCATTTATTTGATATCCGCAGGTGGAAGACCGCAGAGACCGTGATGACCGGACCTGTTTATGGTATCACTTATGCCGATGCAGGCAACAAACTGGTTACGGTACAGGTGGTGTCTTTTAACCGTGTTTTTGATAAATCAAGGCATTACCTGTGGCCTATCCCCCAAAAAGAAACTAATTTGAATCCCAACCTAAAACAGAACCCTAACTGGTAAATGATGATAAGGAAACGAGATATGAGACACAAACAAACCTCTTATTTAAAAGCGGGCAAATGGATGCTTGCCGCGGCATTGTCATTAGTATTGGCTGGTGCAAAGGCGCAGCAACGTCCCAATATTATTTTTGTACTGGCCGATGATATGGGCTATTCAGATCTGAGCTGTTATGGCAACCCGGTTATCAAAACCCCTTTTCTGGATAAAATGGCATCTAAAGGTGTCAGGGAAACCAACTATGTAGTTACAAGCCCCTCATGCTCACCCTCACGTGCCTCATTGCTAACAGGCAGGTATGCTTCCCGGATGAACGTGCCTTATCCACTTTCGCCGGGATCAAAGCTTGGCCTGCCCGACCAGGAGGTGACCATAGCCGAAATGCTGAAGGGGGTAGGTTACCGTACAGCCATGATCGGAAAATGGCACCTTGGAGATCATTTTTCCTTTCAGCACCCCATGGCCCAAGGCTTTGACTCATACTATGGTTTGCTTTACAGCCACGATTACCGGTCGCCTTATGTAGTTACAGATACTACCATTAAACTATTCCGTAACCATAAACCCGAGGTCATTAAACCGGCCGATTCTTCCATAGTTGATCTGTATACCAATGAGGCAATTAAATTTGTTAAAAATCAGAAGAAAGATAAGCCATTCTTCCTGTACCTGGCCCATAATATGCCGCATTTACCGGTAGCATTTGCTTCATCTAAAAAGAATAAAGGCCGTTCGGATGGCGGGCACCTTGGTGATGTTGTAGAACAGTTGGATGCCAGCCTGGCCGAGATCTGGAAACAACTGGAAAAACAGGGACTGGCGGATAATACCGTGTTCATGTTTTCGAGCGACAACGGCCCATGGATAGAATTTCCATCGCGCATGAGTGGCGACGGCGCAACCAAACACTGGGATGCAGGCACTGCGGGCGTGTTTCGTGGCAGCAAAGGTTTGAGCTATGAAGGTGGCGTGCGCGAACCATTTATTGTTTATTGGAAAGGGCATACTGCTGCGGGGGCTTCTTTAACCAGTATGACCAGTAACCTTGATGTATTGCCAACCCTTGCCGAATGGGCCAAAGCGCCCCTGCCGAAAGGCCGTACGCTTGATGGGCAATCTATTTCGGGCTTGTTGCTGGGCAAGGAAGCTAAACCCAAACACCGGGAGATATATTACGTAAATAATGGTATTTGTGAGGCAGTAAGACAGGGCGATTGGAAATACCGTGAAATTAAAAGCAGTAACACGAACACCGGAATTGTAAAACAGGTTCAGGAATCTAAAACGGAACTGTTTAACTTAGCGTACGACCCAAGCGAGCGTACCAATGTTATAGAAGAATACCCCGAAATTGCGAAACAGCTTAAATCCCTGTTTGACCAGTTCCCGGGTAATACAGAAAATTAAATTAAAAATCTTATGAAAATCCCTTCCTTCGTCTGTCAAATCATAGCAGCGTTTTTGATGCTGGTTCCCATAGCTGCAAATGCGCAAAAAAAGCCTAACATCATCTATATTTATGCAGATGATCTGGGTTATGGGGAATTAGGTGCTTATGGTCAGCAAAAGATAAAAACGCCATTTCTGGATAAAATGGCGAAGGAAGGGATCAGGTTTACACAGCATTATACCAGTACGCCGGTTTGCGCACCGGCGCGCTGTATGTTACTTACCGGCAGGCACGGCGGCCATTCGTATATCCGCGGAAATTATGAGTTCGGTGGTTTTGCCGATTCGGTAGAAGGAGGGCAAATGCCCTTGCCCGAAGGTACGTTTACCATTGGCCACATGCTAAAACAGGCTGGCTATACTACCGGAGCGATAGGTAAATGGGGCTTGGGAATGAGTACTAATACCGGCGATCCGAATAAACAGGGATTTGATTATTTTTATGGTTATCTTGATCAAAAGCAGGCCCACAACTATTACCCAACCCATTTGTGGGAAAACGGCAAATGGGATACGCTGCATAACTCAAGCATTTTTGTTCACAAGAAACTTAAAGACGACGAAACTGATAAAGCAGCCTATGATTACTTTATAGGGAAAGATTACTCGATAGATCGCCTATCGGCCAGGGCGCTCGATTTTATTGGCAAGAACCGTGACAAACAATTTTTCCTGTATCTGCCGTTTACCATTCCGCATTTATCATTGCAGGTGCCACCTGAGGCGCTGAAACCTTACCTGGGAAAGTTTGATGACAAGCCTTACCGTGGTGAAAAAGGCTACGCGGCTACTTTATATCCGAGGGCTACCTACGCGGCCATGATCACTTATATGGATACACAGATCGGGAAGATTTTTGCTTTATTGAAAAAACTGGGTCTGGACGAGAACACCATCGTGATGTTCTCAAGCGATAACGGAGCCACCTTTGATGTTGGCGGTGCAGATACCCGTTATTTTAACAGTGTTGCGGAGCTTCGCGGCCGCAAACAGGACCTTTATGAAGGTGGCATCCGCGAACCTTTTATAGCCCGCTGGCCAGGTAAGATTTCCGCCGGTAAAGTGAGCGACCTTGTTTCGGTACAGTTTGATATGATGGCTACATTTGCTGATATCGCAGGTATAAAGCCACCGCAAAATGATGGATTATCTATTTTGCCCACTTTATTAAATAAGCCGGGGCAAAAGCTGCACGAGTATCTGTATTTTGAATTTCCTGAAAAAGGCGGACAAATTGCCATCAGATATGGGCATTGGAAAGGCGTAAAATCAAACATGAAGAAAAATACCGCGGCTCGCTGGGAGCTTTATGACCTCGATAAGGATCCGTCGGAAGAAAATGATATCGCTTCAGCACATACTGATCTTACTGCTTATTTTGATCAGGTTGTTAAAAAAGAACATCGCCAGTCGCACATTCATGAATGGGAATTTGTTGAACCGAAGTTTAAGGCCGACGATTGATAGCAGGGCCGCAGTTTTACTGCGGCCCTTTTCTATAAAAGATATCCGGATACTCTCGTACCGGTTAAAATCATATTCATAACTCCTGTTTCGTTGTTAAACACTGTACGGATTATATAAGTAGCGGTACTATATCGATACTTTGGAAAGTATAATTCTATAA
The DNA here is from genome assembly GCF_900110105.1 of Mucilaginibacter gossypiicola. Classification (GTDB taxonomy): domain Bacteria; phylum Bacteroidota; class Bacteroidia; order Sphingobacteriales; family Sphingobacteriaceae; genus Mucilaginibacter; species Mucilaginibacter gossypiicola. The sequence goes on along the minus strand of NZ_FOCL01000001.1, from coordinate 1,121,702 downwards.
TTATCTTATTTTTAATTCTTTACGCAAGCGTTTGCGTTGGTGATTTAGTGCTGCTTCTCACATCTCTACAGCTATTTTTCCTTTCTGAATGAATCTGCCGGCAGGCAGTCCTTTTTACGGCTCTTTGCCGACACTAGCTCCTGTTATTTCTTTAAAAATCAGCTAAACTAAAGCAAACGTTTGCGCTATGTTAAAGTAAACCGGTGGTAGTTTTCGATATATATTCACTTCATGGAAATGAACAATTTTGTTTTTTAACATGTTGCAGAATAGCTCAATAGATACGGATAAAATACTTATGCAAAGGATTGCTTCCGGTGATCAGAAGTCATTTGCGTTTTTTTTTGAGCATTATTCCAAAATGATTTATCCATTTGCGCTCAAGCTTACACGGTCGGAGGAGCTCGCTGAAGAAATTTTACAGGAGGTTTTCCTTAAAATTTGGCTTAACCGCCAGAGCCTTCCGGAGATTGAAAATCTGGGAGCTTATCTCAATCGCATATGCCGTAATTATGCATACAATGCATTAAGGCGCATTGCACACGAAAACCTGGTTGCTTCTGAACTGGGCAAACAAATGACCGTGGAAGTAAATAATACAGAAGATGATGTTATTTACCGGGACATGGAGCGGGCGCTTAATGACGCTATAAGCGGCCTTACACCTCAGCAAAAACTTATCTACACGTTATGCCACCAGGAAGGATTAAAATATAGCGAAGTGGCCGGTCGTTTAAATATCTCATCCTCAACTGTTCACACCCATATGAAATTGGCCCTGAAATTTATCAGGACCCATTTTGTCCGTATTAATAGCCTTGTACTGTTCTATTGGCTTTTTAAATAGCGAAATTATATACTTGACTTTCAATTGGTTAATGTAAAAATCGAAAAAAAGTTATTTTCAGCTCACCCTCGCTTTCTTGCCGTGTGTCAGTGTATATAAAGGGCCACGTACGCGATCTGCTTTCCCGTAAACAATCCCTTTCATTATCATGGATAATAAACAACTCGGTAATTTACTGGACAGGTATATGAACAAAGAGGCATCGGAGCAAGAAACCCGGGAGCTTTTTTTATATATTAATGATCCGCAGAACGAGCAACAGGTAACAGAATTGTTTGGCGATTTTTTAAATAAAGAAAGCGAAGAACGCATATTACCTGCTTACAGGCAGCAAGAGATTCTGAACCGCATCTTTGAACATCAATCATCATCCGGAAAAAAGTTTAAACACGGCATATTAACCCAGACTAAATGGGCAGCTGCCATACTCTTGTTTATGTTATGCGGGGTATATCTTCTTAAAAGTAATAAACCCAAGCCCGCGGTGTTAACGGCAATAAATAAGCCAAAGACTTTTGATAAAAAACCGGGAAGCAATAAGGCCATATTAACGCTCGGCAATGGCTCGCAAATAGTTTTAGACTCGGCCCGGAACGGAATGCTTGTGCAGCAGGGCAATACGAAAATTATAAAATCGGCAAACGGGCATATCGCCTATAACAAAACACTTGCCGCCACCGCCGCCCCTATATATAATACCATGACAACGCCCCGCGGCGGCAAATATGATCTGCAATTATCCGACGGTACCAGGGTATGGCTCAATGCCTCGTCATCTATCACGTATCCAATTGCTTTTTCCGGAACCGAACGCAGGGTAACCGTTACCGGCGAAGCCTATTTTGAAGTGGCAAAAAATAAAAATATGCCATTTAAAATTAATGTAAATGATAAGGAAGAAGTGCAGGTTTTAGGTACACACTTTAACATTATGGCTTACAGCGATGAATCTCAGATCAAAACAACATTGCTGGAGGGATCTGTAAAAATTGTAAGAAACAAAATTATGGGAATGTTAAAGCCTGGCCAGCAGGCGCAACTGAGTAGCGACGGGAAATTATCTGTTACAGATGATGCCGATATCAATGCAGTTATGGCCTGGAAAAACGGGCAAACCCTGTTTGTAAACGAAGATATAAAAACCATTATGCGGCAGGTATCCAGGTGGTATGATATAGACGTGGAGTACCAGGGAGACATACCTGCACGCTTGTTTACCGGAGGTATATCCCGCGAATCAAACTTGTCTGTTTTATTGAAAGTGTTGGAAATAAATAAAATACATTTTAGAGCAGCTGGCAAAAAATTAATAGTAACCCCCTAAACCTTATCAAACTAACCAAATAATCACCTTAAACAAAAAATACATGGCATAAAAGATACTCACCACCCCATCATGCGGTTACCAAAAAAAATCCGGCAGTGCTTCCAACACCGCCGGGGTAGTATTTGGTTAACCCTTTCCTGATTTTATCAGGATAAAAAATCCAGTTTCAGATAATCTATTCAGTTAACCTAACTCCTAAAGTATGAATTTTTATACGCTTTTCAGGCCTTTGTTTTTTAAACACAGGCAACTCATTAAAACTTTCATGGTTATGAAATTTGTAGTTTTTTTTATGACATTGGCCTGCTTGCAGGCATCAGCTACAGGATTTGCGCAGCAAGTAACACTTTCAGAAAAGAACGTTTCATTAAAAAAGGTTTTTACTGCCATACAAAACCAAACCAAATTTATTATTTGGTACGAAGACCAGGTATTGCAGGGTACCCATAATATTGATATTTCATTAAGTCATGCTACGCTGCAACAGGCACTTACAGAGTGCTTTAAAGATCAGCCATTAACTTATACTATTGTTGACAAAACAATAGTAGTTCAAAGAAAGAACCCGCAAGTACCGGTTGTACAGGCTGCAAATATAATAGTGAAGGGACAGCTCACCGACGAAAACGGAATACCGTTGCCCGGTGTAACTGTTAAGGTAAAAGGATCATCTGTTTCAATGGCAACCGACAACAAAGGTAATTATGCCTTATCGCTGCCTCAAGCCAGTGGTGTACTCGTTTTTAGCTTTTTAGGCTATGAAACGCAGGAAATTGCTATTAACGGTAGGGTAGAAATCAATGTCCAGCTAATACCGCATAAAAGTGATCTTAACGAAGTTGTAGTTGTGGGCTTTGGTACCCAGAAAAAGGTTGACCTTACCGGCGCAGTTGATCAAATAAAAGGCAAAGATTTGCAAAACAGGCCGGTAACTAACGTAGGCGACGCTTTGCAGGGCATGATGGCCAATCTGAATATCACTACCAATTATGGCGGCGGTTCTCCCGATGCGAAAAAAAGTATCAACGTACGTGGTTTTACCGGTTACGGCGGCCAGCTTGCCAGCCCACTGGTGTTGGTTGACGGTGTAGAAACAGATATCAACTCTATTAATGTTAACGATATTGATAACATCAGCTTATTAAAGGATGCGGCTTCGTCGGCAGTTTATGGTTCAAGAGCGCCAAACGGGGTTTTGCTGATCAGTACCAAACAGGGCAAAAAGAACCAGGCGCTGCGTTTAAGCTACTCCAATAACTTCTCTTACTCGCAGCCATTAAATGAGCCCACAATGTCCAATTCACTTACCTGGGCAAATACTTATAACGAAGCTTATACTAACGCAGGTTTACCACCGCTGGTAACGGACGATGCTATAACAAGGATAAAAGCGTATCTGGCCGATCCGAAAAGCGTACCTGCTACCATCCCGGTACCGGGAAGCAATAGTTGGGCTACATATGATCCGGTATTTGGAAACGCAAATAACGATTGGTTTAAAATCTACCTTAAAAAATGGTCGGCCAGTCAACAGCACAATGTGAGCATGGACGGGGGCAGTGATAAAATAACTTATTTTATCGGATTAGGGTCGACCAAAAAAAACGGATTATTTAATTACGCTGATGACAGCTATCTGCGCAATAATATCAGGGCAAATGTCACTGCCGATCTTAATAAGTATGTGACCTTTAGCTTAAAAACATCTTTTTCACAAGAAAATGATCATTATCCTTATAATGGCGGCGCTAATACCGGCGGCAACTTTTTTCATCAGATAGCAAGGTTATGGCCTATTGTTGCTTTAACTGATCCTAATGGCGGCTATGATTCAAACTCGTACATAGCGCAGCTGCAGCAGGGCGGCACAAACAACAGCCGTACAAACAATAGTCGTATCAGCGGTGATATTACCATTAAACCAATATCTGGTTGGGATATTACCGGTCATTACAGTTATGATTATAACAGCTATAACATTACATCAACCGTTTTGCCGTATTACTATTCTACTCCTAATAATCCGCAAACGCTAAGTAATACTATATCTTCCATCAATGAAAATTATGGCTTAACCAGTTATTATAACTACAATGTTTTCACCAGCTATGAAAAAAGAATAGGCGGTCACTTTTTTAAAATATTGGCAGGTGAGCAAACCGAACAAAAAACCTATTCTAACCTGAGTGGATATAATCAATACTTATATAGCACTAATCAGCCATCGCTCGCACTTACCAGCGGCACAACGCCATCAACAACGGATGCCGGCGGATATAGCTGGGCTACTAACAGTACCATTGGCCGTATCAATTATAATTATAAGGAGAAGTACCTGGTTGAAGCTAATGCAAGCTATATGGGCACCTCGCTTTTCCCGCAAAGTTCAAGATACCATTTATTCAGTTCAGGATCTGTGGGATGGAACATTTCAAAAGAAGCTTTTTTTAAACCAATTGAAAAATGGGTGAGCAACCTCAAATTAAGGGCATCTTATGGCGGCTTAGGCGATATTTCATACTTCCTCAATGCCTCTCCGGCAGTTTATTATCCGGCTCTTAGTAGTTTACAAACTAACCCTGCAACAAATAGTCAATGGATATTTAACCCGGGAAGCGGAGGGCGTTTGCCTTATGTATCTAATCCCGGAAATTTGATCAGTCCTACCTTAACCTGGGCAAAACCATCAATGCTTGACATCGGGATTGACGTAGATTTCCTTACAGATTTCAGCATTACAGCCGATTGGTACAATAAAAAGATAACTGATCAGTTTGCTCCGTCTATCACACCTCCCGGGACATTGGGCATCGCTGCGCCAACAGTAAACAACGCTTCTTCAAGCACCAAGGGCTGGGATCTTACTGCTTCCTGGAAGCACCAGTTTGGCGAATTTGGCGTAATGGCGAGAGCCAATATCGGTCACTATTCGGGCAAGATAACGAAGTATGACGCTAACCCGCAACAATTTATCAACCAACCCTATGTTGGCCAGCAATTGGGTGCTATCTGGGGTTTCAAAACTGTGGGTAAATTTCAAACGCAAGCTCAGGTTAACGGCGCACCTAACCAGGATGCCATTAATGCCAGCGGTTATAAACCCGGAGATATACAATATGCAGACCTGAATAAAGATGGCAAAATTACCTACGGAAGCAATACAGTTGGTGATCCGGGAGATCGAACCATTATTGGTAACACTACACCGAAGTATTTGTACGGCTTTTCGACCGGAGTAAATTGGCGGGGAATAGACCTTTATATATTTATCCAGGGACAGGGACACACAGATTACGCACCTGGCAATAACTACTTCTGGGGACTTACTTCAGAATATCAAAGCACGATAACACCTAAATTGGACGACAGGTGGACACCTACTAACACGAATGGCTATTTCCCAAGATTGGATATCAACAACGGGAGCAGCAAAAATCAAATCACCCAATCAGGTTACCTGCTAAATGCCGCATACATGCGCTTAAAGAATGTGCAATTGGGCTATACTTTTCCCAACAGCCTTACCCAAAAATTCCATGTTTACCAGCTAAAGCTATATGGCAGTGTTGATAATGCACTCACATTTACAGGTGCTCTGAAACACCAATACGTTGATCCCGAATTACTGCAATCGGACGAAAAGATATATCCGCTGCAACGCAGCTTTTCTTTCGGCTTACAAATGAATATTAAATAACATTTAACGATTTGAGTTTATGAAACCGATAAAAATCACATATCTCTATATAGCAATTGTCTTGATGGCCATTGTTTCCTGCAAAAAGGATGCATTGTTAAATCAAACCCCACCTACAAAACTTACCGAATCATCGTACTGGCATACTGCTAATGATTTGCAGAACTATATGAATAACCTTTATGGCATTGACGGAATCTTTCCGCACTATCGGGGTTATAGCAGCTTAGGCATATACAGCGTTGACGAAAACAGCGACAATATGGTTCCGCAGGGTGAGAATGCCCGGCTGAACGGAGAATTAACTGTTGCCAGCAGCGGCGGCTATGCCGATTGGAGTAGCATCCGCAATGTGAATTATTTTTTGACCAATTACCAGAAAGTAAGTGCATCGGCAAGTGATGTTGCCCCTTACGTGGGCGAGGCTTATTTTTTCAGGGCTATGCTTTATTACAAAGCAGTTAAAAGTTATGGCGATATGCCATGGGTGAATAAACCCCTGAATATTGATGATAAAGATCTGTTAAATGCCCCCAGGTTGCCCCGGAACGTAGTGATAGATTCTATAGTTAATGATTTGGACAGGGCTATTGCAAAACTCCCTGCTAAAAGCAAAGCCCAGTCGCAACGTTTATACAAGGAATATGCCCTGGGTTTTAAAGCACGGGTATGCTTGTTTGAAGGTACCTGGGAAAAATATCATGCCAACGATGTGTTTGGCGTAAGCGGTCAGGATGGTAGTAAATACCTGCAACTGGCGTCTGATGCCGCCAATCAGGTCATCACCTCAGGTACATATCAACTTGATAATGCAGGAGTACCTAACGGCTATTTTAATTTGTTTAACCAAACGGATTATACAAGCAGCAAAGAGATCATGTTTTGGGGGGCCTATAATCAGCAGGCGGGCATCACCACTTACTGGCAAAATTATTACCAGTTTGGTTCCGATGGATCTGAATCTACAGGTATTTCAAAAAGCCTGGTAGATGATTATTTATGTACCGATGGCAAACCAGCCAGTATAAGCCCGCAATATAAAGGCGATGATTCGCTTAGTCATATTGTTAAAAACCGCGATCCGAGATTGAGGCAAAGTGTGTTTTTGTATGGCGATACGGTGATATCAAACGTGCCCGGCGGAACACCAATTAAGCTGTTCACTTATCCCGCACTGATAGCAGGCGACAATTGTACAACAGGTTTCCAGATTAGAAAAGGACTCAATACCGACTTTTTTCAGGATAGTCATAACGGGCCAGGAGGTACTGATGGGGTTATTTACATGCGTTATGCCGAAATCTTATTGATTTACGCGGAAGCGCGTGCCGAATTAGGCTTACTGACCCAGGCCGATGCAGATAATACCATTAATAAATTAAGGGATAGGGTAAAAATGCCGCATTTAAATATCAGCGCTATCGCTACAGATCCTAAATGGGCTTTCCCGGAACTGTCGCCCGTTATCAATGAGGTTAGGCGGGAGCGCAGGGTTGAATTAGCCTGCGAGGGTTATCGTTTTGATGACATATGCCGCTGGGCTGCAGCACCTGCACTTGTTGTACATAAACAACCATTAGGAACAATGGCCAAACAGTTCCTGACTGTTTTGCCAACCATTGTTATAGGAAAAAACCTGTTTGTTAACGCACAGGGGTATATACAGCCTTACGCACAGGTGAGCAGCATGGCCAATGGCTACAACTTTAACCCGGGCCGGGATTATCTTTTACCTATTGCGTTGCAGGAAACTACCGTAAATCCTAAAATAAAACAAAATCCGGGTTGGTAAATGACTAACAGCTTTAGCCGGGTTGGTAACGGCATTGTTGTTAAAAGAGCCCTTCTCCGGAAGGGTTCTTTTTAAATATGATACAGCAGGTTGCAATACAGGTGTCAACAGCTTGTAATTAACAGATTACGCAACCTATTATAGCGCAATTATGAAAAGAAGAGATTTAATAAAAAAGGTAGGGTTGGCTGCCGGAACAATAGCCTTGAATAAGCCCATGGCAGCCATGTCTGCTGTTAACGGCCATAAAAAGCAGAAGGTTTTAAGGATAGCACACATTACCGATGTTCATATCAGGCCTGAATATAATGCCGTGGCGCGGTTTAAAAAATGCCTGGAGATGATCCGCAAGGATAATGTAGACCTGATCCTGAACGGTGGCGACTCGATTTATGCAGCTGATTACAGCGATATAAAAAAAGAAAGGGTGTTGGAATTATGGTCATGCTGGAAAGATAGCGTGGCGCTGGTAAAAGATATTCCGATGTACAGCGTACTGGGTAACCATGACATGTGGTGGCAGGGAAAAGGCGACGAATTATTTGGTAAGCCAGGTGTGCTTAAAATGCTGGGGCTGCAAAATAACTATTACAGTTTTGACAAAAACGGCTGGCATTTTATTATGCTGGATAGTAATCATCCCAAAACTCCGGGTATGCTGGATGATGAACAATGGAACTGGTTTGTGCAGGATGTACAAAGCCACCAGGATAAACCAACACTCATCATGTCGCATTACCCCTTGCTGAGCTGTACGGGCATTACCGATAACAAGCCGGAGGCTATAGGGCCGTTTAAAGTAGAAGGTAGCTACAATCACCTGGATATTATGAAATTTATAGAGGTGTTTAACCACAATAAAAACATCAGGATATGCCTGAGCGGGCATGTTCATTTACTGGATAAAGTTTGGTATAACGGTGTAAGTTATTTGTGTAATGGGGCCACAAGTGGTTTTTGGTGGGAGCCCGGCGATGACGGTAAAAGTTCGTATAAGCAAACAGAACCGGGATACTCATTATTAAACCTTTATAATGATGGTAGCTTTGATGATGAATATATTAAATACGAAACGTTAATTAAGTAAATGAAAAATCTATTATTGGTATTAGCGATAAGCTTTTGCTCTGTAGCTCATGCACAAAATTACACAGCCATTATTCCCGAGCCGGTATCTTTGGTTCAGGGTAAAGGTACATTTGTGATTGACAACCATACCTCCTTGATCATTCCGTCAGGTAGCCCCGAGCTTACCGCCCAGTGCAACCGTGCTAATGAATGGATCAACACACTGGTGGGTTTTACATTGCCTGTAAAAAACAAAACAACTGCTTCGGAACGCTCCATTAAGCTATTGTTGAACCCCACATTAAACAATCCCATTAATGACGAAGGGTATGAGCTATCCATTACGGAAGATGAAATAAAACTGCAGGCACGTAAAACGGCTGGTATATTTTATGGCTTACAAACCATGCGGCAACTGCTTTCTCTTTCAAGCGAAACCAATAAGCAGCAGCATAGCCTGCCTGTTGTAGAAATCATTGATTATCCCCGGTTAAAATGGCGCGGGCTAATGCTTGACGTAAGCCGGCACTTTTTTTCAAAAGACTTTGTGAAAAAATATATTGATGACATGGCCCGCTATAAATTCAATATCTTTCACTGGCACTTAACAGACGATCAGGGATGGCGTATAGAAATAAAATCGCTGCCCCGCTTAACGGAAGTGGGTGCCTGGCGTGTGCCCAGAACAGGGCAGTGGTGGTCTTATGATCCGCCTCAAAAAAACGAAAAGGCTACTTATGGCGGGTATTATACGCAGCAGGATATAAAAGAAGTTATTGCCTACGCGGCCGAAAGAAATATAACCATTGTGCCCGAAATTGATGTTCCGGGTCATTCGTTGGCAGCCATTGCAGCCTATCCTTATTTGTCTGCAACAGGCTACATTTACCCCGTAAACCCCGGAAGTAAATTTTATAATATTGACGATAATACCTTAAACCCTGCAGACGAACGCGTGTATACCTTTCTGGATAAAGTTTTTACTGAAGTAGCTGCTTTATTTCCGGGAGATTACATCCATATCGGCGGCGACGAAGCTACAAAGTACTTCTGGCAGCAGTCGGCCGTTGTGCAGGATTTTATGAAGCAACAGGGGATAAAGACGGAGCATGAATTACAAAGCTATTTTATAAAAAGAGTAGAAAAAATCCTGAAGAAAAAGAAGAAAAAATTAATTGGCTGGAATGAAATTCTGGAAGGTGGGTTGGCCCCTGAAGCAACAGTGATGAGCTGGCAAGGTATGCAGGGGGGGATAGATGCCGCCAAACAAGGGCATCAGGTTATTTTTACTCCCAGCAGCAATACATACCTGGATCTTTACCAGGGAGATCCGCTGTTAGAACCTGACACATACGACATGTTGCGTTTACAAACAGCCTATAAATGGAACCCTGTCCCGACAGGAATAGACAGCACATTGGTTTTGGGAGGACAGGGTAATTTATGGTCGGAGTCTGTCCCTAACGGGCGACATGCCGAATACATGACATGGCCGCGATCCCTGGCATTATCCGAAGTTTTTTGGTCGCCGCAGGCAAAACAAAATTGGATTGGTTTTCAAAAAAAATTAGAGCCTCAATTTAAAATTTTAGATGCTGCTCAAATCAATTATTCCAAAGCAGCCTTTGATGTGCTTGCAACTGCAAAACTTGATGAGCAAAAACAGTTATTGGTTTCGCTTAGTACCGATATCGACAGTCTGGATATTTACTACACCCTTGATAATACCAATCCTGATACATCTTGCGCCCGTTATAACGGCACTCCAATAGTTATTCCCAAAGGCATCTACCAAGTAAGAGCACAAGCATTTAAAGGAAATGCTACCGCAGGAAAATTGTTAATTGCTCCGCGCGAAGAATTAGAAAAAAGGGCCAGGTAATAAATTGTCCGGTTTCCAAAATGTAAACTAAGTAAATGAAAAATCTATTATCTATAATAGCTATAGGCTTTTGCTCTACAGCTTATGCACAAAATTATACGGCCATTAGCCCACGCGATTCCAAACAGGAAATTGTAAATAAAGCCGCGCACATTACTCCTTCACCAAGGCAATTACGCTGGCAGCAGTTGGAATTCACCGCGTTTTTCCATTTTGGCATGAATACCTTTACCAATCAGGAATGGGGCAATGGCAAAGAAGATCCTAAACTGTTTAATCCAACGCAGCTGAATGCCTCCCAATGGGTACGTACCAGTAAACAGGCGGGGATAAAACAGGTAATCATTACGGCCAAACATCATGACGGCTTTTGTCTGTGGCCCAGTAAGTACACGGAACATTCTGTAAAAAATAGTCCCTGGAAAAACGGGCAGGGTGATGTGGTAAAAGAAGTTGCCGAGGCCTGCCATGCTCAGGGTGTTGGTTTTGGTATTTATCTTTCACCATGGGACAGGAATAATCCTGATTATGGCGATACCGAAAAATATAACGCCTATTTCATGAACCAGTTAACCGAATTATTAAGCAATTACGGCCGTGTTGATGAGGTTTGGTTTGATGGTGCGAATGGTGAGAGCCCTAACGGCAAAAAGCCGGTATATCATTTTGAAGAGTGGTATAGCCTGATTCGTAAGCTGCAGCCGGGCGCGGTTATAGCCATCATGGGGCCGGATGTACGCTGGGTGGGTACCGAAAGCGGTTATGGTCGTTTATCGGAGTGGAGTGTTGTACCAATTGACAAGCAAGCTAATGCCAGTACCGCTCAAAATTCGCAAAAGGATATCGCCTTTGCACCAAAAGGGGATATGACGGGCGATGACCTCGGTAGCCGCGATAAGATTGGCAACGCACAGGCCCTTGCCTGGTATCCCGCCGAAACAGATGTATCCATCAGACCGGGATGGTTTTATCATGAGGCGGAGGATGATAAAGTAAAATCTCCCGAAAAGCTATTAGATATCTATTACAGTTCTGTAGGCCGTAATTCGGTTTTACTGCTCAACATCCCGCCTGATAAAAGAGGCTTGATCAATGAGCACGATCAGAAAAATATCTTGGAATGGAAAAACATCATCAACAGAACTTTTAAAAACAACCTTGTAAAAGGAGCGCGGATCAGCTCAGAAAATGGCATCAATACCGCTGCCCTGGCAAAAGGCAGTCTGGACAATTACTGGACTACAAAAGGGCGGGATACTTCGTCGGTAATACAGATCACCCTGAGCAAACCACAAACATTTGATGTGCTGTGCCTCAAGGAAAACATCACCATTGGGCAGCGTATTGAAAAGTTTAGCTTTGAATATTTTAACGGAACAAACTGGGAGCAAGCTGCCGAAGGCACCACCGTTGGCGCGAAACGATTGATCCGCTTTAACGCCATAACCGCGCAAAAGGTAAGATTAAAAATACTGGCATCAAGGTTAAACCCAACTTTAACAACCCTGGGCTTATATAAACAATTTACAGGGAACTAAAACCAGTAATAAAGACTATTTAAAAGATGAAGGGCCTGCCCGGCAGATCGAAAGCATCTTATATAAAATACCATAACTCATAAAATGAAAAAAATATTAGTTTTAATCCTGCTTGCGTTTTTAAGTGCAGGATCTGTTTCTGCTCAAAATACTGCTAAATCCGGGAACATTATAGTTATATCTATAGATGGCCTCCGGTGGAAAGAGATTTTTCACGGTGCCGAAAAACAGCTCATTACCAGTAAAAAATTTAACTCGCAGGATTCTGCTCAACGTATCAATAAATATTGGGCCGAAGATCAGCAGGACCGCCGGGCCAAACTAATGCCCTTTGTTTGGAGCACCATTGCAAAAAATGGTCAGTTATATGGTAACCGCGATCTGGGAAGCCTGGTAAACGTTAAAAATACCTATTGGTTCTCGTACCCTGGCCGCAGTGAAAATTTAACAGGCTATGCTGATCCGAAAGTAAATTCAAATGATTATCCGGATAATCCTAACAAAAACGTGCTGGAATTTATTGATCAGCAAAAGGGATATACTAAGAAAGTGGTGGCTTTTGCCTCATGGGATGCCGTTGCCAGGATTATTAACCGTAACCGGAACGGTATGCTGGTAAATAACCCCTTTGAAGACCTGAAAGGAAACGATTTAACAGAAGCTGAGAAATTGGCTAACGAAATACAGCATTATGAACCTAAAATATGGGGTAATGGCGAACGCCTGGATGCTACAACTTACGCGCTGGCAAAATCGTACATTATGGCCAAACATCCGAAAGTAGTTTATCTTGACCTGGCAGATACCGACGACCACGCGCATGAAGGTAAATATGATTTTTACCTGGATGCTATACACAGCATAGACGCCATGATAGGTAAACTGTGGACTTATGTACAAAACGATCCGTTTTATAAAAACAATACTACCATTATGATTATGCCCGATCATGGCAGGGGCGATGGAAACCAATGGACCAGTCATGGTTCTGGTATTCCGCATGCAAATGATACCTGGTTAATGGTTTTAGGGCCTAAAGTAAAAGGTTTGGGGGAAGTAAAGGATAACGGACAGATATACCAGGATCAATATGCAAAAACCATTGCCAGGTTATTAGGATTCAACTTTACTTCCGTAAATCCTATCGGCGATCCAATTCCAAGTGTTGTTGAATAAGTTATTGATTGCCTATAAATAATCATTCGGCGCAAGTGGCCGGATAATACCTGATATAAATTTTTTATGAATAAGACCCTATTTTTATTTTTTCTGGTGCTGTGTGGACAGACCGCTTTTTCACAGCAAAGTAACGAAGTATCGATTATTCCCAAACCCGCCTTTGCAGAAAAAGGTGTTGGCCAATTTGTCATTAACCAGCGTACCAGTATAGTAGCCAAAGAAGCTGATGCCCAAAAGGTAGCTGGTATGTTCAATTATTTTTTGAAAAAAAAGTATGGATTTGCCTTAAAAATTAACGGTGTGGCGTCTGCTGGCGCCATTGTTTTAAATACAACCCCAACGGCAAAGTTATCAGGCGAAACCTATCAACTTAAAGTAACCGGTAAGGGCGTAAGTATATCCGGAAACCGGGCCGGAGTATTTTATGGTGCTCAATCATTATTGCAGCTCATGCAGCAAAAGGATAAGCAGTTATCAGTGCCGGTAGTAAACATTAATGATGAACCTGACTTTACTTACCGCGGTTTAATGTTAGATGTTGGCAGGCACTTTTTTGATACCGCTGAAATCAAGAAGATACTGGACGTGATGGCTTCTTTAAAGCTAAATACCCTGCACTGGCATTTAACAGACGACCAGGGATGGCGCCTGGAAATAAAAAAATATCCCAAATTAACAGCCATCAGTGCCTGGCGCGATTCGACAATTATTGGAGGCTATGGCGATTTTAAGCCATTTATTTACGACGGAAAAAAGAGCGGCGGTTTTTATACCCAACAACAGGCCCGCGAAATTGTAAAATATGCGGCCGAAAGAAATATTGAGGTGATACCCGAAATTGAAATGCCCGGCCATTGTACCGCGGTATTGGCCGCTTACCCTGAATTAGGCAACGGAAGCGCCGCTTATAAAGTACCAGGCTATTGGGGCGTACATAATACTATTTATAATCCGGGCGAACCCACCTTTAAGTTTTTGCAGGATGTTTTAACCGAGGTTATGGCTATTTTTCCAAGTAAATACATTCACATTGGTGGAGACGAAGTGCCTAAGGACGAATGGAAAAGTTCGGCCCCGGCGCAAAAAATTATCCATGAAAACAATTTGAAAGATGAGCATGAGCTGCAAAGCTGGTTTGTGAACCGCATAGAAAAGTTTTTAAATAAAAATGGCAAAAGCCTGATTGGGTGGGACGAAATACTGGAAGGGGGCCTTACCGCAAATGCCACTGTAATGAGCTGGAGAGGCGAAGCCGGCGGTATCCAGGCAGCAAAAGAGGGGCATAATGTAATTATGTCACCTAATAGCAATATGTATGTAGATCATGGCCAGGCTAAAGACGGCAAAACAGAGCCTTTAGTTATTGGAGGTTTCCTGCCATTAGATGTGGTTTATAATTATAACCCGCGCCCATCGGCATTAAATGCTGACCAGCAAAAATATATTTTAGGCGTACAGGCCAATATGTGGACGGAGTATGTGGCAACAAACAATAAACTGGAATATATGCTTTTCCCGCGTGCCATTGCACTTGCAGAGGTAGGGTGGACAAAAAACGAAAACAAGAATTACCAGGATTTCACGGAGCAGCGGCTTCCAATAGTACTGGCCGACCTGGAACGATCTGGCATAAACTACAGGATTCCGGAAGCTAATGTTGTTATTAGTAGCGATCCGCAAACCCAAAGAAAAAGGATAACTATTACGCCGTTGGTTGCAGGAAGCAAAGTATACTATACCATAGATGGCCATAAAGCCGACAATACCGCCAATCTGTATTCTGCTTCCATAATAACACCAGTTACCAATGGCAGGCCTTTAACTTTAAAGTATATCGTGGTAACTCCCGAAAACAGAACGAGTAATGAGTTTAGTGTTGATATAAAATAAATTATTTCCACTTTACGCATATAGTGCTGAATTCGCGGACATTAACAACTGCACAGGATTGAGATAATTAGCTTAACAAAGTTGCAGTGCAAATAAATTCAACGCCAATATGAAATCGCATAATCATCTGATGTGCAAAAATATTTTAATTTGATGCTCCAAAACCATGTTGTTATGAATAAGGGACTGTTAGCGGCTGCAATTATTACTATATCTTTTTCTGCGAGAGCTCAAATAAAAAGAACGAACCCCAAAGTACAACCCAATGTCATCTGCATTTATGCAGATGACCTGGGTTATGGCGATGTCAGCAGTTACAGTGCTACCGGTGTTCATACGCCTAATATTGATAAACTGGCAGCTTCAGGTATCCGCTTTACCAATGGTCATTGTACTTCAGCTACCTGCACGCCATCCCGCTATGCGCTCATGACGGGCAAATATCCATGGCGTAAAAAAGGTACGGGTATTTTGCCGGGCGATGCTGCCTTGATCATTCCTACAGATAAAACTACATTGCCTAAACTGTTTAAACAATCCGGTTATCATACGGCTATAGTTGGTAAATGGCACCTCGGGCTTGGAGAAACGGTTGCTAAAAACTGGAACGGAGAAATAAAACCCGGCCCCAAGGAAGTGGGGTTTGATTATTCCTTTATCTTCCCAGCTACCGCAGATCGTGTGCCGACGGTGTTTTTAGAAAACCACCAGGTAATTGCTTTGGATACAAAAGATCCTATTGAGGTTAACTACGAACATAAAATAGGGGATGACCCGACTGGGAAAGATCACCCTGAGCTCCTCAAGCTGCAGTCATCGCCGGGGCAGGGCCATAACCAAACTATAGTAAATGGAATTGGTCGGATTGGTTATATGAGTGGCGGAAAGCAGGCCCGTTGGGCAGATGAAGAACTGTCACCTACCTTTTTAGCTAAAGCCGAAGATTTTATCAGGGAAAATCAACATCACCCTTTCTTTTTATATTATGCGTTAACGGAACCCCATGTACCCAGAATGCCCGCCACCCGCTTTAAAGGTAAAAGTGGGTTGGGTTTGCGCGGTGACGCTATTTTGCAGCTGGACTGGGCGGTTGGTGAAATCATGAACCAACTGAAATCACTGGGAATCGAGAAAAATACGCTGGTGGTGTTTAGCAGCGATAACGGCCCGGTATTGGATGACGGTTACCAGGACGACGCCGTTGAAAAGTTTAAGGGACATGCACCCGCCGGTATATTACGTGGCGGGAAATACAGCGTACTGGAAGGTGGTACACGCATTCCCTTTATTATAAGCTGGCCTGGCGTTATCAAACCGCAGGTGTCGCCTGCTATGGTTAGCCAGGTTGATTTACTGGCATCTTTTGCTGCACTAATAAATCACCCAATACCTGCGGGAGATGCTACCGATAGTGAAAATGTATTGAATGCGTTATTAGGAGAAACACAAAAAGGCAGGTCGCAATTAATTGAACAGGGATTAAACAATTTGGCCATAGTTAAAGATGGCTGGAAATATATCACTCCCAATAATGGAGAAACCTATATGCCTCTGGTTGGGATAGAAACAGGGAATCTCTCAGAGGCACAGCTTTACAATTTAAATGAGGATCCCGCCGAAAAAAACAACCTTGCAGCTAAATACCCGGAAAAAGTAAAGGAGTTAGCTACGCTGCTTGATGCCGCCAGGCAAAATAAATGAGACAATCCAAAATAACACGGGAATTTAGTTATTGTAACCCTAATTCCTGGACAATGATAATTATACCGTGACCCGCAACGCGCCATTGTTGGATAATACCCCAATGATGGCTTTGAGGCAAAATTCGACAGCTTTTCCGTCAAATACCTGCCGGATCAGCATCGCTTAGAGTGGCTTGAAAATAATAGGTAAATAAAAAAAGCAGTATTAACGCTGCTTTTTTTATGCTTTCTGCTGTCTGGATTATTATTGAAAATAACTTACTGATAACCAAAAGTATGGCCTGTCTGTAAATAGCAAATGTTGAAGGTTCGTCTATTTAATAGGCTATAAGATGCAGATATTCCGCGTTATTAAAGATATAAATATCAAACGCGAAAGAGAAGAGATGTTTTATAGGTTTGACAGCATTTTTTTTAAACTGTTTCCAAATTTTGCGACCTCCTTTAATGCCTTACTGAAGCCATCGGTACTTTATTAAAGTATATAGATAGGAAAATCCATCTTTTTATACTAATCGTCCATTTTTAAATCGATTTTCTTCAATTATTTTAATCAAATCATTTATCTGTGTTGGTGGGGCAACTCATCTGCGAAAAAAAAATGCTTTAACCAATTGAATTACAAATCTGTTAAACCAAATAAATGTCTCAGTGATTAAAAAAGCTCGGTTTATTTATACGAAAGTTGTTTAAAGTGCTTTGATTCAATTGATTATTGAGGCTTATTTTCTATTGCCATGATTAGAATAAAATGCTCCGTCTTGTTTCTGTTTTTATTAACGCCTGTACTACGTTTCTTAGCCCAGAACCAAGGTATTAATCACCGTAATTTGGATGGGAATTCCAATACAATATCCCTTGCAGGCAAATGGGCTTTTGAGGTTGATTCCCTCGACGCGGGCGTTACGGAAAAATGGTATAACAGGCCGTTGAAAGATATAATCAGTTTGCCTGGATCCATGACAACAAATGGCAAAGGCAAGGATATTTCTATTACCACCCCGTGGACAGGCAGCATCATCGATTCTGGATGGTTTTATAAACCCGAATACAAAAAATATCGTGCTCCAGGCCATGTGAAAGTACCGTTTTGGCTTCAGCCTGTAAAATATTACAAAGGCCCTGCATGGTACCAAAAGGAAATATTAATTCCCGCCGGTTGGGCCGGCAATACAATAAAGCTCTTTCTTGAGCGCTGTCATTGGTATACGGATGTTTGGATCGACAATAAGTATATAGGCGAATTGAACAGCCTCGGCACCCCTGACATCTTCAATCTTGGTTCAGTTACCCCTGGGAAACATCGCCTAACAATACGCGTAGATAACGGTGTTCAGCAAGTTGATGTTGGTCAGAATTCCCATAGTATATCAGATCATACGCAGGGTAACTGGAACGGGATTGCCGGCAAAATTGTCCTCCAGGCGCTGCATAAAACCTATCTGGAAGATGTTCAGGTCTTTTCAGACATCAGACGGCAATCGGCAGCGTTAAAATTTAACATAGTCAGCGGAAGTAAATCGTTGCCTTTAAGGGTTGCCTGCGAAGTTTATGATAACGAAGAAAGAATAGTTGCACGTAAAAATCTCGATCTTAAAAATGACAGCGCTGTAATTCATGCGGGAGTGGATATTTTGATTGGTAAGCATGTAAAACTCTGGGATGAATTTCACCCGAACCTTTACCGTCTGCGTGTGTTGCTTTCCTCAAAAGGTTCAGTCGTTGACTCACGGGAAATTACATTTGGAATGCGGGAGTTTGCCACAAACAATACGCAGTTTACAATTAACGGGCGACTTACTTTCCTCCGGGGAACACTGGACTGTGCTGCGTATCCGATTACAGGTTACCCGCCAACCGATGTTGCTGCGTGGTCGAAAATTTTTAGACAGTGCAAATCTTTCGGACTGAATCATATTCGTTTCCATTCCTGGTGCCCTCCTGAGGCTGCTTTTACGGCAGCGGACCAGGCAGGTTTGTACCTTCAGATCGAATGCTCCTCATGGGCAAACCAGGGAGCGACAATCGGCGATGGCAAACCTTTAGATAAATTTATCTACCAGGAAAGTGAAAGGATTGTAAAAGCGTTCGGGAATCACCCGTCATTTTGTATGCTTTTATATGGAAATGAGCCTGACGGGCCGAAATTTACGCAATACCTTACCGACTTTGTTAAATATTGGAAAGGTAAAGACTCACGACGCCTTTACACTACCGGAGCAGGTTGGCCGATAATAGCGGGTGCTGACTACAACAGTTCTCCAGATCCTCGCATACAAGCGTGGGGGAGTGGTCTTAACAGTATTATCAATGCGCAACCTCCCGGCACTGACTACGATTGGCATGCGATCATAGCAAAATGGAATCACCCGACAGTAAGTCATGAGATTGGTCAATGGTGCGTTTACCCGGATTTTTCAGAGATTCAAAAATATAAAGGCGTTCTCCAGGCTAAAAATTTTGAGATATTCCAGGATCAATTGCAGCAAAACGGACTGGGACAATATGCAAAGGGGTTTTTATATAACTCGGGGAGGTTGCAGTCGCTCTGCTATAAAGCCGACATTGAAGCAGCACTTCGAACCCCTGGTTTCGGTGGTTTTCAATTACTGGGATTAAACGATTTTCCCGGTCAGGGTACTGCATTGGTTGGTGTCGTCAACCCGTTTTGGGAAACTAAAGGCTATATTAATGCCGACGAATACCGTCAGTTTTGCAATGCAGTTGTTCCGCTTGCGAGGTTTAGCAAAATGATTTGGGAAAGTAATGAAATACTGAGAATCTCTGTTGAGGTGGCGCAATTTTCTGAGAGTGTTATCAGGAAGCCGGATCTCAAATGGCGTATTTTAAGTTCGGACAAAAAAATAATGTTCCAAGGGACGTTTCCGGGTAAAGATGTGCCGAATGGTAACGGGATAAAAATCGCTGAGATCAGCCAGAACCTTTCCGGAATTATGAAACCATGCAAATTGACCTTAGAGGTTAACGTTGCCGGTTATAAAAATACCTGGGACTTCTTTGTATATCCACACCTGGAGACAACAAATCTACAGGATATCCTTGTGACCCAAACGCTGGATAAGAAAGCCGAGGATGTACTCTTACATGGAGGTAAAGTTCTGTGGTCATTGAAAAAGGGAAGTTTGAAAAAAGAGTTTGGCGGGGAAGTTCAAATTGGGTTTTCGTCCATATTCTGGAATACCGCATGGACCGGGGGGCAGGCTCCACATACACTGGGCATTATGTGTGATCCGGCGCACCCCGCTTTCCGGGATTTTCCGACACAATCTTACTCAAACTGGCAGTGGTGGGATGCAATTGTCCATTCAAATGCTATTGAACTCGATAAGGTGAAATCAGGTTTAAAACCGATAGTAAGGGTAATAGATGACTGGGTTACAGCAAGATCACTCGGGTTGGTTTTTGAAGCCAGGGTTGGGAACGGTCAACTGATAGTTTCAGGTATCGACCTGGTTTCGGAAATAGACAAAAGACCATCGAGCCGCCAACTCAAATATAGTTTGATAAATTATATGCATGGTACCGCGTTCGATCCGAAGGCACAAATCTCAATAGAAAATCTTAAGTCTATCACAAACTGACAAAACTAAATCCGGGTATCAGTAATTTGAGTGGATTAAACCTGGTTCTTTGGAACAGCGAGAGGTTGTTTTGAGATATTTAATTGGTCGGGAAGAGTGGGGGCCTATTCTATGGAGCATAGAAACGTAATTTTAAATTAGGTAACAAAAAGGCTTTTAAAATAAGACTCTGTCGAAAACCTTGTTCCATTATCCTAACCCTATAATGTGAGTGATGTGCGTGGCGCAGAATTTTTAATTTCACTGCGAATGGAGTTTATTGCATCCTTTGAAATCAATCTCCAAACAGGATTTCCGTTTCATCGATAACAGTATCTGTTATTTCGTGTTTAAATCTGGTAAATGAGCTAAAACCAATTCTAAATTCACCTCTTCCTGCTGCTGGTCATTATTACACTGTATAATAATTCGTGTTCCGGACGCATTTTTGATGGTTATTTTTGCATCGATATCTTCGCATAAACCCCGTATTAATTTAAAACCCGTGCCGCCGTTTGCTTTGGTTTTCAATGGGTTGTCTATGCCTACGCCGTTATCAGCTATTTCCAGCCTTATCTGTTCCTTAATCTTTCCGAATGCAATAAAAATTTCACCATGTTTTTGGTTAGGGAACGCATATTTAAACGCATTAGTCACAGCTTCGTTGACAATAAGGGCTAAGGGCAGCGCCAAAGAAACATCTATAATCAATTCTTCGACGCTGGTTTTGAAATTTATCTGGGCTGCGCCCTGAAAACTCTCCCTGATATGCTCGATCAGTTGCGGCAGGTATATGCCCATGTTTACTGATTTTAACTTTGAAGATTCGATTAGTTTTTCATGAACGAGCGACATGGCATAAATACGATGCCTGCTAATATTTACCGCATCAAACGCATCGCCTTCAAGCGTTGCAGCCTGGTTTTCCAATAATAGCATAACCGACTGCAGGTTGTTTTTTACGCGGTGGTTAACCTCTTTAAATAAAAGTTCCTTTTCTGACAATAGCTCGTCCTTATCCTTCAATAGTTCGTTTTTATCTAAAATCAGTTGTTGAAGCGCGCTGTTCTTTTGATCGATCTCTTCTTTTTGTTGTGTCAGCAAAGTATTGCTGCGCTGCTTCAATCTATATTGGCTGTAGATCAGACCGGTAATGATCAAGAGCATTACCGAACCGAAAATAGTTACCTTCTGAATAAGCTGGTTACGCTTTAGTTTGATCTCTTTTATTTGAGCATCGAGGGTAAGTGAGTCGATATGCCTGTTTTTTGCCAGGGTTTCGTTTTCCATTTCCAGCAAAAATGCCTGATAAGCTTTTACTCTATTATAAACAGAATCCCTGAACTGCTGGCCTTTTAGAAAATGCCCGATCACAGAATTCGGATCGCGATTTACAATAGCCAGCTTGTAATACCGGTTTTCCGCCATATCGATATCTTCAATATAACTGAGCTGATGTGCCAGTGCCGTGTATAGGTTCGAATATCGATAAACCTCATTAAATTGATTTGTTTCCGAGTAATAATAAGCAAGCCCGTTATAGGCATTCAAGATTCCCGCTATATTATCCTTCGAAATTAGCGGCAGTATTTTTTTTACTTCCTGCACATACACTCCGGCCTCTGATAATTTTTTTGCATAAATCAGGCTATAAAGAAAATCCACGTTTACCGAAAGCCTGTCATCATCACTTTTGGCATTACTTTTAATTTCATTCAGAACAGTCAGCGCTTCAGCTAATCTGTTTAAGTGGATATACTCAAAAGCAAGTGAAGATGATTCCAATATTGTGAAAAAGGGGGCGTTGAAACGTTTCGCCATTTTCATTACCTCGACTGAATATGGAATTGCCCGCTTATAATCTCCAAGTCTTATAAAAGTGGAGGCGACCAGATGCTTTATCCAGGCAACCTGCATGGTAGTGTCATTAACCTCTTTGGCGGTTTTAATAGCTAATAAATTATATTTTAAGGCATTGGCGTAATCGCCTGTTCTCATTGATACCCTGCCGATATTCCAGTAGATACCTTCTACGGTTCTCCGGCTCACAGCTTTACCTAGATTTAAAGCTTCAAAAAGTAATTTGAGACCTTCCGAGTTTCGTCCGCCCTGGAACAGCAAGTCGGCGTTATTTGTTAACATAAAAGATAGCCACAGCGAATTTCTGTTCTTTCGGAAAATGGTAACCGCCTTGTTTACGTAATATAATTTCTTCTCAAGTGAGTTGGAAGTGGAATAGTACCTTGATATAAGATAGTATGATCTCGCCTCACCGTCACTATTTCTGTGTTTTATGGAAAAGGCAAGTGCGTTTTGAGCAATCATTAAAGCATTATCGGGGGCTTTCTGAGAATATAAAATTTCCGTATTCAGCAGCATTGCGTTGATAATCCCAAATTGAAAGCCCAGCCTTCGGCTGAGCGCCGATGCCTGAGTCGAAAATCTTTTAGCCGAATCAATGTCATTTGCACTTGTCGAAGCTTTCAAAAGCATTAAATGGCCTAATGCGAGCTGAAGTTTAACGGTGGTCGTATCGCTTTTACTTAATGCAAGTTTTTGTCGAAGTATGGGCAAAGGCAATTCATCAAAATTGCTGGTTTGCGCAAATGATGATTTTATAAAGAATAGGAGCAGGATAAACAGTTGACACTTTTTCATGAATGTGTGGGTAACAAATGCTCATCAACCACCATAAATTTAGAGATTATAATACGTATAAACAATGAATAATAATTCGCGATATCTGTCAGCTTATTTAACAACTGAACTTTTCGTGATACCCAGTTTTTTCATTTTTGAATTGAGTGTGGAAGACGGCAGCCTTAGTAATTCGGCCGCGCCGCCTTTTCCGGATACTTTGCCATTACATCTGGTTAAAATTTCGATGATGTGTTGTCTTTCAACGCTTTCCAGGTTGTTCATATCAACTGATCCCGCGCAGTCACCGGCTTTTGAATCCGGCAGATAAACTTTAGTCAGATTTTTCGTTGTAGAAAGCAGTACACTCCGCTCAATCATATGTTCAAGCTCTCTTACATTTCCGGGCCATGAGTAAGCTTTAAGCTCATTCATCGTCCCTGCTGAAATTCCCGTAACCTTAAATGAATGATTTTTGCTGTACCTGCCCAGGAAGAAGTGAGCAAGATAGGGTATATCCTCCCGTCGTTCGCGTAGTGGCGGCAGTTGTATAGGGAAAACATTTAGCCTGTAGTAAAGGTCGGAACGGAACCTGCCGGCGTCGACTTCCTTTTTTAGGTCACGGTTAGTGGCCGTGATGATCCGGACATCCACCTTAATGGTCACTTTTCCCCCTAATCTTTCAAATTCGCGTTCCTGAAGCACCCGTAAAAGCTTTACCTGAACTTCCAGTGGAAGTTCGCCGATCTCGTCCAGGAAAAGCGTACCGCGGTGAGCAAGTTCAAATTTACCAATCCGCTTTTCATAAGCGCCGGTGAAAGCCCCTTTTTCGTAACCGAACAGCTCCGACTCAATCAGGTTTAAAGGCATTGCCGCGCAGTTCACTTTAACCATGATCTGATTTTTCCGTTGCGAGGATTCATGGATACCTCTTGCGATCAACTCCTTGCCGGTTCCTGTTTCACCCTGTATAAGCACGCTGGCATTTGAATTTGCAACAAGCGACATTAATTGATAAACCTCCTGCATAGCGCTGCTTGTGCCGATGATTTCTGAAGAATTATAGATCTGCCGGATTTGTTCTTGTAAATACTCATTCTCAACCTCTAACCGCTGTTTGAATTTCAACAGTTCTTCATTTGCCAGGATGTTTGACATCGCAATGGATATCTGCGCACAAATGCTGCCTATCATCTTTACATCCGGATATTCAGAATCCACCCAGAAAATTCCAAGGTTACGGCCACCCGTCTTCAAAGGTGTCGCCACACATTTCTGAGCGCCCAGGCCCCGCCAAAAATGAATGCAGGAGGATGCTTTTCCCGCATCGATCCACTCCTGAAGTTCAAATACCATGGTCTCGTTACCCGCAAGAACTACTTCCGAAATACCGTCATTTAATGGAAATACTTTATTCAGAATAAACTGCTGACCATTTTCTTCAACTCCTTTCTTAACCTTATCATCATAAATGTATATGGTCATCGTTTCCTGGTCGTCGTTGATGCCGCGTATAACGAACCGGGCAATGCTCGACAATTGCCCGCTTACTTTTTCTATCGCTTTCCTCAGATCATCCTTATTCCTTACCGATGCTATATCATGACTGAAGGCGAGCAGTATCTCTTTGTCTTTCTCCCGGCGGGCCAGTTCTTCATGCATTACCACGTTCGAAACCGCAGTGGCAAGATGACCTGAAATGCGAAGGATCAGCGCCCTGTCAGACAAATCAAATACGTTGGTTTTATTGGATACAAGAATGAGTCCGAACTGTGAGCCGGAAGAGCCTGGAAGGATTTTCAAAAGCAACTCTTCCGACTTTTCATTGCCCCGTGAGCCAAAACATAGCGGCGGGTCTGTCGTTTCGAAATCCGACAATTGAAATATCAAGGGCATGTTAAGGTCGGCGGTTTCCCTGAATAAATCTTTAATAAAGGAATTTGTATACAACCACTGCAACTCGGCTGCCTCTAATAGCAGGCTGGAAAAAATGAAGTTCGGATGCGCCTCATCAGGCACCAGCTCGATAATGAAAAAATCATTAAAAGTGATCAACTTTTTTAATCCATCTGTTACAGCCCTCGATAGGTCCTCGCGGGTTTTAACTTCCGCCAGATCGCGGCTGAATGCAAAAAGCAATTCGTTCGACCACTCCCTCCGTGTCAGCATTTCATTGATCATCGTGTTTGAGACCGCGAATCCGAGGTCCAATGAAATCGCATCCATCACATCTGCTAAACCTTCCTGAAATGGATCTTGATTATCAAACCATATATAACAAACCCCTACAACCTCATCTTTGATTCGCAACGGGGTAACCAAACCCTTTCTGATGCCGTACTCAAAATTTATCTTTATCCAGTAAGGTACAGCGGCCATGCTCGCAAAGTCTTTCAGAGCAACAACAAAGCTATGCTTAGCCTTCATAGCATCACATACAATAGGGTCCTGAAGCGATGCTCTTGTATTAGAAAGCGCCTTAAATTCATTTAAATCGCGAGCTTTTGAATGATGGTCGATTAGAAAGGGGTAATAAGTTCCGGTATGAGGGTCGACCGACTGAATAAATATCCCGTTGAAATTAAAATGAGTTTTTAATAAGTCTGTTAACATTTTAATCAAGCCGGCACGTTCATGAACATCCTCGATGCGCAAACGCAATTCTGCTGCTATTTGCTTCGGCCTGTCTTGTTCATTGTTTATAGATTTTTGCATGATCGCAATGTGTTACACCTGAGTTGACAGATAAAGGTTGACCGGATATGAAAAACCACGTAGCTGTGCCATCCTGACTCCCGCTTAGCTGGAATTAATAAAAAAATAAAACTTTTTTGAACCTTTTATTGCAAACCTTATGCCCTGTTTGTATGGTGTTAATAATGAGGTGTTTGATGGAAACTGGCGCGAATCGTTGTTGGTATATCATTAAATGGGAAATATAAATTGACGATATATAAACAAAATCAATGCAGAATTAAATTTTTCAATGCTATGGTAAAGCAGCCCTCAGAATGTACTTTTTTAGGACTGGCTGAAATTTGCTAATATTACTTTAAAATTTAATTTCTGAAGCTTGAAACCAACTTTCCGGGGGGATTTTAAATGAAATATAAAGCTAAAATACTGATCGTCGAGGATCAATATATTGAGGCTAACAATCTTGAGGTGTTGTTGAGAAGGGCCGGCTACCGCGTTTGTTCTATTGCGCGTTCAGTTGCTGAGGCTGTTGAAATTATTAAAAAAGAATTGCCAGACCTCGTCCTGATCGATATTCAGCTAAAGGGCCGGCAAACGGGCATCGATCTTGGCGGCCTGCTTTCGAGGAAAAATATTGCTTTCATATACCTGTCAGGGAATTCAAAGCAACAAATCCTTGATGCGGCCAAAACCACCCGTCCATATGGCTTTCTGGCCAAACCTTACCGGGAAAAGGATATTCTGATTATGCTCGAAGTTGCTTTATATGCCCATAGTGAAAATCAGTCACTAAACAGGCCGCAGTCTTCAGCCGTTGACCAAAAGGCAACTGATTATTTGATTTCGGATGTAATCGGCCAGTCATCATCCATGGTTGAATTGCATAAAAACATAATGCGCGTCGCCCATTCCAACGTTTCTGTACTGATATGCGGTGAAAGCGGAACCGGAAAGGAGCTGATCGCCCGAAACATACACCTTCTGTCGCCCAGGTGCAAAAATCCCATGATATCAGTGAATTGTGCCGCGCTGCCCGCAAGCCTTATCGAGGCTGAGCTGTTCGGTTATGAAAAGGGGGCCTTTACGAATGCGTTGGACAAACGCGCGGGACGCTTTGAACAGGCGGATGGTGGCACTATATTTCTCGACGAGATCGGTGAGCTTCCCTTAGAAATGCAGTCCAAATTTTTGAGGGTCTTGCAAGAAAAGGAAATAGAAGTAATCGGCGGTACTACAAAAAAAGTGGATGTCAGGGTTGTAGCCGCAACGAACCGTAACCTGCAGGAAGAAATGGTAGCGGGTAGGTTTCGTGCTGATCTTTATTACAGGCTGAATGTTTTCCCCCTGAACTCGCCACCGCTTCGTGAACGTAAGGATGACCTTCCTTTGCTGGTGAATCATTTTATTACTAAGCTTAGCCGAATTGAAAACAGCAAGGTTGCCGGGGTGAGCGAACAGGCAATGCAGGAGATCATGAATTATGACTGGCCTGGAAATGTCAGGGAGCTGGAAAATCTTATTCACCGCCACATCCTGCTTTCGGGCGAGTCGATGATCCGGAGTTTTGGAAACCTGACCGCTCAGCCCGCAAAACCTGGCAGCGGAACGGATTACATGAGAACCATTGAAGAAGTTGAGCGCGAACATATCCTCGCAGTTTTGATGAAATGCAACTGGAAAGTTTATGGGCCGGGCGGCGCGGCCGAGATACTTGGGATCAAGGTTCCGACACTGAATTCACGCCTTAAAAAACTAAATATTGAAAAGACCGGCTTAAAAAAAAACAGCAGGCCATATAAAAGCTGAACAATGAGAAAGATCCGTAAAAATTTGCATGATCAATCTTAAATAACAGAAGAGGCCGCGATTAGCGGCCTCTTCTGTTATGGGTAGTTTATCTCTTATACAGCTGCTGCTGCCTGATTAATAACGTCTGCAACTACGTCAGGGTGCGACAGCATTGGCACGTGGCTACTTTTAATCTCGGTCACTTTTGCACCCATGCGTTTAGAAACCCAGCGCTGAAGATCCGGGTGAACCGTGTGGTCTTCGGTACATAATATGTACCAGCTTGGTTTAGTATCCCAGGTGTTAACTTCTATGTTTTGCTGATCAAACAGATCCGCAGCTGGTGCATAATGGGTAGCCCAAACTACTTTTTGCTCATCTTCCGGAAGGTCACCGGCAAAGAACTCGGTACCCGACGGAAGCATCCAAACACGGCCATCGGCAACTTCAATACGGGTGAAAATATCAGACGGGAATTTATTTAACTGGGTATTAACCGTTTCACCGGGAGCAGGTGCCACTGCAGCAATGTATACCAGGCCAACAACGCGCTCATCATTTGCCGCGGCAGTAATAGTAGCACCGCCATATGAGTGACCAACCAGTATAACAGGGCTGCTTACGCGGCTGATCGTACGTTTAATTGCTGCAACATCATGATCAAAAAAAGTCAGGCCATATTGAACTGAGATTACTTCATGCCCGTCGGCTATTAATTTAGGAAGTAACTTGTTGAAGCATGATGCATCTGCCCATATACCGTGGCATAATACGATTGAAGGTTTTTTTGTTGTGCTCATAATTTTAAATTTTTAAAGATTGATAATTTATGCCCTTTGGAAATTTATATCTGCCGGAACATGGATTTGTTGGATATGATTATTTAGTTTGATACGCTTTCGGCTGCTTCAATAATAACTTCGGCCACTGCTTCAGGCTGAGACATGAAGATCACGTGGCTGCCTTTAATCTCTTTCGTCTTGGTGTTCGAGCGGCTGTACATATTACGCTGTATATCCGGGTTAATGGTTTTATCCTCCGTGGCGATGCAGCCCCATGATGGCTTGGTTTTCCAGGCCGCGTTGGTGATGGGCGAAGTAAATGCCCTGGCGTAAAACGCACCTTGCGATGCATACATGAATGCAGCTTTCCTGGCGTCAAGATCGCCGCAGAAACCGGCGTGAAACTTTGATTTTTCATTATAAACAACACCATTATCATCCGGGGGCAGGATACCGTTTTCTGGCGAGGGCGCTATAGTCTGGATCCAGTGAAGTGCCGATTCTCCATTGTCTGGCTGGAAGGCTGCAACATATACCAGCGCAGCTACATTAGGGTGATTGCCGGCTTCAGTGATCACCGCACCGCCCCATGAGTGGCCAACCAGCACGGCTGGCCCGCCAATTCTGTCCAGAACAAGCTGGGTCTGGCGAACATCATCTTCAAGCGAACTCAGTGGGTTTTGTACAACAAGTACATTGAAGCCCTTGTCTGTTAATACATGGAACAGCGGCTCCCAGCCTGATCCGTCTGCGAATGCACCGTGTACCAGCACTACATTTTTAATTGGTGATTTCATGTTGTTTTAAGTTTTGTCATCATCCTATAGGCACTTTTGATGCCATTGGCTTATCTGTCAAGTAATCAATTGTTTATGTTTTTTTGGAACAAGTAAAAAACGTTGTATGTCGCAAACGGGGGGATCTTTTTGTTGATATTTGAATAATTTAAGCTTCGTAATCAACCCTGGTTTGGCGGGTGGTATTCTGTATTATTTAGCGTTGAATGTGCTGGGCCTGCATTTTTATGCGGGCACAGGTAGCACTAAAGAATTTCAGGTTTGGGAAAATTAATTCGGGGCCATGATTTACATCAGGATTTGTTGGCTGAGACTTATAATAATATCAGCAATGATGCTATTATTCATCATTAGGTTGTTCACAATTTGCAAAGAATATTAACTATCAGTTATTCAATAATATTCAGGCACTTAAGGAGATGCTTTTAATTCAGAATAGCCTTAAGTGGCGAGGAGAGCCCCCGTCGAACAGCTGATATTCTTGCTTTTGTTTTTTTACTAATTGATAATCAATTAGTTTTTTATTTTATTGATTCGGAAACCGGGAACTTGAAACAGGGCGTTTCGGTACAGATGTGATCAAAGCATAAAAAGCATATTTCCTTAAAGGGAGTGGTAGCCTTTAGATGCCACCCTTTGACTTTAGTAAGTTATGAATGCGGCTCACAACCGGAGTTTGGCATGTACAAGGATCAATTTTGCAACAAGTAACACGGTTGGATAATGCTTGAAATGCGGTTTCAAGTATTTGACAGCGAGGGAAATTTGATTTTCAACCGCCCTTTTTGAAATGGACAGCCGCTCGGCAATCTCAGTATTGGTCAGTTGGCTAACCCTGCTTAAAAGGAAAATCTCTTTACACCTTGCCGGCAGTTTGTCAAGCAATTTGTCAAGATCAGTGCTTAGTTCATCCGCCTGGAAATTGCTTTCGGCATTGTTATATACAACACTTAAATCATCCAGCTTTTCATAGTCTTCAACATATTTCAATGGCGATGCACTGCTTGCTTTAATGGAATTGTATACACGGTAGCGGGCAGCGGATGTGAGGTAATTTTTGAATGTAATAATGTTTAACACCTCCCTCTTTTCCCATATGTTAACAAATATGTCGTTCACAATACCCATACAGGTTTCGGTATCATGTAAATAAGAAAAAGCTTTTTTATAAACCACCTCCCAATAACGATCATAGAGCTGGTTAAACGCTTTTTTATCATGGCGTTTAACTGCTGCAAATAAATCTTCATCTGTTTGTTGAGGATAGTTCATTTAAAAGGATTTCAATCTAAGCTTGAACCGTGCAATTTAATAACAAACTTTTATTGTTGAGGGATAGCTGGCTGCCTGTTATCGATTGCATGAAAAAAATCTAAAAAAAATAAAAAAGTGTGTGAGTTATACCGGGGAGAATTGTCTATAAGAATAACCGTTATAGCCATGTCATACGAAGAATTTATTAAATTATATGAGCGCTGCACTTCGGGCAACTGCACGCCGGAAGAGCAAAAATTATTTGAAGAATATCGTGACAACTTCGATTTGTCCGATATCCCCTGGATCTCTGATTTCGGAGATAAAGGGGAAGTTGAGAGACGTCTGAAGATAGATTTGCATAACAGACTTTCTAAAAACCAGGTAAAAAGGCTTACGCCGGTACGTTGGTGGGCCGCAGCAGTCATAATTTTTGCTCTTGGAGGATTACTTGTAGCCATTAAGTATTTCGGCGGAAATACTAAACCTTACGAATTAACATCCGATAAAAACATCATTAAGCCCGGCAGCAATAAAGCTACGCTAACGCTTGCCGACGGAAAACAAATTACGCTTGATGGGTCAAAAAAGGGACGATTGTTTACGCTTAATCATGTTTCTGCCAATAATGATGTAGATAGCAGTGTGACCTATCAGAAAAATACGACCGAAATTACCGGTTCTCCACAGCCTTACAACGTTTTGACAACTCCCCGTGGCGGAAAGTATCAGCTGATACTGGCAGATGGCACAAAGGTTTGGCTAAATGCCGGCAGTATAATCAAATTTCCGGTTGATTTTGCAGGCAGTGAAAGAGTGGTTGAGTTTTCGGGCGAAGCGTATTTTGAGGTTGCACATGATGCTCGCAGGCCATTTAAAGTGGTCAGCACTGGCCAGCTGGTACAGGTGCTCGGTACACACTTTGATATCAATGCTTATCAGGATGAGGACGCAGTGAAAACAACCCTGCTGGAAGGTAGCGTTAAAGTTTATGGAAAGAGCCGGACTTCAACTTCTGCAGCTACAGAAATAATTATAAAACCCAATGAGCAGGCAGTTTTTAAAAATGATCAATTATCTAAACAAACTGTTGATGCTGATGAGTTTGTGGCATGGAAAAACGGCCTGATCCTATTTAGGAACGCTGATATCCATGATGTTATGCGTAAAATTTCAAGGTGGTACAATGTTGAGGTAGAATATCAGGGCCAGATAGGCAACGATACCTATAACGGCGAAATTCCCAGGAATGCGGCTTTTTCTGAAGTACTCAAAATCCTGAAACTGGACGATATCAATGTAAAACTGAACGGACGAAAACTTATTGTTTCCCAATAACAGCTTATAATCCCCAAAATACAATCATAAAACCAATAACCAATTATTAACCTCAAAACCCAATTACGATGAAGAAAAAAGATACTTAAAAAGCTTCCATCAAAATCTCATTCAAAAAAAATGCCGGCAGTGCTTCCAACACAACCGGCTGACTCCGCTTGCGCGGTAGTTTCTGGATCAGAGATTAATAGAAAACCGACACAGTTCAATTTTAATCAAACCAAAAACCTAACGAAACTATGAAAATTAATCAACGTAGTTCAAAAAACTGCGAATTTCTGTTTTTATGTCGAAGAACATTTTTAGTGATGAAGCTAATTATTTTGTTAACGATTGCTTTTACTTTTCAAGTTAAAGCAGATGTGTTCGCCCAAAAGATCACCTTGTCAGAAAACGGGGTATCGCTCGAAAAAATATTAAAGGATATCAATAAGCAAAGCGGCTATACCTTCTTTTATAAGAACAAGCTGTTGCAAAATAGCCCTCCCGTATCTATCAGCGTTAAAGATGCCGATATCAGGGATGTGCTCGATCTTTTGTTAAAGGGGCAGGCACTATCATATAGTTTTGCCGAAAAAACCATTGTCATAAAAGGCAACGGAGAAGCTAATGCGACCGATGCCGATAAAAACAAAGCCGCTGTTGCAAATATCGAAGTTAAAGGAACCGTGGTAGACGAAACGGGCAAACCTTTGCCCGGCGCTTCTGTAAAAATCAAAGGAACAGCGCAGGGGATGACCACCAATGAAAAAGGTGAATTTGCCTTTAAAAACATTCCCGACAATAGTACGCTTGTCATCTCTTTTATAGGTTACGTAACCAAAGAAGTTCAGGTAGCTAAAGACCTCGGTATTATTGCGCTTAGTCCGGGCACCGGCTTGCAGGAAATTGTTGTGGTAGGCTACGGCACCCAGCGGAAAGAACGGGTAACAGGTGCCATAGTTGCCGTTGGCACCAAAGAGTTACAGCAAAGCCCTGTTGCTAATTTAAGTAATGCGCTGGCCGGTCGCTTACCAGGCTTATTAACCATTCAAAATAGCGGTGAGCCGGGAGCTGATGGATCCTATTTAAATATCAGGGGCTTTGGTACAACCAATAATTCTGCGCCATTGATCCTCGTTGATGGTATTCAGAGGGATTTTAGCGGCCTGGATGCCAATGAGGTAGAGAGTGTAAGTATCCTGAAAGATGCGGCCTCTACTGCAATATATGGCATACAAGGCGCCAATGGCGTTGTGCTGGTGACCACCAAACGCGGGAAAATAGGCACATCACGTATCTCTGCAACGGCTCAAAATGGCTGGCAGTCGCCAACCGCACTGCCGCAATATGTTGATTCGTATACAGGCCGCAAGCTTTATAAAGAAGGCCTGGTAAACGACGGCCTGTTTGCAGATACCAGCGCCTATACTGATGTTTTATTGAATAAATACCGCGACAGAACATATCCGGCCTATCAATATCTGTACCCAAATGTCAATTGGACAAAAACAATGTTAAAGCCGTTTTCCTACCTGTCGCAGGGTAATTTGAACGTGACCGGCGGTACCGAAAAAACAAGATATTTTATCTCCTTATCCTATCTGCAGCAAAATGGTTTATATAATTATGAAGACGCGGTAAGCCAGTACGATATCCAGGCCATAACCCACAAATACAACTTCCGTTCAAATATCGATCTAAACCTTACCAAAAACCTGTCGATGGAGCTTAACCTGGGCGCCATAGTATATGACAGGAATTACCCGGGTGCAAATGCATCGCAGATCTTTAACGATATTAAACAAACGCCTTCATGGTATTACCCGATTACCAACCCCGATGGTTCGCCGGGTGCAGCGCCTAACACTAATCAATCACCTTATGTCGACCTAACACAATCGGGTTATCAACGGAACTTTGAAACCTCACTGCAATCAACAGCTGGTTTCAAATGGGATCTGGGTTGGTTAACCAAAGGCCTGAGTACGCGTGTTCGGTTATCTTTTGATAACGATAACTTCCGGAACGTAAGCAGGTCCTTATCTAATATCACTTATCAATATTTATTGAACCAGGGAGTTGCCGATACCGAAACCGATTTGGCCGCCAACGGGCATTATGTAATTGTGAACAACGGCAATGGTACCCTCGGGTACGATGTAAATGCCAACGGATCGCGCCGCACAGTACTGGAAGCCTATATTAATTATGATCGCGATTTTGGCAAACACTCTGTAAAAGCAATGGCCATCTATAACCAGTCGAGCTTTTTTGATGCCGTAGGTGGTGGCGTTGGAAATGCGAGCGCTGGTTTGCCTTATAAATACCAGGGCGTTTTGGGCCGTGCCGCTTACGCTTATGATGATCGTTACCTTGCCGAGTTCAACTTTGGTTATAATGGGTCTGAAAACTTTGCGGCGGGGCACCGGTTTGGATTTTTTCCGGCGGTTTCGGCAGGTTGGATAGCATCAAATGAGCATTTTATTAAAGACAATCCATCACTTAGCTTTATTGATCAAATTAAATTAAGGGGATCGTACGGTATTGTTGGTAATGATAAAATAGGATCGAGCAGGTTTCTTTACTTAAGCACCTGGGTAAAAGAAAGTAATGCTTACAAGTTTGGTTTTAATAGCGATGGAAACGGCTATGACGGTTACCTGGAAGGCCAGGCAGGGAATACCCTTTTAACCTGGGAACGATCAAAAAAACTAAACGTTGGCCTCGATCTGAGTTTATGGAAAGGGATGTTCTCGCTTTCTGCAGATGTGTTTAAAGAACGCCGTAATAATATCCTGGCCACCTCTCAATTGATACCCGCATTTATTGGCTTGCCACAGATACCAGCGGTTAACGCGGGCATAACCGATAACCGGGGGTATGAAATCTCAATTACACACAGGCATGACTTTAACAAAAAACAGGGGTATAGCATCACCATCAATTACGCCTACGCCGCCAACAAGATCCTGTTTTATGCCCAACCCGATTACCCCGGTCGCGAATGGCAGGCCTTAAAAGGTACCAG
This sequence comes from Mucilaginibacter gossypiicola, assembly GCF_900110105.1. Lineage (GTDB taxonomy): Bacteria > Bacteroidota > Bacteroidia > Sphingobacteriales > Sphingobacteriaceae > Mucilaginibacter > Mucilaginibacter gossypiicola. The sequence goes on along the minus strand of NZ_FOCL01000001.1, from coordinate 1,086,895 downwards.
CATCAACGAGATTTATGGGTATACAGCCCTCGGATTGTTTAAAAGCCAGCAGGATATTGACAACAGCCCTTCGCAATCAAGCCTCGGCGTTACCAAACCCGGCGATATTAAATATAAAGATCTGAATGGCGACGGCGTTATTAACAGCCTTGATGCAGGCTATCTTCCAGGTAAAGTGGCCAATCCAAAATCGCAGTTTGGTGTAGCATTGGGTTATCACTACGCTAATTTTGATTTAAGTGTATTATTCCAGGGAGGTTTGGGTGGTTCTACTTTACTCTCCGGATCAGGGGTATATGCCTTTTCGAGATTTGCCAGTGCGTTAACACAGGTTGTTGACAACCACTGGGTAGCCTCAAACCCGGATGCTAATTATATGTTCCCGCGTATTTCATCTGCCGATAATGTAAACAACCAGCAGGCATCTACTTTCTGGATCTATTCATCAAATTACCTCCGTTTAAAAACTGTTGAACTGGGCTATACCTTGCCCTCAACCTGGATGAAAAAGATAGGAATAGATAACGCGCGCATTTTTGTGAACGGTATTAACCTGTTAACCTGGAGCAAGCTTAAAGATTTCAATTTCGACCCTGAAATTGGCAACAACGGTACTGGAACCTATCCGCAGCAAAAGGTAATCAACGCCGGTTTAAGATTTACATTTTAAAACATTCAACATGAAAAGCAATAAACTTATATATCTGTTTTTAATTGCCTGCATCACTGTGGTTTCCTGCAAGAAATATCTCAATGTAGTGCCTACAGAACTCGTTACCCAGGATGCTGTTTTTAGCAATATTCAAAATGCCGAAGATGCCTGGGTCCACTTATATAAATCCTTAAACAACAACGATGTTCAATTCATCCATGGTGGCGGAACGATTTTAGGTGCCTGTACCGATGAGTGCAAAAATCATTGGGAAAACGTGCCCGAATTGTCTTTTAACTCAGGAGCCTGGAATGCTACCAACAACTCGCTTGACATTTGGGGCAGCGCTTATCAATACATCCGTTCGGCCAATATTTTTTTAGCAAGTATTGATAAAACTCCTATCCCTGCCTCCCGGAGTGATTATTACGCGCCAAGGATCCCGGCTTACAAAGCCGAGGCAAGGTTTCTGCGAGCCAATCAGTATTTCGAATTGTTCAGAAGATACGGTGCAGTACCTTTGGTAAACACAGTTTTAGCTACTACCGATCCGGCTGCTACCACCACGTCAAGAAACACGGTTGACGAAGTGGTGAAATTTATCACTTCGGAGTGCGATGCCATTGCCGAAATTTTACCTGTAAATTATGGCAGTGGCTCAGCCGATTACGGGCGCATTACCAAAGGAGCGGCCTTAGCCCTAAAAGCACGCGCTTTACTTTATGCGGCCAGTCCTTTATTTAATGGTAATACCATGTATGCCGGCGTTAAAAATACAGACGGAACCCAGTTGTTTCCACAAGCTTATGATAATAATAAGTGGCTATTAGCAGCCAATGCGGCTAAAGCAGTGTTGAACCTGAACACCTATTCATTATCCAATCCAAACCCATCCAACCCGGTTGATAACTACGCTCAATTATTTTTTACCCGTAATTATAATGAGATCATATTGCCGCTGATCATTGGAAGTAACCGCGATTTTGAAGGCACTTATATGCCCAACGGTCGGGATGGGAACGCCGTTAATGGCAACGGAAAGATGAGTGTTTTTCAGGAACTGGTTGATGCTTACGAAATGAACAACGGCAGACCAATAACCGATGCTCAATCCGGTTATCAAACCACAGGCTTTTGGAATGGCCAGCTTTGGGATGGTGTGAGGAACACATCAGTTTCCAATATTTCGAACATGTATAAAAACAGGGATCCCCGCTTTTATGCCACTATATTTTTTCAGTACGATGTTTGGAATTATACCAACAATGCACGGCCATTGAAATTTGCCTGGTTTGGCAATAATGGCGGAGGCTGCGACGGATGGCCTAAACCCGGTACTAACTGCGAAACAGGTTATAACTGGCGAAAATGGGCCGACCCTGCTGTTAATTTAAAGGGTAACGGCAGTGCTAACCGCAATTTTCCGCTGATACGCCTGGCCGAGATCTATTTGATCTATGCTGAAGCGATGAATGAGTATTTGTCGGCACCTAACAGTGACGTGTACAACGCCGTAAATGCGGTAAGAAGCCGTGTATCTATGCCAGGGCTGCCTATCATTGCGTCTGATAATACCAAAGAGGGCATGCGCAAAAGGATCCAAAATGAAAAACGTGTTGAATTTGCCTTTGAGAATCAGCGTTTTTGGGATGTACGCCGGTGGTTAATAGCCAAAACTGTAGACAATGGAAATATGCACGGCATGAACGCGAGGCCAACTCCTGAAGAACTGAACTCAACCGGGTTTGATGCAAACAGCGAAGCGGCTGGTGTAGCTGTGTTTTACAAAACAGTGGTTGACCAAACGCGCGTTTTTGCCGATCGTCATTACTTGATGCCAATACCACAAACGGAGATCAATATTGATCCTGCGTTGGTGCAAAATTATGGATGGTAACCTAAGCCCAGATAACGGCGACAACTCTTTTACCAGTGATTTGAAATAATATTCATGCAGAAGATTAAGCCCGGTCAGTTGATAAAGCGGTTGTTCTGAATAAGACAACCGCTTTAAATTGACTGTTAAAAACCGTGAAGCAAATGCTTAATACGGAGGTTTGCGTTTACTCTTTAATTTTATAATAACCCTTATTTTTTCCTTTAATATCAGATACAACTGGATTTTTTAACCCGGCCAGATATGCTATGCTCAATCCTGATGGGTGTTCCTAATCACAACTTAAATATTCATTTATATGATCGTTACCTATAAACAAAAACTAATTATAATTTTCAGAGCGGTGGTTTTGGCACTCGTTCTGCTCAGCACCCAAACATATGGCCAAAGCGGCAATCAATTAACTCCAGACCCTAAAGCGGTAATACAATTGGGGAATGCCCGCTTTACTGTGCTTACTGATCAACTGGTAAGGTTACAATGGGGCCCGCCCGCAAGTTATGATAACAGGGCCTCGCTTGTTGTGGTTAACCGTAAGCTTCCTGTTCCAACATTCAGCACCCATACAGAAAATAGCTGGTTTCATCTGAAAACGAAGAAGATCGAACTTGCCTATAAAATCAATTCCGGGGTGTTCGACAGTACCAATCTAAAGATCCGTTTTTTGAATGCCGATACGGTTTCCTGGAAACCAGGGCAAAAGCAGAAGTACAATTTAAAAGGGACTTACCGCACTTTGGACGGGCGGGATGGTGAATTGGATCAGTACAGCAGGCAAAAGATCCAGCTGGAAGATGGGATCCTTTCCAGGGATGGCTGGTTTTTTCTGGACGATTCCCGATCCCTCAGATTGGATAATTCTGATTGGCCCTGGGTAACTACCCCCGGCGCTCCAAAATTGGACTGGTATTTTCTTGCTTATGGCGACGATTATAAATCTGCTTTACTTGATTTTAGTAAAATTGCAGGCCATGTGCCGATGCTGCCACGATATGTGTTTGGCTACTGGTGGTCGCGGTATTGGAGCTATTCAGATAACGAACTTCGGGAGTTGGTGCAGAACCTTAAGCGGTTTGACGTACCTACTGATGTTTTGGTAATTGATATGGACTGGCATACCAAAGGTTGGACAGGCTACACCTGGAATAAAAACCTTTTCCCTGATCCTTCCGGGTTTCTCAAATGGACAAAAGAAAATCATTTGAAAACAACATTGAACCTTCATCCTGCAGATGGGATCCAACCAACCGAAGAACGCTACAACAGTTTTGTCGCCTACATGAAAGCAGACACTTCTCAAAAGAAGCCGATTCCGTTCGAAGCATCGAACAAGGCTTTTATGCGTGGTCTGTTCGATATTGTATTAAGGCCGATAGAGAAAGCAGGCGTTGATTTCTGGTGGTTGGATTGGCAACAATGGCCAAATGATAGTAAGATCCCGGCGCTAAGTAACACATGGTGGCTTAACTATACTTTTTTTACTGATAAAGCCATGCATGGTCAAACGCGACCGTTGTTGTATCACCGTTGGGGAGGCCTCGGTAATCATCGTTACCAGATAGGATTTTCGGGAGACACCTTTATGTCGTGGGAATCATTAGCCTATGAACCCTACTTTACAAGCACTGCTTCGAATGTTTTGTACACCTATTGGAGCCATGATATTGGTGGGCACATCCTCAAGGGGAATGAAAAAGGGGTAGAGCCAGAGCTGTATACGCGCTGGCTGCAATACGGGGGTTTTAGTCCGATTATGCGAACGCACTCTACCAAAAATGCTGCGATCAAAAAAGAAATCTGGAATTTTGGGCCGGAATATGCCAAACCTCAGCATGATGCCATCAGGCTGCGATACGCGCTCGTGCCCTACATCTATACCATGTCCAGAAAAACCTTTGAAACAGGCATTGGACTTTGCCGGCCCATGTATTACGATTACGCAAAACAGGCCGAATCATATATCTATAAGGAAGAATACATGTTTGGGGATAATATGCTGATCAGGCCGGTAACAACGCCGTCGCGGGATGGGTTTGCTGCGGTTAAAGTTTGGCTTCCGTCAGGAAACGACTGGTATGAATGGCAAACCGGAACTTTGCTAAAGGGAGGGCAGGTGATTGAGCGCTCCTTTTCTATCGACGAATATCCCATATATGTTAAAGCGGGCGCTGTGATACCCATGTACAATGACCAGATACAGAACCTCGACAAAAATCCCAGTAATTTAACCATAGGGATTTTTCCGGGTGCTACCGGCAAGTTTCAGCTTTACGAGGATAATGGAAACGATAAAAATTATGGAAGCGAATTTGCCACAACAGCTATAGAGATGCAGAAGACGGGCATTGAACAGGTTGTAAATATACATCCTGCCGTTGGGAAGTATCAGGCGATGCCGGAACGTAGAAACTTTACGGTGAAATTGTTCGGCACTCAGTCTCCTTCAAAAGTATTGCTGAACGGCAAGTCGCTGCAATTTAATCCGGAAAAGCGGGAAGGCAGCTGGAATTACGATGGCTCCAATTTGTGTTTAAATATCCTGTTGCCTGATCACGATTGTAAGGTTGCGCAGCAAATTCGTATAAGCTATGATGCTGTACAGGCACCTGAGGTAACGGCGGGACTTGTAGAGAAATTTAAACGCCTGGCCATGATAACGGCTGCGCTCAAAAGCGGCGATAATGGTAACGAGGGTATGTACATTCCAGAAAATCTTGGCATTGCAGAGGAAACCAATCGCTTATTAGGATATCATCCTGCTCAGTTTTTTAATTATTTGAAGCAATTTGAACACTCTTACAAACTCGTACCCGAAGAAATAAGATCATTAAAGTCATTAGACGAGCAAACAAAAAATAAGTTAATCAGGCTGCTTCAGTAATTATGTAAAGAAATTATTTTAATGACGATACGTCGGGTTCATTCTGTTGATTTACAGATCGTAGCTCAATAAAACGTTAGTTTAAATCTGATGTTAATATGATGACATTAGATTTAAACTAACGTTATTAGGCAGCAAATAAAATCATAAATGATTTTGTTTAAACCTCTATCATCGCTTTAATTACTGCGTTCGCAGGATCAAGCCAACTTTCAAAGTTATCTATCACTTCATCAAAGCGTACGCTATGCGTAATGTAATTTCCCGGCTGCACTAACCCATTTTTTATTGATGCGATCACATGCTCAAAGTCCTCCCTGGTAGCATTGCGGCTACTCATCAGCGTAGCCTCGCGTTTATGAAATTCGGGGTGGCTAACTTTGATCTCACCCTTTTGCAAGCCAACAAGTACATATCTTGCTCCATGGGCCATATAGTTAAACCCAGTATTAATTGCATTTAAGCTGCCGGTTGCATCTATAACTACAGTAGGCATATCGCCTTGCGTTATTGCGGCCAAGCGCTCATTAGCGTTTTCGGTTGATACATTGATGGTGTGATCTACCTTTAATTTGTCGCTGCAAAATTTAAGCCGCGCGGCATTTAAGTCCATTGCAATCACCCTGCCACCGGCAATGCGGGCAAATTCCATGATGCCCAGGCCTATTGGGCCTGCGCCGATGACCAGGACATACTCTCCCGGCTTAACATCCGCCCGCCTTACACCATGTGCACCTATAGCCAGCGGCTCCACTAAAGCCAGCTCATCATAGCTTAAACCTTCGCCACGTACAAGCGAGTATGTGGGTACATTCAGGTATTCAGCCATTCCGCCATCAATATGCACACCGCAAACATTGATCTTTGCGCAACAATTAGGCTTGCCAGATCTGCATGCTATACAGGAGCCGCAGTTGAAATAGGGGATAAATGTAACAGCGTCTCCTTTTTGAAAACCTGCTGCGCCGCCTGTTTCAACCAACTCGCCGGAAAGCTCATGGCCCAAAACGCGCGGGTAGCTAAAATATGGCTGCGTTCCCTCAAACGCATGCAGATCTGTTCCGCAAATTCCTATTCTCCTGATCCTGATCTGTGCATAGCCTTCTTTAATTTCGGGTTTTTCCTGTTCTTTAAAAGCTAACCTTCCCGGTTCCTCACAAACTATTACCTGCATTTGATCTGTTTTAAAGCTTGAAAATCTGTTTCATGAGTACCCATTTCTCTCCTTCTTTTGCCCAGGGGAGGGGCTGCTGAAATAGCCACATTAACTGCTCCCATTCCTGTACTTTGGGATTAAGCGCATCCATTGCTTCTTTTCTTTTTGCCTCGTAGCCATCACTCGTTTCCATAATCATAAATAACCGGTTTCCGGTACGATAGATCTGCATGTCGAGGATTTCTGCATCCAGTATGCTTTTGCGTATCTCCGGCCAGCTATTTTCTGCCTTATGCCAATGCTCATATTGGGCTATCAATTGCGGATCATCCTTTAAATCAAGGGCCAAACAGTATCTTTTCATAGTGATATTTAATTTTTTACAGATAGATAGAAGCGTACGATTCGTCAATTAAACCGCATTGTTTCATTTCTTTCCAAAATTGTGCTGGGACCTTTAAAGTGGCCAATGCAACATTTTGTGCAACCCTATCAGGATTAGTAGTATTCAGGGCGATACTTTTAATGCCTGGCCCATTTAACCCAAAAGCTACACAAGCATCTGCCGGTTTTATTTTGTGATCTGCACATAAGCCATAAAATAATTCCCGCCAATTATATAAATGCTTGTCTTTTACCGGATCTGTCAACCGGTAATTATAATAGGCTGATCCGGTTAAAAAGCCGCCATTAAAAACTGCTGAATTAATGATCAATGTTCCCTGCTTTTCAAGCTCCTGCATAAACTCTATTAATTCAGGGGGATGGCTGTGAACAGTCATACTATTAGCTATCATTGCCCAATCCAGCTTTACATCATGGGCTATCTTTTTAATGATCCGCCAGTCCTTCGAACCTACGCCGATGCCTTTAACCTTACCATCCCGCTTCAGGTCATTTAATGCACGGTATGCTCCCAATATATCCTGGTAGCGTTGCGCTTGTTCGCTCTCATTACTCGCTGCGTTAAGATATTCGTCCGGGTCATGTACAGATACCAGTTCTGCATGGTAATTGCCCAGCAGTTCATTTCCCTGTTCGTAGCATTCCAGGATGCCTTCATAACTGATTTGTTGAACAGCATCGTATTTCAGGTCACGCCAAACGCCCGGTTCAAAAGTAGGTTCGGATGTTTTTAATTCGGTACGCAGCCAACCTAATTTATTGCTGATTATTACATCCGAAGGCTTTACATTCAATTGTGCCAGTGCGCTTCCCAGCGATTCGAGCGCAAGCCCTGCACCGTATTTACCGGCAGAATCAAATACAGCAGGTTTAGGGGAGTACCTGATGCTTTCAGCAACAATTGAACGTTTAACTTCGTCAGAAAGTGCTACGTATAGATTTCCTAATCCGCTGGTTCCAAAAATTATTTTAGGTAAATTAATTTCCTGCATATTGAAAATGGATATTGTTAGAGGATAGCTGCAACCGATACATTTTCTGGCTTCACTTTTACACGATGCCCTTTTAATCCGAAAAAGGCCACTACCGCAAAGCATACCAATGGTACCACATAGCCATATTGAATATTACCGGTTACATCGCTGATATAACCGAATATCCTTGGCAAAACAGCACCACCAACGATGGACATAATGATCAGGCTGCTGCCAAATTCGGTATCGGCTTTTAAGTCCTTTATGCCCAGCGCAAAAATTGTTGGGAACATGATCGACATGAAAAAGCAGATGCCAATTACAGTGTAAACGGTGATCATACCATGGCTTAAGATAGCTATCGCGCAAAGCAAGATATTAATACCCCCATAGGCAGCCAGTAAACCTGCCGAGCTGTAGTATCGCATTAAAAATGTGCCGATAAACCTGCCGATCAGGAATGCAGCGCCGCATAAACCGAGATAGTAGGTCGCTTGCACTTCTGTAAGGCTGGCAGATTTTGTCGCATAAAGGATAAATAAACTGAATACACAAACCTGAGCGCCAACATAAAAAAACTGAGCGGCAACACCCCAGGCTAAATGACGGTGCTTTAACGCATGGAAAATGTTTTTACTGGCCGTATGCTCTTCATGCTGTTGGATCCGGGGCAGATGTGTAAATGCGAAAATGATAGCAATTATTACCAACACGCTGCCAAGTATAAAATAGGGCATTTTCACGGAAGAGGCCTCGGCGGCAAGCGCTAGTTTTCGGCCTTCTTCTGTCATTGTACCCAGTTGTGCCGCGGTATACCCTTTGGTTAGTATAATACGTCCACCAATGATAGGGGCCAGGGTAGCAGCCAACCCGTTAAATGATTGTGCAAAGTTAAGCCTTTGTGTAGAGGTCGCGGGATCGCCCAATGAGGAAGCATAGGGATTGGCGGCAGTTTCTAAAATGGTCAACCCGCAGGCAATGATAAACAAGGCCACCAGGAAAAATGTGTACTGCTGCGTATTGGCTGCAGGTATAAACAAATAAGAACCAAACGCGAAAATTAGCAGGCCGGTTATAATGCCTGTTTTGTAACCATATTTTTTCATGATGAAACCTGCCGGCAAAGCCATCAAAAAGTAGGCAATAAACACTGCGGAATCCACCAACGTAGCCTGAACTGTTGTAAGCGTAAACGACTTTTTTAGGTGCGGTATCAATATAGGGTCGAGGTTATGGGCGAAACCCCACAAAAAGAATAAACTGGTAATTAATATAAATGGAAAGAGCGTTTTATTCTTTGTCATGATTGGATCATTATGTTTTATGTTTCTGTTGCTGGGTGAAAGGGCCATTCTTATTTATTGGCTGTAATTTTGGCTACCCATCCGCCCGAGGTATCCAAATGGATATTTATAACTGAACTTGCTGACACCTTGCCTTCAGACTGGGTTAAACTTTGAGGTGAGGATAATACATCCGCCCATGACGACAATGTATATTTACCCGATGGTAAAAAATCCATTTTCAATTGAATTGTCCTTTCTGCATCGTTGGTCATTGCGCCGATATACCAGTTTTTACCGCTTCTTTTGGCGATAATGACATATTGGCCCGGGTAACCGCCAAGCACCTTCGTGTCATCCCAAACGGTAGGGATATTGTTTAAAAAATCGGCTCCTTGTTTGCCCAGAATATGTTCAGGTGCATCGCAGTAAACCGTAAACGGGCTTTCATAAATCACAAATTTTGCCAGTTCGGCACAGCGGCTATTCATTACCTGGGTAGGACTACCTTTTCTGAACTCACTCTTCTTTACATTCAAGAACCCGCCAGGCGTATAATCCATTGGCCCTGCCAGCATGCGGGTGAACGGTAAGGTGGTGTTGTGCCCTGCTGTTATCCTGGTCGAAAACTTGGAGTATTCTTCTCCTAAAACTCCTTCACGGGTTATCATGTTGGGATAGGTGCGGTCAATGCCATCAGGTTTATAAGCACCATGAAAATCAACCATCAGGTGATATTGTGCGGCTGTTTTAATGATCCGACGGTACCAGTTCACCATCTGCTGATCGTCCCTGTCCATAAAATCAATTTTAACCCCGGCAATGCCCCATTGCTCGTAAATCGGGAAAGCTTTTTCAAAATTATCATTGCGGTTAACATCCGAGCTGTATAACCATAGCCAGCATTTAACTTTTTTGGCTTTGGCATAAGCTAAAATTTCAGGCATGTTCAATTGCGGGGCAGGTTTGGTAATATCGGCTTCCGGTTTGTTAAACGGACCATACCATTGCCAGTCGATAAGCATGTAAGGCCAATGTTGTGCCGATGCCAGGTCGATGTACTTTTTAATTGTAGGCATATCCATCTTTACCTCACCGCTCCACCAGTTATCCCAGGCGCTCATGCCAGGTTTGATCCAGCTTGCATCTTTTAGTGCGCAGGGAGGGTTCAGGTTCTGGATCAGTTCCGATTCGATTAATTTACCCGGCGAAGCTGCCAGCATTACCACACGCCAGGGTGTGAGCAGGTTATTAGCGAAACGCGCCTTAACCCCGTTCTCACTTTCGCCTGGCAGAGGGGATAATTTGGTAACCAGATCAACTTTATCAGTTGCGTTGGTATCTGTTTTTAGCGAGCCGATATAAAAACCTGGATAGTTATCGATATTAGCCTCTGTAATTGCAGTATAATGGCTTTGATCTAACTCCACCAGCAGCGGTAAGCCTGCAATTGTTTTATCTGTGATATGGTTTAGGTTTTTTGGTTGAAATTCAGTCTCTTGAGATGAGGTATAACTGCCATAGTCTGCCAGCCAGGTCTTTGCTTTGGCAGGTAAGTTGAAACTGGTCAGTTCCCTTACTATCTGCCGGTCGCCGATGTTATCGGCCCCGAATAACTGGTAGCGAAAGGCGATCCCGTCATCATAAGCCCTGAACCAGATCTTCATCCGGCGCATTGGCCCTGATTTTTCTACCAGTGACAGCTCTAATTCATTATAACGGTCAGCTACGGTTCCGTGCTTTGTTTTTACTACCGGTACCCAGATTTGGCTAACCGAGTGCTCTACATGATTGGTTACGGTCATGTTGGCACCCATAGCCGGTTCATTTTTAAACTCGAAACCCAGTGAAGAAGGATGGATGATGGTTAAGCCGTTGCTGGAAACAGTATATTGCAGACTGTTGGTATTGTTTATCTCGACAACGTTTTTTTTATCGGGCGATACCAACTTAAAAGTTTGAGCTAAAGAAGGGACTGTCAATGAAACAGCAGTGATCAGGACGTAGCAAATTTTCAGGTTCATGATATTGATTAAATAGCGCCTTCTATTTTTAAAACGAATGCATCTTTACACGGAGCATTTTCAGGCATTTTTACCTTAAGGCCCGCTTCAGTTTGCTCAAAGCTTAACTTATCGTTTCCAAGCAGGCTTACGCTGCTTATGTTACCTGATTGGTTGCCTTTTGCTAACTTTTTAATAAGGGCTTCGTTCCCTGCAGGCCAACCCAGCATAGTAGCGTAAAGAGTTTTACCTTTTGTAGTATACCTAATGTCTTCGGCCCCGAACGGTTTGCCTTTACCTTCGTTAAAACCCTGAGCGTTAATAGGCGCTGCCGAATCTGTTGCCGGGCCTTCTCCAAATACCTTCCATGGCCGGGTACCGTAAATTGCCTCGCTGTTAACCTGCATCCAGGCACCTATACCATCAACTACTGCACGTTCTTCGCTATCAAGTGTGCCATCGCCTCGTAATGGCATGTTTAAGAGTAGATTACCGTTTTTACTTACAATATCAACCAGGGTATGCACTACCGTTTTGGCGCTTTTGTAGCCTTTATTATCAAATATGCGGCGATCATAGTGCCATGAGCCAATACAGGTATCAGTTTGCCATGGCAAAGGCTCTATCTGGTTGCTTTGCCCTCGCTCTATATCCCATATCATGCATTTGCGCTGTTGTTCATTCAATACTTTGCCAAAGAGTGCTGCCTGTAGTTTGCCATGCTTTTTAATACTGGTATTGTACATATGGGCTGCTATTTTTAAGCCGGCATCACTTACCGGCCAAAGAGGCAACGCAGTATCATCAAAATAGATCAGTTCGGGGCCGTATTTATCAATCAGCTCTATAGTGCGGTTCAAAAATTTATCACAATAAGCTTTATTTGGTACACTTGCGCCATTTCCCCAGTCCCAGTGAGCACCCATGCTGTTGTCATTAAGGCTATCCGTGCTCAGAGCATGATTTTGTGCATATAATTCCTGCGGGTCATAACCGCTCCACCATTTGCCCGCGCCGTCTGCTTTGGTGAGTTTACCGTCATAAGGCACGCCTGCATATGGTCCGCTTTTATCTGAGCGTTGTGCAACCTCATACCAGGTCCAGGGGTGGGAGGCGTGTACAGTTACGCCGAATGGCAGGCCATGCTCTTTGGCTGCTTTGGCCCAGCCGCCGATCAGGTCTTTTTTGGGGCCCAGTTTGGTAGCGTTCCAGCTTTGATATTTGCTATCGTAAAGGTCAAAATTATCATGGTGATTGGCCAGCGCCATAAAATATTTGGCCCCGGCCTGTTTGTATAGGCCTACCAGTTCTTCGGGGTTCCAATTTTCGGCCTTCCATTCGTTAATAACATCTTTAAAACCAAATTTTGAAGGGTGGCCATATTTTTGAACATGATATTTATACTGATCGCTGCCTTCCTGGTACATACCTCGGGCATACCAATCGCCGCGTTCGGGCTGACATTGCGGGCCCCAGTGTGCCCAGATGCCAAACTTGGCATCGCGAAACCAATCAGGTACCTGGTATTGAGCCAATGAACTCCAATCGGGTTTAAAAGGGCCGGAGGCAATATCAGCATTTAAATTTGGTTGCAGTAAACTACTGCCAAGAGCCCTTGACAGATACAAGGATGAAAATCCTGTGGCTAAGCCTTTTATTAGTGTTCTTCTCTTCATAATTAAGTTTGACCGTTAGAAAAAACAGCTACGCTGATCAGCCATACGGATGAATAGCCGGAGCTTTAATTGAAATTCTATACCTGGTTATCTATAATTGGTTAATCAGCAATTTGCGTTATCGGATCAATAATTGATAATTATCCAAATTTCTTTGAAAGAATAGCTAAATAATTGGCCTAATGGGACTTTTTTTTGTATGAAACCGACTTTTTGCGCGAGAAGAAATGTGAATTGTCGAAAAGAATCGAGGTTGCTAAATCGAAGTTTATATTTGGGATTTGATTGTAACTTGTTTATTTAGTGGTTGTTGATGTTGAAGTAAAGGTGATGGCTTGTACGATCTATAACATATTGATTATTTATGGCCTGGTATCTATAAATGCATTGGCGATGGTTATTTCAGACCATGCTTTTTAATAACAGCTATGTTTTTCCGGGCTATTATGATATCCGTATCTCAATGATCAATGATTAAAACCAACCTGGTACATCTGCTTTCTATACTCACTGGGCGACATGCCGGTAAGTTTTTTGAATGTTTTGGAAAAATAAGAAAGGTTATCAAATCCGGTTTGAGTACAGATTTCTGAATATGACATCCTGCTTGTTGCCATCAGGTACTGTGCACGCTCAACGCGTTTTTCATTGATATAATTTAATGGCCTGGTTCCTGTGTGCTGTTTAAATTGTCTTGAAAAATAATCAACATTTTGATTTGCCCGGGATGCAAGCAGCTGAACCGAAAGGTCCAAATGCAAATTAACAAGTATATAATTTAATGTTTCTGCAATTTTTACCGGGATAAGTTTATGTTCCGGGCTTTTGAACAGCTGAGGGTTCAGGAATTTTGCAGTTAACATCATCAGGATACCTTGGGTTTCCAGGTATGTTGATGTGTTTTGTTGATTGTTAAGTTCCTGGTATTCCTTATAATAAATATCTTTTTCATACACCTGGGGATTGTCGGACCGGTTGATTCCCCTCCCCGGGTTAATTTCAAGCAATCGGTTAAAAAGGTTAATATCCATTTCGGTAGCTTTTGTTTTCAATACAGCCCTGTTGTTGGCAAAAAGCGAGCTCCCATCTATCGAATCTTCGAAAAACTGAACAAAAAACTGCCCCAGATAATCACTGCACCCTAAGTTACATAGCGTGAAACTTGGAATGATGTACAGATAGCCTGGTTCAAGTTTTAATGAACTGGCTGCATCTGATATTTCACCTTCACCATCATCTATATAATAAATACGGTAGTATGGGCTTATTACATTTCTATAATTCCATTTACTGTTAAGCCTCACATAGTCAACGTTAAGGAGCGAGAAAGTATGTTTTAAATTTCTTTTAATCATCTGAATCACAAATATGCAAATTGCTTTGATATAGCAGAATGTATATAAGGGCAGGATTATCAGATCTATAGCAGGAACAGCTTTAAAGCGCTGGAATTTGCCGGTTGGGGGCACTGCCAATTAAACAAAGGTCGATCAATGGGATTATTTAGCGGGGGCAAATCAGCAATTTAAAGTAGAAGACGCGGGAGCTGGCTACTATAGATTAACTTCCTTTATGGTCGTAAATGTGAAAGAAAACGTCGGTTATGAAATACTTTTTTTATGTTTTTGAGTTTAGTTTTGAGTGTTTGCAGTGATGGGTTATTGCAAACAGACCAATTAATACTAAAAAATAAGATAAGCACTATATATAATGCGTCATTGCGTGTCGGTATTTTGACTTCTCATTTCTTTATCAACAACATGAAATTGCGGGTATTCACAGTAAGTATAATTGCATTTGTTTTCATTAATCTATCTTCTTCAGGACAATCCGCTATAACGGCTCCTGCATGGGGGAACTGGACATCCTGGGGAGATCAGCGCGATGGTACTTTTCGGAACCCTGTATTACCCGGCGATTACAGCGATATAGATTGTATCCGTGTGGGCGATGATTATTACGCAGTTTCCTCTACTTTTCAATACTCCCCGGGTTTTGTTATTCTCCATTCAAAAGATCTTGTTAATTGGAGTATTCTTGGCCACGTAGTAAATGACATTTCGGTTATCTCGCCTGAAATGAACTGGGATAGGATGAATCGTTACGGTAGGGGCGTATGGGCTGGGGCAATACGATATCATCAAAACAGGTTCTGGGTGTACTTCGGGGACCCGGACGAAGGGTATTTTATGAGTTCATCGGTTAAACCGGAAGGTCCCTGGGAGCCAGTGCATAAGGTGTGGGCCGAAAAGGGCTGGGATGATTGCAGCCCTTTTTGGGACGATGATGGCCAGGGATATCTTATCGGTACAAATTTTAGCGACGGATATAAAATACATCTGTTTAAAATGTCGGCTGATGGGAAATCCTTATTGAAGGAATCGGATAAGGTTATTCATCAATCAAAAGGCAGCGAGGCTAATAAATTATACAAAATCAACGGTTATTACTACCACCTTTTTAGCGAGGTAAGGGCTGGCGGACGTGCGCTGATGATGGAACGTGCAAGAAAAATTACTGGCCCATATGAAACACCACAACAACTGAGTGAAGTGCAACTACATTTTCATGAACCCAATCAGGGCGGATTAATACAAACAACTAAAGGTGACTGGTATTTCCTCACACATCACGGAACGGGGGACGACTGGTCGGGGAGGGTTGTAAGCCTCTTACCGGTTCATTGGATTGCAGGTTGGCCTATCATAGGCAGCCCCGATACCGCAGGTATAGGTGAGATGGTATGGTCTGCAAAAAAGCCGGTAAAATCAAATAGAATAATTAGCCCGCAAACCAATGATGAGTTTGAGGCACAAGTATTGCAACCACAATGGGAGTGGAATTATCAGCCACGGCAGGATAAATGGTCGTTAACAGAACGAAAGGGCTGGTTACGGCTTTATGCTTTTCGGCCGTTAGCCGATAATATTTTGAATGCCGGTAACACCCTAACGCAGCGTACTTATAGAACCACTCATAACGAGGCAAGTGTTAAAATTGATATTAGCAGAATGACAAGCGGGCAAAAAGCAGGACTGTCGCATTTTGGGGCTCCCAACTACTCCGCCATTGGCGTTCAATGTGAAGGCTCCGTCAAAAATTTGATATTTATGAACAAAGAAGTAGTTACTATTGGTCCCGAAATTACTGTAGACAATATCTGGCTAAAATCTGTTTGGGGATTGGACGGTAAAAGTCATTACTCCTACAGCCCGGATGGTGTGACATTTACTCCGTTCGGAGATAGTTATCAATTAAGGTGGGGGGCCTACCGGGGCGACCGGTTGGCCTTATTCACTTACAATACAAAGGACGATACCGGTAGTGTTGACGTTGATTACTTTCATTATGCTTACACTAAATAAAGCGGGTTCTGACTGTTCATTCCAACCCGCTGAAATGCCCATAATGGTAAACTACGGAGCCTTGGCTTCGCTATTTTCTTAGTAAAACAGGCAACTGATATTACCCGCGTAAAATGTTAGCGCTAAAAGTCCACTTTTAATTGTCACTGTGCATATTAAATTTTGCCGACGCCGGCATGCTATCTCCGGAGTCACCAGGGCTAAGGGCCCTTTTTATTTATTAAAATATCGCTTCGCCACCAACTAATGACTGTCCAAAGCTTTAATAAAGCTAACCAATTCCTTTTTTTCTTTTAGCGAGAGCTGCAGGTGTTCCGGGGCCAATGTTTGGTTCGGAACCTTTAACCCCATGCCAACACCACCCCCCTGATCATAAAAGTCAATGACTTCTTCCAGTGTTTTGTATACCCCATTGTGCATATAGGGCGCCGTTTTCGAAGCGTTTCTAACGGTTGTTACTTTAAAAGCATGATGGTTAAACCTCAGTGGCTGTATAGCGAACAATCCCGGATCAGGGTCAATCATTTTGCAGTTTTTAATTTTAGGCACACCAATAACCTCGGCATCCATCTGTACATACCTCGGTGGCAGTGTACTATTAAACAAAGGCATATAGTGACAGGTTGAACACCGGGCCTTCCCCATGAAGAGGTTAAAACCATTAACCTCGCTTTGATTAAGCATTGTTTTGTCTCCATGCATATATTCATCAAAGCGGCTGTTAAGTGAAGTAAGGCTACGGATATAAGCAGCCAGCGCGTTTATGGTTTCTGCAGTGTCAATAGCCGCCCGGCCTGGAAAAGCCTCAGCAAATAGTTTACGATATGTTCGATCTCGCCAAAATGTTTGAGCTGAGAGGTGGATATTGCCGTGCATTTCATCCGGATTACGAATTACGTCAACAATTTGGTCTTCGAGCGAGTATGCCCTGAGGTCATAAAACTGTGCCGGCTGTAGCGCGGCATTGATCAACGTAGGGGTATTTCTGAAAATTGTTTTTTTACCAGTGATATCAAGGTTTTTAACAAAACCGTCTGTAAAGGCCTTATCCGGCTGATGACAGGAAGCACAGCTCCGGGTCATGGTGCCTGAAAGCTGGCTATCAAAGAACAGCTTTTTGCCTAATACAATTTTTTGTAAGGTGGCCGAATCTTCGAGAGCATTAATGTAGGCATTTCTGTTAAAAGAGTTCTTTTCAAACAAGGTTGCCGCATCTTGATTCAACAGGCGATTATAACGAACATCTGGCAAATTCAATTGTTTATTTAAATAGCTCAATTCCCTGGTTAAGGGGTTTGCATAAGCAGTAATAAATTCGGCCCGGTTAAACTGGTTGAATGCCACAGCGCGCGAAAGATATTTTACTGCCTGTTTAAAATATTCGATTAAACGGCTTTGATCACTCCTCGTATAATGTTGGGTCACCTCACTTAGGCTGCTTAAAGCAGTTGCAGACTCTCTAAAGCATTGCCGGGCAAGCGGATCATCAAAATCATTCAGACCCAAAGTCTCTATCCTGAAAACCTCCAGCTTCGTCGCGTCTATAATCTGCCAGTCTTGAAGACTGCTGCGCGTAAAATAGTCTTTGTATTCTTCGGCGCTGACTGCGAGTTTATCCAAATAAAGACGAAGCTGTTTGCTGGAGGAAGGGCTAAAAGTAGGAAAAAGTAACCCTTCGATCACCTGCAACCCTTCGGGTTGGATGACCTGTCCGCCAAGTTCCGTTTCGGGCACGGGCGGCCCGTTAACTCGTTTGGATGTTAACGGATCAAAATATTCCGTTGCCCATTCCAGCCGTTTGTAGGCCAAACGTACCTCCCTGAAACGTTGTTGCATTAGCGGCTTATTATCCGCTTGCGCAACAGCTTGTTGTAATTGTGTTACGGATATCAGAAAACTATCGGCCTGTAACACCAGTTTTTTACGGACGGCTTCAGTTATCACCTGCGGACTGCTGTGAAAACCCAGCAAGCCGCAGGAGGCAATAACTATCAGGCCTGCTGCAATTATTTTAAAAGTTAAACGCATTGCTTAGTGGATCGGCATGTTGGTCGCGGCTGTTGAGTGGCTTCAGCCCCCACCTTTTCTCAATAAAAGCCAGGATACTCACCGTTTCGTAATTGGTATGGTCCACATAGGCTTTTTTTGCAAATGGCGAAATGATCAAAGCAGGGATACGCGAACCAGGTCCCCATTTATCAATTTTCGGCGGGGCTACATGGTCCCAAAAGCCTCCGTTTTCATCATAGGTGAGTATGATTACCACATCCTTGCCGTTAGGGCCATTGAGTACCGCATTGATTAGCTTAACGGCATGGCTCTCTCCGGCTTTAACGGTCGAGCCTCCCGGATGTTCATTCTCCAGCCCAATCGGCTTAACGAAAGATACGGCAGGCAGGGCACCTTTTTGCGCAGCTTCCAGAAATTCTGTTTCATCTCTAAGGTGTTTTTTTCTTTCCTCTGTACCTTCCGCATAACGTGTAAAATAAGCAAAAGGCTGATGGTGATAGGTAAATGTCGGATCTGGCTTTCCTGCTATGACGTCGTTCCAGCCGCCTGAATACCAGGCCCATGAAATACCCTTATCTGTAAGGCGGTCGCCAATGGTTGGGCCGTTTTGATTGGGTACCAGGTTAGCGAGAGGCGCTCCTTTGGGGTGCAGATTTACAGAGTTGGATGTATTAACGGCGTAACCGTCTGGTGTAACAGAACCATCTTTGATCATTTTACCGGAAGCATCTACCTGGGCTTTAATGGATTCGGGTGCATCTGTAAATACCGGAGAAGCTGCTGCTATCAGCCACTGGTGATTAAGGAATGAGCCGCCAAAAGCACTATGGAAAAAATGATCGCAGAGCGTGTATTTTTTTGCAAGGTCATACAATGGCAGATTGGCCGTAGTATAATATCCCATCGTTAAACCTTTCGTGTAATTATACAGTGCAAATTTGTTCATCTTTCCGCCGTTTATTTGCATCTGCTCCTGGTAAAAGGCATGGGTTACATCGGGGGTAGCTTGGTCGGCAGCTACATATTGGTCAATATTATAATAAGTATTGGCCAGGTTTGTAGGAAACGCACTGCTTCGCGGCACCGGGGGCAGCATGGTATAAGGCTTACCTTCTGCATCCAGTTGAATAATGCTTTCTTTTTTTGCATCAGCCAGGCCATCGGCTCCCTTAAACTGTCCGTAAAGGTTATCAAAGCTGTGGTTTTCCATATAGATAACAACTACATGTTTTACCTGGTTAATAGCGGGGGGATCCGGGTACTTCCAGGCCGAGATTCCAACGTATGTTACAGCAGCGAGCGCTATTGGTCCAAGGAGGTATATTTTGTTTAAAAGTCTCTTTTTCATTTGTTCGGTAATTGAATTAGGGTTTCTGGGCTTTTAAAGGTATTTGTTTGTTGATATAATCCATGCCCTGTTGAAATGTAGGCATCCAGATTTCTTTCTTTTGGGTTTTGAGGTATTCGATTAGTTGCCGGTGGGCACCAGCTGAAACAGTGATATAATCTCCGCCAACACCATGCAGCATAATTATTCCCATGCCGCCGTTTTGTTGAACTTTCTTCACAAAGGCGATAAGCTGCACGCCGGTTTCGCCGCCTTCCAGTCCGTACGATGGCACGCGGAAAGGATCCAGATGAGTGAAATCTGTTATGAAAGCAGTGGAGTCGCCACCCGCGCGGGCGTATTTTACCAACGTATATTTCCGCAATGAATCTACATAATCTTTTCCTCCCATCATAGTTTCAGCGCAGGGGTAAGCAAAGGTTCTTTTAGTTTTACCATCTACAGCAAACAGAAATCTATCCATAACCTCTATTTCGCGGATGATCTGGTAAGCTGTATAATGGTCTGCTGGCACCGGGTTATCATCTGTGCCGGCACAGGGGTGAAAAACTGTGTGATTACCCAGCTCAAACCCCATTTTACTTAGCGCACGCCATTGTGGAATAGAGATACTGTCGATATCGCTGGTGAGGAAAAAAGTTGCCGTTATTTTTGCCGTTTTTAACTGAGGTACCGCCGTATTCAGTTGCGAAGGCAATGCATCATCATAAGTAAGGATGATGGCCGATTTTTTTTGATCCGGCCAACTGATTTGCCCATGTGCTTTGAAGGCTATAATGCTGATCAACAGCAGAACAATCTGTTTCATAGAGTATTGTTGTAAAAATAGATTATTAATCGAGGAATGGCGCTTTCGGCAAAAAACGTGTATGTCTGCAAGAGCAGTTTGCTGGCTGTTAACGACTTGTTTTAGCCATTGAAAAATATTCAGATCCGGAAACAGGAAAGCAGGCAAAACCGCTGCCTGGGGCACGGTTTTAAAACAATCCGCACCGCTTGAGGCAACGAGGCCAAAAACGGAACGCCTAAAAAAAAGACGTCATGAAAATTTCGTAAAGTTATCCGCCTTACCGGAGCCTGAAAGTTGAATCCCGGCTTCCCAGACTCTATCACGCTATTTTCCGGACATTCATAGTGCTCGTCCTTTTTTTTAATCATGCGCTGCAACAGGCTGGTTTTGACGGGATCTTTGTCCTTATTACGGTAACCGATAATACGATAAACTACATAAGGGCGCAATAAGAGCATCAAAAGCCCCAGGCCAAATACAAGTAGGTTTACCGTTTTTCTGTTCATTTATATCAGATGTATTATCAGGAATCACAATATTAAAGCAAGATATCCAAAAAACAAACATCTATAATCAAGTTCAACTACTTGGTGATGGACTTTGACGTATTTACGATTTAGCTGGTTGCTAAATAATAAGTATAGCTTCTGTTATTTCAATAAATAAACTGGGAGTAAAGCAATACTCGCTAAAATGTAACATTTGCGTTGCTTAGTCATTTTGAATGCTTCGACAGCTATTAATGACTGTTGTTGTTAAAATAAATATCAATTTAATATTAACAAGCCGGTGGGCGATATGGATGTTAGGAAGCAGTAAAAACTTATTGATAATTAAAAAAGAGGATTTTCCTGAGAAAATCCCTTCGGGTGGAGGTGCGGGGATCCCTGTCAAACGGCTAACTCTTACTTTTTTTAATGAATCGGTAATCAGTTAATTGATTTTTTTTGTCTTGGTTTTAAAAATGGAATGCAATAGTGTGATTGCTTGGTTATCATTTTAATTCTAAAGCCAATTAGTAATAGTATTTTATGTGATCGAAGTGTTCGATATTCGAACATTTATATTGTTTTGTAAATCAGGCGCTTATGTTTTTTGTGACTTAGTTGGCCGAAAGGATTCCCATTTATAAAACGCCTATTACCTGAGAATTAAATAGGCAAACCAAAATCTATGGATTTATAAAGGCAATTAAGGTTATTCTCTTATTGGATCGCAGCTCAAATTAGCTATTGAGTTGAGCCCAGTTAAGGGGCACTAAAGTGTTCCGATTCATTTAAAACGCAAAGGTTGGTTCAAATTCCAGCCAGTTAAAGGGGCAAAATCAATGATTTAGCCCAATTCTGTCAAGTTCGTTTTTTTATTTGCACAAAATTTACATAAAAATGCGCCATGAGATTTTTGTCGATATTTTACATCTATTTTGTCAGAAATTGTCTGCCTTACAATATGCAGTTGTTTCCCCATAAGTGCTTTCAAAGCAAAAAAAAATCATTCAGAAAGAGTTTCGATATTTATTTTAGAACGCACAATCATTATAGTATAAAGCAGCTTCTTTATGATAACAGCAGTAATTACTTTTTTCTGCTTCCACAATTTCATTGAATGGTATAGTTGTAATTCGAAGCAGTTCTCCTTTAATGTTGACTGTTTTTTTAAAAAAAGCTACCTTTGCACCTTGAAACAAGGATATGATTTACTTTTTCTTTAATAAAGCAAATACGGTGTTTGCCGTACAACATAATCAAACGCTCCATCCGACAGATATTTCAAAACTAAGCTGGCTTTTTGCAGGCGCGGAATTAAACCGGGATACAATTGTGACCGGTTTTTTTGTTGGCCCCCGGGCGGCGATGGTTACTCCATGGAGTACCAACGCGGTTGAAATTACACAGAATATGGGCATTGAAGGTATTATCCGCATCGAGGAATTTGCAGCGGTTGATCCTGATTTTTCGGCTTTCGACCCGATGCTGTTTCAAAAATATGCAGCGCTTAACCAGGAGATCTTCACTATTAATATTAAACCGGAACCGATCCTGGAAATTGAAGATATCGCCCAATATAACAAGCAGGAGGGACTCTCTTTAAGTGACGAAGAGGTTCAATACTTAAATGGCCTTTCTGAAAAATTAGGTCGTAAGTTGACCGACTCTGAAGTATTTGGCTTTTCTCAGGTGAATTCGGAGCACTGCCGCCACAAAATTTTTAATGGCACTTTTGTGATTGATGGACAAGAGCAGCCTGTTTCGTTGTTTAAGCTCATCCGCAAAACGTCTGAGGCCCACCCGAACGGGATTGTCTCGGCTTATAAAGATAACGTAGCCTTTGTAAAGGGGCCCGTAATTCAGCAATTCGCACCAAAACGCCCTGATGTACCTGAATACTACGAAATCAAAGATTTTGAATCGGTAATTTCCCTGAAAGCAGAAACTCACAACTTCCCTACCACTGTTGAGCCTTTTAACGGTGCAGCTACAGGATCAGGTGGTGAAATCAGGGACAGGATGGCCGGTGGCCAGGGTTCTATTCCGCTGGCTGGTACAGCAGTATACATGACAGCGCTTTCGCGCTTAGCAGCAGACCGCCCTTGGGAAAATGGCGTTGCCGAGCGTAAATGGCTTTATCAATCGCCGGTTGATATTTTAATTAAAGCCTCAAACGGAGCATCTGATTTTGGTAACAAGTTCGGTCAACCGCTGATCACGGGTTCGCTGCTCACTTTCGAGCATGAGGAAGAGTCACGCACCCTGGGTTATGATAAGGTAATTATGCAGGCAGGCGGTATAGGTTATGGTAAGCTGTCGCAAGCCAAAAAACACAGCCCGCAGGTAAGCGATAAGGTGGTGATTTTGGGTGGTGATAATTACCGCATAGGTATGGGTGGTGCAGCCGTTTCGTCGGCAGATACCGGCGCTTTAGGTTCGGGTATAGAGCTAAATGCTATCCAGCGCTCAAACCCGGAAATGCAGAAGCGCGTAGCAAATGCAGTTCGTGGGATGGTGGAAAGTGATATCAACCCGATTGTTTCTATCCACGATCATGGTGCAGGCGGTCACTTAAACTGCCTTTCGGAACTGGTAGAAGAAACCGGAGGTAAGATTAACCTGGATAAACTGCCTGTTGGCGACCCAACCCTTTCGGCGAAAGAAATTATCGGAAACGAATCTCAGGAACGTATGGGGCTGGTGATCGGGCAGGAAAACATAGAGATCCTGCAAAAGATTGCCGACCGCGAACGCTCTCCGATGTATACGGTGGGCGAAGTGACCGGCGACCATCGTTTTACCTTTGAATCAGCCACTACGGGCGCCAGGCCAATGGACCTTGACATGGGGGATATGTTTGGTAGTTCGCCAAAAGTGGTGATGCAGGATAAAACGATCGAACGAAAGTATAGCCCGGTAACCTACGACGTATCTCAATTGCAGGCGTACCTCATGCAGGTACTGCAACTGGAGGCAGTAGCGTCTAAAGACTGGCTGGTTAACAAAGTAGACCGTTGCGTAGGTGGCCGCGTGGCGAAGCAGCAGTGTGCCGGTCCATTGCAATTGCCGCTTAATAATTGCGGTGTAATGGCGCTGGATTTTCAGGGTAAGGATGGTATTGCTACTTCAATAGGCCATGCGCCGCTTTCGGCGTTGATTAACCCGGCATCGGGAAGTCGTAATGCCATTGCAGAATCGCTTTCTAATATAGTTTGGGCTCCCTTGAGGGATGGCTTGGAGAGCGTATCGCTTTCGGCCAATTGGATGTGGGCTTGTAAAAATGCGGGAGAGGATGCCCGTTTATATGCGGCTGTAAAGGCCTGCTCTGAGTTTGCAATTGAACTGGGTATCAACATCCCAACAGGCAAGGATTCGCTTTCCATGAAGCAAAAGTACAAGGAAGGCGAGGTGATTGCGCCTGGTACTGTGATCATTTCGGCAGCCGGACATTGTGACGATATTACCGGGGTGATAGAGCCTGTGCTGCAAAAAAATGGGGGCGCAATCTATTACATCAACCTATCGGGCGATACCTATAAACTGGGCGGTTCATCATTTGCTCAAATTTTAAATAAAATAGGTTCCGAAACACCGGACGTATTAGATGCCGGGGCTTTCAAAAATACGTTTAACACCTTGCAGCAACTGATCAAAGCAGGTCAAATTCAGGCCGGCCATGATATAGGCAGCGGCGGCTTGATCACTACCTTGTTAGAACTTTGCTTCGCTGACCGCGATTTAGGTGCAACGATCGATCTTTCCGCATTAGGCAACCAGGATATCATCGAAACGCTGTTTGCTGAAAATATCGGAATTGTTTTTCAGGCTGACACAGCAGCAGAAGCTGTGTTGGAACGCAATGGTGTTGCTTTCAGCAAGATTGGTACTGTTGAAACGGCAGCTACGCTGACCGTGAAAAACGCTAACGGTAGCTGGTCGTTTGATATTGATCACCTGAGGGATGTGTGGACTAAGACCTCTTACCTGTTGGATCAGAAACAAAGTGGTCCGGTGAAAGCCAGAGAGCGTTTTGAAAATTACAAGAACCATGTTTTAAAATATAAATTCCCGGCAGGCTTTACCGGAAAGAAACCGGTTATAAATGAAGGCAAGCCACGACCAAAAGCAGCCGTAATCCGCGAGAAAGGCAGTAACTCCGAGCGCGAGTTAGCTAATGCTATGTACCTCGCTGGTTTCGACGTGAAGGATGTCCACATGACTGACCTGATCTCAGGCCGGGAAACACTGGAAGACATCCGATTTATCGGAGCCGTAGGCGGCTTTTCCAACTCGGATGTATTGGGATCAGCCAAAGGCTGGGCTGGTGCCTTCCTGTACAATGAAAAGGCCCGTGTAGCCCTTCAAAACTTCTTTGAACGCGAGGATACGCTCTCCGTGGGTATCTGTAACGGTTGCCAGCTGTTTATTGAGTTGGGCATGATCAACCCTGACCATGCCGAGAAGCCAAAGATGCAGCACAACCAAAGTCATAAACACGAAAGCGGCTTTACTTCACTGACCATACAACCAAATAACTCGGTGATGCTGTCTACGCTGGCCGGTTCAACGCTTGGCGTTTGGATCTCGCACGGCGAAGGACGGTTCCAGTTACCATATGCCGAAGATCAATACAGCATCGTAGCTAAATACGGCTATGAAAGCTACCCCGCCAACCCCAATGGCTCAGACTACAACACTGCCATGATGTGCGATAAGACCGGCCGTCACCTGGTAATGATGCCACACATTGAGCGCTCCCTTTTCCAGTGGCACTGGGCTAACTATCCAAACGGGCGTAAAGACGAAGTGTCGCCATGGATGGAAGCATTTGTGAACGCAAGGGTTTGGTTGGAGAAATAGGAAAAGTAACTTGTTTTTAGAGAGCCTCAACTTTGGTTGGGGCTTTTTTTTGAGAACGAAGTGAGGGTTTATATGCTATATCTCCACATTAAAATCACTCTTAATGAATTGGTTGAAAAGAGCAGATCAACGAGTTCAAGCGTTCTTCTGCGGTATCGATATTGCGCTTATCGTGCAGCGGCAAATTCGTGCGGGTTTAAGTGTTCCGGTCTTTTAATAACTACTGTTCTAATAGCATTAGAATTGTCAGCGTTGGCAAAAATAAGGCCCCGCTTGTAGTTAATTGATACAGGCAAGTTTTGTTATTGAAAGATCGAATTATCATTTGATAAAAGTTAATGTGTTGATATTTAACATTTCAGACACTTAGGAGGATATTGAACACCACAATCATCGAACTAATTATTCAGATATGATTTTCAAATACCGGTAGGAGTTTAATAAGGAATTTTCGAATACCTGTTTTTGATGTATGATTATTCGATAAATTACTTTTAATCAGATAGTTAATATAATTAAAAAAGGAGATACTTTTTATTTAGTATCTCCCATAGTGAAGCTGGAGGTCTTGAAATTGAACCACTTATACCCTTACTGGTACTGTTTGACGAAGTGAAATTTTAGTCTTGAGATCGGGTTATAGCTCTTTAAAATAGTGGAAAGTGATCTTTTTTACTGTCCTGATTCGGGTGCGCTTAAATTCTGATAACTTAAATATGACGATTATGGGACTTAATTGTTATAGTATTTCCCCAGCTCTCAACGATCTGTAATAGGCAACTGTTTAATTTCTATATTCCTGAAATCGACCGGTTGTCCTTCGCTTTGCAGGGCGATGAAGCCGCTATTCAATAGTTTTCCGTCCTGCTTGTACTTAGGATCGTATCCATGTGCAACACCACCGCCAATAGTAGGCCTTGAATATTGCAGTACGGTATCACCGTTGATGATGTGCGTGATCAACTTATTGCCCTGCACAATCAGTTCCGCTTTTACCCACTGCTCGCCGTCGTATGTCTTTGAAGTAGAGTTGATACAATGGTCGGGCGATACTTTTCCTTTATAAACCACGTCGGTGCCGGGTGAGCACATATTACCTGTTGGTCGTGGTTTGCCATCGCCGAGGCCGCCTAATAACTGAAATTCAATAGAGATGGGCCAATCCTGGTCCTTCAACATCGTCCTTGGGTCCTGTGAATGGAACATCATACCGCTGTTGAGAATTGTATATGGAGGGGCGGTTGTTTGCCATTTGCCAACAAAACGGTACTCAAACCGTAAATGATAATAAGAGAATGGCGTTTTGTAGTACAAGTGGCCAAACTGATCATTGAAATTTCCATATTGATCATACCTGATTTTGATGATACCGTCTTCAACTCGAAAAGTATTTCCGAAATTCTCGCCTACCTCGTGATGATTGATCTTGACAAACCAGTCTTTAATGTCATGGCCATTGAACAGCTTTGTCCAACCTGTATCTGTATCGTTGCCGCTTATTTTTCTTGCACTGCTGCAACCCAGGATAAGAAAGCAGGAAAACAGCGCAAAAAAAACTTTTCTGTAAATCGATTTGGTGGTTTTGCTCTTCCGCGTTAATGTAGGTTCCATATTCAAGTGGTTATATAATTTAATTGGTTAATTTTCTTCGATAATCAAAACACCCCAGGGTTCAATCTCAATTGTACTCCCGGAAGTTACAGATTTATTGCTAATCAGTTCCGCACCATTTTTATGAGGATAGGTGAGGCTGGTAGTTGTTGAACTGTAATTATAATAATAATGGACCTTCTTACCGGCCTCATTGATCCCGGCTTTGGTTACCAATGGCCAGTGCATATTTTGATCCATTGTTTTAATTCCGGCGCGTTCTATTTCCTGTAAAATAAGCTTTTCCTGAATGGAATCCGAAACATTAGTTGCTTCATAAAGCAGTGTACCTTTCCCCCAGTTATTGATAGTCACAGCGGGATATTTGTTAAAGTAGGGATGGTCATAGTAGGCCAATGGCTTTGCCGTTTCCGGGATAATGTACTCGCCCCAATTGTAAACCTTGTTGTCAGCATCAGCCACATTGAAAGGGTTGCCCTTCAGACTTAACTCATTAAAACTGGTGAATTCCTGGTAATAAAACCCACAGGCCTTACGCAACGGCCCCGGAGCAAGTACGGGCCGTACCATCGAATTTTCGTCGCAAAAACCACTTTTGAATTGCATGATCACATGGCCACCGTTGGCCACATAATCACTGATCTTATTCAGCAATTCATCACTGGCTATATAAAGCGATGGAATAATGATCAGCTTATAATCGTTGAAATTTGTGTTTTCCGGGAAGATAAAATCGGTGCCGACACTGTTTCTGAAAAGTGCCTTGTGAAACTGGCCTACCAATTCATTCCGGTAAACATTTGCAGGTTTGTTCGGAACGCTAATTCTCGGATCCTTAAAGGGCATGATGTTTAACCCTGCATTTGCATCGTGGCTAAACAGGATAGCTACGTTGTTCCTGATCTTCAGATTTACCAGCTTGCTGCCGAACCGCTGCAATTCATGCGCCGTTTTGGAATATTCGGCATAGGCACGGTTGGGCTGAAGATCGTGCGACAGGATACCTTTCCAATAAGTTTCATGGCCATAGTGGATCGAGTGCCAATGCCAGTATTCAACCATATTGGCACCAGACCCGAGGTGGGCATATACGTTCATCCTAAGCTGGCCGTCATATGGGGGCATTTGTGCTTTGGAATCCCAACCTGTTGTTTGGGCATTGGTTTCCGTGATCAGATAGTTTTTCATTTTAACCGAGCGGAAAAAATCGCCGGCAAAAGCGATCTCTTCGCCGGTCAGGTTATCCTGCGAGCCATGGTAAACATTAACCGCCATAACATCCATATTTTGGGCACTTGCCACCTGGTCAATGTCTTGTACGGTTGGCATAAAACAATGTGTTACGAATTGATCAGGGCGCTTATATTCACGTACTATGTTAGTCTGCCAATTCAGGTAATCAACTACAGATTTACGTTTAAACCGTTCCCATTCGAGTTTATAACCAGGGTTGGTTACGCCATCTTTTTGCGGAAATTCCTCCCAGCCATTCATGGTCATGCCCCAATAATTCATTCCCCATAGCTTATTAACGTGGTCGATGGTGCCGAATTTCTTTTTCAGATAGTCTACAAAGCTGATCTGAAAATCATAGTTGTTTACATTATAAGAAGTGGTTTCATTATCCACCTGGAAACCAATGATTGCCGGGTTTTTAGCATAATGCTCCATCAGTTTCCGGATGATCCGTTCGGCATAGAATAGGAAGGTTGGGTTAGTGATATCCATATTTTGCCTGATGCCATAATAAGCTTTGCCGCCTTTCTCGTAATCAAGCAAAATTTCAGGATGTTTATGCCATAGCCAGGCGGGTATGGAGTAGGTTGGCGTCCCTAAAATGACCTTTATGCCATTTTTTTGAAGTCCGTCAATGATCTTGTCCATCCATGAAAAATCAAATTCACTTTCCCGCGGCTCAAACAGGCTCCAGCTGGATTCTCCCAAACGAACAACCGACATCCCCGATGCCTTCATAAGTTTCAGATCCTCCTGAAGACGCTCTTCCGGCATGTATTCCTGGTAATAGGCTGCTCCGTAAAGCACATTGTTCAGTTTCTTGGTTTGCGCCGTGACCAATTGAGAAAAAAAGCAAGCAATTAATAGCACTGTGATTAATTTAAAGATTTTCATCGGCTGGTTGTTTCGATATTATTGATTGATTTCAATAAATTCCGGTTCGTTGGGTTTTAAAAGAAGTTGACCTTTGTAACCCTTTCCGGTTAAAATGCTTTTTGCTTCTCCCTTAAGATCTATTTTCTGATCCCGGTTAGTTATATTCAGATATAAAACATGTTTGCCATCTATAAACCGGGCCAGTACACCCCGTGGGGCAGCGGGGCCGCTCTTCAGAAATAGCGATCTGGAAAGATCATCGATCAATGGTGCAAGTACACTTTCCCGGGCCGGGATGCCAATATAAATCGCAGTTCCTTTGCCATAATTGTTACTGGTAATCACGGGGTAGTCGTGATTCAGGTTAGTTATACTTGCAAGGACCTTAGCTTCTTTGGGTTGGATCACATCGAAACGTGATGAGGAAACCTGTATCTTTTGATCTTTATATTGAATTTTAAGCTGATTGCCGGTAGTGGTGTCCCTGGCTATTTCATTCATATAAGCAGTCTCTTCATAAGAGGCTACCCTTATCCCAAAAACATCGCTCAATAGCCCGGGATGAGTAGTGGCGAAGACTTGGTTATGGGTATCGACCAAACCCGAATAGGAGGTCATGATGACTGTTCCTCCATCTTTAACGTACTTACGGACTTTTTCAGCAGTCAGGCTGTCGATGACTGCCATTCCAGGCATGATCAACAATTTATAATGCAAATCGCTCTGCTCAATGTTCAGTATTTTACTATCGATGTTACGAACGGCGATCTGATCAAAACAGGTTTTCAACTGATCGTCGTGCTGTTCAGGATAGGCATAACTTGCTATCTGGCTGGGAAAAGAAAATGCCAAACCGATCTCCGCTTTGTTTTTATAAGGAAACCCATATTTTTCGATCTTTTTGAATTCCTGCGCTATGGTTTTGTATTCCTCGTATTTTCGGTTAGTCAGGCCATCCCAGTCGGTCATGCCTTCCAGGTATTGTTCTTCACCACCATGCATACTCTGCCAGGTCCAGCCGCAAACCATTTGATTGCCAAACAACAGCGTGGCGTACGCTGAACGGCGAATGGAGTTAGGCACAGCGGTCATGGTAGTAAATTCCACTCCCCAATATGGTGTTTTGCTTTCCAGTTGCATTTTGGCCATCTCAAACAGGCCTTTATACAAACCCGTATTGTTTTTAAGCGAACTTCCCGGATAAAAACCGCCGCCATTACGGTCCATTTTGCCGCTGTAGGTTACCTGGGAGTAGTCGAAGTACTTTTTGGCGGAGAAATACCATGCGTTCGTTGTGGTTAGAGCACTGGGTGCATTGGCGTGTGCTTTGTCCATCAGGCTGGCTAAAAATTGATTGATCTCGTCCGACTCAAAAAGCCGCCAGTCCATTACACGCTCAGGCGGCCCCAGAATACTGCCCGACATCGGGAAACCGATTTCCTCAAAATCAGCGATCCGTCTTGACCAGCGCTGGCTTGCCCAGGCTTTGTTTAAGGCATCGAGGCTGAAATATTTCTTTTTAAGCCAGCTGATAAAGCGTTGCCTGGCCGGCTCCGAAAACGAGAACTGGCCGTCGCCGGATTCATTATCTATGCCAAAGGCCAATAAAGCCGGGTGATGGGCATATCTTTTGGTAATCGTATCGGCATAACGCAGGGCATGCCGTTGATAGTCGGGGTCCCCGATATCTTCCATGTAACGGTGGTTGGCGTAAAGGCGGTTCCCGCTCGCATCGGTGATATCAATGCCCGGATATTTGTGGTGCAGCCATAACGGAGCAGGCCTTACTGCGATATCCAGTATCACCTTGATGCCGGCTTTATTCATCATATCCATTATCTGGTCAAACCAGGCGAAGGTAAAATGACCTTCAGTAGGTTCATAGCTATCCCAGGCCAAATGGCCCATACGTACCACTTTGAATCCCGCAGCCTTCATTAATTCAATGTCTTTTTGCCATTGGATGGGATTACTGTCATGCGGGTGGTAATTTGTACCGACGTAAAGCTCCTGTGCTTTGATGCTTCCGGAAAGGAGGCACATCGTTAGCACTGCAATAATCATTTTTTGTACTTTCATTGTTCACTTTAAGGTTTTGGGGAAGATTTTAATCGTGTTTATTTTCAGGTCTGATCGTTACGGGGCCCAGCAAGCCAGCAGACATCAGCTGATCATTTTTTCCTTGAACTGAAGGTATCGCGGGTCGCCATTATTGGCCTTGCCAATAAATCCGTTCAACTGCCCGGGAACAACCCGCACTTCAAGAGTATTTGTCCCTTTAACCAGGTATTTGCCCATATCCAGCACATAAGGAGAATAGATCACTTTTCCGGCGAATTTGGCGTTGATATATACTTCGGCAGTAAATGAAACATGACCAAAATCCAGGAAAAAATGACGGCCGGAGGTATTGAATGGCCATTGAAACGTGGAGGTATATATTCCTGTTTCCGATGAGTATTTTAGCTGCTCATTCGTTCGCCAGTCAAATAATTCCGAGTTTTTTATTGTTAAGCTATTTGTTTTAAGACTCCATTTCCTGATACTGAGTATTGACCTATTAGGATTAACAGTAACAGGGGGGGCAGTTCTTATTTGATGATCAATGTTATTAGTAGATGCAAACAGCAAGACTGACCCGTAGGGGGGGAGTTGATAAGAGATTGACCGGCCATTATTTTTGCATATAGTTCCGGCATCTGCATTTAGCCAATAGCTTTTTGTGTACTTTTTATCCAGGCGTAGACGGATCGTTTGCCATCCATCACTTTTGTTCCAGATAAATTTGATCCGGCTGCCATCGGTCATTTCCCGTTCGGTCTGACGGCTGAAGCGGCAGTCCTTCTGATATTTGATTGACCTGGACAGCTTGCTGATCCAGTTCCTGATGCCCTCGCTATCGTTCAGGTATTGACTGTTATGCATCTGGAGTGCCATTGAAATGCTTTGCATTGTTTTTTGATCATTCTCCCGCCAATTCAAAAAGGAGAACTGTTGAACCGGAATGGCCCCGGTAACCAGTAAGCGCATCCCTCTTGCTGCCAGCTGTTTGATTTTTTCTGCAGATTTGAGTTGAATGGTTGAGTCGTTCGCCAGGATCACGGCGGCTGACAAATTACCGCGGATATCGACAGCATTGTCTTTGTTAAGTTTCGCCGCCTGGATCGATTCGTCATTTACCCACGCCCAGGAAACACCGGCGGCTTCCAGTTGGTTGATCAGCGGGTATACCTTGCTTGCCCATTTTATTTTGGCAGGATCGGGGCCCTCATATTTTTTTGGTGGAGGTAGAGGCCCTTCTACATCTTTCAGGTAACCGGTGGTCAAAATTTCCTCCTCGTTATCAGGAGCGCCTTCTATATTTAAAAATGGATAGTAAATTAATACATCGGCATGCGGTTTCCCCGAGCGCAGGGCATATTGAACCCTCGAAACATATGTATTAACTCTTTTTTGATCTTTCCAGAAAATATTGCCCTCGCCAAGGTTGGATGAAAAGTTGATATGAGGCCCCAGGGGTGAAGAAAATAGATACCAGTTTTCGGACCCGAATTTATCTGAGACATACCGATAGGGAACGCCATGGTAGATGATCTGGTTAACTCCTGCTGCAAAAAGCTTATCAACAGCCAGCCTGATCTTTTGCGGCGTATTGGTATAAGCCCGGCCCGCAAACACTACGGCTTCTGCACTAACAACCGGTCGGTTGTATAAAAGTGCTCCGGAAGTCATGATTTTCAAATTGGCTTCAGAGCCTAACATACTTTCGGTTTCGGGGATGGAAGCGGCACCGGCCATAGCTATCATGTCCATATTAAAACCATAGGCTTGTGTGCGGAAAAGCAGGTGCCGTTTTTCGGCCCAGTTACGGCTGCTTTTGAAAAAGTGATCACGCAGGAGATCATTCAGGGTAAGATCATAGTCATAACGCAAACGCCAGTCCTGGTTGGTAAAAGAAAAATCCGGTTTTGAATCAGGTCTTGAAAAGATCACGGTATTATAGCCTTTCTGCATATTTGCAGGTAGCCAGGGTATAAGGTCGTATCCACGGCGTGTTTTGAAGTATGCAGTCAAATCATAGGCATAGAACCGATTGGCCGTAAATTCATAACTATCACTGAATACGGCCCGCATCGGGTTGCCGAAATAGGGCTGCAAGCCGGTTTGCTCACCATACAAATGATTGTAAAATTTGAGCACGCTCAGCGAATCAAAATGGTTGAGGATAGGCCCTTGTCTGGGTGAGGCAGCCATTTCGGTACTTTCTCCGGTGCGTACTGCCCAAAATCCAATCACCTTCCAGGTGCCTTTGGAGAAAGCGTAATGCAGTGTATCTTTTTGCACATACGAAGTAACCTCTTTCATGTCAGCCGTATCCAACCGTATGGTTTCATTATTACCGGAAGCCTGACCCGCAATTTGTTTAGCTATAACAACAGCGATCAGTCGGGGTAAAACTTTTGTTGGATTATCCGGCTTAATCAAAGGGACTTTTAGCATTTGCCCGCCGGTTACAGTGGATGCACCAAATTCCAGAGAAATAAAGCCGTCTTCGGGTGTCAGAAATGACCCACCCGGCGGCCAGCCGCTACCATTGGTAACATCAACAATCAGGTGCCTTTTGCGTGCTTCCTGCATTACCGTACGCAGGTTGTCATAATAATCAGGGGTGTCCCAACTTAATTTCCTTGCTTCGTCTTTTTCGTTTTTGACCGGGATCCTTCGGTTGAGCGGTTGAACTTCAACTCCCGCAAAACCATTATCCGCAAACAGGTTAAGCTCCCGTTTTAGTTCCTTTTTTTCAACCAGGTTGCCGGGCCACCACCAACGGCACATCGGCCCGAACTTCAATGGAGGCTGACTAAAGTTCTTTAATGTAAAATCATAAATGGGCAACCAGTTTTTTATTGGGGGACCTGCTTTGCTTTGCCCATAAGATAGCTGGGCGCCCATTAAAAAGGCACCAAATAAGATAATTTTGCTCCGCATTTTTATTGAATTTTGGGAGAATAATGCAAACCATTGCTCGTTGTACAGAGCAATGGTTTACTTAGCTGAATGGACTTTTGTAACTTATAACTTATCGTTAGTCAGTTTTTCAAGGGCCGGGATTGGAAATAAAGTAGAAGGTGGTAGCCTTTTACCGGCCGCCGGAATTTCTGTTTTATATCGGCCGGTTCTAAGCAGATCAAACCATCGTTTGTCCTCTTCCATAAATTCATACCCTCTTTCCCTGAATACCATATCATCGAAAGTACTTTGGGTTAGTCCTGCCGGAAGATCAACAGCGGCATTGGCAGTTGTAATGCCGACGCCATAACCTCTTCTCCGAACCATGTTAACCGCGTTGTAAGCATCTGCCGAAGGGCCGTTGACTTTATTTTCGGCTTCAGCGAAGATGAGCAGAACGTCTGCATAACGGTATAAAAAGAAATCATTGCCTGCTCCGGTTTCGGATGGAGCGAGCGGGTCCCGGAATTTGCCGTACAAGAGATCGTTTGGCGGGGCTACATTAATGACCACGTTAGTACCATTTACAACGGCTTTGTTGTACAGGGTCCATGCCTTTCTGGGATCATTATCATCCCAGTTTTTGATAAACGGAGTAGTGCTTAATGCCCCAAATGTTTCATTGCCGGCTGCCGCAAACCCTTGGAACTGATTGATTGATGCTGCATAATCTGCAACAAAACTGCCAAGTCCGTTTGATCTTGAAAATTTTAATGCGAAAACTTCTTCAGAACTTGTTGCCGAGGTTGGCGAGAAAATATCACTGAATGAGGCCAGCAGATCATAACCATAAACAGATTTGTTATCCATCACTTCTTTGGCTTTGGTACGGGCATCGGCATAACGGGCTAAGGTGAGATAAACATCAGCAAGTGTAACCTTTGCTGCTCCTGCAGTGGCCCTTCCATATTGGGTGGTAGTGTTTGGCAGGTTAGCTTCCGCAAATTGAAGGTCGCTGATGATCTGGTTATAAACTTCGGCTACCTCTGCCAGGGGCTGCCCTGTATTTTGGGCATCAGCAACCGGCTGCAAGCGCAACGGTACTTTGCCCCAGCACCTTACGAGTTGGTAATAACAAATCGCCCTTACAAACCGGGCTTCGCCGATATATTTGTTCCCATTGGCGAATGTTCCGCCCTGTAAAACATTGATCAGAATGTTAGCCCTGGAAATAGCCTGGTAAAATGTCGGCCAAAAATTATCCTGGTAGGTGATCTGTGTGAAATCGTAATTGGCATATGCTTCCTGCGGAGTATACCGTGAATGAGCGTAATCTTCCAGCAGCGTCAGTGCTGCTGTATAGTGAGATTCCCATAAGCGTCCGCGGCTGCGGGTTAGGGGCTCGTAAATGCCGACCGTTGCCGACTCGATTGACTGTGCATCAAAGTTTCCGTAAAGCAGCTGGCTTTGTGGTTGTTCTGCAAGGAACTTTTTGCATCCTGTGCCGGTGACGATACCTGCTAATAATATAATGGAGAAAAGTTTTTTCATGACCTGAGTAAATTAAAATGTTGCACTTAAACCCAATGTGATTGTCTTGGCGGTAGGGTATTGAAAATAATCTATGCCCTGACGATTGTTGGTGCCGCTGAAGGCATTTACCTCTGGATCATAGCCTGTATATTTAGTAAAAGTGATCAGGTTTTGACCGCTGACATAAAATGAAAGATTATTGATCTTCAATATTTTCGATGGTACCCTGTAAGACAACCTGATGTTTTTCATTCTGAAAAAGGAAGCATCTTCAATAAACTGGTCCGATTCGCGGGCTACAAAACGATCTGATACAACAGGATAATAGTTATTAATAGTTGATAACTTGTTAAATTGAACATCGGGCAGCGTTAGCTGATAAGCTGTAAGGTTATTGATTTTCCCTCCCTGTACGCCCGCCCAGGTCATATTCAGGCTGAAACTTTTATACTTGAAATTGAAATCGGCACCGTAGAAAAAATTAGGAAGCGAACTGCCTGCAATTTGATTGTCTGATGCGTTGATCAAACCGTCGCCGTTCACATCCTGATAAATCGGGAACCGGTTACTGTCGTAACCTACAAAATGAGGGGTGTAGAACGAGAATAATGGCTGGCCGACACGGACAATAGTTAAGGCATTATTCCCGGCATTCAATGGGTCTGAAAGGATGTCACGATTCCTGTTAGTCGCTTTAACAACGTTCACGTTTTTCGAGAAGTTAAGGTCTACGCTGAATGAAACATCTTTGGTATTGACAAATGTTGCGCCTGCTGTTACTTCCACACCTTTATTTTGCACCCTGCCAACGTTTGCAGAAATGCTGCTGAAGCCGGACGATTGCGGTAATTGAACCGTAGCCAAAAGGTCTTTGGTATCTTTGATATAATAATCCAGCGACAGGCGGTATTTATCCTGTTTGATACCAAAATCAATACCGATGTCTGTTTGGGTTGTCGTTTCCCAGGTTAAATTCTTATTAGCCAAATTAGGCGCTAACCCTACGCCAACCCCGCTTCCGCTGCCCTGAGCGGTATTGACTACGGTTGCCAGGTAAAGTGACTGGTATGGACTTATCGCCTGGTTACCGGTTTGTCCCCAGCTGGCACGGAGCTTTAAGTTAGAAACTTCTGTGTTTTTAAGAAATTCCTCTTCGCCGATACGCCAGCCGCCCGAAAAAGAACTGAAATTTGCCCATTTGTGAAGGTCCGAAAACACGGATGCTCCATCACGTCTGAAGCTGGCTGAAAACAGGTACTTGCTGTTGTAATCTAACTGTGTCCTGGCAAAAAAAGATGCAATGGTTGTTTTAGTAATAGAAGTAACCGGAATGGCAGCCGAAGTTGCGGCCTGAATGGCATTATCACTTAACTGATCGGACGGAAAGCCTGTACCTGCCAATATAATAGAACTGAAGTTATCCTGCTGGGCAGAAAAACCGGCCACGGTTTCCGTGCGCAGCTTCCCAAATGTTTTGGTATAGGTTAAAAAATCCTCAAACAGGTAGCCGTATTTTTTGGATTCAGCCAATCTTGCGCTTTGTTTGGTCACAACAACCATTGTAGACGGGTAATAGGTATCGCCTCTTGTGTTGGTATAATTAAATCCTAACCTTGTTGTATTTGATAATCCTTTTATCGGGTTGGCCACCAGATCAATGCCTCCCTGGTAATAATACGTAGTGGTTTTGTTTAATACATCCAGTAAAGCAGCCGGGCTTTCGGTAGCCGGACCACTGAAACTGTAGGGCGACACTTTTGAGTAACTGCCGCTGGCATTCCGCACAGGAACGGTTGGTACAGCAAGGAGGGTAGCTCCGATCCCGTTTGCGCCGCCGCCGGTACTATTGCTCCCGTCGGTATTTACAAATCCATTTTCTGTAGTCCTGCTGGCGGTTGAACGCGTAATGATCGTTAGCCAGTCGGCAACTTTATTATTCAGGTTCATTCTCAATGCGTAGCGGCCGAAATCAGATTTTTTGATGATCCCATTCTGGTCGTTGAAATTAGCTGATATGAAATACTGGCTATTGTCGTTACCGCCGGAAATCCCGAGGTTATAACTTTGGTTCAGCGCTGTGCGCATCGTTTCATTTTGCCAGTCGGTATTAACTCCGCCGCCTATGTTAGCCAACTCATTTAAATAAGTAGTTTTCGCAGCCGCTGAAAAATTAGCCGCACCGTTAATAAAGTCTGTTGTATAAGCTTTAAAGGCGGTTGCATCCATTAATGGCAACTTTTTCCTAACGTTCTGCACGCCGAAATAGGTATCAAAGGTGACTTTTGCTGAACCTGATTTTCCTTTTTTAGTGGTTACCAGTACAACGCCGTTAGCAGCGCGTGATCCGTAAATAGAGGTCGCCGCGGCATCTTTCAGTACTTCGATCGATTCGATGTCATTTGGATTAATGGAATTTAAACCATTGGCAGTTCTGACATCTGAATTGAACTGTGGTAATCCATCAATCACATATAAGGGTTCGTTTCCGCCGGCTATCGAAGCTGCGCCCCTGATCTGGATACTGATACCTGCACCAGGCTGTCCCGAACTTTGCTTTACTTGTACCCCCGAAAGGCGGCCAGACATACCCTGTTCAATCGACGCAACAGGCGCCTCGGTTAATATGTCGCCTTTAACGGATGAGATTGCCCCTGTTACACTTGCCTTTTTTTGTGTTCCATAGCCGATCACTACCACATCATTAAGTGATTTTTCCTGTTCTGTGAGGGTCACGTTTATAACAGTTTGGTTATTGATGTCAACTTCTTTGGTAACATAGCCTATGTACGAGAATACAAGCGTTCCCTTTAATTCGGTCAATCTGATCGAGTACTTACCATCAGTACCCGTTACCGCAGCCACATTGGAGCCTTTCAACTTCACCGTAACGCCTATCAGTGTTTCACCTTTGGTACTGGTAACAACCCCTGTGATAGTTTGCGCTGCTGGAGCCGGCTGATCGGATTTTTCGGCCTGGGGCAATGATGCTGTAACAGGTTTGGGGATAACAACGATTGTTTTTTGGTTGATTCTGTAATTGAAGGGCTGATTAGTGAAACAAGCTTTCAGCACATCTTCAAGTGATGCGTTTTTTACATGAAGCGTTAAAGGTCTGGCGTTCTTAATGAGGTCAACATCATAAAAAACACTATAGCCGCTTTGACGGTGGATATCGTTAAGCACTTCACGAAGCGAGCCATTATTTTTGTCGATGCTGATTTTTTGCGCCATTGAAGCCGCGCTTACCTGCATAAAGGATATCAGACACAAAAAGAATGACAGTTTCATGATCAATAATAATTTAGGGGCAATACAGGACATGCGCCCGCATTTCAATGCAGTATATTTTTTATACATTTGAATGTTAGGTTAATCAGAAAATTGGTTGTTTGAACGATGATCATTTGCGGATATCTAACGACAGTTTTCAAACTGTTGCCGGGGGCGGTGGTACGCTTCCGGCTATTTTGTCAGATAGCCTATGTGTTAGTAAGCTTAGTTAGTCAATAAAATCCTCCTTCCTTCAATTTGATAATGGATACCACCAGACTGGCTCATATTGTCAAGCAGTTCGGTAATCTTTTTATAGCGCGATATGGTACCGCCAAACTTTTTATTCTCAACGCTGCCGCGGAAGCTTACCTCAACGTCATACCAGCGGGAAACTATTTTCATCACCTCTTTTATGCTGAGGTCGTCAAAAACAAAATAGCCTTCTTTCCAGGCCATTACCTGCTCAATGTTGGCTTTTTGGATTGAAATATTGTTCTGGTTATGGAGGGCAATGCCTTGTAAACCAGGAGTAAGCAAGGTATTTGATGAGCCTTTACTCAAACGTACCGAACCTTCCAGCAAGGTTGTTGTAGTAGCCGCGTCATCGCTGTAGGCCGTAACATTAAAATGTGTGCCCAATACTTTTACATCTACATTATTAGCAGTAACAATAAAAGGCTTTTGTTTATTTTTTGCTACTTCAAAGTACGCTTCACCCTGCAATTTTACCGTTCTTGTTTTGCCGGTAAACGCAGTAGGATATATAATTGAAGAGGCCGAATTGAGCCAAACCCGCGATCCATCTGGCAATATCACCTGGAATTGCCCGCCACGAGGTGTAGTTAAAGTATTATATTCAATTTTTCCGGCGTTGGCAGGAGCATCCTGCCTGGCAGATGTGTAAACAAGCTGTCCATTGGCAGATTTGGTAATACTAATGCCTCCGCCTTTAGCCAACACGCCACTGCCGGCATCGGTAAGGTTGATTTGTTTGCCTCCGGGCAGGGTTAATATGGCTTTGTTGGAGCCCGGAATTATGGGGGATGACAGCTGATTGGCGGTTAATTGTGGTTTAGTGTATTGTCTGAATAAAAAATAACTTCCGAATGAAATCATCAGCAGTACAGAAGCTGCAGCCAGCCATACTTTAATTACCGGCCTGATCGGCCTTATCTGAGTCAGGCGAGTTGGTGTTGATAAAGAAAGGCGTTTGCTCAGTTCCTCAAATGATCGTTCAGCAGAGGCTTGCATCTCATCTGTGTCATTGTTACGGTATTTCTTATTGCCTGCATCATATTGGTCATACCAGCGTTCAACTTCTTGCTTTTCGGAAGGAGTACACTCGCCTGCTAAATACTTTGCGATAAGTTGGTTGAGCTTATCGTCGTTCATAATTGGTGCTTTTAATAACTTATTGCATCAAAACGGCGTTACCCCCATATACCTCAAAAAAAAACTTTAAATTACCTTTAAATTTATTTGATTTGTAAAACCAATTATTTCCAAAAGTGCCGCGTACAACTGATTTTACAGACAGTCAATTGCTCGAAATGATACGCGACGGTGATGTTGCGGCCTTTAAATTACTTTACCTGCGTTATTTTTCGGCCCTTTGTAAATCCGGGTTTCGTAAAATACAGGATGATAAAGTTGTTGAAGAAATAGTACAGGATATTTTTGTTGACCTGTGGCGAAAACGTCAGGAACTTGAAGCCGGTCAGGAAATCGGCGCATTTTTAAATGCACTTTTAAGAAATAAAATTTTACATGAATGGCGAGCACAGCAAATCAGGCAAAGGCATGTTGAAATGTTTTCTCAACTAAATACTACTGTCGGTGATGAAAGTGTATCGGAGCAATTTTATGCCAACGAGATCCAGGAAAGATTAAATGCGGCTATCTGTAATTTATCACCTCAGTGCCGCCAGGCATTTGAATTAAGCCGTTATGAACACTTGTCGTACCGTGAAATTAGTGAGCGAATGGCTATCTCCGTTAAAACAGTGGAAAAGCATATTGGAAAAGCTTTAAAAATATTGAAACTGGAATTAAGGGAATACCATATTACGGTCGCCATGTTAATCAGCATATGGCTGCAGATGTGAATAACCTCTCTGTTTTTGATAATCAGTTGTATTATATTGAATAATGACATTTTAGTTGATTCCCAATTATGACAAAAAATGCAGACGGGAGTCTCATTTGATCTTATCAAAACAATTACAGGGTATTACTTTTTTATTTGCTTCGAAAGATAAAACGCCTATAGGACATATGTGGAAAGCCGGAATATATGCGATTTGGCTAACCCATAAGAGAATGGAACCCCTTAGATAGTTGGTTCGAAAAGTGCACAGTCAGGGATCGTTAAAAGCGTTCTAATTCGTTTAAAACGCGCATTTGGTCAATTAAGTGGTTCGAATTCCGCCCAGTCAGGGGAAAGGGGACATCGAATATTATGTCAGTATCATTGTCAATTATAAGAACGAGTTCAATCATTATAGGTATAATTGCCCCTCTAAAACTTGCCTTGGTGAGTTGTAACGTTCTTAAAAATCTCATATTAAGCAGGTTTATTGTACAGCTTTTTTTATGAGCTACAGAAACAACATTTTTTTCAATTTTCCACCAACCTTTAATACAGCAATCGAATCGGATATAATTTTTACAGATTGTACGGAGTCTTTTGAATATATCAATTTTCTAAGAGATATCTGGGTTCAAAAACTTTAATTTCGGGGATTTTTTGTTAAAACGCTGGTAAAAAAAAGAAAGAGATTAATGTAATTAATACAACTTGTTTCATGGTAGTTTAATGTTGGTAACGGATAGGATGCCAGATGTTTAATAAATAAATGATGGATAGTTTATAACACAGGCCAATTATAAAAAAAAGCCTGTTATATAAACTATAACGGGCTTTGACATGAAGGTGTGGACTAGCAGGACTTTCAGTTTTACCCGAGCTAAACTGTGGTTTTGATCATTTAGTTAAGCTAAAATAATCTAATCCGTATGATATGATCAAAGGAGACTCCTCTGTTCCTAACACTATACCCTTAATCCAGACCTTATTTGCTTGAAATGCATGAACATATTTTTGTTCTAAAGGAGCTTGGGATTTATTTAGGTAAATGAACATTAAACGTGGTGTATTCGTTTTTTTTCCAACTTGACAAACGGCGATGGAATCCTGGTAGATTTTTGCGCTATAAATGCTATCATGCACGATGACAACTTTGCCAATATATTTATAGGCATCTTTAACATCGATATTTAAGGCGTTAGGATCATTTTCATAAAGTGTTGGTATTTTCTTTTGTACAAAAGCTATTTGACCAATTAATAGAATAAAGGCGACTAATAATGTACGTTTCATGGTGGATTAGTGTTGATAGGGATTAGCGGGCGTAGGATTGTTGTTATCCCCCATTCCTGAAGGAAAACTCAAGTCCTTCAAAAATTGAGGAAGTGTATTCGGATCATTGGTTACCGTCCTTACGCCGGTGCCATCATTGTAAGTTGTATATCCTGCAATTCTTAAATTAAAGGCTCTATCGTTCGGTTTCTTGGGTGCTGGTTAGTAAAGTACGTTTATCGTAAATGCTTTGCGTTTATTATCTATCACTTATCCCTTTTGAAAAGTGTTTACCTCCCAATAACCTTTTTTGAAATGAAATTCTCAAAAAAATAATTCCGGTATGAATTCCCGATCGGGATCTCGTAGTTTCTTATCAGGACAGTATTGTTATCAAACGAGCTGATCTCTTTGACGTTGATGACATAGGATTTGCTGATCCTGACAAAAATATGCTGGGGAAGTTGCTCATGAATTGTTTTGATATTCATTGCTGTCATCACCCGCTGGTTTTCGGTTTGAATAACCACATAGTCTTTCAGTCCTTCGATAAAGAGGATTTCCTTAAAATAGATCTTAACAAATTTCCTTTCCGATTTCACGAAGAAATAGTCGTCGCCCTGATGCGGTAATTCAGGTGTCGAAACCTCGCCTTGTAGAAGTTTGTTGTAAGCGAAGGCTTTATTGACCGCTTTTTGAAAACGTTCGTCCTTAACCGGTTTAACCAGGTAGTCGATAGCGTCTAACTCAAATCCTTCCAGTGCATATTCAGGGTAGGCGGTAGTAAAGATGACAAGTGTTTCGGCAGGGATACTTCTGGCGAATTCAATTCCATTTATCCCGGGCATTTCAATGTCCAGAAAAATCAGGTCAACAGCCGATGCGTCCATGTGTTTTTTTGCCGTCATTGCATTATTGAACGTTGCCACGATTTCCAGATCTGGTATCTTACTGGCCAGCAATTGTATCGCTTCTCTCGCCAGCGGTTCGTCGTCAACAATTATCGCCTTCATATTTTTATAGTTAAATGCACATTAAAGGTTTCAGTATTATCTGTGATCCATAGCTCATGCCTTTCCGGATAGATCAGTTCCAGCCTGCGCTTTACATTGGATAAACCCAAACCACCGCTAACACTCCGCTTAACTGGTATCCTTGGTTTGGAATTGATACAATGAAAATTCAACTCCTTTCCTTTAAAGGCGAACAATACGTGTACAAAAGAACGTTCCTCCGCGTCATTATTGTGTTTTACCGCATTTTCTATAAAGGTGATAAACAATAACGGTGGTACTTCAACTCCCTGTAAACCGCCCTCCATAGTAATGGTAAAGTCAAAGTTATCACGCCTGATCTTCTCCAGGTTTAAAAAATCCTCCAAA
The DNA here is from genome assembly GCF_900110105.1 of Mucilaginibacter gossypiicola. Classification (GTDB taxonomy): domain Bacteria; phylum Bacteroidota; class Bacteroidia; order Sphingobacteriales; family Sphingobacteriaceae; genus Mucilaginibacter; species Mucilaginibacter gossypiicola. The sequence continues at coordinate 1,042,888 of NZ_FOCL01000001.1, read as the reverse complement.
AAATGAATATCCGAACTTAAAAATATCTTGCCGCGGGTGCTGTCATAAAGTTGGTAACGCAGCAGGTCGCTCAGTTTCATTAATACCTCAGAGGCTTTTTCAGGGTCTTTATAAATCAGTACGTTAGCGTTATTTAAAGTATTAAAAAGAAAATGGGGATTGATCTGCTTTTTCAGGTTCTCTAACTCCGACTGTATCGTTGCCGTTTCTAATTCGTTGATCCGCTGCGAGTCTATGATCCATCGTTGAAACAGTTTGACCGCCGCCGAAGCGCCCATCAGTACGGTGAAAACTAAGTAAAATGCCACCCAGTTGGATTGCTCTTTCGGGGTGACAACCTGGCCGAAATAACTGGCTATGAGACGCCTGGTGTAAAAGCCGGCTATATGGGCCAATCCAAATAAGATAATATTCCATAAGCAGTAGCCCATGTAATTATCCTTGAAAAGAAATTTAGGAACCAGCCAATACATGTTGACATATAACAGGCCCAATACGATAAGCGAGATACTGAACTTAACATACAGACTTGCCGGGGCAGGGTACCCGATCTTACTATTATAAAAGGCAGCGCACAAAAGAGTGACCAGTATCAAATGCCGCAATACACGGTATTTCCGGTCTATGATAAACTGGAGAATAATATCATTGTTAAAGGTCTTTACCCTGTTCACGGAGTCCATAGTGCTAAATTTATTCAAACTTAAAGGTAAAGAATCCAGCTTATCCCATTTGATGAATTATACGAAAACCCGTGGTTATTATACCAAACAGGGATATCCGCTTTATTTATATTTCAGGTTGAGTATCAAGTCACCTGCAGATCAATACAGTGTTTTTCAATTCTATAAACGGAAAGTACATTGGTATAATAATTAGCTGCTTTGGTATAATATGAAAAAATGGCATCTGAGCCGCGCATAGTTTTGGCTCAAATTTGATTAACCATGCCCAGATGCTTTTTATTTTTTGTTGCTTTTTTATGTTTAATTTCAACAGCCTACGGCCAGAAAAAAGTGACTATCAGCGGTACCATTAAAGATGCCACAACAGGTGAAACCCTTATCGGCGCATCTGTACGTATCAAAGAATTACCGCAAAGCGGTACCTCCAGCAACAACTTCGGCTTTTATTCCCTATCGGCACCAGAAGGAGAGTATACACTGATCTATACTTATATCGGCTATGATACGCAGACCAAACAGCTGTCGCTGCATAAAAGCCAGGCCATAGATATTAAGCTGGAATCCAAAAGTACATTGAACGAAGTAGTGATAAGTGCCAGCCGGCCGAACAATGATCAGATCGTTTCTCCCCAGATGGGCGTAGAGAAATTGAATATGTCGCAGATCAACAAAGTACCGGTTGTTTTGGGCGAAAAGGATATCCTGAAAACCATTGCACTAATGCCGGGCGTCAAATCCGCCGGCGAAGGGAATACAGGTTTCTATGTGCGCGGCGGTTCTTCTGATCAGAACCTGATCCTGCTGGATGGCGCACCTGTTTATAATGCTTCACACTTATTTGGCATCTTTTCTACTTTTAATTCGGACGCCATAAAAGGAGTAGATATTTACAAGGGAGGCATGCCCGCAGAATACGGTGGCCGCTTGTCATCTGTGCTGGATGTCAACATGAACGATGGCAATAGCAAGAACTTTACCGTACAAGGTGGATTAGGACTGATCGCTTCACGTTTAAAAGTAGAAGGCCCTATCGACAGCGGCAAAGGCTCATTTATGGTCAGCGCCAGGGGAACTTATATTGACGTATTCACCAAGCTCGCTAAAGATTCGTCGATCAAAGGCAGTTCGCTGTATTTCTATGATTTCAACGCCAAATTTAATTACCATTTCAATCAAAACAATGCCATATTCCTTTCCGGGTATTTCGGTAAGGATGTTATCGGCCTTGATAATATCTTCGGGACTAACTGGGGCAACAAAACAGGCACCATCAGGTTTAACCATATCTTCAGCCCTAAACTCTTTTCAAACACCTCACTGATCTACAGTAATTATAACTATCAGATCCAGAGTTTTGAAAGCAATGACAGTTTTGAAGCAACCTCCAAAATAAATGATATCAATTTTAAGGAAGACTTTCAATACGCCGCCAGCGACCATCACCGCATCAAATTCGGTATCAACGTTCTTCACCACTCAATTGCGCCGGGTAATATATCTTCATCGTCAAACACGGTAAATAATATTAATGTAGAGCAGCGGTATGGCTTTGAAAGCGCTGCGTATATAAGCGATGAATGGAAGGCAAGTAACAGGTTAAGCATCCTTTATGGGGTGAGATTAAGCGACTTTTCTTTGTACGGGCCCGGTTCTTTTAATACTTATAATGCGGCAGGAAATGTAAGCGGAACCAAATCCCACGGTTCCGGCAGCATAGTAAAAAATTATTTTAATCCGGAACCCCGGTTGTCTGCCAGTTATCAGTTGGACAGCGTTAGCTCATTTAAGTTCTCTTATAACCGCAACACCCAGAATATCCACCTGCTGACCAATTCCACCACCAGTTCACCTACCGACCTGTATGTGATGAGCAGCAATAATATCAAACCCGAAATTGCCGATCAGATCTCAACCGGCTGGTTCAGGAATTTTAGTGATAACCAATTTGAGTTTTCGGCAGAGGTTTATTATAAATGGCTGCAAAACCAGATCAATTATAAAGATGGGGCACAGCTGGTTGCTAACCAGGATGTAGAATCGCAATTGGTGTATGGTTCGGGCAGGGCTTACGGCCTGGAACTGTTTCTGAAGAAGAAATACGGCAAATTCAATGGATGGATAGGCTATACGCTTTCCAAAACGGAGGATAAGTTTGCCGCAATAAACAATGGTAATTATTTTGCAGCACCACAGGACCGTCGGAATGATCTTTCGGTAGTGGGGATTTACCAGCTGACCAAACGCTGGTCGCTTTCAGGTACATTTGTTTACAGCACCGGGCAGGCCGTGACCTTTCCGACGGGTAAATACGAAGTAGGCGGTTTAACCACATTCTCCTATTCGGCCCGCGACGCATCCCGTGAACCGGCTATTAACCGTCTCGATATAGGTGCCACACTGGAAGGTAAACAACATAAGAAATACCACTCCAGCTGGACTTTTAGTATTTACAATCTGTATGGCAGCCGCGAGCCATATTCCATCACTTTCCGGGACAGCAAAACAGTCCCTAATACCACAGAAGCTGTACAAACCAGCATTTTCGCAACCCCAATTCCATCAGTAACCTGGAACTTTAAATTTTAATCTCCAATGAAACACATTCCATATTATATCCTGACTGCCTGTATCTTGTTATTCGCTTCGTCGTGCACGAAGGTAGTCGATCTGAAACTTAATGATGAAAGCGGTAAACTGGTGATTGAAGGTAACATTACCAATGGTACGGGGCCACAAATCTTTAAGTTAAGTACAAACGTGCCATTCACTAACACAAATACGTATCCGGCAGTGTCGGGCGCTACTATAACGGTTACTGACCAGGCCGGTAACAGCTACTTGTTTGTGGAAGGTGTTGCTGGCACTTATACCAATACACAGCTAACAGGTATTCCCGGCAACACCTATACAATGACTGCGCTGATCAAAGAAATTACCTATACGGCTGTTTCCACCATGCCGCAGGTTGTTACCCTGGATTCGCTCAGTTCAAAAAATCAGGCGATCAGCACTGGTGATAATCCTAAAAAGCAAGTTACCGCTTATTATCGTGATCCGGCTGGTTTGGCAAACCAATACCGCTTTGTAGAATACGTGAACGGGGTGCAGGTAAAAGATGTATTTGCGACGAACGACCAGTTTAATGACGGCCTGGCAACGAACATGGTGCTTCGGGGTGGAGACGGGGATGAAAACGCGATACACGCAGGTGATACGGTTACAGTCGAAATGCAGTGCATCGATCATCCGATGTATCTGTATTGGCTCACCCTATCACAACAATCGCAGGTAGGGCCGGGGGGGAGCGTTACGCCGTCTGATCCGCCCACAAATATCACTCCGGTAACTTTAGGATATTTCAGCGCCCATACAACACAGACAAAAACAATAGTTGCCAGATAGGTTAAGGTATAAACTGGCTATAGTCAAAGAGATGAAAGCCAACTGCTGCTATTTCTAAATTACGTCATCGATGGATAAGCACCCAGTTGGGTGCACTGAACGGCCTTTGCGATATTGTAAAGGCCGTTTTCTATTTTCGTTTTTTTTGCAATCTGCCTTTAAAGCTGTAAAGGCACTTTTTGGTTTGAGCACAATAAGGTCAACCCAACTGGGCAAAACCCAACAAACCCTAAATTTTCCATTTGTAAATCTTTGCATTTGAGTTAAATACTGTATTTTTTATTGGAGCTTTCTGGTTCGATGTTCCGAAGCCAGCAATTAATTATCTGGTTGAAGATGATTTATTGCTCATAACATCGAACCATAAATTTTAACTAAAGACTCAGCGAGATTTTATTTTCGGGAATGATATCTAATATAGTTGCTGAAAATTTACAAAGAAATTCTGTCGCCATTTTACCTTCATCTAAAATTGTAATTATCTCATGTTTTCGAAGCTAATTTGGGCCCCCATTTTGGGGATTTGTTTTTCATGGAAGGTATTATGGTTTCAGTTAGTCCTAAAATACTAACTCAACCCCGCTTTTAAGCCCCTCGTCGTATTTTTCTTTATTGAATTTATACAGATAAGGTGGGCGGTGTCCGCTGATTTGTCTTTTTTCATTTAATTTGGTAATGATGCCGGTTGCCAATAATTTTTTGGTAAAGTTTCGGTCATCAAGCGGCTTAGCCAAAATGGTTTCATAAAGGTTATGTATTTCCGGTAGGGTAAACTTCTCTTCCAATAATTCGTAACCAATAGGGTAATGGGCGATGTGCAATCGCAATGCTTTCAGTGCTTCTTTTATGATCAATTCATGATCAAACATCATGAGGGGTAATTCGCTCACCGGCCACCATTGGCACTCTGCCTCGAACTCGGATTTTGTGATTTTGACTTTAGAGAATTCAGTGAGGGTATAAAATGCAATGGATACGAAATAGTCGAATATCCAGGAGTTTTCCGGAATATCATAGCCGGTTACCTCTGCGATATGTTTTGCTGTAAAGCCATTATCTTTTACACGCTGTGGGTTGCCGAATGATTGAAATTGCTCCAGAAACAAACCTGTTAAACCCGTCCTCATGTGTGCAACCCTGGCGGCGGCTTCTGCTATGGATTCGGTTTTCTGAATGTAACCACCGGTAACTGTCCACTTATCCAGGGCAAAAGGCTGTTGTAATAATACTTTTAATTCCTTCTCGTGGTAGCCGAATATCACGTTGTCAACGGCTACGTTAAGTAAGAAATTACTTGAGTTTTTGAAAAAGTCTTCAGCTGCGTTGGTATCCATCTTTCTTTTTTCCGGTTTGCAAATATAAGTAATTTTACCTTATCGTAAAAAATACGGATTAGTATTTGGAATTGAGATTTCTTTTCATTTACCTTTACGTAAATAATACGAAAAGGTAAATGGAGGCTTTTTTAAAAGTAATAGTTTCATTCTGCTTCTTGTTGATTGCGGGTATTTCTGTAAGCCATGCGCAGGATTCACGCGCGATCAGTTTTGACAGGAATTGGCGGTTTAAAAAAGATACGATCTATGGCGCTGAGCGTCCGGGCTTCAACGATACCGACTGGAGAACACTGAATTTGCCTCATGACTGGAGCATTGAAGATCTGCCAGATCAAAAGGAAGGCGAAGTGCAAGGTCCGTTCACCAAAGCATCCATAGGAAAAGCTGCCACCGGATTTACTGAAGGTGGTATTGGCTGGTACCGTAAGGCTTTTACATTGGATAAATCCTACATCGGGAAAAAAACTTACTTGCTGTTTGACGGTGTTTACATGAATGCGGATGTTTGGATTAACGGCCATCATTTGGGCAATCACCCCTACGGGTATACCTCGTTCTCCTATGACCTGACTGAATTTCTTAACCCGGCCGGCAAGCCAAATGTGATCGCTGTACGGGTGGACAATACCGGGAAGAACAGTCGCTGGTATTCCGGATCTGGTATATACAGGCACGTATGGTTACTACCGGTTAACCCAACGCATATTAAATTATGGGGTAACTATATCACCACATCTGAAGTGTTCCCGGACAAAGCTGTAATAGGCATTACAACGACTATAGAAAATCAAAAGCCTGCTGATGTTAAGGTCGATATTTTGGATCCGGGCGGTCGGGTTGTTGCATCACACAAGGAGCGCGCAAGTCAGTCCGACATTATTCAAAAATTAATAGTGAACCATCCTAAGCTTTGGGACCTGGATAAACCGGTATTATATAAAGCCAGAGTTTCCCTGATCTCAAATAATCAGATCGTTGACCAAACGATCACAACATTCGGTATTCGCAGCCTGGTGTTCGATCCCCAAAAAGGCTTGTTGCTGAACGGACAATCGGTAAAATTAAAAGGCGGCTGTATTCATCACGATCTCGGGCCATTGGGTGCAGCGAGTATCGACAGGGCCGAAGAACGTAAAGTGGAACTGATCAAAGCCGCAGGTTACAATGCCCTTCGTTTGAGCCATAACCCGGCGTCGCCAGCGTTGCTCAATGCTTGTGATAAGTTAGGGTTGCTGGTATTAGATGAAGCATTTGATATGTGGGAACTACCCAAAAATCCGCAGGACTACCACCTGTATTTTAAAGAATGGTCGCGAAGGGATCTGGCTTCGATGGTTTTAAGAGACAGAAATCACCCGTCAGTCATGATGTGGAGCATCGGTAATGAAATTTACGAGGCCCCCGATTCATCCGGCTATGTAAATGCTAAACGGCTGGCTGATGAAGTAAGGGGGCTTGACCCAACCCGACCGGTAACAGATGCCATCGTTTTTTTGCCACCATATACAAAGAAGCCCTGGACAGCTTATGAATCCCACCTGGCAAACCTTGATATTGACGGTTATAACTATTTCCTTGACCCCTCTGTTTATTTCCAGCGTGATAGCACAATCTTGCACAGCTTTGAAACAGAGAGAGCTAAGCATCCTCAAAAGCTCTACATGGCTACCGAATATTTGGCGAATGCCGCCTTAGAAAATTGGGACGCTGCAGAAAAATATCCATGGTTCCTGGGCGGTTTTTGTTGGACGGCGATGGATTACATTGGCGAAGCCGGGATCGGCAATTCGATTTACGTACCGGAATCACAAAAGCTGCCAAAAGGCTTGATGGGCATGGGATTATTCTATCGTAATAACTGGCCGGTTTATAATGCCTATTGTGGCGATCTTGATCTGATCGGTGATCAAAAACCAGAGGCGTATTATAAGAAAGTGGTATGGCGGCATAGTCCAATAGAAATGTTGGTGCATCGTCCAATTCCCGATGGCCAAAAAGAAGTTGTCGCCACCTGGGGTATGCCTGACGAACTTAAGTCATGGACATGGTCGGGGCAGGAAGGAAAGAAAATACAGGTTGATGTTTACACGAGAGGGAAAACGGTGAAGCTTGAGTTGAATGGGAGAATCATTGCCGAGCAAAGTGTCCCTGGAGGTTCTATCACCGCCACATTTCAAATCGAATATCAACCCGGAACTTTGGTTGCAAAATCTTTTGACAATGGGAAAGAAACAGGGTCGAGCACATTGTCGACTGCCGGGAGTCCTGTCGGTATCCGCCTGATCGCAGACAGGAAAAAAATAAGAGCCAGTTTAAATGATCTATCCTTTATCAGGGTTGAAGTGGTTGATGCCAAAGGGAATTTAGTTCCGTCAGTCAACGGATTAGAGATCAGTTTTAAAATTTCCGGCGCAGCAACTATCGCAGGTGTGGGTAACGGGAGCCCTGCTGATATGTCCAGTTTTCAGCAGCCACGTAAGCAGGTTTACCAGGGTAAAGCATTGGCGATTGTGAGGCCGTTGGGTGCCCCCGGAACCGCGACGTTAACGGCATCGGCCAGGGGATTGCAAAGCAGTTCAGTGCATATTGAAATCAAATAATAACATAATCAAATCAATAAACTCAAAATCATGAAAAAGCTAAACTTCGTTTTTACACTCATTATCGGACTATTTATTTCTTTAAATATCCACGCGCAAACCAAATCAGATTATTACCCGGGCAAATGGAATGTGCTGGTTATGGGTACACCAAATGGTGATTCCAAAATGACTTTTGTACTGGAAAGAAAAGATGGCAAATTGGGCGGCGTTGTTCAGGATTCAACCGGCAAGGAATTGACAAAAATCACTTCTGTAGAAGAAAAATATAAGACCATCACAGCGGCGTTCACGATCCAAAGTTATGATGTAACGCTTACGCTTGACCCTGTAGATGACGACCACGTGAAAGGCAGTTTAATGGGAATGTTTGATGCCAAAGGGGCGCGCGTGAAAGAAACCAAATAAATTTTTTAATCTGTAAAAAATGAAAAGATCAATGATCGCCCGTTTCGCCGCAATAGCTTTGGTATTATCGGGACAAGGCGTTTTTGCACAGGGAACCGCACCGCAGTTTGGTAAAGACCCGATCAAGGCCATCGTAAAGGCGATGTCACTTGATGATAAAGTAAAAATTGTTGTGGGCAAAGGTTTCTCCTTACCTGGAATGAGCATGGGTTCCAATGATGAAACGCCTGATAAAATTTTTGCAATCTCAGGTCACACAATACCTCTTGCCAAATTTGGCATTCCATCAATCAGCATGGCTGATGGTCCTTCAGGTATCCATCGCTGGGCAATGACAGCTAAAGACTCTGCTAATAATAATTTTTCTACTGCCTGGCCCGTAGGCACTTTACTTGCTTCAAGCTGGGATACCACGCTGATTCACAAAGTAGGGGTAGCCTTTGGTGAAGAAATTAAAGATTACGGTATTGATTTTATATTGGGGCCCGGCGCTAATATTCATCGCAACCCGTTGGGGGGGCGAAATTTTGAGTATTATTCCGAAGATCCGCTCGTATCGGGTTCTGCGGCAGCGGCCATCATTAATGGAATCCAATCGCAGGGAGTTGGGGCGACATTGAAGCATTTTGCGGCTAATAACCAGGAAACTAACCGCGCTTCGGTAAACGAAATCATTAGCGAACGTGCTTTGCGTGAAATATACCTGCGCAACTTCGAGATCGCGGTAAAAAGATCCCAACCGTGGGCGATCATGAGCTCTTACAATTTGGTTAACGGTACTTATACATCGGAGAGCAATGACCTGATCACCAAAATACTGCGTGATGACTGGGGTTTCAAAGGAATGGTTATGACCGATTGGTTTGGCGGTAAAGATGCCGTGGCCCAGATGCAGGCCGGTAACAACCTGCTCATGCCCGGTTCGCCGGCACAGATCAAAGCCATTACTGAGGCTGTTAAAAGCGGCAAGCTGTCTGAAGCCGTACTGGATAAAAATGTTGAAGGCATTTTAAATGTCTGGCTGAAAACATTAACGGCTAAGGGATTTGATTATCCGAATAAAGCCGATTTAAAAGCCCATGCGCAGGTAGCAAGAATGGCCGCCGCAGAAAGTATGGTTTTATTAAAAAATTCAGCTCAGGCACTACCGGCACATAGCGGCGCTACTGTGGCATTATTTGGCACACATGGTTACGACTTGATTGCCGGCGGTACAGGTAGCGGGGACGTAAATAAACCTTATGCTATTTCGTTGGCTGACGGATTGACTAACGCTGGCTTTAAAGTCGACGCATCACTTCAAAAAAGCTATAAAGACTATTTGAGCGATTACGCAGCAAAGCATCCTAAGAAGCCTTTGATACAGGAAATTATGAACCCAAGTCCGTTTGCCCCAGAATATATAGTTGATGGTAGTGTTGTGACCCAAAAAGCTGACGCTTCCGATTTGGCGATCGTCTATATCGGTCGTAATGCTGGCGAAGGCAATGATCGCAAAGTAGAAGGCGATTACCGACTAACCAGCCAGGAAGCTGATATGATTAACCAGGTTTCAGATGCTTTCCACGCCAAGCACAAACCGGTAATTGCCGTATTGAATATCGGAGGGGTGATCGACGTAACCACATTTCGCGATAAGGTAGATGCGATCTTACTTGCCTGGGAACCGGGCGAAGAAGGAGGCAATGCAATCGCAGATGTTTTGAGCGGGAAGGTAAACCCATCCGGAAAACTGGCGACCACTTTTCCTACGGTTTACAGTGATGTGCCATCTGCCAAGAACTTCCCTGGTAAAGAATTTCCAGAAAAAGCTACCATGGGAATGATGGGTAAATCGATTCCGGCAGAAGTAATTTATCAGGAAGGTATTTACGTCGGCTACCGCTATTATCATACTTTTAAAATAAAACCTGCTTATGAGTTTGGGTATGGCCTATCGTATACCAAATTTACCTATAGTAATCTAAAACTAAGCGGCCTTACTTTTCATGATAAACTAACAGCCTCTGTTACTATAACCAATTCCGGCAATACCGCAGGCAAGGAGGTTGCGGAGCTTTATTTGACGGCCCCTAAAGGACAATTAGATAAGCCTTCAGAAGAGCTAAAGGGATTTGCCAAAACACGATTGTTAAAGCCTGGCGAATCACAAACCCTGACCTTCACTTTAAATGCAAAAGACCTGGCTTCGTTCAATACCGGCAAATCGGCCTGGATAGCTGATGCAGGGAAATATGTAGTAAAGATAGGCGCGTCAAGTGAGGATATCAAACTGCAAAAGGGATTCACGTTACCAGGATCACTGACCGTTGAAAAAGTTCATAAAGCGTTGGCACCTCAAGCGTCAATAGACGAGCTGAAAAATTAAAGATCAAATCATGAATGCTTTCCGAAAACTAATTGGGTATATCTTGTTGCTGATCCCTGTTTCGTTGTTTGCGCAGGAAAAATCAACCCGTTGGTTTCCCATATATGATTTCAACCCTGCGACTTTTCATAAACCATCAATTCAATTTGCGCCATTCGCACGTTGGTGGTGGCCAGGGAACTTTGTTGATTCGGTGGAGCTGAAACGCGAGATCAATCTCTTCGCTGATCATGATTTTGGCGGCATGGAAATCCAGCCACTTAATTTCTTTATACCCGGAACGCCGGAAGCAAAAGCTAAGATTGTGACCTGGGATACGCCTGACTATTATGCCAATGTAGCTGCAGTCATGAGGGAAGCCAGGAAGCGTGGGTTAACTATCGATATGACTGATGGCAGCGGCTGGCCGCCGGGCGGGCCGTTCCTTAAAGATGAAGACGGTTTTATTACGCTTGCATTTGCTGAAAAAGATGTAACAGGCGGAGATATCGCTATTGTTGTTCCATCGGTGGCCAATAACACTTCAGGACCTTCGCATTTGGAAGCTGTATTGGCTGTCAAAACGCTCTCTAAAAAAGGGGATGATAAAAACACAACGGTTTCGCTTGATCCTAAATCGATCATTGTGCTAACCTCACAAGTTAAAAAGGATTCGCTTTACTGGAACAGCCCTGCGGGGAGTTGGAAAATCATCGCTTTCTGGAGCAAACCGCAGGGCGAAAAAACAATGGCGGCAACACCCGTTCAAGGTCCGGTAGTAAATCACCTTGATTCAGCCAAAGTACTTAAAAGCTACCGGCATTTATTTGGTGAGCGGACAGGCTTAAAAGCCTATTTCGGCAACCCGATGAGGGCCGTTTTTGACGATAGTTACGAGTTTGCCGTTGACCGTTTTTTCTCTCATGGTTTTATCGAATATTTTAAAAAGCATCGTGGGTATGATATTACTCCATGGCTGCCTGCAGAAATGCAGAAGAAGTATAATTACGTGGACTACATGAACCCGCATGCCGCACCTGATTTTACTTTTTCAAAGGAGGACTGGCGTTTAAAATACGACTACGACCTAACTGTCAGCGAATTATTTACTGATCAGTTTTTAGATGTTACCAAAAACTGGCTTGAACCACAAGGTTTGTTGCACCGGGCTCAATCATACGGCTTTAATCTGGACATGATCGCGGCAGCAGGGCATGCCTCGATCCCGGAAACGGAGAGTATGCTCGGGCCGGAAGCCAATGTGAAAATCATGACTTCGGGAGGGCACTTGTACAATAAACCCATCATATCGTCCGAATCGGTAGTTTTTAATGGGAGAGCTTATACGAATACGCCGCAGAAAATTAAAGTCGCCGTTGATAAATTGTTTGCGGTGGGTGTCAACCAGATTATTTATCATGGTGTGCCTTATCGTTACACGCCGAAAGATTTAGGCCCCGAAGGCTGGTACGCATTCTCAACACCGTTGATTTCAGCTGTAAATTTTTCTTCTAACCTTGGCGAGGGCAATATCTTTTGGAAAGATCAAAAGCAGGTTAATGAATATATCAACAGAACCCAATACGCGCTGCGTTCCGGAAAAGCGCACGTCGATGTGCTGATCTATTTTCCTTTTATGGATGTGAATGGTTTGCCGGCTAACCCTGAAGAAATATTGGCCGATGGCTACTTGGCCAATGTTGAGGGACCGCTTCCTACAACCAAAGAAGCAAAAAATGCGACTAAGGAAGCCTGGGCTGCAAAAGTTTACCCGCTCATCAATCAATTATATGCTAACGGGATTACCTGGGATTGGGTAAACGATGAATCTATCCAAAAAGCCGAATTAACAAATGAGCATCAGATCAATATACGCGGAAACAGTTACCAGTCACTTATTTTAGCCGACGATTCTGTCATCCAGCTAAAAACCGCGCAAAAAATAAGATCTCTTGCTGCAAACGGTATGAGGCTGGCTGCTATGGGGCAATTGCCACAGGTTCAACCTTCTTATTTAGATTGGCAGCGCAACGATAAGCTGACCAGTCGGGCCATAAAGGCGGCATTGAGATCCGCTAATAGCCAATATCTTGGAAATAGTACCGCTTTAACGAAATGGATAAAGGGCTTGCGCAACGCCGTTAAGTTCAACGGAGAATACCATTTTACGCGTGAGGTACAGCGGGATATGACCGACGGCAGTCGCATCGAATTTATCTGGAATAAGAGCGACCAATGGCAAACACTTTCCCTGTCGCTGGATAAAAAATATAAAAGCAGCTACTGGATGAATGCTGATGAAGGGACAACGATTAAAAATAGTGGCTCTCTGATCAGCTATCGGATGCCACCTTATGGCTCGATTATTTTATACGCATCTACTAAATATATTACAACTATCCCCGCACAGAAACCTCCAATAGATGACCGCGCAAAGAAAATCATTACGGTTGATCAATGGGACTTAAAAACAGATAGTCTCGAATTGAAAAACAGTCCCCTCTTTGACTGGAGAATGAATGATAAACTGAAATTTTCATCATCAGAGGGCATTTATACTTCATCATTTCAATGGGATAATATCCGTACAGGTTCACCGGTTTATCTCGACCTCGGCAAGGTGTATTACACTGCTGAAGTTTATATCAATGGCAAATTTGCAGGTAAACGGCTATTTGCACCATATATGCTTGATATAGGTCCGTTTCTTATTTCTGGTGATAATAAGATCGAGGTTCGGGTTACAACTGGTCAATTAAATGGCTTTATAGGCAAGGCAAAGCAGGGAGACGTTCACTATAAACAATTCAAAGGTAAAGAAGACCAGACGATGGCTGCCGGCTTAGCAGGCCCTGTTGTCATTAGCGAAAAGCAATAAAATGAAAGTTCAAAATAAAACCATTGTAGTTACCGGCGGCGGGAGTGGTATGGGTCGCGAGTTAGTACTTGCCTTATTGTTAAAAGAAGTAAAAGTTGTCGCATTAGATATTAATGAAACCGGGTTGGAGGAAACGGCAAAACTTGCTGGACAGAAAAGCGCAAGCCTGACTACCCATGTCATTGACATTACCGACAAATCAGCGGTTGAGGAAAGGGCTGTAAAGCTTATTGCAGAAAACGGATATATCGATGGGCTAATCAATAATGCCGGTATCATACAACCGTTTGTGCGGGTAAATGATCTGAGTTACGATTTGATAGACCGGGTAATGAATGTCAACTTCTATGGTACACTCTATCTTATAAAGTCATTATTACCCCATCTGCTCACACGGCCGGAAGCACATATCATCAATATTTCGAGCATGGGCGGATTTTTGCCAGTCCCCGGTCAAACGATCTACGGTGCATCAAAGGCGGCAGTAAAGTTGCTGACCGAGGGGCTTTATGCTGAATTAACTGGTACAACTGTGAAAGTTTCAGTCGTGTTTCCAGGTGGCGTGAATACAAATATTCTTAGCAACTCGGGGCTCGAAATGCCAAAACCCCAAGAGGGAAAAGCTAAAGCCCGTAAAATATTAAGCGCTACAGAGGCTGCGCAAATGATGATTGCTGGGATTGAAAAAGATAAATACCGGATTATAGTAGGCAAAGACGCCCGGATCATGGATATATTATACCGGTTAAATCCAAAATCGGCCGCGACAATGATCACCAAACAAATGAGTAAAATTCTTTCGCATTAACATTGTCACAATCATCGTGTCAATGGGCGGTTATATCCAATCAAATATTAATAAACAAAGAATCGATAAGTACGCATGTTTTCGGCAAAAGATTTTGATCCAGATAGGGCTTAGAATAAACTTTAGACCGGGCAGTTTTCGAACCATAATATATACAGTTCGCAGACTGTTCGGTAAGCGTTTTCTAAAATGAGCTTAAAACACGCTCTTGCTCAATTATATAATTCGAATTTCCCGTCAGGAGATGTACGGTATCAGCCCGGGCAAGACTAACTTCGAACCGCTTGATTGAATCGATACGCTTTTTTTAAAGAATTTGAGAAAATCTAAACGGTTCGAGAATTCAGAAAAGTCCTCTTCGGTTCAATAATTCGAGCATATCAACTAAGTAGTTTAAAATGCAATGCCATTGCAAATAAATAAACGGAACTGCATCAGTAAATTAATTCTTTACCTTTGCAGGATATGAAATACTTGGCTATCATATTCAGCGTCTATATGACGATCCTTGCCATCCTGCCCTGTCAGGATAGAGAGGATATGATTGCCAGCGTAATGCATGTGACGGTTCAAAAAAGTCATTCTGCGAACGATGAAAGAGGTCAAGAAACCTGCCCACCTTTTTGTACTTGCTCTTGTTGCTCTACAGCAAGAACGTTAACTGCAAGGGTTGCCATCAGTATTTTTATCCAATCGATAATTCGGGAATATCCTAATTATAGCATAGCTGCTATTCAGGATCAGCCAATCAATATCTGGCAGCCCCCTCAAATAGGTTAATACGATTTTCTTAAATGTTTCGCCTGCAATCAAATTTGCAAGGCTATCCCTTATTCGTATTAATTTTTACAATTTATGTTTGATAAGATTATCTCGTTCTCTATCAGGAACAAGGTAACAATCGGGATCATGACGCTGGTTTTAATACTGGTGGGTATTTATTCCGCTGTCAACCTGCCGATTGACGCGCAACCCGATATTACCAATAACCAGGTACAGATCATTACACAAGCGCCGAGCCTCGGCGCACAAGAGGTGGAGCAATTTATTACTGCTCCCATAGAAATATCCATGGCCAATATAGCCGGGATCATTGAGAAACGCTCGATATCCCGTTCGGGCATATCCGTTATCACCATTGTATTTAAAGATAACGTGGACATTTATTGGGCAAGACAACAAGTTAACGCCCAATTAAAGGAAGCTGAAAGTAGTATTCCAAACGGTTTTGGTGAGCCCGTTTTGGCGCCTATCACCACTGGTTTAGGAGAAATATACCAATATGTAATTCATGCCAAAAAAGGGTATGAAAATAAATATACTGCCACTGACCTGCGGACTTTGCAGGATTGGCTGGTTCGTACGCAGCTGGCAGGCACAGTTGGCGTGGCCGAGGTAAGCGGCTGGGGTGGTTACGTCAAGCAATATGAAATTGCATTAGATAATGATAAACTCAATTCATTAGGCTTAACCATTCCTGAAATATATCAGGCACTGGAGAAGAACAATGAAAACACCGGCGGTTCTTACATCGAACAACAAAGTAATGCCTATTTCATTCGTGGTTTAGGCCAGGTTCAAAATCTGGATGATATCCGCAAGATCGTTGTAAAAAACAGCAAAGGTTCACCGATATTGATCCGGGATATAGCTACGGTGCAATTCGGCAGCGCGACCCGTTACGGCGCAGTAACCCGTAATGGCGAAGGCGAAGTCGTTGCTGGTGTTACACTGATGTTGAAAGGAGAAAACTTCAGTCAGGTGATCGATAATGTGAAAGCCCGAATGGTGCAGATACAAAAGTCCTTACCTGAAGGTGTGGTAATTGAGCCATTTATTGACCGTACTGAACTGGTTGGCCGGGCTATTGGCACCGTTGAGCGCAATTTATTGGAGGGTGCACTAATCGTCATATTTGTATTGGTGTTGCTTTTAGGCAACCTTCGTGCGGGGTTAGTGGTAGCTTCCGTTATTCCCCTGGCGATGCTGTTTGCCTTTTCAATGATGCGTCTATTCGGGGTCTCCGGCAACCTGATGAGCTTAGGTGCCATCGATTTTGGCCTTATAGTAGATGGCGCAGTAATCATTGTTGAAAGCGTTGTCCATCACATTACTACGGGCAGCTACAAACAAAAAGGTGTAGAACAACTTACAACCGAACAAATGGATAGTGAGGTTCGGGACAGCGCCAGTAAGCTGATGAAATCAGCGGCATTTGGGCAGATCATTATCCTGATCGTTTACCTGCCATTATTATCCCTGGTAGGAATTGAGGGCAAGATGTTCCGCCCAATGGCACAAACCGTTGCCTTTGCAATTTTGGGTGCATTTGTCCTATCGCTAACCTATGTACCAATGGCAAGCGCTCTGTTGTTAAGTAAAAAAACTTCGCACAAGCCAAATATTTCCGACCATATTATTGGCTTTCTGCAAAATATCTACCAAAAAACATTGGTAGTCATCCTTAAAGCCAAAGTGATCACGGTAACCATTGTATTTATCCTGTTTGGCATAGCTATCTGGACATTCAGCCGAATGGGTGGTGAATTTATTCCTACACTCGAAGAAGGTGATCTGACTGTTGAAATATCCATGATGCAGGGCACTTCCTTAACCGAAGTGGTTAAAACATTTAGTAAAGCCGAAAAAATCCTCAAAGACCAATTCCCTGAAATTAAACAGGCCGTTACCCGCATCGGTAGTTCGGAAATACCGACAGACCCGATGCCGATTGAAAAGGGTGATATGATGTTGGCCATGAAGCCAAAAGCAGAATGGAAAACGGCAAAGACCCGCGAAGAAATAACCGAGAAAATGGAAGAGGCATTATCCGTTATCCCAGGCATTAACGTGGAGATTTCACAGCCGATGCAGATGCGGTTTAATGAATTGATGACCGGTATCCGGCAGGATGTTGCAATCAAAATATATGGCGACGACCTCGACGTATTAGCGACCCAAGCCAATAAAATAGCCAAATTGATTGACCATGTGAAAGGTGTGCGCGAACCTTATGTAGAAAAGGTAAGCGGTTTACCACAGATACAAGTTGCCTACAACCGTGATAAGATGGCGCAGTATGGTTTAAATATTAGTGATGTAAATATGATCCTCAAAACTGCTTTCGCCGGAAGTGTGGCAGGTGTGGTATTCGAGGGGGAAAAACGCTTCGATATGGTGGTTCGTTTGAACCGCGACCTGCGGGAAAATATATCGGGTGTAGAAAACCTGCTTATCCCTTTACCGTCTGGTAACAAAGTTCCTTTGAGCCAGGTTGCTGACATTTCTTTTAAAGATGCACCGGCACAGGTTTCGCGCGAGGATGGGAAGCGCCGTATCTATGTAGGCTTTAATGTAAAAGACCGCGATGTAGAATCAACGGTTAAAGAAATTCAGGCCAAGCTCAATAATAGTTTGAAACTACCATCCGGTTATTACTTAACCTATGGCGGTCAATTCCAGAATTTACAGGCAGCTAAAGCAAGGTTATCTATAGCTGTTCCAGCAGCCTTGCTATTTATACTGATCCTGCTTTATGTAACCTTTCGTTCAATAAAAGAAAGCCTGCTGATTTTTACGGCGGTGCCATTAGCTTCAATGGGTGGCGTGGCCGCTTTGCTGTTACGTGGTATGCCTTTTAGTATATCGGCCGGAGTTGGTTTTATTGCCCTGTTTGGCGTGGCGGTACTCAATGGCATCGTACTGATCGGCTATTTCAACCAGTTAAAAGAAGAAGGCTGGGATAATATCTATGACAGGGTATTAGAGGGGACTAAAACCCGATTAAGGCCTGTATTGATGACAGCCTCGGTAGCATCTTTAGGCTTTTTGCCGATGGCCTTATCATCCAGCGCCGGTGCGGAAGTTCAAAAGCCATTAGCTACCGTCGTGATCGGGGGGTTAATAACTGCAACTTTTTTGACACTCTTTGTATTGCCCTGCCTTTATCTCTTATTTAACCGCAAGGAAACGATTCTCGTTAAAACGCCGAAAACCTTAATAGTGCTCTTTATAGTTGGCGGCGCTTTGCTTTTACAACCAGGTCGCTCACAAGCACAAAACAATCCACCATTAACGCTGGATAGTGCTATCGCCAAGGCGTTGCGCAATAACTTACAAATACGTTCAGTCAGACTTTCGGTAGAACAAAGCCGCGTCCTGCAAAAATCAGGTACTGATATTCCAAAAACAGACCTAACCATAACGCAAGACCCAACAAGTGGGGGCAACATGGATAATGCCATCGGTATCACCCAAAATATTGCCTGGCCAGGTTTATATAAAAACCAGCGTAAGCTGTTGAACCAGCAAACAATATTAGCGGAACGGACAGGTGATGTCGCCCGAATGGAAATCACCCGTAATGTACGCAATGCTTACTATGCTTATCTGCTTAGCCGGGAAATGATGCGCATATTAAACTACCAGGACAGCATTTATAACGGTTTCGTGAAACGCGCCGAGGTCAGGTTAAAGACCGGTGAAACGTCTAACCTGGAACTATTCAGTGCCAAAAATAAATATCAGGAAGTGCAGGCCTTGAAAATAGGCGTACAAGCTGATCTCAAAAGCAATGAGTTAGCTTTAAAGCAACTGCTGAATACGAATCAACCGATTTTGATAGCTGAAAGTAAATTGCCAATGCTTCTAACCGCCTCAAGCGATACTCTAAATACCAGCCGCAATGCACAGGTGAATGCAGAATTGCAAAACATTGAGGTAGCCAATGCCCGTATTGCGGTCGAAAAATCTAAAGGAATGCCTGACCTAAAGTTGGGCTATAACCAACAATTACTGATCTCCGGCTTTAACCCGGCAGGTATTGACCGAAGCTATTCTCCCGGTACCCGCATTGCCGGTATTCAGTTCGGTGTAGCTTTGCCAATTTTTAATGGGGCCAACCGCTCACGGATTAAAGCCGAAAAAATATCCAGCCAGATCGCCCAGGCAAATTATCAAAATACTCAAAGCCAGGTGCGACTACAATACGAACAGGAAATACAGCAATATCAAAAGTTCAGGCAGGCTGTAGACTATTACACAAGCGGAGGGCTAAAACAAGCCGATGAGCAGTTACGCATTACGCAGGTTTCCTTTAACCTGGGTGAGATCGGCTATATCGAATATATTCAAAACATATCTGCCGCTGTGCAAACTAAATTAGCTTATGTCGAAGCGGTTAGCCGATTGAACCAGTCTGCCATTCAAGTACAATATTTAAGAGGAGAATAACATGAAATATCAAGCATATAAAATATACGCAGCCACTTTGCTCATCGCAGGAACACTGCTGGCTTCTTGTTCCGGAGGTTCAGAAAATAAAGAAAAAGAAAATCCTAAAACTGAAATTAAGGATAAAGAAAGCGGGTTGGAACTTTCCGACGCGCAAATGAAATCAGTTGGGATTGTCATAGGCCCAATTGAACAAAAGAACCTGGATGCCGTCGTTAAGGCTAACGGACAATTGGCCGTACCACCTCAAAACAAAGCCGATGTCAGTATCCTGTCGGGCGGGATCATTGGCAATATTAACGTATTGGAAGGTCAGCAGGTTCAAAAAGGTCAGGTATTGGCAACGATTAAAAACCAGGACTTAATAAAAATACAGCAGGATTATTTGGCAGCTAAGAACAACTTTACCTATGTACAGGCAGAATATGACCGCCAGAGTCAATTGAAAGCCGCAGGTGCAGGTACCGGTAAGTATTTTCAATCTTCAGAAGCGACCTACAACGCGGAGCGTTCCCGGCTTACGGCCTACGAAAGCCAATTAAGGCAATTGGGGGTTTCTCCAGGCAGAATCACCAGCGGCAATATCGTTTCCCAATTCCCTGTTTTATCGCCTATTAGCGGTACAGTTGGTACGATTACTGCAAATACAGGTGCATTTGTTCAACCGGGTACCTCTATTATGGAAGTGGTAGACAATTCCAAAATCCATTGCGATCTGACCGTGTTTGAAAAAGACCTGATGGCGGTCAAAGTCGGTCAGAAAGTAAGCTTCCAATTGACAAACCAAAATAACCAGGTCATCAATGGCACCATCAATGGTATCAATAAATCATTTGAAAATGAAAGTAAAGGTGTAATTGTTCACGCGGTTATCAACAATAAAGAGCATCAGAACCTGATTCCCGGCATGTATGTTACCGCGCTGATCAGTACCGGTAGCAAGTTAACCGATGCGGTGCCTGTCGATGCGGTAGTTCGCTCTGAAGGTAAGCAATACATTTTTGTTACCTCAACCCATGCCAAAGACGGCAAGACCATTTTTACAAAAACCGAAGTTACAACGGGTGTAGCCGAACTCGGCTATATCCAGGTTACTCCGTTAAACGCATTACCTGCCGGGGTGCAGATCGCTACAAAAGGGGCATTTTATTTACAATCAAAAGCAGCAGGCAGCGGCGAAGAAGAATAAGCCATGAAGGAGTTAGAAAAGCAACTGCAGGAAAAACAGATCAAGCCAACCGCGATGCGGTTGGTTGTACTGGACTATTTACTAAAGCAAACCAGCGCGGTAAGTCTGACTGACATGGAGGTTAGTCTGAAAAAAACAGACCGGGTGACTTTATACCGGACAGTTAAAACTTTTGAAGAACATGGATTAGTACACCGTGTCGAAGATGGTACAGGTGTTACCAAATTCGCCCTCTGCCAGCCGGATTGCACAGCCAATGGCCACCATGACCTGCACATTCATTTTTATTGTACTAATTGTAAAGAAACACATTGCCTGCCAAGAACCCATATTCCTGAAATTATGTTACCAGACGGTTATGATAGACAGGAGATCAACCTTTTAGTAAAAGGGCTATGTGCAGCATGTAAGAAATAATGCACTACGATTGCATGCGTTGCCTACTTAATTTTGATAACATAATGATGAATTAGAACCTATGAAAAAGGAACACATAAAGAAAAACCCACCGGCGCAAAGCAACCGAGGATTGATATATCACCAGCAAAAGAAAAAGAAGAAAGGCACGAGATCATCGACACGACGAGGACGAAACGGGGCACGACCATGAACATGGTGGCATCTTTGGCAAGAATACAGAGTTGATATTTGCGATCCTTTCCGGTATGTTCCTGGCTTTAGGGTTTGGACTATCATTTATCCATTCTTTGCCACCATTAACCAGTACAATCTTATACAGCATTTGTTATTTCTTCGGCGGATTCTTCACCACCAAAGAAGCTTTCGAGGCCATCAGCAAAGGTCAGTTTGAAATAGATCTTTTAATGCTGGTCGCTGCTGTTGGTGCCGCTTTTCTCGGTCAATGGGCAGAGGGCGCATTATTGTTATTCCTGTTTAGTTTCGGCCATTCTCTGGAACATTATGCGATGGGCAAAGCGACAAAATCTATCGCTGCATTAGCCGACCTCGCACCAAAAACGGCTATTGTGCGCAGGGATGGCAAGGAAACCGAAGTTCCGATTGAAGAATTGGTCTTGGCAGATATTATCATCATCAAACCTAACAGTAAAATATCTGCCGACGGGGCGGTTATTAAAGGCGAAAGCAGTGTAAACCAAGCGACGATTACGGGTGCAAGCGTACCGGTAGATAAATCCCCGGTTACCGATCCCGAAAAAGATTATGATGATAAATCCCTGAGAGCTGAAAATAAGGTATTTGCCGGAACAATTAATGGTAGTCAGGTTTTGGAAGTTAAGGTAACAAGATTGGCAGCTGATTCCACGCTATCCAGGTTAGTTAAACTGGTGAATGATACAGAGGCGCAAAAATCACCTACCCAGTTATTTACGGATAAACTTCAAAAGTATTATGTTCCGGCTGTACTTATCCTGGTCGTGATTCTGCTATTCGCCTATCTCGTTATTAACGAGCCCTTCAGCAAAAGCTTTTACAGGGCGATGGCAGTGTTAGTAGCTGCCAGTCCCTATGCATTAGCGATCTCTACACCAAGCGCTGTATTGAGCGCCATAGCCCGCGCAGCACGTAGTGGAGTCCTCATTAAAGGCGGGGGCCCGTTGGAACAATTAGGGGGCTTAACAGCTATCGCTTTTGATAAAACTGGTACGCTTTTTGGTTTCAAAGGTGTTCGACAGCAATTTATACTACAAAAACGGCATCTATCGAACCCCTACACTGTTACTTGTGTTTGTGTGTAACTATCTGATAATGAGTGGTAAGTAGTTGTTGGTGATCGACAAAAAAAGGGATTTTCCTGCGAAAATCCCTTCGGGTGGAGGCGAGGGGATTCAGGTAGAACCTCTTTTATCTCTTCTAATATTTATTAGTGAATTGAAAATAAAATAGTTAAATATAAATTATTGAAGATTCTAAATGGCCTGAAAAAGTATAAAATTTGATAGAAATCGGATTTTATACCCCCCTTTTTTAATTTCCAGCTTAAAAAAGTTCGATTATCGAACTCTCGTTAATTATCACTGTGTTAATCCTCACGTTGTCAATTTTATATTATGGATAAATAAAGAATTTGATAGCGACATCTTCAAGCTCAAATCATCATCTTGTTTTCAACTTTAAATTTTACAAGTACTGTAACTCCAGATTGGCTTCTAATCTCAAAACTACCCCCCAACTGTTTACTAAGCGCCCTCATCATCTCCATTCCCAATGATGCAGTTTCGGCTAAATTAAAATTCGGAGACAGCCCCTTGCCGTTGTCGGTAATACGTAATGTAATGGTTTCCAGTACCGATAATTGGGCGTCAATAGATATTTCTCCGCCATCTTTCCCAAACGCATATTTTATACTATTGGTAATGGCTTCGTTTAATATGAGGCCCATAGGCACTGCCTGGGAAATATCAAGATTCACATGATCCAGATTTTCTTTAAACCTGATTTTCCGGCGTCCACAGTCATAGCAAGTGTAAAGATATCTGACCAAATCAGTAATATAGTCGGCCATAACAATGGTGGCTACATTAGTTTTACTATAAAGTTTTTGGTGGATGATTGATATGGCCTGTACCCGGTTTTGGCTATCCCTTATGGCATCCCTGGCATCGGTATTTTGCAAATAAGCGGATTGCGTATACAGTAAGCTCATTACAATTTGCAGGTTATTTTTAACCCGGTGATGAACCTCCTTAAGTAGCCATTCCTTTTCCGTGAGCAAGTCCTGCTGGCGATTTAACAGATCGTCCTTATCCTCAATTAGCTTTTCTTTTTCGTTCAGCAGGGAGAAAAGAGAAACATTTTGATGGTTAATTTCCTTTTGCTTAATTTTTAGCTTAAAATTGCTACGCTGCTTGCTTCGGTAAGCCAGGTATAACACCCCGGCCAATATAAAACCTATCAACACACCTGCAAAAGTGATGTTTCGTTGCTGATGAATTTTCTCAAGATTGTTTTTTTGTATGGTTGATTGATTATTTAATTCCTGTATCTTTTTATCTTTTTGTACTGATAAATATTTGGCTTCAAGCTCATTGATCTGCTTGCCTGTTGCAGCATTGGTAAGGGAATCTTTGATGGTCTTAAGTTGCTGAAAGCCTTTTAACGCGGCCCGGAAGTCGCCCTTAGCCGAATCAACTTTGAACCGGTGCTGATAGATGGTCATTTTTGAAAGCACAGACATTTTACCGGAAGGCAGCGCTTCAAGCATCTTTAATTCATCATTCAGCTTCGCCCATTGTTTGGTAAGCAGGTAATGCTTAGGTAGCGGATCATAGGCGGCAATAAAATTATCCATGGCGTAATAATTCTTTTTGGTCTGCTCGGGAACATCTTTATAAACCTGCTGAAATACCTTTTTGAACCTCGGGATCATTTTTTCGGCGCCATTGCTGTTGTTCATGTGATTGTATAGCTTCAACTCGGCCGAGAGAAACATGCCTTCCTGAACTACAGTTTTTTTGGGGTACCTGTTAAATGTTTTTTTGAGGTAGGCGAAGGCTGTTGCGTACTTTTTAAGGTTAATATAGCAGGTTAGTATCTCGTGAACCCCCAGGTTGTACAATTCCTGGTTGTTAAGTTTGGCTGAAATATCAACACATTTTTGGTGATAGATCAACGCTTGTTCAAACTGACGCTTGTTATAATAGGCAACGCCCAGTGTAAAGTAATAATATTGTCCCCAGTTAAGATCTGGCTTAGGGGAGGCTTCGTAGGCGTTTACACAATTAATACGGGCAAGTAGTTCTTTTGGCATATCGCCTTTTCTGTAATAGTTATCCGCCAGTCTGTAATAAACAGATGCTACCTTTGGGCTTTTTAAAAGCTGATATTGCTTAATAACAGTTATAAATCCCTGTTCGGCCTTATCAAACTGATTGGCATTTTGGTAAGTAAACGCTATCCGGAACTGTTCATCA
The DNA here is from genome assembly GCF_900110105.1 of Mucilaginibacter gossypiicola. Lineage (GTDB taxonomy): Bacteria > Bacteroidota > Bacteroidia > Sphingobacteriales > Sphingobacteriaceae > Mucilaginibacter > Mucilaginibacter gossypiicola. The sequence goes on along the minus strand of NZ_FOCL01000001.1, from coordinate 1,018,108 downwards.
GCGGCATGAAGATTAAATCCATTTTTTCGGTAAATTTCATAGGCTTTATTATGGTTCTTTAACTTACCTTCAACCTCTGCCTTGTCCGATACAGGCATACGGTCGGCATAATAATGCCATAGATTTGCTTCCTTTACCGGCTGGTGACTTGCCTGGTAATAGTTGGCAACCTGGGTGAAAACCTGGCCGGCCATGCTCCAATTGTTCTGTTTTATGTAAAGTTCTCCTTTGGTAAAAAGCGTAAGGTGCAGATGCTTTGTGGCATGGATAGTTTTACTAAGTGTTTCGGCTTGTGTTATATAATAAGCGGCGCTATCAATATTTTTAGATAACTCTCCTTGTCTATTTAAGTAATACTCACCTAATTGAAGTTGCACATTGATCCGGTTGGTGTCATTTGTTGTTTTTTGAAGCTTTTGAATTAGCTCGGCCGCATTTTGAGCGCCCGCGATGAATGGATAGCTTATTAAAAAAAAGCAAATGGCAAGCTTTCTCATCGTGTGATATATGGTTTAAATAAATTGTTTTGGTCATTACTATTCACGAGGCATTCAAAATGAAGCCGTTTAATTGATTACCGCAACCAATTCGATCAGGCTGCTTTTAAAATGAAAAAATATAAGCGACGAAAGATTATGCCATTTATTTAATTGGTTGTAATAGAGTGTCTTGTTGTTTGTTTGAAAGGTAATTCGGGCGATATATCGGACGGGGAGGAGGTTACCGTTCGATATATGGTCGGTATCGCCATCGGCGAGATTGCAGAAGGGCGATAACAAGAGCTGAAAACGCAGCGTTAACGCTACCTGTTATTCAATAACATTTACTAAGCACTATTAAAATAATATGCCGTTTACTTAATACCTAACCTTTTCATTTTTGAATGGAGAGTGGTTGGGGGCAATCCCATTACAGCTGCGGCGCCGCTGGCACCTCTGATCCTGCCATTACAGCTTTTAAGCACGGTGATGATGTAATCCCTTTCATTTTCGTCGATAGTTTTCATTCTTGCACCAACCTCAACCTCCGGTTCGGTTGCTTTACTGCCGGGATATTTGGGTAGTAAAACCTGTTCAATAATTGGTGTTTTTGATAATAGTATGGTTCTTTCAATAAAATGTTCCAGTTCCCTTACGTTTCCGGGCCATGAATAATCAAGCATCTGAGCCATCGCTCCGGCCGAGATCCCATTAATGGCTTTCCTGTACTTTTTTGAATAGTAGGAGATGAAATGATTGCTGAGCGCCGGTATATCGTCAATTCGTTCCCTGAGCGAAGGGATGATGATCGGGAACACAAAGAGGCGATAATATAAATCAAGCCTGAACCGTCCTTCTTCCATTTCCTTTTCCAGGTCGCGGTTGGTGGCCGCTATGATCCGCACATTTATTTTTATAGGTCCCTTGCCTCCAAGGCGTTCTATTTCCTGCTCCTGTAATACGCGAAGCAACTTTACCTGGAGGTCTATGGGTAATTCGCCTATCTCGTCCAAAAAAATGGTGCCCCCGTCTGCCATTTCAAATTTACCGGTTCGCTTTTCAAGTGCTCCGGTAAAAGCGCCCCGTTCGTGACCAAAAAGTTCGCTTTCGATCAGGTTTGCAGGGAGAGAAGCACAATTTACAACAACCAGCGGTTTGTTTGCCCTGCCCGATAGCGAATGAATGCTTTTTGCTACTCTTTCCTTACCCGTGCCACTTTCTCCAAGGATGAGTACAGATGTATCCAACGGTGAAATTGTGTTGATATGATCAAGTACGGTTAGCATAGGACGGCTTTGCCCTACAATACCGTCAAAATCACGTAGACGTTCTTTGGGAAGCACCGGTTCGTTGGCTGGGTAAGAGATCAGATTACTTATATCAGGATTTTGCCTGTCTCCTTCAAGTACGCTGCCTAAAGCGTTAAGCAGGCGGCTTAGCAACGCCACATGCTGCTGCCCGTAAGTATTGCCTCTTCTGCTGTAAAACTCATATCTTACCAAAGTTGAGTTAGCCTGTGAAACCGGGAAAAATAACGCTGATTCAAAATCATAGGTATCAGTGATAATCTTACTCAGTGGATTTTGATTGCATAGCAGATCAAGTTCTTCGCTATTAATATATTGAGCTTTATTTGTTGCGGGCAGTGAGCTATAAATGTTTTTCAGCGAGTTGCCATCGGTACCAGTTACATTCATTAACTCCTGTTCTCCCAAAGCCTGGTATTCATTAAAACCTATCCTTAAAAAACCAATACTGGTAACTGTTGTGTTGTTTGTGGTTTTAAGTATAAAATTCAGGTAATCAAAGGGGATATAGGCTTGCAGATTATCGGCAATGCGTAGCAGTTTTTGCATCCTATCGCCCTCATGATCGCGGATCTCCTTCAACTTCTGGTTCAGTTCCATTTCCTGTTGCCTGCTGCTTTCGAGGCTGTTTTGATACCGGTAAAAAGCAACATCAAGCGTGGTTAGCAGGTCATCCTCCCGAAACGGCTTAATAATAAAGCCGAAGGGCATCGTTGATTTAGCTTCTTCAAGTAATGCGCCCTGAAAGTTTGCAGAGAGGTACACAAATGCCATATTTTTTTCGGTAAGCTTCCTGGCAAGGTCAATACCGTTTAGTGCACCTTTCAGGTGGATATCAAGCAGCACCAGGTCGGGCTTTTGTTCGTCGATAGAAGTTAAGGCCTCACCAACAGATTCTGAAATGCCGGTAACTTTGTACCCGGCCGATATTAAGATCAGTTTTAGGTGATGCCCTACAAGAGACTCGTCTTCTACTATCAGTATTTTCTTCATCGATATATGTTACAAAATAAAGCTATTTCGGAATACCCTGCTCCCGAGCCAAATTCATCCGGGCGGATAAAATCCATTAAATAACTTTCTGGTTATAAAATATCCAATCCAATATGTGTGCCGCGGGCCAAATAATCTTATACAATTTCCGGCTATTTTAATGAATTGCCAAATGTATCCTAAAAACTAAGCTATTTGAGTAACATGGATAAATTTTGAAAGTGGGGGTGGCAGGATAAGTACCGGGTACCCGTTGATGAAAACCGACGAAATAGAATTTTTAAAAAACGAAACCGCCGAAATATCGTCGGGTAGCATGCTGAAAAGCCCCTTTTTTCAATTTTATGCCAGTGGCATAAAATTCGAAGCATTTAAAACGAAGTCTCCCTAAACAAAATTAAAATGATCACTGAAAGAATAACATCCAACCCGGAAACAGAATCGCAAAAATCGAATTTGTATTTTGACCTGCCTCAGGGCGTGTTTATTGATTCGGGTCTGAAAACAGGTAAAGATCGATCAGCAATGAAACCTGTTTTCAGCAATCAATACCCCGGCATCATCGGTAATTGCCTCGAAATGCAAAAAGTATATCGGCTGATGACCATGGTAGCACACAGTAATTCGACGGTTTTGCTGCTTGGCGAAACCGGTACGGGAAAGGAAGTTATTGCCCGGGGAATCCACCAGGCATCAACCAGAAAAAGCAAGCCGATGGTAACGGTAAACTGTGCGGCATTACCGGCAAACCTGATAGAAAGTGAACTTTTTGGTCACGAACGGGGATCATTTACCGGGGCTATGGATAGGAGGATAGGTAAGTTTGAGCTGGCACATCAAGGCACTATTTTTCTCGATGAGATAGGCGAGCTTCCGCTGGAGTTACAGGTGAAATTACTACGGGCTATTCAGGAGCGGGAGTTTGAAAGAGTAGGAGGGAAAACAACGATAAAGGTTGATGTACGGATCATTGCTGCTACCAACCGCGATCTGGAGGCCGAAGTTGATGCAAACCGCTTTAGGGCCGACCTGTATTATCGCCTCAATGTTTTCCCAATTAGTTTACCGCCTTTGCGCCATAGGCAGGATGATATTGCCGAACTGGCAAACTTTTTCCTGGTTCGTTATTGTAAGATAACAGGTAAGAAAATCAATTTCATATCCAATAGGGTATTGCAGCAGCTTAAAAGTTATTCCTGGCCTGGAAATGTGCGGCAGCTGGAACATTTGATAGAAAGGAGCATCCTATTATCAGATGATAGCGTATTAAGAGAGATCTGCCTGCCGAACGACACGGGGAAGAACCTCAGCGATCAGGAGATCTTCAAGAATAAAACGCTTATTGATGTGGAGAAGAACCATATCATCGCTGTACTGAAAAAATGCAGCGGTAAAATTGCCGGGGAAGGCGGGGCGGCTGAATGGCTGGATGTACCGCCGACTACGCTGCATGCTAAAATGAAAAAGCTTAATATCGTCAAGCAGGATTATTTTCCGCAAAAGATATAAGTTGCGACATATGCTTCCGCGTGGTCTTTATCATTTTTAAAAGTAGTTTAATGAATTAATGAAACTGTTTGTATTTGGCTATCTATTTGGATACTTACGTAAAAGTTGTCCTGTTATTTATTTTCATTCATTAAAAATATCTACTTTTAATCTCCTGCATTTGCCAGGGCATAAACTATGTCCAGTTAGTAAATTTCATGAAGCATTCGCTGATACGTCGTTTTGTTTTGTTGTTATTTTATTGCCTTTTGTTTTGTTGGCAATACTCAGCCCATGCCCAGGAGTTTAAAAGTTTAATGGGTGATTTAAACAAAACAAAGCCCGACACAAACCGGGTTAAAATCTTTATTAAACTGGGGCAGTATTTTATAAACAAGCAGGCTCTAACGGATAAAGATATTGATTCGTCCCGTTACTATTTAAACGCGGCAACGGCCTTAAGCAAATCTATTAATGCCGCCGACTTCTTTAACCAGGCACGATCTCAGCAAGCGTTAACCTATATTTTACAAAACGATTTCAAAACTGCCGACTCATTGTTTAACCAAATAACTGGTTACTATAGTAAAAAAGGCGATCATGATAAAGAGGCTGAATATTGGACCACATATGGGAATTATTTAAGATACGACAATCCATCCGTATTGGAAACCAGGGCAAAATGTTTTAACAAAGCATATGAGCTTTACCGTAAAGGGACCGACAGGTTAAAAATTGCTGATGCGCTTGGCAAAATAGCCGATGCCGATTTGAACGAAAAGCGGTATGACAAAGCCGAACGCGAAATGATAACGGTAATAGCTGAATACAAAGCCCTGAAGTTTCCGAGAATTTATTACGGATATTATATGTTGGCTGAAGTGTATTCGCGGAGAGATCAGTACCAGAAAGAATTGCTTACAAGGATAGCGTGTATGAATGCCTGTGACGCCGATCCAAACCACAGCGATGGCGATGCCGCTTTTTTTAGCATTTACCTCGCTTTATCATACCAGAAAAACCATAAAGACGCGCAGGCTATCCCATATTTTAAAAAAAGTGCCGATCTGGCGGTTAAAATTAACGAACAGGACTTTTATTATAAATCTATTGATGGTATCATCAATAGTTACATCAACCTGAAAAAGTATGGTGCTGCGCTTACCTATTTAGCAAATACACCACCTGATAAATTCCCGGAGCAAACAATTGAAAATAAAAGCCGGTACGTTGCGCGCAAAATGCAGCTATACAACTTTTTGGGGCGTGACAAAGATGCGGCCAACCTGGTGCCGGAATTTAAGCACCTGTTTGGCAAACTGTACGGTACGCTTGATAATGACCCGTCGTTTTATGTAGTTGATGGCTTTGTAAAGAATTATGATCCGCTTCCGCGATACTATATCCGCACAAAGCAATGGGATAAATTATCGGCCGAATTAAAGTTTCTGCAAAATTTGCCCCTGAAAAGAATCTCGCCGTCGTCGCGTATTATTCTTAACGGTTATAAATTTAAAATTGATTCGGCAGCCGGCAACTTTGCATTAGCGCTAAAGGAGTTTCAGCAAATTCGCCTCATGCAGGACTCGTTAACCAACGCGGCCACAGTAAAACAGATCAATGAGTTAGAGGCCAGCTACAATTCCATTAAAAAAGATAAAACCATCCAGGCACTTAATAATAGCGCTACGATGCAAAAAAATAAGCTGGAAAAGGTTAACCAGCAACGCAACATCACCCTCGCAGGTGTTTTAGTAGCGGTTGTATTTGCCTGTGTTATATATGTTGCGTACCGGGGTAAACAGCGAAGCAATATCCGCCTGGAAAAGAAGCAGGATGAGATCAACCGTCAAAACAATAAATTATCAACCCTGCTTGAAGAAAAGGAAAAGCTAATAAACGATAAAGACACTTTATTAAAACGGCAGGAAGACCTGATCACAGAAAAGGAGTGGCTATTGAGAGAGGTGCACCATCGCGTTAAAAATAACCTGCAAATAGTGATGAGCTTACTGTATACTCAATCAGCCTATTTGCAAAATACCGATGCCATTGAGGCTATAAAGGACAGCCGAAACAGGGTACAAGCCATCTCCATTATACATCAAAAGCTTTATAATAAAAGTAACGTGGCCACCATTGTAATGGCCGATTATATTAATGATCTGGCCCGGTACCTGAACACCTGTTACGATTGTAACAGGCGGAGAATAAGATTCAGAGAAGAACTGGACGCGGTAAACCTGGATATCTCCCAGGCCGTGCCCATGGGCCTGATATTAAACGAGGCCATTACCAACAGCATTAAATACGCCTTTGATGAAAATGGGGGTGAAATTTATCTTAAAGCACTGCTATCATCACCTGAGAATATTACCCTAAGCGTTACAGACAATGGCCGGGGGCTGCCACCCAATTTTAACCTGGCCAAAACCTCGTCATTGGGTATGGAAATGATGAAAGCCCTCAGCAAACAATTAGGGGGGGCTTTTGAGATTAGAAACGACGATGGCGTTACTATAACCATTCAATTCAAAATAGAAAACACTTCATCGCCAATACCAGTCAGCGAGCTCTGAAATTGAATTTTATTACCATTGATATTTCTTTCAAATCATAATTAATTCCTTTTGCGCCCTTTTCCCGGCAATACCAGTTGGACCCTCTCCCGGCTTCCCCCTGGACCAGTTTAAGCACTTTTACACCACCTAATTTTGTCTTACAAACTCAATAACGGGTTTGGGTATAATTATTCTATTATGAAAAAAATAAGTTTAACCTTATTGGCGTTCTGCGCTGCATTAGGCGTTAGCGCCCAAGCAAAAAAGGACCCCAAATGTGCTAATGTGAATGTTACACAGTACGAACCTGAAGTTATTTTTAAACGAATCATCACCACGCCGCAAATTAAAAGTCAGGAAGTTAAAATGGTGATCGTGAAGTTTGCACCCGGCGAAGTTTCCGGAGCCCACAGACACCCGATCCCTACTATAGCCTATGTATTACAAGGAAATATATCTTCAACTTTTAATGGCAAAACCCATATTTACAAACAAGGCGAAGCGTTTTGGGAAGATCCTAACGGCCTGCATGCCGAAAGCAAAAATATGAGCAAAACCGAAGAAGCTAAACTGTTGGTGTACTTCATCGGGCCTAAAGAATTACCATTCATAACCGCAGCGAAATAAACAGCCATCAGCCACATCAACCAACGTTATGAAAGTTTATGGTTTAACCACCTGCAAGCGTACAAGGCAGGCTTTGGCCTGGCTAAAAGCTCAAAACGTAGATTTTGAATTTCAAAATTTCAAAACGGAGGGGATCTCGCCAGGTAAACTCAAAGGCTGGGACGCAACATCCGGTTACGCCACATTTCTCAATAAAAAGAGCCTTACCTGGAAAAGATTGCCCGCAGAAGTTAGGGAGTCGATAAAAAACAGTGAAAACGCGCTTGCGCTATTAGTTGAAGAGCCGGCCATTATCAAACGCCCGGTTATTGAAGACGAAAACTTTCTGTTGTTTGGCTTTGATGAAAAGGTTTATCGGGAGCATTTTCTGCATCATCAATAAAAAAAAATTATAAAACGGCTTACAAAGGCCATTAAAAAATACAAATTATGAAAATAGTAGTAATAGGAGGCAGCGGGCTTATAGGTTCGCAAGTTGTAAATAAACTTACAGATCAGGGGCATGAAGTGATAGCTGCTTCGCCGGCAACAGGTGTTAACACAATAACCGGCGAAGGCCTTGCCGAAGCTTTAGACGGAACAGATGTGGTAATAGATGTTGCAAACTCTCCTTCATTTGAAGATACCGCCGTAATGGAATTTTTCAAAACATCGGGTAAAAACCTGCTTGCTGCCGAAATTGCAGCAGGCGTTAAACACCATCTCGCCTTATCGGTTGTTGGAACTGATCGTTTACAGGAAAGCGGATATTTTCGTGCAAAACAGGCACAGGAAGATCTGATCAAAGCCTCTGGTGTTCCTTATTCAATTATACACTCTACACAGTTTTTTGAGTTTTTAAGTGGGATTGCCAACGCCGCAACTGATGGCGATACTGTTCGTTTGTCACCCGCTCATATTCAGCCAATAGCATCTGCTGACGTAGCTACTGCTGTTGCCAAAGTAGCATTGATGGATCCTCTTAATAAAACTGTAGAAATAGCTGGTCCTGATAAATTCAATCTTTCAGACCTTGTTCAGCAATATCTGACCAAAAATGGCGATCCGCGTAAAGTTGTTGCTGACGTACATGCAAGTTATTATGGAGTGGAACTGAATGACCAAATGTTAGTGCCGGGCAACGATGCTAAAATCTTTAATATCAATTTCGAAAATTGGTATGTGAACCAGCCTAAAAAGGCATAGTTCATCTTTTTATGTTTTATGGTTTGGGCGCTCGTCATTATTAAGTGGCGGGCGTTTTTTATGGTAAAATTTCCGCTTTATATGGTGTAAGAGAATATCGGGGTACCAAATATGGAGTCATTTAGAATGGCTAGTATTTATAAATGATTGAAAATTAAATAGTTATATACTGGTATGCGCATTGCAAAACTGCTGAGTCTTGCATTGATGATATTTTAATGTAGTTTTCAAAGCAGGGCGGCAAATCAATTTAATTATAAAAATACGATGCTTCCTTACCACAACCTGATAGTAATCGATAAGCAAAACCAGATTCCTGTTTACAGGCAGATCACCAATCGCCTCATCAGCCTTATACGGGAAGGCTTAATTCCGCCAGGTACTTTCTTCCCAGGCACCAGGCAAATGGCCGAATTTATTACGGTTAACCGTAAAACGATTATCAATGCATACGAAGAGCTGATGACAGAAGACTGGATAGAACCCGTGGACAGGAAGGGCTACCGCGTAACACCCGAACTACCGGTAATTAAGCCAAGGTCATTTCAACCACCCAACTCTTTTTCATCACCCGATAATATTACATCAAGAAACCTCGCCTTGCAAGCTGCACTGCAACCGGAGCACCGGCTAACCAAAAGCTCGGATATTGTGGTTAATGATGGTTTTCCCGACGCAGAACTCGCGCCTTTTAATGAGATCAGTAAAGTTTACAGGGATAAGGCCACCAGTGCCAGAATTAAACAATTGATGTGTTTGAGAGACCATGGCGGCCTGCCGCTACTCAAAGAAGGAACCGCCTTGTTTTTAAACGAAACCAGGGGTTTAAACATCCGTAAGGACGACCTGTTAATTACCCGCGGGGCTCAAATGGCTATTTATTTAGCGGCTACGGTATTGCTTAACAAAGGTGATCATGTAGTGGTAACGGAACCTAATTATCGTTATGCCGACGAGATTATAGAAAACACCGGTGCCCGTATCTCAAAAATAGGAATTGATAATGAAGGGCCCAACCTGGATCAACTGGAACACATCCTTAAAAAGTCGCCGGTAAAAATGCTTTATATAGTTCCTCATTTGCATCATCCCACTACTATAACCATGTCGGTGGGGAGAAGGCGACGATTGCTTCAATTGATTGAACAGTACGGGTTTTATGTAATTGAGGATGATTACGGTTACGATTTCCATTATACCAATAACCCGATCCTTCCCCTGGCCAGTGCTCCTCATGGTGGGAAAATAATTTACATTGGGTCGTTTACCAAGCTGCTTGCTCCTTCAATAAGAGTTGGCTACATGATAACTACACCCGATATTGTAAAAAAAGCAACCGATCTGAAGCGATTGATCGATTTGAGAGGCGACACTTTTATTGAATTTATGCTGGCACAGATGATCATCAACGGCGACCTGGTGCGGCACATTAACCGATCGAACAAGTTATACGCCCGGCGCTGTGACTTTATTTGCGATCTGCTTATCAAAAAATTATCGCACGCTGTTGAATTTACCCGGCCGCTTGGCGGAATGGCTGTATGGCTTAGATTTAAGCAGCAATATCCTGTAAACAAAATAATTAAAGATGCTGCCCATGCAGGGCTTTGCATGATCGGTATGTCGTTCAGGCTTCCCGGCAATCCGAATGATAACGGAATCCGTTTTGGGTTCGCTTCGCTTTCTGAAGAAGAGATTTCAAAAGCTATAGATATCCTGGTCAGGTTAACTTCCTGATTTTGAACCGCCATTACGGATAACGCATTTGTGATGGCGATTAGTACAGACGCCTGGATTACCTGCAGGGTGCCTGTCTGGTCTCCTTTAAGCAGGTCCGGTTTCAATAATTTTGCAAATTAAAACATCTAAAATATGAATAACCCAACTCAACGTGAATCAGTAGTTAAAGACGTAGAAAGCAGGGAGGAGCTTATTTATTTACTCTCGAGGGCGGCCGAATTGGAGCATGGTTTGGCCTGTGTTTATCTCTATGCAGCATATTCCCTAAAATCGAACCTTGATGAAGGGGGGATGACGGAAGAGCAACTCACCATGGTTAAAACCTGGAAGCGAAAGCTTGCTATGGTAGCAGTTGAAGAGATGCTGCACCTTGCCCAGGTTAACAATATGCTTACAGCTATAGGCGGTGCGCCTAATTTTAAGCGGGCAAATTTCCCATTACCTGTATCCGCTTTTCCTTTTGGCATTAAGTTAACGCTTGAACCTTTCTCGCTTGCAACAATTGAACGACTGGTAATATTTGAATTACCCGAAGAGGGCGTGCTTGAACCGGTTTTACATGCTCAATATGATGAACTGCGCAATAAAGTTGTTAGGGAACAGGAATTAGAATATGCTGAATTGAAACCCAGGCAGTTTAAGGCCGAACCAGAATTGGTAGCACGTTTTGGCCCCGAGGCTTTTAAATTTCAGGAGCCTTATGAAATTGACTTTACAACCGTAGGCGAGTTTTATCACAAGGTGGCATCGGGTTTTAAATGTATTCCGGAAGATGTGCTATTTATCGGGCCAAAAGAAGCGCAGGCAAATGCCCGCTATGTTGATTTGAGCGGCAAATTAATTCCGGTGGTAAACCGGGAATCTGCATTACAGGCTATTGAAATGATAGTTGAGCAGGGAGAAGCCCCCACGCAACAACACCCCGATTGCCATTTTGAGGTATTTGATACTATCAGGAAGCAGTTCATCAGCGAACTGGAAAAAGCTGAGAATACCAATACCGTGTTTGAGCCGGTAAGGAAAATGGCTTCGAACCCCATGACCCGGTTTTATGACGATACAACCGACGGCACGTTAATACTTGACAGCGATACACATTGCGCTGCAGATATTTTTAACATGAGTTACGATACCATGCTACAAATGCTGCTCCGCTTTTTTGCCCATACCGATGAAACCGAGGAAGAGCTGGAAATGCTATCAAGGGCCACCCTGCGGATTATGACCACTGTGATACGCCCAATGGGCGAGGCGCTTGCCAAAATGCCTCTCGGCGACGCTGCAAATGCGGCGTTAATGGCTGGTCCGGGGTTTGGGTATAACCGGGATATAACCTTGCTGCCGCATAAAGAATCGGCATGGGTGTTTTTCTGCGAGCGGCTTTTTAACCTCGCAAAAGAGACCACAGCATTGGCCGAACAGAAAACTTCACCGCCCGAAGTTAAAGAGGCTTCGGCGGCGTTGCAGGCACTTTCCGAGCTTTTTATAAAAAAAACGGTGCAGGCACAAAAAATAATTCCTAAGGTTGAATTTGCTGATTCCGCAAAGCTTGAGCCCGAAATTAATCCCTCTGCCAATGGGCCATACCTGGTTAAAGGTGTAAGTAACTTACTCAACTCGAAAGGGGAACGGTTACCGGCCGAACCCCAGATGGCTTTATGCCGTTGCGGTGGTTCGGCAAATAAACCTTTTTGTGACGGCACCCACGCCCGCATAGGTTTTGATAGCAGCAAGCTACCCGGCAGAACGCCCGATAGGTTGGATAAATATCCCGCTACCGATTTTACGGTATGTGATAACCGCGGTATTTGCCAGCATTCGGGCTTTTGTACCGATGAACTGCCCGAAGTTTTCAGGCTTGGAAAAGAACCCTTTGTTGATCAAACGGCCGCCGGCGGTGAAAGGATCAGTCAGCAAACAAAAAGATGCCCTTCAGGAGCATTAAGCTTCAGCTTTGCCAACCCAGGTTTAAACCAGCCTGTAATTAACGAGCCAACGATTACAGTTTCGAAGAATGGCCCTTACCGTGTTAAAGGAAGCATAAAACTGGATGCCGAATTTCTGGCAGGTGCATCAAAGGAGCATTACACATTGTGCCGTTGCGGCGGCTCGAAAAACAAACCGTTTTGCGATGGCACGCATTGGTATAACAATTTTACGGATGATAAAAACTAATAAAAAACAACTGAGATCAGAATAACTACGAACTAATCAACAAAACAACAATACATCAAACATGAAAACTAACATTGGAATTAACGAAGCCGGCAGAAAGGCGGTATCCGACGAGTTGGCAAAATTATTGGCCGACGAATTTATCCTGTACACTAAAACCAGGAACGCTCACTGGAACATTGAGGGCGCCGACTTTCACACCGTTCACGTATTTTTTGAATCGCAATATCAACAGCTTGAAGAAGTAGTTGATGGTGTTGCCGAGCGGATGCGCAAAATTGGTCACTATGCCCCGGCTACATTAACCCAGTTTTTGCAGCTTACCCATTTAACCGAAAAGCTTGAAAACGGCAATAATAGCCAGGGCTATATCAAAGAACTATTGGCCGACCACGAAAGTATCATCATGTTTTTGCGAGGTAATATCACACCCTTTGCCGAAAAGTATCAGGACATGGGCTCCAGCGATTACCTTACCCAGCTTTTGGAAACTCACGAAGAAATGGCCTGGATGCTTAGGGCTCATTTAACAAAGTAAAGTAAATTAAAACACGGTTTATTATTTTATAGCGGGAGAACATCCCGCTATTTTTTTGCCCAGTGGATTCTGAGGCCGCCAAAACAGATCATTTTCCAGCTGTCAACAAATTGAAGCGGGAAAAATGTCCATTAGTAGCATCTCTTTGTCCATTGATGAGCCTTTGTGCACAAAATACCTTTGTCAAAAAATAACTATGAAAATGAAACAATCAAACCAATCGAAATTAAGTATGGGCCGGAAACTTATCGCGGCATTCGTACTGAGCTACCTGTTGCTACCGCCAGTTTTATCAAACGCGCAGGAAAAGATCAAAAACGTTGTACTTGTGCATGGGGCCTTTGCCGACGGCTCGGGTTGGAAAGGTGTCTTTGAGATCCTTACCAAAAAGGGCTACCATGTAACGGCTGTACAAATTCCGCTTACTTCACTTAAAGATGATGTGGATGCAACTACCCGCATTCTGGATAAACAGGATGGCCCTGTCATTTTAGTAGGTCATTCATGGGGTGGTGTAGTGATTACCGAAGCTGGTATGCACCCTAAAGTTGCCGGTTTGGTTTATGTTGCAGCCTACCAACCTGACAAAGGTGAAAATACTTTGAAGTGGGCCGCAACTGCGCCTACATTGCCCGAGTACGGTATCTTGCCGCCAGACGAAAAGGGGTTTGTTTACTATGACAAAGCCAAATTTCATGCAGGTTTCGCCGGCGACTTAAGCCTGGCCGAAACCGACTTTATGTTCGCCTCGCAGGAGCCCATTTTTGGCGGAAGCTTTGAAACCCCTGTTGCAGATGCTGCCTGGAGAACCAAACCGGCTTATGGCATTGTAGCAACCGAAGATAAAAGCATCAATCCAGAAATCGAACGTAATATGTACAAGCGTTCAAATACACGCACTACAGAGATCAAAGGGAGCCACGTGGTTTTCATATCTCATCCGGATGCTGTAGCTAAAGTGATCATTGCCGCATCGGAGAAAAAATAAGCTGACCCTATTTGCCTTGATAAACAATTTTATAGCTCCATCGCGCAAAAGCGGTGGGGCTTTTTTATTTAATGATAAGCTTTTTGAGATGGTTGCTTTTGTCGACGCGGGAAAAAAGTCCATTGCTTTTAGCCGTATGTGCATTGAGTGGCTTAATTGGACAGGGTAATTTAGCAGAGTTAAACTCATATACCAACTCAAAAAATGAAAACAAAAATTACAATTTTAGCGTCCTTTTTTGTGGCGATTGTTTGCGGTAATGTTGCCGCGCAAACTATTGATCCGGCGCAGGATCCACACATCGAAAGCAATATCAAAGCTTTTTTAAATGTGCTCAATTCTGGTAAAGGCAAACCAATTGAAGAGCTTACCCCGGCTGAGGCAAGGGCTGTACTTACAGGTGCCCAGGAATCGGTAAAGTTTGATTACTCAGATATTAAGGTAAGCCAGAAAACCATTACTGCCGGGGGAGGCCGCCTGGTTTTAGATGTGGTTAAACCTGCTAACGCCAAAGGGATATTGCCGGTATTTATTTTTATCCACGGTGGGGGCTGGGTATTAGGCGATTTTCCTACCCATAAGCGTCTGGTGCGCGACCTTGTAGTTAATTCTGGCGCGGCGGCCGTTTTTGTAAATTATACGCCCTCGCCCGAAGCGCATTACCCTACGGCTATTAACCAGGAATACACGGCCCTGCAATGGGTTGCCGCCAACGGATTAGAAATAGGTGTTGATGGCAGACGCCTGGCTGTAGTTGGCAACAGCGTTGGTGGTAACATGACCGCGGCTGTAGCCTTGATGGCTAAGGATAAAAAAGGCCCGCAAATTAAGCTGCAGGTTATGATGTGGCCTGTTACCGATGCCAGTTTTGAAACCGCATCATACAACCAGTTCGGTACGCAGCGCTTTCTTACCAAAAAAATGATGCAATGGTTCTGGGATAATTACACTACCGATCCTAATGAGCGTAAACAAATCTATGCGTCGCCATTACAAGCAACCAACGAGCAGTTAAAAGGCTTACCACCGGCATTTATTTTGGTAGCCGAAAACGATGTGTTACGTGATGAAGGTGAGGCATATGCCCGTAAACTTGACGAAGCTGGGGTGAAAGTTACATCAGTACGTTACAACGGCATGATCCATGACTTTGGCTTGCTTAATCCAATTGCCGATGTACCCGGCACAAGGGCCGCCATGCTGCAGGTTGCTTCCGAGATCAAAAAGGCGCTTAAATAGTTATTTTATCATCATTTTAAAGTTAATGCCTCCGGAATAACTTCGGGGGCATTCTGTTTTATTACTCAGCGTTTAAACCCGGTTTAGATAATTTTTACCCGGCATGTCCAATTCTGGAAAGTCGATTGTCAATGACCTATAAATGCCGGTGGTGGGATTATCCGAGGGTGGGATTTGAGGCGTGGTGATCCTGGATTGAATGGATGTGAATTGTGCCAGATATGAAATCGTTTGTTAAAATACGGTTTAAGACAGATCGCCTAGACAAACCATTAATGTTTGAACCCGCCACGGCATTATTTTATGATCGCAGTTTTTGCCGGCCGTCTTTATCACAGCGGCAATACCTGCCATGGTGTACCCCTTACCCAATTTTTTGCAAGATGGAAAAGCCCGGATTTTTAAAGGTAATAGATGATTTCGAAAATCAACAGACAGATAAAAAGAGTTTCCTTAGAACACTTAAAAAACACGTTAACTGCTATGAAAAAGAGAAAGAGGTACTGCTTGAATTAAGTAATGACATTACCAAAGTAAGGACTAAGGTAGATTTGATCAAGGTTTTTTCATCGGGGCTTAAAAGCTTGTTTTATTTTACACATGCGGTGGTATCACTGGTAGATAAGGAAAAGCAAACCTATTATCCTTTTTTAATTGACAGAGAGGCGCTAAAGATCAAACACCGCGACGAATTACCATCGTTACTTGCTTCTCGCTTTGTTCTTGATGATCCATTTATCAGTAAGGCCCATGGTTCTGATATACCGGTATCGTTTTTATTGGATGATATCATAAACAAGCCAGGTATTCCAGGTTTTTTAAAGGTGAATTACGAATGCGGGATAAAAGAAGCTATGATAGTGCCGCTGAAAAGCAAAATGGAAACTATCGGGCATGTATTGGTTTACTCAGACCGTCCGGGTTCTTTTTCTGACGATTTTAAGGCTGTTATATCGATGATCAGCCCGCAGCTTTCCAGCGCGGTATCCAACATTAAAATAAATGAAGAAATTGAATTTAAAGAGTGGGTTAATGAAGTTTTACTGGATATAAGCAATAATCTGGTAACAGTACGCCACAAAAAAGACCTGCTTACCGTTGTTAATGCCGGCCTTAAAAAGCTTGTAAAGTTTACGCATAATGTAATGACTATTGTAGACAAAGCGGAAGAATATTACAGCGTATATGTAACGGACCCGGATTCACCCACACAAAAATTCCCTAAGTACGGTGAAGCCGTTGAGTTGCCAAACCTGGTTAATGATGGTATTTATGATGCCGCGTCAGATAGTGAAGGTCCCGTTGTGCTCGATATGACTTTATTTGACCTGGATAAGGCACCCCTTTGGTTTAAACTTAACTATGCCGCCGGGGCCCGTGAAATGGTGGTCAACATCCTCCCTGGTAAAGCCGAACACAAACTGGGGCTGATATTATTTGCTGATAAAAAGGGGGCATTTGATGCTGCAGCTTTAAATATTGTTGAACGCATTTCCAGTCAATTATTTACGGCGGCAAGTAATATCGCGGCAAATGAGGAGATCGCCAATAAGGAAAAAGAAAAATCTTTCCTGCTGGATTTTAGCCATGACATTGCTGCTGTACGCAGCAAACACGATTTGTCGGCGGCGGTAGAAAGGGCAGTAAAAAAGCTGAGTTCGGTAAAAGGATATACTGTCAGGCTAATCAATTGCGATGGGGCAACAACCAGCACGTACATCTATGACAGCACTAACACTTTTAAAGATGATCCCGAATTCAGGCAAATGATCGCCGCGAAATTTCCTATAAAAGATGGCATACAAGATAAGGTATTGAGCAACACTGAGCCCGTCCTTTTTATCACTAATGAAGAAATGCGCCGTGCTGTTGTTCCTCAATACGTGCGCACCTGGAGTGATATGGGGTTAAGAAAGATGCTCGGTGTGGCCCTACGAACAGGAAATAAAGATATTGGGGTACTTTTTATGGAAACAGACATTGTCAACCTGCCGATATTGAAAGGGATTTGCGCGCAGATCTCCACCGCGATATCAAATGTGTTGGTTAATGAGCAGCTTATTACCTACAAAAGCATGCTTGAGGTTGAAAATGATCATCTGAAAGAGCAGATAAATACCATTTACAATGCGGCCGAAATTGTTGGCAACGGCCCCGAAATGCAACAGGTTTATCACTTAATGTCAATTGTTGCCAAAACAAATTCGACGGTGCTGCTTACCGGCGAAACAGGGACAGGCAAGGAGTTGGCGGCACGTGGGATCCACAAGAGCTCGCCACGAAAGGATAAGTTAATGATCAAAGTTAATTGCGCCGCGCTTCCGGCAAACCTTATCGAAAGCGAACTTTTTGGGCACGAAAGAGGCGCGTTCACCGGGGCGGTAGAACGACGGATAGGCAAATTTGAACAGGCTCATAACAGTACCTTGTTTTTAGATGAGATAGGTGAGCTTCCTTTAGAACTTCAGGTAAAATTACTGCGGGTTATCCAGGAACGTGAATTTGAACGGATTGGCGGTAAAACTACTATTAAGGTTGATGTAAGGATAATTGCGGCAACAAACCGTAACCTGGAAGAGGAGGTAAATGCCGGGCGTTTCAGGGCTGATCTTTACTACAGGCTCAATGTTTTCCCTATCAGCCTGCCGCCCTTAAGGAACCGGATCGAAGATATAGCCCAGCTGGCTAATTATTTCCTTGCCCGGCACAGCAAAAATACCGGAATAAAAGTAACTGCTATATCAAGTAAGGTAATGCAGGAATTAAAAAGTTACCTATGGCCCGGTAATGTAAGAGAACTGGAGCACCTGTTAGAACGAAGCGTTTTGTTAACCAACGGCAGCACGTTGAGAGAGATATACCTGCCTAAAACCCGTTTTGGAAAAGACCTGTCTGTTAATCAAACTCTTGAAGAAATTGAGCGCGCCCACATCATCCAAACACTTAAAATATGTGGAGGCAAAATAGCCGGATCGGGCGGAGCTGCAGATGTGTTAGGCACCCCCTCAACTACGCTGCATGCTAAAATGAAAAAGCTGAAGATCTCAAAAACGGATTACTTATCGCAGGCATCCTGATGGCAATTGCTCGCAATATCGTTAAAGTGCTTTTTGATCCGCTGTATTAGGTGTGTTGTGTAAGATGATTTTGATTTATGTTGTTGATAATCAAGTATTTTTAATGTGGTATGTGGATTGTAATTCAATGCGCAGAGCGGCATTGCCGCCAGTACAGATTATCAAGATGCAGCACTTCAAACAAAAAAAACTTAAAAGATTTGGGATCCTGGATTTTTATGCACAAAACCATCCAGATCAATTGATCGATCAGCTCAGTGATTTTATTAAAATAGTATATGTACGGGAGGGGAGCAAATTGAATATCGATTTTACAGACCTTGCAGCAAAACAGGATGCGATAGTTTTTGTAACAGCAGGGCAAATACTCCGGCTTGCCGAAAGTTTTAGAGGCAGCATCATATACTACAACCATGATTTTTATGGACTACGCCTGCACGATCAGGAAATAGCATTTGATGAAATGCTTTTTGATAAAGTGCAAAAGGTACCCTCTATCACACTTAACACGGCAGATTCGAAGTCGATCTTGTCTGTTTTTGATGAGATAAGGCGGGAGATAACCCAAAATGATATCAACCAGGAAGAGATGGTGCGCGTTTTATTAAAACAGGTCATCATCAAGGCCACGCGTATTTGTCAACACATGAAGGGAGCAACCGATCTGTCGGCTCAGCAGGATTCAGGTTTTTGCAGGTTCTTTATTCAGTTGGTTGAACGTAATTTTTTTAAATACCATGATGTGGCATCATATGCTAATATTTTAAATATCAGCGCAAAAGCATTGAATAAAAGGGTTTGTAAGCATAGTTGTTATACTCCCAATGAAATTATAAAGCGGCGAATTATACTGGAAGCTAAACGGCTTTTGGTTTATACGCATCTCTCGGTAAAGGAAATTGGCTACAAGCTCGGTTACGAGGACCCTTCTTATTTTATTCGCTTTTTCAGCAAACAGGTTAAAGCAGCCCCGCAAACATTCAGACTTCATTTTCAGGGTTCTTTTAACGCGGTTGCCTGAAGTGGGATTTAAATAATTTAATCAAGAGAATACCGCTTTTATCAGTGAGTTGCGGCAGACATTGATCTTAACAAATAATAATAACTCAAATTTTAGATGTACAGAAAATGCAAAAGAACATTGTAATAACAGGAGGATCTTCGGGCATAGGAGAGGGGCTTGCCAAACATTTTTATAACAAAGGCTGGCAGGTATTGATAACCGGACGAAACAACTCGAAATTATCAAAACTCGCGGCAGAATTGCCCGGAATTTATACCATAGTATATGATAGCCTGAAAAATGGCCAGGAAAGCAAAATTATCGATTTCATAAAAGATGAGTGGAATGGCAAACTTGATGTGCTGGTTAACAATGCCGGCCACGTAGCGCTTACACCATTACCTGAAATAAGCCGCGACCAGTTGGAAGAGATGTACCAGGTTCACCTGATAGCACCCAGTTTACTGGCGGCGGGTTGCGTGCCATTTTTGTCGGTCACCAAAGGGCAAATCATTAACGTAAGCAGCAGTCACGGTATCAAAGCTTACGCGCAACTCAGTGCTTATGGCTCGGCAAAAAGCGGTCTTAATATGCTTACCAAAATATGGGCGTTGGAACTGGCTCCGCTCGGCATCCGCGTAAATTGTGTTGCTCCCGGGCCTACAGATACTCCTGTTTTGGAAAATGCCGGCCTCGCGGCAGATATCATTCTCGCCATCCAGCAAAGCGAAGCAAAAACTATCCCGCTGCAAAAAAGAGGAGATGTTGAAGATATTGTGGCCAACACAGCGCTATTGATTGATTCGGGATCTAATTGGGTTACCGGGGTAGTGCTGCCCGTAGATGGCGGCATATCGGTTAGTTAAATCGATACGACATATTCAGGAGATGTTGAGGTAGGTTCATGTAACTCAAATTAAATGCCGGCAGGTTTTCCAGTTAGAACCGTAAGGCCTCCTGATATAGCCGCTCCTGAGGGAGCGGTTTTTTGTTGTAACCGCTGACTGTTGCAGGGGTAAAAAAGCCAGTGTTTGGGGCTCATTGTCCATTGTTTCGGTTAAATGGTTAAGGGAACTTTGTATTGTTAATAAGGCATCAGGTTTAAACACTTTGTGTTTTTGCCCATGTGATTGTTGATACAATGAATTTAAAATCAACCGAAAAATATGAAAATTACAAAATTATCCTGGGCGGGCCTGATGCTTGAAAGCGGCGATACGACCCTTTACATTGACCCTTTACAAAATCTTGATGTGATATCCCCATTTGTTGGCGTGGCAAAATTTCCGGCGTTCCCGGTGCCGTATCCAAAAGCCAATATGGCTAATGTGCTTATTACCCACATCCATGCAGACCACTATGATGAGCAGCTGTTAAAGCAATTGTTGGCGGATAAAGGTTTGCTTTGGGGGCCGGAGCAAGTACGCAAAAGCGCGGTGAACATAAGTTTACGAGCATCGATAGCCAGGCTTTACGATACGTTTTATGTAGGTGAGTTCAAAGTAACTCCAGTACCTGCCGTAGATTGGGTTGGCGAAGACCAGGTTTCGTACGTCATTAGCGATGGGATCCATACCGTTTTTCACGGCGGAGATACCAACTGGCATGGTTACTGGTGGACTATTGCGGAACGTTTTGGGCCATTTGACGCAGCGTTTTTGCCGGTAAACGGTGTTGTTGGCTCGTTGCCCGGCCAGGATCTTATCAGCGATATGAGCGGTACCATGAACCCCGACCAGGCGGTTACCGCCGCGCGCATTTTAAAAGCAGGATATCTGGTGCCTATCCATTACGCCCAATTTAATAACCCGCCAACATACAACGAGTTTCCTGAAGTTGATAAAACGCTTGATCAGGCCGGGTTAAAACAACATGTTACTATCCGAAAGCTTAAAGATGGCGATACAATTTAAATCGACGGTTTAATGATAACTAAAAGGACGTTATTGTCTGGTGCAAAAATAATTGCTTTTACCCGGGATGTCGGGCAGGCCTTTTAGTTTTACATCTCCGGAGTTCAGGCTCCTAAAACAACAACGGATTCATTGCTTTAATGAATCCGTTGTTGTTTTGTTTGCTCAATGGCAAAGGTTACTGCATTTGCTTGAAATATTCCTTTTTGGTAATATTTAATTTTCGCATTTTAGAGTGCAGCGTGGTTGGCTGTATGGCTAATACCCCGGCTGCACCACCTATCCCCGAAATTTTACCCTCGCATTGTTTCAAAATGTTGATGATGTGGCTTCGTTCCATTTCCTCGATGGTTTGATTAAAGAGAGCAACTGTTTGTTTATCGCCCTGTTTAGCATGGGGTAAATGTACCTCACGCAATACGCTATCATTAGCCATCAAAATGCTTCTTTCAATAATGTGTTCCAGCTCCCGTACATTTCCGGGCCATAAATACGATCTCAATTGCTGCAATACTTTAGGTGCTATTGAATTGACTTTGCAGCCGATTAGCTTGCTGTATTTATTGAGGAAGAAGCTTGCCAACGCAGGTATATCTTCGGTGCGCTCACGCAACGACGGCAGAATGATCGGAAATACGTTAAGCCGGTAATACAGATCAGAACGGAATTTACCGGCTGCTACTTCCTTTTCAGGGTTGCGGTTGGTGGCCGCTATGATCCGTACATTAACCTTTATGGTAGCTTTACCGCCCACACGTTCAAATTCCCGCTCCTGGATCACACGGAGTAGTTTAACCTGCAATTCCAGTGGTAATTCGCCAATTTCATCCAAAAATAAAGTGCTGTTGTGCGCCAGTTCAAACTTGCCGATGCGTTGTTCAAAAGCGCCGGTAAATGACCCTTTTTCGTGGCCAAACAACTCGCTCTCGATAAGATTTGGTGGAAGGGCCGCGCAGTTCACTTTTATCATTAATTTGTTTTTCCGGGGTGAGGCATTGTGGATTCCCCGTGCGATCAATTCCTTTCCTGTTCCCGTTTCTCCAAGTATAAGCACCGTTGAGTTAGAATCGACAACCCGCGACATTAGCTGGAAAACTTTCTCCATTTTAGGGCCGCTGCCAATGATCTCTGAAAAATCGTAGATGGTTTTGATCTGCTCTTTCAAGTGATCGTTTTCCATTTCCAATTGCTTTTGATAGGCCAGTAACTTTTCGTTGGCTTTAATGTTGAATATGGCTACCGATATTTGCGAACAAAGGCCTTTTAGCAGGTCGGTATTCAATTCGTTTGTCAGGAGCCAGAGTGTTCCTATATTTTCGTTTCCTACACGCAAACGGGTGCCATAGGCGTTCTTTAATCCGGCGGTTTTCCAAAAGTTCATATAGGTAAGGTACCTGCCATGCCGTCTTTCCTCTTCAATATCGAAAATAATGGGTAGCTTATCATTAAGGGCCCTTGCTGCCAGGGGCTCATGAATGGTGATATTTTGAGGCGATAGTTCAATTGCCGATTCCTCGTTTGGATAAACCGCATTTTTATTATAAATGTACCGGCTAAGAGAAATGCCATCATCCTCCATCACCCGTATCACGCACATTTTCATTCCCATCAGCTGGTTTAATACACTGGAAATCGCGGTTTCCAGGTCTTCTTTTTTTCTTACCGAGGCCAGGTCGGTAGCAAACTTAAGCAGGCATTTTTTGTCGCGTTCCTTGTTTAATACCACTTCGTAGGCGGCAATGTTATTGATGGCTTTACCCAACCAAACCGCTACTGTTTCAATAACTTGTATATCATCGTCATTAAACGAATTAAGTTTATCTGCAAAAAGTACAAAGGAATGTTTTACTCCAGGGGTGTCGGGCAGGTTCTTTGCAAGTATTTCACGGGCTCCCGAGGCGTAATTTAACTTAAGCCATTGAGATGCTACCGATAAATTGAATGTACGGATATCGCAAATTTGCGCCTTGTCGGCTCTTGAAACCAAGTCGAGCAAATCATGGCAAAACGAATACGATCTGGAGATAAGTTCATTATAGCTTGAATATCCCGCAGATCCTCCGGAGGGTTTATCCATAAAAAAGATCCTGTAAGTTTGTTCATTGTTCACGCACGACAGCAATGCGGCCTGGCTGAAGTTTACCAGCTTTTTTAGGGTGTTGTCAAGCACTATCATCAATTGTGCCTGTGTTTTTACTTTGGACAGCTCTCGTTTTAATGAAAGTAATATTTCATCTCTATAGCCATTTTTTTCATCGCTTTCACTTAGCATTTTCGCCTCCTTTTTGTTTCTCTTTCTTTGCCTTTTTCATAATAAGCGGGGCTATTTGTAATCTTTTTTAGTGATCTTCAATCTTCTCATTTTGGAGTGGAGGGTAGTTGATGGTATATCCAATATTTCGGCCGCTCCGCCTTCGCCGCCAATTTTTCCGCTGCAACGTTTTAATGTACCGATAATATGATAGCGTTCCATAGCCTCCAAGGCCTGCGGTGGTGTAATATCCAAAACAGATGAATCATTGTTAATTCCTGGAAGATGAATTTCTCTGAGTTTGCTGTCGTTTGATAGTAATATGCTGCGTTCAATTAAATGTTCCAGCTCGCGTACATTGCCCGGCCAATCGTACTTTTGCAGCATGTGGGCAACTTCGGGAGTCATACCCTTTATCGCAAGTCCGTTTTGCCGGCTGTAACGGCCGATAAAAAAATTAGCTAAAGGAACAATATCTTCTTTACGTTCGCTCAAAGGTGGTAATTGAATAGGAAAAACGTTTAGGCGATAATAAAGGTCCGCCCGGAAACGGCCGGCGTTTACCTCCTCTTCCAGGTTACGGTTTGTTGCTGCAATTATTCTCACATCAACCTTAATAGTAGTTTTACCGCCAATTCGTTCAAATTCACGTTCCTGG
Organism: Mucilaginibacter gossypiicola; assembly: GCF_900110105.1. Lineage (GTDB taxonomy): Bacteria > Bacteroidota > Bacteroidia > Sphingobacteriales > Sphingobacteriaceae > Mucilaginibacter > Mucilaginibacter gossypiicola. The sequence continues at coordinate 993,886 of NZ_FOCL01000001.1, read as the reverse complement.
ATAACCCGCAGTAATTTTACCTGAAGTTCTAAAGGAAGCTCACCTATCTCATCTAAAAATAGGGTACTGTTATGCGCCTGTTCAAATTTACCTGTACGACGTTCAAACGCGCCTGTAAACGATCCTTTTTCGTGGCCGAAAAGTTCGCTCTCGATCAGATTTACCGGCATTGCCGCGCAATTGATCTTGACCATCAATTTGTTGCTTCGGCGTGAGGCCTGGTGTATGGCCCGCGCAATGAGCTCCTTACCTGTACCTGTGTCACCCAGTATCAATACCGAAGATGTTGCACCTGCCACACGGGAGATCAGTTTATATACATCCTGCATTTTTGGATGCCGACCCACAATTTCAGCATTATAGATATGGCCAAGCTGCTCATTGAGATGCCGGTTTTCCTGCTCCAATTTTTCCTTAAGAACCATGACCTGCTCGTTGGTTTTAATATTTGAAATAGCGATCGATATGAGGGAGCAAAGGCTTTCAACAAGCGGGATATTTTGTTCTTCCATGGCAAGCCAAAGGATACCCCATTTTTGAGAAGCGGTTTGTAAGGGCATCCCGACAACCTTTATAAAGCTTACGCTTTTCCAGAAATGCAGATATCCGGCGTTGCAGCCCCTGGCTATTTCTTCATCAATTGTTAAAAAAACGGGGCCGCCGCTATTCAACACCATGTTTTGGATGCCATCATTAATAGGATATCTGGCCTTTGCAACTTCAAGTATCAGCGGATCATCTGCAGCGGTAACGGTACGGTCATGTACATAAGTACTCATGGTTTTACCATCGTCGTTAATCATCCTTATGGCATATCCACGTACTATGTTTAGTTTTCGCAGAAACAGTTTTACGGTACCAAAAAGATCTTCCTTGCTTTTCACTGCAGCTATGGCGTTACCAAAATCAAGCAGGAGGGTAGTTTCCCATTCCTCGTCAGTTACCAGTTCACCATCCTCTATATTCCCCGCCAAGGTGATAAGATCTTCAGCAAAATGTTTGGTAATTATTTCTTTCATATAAATTAAAACGGCTTTTCTGAAAGGTTAAAAGCTGCTTGGGGTTTATATAAAACTATGCCAGTTATGGTAAACGCTCAGTGACAACTGTATTGAGGTTTTAAGGGTATCAGGCGCGAACGAAATACCGCCCGGCTGTGAGTTCCGACACCAAATAACGCCTAACTCCCTTTAGCTATATTTTCCTCAGTGTATCTGATTTAAGCATCCGTCTAAAAGGATTTCGATTAAAATTTAGCCGTTTTGTCCAAAAATGAAATGCTGCTTGTCGTTAGGTTTTTCAAATCAATTTAAATAAACATGGAACAAAGCAAAAGGAGCGGAGCGAATGTTATCCGCACAATTTTAATAGCTGGGATTATTGCAGGCATTCTGGATAGCGCTGCCGCCTCTGTAGTATTTTATTTTAAGCTTGGCCTCAGTCCGGCGCAGGTTATGCAGTATATAGCGAGCGCGCTTTATGGCTCCGACGCATTTTCGGGAGGTACGGCGATGGTAATTATTGGCACATTATTGCATTTTGCAATATCATTTGTTATTGCCGCTGTTTATTTCTACGCGTATCCGGTGATAAGTCAATTAAGAAAATGGCCTGTTATTTCAGGACTATTACTGGGCTTTGCCGTTTGGCTGTTTATGAACCTCGTTGTTATTCCGTTCAGTAAAATTCAGCGAACCCCGTTTGAATTAAGTGCTGTTCTTATCAGTGTTGTCTGGCATATGGTGTTGGTTGGTTTGCCAATTTCATTAATAACAAAAAGGCATTTTGAACGTACCCATAGGTTTAATTAGCCATTTTTATTTTGAGTAGTTCGATGTTCTTTTGGATCGTTGCCTTATCTGAATTGGAAGCTGAACGGTTCAATGCGATTTGATAACTGCTTATTGCTTTACCATCGTTAATATTAGTATACAGGTTGCCCAATAACGAATAGAAAAAAACATTGTCAGTAAAGTTCAGCTTTTCAGCCTCCACTATGGCTTTTTGTTTTCCTTTTATCTTAGATAGTGCGAAAATACGGTTTAGTGCAGCGGTAGGAGAGTATTCGATAGCCAATAACTGATCATATAGCCGTAGGATATTCTCCCATTTCTCAGGCGAATCGGCTTTACGGGTATGCCAGTAAGCAATCCCGGCTTCGCAGTGGTATTTACTTAAATGATTGCCGTTTGATGATCGATCTAAAAAGTAAAGACCTGTATTAATCAATTCCTGGTTCCATAAACTTTCGTCCTGATCGAGGTAAAGTATGGCATCGCCGGCATCACTTAGCCGGGCATCAAAACGGGATGAATGAAAACACATTAAAGCTAATAGCGCATTAACCTGAGGAGTATTGGTTGCGTTGTTCCCGGCAAGTAATAAAGCAAGACGCATCGCTTCCTCACACAGATCTTTACGCAGAGGGATATTTTGTGATGTAGAGTAATAACCTTCCGAATACAAGAGATAAAGTGTTTTTAAAACATTATCAAGTCTGCTGGCGATCTGGCTAAGCGAGGGGGGCTCAATTTTAATTTTGGCTTCTTTAAGTTTTTCTTTGGCGCGGTTTATCCGTTTGTATATCACCTCCTTGTTAGTTAAAAAAGCGTCTGCAATTTCCTGTATCCCAAAACCGCAAAGCAGGTTTAATGCCAGTGTAACCTGCGAATCGGCAGATATAATAGGATCGCAAATGGTAAAGATCATCGCCAGCTGGCTGTCGGCTATGTTTTTTACAGAGAGATCGATCTCAATTTCTTTACTTGCGGTTTCGTTTGTTTTTAATGCGGCCACCAATTTTTGTTCAAAAACCTGGTGACGTTTGATATAGTTTCGGGTTTTGTTTTTTGCAACAGTATAGAGCCAGCCAATCGGATTTTCAGGCACGCCTTTTTTATCCCAAAGTTCGGTCGCCGAAAGAAAAGTATCGCTCACGATATCCTCGGCTATTTCAATGTGTTCGACGCCAAATAGGTAGATGAGTACCGATACTATTTTTTGATACTCGGTACGGAACAGATTGGGAATCAGCTCTTGTTTACTCATAAAATATCCATAAATATGGATCTATTAGAATCCCATCCTTATCTCTACAGAACCATTGAACTCAAATATTGGGCAGCCCCGTGCAATTTTTTCGGCTTCGTCATAATCCTGCGCTTTAATAATAATTATGCCGCCAATTGATTCCTTAATTTCTACAAAGGGGCCATTGGTAGCGCTTTTGCCGCGTTCAACAATTTTTCCGGCTCCGTCCCAACGCTGAATAGGCCTGGCAAGTATGCCTTGTTTCGAAAGATCATCAAACCAGGCTTGCCAATGCTCCAGATGTTTTTTTAACTCATCCGGGCTTGGCTGTTTTTCGGCCGTTGTAAAATCTCTTCTGAAAAGAAACAGAAATTCTTTCATAATTTTTTTCTTTATAATTAGCTAATCGGCTTTACAAAAATCGGTATTTACTGGTACAAATACTGATCGTTACTTCGACCCTGATCTGCGATCCATTTTTCAATATACGAAAGAAGTTCTGTAGTACCGGCAGGAATCTTCATTTCAGTTTGTACACCCAGCATAATGAGCCCAAGGGCTACACACTGCTGGATATCAAGCTTGCTAAGTAACCCAAAACTAAAGCCTGTAATAAATTTATCCCTGGCGTCGGCGGCAATTTCAGCTATCTCCTCAAAGTCTCTTCGCGCAAATATGAATTGCTGGTCTTCTGAAAAAAGAATCACGCTATTTATTGAGTAGATGAGCAAACGGTTGATATTCATTGTTCGCAACAATGAAAAACATTTCTTTTTTAAACCATTTGGCGTATTGATATTAAAGGTTGTATTGGGCATTTCGCCGTTCAATACCATCCAAAGGTTAACCGCCTCAAACTCATCAAGTACAAAGGTGACCTTCCCCTTCATGTTAAATTTTTCAATTACATGAAGTATATTATCTATTTGAAAAAGTAACTTTTTGCCGGGATCGTCCAGATAAAAGATAAAATCCAGATGCTGTTTAACAAGTGGTTTTATTACGTCATTAAATAACCCGCTCAACAAGCTGGATGTATCAGCCAGATCAGTCCAATGGTTAAAAGTTATGGCCCTGCATTTCTTGAACAGCAGAAAAAGGTCGGATATTAATTGTTCATTTTTTATATCATGCCAGGTATTTTCATGGTTGTTTTCGTTTAGAACTATAAACTCATATTTGGTCAATGAAGTCATATCATAGCCATCACACATCATCAGGCTTCTTATGCCTAACTTTTTAAAAAAGTTTGGCAACGCTAATTCTTTTATTCCCAATAAATTTTGTGATGCTTCCTGAAATTTTAAGCTTGTCATTCTTTTTTTCTTTTCACAGAGCAGATATGTATCCTTTGATCGGCCTGCCTGTTCTATTGTTTTTATGAGTGCTGATAATACCGGGACCGAATTCACAATTTCTATCTCAAGCGCTTGCATCATTTTGATATTTGGCATTAATATTTGCGGTTGGATTATGCTGTTTGTGGAAAGGTGCCCACCAGTAGTGTTAAATTACGCTGTGTACTTGCGTTATATAATTCGCAAACCCGGCCCTCAGTAGGTATAGCTTCCTGCTCCTGCGCTTCGAGGTATTGATTTGTAAATAGTGCGCTGATAGGCATTACAGCTTTACTTTTTAACAAATTACGAATGCCGGTTATCGTAGTTCCGCGTAACTTTGAGAGCTCTTTTTTTGACAGGTTGCCTGGGGCACAATAGTGTATAATGAACCTAACAGACGCCTGATGCGCTGCTGGAAAATAATATCTTAATAAATTCAATTCGGCACTAAACGATGTAAGAATTGCTTCCAGTTGCTGTAAAATTACCCGCGTCGGGAAAGCAGGCCCATGGCGAAAAAAAAGTATGATATCATCTTCCATCTCCGATATCAAAAACGATAAGCGGTTGCCCCTGATTATTGATCTTAACAATTTATCGATAATGCATGAACGCATCTCATTATCGATATCATTTATGTAGTTTATATGATTTATATAATAGCTGATATCGATTATTAAGATGGTGCCCTTTAGGTCTCTTTCCATGGTTGATCAGTTGGGTTTTGTATTAAGCAACGCTAAACCAAGCGAGCTAATGCAGTGTTGAGACTGAACTTAACAATTGAGGTGCCATATGGTAATTTATTGATTATTATGTATTTGTATCATTTTCCAAAAAGGTTTTACACCTCATTTCGACGATAGGAAGCCAAGGCCACGAAATATGGTGGTTTAACAGGATCGGATCCCGCATCCCATCCTGCTTATTATTACACTATAAGGTTTATAAGTATGAAATAAATATTATAAAAGTTGTCCAATCCAATCTTATGGGTTGTTATCCGTACTAAACGTAACACATTGAAAATAGAAGTTTGGTTCGATATAGCTTGCCCTTATAGCTATATCGGTTTAAAGCATTTGGAAAAGGCAATTGAGTTTTATGCAGGCGGGCAACCAACTGTTTTACTTCGCAGCTTTGAGCTTGAGCCTGAAATAGCAGTTGATAACGATGAAACACAATGTGCAACCTTAATGCGTCAATATAAACTATCCCAATTAAGGGCTCAACAAACAATTAACGCGATAATGATGGCTGGTCAGAAAGCCGGGTTGACAATTGATTTTGATAAAGTGATCCGTACAAACACTTTTGACGCGCATCGCTTAATACATTTTGCTGCAGATAACGGCAAAGGAGCGGAGATGGCTGGCCGACTTTTTAAAGCATATTTTGAAGAGGGAAAGCGAATCGGTAACAAAAAACAATTGATCGGGCTGGCGGCTGAAATAGGAATCGACGCGAAACAACTTTTGGAAAGTAATAGCTATTCGGCAGAGGTAAGGGCGGATGAACATCTGGCCCAACGCATTGGTATAGGTAAAGTTCCCTTTTTTTGGTTCGAGGAAAAGTATTCAATAACCGGCGCTCAATCCATAACGGTTTTTACGGAATTGATGAGCAGGATCAAAGCTGCTGATGATAATCGGTAAACAAGCATAGTTAAAGGTGTTACCGCCCGCCGACCTATCGCGTTGCTGACCGGTTTTCACAGCTAAGCTATGCCGGCGTAGGTTCATTCATGCACGAACGGGTGGAAAGTGCATACCCATTACAACATCCTCGATAAGCTGGCACCCGTCATCTTCGTTACGGCGGGTGGCAAGCTATCCTTTAATGTATTTTATTAAAAAGAAGAGGGTTTTATAACTTGTTGATCATCAAATAGATTTTGGGCTTTATTGATAGTTTGGAGTAGGTCAATTCCGTTATTTAATACCCCTTTAAAAAGATCGCCGGTTTCTTTAAGGCGGTCGATGGCGTTGAAGATGGTAAAATCGCTCATTTTTAGTCCCGGTTTAACTTCATCCCAATGCAGTGGCATGGAAACTGTAGCTCCCGGTTTCGGCCTGAGCGAATACACACCCGCTATTGTTGCCTCGGGCCGGTTTTGTAAAAAATCGAGATACATTTTGCCATGCCGCGCTGATGTCATTCTTTCGAGCGTGGTAAAACCAGGCAGTTGGCTGTTAACAGCAGATACAATGAGTTTAGCAAGCATTTGCGATTGTTCATAAGTATATCCGGAACCTAATGGGATATAAATATGGATGCCGGTTGATCCGGAGGTTTTTGGAAACGACGGAACGCCAAGTGAATCGACAATTCTTTTTACCATGAGTGCCGCTTCAATTACCTGATCAAACGTGTTTTGCTCGTCAGGGTCAAGATCTATTACGCAATGATCCGGGCTTCCTGGCGAACTTACACGGCTAAGCCAGGGATTGATCTCGATACATCCCTGCCCGGCCATCCACAGCAAACTTGAAATATCATTCCCAACTATATAATTATGATGTTCGCCCTTTGCCGTATCATGAGCAAAGGTTGTGGCCCAGTCGGGGGCCTTACCCGTAACGTCTTTCTGGTAAAAATGCGGGCCGCTAACACCATCAGGAAAGCGATTTAACGACATCGGCCTGTCGCGGAGATGCGGAAGCATATATTCGGCAACTGCTATATAATAGTTCAGCATATCGCGTTTGGTTACAGCTTCCGGCAACCAGTAAATTTTATTTAAGTGGGTAAACTGGATTTTCGATCCATTAAAAGTAAGCGTTGCCGAATCATTGCCCCGCGGAATGAAAGTAGCAACAGGCTTTGGATGAGATGAAAGCGGACTACCGGTTTTTTGTTCCTCTTCTACAACCGCTTCTTTCGTATTTTGAGGCGTCTCTAATGTTACATCAACAGCGTTTTTATCAATGCGCATCCCTTTAAATGATGCCTGCCTGAAAAGTCCGTCTTTGGTAATTTCGGCAAAATTAACTTCACAAATCAGCTCGGGCTTAAGCCAGGTAAAGGTTTCGCCCGGTACTTTTTTGGTTAAAGGTGATGTTTGTGCTTTATTTTCGATATCAAAGGGATTAGTATCTGTAATATATGACGAAAAATTTTGCAGCATTTTAGCCTGTTGATCAATGGAAAAACCAGTGCCAACTTTTCCAACAAAGCGCAATTTACCGTTTTCATAAACGCCCAACAGCAAGGCGCTAAAAGGTTTGATGGTGCTTTTATTTTTGGTAAAACCGCCTATCACTACTTCCTGCCTGCGCTGCACCTTTATTTTCAGCCACGCTTTTGAACGTTTGTCGGGTGCGTAAATGCTGTCGGCCTGTTTAGCAACTATCCCTTCATAGCCATGCTTTTCGGCGTTTGCAAACAGGTCTTTACCTTTAGTGGCAATAGGAATACTTCGGCGGATAATATGGTTGCCTGGTGGTATAACGTGCTTTAAAATGGCTTGCCTTTGGTTTAACGGTAAACCCATAAGGTTCCGGCCTTCGTACCATAGCATATCGAAAACCTGGTATACTAACGTACTGTCTTTTTCATTTTCCCAATTTTGCAAAGCTCCAAAATCCGTTGTTCCGTTTTTGCCCATTACTACGATCTCGCCATCTATTACCGCGTTACATGGCCATGTGTTAAGTACATCAATAATGGGATAGTATTTGGCGAACGAAATGTCGTTACGCGACAGTAACCGCGTGTTGTGTTTATTAATAACGGCAATTGCCCGGTAGCCGTCCCACTTGTTTTCAAACAGCCAGCCGGGATCGTCAAAAGAGGTATCCACCAGCGTTGGCTTCATTGGTTTAAAATTTTGTGGTAACGCTGTTAAGGGGGCCTTCGCCAGCAGTTCGTCCAGCGTTTCTGTATCAAAATTGGAGTGGCTATCCATATCAAGCTTCTTAATTATCATTATGGTAGTGCTTAGTATAAAATTTACATAGGCCGATAATGATCCGGCCTATGTAAAAAATTGATCAACCAAACTGACCTACCTGGTAAGTGCCCGCAACTTGCGGGAAAGAAAGGTTAAACCTGTTCCAGGTGTTAATGGTTGTAACAGCAAGTGTAAGATCGATCAGCTCTTCTTCAGTAAAATGAGGTTTTACACGTTCGTAAACGCTGTCGGACACCTCGCATTTGGTTACGGCCTCGGCCCAGCCGAGGGCAGCACGTTCACGATCTGTAAAATAAGGTGTTTCACGCCATGCGCTGATACCGTAAAGCCTTTGTTCGGTTTCACCATGTGCGCGGGCATCTTTGGAGTGCATATCCAAACAGTATGCGCAACCGTTCATTTGTGATACCCTGAAAAATACCAATTCCTGGAGAGGTACTTCTATCGTTGAGTGTTTTAAGTAAGCTCCTGCTTGAAACAGGGATTTCAGGGCATTTTGCCCTTTAGCAAATAAGTTGATTCTTGGTTCCATTGAAAATTTAAATTAAGGTTTGTTATTTATTCGTACAGATGTATGCTGTCGGGTTTTTGCAGATCGTTAATCCAGTTTTGGATATATAGTAGCAGGCCGTGTTGATCTGGTTTAGTATTAAACTCGCCGCTGCAGCCAAAAACAATAAGGCCAAGGGCAATACAGTGCGCAATATCAAGGTGCTTTAATAATCCGATACTGAAGCCGGCAATAAAGTCTTGCCTGGCGTTTGCGCTTATTTCAATATGGTGTTCAACTTTTTTTCGGCTAAGGATAAATTGCTCGTCGCTGGAGAATACTATTGCATTGTCGGCCGAGTATATCAGCAGGCGGCTAATATCCATCGTTCTGAAAATGGAGAAGTATTTTTTGTTGAGATCAGATGGTGTTTGACCATCCAAAGGTGTATCGGGGTTTACGCCGTTTAACACCATCCATAATTTCATTGCCTCACTTGCATCAAGGGCAAAGGTTACCTGACCGTGATATGAAAACTCGCTGATGAGATCAATTGCTTCATCTACCTGGAAGGAAAGTTTATTTCCCGGGTCGCCGAGGTAAAAGATAAATTCAAGATCTTTTTTGCCCAGTGGCTTTATGACATCGGCCAATAAACCGTTCCAAAGGCTGGAGGCGCCTGTAATAGCCGCCCAATCATCAAATGCAATAGTTCGGCAGTTGCTAAACAGCGAGCGAAGTTCTGCGATAACAGTTTCATCCTTAAAAAATGCCCATAGGTATTGTTCAACCTGCGCTGGCGGTAATGTAACCGCGAGTTTTGACAGCGCAGTGAAATCATGACTGGCATTTAATGTTATGCTGCGGATACCCAAAAGTTTCAAAATTTCGGGGAGCGGTGCTTCTGTTACTCCCAGCTTATTAATCCTTAACCCTGATGAAGATTGATCTGAGTCTTCGTCTATTAGGGTGAGGTAAATGTTTTCTGACAGCAAACCGCTTTCAACAATCTGTAACAGATTGGTTAAAACAGGTGCTGTGTTTTTAATTTCCATGTTTAATGTTTCCATCTTCAAATTATTTTAGGTTCTGTAATTTTTTCCATGTTTGTAGGTGGATGTTATTTACACCATAATGTCATTTTGGGCCGTTAACTCGGCAGGCAGTTCCCCTTCTCCTAAAAACTCTCTCAGCTCAATTTCAATGCTTCGGCTCATTTGCGAAATGGGTACGTCATTAGCGCTGCCTTCAAACGGGTTTTCGGTACTTTCGCCAACCTGTTCAAGAGATGTATAGATCCATGATATCACCGTACTGAAGGGGGCCACCAGCCAAACCATGTATCCTTTCATTATGCCATGTACCTCGTTATTGAGCTGGTCAAAATCCTTCAGCATACCAAATGGGAGAATGATGCAAAACATCCAAACAAAAAAGGTATTAATGATAGCATACTGGCGGGGATAAGGCGAGTTTTTTAGCTGTTCGGCTTTGGCCTGCTGCGTATAAAAATCGCGGATGGCGCGTTCCATTTCTACAAATTGTAATACGGCTATTTCGCCCTGCCCGTACAGTTGTTTAATGGTTTCGCTTTGCAGCGAAAGGAGTTGGGTAGCTTTATTATTGGTGCCGAGAATGCGCCTTAGATCATCATCCGAAAGATAATTTATAAGCTCGCCCTCCAGTGGTGTTTTCCATTCGGGTACTGTGTAGTATTGCTGGTATTCGGCATTGTGTTTTTTATTTACGCTTTCCCAAATACGCTCTTCCCGTAACTGATAACGCAGCACAGTGAGCCAGGCCATGTGACGATAAATAAGCAGCTTACTTTTTTCGGGATTATTAAAAAAATCCCGACTGATGAGCCCCCAGGCCCGGCTTTGGCTAAATATGCTGGTCCACATTTGTTGCCCGTCGTCGGTTCGCCGGTAAGTTTGCGTATTGGTGAAACCAACTATGAAGGCGGCACTGGTACCTACCAATCCTATAATGGCCCAGGGGATATCAAGCCATTTAAAGCCCAAAACCTGGTAAAGGATAACGGGTATGAGGCCAAGTGCAAAGAGCTTGTATATTTTTCTCCTCGTCCAAACCAGGAACTCTGGTAGTTTATATGATTTTCCGGCGTGCATAATTCAATTATTAAGCCGGTTTCAGGTATCGTTTTAATTCTGTAGCTACCTGGTAAAACGCAGAGCGTGTTTGAGGCAGGGTTGCAAGGGCATTCAGTAATCCAAAATCATGGATCATGCCGTTATAACGAATCGAAGTTGTAGGTACACCAGCAGCGTCAAGTTTTTGTGCATAAGCCTGCGCGGCATCGCGTAAAATATCGCTTTGCGCAACAATAAGTAATGCGGGAGGGAGGCCTTGCAATTGTTCGAGAGTGGCATTTAATGGCGAAATGTATATTTCTTCGCGTTGTTCTTTATCAGGTGCGTATTGATCAAACATCCATTGCATCATTGCGGAAGTTAAATAGCGGTCGGCGCCAAACTTTTCGTACGATCTTGAGTCGAACCTTGCATCGACAACAGGCCAAAGCATTACCTGGAGCTTGATTTGCGGACCTTGTTTTTCTTTGGCGAGCATAGTGGTTACCGTAGCCATGTTACCGCCTACGCTATTGCCGACAATGGCCATATTGTTGCCGTCAACATTGATCTGCTGCCCGTTTTCGGCTACCCATTTTGTCGCGGCGTATATTTCGTTAATAGCCTTTGGGTACCGTGCCTCCGGTGACGGAGTATAGTTTACAAACACCGCGGCAAGTCCGCTTAATACCACAATGTCGCGCACCATGCGTTTATGGGGTTGATAGTCGCCCAGGATCCATCCGCCGCCATGTAAAAAGATAAATACCGGGAGCTTTTCGGTGTTACCCGCAGGTCTTACAATATTCAATTTGATATCGAATCCGTCGGCAGTAATTTGTTTCTCCATTTCGTCGATACCTGACAGATCAACATTTACAGATGCCTGCGCGTTTATTAATACCTGGCGGGCTGCTTCTTTAGTTAGGCTTTCGACCGGTGGGGTTTCAGGATTGTTCAATATTTTTAAAAAATCTTTTACCTGCTTCGATAACTTACTATCTGTAGTGTAATCCTGAATTTTTTGTTTAAGTTCTTTAGTTTTCATATGTGTAAATGCTTGTTTTTAGTAGAGAATATTCTTTGCCGGGTTTCATGTCCCCGTTTGTCCGAGCCTAAAACTTTGGAGATATGAAAGTGGTCCGGCATCGAAAGGGTAGGCGAAATAAGTATAACAAAGGCGGCCAACATCATATAACTCGCAAATATCCTTAGCTTCAGCAGGGAGGATAAAATCGTCCTGGTCCTGTTGGTAATAGTCCTTTGTAATCAGCGCATAGGTATGTGTACCAATGCTGTTTTTCAGTAGACGATGAGCTTCCACCACGGCCTGCCCAAATAGTTTGGAATAGCTACCAACGGCAAATCTGCCGATCACGCCATAATGCACTACCAGTTTAATCGAAAGGGCGCTGGTTTGCGGAAAGTTATCTTTAAAAGTTTCGAGTTTATTTTTAAATGCCTGGAGCATAATCTCAAACTGAGCGAGAATATCTTTAACCGGGAAGGCCGGACCATGCCTGTAAAAAAGGATGGCATCGCCTTCTATTTCTGAAATATTGAATGATAGACGATTGGCTTCAATTATTGATTCGAGCAGGGCGCAAATGATCAGGCTACCTGCCTCATTCTCAGTTTCTGCAACAAATTTCGAATAGCCGCTGATGTCAACAATAAAAATGGTTCCCCTATGATCTTCGTTCATTACTGCAATATTGTTTAATGAGATTTTATGTGAATGTTAACGCGGTCTCTGTGATCACAATGCCTGGACTATTTCAAAGAGCTCCGCCGGTGGTATGATCGGGTTGGTTTATTCATCCTGTAAAGGTTGTTCAACCATCCGTAACGAGTCATCCATATATTCGCCTCCTTCGCTAAAGCTTTCTTCATTTGGATCGTAATCTTCCGATGCCATTTCTCCCGATTGATCGCCCTTTTTGTGAGGATCGCTATGCGATCCGAATAACCAGTTTTCGATATTCATCTTTCTAAGTGTTAATCTGTACCCCCCCCCTTGATTTATAGCCAGATTCAGGTCCGTACACGCTATCCTGAACCGTCGACCAGGCGGCTTTAGGCTTTTTACAAGTGTTGTGCCGTGTGTTAAATAATTGATTTTTAGGATATTGCTGTTTTGATCTAATTTCAATTGCACCTTATATCGCCGAACTAACCGATGTTGCACCAAATACAGCGCATTGGCCGTTAAGAAGGCAGGATGACGTAAACAAATGGCGGGGTAAGGAATTTTTCCAATGCAAGGAATGGGGCTTGCAAATGCAGTGCATTTTTATATCCAATAAAATGCTATCGGGGAATCGGACAGATATTTTGAATACTAAACGACCGCACAAATGATTTGATATCCTATTTGTGCGGTCGTGGAATTAGTAAAGTCGATCGGGCTAACTAATTCATCTTTGTAGAAAATGAAAGATACTGCCGAAGCTAAATGCGGTTTTAATATTTTCAAATACGAACTACAGCTGATTCTTTAACCACCTGCCATCTGTCCGAAAGATATTCCCAAATAACAGTGAAATATTTTCTGTTCAATTTGCCTTCAAACACCAGTTCGCGAGTAATTACTACCATACCCATGTTACCATCACATACTGCGTAATGATATTCAGTTTTGGTAGAAAATGGTTCAGCGTTTGAATCTTTGTTTTGCTGTATAAAAGACATGAGTTGTTCTTTGTTCATTGTATCAACGCCCCCGTCTTCATCAACTTTTACTATTAGTAATTTATCAGCATAGGCTTTATCAACGTATTGTACATCAAAATGCGTTGCATGATAAATTAGTTCCCGGGTTAATTCAATTAATTGTTCGCTGTTCATCTTTTAATTTTTTTAAGATTAATTATTGTTTGTCTGGAATTGTAGTTAAACTATGTGTTTACGCTACAGTTATCGCAGATGAGCGGAGACAAGATTAATGCCTTGTGCTAATATATTGATTTACAAATTTTTTTGTATTTGACCATCAAGTTTTACACGTTATTTCGACGATGAAATAGTTATTGGCGAAATAGAGCGCCTTCATTGGATATTTACCATGTTGATTGTATAATATGATCGCGATATATCAGGAAGATATTGTCAAACTATTATATGATCCCTGTTAACACGGCATTGAAAGAATACTGTGATGAGTAAACGTATAAACACTGGTATGGAAATCCATGCCAGTGTTTCTTTGATGAATGAATGGAAATTTAATGTGTATGGATCACTCTCGAGATAAAATAGATCAGATACGTAAAGGGATTTCGAACCCCATAATCGCCTTGAATCATATCAAAATGCGGTTTCTAAAAAAGAACTTAAAATCGTTTTATTTAAAATAGTATTTTTTCGAACCGCTTTTGATGCGATAAATTTTCTTTATAATTGGTTGGTTATAAATTAGTTATATTCAATAAAAAAGGAGATAAACAAATCCGTTCATCTCCTTAAGCGGGGTACTTGGAGCCCTGCTGAACAGCTAATATCTTTGCTTTTTTTTTGATGAATTGATAATCAGATAGTTATTGTTTTTTTATTGGTTTTGGAGTTGAATGTAAAAGTGCGATCGTCCTATTATCATTTTGATTCTATAGCTAAATAGTAATGGTCTTTTATGTGATCGTAGAGTTCGATAATCGAACACTGTGATTGTATTGTAAATCAGGTTTTTATATTTGCAACTTAGTGAGATGAAGCAATTCTTATTTATAAAACACATATTACTCGGGGAGTAAATAGCCAAATCGAAATCTATCGATTTATAAAGCTAATTAAGACTCGTCTGTTATTGGATCGCAGCTCAAATTAGCTATTGATTCGAGCCCAGTAAGGGGAATCAAATTAAATGCAACTGGCAAAAGAAGATTTTTAATTTAGATGTTTTGGGAAAGTAAATCTTGAAAAACGTTGTCCTAATTTCACGAGACAGGCTCTTCAATAGCTATCTTTGAAAAAAAGCTTGCTAAGCTTTAAATTATAAGATTTTTACAAAATTATTTAAAGATAATCTAATCGAGCCGATGAAAAAAGACCTGCCTGCTGACCTTATTGAGCGTTTTTTTTTAGGGGAATGTACTGATAAGGAAAACGAAGATATTTTACTCTGGTATAATTCATTCCAAAATTCGGCTGTTGATCTGGATTGCATGTCGACCGTTGAGCGAGGGCTTTTTAAAGCTATCATGTGGGCCGAAATTACCAAGAAGACAGGTGGTTTCAGTTAACATCTCGTCTGTATTTATTCTATGACTGCCGAGGATGTTTGATCTTTTGTCAATGCTTAGCCTTCTACAATCAATTTAGCTATCAAAACTGTTAGTTTTTGTTCTTATTTTCATGGGTAGTAACTGTACCAGGATAAAGTTTAACGAGTCTATTTTTTGCCTATTGAGATTGATTTTACGAGGTTATAATATACGCGATTAAAAAGAGTCATGTCCCGTGTAACGATAAGCGCTTGCGCTTTTAGTCCGCTTTTATAGGGGATTTCATTGTTGTTGCTGGTTTTTAGTCCTTTAGATAGCCTGATCATAGCACGAAACCCGCTGTCAGAGGGGACGTTTGAAATGTAAAATAATTTTCCTGGCACATATCCCACTTCCTCGTAAGGATATGCGTCAAAGCGTAATTGCACAGATAAACCAGTTGTAATCTTTCCGAAATTAAATTGAGATAAGTTTGTTTCTGCGTAAAAACCATCTTCTTTAGGGTTGATATAGCCTAAAAGCCTATTGGTTTGTATATATTGATTTTCCTGGAGAGGTATAATAAAGTAAGCTTTTCCGTCAACTGGTGATTTTATGACATAATTTTTCAGCCATTCATCCACATGGCTTTTAAGTGATTGTAAGATCTGACGGAAAATGATTTTTTGCTGTGCAAAGTCGTGGTCCAGTTGATTGATTTCACTGAGTTTACTCCTTTTTTGAGTCTCATTCTCCAAAAGAGTATTGTCTAATTGGGGAATCGCTAATTGCTTGTTAACAAATTTACTTGTTTGCGTTCTGAACTCTTCCTTAGTGAGAACATTTCGATCAAGAAGGGTTTTATTCATTTTATAACTTTCCTCTGCAAGTTCAACGTCTTTCTCGGTAAGTTTTTTTTGATTTTGTATCGTTGACTTCATCCTCTCTAAGGAATTAACATCGCCCAGCAGTTTTCGTTTTTTAGTCGAATAGAAACCATCGGGCTTGTAGTCGTTAAATTCCTGCCAAGCTGCTATAAATTGTTGATAATAGGTTTGTAATTCACCGAGATCAGTGAAATTTACGCTGAATATTCTAGCTGCCTCATCCGTTTGGTTTTTATTCATTAAATCGATGCAGCTGTCAATTTCCCTGGAAAGTTCAATAACCTCAGCATGATCTGCTGTACTTTCTATCCAGCCTATGATTTGATTTTTTGAAACTATTTGATTGTTCCGGACAAATAATTTCACTAAACGGCCTTCCTGTCGTGAAATGATCTCTTTGGGGGCATTTTTTGCAGTTAAAATCGCTTTTACTTCAATAACTTCGGGATATTTAATAATCCAGGTAAAAGCAATTATACAAAGAAGGAAAAATAAAAAAATATACAATGACCACTTTTCCCAGAAATCAGGCTTGCTTGAGATGATCTCCTGCGCAAGCTCAGAGCGTTCTTCGATTATTGCGCTTTTAATAAGGGAGGGTTTCCCTTTACTGGCCCCGTTCAATTTTACTGTTTCCTCGTTCATAAGACAATATTTTAAATTACAAACCTAATTCCAGTTGGTTCTTAACCAGCTCATAGTAACGCCCTTTAAGAGAAGTTAAATAATGATGGGAGCCTTCCTCTTCTATTTTTCCTTCATTCAAAACGACAATCTTATCTGCATCTTTTACAGTGCTCAACCGGTGAGCCACAATTACCACTGTCCTCCCTTTAAAAAATTGACTTAGTTGGTTTACAATCGCTTTTTCATTGTTAGCGTCGAGGGAGTTGGTAGCTTCATCAAAAAAGAGATATTGAGGGTCCTTATAAATAGCCCGCGCTATTAAAATTCTTTGCCTTTGGCCTTCACTTACGCCGACTCCCTCTGCGCCTAATCGGGTGTTGAATCCATTTGGCAAAGCCTCAATGAAAGATAAGATATTCGCAGTATTACAGCTTGTTATTAACCTTTCGTGATCTATAATCTCATCGCCGACAGCAATGTTACGTGCAATGCTGTCATTGAAAATATACCCCCCCTGAAGTACTGCCCCGCATTGACTGCGCCAGAATGATGGGCTGATATATTTAAAATTGTTCTCGCCTATTCTGATTTCACCCTCATAATGTTCTGAAATTTTTAATAACAATTTCAACAAAGTTGTTTTACCACTACCACTCATACCAACAATCGCAGTTACCTTTCCTTCAGGTATCATTAAATCCAAATCCGATATAACCGGGTCGTTTCCTGCTCCGGGATAGGTAAACCAAAGTTTTTTTATGATGATGCTTTTATTTTCAGGGAGATAAGTTAGAAGGTCGTTGTTTTTCGGCTCTTCGTCATCCATTTCATGAATCTCATTTAGCCTTTCCAGACTGATTTTTGCGTCTTGAATGTTTTGGGACAATTCGATGAGCTGGCTTACGGGGCCATTTAACTGACCGAGGATGTATTGAACTGCCAACATTGTGCCAAAGGTTAACTGCCCTTCGACAACTAATTTTGCTACAATGAACGTTATCAGGATATCTTTTGCCTGGTTAATGAAAAGCGCTCCAGTGGTTTGCCATTGAGTGAAGTTTAGATTTTTAAAGTTCAATTTGAATACACTTACCTGCAAATTCTCCCATTCCCAACGCTTTAATTTTTCTGCATTGTTTAACCTGATATCCTGCATTCCCTGGACAAGTTGCAAAGTGGCATTATTTTCCCTTGAAGCGACATGGAACATCTGATAATTTATTTTTCGCCTGACTTTGAGGAAAAGGCGTATCCACATAAAATAAATGATGCTGCCAACGATAAATATGGAAAGCAATTGAATGCTATATAACATCAATATTATTGAATATACAAAGAAGTTGAATATTGCGAATAGGGTAGTAAGTGTCTGGCTTGTCAAAAAAGATTGAATTTTTCGATTATCATCGATCCTTTGCAATGTATCTCCTACCTGGTGCCTATCAAAATAAGAAACCGGCAAACGCGTTAGTTTGATCCAAAAATCGGAAAGAATAGATATATTAATCCTGTTGGAAATCCGCAACTGTAAACGGCTGCGGATAAATTCGATAACTGTGCTACTGAAAGTCAGCATCAACTGGGCAAACAATACAATAGTAATATATTGCATGTTTCTGGTGTTTATCCCGGTGTCGACTATGCTTTGGGTAAGAAAGGGCAGAATCAACTGCAAAATTGAAGTGACAAGTAATGATATGAAAACCTGAACAAGCTGAAACTTGCTTTGCCTCAGATATCCACTTATTATTTCCCAACTCAACTTGTGTTCCTTTTCCCCTTCCGAATCAAAAAAAGCCATCCCCGGTTCTAATAATAATGCTGTTCCTACCTGTCCCGACTCGTGGGTTTGCGTTGAGAACCAAAACTTCTTGAATTCTTCTGTATTATAGGTGATAATAGACCTGGCAGGATCAGCGATCATTGCTTTTTTTTCTGTTAAAGACACAAGGACAACGAAATGATTTTGGTTCCAGTGCAAAATGGCCGGTAGGGGCGCAGTCAATAGTTTCGTGAAGTTAATTTGAACACCCCTTGTCCTAAAGCCCATTTTTTCGGCTGTTTCACTTATTCCCAATAATGTTACCCCTGATTTATTGAAGCCCGCCTTTTGTCTGATTGAGTCTGCATTAAAATGCCTTCCGTAGTGCTTGGATATCATCCGTAAACAAGTTGGGCCGCAATCCATTTCATTTAACTGCTTATAAAAAGAAAATGACATAATTAGGTTTGATGAAGATTAAGGTAGGTAAATCTAAAAGATTTTTCTTATAATTTATTTTTATCCATTTATTTATATATATATTTAAAAAATATAAACTTAAACCTGAAGTAAACCTAGACGATTCGCTCAATCAGATATTATTTCATGGAATGCAAGGCATGTAAGCATTGGCAGTTGCCGTTGTTTCTTGGCGTCTGAATCAGACGCCAATGGTATTGCGTCCGATATTGAGGAAGGTTAATTCCGGCTTGGGCGTATTGTTTTGTTGTTCTTGACATTTGCCATTTAATATTATATTATGAGTTTTTAACCTTTATGAAAATAAAGACATTTGCCATCAATCTGAGAAAAAGGCCAGATCGGAGAGGATCCGTCCTGGAGCAATTTGACCGGAAGCCGGAATTCGATTTATCATTGGTTGAAGGATATGAACATCCGATAGGCGCTATGGGGCTATGGATAACCATACGACAAATTATTCTGAATTGTATGGATAGGCAGGACGAATATATTCTTATTTGTGAAGATGATCATGAGTTTACCGACCAATATTCTTTAGAATATTTGGCATCCAGTATAGCACTGGTTAGCGAATTTGACGGTGACCTCCTGGCTGGCGGGGTAAGCTGCGTGAAGAGCACGATTCAGGTACGGCCCGGTTTATATTGGATGGAACAATTTACTGGCTTCCAATTTGTAATCATTTTTCGGCGCCTTTTTCGTTCCATTATCGAATTTAACTTCAAAGAGGGCGACGATGCTGATATTGTCGTTTCCGATATAGCTCGAAATAAATTCTTGCTTCATCCTTTTATCTCGGTCCAAAAGGAATTTGGGTATTCTGACGTGACACATAAAAACGCAAGAATGGGGCATGTTCATCAATTATTCGCAAAAAGTTCAGAGCGTATATCGGACTTGAATACGGTAGATGCTTTTTATAATGGAAAAAGTATTGAATTTGAATATAATGAGGAGCATCTGTATGAGGGAATTAGCATTCCAACTTTTATTATAGGTTGCTCTGATAGTTTGCCGCTGAAAGAGGTGATTTTTCGCGAATTTAAAGATAAACCTGAATTTGACCTCAAATTTATTACTGATCCTATTGCAGGGAAGCCCGACTCAGCTTTTGTAGCAAGCATCGGACATATTTTGAGGTCCGTATCCTTGAGCGATGAAGATATAGTTATCATTTGTAATTCCGGGCATCGTTTTACAGCAGATTACGCCAGAGGGAAATTTATTAACAATATTATAGAAGCCCATCAGCAAGGCGTTGGCCTTTTATTAGGGGGGATAAGCGGTTTCGATAGTGCAGTTCCAGTATGTGAAACGAGATTTTGGATTAGCAGTTTTCAAGATGCGGGTTTTATTGTTGTTTATAATAAGCTCTTTGAGAAAATCCTGAGTGAATCCTTTAACAATCAACCCAGTATCAATCATCCATTATCCGAAATTACCAGTCATAAAATGGTGATGTACCCGTTTATCTCCGTTCCGAGCGGCCTGTCAGATGAGAAAAATGAATCAAGCGCAAGAGCGGATATTGCGCCGCTTTATGAACTATCGTCAAATCGATTGAGTTATATACAGGCTGCAAAGGGCTTTATCAGTTTGTATAAACAAAAAAGGGAGTCTCCAAGGTTGATTAACCCTTAACCGATATTTAAACCTATGCAAAACCAAAACTACGAAGGCATATCAGTAATCATGCCTACCTACAATCAGGGTGCGTTTATATCAAGAGCTATTGCCAGTCTGCGTTTACAAACATTTGAAAATTGGGAATTAATTATTATCAATGACGGAAGTTCTGATTACACTGATGATATTCTTAAAGATTATATACAGGATAATAAAATCCGTATTTATTCGAACTCCACAAATGAAGGCGTAGGCTTTTGTCTCAACTGGGGAATGGAACTTGCCCGGTTTAACTTAATTTCATACCTGCCCTCCGATGATATTTATTATGCAGATCACCTAAGTTCCTTAATGGACGCAATTGAAAATTCGGATGCTATTTTAGCTTATTCAGGAGTATTGCATAATTATTTCGATTCATCGTCGGATAGCAGAGGTATTGCGTCTACAGGTAAAATCAATGGGATGCCCTTGCAGCTCGTGCAGGTATTGCATCAAAAGTGTAAGAACAGGTGGACGGAGCGTAGCGAAATTGTCCTGGATGACCTCGACCAGATGTTTTGGGCCAAACTCAAAGCCTTCGGGAGTTTTGTCGCTACCAATCAAATTACGTGTGAGTGGGTAGATCACCCGGAGCAACGGCATAAAATCATTAATGAGCTGTATGGAGGCGGACTTTATTTGTATAAGCAATACTATAATGTTAAACATCCCTTGCGATTCAAGTCTTCAGCAGGCATTCTTATTGATGAATTTCTGGAATACGAGCGCTTCAGAGGCAAAATTACTGTAGAAGCGGAGAATCCACTTAAAATTTTGCTTGTTGGCGAGCTGTCATATAATGCAGAGCGGATCAGAGCGTTCGAAGAACGAGGGCATCAATTGTATGGCCTATGGCTGAGTAACCCTGCCTATTACAATACAACAGGGCCATTACCTTTCGGTAACATTATCGACATATCTTTAGATGACTGGCAGCAACAGGTCAAAGAGATCAACCCGGATATAATTTATGCTTTATTGAACCATCAGGCTGTTCCTATAGCCAATTATATTTTAAGAAGCGGGCTCAAGATTCCTTTTGTTTGGCACTTTAAAGAAGGTCCATTTAATTGCCGGCAGAACGGTACATGGAAGGAGCTGATAGAGCTGTTTGTAAATGCCGATGGCAGAATATTTATCAACCCCGAGAGCGAAGAATGGTTTTCACAATTTTTACCTGCGGATGCGTCTAAAAGCTTCATTTTGGATGGCGACCTACCCAAAAGAGAATGGTTCATGGGGGAAAAAGCGGAATTGTTATCCGACCTAGACGGTCAAGTTCATACCGTAATTCCAGGACGACCGTATGGATTGACCGGAGATATTATCAGCTTGCTTGTCAAAGAAAAAATTCATCTACATTTCTACGGTGATATGTATAATTCGTTTTGGAAAGGGGAGATTAATTCAAATTTCCTTCATTCAACGGGTTATATCCATGTCTATCCTCAATGTGCACCGAAAGACTGGATCACTGAATTCTCTAAATATGATGCTGGGTGGTTACATTTATTTGCAAGTAGCAATAGTGGACAATATATGAAAGCAAGCTGGCCTGATTTGAATTATCCTGCAAGAATGTCGACACTCGCTGCTGCTGGTCTCCCCATGATCCTTAAAAATAACACAGGGAACATCGTCGCAACACAGTCTCTGATTGAAAAACTGGATATCGGCATCTTATTTAATTCAGCGGAAGAGCTCGCAAGCCAACTGCGTGACAAAGTGCAAATGCGGAAACTGAGGAATAATATTGCATCCGAACGCTTAGTTTTTTCATTTGATTATCACGTCGACAAACTGATAGCATTCTTCAGAATGACCATAGCAAGATTCGAAAAGAACGCCTGCGATGAAATGATAGCTTAAATGAAAAATGGGAAACATCTTTTGAATAATGCTTTGACTTAAATACTGTCAGGATGTATATCAGATAGATAGTCCCCAATTAACACAGTAGAGAAATAAAAAAATCATACCGTCTATGGCACAGATCAACAAGAGAATGAAGTTATTCTCAATTTATACTGACGAACTAAGTGAAATTAAAGATGTTTTTTCTGGTAGTATACGAGATGACTGGGATGTTCATATTAAGTATATGGGTCGGGCCGGGGACGGGAATGGCGACTTCGCGTCCAAAGGGTTTTACTATATCCAGCAAAGAAAAATAGAATTCTTAATTGAAAAGATAAAGGAGAATTGGGACGATGTCATTATTTATGCGGATATCGATATTCAGTTTTTTGATAAATGCTCAGGATTGATCGAACATGCTATATATGGTAAAGATTTTGCATTTCAGCCCGAACACGGTTCAGGGAATGAAGTTAATGTCGGTTTTTCCGTCATCAGATGTAACGAAAAGACGCTTGCTGTTTACAAGTTGATTTTACAATACGATTTTGAAATACTTCCAATTGCTGATCAGTCAGCCATGAACGATATACTTCAGGAGAATAAAACAGATGTAATCTGGGGGCTGCTACCCAAACAGTTTTGGGCGATGTCACACTACATGAGTGAATTGTTTGCCCCTCCAAATGATATCGTAATCCACCATGCCAACGGTACCCGCCCCAGATTGGTAAATGGCGAGCGAATAGGATCCGTACAGCTTAAAATGGAACAATTTCAAATGATTAGAAATTATATCGATGCGCAAAAGGAACTGGAACTCGTTACCGCGATGCTGCAAACTAAGAATTCCGTATTTAGTGATTTACTCTCAGCAATCGAAGGGAAGGCTATGGGAAATGAAGCTTCTGATGAGGAAACACAAATTACTTTTGCATTTTACCTGCATGTTTCCCTTATTAAAATTATTAATCTTTTTGTACCGGAATTGTTCGGTAATACGCCCTTGTTATATGATGGGATGATGAGAGCGCTCTTCCTGCCATTCTTTGATAGCGAAGAGGTAGGTATTTCTTATCTGCAGAACAAGGAAATGTTATCAGAGATCTGCCAGGATGTCCAATCTATCGAATTGGAACAGCCCGGAGATATCCCTGCATGGCTAATCTCCTGGACTGCGCTATGTAACGAAATGCTTTTGGAACCGGCAATCAATACAGGGGATTATAGGGGGACGCTCAAAAGAATGGGATGCCTGATAAATCAACATCTTAAACTGTCCGAAAGATCGAAATATGTTTTGTTTTATTTCATCCGAGAGACTTTTTCAGAACTGGCACGATCCGGGCAAGAAGCAAGTTATTCTTAGTCAAAAAGACACATAAATAAATACAGGTTAGCTCAATATTGGGAATTGTGCCCGGAAGGAACGGGGCGTTGATAACTTAAAAAGCAAATTCAACATGGCAGTTTATGATTATTTGATAGTCGGAGCTGGATTATTCGGTGCCGTATTTGCCAGGGAAATGACTGATGCCGGTAGAAAGTGCTTGGTCATCGATAAACGGTGTCATGCCGGAGGGAATGTCTACTGTGAACAAATTGAAGGGATTAATGTTCACAAATACGGCCCTCATATTTTTCATACCAACGATAGGACGATATGGGAATATGTGAATTCTTTTGTCCCGTTTAATCACTTTATTTATTCTCCGCTTGCAGAATATCAAGGAGTATTATATAACATGCCATTTAATATGAATACTTTTTACCAAATGTGGAAAGTTAAAACACCGCAGGAGGCGATGGACAAAATAGCAGAACAAGTGAAAGAAGCTGGCATCATCCATCCTAATAACCTCGAAGAGCAGGCAATCAGTATGGTTGGAGTGGATATTTACAACAAGCTCATTAAGGGTTATACAGAGAAACAATGGGGACGAAAAGCTATTGACCTACCAAAATTTATTATCAAGCGCCTGCCTGTACGTTTTAACTACGATAATAATTACTTTAATGACACGTACCAGGGTATTCCCGTCGGAGGCTATAATAAGCTGATTGACGGCTTGTTATCTGGGGTGGAAGTAAGATTGAATTGTGATTTTTTCAAAAACAGGAATGAGGTCGCCGGAATGGCAAACGCTATTGTTTATACCGGTAAACTTGACGAATTCTATGATTACAAATTTGGGCTGCTCGAATACAGGAGCCTTCGTTTTGAACATGAGGTATTAGGTGTTGCGAATTATCAAGGTGTGGCCATCATTAATTCAACGGATATTAAGGTTCCCTATACGCGTACCATTGAGCATAAACATTTTGAATTCGGTACGCAATCAAAGACTGTTATTACCCGGGAGTTTTCTGATGAATCATCCGTCGAAAAGGAAGCTTATTACCCAATAAATGACGTCAGAAACGAAGAGATCTTGAAAAAATATGTAGAATTAAGCAAGCTTGAACAAAATGTGATATTCGGAGGACGTTTGGCAGAATATAAATATTATGACATGCATCAGGTAATCGCTGCAGCGTTAAAAAAGGCGAGGCATATATTGAATAAACAGCCCGTGGGCGCTTATCAGGCAAAATTAAAAACTATTTCAGTATAAATGTAGAAAATTGTTTGTGCGCAGTAATTCAAGGATAGCTCGAGGGTGTTCTCCTGATGGCGGTGTATTGTGTGACGCCATGTTTGCTGGACCTCTGCTGCCAAGATTATACCAAGTCATAATTGGAAAACATTTATGCCAGTTTAACTGACAATATTAAAAATAGAACAAGTGGAAGAGAGTTATCTAATCATCTACAATGTTATCAAACGTTTTTCTCGCCGTTTTCAATTGCTACCGGTAAATCGGACTCCGTTAAACGGATACATTGCGCTATGGTAAAATTGTTTTAAGTGTGATTCCAACAATATTAAAGCAATAAAAATTTGGTTTTTATCAAATGGAAATTTAAATTGCTGCAGCCAATTTGAGATTAGGAAAAGTTTCCTATTGATGACCTTGATTCGTGTTGTTTTTACAGTAATCAAGTTAGGACTTTGTCTCAAAAAAATTATAAATAGAGCTTAAACCTGTCCCGGTAAATAAATACTGAAAGTTATTGCCGTAGAGTATCACAAAATTGCATTTTGCTTATGAAAGCCGATAATTTCGCATCTGTTGTTGCCCGATTCATCCAAGCGCTTAAAGTACCTGTAACTTCAAAAAGTGTGCGGGAACAACTACTGATCCATCCGGATTATGGAACATTCAGAGCTATTAGTGATGTGCTGGATAACTGGAAAATTCCCAATGCTGCATACTGCCTGAAATTTGATCAGTTAGCAGATGTGCCGACACCTTATATCGCCCAGCTTAAGGGTGCGGAGTTTGCCGTTGTTACAAAGAGAAGCGAGCGGGCTTTCGTGGTATCGAATGAGGATTGGCGAAACAAAAGTTTAACTATCGAAGAATTCAGAGATTCATATTCCGGATATATCCTCGTTGCGGAAAAGGAAGCCCATTCAGCTGAACCGGGTTATCTGTCCAAACGGATGAACGAAGTTTTAGAAAGTATCCGTATCCCCTTTGTAATTGCTTGTATTATATTTTTTTTGATATCCTTTTTTGCACTCAACTCTTCGTATTTGCGGTCCTTTAATGCGAGAATCACAACCTTGTTGCTTATAAAAACCTGTGGTGTTCTGGTGTCGATGGTTCTTCTGATTCAAAATATAGATGAGAATAACCCTCTGATTCAAAAAATTTGCGGAGCGAAGGAACAAAGATGTAATGCGATCCTATCTTCCCGGGCTGCAAAAATTACTGCACAGTTAAGCTGGAGTGAGGTTGGCTTCTTTTATTTTGCAGGAACATGGTTGTTAACGCTGTTCAGCCAGGGCAGTCTTAACTATTTAGCTACCATTGCTTTACTTAATGCATTGGCATTGCCATATACCTTCTTTTCTATTTATTATCAGGGTGTTGTCGCAAAGCAATGGTGTGTACTATGTTGCTCCGTGCAGGCTATTTTTTGGATCGAGTTTTTCCTGACTTCGAATCAATTATTTCATCATTTTAATTTTAATGGTTGGAGGGAGCTTTATTTGATTTTTCTGCTATTGGCTGTGCCGGTTATCATGTGGATCTTCGTTAAACCATACTTGGCGGCAAGTAAACAAATTGCCCCCCTTCAATTGCAACTACAGCAGTTTAAATTCAATAGAAATCGATTTCATCAATTGCTGGAACAGGAAGCAAATTACAAGTTACCCGATGGAATGGACACACTAATATTAGGTGACCCGGATGCCAAACTGACGTTGACCATGGTTTCAGATCCCTTTTGCGGACCTTGCGCTAAAATCCACAGGACCTTAGAGGAATGGCTTCCTTTGAGGAGTGATATAAAGTTGCAAGTTGTTTTTTATACGCCAAGTGACGAAGATGATGAAAGAAATAAGGTTGCGTCAACCTTATTGTCGCTACAGGATACCGAAAATGATAATTACCTGAGGAAGGCGATGCATGACTGGTACAGAAAGCGAAAGTTTCAAAAGTGGAGTAAAAAATACAGGAAGGATATTCACCGGAATACCCAGCACATGCTTAACATGTCCAGAGAATGGTGTCGGATGGCTGAAATTGCGACAACCCCCACGCTGTTTTTGAACGGACGGCGTTTGCCAAAAGGCTATCAGTCAGAAGATCTTAGATATTTCATTTAGTAAAACTATTTACCATACAAAAAGAGGTGCCTGCCTCATTAAGGACAGGATAGGGCATAACCATACCCGAATAAACATGGATTATTAATTCAATTACAAGATGAAAAAACTAAAATTGAAAATGGAAGGCATCAGTGAAATGCTAACCAAAGACCAAATGAAAAAAATCAGCGGCGGTTATAGCGGAGCCTGCGGTAGCTATTGCGATACTGGCGCACAATGCACAACACCGGACAGATGCTTCAACTATTGCTATGGAGGGGGCGGTCTTTTCTATCAAGGCGTTTGCACTTTCCGTTAAAATGTAGTTAGCCGGTTTGCAGGATGATATCATAATATTCATTATTTATGCGATTACGCAAATTGAGGCATCTAAATAGGGGCGTAAGATCGGGTCCTTTCCGCAACGCGCAAAAATGAGATGGTAACAGATTATTGAATTTTCTAGAACCTAACTTTCAAAATATGAAAAAGCTAAAACCAAGAATGGAAGGTATCAGTGAAATGTTATCTAAAGATCAAATGAGAAAGATCAGTGGAGGTTACGGTTAGGCGTGTGGAAGCCCTTATGACACTGGTGCTCAATGCATGTGCAGCCGATGCTATATCATTGTAGAGGAAAGTCGAGTTCTACTGGCTCCTGGAGGGGATTTTGCACTTGGCAGTAGCGAAACGTTAAGGGAACTGCTGCGCTTTAGATCAAAGTTTGCTGAGAAAGCGATGCCAAAAATTGTACCGTTCTTGGAACGCACGGTAATGAAATGGTAATGATTTGTAACTTCATAATGAAAGCAACCTTCACCTTATGGAAAGTTAAATTGAAATTAGAATGCAAAAGTAAAATGTTAGCCAAAAGCAAGATAAGGAAAGTTAGTTGAGGTTACCCGTAGGCTCGTGGAAGTCCTTTCGATACTGATATTCACTGTGGAATTGCAGGCCGGCGCTTTGATCATCGTACAGGCAGTTCTAATTTCATTTGCTCCTGAATGGCAACTTGCACTATACCATAGCGAATCTTTAATGGATTGGTTGCAACTTCTTTTAATCGCAACCAATCCTTTGTTTATTGCAGCGTGTAAAGTCTTTCTGCCAGAATTCAGGATAGATAGCTTTTGATTTTTTAATTGATATGGGCGAAGGCTTTAATCTAAGAATATAGACATGTTCAATTGTTGCAAGGTAGACGGTTTGAGATGATTGCCAATAAATACAAGATATCTTTCTGTACAGTTTGTATGAATCGTTTGCACCATCTCAAGCAAACGCTTCCTCTCAACCTTATGGATAGCTTCGGTTATCCAGATACGGAGTTTGTATTGTTGGATTATAATTCGTCAGATGGGTTAGAACAATACGTTTTAAGCGAGCTCAGTGTATATATTAATAATAACAAATTGATATATTTCAGGACTGAAAGTCCACATTATTTTAATCGAAGCCACTCTAGGAATCTGGCTTTTCGCCTTGCGTCGGGCGATATAATTTGCAATATCGATGCCGATAACTTTACGGGAAAAGGACTCGCAAATTATATAAACCAAGTATTTAACAAAGAAAAAAATATATTTCTCACCAATATAAAGTCTGGTGCTTTGATTGATTCGCAAAAGGATATTTTGGGTAAAGTCTGCTTGAGAAAAGAAGATTTCATTAAGGTTTGTGGATATGATGAATCAATGGTCAATTATGGATTCGAGGATTTTGATTTGGTAAACAGGTTAGAACTTTCAGGGCTGTTATCCCAGTCATTTGGATTTAATTCAATTGGTCAGTCTGCAATAGCTCACCAGGTCGAAGAAAGCTTGAAAAATGAGGAGATTTCCTGTAGGCTCGAGTCAATTCTTCTTAATTATATAACTCCATCCAGTACGGAATTAATTTTCCTATTAAAAGACGGCTTTTTTTTAAAAGGAGTTCTGACCGATAATTTTGCCTACAATCTAGAACTTGATACATTTCAGTATAAACAGTCTCTGTCTAAGTACCAATTTTCGTTGAAAAATGATGAATTGATCAGGGGGAAATGGAAAAGTGTTTCTGATAGAATTTTAATAACAAATGACAGTGATCTTCATGTAATACAACTAAAACACACGAATATTCCTTACTTATTGTTGGATAACAATAATTCGAAACCTTACTATAAGTTAGCTGATGCAGAAATGGTTCAGACGGCCATCATGATCTTTTCTCAAATTCCCAACCGCGTAATTATGGAAAATAATATTCGTAAAAAAAAAATAGTAGTCAATGAAGGAGGCTACGGCAGGGGAAGGGTGTTTAAAAATTTTGATTACCATTCTTTTATAGATCTATAATATGGTAGTAATTGAAGTGGTTTCGGTGTCAGTTTTCTATAACCAATCACTGTGGCATCGTTTACTGAGAGATATGTTAAGCCCTTATCTGAAAGGTTATGACCTGATTGCTTGCCGGTACAGTTTGTTTTTTAGTCAGGAACGAGGAGATCACGTAACTATTCTCATTGAATCCCCTAAAAGCTGGCAAACAGAAGCCGATTTTTCAGAGAAGGTCAAAAGCTATCTGGCGGAATACCCCGGTAATGAAAAAGAAATCCAGCTGCCTGTCAGAACATTTTTTATGGATTATCCGACGAATACATTTTTATCTGATTTTGAAAATTTTGCAGATGTATCTTTTGTTAAAAAAAATGATATCAGAATTCGCGAATCAATTTCTTTAGCTATGCTGGGCGCTTTTGAAAGTGACGAGGTTGATTTGGAAAGTATTTGCAGCTTTTTAATCTGTATGCTATTCGGAACCATAAAAGCGGCGTTCCCGCAATGGGATGACGTTTTGCTTAATATTTCTGATCTTTTTAAATGTTTAGATGAATTTGATGATAGCACCTCAGCGCATGTTAATGGTAGGACGGTAAAGGTAGATCAAACGGAATTAACACTTTTTTTCTCTAACAACTTTCAAGTTGTGTTCCAAATGATCGACATGCTTTGGCCGAAAATCACGGCGAACGTAGATTTAGATTGGCTGAATGTTTGGATATCCAATATTAAGTCTTTTATCGATATTGAAAATCCAGCCGCGTCGTCAATTAGCATTTGCCAGATGTTATATGTGCATCTTGGGATTAATGATCATCATCTTAAAAGCAGATTTACTTTTTACTTATTAAAAGTGGTTGAAACAGGTATTAAGAACTAAGATGAATTCTACCCGATATCGCAATGCATAAGTATAACAACGGCATCCTGGCTAGTAGATATTGCTCAATTTAGAGATATGGAAAATGCTTAGTTTATCAATAACTGGCCGTCTTTTGCGAATATTTAAGAATGGCTTTTATTATTGTTGTACAATACCTACCCCGAAAATTGCGTTAATGATGTTTTTTACATTGGTGGTAGTTTGCTAGTTGTTTTAGCAAAGCATAAACTATGTCGAAAAATGGATTTGAAATCAATGTTATCACTATCCACTTGCCAACGACATTTTAAGAAGCGAGCTCCCCCCTTTGTGTGGCATTTTAAACAAGGCCACTTCAATTGCAGGCAGAACAGTACCTGGATGGAATTGATAGAGTTGTTTGTAAATGCTGACGGCAGAATATTTGTCAATCCAGAGACACAGAGAAGTGGTTTGCCCAATTTTTACCTGTAAATGCCTCCCGAAGTCTTATTCTAGATGGCGACTTGCCAAAAATAGAATTGTTTACAGGCAAGAAAGCGGGATTGCTATCCAACTTGGACCGTGAAATCCATACAGTGCCTCCGGGAAGACATGCGGGTTAACCGGGGAAATTATTAGATCGCTTGTCAAAGAAAAAGCTCGCCTTCAATTTATGAGGATATGTGTAATTCGTTTTGGAAAGGTGAAATTGATTCGAATTTTAATGATTCACAGAGCTATATTCACATTTACCGCCAGTGTGCATGGAAAGATTGGATCAGTGAATTTCCTAAATAGGATGCTGGTTGGTTGCATTTATTTCACAGCAATAACAAGGGGCGATATATGAAGGCGAGTTGGCCTGATTTAAATTATCCCACGCGGGTGTCGACGCTCGCTGTAGTGGGTCTACCCATGATCCTCAAAAATAACAAAGGTAACATTCTCCCAACGCAGCCGCTTATTGAAAAGTTGGATATTGGGATTTTATTTGACTCTTCAGAAGACCTCGCAAGCCAATTACGTGATAATGGGCAGATGCAAAGGCTGAGAAGTAATCTTGAATCTGAACACCTCATTTTTCATTCGATTATTACGCAGACAAATTGATTGCATTTTTTAGAAAGACCATAACAAGATTTAAAAAAATACATACGATGAACTGGTAGCCTAAATAACGAACATAAGCATCAAGTATGCTGCTTATAACAGGTAAAGCCGCGGGTCCAGCCTGATAGTTAGCTTCAATTTAATGAGTATTCCGATGAGTCATCGGGTAACAAGGCCGCTTATTAACCGACAAATGATATCCAGAATGAGCAAATGTTAAAAAAATATAGAATTAAGCAAGCTTGAACAAAATGTGACATTCGGGGGACGCTTGGCAGAGTATAAATAATATGATATACACCAGGTAATTGCAGCAGCATTAAAAAATGCGAATCAAATATTGAATTAACAACCGGGAAGATTTATTTGGCCGAACGCAAAATAGACAGCCTTATCTCGGCATAATATAGGTAAAGTACTGCTGTCAGGGTATTGCACGTTGGTTAATTCATTAATGACTATACGTTGAATTGGTTTATTAAATTGTAATTTTATTATTTTATATAATATTTGTATGTATATTTACTCACAGATACTTAGAAGCCAGTTATAAATATTCATAAGAAAAGCCTCTGCCACTAATATTGCCTTGACGTAGTTTGGGCCGGTGTTTTTTTGTATCTTTTCGTTAAACCTAAATTTTTACACGAATGCAACATTTCCTGACAAGGCTTTTAGAGCCTAAGACCAATGGACCTCAGATAGCTATTTTACTAACCTCCATTTTGAAGGTTAAAATATCGGCCAGTACGCTTACTAGGGAAATTGAACAACATCCGGATTATCCGAGCCTCTTAAGTATTAGTGATGTATTAAATAATTTCGGAGTTGAGAATATAGGGATAAGATTGGAAAAAAGTAAAGTCGCTGAAGTTCCGGTTCCGTTCATCACACAAATTAAGGGGTTGAGAAGTTCGGAGAAACTCTTTACAGTTGTCAACGCAATCGATAACATCCATATTCATTTCTTTGACCCTGAAACCCATAAGTGGAGCAAGCTGCTCAAAGAAGATTTTATTAAAAGGACTTCGGGAGTGGCAATGATGGTGGAAGTTGGAGATAATGCTGGCGAAAGCGACTACCAAACAATAATTAGAAAGGAGTATAGAAAGGTTGTCATCCAGATGCTTAACATTTTTTGCATACCTGTCCTTCTACTTCTCTCAGTTGTCGTTTCATTATTTAAATATGGTGGGTATATGCTGTTGCCCGCGGTCTTCACTGGTTTTACGCTCGTCGGGGCAATAGCAGGAGTTCTACTGCTCTGGTACGAATTTGATCAGTACAACCCTATATTGCAGCAAATTTGCAGTGCCGGTAAAAAAATTAACTGTAGTGCAATTTTGCAATCAACTGCTTCGAAAATTGCAGGGATAAGTTGGAGTTCGATTGGTTTCAGCTATTTTGTTGGCACCCTACTTTTGTTACTTTTTGGAGGACTGAATACCCCAGCCATTTTATTTATAACAGCCTGGATGGCAATGGGAGCTAGTCCCTATGTTATATTTTCAGTTTATTATCAATGGCGAATCGCGAAACAGTGGTGTATTTTATGCTTAGTCGTTCAGGGCGTATTGATTTCGCAACTATCAATAGTTCTTGCAGGGAATTGGCAAAACTTATCGGATTTAAGTGCGTTGGAGTCCGGATTTATAATCTCATGTTTAACGGCATTTTTGATTCCTTTATTGGTAACAAATTCCGTGTTGCCAGCTATGAAAAAAGCGAAAGAAAGTAACTACCATTATACTGAATTGCAAAAGTTAAAACACAATGCTCAGATTTTTGGAGCCCTATTGCAGAAACAAAAAGTACTCTCAGAAACACCAACCGGATTAGGTATATCATTAGGAAATGTCAATGGCACGTACAAATTGATAAAGGTGTGCAATCCCTATTGCGGCCCATGTGCGAAAGCTCATTTGCCTGTCGAAGAACTGCTTCAAGGCAACCCAGAAGTACATATCCAAATTCTATTTACAGCAACTAGCGAAGAGTGGGATTTCAAAGCGCCTCCTGTAAGGCACTTGTTGGCCATTGCCGAAAAGAATGATGAGCAGGTTGTCAAGAATGCATTGGGGGACTGGTATCTGGCAGAAAAGCGGGATTATGAAACATTCGCAGCGAAATATCCAATGAACGGCGAGTTGAAAAGACAAGATGAAAAAGTCGATGCGATGACTAATTGGTGCCTTAAGACAGGAATAGATTTCACCCCTACATTTTTTGTTTCCGTACGGTCGGAGGATAGCGAGAAAGATCAATATTTTCAGTTGCCCGATATCTATAGTGTTAAAGATTTAAAATATTTTTTTTCCGTGTAAGTCTTCTTTTTCAAAACTAATTACCGGATACATAAAAAGTTAATTAACAAACAATCTTTAATATTTTAATAGAGAGATATGGGTATACAAAAGCCGCTTTATGCGTGAAAAAGAGCCGGTAACTCGACCGGTATTTTAAAAGAATGAAAATAATAAATTATTTACTTTACCAATTTAGAAAACATGAAAAAATTAAAATTGAAAGCTTTACAGCTTGGAGCTACAGAATTATTGAGCAGAACACAATTGAAAGATGTAACAGGTGGAAGTGGTGGCCCTTGTCTTCCAAGATGGACTGGTTGCAGTAATGTCACTGAAGATAACGATTGTTGTGGAAGCGGCAAATGTATGATGTATATGGGCCACGAGCAATGCGTTTAGAATAAAAGGAAAGAGCAGGATATTAGTGTTCCTGCTCTTTTCATTTTTAATATTTATGACGACCTCAACTTTATTCATTCCCTGCTATTAATAAAGTGTTAAGTAAGATAAGGGAATAAGTAATTGCGATGCCGGATATTTAAATTCTAAATTACTTTACAATATGAAAAAACTAAAATTGAAAGCGCTGAAACTGGGCGTTACTGAAGTTTTGAGTAGGATTCAGTTAAGAAATGTAAGCGGAGGAAGCGGAAGCGGAGGAAGCCAGTGCATACCTGCTGGTTCCTCCTGTAGTACAGTATTGGGAGATGACGCCTGTTGCGGAACATCCAGGTGCATCCAGTATTCGGGCCGCCAACAATGTGTTTAGATAAATCAATGGACCCGTTAAACGAAATTGGCCACTATGCTATTGATCCTCTATATAAGCCGGCGTGGCAAAGATGTTACCACCATGAAAAAACTCCACATAACAGCTCTATTGACATTCCTTTCGACCTGTACGTTTGCACAGTCTTCAAATGGTATTTTTAATATCACCGGACATATTTCGAATTTGAATGCAGGTAAGATTTTTATTATGTACAATTCATCTGCCCAACAATCAATTAAGGATAGTTGTAATATCTTGAATGGTAATTTCCATTTCAAGGGAACGGTGGCAGGACCAGTCTTGGGTTATCTTCGCTTAGATAACACTAATTACGTCGATAAGGAGGCAATATATATTTATATAGAGCCCTCGGATATTCAAGCCGAACTTTCTGCCGGCCCCTTTAGCGCTATCAGCATCAGTGGTTCAAAAAGTCAGGACGAACTTATGCGATGGAAAAATGCTGATTTGGCACTAAAACGTAAGTTTATTAACATCCTTTCGGGCGAAAGTTTTAAGAGAAAGGGCATCAAAAAAAAAGCGGAATCGGACAGTTTATTACTGTATGAGGAACAGCGGGCTTTACAAACTTACGCGTTTGTAAAGGGTCATCTGAAATCATATGTTACGCCATATTTGTTGAACTTCTTTTATCGAAATTATACTAGGGTTCAATTGCAGGAGGTTTATGCTGGTTTAAGCGATAGTGTTAAAAATTGTACCAGAGGGAAAGAGTTAGCTAATCATATCCTACAGATGAAAGACAATTCAAAGGGGGGGATGGCGGCGAATCTTGCCGGGAAAGATTATGTTACCAATTTGGATTTCGATATGGTTCATTTAAAAGGTAAATATATTCTGGTAGATTTCTGGGGATCCTGGTGCCAGCCTTGTATCGCATTATTGCCAGAGTTGATTAAAGAACAACAAAAATACAAAAGAGATGACATTGTATTTATGAGCGTAGCGGTTGATGAGGAAAATAACAAAGCTAAGTGCGCGGGAATTGTCAGATCTATTGGACTCAATTCAATTAATATTTGGCAAAATATTTCCGATAAAAGCAAAGACAGTATTGCTACAATTTATGACGTTGGTGCTTATCCGACATTTATTCTTGTCGACCCCACAGGAAAAATCGTAGAGAGGGGGACTGGAGAATCAGGTTTTTTAAGTTGTAGAGTACGGTTGGATGAATTGCTTCCGAAAAATTAAAGAAGTAAAAGCGCTGAATATAGAGTGGATTAGCCGATTTCTAAAATATCCTATTGAACATTTTGCGTTTAATAAGGTTTTCTTTATTCCGTTTTATCGAGCTGTAGACGAGCGTTGTATATATATAAGCAATGCGAATGACGGCAGAATATAACGGAGGTCTGCCAGATACGGAAGTTCTGCTAACCAAGAAGCCGATCCCCTTAGGAGTTTGGGATAAAATTCATTACGGTTCGGATCATAAACGGCAAGTAGAGCGGCCAAACCGATGAGGATAAACCCTAACCAGGTTAGCCTGCGTTTGGCATTACTGAGCATTACAGCGCTAAAATAGATCCCGGCACAGGAAAGTATTACCGACAATAACGCACTAACCGGATGAAAAGCATCTGTAAATTCACCTGCCATTCCACTCATGCTGGTGCAAAAGTCGTCAGCTAGGGTCGGCCAATCAAGTAACTTATTGGCAAAACCGTTTGGCGCAAAGAAGGCTGCGCCAAACTCTGTTAGGTAGTAGCCAAGTTGGTAGGCATTTATCGTAGTCATTTCCGTTGCAAAAAACAAGGCGATGGCAATAATCCCGCTACGACGCAGGGAAAGGTGTAATCCTTTAACCCCCGCAGATTAACATTGCAAATAGGATCAAATGTAGCACTAAGATGCTTGCCGCAACAAATAGGTGGTCAATGGCACCGTTGTAAAGCATTGGCGTAAATGAGTTTAATGGTACAAGCAACGCCAGAAAAAGCGATAATCCAAAATAATGGAGCTTTGGAGACATTATCCTATCATCTGATTTGAGAATGTTAAAACGTTCCGTTTCCGATATATGAGAAATACTATCAGAAAAAGTGTCGCACATTGAAAGCCTATTAGAAAAAGATAAAGGAAATAGATTTTTTAACGAAACAATAACGACCAAAAAAGCCGCTAAATTACTGGATGTCTCAGTGTCAAGCTTATATAAAATGACACATACAAACGAGATTCCATTCTATAAGCCCGGAGGTAATAAACTCTATTTTAAAAAAGAGGAACCCGTAAACCGGATTTTACAACACAGGATTAAATCGCAATCTGAAATTGAACTTGAAGCGATTAATTATGTAGTGAACAACCATTTGAAAAAGTTTAGGTGATCTCTTTATACAAGTATCATGGCTTATAAGCTATTGACGCCCAGTAATTTTAGTTGTTTGATTATTTTGTCTTTGCCACTTTTTATCCTTTTAGCATCAAATTTATATGATGATTTATCATAAATATACAGGTAGTCCTGTGATTTATTTCTGGCGGCATCAGCAGTATACCTTTTCTCTATCATAGCATCAGTCTTATCATAGAAATTCACCGCTAATTTTAAGCATTCAATTTGTGTTTTGGTTTTATCAACATTTATTTCATACAAATTCGCCAAATCTATTTCAGAACTAATAAAACAAGAGAAATCCGATCGGAAAAATATTTTGATATAATTGTTAGTATATAGGCTGTCTATCCATAACCTGCATATCAGACTCATTTGGATATTGCTGTTTTGCGGTGAAGGGGTGTAATGAAGTGATCTGGCCAAATCATCCAATGCCCTGATAGCATAACCCAGTTCGATGTCTTTTGATGACCACGCGTTATTTGTTTTAGTAATAGCATTGGAGGCTTCTGCGTATGTTCTTTTTTGTGCAAGATCAAATGCCCTGTATAATAAAGTGCTGGCTGTAGCATCATTTTGAGCAAGTCCATACCCGAAGTGATAATCATCGGCCAATTCACAAAGTCCGCTGATATTATCCATAGCAGCAGCTGCTGCAAAATAATAGTTCGCAGTTGTATAATCTTTTGACACTTTAGAATGAATACCTTTATCAACCAACTCTCCGGGGTCGGCTGTTCCATCTGCAATGGCTTGCCGGTTGTTTTCTCTTTCAATGGCTTCTATTTCAGTATTTTTCTCCTTTTCATAATCCTTCCGTTGTTGTCGCTGGGATATTAAATTGGAAACCGAATTTATTAACTCACCTGTACTTTGTACTACAGCTTCCGTATTTGCTTCTTTTTGTTGATTTTGGAGCTGCTGAACTTGCAGCCTTTGCCCTGTTGTTGCTCCATTCGGTTTCACGGCATTTATTTTTGCCTGATTAAGTGCCAGTACATTTTGTATGGCATCATTATTTGGGTTTTGCGCATTATTGATGTATGTCTGTGTTTGTGCATGAGTGGCATTAGTTACATTATCAGAATTATGAATATTGACCTGGGGAACGTTCGTGTTCACTGCAATGTGATCAGACGAGCGTGTTTGCTGCATATTACCGCAAGAGCTGTTATTTGAATTGCTTTGAACCCCATTGACATCAGTGGTCTGAGAAGCTATATTAACATTGTCGGTACTATTATTGCCCGAGGGGGTATCGCTGCTATTATGACCACAATCGTCCGTGGCAAAGGGCTTGTTATGGTCATCATCGCCAAAGCGCACATTGGATACTACAACATATAAAATAGTATTGGAATCAAACAAGCCTCCTCCTGCAAATGGTTGTACGCCAAATCCATCTTTTGGGTCAGTTGATTGGTCTTCACCTGCACCTAAAGTTATACGGCCCTGTTGCCCTAATCTTGTTTGCTGCCATGTTTTATTTTTATAAGCTGCGAGCTCATTGGGAGCTAACAGGGTAAGCGTAAAACTAATAGGCTGTGAATAATCACTTTTAAATTGACATGTCCAGTTATACTCTTTCGCATTTGTATTATAATCGCCTTTCGATAAGTGAAAATGCAACCCCTTCCAGCATGATACTGGGTTCCATGGCCCCCAATGATCTTGCGCTTTTGTAACGTGGCAGCAAATACAGAATAGCCCAATGGCAATATACTTTTTCATTAATATCTGAATTAGGAGTTCAACTCGGGGACACTTATGGGACACACAGCCGATTTTATCAGCTAAAAATACTCGCCTTTTCAATTCCACACAATCACCATTAATAGTGATTTTTTACATGAAAACTTTATTTTAGTAGCTATATTTCAACCTGAAACCCTAATGAAACTTGAACTATTTAACAATGAGGCTGCCAAGATATGGAAGCGTATATCAGACAGTGAGGAAAAAGTCAGTGACCTACTACAGCTGGAAATAGAACTTTATAAAAAGCTGCTTATCTTTTTTCAGATTGGTGAAAGTTGTTATCATATTTTCAATTTTCAGCAAGTTCGCTTTGATTTTGTAAGTGAGGAAGTTACAGGCGTTTTTGGATATTCCAGGTATGCATTTACCCCCGAACAGCTATTAGAAAATATACACCCTGAAGACCGGGGCTGGTTTCTGAACTGCCAAGAAACAGCTGGTCAATTTTTGCAGGGCTTAAGCCCTGATAAACAAATGAAGTATAAACTAAGGATGGATTACAGGATCAAAAAGCAAGACGGTGAATATATCCGCGTAATGCTTCAATCTGTTGTGATTCAAAATGACGATGCCGGAAGTGTCCTTAGAACCTTAATTGTGCACACAGACATTACACACCTTAAAAAAGATGGCAGACCGGTGATGTCATACATCGGTATGGACGGTGAACCTTCTTATCTGGATGTAGACGTTAAAAATCATTTTAAGGAAGAAAGCCATTTGTTAACCAAACGCGAAAAGGAAATACTTTATCTTTTAGCCGAAGGCAAAGCAAGTAAGGAGATCGCCGAATTGCTATATATCAGTAAGAACACTGTCGATTCACATCGCAAAAGCCTGCTCCGTAAAACCGGGTCTGCAGGTACTGTTGAACTGATTAATAAAACAATACGAGACGGATTGGTTTGACGATTGAATTATGCTGAATTAGACTTTTTGAATTAAGTGTTTGGGGGTAAAGTACTTTAGCTGTCTATTCACTCACTTTTTTATAGATATGATAATGACTTGCTTATTGGATATATAAATACTGATGACGCTATCACATTCTAGTTGTCTCTGAGTTACGAATAAAAACAGGACTGGTAAAACTGCGATAGCCCGAGGATTGGGCGAGTTCTCCAGTATAGTGTTATCATATCGAATTGAAAGTCTGATAAGACGGTCGGTTTCATGACCTTTAAGGAGTATCTTTTTAAATGCTCTTTAAAGGTGTTTATGTATCGTCTGGTATTTTTTATTTTCTTTAATATCGCAGCAGGAAAAGCCGGATACAAAAATTGGTGTTACCGAGCGCAAATGGAGCAGCCACCCATAACAACGCCATTATTAAAATGGTATTCGTAATACGTCTCATTCGCAGACGCACCGGGCTCACCGCAACTTCCACATTGCCAATAAACAACAAAGTCTTTTGGCTGATATTGGTGTAACAACGGTTGAAATACTTTGTTTAACGGTACTGGTAACCTGATCCATGCCTGTCCATACCAGGTATCAGATTCTTTTTCTGCAATCTGTGTTTGTGCCTGATCAGCATACAGGCTGTCTGCTAACTCCTTCATCAGGCCAGCCCGCTGCAACCTAAGGTTATCGGCTGTTGTCTGTGCCTTTTTTCCATTTTGCCTGTGAACTGATAATCAGGCAGGTGCTAAGATCTGTTTTCTGCAGCTATTTTAAATTTATTGATGCTGTTTTTCCCCGGAGCGCCGTTCCTAAGCTTCTGACGCCTATTTGCCGAAGGCCGCCGGCGTAGTTTGAACGTTGTGGCTTTTTACGGTTTCCTGTAAAAACGGCCTCAGTTTCTAAACTAATTTTGAACCGACAACTAATTAACAAACCTGGTTATGAAAACATATTATGTAAATACCAACGCCCGGGCCTGACTCTCCAAATTACTCGCTAACTCTAATTTGAGTTTGTAGCTGTAAGCCGTTAATCTTAGTTAATTAAACAATTCTAAGTATCAAACAACATCTACAAAGAAATGGCCGGTTCAAAACGCATAGGGCTTTATTTTATGTACTGATAAAAAATGGCCTAGTTACTGGTTTTTAATGCAGCATCTTTAAATACACCCTTTCTGGCGATGGCAAACGGCAATGAAATGTTTGCCAGAACCCACTCATGAAAATCCTTTATATTAAATTTATCTCCTAATTTGACCTGTAATACAGCTTTCCATTGGGCTATTTGTGCAGCACCGTAATTGTAGGTAATGGCCTGAGCCGGCCAGTGCCTTACCCTTTGAATTTCGCGCACGGCAATATCATCCTGATTATTTACATGCTTTTTCCAGAACGCCAGTGCTTGCTGATCCGTCCAACCATAATAATTCACTCCAATATCCATTGGGATTCTTACCGCCCTTACCAGATCCCATTCCCAGTGGCCGAGCTCATCATAAGGCGTTTTGTAAACACCAAGTTCCTTGCCATATCTTTCCACATAGGCGCCCCATCCTTCAGCGGAACCTACGTAAAAAAACAGGTCCTGCACGTTACTATGCGGCTCCTTCTCATTTATGGAAGTTTGATAATGATGCCCCGGTATCGCTTCATGAAGAAAAAGCCATCCGATCTGCCTGCTGTTATAGGGCTTATCTGATAAATTATAATAAAATGTTCCGTCTCTGTAAAAACCACGGGTGTGCACCACCAATTCTTTCGGCCCCTGTTTAATTTTTACTACGGGGATTTGATGGGGGTAAAACAAGACGTTCAACCTGCTGTCTATATTTTCCCGGGTCTGTTCGAAACATTCCTGAATAATCTCCGGATCATTTATCAAAAATTCGGCGCTGTTAATTTTACGGTAAAAAGCAATTGAATCCAGTCCTGTTTGCAGGTGAATAAGGTTTATGTGTGTGTGTGCATCATCTACCTCACTCAATCCAAACTTGAAAATTTCATCCGGAGTAACGGCTGCACCCAGCCACCTCTTTAATAGATAAGCGTACCATGCTTTGCCGTCTGGAATTGCAGCTATATTATTGTCTGGCACAGTCGCCGGAGAATAGGTTAACCATTTTTTTTCCAATTCCAGCCTTTCCAGGTTCATGGTAGTTTCGAACTTTATTTGAAGATAGTCCTGTTGCTGAGCGGCCGAAAGTGTAGTCAGTTTATATTGACGCAATTGATTTTTGATACTATTAAAAAATGCAATTTCTTTTTTGATGGTATCCTTTGGTTCTATCCCGTGCAGATCATCGATATAGCCATTTGCTAATCCTGGTATAGGAAGAGCATGGTAACTATTAACAAAACAATGAGTAAATGTGTCGAAACTTGATTGCGGTTTCGGATTAAACAAGGAAAAAGCGGTAAAAATTAAGGCGGCCTGAATTTTCATGGAATAATAAAGATATATAAGTGCTTAATTGGTTTTGTTTAAACTGGCTATATAAGCCCTGATCAGTTCCACACCTTCCGTATGAATGATCGTAGACCCTGCTTTTGGCATAGAGCGGTTACCAGTTTTTCTCAAAATGCTTTTTTGGTCCCTTAGGATACTGGTCTGATGTAAGGGGAGTGAATAGGATAGGTAAAGCCTTGTTTCTTTTGCCCGTCCGGTCGGATTATGACAATGAGCACAGTTTATTTCCATATAGGCCCTTGCTTGGTCCTCAACGGAATAATCCGTGTTGAATGCCTGTGGAAGGGAAGCCGATTTATGGACATCAAAATGATTGAGTATCCCGATTTTCTGAAATGCTTCCAGCTGATTTTCTGTTTTGCCCTCTGCGGGCACATCAAAATTCATGTTCCGTACTTTCGGCCCTATGGGAAAGATAGTGCCGTTCGAATTATGGCAGGTAACACAGTTTTTTTTGCTGGGTATCTGGTAGGGTATGGAACGCATTGCCCCGCTTTTATCGGTATATGTCACCAATTTACTGCCGCCGGAAGGGAACAGTTGCGCGTCACTTTGCCCATCTGTCCATTTGTAATCGGCGGTGTTCCATTTCCCTTTACTTTTTACCAGTAAGCGGGTTTCTACAATATGTAGTCGCGAAAAGTTGTCGCGTTTGTCAAAGGGGTAATAAAATGTTTTTACTATCATAGACCCTTCCGGAAAATCAAGTAAGCCGTCATTGATCCTGCTCATTTTTGTGCCGGGAGGCAGCCAGATGAGCCGTTGCTTTTCAGCATAGTCGGTAAAAAGTGTGGTGGCGAGCGTATAGCTGTAAAATCCAGCGGATGGGATAAGGTTATTCATTTTACCCTTAAAAATATGATAGTCGGAAAGATTGGGTTTGAAGATATAATCATCCTTATCCCCTGTCAGTCCTGCGTTTTCAACAGTTGCGCTTGTGGATGCGATGATCACCACGAATGCGGAAAGCAGGGAAATCACTATAGTTCTTTTTGGAAATTTCATTTTACTCCTTATTAATCCCAGCCTTCTTACTGCTCATTTGCCAGCTGAAAAGATAAACAAGGCTGAAAAGTTTCCTTTTAATTCATTTCTGATTGTCACCCTGCTAACGCAGAGGCTTCATTTTGTTATGTTTTCAATAACACCCCAGATAGCCTGACCAATAGGTAAGTTCCTGCCGCTTGACTGGTCGATGGAAGACATTTCGTCGAATCCGTTCCAGGCTTTAAGACAAACCCTGCAATTCATATTCTTTGACATTTCCCAAAATCCTCACTTGGTTACTTTATTATTTTTACCATTCTATGAATAGCTGCATCACATCGTTTAGCGACATGCCCTTTTTGGTAAGTGTGTATTCCACCTTTGGCGGTACTTCGGCGTATACCTTCCGATTGATGATGCCGTCAGCTTCCACTTCTTTTAAATGCCTGGATAAAACCTTTAGTGCTATACCTTGAATTCCTTTATAAAGCTCACCAAATCTCCTCGAACCTGACAATGACATCCAGATAATAATGGGTTTCCACTTGCCACTTATGAAGCTAAGAGCTCTTACATT
The DNA here is from genome assembly GCF_900110105.1 of Mucilaginibacter gossypiicola. Taxonomy (GTDB): domain Bacteria; phylum Bacteroidota; class Bacteroidia; order Sphingobacteriales; family Sphingobacteriaceae; genus Mucilaginibacter; species Mucilaginibacter gossypiicola. Next base: position 950,420 of record NZ_FOCL01000001.1, on the reverse strand, counting down.
TATCCCGGTACGTCATACCCCAGTTTACAAAAGCGGTTATCAGACTATCAAAATCAGCATCCTTCATACTTGTTAAAGGCCCGAATCGCGCGTCCCCGGCAGCACAAATTAAGGCGTCAAATTTTCCGACCTGTTTGTAGAAATTTTCTATCGACTCGATTGACGATATATCAACCTGCACATCAGCGCTTTTTGAACCTGCCTTAATTACTTCATGATCCTGTAATGCGGCGGTTACGTATTTCCCGATGGTACCTGTGGCACCTATTACTACTATTTTCATATTCGTTTTTTTTGACAAAATTGAGCCAATACTTTACCTTTGTCAAGTAATGGAACAAATGTCAAGTATTGACATATTAGACACCAATACTCGTTATCAGTATGTTAGCAGAAAAAATAATTGAAAAAAAAGCAGAGCCGGATTGTGATTGCTCTATAATAGGGTCAATCAATATCATCAGCGGGAAATGGAAACCGGTTATTATCTGGACGTTATTATCAGGCCCCAGGCGGTTTGGGGAGCTTTATAAAGCTATTGATGGTATAGCACTAAAGGTATTATCCAGGCATTTAAAGGAACTGGAAGCTGATGGTATTATCAACCGGAAGGTATATGCTGAAGTCCCGCCAAAGGTGGAGTATACCCTCACTGAAAAAGGTATGTCGCTCAATGATGTGATGCAGTTATTAGCAGAATGGGGCAAGAAGAATATAGTGGCCGAATAGAATTTGAATTAGCCAGATCATTGCCGGGAAACTGAGTTCAAGTCTGCCAACTATTGAGGAGATAGAAAATGAATTAAAAAAATGATGTCAATTACACCACATTTGACCTTGCTTTCCGTGCGATCTTTGCAGTTTTAATCGACAATGACATGTTGGAATATAGAATAAATATACCGACGCGATCGTTAGAAAATCTTCGTTGAAGGTAGCTGGTTTTGTGGTTCGATAGTCCGACTGGAAATTCCGGACTCGTTGACCAGTGCGTTCCGGAGAAGAGTTCAGGGCGTTCCGATACACTTTGATCATGCTATCCGCCTGAATTAGATACTTTAATATTCATTAACACAACCCGTTGCTCAAATGAGCACGGAAGATCATGGTCAAGTATGCCGGAATATCCACTACGAAGCCCGGCTCGAACTAACCTGAAATGGTCATTCAAAATATTGAGAATTTGGCAGAATGCAAGGACACGGTTCGAGTCAAATATTGTTGAGCCCCAACAAGGCTAATGTCGAACCGCTTGATGACCGATTTGAGAATTTTCTCGGCTATTTAGCTATCGGTTCGAGCCCAGTTTCGGGATACTACAGGTCGAGCGGGAGCAGGACTAATATCGAATCGGGTGATAGAGTCAATTCGCTTTTTTTCAATAATTTAAGAAAACTAAGCGGTTCGAGATTTAGAAAAAAAATTATGTACCAGATACTTTAAAGCGAAACATTCAAAAGCAAAAAGCCTTGAGTTTAAAAACTCAAGGCTTTCTTTGTAGGCTCGAAGATAGAAATTTCGGAGCATTTTTTAGAGGACATCGAGCTTCTAGGCCTTTTAATAGCATAAAGTCTGATAGGTGGCGGGAGGATTATCCAAACAAAAACGATTGGGATAAAGACAGCATTCTTAAATTTCAACATATGAGGCTACAGTACTCTTTTCAGAATATCAAGTGCTCTACCCATCTCATCTTCCCGCAGTGATGCAAAGCCGAGACGTTGAGCATTCGGCGAAAAGTTCTCATTGTGATAATAGGTGCCATTGCCTATGTATAGCCCTTTTCGGGCCGCTTCTTCTGCCACCTTCTTCAGCTCAACCTTCGCATCAAAGTTTGCCCAGATACCTAAACCACCCTCAGGAACTTTGAATTCAATCATATTATTAAAATCAGCTTTAAGTATTTCACAAAAGCTATTCCTTCGTTGCCGGTAGATCTTTAATGATCGCCGGAAATGCCTGTCCATTTCGCCCTCGTTATAAAGCGTGGCCAAAGCCTCTTCCAATAAAGTATCACCCTGTTTGTCTATCAGCTGCCTCAATGAAGCAGCAGCTTTTATAAATGCAGGCGGACCGCTCATAAAGCCGATGCGCAATGCCGGTGCAAAGGTTTTTGATATGGATCCAATGTAGATCACCTGATGGTGATGGTCTATACTGGCCAGTGGCAGGAAAGGTTTATTATCATAATGAAAGTCAAAATCATAATCGTCCTCAATAATCGCAAAGCGATATTCTTTGGCCAGATTCAATAGTTTTAGCCTACGCTCCATACTTAATGTTACCGTTGTCGGGAAGTGATGATGCGGAATTATATAAACCGCTTTTATCTTTTTCCGCTGCAAGGCTTTTTCCAGTTCATCAATATTCATTCCCTCCTCGTCAACAGGAATCCGCAGCAATTTGGCACCGCTGTTTCTGAAAGTATCATCGGCCGAACCGTAATTGGAAACACCCACCGCTATTTGATCATCAGGATTGAGCAACAACCTGGATGCTAAATAAATGCCCATCTGACTGCCTTTAGTGATCATGAGCTGTTCTGTTGAGATCACCAGCCCTCGGCTGTGTGCCAGATATCGTTGAATCGCTGATCGCAGTTCTTCGGAGCCCATTGCGGTACTGTATTTCAGGAAACCTTTGCCGTAGAACTTCCGGGAGAGGCTGCGGTATTCGCGCATCAGCAAGTCTACAGGTGCAAGGCGTACATCAGGAAAGCCGTCATCAATAGCCAATGTAAGATGCTGTAACTGCTCATTGGGGAATATGTGGCCCAGATTATTATTCCAGGAGAACGCGTTTTTTTCATCCTGATCTGTGGCCGGCCTCGCTATCGGTGCTTTTGAACCCATCGGTAATTTGGAAAGCACAAAAATCCCTTTACGTTCAATAGATTCTGCCCATCCCTGGCTGATGAGCTCATCGTAGGCCAGCTTAACCGTATTGCGGTTAATGCCGATCAGTCCGGCCAGCACCCGAGAGCCGGGCAATAGATCGTTGGGCTGCAATGTGCCATTGGTGATCAGCGAAATAAAGCTGTTGCATACCTGTATGTGCAGAGATAGCCGAGCATTCCGGTCGACCACGATCAATGATTTATAAGGTAACGTCTGGGCCATTGTTTTTCTAAAATCTGGTCTGTAAATATAGTCCAGATTCGCGATAATTTTGTCTAAAATAACAACGATGAAAAAAGTATTGATCATAAACGCAAGCGCGCGTACGCTTGAATCGAAATCCAGGGAACTGACTTCCGTATTTGTTGACCACTGGAAAACCATACGCGAAAACACAAAGATCATTTACCGGGAGTTGGGCAACGTCCATGTATCACATATCAGTGAAGCATGGATCGCCGCCACTTTAAAACCTGCTGCAAATCGTTCTGAAGCAGAAAATAATATCCTTGCGGAAAGCAGTACTTATGTTGCAGAATTAAAAGCGGCGGACATTATTGTGCTGGGTACACCGATGTACAACTGGTCTATCCCCAGTGCATTGAAAGCTTATATAGACCAGGTGTTCAGGGTAAACGAAACCTTCAGCGTTAATCCGGCCAACCCGGAAAACCCTTATGTAGGACTGCTTGAAAATAAGACCTTGTTTTTATTATTAGCCAGGGGCGGCCAGGGATATGAACGGGGTGAAGCCAATGCACACCTGAACTTCCAGAGCACCTACCTGAAAACGGTATTTAATATCATGGGTATTCATAACATCCATACCATAGCAATTGATGGCGCCTCGCTTGACAAACAAAAATTCAAACAAACGATAGCGGCAGCTCATCAAAAAGTGATGGAAATGATTGAACAGGAAGCCGTTTGATCATGAAAAGCGAGTCGCTGAAGGGAAGTCTTTTCGTAGCGCTGGGCGCTTGTTGCTACGGTATGCTGGGCAGCTTTGTAAAAATGGCCTACCGGGATGGTTTCACTACGGCTGAGGTGGTGCTATCGCAGTTTGGTCTTGGTTTGAGCGGTCTTTTTGTACTAACGCTTTTTTCAAAACAGCAGGCTACACAGGAACAGCGACAACCCAGCTCTAAAAGTAAGATCAGACTGATCATTGCCGGCACCTCATTAGGGCTGACTAGTTTTTTCTATTACATGGCTGTGAAACTCGTTCCGGTGAGCGTTGCGATCGTGCTGCTGATGCAAACGGTTTGGATGAGCGTTGTTCTGGAGATGTTGGTACGTAGGCAGCTATCTGATGGGCGAAAAATAATAGCTGTTTTATTGGTATTATGCGGAACTATCCTCGCCACGCAATTGCTGAAGCAGTCCGGGACTATCAGTTGGGTCGGATTGGGATGGGGTTTATTATCGGCGTTAAGCTATACCGCTACCATGTATTCCTCCAACCATGTAGGGCTGCAAAGCCCGCCTTTAACCAGAAGTTTTTATATGATCCTGGGCGGGTTTATCATTATTGTCCTGATTTTTCATGCCTCCATCAATACCAGTTTTTCCTGGCGGATATTGTTGAGCTGGGGCATCCTGATTTCGTTGTTCGGCACCATTTTGCCGCCCTTGTTATTTACCCGGGGAATGCCTTTAACGGGCATGGGGTTAGGCGCTATCATTGCCACTCTTGAAATACCGGTGGCGGTGGTTACCGCATATTGGCTCCTGCATGAAACAACTGTCTTATCTCAATGGGTAGGGATTGTATTGATCCTTGCCGCCGTCGTACTAATGAATTTAAAAACTTTAATACATAAATAACAAATAAAATGAGCACAAGAATTAAAATTGACCAGGTAGAACCTGCGGGATACAAAGCAATCCTGGGATTAGAAAAATTTATAGAAAGCACACCGCTGACGAGAACCCACAAAGACCTGATAAAGATCCGGGCATCCCAAATAAATGGCTGTGCATTTTGCATCGATATGCACACGAAAGAAGCTCGTAGGGCTGGAGAAACCGAGCAACGCATTTACGCACTGAACGCCTGGCGCGATGCACCGTTCTTTACGGAGGAAGAACGCGCTATCTTGGCCTTGACTGAAGAAGTGACGTTGATCAGCAACCATGTAAGTGATGAAACTTACGCTAAAGCAGCGGAGGTTCTGACAGACACTTACTTGGCGCAGGTGATTTTAAGCATAATCACTATTAATGCCTGGAACCGCATAGGGATTACCACGCTATTAATTCCAGCTTGAGTTTAGTCTTTGGGACTGATGATAACCTGTGATCGAAAGATTACAGGTTATCCAATTAGTCGACTTCGTTTATATCTCTATAAACAAAATGATGTATGACACCTAAAAATAACACTGTTACTCCCCAAAAGGCTATTGAAATACTTAAAAGGAATGGGACGATAGTTACCATCGAAGAGGCCGAATTAGTCTTAGCTTTCATGAAGAAAATAGCTAAATTAAGTATAGATCAGTATATGAAAATTTAGTTTTTAGGGCAAGACTTAGTTTTTAGTGCGAAAATCAGAAGACTATAAATGAAAAACGTTCGCAAGAGTTTAGCAACTTGCGAACGTTTGTACAGTGTGCGATACAAATTTCGGAACATTTTTTAGAAGACATCGAGCTTCTTTGCCGTTTAATCGCATAAAATGTGATAGGCAACGGGAAGTTTATCCAAACATTTTCATGTTTAGAAGCTAAAATAGCTTTTCTTCTAACAGGGCTTTCCAAACAATCAATGCTTTATTGTGTCGGAACAATCATGAACAATACGGTTAAATTGTACTGGATTAGTGTCCAATTATTCTTGTCGGCCTTTGGCCCGTATCTGTCCGAACAAACCATCTATCCGCTTTATATTCCGTTATAGTTCATAAATTGATTTCTCGAATCTGAACTTTACACTTTCAATAATCTCACGATTTATTTTATTAAGGTCATTAGATGAGGCTGATTTAAACACAAGCCTATTATGCTGGAATGTAGTATATGAACACTTTAAATATAGCAAAGTCGGTTTTTTACAAAAGAAAGTCCATTTTAATCAAATTTTTAAATTGGGGTTACCGTAGGTTTGAATCAACCAATATAAAGAAGGAATACCTAAAAACTTTGCATTAATACTTTGCATCAATGGACATTGCTTTGTATATTAAAGATTGATATTTACCGAACATTGCATTCTATTGATTAATTTTATGAATACCCCTAAGCTATGAGATATAAATTATCGCTAAGCGTGTTTATATTACTGTTGTTGCTTCATGTTGCCTTTGCGCAAAATGGCAAATACCAATTTTCGCAATTAAACAGAAGCAATGGTTTGTCTAATAATCAGGTTAACTCCGTTTTTAAAGATTCTGAAGGCTTTATGTGGTTCGGCACGGCAGCTGGCCTCAACCGTTATGATGGCTATACTTTTAAAGTATTCAAACATGATGTTTATAATAAAAAGTCCCTCAATGATGATTTTATAACCGGTATTTTTGAAGGGCCAGGTAAAAAATTATGGGTATCAACGCGAAGGGGGTATTGTTTTTATGACCTCGAAACTGAGGAGTTTAATAGCGATATATCGCGAATGACCGGTTCTTTAAAGCTTCCGGCATATCCTTTCGTATCTAAGATAATCCGCAATGGCAAAGGCGAGTTTTGGTTTATTTGCCCCGATTCCGGCATTTATCGGTATAATGAGTTAAGCAAAACAACCAGGCGTTACTACCACCATCGTTCTGGTGCTTCATTACATTCAAATCTTGTTGCTGATGTTACGAGGGATGCAACTGGTAACGTATGGTTAGCATACCGCGACGGTGTGGTTGAGAGATTGGACATCAAACAAAATAGAATCGCTTATCGCACGGATATTTTTAGTAAAGTTGCCAGTAATAGGGATGGGAATTATTCAATTACCGTAGACCGGGATAATGATCTATGGTTTTATTCTTCCAATTTTAATTCGGGAGCATATTATTATAGTCCTTCCTCGGGAGCATTCAGGCATATTACTGACGAATCGGCCGGCGCGAAGTTGAAATCCAATATCGTTAGCAATATTATCCAGGCCGATGATGGCCTGATATGGATAGGTACGGATCATGGCGGTATAAACGTATTAGATAAAAAAAACTTCACCATAAGCTATTTACTTAACCGGGAAGATGATGCCAAATCGCTAAGTCAAAACAGCGCAACCCTTTATAAAGATGATTCCGGGATTATATGGGCTAATACATTTAAAGAAGGGGTGAGTTATTATCATAAAAATATCATCCGGTTTCCACTCTACAGGCATTTTGCCTCGGATCGCGAAAGTTTAAGTTTTGAAGATGTTAACAAGTTTGTTGAAGATAAAAATGGCAATCTCTGGATTGGTACAAACGGCGGCGGGCTGATTTACTTTAATCGCAAAACCGGCAGTTTTAAGCAATATAAATATGAGCAGGGAAATCCAAACAGCCTTAGCAATGATATCATTGTTAGTTTATGTATTGACCATGATCAGAAATTATGGATAGGAACCTATTTCGGCGGGCTGGATTGTTTTGACGGGAAAAAATTTATTCATTATAAACATGATGATAAGGTAGCCGGCAGCATTGCTGATAACCGGGTATGGAGTATTCTTGAAGATTCGTCCAACAGGTTATGGATAGGGACATTTGCCGGCGGGCTTCAAATATTTGACAGGGAGAAAAAGATATTTTCCGCTCCTTTTAAGCAAACTGATATCAGATCGCCTTACATAGCCTCACTTTTTGAGGACAGGAAGGGTAACATGTGGGTAGGAGGATACTTTGGTGTTGATGTAATATTGAAAAATAGGGGCGGGTTCGTCCATTATAGCGCTGATAACAAGGGCTCAAACAGTTTGATCAGCAACAGCATAAATTGCATTACACAAGATAGCCGCAGCCTCATCTGGATAGCAACGCGCGAAGGGGTGAGCATTGTTAACCCTCAAACCGCATTTATCAGGTCGTTAACAGCACAAAACGGGTTGCCCGACAATACCGTAATGGATGTCCTGGAGGATAACCGGGGGGCAATCTGGTTAAGTACGGCTAATGGATTGAGCAGGATAACCTTTATCCAAAAGCAAGCACCTTATGCTTTCCGGTTTGAAAATTTTGATGAAACGGATGGTCTGCAAGGTAAGGAGTTTAACACACGCGCCGCCCTTAAAACCAGTAAGGGCGAATTGATATTTGGAGGCGGGCATGGTTTTAACATTTTCGACCCTTTAACCATACATGCTAATATATATAAGCCGCGATTGGTTTTTACCGATTTTTTGCTGTTTAACAAAAGTATTGCGGCTAATGAGGAGGTTGATGGGCGCGTTGTGTTGTCAAAAGCTATTTCGGCAACCCGTGAGTTGACATTGACCCACAGTGAAAATGTATTTACCATTGAATTTGCCGCATTGAACTTTTTTAACCCGAATAAGGTAAAGCATCAGTATATGATGGAAGGTTTTGATAAAGACTGGCTTGATGCGGATAATGCTATACGAAAAGCTACATACACCAATCTCGATGGTGGCGACTATATTTTTAAGGTGCGCGCAATTAGCCAGGAGGGAAAATTGGAGCCTGATTATATAAAATTAAAAATTAAGGTATTGCCCCCGTTCTGGAAATCGACAATAGCTTATTTTATTTATGTATTGGCCTTATTTGGAATACTGTTTTTCATGCGCCGGCGCGGAATTCAAAAAATAAGAAAGCAGTTTGAAGTTGAAAAGGAGAAGCGGGAGGCCAAATTATTAATTGAGCAAGAGCGCCAGGAGGCCCGTCGTATGCACGAACTTGATATGATGAAAATCAAGTTCTTTACCAATGTTAGCCATGAATTCCGAACCCCCTTGTCATTGATCATGGCTCCGGTTGATAAGATTTTAAAGCATACTGAAACCGAGGAGCAAAGGCATCAGCTGCAATTGATAAACCGTAACGCCAAACGTTTATTAAACATGGTAAACCAGTTGCTTGACTTCAGAAAAATGGAAGTACAGGAACTCAGGCTGCATGCACGGAACGGGGATATTATCAGTTTTATTAAGGAAATGGTCTATTCCTTCTCCGATGTTGCTGAGAAAAAACACATCAGGCTGGTATTCGATTCGGAAATCCAAAGCCTGGTGATCAACTTTGATCACGATAAAATAGAGAGGATCCTTTTTAACCTGCTTTCCAATGCATTTAAGTTTACGCCCGACGATGGGCATGTTAGTGTTTTATTGGCAATAAATGAAAAAGCATCTGAAAAAGCATTGCTGGAAATAAAGGTTATCGATACAGGCATTGGGATCCCCTTAGATAAGCAGGACAAGATTTTTGAACGCTTTTTTCAGAACGAAATTCCCGGCTCGATGGTTAACCAGGGGAGTGGTATCGGTTTATCAATAACAAAGGAATTTGTAAAGCTGCATGATGGCAAAATATCAGTGGAGAGCGAAGCCGGAAGGGGTAGCTGCTTTATCATATTGATTCCTGTTGACTTAACGGCTGACGAACAAACTTCTGCTAATAAAACCAATTTGCCGGTGCCGGAGATGACTGATAACCAGGCGTGGCTACAAGCAGGAAGCGGTAACATTACTAAGAAGCTTACTGTTTTACTGGTTGAAGATAACGAAGATTTTCGTTTTTATTTAAAAGACAATTTAAGCGATACTTTTAATATCATCGAGGCCGCTAATGGCAAAGAGGGTTGGCAAAAGAGCCTGGCCCTGCACCCCAACCTGGTAGTCAGCGATATCAGCATGCCTGAGATGAACGGCATCGATCTATGCCGGAAAATACGTAACGATAAGCGAACATCGCATATACCTGTTGTATTACTCACCGCTGTTACAGGCGAGGAGCAACAACTGCAAGGGCTTGAGACTGGTGCCAACGACTACCTTACCAAGCCTTTCAATTTCGAGATCCTGATGTCTAAATTGAAGAACATACTGGCTATGCAGGAAGACATGCGCAAAACTTATCAAAAGCAGCTTGATGTTAAGCCAACAGAAGTAGAAACCGAATCATTTGATGAGGCGTTTATCAAAAAGGCAGTACAATTGATTGAAAAAAATATTGACAATGCCGATTTTTCGGTGGAAGAGCTAAGTAGTGAGTTATTTGTAAGCCGGGTTACTTTATACAAAAGAGCATTGGCTTTAACAGGTAAGTCGCCGGTAGATCTTATAAGGTCAATCCGCTTGAAGCGTGCTGCTCAATTACTTGAAAGCTCACAATTAACCATATCACAGATCTCATACAAGGTTGGCTTTAAAAGTCAGAAGTATTTTGTACGATGCTTTAAGGCCGAATTTAATTGCCTTCCGTCTGCATATGTCAGCAATAAAAATAAATAGCGTTTTAGTACGCCTTGTAACCGTTTTCATAATCTATTCCACTTTGAATTTTGGGGGGCTTTTTGTTAAATTTTTTATAACATCTGTTTAAAATCTGACTGTTTTAAGGCAGGTGATTTAGTTTAAAGTGTTGTAAATAAGTGTAGTATGGTGTCTTAACATTTGTGTCCCTATTTATGAACAATCGATTGCACGGCGGTTTTTAGTTTAGCAGGATCAACCAGTTCTCATTTTATTGCTACATGCAATTAAAGCCAGCATTGGTTATAGCCAATTTTTAAACAAAACCTGCTTAATTAACTATGATGTTAAAACGTATACTGTGGTGTACTTCTGCTTTTTTTTCGATCGCTTTACCGTTCAAAGCCGCTTCTTGTGATATTCCTCAAAAAGCAATAAGGGATACAACCGTTGTCAGAACAATTTATCCATCATATAATATATCGCCGAAAGCTCCCGATATAACGGGGATGAGTAATACTGCGGTGCAACAGGCAGCTCACATCAAATTAGGCTGGAACATAGGCAATACGATGGAAGCACCCGGTAGCGAAACCGGCTGGGGTAACCCTTTAATCACAGAGGATTATATCAAATTGATTAAGCGGAGCGGTTTTAATGCTGTTCGCATCCCCTGTGCCTGGAACCAATATTCAGATAAAAAAAGCGCCAAAATACAGGATGCATGGTTAAACCGCGTAAAACAAGTAGTACAATATTGTGTAAAAAACGATATGTATGTGTTGCTCAATATTCATTGGGATGGCGGTTGGCTTGAAAATAATTGTACAACTGCTAAAAAAGATTCGGTTAATGCCAGGCAAAAGGCGTTTTGGGAACAAATAGCCACAACAATGCGTGATTTTGATGAACATTTGATGTTTGCCAGCGCTAATGAACCCAGCACCAATGATGCCACCCAAATGGCGGTATTGCTTTCATATCATCAAGCTTTTGTTAATGCAGTGAGGTCAACAGGTGGCCGAAATGCTTACAGAATATTGATTGTCCAGGGCCCCTGCACAGATATCGCCAAAACAAACAAGCTGATGGGCTCCCTGCCAAAGGACGGGGTAGCAGACCGGTTGATGGTGGAAGTACATTATTATTCTCCCTTTAATTTCTGCCTGATGGAGAAAGATCAATCATGGGGACACATGTTTTATTATTGGGGAAGCGGGCATCACTCATTATCGGATACCTCAAGAAATCCAACCTTTGGAGAAGAGTCTGAAGTTAAGAGCGCATTTCAGCTTATGAAAGCCAAATTTGTTGATAAGGGCATTCCTGTTATTATAGGAGAATATGGAGCCTACAGACGAAATACTCCCCAAGATTTAGTGGTTCACAATGATGCAGTAGATTATTGGATAAAATTTACTACCCGGCAGGCTATTGCAAACGGACTTAAGCCATTTTTCTGGGATATAGGTGTTGCTATAGACCGACGAAATAATAAGATACTTGATCAGCGTACCATTAATGCCCTTGTAGCCGGTGCCAATTGAAAACTTGTTCAAGGATAATAAACCCGCTGCTTATTACTTGTTTGCGCTTTCACCATTGATGTTCATATTGATAACCTCATCCAAATCCATACTTACAAAATGAAACCCATCCGTTTATTGTGTTTTTTAATTTTAGCTTTCGTTGTTACAGAGAAAACTGCTGCCCAATCTCCCGAAACATCAGCTTCAAAACGCCAGCATCTATCCATGGATAATGATTGGCGGTTTGCTTTAGGCCATGCTTATGATCCCTCAAAAGATTTCTACAACGGCACGGGTGGCTTTTCTTATTTGGCTAAAACAGGTTACGGGGACGGTGCCGCATCAGCAGAATTTGATGACAGGGGCTGGCGCAAAATTAATCTTCCGCATGACTGGGCCGTTGAACAACCCTTTAGTCCTAAAGGCAGTTTTAGTCACGGATCAAAAGCAATCGGTCGCAACTTTCCTGAAGCCAGTGTGGGCTGGTACCGCAAAAGTTTTGTTATTCCGGTTGCTGATCTTGGTAAACGGATATCTATTGCATTTGATGGCGTTTTTCGCAATAGCATAGTTTGGGTAAATGGCCATTATCTGGGCACCGAACCCAGCGGGTACAACAGCTTTGAATATAATATTTCTGAATACTTAAACTATGGTGGCAATAATATCATTGCTGTACGGGCCGATGTAACCATGGAAGAAGGCTGGTTTTATGAAGGTGCAGGTATCTATCGCCATGTTTGGCTTAATAAAACAGACCAACTGCATATCGTTTCTGAAGGAACATTTGTTACAACCCAGGTAAAAAACAACATTGTGGATGTTACGGTAACATCCGCAATCATCAACGACGATAAACAATCAAGGAATTTTAATGTAACCCAAACCATTATCGATGATAATGGAAAAGTCCTCGCATCAAAAACAACTACCGGGCTTACTTTGCAGCCTTTTGCATCGCAGGATATCAAAAATATTTTACCCGTTGATAACCCCAGGCTCTGGAGTATAGAAACTCCAAACCTGTACAAGCTGGTGACTACTGTTGAAGAAGGCGGAGCAGCTACAGATAGCTATAGAACAACCTTTGGGGTCCGTAGCATCAGGTTTGACGCCAATGATGGCTTTTTTCTGAATGGAAAGCATGTTAAAATTAAAGGTACCAATAATCACCAGGATCATGCAGGTGTAGGGGTTGCTATCCCTGATGCTTTACAGGAATTCAGGATCTGTACTTTAAAAGAAATGGGCTGTAATGCTTATCGCTGTTCGCATAATCCGCCAACGCCCGAACTGCTGGACGCGTGTGATAGGTTGGGGATGCTGGTTATTGATGAAAACCGATTAATGGGTGTGGCATCAACCCAACTAAATGACCTGAAGAGGATGATCCGGCGCGACCGTAACCACCCCAGCATTATCAGCTGGTCGATAGGGAACGAGGAGTGGGGTATTGAAGGCAATATTACCGGGGCGCGAATAGCTGCCACGATGCAGGCCTTTGCCAAGTCGATTGATTCAACACGCTACATCACTGCAGCGATAAGCGGGGGGATTGGCTCCGGAATATCAACTGTGATAGATTTATTGGGATATAATTATGTTGCTACTAAAAATACTGATGAGCAGCATAAAAAGTACCCTAACCAATTTAGCTGGGGTACCGAAGAAGGATCAGCGGTTGCTTCAAGGGGAATTTATGAGGACGATATGGAGAAGCATCAGCTTGTAGCGTATGACAGAAAGCAAAATGATTTTTTCTACAGCCTGGAACAGGGCTGGAAATACTACGCTGCGCGTCCGTACCTGGCAGGAATGTTCATTTGGACAGGTTTTGATTACAGGGGCGAACCCACACCTTTTGGTTGGCCTTCTGTCGGTTCATATTTTGGGATGCTTGACGCCTGTGGTTTCCCCAAAGACGATTACTATTATTTAAAGTCATGGTGGACTGATCAAACCGTTGTGCACCTGTTGCCACATTGGAACTGGCGTGGTAAAGAAGGCCGGGAAATACGGGTGTGTGCTTATAGTAATTGCGACGAGGTTGAGCTTTTTCTGAATAAAAAGAGCCTTGGTAAAAAGACTATGGATTTAAACGGGCACCTGGAATGGCAGGTGAAATATGAGCCGGGAACGCTTGAAGCGATAGGTTATAAAAAAGGTGTAAAAGCAGGTAGTGGTGTTGTTAAAACTACCCTGGAGCCGGTCGGCATTAATTTACAGGCTAACAGGGATGTCATCAAAGCCGATAGCAAGGATATCGCTTTAATTGCGGTACAAGCTACCGATAAAAATAAGCTGAGGGTGCCAACGGCCGATAATGAGGTAGGCTTTTCAATTGAAGGCCCCGGTAAAATTATAGGTGTTGGTAACGGAGATCCTACCTCGCTGGAGCCTGATCAATATTTAGAACGGGTCAACCTTGTTCAGATAGGCGATTTTAAAGAGAAGTTCGTAGATGATTTAAATGTAAAAGCAGAGGTTGCAGCCGACTATGATGACAGTAGCTGGCAAAATGCTTTTAAAGATACCCGGGACGACGAATTTGGCCGAAAGGTGAAAGCGATAGTTTACAGGGCAGGTTTCACTATGCCTTCCGACGGAGCTGCCGCTACCGCTACATTTTTTAATAAAAATATAGGCAAGGCACAAAGCATTTATATCAACGGTAAAGAGATAGGCCATGAAATCAAAGAGAATGCAGGGAAGACTGAATTTAAACTTGAAGCCGCACTACTGCACCCTGGTAACAACACCATCGCTATAGTGGCCACACCGTTGCTTAAAGGTAATATCTGGGCAGGCGTTAATACCGATCCCGGTCTGATTCAGCTGGTTTACCCCGCGGCTTCATATAAACGAAAACTGTTTAGCGGGTACGCCCAGGTTATCGTGCAATCAACAGGGCAACCCGGAACAATCGTTTTAAAGGCAACCTCACCGGGATTAAAGCAATCGGCTATTGAGATAATAGCTAAATAATGTTAAAAAGTAACTCTAAAGAAATAATATTTATGAAATATACAATTGCCTGTATTATAGCATTTTTTTTGTTCGGTGAAGTTTCGGCACAAAGTAAAAGTGAGGCAGCCCTCAAAGCTAAGATCAATAGTATCATCAGTAAAATGACACTTGAGGAGAAGATAGCAATGCTGCATGGAAATGCCTTGTTTTCTTCAGCAGGAGTACCCCGTTTGGGCATTCCTGAACTCACATGCGATGACGGGCCTTTAGGCGTGCGTGAAGAAATAAAACGTTTTGACTGGGCTTCGGCTAACTGGACAACTGACTCCGCTACTTTTTTGCCCAATGGTTCGGCAATAGCGGCTACCTGGAACCCCTTAATGGCTAATAAGTATGGGGTAGTGATCGGGGAGGAAGCGAACGCACGTAAAAAGATTATAATGCTTGCACCTGCCTTTAATATTTGCAGGATGCCCCTTTGCGGTCGAACGTATGAGTATTACTCTGAAGATCCGTATCTAAACAGTCAATTGGCTATTCAATCCGTAAAAGGGATTCAAAGCCAGCATGTAGCAGCCTGTATAAAGCATTTTGCCGCTAATAACCAGGAGCTTAACCGTGACAGCGTAAATGCCTTAGTTGACGAAAGAGCTTTATGCGAAATTTATTTCCCGGCGTTTAAAGCTGCCATACAGCAGGGTAATGCTTACACTATTATGTCGGCCTATAATAAGTTAAATGGTTACTGGTGTTCAGAGAATGATTTTTTGTTAAACAAGATATTAAAAAATGAATGGGGCTTTAAAGGTGTGGTCATGTCTGACTGGGCCGGGACGCATCATACCGTTGCTGCTGCGAACAATGGCCTTGATATTGAAATGGGATCAAGCGGACCGTATGATCAGTGGTATTTTGCCAAACCCTTGTTGGAAGCTGTTAAAGCAGGCCAGGTTTCTGTAAAAACCATTGACGATAAAGTGAGCAGGATTTTATGGTTAATGTATCATACCTCCATGAGTGCCAATCATCCTAAAGGATCTATAGCCACGCCTGAACACGCCAAAGCCGCGTACGAAATTGCATCGGAATCTATCGTTCTGCTAAAAAACGATAGCCATTTATTGCCTTTAAAAACAAGCGCAATCAAAAGCATTGCTGTTATAGGCGATAATGCCATACGCACATTTGCTTTGGGAGGCTACGGCGCGGGTGTAAAGGCTAAATATGAGGTTACCGCGTTAGCGGGTATAAAATCAAGATTCTGCAAAACCACCAACATTGGTTTTGCGCAGGGTTACAGGGCAAATTACATGGCAAGTAAAACTGACGAACAAAACCGTGGCTACGACAAACCTGATCAGAACCTGATTGATGAGGCCGTAGCGCTTGCAAAGACGAGCGATGTCGCCATTTTGTGTGTAGGCTCAAACCGTGAATATGAGAGTGAGGGCCATGACCGCAAAACCCTGGAGCTTCCTTTTGGAGAGCAGGCACTGGTTGATGCGGTGAGCGCCGTTAACCCTAACACTATTATTGTTATTATGGCCGGCGCACCGTATGATCTGGGTGAAATAAAAAAAACAAATCACACCATTGTTTGGTCATGGTTTAACGGATCGGAAGCGGGTAATGCGCTGGCCGATGTATTAAAGGGAGTTATCAATCCTTCGGGCAAGCTGCCGTTTACCTTCCCGGTTTCGTTAAATGATTCACCTGCATTTAACCTTGATACCTATCCCGGTAAGGGCCTTACGGCTGATTATAAAGAAGGTATATTGGTTGGATATCGCTGGTATGATACCAAAAAAATTGAACCGCAATTCCCTTTTGGATATGGTCTTTCCTATACCGATTTTTCTATCAGTAAACTTTCCACAGATAAATCAAGCTATAAAAAGGATGAAACAATCCATGCGAGGTTTATTATCAAAAATACAGGTGACAAATCAGGTGCCGAAGTTGTACAATTGTATGTAAATGCCCCGGTTTGCTCGGTATTACGCCCTGAAAAAGAGCTTAAAGCTTTTGAAAAGATATTTTTAAAACCCGGTGAATCAAAGAATGTAGAAATGCAGGTGAAAGTTGCCGGCCTTGCGTTTTATGATGAATCAAAAAAGGGATGGAATGTGGAAGCCGGCGACTATATTCTTGAGTTAGGTAATTCATCCCGCAATATTATTCATACAACAAAAATTGTAGTTAAATAACCTTGTTAAACATTTCATTTTTATGAAAGCAATAATCATAGCCATCCTGTTCTTGACCGGCGGTATGGTAAGTTTCGCGCAAACGCCGGGTGGTATTGAACGAAAACAACTGTTTGATTACAATTGGAAATTTAAGCTGGGCGATGATTCGCTGGCTAAATTGAAAAATTTTAGCGATACAGACTGGCGTAGTCTCGATTTGCCACATGATTGGAGCATTGAAGGAAAGGTAAACCCTAAAAACCCAACAGGCGGTGCAGGAGGTTATTTTCCGGCGGGCATTGCCTGGTACAGAAAAACGTTCAAGGTTCCCGGTGAATGGAAGGGAAAAAGCGTTTCCATTTATTTTGAAGGCGTCTACATGAATTCAGAGGTGTTTATCAATGGGAAATCACTCGGGATCCGCCCTTATGGTTATTCTTCATTTAGGTATGATCTGTCACCTTACCTGGATTTTAGCAAACAAAACGTGATAGCTGTTCGTGTAGATAATTTACAACAAATAAACAGCAGGTGGTACAGTGGCTCGGGGATTTATCGCCATGTATGGATGAATATTGCCAATCCTTTACATGTAGCCGATTGGGGAGTTGCGGTTACCACGCCTGAGGTATCTTCAAAACAAGCCTCTGTACAGGTTAAGGTTACGATAAAAAACGAAACAGCCTCTTCTCAAAGCGTTGCTGTAAATATCCGGTTACTATCCGGACGTTTTAAAGATGAGGGGAGTAGCGTGATAAAGTTAACATTACCGGCTCAAAGCGAAAAGGAAATAACACAAACTATAAAAGTATCAAAGCCCCTGCTGTGGGAACCGGAAAACCCCAATTTATACCAGGCGCAGATCCAGGTGTTGAAAGGTGATGAGCTCGCAGATGAAACGAAAACCACATTCGGCATTCGTTCCTTAAAGTTTACAGCTGAGCGTAGCTTCCAGCTCAACGGTAAAACTGTAAAGATAAGCGGTGGGTGTGCACATCATGATAATGGCTGCCTGGGAGCCGCGGCTTTTGACCGGGCCGAAGAGCGTAAGGTGGAGTTGTTAAAAGCTGCCGGGTTTAACGCCGTAAGAACATCTCATAATCCCCCTTCCGAAGCTTTTTTAGACGCTTGTGACAGGTTGGGTTTATTAGTTATTGATGAGGCCTTTGATGGTTGGAGAATCGGTAAAAACAAGCACGATTATTCGGTGTATTTTGATAAGTGGTCGAAGCTTGATCTGCAAACAATGGTGCTGCGCGACCGTAACCATCCATCAATTTTTATGTGGAGTATTGGTAACGAGGTTGTTGAGCGAAATAAGCCAGAGGCTGTTGTGACTGCTAAAATGCTTGCCGGCACTGTTAAAAGTATCGACAGCACAAGACCTGTAACATCGGCAATTGTAAAATGGGGCAACGACTGGGAATCGTTGGACTCCCTTATGGCCGTTCATGATGTTTGCGGTTATAATTATCAACTGCAAGGCGCCCCTGCCGATCATAAAAGGATTCCTTCCCGCGTTATTTTTCAGACAGAATCATATCCTCGCGATGCTTTCGCCAACTGGAAGCTGGTACAAAACAATAATTATATCATCGGTGATTTTGTATGGACAGCGATAGATTATTTAGGCGAATCTGGAATTGGCCGCTGGTATTATTCGGGCGATGTGCCCGGAGAACATTGGGAAAATGATTTTTTCCCCTGGCATGGTGCTTATTGCGGTGATATCGATTTAACGGGATGGAGGAAGCCTATATCACATTACAGGAGCCTGCTGTACAATAATAAAGATAAGTTATATATGGCTGTTCGCGAACCCCGACCGGAGCCATTGGAAATCAAAGAAACTTGGTGGTCGGTGTGGCCTACCTGGGAAAGCTGGACCTGGCCAGGTTTTGAGGGGAAGAATATTGACGTAGAGGTTTATTCAAAATATCCCAAAGTGAGGCTGTACCTCAATGGCAAACTTCTCGGCGAAAAGTCTACAACAGAAGATCAGGAATATAAAGCTACTTTTTCAGTGCCTTATGTTTCCGGAAACCTAAAGGCAGTCGCCGTTGAAAATGATAAGGAAACAGAATCCGCTGTTTTGCAAACTTCCGGCCAGGCTGCAAAGATCAAATTAATTGCCGATCGCAAAGAAATACTGGCTAACGGGCAGGATCTGTCCTATGTAAGAATTGAGGTAACCGATAAGGACAGCGTAATTCAGCCGAATGCTGCAAACCGATTGAATTTTAAGATTGAAGGGCAAGGTACAATAGCCGGGGTTGACAATGCCGATGTAAAAGATTTTGACGCGTATACAGGTAACTCACGTAAAGCATGGCACGGGCAGGCGATGGTTGTTATCAGGAGCACCCACAATGCGGGTGATATTAAACTTACAGTTAGTTCGGCAGATCTCTCTGAAGCAACTTTGGCTATTAGAGCAATTGAGAAATAGCGCCTGTGGAGAGTTGTAATGCTGTCTGTGATATGATTTAACTTAAAAGGCCTTCGCTGAATGCGAGGGCCTTTTAAGTGCTATTAATAAGGTGCACGCGATAGTATTTAATTAATGTTTTTGGCTGCCAAATAGGATCGGGCTATAAATATCTATCAGCTTTGCCGCGGCGTAAGAAGGATATGCCGCTAACAAGGCTTGCTTGTATTCTTCTGCATCATTTGTTTTAGAACGTATTTCAATGCACTTATCAAGATAGATCAGTGCGTTGTCGATAGCTGACTTGTCTGCGGGTTTTCCGTGACCGGGCAGGATGATATCATATGCTTCATCTTCTCTAAGTTGTATCAACTCAGTCTTCCAGCCGTCAACGGGGCCGGTAATAAAAGCATGGGCATCGTGGTAAAGGATATCCTGGGCAATTACAATACCTAAGTCAGGAAGTTTAATAACCAATGTGCTGGGTGATTCGGTATTCAAAACACGTTCAAAGATAAATTTGATCTCGCCAATCATTTCTTCACCTGGCTCAACGGTTTCTGTGGGAAGCGCAAGCTTGCTGGCAATCAGCTGACCCATCTGTTGTTGCTTTTCCTGCAACTCCTTTGGGGCGTGTTTTAATAGTGATTCAATAATTTCCGGCAGCGCATAAACTTTTACGTCTGCGAAAGCGTCGCCCATGCCCAGATAGTGGTCGGGATGGTCATGCGTTATATAAAAACGGGTTATAGGCTTTTGAAGACTGTCGGCCAGTGCACGAAATTCCTGGCCATATTGAGCGAAAAATTGTCCATCCACCAGAATTAATTCTTCTGGCAGTTCGATAATATGCGTTGCATTGGCAAACATTGGCGCCGGAGATACCAGTGTGTGAACTCTTACATTTCCATTATCCTTTACAAGGTAACTGGTTGCTTTTGGGAGTTGATTTGTCATCGTTTTATTTAGTTAAATATTACGATGCAAAGCTATCGCTGTGAAAACCGGTAATACTATCAGTATGCTTTAGTTGTTATCAATTTGCATACTCCTGCCGATAACTGGTCGGGGATTGCTTTGTTAATGATTTAAAAAAACGAACAAAGTTAGATGGCGCGGAAAAGTTATGTTCATAACTGATTTCCGAAATGGTTTTGCCGGTGGTTAATAAATCGCCTTTGCAGGATTTCAGCAATTCATCATGGATTATTGCCAGCGCATTTTTTCCAAAGGTTTCCTGGCATAAATGATTAAGGCGGTTTCGGTTAATGCCAAGCAAATCTGCATATTGTTTAACTGTTTGCACCATCCGGATATTCTGTCTCAATAACTCTCTGAATTTTAAAATTTCAATGTTTCGATAAAGGTTGCCCTTTAATTGGTAATGATCTGTATAGCTTCTATTAACCAGGATAAGCAGTTGATAAAGATATGCCCTCAATAAGTGATAACTATCAGTGGCAAGCAGATCAATTTCATTTTTGATGTTTTTCGATAACTCAAGCAATATATTTGTTTCTTCTTCTTTTAAGGGTAAAGTGGCTGAAGCATCATAGTTGCCAAAGTAATAAAGCCGGTTCAGGAAATAATTATCTTTAAGAAAAGCCTCCATAAACTCCCCTTCAAATATTACAACCATACCTTCGGGAGAACCTTGCAGGTGCCATTGCCGCGGTTGGGCAGGAGGTAAGAGTAAAGCTACTGGTCCGACAAGTTCCAGTTTGATATCTTCCAATAAAATGTGCCCGGCTACTTCTTTAAAGAAAAACATCTCATAAAAGGAAGTTGCGTGAAGCTCCTGCAATGATAAGCTTCGATGGGCTATTTCGGCCACATTAAAGCAATCAATGAGCAATTCTTTACCATATTTATTTTTAAAAAAGTCAAACCGGATCACATCTGTAAATTAAAAGAAGCTTTGTTAATTTAACAAACGTTGTTCAAGATGAGAAAAGTGATTAAACCGGTCGGAGACGCCGTAAATCAGATCTGTTAGCCGCAAAAAAAATGCCGGGACCTCCTGTTAAGGCCCCTGGCATTTACTTATAATCAACTAACTCTTGCTTGTTTAATTTTAACTACCTGATATTGATATTATCAATAGTTATTTTAAATACCTCAACCAAACCCAGTTCCTTTATCCAAGCCTATTGTAGATAAAGGGAAATTAGAAGTGGTTGTTTTAAAAATGCCGGGACCTCCTGTTAAGGCCCCAGGCATTTACTTATAATCAACTAACTCTCTCTATTTATGTGTCACCTGCAGGGTGGTGCAGATAGCAGGTGTGGGAATCGAGTTTTTTACGGTAAATGTGCATATGCATCAGAAACCTCCGCCTCTTTTCAACGAATCCAGTGTACGCTGGTTGCCGATTTTATTAGTTTGACGGTTAAAAACGTCACTCGCCCACAGGAAAGGCAGTACGCCGTTAGTTTTCGCCTGCTGTGTAACATATCGATAATAGTGCATTTGCGAATTTACAGACAATAACGAATCGACCGGAAAGCCTTTCAACTTGTCCGCATGATACTCTGTCCCGAATTCACCCATAATTACAGGTATACCCTGATCTACAAAGTTTACTTTTGCAGTATGGAATATGGAGTCCACATAATGTTCTTCTGTAGAAGCCGCTGAATTTCTGTCCAGGAAAAGCGGATTTTTAGTGTGGAGGCTGGCCCCCCAAAAATAATTTTCTTTTCCCCAACTTGCATCGGCACTAAGAATGCAGAAATTCGAAGGAGTATAGTAATGAAATTCAAGAATCATTTTGTTAGGTGTCGGATCTACCGGTAACTGCACTACCTTATACACATTACTTGCTTTCAGGTATTGGTTTGCCAAATCTATTGACGTTGAAGGGGATTGAATTACGAGGGTACGATAAGTGTTTCGGCCGCCGGTACTACGCACAGCATTAATGAACGTTTGATGATAGCGCATTAACACAGTTGCTGTAGGTATATCCGTTGCGTTGGGTTCATTGGCACTTGCAAACAGTAAATGTTCGTCGAAATCCCTTAAGGTCGTAGCGATCTGTTCCCAATAAGCTTTTTGCTTGGCATTTATGGAGTCCTGTTTTGCACCTGTGGCTGTACAATCGAGCCAACCGCCGTCCCAATGGATATCGACCATTGCATACACATTATCATTGATACAGTATTGAACCACTTCCTTAAGCCGGTTGAGCCAGGCCGGATCTATTTTCGCCTTTGACCGGTCAATAATATGTGACATGTCATACTGTACAGGAATTCTGACTGCATTCATTCCGCTGTTTTTCACCAAATCAATGAGTTGCTGGCTAATCGCCGGGTTTCCCCATCCTGTTTCGCTACCGGGCGCCTCCATTGTATTATATATATTGTATCCCATCTTAATATTTGCTGCCAATTGCGTCACGGTGCTGCTCATGCCACTTGCGTCCGCTGGTTTTGGAGATATGTTATAGGATGGGTAAATTTTAGCGTTTTGTATAACGCTTATTCTTCTGTTTTGCCCGTTGCCGCTACTTAAGTTTAAAAGGACCGATCTGCTCATGCCGGACGAGTTTGCCGCGGCTGTTAAATTAACAACAACATCACCGCTATTTCCTGATGTCTGATTTAAATGTAACCATCCGATGCCCGAAGTATCTACGCTCCAGCTTGCATTAGTGGAAAATTTTAAGGCAATAGTGCCGCCAGCTTCCGGTATAGTGTCCGTTATGTTGCCAAGTGAAAGTTGTGCAGGCATCGTATTACTTTTTTTACAGGAAGCCACAATTAAAATTGCAAAAAACGCCCCTATAATCTTATATCTTGTTTTAATTCTCATTATCATAGTTCTGTGTACTTTAATAGAAATAATATCTTTTAATGCCCCATAGTAGTGTTACCTGGCTATGGGGCTTAAACTTTTTACTTAATTTTCACAACTCTAAAATTGTCAAACGCCGCATAAAAACCGGTTGCCGTATCTGAAGTACCATAATTATGTATGTAAACCAAACAAGTACTATTTCCTGAAGCGGTTAATAAATCGGCAATTTTAGCTATAGGAGCTCCTTTGCCTTCTCCAAGAGTAGGATCTGCTTTGCGGAACGAAGACAACGGAATAGTTACAGTTATCCACCCATTAGTAGTATATGGCGCGGTGATTGTGGCGGTTTTTTGCCATGGTTCCCACCTGGCTATAGGGCTGTTATCTATTCCGCTCAAAATATCAATCGTACCTCCGTTCCATGGTTTTGATACATTTACCTCAAACTTAAACGCCCAATTATCAACCGGATCATTCATATTGGATGACGGTACCCATTGTGCCGCCCCCATACGAATCGCATAACTTGAGTAAGTATTGCCTTCACCAGCAGACAGAACGCCGGTTTTCAGGACCATATACTGCGTAGAATTGCCAGGAAAGTCGGGGCTTCCGTTGGTATAATAGGAGCCGCCCCACCACTGCCAGTTGAAATTGCCACCCCATTCCCAATCAGATATTCTGCCGGTCGCCACATCATTCACGTTATACACAGTAGCCGCTGCACCAAACTTTGTTGTAACAGAAACCGGCCCGCTTTTCGTTAATGCCGGCAAAACAAAACGGACAGAACTGCCGTCGGCTGAAGACTTAAAGGACGTAACCGGTGTTCCTGCAAAAGATAATGACTCTATATTCTTAAGATAGGTGCCATAAACAAACACAGAATCGCCCGGAGTGGCGTTTTCGTTTGAAACGCCTGTGATCGTAGGAGAAGCAACTATTTTAAAATTGGCACTTCCAGCCTTTGCTGTCACCATTATCTGGTCGGTAGGCGTGGCCGCTGGCATCACAAAGCCAAGGGCGGTTCCGTCCAGGCTTGATTTAAATGATGAAATCTGGGTGCCACCATATAAAAAGCGTTGAACGAGTACCAAATTGGTGCCATATAAATAAACAGAATCTCCCGGGGCGGCGAATACATTCGATATAGCAGTGATCGTCGGCGCTGCAGGCCCTAATTTGAATGCGAAGCTTGTAGAACCTGCGGTTGTCGTGTACTTCACTGTATAAAGCTTGGTTGTATCAATGGTTGAGAACTGTATTACAGGGATTTGCACTACAGCACTGTTAGAAGCAAACAAAGCAGTATTAAAACTGGCAGGAACCCCGTCAAAATAGATTTGAGTGGCATTTTGCAGGTTTTGTCCGGTTATTACTACCCATTGACCTTTTGCAACTGCATTGTGCAACACCGTATCATTTGGCGATGCTACGTAACTCCTGATATTTGCGATAACCGGCGGAGCGCTAACATTTTTGTCTTTTTTACAAGCCGGTAATAATGCCACTGCCATCAGGAATAGCGGCAAAAAACACAAGCGTAGGTATGATTTTTTCTTCATCACAATATGTTTTAATGTTTTTAATTAATAATATGGTACCGGTGGCTCAGCTAATTTCGGGTCACTGGTCAACTCTGATGACGGAATTGGCAACGTAAATGAATTGATAGTTGCCGGAAGCGTAGATGGTAGCTTAGTGGTGTCCCTTGTAGCTATTTTCGTTGCCGGGTCATAAGTAAACGAAATCCGACCGTGAGTTGCATCCTGATCATTAAGAAACTTCACAGCATTAGTTGGATCATAATAAGAATACCTAACGAGGTCTATCCAATATTGTCCTTCAAAGGCCAGTTCAACTCTTCTCTCCGTACGCAGTGTAGCAGGGGTCAGTACAGTCACAATATCCACACCGGCCCTTGCCCGCACTTTATTAAAATAGGTTAGCGCGTCACCGTCGCTTGTTGTAGTATTATTGCCCAAAATAGCTTCGGCATATACCAAATACACATCGGCCAATCTAAGAATCGCATTGTGTTCGATGGATGACCATGTATCCATTGTTGGCGAATTGTTATCTTTCTCGTTGCCAATAATGTGTTTTTTCAGGCCCGTACCTGTCGCCTTATAACCACCGCCGGCAGCATTCAATTCGGGATAAAAATCTCCGTTGAGCATAATAGTGGCTTTGCGCCTTACCGTATCCTTAGCAGAATACATCCGGTATAAATCATATGTTGGCTGTAAGGGTTGCCAGCCACCTTGTTGTTGAGGAAGTACAACGGCCGTTGGCGAAAAATAAGTTTGTAAATTGTTGCCGTTTCCATAACCAACACCTGCGGCCCATTGAAGCGAAAATAATGATTCAACGTTATCGTTGTTTTGCGCCTTGAAAAGGTCATAATAACTGGGAAGCAAACTCAACCCACTATTTTTACACACATTGCCCGCATACTTTTTGGCACTATCTAATAAAGCCTGGTCGCGGCTGCCACTTTTGCCTAAACCCGCCATCGTCAAATATACCTTGCCCAGCATTCCCTGCGCCGACCATGTAGTAACCCGCCCTTTTTCATCTGTTTTGGGGAGGTATTGTGCTGCATAAGTCAGGTCTTTAGCAACGAATTTATAGACATCTGAAGCAATGTTGCGATTACGCAGCGGATCTTGTATCAGTTTGCTGTTATCTTCAATAATTGGCACTGCACCCCAATATACCGCCAAATGATAATAAGCTACGGCACGAATAAATTTTGCCTCACCAATGGCAGCATTTCGGTCTGCTGCAGAAATGGACGGAGACGCCTGTTGTTGTATGGCATTGATAACCCCATTACATTGCGCTATAACATTGTACAACCCAACCCAACCAGTTGTCACGAGGCCATTTTGCGGGGTAATAGTGCGTGTAAAAAGCTGTACCAAATCGTTACTATACTGAAAGCTGCCGGTGCCGCTCAATACGTCGCCAAGTGGTAACCAGGCGCCATTGTGCCATTGCCACCACAACGAACCGCCGTAGAGGCTTGCCGTAGCCAGTCGTAAATCGGAGGTGGTTTTGTAAAAATTATTAGAACTTATCTGCGAGTTGGACGGACGGTCCAAAAAGCTCTTTTTACATCCGGCCACTGCTGCCGCACATAGCAGGATGATAATAATTTTGTTAATTAATTTCATAAACATATATTTTTAATCGGTGATCGTTTTATTATTTCAAGGTTATGTTTGCACCAATAGTAAATACCCTTGGCTGCGGATAATAACCGCTGTCCCAACCTGCCTGAAGCGGGTCCCACGAACCAATTTCAGGATCCATACCTTTATATTTTGTAATTATGAATGCATTGGATACATTGGCATATATCCTAACAGACTGCACAGATATTTTTGATAAAAGACTTTCCGATAAGCGGTAACCTAAGGTGATATTTTTGCACCGCAGGAATGAACCATCCTGGATCATCAAACTATTAGGACGATTATTGCTGTTGGTATTGTCATTTCTCAACCCTACAACGGTAGTATTCGGATTGGTAACATATACATTGTTAACATCGGATGGAGAGCCGTTAGGATCTACCATAGCCAATTTTGCATAATTTAATACCGATGTAAAATAGGTAGTATGATTTTGCGGATCTGTTTGCGGTACCGCCATTTGATTGAACACCTTGTTGCCGTAACTGCCACTGAAGAAAATATTCAGATCAAAATTTTTGTAGTTAAATGTATTATTGATACCATACTGGAATTTGGGGATTGGGGAACCCAAAAAGGTTTGGTCTTTTGAGTCGATAATACCGTCACCATTCAAATCCTTGAACATACGGTCGCCGTACCAGATACCGCCGCCCGATGGAGAAATCGGATAAGGGTTACCATTTGGGTCGGCAGGCCGGGCATGGTTTTGAAAATCTTTTGGAGTTGCAAAAACCCCGTCAAATACATAGCCATAAAATTCGCCAATGGGCTGGCCAACCGTAGTTTTTTCAATTATATCGTTAATTACATAAGATTTCTTGCTTAAGTTGGCCTCACTTCCCCCCGCACCTAAGTAGATTACTTTATTAATATTCCGCGATATGGTAAAAGAAGTTTTCCAGGTGAAATTTTTAGAATTAATATTGGTAGAGTTAATTTGCAAATCAAATCCTTTGTTACTTAGCGAGCCGACATTGGCATAAGGCGCTTGCATGGACCCCGGCCCATAACCCGCAACAGTACCAGTGTATCCTGGAAGCGGCACCTGTAATAAAAGGCCGTGTGTTTCGCGGTCGTAAACGTCTAATGAAAAACCTAACCGCCCATTCCAAAACGATCCGTCTATCCCGGCACTGTAATAATCTGTTTTTTCCCATTTTACAGACGGGTTTGCCAAATTGTTTTGAAACTGCGCTGTACCTGATAGGCCATTAGCAACCGATGCAAGTTGGGTTACAAAGGTGTTGCCCGGTATGCCTTGATTGTTGGTAAGACCATAACCGAGTCTCAATTTCAATTCATTTATACTTTTCACCCCTTTCAAAAATGCCTCATTATTGATTTTCCAGGCAAATCCACCTGAATAGGTAGTAACCCAACGATTATTAGCTGGAAAATTTGAAGAACCATCGTTTCGTAAATTGCCGGTGAGCAGGTATTTATCAGCCCATGAAAAATTGATACGGCCGAAATAGGATTCCTGTGCAGAGCCGCCAGTGGGGTTTGAATTTGAATTATCGCCGAAGTTTGTGGCCGTAGTAGCATCCCCTGCACTAAGCGCCTGTACATTGTTTGAAGGAAAATTCCTTCGCCCGCCGCCAACATTTTCAAAAGTGCTCTCCTGCGATTCATGCCCTGCTAAGGCATCGATATGAAATTTATTGAAATTATGGTTGTAAGTTAAAAAATTGCGTATTACAATATAGAAATTTTGGCCGGCGGAAGAGGAACCGCTGTTAGGACTGGGAGTGCCTTTACCAAAACTATAAGTTGGCGAAAACTTATCTTCCGTATTAAAATCGAAGTTACCGGATAATTCATTTCGCAGCGACAGATCTTTAGTGAACTGTATTTCAGCATACACATTGCCGAATATTTGATTCCTCCTTTTTAGGTCTTTGACAATGCTCGCTAATGCCACCGGGTTGGCAACAGGTTGTACCCAACCGTTGGTGTTTGTAACACCACCCCAGGAGCCGTC
Organism: Mucilaginibacter gossypiicola; assembly: GCF_900110105.1. Lineage (GTDB taxonomy): Bacteria > Bacteroidota > Bacteroidia > Sphingobacteriales > Sphingobacteriaceae > Mucilaginibacter > Mucilaginibacter gossypiicola. Next base: position 922,066 of record NZ_FOCL01000001.1, on the reverse strand, counting down.
ACTGTTGGTTACCGGAACATCCGGGGTAAGGCTTAATGCGGTGCTGATTACATTGCTGGCAGTTGAATTTACATTTTCATTAATATGCGCCAATTGAAGGCTGGTTCCTATTTTTAGCCAACTAGTGGTTTTGTTATCTAAATTCAGCCTTAAGGAGTATCTTTTAAAATCAGATCCAAGAGCTATCCCTTCCTGGTTAAAATACGAGGTTGATAGTAAATATTGGGTTCTGGCATCCCCGCCGCTTACAGTAAGTGTATGATTCATCATCGGCGCTTTCCGGAATAATTCTTTTTGCCAGTCGGTACCGGGACCTAAATATTGGGGATTGGCAAATTCGGGCCTGGCATCGAAGCCCCAAACAGCGGCCCGGGCATTAATAAAAGTGGCAAGCTGTGGCAAATCTACTGTTGGGAGCCGCTTGGCTATTTCCTGGTAACCGGTATAAAAATCATAAGTTATCCGCGGCGGTCCGGCTTTGCCCCTTTTTGTAGTGATAACTACTACGCCATTGGTTGCCTGCGAACCGTATATGGCTGTCGCCGAAGCATCTTTCAACACATCTATTGATTCAATTTCGGCAGGATTGATGCTATTTAATGGATTAGAACCGTTACCGGGGTCGGAAACCGGAGGGATAATAATACCATCTATTACGTACAGTGGCGAATTAGAGCCGCTTATTGACGACACACCACGTATTTGAATAGATACACCGCCTCCAGGCTGGCCCGACACTTGTTGAACCACAACCCCTGCAACCTTACCCTGCAGGGCCTGGTCAAAAGTAGTTGGTTGCGTTTGGCGCAAATCGGCTCCCGATATTGAACTTATAGAACCTGTAACGTCTTTTCTTCGTGCCTTAGCATAACCGATAACAACAACCTCGTTTAAATTGCTGGATGTTGAATTGAGCCTAACGTTAATTGCACCTGTTTGTTTAACCGTTATTTCCTGCGGCGAAAACCCTAAGAAGCTAAATACAAGTGTTTTGCCAGGTGCAGCTGCTATCGAATAATTACCGTCTGCGCCGGATGCAGCACTATAGCTTGTTCCCTTAATTTTAATAGTTGCTCCTGGTATCGGTTGGCCGTCGTCTGCACTTGTTACTTTACCCGTAATATTAACGGTTTGTGCGTGAGCGGAAAGACAGAAGAATATGCCCGCCACAATTAATGAAATCTTATATTTCACTCTCTTTTGTAAAATTTTATCCATCTGATAATAGGATTTTAAGGGTTGATAATTGGTTCATTGTTGTTTTGTTAGTAATTAATTTGCTTTTCTCCATTCATAATTATTTGTCATACTTTTTTATACCGACGAGCTCTTTTTGAAACTATCTGATGTTCTGGATGAAAATGATTACCAGGATAATCACATAGATATTGGAATACTGAATGCTTTTATGAAATACAGAGCTGATGGGTGAGTATCTTACTTAAGCGGTATTAAGTGGCTCATAACAGTTTTTCGTAACTGTACGGCAGGAAAATAGCGCAGGTGCTTATAAGTACGCGTTTGGGCATAATGCTTAGTTTAAATTAGGTTACTATTAAAATTGGTTATCTCGTCTTAACCATTGTGTTGGTATCAGACAGGCGGCAGTGATATAGAACAAATGACGCTTTGTAGAAGATAAAATTAGAGGGCTCGACGCAATCGATTGTTTACAAATAGGGATACAAATGTTAATCTTGGTTAGTTTATTGATTTTCAGTTATTTAAACTAATTATGCGTTGGGGTTCAGAAGAAAACAAGCCAAAATGATTAACAAAATGGGCAAAAAAAGGAGCAGGAATTCAATATTGACTTGAGTAAATGGGAACTTTATTGGTAGTGATTTGCCATGAAAGACAATAAATTTATTATGAAAATATGGTACAGGCAGCCCTTGTATCATATTAGAAGATACAGTTAACTCTGACTTTTAGATAATTGACAGAGCCGTTAAGCAGATAGGATGATAAATTGACCGGAAATTTATGCAGATAAAATTAATCTTGTCAGTCGTTTGGTTTAATGCGAACTTACTTCAGGACGCTTTAAGCATTATATTCTTTGTATTGCTTGTTGCTATATATTAGGCTATCTAAATGTTAATGCATCTCTGGTGATTAATTAACATTTGTGTCCCTATTTGTAAACAATCGATTGCGTAACCGCTTTTTACCTTTAGCCCATCGAAAAACGAGAAGATTTTGTAATCGTCTTGTGCTATTATGAACCTGTTTATTGGTGTAATCAATATTATAACCTATTTAATTAATACTATGCTAAAGCGTATACTACTGTGTACTTGTACTTTTTTTTCAGCTGCTTCATTTACGCCTGCTGTTGCCCAAAATGTTTATAAAAAAGTAACCGATGGAATTATTGTTAAACTGTCTAAAAAATCAGCGCAGGATGCCGGCCTGCTCAGGTTGCAGGTTATTTCTGATAAAATTATTCATGTAACGGCAACTCCCGAAAGCTCCTTTTCAACAAGTAAAAGCTTAATGGCAATTGACGGTGCCAAATCTCCTGTTTCCTGGAGTGTTGTTCAAAAAGGTAATCAGTTATTGCTTTCAACATCATCGGTTATCGCACACGTTTTGTTGCCTCAGGGTACGGTGAGCTTTACCGATAAGGCAAATAAGCTTATTTTAGGTGAAAGCGCCGACCGGACATTTGTTCCTGTATCAAATAATGGCGAAAGCTCATATCATATTGTTCAAAGCTTTAACAGTCCGGCCGATGAAGCCATCTATGGTTTAGGTCAGCATCAAAATGGAATCGTAAACTTTAAAAACCAGCATCTGGAACTGTTCCAGAACAATACAGAGGTAGCTGTACCTTTCCTGGTTTCAAGTAAAAATTATGGTATCCTGTGGGATAATTACTCCTTAACTAAGTTTGGTGATAGCCGCGATTATCAGTCTATTTCGGAGTTGAAGCTATTTGCCGCAGATGGGAGTGAAGGTTGGCTAACTGCTACTTATGCTAAAAAGACAGATTCTGCTGCTGTTTTTGTGCAACGGCCGGAATCTAATATCGATTATTCCTTTTTGGAGGATATGAAAAATTTCCCCCAAGGCTATAAATTGGGAGAAGGAAAAGTGAGCTGGACAGGCTCTATTGCATCAGCATATACCGGAAGCCACCAGTTTTGGCTTAAATATGCAGGTTATGTAAAGATATGGATTGATGGTAAGTTACTGGCCGACCGCTGGAGGCAGGGCTGGAACCCAGGCACTGCGGTATTAAATGTCGATCTGATCAAAGACAAAAAATACCCCATTAAAATTGAATGGCTGCCCGATGCAGATGAATCATTCATCGCATTAAAGTGGTTAAGTCCACTAAGTCGGGAGCAGCAAAATAAATATGCATTCGACTCAGAATCGGGCAATCAGCTCAATTACTATTTTGTATATGGAAAAAATGCCGATGACATTATCAGCGGGTATCGTACCATTACCGGCAAAGCTGTAATCATGCCTAAATGGGCAATGGGCTTATGGCAAAGCCGTGAGCGTTATAAAACCCAGGATGAAGTATTGAATACTGTAAAGGAGTTCAGGCGCAGACAAATACCGCTGGATAATATTGTTGAAGACTGGTCATACTGGAAGGAAGACCAATGGGGAAGCCAGGAATTTGACGAAAGCCGGTTTCCTGATCCTGCCGGAATGATCAGCACACTACATGATGAGTACCACACTCATTTTATGATCTCTGTATGGGCTAAATTTTATGAAGGGATTGAAAGTTATAAATACTTTGATAAAAATGGCTGGCTGTATAAGCGAAATATAGCAAACCGTCAGCGGGATTGGATAGGTAAAGGGTATTTCTCCACCTTTTATGACGCTTACAACCCGAAAGCAAGAGAGGCCTTCTGGGGGCTGATGAATAAAAAGTTGTATACCAAAGGCGTAGACGCATGGTGGATGGATGCTTCAGAACCGGATATAACCTCGAACCTGAATATACAAAGCCGCAAAGATTTTATGAACCCTACTTATTTAGGATCATCAACACAATATTTTAACGCATTTCCGCTTCAAAATGCAAAGGGCATTTATGAGGGACAACGCGGAACCAATCCAAATGAGCGTGTATTTCTGTTAACCCGCTCGGCCTATGGAGGCTTACAGCGCTATGCGGCAGCTACCTGGAGCGGCGACATTGCTGCCCGTTGGGACGATATGAAAAACCAGATCCCGGCCGGGATCAATTTTGCCTTGTCGGGTATACCTTACTGGACTATGGACATAGGTGGTTTTGCAGTTGAACATCGCTACGAGCAACCAAACGAAAAAGATTTGGCCGAATGGCGCGAGCAAATAACACGCTGGTACCAGTTTGGCTCATTCGTGCCTTTATTTAGGGTGCATGGCCAGTTTCCGTACCGCGAAATTTATAATGTAGCTCCCGAAAACCATCCTGCTTATCAGAGTATGCTTTATTATGATAAGCTACGCTATCGCTTAATGCCTTATATCTACAGTTTGGCAGGCATGGCATACCATCATGATTATACCCTAATGCGTGGTTTAATAATGGATTACGGGCAGGATGAAAACGTGAAAAATATAGCCGATGAGTATCTTTTTGGTACGGCTTTGCTTATTAATCCGGTTTACAAATATCACGCAACCAACAGGAGTATTTATTTACCAAAGGGGAACGGCTGGTATAATTTATACGATGGTGAATACACAGCCGGAGGGCAAACTATAACGGCAGATGCACCTTATGATCGGATCCCTGTATACGTAAAAGAAGGTTCAATTATCCCTTTTGGTCCTGAAATACAATATACCGGCGAAAAACCGGCCGATCCGGTCACCTTATATGTATACACGGGTAAAGACGCGGAATTTACCATTTATGAGGACGAAGGCATCAACTATAACTATGAAAAAGGCGCCTTTAGTACGATACAATTGACTTATAATGAGGCAAAAAAAACGTTAACCATTGGCGATAGGAAAGGCAGCTTTGCCAATATGATAAGCAGCAAAAAGTTCAAGGTGGTATGGGTTAGCAAAAATAAAGCTGTTCCGCTGCAATTTGAATTGAATAATAAGCAGCAGGTAAAATATGACGGGAAAAAAGTAATACTGAAATTTTAACCTTTAAATCATTTGTCAATCAGCTTAAAACGGAAATAAAGATCTAACAATCAGTTACCTCCTGGTATGGGGAGTATTCAACGATCAATATGAAAAAGAAAATTTTACCAATTATTTTAGGTAGCCTGCTTTTTAGCAATGTTTTTGCCCAAAATAACAATCTAAATAAAACGCCTAACGCAAAAAGGGTAATCAGCCTTGATTTTAAAAAAGAAAAAGGAAGTTTTAATACCTCGTTTAAAGAATGTGTAGGGGCGGGGCGTGCAAATGAGGGTTTACGGGCCGATTGGCAGCAACAGCTGGCTACTGTAAGAAATGAATGCGGTTTCAAATATATCAGGATGCACGGTTTGCTGACGGATGATATGGCTGTTTACCGCGAGGACCGGAATGGAAACCCGGAATATAACTATCAATATGTAGATGCCCTGTACGATTATATTTTGAGTATAGGCATGAAGCCTTTTGTTGAGTTAGGGTTTATGCCTGGCGCGCTTGCGAGTGGTAACAAAACCATTTTTTGGTGGAGAGGGAATGTAACACCGCCCAAAGACTATAAGAAATGGGAAGGCCTGATCAGAAACCTCACTCAGCATTTTACCGAACGCTATGGAACTGATGAGGTTAAAACATGGTATTTTGAAGTTTGGAATGAACCCAACCTGAAAGATGGCTTTTGGACAGGTTCGCAGGATGATTATTTAAAACTTTATCAATACAGTGCGCATGCCATTAAAAGTGTAAACCAGGCCTATAGAGTTGGCGGGCCGGCTACTGCTGGCGCAGCGTGGGTACCCGAAATGATAAATTTCTGTAGCAAAAATTCGGTGCCTATTGATTTTGTCAGCACACATGCCTACGGCGTTAATCAGGGCTTTTTGGATGAATATGGATCAACCGGCACTGTACTTGCTAAAAATAAAGAAAGCGTTAGCGGCGACGTTTGGAATTCACGCAAACAAATAAAAGAATCTGCAATTCCGGGGCTGGAGCTACATTATACAGAATGGAGTTCATCATATACACCAGCCGACCCGATACATGATAGTTATCATGAAGCTGCATACATACTTGAGAAGCTTAAACAAACAGGTGCAGCAGCCAACTCCATGTCGTACTGGACTTTTAGCGACATTTTTGAAGAAGCAGGGCCAAGATTTACACCATTTCATGGTGGATTTGGCTTGATGAACACGCAGGGAATAAAAAAATCTGCTTTTTTTGCTTATTCGTTTTTAAATAAATTGGGTGAAACCGAGATAGCTAACCAGGACAGTTCATCCTGGGCCTGTAAAAACAAAAAAGGTGATGTTCAGGTGCTGCTATGGGATTATACTTATACTTTACCCGATTCTGTTAATAATCAATCTTATTACATCCGTGATCTGCCCGCCAAATCAAAAGGAGAAGTTGAATTGGCTATAGCCGGCATGCCCGGTGGAAAATACAGGTTAGAGGTTTACCAAACAGGGTACAAAGTAAATGATCCTTACACCAGCTATCTTTCGTTTAACAAGCCCGACCAGCTTAGCAAAGCACAGGTAGCGATGCTTAAAAAGCAGAATAATGGTGCTGCAATTCTGAAAGAGAATATCACTGTAAGTAGTTCAGGCATATTTTCAAAAAAACTTCAGATCAGGGAAAATGATGTTTTCCTGATCAATATGATCAAGCTTTGACAGCTATTCAATTCACCGGGTTTCGTATTTACATGAAGCTCATGGTTGATGCTTTTATCGCCGGTGCTGAACATTATTTCACGAAACTATACAACCTTAGTTCAGATAGTTGTGAATCAAAAGGGCTTAAATTAGTTTTAGTCAGTCAACTATGATTTTATGAGACATTTGATTTGTTCATTTACTTTAGTACTTGCTATTACAGTTGTTAATGCGCAACCCGCCCTGGTTAAGGTGAAAGAAGGGTTGCTACAGGGAACAGCTAAAAATGGCCTTTCAATTTATAAAGGTATTCCGTTTGCTGCGCCGCCGGTTGGCGAGTTACGCTGGCGTGCCCCACAGCCCGCTGCAAAATGGGACGGCATCCGTATGGCCGATAAATTTGCGCCGGAACCCATACAGGGAGCAGCCCCTTTTTCAGGAAAAAGTGAAGATTGCCTGTACCTGAATGTTTGGTCGCCGGCTAAGTCGCCGGGCGACAAAATTCCGGTACTTGTATGGATCTACGGTGGGGCTTTTAATTGGGGTGGCACTGCCGAACCTGGTTATAATGGCGAAAAGCTGGCGAAAAAGGGTGTAGTGCTGGTAAGTATCGCTTATCGCGTAGGCCAGCTCGGATTTTTGGCACATCCCGAATTAAGTGCCGAAAATCCGAACCACGTATCGGGCAACTACGGCCTGCTCGATATGATATCTGCTCTTAAATGGATTAAGGAAAACATAACGGCTTTTGGTGGCGACCCTGGCAGGGTTACTATTTTCGGTGAATCGGCAGGGGGGATCGCAGTTAGCATGCTATGTGCAAGTCCGTTAGCTAAAGGATTATTTGTGGGCGCTATTTCCGAAAGCGGTGGCTCATTTGGCCCTACACGCATCACAACTTATCCGGGCGAAAATATGAAAACCCTGCATGATGCGGAAGCTGCAGGTGAGGCCTATGTTAAAGGTGCCGGGGTTTCGTCAATAGCCGATTTGCGAAAAGTGGATGCTGATAAGCTTCCGGGAGTACGCGGGCTGGCATGGCCTATTGTTGATGGCTGGGTAATTCCCGATGATCAGCATAAACTTTATGAGGCTGGCAAGTATAACGATACGCCTGTATTGATAGGCTACAACTCTGACGAAGGCGCCAGTTTCTCGCCGCCTAAAACCCCCGAAGATTATATTACCGCCGTACGGAACCGCTATGGAAAGTTTGCCGATGAACTAATTAAGACTTATCCTTCCGGCACCGGTACGGTTGCGAAAACAGCCCGCGATCTGACTCGTGATGCGGCATTTGGCTGGCAAACATGGAGCTGGGCTACCTTACAGGCAAGTAGAGGCAAATCGAAGGTTTTTTATTATTATTTCGATCAACACCCTGAATATCCCGTAGGTTCCCCTCAAGAGGGTTACGGATCGCCGCATGCACAGGAAGTTGCTTATGTGTTCGGAACGCTTGACGCTTCAAATCCGCAAACAAGTAAAACAGATCTGAATATCTCGGATGCGATGAGTACTTATTGGACAAACTTTGCGAAGTATAGTGATCCCAATGGGCCCGGCTCAGCTAATTGGCCGGCATTTAGCGCTACTCAACCCACGGTTATGTACTTTTCCCAAACTGCGCATACCGGCCCAGTTCCGGACGCGGGGGCGTTAAAGGTATTGGACACTTATTTTAAATGGAGGCGTTCGCCCGATGGTAAAACCGGCGTTCAATAAAGTATAAAATCCAGTTAAAAAGCGGCTGATCATGATTATGGTTAGCCGCTTTTTTTGTAATTTATTTCCTCTGGGTGTGCTGGTAAATGTGTTCACTATCAGTGTGTTTGCCTTAGTTAATAGGCCCTTTATTCAAGCTGCACAAACAAAACACCTGCGTTATGTTAAGCTAAACTACGCTATCTCTAATCCTAACAGATGAAGAAATGTTGCATAAGTAAAATAAAAGCTCCCGAAATCATCTATACTAAAGCGTATCCTACCGTCCGATTTGACAAATCAAGAAAAAGAGCTTTCATAATTAATAAGATTACTCCTTTTTTAGGAAGAAAAGGGTATTTCTGAAGAAAAAAGGCCTGCAAATGCTGTTTTTTGCAAATGGAAACATTCTGCACCCTATTTTTTAACTTTTGTGCTCCGGTAGCAACTTAATTTTAGTACCAAATTAATAAACCAGGGTACTAATTAAAAATATAGCCATTATTCTAAAGGCTGTGATTTGAAGATTTAGCATCTGTTTTTTATTAATTATCCTTTGCCTTTAGGATAATAAATTAACCAATTAAACCGGTTCAAACCTGTTTTTATTCTTGTCTGTGAAAATGAAATTAACGTTAGCCTCTGCTTTGCGCAGAATAGCAACTGCATTATTGATTTTTTTAATAAATGCAGTTGCTGCAAAAAATGGTACTTACACATTGTGCAAGCGGTTAAATGGTTTCTTGTTTACAACCACTCCTAACATCATCTATATAAGCCTGTATGTTAATAGAATACATCTCCTCCTTTTAACCTCGTTGTCTACTACTTCACACTCAATAAACCAATTAATCACGACGATGACATCGTCAATTAAACCAATTTCTTATGAAGAAAAACTTAAATTATTTTTTATGCGTCATTGCAGTATTCGGATTAGCAAGCTGTAAAAAACAGGAGACTTTTAATCAGGGCGTTAAACCGCTTAATACAAATGCGGGTAAACTGAAAGTAACCAGCGTTTCGTACCCGAGCTACAACACCTCGCCGCTTGCGCCCGACCAAGCAGGAGTAACCAGTACTGCAGCCCAACTTGCCGCAAAATTTCAGTTAGGGTGGAATATTGGTAATACACTCGAAGCTACAGGTGGCGAAACGGCATGGGGAAATCCTACGGTAACCCAGGCGCTTATCGACCAGGTTAAAAAGGCCGGTTTCACTGCTGTTCGTATCCCTTGTTCATGGGATCAGTATGCCAACAGCAGTACAGCGCAAATTCAACAATCATGGCTCAACAGAGTGCAGCAGGTTGTTCAATATTGTGTTAACGACGGTTTGTATGTGATATTAAATATCCATTGGGACGGCGGATGGCTGGAAAATAATTGTACTACCGCCGCGCAGGCTGATGTTAACGCCAAACAAAAGGCTTTTTGGGAACAAATAGCTACCCAAATGCGTGGTTTTGATGAACACGTGATTTTTGCCAGTGCCAACGAACCTGCTGTATCAGACGCCACAGGGATGAGTGTGCTGCTTTCGTATCATCAAACGTTTGTTAACGCGGTCAGGTCCACAGGCGGGCACAATAGTTACAGGGTGCTGCTTATCCAGGGGCCCTCTACCAGTATTGACAACACTAATAATTTAATGAATACCCTACCTACTGATCCGGCATCAAATCGGCTGATGGTGGAGGTGCATTATTATACTCCCTTTAATTTTGCAGGTTTAACCGCAGATGCAAGCTGGGGCAGTATGTTCTATTATTGGGGTAGTGGCTACCATTCTACAAGCGATGCTTCACGAAATGCAACCTGGGGTGAAGAGTCAGATGCCGTTGCCGAGTTTCCACTGATGAAGTCAAAATTTATTGATAAAGGCATTCCGGTTATCCTGGGGGAGTATGGAGCAATTCACCGCCAGCAAACGCTTTCTGGAGATGCATTAACGTTGCACCTTGCCGGCAGAGCATACTATCTTAATTACATCACACACCAGGCATTACAATATGGTTTACGTCCATTTTACTTTGATGACGGATCGGCCGGTAATAATGCGTTCAGGATCATTAACAGGCAAACAAATGGGGTAGGCGATCAACAGGGCCTGGCTGCAGTAGTACAGGGAACGCAAAATAATACTTCGTCAACCATCCAGGTTGGGCAGGTTTACCAGATCTATAGCAGGAACAGTTTTAAAGCGTTGGAATTTACCGGATGGGGCACTGCTAATCAAACGCAGGCCGACCAATGGGATTATTTAGCAGGCGCAAATCAGCAATTTAAAGTAGAAGATGCAGGCGGCGGCTACTATAGGTTAACTCCTATGCATGCCACCGGAAAATGCCTGGAAGTTTATGGCTGGAACACAGGTAACGGTGGTCAGGTAGATTTGTGGGATTACAGTGGAGGCGCAAATCAAAAATGGTCGATTCAGATAACCGACAATGGATATTATAAGATCATTAATGCCAATAGCGGTAAGGCATTGGATGTTACTGGCGCTTCGCTTAATAACGGCATTGCTGTTGATCAATGGACTTACTCTGGAAGCCGCAATCAGCAATGGGGCTTTGTGAAAATATAATGTAACTGTTAAGTAGTATTATTGCCTTTTTAGCATGCCTTTTTCCAATGGTTATGTCATTAAATATTGAGGAATATTGACAATTTAAAAAGGCAAAAAAACAAGAAGCTGTTTCATAGCAATTATGAGGCGACTTCTTGTTTTTTAATATCAGCTATCTAACACTGTCTTTGCAAAATAAAAATCAATCGGTATTAAATGTCCACTTTGAATTATCACTGCGCATATCAAATTTTGCGAGTGTCAGCGTACTATCGCCTGAAGATACCAGCACCAGCGACTCTTTTGAATTAGGAATAGTCTTGGCATTATCCGGTAGGCACCATCGGTTAATTGGTCTATTCGCCATAGTTGTTCGGGTGCGCCGGTAAAAGGCGGTAGTGTTATTACTTCAGCTTCGGCCGTGAACGCAATACCCCGTCGGTTCCGTCTATTCCTATTTAATAATACGGGCTGTTTGGATATCCTCCCGCGTCAGGTACTGCCGTGGTTGTCCATTTTTGATGTGGCCGGGACATATAGTCGTCTATTCTGACGCCGATATTTCCGGTAGGCCATGTGTTGGCTACATCTGTTAGACACATCTTTTTAATCTTATCATTGATAAAAAAATGTCATTTCGACGAGCCAGGGTGGGGTTTGTGCGACAGAGGTGAGGAGAAATCTTCTACGCCCTGGTTTTACAAGTATAGTTGTAGAGCCCGATGTAGAAGATTTCTCTTTCGCTCCATTACTCAACCCACCGCTGCTCTATCGTAATGACAATTCTTTAAAGATGTATCCACACGATAGTCTCAAGAGGGGGCGCATTCTAATTATGTTTCGCAAGTTCAAGCGCTCTTCGCTTGAACTACGACCAAGCGTCCAAGCTTACGTTTATAACGTATTACGGGAGCGTGGACGCTTAATGGCGCGAGTTTTTAAGAACTCAATATTAAAATGCGACAGCCCCGCTCTCAAGAGTTTTTTTAAATCTCTTGCACAATTAATTGCTTATTATAATTAGTGGGCTGTTAATTACCTTTTGTTTTCAACACCAAAGTGGTTACGATTGGATCTAATTCTTCCTTGCCCAGGTCGAGATTGATACCGGTTGCATCCTGATGAAATTTAACTTTTTTACCATGTAACACTGAACACATAGTAACAGTCTGTTTAACTGGAGGTAGTTTAATAACAGTTTCTCCCTCAGATTTTTTGAGCAGGTGGATGTATATGTTATTGCCTTTGTAAGTAGCACCATAAAAATCATCAACGGGTTGAAAAGGCCCGGGACGAGTTTGATAGATACTCTCACCATTTTTCGCTAACCAGTTGCCCACTTCTTTCAGCCGGTCCACATGCGTTGGAGGAATAACACCATCCGGGTCTGGCCCAACATTTAATAACATGTTCCCGCCTCGATCAACAGTATTAACAAGCATAGTTATAATTTTTTCCAGCGGCATCAACCGTTGGGCTTTATTATATCCCCAGCTCGTTTCGTTAAGGTTCAGGCATTTTTCCCATGGGAAGGGAATAATAGGGCCTTTAACATCCGCGCCGCCTTCATCGGTCTGGAAATCTCCCACCATTCCTGATCTTGGATTAATAACCACATCGGGGTTATAGCTACGTACCATGGCATTAAGTTTTAATGGTTCCCAGAACCAGGCTGCATCGGCATCAGTACCTTTATGCGCCAGCCAGCCACCATCGTACCACAAAATATCTATTTTGCCATAGTTTTTCATTAGCTCTTCTACCTGCCCATACGTTTGTTTCTTGAGCAGGGCAGCGTTGTCAGGAAGCCCCTTGGGGTCGAAATAACCGGGAAAACGCCAATCCAGTGGCGAGTAATAAATACCTACGTATAAACCCGCTTTGCGGCAGGCGTCTGTATACTCTTTTACAAAATCGCGGTGAGCGGCAGTTTCCCAACTATCAAAATGCTTATAACTTGAAGGACTGTTCCAAAGGGCAAAACCGTCATGATGCCTGCTTACCATTACCATATACTTCATACCCGCCTCTTTCGCTACTTTAGCCCATTCTGCGGCGCTAAAATGCTTCGGATTGAATTGGTCTGCTAATTTGGCGTATTCCTCGGCCGGTATTTTTTGGTTGAACATGGTCCATTCGCCCGTGGCCGGAATTGCATATAAGCCCCAATGTATAAACATCCCAAATTTTTGATCTTCCCACCATTGCATCTTTTCGGGCGGAAGATTAGAGCCCGGCCCGGATACACCTTGCCCTACACCCTTTAATGAGGGGTAGATTTTACCTTTTTCCATTGATTTTCTTTCCGCGTCGCCCATTTCCTGGCTTTTTACAGCAGAAGAATAAGACATGAAAGTTAACGTAAGCCCGGTTGCAATAATTTTTATTTTTTGCTTAAACATAATTTACTTTCAGAATTAGCTATCTATATAATTGACATCACAACCATCTTCGAGTTTATAAAGGCTTTTACACAGAGGTTGTCATATGGTTATCTGGTTGCACGAAATTATATAAAACACTTTTGGCAGAATTATATTAATCAGACTTTCATTGGCATAAATCCGACCCTTTTTTGGTATGCTATAATAACCTTGACAAAAACTCACAGGTACCTGAAGGGCAACCAACCGTCCGGGAATATTCAGTATGATCCCAGTATTGTTTTGAAAAGGCGGTCAGGCGCCTTTTTCAGGGGCCATTACTCTCATAAGGCCCGGTGAGGTTATCTGCACGGTGTATTAAAACAGTGCGCATCCCACCTTTTGACCAGCTGATATTGAAAAGGTGTATCCTCCCGGGGAAAAGCCGGCAACTGGTACTATTACTATAAATGCAAACATTCGAAGCATAACAACATAAGTGCTATCAAGGCTCATGATCAGTTTCAGCAGATCCTGGAGTATATCAGCCTGTCCAGTGAACAAATTAATAGAATTAAAGACACTGCCGATGGATCGTTAGAAAACAGGCTTAAAGAACAACGCGAAACTATAAACCGTAAAAAATCAGAGCTAGCGGTACTGGAAGAGAAATTGCATTCACTGGAAGAGAAATGGATTGGTAATCAAATTGGTCGCGATACCTATGAACGTTGGTCATCGACCTATAATACCGAGATATTTACTATTAAGGCTTATATAGAACGGTATACACGGGATCAAGACCAAGGTTACAAAATTCTGAAGAGCATTTGCATCATCTTGGAGACTTGAAATATGTTTATAATCAGTCAGATACCATTGAAAAGAGAGTTTTTGTTTCAAAGGTGTTCGACAGCAATTTATACTATAAAAATGGCATCTATCGAACACCTACACTAGTGCCTGTACTTGCACATAACGAGCTGATAATGAGAGATAAAGAGTTGTTGATAATAGATAAAAAAAGGGATTTTCCTGAGAAAATCCCTTCGGGTGGAGCCGGAGGGAACGTGAAAAATCACGTAACAGGCTCACTTTCAATATCAATATTTTGGCTTTTTACACTGCTCACTATGTGCTCACCAAATGGCTACTAATAGACCTTATTATGCTACTTAGTTTATTATTATAAATATAGGATATATAGATGTTTTAAGCAACTATTTTAGTGAGAATGTCGACGAAAAGGAATGTATCGGAATGATGTAATAGCTCTATAGAGACCATACTGTTCTCTTGAAATGATTCCTTACCTTGAATTAGTCCTTTTTGGAAGAATCTTTGACGCAATTCGGTACAGTTTTGCCGTCTTTCTTTTTCATTCCTTCTTTAGTGTAGCGGGCAAGACTGAATATTACCCAATATAAGTCGAGGCATGAGGATACATTAGGCTTCAAATTGAAAAAAAAATCATACGTAGTGATCAATTTAACTTTTTGTTAAGTATTTTAAATAAAAAATAAATAACGAAATTTAATTTGTACCTTGCGTACTTATTAAAAAAGATATAATGCAAAAAGAAGGAACTGTGAAATTTTTTAACGCCACAAAGGGCTTTGGATTTATTTCGCAAAATGACAACAGGAGTGAAATTTTCGTGCACGTTACAGGTTTAATTGACGAAATCCGCGACAATGACCAGGTAGCTTACGATGTAGAAGAGGGCCGCAAAGGTCTTAATGCGATCAATGTTAAAGTAATCTAATCATCACAATATCAAATTCGCTGAAGCATCCATTGATAAAATTGGATGCTTTTTTGTTGTTTCTAACCTCGATGGTCACAAATAAGGGTTGAATGTACAAACACAATTTTATGAAATTGTTGAAGTGATTTCCTGGCAAACGCACATTGAAATGGTATTAATCAAAAAACAATCATGAGTAAGGATAAAGGTAGTAAAAACGTAAAAAAGGCTCCCGCAGTAGGCGGTAATAAGTCGACTTCAGATTATCAGGCAGGCAAAAAATCGGCATCAGGCGAGAGTGTAACAATTAATAAAAAGAAAAAAGATTGAAGACAAAGGGACTTATTAACACGCAGGTAATGGAATACTTGTTTGATCTACGGAACATAGCAATAGAACATGGTTTTAAACAAGATAAGCCATGGCAATTGAAATTGGTTAGTAAAGCCGATAAAATAGCGATTGAGAAACAATATCGTGTAAGCGTATCTGTTGAACCAGGTATTGAGCAACTTGCCCGAATGCTAAGCATGGTTGAGACGGCCCTCTCGTTTCCGCTCACAGAACCTATTCCATTGAAAGCTATTCACGTTAACGAATTACAATATCTGGTTGCGTACAACCCGATGGAGGAATGGCGTTAATATCATTGATTTACGATTAAAGCCACACGGAGTGAGGTGTTCTTAATGCCTGTAAAAGAAATAGTTATATTTGAATTCTTGACATATTAAGACCAAAGAGAACTCATTTAAAACCGTAGACTATATCTACATTATACTTGCCATCAGCACAATTGTTTTTTTTGCATTTATGGCCATCCGATCAACTTATGCCATTAAAGTTGCTGATGGTTCCGGCAAAATAAGCTCCCGCTAAACCTACGATAAACCCGAGACCGGTGAGCTGTATCTTTTGTTCATAATGGTTTCAGAATGAATGTTTTTACTTAATTTATAAGAGAAAATATTATTTACTAATATTTTAGGTTACCTGGCTAAAACTAAACATGCTGCATATTGTAGTAGCTGTAAACATTTACAGCAGCATGAACCCACTATTTTTTCAACTTGAACAAGGTTACCCATTAATGGTTATCCCGGATACAGCTGCTCATTTGAATGGCCATACGATAATTACCCATACGTACAGTATTTTTCTCGATATCGGCGCCGGTAATCCTTTGATAAGCAGGAGCAAAGAAAGTACCCTGCACCTCGAACGAATTAACGATCCTGAGTATTTCGGTTACATCACATTTGAATTACCTGGTAAACTCTTCACTTATACTGCAGACGGACAACGGGAATTGAATAATGATGAAGTGCAGGAAGTGATTGAACACCTGAGCGATATCCGCGATAACCCCGCGCTCTGGAACCAACTAAAAGATAATTAGCCGCCACGATTAATATTAGCATTTATCTAACCCCCAAGTCTTAATAAATTGGAAGGTAAAAAACGCATAGCCATACTGGGCGGGGGCCCAAGCGGCCTGTTCATGTTCAAGCGACTGGTCAATACAGGGAACACAGATCTGAGTATTACCATTTTCGAGCGTAAAAATAAATTAGGATCAGGTATGCCTTATAGTGCTGAAGGCGCCAATGATGAGCACATTACCAATGTGTCGGGTAATGAGATACCACCCCTGGTCACTTCTCTGGATGACTGGGTTAAGACGATTTCAAAAGATACGCTGGATAAATACCATATGGATGCCGCCCGTTTTAACGAGTACAAAGTGCTGCCGCGTTTGTTGTTTGGCCAATATCTCAGCGCGCAATTCGACCTGCTGCAAAAACAGGCCCGGGAAACAGGTATAACTTATGATGTGCGTTACAATACCACCGTATCAGATATTATTGATCGGCCTGAAAAAGGGTCGGTAATTATAGAAACCGAGGATGGCGAGCAATCCGAATTTGACCACGTGATCATTTGCACCGGCCATAACTGGCCGAGAAAGCATGAGGGAAGCATTCCCAATTATTTTGATTCGCCGTATCCGCCGGTGAAACTCGCCCTAAAGCTTAACCACCCGGTTGCCATTAAAGGTTCATCACTCACCGCGGTCGATGCTATCCGGACACTTGCCCGGCATAACGGTACGTTTGATAAAGACAAAAATGGCAAGCTTTTTTATACACCGTTCGCCTCACATCCCGATTTTAAAATGGTGATGCATACCCGGAATGGCATGCTGCCGGCGGTACGTTTTCATTTGGAAGATTCGCATCTATCAAATGATAGCCTGCTGAGCAAAGAAGAGATCAAAATACATATCAAAGACAACGATGGGTTTTTGTCGTTGGATTATATTTTTGAACGGGATTTTAAATTGCCAATAAAGGAAAAAGAACCGGGGTTTTATGAGAAGATCAAAGATATGCGCCTTGAAGAATTTGTGGATAATATGATGGCTTTGCGCGAGGAACTCGACCCTTTCCAATTATTAAAGGCTGAATATGCCGAAGCTGAGCGATCTATCAAACAAAAAAAATCCATCTATTGGAAGGAAATGCTGGGGGTTTTAAGTTTTGCTTTAAACTATCCCGCCAAACATCTTTCTGCCGAGGATATGCAGCGGTTACAGCATTCCCTTACGCCACTTATTTCGATCGTTATCGCTTATATACCTCAAAGTTCGAGCGAAGAGTTACTGGCGCTACACCAGGCAGGCGTGTTGGAGCTGATCCCGGTTGGCAATGAGAGTAGGGTAGAACCCAATAATGGAGGTGGTGCCATTTACCACTATATAGACGAGCAAAAAAACGAGCAAAATGTACACTATCAAACATACATAGATTGCGTAGGCCAACCGCATTTAGCATTTGAGGACCTTCCGTTTAAAACCCTGATTGAAAAGCGAACTGTTACGCCAGCCAAACTCAAATTTCAATCTGCAGACGAAGGGCTGAAGGCAATGAACTCAGGTAAGCCGGTTTCGAAGGATGAACGGGGCGATTACTATTTAAAAGTCTCCGGCATTACTATCAATGATCATTTCCAGGTAATGGATGCATATGGAGCTTTTAATGAACGGATCTATATGATGGCGGTGCCCTATATCGGAGGGTATAATCCGGATTATTCCGGTCTTGATTTTAGTGAAGAGGTATCTGGTATTATTATTGAAAGATTAATGGTATGAAGTTATACCTTTTACTGTTAGGAGCCGAAGCGCCTGACAGGGTAGTTGAACAACATGATTACTTTTTTGGCATTGCCGAAAGCTTACCCGACTTAGTGCAAGAAGTCCGGGCGTTCTGGCCGGAGGCGGGTGGTAGCCTGCACATTGACGGCTGGCGGGAAGTAACTAAGGTTGATGGTTTTGCAGTGCAGGTTGTTCCTTTAAACGGTGAAAGTCCTGTATCCACTAACAAACTATTCTTTTTAAATCTTGGCGGCTACACTACGGGAAAGCTGGAAGAACAGCACTACACAATGCTCACGGTACAAAATAGCCGTCAAGCTGCTATCCAATTCGCAAAAAAAAGCCTGTTTTTTAAAACCAACTCGTTAAAGGGCATCGCCACCGCTCATATTGATGAAAAATATGGTGTCGATGTTGATAGTGTTCACAATATTCAGGATTTGCTTTCGCCGGCCCTGAAAGCCAGATACCACATCGTTTTCGGCGATGGAAGCAATATGCCAGAGGATGAGATCCATTTAGGATATTTTAAACTGGATAAGCTTAAATGAACCGTAGGGATAAATTACTTGACTGGATAAAACAACGGCACAAAGGTCAGCTGATCAGGGGTACCGCCGAGCATTACATCGATCATCTTATTGCTGTTGCCGAGTTAGCCTCCATAACCCCTTTGGGTTACGAAACTGGCCTTTGTCATGATCTTTTTGAAGATACCGAAACAACTGAGGCAGAACTCTTTTCGGCACTAATCAGTTTTGATTATACAGACCGTGAAGCGCACCTGATCGTGAATTGTACTGTAGAACTGACGGACGTGTTCACGAAAAAAAATTATCCCGAATTAAAAAAGAAGGATAGGAAAGCGAGAGAGGCTGCACGCTTAGCCGCTATTAGCTCCACTGCACAAACCGTTAAATATGCTGACCTGATCTACAACATCCGTTGGGTACTAAGGTACGATCTTAAACACGCTTTGAAATATCTGTCGAAAAAGCGTTTGCTTTTAGCTGTTATGAAGAGTGGCGAGCCAAGCCTGCACTTGAAGGCCGTGAGCTTGATCAATGATTCTCTTTCCAAATTAACATCAAATAGCTTTACTGATCTGTAAATGCAGGGTAAACAAACGATTAAGAATATCAGTAATCAGTGATAGTCAGATTTTATTTTCTCTTGTAGCGCACCGCTTTTAATTTATGATTTTCACCCGCTGCATCAATAGAATGGGTACAGGTAATATCATCTTCATTTTCAGCCAGATCTGATAACTGTTGGTAGAATTTATGCAGATGGTCCAGTTCTTTTTCGGTAAGGTCTTCAATATCAACCATCCTGTTGCTGGCCCCTTCGTGCGCTGCCAGAAGTTCATTCAGCTTCAGGTGAATGGCTTTTGAATCTTTATTCTGGGATTTTTGGATCAGGAACACCATCAGAAATGTAATGATGGTTGTACCTGTATTAATGATCAATTGCCAGGTATCTGAGTATTTAGCCAACGGCCCGGTTAACAGCCAAATGACGATAGCGGCAATTGCCATAATAAAAGCCGCAGAACTACCGGTAGCTGCCGTCGCCCAGTTTGAAAAGCGCTCGAATAAGTTCTTTTTCTGTTTCATTGAAGGAGTTGTATGCCAACAAAGGAATGAAAGATGTATTTGTTTGAAAATTAATTAATTATAAATACAAAACAATATCGGGTTTTAACAACTTGTTGGTATGAACATTTTAACAATATTAAACATGAACTCTATACTTTACATCATCGCCGTTATTCTGGTAATTGGCTGGGCCATCGGGACATTTGCTTATGCTGCAGGTAGCTTAATTCACATCTTATTGGTTATCGCTGTTATCGCCGTGCTTCTGGGCGTAATCAGGGGGAGATCGGTGGTTTAGGCGAGTATGCTCCAGGCAAATAAAGTTTAATCTACAAATCTACTTATGAAAGCATTAATCATTAATTGTACACTTAAGCGCAGCCCAGATTTTTCTAATACCGGTGCGATGGCGGAGAAGGCTGCAGGACAATTGGAAGAACAAGGTTTTGAAACCGAGGTCATCCGACTGAACGATTACAAGGTTTTGACCGGCAACTCTTCGGATGAAGGAGAGGGCGACCAATGGCCATTTATATTGGAAAAAATCAAAGCCTGCCAGATCTTTATCATTGCCACCCCTATATGGATGGGGAATTTGGCATCCACATCGCAAAAAGTAATTGAACGGCTTGACGCTATCTTCCGGGATGAAGAATTAAGCAGCAAAGAAAACGGCCAATACATGCCCTATAACAAAGTAGGAGGCTGTTTGGTAACCGGTAATGAAGATGGCGCTCATAGTTGTGCCGCACAGGTGCTTTGGGCGCTGCAGGAAGTAGGCTTTACTATTCCTCCAAATGTGAATGCGTATTGGGTTGGAATGGCCGGCGGCGAAAAAGATTACGTTGAGGGCGGTGGGGAACGTTATTTGTACACCAACAAAACGCTTCGTTATATGACTACTAACCTGGCCTGGTTTGCCAAACTACTTGCTGCTAACCCGATAGGTACCAACTTGCTTGAGGAGGATAAAAAAGCGGAAGCCGAAAGCGATGCAGAAGATGACGAATAGCCTTAGACAAGAAAAGAATCGATAATTAAAAAGTTCAAAATGGGCTTTTGAGCGTTCTCTTTTTTCTATTGTGTATTTATTAGACAATAAAAGCAACCTTCTGATTTTAAGTGCGTAATAGGCTTAAAATCAGAAGGGAAGAAGTTAGTGTCATTAAAGCGTTTAGGCTCGGAAATTGAATTATTGAAAAAGCAGGTATATGTTAAAGCAGGGCTGAAATCGGTTGGCTTGGCGGATATAGCATCACTAACTGCTCAAATTAAAAAGGAAACAAACCTTGATTTGAGCCAGGTCACGATGAGCAGGTTGTTTGGCCTAACAGTGAGCAAATTCGGGCCATCCTTATTTACACTACATGTATTGTCGGTTTACTGCCGCTGCGAGAGTTGGGATACTTTTCTACAAGTAAATACTTAAAATTACAAGCTTTAAAAAGCTGCAATTTGATTTATTGGTTTAACAGACTCGTTAATTTTTGAATGAAATTTAAGTAAGGCAAATCGTTTGGCGAGATGCCTTTGCCATCTTGATTAGGCTTTAATTGTTGGATTGCAGTATAGCTACTCCTTTTTAGATTATATGCAACCATTTATATAAATCATTGTTAACCTCATCATGCAACAAGGAAATACTAAAACAAGGTACAACGATAAAGAATTAGATGAGTTTAAAATATTGATTAAAGACAAGATCAGTATGGCACGAGAAGAGCTACAAGAACTGGTTGGAACACTTAGCGCTGCTAACTCAAATGGCGACGATGCCGCGATAGCTGGCAAGACTTTGGAAGATGGCTCAGCTACTTTTGAGAAAGAGCAAACCAATCAACTGGCAGCACGTCAGAAAAAGTTTATTGAGCAGCTTGAAGCCGCTCTGATGCGTATTGAAACCAAAACTTATGGTATTTGCAGGTCCACGGGTAAACTGATTCCTAAAGAGCGCCTGCTTGCTGTGCCACACACTACTCAGAGCATGGAAGCAAAACTTAAACAAGCGTGAGTTCGGCATTTATTAAAGAAGGGGAGGCGCGGCATCTCAAAGATGTCGCGCCTAATCTTGGCGCATTACTGCTATTTTTGCGGATAAAAAATGACGGTACCGTGATTCGCGATGAAAAGATCTATCATAGTGAAAAGTATGGCCGTGATATTTATGAAATGAGCGACGGCCTGGTTTATGCGCTAAATAACGACAATCAGTGGTATATTATCCTGGATTAATTTGCTGCGACTCCCGGTAAGCCTTCATTTCAATTAAAGTTCGTATGATGATTTCCGGTTGATTTCAATTACCAGGTCTTTGATCACCTCACGTCCGCTTAGCCAACGCCTTGAACGGTTTGCCTTGCGGATCTCCTGTCTGTCTTTCAACTCGTGATCTTTTTTATAATAATCCGGCATCAGGTTTTTCATCGCGTTGTGGATGGTTTCCAGACTTCCATTTAACAGCATGCCCGGATCGGTTTTCACCAAATCTGCCAGTGCTTCGGCCATGCTGGCCGCATAATAGGGGCAGTCCCAATCGTGGTTATAGGGATGATCACCTTTTACGTTCACCTTTTGCAGTGGATGCGAGAGGTCTTCTATAATTTCGGTTATACCCGGGCCGAAAACGTTCGAATATTCTTCAATGAAATAATTCCACCAGCGCGGATGTTGCGGCAGATCTTTAAGCAAGGTATCACAAACTAAAACCCGCATTGGAAAGTCAGGATTCGCCGGATCCATGATTACTAAAGAACTGCCGAAATGCCCTTCCTGCTGCGAATGCCTGCTGTAGATCACAAAAAACTGCGGTACATTTACGCATTCGTTTTGCATAGTGGCGGCGAGTATTTTAATATCCTGCAACCTGTCTTCTAAAAAACCGCGTTTAAACAGGATGTGCAGCCGGTCTTCCGACTTCGCTGTGCAACGTTTACTGTTCTCGTTAAAAACATTCCCGTTTGCAGGGCGGCTCATAAAATGATTGCCACTGTTATAGCAAAGTGCCGAGCCTATTGGGTAAGTGCTGATATCGGCCGTATCTCCTGCTTCTGTCTGCTTATTAGGATGAATAGCGCGGAACGGCACATGCATACTTTCGCTATCCATACGGCGGGCAAGATTATATATCCGCTGCTCCGTAGCCGCCAATAAGGGATCACCGCTGAGGGGATCAAAATACACCAATTTTGAGCGGCGGCCTAAATGGCTGGCAATGAATCGGTTTTTTAATAACTGCTGAATAGGGTGCCTCGTGTTTAAAAAGAAATCCCGCAGAGCGTCATTTATGATATATTCATCAAAGGGTTGTTGAAATTGCAACAGTGTATTTTGCTGATGCCCGTTAACCCATTCGCGTAAAAATAAATGCACTTCCTGATCGAAACAGAGATTGGCTGCAACAGCCACCTCTTTTGTTAAAGCGCATAGTTCCATAAAATCTACGTGGGAGAATAAAGACTGAGCAATAAATATAATAAATAAAAATCCGGTTAAGAGATCCTAACTATTTTATTTGGCGGTATTTTTTGCTCCTTTATCGGATACTTTCTTCGTAGGTTTTTCATATAGAGGATGTCCCTATCGGCGATTGCTGTAAACACACATGCGTTATTTAATAAAATCATCTGCAAGTTTCTGCTTAAACAAGCCTTTTTTATAATCCTTGATAAACTGCCTGTAGTCGGATTTTACCTTCGCTGCATAATTTTCCGCATAATCTATCAGTAGTGATTGCCACTCTTCCGATTTCCCAAAAGCGATCAGATCATCAATAATGGAAGAGCCTTGCATGCCGCCGCTCCGCAAATGCGAGGAAGCGGTGAGTGTTGCCATATCACTGATCACCTGGTACATATCCCGGTAATTATTCAATTGTTTAAATTTAATAGTGTCTTTAACCGGTTGCAGTTCCTGGATCACAAAAGTATCGCCGCGAAATCTGGTGGTACTTAACAAGGCTGCGGGCACCTGCTGCATGCGTTTCTGGATATTGATAATCCGTTCCGATTCATTAGGCCAATCCAGCTGTTGTACCGGCAGATAAGGATACACTGACGATTGCATGGACTGCTTCATATCCAGCATCAGGTATTTGTTTTTCGTGTTGGTACTTTTTAAAAGGAACAGGTAACGCCTTACGCCGATACTTCCGGTTCCGGCCAGGCGAAAAACCGTGCTGATAACCTCGTAATTGTAAGGGCCATCATCACTGTTCTGTACCCATTCATTGATATGGGATTTCAGTTCGCTTTTTAGCTTTTTATCCAGCTTAAAATGGCGTTCATCTTCCAGCGAAA
This sequence comes from Mucilaginibacter gossypiicola, assembly GCF_900110105.1. GTDB lineage: Bacteria > Bacteroidota > Bacteroidia > Sphingobacteriales > Sphingobacteriaceae > Mucilaginibacter > Mucilaginibacter gossypiicola. The sequence continues at coordinate 897,849 of NZ_FOCL01000001.1, read as the reverse complement.
GGATGATCTTCCGTTTTTTGCTGATGGTGCGCTTTTTTAGCAAATCTTTCTCATTGCTATGATCTGCCCTGTTCAAAAACTCCTTCACAATTCCCCTTGCTGTACGCGGTTCTATACTGATCGCTTTTGCGTTCAACAATGTATTCGCATAATCGCGGATATACAACTGAGCCATTTTTAAAGCTTTTTCAGGCTTGAAACCAAGATTGTCAAAAGCGATAAAAATACTGGCCGTCATCCGTGCCAGTTCATAGCAAACCGGGGCGAGTACGGCCTCGTCGAAATCGTTCAGGTCGAAATAAACCAGCTTATTATCGCCTTTATAACTGCCAAAATTTTCAATGTGCAGGTCGCCGCAGATCCAACCTAATGGTGAGAGGGGCAGGGGCGAAGCTTTGGCTAAATCCTCATAAAATAAATGACAGGTTCCCCTGAAAAACCGGAAATGGTTTTCGGCCATACCTTCATATTTCAGCGCCACCATTTCGGGCAGGCGGCCGCTATTAAATTCAATTAATCGTTCGGATAATGTAGACATGGATATACCGGTTCAAATGGTAAAGCTGCAACACTCGGTAGGAATTAATGTTTAATAATCCATGGCTTTTTTTGATCGCCTCGGCAGGAATAGAATTGGCTGGTAGCAGTCAAAAACTTTTAGTCAAAGTGCACTCAGGCAACTTCACAATTAGGCAAACTGAAATGAAAAGTAGATCCTTCATTCTCTTTGCTGTCTACCCAGATCTTACCGCCATGGTCGGTCACAATTTTTGAAGTGATGTAAAGCCCCATACCCAATCCGGCGTGGGTTTTACTGACATCTTCGGCGCGGTAAAATTTATCAAAAATGGACGTCATCGTATCGGCCGACATACCAATACCCTGATCTTTAATTGATATGGTAATGTGACCATCACTGTTGAAGGCTGAACTAACTTCTACGCTTGTATTAGTGCGTGAGTATTTGGCCGCATTGCCCAAAAGGTTTGAAAAAACCTGCTCCATCCTTAAGATATCGATCATTACGTCGGCATCATCGCCCAAAGAGCTGCTAATAATATGGTTAGGTAGAATGCTTTGCATAACTGCCAATTGGTCAACGATAAAACTATTAAGCTTTACTTGCTGCATGTTATATTGCAGATTGCCATTTTCGGCCCGCGAGATATCAAGCAGTTGCTGAACCAAAGAATTTAGCTTATTAGACTGCAAGTCTATTTTATTCAATAATCCTTTCAATCGATCGGAAACCGGTTCTTTCGTGCTTTTGGCCATCTGAGTGAAGGCTTTTAAAACGGTTAGAGGCGTCTTAAGCTCATGGCTCGCAATGGAGATAAATTCGGTTTTCTTTTCGTCTATCAGTTTTGTCCGTTTCAATTCCTCTTCCTGCTCTGCGGTTAGTTTGTGCAGGTGCGAGTTTCGTCGCTTTATTTCTTCGTAAGGATTAAGGGGCTGTTCCTCGTGAAAGTATTTTTTAAGTATACTGATCTTAACTGCGTCAAGCTTTAATGACCGCGGTAGTCCCAGCTTCATATCTATAACATAAGCACCATTCTCGCCGCTTAATTCAAACTCGGGCACTAACTTTTGGGCATAATAAAAACCTTCATCGCCTGCGATTAGTTTAATTTCGCTATTAAAGGTTACATTAGCCTTTAAAGCGTACCGCGTTTTATTTTGTTCGATGCCTATAGTGAGCGTGCCGTTGTCGGTGTATTCAATAACGGCCCGGGCCACTTCGGATACAGCGGTGGCAAATGTTGTTTGTGTCGCTACGGTTAATCCAAGCTTTTCGGCAACCTTCATCGACCGCTTGTGAGCAAGCACCAGGTCCATTTCATTCTCGAGCGAAATGCTTACTACTTCTGTCATTTTACTTAACTTTTGCTATGATCACCGACATGTCGTCGTTTTTACGTGCATGGTCTTTATATATGGCGGCGGCTAAAACGGAAAGATCGTATTTGTACATTAACGGATATTTTGCCAGATCGATCCGGGTTTTAATTCCGTCAGAACAAAGCATAACCTGGTTAAATTCATCAGCCGGGTATTGCTGATCGTTCATGGTATTAGGTATATTATGGCCCACAATGCCATTGTACGACATATGGCTTTTGAAAATTACAGGCCCAAACATGCGTGCGGCAATGTTACCTATACCTGCAGATGACCATTTTTTTTCGCCATAATGATAGCCCACCACATTGATTACCGCTCCACGTGTTTTTTTAATACTCGCGTGAATAAAGCGCAATGTTTCGGTAGGGCTGTAATCCGGGAATACTTTGAATGCGGCGGCCGCCTCGTTAATCGCCTTGTTAGCCTCAGGGCCGTGGCCCAAGCCATCTGCCAGCATCATTTTTAAGTATTTGTCTGTTTTTTTATAAACAAAGCCATCGCCGCTTGTTTTTTCGCCCGGCTTGGATACCACTATCGGTCGTATAATTACGTCGTCATCTGCTTTTAATTTTTCCGGGTCGCTGTAAACACGGCTAAGCACGATAGTTCCCCAACCCGGTTGAGAATAAAGTTCAAAAGTGTCCGAAAGGCGTTTCATACTACCTAAACCATGTCCTAAAGTGTTTGTTGTTGAAACCCCGTCAACCATCATCCGGGCTGGGTTAACCATTCCGGGGCCATTATCAATGCTGATCAATTCAATATATGGCGAGCCTGCGTTTGCAAAAGTACCCATCAATATTTCGCCATCGTCGCTGTATTTATACAGGTTTGATGTCATTTCGGCAACAATGAGATCAAGCTCGTTGATGCGGCCTGCATTCATCCCGGCTTCAATTGCCAGCCTGTGAATCTCTTTTTTAATCAGCGAGAAATAGCTGCGGTCGTCCGCGGCAAAACTTATATGTGTAGCATCAACCATTGGCCCATTTTATAATGGTAACAGTTGTGCCTTCGCCAACTTTACTCTTAATATCAAATTCGTTCACTAATCGTTTGGTACCCGGCAAACCCAGACCAAGGCTTTTGCCTGTAGAAAAACCATCACGCATCGCAGCGTCAATATCTGGAATACCGGGCCCTTTATCAGAAAATATGAGCCTGACACCGTTATTACGGCCGCTTGAAACAATCTCTATCTGGCAAACACCGCCGTTGGCATAGCGCATCATATTGCGTACCAATTCGCTGGCTGCGGTAAGCAGACGAGTTTGATTGACCAAGCCCATTTTAATTTTTACGGCGACTTCCTTCACCCGGTTTTTTAAAAAAACAACGTCCTGTTCCTTTAGTACCTGTACGGTGTCTTTACTGAGTGATAATATCATCATCGGTCGATTCTTGATCTATGTCTTCGTCATCTATATCAATCATCGATTTTAGCAAGCTCATGCCACGCTCCATATCTAAAGCGGTATGCACTCCTTTAAGCGGTAAGCCCAGTTCTATCAACGTAATGGCAACCGCAGGCTGCATGCCTACAACTACAGTTTCTGCATCCAATATTTTCGACATACTGGCGATATTGCCAATAATACGCCCCATAAATGAATCGACAATGGTTACCGCCGATATATCTATCAAAACACCCCTGGCATTCGTTTTATTTACCATCTGCACCAGGTCGGCCTCCAGGTTAAGTGCCAGCCGATCATACAAATCAACCTGGATAGTAACCAGTAAAAAATTGCCCAGCCGCAGAATAGGAATTTTATCCATTATAAAGCAATATTAAAATTTAGCGGTAGTATTTGATTTTCTTACTTCCAGCTTCATCAGCTTAAAAGAGTGTGATAAAGCGCTGGCTAAAGTTGCCTTGGTAATGATATTGGAAAGATCAATACCGAGGTGCACTACGGTTTGAGCAATCTCCGGGCGGATACCGCTGATAATACATTCAGCTCCCATTAACCGGGTGGCACTTACCGTTTTGATCAGATGCTGGGCAACAAGCGAATCTACCGCAGGCACGCCCGAAATATCTAATATGGCTATGCTTGATCCGGTCTCTACTATCTCCTGCAGCAGGTTTTCCATTACAATTTGTGTACGAGCACTGTCCAGGGTGCCAATTATCGGCAGGGCAAGTATACCATCCCATACACGGATTACCGGGGTTGATATTTCGGCTATCTCGTCGGTTTGCCTTAAAATAACCTCTTCGCGGCCTTTTATAAAGGTCTCAAAAGTAACAACGCTGAGGTTATCCATCAAGCGGTTTATCTTGAGGCTTTCGGAAAATAAATGCTGTGGTTCATCAACTATTTCTTCCTGCAGTACTTCAAGCAATGCCTCTTTTAATGAAAATACAAAGTTACCTGTTTCGCGGGGGCTGAAACCCTGGCGTGCACGTGTTATGGCTATACCTCCTAAAATTTCAATAACCGGGCTCCATTCGTCAGAATTCAGGTCGGTAAAATTTTCGCTCGATAAATTACTCACCAAAGCGTCAACTAACTCTTCAGATTGACTTCTCAGTTCATCGTTACTGATCAGGTCTTCCCGCAGGCCTTCATCGGCCAGTTGGTTCTTCATCCAGAGTTCAAGGATGTTTTTTTTCTTTTTTTGTAGCAATTGATGTGTTTTAAGTGACATGGATGAAGAATAGGGTAAGTGATTAGTTGACCTTACAACTCAAACTTGGCAAAGTTGAATTAAAGTGGAAAGGTAGATAACCCTTTTCAAAATAAGAAATATAATTTATTTGTTAACTAAAATGATAATTAGGCCGTATGGCCGCATTTCATAATGCATTCTTTCTATGGGTATGTACAAAATAAGTATTTTTTTCTTTATGTGATTAATGCTTAAGCACCTTGCTGCGGCCACATCGGTGGATTTTCCCTCACTTCGTTTAAAAATTCTATCAGCTGCTCTATTTCATCGGTAGCTAAACTTAAATCCCCATCGGCTGTGTAGCTATACACCCGTCCAGGAACATCAAATGTTAAATAGCCCATATAACTTGGTTCATTGTTATGGTTCAATCCTAATCTTTCCATTTTGCTATAAATGGCATCGAATCTGTATAAAAAACATTAAAAGACTATTGTTACCTTTTCCCAGTTGCTAAAATTCATCATTAAATTTAAAGAAGTTTCAGGTTCGACCCAAAACGGGTTAGATCTTCCGAAATCGGCCTTAATGATCAAATAAAGACGCAAACCGTTTAAAATCATCTATAAATTGGTTCGTGTAGAAAACGGGTTTGACTACTATTTTAGGCAAGTTGTCAAAAAATTTGACAACTTTTTTTACGATCGCTCAGAGAACTTAGCGGCAATCCTCAGGATATCGGCCGTGCACGGGCGTAAATGATGATCGAAGAGCATATATTTTTTGAACGAATTTATCATCATTTACATTTTGTTGCGGCGCTTTACTCCGCAAATTCTTATTGCAAGCTATTCGGTCTTGATTTCTCCTGAAAGCGTGCCATTGCATAAATCGCCGACACCACTATTGTTTACTTTCAAGTTACGTTGATAGCATTGCCATCGCTTTTTTCAACTATCAGTTGAGATTTAAAATAATTGATTTGCAGTAAATTATCCTGTATAGGAGTGGTGATTTTGTAAACATTTTCTACTGGTTCCGGTTGTGTTAAAAACTGTAAATCAAAAAATTATGAGAAAGTTATTGATGGCATTAATGGCCCTGTTGTTCAGCGCGGGTGTCATGGCCCAAACGCACATGAAAATGAAGGATGGGGTGATGATGAAAGACGGGAAAATGATGGTTATGAAAGAGGGCAAAACCATGATGATGGATAAGGATATGACAATGTCCAATGGTACGATGGTGACGACTGATGGCATGGTCAAAATGAAGGACGGCAAAAGTATGATGCTGAAAAACGGCCAGTGTGTCAACATGGATGGTACGATTGAGAAGCCGATGAAAATGAAACACAAGAAAATGATGAAGGATACCACCATGAAGATGTAGGAATCCGGTAATTGAGATGCGGGGTTCCAGCCCCGCTTTTAAAATCGATATTTGGGGAGAAAAGGGGCTACGGGTTTCCATGAAAAACCGACGATCCGTTTTTTTCGTTTTTTATATAAAGATCAGCAAAAATTCATGGTCAGCGAAAAAGATGTTGCACTGCGCATCCGGACGATCCGGGAGTCCAAAAATTTCAGCCAGTATTATGTGGCTTACAAACTCAATATATCTCAAAATACATTCAGCAAGATCGAACTGGGACATGTTAAACTGACAGTAGATCGCTTCCTGCAGATCGCCAGGGTATTAGACGTTTCGCCAACTGAATTGCTGTTTTACCAGGATCCGTTCTGCATATTAGCATCTCAATAATGGAAATTCAGGATGCGAGGGGAAGTGCTTGAACATGAAGGATCGTCCGCAATCTTTTAATTGCCCTGAGAAGTCGGGTTTTAACTGTTCCAGGGGGTATCTTCAATTGTTTAGCTACTTCCGCATGCGTGTAACCCTTGTAATAAATAAGATCGATAATTTCCCGTTCTGTATTGGGCAGGGTTGTGGCAATCTTTTTGATGAAGGCCATATCTGCCTTTTCGGAGGCGCTTTCGGGCTGTATAAAGAATTCCTCGTAACCATCCAGCTCTTGATTAAGCAAACTGTTGCGATAAGTACGAGACCGAACCCTGTCAATCGCCAGGTTTCTGGCGATATTGACCATCCACGTGTATAGTCTTCCTTTAGAAGTATTATAGCCTTCAAAAGCTGACCATATCCGGATAAAGGTTTCCTGCAGAATATCTTCACTTATAGCCGTCTCTGGGACGATACGAACGATAATACCGTAGAGAGAACCACTGTACATATCATATAACGCTTCGGCGCCCAGAGGATGCCGCTCCCATATCAGGCTGATCAGTTTATCTTCTGGAAATATTTTTTTCCTGCGTATTGCCATCAGGGTTTTGTATCGGTTGCAGTTTCCGATGTTTTTATAATCGGCTCATTGTTTTGTGCGTCCTTAAAGTCCTTTATGCCTTTACCCAGGCCTTTCATCATTTCCGGTATTTTCTTTCCGCCGAACAGTAACAATACTGCGGCTAAAATTAAGATGATCTCTGGTGCGCCTAATCCCATGATATGTTGTTTTATAGGTAAAAGATAATAGTAGTGATATAGATATATACGCAGACAATATCAGGATAGATTTTTAACCGGTGATTAATATTCAGGTAAATTAAACCTGCAAAGGAAAAAGGACTTACAATATACCCCTTAAAATGTCAATGGCCGACGTGAGTCGGGCATCGCTGTAAACAGCGGCTGCCTCGGGTAAATATTGCAATATCTTCAACAGCTGGCTTTGCTCCAGCCCAGGGTGCTCATTCATAACCATTAACAGGGGAAAACAGTACGGGTATTCGGATGTCCTAAATTAATTAAATATATTAGAAGTTAAAATTAAGTTCGGATTAGGTCATTCCTGTAGCGATTAAGCTACAGCTGTTGCTGATTGGAGGGGCATTACCGCCTGTAAACCGTATGGCACGGTTATTAGCCCATTTAGGTTATCAAAATAATCATTATGAAAACGACCGCCAAAACTACTGTATTGTTAAAATCATTCGACCTGCAATTGCTTGCTTTGCTGAAAAGCGATTTGCAGCAAGTAAAAGCTGTAAAAAAGGCGGCTTAATATATTTACTTACATCCACCTGTGAAGGAAAAGCGGCTTTGGCCGCTCTTTTTAATTAGTGTGATGAAAAACACTGATTAAAATGGAAAACCACAAAAAAATTCTGATCGTGGATGACGATGACGACATCCGCGATATTATCCACCTGATCCTCCAAGGTGAGGGTTATGAGGTCAGCGAACTGGCTGACGGGCACAGCGTCAATAGCACTGTGGATGATTTTCATCCGGATGTGATCCTGCTGGATGTGATGCTGGGCGATATGGACGGCCGGGATATTTGCCGGGAACTCAAATTAGCGCCGGATACTGAAGGTATCCCCATCATTATGGTTTCTGCAAGTCACAAACAGGAAGTTTTAAAAGACGGGGGTTGCCGGGCCAATGATTACCTGGCTAAACCTTTCGATATTGATGATCTCATCCAAAAAGTCGGCTTTTACGCCGCCGCTTAATACGCAATCCATGAAAATCACCAAATACATCCATTCCTGTTTGCTTTTTGAAAAAGACGGTTTTAAACTATTATTCGATCCCGGCAAATTTTCCTTTGCGGAAGGTTTGGTCAAGCCTGACACATTCGTAGACATCAACGCGGTGATTATTACCCATAACCATCCCGACCATTTGGACACCGATAACCTTCGCAAAATCATCGAGTTGAGCCAGGCAACCATCTATACCAATGCAGAGGTTTCCCAGGAGCTTGAGGAAGCCGGCCTGGAAAGTATAATTGTCGAAGAAGGTGAAATGACGCTCGGGCATTTTCTGTTGCAGGTCATTAATGTTAAGCATGAGCCTTTGCTGGATAGCCCGGCACCTGATATGCAGGCTTATGTCATTGATCGGATTGTCCTTCATCCCGTAGATTCCTTTGATGAAAAATTAAATGAATATCAGGGTATTCCCCTGCTGATCCTACCAATTATGGCGCCCTTTACTACCGAACTTGCGGTTGCCGGGTTCGCTGACCGGATCAAGCCGAAAGAGGTGATGCCGGTACACGACGGCTATGCCAAACCTTTCTTTTTAAAACAGCGGTATGAAAATTACACGGAACATTTTGAAAAGAACAATATTAAATTTTACAGTGCGGGAGAGCCGGGTGACGCTGTAGTGATCAGTCAGGAATAAATGCTTTTAGTTCTTTAAGAAGAACTTTTACATATCAAAAACTAAAATTTTAAATACAATCAACATGAAAGACAACACCATTGAGCGCAGAGATTTTTTAAAAAAATCTATAGCATTGAGCGCAGGCCTGACAGTAGCGGGCAGTATGCTAACATCTTTTAATGCCGAAGCAGCAACTGTTGTCGACAATCCAATGGCAACCAACGAAAAAGAATTCCGTATGGGCGTAATCGGCCCGGCGGAATTATCTCTGGCGACCAGCCAAATCGCGGTGAATAAAGCCACCAACAAAAACGCGAAAGAATTTGCGGGTTTTGAACTCGGGGAAGCTATTGCGGTAACGGGCGTGCTGAAAGACCTGGGAACACCAGTACCGATGATGGATGCCAAAGCAAAAGCCACATTGGAAAAGATCAAGTCCACCCCGGCAGGTCCTGAATTTGACAAAGCCTATATCAAGGCGCAATTAGAGAACCACGAGTTTTTACGCGACCTCGCGCAAAACTACATCAGCAAAGGAAAAATGGCAGGTGCAGCTGAAAACCAGGGCAGACACTTGGCCACATTGTCACTTGCGGTATTTAAAGAGCATGTGGCCATAACGAGCCGGATATTAAAAGAATTGGGTGCTTAAAATTATTATTTAAATACTCAGTATTTATAAGGCGGGATAAGGTCCCGCCTTTTTATTTGGTTTTTCCCGGAGAAACTACGGGACCGAGTTTAAGTTAAGCGCTACAGGCAACTATTCGCCTGTCGGACAGGTAGTATTCCCTTAATTTGTTTATTGCTGCGCGGCAACGGGTTTTCACGGTGCCCAGCGGCATTTGCAGGGCCTCGGCGACCTCGGTATGTTTAAAGCCTTTAAAATAGATAAGTTCCAGTACCTGGCGTTCCTTATCCGGCAGGTTAACGACAGCCGAGCGCACGAATTTGAAGTCGGTGGGATCGAATTGCGGGGACGCCTGCACCAATTCGTTGCCATATTCGGCAAGGTTCACGTGCAGCGCCTGCTGCCGGTAATCTTTTTTACGGAGGGCGTCGATGGCCAGGTTCCGAGCGAGGTTGACCATCCAGGTAAAGAGGCGGCCTTTTAAGGCATCATATTTGTCAAAAGAGTTCCAGATTTTCAGGAACAGTTCCTGCAAAATGTCTTCAGCTAAGCTACTTTCAGGAACGATGCGGCTGATCACACCCAGCAGCGAGCCGGCATACATATCATACAGCGCTTTCGCACCCAGATCGGTTTTTTCCTGTATCGCGCGGATCAGCAGTTCTTCGCTGAGTTTGATTTTGCGTCTGGCCATAGTTCACCTTGACCTTTTTCTGAATGGTTATCGGTGGGTCTGGCAAGCCGGATTAATGATAAAAAAGCAGGGGTCTTTATGTTAGTTATAACACGGCTGAGAAAAAGTTGTTTGCCTGATTTTAAACACTTTGGGGCACCGGCTCGCGCGGCGACCGCAGCTTCAGGTTCAAGGGCCAAATGTTATCGGCTTTGGCAGTCAGTTTGCCGCCCCTGACGGTGGCACCTAAAACGATAGCGCCGGATAAGAGCACAATATTTTTTATAATGTATTGGCCGAGCAGGGTCGGGATAAAAAGTGCGCTGAACGTTTCCTGCGGAAAAAACCAGAGCGGCAGAAAGGTGCCGATCATCTGAAGGTAAAGGAGGCCGAGGGTCAGTGTCAGCCAGCGGCGGAACAGCAGGCCCAGCCCAATGGTGCATTCCCAGATGGCCAGTACCGGCAGGGAAACGGCCGGTTTAACCGTGCCGAAAGTAAGTTTGAGGATGGTCCGGCCGGCTATCACTTCTGCCGGGCTGACACCGTGAAAGAATTTGAGTACGCCGAACCAGATAAACACCAGGCCGAGTGATACCCGCAGGATATTAAGGCCGTTGCGTGCTTTCCACTCGACGGAACTGCGCTCCAGGCGGATCAATTGTCGTATCAGCGGCCAGTTTCTCATAGGTGCGTTTAAAAGAACTACGAATAAATGCGCTTGCCGGATGCATTTGCGTAAACAATTAGTCATTCTTTTCTGGAGTACGATTTTATTGAATATATTTAAATTGATATTTCGGTTACGTTCCCGACACCCCGGCCAAATAAAAAGGGCAGCCGTGTACCCGCTCCTCTTGTTTTCCATACACTATCAACTATTTGCCAAAGGCCTTTTTCAGCTGGCCGGCGGCATAAGTTTTGGCGTCCTTGGCCTGCGGCACGACCGCGCCCATACCAAAGAATTGGGTGACCTCGTCATAATTTTTAGTGTCGACACTCACGCCGGCCGCTTTCATTTTATCAACCAGCTTGGTACCATCGTAGACAATGAAATTGGCCAATATATGCTTATAATAAGGTGGCTGGCTTCAGTTGATCGGAACAGGCATAAAAGCCTTCTTCGAGGGCCGTTACAACGAGTGTATCCATATACTGATCCCGCAGTTTGAACAAGCTATGAGATACCTTTTGGAAGCAAATGGCGGCAATATACTTACCTACAGTGATGATACTTATCCAGTAAAAACATTTGGGCACGTGTTGAGTGATCCGATCATCGCAAAGGCATTTGGCGATGACCTGGTTTATTATTTTAAGATGCTGTTTGTTGATGGTAAGGTCGATATTTTTTTTGACGCTTACGTCATCAATAAAACCATCGACGATCTTTCTGACAGAACTGAGGATCGCCAGGTATATCAGCGGTACATAGATTTGGCTGATACCCAGGAATACAAATGGTTTAAGATCCTCGATTTTGATTTGTTAAGGCGGCGGTACAGGGAAAAACGGAATGATGAAAGCTGGCAGGATTTTAACCGAAGATATGAAACACTGAAAACAGCAGAGATACTGAATGCCTTTGATTACACTCAGGCTGCGCCATACCTGCCGGTCTTTGATGTGTTAGGCGATTGCGGTAGTCACAGTATCTGGCCCTTTCACCGTCAGAATAATGCCGCGCAAATTTTGCTGAACCACCTGATCGAAACCCGGCGCGACACTTTTATTGAACTGTTTAAATCGCTTCTCGAAAAACCCTATTTCTATCAGATCATCCGTTATGAGGTGCTTTTCCTATATGTTCAGAAAGCTGGTAATGATTTATTGGAGACCGTTGAAAAAATAATTTTCGGGCATGAGTATATTAATTTTCAATATGTCAGGGTCGGTTTTTTTAACTCCCCGACTGAGGCTAATATTACTATAGAGCGGTGTAAGCGTTACAAAGAATTGCTATCCTCATTAAAAGGGTGGTTCTACCTTTACCTGGGCAATGTTCATTTCTACACCGCTTTGGATCCCGGTTTTCTTAACGACGTGCTGCCCTTCATGCTGGACAGGGCTGGAAAAAGCATCCTGGAATTCAGGTTGGAAGAAGATTTTATTGAAAAGAATTACAGCCTGTTCAACTCAATAGAAATTGCCAGGAAAGCGAGCGGTACGAGTACCATCAACTGGCTTCACTGTGGAACCTGCCAGATTATTTATCGGCCGTATCAGAAGTTTTTGATCAGCTCATACCCAAGTCGATATATCTATTCAGAGGTGAAAATGTATTGGAGCATGTGATGAGTGATAACGAGCAGGGCAGTGAAGACAAAAAAGTAGCTTTTTTATGCATTACCTGTCAAATAATTTTCATAACATAAGTAAAATCAACGCCTGCTTCAAAATTATTCAAAATAAGTTGCATCCTTATTTTGATGGTCTTTTCAAACGCCTTTTAGCAATTAATGATGATGTAGCGCTATTTAAAAAGATCCGCTGGACAGATCAGGGAACGATCATACGTAACGGCGATTCGATTGCAGGAGAGATCGACGAACGGATTTGGCAGAGGATAAAAACATTGGTTCAGGAAATGAAGCCGAAAACCAAGTTCTTTAATCACAAAATATTCATTAACCAACAAATCGATTATTGCCGGAAGAGCGCGATCAGTGAACGGAAATGGGATTTTTTAAAAAATCGCTAATGGCGGAGTGCTTCATAGGCCTACGCACATGACCGCCTAGCTGCATTATCAGTATTCATTCATTAATATTTCATCCAAGCGCTCAAACGCTTATTTTTGAGAAATATACCAACCTATGAGCGCAACTTATTTCAAACCGCGTGATCGTTTCGATTTTGCGAAAGATACCCTTGATATTGGCAACCCAATACAATGGGACAAGTCACATTTTTTAAAGCACTTTTTTAAAAGAGTGTTTGCCATTCCTGAAGACTGCATAGCCAAATTTTATCAACGCCATTTGGCCTATTATTTATCTCACCATACCGATGGTACAGAGGAAATCTTCTTTAAATATTTCTGGTCGCTCATTGAACGGCAGTTAAAAGTGTTGCTGGGCAAAGATGTCTATGACAAGAACCATCTGAAAAATGAGCGGGAAATAGCACGATTGCAAAAGTTTATGACAATGTTGATCTCGCTTGACCGTTGGAATATTCACAAATCCAATGACGCAGTAATAGCACAGCAGGAATCGGAGATAATTGCACTTAAACAAGAGGTTACCCAATTAAAAGCCGACCTTAAGAAAGCGAATTCGCTAGAAACGGAAGGTTATATCAATATACCTGAAGGCTACCGAAGCGCCGTTTTACACCTGCATTTACAAATGCAGGAACTTAAAACTCCTGAAGGGAAGGAACTCATGTTTTCCCAAACGCAAAGCGTCTGGATGAAAATGATCTGCAAGTATTTTCGCGAAGGAGATAAAGAGATCAATTACGAAACCATACGCCGTTATTTTCCGAGTGACAAGCGCGAGCCGGGAGATAAACATGCCGATATTCCTGCAAAATCAAAGCTTTTTACGATCAATCTTGCGAAAAAGAGGAGTTGATTTTTTCTTTTGCAGGGAAAGTAGGTAACTATTTGCAAATATAACATCAAGCTGTCAATCAGTACTTTATAAGCTATTTTAGCTTTCTCTAAACAGCTCCATTTTAACCATGCAGTTCTGCATGGTCAAGAAATCTATTATGTACAGCACACATTTGTTCCAAAACAAATGCTATGCAGATAATCAATCAAGAAGCTTTTAGCCTGTGCATACGCCAGGCGGTGAGGGCAGAATTACAGGAATATTTTAAAACGGGTGGCAGCCAGCCGCTGGATTCAGAAAAACTTTTATCCAAGCAGGAACTTGCCGCCGAACTCGGCGTGTCTCTCGTTACGCTTACCGACTGGATGAAAAAAGGCTTGCCCTATTTGCGCCTGCATAAAAGGGTGTACTTCAAAAAAAGTGAGGTATTGAATGCCATGCAACAAACCATTAACGAATAAACAAGGAGGAACAGATGAATGTGGAACTAATCACCAAAGGGGATTTACTGGAATTTAAAAGCGATCTGCTTAATGAGATTAAAAGAATCATACACCCTGGACAGGCCAATACAAAAAAATGGTTGAAGAGCGTGGAGGTAAGAAAACTGTTAGGCATATCACCCGGCACACTTCAGAATTTACGCATCAATGGGACACTTCGTTTTACCAGGGTAGGCAGCATCATGTACTACAAGTTGGAAGACATCAACAAGATCCTGGAAGGAGAAAATAAATGAAGCTGCAAAAGGAAATGGTTAAAGAGCTGGCAGCTTATGCCAGCTTGCTTAAACGCATGGAGAAAGATAGCAGGGTATTACCAACACACCTTAGCCTGTTTACGGGTTTGTTTGTCTGCTGGCAGCGGAACGGTTTTATCAGCCCATATAATGTGACCCGGAAAACGCTTATGGCTTTTTCCAAAATCGCTTCTGTTGCTACTTATCATAAGTGCATCAGGGAGCTGGATGAATACGGTTATATCCGGTATCAGCCGTCCTATCATCCGAAGCAGGGCAGCCTGGTTTACTGGCCTGAAGCAGAAAAAGGATAGTGCATAAATCTGCGCAAAACTTCGTTTTGCAACATTGGAATAACATACCGCAAGCGGTATGCAGCACATCTACAGATAGCAGGATATATGGTGGAGAGATTTACGACCCGAAGGGAGCGAGTTAATGTTTTTGCTTCACAAAAACCCGGATACACCCCGCAGGGGTGATCCGGTAACTCGCTCCCGTTGGTCGGTTTGGGAAGAAGTTTTAAGAACGTGATTTTATGACAGGATCAACTGAAAAAGATAAATTACAGAAAAACCAGCTGCCCGGCAGGCCAAAGAAAACAGTAAGCCGCAGCGAATTCCTAATGGTACGATTAACGCCGACTGAACGTGTTCTGATCGAAGGGCGGGCAAAGAAAGCCGGGTTGAGATCCAGTGAATGGTTCCGCAGGGCTGCCAAGAGCGCGAAAGTTTTCCCGCGATTTACAGTAGAGGAAACCGGTTGGTTCAGGATGCTGGCCGGGCTTGCCAATAACCTTAATCAGCTGACACACCTTGCCCATGTGGCCGGGCTTTTTTCGCTGGCCCTGAAATGCCAGGCTTTGCTGAAACAGATCGAGGATTTGTTAACAAAAATCAGCAGCCATGATAGGTAAACCGATAACCGGTCGAAGCTTTGGCGGCTGTGTTCGTTATGTGGTGAATAAGCAGGATGCGAAGATCATTGCTGCCGAAGGCGTGCGGATGCAGAACGCAGGAACGGTCACCCATGATTTTAACCTGCAACGGAAGATGCGACCGGAATTAGGCAAAGCCGTGGGGCACCTGGTTTTAAGCTGGAATAGGGAAGATCTCTCTAAGCTAAGTGACGAAATTATGGTTGAGCGGGCAAAAGAATATATGCATAAAGTGGGTATCCGTAATACCCAGTTCGTTGTAGTTCGTCACCATGACAGGGAGCATCCGCATTTACATGTGATTTATAACAGGGTGGATAATAACGGCAACACCATAACCGATAAAAACAATTTTGCGAAAAATGTGAAAGCCTGCAAAGAGATCACCCTGAAGTATGGCTATCATATAGGCGAAAGCAAGGAACAAGTGAACAGACAGGCTTTGAAAGGTAATGAGAAAATCAGGTACGAACTTTTTGATGCCATTAAAGTAGCGCTTAAGCAATCGGGAAACTGGAAACAGCTGGAAGCGAATTTGCAAAAACTGGGTATTGGTATCGCTTATAAATATCGTAGCGGTAGTAATGAGGTGCAGGGCATTTCTTTTGAAAAGGGCGATATCAAAATGAAAGGATCTGCTATTGACCGGAGTTTGAGCTATGCCGGGATTAATACGCAGCTCAACCGGAATCTACAGGCGCAGCAGGAACATGTAGTAAGAAAAGTGGATTCACCTTCATTAGCCGATCAGTTACGGGATGCGATCAGGCAGCATCCCCAGGCTGATCATGTACATGTTCCAGGTGGCGGTAAAGGCATTCTGGAAACTTTGCTGGAACCGCAGTTTGTTGCCGGTCCGCCCGACCCGATGGGGGATGCGGATATAGCCAAAAGGAAACGAAAGAAACATGAAGCGGAACATTCCCAGTCCCAAGGGATAAGCAGGTAGCGTGATTAAAAAAAAGATTATTTAACTATTCAAACTTAGGTTTATGCAACAAGAAGAACTGGAAGAAAAAGTAACGATGCTGGAGGAACTGATACAAGGGTTTATTCAGAGGATAACCATAGTAGAAACCGAGATGCCGGAGTTTCTGAAGAGTTTTTTAAGTCAATACAAAGAAACGTTAGACCGGATAACCAGCAGGATTGAAACGGCTAATAAACGTTATGATGATAAAAAGATCCAGCAACAGATGGATGAATTAAAAGATGTGGTTTCGCGGGTGCCTAAAGTGATCGGTGTCAAAAATCATCATCATTTCGGGGTATGGTCAAAAAGCCTGGTTATCGGGGTAGTGGCAGCTTTTATTATTACAGCCGGATCATTTGGTACAGCTTTGTATCTCAATCATCAAAACGACCGGTTAAACGAGGAAGCTTATAATTTCTGGCTGGTCAGGGCGATGTATCCTAAAACGGCCGAAACCATTATTACAGGTTTAAAGGATGATCCGAATGTTTTTATCGCTAAGGCAGAAAAGGCAATGGAGAAACAGCAAGCTATTGCTGCCGCTAAAGCAGTTGCCGATCAGGCAGACAAGGAGCAGAAAGCGGCGAGGGACAACCTAAAGAAAGTACGTTCAGCCAAGTGAGTACACATTAACATGTTTTCTTTTTGGATAGGAGGGAATGGCCATGCTGCTGCGGCAGACGGCTGCATTACACCACGCGCTTCGCTCCGGGTTCCATTACGCCGCCAGCCTCGCCGCCGCGCGTGCAGGAGTGTATTCGTTCCTCATACACACCTGTCTTTCCCGCCCAAAGGCTATGGGTTAGTCACAGCACCGCAGTCACAAAATTAGCTCCGCATGAAAACAGTCAAGGGTATATAAACCGGCTATCGCCGGCCCTTGACAGTTTTCCTGCTAACAGCTCCGGTTGTTTAAGCGGTGATATGACTGGGTGTGTTAGTGATTATATGGCCAGTCGGCTAAGACGTAGAAGCAAATCTAATTCTGGAAATATCTGCTGTAAACATCAATAATAGCTTTCTTAAGTTCAATAGGCAAGTCCCGTTGCGTTTTCCAAATGAGTTTGGCCGTATTATTACCACAGGAATCTGATTGAACAACGTCAAACAGATCAAAAATTACTTCAATCTTATGAAGTTCAAAGAAAGGTTCAAATCGTTGACCTATAGCGGCAAATTCTTTATCGTTAATAAATGCGAATACCCTATCCTGGTGATTGCTTTTATCAGCATGTTCTTCCACTAACCCCTGTTCTTTAAGATTTCTACTTTTTCACGTTCGCTTTGCAAAAGGCGCTCGTAAAGTTTTTTATTTTCTTCGATGACTTCGAGCCATTTGTCAATAGGATTGAACGTACACGAATAATTCATAACCGCAACATTTGCTGCGCCACTATTGGCACCTTCATAATTATTTTGAATGTTATAAATAGCTTTCTCCTCATCAAAATTCTTGATCGCTTCAACCGGCACTTTAAGTATGGCGGCTACTTGCGAAAGAATATCGTCTTCTATGGTGTCTTTGGCCTCTAACAACGAAACCCGCCTTTGGCTCCAGTCTTCTCCTAATTCCAAAGCCAATGCCTCTTGCTTAATGCCCAGCATTTCCCTGAAACGTTTAATATTACGGCCGTGGTGGATCTGTGTGGGTTTTTCGCTGGTAGTGCTCATAGGATGTTGTTTTGGTCAAAAATAACAAAAATAATAAATAGGTGCCGCTATACTAAAATAGAAATAATAACCGGTAAAATATCCATTCGCATGTTTGAGATAAACCTGTTAAAGATGGTTTAGCATGTTGCGGTTTGTCAACTTCGTATAGAAGTCATTATTCACTCAAATTTTTTAAGCCATGCGAGGTGACGAACATTATGTGCCATGGGAGAACTATCCTGAATTCCTGCTTTTTAATGAAATCCGCGATCCGTATCGCGCGTTACGAGACGCTTTTTGGGGCGAAGAACCAGAAAGGAATAAACGTTTGCTGGAACAACTAAAAGTGTTCGCGCTAAGCGATACACATTACCAGGGTGGCAAAGAAGGCCCTGCTAAGATGGTGCAGGGGGTAAACGAGTGGGTGCGGATGATCGAGATTTGTTATATTTTGTGGCTCGACAGAAAAACCCCGGATGATTGGGATAAGGCCGAAATTGTTGAGGGGAGTGAATTGAGGTTTGCCAGACATACATGGAAATATTTTCCGGATGATTTGTCGTTCTACGAAGAGCGCAATCCATATATCGTTTTCAGACGGATCTTTGGATATATCGGCTTGCAGGACCTCCGTGACTACTTCGATTACTGGCTTTACGCAGCCTTGAGCAACAAGGCATTGACAATAGACGAATTCGAAGGCAATATGCCCCAATTATTTGACGACCTGTTAAAACTCCACTCGGCAGCTTATATGGTTGAGCAACTTGCCATTGGCGCGGTATGGGAAACTCTCACTACAAATAATGGCCATCACCTGTCTTATACCAAAGACGGCAGGAAGGTGATCACGATCATGGAGGATACGGAAAATTATAACCTTTTCGATTGGAAGTTGCCACGGGCTCTTAAACGCAAAAACAGATTAGAGAGGGAATTTAAATTCAAGGAAATGGCCAAGACCCTCGTAACAGAATTTCCATTTATTAAACATGTATGCCACCTGGGTGCTATACCATATGCGGACAGGATTTACCTGTTAATTTTAGTTGATGATCAGGTTGTCATAACAGATGATGAGATATCGGATAAAATTCAATCTGACAGGCTTGGAAAAACCTTTATCGTTCCCCTCGTTTATAAAGTCAAAGATGCTTTAAAAGAAATCAAAACGAATCCACGCTTTTGGGAATGGGTAGTATACGCAGGGACAGTATTATATACCGACCAGGATCTTGTAATTCCGAACCCTGAATATGTGACTGTCGAAATGCATAAGGCGATGTTGGAAAGGTGCTGGAAGAACGCTCATAAAGAGTGCCGCAGCCTTTTAAAACGAGTAGAAACCCATTTGAAGAAAGAAGAATACATGTCTGCACTATCGTTTATGATCAAAGCGATTGAAACTGTACAACGGTGTGCAATAGAGCTTAAGTTGGGATACAACCGACAGGACGGAAAATTTGCCAAACTGCAACAGATAATAAGCCTGTTTACTAATGATTACCAATATATCCTTTATAAGGATACAGATGATGACACGGAGTTTGTTTTCTACAATCTTTTCGATAAAGGATATCCAAAGGCTAAAACGAAAAATTTCAAAGCCGAAAAATCCATTTTGGAAACTGCCTTAAAAAAGATTGAAGAGTACCTGTCGAGAACTGAAAAGCTATATACTCAACAAATTGCATTTCTTGAGTATTCTTTGGGTAAGTTTTCGTGAGCAAATACCCTCAACTAAAATATGACATATTTTAGGATATTTTAGAAACGCTAAAAATAGATTATCCGGGTTTTCATTGTGAAATTTGTAGTGTACCGCCAAGAAACGAGTGGGGCCAACGACCAAGTAGCCACGGCTAAAGCAAACGCAAGGAAGTGAGTGTCTCACGACCTTGCTTGCTTAGCCGAAAACGGAGAGTTAGCAAAATCCCACCAAGGAAATTTTTTTCTTTGAATAAATTCATGACTAGGAGCTTTTGCTGTAGGATGCGACAGTATGTATACTTAAATAGCTCTAAAAATTATCAAAAATCTTCCTTTCCTCGTATTCAGCATTCTTTGAAAGTTTTCCGAAGAAGTTTAATACTCCAAGTTGGAGTTGATTGAAAAAAACAAAAGCCTGTTCCAATTGATAAATATTTACACTACCTATTATGTCGATATATTTATCAAACAACAATGCCGGCAGGAAGCTTGCCGCTATACTTTTTTTGTTCTTTTCTCACAATATCTCCGCACAAACTAAAATCACACTTGAACAAGCTATTGATAGTACGATGGTTCATAACATCGAGATCAGGCAGGCCCGTTTTGATGAGGCCATTGCTGCCGAAGACCTGAAAGCTGCTAAAGGTGCAACACTACCAACTTTAAATGGTAGTGTTGCGGCTTACCGCCTGTTTGGCCGGGCGCTTGATCCAACTACTTACCAGTATAATAATGCTGCGGCTAATATTGCTCAAGGCAGCATTTATGCTAACGTCACGTTGTTTCAGGGTTTTGCCAAAATGAACACTATCAAGCAGGATAAATACCTGGTAGATGCCAATAAAAGCAATGTAGCTAAAATCAAAAACGACCTTACGCTCTCTGTACTTTATACTTACATCCAGGTGCTGACCAATCGCGATCTGCTTGCCGCATCTAAACAACAACTGGTGATAGCTAACGACGAACTTGCCCGCCAGCAGAAGTTTTATAAAGTAGGCCAGAAAACTTTGGCCGACTTATCGCAGGCCAAATCGCAGGTAGCTAATGCCGAGGCTAATCAAACCAATGCCCAAAATGAGTTGGAACGGTCATACCTTACCTTAACCCATTTTATGGAACGTGATGATAAATCGCCATTTTTAGTAGTTGATCCGCCCAAAAATGCGATCGACAAACTCAATACCAGCTATACGAACGATGAGGTGTACAAAACCGCCCTCGAAACTAATCCGGATATTCAAGTAACTGTCAATAAGCGCATTGCTGCCGAAAGCGGGGTTGATGTTGCCAAGGGTTTAAGATATCCCAGCCTCTCTTTTGGAGGTGGATTGAATACCAGTTACTCCAGCAGTCAAAGCACCGTAGTGGCTACACAAATTACGGGCGCGGTGCCTATCGGCGTGGTTCAAAATACCAATGCTGCGGTTGTAGCGCCGGTGTATCAAACCCGGAATGTATCCTTTGGAGATCAGATCACTAATAATTTTAACCAGGCAGTAGGTTTTACACTAGCTATTCCAATATCTAATGGTAACGGTGCTAATATCAATGTACGTAAAGCTAAACTGAATTACCAAAACTCGCTGGCTACCGAACAATTGGCAAAAAACAATATGCGTAAAACCGTAGCCGAAGCCGTGTGGGATGTACATGCTACGCAGAAAAAATATGCCTCGGCGCAGATAACTTTTAAATCGGCTGCGGATGCTTTTAAAGTGATGCAGCAACGCTATTCGGTTGGCTTGGCTAATAGTCTTGAAATCAACGTATCTGAAAATGAACGGAACATAGCCGAATTTTCCTTGATCCAAACCCGTTACGAACTGATCTTAAAAAGTAAGATCATTGATTATTATTTGGGTAATAAAATCAGCTTTTAGTTTTCTGCGGATGCTTTCGATTTAACGCTTTTTCGTGGTTTGTTTTGCCTGGCCAGGATCACATCTTCGGTCGGGAATTGCTTTTGCCACATCTTGAAATACTGGCCTTGCTGCGCCATCAATTCATGGTGGGTGCCTTCTTCAACCAGTTTGCCGGTTTGCAATACGATTATCTTATCTGCATTCATAACGGTGCTTAGGCGGTGCGCTATTACAATGATGGTTTTTTGCCTTTCGCGCAGCAATGCGATCGCGTTCTGTACATGCGATTCTGATTCCGAATCGAGCGATGAAGTAGCTTCGTCAAGGATCAGGATTTCCGGGTCACGGTAAAGCGCGCGGGCTATGGCTAAGCGCTGCCGTTGGCCGCCTGAAAGGTTGGTGCCGTTCTCGCCCAAAAAGGTATTGAAGCCATTCGGTAAACGTTCAATAAAATCGGTAATTTCCAGCTGGCGGCAGATTTGTAATACCCGTTTCAGATCAGGCTCCAGATCGCCTATCGCTATATTTTCGGTTACATTGCCTGCAAACAGGTGTACATCCTGCGGTACAACGCTCACCATGCGGCGAAGGCTCTCGTTAGTAACATATTGGATATCAAAATCGCCAATGAATATCGAACCCGATTGTAATGTGTAAATATTTTGCATGAGCGATAGGAGGGTTGTTTTACCCGAACCGCTTTCACCAACAATAGCGGTGATCTTGCCTTTGGTAATGTTAAGGTCCAGGCCCTCAAATACCGTAGCCCTGCTACCATACCTGAAATGCACATCTTTAAAATGGATATTGCCTATCATATTCGGTGTAAGCTCAGCCCGGTTTTCGGCAGGCTCCTGTTCCATATCCATGATTTCGAAAAGGCGGTCGGCTGCAATGCGGGCATCCTGAAGTGTTTTATTCATGCCGATAAGCCCTGCTACCGGACTCATAAAATAGCCGATGATGGAATAGAACGACAACAATTCGCCGGGAGTAATGATCTTATCCAACACAAAAGCCGAACCTGCCCAAAGCAGTATCACCGTAAAAGAGGTAGAAACCAGACTGCTGAAATTACCAACCCAAAGCGAGTTGGTTGCCGAACGAAAAACCGTTTTCAGCATATTGATAAAACGGGTTTCGGTTTTAAAGTTGGCAAAATCTTCCAGTCCGAAGCGTTTAATAGTAGGGATGGCGTTTACCGATTCAACAAGTTGGGTTTGCAGGTCGGCAGCATCTTCCATCAGTTTACGCTGGGTGGTTCGGTTCAGCCTGTCCGATAATTTGTAGATCAGCGCGAACAGCGGCACAATGGTGAGCATAATCAACGCTAATTTCCAGTAATAGGTAAACATGAGCGCAAATGAGAAGATCAGTATAAAAATGTTTACCGCGAACATCACCAGCACCTCGTTAATAAACGATCGGATCTTTACCGCGTCGTTTATCCTTGATATGATCTCGCCAACGCGCATGCTGTCAAAAAACTGCTGCGGAAGCTTAAGGAGGTGTTTATAATAGCCAAGTATAAGCCGGGCATCAATCTGCTGACCTGTTTTAAGGGTGATCAACGTGCGGGCGTGGTTAATAAATACCTGTAAAAATATGATCACCACCATCACCACACCCATCAGGTTAAGCAGGTTGCGGTTATCTTCCGGCAAAACATTATCTACTATCTTTTGCAGAAAGATGGAGGTGGAGAGGCCTAATATAGTATAAACAACTGCGCCCAACAAAACCTGTAGCAGCATGCCTTTATGAGGCTTCAATAATTGCGAGAAGCGTTTTTCTACCGATACCGTTTTATCGCCGGCAATAAACTGTTCGTTCGGCGCAAGCAGTACCAAGATTCTTGTCCAGATCTTTTTAAAATCATCATGGCTTAATTGGTGCAGGTATCCATCGCCGGGATCCATCACTTCGATAAAAGAATCGGTAACTTTATAAATCACTACATAATGCTGCAACTGGTTACCCAACAATACGTGGGCTATGGTTGGTGTAGGAATCTCGAATAGGTTTTCGAAGGCACCTTTTACCCCCTTGGCCGAGAAGCCCATTTGGTTAGCCGCTTCTATCAAGCCTAAAAGGTTAGTGCCTTTTTTATCGGTTGATGCCAGTTGCCTGATCCGGGCAATAGGCATACTGAGGTTATAATAAACGGCTACCGATGCCAGGCAGGCCGCGCCGCAATCCATAATATCATGCTGCCTGATCTGTACCCGTTTCTTTAAACGTTTACTTTCGGTAAGCGCCTGCCATTTTTGGTACAGCCTGTTATTATTGATCCGCTTAGCAAGGCGATTGTACCAGGCTTCGGTACGGTTTAAAAATTGATCGAAATTTGCCATAACCTATAATTGGGCCGTGCTTTTAGCCGGGAGCCTGCCGGGGTTTAACCAATCGCTGGTTTTGTCATATAATAATTGGAACAGCGTACGGCGGGTAACATAAAAATTGGCCTGTAAACTCATGCCTTTTTTTATGCGGCCCACATAGCCATTTTTCAATTTCAGTTCGTTTTTATCCAACAGGCACCTCACCTTAAAATACGGTTGTTGCCCGTTATCGGTAAATATATCGTTAGATACTGTGAGCACCTTGCCGGTAAGCAACCCCCACTGGTTGTAATTAAAGGCATCAACCTGGAAATTCACTTTAATATCCGGCCTGATCAGGCCTACATCTTTTGGCAGTACATAAATCTCAGCTATCATCCCCGTTTCCGGTGAGATCTCGGCCACTATTTCGTTAGCGGCAATTACACTGCCGGATTGAATGCCGCGCAGGTTTTGCACGGTTCCGGTAACGGGCGCGCGCAGGGTATATAAGTCTTTTTCCTGTTCGATTGATTTTCCTTCCGACTGCAGCTTGCGCATTTGCGCTTTGAGGCTGGTGTACTCGGCCAGCCATTTACTACCCTGGTCATCATAAATTAATTGCAGCGCGCTCAGTGCGTTTTGATAGGCCAGATGAACAACATCATATTCAGAAGCAGAGATAGCTTTGTTTTTAAAGAGATAGCTGTAACGCTCCTCATTACGACGGGCGGCAGACAGGTTGGCGTTGGCATCACGGGCTTTTTGTTGCAGAAGTACATATTGCTGGCCATATAATTCTGATGTGAGGGAAGGCCTTTTATTCCACTGATTACGCTTTACTATATCGGCCAGCACCTGTAAATCGGTCAGCTGCGCTTCGAATTCGGTTTGCTGGGTGTGAGCGGCAAGGTCCTGTTGGTTTATGGCAGCGGCTTTTAAAGTAACTAAAACCTGGCCTTTGGTAACATGCATGTTTTCTTTCAGCAGCATGGTATCTACCCGGCCGGATACGAGCGGTTTGATCTCATTATGTTCGGTTGACGATTTGATAGTACCCAAACTTTTTACGTTGATATTAACCTTGATAAAAAATATGGATACTAGGGCAAGCACCGTAAAACCCAAAACCATTTTATAGATAATATTGGTTTTAGGATCATATTTCCGGAAATGGTACTCGGCAGTGGACGATAAGAACCCTGCCGGGAAAACTTTATTATTGTTATCCATTATAAATTCCCCCTTAGGGTTAGTAGTTTAATAGCAAAGCGGTGTAAAGTGTTTTGGTTTACTCCCAAATCCTCTAACTAAAAATGGGATAGCCGCGACCATCCCATTATATATTGTATAGGTTTTAACTTAAATGTGTTCCGTTTAAAAAAGCATCAAAATTAAGGTTGATACCTTTGCCGGCTTCAAGTTTATAATCCTGGTAATTATCGCCTTGTTGCCACTTAAATTCTATCGAAAGCAGGCTGTCTGCCCCCGCGCTTAAACTCATGCTTGCACCATTGGCCGCGCCGCCGTTTACGGTGGTAAGCTCGGCTACACTCAATTCGCGCATATTGGTTGTGTTGGTTTTCATGATAGATGATATTTACTTTAAAAAATAAGCGCGGGCATTAATTAAAATGCCCGCGCCAGGTATATAATTGAAAAAATTATACGCTTTGTGAACCGAAGTTCAGAATACCGCCCAGGCTTGATGTAATGCCGTTACCTAATGTAAAGGAGCTGGCTTGTGCCTGGTCGCCGTTTTGGCTGCCTTGTTGAAATGACAGCAGGTTAGATATTCCTAAAGAGCCTAACAAGCCGCTTTCGCCGCCAGATGTATTTGCTCCACCTAAACCTAAAAGTGATCCACCGTTTACTTCCTGTAATTCAGTGTGATTTAATTCCTGCATTTTCATAGTGTCAGTAATTTATAGTGTTGCCTACTCTGTTATAAGGTTTTCGGCTGTCCCTTTGTAATCATAATTACAGCAATGCTGCAAGGTTTTCAATTCAATAAAGCTTAAACGCTTTTTGAACCAAAGTTTAAAATGCCGCCAAGCGATGACGTAATACCATTACCTAACGAGAATGATGTAGAGCTGCTTTGATCGCCATTTTTCGACGCGCTGCTAAATGATAAAAGGTTGTCGATACCCAGGCTACCTAACAGGCCGCTTTCGCCGCTTGATGTGTTTGCACCGCCCAGGCCCAAAAGTGAACCACCATTTACTTCTCTTAATTCCATTTCATTCAAATCTTGCATTTTCATGGTTATGTAGATTAGTTTTGCCTACTCTGTTAAAGGTTTTCGGCGATCCCTTTATTATTGTTTGATGGTATTAACGACGATAATTGCATGATAGATTTAATTTATGGTTAATTAATAACAACCAAAACGAGTGCTTTTATCGCTATTGGTTGTGCTCTATTTAAAACATAATAAGAAAACGATGTGTTAGACGCGCATGCAAGCATTGCCCAATTACCTATAAATTAAGATTATCACAGGAAGAAAAATAGGGTGAAATTCAATGTTTAGACATTGAATTTCACCACTGGTGGTTGTTAGAAAGTTTTGTTATTGATTATATGATTCCTCTTTTCAATATGTCAAATCCTCAAAAAACGAAATGATTGGCGGTGCATTTAATAGTTTTCTCAAATCTATCCCGTTCATATTTGCGTAAGTTCGATAACACCCTTATTTATTTAAATAATCATTACATTAAAGTATAAGTTTAGAGGCTGGTTAGTTTTAACTCCGGCTAATAAATATCCATCTACCTAAAAAAACAAACACCATGGGATTAGGCGCACCAGAGATCATACTGATTTTAGTAGCTATACTGCTATTGTTCGGCGGAAAGAAAATACCTGAAATGATGAAGGGCCTTGGGAAAGGCATGAAAGAATTTAAAGAAGCGCAAAATGGAGAACAGGCAGAAACGGCTTCCGAAAGCCCCAAAACGCAACTTTAAATAAAGCAACATGGGACATAAAAGAAAGTTGACCTTTCCGGAAGGGCACCTCATTAAATTGATCAGGGAGCGTCATCCCGAGGGGGCCAAAGCTCTTTATCATATGTATAGCGGTTCGCTATATGGTGTAATATCTCGCATTATTACTGATGAAGTTCTTAGTGAAGACGTTCTTCAGGAGTGTTTTATCAAGGTATGGCATAGTTTTGATTCATATGATGAGAACAGAGGCCGTCTTTATACGTGGATGTCAAATATAGCTCGTAATATGGCGATCGATCAACTTCGTTCAAAGGATTTTAGAAACAGTCAGCAACACCAAAGAATTTCAGAATCCTACGAAGAATTTTATGAAGATGAAGTAAGCAGTGTAAATGTAGATATGAGGTTTTTAAGAATTGGTGCCAATAGGTTGCCTGATAAAGAACGGTGTATCATAGATCTCATATACTATCAGGGTTATACGCACTGTGAAGCAGCTGAAGAATTACAAATCCCACTGGGTACTATTAAAACGAGAATTATAAGAGCTATTAAGCGTCTTAGGCTTCATTATGCCCTTGAATATTTGCCAAAGGCATCTTAATTATAATTCAATTGACTGCTTTGATTATTGGGATAAAATCCTTTAGATGCCTTCAACATATAAATATCTGTGTAAGATAAATCTGCCAGCCGCCCTTGTTCATAATCCTTAGTATGGTTACTTTTCTGAGGATTTATTCAGTGCAATATTAGTATGGATATCCTACACATTGATAATCACCAGCCTAAAAAGTAATCTATTTACCGAATTCAGCAAGTACTTAATTAAATTTAAAGGATGCTAAACTTATAGATAAGCCATAAAACATACATATTTCCCTTTCTACTCTAAAAAGACGTAAGGAGAATCGAAACATTGAACAAATCCAGTCTTTTTAGGGTCGGATGGAATTAACCAATTTATGCCCCGCAAATTCTCCTGATAGATGATGGCGAACTTGATAATATAATTTTTAGGGTGGTTATCAAAAAACTATTTATCAATGCTGAATATAAAACGCTTTAAATGCAAGGGACGTAATTTGCGCCCCCTTGTATTTAAAGCGTTTGGGAGTTAACTAACCGTTCAACTTGAAACCGATCGGCTCACGCGGCTCATTCTTCTGCTGTATCAATTGTTTTAATGCCTGAAAAATGGACTGAATATCATCGTCATGATGAATGACCAGCTTTTCAAGCTGTTCGAATTTAAGGAGAAGGTCCTTGTGAGAAATAAGCATCTCCCGGAATTTAACAAATACTTCAATAATTTTGATACTCATAGTAATAGCCTGCTTGCTATTTAACACGCTTGAAAGCATGAGTATACCATGCTCTGTGAAAACGTAAGGAGCGTACCTTCTGCCGCCTCTCTTTGAGGTCGCAAATTGCGACCTCAAAACATCGAATTCTTCGTTGGTGAGACGAAACATAAATTCTGGTGGAAATCTAAGGGTATTTCTATTGACCTGTTCAATCAGCCTTTTAGTTTCCACTCCATACATCTCAGCTAAATCTTTGTCCAACATAATTTTGTGCCCCCTTATCAGGTATATTTTTTCAGCAATTTCTTGATCGCCAGCTTTCAACTCTTTCATGAAATATTTATCTATCGAATTAATACAATATTTGCTTTTGAATATTTAGTGAGATTGTAGCTTTTTTCTGAGTACACCCATATCCTCACCAACTTTCAAATCCAAAATCCTCGCATAGTGTTGTGTAGTCTTGATATTAGTGTGGCCTAACATTTTAGAAACGCTTTCAATTGGTACACCATTCAATAGGGTGACCGTGGTTGCGAAAGTGTGCCTGGCAATATGAAAAGTCAGATCTTTATTTACATTACACAAATCTGCTATCTCTTTTAAATAAGCATTCATTTTTTGGTTGGTTAATATGGGTAATAGCTTATCCTCGATTTCACATTGTGGATGATCCCGATATTTTTCAATTACACTCAATGCATAAGGCATTAGTGGAATACGTGAGGGGGTGTCAGTTTTTTGGCGACTCGTAAAGATCCATTGCTCACCGTCGTGGCCCTTGACAATTTCAGAGCGCCTGAGTTTTTGCACGTCGATATAAGCCAATCCAGTATAACAACTGAATAAAAATATATCCCTGACCTGCTCAAGACGAGCACTAACGAAAGATTTCGAAGCCATAATTTCCAACTCTTCCTTTGACAGGAATGGCCGATCAACTTTTTTAATTTTGATTTTGTAGTTAAGAAAGGGATTGACAGTAATCCAACCACTCGCCAAACAGATGCGAACAATCTTACCAAAATTCTTGATATATTTTAAGGCTGAATTGTTGTTGCATTTACGAACCGAACGGAGATAGAATTCGAATTCGCTGATAAACCTGTGATCAATCTGCTTGACTCGGATATCGCTGATTTTGTATTTCCATTGCATAAAGTCCTGCGTGTGCTTTAGCGTTGTTTCATACCGGGTAACGGTAGCAGGAGCAAATTCCTCATTCACTAACGCGGCTACCTTGCGGTTATGTTCCTTAAATACATCAACCAGCATAACTGGCTTCTCTGTTTTGCCCAGGAAGCGATTTTTAATTTTTTCCGCAGTAAGCTCTTCACCACAGTCCTTTAAGTAGCGGATCGTATCATTGACCTTTAGTTCCACATCATTGAGGGCCGAGTTCAATTTGTAAACTGCCTCCGTTTTGCCTTTAGCTCTTTCTTCACCGGGATTCCAGAGCTTTGCCTGAATTTTTTGACCGGTCGCTAATTCGGCGCGTTGTCCATCGCATGTGATCCGTATATAAACCGGAACTTTTTCTTCTTTTGAATTTGCTCTCTTTTTCAGATAAAAGAGAACAGCCACATTTTTGATCATAAAAAGCTGTTAAAAAGTTAAACAAATTTATCTTTACAGCATAATTCTCACAAGATGTTCACTTGCTGAACATCTTGCTCTTCAATTAGTTACAAGCATTCTGGTGAGCACTTTTTTTTAAATTCGGTGCTCACCAGAATGCTCACCAAAATGGCCGTTCAACGGTGAGTAAACGACACCAAAATGCAACAAAAAACCCCTCAAACGTAGCGTTTGAAGGGTTTTAGTGGTGTTTGATACCGTTTTCGTGGAGCCGGAGGGATTCAGGTCGAACACCTTTTACCAATTCTGTTTTTTATTAATGCATTGAAAAACAGATTGTTAAATAAAATAGCTGTATAATTTCTAATTAAATTTTAAAGGATAAAATCTGTTGATAATACGGTTTTATCCTTTTCATTTTTAAATTCCCACCTATAAAAAGTTCGACTATCGAACACATAATATATAATGATGATAATGGCCATAATACGAAATCAAGAATTAATTTTCTTGAAGGATAAGGAAGTGTTTGCATTCAAATTGGGATCTACCGTTATATGATTATCTTCGATGAACCAACCGAATTTCAAATGACGTTATTGATACAAACGCCACCACATTCCGAACCATTAATAAGTGATAATGTGCTCAAGTACCTAATACCCGCATGCGTATCCTTGTTTGTTTTTGGGCTGGGAATATTTGCGACCTGGTTCAAGCTAAACTTAGAAAGGAGGCGTCAATATCGACAATTGAAAGCCTTGTTCTATACTTGGGTACCGAACCTCTCAGCACCTGTCGAAGCTTTTGCTTTATCTTGTTCGGACTTGTCTGCAAGACTAATTGCATCCGAACGTCTTGCTGCGGAAGCCTTTGGATTTTTGTCGTTGAACACTGATAAGTTAGCAGCAATTGATATTCATCAACTTGTGAAAGCTTTTATTTATAATAGTACCGGCGAAGAGGCCAGTAATAATGAACAATTGTTTTATCTAACAAGTAATCTGGATTATCTACACAGGCTTGGCCCCGAGATTGAAGCAAAATATCAAGAGCACTATGCGAAGGCAAATAACCTTATGAATGATTGGAATACCGCATTCATGACGCTCACAAAAAATACAACTGCATTATTCAGTGAACTAACAATTAAGAGTCAACAACGTCAAACCCTGGAAAATCAACTACGTGATAATGCTGCAGCTTGGCTATTGATTTCGGCTCAAAATCCTCAAAATACTACATTAATATATAACAATCTGATCACACCGAACACGACAGCTTTGAACCAATATTTTCAAACTGCTCCCTCACAAGACACTCAGGTTAATGACCTCATGGCTGCTATCAGCGTAATTTCGGTAATCTATATGCAATGGCGAACGAGCCATGAAGGATATGCTACCGTCTTTAATAATTATGCAGGGAAACTCCGGGATACATACAAGCGGTTGCAAGCAGCTGTAGATCACTTTCAAACAAATACCGCTATCAAACCTATTTGCGATTGATATTCAGTGATTTTAACTATTATTTATTTTGTAAGTTATCCAACTTTCTAAGTTGGTCCCGAAATCTTAAAGATGCTTTTAAACTCCCATATATTTTTAAAATTAAAATAGCAGAAGGATAGTTACCAAAAAACAAACTGTTATCCTTTGCCATAATGGATCTTGGGACTTTTTCTTTTTGATCCTTCTTATGGTCAGGCCATGTTGCTCACCTAATTTTTTTGACTCATTATAAGTTTTTATTCTTTTCCTTTTCTTTTTTCTCATTAACGATAAGCCAAGGTTCTTCCAGTAGAATTCAATGGTTTCTAATTAAATTTCAGGAAATATTTATATTACATGATGTAATAAATTTCCGGCTGTGACGGTTGAACAGGAGCAGCAGGTTTTCCAATCATTTCCCGCAAATTGCCCTCAATAGTTCTGCTCAACGTTGTCATTGGGGTATCGGTCGGTTTATTTTCAAAAGGGTCCTGCATAAGGATCGCAGTACGTTCGATGGCAATGAATAATACTGGAATGGCAAAAGTGAGACAGATCTCTATAAATTTTGATTTATCCTCAAGTCCGAATGGAAGCAAAGTCATGAGCACATAAATTAGAAAATGGATCATTACGCTATAGGATCTCGGGAAAACAGTATTTTTAAGTCTTTCACATTTACCCATTCCATCACATAGTCGTGCTATGGTCGAATCAATTTGAACTTGCTTATTGGCATTAATGTTGAACTTTTCAGATGCATTAGCCAACAAATCAGCATGTTTATCCAGCAAATGATTTGGCAGGTTATTCGTTTTAACCTGGTTAACCGTTACATATTCAGCCACTGGTCCGGTAAAGGGGACTTTCCGAAGATTTTCAGTCAGTGCAAAACACCATAATATTTGTTGCTCTGCAAGTTTTGCCACCAATTCTTCACCATCTTTGGTTTTAGGAAAAAATTGTTTTGCCTGCCTGATCAGTGTGCGGCTATCATTTACTATACCTCCCCATATTATTCTCGCTTCCCACCATAACTGATATGATTGAGACGTACGGAATGCAAGTAGCAATGATAATAAGGTTCCCACAAAGGCAGAGACGGCCAGTGGAATAGAAACTTCTTTCAATAACCAGTAATGATCGAAGGTGCCAGCCAAAATCGCATAAGCGGCAACAGCAATGATGTCATATTTGATCAGGTTCAAAAAATAGGTGATCGAGATTCTTTTTTTTAATAGCATGGTAGATTAAAGTTTTAATTAAATTGAAAGTAATTTAACAATAATTATTTTTCACCCGAAGCAAATATCCGGTCAACAGCGCTGCATAAAAGATGACCGATCAATATATGCATCTCCTGTACCCTGGCAGTAATATCGCTATTTACATTTAAGGTAATATCACAAACAACGGATATCATGCCACCGTTGGCACCCGAAAGACCTATCAAGCGGCATCCCCGGTTCTTGGCTTCTAATAAACCAGAAACAACATTCTCGCTATTCCCGCTTGTTGAAATTCCTATCACTAAATCACCGGGCTGCGCCAGTGCTTCAACTTGCCTGGAGAAAACTGCCGGGAAACCATAATCATTACCTATCGCGGTTAGAGCTGATGTATCGGTAGTCAAAGCGATTGCAGGTAAACCCCGCCGCTCTTTTACATAGCGTCCCGTGAATTCAGCCGCGATATGTTGTGCATCGCTTGCGCTACCTCCATTACCAAAGAGCAGTAATTTTTTTCCGTTCTTAATGGTTTCAATAATCAATTCCGCAGCTTTTTCAAGCTTATTTAAAAACTCAGGATCTTTTAGCGTTGCAGCCGCCTCCAGGTGTTCCTGAATTTCGGCCTTCATGTGTTGGTGATTTTCCATAAGTAAGCTTTATTTGGTGGTTATTTTTGAACAATGCCTGCGATAACATTAATACTCAGCGCTACAATAATTGTGTTAAAGGAAAATGCCAGTAACCCGTGCAAAAGGGCAAGCCGGCGAATACGCCGGGAAGTTACTTGTACATCAGATACCTGGAAAGTCATACCGATCACAAAAGAGAAATAGGCAAAATCCAGATAATCAGGTTTTGGCTCATTCGGAAACTCTAAACCTCCTGGCTTAAATGCTTTGTTGTCCGAACCATCTTCTACATCACAGTAGTAAAAGTGGGCATAACGAAAAGTAAAAATGGTGTGAACTAATATCCACGAAGTAACAACGCAGGCTAATGACAAAAGCACATGAAAGGTTAGTTGTCGCAGATCGTTCTCTGTACCATTTTTTAATAATAATACAATGGCAAATAAACTCGCTACAGATGCAAATATGGCAAATAGGAAAACGAGGGTTTTACTCGAATCCTGGGCATGTGCATCATGGTGCATGGTAGACGGGTGAACTTTAAAGATCGTCAACGCAGAAAGTGTCAGTGATACCAGCGAATATGTCAGCCAGGTTAATAAGTACTGGTTCGAGATGGATACTGCCCCACGAACAGCAATCCAGCATATTGCTGCCAAAGTCAGCGCTACATATAATTTATGGTGGGCATCGAGCCGGGTAATATTTAATTTTATTGGTTTGGTCATTATTTTAATTGATGTGGTAATAATTTAATCGTCATCCCGATGGCCGCTGAAAGATTGGTAGGGTATAATAATTGGTCTCCTCGCAATTTAAGATCACTAAGGCCGGTAGAAGCATAAAGGGATAAGCGGTTGCTTAATGACAGGTTATAATTCAAACCGCCAATCAGGTAATTAGAGCTTCCTTTTAATGCTTTAGCAGGCTGATGGAATCTGAAGAAATTGACACCCAGGTATGGTGTTAAAATCAATGCATCAGGCGCTCGCTTGTTATGAATATCATAGGCTAAATGCAGACCGTACTGCCTATAATAGGTATTATTCGTCCCAAAATTCTTTGCAGCTTCTGCTTGCAAAAAACATTCCCGGTGTAACCGCACAGAAACGCCGAACTGCAAGCCGTAATTAATCCACGATAGGCGGCCGTCAGACTTCATTGTTGTTCTAACCGGAAATGCATTTAAAGCATAGGAAATACGGAAACGTTCTTCCCGTAAAGTATCTACTGATTGATGTTTTGCGGGATATTTTGTATGATCATTGGCTTGCGCCTGGGCATTTAAAGAAAAGCCAAGGAACACGAGCAAAATAAATGGGCTTACCCCGCCCCATAGCCTGGCTATGGGGTTCCGGGGATCTGCCTGAGCTCTAAACGTATGTGTTACCATTGACGGTGGTATTATCTTTCATATTTTGATTTCAACTGTACGATCATTTGCTGCTGCATCTTTAGACGCTGCCATACCTGGTCTTTTTCTTTAGTTGAGAGACCTACCTGCAAAAAACCGGCATTGATCTGATTCAAGTTTTCAAATACCTGAATCATCACCCACAGGTACAATCTTTCCCGATCCAAACCTTTGGGTTGCTGATACCTACTAAAATTTCGCATTGCAGCATCAACGGTCCGCTGAAACAAATCGGGTATTGGGGTGGCAGTTTGTTTGCAGGACGAAGGAAAAAGATCCGCCCGAAGCTGGTATTGTAATTGAACCATAGCTCGCGTAAATCCTGAATTTCCTGTACCGCTCTGTATTGCCGATTCCGTCATCGTAATCTTTAAAGCCCGGTCATAAATGGATCGGGTGATTTTAATGTAGTAGCTACGTGCGTTGTTGGGTGAAAATTTCAGCACCGAATCTGCTGTTCGCTGAATTTGTGTCAGGTAGTCCGGCAATGCTTTTTTGGACGTTAGGGGTTGCGCCAGCAAAGGATGGACTCCTAAAAACACAATGAGGAGGAACATTAATACAGTTTGGCAAACGTTGCTTGATTTAATTTGATTGATCTCCATCGGAAAAGTCGTTTTGTACCTGGTCTGTAAGCCATGATTTTAATTGACTGATATTCCTTTGTTTTACAGGTTCCCAATGCTTCTTCGCGTGAGCGGTAAAATAGGTATGATCGCTCAAGAATTGCAGATTTTGACGAACCCAATCCGAATTGCTATATTCTTTATCTAATACATTCGCCCATTCCATTCGGAGGCGTTCAGAATGAATCGCAAAATCAGGGAGTGCCAGATGACGCATGTCTGCATCACACATAATCGCCTGGAAATGGGTTTTAGGCTCTTGTGGCATCTGTGTGGCCCGTATACATTCATTAACCGGGTTAATGAACAAATCTTTTTTGCCCATACTCCGCAGAAAATCACCGGCAATTGTCATGCTAATTGCTTCATGCCCCTGATAGGTATAACAATATCCGCTATCATGAAACCAGGCCGAAACCATTAATATTTCCTGTTCCCATTCATTGAGGTGCATTTCGGTGCATAGGTCATTTACTGCAGCTACCATCAGCTGGGTATGATCGAGATTATGATAGACCATGCCGACAGCCAGCTTTTGTCCTAAAAGATTGATTATATATTCTTCAGTTTTTTTGATGAGTTCATTCATGGATGCATTGTGTTTAGTGTGCGGATGTCATTAAAAAGTACATAGCCGGATAATAAAAGGATTATCACTAATCCGCTGAGGGAGAAAAAGGCCCAAAATGTCCGGCTGACAGGTTTACGGGTAAATCCCTCGTAAATGAGTAATAACAAGATCCCGCCGTCCATCGGTGGTAGCGGAATTACATTGAACAGTGCAAGCGCAGTGGAAAGAAGTGCTACAAGCTCCCAAAACCTTTTGGGTTCAAAATTTCCGCTGAAAAGTGTGGCGATACGTACGGGTCCTACAAGTCCTTCGTTGGCTTTTACCTCACCTGATACCAGTTGGCTTAATCCGCTGGAGTTTTCAGATATGGTGTTCCAAACTTTATTAGTCCCTGCGGAGAGGGATTGACTTAATGTAATCCTTTGGGGTTTAACCAGAGGCAGTTTGTTATCCACGCTAAAGCCGATATGGCCGTCTTTCTCCTGATGGGCCAGCATAGTACTGGTTTTGCCGTCATGAATAACCGTCAGATAAAGCTGTCGCTGTTTATTCTCCTTTAATCGAATGATAAAATCATTATATGATTGTACGTAATCCCCATTAAGAGCGACGATATGCGATTTTTTAAAAGTCTGATTGTGGCGCAGATCGATGTTCGTGTAAATAGAATCTACCTGAAATCCTGCTTTTATCGAAAAAAATTGAGTTAACCCTTTATCTGCGACAAGCTGCATGATCTTTGGCGAGACGGCAACGTGCATGTGTATTTTTTCCTTGCCCTGATGACGGACAATGGATAAAACAGTATTACCCCGCATCAGGTGAGTACTCAGCAACTCGTCTTCATATAGAGAAGAGTCGGCATTGATCGATGTAACTTCATCGCCTGGCTGTAAACCGGCCTGTAACCCTAACTCACCAGGAAGTATGATTAAATCCCGGCCAATAGCAGTGACCTGGTTCCGGCCATAATAAAGAAAAATCCCGCAGTAAATAATCAGCGCCAGACAGAGGTTCATTGCGATACCGGCAGACATAACGATCAGGCGCTGCCAAACTGGTTTATCTCCATACCGCTGACCTTGTGGAACCTCCGCATCTTCATCGGCCTCATCCTCATCCACGGCTGTAAGACTTCCGGCCATCCGAACGTAGCCGCCAACAGGCAGCCAGCCTATACCAAACTCCGTTCCCTTATAATTGTATCGATACAATCGCTTATCGAAAGCATCGAAGAAAAGGTAAAACTTTTTGATCCTGATACCGAAAGCTCTGGCCGCAAGAAAATGCCCCAGCTCGTGGATGAAGACGAGCAGGCTCAGCCCAGCCAGAAATTGCGTGATCATGATCAGGATGTTCATAGGAGATCGCCAGTTTGTGTTAATTGAATTGCTCCATTAATTTGCTGGCTCACATCGGTTAACGACCGGATCAAAATTCCATCGTAATATCCTTGTGCCTTACCGCAGGTTAAATGGATGAATAATTCATTATTTTGAAGGAATCGCGGCATGAAAGGTGCCACCTCTGCCCGTAACAGGTTAGTAAGCGCTAATAAGCGTCCCGGGTGTAACAGGAAGATGGATACCTCGGAGGCATACTCACCCAAGCTATCTTCCGAAATACTACGGAGGGTCTTCAGATCTTTGAGGGCAACAAGGGCCATTTCAGGTGTGTTATTATTAACCGGTTGAAACCCTCGGTCGATACCCATTCCATTGAAATCATCTACCAATAACCGGTACCGGTAACTCACCTTGACAGATTGGGGCCATAACTCAACAATGATTGGTGAATAAGGAACCAGGGCATAGCAGTTCAGCCCCAGTGAAAGTCTGCGCGCCAGCGTCAGGTAAACCTGCAATTGCAGGTTACTATCCGTTATAGCCCGGTTATCCGGGTTGACTTTAATATGCAGGAATTGGTATGTACCCGCATCCTGGGTTACTTTAAACGGAAAATCCATATTTACCCCTCCAAATCTAAAAACCATTGTTGGGCCTGTTTAACGGCCTCCTTCTCCCTGGTACTTCCTTCCGGGATGTCGCTTTCTTTCAAATTCGCCTCAATCTCCAGTGCTTTAGATTTTACTTCAGGCTCCAGGTCTTTCAGTGGCGTTTGCATGTTTTTCGATTGATCTTGTTCCATTAGTTTTTATAATATTATGCCCAGAATTAGAAATATCAGGAAGCCTCCAAAGAACAATGCCGTATAAAAAGGCGAATCCTTTTCCTCATGTGCCTCGACTAAAAGTTCCTCGGTCACCAGGTACATCAGTGCCGCCGCTCCGAACGAAAGGATAAATTCCATTACCTTATCGGGAGCATTGTGCAACAGGAATAAGCCAGCTACCGCGCCAATCAAAAACACAATTCCAAGGCCTATCAATACCTGGTACATTTTACCCCTGCTTACTGCGGATGATTGAATGGTGGTAATGACTGCAATACCCAATGAAAAACATTCCAGCGCCAGCGCGAATGCCAGCAAAGTACCTTCCTTTTGGCCGGCAGCAAAGCCGATACCCAGTAAGATCCCATCGATGAGCAAGTCGATACCGATAGCGCTAAGTGCCGCCCATGGCAATTTGCCCGTCTTATCTTTGTTAGCCGCTTTTTCTTCCATTTTTTCAGTTACCTGCTTGACGATCAGCATTGATGCAATACCAAATACGAAACCAACCACGATCAGCAACGGGTCATGGATCTTGATCATATCCGGCAGCAACTCTACAGCTACGACCGAGAAAACTACACCTGCCGCGAAATGTAACGTCATACTTTTAAAGGCACTGCTGGCTGTGCGGAAGATGCCCAGGATTCCCCCAGCGATTAGCAGAACAACTGGGATTAAGGTAAACAGGATCTCTTTTTCTAATTGGCTCATAATTTTATATACTTATATAGTTCCGGAAACTGTTCTTCACTGGCCAGGCTGATCCGCACATAGGTAATACCCGCTGCTCCAGCGGCAATTGCTAAAGCAATTAATAATTGTAATGGGAAAAATTTCCTTTCCATTAACGCGGCCAGGTTAAGTCCGAGGCTGCATAGGGTCAGCATCACTTTTACCATCCAATGCCGTTTGCGCAAACAGAAATAGGCCAACAGGCACATACCTGTTACGACCGACCCGGTAACAAAGAGAATTTGACAACTTTCATAGGGTTTGGGATGGGCAAAGTTCAGTGACCTGCCGCATAATTCTGGCCAGAACCAACGCATAGCCTGGTTAAACAAAAGCAAAACAGCCGTAAGCAACAATCCAAACATGGAAAACCTGTTCAGCCAAAACATAAATCGCACGCGTTCTTTGTAGAGGAACATGAGAATAATTGCGCACCAATACGGAATCCAGTAGGGGACATTAATTAAATGAGGTGCCATGCTCCGAACCTGCTGCCATCTGACATACTGTACTGTTGTTTCCAACCAGCCATTTACTGCGCCAAGGTTTACATGAAAAACCGTAAAAATTACAGCGATCAGAAAACAGCTCATTGCTGCGATAGTAGCCCAGCAAACGATCTGAAATGTTTTTGAATCATATTTACTGAACTTCATTTGCTAAAAAATTCGAGGTAAATCAAAAAAAATGCTCCTGCTGTCATCACCAGCAAACAGAGTGTTCCCAAGACATTGGATAATGTTTTATTCGTGTACTCGCCCATGATTGTTTTGTTATTGGCGATGTGCAGCACAATTCCAATAATTACGGGACAAGTAACCCCATAAAGTATGGCTGTATATAGCAATGCATCTACCGGGTTGATACCGAAATAATTAATACCCAGACCCAGTAACACGGAAATAATCAGAATTACATAAAAGGCTTTTGCCTGATGAAATTTCTTATCAAGGCTGCCTTTTAAACCAAAAGTTTCCGTGACGATATAGGAAAGCGAACCACTTAACACAGGAATAGCAAGAAAACCTGTACCGATGATACCTACTGCAAACAACAGATACGACAGCCTTCCGGCAACAGGGGCTAATGCTTTTGCAGCTTGCTCGACTGTATCGATATTTCTTACACCATGCGAATAAAGCGCCGTGCCTGTTGCCAGGATGGTGAAGAACATGATCAGGTTGGACAAAAACATGCCGAGGTTAACATCAACGCTCATCTTTTGGATAAGCAAACCAAGTAATTTTCGCTCCCGTTTCTCACCATTATCTGGATGAGCCTCGCTCAGCGTTAACCTTCGTTTGTTAACGATCAATTGCCGTTTTACAGTTTTTACGTCCTCGGCTTCCATTGCCGTCTGCCAGAAAAAGAGATATGGTGAAATGGTGGTTCCCAATATCGCAACCAGCACGCCGATAAAATCTTTATCCCAACGAAAAGTCGGTATGACGGTTTGTTTAAGCACCTGCCACCAGTCCGGTTTTGTAAAAAACGGTACCGCTATGTAAAGCAGTAGGGTAAGACATAGGTATTTTAATACCGCAACGAACTTTTGGTATGGCAGATAAACAATAAAAAAAAGCAACAGACCTGTAAAAGCAATGCTGAAGTAAATGGGTGGCACTGATGGAATAAGCAAATTAGCGACAGCACCCATTGCAGCAATATCCGCTCCGATGTTCAGAATGATGGCAGGTACACTAAAAATCAACATCAGGTACAAAACAGGTTTGCCATAATGAGCCTTCAGCGTAGTCGTTAAACCCGCTGAGGTGATCAGGCCAATCCTGGCGCACATTTCCTGAATTGCCGCCATTAACGGGAAGGTGATGATAACAGTCCATAAGGTTGTTAAACCATATTTAGCTCCGGCCTGCGAATAAGTCGCTATACCCGAAGGGTCATCATCACTGGCCCCGGTCACGATACCTGGCCCCAGCGCCCCCAAAAACTTCCTGATCTTTTTGAGCATCTTATTTCTTTTTTCCTTTCGCCGAATTATTATGACCACTATCGTAAGCCAGCAAGCGAAGTGCGTTAAAAACCACCAGGAGTGTTGAGCCTTCGTGAGCGACAACCGCCGGGCCAATAGATGCAATTCCTAATATGGTCAGCGGGATCAGTACAGCGACCATTCCAAGGCTGATACACAAGTTCTGTTTAATAATGCCCCGCGATTTACGGCTAAGGCCTATGGCGAATGGCAGGCTTTCGAGTTTATCCCCCATTAATGCGATATCTGCTGTTTCCAACGCTACATCGGAACCGGCTGCACCCATAGCTATCCCCACAGTACTTTTGGCCATAGCCGGAGCGTCATTAACGCCATCACCAACCATCGCCACTTTTTTCTCTGATTTATCGAGTTTTTGAACAGCTGCAACCTTATCTTCCGGCATCAGGTTACCCCAGGCATCGGTTACGCCAACTTCTTTGGCGACGGCTTCAGCAACCTGCTGGTTATCGCCGGTTAGCATGACCATTTTTTTAATGCCCAGCTCTTTTAACTGGCTGATCACGTTTTTGGCCTCTTTTCTCGGGGTATCCATCAGGGCGATAATGCCCAGGAAGTTTTTTCCGGATTTCACTGTCATAGAGGTGTTGCCACCTTTCTCCAGTTCCTCAACCTGTTTCTTCAATTCCTCGGGCAGCGTTTTGCCAAAAAGTGCCAAATTGCCGATCAATATTTCGTGACTGCCGATCTTAGCCTCTACACCTTTGCCAACAATACCTTTTACACTGCTGGCTTCCGGGATTTTGTGGTTTTTCTTCAACCGCTCCATACCGCCCTTAACAATTGCCTCGGCAAGGGGGTGATCACTCAGGCGTTCCACTGCGATAGCAGTTTCCAGGAGTTCTTCTTCTGTAATGCCTTCAAATGGAATAACCTGTGTAAGTTTGGGTTTGCCTTCGGTTAGCGTTCCTGTTTTATCGAACGCGATGGCTTGCAGTTCACCCAAATCTTCCAGCGGACGTCCGCCTTTGATCAACACCCCTCCGCGCGCGGCACGGGCTACTCCGCTTAACACGGCACTGGGCGTACTAATAGCCAAAGCGCAGGGACTTGCTGCAACAAGCACAGACATAGCCCGGTAAAAGCTTTTGCTGAAAGGTTCGTCGATGACAAGGAAAGCAAAACACAGCGCTGTTACCAGTACCAGTACAGCAGGTACAAAATATTTCTCGAACTTATCCGTGAACAACTGCGTAGGGGATTTCTGCTTTTCTGCCTCATTCACCATTTTTACCAGGCGACTGATGGTTGAATCTTTAGCCTCACGAATCACTCTAACCTCTAATGCTGAACCACCGTTGATGGTGCCGGCAAATACGCGGTGCTCAGGTTTGATTGATTTCTCTGCACTGTAATCCTTATCTGGATCAGTCACGGGCCGTTTGTCTACCGGTACACTTTCCCCGGTTATCGGGGCTTGATTCACGCTGCCTTCTCCTTTGATCACGACACCGTCCGCAGGAATTTTGCTGTTTGGTTTGATCAAAATGATCTCGCCCAATTGCAGGTCTTCTATCAGGATTTCGGTTTGTTTCCCGTCTTTGATAACAAGCGCGGTTGGCGGTGCCAAACTGGTGAGCGCTTCTATGGATTTCCGGGCTTTGCCCATGGCATAATGTTCCAATGAATGGCCCAGGCTGAATAAAAATAACAGCAATGCACCTTCCAGCCAGGAACCGAGAATTGCGGCACCAACTGCTGCCACCAGCATCAGGAAATCGATCTCAAAGCCACCTTTCAATACGGTTTCTACAGCTT
This sequence comes from Mucilaginibacter gossypiicola, assembly GCF_900110105.1. GTDB lineage: Bacteria > Bacteroidota > Bacteroidia > Sphingobacteriales > Sphingobacteriaceae > Mucilaginibacter > Mucilaginibacter gossypiicola. Next base: position 855,586 of record NZ_FOCL01000001.1, on the reverse strand, counting down.
CTTTGGCTGTAAAGTACCCGCCGAAGAAGTAAGCGACGATGTAACAGGAAAGACTTACCCAATCCGGCAGGCTCTTAATGAAATGCAATCCCCAGCCTGTCCCCAGCGCCACACCGCAAAGGATCGCGAAAATGAGTTCGGTATTTTTTCCAAAAACACCACCATGTTCATGATCATGGCCTTCTTCATGTTCATGGTCTTTCTCGTTATGCTTATGACCCTTTTTTTCCTCTTTATCCTCTGGCCGACTGATATCTACCCTCGGAGTTTCGTGCTTGTGGCCATTTCGCTGGGCCGCATTTTTGCTTTCCTGTTTTTTCATCGTTTTTTAGGATTTTATTCTTCTTCGCTATTTTTAAGCTTACTCAAAAGGTCATAAGCACCTTTTGTAACTATTTGGCTATTAGCAGGTACTTCGGCCGGCAATTGCACCGCGATATAACCTCCTTCATTTACGCCGGTCGTAACCGGCGTCATTTTAAATCGGTATACTTTGGTATCACCATCTTTACGTTTTTCATTGGCGGTCCCTGTACTCAAAAACACATATTGCTTCCCTTCAAAATTCACAACGGCAGTTTCCGGAAGTGCAGGGGTCGCGTTTTTCCCGGTTTCAATAAATGCCTTTACGTAAGTTCCCGGCAAGAAATTAAAGCTGCCTTTGGCAATACTGTGAATGCGTATCGTCTTGTCCGCATTGATTTCTTTACCTACAAGGGAAACGATTGCCTGGCGCTCTGTTGAGTCGTTGGTTAAAGTAAAGCGTACGGTTTGGCCGGTTTTTACTTTTTCGGCATCCCGCTCGAATACATTTAATTCCACGTGGAGGTTATTGCTGTTTACTATTTCCAGCATGATATCATTTGGATTAACAAATTTACCTACGTTGGTATTCACCTTGGTCACGTAGCCGCCTATAGGTGCATAGATATTTACCGTACTACGTATGCCTGCCGGTGTCAGCTTTTCAGGGTCGATATTGATCAGGCGCAAACGTTGGCGCAAGGCCGCTTCGCGCGCCATTGAACTCTCATAACTGGCCTTGGCCTGTTGTAAAACCTTTGTAGCCGTTACATTTTGCGAGGCCAGGGTTTGCTGACGCTTGTACTCGGCTGAATTAAGATCATGCTGGCTTTTGCTATCGAGGTAGTCTTGTTGTAATTGTACATAATCCTGGTTTTCCAGTATGGCGATCACTTGCCCTTTCTTAACTACAGAACCTTGAAGCACCGGTATCGATTTTACAATACCACCCATTTGGGTGCTGATGCTCACTAAATCCTGTGGTGGTACGTCTATAAATCCGTTAACTTTCAGAACACCACTTAGCGCTTTCTGGCTTACTGTTTCCAGTTTAACACCCAAAGTATTATACTGCGCGTCGCTGATCTCAGCGACATTACTTTCTTCTTTCTTTTTCGTGGTATCTGCCGTAGCAGCAGTTTCTTTATTGCCACCACCACTGCAGCTGCTCATCGATAAGGCCAGTGAAACGATGATCATCAGGCCCGAAAATTTTATTATTAATTGCTTTTTCATTTCTTTTATTATAAACCGGTCAGGTATTGCAAGTCGTAAACAGATTGATTGTATTGATTAAGGGCTTGTAAGTAAGCCAAACGAATGTCCGATGCCGTTTTCAGCGCCTGCACAAATTCTACATAACTGATCTCCCCGTTTCGGAAGGCGATCTGCGCCTGTTTCAGGATCAGCTCTGCATTGGGCAGGGCGCTGCTTTCATAGTAGGATACCGAACGGTCACTTTTCAGTAACTGGTGGTAAGACTGCTCATATTGGCTGGAGAGGTTTTTCTCATACAGTTGCAATTGCGTCTGCGATACCTCCTTTTGAATGCGGGCCGCTTTTACGCGTGCTGCGAAAGGTTTAAAGAACAAAGGAATTGAAATTCCCGCCTGAAAGCCCTGGAAGCGGTTGGCACCGGTGAAATTTTGATCAGTTCCGTTAACATTTTGAATACCCATGATCGACTGGTTGAAATAGCCTACGGTAAAATCCGGCCCGGATTTCGCTTTCTCCAGGCTGATCGTACGGTCTGCTAAAATTACCTGCTGGCGCTGATACGCCAGTTGGGGATTTTGGTTAATGGCACTGTCCAAATGTTTAAACTCAGCGCTCGCCCTTTTCAGCGAACCGCTTACCAGCGATACGGAATCGCTTGTATTCATTAACCGTTGCAGTTCTGCACTTGCTGCGGCAATATCTCCGCTGTTCTTGCTGCGTTGGTTACGTACCTCATTTAACTGAGTTTCCGCGGTGGTCTTTTCCAGTAAATTGCTTTCACCTGCTTTAAAACGTACCGAGGCGGCGCGGAAGAACTCGTTATAAATCGAATCCTGGCGCAAATAAAGGTCGCTCAGTGCAGTAAAATAAGCGAGTTGCCCGAAGGCCTGCCGCACCTGGTAACGCAATTGCGATTGGGTAACATTCAGTCCGATCCTGGCGTTCTGCTCCTGCGCCTCATAAACCTGGCGCTGGCTTTTAAATAAACCGGGGAAAGGGATACTTTGCGTGATATTGATCTGATTATCCCGCTTGATACTGTTGAACTGACCGTATTGGAAGTTGAAATTAGTTTTGCCCAGGTCAACGGAACTACCTTTTAGTGCCGTTTGCTGGCTGATCTCCAGTTGTGAGGCCTTAACACCAAAGTTATTGGCAGATGCAGTTGAAATAGCCTGCTCCAGCGTAAGCGGTTGTCCGGGGGCAGGACGGTTTTGTGCTTTGGCTGAAGGCAGGCAAAATCCTAATAGCAATAATAGTGAGGCTACAACCTTTGCGGCTTTGCCACCTTTACGGTTTTTTCCGAAATTCTCGAAATACGTATATAACACGGGTAATACAATTAAAGTCAATATCGTCGAAGTGATCAAACCACCGATAACTACGGTTGCCAGCGGTTTTTGCACCTCAGCCCCGGCAGCAGATGAAATTGCCATCGGCATAAAGCCTAACGAGGCAACCGTTGCTGTCATCAGTACCGGACGGAGCCGTTCAGCAGTACCTTCGAGCACGATCTTTTTAAGATCGGTAAGGCCACTTTTCTTTAACCTGTTAAACTCAGTGATCAATACGATACCGTTCAATACCGCTACACCGAATAGCGCGATGAAGCCCACGCCAGCTGATATACTGAATGGCATACCGCGTAACAGTAAGGCAAATACGCCGCCAATAGCTGCCATTGGTATTGCGGAAAAGATCAGGACGGATTGCTTGATCGAGCCAAAAGAGAAGTACAATAATAGCAAGATGAGCAACAAGGCCACCGGTACCGCAACGCTTAATCTTGCAGTCGCTTCTTTCAGGTTTTCAAACTGTCCACCATAGGTGACATAATAACCGGCAGGCATTTTTATCTGTTGATTAACCTTGGCCTGTATTTCAGTTACTACAGATTGAATATCACGGCCACGTACATTCAGGCCTACCACGATACGACGTTTGGTATCCTCGCGCTGGATCTGGTTAGGGCCAACCTGGAACTGCACACTGGCCAGTTGTTCCAGTGGTACCTGGTTACCGTTTGGCGCTGTTACATAAAGGTTCTTCACGTCATCAATATTCTGACGGTTCTGATCCGAAAGGCGCACGACCATATCATAACGGCGCTCACCCTCGTAAACAAGCCCTGCGGATTGACCGGCAAAGGCGGCATTAATGGCCTGGTTAACGGTTGACACACTCAAGCCGTATTGGGCCACTTTATCCCGGTCAATTTTCACAACGATCTGTGGAAGACCTGTTGCCTGCTCAATATATAAATCTTTGGCACCTGAAACGCTGCTCACAATTTTGCCAACCTTTTGTGATAGCTCGGCTAATGTTTGCAGGTCGTCACCAAATATTTTGATACCAATATCCTGTCTAACGCCGGAGATCAGCTCATTGGAACGAAGCTGGATGGGCTGGGAAAATCCGAAGGTTACACCTGGTACGCTCTCCAGTTCCTTGGCCATCAGATTGGCCAGTTCTTCGCGATCCTGGGTGGTTGTCCATTCTTTTTTATCTTTCAGGATCACCGTTAAATCGCATGCGTCCATTGGCATAGGGTCTGTGGGAATCTCCGCTGCACCGATCTTACCGATCACTTCTTTTACTTCAGGGAATTTTTTTACCAGTATTTGTGAGGCCTGGTTTACCTTATCAATAGTTTGGGAAAGGGAACTGCCGGTCAGCAATCTCGTTTCAACGGCGAAATCGCCTTCTTCCAGCGTTGGGATGAACTCACCGCCCATGCGGGTAAACGTGAACACTGCTGCGACCAATAGTACAACAGAAACGATGATGATCGGCATGCGGTGATTTAAGGCACCTTTGATCATCGGCTCGTAGCGTTTATGCACCGCGTCCATCATTTTGTCTGAGAAGTTCTTGCCTTTTTTTGGTTTTTTACTCAGGAACATCGATGAAATCATTGGCACATAGGTCAAAGACAAAAGGAATGCACCAATAATGGCAAACGCAACGGTTTCAGCCATCGGCCGGAACATTTTACCTTCTATACCTACCAAGGCCAATATTGGAAAATATACAATCAGGATAATGATCTGCCCAAATGCTGCAGCACTCATCATACGCACAGCCGACGTTTCTACCTGGTCATTCATCTCCTGTTGCGTATAAGCTTTTGCGCGTTCTTTTGCATAAAGCAAATGCATCGTAGCTTCCACGATAATCACAGCGCCATCCACGATCAAACCAAAATCTATCGCTCCAAGGGACATCAGGTTACCGGATACCCCAAAAAGGTTCATCATACAGATGGCGAAAAGCATCGCTAACGGGATTACCGAGGCAACTACCAAACCGGCCCGAAGATTACCCAGGAAGATAACCAACACGAAGATTACAATAAGCGCACCCTCGATCAGGTTCTTTTCTACTGTACCTATAGCTCTTCCCACCAGGGCACTACGGTCAAGGAATGATTCTACAACTACGCCCTGCGGTAATGAGGTATTGATGCGGGCGATCTTTTCTTTCACCGCTTTTACAACGTTATTAGCATTAGCGCCCTTTAACATCATCACGATACCGCCAACCGCCTCACCACTGTTCTCTTTAGAAGCGCGGGTAAGCGCACCATAACGGATAGAATTGCCAATTTTAACAACCGAGATATCTCGGATCAGAACCGGTGTACCGTCCGTATTGTTCTTCACGACGATTTTGCCGATATCATCGGTAGATCCTACCAAACCTTCGCTCCTGATAAAGTAGGCATTGGGCTTTTTATCTATATAAGCGCCACCGGTATTTTGGTTATTCTGCTCCAGGGCATCAAATACATTGGTAATGCTGAGGTTGAAGCTGCGCAGTTTATCGGGATCAAGCGCGATTTCATATTGTTTTAATAGGCCGCCAAAGCTATTTACCTCGGCAATACCAGGTGTGCCTAATAGCTGCCGACGAACGATCCAATCCTGGATGCTCCGCAGCTCACGGGCGTTAAATTTAGTTTCATATCCCGGTTTGGCGTGAATCACATATTGATAGATCTCGCCAAGACCAGTTGAAATAGGGGAAATTTCAGGGTTGCCTAAACCGGCCGGAATATTGTTTTTGGCCTCTGCAAGTTTTTCGTTAACCTGCTGGCGTGCCCAATAGATATCCACATCATCGTGGAATACAATAGTCACCACCGAGAGACCGAAACGAGAGATAGAACGCACCTGTTCAATCTCAGGAATGGTGGCCATCGTTTGTTCGACCGGATAGGAAATAAGCCTTTCAACCTCCTGGGTCGCCAGGGAGGGGCTCAATGTAATAACCTGAACCTGATTATTAGTAATATCAGGAACGGCATCTATGGGTAATTTTTTGAGTGACCAGATACCCCAGGCAATCAGCCCGAGCGTAAATAACCCAATTACCAATTTATTGTTGATGGAAAAATGAATGATCTTATTCAGCATAAAATTAATCTAATGCTTGGATAAGATATGACAGTACCTCTGTATCATCCCTATGATCGCCAGTAACAAAACAATAGTAACGATGATTAGCGATATGGTGCGGATAATGCGCATCCATAGTGGCTTACGGGATTTTTTCTTCTTTTTATTTTTGTTGGTTACAGAGGTACGCTTAGCAGGTGTTAACCTGTTTGTTGCCATACCGGTACAAGTAAAACATAAAAAAATAAACTTGCCGCAGGAATACGTCAGTTATGACGCAAGCGGCTAACTCGAAATGTTTATGCGTTTAGCTTGGGCGGTTGCCAAATATTAGCTGGTCGGGTAACCGGCTTTTCCGGGATCATGTAAACAGTAATAGGTGTATACTTGCCTGCAACTGGCCTGAAGACCATTTTACCTTGTATAACTACCTGCATATTGCAGCAGCTACAATGGCACATCGGCGGGCATTGATCCTGAGTAGTATTAGATTGATGGTGTTTTGTGAAAATAGTTGAAACGAAAGAATCAGGCGCAGCACCGACCTTATCCTTGCATGGCTCTAAGTCCAGGGCAAGAAAAAAGATCGCAAATATGAAGCACATCCATTTCATTTCGATGCAAAGATATTAAAACAGTTTTTAAAAATATAATTAATAAGTTTGACTATTGTCATAACCAGATACGTAACAACTATTTATACGGTTTGTTTATAAGACTTTACCCTATAGATCTTGTTACATTTTTAACATCTTTTAACACTTCTCCATGACCTACCAGGCGGAACTGATAATTTTAGGCAAGATTTTACTGGCGGCGATCCTTGGTGCGGTCATCGGGTACGACCGTGAAAAACATGGCCGCGATGCTGGTATCCGCACTTACGCTGCCGTTTGTGTCGGTGCCGCTATATTTACGTCGATTGCTGCCCATCTTGGCGATACTGCCGCAGCCTCCCGTATTGTTGCCAATATCGTTGTTGGAGTTGGTTTTCTTGGTGCGGGTATTATTTCCCGAGATGCGTCCGGCAAAGGTTCACAGGGATTAACAACTGCGGCGACAACCTGGTGTACCGCCGCAGTTGGTGTTACGCTTGGCCTGAATGAATTTTTGATTGCGATAGGTACGGCTGCCTTATTATACTTTCTGCTGGCTCTTCATCATCATAAATGGTACGTTAATTGGAAGAGATCATTACATGAAAATGAACGCAAGGAAGAATAATAACAGTTGTTCATTCGATCTAATTATGATGTATGACAACAGATAATCAACAAAAGATCAATGCCAGTGACCATTTGGCCAATGAGCGTACCTTTTTAGCCTGGATACGTACAAGCATTGCCCTTATGGGTTTCGGGTTTGTGGTGGTCAAATTTTCGCTTTTTTTAAAGCAACTCACCATTGTTGTAAATGACAAGATGCCAGCTCCTTCCAGAGGTTTTTCGGTAATTATCGGAATTTCTATGGTTGCAATTGGGGCGATAACCGCGTTGATCGGTTACCTGCGTTATCAAAGGATTGAACAGCAATTGTTGAATGGCAAATTTAATCCCACCTCCAGGCTTTTATTTCTGCTGACCACGCTTCTTATTGCCGCCTCCATAGTTTTGTTATATTACCTCTTGTCAAACTTGTAATGTTCGCAATTGCATTCATTTTATGAGCCTAAACCGAGTTTGCTTAATTTAACCTCCAATAAAAATTTGCTACGAATCGCAAATTTTTATGATGTTTGTTCTGCTACCGGAAGACAATGAAATATAAAAATACAATTCGTGGCAAATTCTTCTCTGTGCTTGCGCTGACATTAATCTATTCGTTAGTCGCAATCACGCATATTTTCCTGCTTCCTTTACAGCATCAGCCAGTATTCCATACCAAAACTGTAAAAGGCAATTCCATATTTAAGAGAAAGCAAGAACAGGTCAGCGGTATTTTACCATCTAATAGCCTGGTCAAGCGCCTCGATAAATCCGTATTAGAAGATCGCAAGCTGGCTCATGGCCTCCCTTTTGTCTTACTTCATAAGTTTAAGGCCTTTCTGATCGTTGCGCAATTAAAACAGTTCCTAACACAATCACCAGATTGTTTTTTTTCTGCTTTAAGGACTCGTCAATTATTTCTCTCGCTCTGTACGATCCGTATCTGATCAACCTATAAGGTTGCCAATGCATCCTTCCAAAAATCTTACCTAAAACAATCTGATGATGGGAAAAAGCACCTATTGCTTGCTATCGTTTGTTAACTGTTACTCGCATTTTTGAGTCATCTAAGTCTATAGGTAGTCAATCAATCAGGGGAAAAATTAATCAACCAATTCAAGGTATGCAATTGATGATTTCTAAACAACTGCGTAAATTAAAGAACCGCTACGCACAATCCGTTCTAAAAGAAATTCCCGGTAAACCTGGGGAGTATTTGATCGACATCATTACTATACTATCATCAGCCACTCAACCGCAAACACAAAAAATGATTGCGGAACTTCTTGAGCTGGACAAGTCTCGTATAGCCGTTATTATCGATGCACTCAACACAAAGGGTTATACCTACACGTCTTTAAACCCGGCAGACCGTCGGGAGCATTTCGTTTTCCTTACCAAAAAAGGTCAGGCAATGCAGCCATTAGTTCAGGCAGCCATAGATAAAGTAAATGAAACGCTTTATAAAGGGATGACAACTGACCAGATCCTTCAATTTGAAGGTTTGCTGGTCAGGTTAAATAATAATTTAGTATAAATGAATCAAAGGGCTGGATAAAAATTCAGCCCTTTTTGTTTTATTCAATTTAGGAAACTCAGAGATAGTTTACCGTATCATAAATCCTCTTTGCGATTTAGTCTGTCCCCTGGCGATAAAATCTTTAACCGCACATTAACTACTGATTTAGTCAGTGGAATAATCCGGTAATTACAATTCCCGTTGTATCCGGATTTTATTTAAATAAGGCTCCCGAAACTTTATATCCAGATAAAAATATTTATAGGTAGTACCTGAAAGCTCCTGATATGCACCTTCCCGTTAACCTCACTTTTGGCTCCATGGAGCTGGAAGTGAGGTTTCGTTGTTTTGGAAAGTGTTCGTTATCTGTGGTGTAGTTCATCCACTTTAACCAGTTAACCTTTCTCAAGCAACTTCCCTAAACAGTAGCCTGCAATGGCGACGGTCGAATTAATATTCGGCATCATAACCTTGTAGGGTAGCTGAAATCTCCATCGAAAATTGATTGGGCTTCGCTGAATGCCATTGTCGCATCCAGCAAACGAAGCTCCTATCTGCCAACCGCAGATAGCACTGACGGCACTGTCCGCAGTTCTTTGACGTATGGGGATGAAGCATTATCCGGCCACTAACCGGAAATCAGGCGAAGGTGCGCGTAAAGCCGCAATAATCCGAAAACGCCTGGGCAGTTTAAAGACCGTGTTGTAGAACACGACGTGAGTAATCCCGAAAAAATACCGGTAGAAATGAATTTTCGGGTTCGTTACCCGCTGCCGGTACAAATAAGGTCGTTCGACATATATCATTTAGGATCGAACCAACTTTATCGTTCGCTGTGGCTTGAGTTACTCAACAATTATTCCGATCCACAGCCTTTCTGAAATAACAATTACGCAATTAATAATCATTACCATGAATGAACTGCATGAACTCTCATCAGCAGGGCCAGGTATTTCTATATCCCAAATCCTCAAATATGCCGGATTTAGGCAGGTTGAAACCTGTGGCCGAATTGTAATCTATGAAAATTGGTCACCATTGGCTGGCGCAAGTATAAAAATAGCTTGTGATGATCAATTGGAAGTATGGTACGATCAACATTATAAAAAAGGCGGTACGCTGGTTGATCTGGTCAAGCACTGGTGGCATGTAGACGAACAGGCCGCAAATCATAAAATTGCCCTGCTACAGCAAGATGCTACAAAGGTCAAACGTCCCCGTATTCAAGTTCCCGTAAAAATCCCCAATTATGTTATTGAAGATGTTAAGGATTTAGGTACGAACGACCTGATAACCAATTTCCTTAACCAAAATGGCCTGTTTGACACAGCCAGGCAATATTTTAAGGAGCTGTATTACTATACTGTCGATTTTTATGGCAATAAAAAAGATTTTTGCGCAGCCGCATGTCAGAACTCAAAATATGGCTGGCAGGTCATCAGCAAACACTTTAACGGTTGCATCGGAAAAGTAGGAATCACCATTCTTAAAAATGACCTTCGAAGGCTTGTCGTTTTTGAAAATCAATTCCGCTACCTGATTTGGAAGAAAGAAAATAGCTCAGTAAATCACTCGGCAGTGATCCTAAACACAAATGAAGGCCTTAACGAGGCCATCAGGATGGCAGCCTCATTCCCCGAGATCGGGCTATACTTTTCAACAACTGCCGCCGGTGTTGAAGCAGCAAATAACTTCGCCAGGGCATTGCCTTATGCGAACAATCATCTTGTTTACTAATATATTGTATCTGGATACAATTTGGTTTTTATCCTTGCAAGATGTCTTCGTGTCCGACAAAAACCTCCGGTATTTTGCCAGACACTCAGAATCTTGCCCCGGCCATTCACTTCGTTCGTTCCTCTCTGCGTGAAAGACCGGGGAGTATCGGAATTTCGCAACCTCAATTCCTCTTATGAAGGCAAAGCTGAAACTCGGGGGACGGCCACCAATGACCGATGGTAAAAGATCAAAAAAAATCGATGTCCGCTTTACAGAAGAAGAATACCGTATGATTCTTCAATGGGAAGAAACCATGGGCATCACTAAAACCGATTTGATACGCGGTCGCGTTTTACAGAAAACAAAGGAAGCCATTGTGAATGCAAAAGCATTGATTGAAGAAATTGATGCTATCGGAACTGAGTTAGGCCGTTGTGGTAATAATATCAATCAACTGGCGCGTCATGCCAATACTCTCAATAAAGCCGGTCGGTTAAATCCTTCGGTTATCAATGAGTTCAACCGGCTTTTTACGGATTATCTAAAACGGATAGAAACATTGGAAACCACCTTTCGGAAACTGATCCGCATCGCGCGATAATATATCCGGGGATAAAATACTCAGGTGGATTTTACCTGGAGACAATCGCCAATGTATCCCGATACACCGGCACAATGTATCTGGCTATCCAGAGACAAAGTTTAAAGGTATCAGGCTACAATATACCGGGGTATCTTGTACCCGGCTTGAATTTACCTGGAGATAAAAACAGAGATATGATGTAGCTGGAGATCATTCACTTTGTAACCGGATATGATCAATCCCGTATCTGGAAATTTTGTATCCGGATCTTTTATCTCTGGTTCTTAATGATCCCGGTACGATATAGCCAGCTCTCCAGGGGTAAACAAGCTAACTATGATCGTTAAGATATTGTCTTCAGCCGCCTCTTTTCCCGGTGTTGATTATAACACCAGTAAAATGGATAGGAATAAAGGTGAATTGATGGCCGTTCGGAATTTCGGGGCATTGCAAGGCCTGACGAACCTGCGCCCCGAAGATTATATCAATTACCTGAAAATGGTTTCTGCTACCAATAAGGCGGTATCTAAACCACAATTTCATGTGACGATTTCAACCGAGGGGCGACTTCATAATAAACATGAATTAACCGGCATTGCCGAACAATGGTTGGATAAAATGGGGTATGCTGCCCAGCCTTATTTGATCGTCTTTCATAAAGATACCGACAATAACCATATCCATTTGGTATCGACAAGGATTGATAAAAATGGTAAAAAAATCAATAGCGGCTTTGAGAAAAATCGCGCCATTCAACAACTCAATGAGGTTGTGGGTATTGCCCCCGTGCTTAACGCGAAATCAGATATTGAAAACGCTTTAAATTATAGTTATTCGACCAAAGCACAATTTATGATGATCCTGGAAGCACAGGGTTACAAATTCAGCGAGAATGAGGGGCTTCTTAATATCATCAAATATGGGAAAGTTCAGGCGCAGGTTAACACGCAGCAGGTATTGGCCCATATGGGTACAGAGCCGGATAAAAAACGTACAGCTCAGCTTAAGGCGATATTATATAAATACACACCACAACATGATCTGTCATCACTAACCCAATACCTGAAAAGCAAACATGGCCTCATATTGCTCCTTCACGCTAAAGGGGATCAGCCGCCTTATGGATATTCAGTTATCGATCATGCGGGTAAAAATGTATTCAAGGGCAGCGAAATATTAGCCTTAAAGAACTTGTTATCAATGATCAGCAATCCTCCGGTTGATCAGCGTGTTCTGGCCGAACCCGTCAAGTACCAGTTGGCGGACGACGACCCGGGACGCCGCACCTATTATAAGGCCATGCTCAAAGTGGCTACCAATAATTACCCTGACATCAGGCAGGGGCTCCATCAGGTAGGTATCGATATCTACGAACGCGACAATCGCTATTTTCTCATAAATCATAAAGACGGGGCTTTTATCCCCCTCGATCAGCTGCTTGAACCTGCTGATTATCACCGTACCCTTGAGGCGTTTGATGCCTCCGGTGAACTTGAATCGGAACTATCTCCCGAACATCTCTTTATTCCTCCGCCAATCATCGCGGAGTCCATCGACGACGAGGCCATTAACGGCCGTAACAGACGTCGCAAAAAACACCCGCGCACCAACAGCAGGTAGGACAAAAAAATCCCACACATCATGATTATAATTATCGGCAACCAAAAAGGTGGTGCCGGCAAAAGTACGCTTACTCTTTTGCTGGCCAATTACCTCACCATGGTCAAAAAAAGAAAAGTGACCGTCATTGATATGGACTATCAGCAGTCCATCGCACAGAAGTACGAAAAAGCCAAAGTGCTTGAAAATGAAGAGCCTTATGAGGTGGTAGCGGCCTCACTCGAAGACTACCCGGATTTACTGGAACTGATAAAATCCGACCCCGAAACCCTTGTATTGATCGACCTCCCTGGAAAACTGGATGATGATGGCTTGTTGCCGGTTTTCAAATCCGCAGATCTCGTGATTTGCCCATTTGCCTATGATGAGTTCAGCTTTGAATCGACCATACTGTTTTCCGTCGTTTTCAAAAAATTGTGCCCGGACTGCGAAATGATGTTCGTTCCAAACCGCATCAAAGCCAACGTCCGCTATGACACCCAATCCGACGTGGACGAGCAATTGAAAAAATTCGGTATGGTCACCGCTGCTATACCTGATCGGATCGATTTTCAGCGGACGAGTACATTTCAAACACCTATATCTGTGTTCCCCGCCGTCCGGCCGGTTTTCGATGGCTTGTATAAACAACACCTCAAAATGGAGCCAAATGCATGAAATTAAATCACTGGCTGATCAGCTCCGCAATCGCATTAACAAACCGGATGCGCCAGCGGTGGAAAAATCACCACCTCAAAAAAAGAAGGGGAAAAAGCAGCAGGTAGCAGCGCCGGTTCTTGAGCTGCTACGGGCTTATGATCTTGCCGACCACAAAAGCATGATCCATGTGCGGTTTGAAACACCTACAGCACAACTACTGCATCATCTCAAAATGGCCTCGGGTATCGAGGTCAATAAAGTGGTCGGCTATGCGGTGAAGCAGTTTTTAGAACAGCATCCCGAATTGAAAATTATCGTCAAGCAATACCTCCAAACTATTGAATTATGAACTGGACAACTTTTTTACTCTGGTTGGGGGCGATTTATGCCCTCTATTACACCGCAATCATTCTTTTTGAATCATTAAACCATAAAGATCCGGCTGCCACAAAGACTGCCGTGCACGAGCTCACCTTTTCTGAGCCGGTTGTACCGCTAAATGCGGTCGAACTGTTTGGAGGCAATACCGCCCCGTCAAGCCCGATATCGCAAGGGCCGAAATTAAGTGCCCCGGAAATGATTGCCTCGGGTGGGGTACTGCTGAAAGACGTCTTCAGCCTGGCAAGAAAGGAGGCCATCGTTTATCTCAAAGAAGTAAGTTTTTAACCAGCATGAACAAGCGCATCATACTGGTATCAGTATTGGTCGCGTCAGCTCTATCAACCTCCGCACAGCCCGGTATCGACGAAATCAACCAGGCCAAACAGCAACTAAGCTCAACTTTTTTTTCCGCTCTCGACTGTAGTCTTGTCCTTGCCGGAATCTTCGGCATCTTAGGCGCGGTGCGTATTTACCACAACTGGCAAATGGGACATCCTCGCATAGATCAGGCTGTGGCCGGTTGGTTCTTCGCGGCCATTTTTATGATACTGGCAGGCGGCTTTTTGCAGGCCCTGTTCGGTATCTGAATCTATCATTTTTCTAATCTAAACAACCCTGAAAGCGGCTCCGGTTCACCGGGCCGCTTTCTTTTTTTCCAACCCTTAATAACCTCATTTTCATGAATAAAATGAAACGTCTATGGGCCACCTTAACAGTGCTGGCCCTTGGCTCAGCTTCCGCTTTTGCCCAAAGTGGTGTAACTGGTATAAATACAGCAACCTCAACACTTAAAACCTATGTAGATCCTGCCAGCAATATCGCGCTCGTCATCGGCGGTATTATCGGTATCGTGGGCGCTATTCGCGTTTACTCGAAATGGAATTCAGGAGATCAAGATATCAATAAAGAGATTATGGGATGGGGAGGGTCATGTGTCTTTCTCGTGGTTTCTGCGCTGATTGTCAAGGCCTTCTTCGGCCTTAACTAATGGCTAAGCGATTCGCCGTTTACAAGGGGCTTCAAAAGCCCCTTGTATTTAAAGGCTTCCAGGGCAAATTTATTTACTGGGGTATTGCCATCCTGTTAATCGGCCTCGTACTCGGTGCCTTGACCATTGCCCTGATCAATATGTGGCTCGGTACAGCCGTGCTTGCCGGAAGCGTAACCGGTGGATTATTCTACATCGCTGGCAAGCAGAAGAAAGGATTACACTCCAAAACGCAATCCAGGCAAATCCTCATTCATCCCTCAAATCTTAAAAAACTCAAAATTTATGGCAGCAAAAACAGAGTTTAAGCTACCCTATATTGGTGTGGCCCGCGAGTCCGGCATCGACCTGCTTTATGGCGCGGATGGTGATTTTTCAGCAATCCTTACCGTTTCAAATCCTGTCCTGCAATACGGTGCGCAGTCCGAGGCCTACGATGATTATCACAACCTCTTACTGAACATCGTCAAAATATTAGGTGATGGCTACCTATTGCAAAAATTAGATGTCTTTTCAAAAGCCATTTATCCAAACAAACCTGCAAAGGAGTTTTTACAGCAAAAATTTAACGAACACTTCGCCGGCCGAAGGTATATCAAACTTGAAACACACCTCGTCATTACCCGGCAGATTAAACGCGGTGCCTTTTATGTTTTCGATCAGCGTGCGCTCATCGACTTCAGCCAATCGGTAATTAAAGTGTACGATCTTTTACTCGGCGCGGGTATGCAGCCCAAGATCCTCGAAGAAAGCCAGATCAATAAACTGGTTATGCAAATCCTTAGCATGAGTTTCAGTGAGCCAACTACAGTGCTTAACAATATTGCACCGAATGATACCGAATTGCTGATGGGTGACCGTGCTGTCAGGAGTATCAGCCTAATCAATATCGACAGTATGGATTTACCATCTGAGGTTGCCACCCATGTGGAATGGAATGAAAAAGATACCATTAAAGGGTTTCCGGTGGATGCGCTCCAATTCCTTTTTAAAGCTCCCGGCTGTGATTGCCTCGTTTATAACCAGGTGATCGAAATTCCGGGGCAAACGGCTACACTCCGTAAACTGGAGCTGAAAAAGAAAAGGCATTCCGGCATCCCAGACCCGGCCAATCAAACCTGCGTGGAGGATATTGACCACCTTTTGACGGACGTCGCCCGTGAAAACCAGCTCTTGGTAAACTGCCATTTTAATATCCTGATCGCGGCCGATAAAAGCGAAATACAAAAGGCGGCAAATTATATTGAAAGCAGCCTGTTTGGGTTGGGAATTATTGCCAGCAAAAACGCCTATAACCAGCTGGAGCTTTTCAGAACGGTATTACCCGGTAATGCAGTTGAACTGAAAAACTATGACTGGTTCCTGACCACCTGCGACGCTGCTTTATGTTTCTTTTTTAAAGAATCACTGCCAAAAGATGAGCCGTCAGATTATACCGTCCGCTTCACTGACCGGCAAGGCATCCCAATCGCTATCGATCCTTCTGATCTTCCCATGCGAACAGGGCGTATCAATAACAGAAACTCCTTTACATTGGGCCCATCAGGTTCGGGTAAATCTTTTTATCAAAATTCGCTGATAGAACAAAAAATGCTCTATAACACCGATATGGTGATCGTTGATACCGGTCA
Source organism: Mucilaginibacter gossypiicola (assembly GCF_900110105.1). Taxonomy (GTDB): domain Bacteria; phylum Bacteroidota; class Bacteroidia; order Sphingobacteriales; family Sphingobacteriaceae; genus Mucilaginibacter; species Mucilaginibacter gossypiicola. The sequence goes on along the minus strand of NZ_FOCL01000001.1, from coordinate 839,383 downwards.
CTCATATTCCGGGCTATGTTCATATTATAACGGCAAATACATTACCTATACCGATAAGAAGCCGATCACGATGAACCCTTTTGCGATTTCGCCGGAGGAATATAATATCGAAAAGAAGGAGTTTCTGGTTACACTGATCTGCCTGCTTTGGAAAGGTGCTGAGGGCATTATCAGCCAGGTTGAACGTGATGTCATCGCGCATACCATTAGCGCTTATTTTAACTATTGGTTCGACGACCACGAAGATGACCGTCTTTTGAACTTCAACACTTTCTATGAATTTGCCCTTAAAAAAATACCGGAAATCAAAGCCGAGGAGCAGATCGCGTTCGATCATGACGAGTTTAAATATGTACTTAAAAAGTTTTATCGGGGTGGTGAGTTTGAAACCATACTGAACGAGCAAACGGACAAATCGCTATTTAATGAGCGGTTTATTGTTTATGAAATTGATTCCATAAAGGAGAACAAGATTTTATTTCCGATAGTCACGCTCTCCATCATGGATTTGTTCATCCAGAAAATGCGCTATCGTTCCGACCGGCGCAAATGCCTGATTGTGGAAGAGGCCTGGAAAGCCATCGCCAGTCCGCTGATGGCGGGGTATCTTTTATATCTCTATAAAACGGTAAGAAAGTTTTGGGGTGAAGTCATCGTAGTCACCCAGGAACTGGCTGACATCATTGGCAATGCGGTAGTTAAAGATAGTATCATCAGTAATTCTGATACCATTACGCTGCTTGATCAGAATAAGTTTAAGGATAACTATAATGAAATTGCCGCTTTGCTTTCCATCAACGAGGTGGAACGCAAAAAAATCTTTAGCATACATCAACTGAACAATCAGGAAGGACGCGGCCGGTTTAAGGAAGTGTACATCCGGCGTGGTTCGACCGGCGAAGTTTATGGCGTTGAAGTTTCCTTATACCAGTATCTCGCCTATACCACTGAAAAGCCGGAAAAATCTGCGGTTGAAATCTATGTCAACCATTTTGGTACTTATCCGAAAGCACTTGAAGCGTTCGTGGAAGCCCTTAAAAGCAGCGGGCTTCAGCTTCAGCAATTTGTTAGCCGGGTCAACAATACCGGTGTGCCCTTAGCTGCTTAACCATTCCATTAAATTAAAACGACGACCATGAAACTGATGATTGTACTTTTTCCGCTGCTTTTTATGCTTTTGCATAAAGTTTGGGCCCAGGAATTGGTGGTTGATCCCACAACTTCTGCCGCCGTCGCGGTAAATGCCGGGGTGATCAACGGCCAGCTCAATACCACCAACAACAACCTCAGCCTTATCTCAAAGGGTCAATTGGCACTCACCGGCCAGTTGACCGTTGCCAATGACCTGCAAAACAATATTTATAAAGGGCTTAGCCAGGTAGCTTCCGTAATCTCCAATCTCTATACCATTAAGGACATCGCCGATTGCGGTAGTGACATTGTAACCGACGTGCAACAGGCTTTAACCTACGCAAAATCAAACCCCGTATTGCTGCTTTTTGCGGAGCAGGGTGCCCGCGACTTTGAATCAAGGGCCGTTGCCTTAGCAGCAGATGTAAGCGCGTATGTCATGAAAGGAGGCAATGCCAACCTCATGGACTCCGGTGAACGCGGGCGGCTGCTTAATCACATTGCTACCAACATGCAGGTTTTGCGTGGTATTGCTTATGGTATGTCCCGCGCCATGTACTGGGCCAGAATGAACGGGATATTTAGATCACTCAACCCATGGGCGACATGGCAGAATCAGGATGTCCGCATCGCTACAGACGTAATCAATAACGCTAAATACCTGAAGCAATGAAAAATCTCATCATGATCATCTGCCTCTTTTCCCTTAGCCTGCCGGTAATGGCGCAAAAGAATGCACTCGACTTGCCAGGTATGTACCAGCTGATTAACGAATCTCAGGATGAGCATAGCAGGCAGGTGGCCGCAAAAAATCAACAGGCTTTAAATACCGCTAATGAACAAGCCAACGAAACCCTACTGGACAAACTGAAGGGGGTTTACAGAACCATCCAGAACCGCTACAATGCCTTGGGTACGCTTATCAGCGCTGCTGATGTAGGCATATATGCTGTACCCGTCATCAATCGAATAGTCAATAATCAGCAGCAGATTATTGTGCTCGCACAAAAGAACCCGGCTATCATTCCATTGAGCTATCATACGGAAGTTGAATTTGCTGAAAAAGCGGAAGCCCTGTCGGGATATGTCGCTGGCCTGATCTTGTCCTATGGTGATGTAAACCAGATGAAACAATCCGACCGCAAATTGCTGTTCGACTACATCATTCAACAGCTCAGCCGAATACAGGAATTGTCCGGCAACCTTCTCAACCTGTTGCAATATTCTAACCTGGCATCAGTACTTAAATCACTTAACCCGTTTCAAACCTGGGTAGATCAGGATAAAAACATGGTTAACAACATTCTCCAAAACGCCAAATACCTCAAATAATGAAAAGTTTCTTAGTGTTTGCCCTATGCCTTGGCCTGTTACAGGCCAGGGCGCAGGAAATCGTTTTCGATCCGCAGCATTTTGCAGCGGTCATCGAAAATGGGCTGGTGCGCAGCTCGGCAGAATCCACCCACAATCAGTATTTAGGAAAAATCAACGGCAACCTGAATACGATGAATACAAACGTCAGTTCCGTCGTTCTGGCACAGAACATTATTTACAATGGATTGGCGAATGTAAACTCCGCATTGAAGGACGGGCTTGCATTCAAAAATCTCAGTGTCATCGTTGCCGACATGGTTGGTAACCTAAATCAATGCCTGGAAATGGCAAAAGCACAGCCAGAGCTTTTGCTCTTTACCCAAAATATCCAGCAGCAGATGCAGGCCCGGGCAATTGCGCTCGTCACTGATGTGTCCGGCTATGTTTTGAAGGAAGGCAATAATGTACTTGCGGACTACAACAGCCGGGATCAGTTATTACGCAAGGTTACGCAACAATTACAAATCATCGATGCGCTTGCCTATGGTGCTTATCGCGCGATGTTCTGGGCGAAAACCCGTGGATTGATCGCTTCTGTTAATCCCTATCAGGCCTGGGTCAACAAGGATCTGAACCTCGCCAGCCAAATTATTACCAAATCCAAATACCTGCAACAATGAAACAAATATTTATACTGTCAATCCTCTGTTGCTTATTCATTTTTAAAGCAAACGCACAGGAAGAGATCAACGATAAAGCGATCATTCATCAGGAACAGCGGATGGTGTACCTGCAATGGGATCAGAACAAATTCGATCCGAAAGCTGGCTTTCTAAGTCTCAACCCTTATTACTGGCTGATATGGGGGTTCTTTTATCCCAATTATCACAAAACTGATCTCAGGCCCCTGTCAGCCACCGGGCCGCAAACACAACGCCTCGCCCTGGTAGGTACGCAAAACAGCATCGATAACAAATACAAACTGCAATCCGACACCGTACGCAACACGGCACTTTCACAAATCGCCAGTCAATCCGGCCTGCTATCAGATACTGATCCGCTTTGGTTGCTCTACTATAACCAGCAGTTTAAGCCATTACTGAACTATTCAGCAGCATCGCTGCTCGGTGCGCTTCCCACGGAAGTCAGCGCCAAGCTGGTCACCGAGGGTACTTATAACTGGTATACCAACGAGCTGTCCATGCTCCAGCAAAGGTTAAACGGTGCCAGAGCGACCGACATGGATCGCGGGTCCCGTATTATGGCTTATTACCGGATGCTGAAAGATTATGAGCGCCTTGCAGGGGTTTGGAACATTCGCATCTCGGCCGCACAGAAGGATATCCAAATGGCAAGCCAGCAGCACCGTATCAAAACAGCAGCCGTAAACCCCGGCCCATGGTCGCCGCAAACGGATGTACAGATTGCCAATAAAGTATTACAGCACGCAAAATACTAACTCATGAAAAAGAAAATCATTCTACTATCCATGCTCTTCCTGGTCATGGCCACCGGAAGTTTTGCGCAGAATACCATCGACACAGCCAATTATAAACAATCAATTCAATTCCTTCAGGGTGACGGTATCTATGAAAACGGTATGATGACCTTTTTAGGTGGCCTTAAAGATTCCATTTGGTCGCACTTCGGTTTGTTCATCGGCGACGCGCAGGCGCTTGCAGCCATATTTATGATCATCTTCTTTTCTGTAAAATCTTACGAAATGATGGTCGGCGATAAAAAAATGGAGATCATGCCGCTGTTACGACCCTTCGCATTGGCCATGGTCATCATCTGGTGGGGCGCTTTCGTAAAAATGATCGCTTTTCCTACAGACCTCGTGCAGGCGCAAACAGATCAGATGTTCGAGAGTGAACAGCAAAATGTGGAAGGTTTACGGTTTCAACGTGCCAACCTCATCTTAGCGGTAGCCAATTCGCTCATCACTTACCAGGCACAAACCGAGGTTGCTGAAAAAGAAAGTGATACATGGTACGGACAGGCTTGGGATTCTGTTACCAGCACTGTAAAACAGGGTATCTCTGATGTGGTTTCGCCATTATTGGAGTTGAAAAACCGGCTGCAAGTGGGGATGCAATTACTCGTCACGGAGCTGCTCGAACTGCTCGCGATCTGGATTCTTAGGATAGCAGTCTACATCATCTTTATGATTCAGATTATCTATTCATCGATATTGGTGATACTCGGGCCGTTCTCCGTCGCAGCCAGCATACTTCCTGCTTTCCGTGACAGTTTCAGTACCTGGATCGCCCGTTTTATATCCGTGAACCTGTACTCCGGAATTGGTTACCTCATCATGTATCTCTGCGCCCTGATGCAGGAATACGGTATGCAATCGGAAATCAGTCGCTACCAGGTATTGGTTGGCCAGAATGGTGCCAGCGCCGACCTTGAAAAGCTTGCGTGGTTTGCAGGTAACGGCATCCTGTCCTTTGGAACGGTAATTATCGTTTTCCTGATCGGTGCCATCTGCATGTTTACCGTTCCGAGTATATCCACCTGGATCATCTCTACCTCCGGTATCAGCTCGGCCACCTCCAGCGCCAGCCGTGGTGCCGCTACCGTTTTCGCTGTCGGCCGCAGGGTCTCCGGCAGTTTTATTTAACCCAACTCCAATTTTATGATCATCAAGAACATTGAAGCCAAAATAAAGTTGGCCACTTTTTTAGCGTGGGGTAGTTTCCTGACTGCCATCATTATCGCTGTCACCGCGCTGGCATTCGCCAGCCGGCAGGCGGCCGATGCCCGCAAGAGTATATACATATTGGCCGGTAACATCCCCATCATGGCGAATCAAACGGATGTCGCCGTTAACCGCCCAGTGGAATACCGGGCAGATATCGAACGCTTTCATAGCCTGTTCTTTTCCCTTACACCGGATGATAAATACATCGATTACCAGCTGAAAAAAGCAATGTACCTGGTTGACGAATCCGGCGTGCAGGAATACAATAATCTCAAGGAAAACGGGTATTTCAACTCCATACTGTCTTCCAGTTCGGTACTAACGCTCACTACGGATTCGATCAGCCTTGACCTCAACCGTAAATATTTCAGGTACTATGGTAAACTTAAAATCGACCGCCGCAGCTCCACCGTGATTCGCTCACTGATAACCGAAGGCTACCTGAAAGATATCCCCCGAAGCGACAACAACCCTCATGGGGTTCTCATCTGTGGCTGGAAAACACTTGAAAATAAAGACTTGCAGGATGTTCAAAAAAATACGCTCTGACCGTGATCCCAGGGATACGGCCTATTCCGAACTTAAAAAAGAGTTCGCACCTTATCTGGACAGGGCAAAAAGTACAGCCAGCCAGTTCGCTGCTAAAAACACGAAAGCCATCTTTTGGGTAATGGTGGCCAGTATGCTGCTTTCGGTGATCATCATTCTAACGTCTCACAGATCGCCTCATATAACCTTACGCCCACATAAAACGGTTATTGCAAAATCGCCCGTTACCGGTGGATTTCAGCAAATCATGGCTACCGGTAACGCCATTCAGGAAATGCTTGCCCTCCGCAAAATGATCGACAGCCTATCAGAAAAGAAACAGCTAACCAGCGCGGACAGTGCCAGGCTCGATACCGCCCTTGACAGTTTTCAAAAACTCAACCACAAATTCAATCAAAGAAAATGAAAATCAATCTCCGACAACCCAAGTACATTCTTCCGTTGCTGGCGCTGCCTTTCCTTTGCCTGTTTTTCTACGTCTATCATAGCAGCGCTTCGAAAAACAAAAAGCAGGTGAAACACGAAGCTGGCTTCAACAGCACGGTGGCGGACGTTTCCCCCGACATCAAAAAACGCAACCTCGAAAACAAGCTCGACGCATACCGGGACAGGTACAAGAATGCGGATGGTAATTCGGCCGTATCGCCAATACCATCTGAAGCACCAGGCAATGGCGGTATGAGCACCGCCACCCGCCAGAAAAGACAACTGGATTCCATCGACAGCGTGATGAAACAACGCTTCATCATGCCGACATCAAAAACACAAATTCCCAAAAGCACCTATAATAGTCACGACCAGCAAATGGCCGATGCTTTAAACCTGATCTCACATCAGCAAAAATCCCTGCCACCGCTTAATAGTGGCACTGCGCAGCCCGGCGAGAAAGACCCGATGGAACTGTTCAAAAAGCAAATGGCCTACATGGATAGCATCAAGAAGTTAGGCGATCCAAATTACCAGAAGGAACAGCAGGAAGCCAAATTAAAAGCAGCGCAGAAAAAGGCCGAAGACCAAACGCTAAGTGTCGTCAAATTCAGCGAATCGACCGATGAGTTTAACACCATCAAACCGCAAAAGGATCAATCTTTTATCACGGCCATGATCGATGAAAGTATAACGGGTTACGCTGGTTCACGCATCCGGCTACGGTTATTAGAACCCATTGTAGCCGGAAAGGTGACCGTACCTAAAGACAGTTACCTTTATGCGCTCATCAGTGGCTTTTCCGGTCAGCGCGTGGTGCTCACGGTGAGGTCAATTCTGTATAATGGCCAGTTGCTCCCTGTTAAGCTGGATATTTATGACCAGGATGGGTTGCCGGGCCTTTATGTGCCCGATTCTCAATTCAGGGATTTTACCAAAGATCTCGGCACTAATTCCATACAAGGGGTATCCATCGACAACGGTTCCGGTTCCGGCAGCCAGTTTTTAATGAGCACCGCCAGCAAACTCTTTCAATCGACATCGACCGCCATCGCCTCGGCCATTCGCAAAAACAAGGCGAAAATCAAATACAACAGTTACATCTACCTCATTGACACTAAAAACTTAAATCAGTAATGAAAAATTTCCTGTTTACGCTCGCTGCTATCTTCATAGCGGCCCTGCATTCCTATGCCCAAAAAATCAATTTGCCCGAGGGCACCCGTAAATCAGACTTACCCGTAGTTTATTTACCCGACAGCCTTTCGGTACACTTTATTTCCCCTGAACCTATTCAATACGTGGATATTTCCTCTAAAAGTATTGTCGGAGATCTGCCGGTAAAAAACGTGCTGCGTATCCGTTATCGTTCGGATTCGTCAAAAATTGCTGGTCGTGAAGCCATAGTAACCATCGCCGGTGAAAAGTTTTTGGCGCAATACCGTATTGAATGGTCTGCGTCGGATGGGGGGGCCATCCAATCTGAAATAGAAATTCAACCCTCGGAGACGAGGCCGCTCGATATCGGGGTTAGTCTATCTCAGCCAGAACTTAAAAGGTTAAGCACGAACCTGCTTTGTTTTCGCCCGGAAGCCAACCTACGGCACGCCAAAGCATTCGATATCAAAGCCAGGCTTAATCATGTATACACGTTCGGCGATTATATCTTTCTTGATCTGGGCTATGTCAACCGAAGCAAGCTGAGCTATGAAATTGATAATTTTCGATTTACCATCGAAGATCAGAAAGTTACCAAAGCATCAACTGTGCAGGCCCTCGAAATAAAACCGGAGTTTATTCTTTTTGAGCAGACCCAATTCGCGCGTCATTACCGGAACATTTTTGTATTCAAGAAATTCACCTTCCCTGGCAATAAGCTATTGCGGGTTGAACTTAATGAAAAGCAGTTATCAGGCAGGGTTATTTCTCTACATATCCCTTATAAAGATATACTTAACGCTGACATCATCCCATCGGTCAGATAAAGGATATGCATTGCCAATTATCTACTGAAGTCCATTACCTCCTAAACAAAACAATATGCTAAACCCTCAATCATTTAGCGAAAAGGATTTACCATTAAAGAGCCTCGCAGCCGTAGACCTTGTTCAAGGTGACCTCATCTTTCTTGAACCCACCGATAAAAATGCCTTGTTAGGCGGACGACGGACACGCCTCGTTGAACTCCGAAACCTTGAATTTGCAGAAATGAAGATCGCTTCACTCCAGGCAAAGCTATCGCTCATCAGGAATCAACAAGGGGTACCCGTTTTATTGATTAGCCCCGTGTATTTACAAAGCACCGGCCCAAATCACCTGTCAAAGGAAGAAATGAATCTGTTGGAATCGCGCCGGCAACTGGTCATCGAAAAGCAGGTGACCGCTATTGACGGTTCACCCAAACACGTACTGATAGAATATGACCGGGAAACCAATCAGTTTTTGGAAACTGACGTGAACGATCTCATTGCACCGGAAAAGGTTAACGGCTATCAGTTATCCAAAGAACAGCAGGAGGATTATAAGCGGGGCAAGATCATTGAAATACCGGATAGCACCAGGCTGCAATTTACCGCCACAGATTCCCAGGGCATGCGGGCCAATAAAATGGAGCTGATCGCTACCATAACAATCAATGGCCAGGAAATTTATAATTCCTTTTATAACCTGAAGACGCTAAGGGATTACTCGCACGACTATCAGGAACACCCGCCAACTAATGCATATTTAAATGCCCTTGCTAACCTGCAGACGATTGAAATGGAACAACCCATAGTTCCTGATATTCAACCGGACGTTGAAACACCATCCAATACCTACCATAGGTCACGATGAACCTCTAAACGGAGTTAAGCAGGCTAATACCAGAAGATCGCCCTTCATAGCGATCAAATATCCTTCAATCCAAACCCCTGTTAGGGTGCGTTCAGCAGGTTACATTTCCCGGTAACAGTGCCCCGGCATCTGCTTTTCAAATTCTCAAATACTACAATTTCATGGAAGAAACACGTGAGCAACAACGCCTGCACGGCTTTTTGCAATGCCTGATCTATGTCTCTATCGCACTGGAATTTTGTGTGTTCGTTTATCCCCAAGCCCCATTCTGGGGCATCCTTGCGCATGCGCTCGATAAGATCAGCCAAATACCGATTTACCAGCAATTGCTTTACAGTAAACTCTCAACGCTACTGCTCATCTGCCTGGTCAGCGTGGGCACTTTAGCAAAGAAACAAACAGACCTCAATCCCAAATCCCAGATCCTTTATCCATTAGCTATCGGCCTGTTGCTATTTTTTGGTAGCACGATCTGCTACAACCGGGACTCTGCCGATGCATTCGGCCATACCAGCTGGTTTAATCTCATTTATATGGCCGCCTCTCTAACGGGAGCCATCATGATTAGCCTTAGCTGCGACAACATCTCCAAATTTATTCGCACCGGCCTCGGTAAGGATAAATGGAATGTGGAAGGCGAAAGCTTTATGCAGCCGCTCAAGCCGGTGGAAACGCCTTATTCGGTCAACATCCCGATGCAGTTCTACTACAATAAGAAAGTGCATAACGGGTACATACCTATAGCAAACCCCTTTAAAGGTGTGCTTCTTATAGGCGTACCTGGATCTGGAAAATCCTTTGGCATTGTTTGCCCATACCTGCGGCAAATTATCGCTAAAGAGTTTTGCGTCTGTCTATATGATTACAAGTACCCTGATTTAGGCAAGGTTGCATACTACCATTACCTGCTCGCCAAACAGCACGGCAAATGCCTGAAGCATAGTTTCCACGTCATCAACCTGACCGATCCCGAGCGAAGCAGGCGTATTAATCCCTGGCGAAGCGATTACCTTCAATCTCTCGCCGATGCATCTGAAAGCGCCGAAGGTTTGGTAGAGGCGATGAAAAAAGGTGATAAATCAGGCGGCAGCGACCAGTTTTTTACGCAATCGGCCATCAACTTTTTGTCTGCCTGCATTTACTTTTTCAGTAAGCACCAGACCGGTAAGTTTTCGAGCTTGCCGCATGTGTTATCGTTTTTAAATCATTCCTACGAGGATATTTTCAATACCCTCTTTTCTGAACCGGAGTTAGTATCGTTACTGTCGCCATTTAAGAGCGCTTTTATGGCAAAAGCTTTCGACCAGTTGGAGGGCCAAGTCGGCACACTCAAAATCTTCATCAGCCGGTTAGCGACAAAGGAAACTTTTTGGGTATTCTCCGGGGACGATTTTAACCTCAAAATATCCGAACCGGAAACACCTGGAATGTTGGTGATCGCGAATGATCCTAATACGCAAAATATCAATTCGGCCTGTTATTCAGTAGTCATTAACCGATTGACCAAACTACTTAATAACAAAGGCAATCTCCCGTCAGCGCTGGTCATCGATGAAATTCCCACCCTGTATACTCACCGCATCGAGAATATTTTGGCAGTTGCGAGATCCAATAAGGTGGCCATTTTAATGGGGTTGCAAGAGTTGCCGCAATTTAACCAGCAGTATGGCAAAGAAACAGCGGCAACAATTACCTCCGTAGTGGGTAACGTACTGGCCGGTGCGGTACGAAATAAAGAAACATTGGATTGGCTCGAACGCCTGTTTGGTAAATCCAAACAGATCGGCGAAAGCCTTTCCATTGACCGTAACAAAACATCTACATCGCTACAGGAAAAACTGGAAGCCTTGATACCAGCAGGTAAAATGGCATCCTTAAATACCGGCGAAATGGTCGGCCTCCTGGCGGCGGACGTTCAGCAGACCTACACTGGTCAGTTTGAAACTTCGGCAATTAATTGCCGCGTTAACCTGAATGCGGAAGAAATAGCACTCGAAGAAAAGAACTATCGTGACCTTCCGGTTTATTATCATTTCGGCGATAAAAAGGATGAAATCCTCCGCCAGAACTTCAACCGCATAAACAGCGAAACAGAAGCAATTGTCAAACAGTTCCGCCAAAAAAGTGCGCCTCCGGCTACAGCGCCCGAGAAAGAAACTCAATCAGTCATTCAGAAAAAATAACCATGAAGCGAACCTGTTACCTGGTCTTAGCTGCTTGCTTAGCTATGACTGGCCCCGCTTATGCGCAAGTGAGTTTACCATTGAAACACCTCCGCGTAACCTCATCCTTCGGTAACCGCATTCATCCATTAACTGGCAAAGATTGCTTTCATGAGGGTGTAGACCTCCGTGCCCATAGCGACACCGTTTATGCAGCCATCCCAGGTCGGGTAGCTTCAGTCGGTTATCATCCTTTTATCGGCATTTTTATTAAAATACAAAATGGCCCGCTATGCGCCATCTATGGGCACCTTTCGATGTGCCTGGTTGCCACCGGTGATTCATTAGCCTGCGGCATACCCATCGCCATCAGCGGTGCCACGGGCAGGATCACCGCTGAACACCTTCATTTTTCCATCCGGTACTATAACGGGTATATCAACCCGCTGACTTTTCTATCGGCGGCATTAAAAAATCAAGAAACAATTAATCATTAATCCCATGAGCGAAAATCAAAAACCGCTATCAGAACAGGTTGCCGAAAAAATGGCTGGCCTGTTAAATGAAGACAGATCGATCTTCACTAAAGCCATCAGAGAAGATGGTACATCTCAGTTTAACACGCCGATCAATGCGCGTACAAAGCAACCTTACCGGGGTGCGGCAGCACTTGTATTGATGATGCAGAACCGTCGCGATCCCCGTTGGCTTACCTATGACCAGGCAAAATTCAATCGCACTCCGGTAAAGCGCGGTGCCTACGGAGTCGATATTGAGTTTAACTCAACGCGTGAACTACGCCAAAAGACTGAAAACGGCCAGCCCGTAGTTAAAGAAAACGGCGCACCAAAGATGGAGCGGGTCAAATTGGATGAACCGGTCGCGGTAACAGCGAGGATGTTCAACGGCAAAGACCTGATGAACCTCAAATCCGGCGAGGTGAAACCGCATGAAAAGACCCCGATGGAGCGGGCACAGGTCATTATCGATAACAGCCAGATCAAAATTGAACCGGCGGGCCTCATGACCACTTACGACCGGGAGAAGGATGCTATTCAAATTTCATCGATGGAAGATTTCGACAGACCAGAGTTATATTATGCCGCCGCTTTACGCGAAGTTGCCGCAGCAACCTCCCATGAAACCAGGCTTAACCGTCCGGAAACAGATCTGCCGCAATCAGATCAGATCGTCAGAGAATCACTCCGCACCAACATCGCCGCAGTTTTCATGAGCGCACAGCTTAACCTGCCTTACGAGCTTGGCGAACATGCCAACATGACAAAGGATTGGGCCAAACTGATTGCCGAAGAACCGGGTGAGTTATTTAACGCGGCAAACGACGCCCAGAAAATCGCCGATTACGTCATGCTCTACGAGCGTCAGCCAGCCCAAAAGCAGGAAGTTAGTCAGGATCAAAAGCAAAACCAATCCCAATCGGGTAAACTGGAAGTAGGCCTGGAAATCCCCTACAATAACACCACTTACAGAATCATCGAAAAACAATCGAAAAATGCGGTCAAGATTGAAGACTTGACCAGCCATCAGAAAATCAGGATCACTCCTTCGATGGGGCTTTATAAATCCTTGCTTAAAGAGTTAAATAGTCCTGGTAGCGCCGAAACGCTCGACCTCAAACAAGATCAGCAGCAGGGCGAAAAACGAGAGGAACAAACTAAGCAGGAAGGCAATAAAGAAGGCCAGCAACAGGAAAATGAACCTGTGGTTGCTCAGGATATCGAACACAATGCCGGAAACCGTTTTAAAAGATAAGCTAAATGAAACAACAACTTTATGAAGCGCAACAGCTTCCATACAATGAACTGGAAAAGGTAGGTCTGGCCAGGGAAGGAAAGTTAACCATTGACCAGGATAACCTGATGACTTTATTATCCGGCAGGCGCACGGAAATGCTGCGCCTTAAAAATCAGTTCGCGCCGGAACTTAACCTGCCCGAGTTTGATGCCAAACTCTCTGTTAGGCCTGCTAAGGAAGGCGGCCTGGAACTCATGGTTCATCCAATTTATAAAGAAGCGCCACAGCTGCCTTATCTGACGGATACCGAAGCCCTGAACCTCGAAGAAGGGCACGTACCCAACATTGAGAAAATGATTTTTGACGATGAAGGTGATCCACAGGATATCCTCATTGAGTTTGATGAAGAAACCAATGAGTTTATCGTAACTGATCAGAGCCGTATCCTGGTACCTGACCGCATTAATGGCGAGGATCTGTCACTCGATCAAAAGGAACGGTACCGCAAGGGTAAAGAAGTCGAATTGCAGGACGGCACAAAGGTTCAGTTTTCAGCGAAAGAAAAGGAAGGTTTGCGCTCCAACAAAATGTTGCTGATCGCCTCGGTCATTATGGATGGCGGGTTGACGTATGCCGTCTATCATGGCCTGAAAGCACTGTTCGGGCACAAAGAACATGATGCCAAAGCTACAGAGAACAGCAAAGGCTATTACAGCGATCTTGAACAGTTTCAAAAACAAGATCGCCGGGAAACCATGGCGCAAAAGCCTGAAAGTAACAACAAGGAGTACGAACGCTCGTACTCCCGAACCGGCTCCCGATAATGCATCCTTACCTCGACTGGCTTGGAATAAACCCGCAAATTCAAGCCTGGCTGGCACCATCTTTTCAGTCTGATGCTGCCGGAAATATCCTGTTTAAATATGGTAACGAGGCCGAAACTTACGGTATCGGCTTTCACCGGGTCCCGGTGACCGATGAATTTTGGCAGGCTGGCGCTCCAAACATTGCTACCATAAAAAAAATAGTGGTAAGCACGTCGGCAATGGAAGCCATTGCCTGGCTGCACTTCCATGCACCGGCATTTAACGACCTCGACAGTCTCCTGCTATTATCTACCGGCAGTGCTTTATCACTGATTCAGCGTGCCAGGCTAAGCACACTCGGTAAACACAAATCATATGTACTTGCAACCGAAAACAGCCTTTTAGGGTCGGTAATGGATTTAAGTATCGCTGCCGCGATCCGAAGAAAGCCGATTTCTATTCGTCATGAAGCGGGGCAACTCGACATATTTTTCAGGAACCAGGCTTACCGCGTTCAGGCTGATGTATTCAGCCTGAACGCTTTCAGTAAACAGGCAGGTTTTCGCTTTCGGTGTGGCACATCGAAACCAACAGAACATCTCAACTGGCTGCAACTTTTGCTTGCCGAAAAAAATCATTAACGGCTTAATTATGGAAACATCTGATTTTACACCACCCGAAACGCTGCTGATCCGACCGGCCGCGACCTTCGCTTTTATGCGGATATTTGGTTATCTGGTAACTGCCATCGTTATCTTGCTACTGGCCTGGCGCTTTTGGCCCGGATTGACCTGGTTCAGTCTGACTGCCATTCTTATGGCTGCCTATCGGTACTGGTACATCCGTCATATCAAATACCTGATCACCGCTGAATACCTTCAGATTTGCCAGGGCCTGATTTTTAAAAGAGTGGATACGGTCGAACTATTCAGGATAAAAGATTATGTGCTTATCCAACCTGTTTGGCTCCAAATCATGCGACTGATGGATTTGAACCTAAAGACCACCGATCCCGAAAACCGAAACCTCTGGTTACGTGGTATTCCGTGCTCTGACCTGGTAGAAACACTGCGCGAACTGGTGTTAGCAACACGGCGAAACAATGGCGTTTATGAGTTAAACTAATAAAAAAAAGCTTGCAATAGACTAATAAAATTAGTATTTTTAAGTATTGAAGCTATGAAAACATTTGTCTATTTTATCTTTACCATCTGTATTTCATGCGGCCTGATGATGGCCGCAACGAATACTAAGCAGTTCTCTGCCAAAGCCATATTTTTTTTAATTGCTTTTGGAATCTGGGTGCCTTTTTTCAGAGGTTGGAACAACCGCATGAAGAGATACCAGCAGCGTAAATCCGAAGAACGCGGGTTCCAGGAATACATGCGTAATAAAATGCGAAACCAGCGTTATTAAGGATTTTATAAATTTTTATAACTTGCAAGTTCTTAAATGTCATTTGAGACATTTATTGTGATAAGGTTTAGGTTTAAAGCCCCATGCAGCGAGTGCTATGGGGCTTTATATTTTCTAACCTTAGTCATTACCCATTTCCTTACAATGGTATCGCAAGTCTGCGAAACCTCTCTCTCCAAATAAGCGATATATTTTCCCGCAAGAATTAATATGACTTTCTACAGCTTATAAATAGTCATGCAAGATTCTACCTCCGATTATTAAATCTAAATTCGGGTAACCCCAAAAAATCAGCTTAATTTTGCAAACTCAATTTATACCATGCCAGAATCAAATAATAAGTTTGTTTTAGATCTTACTAAATTAGAACCAGGAGATATTTTATTAACGATTTCAAGTCGTGAGCTAAGCGCGCTGATGAATCGTGTAACCGGATGCAAATATCATCACGCCATTTTATATGTAGGTGACTCCAGCTATATCCATTCTTACGATTTAGGAGTGCAGGCAGATAACCCAATGCGCGACCTGTATGAATTAGAAGACGATGTAATAGCGCTTCGGCTCAAAAGTAGCGACGATAAAGTTATTCAAAATGCGATGAACAGCGTGCGTAAAAAAGTCGGTACCCAATACTCATTAGCTGAAGCCAAAGCGGTACTGAAAAAACCTGATATTGATGCTACTGAAGCAAATCGGCAATTTTGCTCGCGTTTAGTTGCACAAGCATACGCTGATGCCGGTGTAGAGTTGGTTCCTAATTCTGACTATTGCTCTCTGAACGATCTGATGACATCCGATAAAGTAGAGATCATTGCGAATGTTTTAAGGGAAGGAACTGCAGCAGAGATAGCTCATGCACTTGAAGGAAGCCCTGAGCTTGAAGAGCAAAAACATATTCAGAATTCAATATTGGAAAACGCCAGAAATATAACTGGCAAGGATATCCAAACATTTGATCAGATAGAGCAAATAATCATCAGTTATCCTGAATTTGATGTACCGATAACCGATGTTATAAAGGCCTCTGGGTACTTAGATCACTGGAAAAAGGAAATGGCGAAAAATCCGCAAAACTATAGTTTCAAGGATTTTGCCAATCATTACCCGAAGCACGTATGGCCAGGAGTCATCCAAGCCTACTATAGCACTGGTTATAGGCATTATCATAGCTATAGAATACAACTTGAAGTGTTAGAAAGTGCTTATAAAAAGCAGCCATTAGAGTATAGCAAAGTCCATATCGAACTACTCAAAAATTTGATGATCATGTTTGGTAAAATGATGGAAACTATGAACGAGGCAACCATTGAGTTATTAGTGGATAACAAATAGTATTCGTTCCATTATATTACCTGCTGTCTTAAGCTATCGCCAATAACACGTAAATCATCAACGTTAAAATAAGGTACGCCTAAAGTTTGATAAGCGCCATCTTTTTTCCTGGAGATATAACCTTTGAAACAACCTCCTTCAGAAATCATGAAACATGGGCCGATTTCGCCTGGCATAGCCTTTTTATCGAATTGCAACTCTATTTCCTGACCGGCAATCAGGCATTTAATGATTATTCTATCCATTGTTATATTGCGTTTAAGAAATTACGGGATTTGGGAAGATTGGCAGTTTGGCAAATTTGAGCACTTCTAAACTGGCAAACCCAAACTCTGCAACAACTTTCCCAAGTATCAAATAACATCCGGCCCCACGAAATGGATAAGTAGGGGTATTGTTAGGAAAGTGTACCGTGTCGAATGTGTTGCCTTCTACATCGAGAAAGTTACCAAACCACATTTTTTGATTGTATTTCGTATGAACTGTTTTTTCACATACGTACAGGCCTACCATTTTTACCTGCTGGCCAACATGATTGATCAGATCATTCGCACAGATTTCACCTCTGTAATCTGTTTGCAAAAGTTCAAACATGGTCATGCTAACGGGAAAACCCAGCAACTCCAGTTCATGATACGCATTCTCTAACCGCGTATTGACCAAAACAGGAAGGGAGTAATTCTTAGTTTCAACCTTAAATAACTCCGCATTATTATTAGGCTTTGTTTTCGCACCTAATAACAGGTGTATCGCCCAAAGCAGTTCCTTTTTACTTTTTCCTGTAAATCGTAGCGCACCAACACGAATCAGCGTGATCGTTTGCTCTAAACCAATCCCCGTTCTTTTTACAAAATCTTCTAAGCTTTGATATGACCCATTTTGACGGCGTTCTGCCGGGATCATTTCAATAAGTTCCTCATTTAGGCCGTGAATACCGACAAATCCCAGATAAACATCGACTCCTGAAATATTCACCAGGCTGTCACTGTTATTCACGCATGGCAAATGAACAATGCCTCCCGACCTTTGCAACTCCTGCACGTACAACGCCCGGTCATAAAATCCCCCGTAATTATTCAGCACTGCAACCATGAACTCCCGCGGAAAATAGGTCTTCAGGTGAAGGCTTTGATAGCTTTCTACAGCAAAGCTGGCCGAATGTGCTTTGGAAAAACTGTAACCCGCAAAAGAGGCAACCTGCCGCCACACCTCTTTAACTACTGCCTCCGGACGGCCCAAATTCAACGCACCTTCATGGAAACGCTCCACCAACCGGTCAAATTCTTTGTTTGAACGGTATTTGCCGCTCATGCCGCGCCGGAGGATATCCGCATCCGTTCCGTCCATGCCTGCGAAATGAATACAAACTTTAATTACATCCTCCTGGTACACCATCACACCATAGGTCTCTTCAAGCTGTTCTTTCATCACCGGATGCAGGTATTTCACTTGGTCCGGTGCGTGATGATTTTTAATATACTCGCCCATCATTCCGGAACTGGCTACGCCTGGCCGGATAATCGAACTTGCGGCGACCAACACGAGATAACTATCACACCCCAGCTTACGGTTTAGCTGGATCATTGCCGGAGACTCGATATAAAAACAACCTTTCGTGTTTCCAACCCGCAAATTGGCGTTGACCACCGGATCTTTCATGAAATTTTTGACCTGGTGAATGTCAATCTTACGTTGTTGATTTTCCTCAACCAGTTGAACCGCCATTTTAATATGTCCGATTCCCCGCTGACTGAGGATATCATATTTGTCAAATCCAATCTTCTCCGCTTCGTACATATCCCACTGTACGGTAGCCATCCCTTTTGGAGGCAGATCAAGCGCGGTATAATAAGTAATGGGTTCTTCTGTAATCAGCACGCCACCGGCATGAATCGAGCGCTGGTTAGGCATATTGGCCATCCGCTCATAAATGGCGGTGATCTTTTTAAAGGCATCGTTATCACGATTGAAAGCCAGCCTGGTTGGATCAGTAAAACCATCAATTTCAGCTTTGGGCAGGCCCATTACTTTGCCAATTTCGCGGATAATGCTCCGATCTTTGAAAGTTGACATCGTGCCTAATAAGGCAGTATGCTGACTGCCGTAGCGCTTAAATATATAATCCTGCACATCTTCCCGTTCATCCCAGGAATAGTCGATATCAAAATCAGGCGGTGAGGTCCGTTGCGCATTCAGGAACCGTTCAAAATAAAGGTTCAGCTCAATCGGGTCCACATCAGTTATTTTCAGGCAATACGCGACAATGCTGTTAGCGCCAGAACCCCGGCCAACATGGTAATAGCCCTGAGAACTGGAATACCGGATAATATCCCAGGTGATGAGGAAGTAGGCGCAAAAGTCCAATTCATAAATAACCTTCAATTCATGCCTAACCCGGCGCAACGCCTCTTTGTCAGATTTACCATAACGGTATTCCATACCGCTCAAGGCCAGCTTCTCCAGCAACTCCCGGTCGTTTTTTTTGTTACCGGTGAATGTTCTCCGATTTAAATTGATGCGACCTTTGGGATAATCCATCACACAGCTGTTCATGAGGTTGCGTGTATTATCCAGTATAAAAGCATACCGGGCAAACTTAGCCTCTAACTGTCCTGGCGGAAGAAACATATCAGTTGGCGCACATTTATCGTCCGGTGTAACCTCGGTCAGTACGACGTTCAGATCAATACCCCGCAAATATTCATGTAAGCGATATTCGATCTTATCGTTTACGAACACCGGCTGTAGAGCCAGGAGTTTCTGTTTGATGCCTGTCAGATCAGTGTTAAACAACCGGTTAAGCTGATGGTAACGAATGCCCAGGTATTCATTTTCTTTCAGCGGTTCCTGGTGGCCGTATGGGTAAACGATATAAGCATTTGTAAACGCTGGTGCGAGGTCAGGTAGGGGCTTCTGCTCCAGGTTGTGTTCGGTCAGGTAATCATTCAACTCCTTCATTCCTTCCTTGTTCCGCGCAATGCCGAAATATAGCAGCTTTTTATCCCGCCTGAACTCCATGCCGGCAATGGGCTTAATGCCTTTCTCATCGCACTCCCGCATAAACTCCATAATACCCGTTGAATTGTTAATATCCGTGAGCACCATTTGCGTTACACCACGCGCAATAGCTTCCTCCACTAATGCCGGGATCGACATTGTGCCGTAGCGTAAGCTATATTGGGAGTGGACATTCAGATACATGGCTCACTATAAATTAAGATTGATACCTGACGCCAGCTTGATGGCATCGGGGCCAAACCGGCGACGGATTTTATCCATCGCCTGGCAAAGACTGTATTGTTCTTCTGATTCCGTGTATAAATCTATCTGTTCAAAGCCATTGACCAGATTGGATAACCGCACACCAACCAGACGTATAAGCAATCGCTTTTGATAAGCCTGTTTAAAAAGCTCTTTAACCTTTTTGATGAGCGGAGCATCCAAAGCAGTATAAGGGATAGTGGCCTGTTTCGTCACATCTTCCCGCGTCGAATAACGCACTGTCACGGTTACACAAGCGGCCTGTTTTTGCTTTTGGCGCAGCTCGAAAGCCAGATCCATCACCATAGAGGTTAGTAAATAATTAATCGATACCAGGTCGATACTATCATTTTTGAATGTGGATTGCGTACCGATGGATTTTTGCTCCTGGTAAGGAATGATCGGCGATTCATCGATACCCTGCGCTTTCTGTAACAGCCAAATACCATTCTTTCCCAGTATGCTGTTCATGTATTCGGGATGTACCTGCGCCAGTTCGTGAATCCGCTTGATACCCATATCACTCAGTTTCACAAAGGTTTTCTCGCCCAAACCGGGGATTTTCCGAATGGACAAAGGGTTTAAGAAAGGCTGTACAACAGCCTTTTCTATATTCAGTTCCCCATTTGGCTTACATTCGTTGGTGGCCATTTTGGAAACTATTTTATTGACCGATAACCCGAATGATATGGGCAACGCCGTTTCTTTCATGACCATGGCGCGCAATTCTTTAGCATAACGCAGGGTTCCGAAATGCTTGTCCATGCCGGTCATATCGATATAATGCTCGTCAATACTGGCTTTTTCAATCAGCGGCACATTTGCTTTAAGGATATCCGTGATCTCATGGGATGCTTTGGAATACTCATCCATATTGCCTCTGATCCAGATGCCATGAGGACAAAGCATACGGGCCATCCTTGCGGGCATGGCGGAGTGAATACCAAATTTTCGTGCTTCATAGCTACACGAGGCCACTACACCGCGATCCGACAAACTACCGATGATTACCGGCTTGCCTATCAGTTCAGGATTTTTGCGAACTTCGACGGATACGAAAAATGCATCCTGGTCCATGTGAATGATTTGGCGGTCTGTGCTCATTTATGCCCTTGAATTATTATTACACGATCAGTTTTTAATCACATCATGATTGATTTTGTTCGTTTAGAAAACGGAGAACAAAACTAATACTAAAAATATTAGCAAATTGTTTATATTTGAAAATAATTTTGGAGGATAGGCTAAATGGCTGATAACTTGTTTTATAATCCATTTTTACGCATCAAGGAGGATACGATCCGGAAACTGATGGCGATGGGTAAACCGCATGTGGTCATCCAGCGTTTTCAATGGCCTGGACAGCCCTTACAGAAAACGTTTCTGCTTTCCGCTTATGAACAGGAATATGAAGCGCATTTGCATGAACGTGAATTGCGTTCTAATGAAGGTAAAGCACAAAACCTGCTCGATCTCACTCAATATCAAAATATAATCAAACTGCTCAAGCCGGCTGAAGGTATCGGCGTTTTTTTTGCCGGTACCATTGATGCGAAACATGAAGCACGTTTGCAAAAAGCCTATGCCAAAGCCGTTTCAGCGTATATCCATCATATCCGCATGAAAAAGGAAGATCACTACGATGTGCGTATATTTGTTGAATACGGGCGATTAAAAGCGGAGATCAGTTCAGGCGATCAAAGTCACACGGCGCTCTTTTATGATATGATTAAATAAATTCTCATGTGCAGGGATATTAGCTTTCATTCAGAAATACAAATAGTCACCAAGGATTTCCAAGGAATCAAACTGTCGCCCGATCTGGCGCATTATCCAAATGATATGATCCATGTGACATGCGAGAGCTTTCCCACTCATCCAATAGTAGTTAACCGGCAGATGCTGGCATTGGCTAATATGAGTTGGGGTGTTGTGCCGATATTTGTTGACGATCCCAAGCAACGGCAAATACAACGAAGAAACTACGTAAATGCACGCTCCGAGCGTGTCATTGAAGATAAAAGATCCTATTGGTATAAGTTACGCAAGAACCGCTGCCTTATTCCGGCAACCGGTATCTATGAACATCGTAAAGTTCAAGGCTTTAAAAACAAAATCCCATATCATGTCAGCCTCGTTGGTCGTGAACAGTTTTATGTTCCGGCATTGTACCAGGTAAGTCAGGAGGTCGATCATTCTACGGGCGAAATATACAGTTTTGCTTCATTCGCCATGCTCACTCGCGGGGCTAACGAGAAGATGAGCTGGATTCATAACGATGGCGACAACAAACACCGCATGCCTTTATTTCTGACTAAAGAAATGGAACAGGCATGGGTATTGGATGACTTAAGCGATGATGATATTGATGAAATCTTTCACTATAGCATTCCATCGGATCAAATTAAGCACTATCCGGTATTCTCGATTCGGGGAGGTAAAGCACAGCCGGAGGGTAAAGAGCGGGACGCGTTCTACGATTGGGGTGGAAAGTTGCCTGTTTACGACCAGGATGAACCTCCTCAAGTGCAATCCAATTTGTTCTGATCACGTGCAACCCGAAGACTAAGCCCCATATTTTTTAAAATCATTACATAACTTCGACCTATGAACTTTGGGAAAGAAAATATAGATATTTCAAGCTTCGATTATCATTTACCGGCAGATACTAACCTGACCACGGCCACATTAGCAAGCGAAGAGAATGCCAACCCGTTTGTAGCGCATGTTGGGGCACCTAAGTGGGGGTATAAAAATTGGTCAGGAGTCATCTATCCCCATTACACCAAAGACAAGGATTTCCTACAATATTACGTCAGGCACTTTAATGCCATCGAACTCAACGCCACTTTTTATCAGACGATGCCGCCGGAACGAATGGCCGCCTGGAAAGAGTTGGTCAGGGACAGGGCAGATTTTAAATTTTGCCCGAAGTTCCCGCAGAGCATTACCCATATCCGCAGGTTCAAAAATGTAGAACAGCAAACGGACGAATTTTACACGAGCATCGCGGTGTTAAGGGAAAATCTTGGTCCTGTATTTCTTCAAATGGCCGAAGGTACTTCACCAAAAACCTTTTCCGACCTCAAAGCATACTTAGTTACTTTGCCAACCGACGTTCCGCTATTTGTTGAGGTCAGAAATAAAAACTGGATTGATCCCCGGCATAGAGGTGATCTTTTTAGTTTTTTGAAAGAAACAAACATAGGCGCGGTTATCACTGATACCCTGGGTAGAAGGGATTGCCTGCACATGGAATTACCTACGCCACATGCGTTTATCCGTTTTGTCGCCTGTGGTGATGATCGTATAGATTATCTAAGATTGGAAGAGTGGGCCAAACGTCTGAAAATATGGAAGGAAAAGGGACTTCAGTCACTATACTTTTTTATTCATGCCGGTGACGCACCTTCGCTATCCTTGTATCAATTTTTTATAACAACGCTCAATAACCAACTGGGCCTAAATATCAATCTGCCAGGAAACACCCTTGATTAAATAATAATGGAAGAGCAAAACCCAGCATTTAATTTTGATTTGGTTTATGCTGGAAAAGTCGTGAACTGTAAGGTAGTCATGCAGCCACAAGGTTATGAGGTGATTTTCGATGGCCGGTTTATGGCGACGATCGCTCATACGGATGATTGGACGTGGATACAGGAATCCGGGGTTATATTGCCGGACTCAATCATCGAAGAAATCGGCTTGCACGTCGAAAGTGAATACAAATAATTAAAGCAAATTCTTATGCCTGAAATTCCAGATTTGAACGTATTTAGCGCGAACCTGACCAAACGCCTTGTTGGTAAATCGCTTACCGCTATCCATATACTTGTTTCCCGCAAAATCAAAACGACTGAAGCCGATTTTGATGCAGCCCTTACAGGCCAAGTATTAACGGCAGTGAAACGAATCGGCAAACAGCTATTCTTTGAGTTCGGGCAAAATCACCTATTGGGACTACATCTGATGCTTTATGGCTCAATGCACTGGTATGAAGGCAAGAATGAAAACAAGTTTACTATCGTGGAATTGCTGTTTTCTGATGGTACCGGGTTAGCAATAACAGACTGGCAAAAATCAGTAATGTTAACCCTTGATCCGGTTATCTCCCCAGTGCCCGATGCCATGCAAATGCCGGATGGCTATCTGCAATCTGCTTTGAAAAAAAGTGCAAAGCCGATCAAAACGGTATTGACCGATGGTAAAACAGTTCAGGGTATAGGTAACGCTTATGTGGATGAAATCCTTTACGCCGCAAAAATATCGCCTTTTTCAAAAGCCAATAAAATTCCTGAGAGCAATATTGAAATCCTTAGTCAGGCAATCAGAGGAGTATTAACAGATGCTGAAAATCACATTCTTTTTCTTTTCCCGGACACCATCACTGAAAAAGAGCGCGATTTTTTACAGGTACACCGCCCGAAACAAACACTTACGCTTAACGGTGAACCTATTCTTAAAGCAGAACTTGATAAACGTAAGACATATTATACTGGAAGTCAGCAATTATTTGAGTAAAACGCGGTCAATACGATATACCTCAAACTAAGGCTTTTTAAGCATATCAGTTTCTTAACATAATACATAGTTGACGCCATCTCTTTGAGTGGTAAACGACCGTTTTATGGTAAGGGATGAATTGTCAAAACAACCTTAGAGTTTGTTTTGATTTTACTGCGCAGATAGACTGCGCATCTATTTACGTAATTTGTTCTATAATTTCAATCACCATGGAACAAGTTCAGTTAACCGTGCCTGACGGCATTTTTAAAGGTAAATTACATGCTGCGATTTGGCAGCTTCAAAATAAAAGTGATTTCGATAAGCAATTGATCGACGATTTGCTGCTAATCCTGAAAATGGATCTCAGACAGATTAGCGAAGAAATGCTCAGGGAAAATTATAAACCCGAAACGGTAGAGCGCTTTACTAAAATCGACATCATACCAATTACTAATAATAAAGAATTACTTGCCAGAGTACTGGATATACAAATAGTACTTAATCGCACACTGATTGGCAAACATCTCAAAAATGTCGCTGGCTACTATTATGATATTTTTTCGATCAAAGAAGATTTCGAGTATTTGGTTAGATACCTGGCAGTTATCAAACAAGCAAAGGCAATATTTAGTGGGCAGTTAACCGATATTTTTGACCGCCTTAAACCTATCCTTGTGAGCAAACCTTCTCCTTATTGGCTTTCCCGGATTTGTTTTGAGTTAACAATTGTTTTTGGCAAGGAAGAAAGCCAGAATCTGCTTAAAAATCTGTTAGAGAAACGTAAAGCTGAATATTTGTCAAAAAGGGAATATCAATCTGCAATTTGGTGTGTAGATGGGTTACAGGGCATAGGCGTGTTTAATGAGCAAGAACGCCATGTTCAAGCTGCACTTGTTTTGGAGCAGGAAGCTGATCAGATTGTTGCCGAACGTCAGCCCAATACATATTATCCAACACTTTCAAATAAATTGTCTGCTGCGCTGAATTTGGTTTTCGATGTTCAGGAAGGCCAGGAAGTAAAAAAACGTTTAATCGCGAAATTGGAAGCTGCACGATTGGATGACATCAAAATGGTAGCGGTTGGTGGTGCTAAAATAAGCCCGGAAATTGATTACGACAAACTTCTTGAAACCGTTAACCAGATGAATATTAATAGTTTTCAAGATGGTTGGCGAACGTTGTTAGGCATACCTGTTTTAACAGAAAGTCTTTTTAATCCTTCTGGCGCAAAGCCGGAACCCACATTTTTCGATCAATTTTTTGATACTTATATCCGATTGTCCACTAAAGGCAAGCCAATCGGTACAACTAAGGGCGACGCTGCTAAAATGAATGAAGCACGGTTAAATGCCAGAGAAATATTGATTATCCTCTTGAAAATGATCAAAAATAAGATGGATATTTTTGGTATCCCACCGGAAGAATTTATGCTACAGAATCTGGTGGATATAAAAAGTTCCTTTATACCCAATAGCCGGCTTAGGATTTATGCACGTGGTTTGGCTGCAGGTTTTGAAAACGATTTTTTATTGTCGGCTCACTTATTAGTTCCTCAGCTTGAGAATAGCTTTCGGCATGTGGCTGAGCTAAAAAAAATATCGGTAACGAACTACAACCAAGACGAAGAGTTTGAAAACACATTTGGCGGGGTACTGCAAAAGTTAACCGGCGTATTTGGCGAGGAGGTTATAGTGGAGTTACAAAGTTTTTTCCTTGATAGCTCCAATGTTAATTTTAGAAATGAATTGATGCATGGCTTCATGGATGAACGCCGTATCGAGCATTATGCCATCTATGCGTGGTGGTTGACTTTAAAATTTGTCTATCAAACCGAAGGGTATTTTAAAGAGGAATAATCAGTGAATTGAGACAATTGTTTTTACAACTGGTCAAACCTTTGCTATCGCTTGCGCTGGAAGAAAGGTTGGCCAGTTATACAAAGACGTACTAATCATTAGCAAAATTTTACATTTACGGCTGTAGTTCGGTTGCCAATATTGAAGCCTTGTAACACGCTTTTTAAAATGATGTGCGGATTCTTTTGAATATATGCCGCCAAACGATCCAATCTATCTGCATTGGGCACCTGGTTAATTACCTCAAATTTGTTTTTTGATGAACGGGTTACGGTAATGCTGAAATCAAACGATTTTGGTTCATCCTCTCCATCATTAATGACAGTTGCTTTGATCTTTTTCCCTTTATCTACTTCAATGATAGTTGTACTTTCTACCCGTATTTCTCTACCCACAAAGCCAGCAGCATATTTTAACCGCTCCGCAATCGGCTGATGATTGAGATGTTCATCAGCCAGCCAAAATAATTCATTAAAAAATTCCCGAATCAGCTTGTAAAACGGCTGTAAGAACTCGATGTTTTTGATACGCAAAACGTAGTAACGTTTAACCTCATCAACGGTCTCTGTCCATAAAGCAGCTTCGTCAAATTCCTGCTCCCAGTCAAGCATATGATTAGAGTCTTTAACGAATTTAGACAATTCGGTACCCTCAATATCCGGAAACTCGCCATTGTTGTGCATGATCTTATTTCTCAAAAGCCTTAAAGGTTGTAGTTTTTCTATGTAAGGTTTAATAGTCGTTACGTTCAGTCCGATCACTTTTTCAAGATACTTTACGATTCCATCCAGGTAGTTCTTTTGTACCAGATCTTCTACCGTCAAAATATGATTCCCTAACAGCCTCAATAACTCCGCAAATCTCCTGAACTGCCCCTCCAGTATAGAATACAGCATAGCAGTGGCAGATTTGTTATAATGGTCGATCATTTCTCGATGATTTCTATCGACAAATTCTTCAGCTGATTGCTCTTCTCCTTCAATATAGGCGAAATTGGCTTTGTGCGCTGCCCAAGCGTTCTTTTCGCTATCATCACCCGAGATTTCTTCATATGCTTCCTTGTAAACTTCATTAGCTGCTTTCCATTGCACTCTAAAAGTATTTTTAATCTTTTCTTTCTCACTTAGATATGACTGGCCATAAAGC
Organism: Mucilaginibacter gossypiicola; assembly: GCF_900110105.1. GTDB lineage: Bacteria > Bacteroidota > Bacteroidia > Sphingobacteriales > Sphingobacteriaceae > Mucilaginibacter > Mucilaginibacter gossypiicola. The sequence continues at coordinate 812,178 of NZ_FOCL01000001.1, read as the reverse complement.
GTCATTGTTGCTTCCACATTCCTTTCAAACGTATCAATCATGTCTTCGAGGTGGATCAATAAAGCATCAAAATCAGATTGAGGTTTTCCGTATAGGTATCGTAATGTTAATTCAAAATCCATGAGGTGTGCGATGATAGTTTACGAAGTTCGGTAGAATTCTTAATGTAGATAACGCAAATTTTAAGATTTAGCATTACCTAAAATCTTCGCGCATGCACCTGCTTCGAATTAAGGAAGACGAGAAAAGTGTTAGAGTGAAAAATAAATAAGGAAAAATAGAGCCAAGAAAATGTAATTAATTCACAACCGACTATCGGTTTTCAACGACACAATTAAAAATCCATTAATTCTTTAAGAGGTATGCCAAGTCCCTTAGCCAACTCACTCAAGCTGATAAAAGTCATATTGAACTCGCCCTTCTCATATTTTTTGATCGTAGAAAACTCCAATTCGCACTGCTGTGCAACCTTGCGATAAGACAACTTTTTCTTTTTGCGCAGCGAAGCAACATGCTTTCCAAAGCTTGTAAGAAGTAATTTATGTGCTTCGCTCTCCACTTAAAAAATTAAGAAAAGCGAAAATTGACTTTTTACTGCTTAAAAGTGTTGTAATATATTACAACACTTTTAATAATTTTGTAGGTATATTTAGAGACCAATTGATTAAACCCGGTATTCTAAAAACAACTGAATGCCATTCATTTAGCAAGGAATGAGGACTAAGGACGACAAAAAATTGCCGCCGACAATTGCCACAAAAACTGGCAATAAAAATCGTAGACAGCTATATTTTGGTATAGCTTTATTGTTATTATGGGGGCTAATATATATGGTTATTCATTTAGGTTGGATTAAAACCTAAATAGTGAAATTGAGTAATTCCTTCGGATCTACTTCAAGAGCCTTAGCAAGAAGTATTATTCGTGACAATTGCAAATCATACAATCCTCGTTCCCATTGAGAAATTTGGGAACCGTCTGCAAAACCACATTTGATGCCAAGAGTGTCCTGAGTTAATTTCTTCTTTTTCCGGACTGAAGCAAGGTTTTTTGCAAACTCTTTTTTTATGTTTTCGATGTCTAAATCCATCACCAATAATATGATGGGAAGTTCAGAAGTTTATTTCAATTAAAATTGGAGGTATAACTCCACTTTTAATTGAAATTATTATATTTGTTTTGCAATTCTTCTCGTAATAATTGAAGCAATTGCTTTTGTCTCGGAACAGAAACCCGCGAAATTTCTACCCGCGAGACGTAAGTGATAGCCCATACCATAGGTATATGCCATAGGTGTGGGCTCGCTTATCGTGGGTGGGTCCTTCGCGGGTACCTTGTTTCGGTAAGTTGAGTCCGCCCTATGGCATTTACATTCGACAAAACATTAACTGTTTAGTATGGGAGCAATAAATTTCGATAACAGTCCTTCCTTAGAAACACCTTTTAAAGATGTATTGGCTAATTTTTTTGTAGTCAATACTCCTGAAACCATGAAGGTGTTCGCCTGGAAAATCTTTCAATGCTGGACATTAAAAGATTGCAACCAGAAAGCGGAAATCTCCGACGAAAAGCTTGCCCTGTTCTTAGATCAGTTAATTGGCCTGGTGGCTGCTGCGTACAACGTTCACCAGGCTAACAATGCAGCCGAAACTAAGGAAGGGTTAACTAATCCCACGTAAAGCACAATCCGAACCTGGACGCTAATTATATATGAGTGGATAGTCAAGGCAGTTATGGTACTCAACGATGAAGAATTAAAGGTTTTAGTCATCGCGATAAAAAATGGCGACGAAATTGCCTTTGAAAAATTTTACGATATACATAGCCGCAATCTTTACAGCAGAATTCTGCGCATCATTAAGGATGAAGAAATCGTTCAGGAGATTCTTCAAGATGTTTTCCTAAAAATCTGGACAAAACGCGATACACTCGACCCCGAGAAACCAATAAAAGCCTATCTTTTTAAAATCGCCGAAAACTTAGTATATAAACATTTTAGAAAAATTGCTCAGGATCAAAGACTTATTGAGCAGTTAATAGAGAATAATATCGACTACGTATTACCAGTAGAAGATAAAATAATCGAAAGCGAAACCAAAATACTCATCAATAAAGCGATAGAAAGCTTGCCCCCTCAACGCAAGATTGTTTTCACCTTATGTCGCTTAGAAGAAAAGAGCTACAAAGAAGTAAGTGAACTGCTCGGGATCTCCGTTTATACCATCAACGACCACCTGGTAAAAGCCAACAAATCAATAAAGCAGTATTTTCTTGCCAATCAACATTTGGCTCTCCTGGTAATAATCCCTAAAATTTTCAACCATCTAAAATAATTTTTAATTCACAGCAGTGAGAATTAATTCAATTCGGATAATAGCATTAAACGACATTGAATAAAGTGGATTTAAAAGCCCTCCTTGATAAATATTTAAACGATCAATGCACCGCAGTTGAAGCAGCATTATTATTTAGTGAAATTCAAAAGCCCGAGAACGAATTATTAATAAGAAATTTCATAGCGGATGAATTAAAGGGTGATTCGGCTGCGGCTGACCGCCTATTTGTAAATGAGAAAGCTATCGAAACTGTAAAAATGTCGCTTTTGGCCTCGGTTAAAGATGTCAGCGGGAAGAGCAATAAGAACAATGATTTCAGTACCAGGTTTATTAAAATCTTTTTATCTGCGGCGGCAGTATTTATTTTGATGGCCAGCGCTACGATTTATCTCATTTACCGCTCTGAACTCACAGTAAATAAAACGATCAGAGCAGATTTCAAAATGCTGGCGACAAATATTGGTGAGAAAAAAAGAATACAACTTTACGATGGAACTACGATATGGCTTTGTCCATCCAGCAAACTTAAATACCGGGATCAGTTAATAGGTAAATTTCGTGAGGTTAGTTTGGATGGCGAAGCTTTTTTTCAGGTTGCAAAAGATAAGGCACATCCATTTATCATACATAGCGGAAACATGAAAACGGAGGTAGTTGGCACTTCCTTCGATATTACCTCTTATAGTAATCTCAAGATATTTTCAGTTTCTGTAGTTACCGGCATAGTGAAGGTAAGTTCCAATCAACCTCAATCTGCTCTTACTAAAAATGTTATCCTAAAACCTGGGCAAAAAGTCCTCTTTAACCGAAGCGATTTAGAGCTAACTGTTAGTTCGTCTAAAGTCCAGTCTGTTTTAAATAGAAAATCAGGTATACTATCATATAATGGCACACCTATTCAAGAGGTCATAACAGATTTACGACGATATTATGACGCGTCGATCAAACTTGGCGACAATACTTCAAGTTGCCTGTGTTTCGGAGACTTCGATACATCACAACCATTATCCGTCATTCTCAAGCAAATTTCCGTTTCTATCAATGGAAATGTCATTGAAGAGAACGGGGGATTTGTCATTAATGGTGGTTGTAAAGAGCCTTAAATAAAACGAAACCATAAGCTGCAATAGCCAGCACAGTACCACTTTTCCAGTCAAGAATTTAAAAACTAAAAAGAAATGAAAATTTACTTCATGGGAAAGCTATTGCCTTTCCATCCCTATGTGAGGCGGCCTCCGGCAGCCCTAAATCAAGTTCCCTATGCAATTTTCAAAACACTATTTAAACGCAACTTTAAAATGCCTATTAGACCTTTTTTACAATTAGCTTTTAAACGAATATGTCTTATTGCTCTATGTCTATTCGTTTTAATCCCTCTGACTCAGACTAACAAAGCTTTTGGTCAGGATCTCAGTAAATTAATTTCGGTTGATGTAACCGATAAACCACTCAAGGATGTTTTAACGATAATCGGAAAGAAAGCCAAAGTGGGTATTATTTATAGTAATGTAAGTGGAAACCTAAATGCGAAGTTAAGCCTGCATGAAACAAATCAACCATTAAAAAAAGTACTTACCGACTTACTTGTTCCACTTGATTTAGACTTCGACATAATTGGAAATCGAATTGTGATTAAGTCGAAAATTATAAATACTGAAAAACGTGATCTGTCTTCACAAAATTCTTCGCCAACAGATGGCCGGAACTTAAAACTTGTTCATGGCACTATAATAAGCGCAGAAACAAAGCTCCCACTGAACGGGGCATCCATTTATCTCGACAATAAGATAATCGCTCAAACAGATCCGTCAGGTGTATTTTACTTTCGTACCAGTGATACCACCGGAACTTTTCGAATTGTATTTATTGGCTACGCTTCACAAGAAATAAGTTTTGATCAACGGAAAACAGGGCCTTTCAATATTACTTTAATTCCTGATCAAACCTCCCTTAACGAGGTGGTTATTTCAACTGGCTATCAAAATATCCCAAAAGAAAGATCATCCGGATCATACGATCTAATTGATAACAAATTATTAAATAGAAACCCTGGCGATAATATTCTCAACCGCCTCTCTGGTATTGCAAGTGGCCTGCGTTTTAATGGTGAAGCTAATACCAATATCGCCACAGGTTCGGACTCCAGGTTTCTCGGCATTAATATTCGGGGAGTTAGTACACTCTCTGGTAATGTTAGTAGAGATCCACTCATCGTAGTAGATAACTTTCCTTATGAAGGAAATTTAAGTAATATCAACCCCAACGATGTAGAAAATATAACGATCCTTAAAGATGCCGCAGCAGCAAGCATTTGGGGCGCGAGATCAGGTAATGGCGTAATTGTAATTACTACTAAAAAGGGCCGTAAAAATCAGAAGATGTCAGTTGAGGTGAATGGAACACTGACATTTCAGAATAAACCAAATTTATACTACGATAGGAATTTTCTGCCATCATCGGATTATATAGCCTTGGAAACTGATCTTTTTAAGCAAGGCTATTTTAATACCGCCATAAATGATGTTTCTTATTGGACTCCCGTTTCTCCTGTAGTTGATTTACTCGCCGCAAGCCAGGCCGGCACCATTTCACAAGCAGATGCAGCAGCAAGGATTAATTCTTTAATGAATCAGGATGTTAGAAGGGATTACGAAAAATACATCTATCGAAAATCGGTTAATCAGCAATATTCCATTGGAATGCGAGGAGGCAGTGAGCAGAATGCATATACAATGTCTTTGGGCTATGTAAATAATCAAAACCCGTTGATCAGAAATGGATTTAACAGGTTGACGGTAAATGCACAGAACGTTTATACCCCAATTACAAATTTATCGATTACGACTGGTCTAAATTATAGCAGAAATGTCACTGCTCTAAACAATGCGCTAAATTATGGTACTGGAATCTCCGTCGGAGGCAATATTGCGGGAATATATCCTTATGCTCAATTTGCCGACAACGATGGAAATCACTTGGCCATTACGAAAGATTATCGGGCAAGCTATGCAACTAAAGCAACGTCCAGCGGTTTGCTTAATTGGCTTTATAAACCCCTTGATGAGTTAGGCTTCGGTGATAACACCACGACAGTAAATGATCTGGTACTCAATATAGCTGCTACCTACCGCTTTTTGAAGCATTGGAATATCAACCTCCAGTACCAAAATGAAAATCAACAAGTTGGTGGAAGGAATTATCAAAACAAGGATACATATGCCGCACGTACCTTGATCAATCAATTTACAAAATTGAATCCCGGCGCTTCACCAACATATCAGGTACCCGTTGGCGGTATATTGAATCTCTCCAATAATCAATTAATAGCCAATAATGGGCGTGCTCAACTAAACTATGATCAAACTTTTGATAATAAACATGAAATTACTGGTTTAGCCGGTGCAGAGATAAAACAGCTCCAAAATATTGGATATAATAGAAATTTACTGGGTTACGACGACGAATTTGGTACAGCTGTTCAAAATCTCAATTATAGCGACTATGTGCTGATCAATCCATCTGGTTACGGTGTTATACCATCTCCTGGCGGGAACATTTATGGCTCAACAAATCGGTATTTGTCCTATTTTGCAAACCTCGCATATACCTATGATAGTAAATACACGCTGACCGCAAGTGGTCGTAAAGATGGCTCAAACATCTTCGGGGTTAAAACAAATGACCGGGTGACGCCCTTGTGGTCAATAGGTGCAACTTATGATATCGCAAGAGAAAAGTTCTACAAAATAGATTGGTTGCCAAGCTTGCGTTTAAGAGCGAGTTATGGTTTTAACGGCAATGTTTACAATGGCTCAGCTTATGTTACAGGTAGGTACGGGGCAAGCCAAATTACGGGTGCAACAGCGATCTTAAACCTTACAGCACCGAACCCTGAATTACGATGGGAAAAAGTGAAGAATATAAATTGGGGCATTGATTTTGGGACAATCAATAACCGCGTTACAGGAACAATTGAATATTATATCAAAGATGGCAAAGACCTGATAGAAAGAATTCCGCTTTTTAGTTCAAGTGGCTTTTTAGCTTTTAACGGCAATGCGGCGTCAACAACAACAAAAGGGTTTGATATTACGCTAAACAGTAAAAATATTACTGGCAAGTTTCAGTGGATTACCAGTCTCTTATTTAGCACCTTAAAAGATAAGGTAGTCAGCTATGACCAATCGTTAACCAATACCTCTATTCAATCTGTATCCGGCATGCCCGTTGTTGGCCGGTCTATCTATGGACTATACAGCTACAAGTGGGCCGGACTCGATCCGACAAATGGCGATCCGCAAGGCTATTTAAATGGTAAGATTAGTAAAGACTATACAACTATCATTAATAACTTCAATTCCGATAGTTTAAAATACAATGGATCATTACGCCCAACTGTATATGGCTCTATTAGAAATGAATTTTCATACGGTCCATTATCCTTATCTGCGAACATCGGTTTTGAATTTGGCTATTTCTTTCGAAGACCTTCAACAAGCATCAATGCTGCAGATATCATCTCGGCAACCGGTTCTCAAAATATTGATTATCAACAACGATGGAAAAAGCCCGGAGACGAAGCCTTAACAAACGTACCATCAGTAATATATCCGTCAAATAACAATAGAAATACATTTTATAGATACAGCAGTGTATTGGTGGATAAAGCAGATAATATTCGACTGCTGGATGTTCGGTTTGCCTATGTATTAGATAAGAATACCTTAAAAACATTACCATTTAAAAAAATAGAGGTGTTCGCTTATGCAAGCAATCTTGGAATTATTTGGCGTGCAAATAAATATGGCATAGATCCCGATATCTCTGCTTTAGGATTCAATTCAATTCCTACACCATTTACTATGGCCATAGGATTCAATGCAAATTTTTAATCTTTTTTAAAATGACAATCTTATATACCTCAAAATATAAGCGGATACTTTTCAGTATATGCGTACTATCCCTTATTATAAATGCTTGTAAAAAGCAAGATGACTGGTTAAATGTAAAAAGCATAAAGTCTGATGTAACCCCAAAAACGATGGCAGACTTCCAAGCTATACTTGATAATGCTACCCAATTTAATACTTATGGTTCTATAATTGGCCTGATGGGTACTGATAACTTATATGTGCCTGATGTGAACCTGGATGCGGAACCTCAGTTGGAAAGAAATACATATTTATGGGCCAAAGATATTTATCAGGGAGCCACAGCGTATGATTGGTATTACTTATATCAATCTGTCGAATATGCAAACGTAGTATTGGATGGGCTCTCCAAACTTAAAAACCTCGACGGCAACCAGGTACAGGCAGACAATATCAAAGGACAGGCGCTGTTTTTTAGGTCTTTTGCATTTTACCAGCTATCTCAACTTTACTGCAAACCATACAATAAAGCAACAGCCACAGTTGACGCGGGCATTCCTGTTAGATTAACATTAGACGTAAATGTCAAAGTATCTCGTGGCAATGTTCAGCAATGCTACGACCAAATGATCGGTGATCTAAAACTCGCTATATCATTGTTGGCTACCTCACCGCTATATAAAACACGGCCAGCCAAACCAGTTGCCAACGGATTATTGGCAAAAGTTTATTTATCGATGGGCGATTATCTGAACGCGTTCAATTACGCTGATGCTGCCCTGAAACTCAATGGTGATTTATTAGATTTCAACACGCTTAGCCAAACGTCAACTGCACCATTCCCAACGTTTGCTCAAGGTAATGGGGAAATAGGCTTTTATGCTTATTGCTATGGCACCTCGATGACGGTCAATGCAAGTTATGCTTTAGGTAAAATTGATCCTAACTTTTATAACACCTACGACGATTCAGACTTACGAAGAGGCTTGTTTTTTACAACTGATGGAAAAGGCTTTTACAGACCCAAAGCCGGTTTCGCTGCGAGAGCAAACAACTTCTGCGGTATCGCTAACGATGAAATTTATCTGATCAGGTCCGAATCGGCTGCACGAACTGCCAATACTGTTTCTGCACTCGCTGATTTGAACCTGTTACTTCAAAAAAGGATTACTACAGCTGCATTTAAACCATTTACAGATACTGATCCCGAGGCATTACTTTCCAAAATTCTTTCTGAACGACGAAAAGAATTACCTCTTACAGGTAATATCCGATGGGAAGACCTAAGACGGTTAAATCAAGATCCCCGTTTTGCAAAAACATTACAACGAACTTATAAAGGTGTCACCTATACTTTAGCACCGAACGATAACCGCTATGTATTACCCTTACCAGTAGATGAAATTCTGCTTCAAGGGCTTCAACAAAACCCACGCTAAATGAAAAGGATATCAAATAAATGCAGACTTACACTGTTAATCATTATAACCGTCCTTTTATTGCCATTGTCGGCATTCTCTATTGACATTTGTAATGCTAAGAAAAGACAACTGGTTGAAATATCTGTGAAGTATCCGGAGGCGGAAAACGGCAATCAATTACGCTTAAGTATTTCGACTAATACGCCTATATTCAACTTAGCCGGAACAACAGAGTTTAAGGATATTGTTGCTGATGCCGATTATAAAGGACATTATAGATTTTATATAGATCTGACTCAAAAACAAAAAGAAGCCGGGCTATACATCTCAATCGTTGACTTGAATAATGGTACCGGCAAAAAAATTAAAGGCAATCGTACCTTCGCAATATTGTCGAATTATTATGCGCAATCGAGGGACTCAATAACCATAAAAATTGCCAGGAAACCAAAATACGGAAGTGGCTCAGCTGTAGTAGATAATTACCAGATTCGGTTCAAGGGAAAAGGAGCATTAAAGTATGAGTTGCGGGCCGGTATTGATTCAATTAAACAAAGTAAAGATTTAGCAAACGATTATTTGAATGCTGACTTGACCTACAATATGCGGAATGGGTTTAATGCGATTAGAGATGAATTAAGCACTAAACTTTCTCATTTTTCCAAACAAATTGATGATCAAGCCTTGGAAGAATTAAGGTTGCACGCATTCTATTCCGTTAAATCAACGGAGTTGGCTATAATAAACAATGCAGTAAGTAGACAGTTTCGGCAAGCCTCAGTTGCATCAAGATTAAAATTTGCTGAACAATTGGATAGGTGCGATACAGTAAAATGGTCATCTTTTCGAAGGAAATCCTTATATAACAGTTACGATTTTTGGGTTGCAGAATTAGAAAAATATCGTACTGTATCCCTTTTATGCTCGGGCAAATCTACACCCGACAGTACAGCAAAATATTTTAGAAGCATATCCGATAAAATGATTAAAGAACGGATAGCGTTAATCTCTGCAAATTATTTTTCAGCTTCTATGATGGACAGAGAAGCTTATTTACGAAGTATTTCTCCGCTGATTACAACAGCAGAGGGGAAGGAACAGCTTGACAAATTATGGAAAATTTCAATCGGTCAAGTGGCGTACAACTTCTCCTTGAAAGATATGAATGGTAAAAATGTAACGCTCAATCAATTTAAAGGGAAAATCGTATTTATGGATTTTTGGTACACGGGATGCGCGAACTGTATAAATTACTTCAATAATGCTTTAGCCAATGTGGAGGAGGAATTTAAAGGTCGATCTGACGTGATTTTTGTCTCCGTGTCCATCGATAAGAATGAAATACAGTGGAAGAAAAGTGTAAGATCAAATAAGTACACTTCAGCCAATGTGGTTAATCTTTACACTAACGGTCAAGGTATGTCAAATGAGACTATCCGATATTACGATATACATAGTTTTCCTTCGATCTTTATCATCGATAAAAATCAAAAGATTTTTAAAACAGGTGATAGCTTAAGGGACAAATCTGCCTTAATTACGGCAATTAATATGGCTGCTAATCAATAATGAAAAACCGGGATCAATTTAAACAACCGATCCCGGTTTTTTTTACCTCACAAACGTACCTTCGATTTCAGTTACCTGAGTGGGGCTTTTAGGAATCATTTTGCTTGCGTTCGGCTGCAATTCTGTTTGTATCTCGCAAACAGTGCTGCCAGAATTACAATGTGAGTTAGCAGTTAGCGCCGTAACCTGATAAGAGTTGGCGGTTGTTGCAACTACACCCCAGGTAGTACCGGCCTGGTGTTTAGGCGCATTCATAGCGTAAGCACCACCAACACTCATAATGGTTACGATAGCAACCATCGCAATTCTTGCTTTTTGTAAAAAGCTTTTTTTGTTGTTTAACATAACTTAGAAATTTAGATAAATTGTAATGCCTACTCTTTTCGCAGGTTTTCAGCTTTGCCCTGATTCGTTGCGCAGTGAATATCTTATAAAGCCGCTTTACTATAGGAGGCTTGGTTGGTTTGCTCATGTTTATGATAAATCCAAATGCCGAGAATGGCGAGTAGTAAAAAGAAAAGATTGAAAACCAGGTGCGCAGTCCAACTCATTTGTTGGAACACACCTGCACAGCCGCAGGGGACTCTCTCAAAAACGTTAAAAACCGCCAGGCTAACGTATATAGTAAAACTTAACATAAGAATGGCGGAGGCATATAAACCGAATTTCCTGGATTTAATGCGTAGTAGCGATACTCCGGTTATGATTTCCACCAATGGAACCCCGACAACAAGAGAAGGGTCAACTATTTTTGGAAATGGTTGGTTTCTGATCGCCTTGGTAAAATGATGCATGTCTACTAACTTGCTGAATGCTGTATAAAGGAACATTAGCGCCAGAAAATAAATGATAATTTCATACAGCCATTGAGATCGTTTCATGGTTCAGGTTTTTAATGTTGGATATTCTGTTTAGAACAGTAGCATGTACGGTTTGAATTGAAGGCCTGTCAGTTCTGTTATAGCTCAGGCATTTTAGGATGAGCTCCGTGAGTTCTTTTTCGTCAGTTAATCGAACCAATTTTGATTTTAGCTGATGATGGTTGGTGGTGATAAAGTCCCAGGTTTTGCAACCGGTCAACACAAAACATAATAAGGCTCCGAGGGAGTAAATGTCCTCTTTAGGATCAGGAACAGCATGCTGAACTTGCTCAGGTGCCACATACCCGAATGTGCCGAGTAGAAAAGGCGGGTTAGGTTCGCCTTTTTCAAGCGAGTAACTTAGCTCAAAGTCGATCACACATAACTTTCCATCATCCAATAGTATAAAATTACTGTCAGTTACATCGCGGTGAACAAAACCCGCTTCGTGGATGCTTTTAATCAATTCAATTGCCTGAAGAAAATAACCGAGTATCTTGATTTGGGTAGGATAATTAAGTTCTGTCCACTGCTTGCCAGCTAAAAAAGACCTGATAACGTTGCCGAGAGAATCACCGTCAGCGTAATTGAATACCAGGTAATGGTAATCGTTTGAGGTAAAATAGTCAATTACGTCAGGCGTATAAACTTTGCCTTTTAAATTTGCATGAACTTCTTTTTGCCATTCCAGCCGATCTTTCATATCTCGGTCGAAATGATCGTCCAGGGCAACGGGATTACCCTGCTTGATAAGGCACCAGTCAAACTTTAGTCCTTTTAGGTTAATAGCTTTGTAAATATTGCCTTTGGCTGCACTTCTTAATAACTGTATCGGCAGATAGGCTTTGCCAATCAAGCCCAGGCGATTTTTCTTTTTTCGGTATTGTTTTTTGTATTCAAAGGGGAACTTTTTAAGATCGGGTGCTGACAACACAAGTTCCTTGTTGTCATTGCGTACAACTTTTTGAATATAAATTACTTCACCGACGCGTTGCGCTTGTATAACTTCAGGTCCTTTATGAAATGCGGTTACAGTTTTTAACTCTTCTACCAATCCTATGGCCTCATTGAGGTTGTTCGGAAAAATAGTGATCACTTTACCGACTTCTTCATCACCGTAGGCTCCGGCATTTAACCGATATTGGTCATGCTGACCTTTTATAATCCGATAAGCGGCTTTGCTTTTCTTAAGTAACTGTAGGATGGCTTGTATAAAGGTTGGGGCATCCACAGTTCTCGAACTGATATGGATGACATAACCAGAGTCAGCCAACGGTTTACCAACTAACAGGGTTTTCTCATCCTCCTTAAATTTAATACCTGCGCTTTTTAATATCGGCACATAAGAAACGAGATGTACGGTAAATGCCTTTTCCATAGTAGCGATTCGTTTATGAATTCAAAACTATTCCGGCTGCGGGACAGAGATTGTCACTCTGTATTTTTGATGAAATATTTTTTTATTTTCTTATCATATAATATATCATGGCCCTTATCACGGAGGTTCTGAAGCATACGCTTAACAGTACGTGTACTGACATCAAATCGCTTGGCGACTTTTTCAATTGATCCAAAACGGCCTTTTTCGATAAGTTCTAAAATATATTCCAGGCGTTTTTCATAGGTTCTGTAATCCATAACCAATCCCTTTTTACAGTCGGTTTAGAACCGTAAAGATGAATCGCAATGGCCTAATGCGCAATAATTCAGGTTTTTAATTTATTAGTCCAGGTTTTTTGAAATGTCCCTGTAAACAATACCCTTAGCTAATGCCGATTCATGTTTTCCTTTTAACCGCTTGTTATTAGGTTTAAGTAGTTTGAAGAGCGTGTTTACATAACGCCCCAAATTGATACCTGACCCATACTTTGAAGGAGGCATTAACACGAAAATGGAGATTTCCAGTATTTCGGCAATTTCATATAACCTGGGAACCGTCAATACTGAGGTGCCGCGTTCGATATTGGAATAGGCGGGTTGTGATATTTCCAGCATAAACGACATATAGGTCTGCGAGTAATTCTTGATTTCCCTTTGGATGCGGATTCTTTCTCCTACACTATCTTTATGATGGGGCGTATTATCCTTATTAAAGCCGGTTGGTTCCATAATATTGTTTTATCCTATAAGCAAAAGTAATAAATCATAAGTTAAGCTTTTAGCTTCCCGGCGCACATCTGTCCAATTTTAGCCCGGTTCCTAATAGGGGGAATCACTAAAATTTTCAACGTATGAAAGACTTGACAGATGAACATGCTGATGAATTAAAGGGCGGCGCTGCCTCTGGTATGAGTTGTGGATACAACATCGTTGTATCTGCTTCTTTAGGTGGCTTATTTGGTGGCGCTGGTGCTGTAGTTGGTGCAGTGGTAGCAGCTACCGGGCCTTCGTGTCTTGGTTTGTGGTAACCAGCACGTGGTAAGTATTTAATACCCTGCCTGATCGCCGGCCAGAATATACTTTTGGCCGGCTTTATTTTTAGGATAATTTAGCAGGCCTTTTAAGATCATATAATCTACCAGTGAACTAACTGGTCATGAAATAATAGCAGGGTGAAAATTGCACCCGTGATGGCCGAATAAAAATGTAGCTCATTGTTAACCATCGGATTCTTTGTCCTGAACTGGTAAATAATAAACCCGGCGACGAACAAAAATGCACCATAAATATTTTGAATACTTCCGAACATCGGTAAGTAAAAAGCGGCAACATGGGGCTGAAGGATCATATATCCAAACATACTCCCAATGGCGCTGCCTGATGCACCGGAACTGGAATAATCGAAATCCTTATGATATCGAATAGCTATAATTACGGCTCCTCCTAACATACTGATGAGGTAAATCGATAGAAAAAGAAAGCTCCCTCGGGCATAATGGCCGTGTAAATAGGTTTCCAAAGTACCACAGGCAAAGAAGATAACCGTTTCATTGATAATCAGATGTATAGGGTCATTATGTACGAAGTCGGCTGTAATTAGCCGGTAAACTTGCTTGTGGTGAAAAATACTAAAAGGGTGAAGCATGAGGTTGAACTTGACTATCGGGTTAATAAACCCAATAACGCTCGTTACCATGATGAGGGTCATGATGGCTATTGTTATCGGCATAGGTAGTAGATAAGGTACGACTAATATTATAATAATGATTTATTTAAACCATAAGTTTAATTTATAACTTATAATTCATACAAATAGGACATTTCCCGCTGTAATCAGAATTTTACCAAAAAATGTTATAACGTGCATTGCAAAGGTAAAACGATTTTAATAGCATTCATCGCACTTTTATCAACCTCATTCGCTTTGATTGCTTTGACTAACCGCCTGATCCTCACACCGGATTTTTATAAAAGAAGCGGCGATCTCCTGGGTTATGATGACAATGCCTTAACCACCTATGTTAATGCGCAAAAATGGCTTTACTTTTTTGAGATCATCTATCTCGGAATAAAACTAAGCCTGATCTCCCTGGTGCTTTACACGACTTTATATATTGCCAGACAGCCAATCCGCTTCTCAAGTATACTCTGCGTGGTGATTATTGCTGAATTTACTTTTGTATTGTCGGCATTGGGAAAACTGTTATGGTTCCATTATTTTATACCTGATGGTTCGTTGAGCGACTGGCACAACACTTATCTGTTATCCGCACTTTCATTATTTCCTGATGCTCCCGTCGCTTGGTACTATCCGCTGCAAACCTTAAATGTATTTGAAATCGCCTATTGGTTCATTCTGGCCATGGGAATGACAAAAATTACCAGACTCAATTTTGATAATTCATTACTAATCGTCCTGAAGGGATATGTCCCGGCGCTGGTCGTCTGGATGGCCTGCGTAGTGTTTACTACAATGGTATTTTTCCCATCGCAGGCCTAATAAGAAACAACTTATGACCCCAATCGCTTTAATTAAAAGAATCTTTGTAAGGCAAACCACAGATCAGAATTGTGGCTTAGCCTGCCTCAAAATGATTTTTACTTGCTACAATCAAGTCCCCCTAATTGATTGCGATTTACCAGGGCCGAATGAAGCGCTTTCACTGGCACAAATGAAAAAAATATGTGTGCAGGCATCCTTTCCGGCAAGGGCTGTAGAAATGGATATGGATACCCTCATATCTGTCAATAAACCGCTAATACTACATACCAGGAATGAGTATGGCCTTGATCATTTTATAGTTTGTTTCAGTTGCCGGAAAATTAAGGGTAAGCTTTATTTTCTGATTGCTGATCCCGCCCAACAGGTGACCTACTTAACATTAGACGAAATCAACAGGATATGGATATCAAAAGCGGCTCTTTATTTTGAAAATGAACCGAATTTTAAATCTGATAATTATCCTTCGCCCTGGAAGCTATTGCAGGGTATTCGTGCTTTTCCACTAATTCTGATCCCTGTTTTTGGATTGCTTTCAATGATCGCTGCTGCTTTTGGTGTAGGTTTAACCTGGCTATTACAACGGGGACAGATCTACAATAATTTGATGCAGGGCACTCGCATGGTTAGTCTAATTGTATTATTGGTGATCATTTATTTCGCCCGCGCCCTGGCAAATTATCTGAAGCAATTTTTGCTTATTCGCATCAATATAGGCATGAATGCTAAAATGATGCAGGCTATCATCTCTCGCCTTTTTATTAAGCCGCAACAATATAAAGGTCAAAGCTATAATATCTCCAACACCCTTGCCGATATTCAAAGAGTTCAGGCTGCTATTTCTGCCTTTATTGCTGGTTTGTGCTGTGATGGTACCTTTATATTCGCCATGCTCGGGGCAATTTTTTATATGATGCCATACGCCGGGATGATTGATTTGGTATGCCTCATCATCTCGCTTATTTATATTTATAGGTTTTCGTCTAAATATTCTTTTGAAATGGCGAAGCTGAATGATTTCTCCAGGAAAGCAGAAAGTTCATTAAAGGATGTTTCCGGCCTGAGAACGCAAATTTCAAATCAGCAAATGAGCGATGAGATCGCTGGCCAACAACTGGATAATTTCCGGCGTACCATGGGTTATGCAGAAATCCACGGCATGAAAACGGCGCGATTAACACTTTGGCTGGAGATATTGCAAACCCTCAATATGGCCATCATTTTCTTTACCTGTTATCAAACTTTCAATAATGGAGGCACATCCTACGATACCCTAATGATCGTTGTGATCCTCAGTTACATTATGTCCTCATTATTGCCGAAGATATTGAATGCTTTGACAGTTTTAGCCGAAGGTGCTGATGCTGCCATTCAAATCAATACCGTCTACGGCAATTAACTATTTTTTATTCGATTCATTACCTCCGTGAAACACCGGAGGTGGCAACGCCATGCCCTTCACAAGCTTTTTATGTCATCTTACTTTGAACATCATCATATGAATTTAACGTTTGAAACCATCGAAGCCCAGCTGAGAGAGGAACTCCTCAGCTTGCAAAATTATCCGCCAGTGGAGCGTTACAATGCCTCCGTCATCCTGGTAAATAAGGCCATTGCAGACCTGAAAGAACACTTGAAAAAAAATGAGTTTACCAGTCCGCAAGAGGAGATCATCTTCTTCAAGGAGATAAGGCCTAAAATACTGGCTCATAAGCTGCAGGTTTCTGTCGAGTATAACATCAGTGTCAACGAACCAATAGGAACAAGTGATGTGCTGATTAATTACTTCGAGGAAGCGATAAAAGGTTTTCAGTCTCTCTTTAAGCTAAACTCCTTTTATTATCAATACTACAGAAATCATTTCAGCGAACTCGACCACCTTTACTTTATCCGGAACGCAGACCATTCGCAAATACCACTCCCCGAAATAACAGATCCTGAACACACCGATACCACACCAATGAGTGATCTGTTCGCCAAGTTTATCGCTTTTGAACAGGTAAACCAGGTAATTATTTACCGCATTGCCGCACTAATGAACAACTCACCAGTTATTCGCGCGGAAAGTGAATTTGAATTGCGGTGGACTGGCGATGTAATAAATGCAGTTGAACTGGCCTACGGTATTTGGCTGACTGGCCAGGTAAATGACGGCAACGCCAGCCTAAACCAGATAGTCCGATGGATTGAAGCAAACCTCAAAATTTCAATAGGCATTGCGCAACGGAAATTCACGGAAATATCCAGGAGGAAAAGATTGAGCATTACTAAGTTCATTGATCAAATGCGCGCTGCCATACTGGGCAAAGCCGATGAACATAATAGCTGAATTGCTAAAGGGTTGCCGGTAGCAAGGCAACCCTTTTTTTATAATCCATTGCACTCATTAAATTCTGTATGGATTGACTCCACTATAATTTATTTAGCGAATTCTTCAACTTATTATTTAGAGATACTTTATTAATTATTCAGTTTAATGATATTTGCATAAACGCCCTTATCATTATGCCTAAAGCAATACTCGAAATTCAAATATTTATATCTTGCCCAGGTGATGTAGAAGCAGAAAAAAACCGGTTAATTGAGTTTTTTGCAAGCACCGAAATTTCATTGACTAAAAAGGGCATTCCCGCCCATCTTAAGCCACTGTACTGGAAAAGTATTACACATCAATATGATGGTGTTCGCGGACAGACGATCATCAATAATGAATTTGATGGTTATGACCATTATATCGGTATACTGGCGACGCGTTTTGGAACGCCGACAACTGCTGAAGATGGTACCGTATATGGTTCAGGAACAGAGGAAGAATTTAGGGTAGCTGTAAAAGCAAAAAAAGAAAATCCCGACCTGGGCTTGTATGTGTTTTTTAAAAATGTAGAAGAGCCCACTGACCCCAAGCAGAAGGAAGAGTATGATAAAGTGGTTAAATTTAAACATGAATTATATAAAGATGGCTGGGTAAACCACTTTACGACTCCGACAAATTTAAGTGATAAGCTTAACGAAGATCTGATACCGATAATTGAAGAGACTATTCGCAGGCATAAAGTCGTAATTGTAAGTACCTTCAAAGCTGAAGCCGAAGCTAAGTTTGTGGTTACTCCAGAAGGCGTGGCAACAGCATTGGTAACGCTTACTGATGAAATCACCGTCGTTAAAATTGACCACCCTATTCCAAGGACGGTGACATTGGAGGAAGGTGACGAAATCAGCCGAATGTTCTTCAGTGATGATTATAAAAAAGAGCTGACGCAATTATTAACTGACCGAAACCATCTTGTTTTATTAGGTGACGCCGGTTCAGGTAAGTCAACTGAACTTGCAAAACTCGTCGATTTTTACAAGGCCCCAGGATCACTTTATATTCCAGTATTTAGCAAACTGAAGACTTATAAGGGAGGGCCAATAGCTGATTTGCTTCCTGAAGAATTTCAGCATGTTCCGGAGAATACTGCGCTTATAATATTGGATGGCCTCGACGAGGTGGAAACAGAATATTTTAATGATGCGCTGGAAGAGATAAAGAATTTCAGTGAAGCCTATCCATTATGCAAAATTGTCATATCCTGCCGGACAAATTTTTTCGAACTTTCCATCGGAGCAAATAAGGGCTACTTAGAAGACTTTACCATAACCCGTATAAATGAAATCACGCCGTTTGCTATCGTTCAGACAATGAATGAATATGGCATTGATGGTGAAGCATTTTATAATGAGGTAATAGATTGTGAGTATAAGGAGATTGTAACCAAACCTTTTTTCCTGAATATTCTTTCGTCAGTATACCAAAAGCAAGGCAACCTGCGCGGTGGCCGGGCTAAAGTATTTGCGGAAGCGATCAAACTTCGATTGGAGGCCGCTGCTGTAAAGGAGAATTTATCAGAGGCAGATTTAATACGTTGTGAACAATTGTTAACGCGCCTTGCATTAACAATGGAATATATGGGCAGGAATTACTTGACCAATGACGAGTTTGAACGGGTTGTTGCCGCTGAAGCTGATCGTATAATCATTACCAAGTGCTCAATTGTGGCCATTTTTAGAGGCAATTGGTCATTTGAGCATAATAATATTCAGGAGTATTATGCCGCCCGTGCCTTGAGCACGCTGCCTGTTAATTCTGTAAAATCGTTTGTCGCTTTTGCACCTGATTTTAAACTGATCAAACCAAGCTGGTTGAATACGATGTCATTTTTGATTAGTATTTCATCAGATGATCAACGTCAGCCGTTATTGGATTGGCTCATAGCAAATGAACCTGATACACTAATTAGGTTTGAACCTGATCGTATTGACGACGAAACCCGCAACCGAATTTTTTCGGCAATTTTTAAGGAATTTCAGGAAAATGGCTTAATCATCAGGTCTAATAAATTTACTGAAGCAGAATTAGGTCACTTCGCGGATACCCCTGAATCAATGGCCATTGTGAAAGAAGCAATCGGCCGAATTGGTAATAGCATATCTAATAAAATCACGGCACTTCGACTTCTGGAGTACTTTACCCTTAATAGTGAAGAAGAAAAACAGGATGTAAGGAAACTTATTTTGAATTTTATCGATCAGCATCAGGATAAGCCTGATGTAGTATATTCTGCTGTCCATATACTTGCACGATGTGAGCTGGCAGATTCAGAAACAGTTGACAATTTTGTCGCAAAACACAGAACACGTGAGGAAGATTATTACCGTGCAGCACTTTACACCATAATCACCAAAACAGGAAACGTTGACCGATATATTGACGTTTTTTTGGAAGGCATCATGATGATGGGTAAACGCGATCATCAGGCACACAAAAGCAGTTTATGGGATGAGACTGCACAATTGAAAAGAGCATTTGAGGCAATTAGAGAGCCGAGAGCAATTGACACGGCTTTAAGTTTTTTTGAAGAGCCTTATGACCAGCGTTATCGCTTCTATGGCGAAAAAAAGGACGTAATGGAAAGTTTAATAAAACAGGCTATTACGCTTTACCCGGAAGCAAATCAGTTTTACGATAGGATATTGAACATATTTATTAATTATGGCAAAACAAGCGACCGCGATATACTTCAACTTTGCAGAGAATTTTTTGAAAAAACTGGTACCTTGACAAAAGCCTACGATACTGTCTTTCATTTACAAGGTTTACACCAAATTCAAAAAAACCAATTATTGTCTTTAGCCCTTAACGCAGAAACGATTGATTTCATTATCAACGAAATTGAGTCTGGCCGGGTTAAACCTGAAGATATCGTTAGGTTTGCGGAGGAGGCCTACCACCATACCAGAAATACCAATTATGCTCCCGGAGCAAAAGAACTTAAAGAGCAACTGGAACAACGATTAAATATAACTTTTGATGATGCCCAGCTATTGGCGCGTCAGGATAAACGCCGGCAGTATGAACAGGATAGTTTCGATTTGTTGTTTGACGAACCGGCTTTTAAGGCGGAAGCCGACCGCTTTTGGAAAGCTTTAGGTAAGGATGCTGCATCCTGGTCAGATATTTGGGAATTTGCCAACAGCAAAGAATATCATCTTGACGAATATTTTCCGCGATCAGTCACAACCATTATTGGTGAACTTAGCCGGGATACAGGATATATAACAAAGGCTGACGCTGACGCCTTCATGAATAGTGGAATTTCATTTGAAATAGAACGAATCGACAGCATCTATAACCTCCTTAAAAATTCGGGATTAAAAGCAACAGACGAACAAATTGCGTATTTGGAGGATTGGGCCAACCGTACCGCAGCCAGACTTGATATTAAAAGGAGCATCGATGAACATGGCCGGTTTAATGGCTTGTCCTTGATGATCTGGTATTTTGTTAAAAATCAGCACATAAAATTACCGGATGACAAACTGCTTGATTTTACTTTGTTTTACGATTTTATTCAAGGTGATATTGAGAGTTGGTATACGCCCATGGTAGAACAGGTAGGTGAAGAGGCCTTTAATGCCCGTATCATTGAAAACCTGAAGTCAGGACTCAAAGTAGAGCATGTATGGTCGCTAAACGCTGAGTATGCTATTAAAAAAGGTTTGAAAGAATCTTTCGATGCAATAAAATCTGATTTGGTACGGATCAATGAAGTTACTTCTGTCAAGGAAAATATTGCTAAATTATACCTTGAGTCCACCAACGATCACGGGGGCCTTTTTGAAGTGTTGCAACAACTTTCTCCCCAGGACTTCCGATGGGAATTGGTAGATCTGCTATTTAACGGATTGAAGGAGAAAATACACGCTTACCTGTTAGAGATTTTACATTCGGACACCAGTAAGGAATATAAAATCGCCGCCGCCAAACGACTGACCGCTTTGGCTGATGAGGAAGGTTTTAACTATTATGCGGATCACGGTTTTAATAATCCGGATGTCGCTTATCGCGACGACCTATGGCTTAGCTATCTAACAGGTCTGAAAACATTGAACTTCCTGCCACGGTTAACCGCTTTGTTAGAACAAAGCCTGCGGCCCGAAAACATGAATGATGTGTTTAGAAGATATGACGGTAAAGTGCTGGAAGCTTTATTTAATATGGGCCTTCAATCGGAAAAAAACTTAAACGCGGTTACGGCCGCCGTCGGAAATGTAATTGCTAAACGTGCTCCGGAATTAAATTACCTGCTTAACTGGTTGAAACAACTGGACTTTCAGTATAAATTAAATCGTTCTCAGGATGTTAGCCTGGAGGCTGCAATTGTTGCGGTTAATGTTCTCGGTTACCTGTAGAACTATTTATTATTTAGGGATTTTGTCGTAATAATCATTAAGACACTGATCCCGGTAAATGTAAAACTTATGCATATGAGGCTGAAGGATAGCAAAATCTTTCAGCTTCGTTTCTGCTCTATCCCAGGCATCACTTTCCCTTTGATGTGTTAAGAGTGGATTTAGCCTGATTTCATTCGTGAGCGTTGGTTGTGATAAGTGGCCCCATTCATGAAATGAAGACCAAATGATCTCCATATAATCTTTACGATATTTTACACCAATGACCAAGTTTGCAGACCGCCCACCCAAGAGTGGAAAAGGTTCAAAGTGAGAAGATATAAGATGATCATCATATCTTACATGACCTCCACCTTTGTAGAAGGCAAAGAAGGGAAACCTTAAGACTTCCGCAAACGCTTTCAATAAAGCGTACCTTTTAAAAGTTTCTATAAAAAAATGATCGACCTTTTCGATGGCCTGCTCATCGGTCAAAATCTCCATTCCTAAAAATACAAAATCTACATATAAAAGCAATTTTCAGGCGCTGGGCATCCCCTGCGGGCCGGGTGTTCCGCTATATCTCCTCCGGAGGATGCCGCTGCCCCCCCTGATGCGGCTATCGCTGTAGCAAGTTCGCATTCCGCAATGCTCCATTGCTCACCCGCTTCGCTCGCACG
Organism: Mucilaginibacter gossypiicola; assembly: GCF_900110105.1. Lineage (GTDB taxonomy): Bacteria > Bacteroidota > Bacteroidia > Sphingobacteriales > Sphingobacteriaceae > Mucilaginibacter > Mucilaginibacter gossypiicola. Next base: position 789,850 of record NZ_FOCL01000001.1, on the reverse strand, counting down.
GGAAATAGCCATTACAGCGACCGCTTTGCTCTGCACAATACTCGTCATTCCGCTGCCGCTATATTCCTCCCTTTGTGCAGCCGCCGTAAAGGCAATTCCCTTTTCCCTGACCGTGATATGATTTTGCAACGCTTGTTGTGTATTGCAGCGCAATATACACTGCGATGACCTGCCCGGCCTTTCGCTTACGGACGGTAACGGTAACCGTCAGGCGCTCGTGCCGTTCAGGTCGGTTTTCATGACCGCCGCAGCGCTGGTATTCTTCAGACGGCTATCGCCTCATTTGCCTTTTGTTACGCAAAGGAATCCCTCGCCGCGAGCCAAGGCCATGCGGAGTGCCGTCAAAAAAATCTTCCTGCAATTTCAAAGGCTGCGGCTGCGCCGCGATGTGTTGGCAGCGTATTTTTTAGCGTCAGCCTTGTCTCTTTTCCCCGCGCGCAAATAATGGGGTGCTTAACAAAAGGCAAATGAGGCGATAGCCGAATGAGCCAGGCGAAAAAAAAGTATCAAACAAATTTTTAACCCTTTAAAGCGCAGAAAATGAGCACAACAACCAAAAACAGCGGAACTACACAAGGTGCAGCAACCGCAAAAAACGACAGCAAAAAAATCGAAACCACCAACCGCCCGAGCATCCCCGGCAAAGACAATGAAAAAAACGATGGACTTGTTAAAAACGACCCCGCCAAAATTGAACCCGCTGCCCAGGCTGCGCAAGCTGCGCCCACACCGGCAACAGAAACTAAGGCCTCCGCTAATGAGCAACCGGCAACAGGCCATGAGCAACCTAAAACCGAAGAGGTGAAAGAACAGCCCGCAGGAGAAATTAAATTTCTTAAACCTGCCTTGAATTTGGAGCAGACCGTAAAATACGTTGAGGGCCTGCACCGCAAAAATATTCAGCGTTTAGCCTTAATCGCCCGGATCAAAACTTTAGAAGATTTTCAGATCAAACTGGCCGAAAATGCCGACCAACTGGAAAGCAATTTTTATCAGGGGTTGCAAACTGATCATTGAGGATGACAAGGGTAACAAGTTTACCACAAACACACCAAACCTCATTGCGATGACTGCACAGTTTGTTTACGATGCCTGTGTGTCTAAACTTTCAGAAATCGAGGCAGAAATCGTTTTTCCTAACTAATTAACTCTTGCCTCCCGGAACTACCGGGAGGCTTTTTTTTAACCAACCCATTAAATAGGAATTAAGATGTACGAGCTATTTATCGAGTTAACAAACCAGCTTTTTTGGGACGGCTACGCCGAACAGTTAGCAAAGGAAAACCCCGCAGTTTTCCAGTTTGAATTTGCCGAGTTCATAAACTCCTATCAATTATGAATAAGCATAACGACACCTTGTATTTGCTCATTAAAGTAACGGTAAACACGCCCTACAAGCACATACATAACGCCATTAGCGAACTGCAAAGGGAAACCAATTTGAGCATTACCAGCACCGAAAATGTGCAGGTGCTGAAAACCGAAATAATGGAATTGAAAACCAAATAACATTTACAATCATGCCAGATAATATAAATTTCAATCAACTAACAGGTAAACACGCTTTTATGAGCGTTAAGGAAAGAGCATGGCACGGCCTCGGGCAGGTCGTTGACCGTTACCTGACCAGTGCCGAAGCTATACAGGTAGCCGGACTGGACTATGAAGTAGAAAAATGGTCATTATACGCATACGATCAGCAGGGGCGGTATTCCGATGATCTTTTTGTGCCTGAAAAATTTGCTACCGTTCGCACAGATACAAATCAGGTTTTGGGGGTAATCGGTAGTGAATACGAAATTGTACAAAACCGGGATGCCTTTAAATTTTTTGATGCCATTGTAGGCGGTGGCGATGGCGTTTTATATGAAACAGCCGGAGCATTGGGTAACGGTGAACGTATTTTTATTACCGCCAAATTGCCGGGTTACATTCGTGTTGGTAATGACGACCTGATCGAAAAATATTTGTTCCTCACCACCTCGCACGATGGTTTTGGCAGTATCACTATTGCATTTACCCCAATTCGTATAGTATGTAACAACACGCTTAACGCAGCATTGCGAAATATGACCAATTGCCACAAAATCCGCCATACGGAAAGTGCCAAAGAACGTTTGGAAGAGGCACACAAAATTATGGGCTTCACCAACACCTTAGCCGACCAGTTGAGCGATGTATTTAACCGTTGGTCACAAATCCGCATCCGTGATAAGGAAGTGCTTAAACTGGTGCAATTGGCAATGGCACCAAGCAAAGAGGTGCTAAATAAAATATTGACAGACGAAGCACCTGACGAGTTTTCAAGCAGGTTTAAAAATACCGTTGAACGTATTTGTACCTATGCCTTCACCAATCCAACCCAACAAATGGACACCACCCGCGGAACTTTATTTGGTGCATACAATGCGATCACAGGGTATTTTCAAAATGTATTGGACTACAAAAGCGAAGAGCAAAAACTAAAGTCCGTCATGTTTGGCAATGGCCTGACAAAAACACAAACTGCATTTAATCTCTGCCATGACTTTGAAAAGTTTGGAGGCGGTGATTTTATACTCAATTAATAACAAGGCGGGGGCATTTGCCCCCGCCAAAATTCTACAATCATGAAACACGATTTTGAAGAACGTAAAGAAAACCGCATAATAAACGCTCACCGCTTAGCTAAAAAGAACACCCAGGAAGCGGAAAGCCTGTATACAACAGCCTCAGAAATGGCAAGCGTTATACCTATGGGGCAGCCTATTTTAATTGGCCATCACTCAGAAAAACGAGATCGTAATTACCGAAACCGCATCAGCAATAAATTTCAACAGGCAAATATCAAATTGGATAAAGCTGCCTATTATCAGGACAAAGCAAAAACTATTGAAAATAATGACGCCATATTTTCGGATGACCCTAAAGCCCTGGAAAAGCTGAACGCCAAATTAAATGAATTAAAAAAGGCACAGGAGTTTATGAAGTCTTCTAACAAATGTCTTAGGAAAGGCGATAAAGAATGTTTTTTAAAATTAGAGGCTGCAAGTGAAAACCTTTGGGATGAATTAAATAAAACCAGCCCCGGTTATGGCAAAGGATTTGCACATTTTAGCCTCTCCAATAATAACGCCAATATACGCCGTATTCAGCAGCGTATCGACCAACTTAAAAAGCTGGAGGTTAAAACAGCAATCGACGAGACAATAAACGATATACGCATTTTTGAAAACAAAGAGGCGAACCACTTGCAAATCATATTCCCCGGTAAGCCTGATGAAATCACCCGCAAAAAACTGAAATCTGCGGGTTTCCGCTGGTCACCAAGAGAGGGTGCATGGCAACGACACATCAGCCGGAGCGCTTATTTAGATGCTCAGATTATAGTTAAGAATATAACTTCAAAATGAGACATGACAATTTGTTATGAATTTGCATTCAGGTTAGCCGTCCGTAAGAAAAACGGACGGCTATTTAAAAATCACTCCGTTAACGGTATCGGATTCACTTTTCAAAATGCGCTTTGGGATGTTTACCATACCTTGAAAAAACGGAAAGCTGAAATTGTTACTATTTTAAGTGTGAGGCCTTTGCGGGTGGCATTTGCCTTTAATAGTCAACAACAATCAATTAAAATAAATATTGCAGATCACCCACCGGACATACCAGGCGATTTAAACCGGGAATTGGAAATGCTGCCCAAAAAACGCATAGAAGAACCCGTTAAAGCCTTCATTTGGGAGGAGGAACCAACCTTCTATTTTATTTTAAAAAGGCCGTATAACGGCTAATATAGGGGCTGAGGCCCCTTTTTTGATAGGGTTAGACTTCTTTTCTTTGTGATCAAAGAAAAGAAGCAAAAGAAATTATTTTAAGGTAACCTATACGTTCTACTTATAAATTACAACTATATATTGGTATTACCAGATAAGGATTTTGAATCAATTATACCTACCTTAGAAATACTAAACAGAACCGATATGATAGATGTCAAATTTAAATTCAATGATCAAAATCGCGATTTTGGCCTGACAACATTTGTCAACTATGAAAAGGAACGATTGGTTTTTTTCGTACAGTTGGATAATAGCGGCATACTGGTAATTGAAAAACTATCAGGTACTTCCTGGAAGCAAATCTCCGGAGGTACATTTGACGATGGTTTTAGGGATGTTATTATTGAGGCTATCAACAAAATCCACTTATCTAAAATTTGGGATGATGCCCGCCCACTTGAAGAATTGCCAGCACATTATTTAAATTAATTAGTTAGCACTTTAATCTTCTACTGATTCAATATTTAGCGGATTATAAAGATCAATGTAAAGCCGCTCCATCCGGTTATCCCGTTTAGATTTTAAATAAGTTTCTAATGTTGATTTTATGACCGGATGCTTTCTAAATGCGGCAAAGTAAAATTTAGTGGCATAGAGTCCAATCCATCTGACCTTAAATTTAGAATAATCAAAATTGGCAATGTCAAGTAACCAATCGTAATAATCACCGTAACCAAAGAAATTCAAATCGGTAATTTTTTTTAGGTCTATCTCCATTTTAAAGCAGAGATTAAGTAGCATATCAAACATCGGGTATTTATTTTCAGTCTCGCTACCGAGCATGGCCTGAAAATTTGGCCGGTTAGGATCTGGAACAGCCTGAGCAATGAACTTATCCAAATATTTAAGATCTAAGGGCAGATCATAAATACTTGCATAGTAATACTGATAGGCATCAAATTTATGATCAAGTCTCTTTTCCAGTTTATTGATAATCTTCTTTTGAAGGGTTGCAGGTAATATTGGATAAACATATACGCCAATATTATTTTCTCTTCTTTCGTCGTCCTTAGCATTACTATTCATTAAAACCTTTTCCTCAGCTTTTGAAACCTGCAATTTTATACCACGGAATTTTATGGCATTGGACACTATACTAATCCTCGCTTGCGCATAAGCATCTTTTTGGAGCAGTGAAAACCAGAAAAGTCGTTCAAGTGTCGATGAAGCTAACTGAGGATGTTTTTTGACGATAAATGAGTTGACATTTACGTAACAATCAGGTGAATGTAATGGCCCATTGTTAATACAACAAATGATTTGAGATATAACCGTTTCTGCTTCCAGATCGCTCATTTCTACAATCGAAGCTATACAAAGTGTGTTAGCGAATAAGGAGGGGTATTTGTTTCTCCAAAAAAAACCATCATCCGGGCTGTAATTTTTAAAGGCTTCATCTACCAAATGATTGTTTGCGAGAAGATTTTTAATTAACAAATGAAGGTTATCATCTTTTTCCCATGGTTCGTAGGCTATAGATGTAAGCCGGTACTTATTGAAATATCGCCAGATCATTTCCTGACTTCCGTCAAAAATCATCCGATGCAGATGATAATCGTTAATTTTCTGTGGTAGATTGGGGTTTTCGTCTTTCATAGCATAAGCAGCGAAAAGCCCTTCAGTCATTGCATCAATTAGTTGCTTGTATTCACCCCATCTATCAAAAACAATATAATTGCCATTTACAAAAGAATTAAGTTGAGCAACTGAATCAATCAGTTCATTGAAATGCCTGTTTCTGCCAACATTGCCGTCAATAAAAGATTGGTAGTTGTCCCTGATCTTACCAACCGCTTCGTGAATTTCATAAGCTGGCTCATTGATGAAATTTTGATTTTTTATCCATTTTGCAAGCTTCAGATTATGCCCTTTGGTGGCAGATCTTAAAACTACCTTATCCAAATCAATATTCTGATCCGAAGCAGCAGTATTTATAATATCGATATCATAATACCCCCCCTTTATCAATCTTCCCAGTTTAATCAGGTTAAACTGTGTAATGGCATAAATAACCGGCTTTTTCGCGATTTTTGCTTCTTTAGCAATTGTTTTTTGCATTTCAGCTGCTTTAACAAAATTACCTAATTGGTAATGCATGTAGGCAACCTTCATTTTATCAAGTAACCCTTCAGTAGGTTGATTATCAATTGATTTAATTGAACCTGGAATATCTAACTTGTAATACCGGCAAGCGACACAATCACATTCCTGATCCGGGAAATACCTCAATGATACATCCGATTTCCTGGAATCATTTCCAAGCCAATAAATATGATTTTCAGTAAATTTCTTTAAAACCAGCTTTGCTTTATTTTCCGCATCAACAACACCACTGATTAGTGATGGATTTTTAAATGTAATGGAATGGTCATCATTAACCTGAAAAGAGTCGAACAATTCTATCAATTCTTTATTATCAGTGGTTGCTTTGAAAGAATTAATGTATGGAATGAAACCATCAGCCTTTTTAAAAGGTTTATTTCGGATTAACAGGTGCCTTGGGAGATACCTGATCTCGTCATATAGGTATTCAAATAAATCATAAACCTGGTCTAATAATGGTTTCTTTTCGTCTACCTCAAAATCAGCTCCATTGGAAAAAATGGGGCTATCTTTATCTGTGGTTTTATAAAACTGTGTTGATTTAGATTCCCCGATCTGATCTAAAAACTTTTCAAAATTTTGTGCATTGAGTTGATGAGCCGGATTAATATAGATTTGCACACTTTCCTGATCATCACCAGCTTGATCAACTCTATCATCGACACTATCATCGAGTTGGATGGCGTGCCAAAAAACCTTTTGGTTAGGCACGTCGCACAACATAAACATGGTAGCAAAAGGTATCTCCTGCCGGTAATAACGAACATGCCGTAAAGAAATTTGAAATGATATTAAGCCTTTATTTTCCGTTTTAATTAAAGGTTTTACCGGGTCAAGGGTACCTTTATTTTGCAACTTAAATATCTCAAGAGTTTCGTTTTTAGCTTTTCCAATAATTTCAACCTGAAAATCGATTCCTCGGTCATCCTGGTTTTCCTCACTCACAACAGAAATATGAATTCCGGAATAGATATTTCCTATTTCATCGAAAGTCTTTTGGAGCAACAAATTGCCCTTTTTTCTTCCATCTATTGCTTTAAAGTCATCCGTGTAGTCCGTTTTCTTTTTTCCTGAAGTTTTCTTGCCCATAAATTGATAAAGTTTCTGGCGATTACTAAATTAACGATTTTCAAATATTAAAACACGCGTTGTCCATCTGCTAACACAGTTTAATTGCCTATTTAATGGAAACAACTGTTAACATTGTTTAGGATGTATTATTTTAGAATTTATATAACACCTTATTCCAATGGTAAATAAGCTCTTTGATGATTTTGAAAGAACTGACATCAACCGTGATAATTTCGTAGTTGAACATTATACATTTTTAAATACCTCAGCTATTGACGAGGCCGAAAGAGCAAGAAAAAAGATTAATTTATGGAGTGATGGATTTCCGGTTACTACTGAATTTCTGAAGCGGTTCCGGTCAAAAAATAACAAGCAGCATACCGCTGCCTTATTTGAGTTGTATATATTTCATTACTTTAGAAATAAAGGATTTCCTATTGAAGCATTGGATAGAGGTAAAGTTGCTACTCCAGATTTTAAGGTTAGTATTGATGGTAAAACCGTATATGTTGAATGTACATGTTCAAGCAACTCCGGAATAACTGATACTATAGAGGAATTACAATCAGTTATCCTGGATTCATTCAAAAAAATAGATAAACAGGAGTATTTTATCAATATAGAGTGGCTTACTTGCGCCCCAAATACTCCCTCTTTAAAAAAGATTCGTCATCATATACGGAACTATATAAACGATCAGCATCGAGCCAGGCAACTATTTATAGAAGATGGTGGCTGGAAAATCAACATCACCTTATTGTCAGCTTCGTCATCCGTTAAGCGAGGGATCGGATTTATGCAGAACCCTGCACAGGTTGTTACACCTCATTTAAATGTTCTCACAGCTTTAAACGATAAACGTCCGTCAAAATATGATTTAAATGGTCCTTACATTATTGCATTGAATAGTGAGGATATGTTTCTTGGCCATTTAGATATGGAACTGGCATTATTTGAGGGCGCAAGGTTTCAGGATAAGTTACCCTTGAAACTTTGTAGGGATTTCGGATTTTTTATCGCAAAGCAGCACTTGGTCAATTCATCGGTTTCTGCGGTTTTGCTGGTTCAAAGACTTTCACCATATAGTGATGAATCGCCTAAAATGATGTTGTATAATCATCCAGAACCAAAATACACCTTTGCAAAAGAAAAATTACCAATAAATCAACAATGGTTTGAAAAGATTGATGAAGAAAATTATCAGGTAATAAATACTCCTGAATTATTTTAATCCTTCGAGATATAAAATCGGATACTGTAATTGAATCTGATTAATTTTACCCAAAATCTTATGGTATGCCTGTTTCACCTTCACCTACCAAACATATAATTACTGAAGCAGAATGGCTCTCATGCCAGGCGTTAGGTTTTGTGTTATATGCGCCAGGAAGTAAAACATCATTAGTTGACTTTTTAAATGCCAACTTTGATGGTTTTGAATTGCTTCAATTCTTATCAGAGATTAACAATATGCTTAGTCCGATGACTTCAAAGAAACTTACCAAAGTGATTAGTTTTGACGAAAAAGATCCCCAGGAGCTAATTATTCAATATTTTTCGGAGGATCATGACGATCCCCAAAATGGCCTTGTTTTTTCCAGAACCTTTATAAAGGACAATAATGAAAAAACGGTAATGCACGATTTTTTCAGAATTCCAAAGACAGCTCGAAATCAGGGCCATGGTAAAACAATGCTGAAAATCGGTTTACAACAATATTTAAATATCGGCGTTGATTTGATTAAAGTTCACGCGGCATTAGAAGATGGTGGTTTTGTTTGGGCTAAAGCACATTTTACAGCGGTTAACAAACCTGAAATGAGCCTTATTCTGGCAAATGCAAAATTATCTTTGAAAGCAGAAGAATTTAAAAAGGTTAAAGAGGTATTTGACAATTATTACAATCAGGAACCAGACGGTAAAGCATTTCCAATTAATAAATGGAGTAGTATGCCTGAAATGGTGTCAATCCTGCGTAATAGTGACTGGCACGGTGAAATAAATTTGAATAATCAGGAACTTTTAACTAATTTTAATGATTATGTTACTGGATAGAAACAAATATACAGAGGCTGGTTACATCGGAGAAGAGTTGATTGGTGATACAAACAAACAGCTTGATCAACGTTGTTTAGCTGTTCAGCATAGTATGAAAGACAAAGACTTTTCAACTTATGAAGAGACGCTGGCTGCATATCATGTTACTGACGCTGAGTATAAATTGTTTATAGGTAAAACTGCTATTAAAAATATCTTCGTTAGCTTTTCTGGCAGCACTTCACCAATTTTTAAAAAGGATTTTCTTGAAATCTATGAAAATATGTTGTTCACATATTTTCCGAGCCCATCTAACCGGGTTATATCTATTGCAAAGGGGATCGAAGAGGAAGCGAACGAGGTAGCTTAATTAAATTTTCTAAATTTTATTACTCCACAATAAGGATTCAATAGATTATATTGAACCGTATTCTTGTATTTTCTGCTTTCTGCAATCATTTAAAATCCAAACTCATCCAATTTTCCTGATTTAGTTTTAGGTACTTCCTAAGTACTCCTGATAAAATTGTGTTCGATAACTCAATATTCGGGCTTAGAAAATTGCCTATGAAAGCTAAAAAAACAGGTACACTTTCTGTTGATGAAGCCATCATACAGAATATTGAAGAGGTTGAACAGCAAAAAGAACTAAAGCTGATCAATCTGATATCAGAAATAATTGTCAACGCAACTTTAAGAGAATTAAATGAAACGAGCGATCAGGTATCTGAGATTTAGTAATCTTGGACAAAGTAACGGATCGATAGAACGCCAGGAACTTTATACGGACCAATATATTGAATATAATAAAATCCTGCTTGTAGATAGTTTTATTGACCGTGGCCACAGCGCCAAAACTTTTGACAGGCCAGATTTTTTAAAACTTCAGCAATTTATAAAAAAGCATCAGGGCAATGTTGACTATCTCATTGTCGATCAGTTAGACCGGTTTAGCCGTGACGCCGGAGAGGCTATGACTTTGGTGAAAAAATTACAGCGCCAATATAGCATCCAAATAGTCAGCGTCACAGAAGGGATAGTTTTTGATTATGATACTCCAGGTAGCTATTTCAGAACGGGCTTGCAATTACTATTAGCAGAAGAAGACAATATCAATCGAAGCATAAAAATTCGTGGTGGGAATTATACTGCCAGAGCTAAAGAGGGGCGGTTCATGAGTAATCTTCCACCATTTGGCTACAAAAAAGAAGGCGAAGGAAAAGAACGAACCTTAATTATTGATGAGGAAAAGGCCAAAATTGTTCATTTTATCTACGAATCTTATCTAAGGGATATTCCCTTGAATGTTATTAAAGAGCAGGTCAGAAAAATGGGCTTCGACAGAGGGGGTAATATGGCCGTAGAACGAGTACTAAGTAATCCTGCATACGCTGGCATGGTTAGGGCAAAAGCGTTTAAAGAACATCCAGGCGGACTATTTCCGGCAAGGCACGAACCAATTATTGACATGACAACTTGGAACGTGGTTCAAAATAAAATGATGAAGCCTGATAGAAGCAAGAAAACCCTTGATGATGAAATACCATTAAGGGGAATCTTAAAATGTCATTGTGGTCAACCATTATCCGGTGCTCCATCGAAAGGCAAGGCTGGTACGTGGTACTATTACTATAAATGCAAACATTCGCGGCATAATAATATAAGTGCCACCAAAGCACATGAACAGCTGCTACAGGTTTGCCAGCTTATGAGTCTTAGCATACAGCAAGTTCAAGCCATCAAAAACAAGGCAGAGGCATCTTTAAACGAAAAGTTTAAAGAAAATCAAGCAATTGCTAAAGAGAAAAAAGAAGAATTATTAAAGATTCAGGAAAAGCTTTACGCAGTGGAAGAAAAATGGATTAGTAATCAGATTAACCGAGAGACATACAATCGCTGGTACGCTAACTATAATTCAGAGATTCTCACCTTAAACGCAACAATAGAAAGATATAGTAAAGATCCGAAATCTGGCTATAAACTCGTGTCGAACCATTTAACCATGCTTACAGATATGGAATACGTTTATAATCAGGCAACTACAATTGAAAAAAGAGAGTTTATTTCTATGGTGTTCGACAGCAACTTGTACTATGAAAATGGTATCTATCGAACACCAACAATGATGCCATCGCTATCTCATAACTACCTGATAATGAAAGAAAAAGGATTGCTTGAATTGACAAAAAAAAGGGATTTCCAATTGGAAATCCCTTCGGGTGGAGCCGGAGGGATTCGAACCCTCGTCCAAACATGGTATAAGGTAAGCTTTCTACATGCTTAGCTTCTGTTTAATTGTAGGGAAGGGGAAGGTCAGTCGCTTACCTATACCGTCTTCCTTAGGTGCTTTATCTCGTTCGCTATGCACACCTTAAGCAAACCAGTTTCATCTTTCGATGCCCCGATTGCCGATCCGATGAAACGGAAAACCGGCGGGACAAAAGCTATGCTAATTCTAAATTAGGCAGCTAAGGCGTAGTTATTTTCGCCATTTGTAAGTTTGAGCGTTCAGATTAAAGCGCTAATTCACCCAACGCGCTGCATGCTTACCTACTTATCTCCATCCTGTCAATTCCGGTCGACCCCATTTTTGAGTTTGCAGTTGCCGGTGGGCAGTTTGCAGTTATAAGCGGTTACAAATATACGGATTTAGTTTGCAGTTGCGACGAATAGTTCATGGATTTTAATTGTCATTGCGCCGAAATTTTATCCGGCAACATACTTTAGCAGCGGTAGTTTGCTCATCACAAATATCAGAAGACTGGATAACGAAAAAGTTAATAGCGCGACTAATGGAATACTGAAGACCGGGTTGAATATCTTATATGTAATATCATTAAGTTCAAGGACGTTTAAAATTAAAGCATGGCTAAGGTATAAGCCTAAGGTATACTTGCCTATATTACTTATAATGTTATTTACAACCGGATTTAAATTGACTTTAATAAATCTTGCCATTAAAAACGCGCCCGACGATAGTATAATTATAAAAGGACTAATCGGCTCGTAAAAGAAAGTGTTTAAGTCTTTGTTTTTCAGTAATATAAAATACGTACCTAAAGTTATTAGTAGAGCACATAATACAAATACCAATGCCGCAATTAAAGCTATGTTTTTAAATTTAAATGGCTTATAAGCAAGATAATAGCCAAGTACGAGGTATCCAATATAGCCGGTAAAGTTGTGGAGATCAATGCCCGGATCGAACATCGTTAAATAAGGCCGGCTTAAAATTACTGTCAAGAACCAGATGCCTAAAAAGTACAGCAACTCTTTTTCTGTTGCGTTGCGAACAAACTTGCTTATTACGGGTATAAACAGGTAAAGCCCCATTAAAAGATAAACATACCATAAATGATAGTAGCTGCCGGTTTGAAGTTGCTGTAATATGAGTTTTATATTGGGCCATATATTGTTTGATAATTCTATCTCTTCGTTGTAAAGTTTATAACCGATATAAGTCAAACTCCAAAAAATAAAAGGGGGAATGAGCCGGCCAAATCGCCTTTTTAAAAAGTCGCCAAGTTCATACTCGCGCTGTAATAGCAAAGCTCCGGTTATCATCACAAAAACAGGTACCGAAAAACGCACCACAGCATTGTAAACGTCGGCAGCAAGCCAATCGTTAATGGAGGCATCTTTAACCCGGAATAATAAGGGGGAGGCTGTATGTAGCACTACAACGGCAAACATCGCTATCAACCTTAAATTATTTATCCAGTTAATGTTTTGATGTTTGCCAGGGCTAATTGTTTGGCTAAATTTCATTGAAATAATGTGGGCTATTCTTTTGTGCGATTGATCGGTTAGGGTAAAAAACAGCAAAACCCGTTTTAGGAGCGGGCTTTGCGTTATGTAAAAATGGTTGAAATGAATTTAATTGCCAACTGCTAACTGCTCACTGGCAACTGTCCTGCCCGGGTAAACTTTTAATGCTTCTTCCAGGCATGCCATGGCTTTCGTCAGGTCGTTATTGTTTAAAACATAGGCCATGCGCACTTCATTTAAGCCGGCTCCAGGTGTGCTATAAAAGCCGGTGGCTGGGGCCATCATTACAGTTTCGTTATTGAAGCTAAATATTTCGAGCATCCACTGGCAAAACTTGTCGGCATTATCAATGGGGAGTTTGGCAACCACATAAAATGCGCCGCCAGGGTTAGGGCAATAAACACCATCCATTTTGTTCAGTGCACTTACCAGTGTATTGCGCCTGCTTGTATATTCCTTATTTACTGCTTCAAAATAGCTATCCGGTGTATCAACGGCTGCTTCGCCGGCAATTTGTTCAACCATACCGGCACTTAAGCGTGCCTGGGCAAATTTCAAAGCTGTTGTATGTAATTCCTTGTTTTTGGTGATCAAGCACCCTAAGCGGGCGCCGCATGCGCTGTAGCGTTTGCTTACGGTATCCATTATTACCACGTTTTCCTCAAGCCCGTCCATATGCATTGGCGATATAAATGAGCGGCCATCATAGCAAAATTCACGATAAGCCTCGTCCGAAAATAGGTAGAGGTCATGCTTTAAAACCAGTTGTTTCAATGCTTCCATCTCTTCTTTCGAATACAAATAGCCGGTAGGGTTATTTGGATTGCAAATCATGATGGCTTTGGTTTTATCCGTTATCAGTTTTTCAAACTCGCTGATAGGAGGAAGTGCAAAACCATTGTCTATATACGATAATATAGGTTTAACTACAATGTCGCTTTGGCTGGTAAAACCGTTATAGTTGGCATAAAAAGGTTCCGGGATAATCACTTCATCGCCAGGGTCAAGGCAAGCCATTAACGCTATGCTAATAGCTTCAGATCCTCCGGTGGTAACAATAATATCTTCGGGAGTTATGTTATAGCTCAGTTTATTGTAGTACTCAGTAAGCTTTTTACGGTAGCTCAATGTACCCTCGCTTGGGGTATAGGCCCAAACCTTAAAGTCGATGTTTTTAATGGCATTAAGCATGCCATCGGGCGTAGCAATATCGGGCTGACCGATGTTCAGATGATACACCTTTTTCCCATCCTGCTTAGCTTTATCAGCGTAAGGTGTTAATTTACGAATCGGTGATGCGGGCATTCGTTGCCCTTTTTCAGATATTTTTGGCATCCTGCAAAATTACTAAAAATGAAAATATTGTTTGTAAATCCTTTGTAAACGAAAAAAGACCCGGTTTCGGGTCTTTTAAATATTATTTAAATATCCCGGTTGATATACGGGATATATCAAGCATGCAATATTTATTTGCTCGCCGCGGGTTTAGCTACAACTTCACCAACAATGTTCAAATATTTTTCGGGTGTTACCGCGTTTGATTTAACAACTATAGTTTTGTTAAAAGGGGCAGCAGCAGCAGCATTGTAAGTAATTTTGATTGTGCCTTTATCTCCACTTTTTACTGGAGTTTTGGTGTAATCTGCAATGGTACAGCCGCAGGTTGGCCTTACTTCTGTTAAAATAAGTGGCTCTTTGCCAACGTTGGTAAATTCAAACACGGTAGTAACCGGAGTGCCTTGTGGTATTTTACCGAAGTCATGCTTTTCTTCGTTAAATTTAAACTCAGCTTTTCCGCTATCTTGTGCTGATGCGGTAAAGGCAAAGCCTAATATTACCGCGCAAATCATTAATATCTTTTTCATACGTTATATTTGATTATTACAAATATAAAAGGTTTAATGTAATTACAAAACTATTACTCAAACTCCGGGTTTTATCTGTTAGTTTGCCTAATACAGAATAGAATTTTATACTTTTACCGTCTAAACAAAATTTTATATGCCTGAAACTACAACACGCGCTACCAGTAAATTTAATACTGCCGAGCTAAGTTTTGATGATTTCAAGAAGATTGTTATTGATGATTATCGTATTGGTTATGAGAGCCGCCAGGCCAGTTTAATAGGCCGCAGGGAAGTACTTACGGGCAAGGCAAAGTTCGGTATTTTTGGCGATGGCAAAGAGGTTGCACAACTGGCAATGGCCAAAGCTTTTCGCGCAGGCGACTGGCGCGCGGGCTACTACCGTGATCAAACTTTTATGTTTGCTACAGGCATGAGCAACATGAAAGAGTTTTTTGCTCAACTATATGCTAACCCCGATATAGAAAAAGATCCCGCTTCGGGTGGCCGGCAAATGAACTGTCATTACGCTACCCGTTTTGTGAATACCGATGGCAGCTGGGTTAACCAGGTTGAAACGATGAACAGTTCGTCGGATATTTCAACAACTGCTGGCCAGATTCCGCGTTTATTAGGGTTAGCGTATGCTTCAAAATTATACCGTCAAAATAAAGAGCTGGATTACCTTAAACAGTTTTCAATTAACGGTAACGAAGTAGCATTTGGCAGTGTAGGAAACGGAGCAACTTCCGAAGGCTCATTTTTTGAAACTTTTAACGCTGCCGGCGTATTGCAGGTGCCTATGGCTATTTCAATTTGGGATGATGCTTATGCTATCTCGGTTCCGGCCAGTTTGCAAACTACTAAAGAAGATATTTCGGAAGTATTAAAAGGCTTTCAGCGCGAAAATGGAAGTAACGGTTATGAGATATTTAAAGTTCGAGGTTGGGACTATATTGCCCTTTGCGAAACTTATGAACGGGCTATCAGCATTTGCCGTGAAGAACATGTACCTGTATTGATCCACGTTACCGAAATGACCCAACCACAGGGGCATTCAACATCAGGCTCGCATGAACGCTACAAAAGTAAAGAGCGCCTGACCTGGGAAGATGAACACGATTGTCTGCTTAAAATGCGTGAATGGATGATTGCTTCTGCCATCACTACCGAAATAGAACTTGAGGAACTTGAGGCTGAAGCAAAAAGATACGTGCGCGAGTGCCAGCGGGAGGCAGCTAACGAACTGGCTGTTGTTATAAAGGCCGAAATAGAGGAAGCTGCTGATCTGATAGACGCTTTTGCCGAATCATTACCTTCACAAAAGGAAACTATATTAGCTTTATCAGAAAGCTTGCGTTCAAGTATAGATGCCGGAAGGCGTGAAATCTTTACGGCTATTCGTAAAGCACTGCGGTTAACGGTTCATGAAGATAATGCAGCTCGTAGAGCATTGTCGGATTGGTTAAAAACAGAAGGCGAGAAGAATGCCGAGCGCTACAACTCAAAACTGTTTACAGGAACTCCAGAATCGCCTCTTTATGTGCCTGTTGTAGCTGCTATTTATAGCGATGATGCAAAGGTAATGGATGGTAGGGAAGTACTGAATGCCGCATTTGATGCCAATTTTGCACGTGATAAAAGCATAGTAGCGTTTGGTGAAGATTTGGGCGCTATCGGCGATGTTAACCAGGGTTTTGCCGGTTTGCAGGCCAAATATGGTGAAATCCGCATCAGCGATACCGGTATCCGTGAAACAAGTATTATAGGGCAGGGTATGGGGCTGGCGATGCGTGGCTTAAGGCCAATAGCAGAAATCCAATATCTTGATTACCTGATTTATGCGATAACCATCATCAGTGATGATATTGCCAGTTTAAGTTACCGCACTATGGGCGGGCAAAAAGCACCGTTAATAATCCGTACCCGTGGTCACCGGTTAGAAGGGATCTGGCATTCAGGCTCGCCAATGAGTGTTATTTTAGGTTCGATGCGTGGGTTTCATATTTGTGTGCCCCGTAATATGACCCAGGCAGCTGGCATGTACAACACGCTGCTAAGGGGCGATGAGCCGGCTTTGGTAATTGAATGCCTTAATGGGTATCGCCTAAAAGAAAAATTGCCAGCCAATGTAGGCGACTTTACAGTACCACTTGGCAAGGCCGAAGTTTTAAAAGAAGGCAACGATGTTACTGTAGTTTCATACGGGTCAACATTGAGGATTGTACAAGAGGCCGCGGTTGAGCTCGAAAGCATGGGAGTTCACATCGAAGTAATAGATCCTCAGACTTTATATCCGTTTGATACAGAGAATGTTTGTGGTACTTCGTTAAAGAAAACCAGTAAGTTGCTGGTTGTTGATGAAGACTTGCCCGGTGCCGGTTCTGCTTATATCCTTCAAAAGATATTGGAGGCTCAAAATGGGTATTATGCACTCGATGCGCAGCCTAAAACGCTGACTGCTAAAGAGCATAGGCCACCTTACGGCTCAGATGGCGATTACTTCAGCAAACCATCAGTTGATGATGTAGTTGAAACCGTTTATGCCATGATGAACGAGGCTAATCCTTCAAAATACCCTGCTATTTATTAATAACTCATAATTACATGTTGGTGAAATTGGTGATTCATAAATTACTAATTTTGCCAACGGTTTTTTAATCTATTTATGGATAATACTTTTTTAACCGTCGCCGAAAATATCAAAACCCGCCGTACAGTAAAGCCAGCTATGATGAATGGTCATAAAGCTCCCAATGGCCATATTGCGGCATTACTTGAACTTGCTGACTGGGCTCCAACTCACGGGTTTACCGAACCCTGGCGCTTTATTGTTTATGAAAATCCGGAGCAATTTTGTGCCGAACATGCCGAAGTTTATAAAAAAAGTGTATCAGCCGAAGATTTTAACGAGGCTACTTATAATAACCTGAAAACGCTTGGCGACAAGGTTTCGCACGTTATTATTACTGTAATGCAGCGTGGCGATCTGCCTAAGATACCGCCATTTGAAGAGGTTGCTGCTGTATCAAGTGCCATTCAAAATATTCTGCTGGGGGCTACAGCTTTAAATATGGCTTCGTTCTGGAGCACTGGTGGTGCCATCCTGAAACCGGCTTTTAAGGAATTCTTGAATTTGAGAGAGGAAGATAATGTGATGGGTGTATTATACCTTGGCTACGCTGATCAATACCCAGAAGGAAAACGCACCGTTCCGCTTGAAGATAAAATTAAATGGGTTAAGTAAAATTAACCCACAACCTTTCCTTTTTTCGCTCCGTATAACAGTCGAAAATATTGCTTAGTTTTAAACTTATTTTCATTTAAGTAAAAAATTATATTTTACTGATTTGGAATTTACGTTTTAAAGTATATTTTTGTGTTGGCCTGTTAACAGCAGGTTAACACACCGTCCAGAACCTGTTACTATACCCTAATTATTTTAAATTAAATTAAACTCAGGCAAGCGTATGAGGAAACATTTTTTGTGGGTCACTATGTCGATTTTTTTTCTTTCAGCAACAATCTTAAGCTGGAAATCGGATGGTGCAAACAGATCAGTGAGCGTAAGGAAAAAAAATGCAGCGTTTACAACAAAGGAACTATTTGAGCAATACGTCAATAATTTATACGAATCCGCACATCTTAGTGAAACTGGTTTAGCTTTCAATGTATTTGAAAAAGCGGTTACAGGTTACACCAATTTAAAGCTCGCGCATGTGGTACCCCAAAGCAGCGATGTGCTTACCGTGGTTGATTTCAGCAAATCGAGCCGTGAAAAGCGTATGTGGATCGTTAATTTATTTAGCAAACAATTGGTGCTCAATACCTGGGTAGCCCATGGATCGGGTAGTGGCGAAGAAATGGCCAGCCATTTTTCAGACGCTAACGACTCTCACGAAAGCAGTCTCGGTTTTTATGTTACCGATAAAGTTTATAATGGTAAACATGGGCGCTCTTTATACCTTGATGGTATGGACGAAGGCTTTAATGGCAATGCCCGGATGCGCAGTATTGTTGTGCACGGTGCAAAGTATGTTGGTCCGGCCGCTATTAATGAGCAGGGTTATATAGGAAGAAGCTTTGGTTGCCCGGCTGTATCACCAAAAGTAATTAATAAAGTAATTAACACAATTGCCGGAAAAACTGTTATATTTATTAACGGAAACGACGATTCGTATTATTCAAAATACCTGGATGAAGCAGGGCCGCTTAATTTAATGGCGAGCGCTGACACTTCGTTCAATTTTGCTAAGTTTTAAATCCAATCCCAACTATAAACCAAATCATGAGGCCCGGCTTACTATCAAGTTTGCCGGGCTATTTTTTGTTATTTTGCCAGGAAATTTTGCAGGTGTGCGTAAAGCACAATATCCAACCCGTAAACATCAGGGCGATATTGAATAGTTCCATTTTCATCGGCCCAGCAGGTTACGTAGGTGATATAGATAGGCGTTTTCTTTGGTAAGCCAATATTAGTAGGCTCCGGTTTATTCACTATCATGTCATTTGCGATGGTGTCGATATCAGCGCCTTCGCCAAATAAATTCTTTGCCAGGCCAAGGGGATCGCCCAGGCGCACGCAGCCATGACTCACCGCTCTCATCGTTTTACGGAACGCAGCTTTATTAGGTGTATCGTGCAGGTAAACGCTGCTGCGGTTTTTAAACAAGAATTTGATCTTACCTAACGAGTTATCTTCGCCGGGGCGCTGTTTAAATTCGTATTCGAGGTTGTCAGGGGTTACTTGGGTCCAATCTATCGTTTCCGGGTCGGCTATCCTTTTGCCATCTTTAAACACATCGATGTTTTTATTCGCCAGGTAAAAACGGTCGTCTGCAGCTTCAACAATGATTTCTTTGGTAGCGATACTGCGCGGAATGTTCCAAACCGGGTTTACTTCAACGCTATGAATCACACTGTTCAATATCGGCGTTTCGCGCGGGAACGGTTTATCTGCCCTGGCGGTATCGTCAAAATGCTCCAATGTGTTTTGATTTTCCATATTCCGCCCCTGGCCAACACAAACCTTCATGTTTAAAACCGATTTGCCGCTGTCCATAACGTCAAGCCTGAAATCGGGAATATTTACGATAACATATTTCGGCTCGTAAGGCTTATTTCTCCAGCGCAGACGTTCAAGACTAACCAATAAATAGCGTTTGCTTTCTTCTCTTGATAGCCCCTCTATAGTGGTGCTGTCCCTGTATGCCTTTTGTAAGGCTAAATATTGCGGGTTTTTAGGTTGGATACTATCCAGGAATGTTTTATAATCGGCCCTTTCTAAAGTGGCAAGCATGGTTGTACTATCAGGGCGGCGGGTTGCCATAAAGTACCTTGAGTAGATCTTTTTAGGATTAATGACCCCATATTGCAATGCATTTGAATATTTTACCAGTGCCCCGGCTGTTAAAATTTCAAGTTTGGCGACGGTTTCATAGGCTTCATCAAGGCTTGTGATTGCTGTTTTATCTTTCAGTTTTGCAACAAGTCTTTTGATCTCTCCCGATGGGTATACGGTAGGGTCAAGGCCATGTTCATTGATCCTGTCCAGGTATTCGGGTAGGGCCTCAAGGTCGCCGTTGTTCAAGTGGTTTATAACTAAAAACGGTTGGTATTCGTTCTTTTTAAAAAATGATTCAATTACAAGAGGATTGGCGATTTTAGAGCGGTATTTTGTAAATACCCTTTTAAACACGGGAATGTATTCTTCAGTATCGGCCTTTTTAAAAATCTCATTTTGGGTGATCCTGAACATATCTTCAGCAATCATTTCGGGCTTTTTTTTGCAGCTTTGAAACACAAGCGGCAAAATAAAACACGTGGAAAGTATAATTGGGATAAAGTGTTTTTTAAACGGGATAGGTATCATATATACGAAAGATAGTTAAATATTGCATATGAATAGCAATAGCCATACCATAAAGGCCTGTGCTTTTTATTTATTTTTGAACACAGCGCTCTATAACCATTAACCAGGATAATCTGTTTTAATTAAAATGAAAAAACTGCTTCCAATTGCTTTAATCATATCATTGCCTTTCATGGCGTTAGCACAAAGTTTTAAACCAGTAAATAAAGAAGCATCGCCTGAGGTAAATAAGTTGCTCGCTTTCCTTTATAGTATAAAAGGCAAACATATTTTGTCGGGCCAGCAGAATTATAACAGTGACCGTGACGTTTTTTCAGACAGTGCTAAAGCCATTACAGGACATTATCCCGCGGTGTGGGGTTCTGATTTCATGCTTTGGGGAGATAAAGACCTGGGACAGGACCTGGTTAATGAAGCCAAGCAGAAATGGCAGGATGGTTATCTCGTAACATTGATGTGGCACCAAGGCCGGCCAATTGATAACCCTCCCTATGATTGGAAGCAAAGCATCCAGGGGAAATTGACTGATGCGCAATGGAAGGAGTTGACAACACCCAATACCGAACTGAATAAAAAATGGCTGGCGCAGATTGATGTAGTAGCGGGTTATTTAAAACAGCTCAGAGATGCCCATGTGCCTGTTTTATGGCGCCCCTACCACGAAATGAATGGTGTGTGGTTTTGGTGGGGAAACAAAAAAGGTAACGACGGTATCATCAAACTCTGGAAAATGATGTACGACCGCTATACAAATTATCATCATTTAAATAACCTGATTTGGGTATGGGGCCCTAATGGTTTGCGCGACCTGCCATTAGATGAAGCGTATGACTATAAGGACTTTTATCCGGGTGCCGATTATGTAGATATTTTAGGTGCCGATATCTATCATTTCGATTATGAACAACGGGATTATAACGATTTGCTTAAGGTTGCTAATGGCAAGATCATCGCGCTAACAGAAACAGGCGAACTGCCAAAACCCGAAATTCTGGCAGCCCAGCCCGAATGGGCCTGGTTTATGGTATGGACAAGCTGGCTGTGGACTGATAATACACATGAAAGGGTGAAAACTATATATGGTTTACCCCAAACATTAAATCACGAACAGGTGAAAACAATGCTAAATAAAAACTAATGTCTGTTCAAAAATTACCTGAAGTTTGGCTTCGCGGGCCGCTGGACGGTGTACCGGCCCTGCTTCAACCTGTTGCACATGCGCTTTTACAGGCAAGGGAAGAGCTTAATGAATTGATGACCGATTTTCCGGAAAAGCTGTTATGGGAAAAGCTTGCAGGTATGGCTTCACCGGGCTTTCATTTGCAACACCTTACCGGGGTACTTAACCGGCTTCTTACCTACGCAAAAGGAGAGGGACTTAGCGAAACGCAACTAAATTATCTTGCAACCGAAGGCAAACCTGGTGAGCATATCATTGGTGTAGCTGATTTGATAGATGCTTTTAATGTTCAGGTGGACAGTGCTATTGATCAGCTTAAGGCAACCGATACCGGCACTTTAACCAACTGGAGAGGTGTAGGCCGGGCGCAGTTGCCATCAACAGTAATTGGTTTGTATACGCATTCCGCCGAACATACCATGCGCCATCTTGGACAGCTTTTGGTTACAGTAAGGGTGCTTAAGCAACAATAGCGGCCGCGTCTTTAAGATTTTGTGAGCGATAGGTTACCCGGGCGTTTGGATGTTTATTTTCAGGATCGTATAGAAAAGTATCGATACCCAATTCGCTTGCTGCCTTTATTTCAGATTCGGGATCGTCACCAATAATGAGCACGTCTTCGGGTTTGTAATCGTATTTCTCTAATATCGACGCGAAAATATCTTTTTTTGTTAGTCGCGAAAGCTCTGGGTCAACAATGTGGATAGCTTCAAAATCGGCTTCGATATTCAGCATTTTTACCTTGCTCCATTGCAGTTTGGTGAAGCCCGTGGTAACCAAAAATTTGGTGATCTTAGTTTCACGGATATGCTTATAGTCATCAAAAGGCTGCATTGGCCGGTTGTATTCGATGTTATTTAATAGCTCGAGTCCTTTGTTTTTAACGAGATCGCTAAATTGATATTTGTCTGCCACCTTTTGATAGGGAATCCGCTTTAAATCCTCCTTTGCTTTATTAATATGCTCGATACCCTCGCCAGCAATATGCTGATCAAGAAAATTAAATAGCTCATTAAATAAGTGATCGGCAATGGAACTAACCGGATATATGGTATTATCAAGATCTAATATGATGGCTTTTTTCATGACAGCAATTTAAGGCAAAACGGGCACTCTTTTATTGATATGTATCGATCGTTTCATGATGAAATAACCAAAGGCTACAAACAGGCAAACGCCGCCTAATAGCCACCAAAGCATTTCAAATCCGCCATAGGCAATAACCTGGCTGCCTAAAAACGGGGCGATAATTTGTGCGCCCGACCACGACATGCTGTATAAAGCGGCATACTCGCCCCGATTACGTGCATTTGAACGGCTTATCCAAAAGGTATTCATGAAAGGCATAGAGAGCATTTCGCCCAAAGTAACCATACATACAATCAGTATTGCTACTAATGGCACGTGAGGCATGAGGTTAAGTAATACAAAGCCCGCCCCGGTAACTAAAATGCCTGAGATAATATAGGTTAAAGCATGGCGTTTGCCCTCAAGCCAGTTAATCAGGATCATTTCAATTAAAACAATAAGTACACCGTTTAACGCAAGTAGGAAACCGATAAAGCGCTCGTTAAAATGCCATTGTATTTTGTAGAATACAGGTTGCATAATAAAAAACTGGAAAAAGCAGGTCGCAAACAGCGTAGCTAATAAGATGAATAACAGATAAACCCCATCTTTATAAGCCGATGAAACCACTTCATCAAAACCGGCCACCGCTTCTTTAATTGTTTTTGCCACTTTTGAACGAGGCATCAACGTGAGCAATAGCACGCCTGCGGCAATATTGGTACAACCATCTACCCAAAAAAGCAAATGATAATCTATTGACGACAGTAGCCCTCCTAAACCGCCACCAAAAGCCCAGCCCAGATTAGTAGCAAGTCGATTAAGTGAATAGGAACGCGTTTTGTTTTCTTCGGTACTGTAATGGGCAATGGCCGTAGAGTTTGCAGGCCTGAACGATTCATTACAGATGCTTAGCACAAAAGTAAAGATAGCCATGCTGACAAAACTGCGCTGGTAGCCTAATACCAGGAACAGCAATCCGCCGGTAAGTAGTGCGCCAACCTGTAAATCATAAAAGCCTATCTTGTTAATCAGCTTACCGCCAATAAAACCACCAGATACTGCACCTACACCAAAAATGGCCATAATATATCCCGACTGCTCAATTGTAAAGTGCAGTTGCCTGATGGTATAAATGGTCATGAAGGGTACAACCATGGTACCGCTACGGTTAATAAGCATTACGATGCTCAGGTACCAGCTGTTTTTTGAAAGTCCGCTATAGGCTTGTTTGTATAATTGGATAATTGAGGTAAGCATGAGGATGATGTGCAAATGTGCGGATATGCAAATGTGCAAATTATGAAATGAATACAGATGTGCGAATTAAGAGATAATCTGCACATCTGCATATTTGCACATCATTAAATCAATTTGGCGTTTCTATTCCTAAGCCAATGATCGGCTAAAACAAGGGCTGCCATTGCTTCAACAATAGGTACGGCACGCGGAACCACACAAGGATCATGACGGCCTTTGCCTGATATTTCGGCAGCGTTGCCCTCGCTATCAATAGTAGCCTGGTTTTTCATGATGGTAGCTACCGGTTTAAAGGCAACTTTAAACTCGATAGGCATACCATTGCTGATACCACCCTGAATCCCTCCAGAAAAGTTGGTGATTGTTTGTATATCACCTAAATGTGATTTTACAAAAATGTCGTTATGTTCTGAACCACGCATTTCGCTGCCTTCAAAGCCCGAGCCAAACTCAAAACCGTGAACGGCGTTAATGCTTAGCATTGCTTTACCTAAATCGGCATGTAACTTATCAAACACTGGTTCACCAAGGCCAACAGGGCAGTTTTTTACATAACAGCTGATTTTACCACCAACAGTATCACCATCTTTACGTACACTATCAATAAACTCGATCATTTCTTCGGCTGTTGCCGGATCGGCGCAGCGTACAATATTTTTTTCGCGTTCATCAATAAACTCAAGCGGGTCGCTGATAAATACGTTAGGCGCGTTGATTTTGCCTACACTGCTTACATGGGCAACAATTTCGATGCCCTGGGTTTTTAGCAATAATTTTGCTAAAGCGCCTGCAGCAACACGGGCAGCTGTTTCACGAGCCGATGAACGACCGCCGCCACGGTGGTCGCGGATGCCGTATTTGGCTTGATAAGTATAATCGGCATGCGATGGGCGAAATATATCCACATTATGGCTGTAATCTTTTGAACGCTGATCTTCATTGGGGATTAGCATAGCAATAGGTGTACCTGTGGTTTTACCTTCAAAGGTGCCCGAAAGGATTTTTACTGTATCGCTTTCTTTTCGTTGTGTGGTGATCTTTGACTGGCCTGGCTTGCGTTTATCCAGTTCACCCTGTATATAATCAAGGTCAACCTGTAAACCTGCCGGGCATCCGTCAATAATTACGCCGATAGCTTCGCCATGTGATTCGCCAAAAGTAGTTATCCTGAATAATTGCCCGAATGAATTGCCTGCCATAGTTTTAGATATGAGATGTTAGTATTTATAACCGTCATTGCGAGTTACGAAGCAATCGCGAATTATACAGGGCGAACCTGCTAATCGGGGATTGCTTCGTGCCTCGCAATGACGTGGTTTTATGTTTTAGAACCCAGACTTACGAAGTTTTTAAAACTTCGTAAGTCTTACCCATATTTGAGATTACCTCGCAATGACGTGGTGGGTTGTGTTTTTGCTTTGAGCCTTCGGCTTTCTGCTTTAAGCTTCTTTCTCTTCCACTTCAAACCCCTGCTTTTCCAGATCGTTCCAAAAAGCGGGATATGATTTTTCAACTACCGGACCGTTCTCAAATTCCATTTGCGGAAGGGTGAGGGCAAGCGGCGCAAAGGCCATAGCCATACGGTGATCATGGTAAGTATTGATGAAGATATTATCCGGAATAAACTTGCCGCTGCAATCAAGTGTGTAAACTTCATCTTTTTCAATCAGCTTAACACCCATTTTACCAAGCTCCGTTTGAAGGGCGAGGATGCGGTCGGTTTCTTTGATCTTCAAAGTTTCTAAACCGGTAAATGATGCTTCGTGGTTTAGTGCTGCGCAAACAACAATTACGGTTTGTGCCAGATCGGGACATTCTTTCAGATCAAATTCTCGGCGGGAAATTGGTTTATTCTCTTTCTTCAAATGAACACCGCCGTCCTTAAACTGCGAAGTGATACCAAAGTTGGCCATGATCTCGGTGATCACGCTATCTCCCTGTAAGCTATAAGGTGTCAATCCTGTTAAAAACAGTTCGGCCTCATCAGCAAGAGCTGCAATGGCATACCAGTATGAGGCAGCGCTCCAGTCTGGTTCAACGTACAATGATGTTGTTGTAAATTCCTGATTTGAAATTGCAATAACATTACCTTCCCACGTGTGCTTGATACCGGAAGTTTCAAGCATGGCCAAAGTCATTTCAACATAAGGACGAGATGTTAATTCACCTTCAATATGGAGCTCTAAGCCTAAAGGCAGGGCAGGGGCAATAAGTAATAACGCAGTAATGTACTGGCTGCTGATATTGCCTTTAATATTGATCTTACCGGTTTGTTGTTTAAAACCACCTTTTAGTTTGATAGGAGGGTACCCATCATTCTCTTCATAATCAATATTGGCACCCAAGGTCCTCAGTGCATCAACCAATATACCTATCGGTCGTTCTTTCATACGTTTGCTACCGGTTAATATCACCTCATCTTCCTGAATAGCATAGTAAGCTGTTAAAAAGCGCATCGCTGTACCGGCAGGACCGATATCAACGATTTCGGATTTGCAATTTTCGA
Source organism: Mucilaginibacter gossypiicola (assembly GCF_900110105.1). Lineage (GTDB taxonomy): Bacteria > Bacteroidota > Bacteroidia > Sphingobacteriales > Sphingobacteriaceae > Mucilaginibacter > Mucilaginibacter gossypiicola. The sequence continues at coordinate 763,323 of NZ_FOCL01000001.1, read as the reverse complement.
TTTCTGAATTGTTAAGGGAAGAATCTGCTGACACAGCCTCCTGATTCCCCCTTAAAATGCCCGCTAACAAAACAGCATCGGCAGCGTCCGAGATGTTCTCAACCTTTACTTTGCTTTCGCTAAGCGCTTCGATGATCAAAGCACGGTTACACTCACTTTTTGAGCCGGTGAGGTTAACCGTACCATTAACGATCTTGTTGTTTCTTTTAAGAATGATGTTTTGCATCATTATCAAATTAAGCGTGTGTAAGTTTTTCTGCAGCCTGGCCCTGAGCGGCATCGGCGTTCATTACCTCTGTTTGCCTGCGGATAGATTCGTTGTGAACCAGTTCAAGCAATTTTTCAGTGAATTCGGCGCTTAATTTTAATGCTTTACCATAAGTTGTACGTTTTTGCAGGATCTCATCCCAACGGCCAACTTGCAAAATGGTGATGTTGTTATCTTTTTTGTACTGACCGATTTTTTCAGCAATCTGCATACGCTCAGCAATTTTTTGGATCACCAGGTCATCGATTTTGTCGATTTGGTTACGAAGCTCAGCCAGTTTATCGCTCACTTCAGAATTTTTAACTTCTGGCTTGCGTAATGCTAAATGGTCAATGATGTCAGCAAGGGCAGCAGGGGTAACCTGTTGTTTTGCATCTGTCCATGCTACGCTTGGATCGATGTGTGATTCGATCATTAAGCCTTGCATATCCAGGTCTAATGCTTTTTGTGAAATGTAGCCGATCAAATCGCGGTTACCGGTGATGTGGCTTGGATCGTTGATGATAGGAAGCTCAGGAGCTAATGTTTTTAAGCTGATAGCAACATCCCACATTGGTTCGTTACGGAAAGCTGATTTTTCGTAAGATGAGAAACCACGGTGAATTGCAGCTAATTTGGTAATACCTGCGTTGTTGATACGCTCTAAAGCACCAACCCATAATGAAAGATCAGGATTTACCGGGTTTTTAACCATTACAGGCACGTCAACACCTTTTAAAGCATCAGCAATTTCCTGAACTGTGAACGGATTTGCAGTTGAACGTGCGCCTACCCAAAGGATATCAACGCCGGCTTTTAAAGCTTCTTCAACGTGTTTTGCAGTAGCAACTTCAACAGCGGTTGGCAAGCCGGTTTCTTCTTTGGCGCGTTTTAACCACTCCAAACCGATGCTGCCGATACCTTCAAACTCACCCGGACGGGTACGTGGTTTCCAGATACCTGCACGCAATGCAGAGATTTTACCTGTTTGAGCTAATAAATGTGCTGTGGCTACTAATTGTTCTTCGGTTTCAGCGCTGCAAGGGCCTGAAATTACCAGAGGTTCCTTACCTGTTTTAATCCAGGTGTTAAGCGGCTGTATGTTTAAATTTAGTTTCATCTTGTTTTTTGTTTATCCGGTGTTAGCCGGGATTGTTAGTTGATAATTTAAATTATGTTAGTTTTTTTGGTTCCTGTTTAATGTAGAACGTTTCGTTTATACGTTGCGCCTGATGTTGATATACTTGCGAGTGCTCCGTTCGGTTCGATTTGGCTTTGGAGTAGTCGTTGGTTCATCATCATGTCTTTCGTATTCGCCAAGGATATTGAAGTTATGGGTATACTTAAGGATCTGCCTTATGGATGCGTCATATTGTTTTTGCTCCTCCCATTCAACATCTACATAAAAATTGTACTCATTGCGTTTACCCAAAATCGGCATCGACTGAATTTTGCTCATGTTTACACCTTCTTCGGCAAAAATGTTAAGCACTTTAGCTAATGCACCAACTTTGTTACTTACCTGGAAGCATAGCGAAGCTTTGTTAGCAGGTTTCTTTTCAACATTGTCATGCTGGGTCATGATCAGGAAACGGGTGAAATTCCTTTTGTTTGATTCGATACGTCGTTCCAGTACATCCAGGCCGTAAAGCTGGGCGGCCAGGGCATTAGCTACAGCTACAGTATCGGTAAGTTGTTCATCCCTGATGCGTTTGGCACAGGCGGCAGTATCGCTGCTCTCCACAATTTTAAGGTGCGGGTATTCATCAAAAAAATCAACACACTGGCGTAGTGCTATAGGATGGGATGTTACATATTTTACATCCTCAAATTTTACGCCCGGCAAAGCCATCAGATGCAGCTGTATAGGCAGGTAAATTTCACCAACCACGGGAAAGCCGTAATCGAGCAGTAGGGTATAATTTGGCAGAATACTACCGGCGATGCTGTTCTCTATCGCCATTACTACATAATCGGCTTCTCGTTTTTTTAAGCTTTCGAATGTTTGCTTAAAAGAGTTGCACTCAATGGTTTCGATGTTCTCGCCAAAGTACCTTATTGCAGCTTCCTCGTGAAAGGAAGCCCGAATACCCTGAATTGCAACTTTTGGTCTTTCTATTTTCATAAACCCTGTTAAAGCAAAAAGTCCCGACTGTTGGGCCGGGACTTTTTGTGTTTTTTATATGTTTTGTTTAGTACATATTAGTCCCGGCTCTCACTGGTAAAGTAAAAGTAGTAACCAAAAAAGTATGCACCTGTTAATTTCATTTGTTGTTTTTTATTACGCCGTAAATGTACGGTAAAAAAACAGTTTGTCAATAGATAATTTTATTTTTTGTTAAAAATAATAGGTCAACCAAATTTAATTTGGTGTTAAATGCGTTTTGATCGTCGGAAAGTATATTTTGCTTGTAACTTACCTTTATACCCAAATTTTCCGGAAATTTATTAAGAAGGTCATAATCATGAATTAGCATAGTGGGTTGAATGACTACTCCGCTTTTAAACCTGATTCTTACGTTGCCAACGTTGCGATCCCTTATTGCAGTTACGTGCATGATTTCTTCCACATCCGCTTTATTATAGATAACGATGCGTTGCTCGTCAAACCCATACGAAAATACATTATTGCCACGTGAAATTTGCAGATATTGATTGCGCCCTTTTATTGTTACCGATACTGCATAACCAATAAATAAACCTATGGCGATAATGGATAAAAATATAGGCATTGGAAATGGACGGTTGCCGATGTGAAGCATACTCACAACGAATATAGAGACGGCAAATAACAGATATACGGAGATAAAAGCTACAAAAGCAATTACCCTCGCGGGTTTTACCCGATATACAAAATCGTTACTGTTGAAGTGAGGTTGGTTGCCAATATTAAAGAAGTGTTTTTCAAAGGGCATTAAATCAAGCCTCGAGTTAAAGAAGTCCTCTACAAGGTTGCAAGCCTCACTGATGGTGGGCGCATGATATTCAAATAAGTGATTGCTCTTATCAAGATAATAAACACAAAACTTGCCATTAAAGTAAAGCCCTAACTTGATGTAATTCAAATCAGAATCCTGAATAGTTACTGATGGACCGGTTAATTGAATATCGGTTAACGCCCGTTCAGCATCCCAGGGGAAATCTTTAATAAGCTTAATGGTTTCTTCAACGTCACGAGGTTGTTCGTCGGAGTATTCACCCTTTTCGTAGGTGTTATGCTGAAGCTTGGATATTAATTGTAACATGATTTAGCGTGGCACAAAATGCCACGCCAAATATAATATTGTCAGGCTGCAGTTTCGTGCTTTTTATGCGCCTCTTCCATTTCTTTATATTCCTGTTGCAATACACGTGCAGTTTGAGTGCTGCCGTCGTGACTCCATCCCGGTGGATGTATAAAATATCCTATTTTTGATTTAAGATCGGGGGCATTTTTTGCATCATGTAGCAATGCTTTCCATTCATGAAATAAAACGTTCACTGGTCCCATATCGTCTGGCTGTTTAGTTAAGCCATATTTAACCGGTTCAGGCAAATCTTCGTCGCGGAAGGTACCAAATATCCTGTCCCAGATGATCAATACCATACCCATGTTTTTATCCAGGTAAGGAATGTTTGATGCATGGTGTACACGGTGATGGGCGGGGGTTACAAAGATCCATCCATACCATTTTGGCAACGGGATTTTATATTGCGTATGTACCAGGTTACCGTAAAGCTGTGTTATTAAATAAGCGTATAAAATATCTAAAGCAGTAAAACCCATTAAGGCCAGCGGTAAATAAAAGAATACCCTGTAAAGCGGCTCAAAAACTGTAGACCTGAAACCCGTTGTGAAATTGAAATGTTCGGACGAGTGATGGGTAACGTGCATAGCCCAAAACATGCGGCAATAATGGCCGGTGTAATGCAGTACCCAGTACAAAAAGTCCTGAACTATGACCAGTACAAACCAATACCAGAAAATATTCCGGATTTCAAAGAGCCTGTAATGCTGGTAAGTGTAGTCGAGTATAAAAAATGTAAATACCTTAACACAAAGGTTGGTAACAACAGCCAGCGATGTAAGATATATGTTGGTCAGTGTGTCGCGCGTTTCATAATACTTGCGGTCTTCCCAATAGCTTAAAGCCATTTCAACCAGGGTTAAAACAACCAATAAGCCCATTAAAACAAGGGCCGCCTGATTACGCGGATCTATATGCTGCAGCATTTTACAGGTTAATGTAGTATCTCAAACTTTCGCAAAGTTCGTCGGCTGTACACACATTATCAATACTAAACTCACCTATATGTGTCAATAAGGTGCAATTAATTTCGTCGCCCACGTTCTTTTTATCCTTTTTCATATTGAGGAGCAGCTCGTCAAAGCTTGCTTCTTTTATCGTATATTTTGGATAAAGATCGGTTAGTACCATGACAATTTCATGAAGTTCTTCAGAAGGCAACCCTGTTTTTTTATGGGCGAGATATGATTCGCAGATCATACCGATAGCAACCGCCTCACCGTGCGACAGGCTGTCTTTGTCATGAAGTAATGAATATGTCTCGACAGCATGGCCAATGGTGTGTCCAAAATTAAGCGCCTTGCGGATACCCTTTTCGTGAGGGTCCTCAATAGTAATCTCGTTCTTGATCTCTACCGAACGATGCACAAGTTCAACAGATGGGTTTTTGAGGTCGCTGTTTTTAAGTTTGTTCCAATACCCTGAGTCTACAATTAAGCCATGCTTAAGCATTTCGGCCAACCCTGAAAGGATCTGGCGCGGGGGAAGACTTTGTAAAAATTCATGCGCAATAAATACTGCCTTAGGCATGGTGAATGTGCCGATGATGTTTTTGATACCATCAACATCGATACCTGTTTTGCCACCAACAGATGCGTCAACCTGCGAAAGCAGGGTAGTGGGTACCTGCACAAAATCTATCCCTCTTTTATAGGTAGATGCTGCAAAGCCGCCCATATCTGTAATAACACCACCTCCAAGGTTTATCATGAGGCTTTTACGGTCGGCACCAAAATCGATCAGCATTTTCCAAACACCTACACAAAAATCAATGGTCTTGCTTTCTTCACCCGATGAGATCTCGATCAGGTCGTAATTATTGAAGCCGGTAAGTTTGCTTGTAAGTAATGGCAGGCAATGTTCGCCTGTGTTTTCGTCGGTTAAAATAAAAAATTTTGAATAGTTGCCTTTTTTAATAAAATCAACTAATTCATCAAGGCTATTATCAAAATAAACCGAGTAATTATCGCTTAAAATAGTGTTCATTATTATATTACTATAATTTTATTACCATCGAACTCAACCGTATCTCCTCTTTTAACTTTAAGGCGTTTACGGTAATCAACTGCACCGTTATACTTCACGAGTCCCTCAGTTACAACTATTTGCGCTTCGCCGCCGGTTTGTACTAAGTTCGCAGCTTTGAGTAGCTGGATCATGGGGATAAAGTCCCCTTCTAACTTAAATTCGATCATGGGATGGCAAAAATAAACTATTCATGCAATTATGAGTTATCATTTTATAATTTTGCAGATGACCTCTTTTGAAACTAACAATAATCAAGGACGAAATACGCCCTCGTTCGAAAATACAGAAATAGCTTTTCGCCATTCATCCAACGCCGATCTGAACCGGGCATACTGGCTGTTCAGGATGATCAATGTCAACTTTTTAGTAAAGATAGGTCCGCCGGTTACCAACTTTGCTATGAAGATTGGTTTACCTATAAAAAGTATCATCAAAGCTACCATATTTAAACATTTTTGCGGCGGCGAAACTATTGCCGAATGCGATTATACTATCAAAAACCTTTATAGCGGCAGGGTAGGCACAATTTTAGACTACTCGGTAGAGGGTGAAGAGGAAGAAACGGTATTTGATAATACCCGTGATGAGATCATCCGTACCATTGAACGTGCAGCAAAAGATAAAGCCATTCCGCTTACCGTGTTTAAAATAACAGGTGTAGGCCGGTTCGGCTTGCTTGAAAAATTGGACGCACGCCTTAAACTAAACGATACTGAAGAAGAGGAGTGGAGCAGGGTACAGGCCCGGGTGCTGGCCATATGTGATAGGGCATATAAAAACAATGTACCTGTAATGATAGATGCCGAAGAAAGCTGGATCCAGGATACTATTGATCTTTTGGCGCTTACCATGATGACGCAGTTTAACAAGCAAAAGCCTATAGTATATAATACCTATCAAATGTACAGGCATGATAAATTGGCATCAATGTTAAATGATCATGAGATTGCCCAAAGCGAAGGGTTTATATTGGGTGCAAAGATTGTACGTGGTGCTTACATGGAAAAAGAACGTAGACGCGCCGAAGAAAAAGGTTACCCATCGCCAATTCAGCCCGATAAAAAATCGGCCGACCTTGATTATGACTCGGCGCTTGATTATTGCACAAGCCATATTGATCAAATAGCATTTATAGCAGGCACGCATAACGAAGAAAGTTGCCGCCTACTGGCCGAGTTACTGGATAACAAAGGTATCGACCATAAGCACCCCCATGTTTACTTCTCGCAGTTATTGGGCATGAGCGATAACCTGAGCTTTAACCTGGCTCATGCCGATTATAATGTAGCCAAATATGTACCCTACGGGCCTGTAAAGGCAGTGCTGCCATACTTGTTCCGTCGTGCACAGGAAAATACGGCCATAGCCGGACAAATGAGCCGTGAGCTAAGCTTGATAACAAAAGAAAGAAAGCGCCGAAGCGCTTAATTATAAAAGACCAGTAAAAGAGTGCATTTATTAAATTAAATGCGCTCTTTTTGCAAAAGCCTGTATTGTATCAGGAGCTGTCATTAAAAAGGTTTGAATGCCCAGTTTTTTAGCCGCCTCTAAATGCTGCGGGCTATCGTCAATAAATAAAGTCTCCTCCGGTTTCAGATCATTCTCCTTTAATACTTGTTCAAAGATGGCAGGTTCAGGCTTGCGCTTGCCGGTAAGGTGCGAGTAATATGTTTTTTCGAACAAATGATCATTCCCGTCGAAACCGAAATTGGTTTTAAGGTAGTTCATGATATAATCATAGTGGATTGCGTTGATGTTACTCAACAAAAATGTGCGGTATTTATCTTTTAATTTGAGTAACAGATCATGGTTGCCATCGGCAATTCCAACTAAAATACTATTCCATGCAACATCAATTTGCGCGTCGCTGAGCGATGGATTGTTGGTTTTTTCCCTTACATACGCTCTGAATTGTTCCGCAGTAACCTCACCACGATCAAATTTATCAAAAATTTCATCCTGGGTTTTGTGGCCGAAAAACGTTTCAGGGTTGCTTATACCTAACTGATTCCATGCTTGTTGTACACTGGCGAAGCTAAGACTGAAAATAACATTGCCATAATCAAAGATGATATTTTTAATATTTTCCATAAAAAGAGTTTGAGATATGGCCGCAAATATGTAAAATTGCACCCGCAAACAAAAACAAAATAACCGCGCCTATAGCTCAGTCGGTTAGAGTAGAAGACTCATAATCTTCGGAGAAATTAGGCGTAGGATATTAAAAACGGGGTTTTTGCTTCATGAAAAATTGATAATTTTTGAAATTATCAATTTTTGAAAGGAAGAGTAAAAAAGCCTCAATTTCGAATTTGTTCGAAAAAAATAAAAACCATAAGCGCCTATAGCTCAGTTGGTTAGAGCGTCGGACTCATAATCCGCAGGTCCCAGGTTCAAGTCCTGGTGGGCGCACTTAGAGCAGGTCATTTTCATCTGAAAATGGCCTGTTTCTAAAAAAAAGTGCTATACTTGTACTAATTCTTTTTAGGTAACCCGGTCGGGTGTCTTTGCAATTCAGCAAGAAAATTTGTCGAATTCGGTTCAAAAAAATTGATAAATAATTGATAACGGGATTTATCATTTTGTTGAGCCATTAAAGTCAAAATTATGGCTACTGTAAGTGCTGTGATCATTCCAAGCCAAAAAAAGAAAGACGGTACCTGGAATGTAAAAATCAGGGTAAACAAAGATGGGCGTTCCACCTACCTCGAAACCTCTCATTTCGTAAATGCGAAACAGATCTGGAAAAAGAACCAGATTAAAGACCCAAAGCTTCTGGCTATGCTCAACCCTATATTGACCGAATACAGATTAAAGATCGGTGAGCTAGGAACTAAACTTAGCTCATTTACATCATCAAAACTTGCGGTTAACCTTACCAAGGAAGAAGTTAAAGCTGAAGATATTAATGTGGTTGAGTTTGGTCGCAGGCGTGTACAAGAACTAAAAAAGGCTAATCGTTCGGGCAGTGCAAAAAATATGCAAGCTACTATTAATGGCTTAATTGATTTCTTCCGTACAGAAGATATTCGAATAACGGACATCCGAGTCAACATGCTTCAAAGTTATGAACAGTTCATGCGCAGCCCGCGGACACAGATTCGCCCGGATCAATTTAATAGGCCCCGCAAGCGTGAACTTGCCGGCATGACAACGAATGGAGTACATAATAATATGCGAGACTTGCGGATACTATTCAATTGCATCAGGGACTTCTACAATGACGAAGACGAGGGAGTTATGATTGTAAAACACTATCCTTTCAGAAAATATAAGCTTCCCCAGGTTGAGCCAACAAATAAGCCGAAGCTAACAGTTGAACAGGTTATAGCTATCAGAGATTTTGTGGTGGAACCGGATTCGCGCATCGAGCTCGCCCGTGATCTTTTTATGCTTAGTTTTTACTTGTGTGGTATGAACTCGGTCGACATGTATAAGTTGCCACTTCCAGATGCGTCAGATGAACGTGTCAATTATAATCGTTCTAAAACAAAAGGCAGGAGGCGTGATAAAGCTTATATCAGCATATTTATTCCGGATGTTGCCAAGCCTCTTTACATGAAATATGCCGGTACTTTGAAGAATCGGTATGTAAGCCAATATTCTTTGAATTACGCCATTGCCTATGGCATAAAAAAGATCGGCAAAGCTCTGGGTTTTAAGAATCCCGAATTTTACAATGCTCGGCATGCTTTCGGAGATTTGGCAAGGAACCGTTGTCGTTTTAGTATGGATGATGTAGGCCTCGCAATGAATCATAAGGATAATTCAAATCGGGTTACAGATGTTTACGTTTCCAAAAATTGGGATATAATTGATGAGGTACAATCGGCGGTTATTAATTTGCTTACAAACCATGACTTAGCTGTACAGCATAGGCTTTCAAATAATGGCATTCAGATTTCGAGGGAAGTTTAAGCGAGATATTAATAAACGACAAGAGCGCTTCGATTAATATCTAATGAGTGACCTGGCGTTGTTAACGACGCTAGGTCACAAACAAGTCGTCGGTAGGTGAAATATAACATCAGAGTAGTCATTATTATACCACGCTGATTTTATCCGCCGAAGATTCTTTTCGAAACTTTACGCAATAATTCATAGAATTCATCGGCGCTGAATCCACCTAAGAATGCCGCGGTCAATGCAAGGGCACTCATGCCACCAGCCGATTCCCCAGCCAACAACTGCTTACTGTCAATTAGTAAAAACACTACTCCGCCGGTAATAAACCCAAGCAGAGGCCTAACTAAATACCATGGCCACCAGGTGTGAAAGTCGAAAGTCTTCTTATAACAAGCTATCCCTATAAAATTATTGATAGTTCTCAACTGAACACCTAACAACCCGGCAATCGCGTATAGCAAGGTTAACCAGAAATAAATATCGCTGTCTTTAGGTTGGTTAGATGCGAACGCCAATTGATCGACAGCTAGGCTGTAGGATTGAAATACTTTGTCATCATCGTTAATCAAGGAAGCCAATTGGGTTTTGTCATTCTCGTTAATAGCGTGGAGCGTGTTGAGTGTGCCATTTTTTTTATTATAGTAAAACCATACGGGGCCAGGTTTCATTTTTAAAGTGTCCGATTTTATCCAGCTTACCGTTACCGGCTTAACTTTTTTGTCGACAATTTGGTGGGCCGAGTAAAACGCCATCAATGAAATTAACGAGCTGAATATGATATATACGACCGTCCAGACAGTCGTAGTTCTCGTATTCAGTCCTTGTGTCTGTGGAGGAACTTGAGCAGCTAAATTCCGGATTAACAATTGATTTGCGAGACGATTCAAAACTGGCATCCTGTTTTGAAATCGCATTAGCAATACCAACGGCAGTATTAAGATTATAATGACGATGCTTGCAAGGCATACAAATACGGTTGTGGTTTCCATTTATTGATTTTTGAAAAGGTTTAAAATTTTTTGAATACCCGGAAAATAGTTTAATACAGGCTCCCTGATTTTGCCAGTGGGTAATGGACTGCCTAGGTATTTGGAAATTCGCAAAAAGCGGAATAATGCATAAAAATAAATATCCTCATCGGAAAATGACTGGAGGCGACGAAATGCTGCAATGCTGGTCTTATAAAATCTGCTGTCACCTTCTCGTGCAAACAAATAACCAAAGGACAATAAAGGGTCACCTGAAAAACAAGATTCAAAATCTAGCAAGGCCGCAAGGCTACCGTTGCTCACTAATATATTTTCAGATTTCAAATCGCCCCAAACTAAACAGGGCATAACAGTTTCATTCAATAGCCGGTGGCTTAACATAAACTCAGTTAATTTTTGAAGGGATGCTTCCGGAATAAACTTACCTTCTCTAAGAGTAAGCAAGCCTGAATCGATGTTTTGTAAAAGAAATGCAGGCCAACTGGCAAACACCTTTTTCTCTTCCGTTATGTTTCCAAAATATTGAAAAGAAATTTTTGCCAGCTGAGCAATATTCTGCACAAGGTCAGCACAAAAGCGCTGCTGTTCACTAATAGCTAACAGGTCAAAATTTAGGTTAGTTCCTTCAATCTTTTTATAAGCCAAATAGCCTTTACCAGCTTTTTTGCCGAAAAAAAATGGTTCGGGTAATAAAACCCCATTTTTCTTTCCTGATAATAAAATTTCGAACTCTGTTGCTGCAATAGACGACCTGACAGATGGATAAGCCTTCAACATGATCGTTTGGTGACCAAAAATAACTTCATAGACGAAGTTCATCCCCCCAGCATAGATTGTACTGATTTCAATGACGTCTTCGTCAAAGTTTTCTTTAACAATATCACGAATAATCTTCTGCTCAATCATCTGGTAAACAAGGTTCAAAAAAATATTTTGCAAATAGAGCCAGGTCTTTTTTCCGGTAATCATTAGCCACTAACCATTGTGCGGTGAGTGGATCTAACGATAATTGGAGCGCTTTACTATAGTGTTGGTAACGAAACCAAAGTACCGCATTTCTTGATAGCTGTATGGTGGGTGAAACCATCAGTTCCGGATAATCGAAGCGTACTGCTCGGAGTATCCCTTCGCGAATATCCAGCAAGCCGTTTTGTGGATCATGGCAGGTTCCTGTTTTCAGGTCAAATGCAATTGCGTTTGCGGTAATATCGAATTGGTTTAATACATCGGTAATATCCCTGCACGGCCATAAACCATTGTAGAATTTTTCGATAATGATGATGTCATAATAAATGGAGCCGTCGCTTTGTCCGAACCAACGATATGTTCCAAATTGATTAGTTTGAAGCGAACCTTGATCTCGCAGGAATTGTTCTATGGATTTAAAGGCGGCTGCATTTAAAAAAAGGTCCAGATCTTTTGCATCTTGATCTGGTCTTAAAAAGCGTCCCGCACGGCACCACCGGCAATAAATATAGAATTTTCAGGGAGATTTTCAACGATTTTTAATAAGGCAGCGAAAGATGGAGCATGCTGCTGTAATTCGTTGGTTAAACGATCAAAAACATCGTGATAGTGTGTTGGGGGCGTAACCATTGCCGTAAAGGTAAACATCTGAGAATTTCTGACAAATATGTATTATTGCGTATTAACCCTTACCACATGCTTATTACAGCGACGGCAACTTCGATGATCGGCGAATTAGGCCGAAATCTGATGGCTCCAAAAGGGTGTCTTTTCTTCATTTTTAGGCATTCTTATGATTTATCAAACAGAAGAATTTATTGAACCTTTCTGGGCTGAATTCGCTGGTTCGGCTAGCGGCAGAGATCCTTTGGCTATACAAAACAGCAGCGTGGTGATCTATGCTAAAATGATGGTGGGTATTACGAATGTAACTAATCGTATCCGCTATATCGGGTTTTATTGCTGGTTACTGGAACTGATATTAAAACGATCAACGGTGAAGGGTTCTTTGCTGGAGCAACTGCGGTATATCCGCCGGGCCGAATTACTGTTGGCCTATACAATGGTAACGGAATTTCCAGAGGTCACTGGAGTAAGTGGCAGTGCATTTGCGAACCGTAAACTGGAAGACGATATTAACCTAATAGCCGGGGCAGATTGGGACAATCCGGCTGCAGGCCAGTTGTACTGGACATTTCGTGCGGGTGTGTTTGGCCAGTATTATAGCGGCGTAGTTAGGGATTTGGGGCTGATCAATCATCCTAATACCGAATTAAATATCTATTCCCTAACGCAAGAAGGCAGTCAGTTGGGTGATTATTTTGGAGCAAATATCTCAGCGGAAACCCAGGCGCAATTCTGGGAATGTTTAAAGACTGGTCAGGTCCAACGCATAAAGTTGGCCCAATTCCAGTCTTTTGCTTTACATCAAATTCCGGAATCACTGGAAGTGATCTTTTATCGACAACTGTTATTAGCTAGGGACGACCGTGCCCAGGACTCCTCTTACCGAAAACAGACAATTCTATTGTTATTGACCCACCTTGCCGAACATCCCGAGGGAACCACGGAACTGCCACTGAACTTTCTCAGAGAAAATTATTGCCGGCAACGGATACAGAGCGAGCTTGACACATGTGCGGCCGCGGCCTGGTACATTTATGAATTGAATGAATTGACCCACGTTGGGCTGGAGTACTTTCACGCTTGTTTGCTTTGGTGCATCCAGGAATATCCGATGGGATTGGACGAAAGACTGGATTTTTTAGTTGCCCAAACTTCGCTTGCTTTTGCCGATGAAGATCTGGACAGCCTTAAAACAACAATGGTGCAATTAATGAACTGGGTTCAGCAGGGGGACACCGATACCTACGCATATTATGAGGCTATGCAAAGTGCATTCCGGCAAGGGGCGTATGGTCTTTGTCTTTCAAAATCCATCATGTTGCTGATCAGTATTTATCGGGATTTCAAGCCACAATTTAGCCGCATCACACAGTTAGCTGCTATACCTGAATTTAATTTCAATCGCACTGGTTATGTGGTGGAGTTGTTAACCGATTTGGTCAAAAATACGGACAATCAAACCGTTGAAATATACACGAGAAACCTACTGGTTAAAGTGATTAATATGCATATGTTTTCTTCCTTCAGTAAAACGCGGATCGGACAAGCACTGGTGCACAATTATATGATCGAAGATGGTATGATTTGGCGTTTACGGGAAACCTACCCTAACCGGACAACACCAAGGTTACAAAATGCTGTCCAATACCTGGAGGATGTCAAATGGTTGCAAAGGGAAGAGAAAAAGATAATCATCACCGCCTTAGGCAACAAGCTGTTGACCGATGCAAGCTAAGATCATCCTTAAAGACATTCCCGCAGGAAAATTTCACTCGGCGGTTCTGACGACGTATTCCATTGACCTCTACTTTTTTGAGCAGCAGGTTTTGCCGCTATTGGGTAGCAAGGGGGTACACTATGTTTCCGTGCTGGCTGACGGTGGGATGCTCAGTAAACAGCTTTCTGGCTACAGCGGATTAAGTGAAAGGCGGCGGCGAAATTACGCTTTACATGGCATGCAAAGTAATGGGGCATTCCATCCAAAAATTATATTTCTGGCCGGTGACCGTAGCTTGTTACTGTTAATCGGTTCGGGAAATTTGACCAGCGCTGGACATGGCAAAAATCTGGAAACCTGGAATGCGGTGTATGTCGACGCTCCTACTGATTTACGATTGGGTTTGTTAAAAGAAGCCTGGAGTTTTATCCAACATTTGCACCAGGATCTGGGGAAGTCCGCACTCCACAAAATAAATACGATCGCGGAAAATTGCGATCTGCTACGCAATACCAACAAGTCGGAAAGCCAGCAAAAATATGCCAATGGCGGAAACGGTGCTTTGATTAGTTTTTTGGGTAGTCAGGGTATCCAATCGATGTTTGAGCAATTAAAAGACGCAGTTGGTGAACAAAGCGTGAATCAGATTCATCTCATGTGCCCTTATTATGATGTAAATGGCGCATTCCTCCACCAGCTCGAAGAAACGTTCCGTCCTAACAAGATCAATGTAATACTCCAGGAGGAGTTTGGTATGATTCCCTATAAAATGAAACCGCTACCTAACGTGCGCTTTTATACCTGGACAGGGTCTCAAAAACGGGATTTTAAACAGTCTTTTTTCCATACGAAGCACATTATTTTTGAAGGCAGCCAAACCAATTTAATGTATACAGGCAGTGCTAACGCATCAATGGCAGCCTTCGGCGGCCCGGGCTTTCGGGAAATCAATACAGAAGCCGGACTGATTTACGAAAAAAGCAATTTTGATTTCTTCTCCCATTTAGAAATTGAACTACGCAACGATATTCAACTTGTCGATCTATCAATTCCCGCTTTAGCGGAACCAATAACCGGTGAAGCTATTCTCGTTTACATCAAAACGGCGGAAAAGCAGCGAAACGAGGTTCACTTTTCTTTTTTTTCGAAGCAAGCGCTAACTAACGTGGAAGTTGTGCTCTATGGGTTTGGGGGCAAGGCGTGATTTTAGGTGGTGCCGAAGATGAATTTAAGGCCTTCATTGAAAAGTCGGGCATCCCGAGCGCCTGGACAATTCTGGGTATAGGTGCAATTCCGGGCAATCACCCGCTTAACGTTGGTATGCTTGGCATGCATGGAAATTATGCGCCCAATATATTAACTAACGAGTGCGATTTGCTGATAGCAATTGGGATGCGGTTTGATGACAGGGTTACAGGCCGGCTGGATAAATACGCTAAACAGGCTAAAGTGATCCATCTTGATATCGACCCGGCAGAGATCGACAAAAACGTGAAGGCTACAGTGCCCGTGTGGGGCGACTGCAAAGAAACTTTGCCAATGCTTACGGCTTTAATCGAAAAAAAAGAGCATGCAGAGTGGTTAGGAGAGTTTCAAAAACGTTATAAAGAAGAACTCGATACAGTTATCAACCCCGAGCTATACCCAACCTCTGTAGATATTACCATGGGCGAGGTTATGCGCAACCTTAATGAGCTTACGAAGGGGGAGGCGGTTATTGTTTCGGATGTAGGGCAAAACCAAATGGTAACCTGTCGTTACGCAAAAATGGATAAGACCCGGACTAATGTAACCAGTGGTGGCTTAGGCACAATGGGTTTTGCTTTGCCTGCCGCTATCGGTGCAAAATATGGTGCACCTGAAAAAACGGTGATTGCCATAGCGGGTGACGGAGGCTTTCAAATGACATTGCAGGAACTGGGTACGATTATGCAAAACAAGATTGATGTTAAGATCATAATTTTAAATAACCGCTTTTTAGGTATGATCCGGCAGTGGCAGGAACTGTTTAGTGATAGCAGATATTCATTCTCAGATCTTGAAAATCCGGATTTTGTTGCCCTGGCAGCATCATACCGTATTAAGGGAAAATGGGTATCTGACCGTGATGAGTTGCCGGGCGCTTTAAGTGAAATGATGAGTAGCAGCGGGGCGTTTTTGCTTGAAGTGATGGTCACAAAAGAAAATAATGTTTTTCCGATGGTGCCGCAAGGCTGCAGCTTAAGCGAAATAAGGCTTAAGTAATGATAAACTGAGGTTGGTATTAGTACCTCCTGAGTTCTTGGAGGGGAATGCCTCTGAGTGTGATTTGTGTTTTATTGTTGTTTTGATTTGAATGTATCTGCCCCTGCAACGTAGGGGCGGATCATTCTTTTTTTGTTAATTTAAGGAAGGGCCTGGTAACTATCCGGGTTGGTTTCGGAGCCCGAAAAGTTTAGATAAAATGGGTACGATAGCGTCTCTTGAAGAAATTGAATTATTTGATGATTCGATATTTGTGATGCATGAAAAGTGCGAAAAGTTTATTCCTTTTCATATGCATAGTAAAAGCCAGCTAACTTATGTTGAAGGAGGGTTGGGATATGTCAGGTTCAGGGAAAAACTATATGTAATACCTGCAAGGCATTATTTTTGGATTCCGGCAGGTGTGGAGCATACATTCACAATAGGAAATCCCGCTACTAAATGCCGGACACTTTTTTTTCACACGTACGGTGATTCGCAAAATCAATTTTATAATAAAGTAGGTATCTACCCGGTAAACGATCTCCTTTTTCAAATGATAAAGTTCACCGAACAGTGGAACGGGCATAGTTTGCCTGATGATGAGCGATTTGTGTTTTTACAGAGCATCAAAAATATATTACCTCAATTAAGCAATCAGGCACTTTCTGTTGCTTTGCCATTTACCGAAAATGAACGGATGCTGAAGATCCTGGCTTACCTGGAAGATAACCTTTCTGAAAGCCATACGTTGCAAAGTATCAGCTCAAAATTTGGCGTTAGTGAACGAACCTTGTCGCGTTTTTTTCAGGCAACCTTAAATGTTTCTTTTCTCCAATACCTGAAATTATTAAGGATGGCTAAAGCATTCAGGCTTATTGTCGGAAATGAGCACTCTTTAGCTGATATCGCTTTTTTATGCGGTTATCAGAGCCTGTCGTCGTTTAGTAATACATTTTATCAGGTCACTAAAACGAGGCCGTCAGAACATTTATCAATGCCTAATAGCCTGGTTTAGTTGGCCAAAGAATTATAAATCAAGATCTATCAGCCTTTTCGGAAATTATCACAGGTTTTGTAACGGCTACATATAGCTCGCTATAATGAATCACAAGGTCATTAAGTGTAAAGCCTCTGTTTAAACCACTTGGATTAGGCAATACCCATACTTTTGCACCGCAAAAATCTTCGGGCTGATGTCCCCATGAAACCTGTTTTTTGCCCGAAAAGGCTATATAAGTAGGCTTACCTAAAAAAGCAATGTATTGGGGTTGATAAACGTTCATTTTGATTTTGAAGGCTTCAATTGCGTTTGCAAACTCGTGTTTGGAAAGCTCATCGGCACGTACGGTTGCCCTTTCTACGGCGGTGGTAAGGCCATAGCCGAAATCGAGAATTGTGGCATCATTAAGAGGCTCAATTTCATTTGGCGTAAAACCTGACAGATGTAATACTTTCCAGAAACGATTACTTCGGCCGGAAAAATGATGGCCATCCCATGCAGACTTTAAACCGGGGTTGATCCCGCAAAAAACAACTGTAAGGTTGTTGGCAATAAGATCAGTTAACAGAGGAATCATCGGATTGTGTTGAACTGTGCAAAGTTAAGGTAGCTTTCATATAAAGAGGGTACTAATCCGGTCAAATTTTATATAAAAAGCGCCAGGTAAAATACCACAGAAGCAAGTAAAAATACCATGGTGTTTATCCCTTTGCCAGTATCTTCGGCTTTGTGCATAAAGCAATGAAATGATTAAATATCATTTTAAAGTAAGAAAGGATGGTTGGCCGGAATCGTAAAAATATTGGCTTTTTTGGTGCTCGTAAGAAAACAAAACGTATCCAAATTTGCAATCAGAGAAGAGTGCATAACAACACCAAATTAAATTCAGGACTATGAAGGTTGAAACAAAATTCGTCATCGGGAATAAACAGGGGATTGATACGCTTGCCTTTGTTGCTGTAGCAACGGCACGGCAAAAATTTGCAGAGAAAATTTCTGCTCAGGAATTAGATGATTATATCAGCACAAACTTTAATCAGGATGTATTGATGACCGAGCTAAATAGCTTGTCCAATCAATATTTGATAGTTTATTTGGAGGGACAACCCGCTGGTTATGCCAGGGTAACATCAAAAGGTATGCGGCCTCAAATATTTGATGGGAAAACCTTGGCCCGGATAGCCGACTTCAACATACTGGATGAATATAATGATGAGGCTGTGATTAAATCATTGTTTGAAAAATGCCTTTCTCTTACTGCACGGCAACAGGCAACCTGGATAAACGAGTATGAGTTTGACCCTTTCCTGGCTTTTTTTGAGGCCTATGGATTTCAAAGAAGAAACGATATCGCCGTTTCGAAAGAATTGGTTCTGACGTCTGTTAGCCTGGTTAAAGAGAATTGATAGAATGTCATTTTAGGTACGGATAGATCTGTGATGATAAATGGTGGGTCTGGTGAAAAAAAATATCTGAAATTCAATTAGTTATATGTGATTTTCTGCCTTACTTTGTATTGCGGATTTGATAATATATAACAAGGTTAACTTATGAGTTTGGACGTTAAAAACAAACGCAGTTAGCCTGATAACCTAATGTAAATTACAATAGATATATTATAAAAATGAAAGCAATAAATAATTCAATCGGCATGCCAGCCCTCGGGTTTGGTACCCTGATCCCCGATGCTGATGAAACTATAAGTGCTACGAGAAACGCACTGAAAGCCGGGTTCCGGCATTTTGATTGTGCCGAACGTTACCGAAATGAACGTGAGGTTGGCAAAGCCTTACAGGAAGGACTTGCTGCCGAAGGTATAGCACGTGAAGATATTTTTGTTACCACTAAATTGTGGAACACTAATCATCGGCCCGACCGTGTTGAAGCAGCCTTTGAAGGGAGTATCGAAAGGTTGAGGCTCAACTACCTTGATCTTTATCTTATTCACACTCCGTTTGCGTTTCAGGCAGGAGAGGAGCAGGATCCGCGGGATGAGAATGGTAATGTTATCTATGACGATGGGGTAACACTGCTTGATACCTGGAGAGCAATGGAAAATCTTGTAGATAACGGCCGTTGCCATGCCATCGGATTATCTGACGTTACACTGGCCGAACTGAAACCGCTTTACGAGTTGGCGAGGATTAAACCGGCTGTAGTGCAGATAGAATCACATCCTTATTTACCGGAGACCGAACTCCTGGAGTTTTGCAAGGAGAGGGATATTGTATTTTTAGCTTTTGCACCATTAGGTCACGGAATAAAACCGGGCCCGCTTAAAGACCCTGTTGTTTTGTCGGTAGCTGCGCGCGTTGGTAAAACACCGGCACAGGTACTACTGGCCTGGGCGGTACAACGTGGAACCGCACTCCTTACCACGCCAAAAACCGAGGTGCGCGCGAAGGAGAATTTTGATATTTCCCCGCTGCCTGATGATGCGTTCAACGAAATCAACAACATTCAAACCCGGCAACGTTTCAATTCCGTGGTGAAAACCGGTGTTCCGGGTTTTATAGCCAGGGGTAATTGAATCAGAAACAATAATTTGTTGGGAAATTTAAAGGGCTGTTTTCATTAGTTCCCGTTATTTACCTACCTTGATTGTGCAATGAAAAAGGTTGGTTTATATTTTTAAGACAATGGCAAGTGTATTTAAGACTAAATATTGGGGGGATGAAATTCTAAAATCGTTTGCCAGCTTTTATGAAGGTGGGTTTTTCTTTGTTGATTTGGTTCTCGAAAGAAAAAATGGCTCGAATCCGAACAATCAAACGTTCGCTTTTATTACAGTAGCCTTGCCTGTAAAATCTTATTTGGCATATGTATCAATAAGTTATAAAGTTGGAATGGCCTTTGAAGCAGCATTTTAACTTGACCACATACAGCCTCCATATCACCCTTTATGATGTTGCGTTTTTGGCTGCGATATTTACCGGGCTCACGTTCAGTCTGCTGTTATGGTTTACCAAAAATATTAACTTCATTGCAAACCGTTTTCTCGCCATTGCTGTGCTAATCATTGTTTTGTGGATGGCCTGGGTTTTGGGAAATAGCATTGGACTGGATGTTTACGTCCCGCATTGGAGCCGGCTGCCATTCCGATTTTCGCTGGCGCTGGGCCCGTTCATCTATTTTTACGTGCTTAAGATAACTCAGCCGGGTTATAAATTACGCCTTACGGATTTGCTGCACTTTATCCCTTTGTTACTTCAACAATGCATTCTTGCGTGGGGGATTGGGGACAACATTAGCGTGGCAACTTATTATACACCAATCTTCCGGCAATTAGGCCTGATACTGAATATGGCGGCCTTCATTTCTGTGCTTACCTACTTGTATATTTCCTTCAGGCTGATTGAAAGCTATTACCAGCAGTTGAAATTCAATAACGTAAATGACCGCTACCGCAACCAAATGCGCTGGTTAAGCCGATTGATCAGGGCTTTTGGCCTTTTATGGTTATTATGGCTGCCATATACTGCTACGGATTATTTTTATTTCCATTATCAGTTAGGGATGCAAGCATATTATCCCTTGTATTTGCTGTTAGCCGGAATGATGATTTGGATAGCGGCGACAGCTCATTCAAAACCAGGCTCCTCAGTTATGGTGCAGGCCTCTCCGGTTTTCAAAACGCCGGTTTCGGCAGAGCTCAGGCAAAAAGGAGCCTGGCTTAGGAAGGTGATAGAGGCTAACAGGTATTACGAGGACGCAGAGCTGAATTTGACCTCACTTGCCGAAAAGCTTGGGCTCACGGTTCATGAACTATCCCGGATCATCAATGTAGCGCTCAAAAAAAACTTTAACGATTTTATCAACGAATATCGCGTGGCGGAAGTGATCTGTAAAATGCTGGATCCCGCTTTTGCCCATATAACCCTGCTTGGCATAGCACTGGAGTCTGGGTTTAATTCAAAATCATCCTTTAACCGCATTTTTAAACAACTGACGGGTAAAAGCCCTGCGGAATATAAAAACGAGCCCCAAAAAGAGTTCCCAAGTTATAACTTAAGACGACATGCGCAGTTTGCAAGGGTAATTTCGAAGCATGAAACCACAACTAAGTGGTCTTCCCCGAAATTAAACCGCAGTTATATGTTTAAAAATTATTTTAAAATCGCGTGGCGTAATATCACCCGTCATCAAAGTTACTCGGCCATTAACGTAGCTGGGTTGGCAGTGGGCATAGCCGCTTGCCTGCTTATATTTGTAGTTGTTCAATATGAGTTAAGCTTTGATACGTATCAACCCGGCTATAAAAGCACTTATCGCATTGTTACAAAAAAAGAGCGGGAGGGCAATATCAGGTATAGTGCCGGGATCTCAACGCCTGCTGTAGATGCTTTTCGCCTTTATTATCCGCAGGCTGTTGTTGCGGGTATCAATGCCATTTACGGTAGTCAAATTGTGGCCCAGGCTAATGGCAGCCCCGCCGGTGATAAAAAATTTGTTGAGAACACGGGTATCATGTTTGCCGAACCTCAGCTTTTCGACATTTTTTCAGCAACGTGGCTCGCCGGCAGTGCCTCAGCGTTAAGAGATCCCGATATGGTGGTCATAGATAAAAGCAGCGCCATAAAATATTTTGGTAACTGGCAATAGGCTGTAGGAAAAACACTCCGGATGGACAACCTGCTAACGCTGAAGGTTGCAGGTGTGATACAGGATCTTCCCTCAAATACCGACCTGCCGTTTAAAGTGTTGATTTCGTACGTTACCTGGAAAAAGAACCCCAAAAGCTACAATTACTCATATACCTGGGACGAAACCAGTAGCGATTGCCAGGTATATATAAAATTTCCTCCTAATGTGCTGCAAAGTACCGTCGAAGGTCAAATGCTCAGCTTTTCGGAAAAGCAATTTAATAGCAATAATAAACGCACAGCCAGGAAAAGATATGCCGTAGCACAGCCGCTATCAACTATCCACTTTGATACGAGCTTTGGAGGTACATTAGGGGATCATGTGACGAGCAGGTCTACGTTGCGCACGCTGTCGCTTATTGCAGTACTAATCGTCGTCATGGCTTCCATCAACTTTATTAATCTTTCAACTGCGCAATCTGTTGGCCGCTCTAAGGAGGTAGGCGTTCGCAAGGTGCTTGGGAGCAGCCGCAGGCAATTAATAGGTCTGGTAATGTGCGAAACGGCCATTATCGTATTGTTTTCAGCAGGGCTTGCAATAGGCGTGGCCGAAGTAGCTTTACCTTTGCTCAAACATATCGCCAGTGTTCCGGAGAGCATTGGCCTGTTCAATGCGGGTACAATGCTTTGCCTGGCTTTAGTAATAGTTGCTGTAGTTTTGCTTTCAGGAATATATCCGGCAATTATTGTATCCGGGTTTAAGCCTGTCCAGGCGCTGAAAAACAAGATTAATTCTGCCGCGGTTGGTGGTATATCGCTTCGCCGTGTGCTGGTAGTTACGCAGTTTGCCATTTCACAGTTGCTGATTATCGGAACAGCCATCGCCGTTAAACAAATGGATTTTGTAAACAATGCCGACCTTGGATTTAATAAAGAAGCGGTATTGGCCATCCCATGCCCGGCCGACAGCATAGGCTTATCGCGATTGAATAGCTTTAAGCAACAGGTACTCACATTACAAGGTGTAAAAGCGGCCAGTTTTTCGGCAGATGCACCATCTTCGTCGCATAATAATTCAAGCAATTTCTATTTTAATCATTCAGATAAAGATCCGGGCTTTGATGTTTTCATGAAAATAGCTGATGCAGATTATTTCAAAACATTTGGCCTCAGGTTTATAGCAGGCAGAGGCTATGCACCCGGCGATACCGCGCGCGAACTGGTGATTAATGAAACCATGGTACATAAACTCGGCATTAAAAACGCTAACGATGCTTTGGGTAAAACCCTAACCTTCGATAGTTACGGAAACCTGCCTATGGTAGGTGTTGTTGCCGACTTTAAAACAAATTCCATGCGCGAGGAGATTAAGCCGCTGGTGATGTATCCCTCAAAACAATCGGAGCAGCAGATAGCGATAAAAATTGAAGGCCCAAAATTTGCAAAAACGGTAGCATTGGTGCAAAGTGCCTGGGAGAAGAAATATCCCGAATACGCTTACACCGGCTTTTTTGTTGACGATAGTATTGCCAAATTTTATGAACAGGAGAATCAGCTCGAACTGATTTATAAAGTATTTGCGCTCATTGCGATTTTTATTTCCTGCCTCGGTTTATACGGCCTCGTGTCATTTATGGCGGTACAGCGTACCAGAGAGGTAGGGATCCGGAAGATATTAGGGGCATCAACAGGCAGTATCGTGTACCTGTTTTCGAAGGAATTTTTAGTGCTTATTGTTGTGGCATTTGTTATTGGAGCTCCTGTTGCCTGGTACCTGATGAACGGATGGTTACAAACATTTGCCTATCGTATTTCGCCGGGCCTGTGGGTTTTTGCGGCCGCTATTGCAACCTCTCTATTGATAGGTTGGTTCACTGTAGGCTACAAGGCCTTAAAAGCCGCTTTGGCAAATCCTGTAGATAGCTTACGGAATGAATAATTAGGTTGGCCCAATCGCAGAACACCGACAAACAGCTTGAATTTAAGGATGCTATCTTAAGTTTTTTAAAAATAAATTTGCGAAACTGATTGGTTGCGTATATATTTGCAATCAATCAGTTTCTTATTTTTAAATAAAACCAATTATGAAAAGTAAAATCCTCTTTGTTTTATGCCTGTTAACCGGGCTAATGTTTATTAATGCCGGCCTGAACAAATTCCTGAACTATATGCCGATGCCCAAAGATATGCCTGAAAAAATGGTGAAAGTAATGCAGGCGTATATGCAGATAGGCTGGCTTATGCCACTGGTTGGAGCAGCCGAGGTATTTGGTGGTCTATTATTGATTATTCCAAGAACAAGGGCGCTTGGTGCAGTTATACTTGTACCCATATTAACCGGTATTTTATTGTCCAATATCAGCATGGCCCCATCAGGTTTGCCTATTGTGTTGGTATTGATTGCCATTGTAATTTGGGTAATCATTGACAATTGGGAAAAGTACCTTCCCATGATCAGGAAATAATTTTTTGTTAATGACACCGGTTAGCCGACTTTAACCGGTATGTAAAAGCTACCTCAATGAGAAGGGACATTTTTCAGGCTGTTGCCGATCCTACGCGGAGGGCAATCATAGCGTTGATTGCATTACAGGCCATGACGCCCAATGCTATAGCCGAACATTTTGATACCACCCGGCAGGCTATTTCCAAGCACCTGAAGGTTTTAACCGAATGTGAGCTGGTAAAACAAGAGCATCAGGGCCGGGAGATTTATTATCTATTGGAGATTGACAAAATGAAAGAAATAGACAAATGGCTGGAGCAATTTCGCAAAATTTGGGAAACCCGGTTTGCACAACTCGATAACCTTTTAGCAACCTTAAAAAAAACACATAAATGAAAAACAACTTGTATTTCGATTTTATTGCCGACAAAGTGAAAAATACGCTGACTATTAAGCGTGAGTTTTTGGCCGACAGGCCGTTGGTTTGGGACTGTTATACTAAAAGTGAATTGCTCGACCAATGGTTTGCGCCTGCGCCTTTAACTACCAAAACCAAATCAATGGATTTTAGTGAAGGTGGACGTTGGCATTATGCCATGGTTGAACCCAATGGTACAGAGTACTGGGGGTTAACAGAATATGTTAAAATACAGCCAATTGATTATTATACAGCATTAGATGCTTTTAGTAATGCAGATGGAGAAATTAATAAAGACTTGCCACGTGCCGAGTGGTTGGTAAATTTTACCGATAAAGGGGAAAACGCTTTGGTGGAAACCATTGTTACCTATAAATCGCTTTCTGATTTGGAAACGGTTATCCAGATGGGTATGGAACAAGGCATGATGGCAACCCTTGAAAAATTGGATCAGTTATTACTAACCTTAAAAAAATAAAAATGAGCAACAAAATCACTGTTACAGCTACAGTAAATGCCGGTGTAAAAAAAGTGTGGGATTATTATACCAATCCTGAGCATATAACAAAATGGAACTTTGCCGATCCATCATGGCAATGCCCTTCTGCATCAAATGACATGCGGGTAGGGGGCAAGTACTCGGCAAGGATGGAGGCCAAAGACGGAAGCTTCGGTTTTGACTTTGAAGCTACTTATGATGAAGTTATTGACGGCGAAAAGTTTACTTACACCATGCCAAACGGCAGGCAGGCCTCTGTTGCTTTCAAGGCAAATGGCAACGAAACCGAGGTTGAAGTAACATTTGACCCGGAAGACCAAAATTCACTTGAAATGCAAAAAAACGGCTGGCAGGCTATATTAAACAACTTCAAAAAATATACTGAAGAAAACTAAAGAAAAGCTCACCAGGCTTTTTATAAGTTCGTGAGGGGGCTATGCAACAAGAAGGCCGGATACGGAAAGTATCAGGCCTTCTTGTTGCTGATAGGTATTAACAGTATCTATTGTTTCATGTTTGTTTCTCAATAAATGGCTCAGTTATTTAATGACTTAAGCTTAACAGAAACATGGAATTTTTTATAATATTGTTTTCATGAAGAAAACCCTAATCCTTTTATTTTTAGCTTGTGTGTCTTATCAGGTAAGCGCTCAAAAATCAATAAATATTGCTGATACAATCGTAGCTGGTAGTATCGAAAAAAGCTGCCCCGGTGGCTTTGAAGCCTTCAAGTTGTACATCAAAAAAAATGTTCGCGTGCCTGCCATCGCATTTGAAAATCACAAGGTAGGTACAACTTATGTAAGTTTTATTATTGAGCCAGATGGAAGTGTAAGTCATGTCTGTACAATTTTTGCCGCCGGTAGCGGTATGGATGAAGAAGTAGTTAGGGCGATTAGTAACTCGAAAAACTGGTCACCGGTAGTTATTGATAATAATCCAGTAAGATCTTTTTGTCGGGCTGGCGTGCAATTCTTTGCTGATTTTAATAAGAATTCCATGTGGGTAGATGCCAAACAAATTGATTGAGATAGATTATTTAGATGCAGGCCTGTTTTTTTAAGGTTCTAATATTTCATGTCAGCATTGTTACACGGAGTACACTGGCCGTTTAATAAATTGTAGCGGTCAATTATTTTGTATTATGTTGTTTAAAATCAAAGTGCTCTGCTTTAGCATTGTCTTGTCGTTATGTTCAATGCTTTCATTTGCGCAGCAAATAAATTATCCTCCTGTCGAAAAAGTAGCGGCTGATTTTAAAAAGCTCTTGGAAAGGCCCCGTGTGCCGTTAAATCCTTCTTTCACAATAATTAAAACAGATTCGGTTATTATAGAGCATGGTTTTATTTACAGCGAAAAGGATGAACGGGTACCTATCCTGATTTACAAACCGGTTACCGGCGCAAAACCATATCCAGCCGTAGTTTTTTTGCACGGCACCGGCGGTAAAAAAGAAGATAACAAAAAAATGTTATACCAGTTAGCTAAAAGAGGGATCATGGGTGTGGCTATTGATGCCCGCTTTCACGGCGAACGTATTGCCGGAGGAGCGCATGGATCAAAGGAATATGTAGCTGCAGCTATTGCTGCCTGGGAAAATAAGGATCAGGCCCATCAAGCCCATCCATTTTTGTTTGATACGGCTTTTGATTTGTGGAGGGTAACCGATTACCTGGTAAGCAGGCCCGACGTTGATGCCAACCGGATCGGTATGGGCGGTATATCTATGGGTGGGATGGAAACATGGCTTGCAGCATCCGTAGATAAGCGCATAAAAGTAGTTGTACTGGATATCGCGGTGCAAAGCTTCAAATGGTCATTAGATAATGATAAATGGCAGGGACGTGCAGGTACAATTCACGGAGCGCATCTGCAGGCAGCCAAAGATCTTGGCGATTCAGTGTTAAATAAACGTAATGTACAAGCTGTGTGGAATAAACTATTACCTGGTATCACTGGTGAATTCGACTGTCCGTCAATGTTGCGATTGATAGCTCCCCGCGCCATGTTGGTTTTAAGTACAGAGAATGATTCTAATTGCCCATTGCCTGGCGCAAATATAGCCTACGCATCGGCTATGCAGGCATATGCATCAGAAAACGCCGCTGATAAGATCATGCGCGACGTAGCACCGAAACTACCCCATACTTCTACCCCCGTACATTTTGAAATGACTCTGGATTGGTTTGCCAGGTGGCTGTAGTTATAGTATTGTAATTGTCAGCATGAGTAATGCCCCCTTTTATTCCAAAAAATAAAAAGCAACAAAAATTTGCTAAATCGATTTTATTACATAATTTGGTTGCGTAATAACCAATTAACAAATAACGGTCACGTTTTTAAATTCTGAAGCTTTATCTGTCATAAAAAACTTACGTTAAATAAAGTTTTTTCCGATAATAAATCACAGTTTCGGCATGCCAGATTTTAAACAACGATACCGGTACTACTATTATGAACGCAACTACGTTTCCTGTATTAAAAAAATATTTAATAGCCGTATTTACTACGGGTTTGTCACTTGGTTCAGCAACAGTGCTGAAGGCTCAAAGCGCGGCATCGTACGTTAATCCATTTATAGGTGCCAGCACCAGTGCCGATGGAGCAGGCGTTTATCATGGCTTAGGTAAAACTTTTCCGGGAGCAGCTACACCTTACGGTTTGGTGCAGCTTAGCCCTAATACTATAACGGGCGGCGATAACGGCTCCGGCTACAGTTATGAGCATAAAAGTATTGAAGGTTTTGCTTTCACCCAAATGAGCGGCATTGGCTGGTATGGCGATTTAGGAAACTTTTTGGTAATGCCATCAACTGGCACGCTAAAAACAAGTGCCGGTAAAATAGGTACTACCGGATTGGGATACCGTTCCGCTTATGATAAAAGCAGTGAAAAAGCATCTGCAGGTTATTATAGTGTGCAGTTAACCGATAATAATATCAAAGCCGAGGCTACAGCCGCTCCTCACAGCGGTATGCTGCGCTTTACTTTTCCTCAAAATAAACAATCGCGTATCCAGGTAGATCTGGCCCGCAGGGTAGGAGGAACATCAACACTGCAATACGTTAAAGTGGTTGATGATCACACCATTGAAGGTTTTATGAAATGTACGCCAGATGGCGGGGGCTGGGGCAATGGGGATGGCAAGGCCGATTATACAGTATATTTCTATGCACAATTCAGCAAACCACTAAAGAGCTACGGCGTTTGGAGTGCCGATATCCCCGACGATTGGAGCCGCAAACTGGATGATGTAACCAGCGATAAATACCAGGAGCGTTTAGCTAAAGCTGAAGTATTGAAGGGCCTGAAGGAAAAACAAGGCAAGCATCTTGGGTTTTATACCGAGTTTGCAACCAAAGCCAATGAGCAGGTATTGCTTAAATCAGGTATTTCATTTGTGAGTATTGCGGGTGCCAAAGCCAATTTACAAGCCGAAATTAAAGACTGGAATTTCGACGCCGTGCACCAACACACTGTTGACTTATGGAATAACGCTTTATCAAAAGTAAGTATTCAGGGTGGTACCGCTGAGCAAAAAACGGTGTTTTATACCGCGCTATATCACACCATGATCGATCCGCGGATTGTAAGCGATGTTACCGGGCAATATATGGGCGGCGATGGTAAGCTTCATCATACCACAACCTTTAAGAAGCGCACTATTTTTAGCGGATGGGATGTTTTCAGGAGCCAGATGCCTTTACAAACTATTATTAACCCTTCGCTGGTTAATGACCTGGTTAATTCGCTGGTGACGCTTGCCAATGAAAAAAATAAGGATTACCTGGAACGTTGGGAGTTATTAAACGCTTATAGCGGTTGTATGCTTGGTAACCCGGCGGTAGCTGTTATGGCCGATGCGTATGCCAAAGGCATTCGTAACTATAATATCCCCGATGCTTATAAATTAGCTGTGAGTACCGTTGAAAAATTTGGGAATGGCGATAAAGGCTTTACTCCTGGCGGCGGTGGCATAAGTTATACGCTTGAGTACGCCTATAACGATTGGTGCGTTGCACAGCTGGCAAAAGCGCTTAATAAAACACAGGACGTCAAAAAATACGGCGAAAGGGGAGAAGCCTTTAAAAACATCTTTGACGCGGATAAAGGTTGGTTCCGCCCGAAAGATAGTACCGGTAATTGGCTGCCTTGGCCTGCAGAAGGACGTATTAAACAGTGGTATGGCTGTGTAGAGAGTAACCCTTATCAGCAGGGCTGGTTTGTACCTCAGGATGTTAACGGAATGGCCAAATTGATGGGCGGGCGCGAGAAAGTAATAGCCGACCTGAATAATCTTTTTGAAAAAACACCTGATAACATGATGTGGAACGATTACTACAATCACTCAAATGAGCCTGTACACCACGTTCCATTTTTATATAACAGGTTGGGCGCTCCATGGCTTACCCAGAAATGGACCCGTGAGATCTGCCGCCGGGCATATAAAAACTCGGTAGAGGGCCTGGTAGGCAATGAAGATGTAGGACAAATGTCGGCATGGTATGTGTTGGCAGCCAGTGGTTTGCATCCTGTTTGTCCGGGTGATACCAGGCAAGAGATCACCAGTCCGGTATTCAATAAAGTAACCTTGCGGCTCGACCCTAAGTATGCAAAAGGGAAATCGTTTACCATCATCGCCAATAATAATTCGGCAAAAAACATTTACATACAAGGAGCAAAGCTTAACGGTAAAGCCTATAACAAATGCTATATCGATTATAAGGATATCGCTGCAGGCGGCACGCTTGAGTTAAGCATGGGCGCAGCGCCGAATAAAAACTGGGGAATCTGATAATTTAAGAAAAAAAGAAAGGTAAGGGGCGGGTGATTTTTTATGTTTAATTGCTAAATCGATTTTATAATTAATTGATTTTACAACACTAACCAAACATCAAACCAAATTATAAACCAAACCAAATTATGAAAACAAACCTTTTTACCTGTGCTTTTGCGGCTATGGTCTTGCTGGTATCATGCAGCAAACAAACTGCCGTTAAGTATCCCAAGCCCTTTGTACGTACTGATTCAATTCAATTGGCCAGCGGATCGCCGGTAAGCTCTTATGGTACCTTTTTTATCACCAATGTTTTGAGCGGAAAAGCTATTGAAATCAATAGCAGCGGCATGCTTAATGACGGCACCGGTGCACAGCAAAATCAATACTCGGGCAGCGGTACAGCCACTGCGCCTAATCAAAAATGGATAATTGTGCAACAAGGCAGCGGTGCTATAACCAGTACTACTAAGTTCAAGATCATGAATGTGGCCAGTGGCAAGTATCTGGAGGTGCCGCTGGCAACAACTAATCCGGGTACAGGATTGTGGCAGGATAAGGCCAATACCAATAACGCCCAGCAATGGTATATTCAATCTGTAAGCGCCGGTGTATATAAAATTATTAATGTAGGTAATGGCCTGGCAGCTACTAATCACGGTTCATCTACCACTAATGGCACTCCTATAACGCAGGAGACTTTTGTAGCCGGTAATACGGCACAAACCTGGCTGCTTAACGGGCTTGCGGCTGAGGCTTACCGCGATGATGATGTGGTGAACTTTTTTCACCGTACTAATGGCACCGTGGCCTTTGACGAGGGAAAAAGTATCCCGCTTACCTACGGTGCTAATAACGGAAAAGTTCTTTGGATAACCGAAGATGCCTATGAGTCATCGCAACTTCAAAGCAACGGGCAATTATATTGCCAGTTTTTTAAATATCATAATTCGGCCTTGTTACAGCCGGCCAGCCACAGTTGGGACCAATCCCTCACGCCCAATATTACTACCACCAACTCGCCGGTTAACAGTATGGAGATCATCGAAAGCCCCGGCGATCATAATTCAACTTACCGCTGGCCTGGAGCCGGTATTGAGGCTGGCAATCATGTTTATCTCTACACTTTTGAATCAGCCAACGGATCTACGCCCGAAAACCAGGTACTTTATGATCTCACGCAAAATACAGCAGGACTAAATTGGGGCACAGCGGCCCGTATCACACCTGCGGGCATGTCAGGACAAACAGAAACAGGCTTTTCAAACGGCATGGTTAAAAACGTAAGCAATGATTCTGTATATGTTTACGGAAGCAAAAGCGTTTACTTCAATACGTCTAACGTGTTCCTGGCCCGTTTCCCTGTAAGTAATCCGGCTAACTGGTCGTTTTGGACGGGCTCTTCATGGTCATCAACGCGTACAACGGCCTCTGCTGCAGCTGTAACTGTGGGCGCAAGCAACACTACTCAGCAAAATGTGATCATATCAAAAGTGAATAACAAATACGTAATGATGCAGATGGACCTGGGTTATTTTTGTGATCCAGCGAGTCATAACATTTATATCTCAACAGCCGATAGCCCTAAGGGGCCTTTCACCGCGCCTAAAATGGTTTTCACCATTAATGATGTTTACCAGGGGCATTTGGCTAAGTATTATACCCCGGCCATCCATGCCGAGTTTACAAACGGGCATAACGAATTGCTTGTTACCTATTGCCTAAATTATAATGGTGACGGTGGCAGTTGCAGTACCACCACCTGCGTAAACAATAACCAGGATCCTAACTTTTACCAGGTAAAAGCGGTGAGGATTCCGTATAGTTTAGTGGGCCTATAGTTTGAATTTATTTTTTGCTGAACACATTATAATTAACAGTTAATGAAAAAGTTGATTTTATTATTAGTACTAATAGCAGCGCGGGGAGCAGTAATTGCCCAAAATATTGCGCCTTTTCGCGCCGGAGACCGGGTGGCCTTTGTTGGCAACAGCATTACCGATGGGGGCCATTACCATTCATACATTTGGCTGTATTACATGACCCGTTTCCCAAACATGCGGATAACCTGCTACAACGCGGGGATTGGGGGCGATGTAGTTGGGCAGATCAACGATCGTTTTGAGGATGATGTGTTCAGCAAAAAACCTAATGTTTTAACACTTACCTGGGGTATGAATGATACCGGCTATTTTGAATGGTACCGTGCCGATGCGCAAGACTTTATGGATAAAAAGATCCAGGGTTCATACGATAATTATGCACTGTTGGAAAACAAACTTAAGCAACATCCGGAGATTCGTAAGATCTTTATTTTAGGTTCGCCTTATGACGAAGCCAGCAAGTTCACTACCAAGAATATCTACCCCAAAAAAAGCGCTGCTTTTTCAAAAGTGATAGATTTCCAGCGCGATGCTGCTAAAAAGAATAATTGGGGGTATGTCGATTTTTTTCATCCTATGACCGAGATCAACCTGCGCGAACAGGCCAAAGATTCAACATTTAGTTTAACCCCTAATGACAGGGTGCACCCCGATAATGATGGGCACCTGGTAATGGCTTACCTGTTTTTAAGAGCCCAGGGTTTCAGTAATAAAGTGGTGGCCGATGTTGCTGTAGATGCTAAAAGTAAAAAGGCAATTAAAGCGGTTAATTGCAAGATAACCAATGTGGTATATGCGAAAGATTCGGTGTCGTTCAATTATCTTGCAAACTCATTGCCTTACCCCATAGATACTATTCCCCGTGGTTGGGGAAACCGCAAAAAGCAAGCTGATGCCCTTAATGTTGTGCCATTTATCAAAGAAATGAACCAGGAGTTGCTTGCTGTTAAAGGATTAAAAACAGCCAATTATGATGTTCTTATTGATGGTGAAAAAATGGGCAACTGGTCGGCTGAGCAATTAAGTGGGGGTATCAACCTGGCAGAGATCACAATCGCGCCGCAATACCAGCAGGCTATCCAGATCCGGGAGTTGAATGAGGAACGCTGGGATATTGAAAGGCGCATCCGCATGTATGTTTGGATGCAGTTCGACTTTTTGAAAGGTAAAGGTTTGTTATTTCACGATACCAATGCTGCCATGGATACCGTCAGCAAGTATGCCAAAAAAGACATTTTTGTAAACGGTAACAAGGATAATTACACCCGTGCCCGCTACAAAAGCCTGCGCGACGCATGGCAAAAGGAAATGGATGTACTTACCGATCAGATCTACGCTATAAACAAACCACAGAATCATCGTATTACTATCATAGCCTCAAAATAAAATCACTATATACAGATGAACATTAAAAAACTATTATTTATTCCGTTATTTACCTGCCTTGCGGTCTGCAGCTTTAAAGCGAATGCTGCAACGGTTGATACGGCGCTTACCCACAGTGCTGCGATGAACAAGGATATCAAGGCAGTAGTAATTAAGCCTTCCGACTACTCGAATACTAAAAAGTTTCCTGTATTGTATCTGCTGCACGGTTTCAGCGGTAACTATAGTGATTGGATCAAAAAAGTGCCGGCAGTTGCCAACCTTGCCGACACCTATCAGTTTATTATAGTTTGTGCCGATGGCGATTTTGCGGGCTGGTATTTTGATAGTCCAACCGTTAAGGAATCACAGTATGAAACCTATGTGGGTACCGAACTGGTAAATTGGGTGGATAAACATTACTCAACTATAACTGATAGGAAGGGGAGGGCCATAACCGGTTTGAGTATGGGTGGGCATGGCGCTTTGTATTTAGCTTTTAAGCATTTAGATAGGTTTGGCGCAGCGGGCAGCATGAGCGGTGCGGTTGATATCAGGCCTTTCCCGGATAGTTTCGGCATTGAACGGGTGCTGGGTAAATACAGCGAACATCCCGACCGATGGGAGCAAAACAGCGTTGTAAACCTGATTTATCTGTTAAAACCAAACTCGCTTGCTATAACATTTGATGTTGGTTATGATGATTTTCTTTACCAGGCCAACCAGGAACTGCATAAAAAGCTGCTTGAGCGCAAGGTTCCTCATGATTATACAGTAAGACCAGGAGCACACACCTGGGAATATTGGGGTAATTCAATCAACTACCAGGCCCTTTTTTTTAGTCGCTTTTTTAACGGCATTAAATAGGGGAGAAGGATACCTTACAAATACAACATTTTCAACCGATTGTAAATGTTGTATTTGTTAAAATCTGAGCAAAGAAATTGCGATTTTGAAAAATATTATAAAATCGAATAAAAAATTTGCTAAATCGTTTTTATAAACTATATTAGTGACAGATTTAAACATCTGAATTATAAACCAATTAATAAATAGCTTTTAAACTTTAGCTCCCGGAGTTATAAACTATAGAATTGCTAAAACGATTTTACGTTTTCTCTGTCGATGCCTGATGTTAACTAACCCTATAGTATGAAAAAACTTTACTTCAAGGTTCTTGCTTATTCGGTTTTGGGCGGCTTTTTCTTTTTTACCTCGTGTAAAAAGGATGGTTTCCTGGGGCAAACTCAAACATCAAACCTAACCGAAAACACCGTATTCACTGATAGTGCCAATACCGTCTCATTTTTAGCCAATATTTACAGTAACGTCGGTTTCAGTGCAGCCGCGGGCAGGTTTACTTACGGGCCGATACTTTCGCCAACCCCTAATGGAGGCATCGATGCCGCTTCAGACGAGGCTGAAGTATCTGCATCAGCGGGCTCAACAGCCCTGGCCTTTGAAACCGGTACCATCAACGCCGCCGTGGTTACCGATGATGCCTATAAAAACTGCTATACCAATATCCGGTCGGTAAACCAGTTGCTTAAAAACCTGCCCCAGGCACCGATCAATAGCTTCGTTAAAACACAAATGAAAGCCGAGGCCCGGTTTTTACGTGCCTGGTATTATTCTATATTGGTAAAGCATTATGGTGGTGTGCATTTGTTGGGCGACAGCATCTATACCTATACTGACAAGATCCCGGCCGGCCGTAATACTTATGCGGATTGTGTGAACTATATCCTTACCGAATGCGATGCAGCCGGGCAAGATCTGCCGACAGCACAATCGGGCGTAAATTACGGCAGGGCTTCAAAAGGGGCTTGTCTGGCTTTAAAATCAAGGGTGTTGCTTTATGCGGCAAGTCCGTTATTTAATGGTCAGTCCATAGGCGAAGGTAAAACGGTTGGCTTAGCAGGTTATCCGGACAGTGATCCTAAACGCTGGCAACTTGCGGAGCAGGCCGCTGCCGCTGTGATATCAACAGGGATGTATAGTTTGAATGTGGACAATGCCACAGCTCCGGGTTTTGGCTTTCAAAAGCTTTTTACCAAGCGCGTAAATACCGAATACATTTTTCAACTGATGCGCCCAACGGGCAATGTTGACCTTGAAAACTTATGGCAGCCGCCAACCCGTACAGGTAAAAATGGCGCGTTCCCTTTACAAGGATTGGTTGATGCCTTCCCCATGAGTAACGGTAAACTAATAACTGATCCCTCATCAGGCTATAACCCCAACGACCCATATGCCAACCGCGACCCACGGTTGAATTACAGCATTATTCATGATCAAACGCCTTTGCAAATCAGGCTTGCATCAGGTACTTCGCCAATAAACATCTTTGTAGGTAAGTACAACGGAAACACTACCGGACCTGATGCCGTGCATGTTGGCACTACTACCGGCTATTACACCAATAAAATGCTTGATCCGGCTGCGGTTGCGAATGATTTTGAGCATCGCACAGATCGCTGCCTGCCGCTGATTCGCTACGCTGAGATCCTGCTCAACTATG
Organism: Mucilaginibacter gossypiicola; assembly: GCF_900110105.1. Lineage (GTDB taxonomy): Bacteria > Bacteroidota > Bacteroidia > Sphingobacteriales > Sphingobacteriaceae > Mucilaginibacter > Mucilaginibacter gossypiicola. The sequence goes on along the minus strand of NZ_FOCL01000001.1, from coordinate 727,839 downwards.
CCGAAGCAGCTAATGAATATGAAGGGCCAACAGGAGCGGTTTATTCGGCGGTCGAAGCTATTCGTCAAAGAGAAGGGTTAAATCCTTATCAATTGCCAACCGGGTTAAATCAGACTGAAATGCGTGGGGTGATTCAAAACGAACGCCGTATTGAGCTGGCCTTTGAAGAACACCGTTTCTGGGATGTGCGCCGCTGGAAGATCGCCGATCAAACAGATAATATAACTACTAAAGGCATGGAGGTTGACCGTGATGGCGCTGCGGTAGCATACAAACAGTTTGATGTGCGCAAACGCAATTTTCGTAAAGCGATGTACCTGTGGCCTTTTCCGCAAAGTGAGGTTGCTAAATCGCCCGAACTGATCCAGAATCCAGGCTATTAATTACCCGACAGCATAAATAATATTGATATGAAATATAATTACAAAGCAAAACGGATTTACCTGGCGCTTGTGGCTGTCGTTATGTTGGCGGCAACATCATGTAAAACCGAAAAGATAGTGCCCGGAAGTGAGGCCCCAAAAAATATCGCAGGTAACTGGCGGGTGATTAAGGCTACCCGTAATGGTACCGACTTAACGTCCATTATCGATTTTAGCCAGTTCCGGATCAATTTCACTGATAAGGGTTACTCGCTGGTAAACAAGCTGCCCTTCCTGGTAAGCAAAGATGGCGCTTTCACGCTGGACGATCCGCAGTACCCTTACAAGATCACTTTTACGGCTACTGGCGACAAGCCGGTTTCAACTCCTTTTACCTATCCAATTGTAAATGGTAAAAGGCAGCTCAGCATAACCTTTAGCCCTGGGTGCGCCAACAATACCTATGTGTACGTGCTTGAAAAAGCGAATTAATAAACCAATAGTAACAGATAAATTATGAGATCATATTTACTACATATAAAAGGTAAAAATTTGTGGAAGCTGTGCGCTTTGGTTGTGTTGGGCATTGCCCTGGCCTGCTGCGGCGAGCAGATCACCAGCGTCGATCAGCCTGCTACTGCTACCGTAGGCGCTGTAGTGCCTATAACTGTGCATTGCGATATCCCAACAGCGGGCGATGGTGGTCCAGACTACCTGATCTTCGGTTTCCTGGTACCTAAAGGCTGGAAAGCTGCACAAAATACTACCATAACTTATACCAGTAAACAAGGCAACGGCAATATGACACTAATCCCTGACGGTACTTTGCCTAAAAATGGTGGTGGGCTTACCTGGCCGGCTTATATGAAAAAAATGTTCGGCAATGGCGGCAATCTTATTGATGATGTAGAGTGGGTGGCTTACCAAACAGATAAAGCCTATAGTCATACCGGCGGAGTTGAGTTTATTGTTGACTTAAATATCAAAACAAAAGTAGGAGCCGATAATAATAACATGCTGGTAAAACTGGGCTATACCATAACAGATAGCGGTAACGGCTTTACGAGCGATGGTAACGGTACTTATTACAGCGTGCTGACCGGTATGAATTGCTTTGAAGTAACCGGCGGCACGGGCGACCTGGTTGACTTTTGTAACCCGCAACTTACAACCATTGATCCGCCAAAATCACTTGATAACGATTTCGTGACCCTCACCTTTGATGGTACTGTTACCGACACTCATTTAAAGGGGGAAAGCGAGGTTTACTTGTGCGCAACTGCTTATACCAGCGATGGTAAAACCATAATTGTTTGTGAGCAAACCACTAAAACTATGCTCAAACAAACTACAGCTACCAGTAAAAAGTATCAGCTTACATTTTGGCCACGATCATTCTTTAACGTAGGGGATACGCAAACCATTACAAGAATGGAGTACTACCTAACCGATAAAACGGGTAAAACGAAGGTTGGCTACGGTAATACCGATGCCCCGTTCACTTACACCTTTAAGTGTGGTTAACCGATAGATAAACAAAACAGCGGATGCATTTAACCAATGTGTATTTGCTAAAACGATATTTAAACCTATTGCCAACAATTTTAAACCTGAAAGATATGGCTTATTGCTACATAAAGAGATGCTTAACAGGTATCACACTGTTGTTATTGATGCTGGCCACGGCCGGTTATGCAGTGGCACAGCAGGATACTACCGCCGTGGTGCCTGCACAACCCGGTCAGGCAAGCGGTATCGTACTTGATGAGTACGGCAACCCGTTGCCGGGCGTTAGGGTAACCAATAAAGGAAAAAACAGCACCCAAACTACCGGTAAAGACGGCGCTTTCACTATTAACGCTACCAGAGGCGATGTGCTGGTATTTGCCGCCGCAAATTATAACGCCCGTCAGGTTGCCGTGAAAAACACTACAGGTATTAGGGTAAGGCTTTTAGATACTTATATACAGAAGCCCAAAACCATCAATGTACTTTATGATACCGTTAGCACAACAAAAAGTGTAGGTGCCGTATCAACTATTTATACCAATCAGCTTACTACAACACCTTCTACTTTATACACTTACGCATTACCCGGACAGCTCCCAGGCTTATATACCCAGCAGTATAGTGGTTTTGCTTCGCCTCAAACCGGCGTACAAACAGTAAACGATTTTATTGGCGCGGTGGTGCAGCACAATAACTATTCGGCTAATGATAATAGCGAGTTTGGGCTGTTTTTAAGAGGACAGGCACCGGTAACCATTATCGATGGTGTTCAGCGTGAGATAGCTTCGCTTGATCCTGAAAGTATTGAGTCCGTTTCAGTTTTAAAAGATGCGCTCTCAAATATTATGCTGGGGATCAATAGTTCGCGCGGAACATTGCTGATCACCACCAAACGCGGACAAGCCGGTACGCCTCATATTTCGTTCACGGCGCAAACCGGTATTCAGCAACCTTTGGGTTTACCTAACCCGCTGCCCGCTTATCAGTATGCTTATTTATATAACGAAGCTTTGCAGAATGATGGTAAGCCTGCTCTTTATAATGCTGCTGATTTTAATGCTTACCGCAACCATACCGATCCTGTAAGGCATCCGGATATCAATTGGTTCAAAACCATATTACGCGATAACTCGCTCATGACCAGTTATAAGCTTAATGTAAATGGTGGTACACAGGTAGCGCGTTATAGTGTTTCATTAAATTATCTCGATCAGGCAGGGATGTTTCGCCAGGATCCTTCTGTAGCTTATAATACCAATAACGACCTTAACCGTTATATCATCAATTCTGATCTGGCTGTTAACGTTACCAAAAAGTTTACCGTCGATCTGCAATTGTTTGGCCGCGTTCAGCAAAGCACACAACCGGGAGCAGGTTATGGAAACATATTGAGCACACTTTATAGCCTGCCAAATAATGCTTATCCATTATACAACCCAAACAAATCATTTGGTGGTACAACTACTTATACCAATAACCTGCTTTCGCAAACCGAGTTTTCTGGCTATCAGCGCACCAACAGTAATGACGTACTCGCCAACCTCGACCTCAATTATAACCTGAATAGTATTACTCCGGGTTTATCGGCAAAAGCAAAGGGGAATCTTGCTTTTTCATCGCAAAGCTTCTTAAACCGCTCGTTACAGAACAATGCTTATTCCTTTAATGCGGATAGCTCTTATTCAGCGGTAGGATCATCGGTTGCGCAAAGCAATTCATATAGTACCGTATCAAGCGCCCGCTATTCATTTGCCCAGGCATCGGTTAATTACGACAGGACTTTCGGTAAAAGCAATTTTACAGGTATGGCTTTGTATGATGTGCGCTCGGTAGTGTTAAACTATGACCTTTCGCAGGTAACAACAAACCGCGCTCTAAAAGCTGGTTATAACTATGACGGTAAGTACTTTATTGAGGCTGCCGCCAACAGCAGTGGTTATAACCGTTATCCTCCCGGTAATCAATACGGGTTGTTTTATGCAGGCGGTATTGGATGGCAAATGGGGAAAGAAGGTTTTATCAAGGATAATTTCAGCTGGATCAACTCATGGAAATGGCGCGCCACCTATGGTAAAACCGGCAACAACAACGTAGATAATTACGGTTATTATAATTTTTTACAAACCTACGGTGCTACAAACGGCTATTCGTATAGTACAGGTACCTCAAAAAGCCCGGTACAGGGGTTTTATGAAAATACGCTGGCTAACCCTTACATCCGCTGGGAGAAAGCCCGTAAGCTGGACATTGGTACAGATATTTCACTGTTTAATGACCATTTCAATATTACCGCTGATGTTTACCGGGACAGGTATTACGATCTGTTGCAGGTTAGGGGAAACAGTATTGCTTTGTTAGGTACTTCATATCCTTACGAAAATTTAGGTATTAATCTTTACAAAGGCGCTGAGCTTACTTTAACCTATCAAAATCATATTCAAAACTTTAATTATTTTATCTCAGGTAACGCTTCTATCCAATCGTCTAAAATTATTTTTAGCGATGAGGAACCATATCCTTATCCCTGGATGAGGCATACTGGTCGTTCAACTACAGCTATTTACGGTTACACTGCCATTGGTTATTTCAAAGATGCTCAGGATGCAGCCGCCAGCGCAACAACTACCGGCTACACGGCACAAGCGGGTGACGTAAAATACAAAGACCTTAACGGCGATCATATCATTAACCAGTTTGATGTTTCGGCCATTGGCGGCAACCGGCCTCTGGTTTATTACGGCTTTTCCGGAGGTTTCAATTATAAAGGTTTTAGCTTGAGCTTCCTGTTGCAGGGGGTAACCAACCGCGAGCTGATGTTCAACAATTCGCAGGTGAATGGTTTTGCCGGGGTGGGGTTCCTGGGGCTTACTTACAGTGGCCAGGGATACGAGACCATTTTAGGTCGCTGGACACCTGAAACAGCCGCCACAGCTACCGCGCCGAGGTTATCTCTTGGTAATGCCAATAACACTGCCAATTCAACACTGTATTTGCGCAAAGGCAATTATGTAAGGCTTAAAAATGCTGAGTTAGGCTATAATCTGCCTTATGAATGGGCGCACAAACTCAGGCTCTCTGGCTTGAGGGTATTTGTAAATGGCGAAAACCTGTATACACTCTACGGCTACAAAGATTTCGATCCGGAAGTATATGGCACTGCTTACCCGATTCAAAGGGTGATAAATGCCGGTGTTAACATTAAGCTTTGATTTTGGCCACCATAAAATATCACGATCATGAAGAATTTCAATAAAATAATTTTAGCGGCCGCCGGCATCATCACCTTAATGGCAGGTTGTAAAAAGTACGAGCAATTCCCGGTTGATAAGGTGACCATTAACTACGTATTTGATAAAAAGGATTCGTTGGGAACTAATGCTCAGATGTTCCTGTACGGGATTTACGCATCATTACAAAATGGCCATAGCAGGATAGGAGGTGATTACCTTGATGCTGCGAGTGACGATGCCATATCATCGGCTGCAGGCGCGTCAAACGAGGTTACCGTACTGTCAACGGCGGCTTATAACTCTTACACTGTTCCTACTGACGAAAACCTTTGGGCCTATTATTACGCCGGTATTCGCAAGGCAAACGAGTTTGTAACCAATATTGATGTGGTACCAGTAATGGCTAAATACAATGGTTACTCCATGAAATATGTATGGAAAGATGAAGCCCGCTTTTTAAGGGCACTGTATTACTTTGAGTTGGTTAAACGCTATGGCGGCGTACCATTATTGGGCAATAAAGTATTTACCATAACTGATGATGTATCCCTGCCCCGAAATTCATTTGCCGATTGTATCAAATACATTGTAAGTGAATGCGATGCTATCAAAGACACACTGATGACCGCTCCGTTGAGCAACCCTAATGCCGACTATCACCGCCCAACTAAAGGTGCGGCCATGGCTTTAAAAGCAAAGGTGCTACTGTACGCGGCAAGCCCTTTGTTTAACGGGCAAAATATTGATGCCTCAAATCCGCTGACTGGTTATACCGATTTCAACGCCGATAGATGGGCGCAGGCCGCCGCTGCTGAAAAAGCAGTAATGGATCTGAACGTTTATTCGTTACTACCCAGTTTCAAAGATGTATTCCTGACCCAAAATAGTTCGGAAAATATCTTTATTCGCCAAACTGATAATTCATCATCGATAGAAACCACCAACGGGCCGATAGGCTTTACAGGGGCGGTAGGTAAAGGGCAAACCAGTCCAACCCAGCAATTGGTTGATGCCTTCCCGATGCAAAACGGTTTGGCTATTACCGATCCCGCATCAGGTTATAACCCCGACAACCCTTACGTAAACCGTGATCCCCGCTTAACATACACTGTGCTTTACAACGGTACAAGATGGCTTAACTCCGATCTGCAATTGTTTGAAGGTGGCATCAGCAAACCTAACGGCTCGTTACAGCAAACCAAAACCGGTTACTACATGCGCAAGTTCATGGGCAACTTCGAAAATACCAATGCCTACGCAGCCCACGTGATCGACTGGCAGATACTCCGCTATGCTGATGTGGTTTTAGGTTATGCTGAAGCACTCAATGAGTCGGCAGGGGCCACTGCTGATGTTTATAACGCGGTGATCAGCATCCGGAAACGTGCGGGGATTGATGCGGGTACCGGTAATTATGGACTTAAAGCCGGCATGACTAAAGACGAGATGCGCGCCATCATTCAAAATGAACGCCGTTTGGAAATGGCTTTTGAAGAGAACCGCTACTTTGATATCCGCCGCTGGAAAATTGCCGGCACCGTGATGAACCAGCCCCAAAAGGGGATGAGCATTGTGAAGATAGGTTCAAGCCTCACTTATAATGTGGTGAATGCGCTCACGACCAAATTCGAATCGCCTAAGATGTACCTGTACCCGATACCTTATGACGAGGTTTTGAAAAATCCGAATATGAAACAAAATCCAGGATGGTAATCTCAAAACCGATTCAGTTAAATCAAAAAAATTAAGCTTTATGAGAAAAATAATACTTTTCTTCCAGATATTAATGATCCTGCTCCCGGCAGTGTCATTTGCGCAAAGCCGAACCATAACAGGTACTGTGCGCGATATTACCGGGGTATTGCCGGGGGTATCGGTTATTGAAAAAGGCGTTGCCAATAACGGCGCCATTACAGATCAGAGCGGTAAATTCAGGCTTGTTCCGAAGGGCAAATCAAATACCATTATTGTGCGTTTTATCGGTTACATCCCGCGTGAACTCCGCGTATCAGAAACCGGCCGGATGGATATCATCCTGCAAACCAACACCAATGGTTTAGATGAGGTTGCTGTCGTAGCCTACGGAACAAGAAAGCGTATTACCAATACCGGCGCTGTAAGCTCTATTTCGGCCAGCGAGATTCGCACCGTACCCACCGCTAACGTGCAAAATGCTTTAACCGGTAAATTGCCTGGCTTCTTTTCACAACAAGCTTCGGGTCAGCCAGGTAAAGATGCTTCAGACTTTTATATCCGTGGTGTAAGTTCGTTGAACCCATCAGGTAACCAGCCGCTCATTATTGTGGATGATATCGAGTACAGCTATGACCAGTTGCAACAGATTAACGTAAATGAGATAGAAAGTATCTCCATTTTGAAGGATGCGTCAACTTCTGCTATTTATGGTATTAAAGGGGCCAACGGTGTATTGGTGGTTACCACACGCCGTGGTAAGGCCGGTACACCTAAAGTAAACCTGCGTGTTGAAAGCGGCATACAGCAGCCAACCAAAACACCGCAGTTTTTAGATTCATACAATACCGCAGTACTCATCAACGAGGCGCAGCATAATGACGGCATCCCGCTTAGCTTTACCCAGCAAGATCTCGATCTATTTAAAAACGGATCTGACCCGTATGGGCACCCCAATGTTGACTGGTACAACAAGATTTTTAAGAAATACACTTACCAAACCAACGCTAACCTGGATATTTCCGGTGGAACCACAGGGGTGAAATATTTCATCTCGGGTGGCGCGTTAAACCAAAATGGTTTAGTGCGTGATTTTGCCGATCCGCAAAGTTTGGTGAATACCAATTATTATTTCAAACGCTACAATTTTCGTTCAAATCTCGATCTGAAAGCAAATAAAACGCTTGATTTACGATTGGATATTACCACTCGTTTCTCCGATTTAAACCAGCCTTACAACGAGAATGCTGTTAGTGAAGTGTACAATTTTACCAAGGAAACACCTTTTACCGCGCCGTATCTAAATCCTAACGGAAGCTATTCATACGCTTATTCATCTTTTAACCCAGATCACCTGCCAACGCTTAATGCAAGGCTGGCTACCGGAGGTTATCAGCACTCGCGCCGTACCGATTTTAACGTGCTTTTTGGCGCTACCCAACGATTGGATGATTTGACCAATGGGCTTTCGGTAACAGGTAGGGTGGCATATTCCAGTATAGAGCAGTTTACTAAGCAGATTTTTAACGGCGGGATTCCTGCATATCATTACGACCCTACAACTAACCAATACTCATTAAGACCGGGTGCTACTTATGTTTACCAAACTTATGCATTAACAGGAAGCACAGATATCAGCACTAATAATTATAACCTTCAGCTTTACGCTAATTACGACAGGACATTCCGTGGTTCACACCATTTTTCTGGATTGTTATTGTTTAACCAAACTTCACAAACCTATTTTACTTATCCATTGTTGGATGGAGCACAGGTGGGTGTTCCACAGAAATTCCGCGGTGTATCGGGTAAGGTTGGGTATGATTTTAAGCAGAAGTTTCTGTTTGATTTTAACGTAGCCTATAACGGTACCGACCGCTTTGCCGCAAATCACCGCTTTGGTATTTTCCCGGCTGTAAGCTTTGGTTACAATATTGCAAAAGAGTCTTTTTTTGAAAAAGCTATGCCGGTTTTCAGCCTCCTGAAACTGAGGGGAAGTTACGGTTTGGTTGGTTCGGATGCTGCACCGGGTAACCGTTATGTGTACAATCAGGTTTATAACCAGGGTGGCGGTTATAACTTTGGCGAAACCGCACAGGGCTATACAACCATTTCTGAAGGATCATTAGGCAACCCAACCGTTGTATGGGAACGTGCCAAAAAGATAGATATCGGTTTGGATGCCAACTTATTTAACGATAAGATCTCCATCACTGCCGATTACTTCCATGATATCCGCTACAACCAACTGATTACTCCGGGTAGCGTGCCCGAAATATTGGGCGTTGGCTTGCCCGCGGTAAATATCGGTAAAACCCGTAACCAGGGCCTCGATGGGCAGATCAGCTACCACAGTACCCTTGGCAAAGTACAGTATAATGTGGGCTTCGTGTTCTCGTATGCTAAGAATAAGATCCTTTTTGAAGATGAGGCTACGCCGGCTTATCCATGGCTTGCACAAACCGGCCATTCTATCGGCCAGCAATATGGTTATCATTTTATGGGATACTATACCGCTGCTGATATTGCCGCAATTAACTCAGGAAGCAAATCGGTTCCGGTGCCTGATAACGGTATCCCGCTGCAGCCGGGCGATCTGAAATACCAGGATTTGAATGGCGATGGTGTCATCAACGTATTTGATAAAAGACCAATCGGTAATCCCAACCTGCCAAATACTATACTTGGCCTGTCGTTACAGGCAGTTTACAAAGGTTTTAGTGTGAGCGTGCTTTTGCAGGGATCATTCAACTACAGTTTTGCAGTTATTGGTACAGGTATCGAACCATTCCAAAGCCAGTTTCAACCCATACACCAGGAACGCTGGACACCCGAAAATCCGGTTAATGCAGCTTTCCCGAGGCTAACCACTAACCCAACTTCGGTAAATAGTCCTACAGCTTATTTCTCTGATTACTGGTTACTGAACGCGCATTATGTTCGTTTAAAAACTGTTGATATCGGTTACCAGCTGCCAACTAAACTGCTGCCGTTCAAGATCAATAACGCCCGTATCTACATGAGCGCATATAACCTGCTTACGTTTGACAACTATAAGAAATATCAGCAGGACCCGGAAATTGCTACTAATACGGCGGGCGATGCATACATTAACCAAAGGGTGATTAATCTGGGTATCCAGGCGGGCTTTTAATAATCAATACATAAACCACAAAGGAGGCCGCTGCTCCGGCATCGGTGCTCTTTTTGTTTTGGCAGATAAACTTTAATTTAGGATATGTTTCCAACCATCGGCGATCTGATATTTTACCTGTTCCATATGCGGATCGGGTTTCCTATCCAAACGCTTGGTTTTTTTATGGCGCTTGCCTTTTTATTTGCCTACATAGTTTTTACCTCCGAATTTAAACGCTATGAAGCCATTGGCAAAATCAACGCGTTTAAGCGCAAGGTGATTGTAGGAAAGCCTGCTTCGGCTGCTGAAATGACCATTAATTTTTTGCCGGGTTTTTTATTCGGATTTAAGCTTTTTGGCGCTGTTTTTAACTACGCTATTTTCGCAGCAAATCCCAGGGCTTACATTCTCTCATTTCAGGGAAACCTAACTGCCGGAATCCTGATCGGCGGGGCGTTTGCTTTCTGGATCTATAACGACCGGAAAAAATTCGCGCTGCCAAAACCGCAAACAACTGAATATAGTGTCCATCCTTATCAATTGATGGGGTTGATTGTTTTCAGTGTTGGCTTTTTCGGATTTATCGGTGCCAAGCTGTTTGATATTGTGGAGCATTTTGGCCGTTTGAAGTATGACCCTTTGGGTACCATATTTTCAGCAAATGGGTTTGCTTATTACGGCGGATTGATCTTCGGCGCGCTAACTTATCTCTACATTGGTAACAGGCATCATATGAAGTTGGTCCATCTTGCAGATATCGGTTCGCCGGGCATGATGCTGGCTTATGGTATTGGTCGCATTGGATGCCAGCTTTCAGGCGATGGCGATTGGGGGAAGGTTAATATGCACTTAAAACCCGGTATGTTGAACTGGTTGCCTGATTGGATGTGGGCGTTTAATTATCCGCATAACGCCATAAACTCAGGTATGCCGATACCGGGGTGTATCGGTAATTATTGTAACCAACTGGCTAACCTGGTTTATCCTACACCGTTTTATGAAGCTACATTGTGTATTGGCATGTTTATCCTGATGTGGGCTTTTCGTAAACGTATAGTTACACCCGGCTTTATGTTTTTCCTGTACCTTGTGCTTAATGGTACCGAGCGCTTTTTGATAGAGCAGATCCGCATAAATCCGGTGTATCATTTTTTAGGCTTACCGTTTACACAGGCGGGCTTAATTGGCTTTTTAATGCTATTGGGCGGATTAACAGGTTTTGCTACCCTGATTATTAAACATAGAACCCATCAGCACAAACATTTACCTGTATTATAAATATCGAAATGAAAAAAAACACCCTTGCTTGTTTAGCTTTTTTGAGCCTGACCTTAACAAACAAAACCTTTGCTCAAAAGGCAGATACAGTTGATGTAACCAATATTAAATTTAAAGTTGAGGCCGCTCCAGAATGGTCGGCTTTGTTAAAACGTGATTCGGGCTGGTTTGGTGGCGATGGTATTTATACCATTCCTTTAAATGGCAGGGAAACCGGCCAGGCAAAAGCCAATGATAAAGTGCTTTTTATTTTTAGCGACAGCATGATTGGTGCGGTGCGTGACAATACCACGGCTCCCGGAGCGGTAATGATCCATAATGCGGTAGCCGAATTAAAAGGCAATGAGCCCTTGGATAAGCAGATGAAATTTTATTGGGATAAGAATGCCAAAGGCGAACCCGAGTCGGTTTTTATCCCACATACACCTAACACCGGCCCTACAGATTACTACTGGCTTGGCGATGGCTTTGTTAACCAGGCGCTGAATAACAATATCTACATTTTTGGGTACCGGGTTCATAATGTAAGCAATGAGGCGTTTGGTTTCAGAGAGGTTGGTAATACGTTGATCAAGATCCCGACAAACAGCAAACCGCCTTACAAAGACCTCAAGCAAATGGATACGCCGTTTTACCTGATGGACAAAAAGGGAGAAAGTGGTTCGTTTGGTGCGGGAATCTATGTAAATACTAAAGAGGCCGGTGCGCCCAAGCCCGATGGATATATTTATGTTTACGGGGTGAGGGGTATGGCCAAACACATGATGGTTGCCCGTGTTTTACCCAAAGATTTTGAAAATTACAGTAAGTGGACTTTCTACGACGGAAAAGCCTGGGTAAGCGATATGGAACAGGTTGCTAATGTAACCAGCAGCGTATCAAATGAGTTAAGCTTCAGTCCGTTGCCCGATGGCCGTTATGCCTTGATATTCCAGGTAGGGGGGATGACTACATCTGTAGGCATGCGGATAGGGGCAAGCCCAGTTGGTCCTTTCGGCCCGATCATTAAATTATGGGATTGCAAACCGGATTTGACTGCCAAAACCTTTGTGGTTTATAATGCCAAAGCCCATCCAAGCCTATCAAAGCCCGGTGAATTGCTGATCAGTTACAACATTAATTCCGTTGATTTTTTAAACGACCTGAAGAAATATCCCAACCTGTACAGGCCAAGGTTTATCAGGGTAAAGTTTGAATAGCCAATATTTTAAATGAGCTTTCAGGGAGATTCTTTCTGCTGTAATCTTATTTAAAATGTTATTTTGCTAAATCGATTTAATTGTTAAATTTGTTCGTGACGATTTCTTCAATCACCAAGCCCTGATACCATTATAAACCAATGAAAATACGTTCGCTTGTTTGCGCTGCTGCGCTTATTTATACCGGAAACCTATTTGCACAGGAGACTAATCTTGTAAAGTATGTGAATACCCGTCAGGGTACCAATACCAAATATGAGTTTTCATACGGTAATACTTACCCTGCTACCTCGCTACCCTTCGGCATGAACACCTGGACTGCGCAGACAGGTAAAAATGGCGATGGCTGGAAGTATCAGTATTTTGAGCATACTATTCGCGGTTTTCAGCAATCACATCAATGCAGTTCATGGGTGAATGATTACGCGGTGTTTTCACTGATGCCAGTTACCGGTAAATTGGTTGTCAATGAAGATGAAAGGGCGGCATCATTTAGTCATGATAACGAGATAGCGCAACCAAGTTATTACAAGGTAAAGCTTGATAACAATATCACCACCGAAATGTCGCCCACCGAAAGGGGCGCGCATTTACGGTTTTCTTTTCCGAAAGGTAAGGCCTCATACCTTGTGTTGGATGGTTACACCAAAATGAGTGAAGTGAAGATCATTCCTGCCGAGCGCAAAATAACAGGCTATGTGAACAATTGTCGCTGGGCTCCCAAAGATTTCAGAAATTACTTTGTTATCATTTTTGATAAGCCGTTTGTCAATTATGGCACCTGGGAAAATAAAAAGAATACCCTTGTCGCAAAAAATCAAACTGCAGAGGGAGAGGGTGTTGGAGCGTATATTCAATTTAAAGATGGCGAAACTGTGCAGGCTAAAGTAGCCTCGTCTTATATCAGTCCCGAACAAGCGGAGCTTACGCTGAATACCGAATTGGGCAGGTTTAAATCATTTGACGATACCCATAAAGCAGCAGACAAGGTATGGAACCAGTTGCTTGGCCGTATGGCCGTTGAGGGCGGTACTGAAGATCAAAAGGCTACATTTTATTCCTGTATGTACCATGCTAACCTGTTTTCGCACCAGTTTTTTGAGTATGGAAAAGATGGTAAGCCATACTATTACAGCCCTTATGATGGTAAAATTCATGATGGTTATATGTATACCGATAATGGTTTTTGGGATACCTTCCGCGCCCAGTTTCCTTTGAATACAGTATTGCATCCTAAAATGGAGGGGCAGTTGGTACAGGCGCTGCTTGATGCACAACAGCAGTGTGGCTGGCTTCCCGCGTGGTCATTCCCGGCTGAAACCGGTGGCATGTTGGGGAACCATTCTATATCCTTGTTGGCGGATGCATGGGTAAAAGGCATCCGCACTTTTGACCCTAAAAAGGCTCTGGAAGCTTACTATCACGAAGCAACAAACAAAGGCCCATGGGGTAGTGCTAACGGTCGCCCGGGTTGGAAAGAATATTATACCAATGGCTATGTGCCATTTACGCCGCAAACTCTTGGTTCAACCGCCTGGACACTAGAGTTTGCTTATGACGATTTTTGTGGCTACCAATTAGCTAAGCTTACCGGCAATAAATTTTATGAGGAGGTTTTTGCAAGGCAGATGTACAACTACAAAAATCTGTTCGACACCAAAACTCGGTTTATGCGCTCGAAAGATGCACAGGGTAACTGGATTGAGCCTTTTGACCCGATGGATTGGGGCGGCCCTTACACCGAAGGCAATGCCTGGCACTGGACCTGGTCGGTTTTTCATGATACGCAAGGGCTCATCAACCTGATGGGCGGCGAGAAGAATTTTACCGCCAAGATAGATTCGGTATTTACAGAGCCTGGAACCATCAAAGTAGGAGGGTACGGCCAGGTAATCCACGAAATGACAGAAATGGCCGAATTTAAAATGGGACAATATGCCCAGGGCAACGAGCCTATTCACCATTTGCTTTACATGTACAACTACGCTGGTCAACCCTGGAAAGCCCAGCAACATCTGCGCGATGTGATGGATAAAATGTATAACGCCGGTGAAAACGGTTACCCCGGTGATGAGGATGAAGGCCAAATGTCGTCATGGTTTGTGCTGAGTGCCGCCGGTTTCTACAGCGTTTGTCCCGGTACCGATCAATATGTGATTGGTAGTCCACTGTTTAAAAAGATGACTATTGCTTTGGAAAATGGCAAAAAGTTCGTGATTGAGGCTAATAATAACAGCAAGGAGAATGTGTATATTCAATCGGCTACACTTAATGGCAAACCATATACCCATAACTGGATTACCCAGGCGGATATCATGAACGGAGGTGTATTGCATTTTGAAATGGGGGATAAGCCGGCTACAAACCGCGGGATAGCGCCTGAAGACAGGCCGTTTTCGCTTTCGAAGGCACAATAAACTATCTAAATTAGGTGCAAAGGCACTGTCACCCTGAGCTTGTCGAAGGGCGCGCAGAGGCCCAACTCAACATGCTTCGACAGGCTCAGCATGACACCTATTGTTAATTTTGTTATAGGTAGGAACGAAGCATCTTCTTCGCCCTGTATAGCGACTTTGCTTATCGAAGAAGATCCTTCGCTCCGCTCAGGATGACAAAGAATGTCTAATCGAATACAAGGACATGAAAGTTATTTTAATACTTACTAAAACGATTTTATGATCAATATTTACAAAATAAAAAAGTCAATTCTGTTATTTACTTCGGTGATAATGATGGTCAATAAAACATCAGCGCAGGAAATATTTTACCTAAACAACACCAACAAACAAATAACCTGGAAAGTAAAAGCACAAGCCGATCTGGGAGCCGATAGCCTCGACATCTACAAAAATAACTATGCAGCTACAGATTGGGTAAAGGCTATTGTTCCTGGCACTGTATTCTCTTCATACGTAGCTGCAGGTTTAGAAAAGGATCCCAATTTTGCTGATAATATCTACAAGGTTGATAAAAAGAAATACGATCGTAGTTTCTGGTACCGTACGGAGTTTAATGTTCCCGCTAATTTTACCAAACAAAAGATCTGGCTCAACTTTAAGGGTATAAACCGCAAAGCCGAGATCTACCTTAACGGAAAAAAGATAGGCAGTTTAGATGGTTTTATGCAGCGCGGGATGTATGATATAACCAAAATGGTTAATAAAAACAGTGCCAATACATTGGCTGTTTTGGTTTATTGTCCACTAAACCCTTTAGTAAATTATGCCAGTCCAACCTATATTCCCAGCGCCAGTTGGGATTGGATGCCTTACGTTCCAGGCCTTAATAGCGGCATCACTGATGATGTATACCTGACCAATACCGGAAGCCTTACCATCAATGATCCCTGGATTCGCACAGAAGTGCCTACCACAGCTCGTGCCGAAGTATCTGTTTCACTTGGGGTGAAAAATAGTACTGACGGTTTTCAAACAGGTGTGTTAACAGGCGTTATTAATCCGGGAAATATTCAGTTTACCCAGAAAGTATTTGTTGGGGCTAACAGTAATGCCGAGATCCGGATCGACCCTAAACATTTTTCGCAATTGATAATAAACGGCCCCAGGCTCTGGTGGCCGAATGGCTACGGCGAAGCCAACCTGTACACTTGTAACTTAAGCCTGAAGCTTGGTGATGAAGTTTCTGATAGCAAACAGATTAAATTTGGCATTAAAAAGTACAGCTACGATACCGTTGGTCATGTTTTGCATTTGTATGTGAACGGCACCAAAGTATTTTTAAAAGGTGGTAACTGGGGCATGGCCGAATATATGCTGCGTTGCCGTGGAGATGAGTATGACACCAAGGTACGTTTACACAAAGAGATGAACTTTAACATCATTCGTAACTGGATTGGATCAACAACGGATGAAGAGTTTTATGATGCCTGCGACAAATACGGTATGATGGTTTGGGATGATTTCTGGCTTAATTCTATCCCTAATTTGCCTAATGATGTAAATACGTTTAACGCCAATGCCATCGAAAAAATAAAACGGTTCAGGAATCACCCTTCAATTGCCATTTGGTGCGGTGATAATGAGGGTGAACCTTTGCCGCCGCTTAATAACTGGCTTCGTGAAGATATCAGCGCTTATGATGGGAATGACAGGTATTATCAACCCAATTCGCACGCAGGTAACCTGACCGGCAGCGGCCCGTGGACTAACTTTGATCCGCGCTGGTACTTTAGCCGTTTTCCCAATGGTTTTGGTGGTAACCAGGGTTGGGGCTTACGTAGTGAGATTGGCACTGCGGTATTTACCAATTTCGATAGCTTTAAGAAGTTTATGCCTAAGGATAAATGGTGGCCCCGCAATGAGATGTGGAACCTGCATTTCTTCGGCCCGTCGGCAGGTAATGCCGGGCCCGACAGGTATGATGATGGTATTAAAAACCGATATGGAGCAGCTTCGGGTATTGAGGATTATTGCCGTAAAGCTCAATTGTTAAACATCGAAACTAACAAAGCCATGTACGAAGGCTGGGAAGATAACATTTGGGAGGATGCTTCGGGTATCATGACCTGGATGAGCCAGTCGGCATACCCCTCACTGGTGTGGCAGACTTATGATTATTACTATGACCTTACCGGTGCTTACTGGGGAGCTAAAAAAGCCTGTGAACCATTACACATTCAATGGAACCCGGTAAACAATGCCATTAAAGTGATCAATACTACCCGTAATGATGAAAATGAATTGACCGCCTACGCGGATGTTTACAATAGCGACGGACAAATTGTAAAGCAATATAGCTTGGCAAAAACCATCGACGCGCCATCAAATACAGCCCTAAACTGCTTTACAATGGCTTTCGCCGATAACCGCGAAAATCTGGCACTTAACAAGCCTGCTTTTGCGTCATCAACTACTATGGGCGAAGCAGGTTCTGTAACTGATGGTAATTCGGGCAGCCGGTGGGCAAGTAATTCAACTGACGCGGAATGGATCTATGTTGATCTTGGCAAGGAGCAAGAGATAAACGGTGCTAAATTGAATTGGGAAGAGGCTTATGGTAAAGCTTTCAAAATCCAGGTATCTGATGATGCTAAAACCTGGAAAGATGTTTATGAAAGCGGAGATGGTCATGTCGGCGTTCAGCAAATCACCTTCGATGAGGTAAAAGGCCGCTACGTGCGCATGTATGGGCTACAGCGTGGTTCGGGCTGGGGATACTCGCTTTGGGATTTTGAGGTGTACGGTGGTGCCCCCCAAAGCAGCGGCCTTACTGATGTTCATTTCATTAAACTGAAATTGGTAGATAAGAACGGAAAACTGATATCGGATAATTTTTACTGGAGAGGTAATAAACGGACAGATTTTACCGCCCTTAATCAACTGCCAAAAGTAAACCTGAAAGTATCATCGGTGATAAAACAAATTAATAGCAGGTACTATGTAGATGCTAAGATCAGTAACCCATCATCATCAAAGGCGGTTGCTTTTGCCATTCGTGTACAAGCTACCAAAGCAAGTACCGGCGAACAAGTTTTACCTGCTATCATGAATGATAATTACTTTTCACTCATGAGAGGCGAATCAAAAGATATAAGGATAGAATTTGACGCAGCATTGTTGGGTAAGGATCATGTTAAATTATTGGTGCAGCCCTACAATGATCCGGTAATGGCACAAAATAAATAATAAGCTTTGGGTACATTGAAGTTTTAAGCTAATTTACCGGTCCAATTAATATACAAACCTGCACAATGGACACCCAGCCTAAATTTACTGAACGTAAGTTCCTTGTAGTACTCATTTTTGTTACCTCGTTATTTATGCTCTGGGGGATAGCCATGACCCTTGGAGACACTTTGAACAAGCATTTTCAGAATGTTTTACATGTTTCAAAATCGCGCTCGGCTTATGTACAGCTATCGTTATTTGGTGCCTATGCGGTGATGGGCATTCCGGCGGGTATGTTCATGAAAAAATTCGGTTATAAAAACGGTGTTCTTTTGGGCCTTGGGCTTTATGCTGCAGGTGCATTTCTGTTTGTTCCGGCGGCTGATGCTAAATCGTTTGACTTCTTCAGGATTGCCTTATTTGTTCTTGCGTGTGGTTTGGCAACACTCGAAACTGTGTCACACCCTTTTGTTGCCTCCCTCGGCGACCAGCGCACCAGCGATCAGCGTATTAACTTTTC
Source organism: Mucilaginibacter gossypiicola (assembly GCF_900110105.1). Taxonomy (GTDB): domain Bacteria; phylum Bacteroidota; class Bacteroidia; order Sphingobacteriales; family Sphingobacteriaceae; genus Mucilaginibacter; species Mucilaginibacter gossypiicola. The sequence continues at coordinate 709,286 of NZ_FOCL01000001.1, read as the reverse complement.
GCAGGCCTTCAATGGCGTTGGTGGCGTTATCGGTCCGCTGCTGGGCGGTTATTTTGTTTTAAAAGGTGGCCAGGAACATTCAAATGACCTGATATCGGTAAAGCACCTTTACATAGCTATAGGGGCCGTGATTGCATTGGTTGGGGTAGCATTCTCATTTTTAAAAGTGCCACCGTTGCAGGACCCACACGTGGTGGCAACGGATTCATACGCAGTTGCCGGCGAGGGGCATGTTTCTGAAAGTTTATTCAGGAAAAAGCATTTTGTTTTTGCAGCTATAGCCCAGTTATTTAACGTTGCAGCACAAGGAGGTACCTGGGCATTTTTTATTAACTATGGCCACGAAATTATGCATTTGACCGACGAACATGCAGGTTATTATTTTTCACTGAGCATGGTAATGATGATGATCGGTCGGTTTATCGGTACCTTTTTAATGCGCTACATAGCGCCAAATAAATTGCTGGCGATTTTTGCGTTAGGCAATATCCTGATGTGTATAATCGTGGCACAAGGCTTTGGCGTGGTTTCGTTTGTAGCTTTGCTTTTCATCAACTTCTTCTTCAGTATTATGTTCCCAACAATATTCAGCCTTGGGTTAAAAAATTTAGGGGCGCAAACGCAAAATGCGTCCTCATTTATCGTAATGGGGGTTGTTGGAGGCGGGTTGTTTCCGCCAATTATGGGCCTCATTGCCAACCATAATGTTGCAACAGCTTATTATCTGCCTATCATTTGCTACGCCGTGATATTTTTATTCGGTATAAGTTATCCAAAACTTAATAAACAAGGCGTGCAATCAATGTAGCTTAATCGATTTATTTTTATATTTTGGCCAATAATAGCTCAATAATCTATGGTTATTGGGCTATTATATTTTATATTTGATTTTAGTCAATTTTAGCCGAGTGAAAAAACTATCGATTGTTGATATAGCCAATGAATTAAAGGTTTCTAAAACCACGGTGTCATTTATACTGAATGGCCGGGCCAAGGAAAAACGGATAGGTGAGGACCTGGTAGAGCGTGTTACCAAATATGTTGAAGAAGTAGGCTATAAGCCAAACTCGCTGGCTAAAAGCCTGCGTACCGGTAAGTCAAATACCATTGGTTTAATGGTTGAAGATATTTCGAATCCTTTTTTTGCCAGCATAGCGCGGCTTATTGAAGACAGGGCTTATAAAAACGGATATAAGATACTTTATTGCAGTACCGACAATGATACTCAAAAAACCAAGGAGCTGATCAATATGTTCCGCGACAGGCACGTAGATGGTTACATTATTGCTCCGCCCGAAGGTATTGAAGATGATGTGGAACAACTACTTAAGGACGGTTTGCCTGTGGTGATGTTCGATAGGCATTTGCCAAAAGTAAATACCGACTATGTAGAGATCGACAACCTGTTCAGCACCTATAATGCTACCCGGCATTTAATACAGCAAGGCTATAAAAATATAGCTTTTGTTACTTTCGCTTCCACACAAACACAAATGGCGGCCCGGATGCAGGGTTATAAGGATGCATTGAAAGAAAGTCGTTTTACGCCTGTTATTAAAGAGATTGTTTTTAATCAGGATGAAGAGATGATCATTAAGCCAATGACAGCGTTTTTCAAAAAACATAAAGATCTCGACGCGGTAGTTTTTGGTACTAACCATGTGGGTACCTGCGGGCTTAAAATATTTGGTACACTGGGTATTAAAGTGCCTGAAGATATGGCTGTTATATCATTTGACGATTATGATGTTTTTAAGTTGTATTCGCCCCCGGTAACGGCTATAGCCCAGCCGGTTGATGAAATAGCTGATAATGTGATCACAGTTTTGCTCAAAAAGCTTAATACAAAAGGAGTTAGCACAGCTTCGCATTCTATAATTCTTAAAACCAATCTGCAGATCAGAGGTTCATCGTCGGGTTTAAAAGGTTGATTAATTTTAAAAGAACCATATATTAGCAGCCGTAAGTGATACAATTGCAGGGGATAGGTTTTCTGTAACCGGGCATCCTTTTATTATCTTTAATAAAAATTTACTGTTATGACACGGGCTTTCATTATAAAAAATAAAGCAAGAATGGTTTTGGCTTTAGCTGCGCTTACCGCTATGCTTTTATTAGCCAATTGGAATGGGCGGGACAATGTTAAAGCGTTGGATAAAACGCTGACATCCATTATGAACGACCGCCTGCTGCCGGCTACTTTTGTACATGAAATAAGTAATAGGCTTTATGAAAACAAACTAACTGCAGCGGCTTCCGGTCCGGATGCCCAGGCTAAAATCAGTGGTAATTATGCAGCTATAGAAGCATTGGCAAAGAAATATGAAGCTACTCAATTAACGAAAGAAGAATCAGCAAAGTGGAAAGCTTTTCGCATTCAGCTGAGTAACCTCAGAAAACAGGAAGCGGACAAAAATAACGCCGAATATGTTTTTGCCCAGGCCCTTAAATCGCTCGATCAGCTTATTGCAATACAAGTTGGCGAGAGTAACCGCTTGCTTCAAAGCGGACAAAGAAATGTAAGTTCGAGTATAGTTACTGCTAATTTTGGTGTTGTTGTTTGCATTTTACTCGGACTGTTTATTATGGTGTTACTAAGCGCCAGAGAGCAAATGATTTTACGGCAGGATGAACGGCATTTGATGAATTAAAAGTTAGAATCCAGACTTACGAAGTTTTAAAAACTTCGTAAGTCTTCAGCTGCTTGTATTTAAATAACCATAACATTTTCACCGCCTTTAAGTATATATGTTTTTGATTTCCATACAAAAACACCTGATGTGTGGCGCGGTAAACTGATCTTTATTTTCCACTTGCTGTTTTCCAAAGCATAACTCACCACCACCTTTCCGTTGGGATGTGGAATTTCGCCGCTTGCTTTGGTCAATGTCCCTAAATGGGGTTCAATCTTTACCTTGCTGAATCCCGGTGCATAGCTGTCAATGCCTAAAACTGTTCTGAAAAATTCAATATTAGGGCTGCTTCCCCATGCATGACAGTCCGACCGGCTGTATTTAAGGTCGGAGTATTCGGCCCAGGTGGTTAATCCCATTTTAATGTTATCGCGCCAAATACCCAGCCAATTTATATAGTCGTTTCCTAAACCACCTTTTACCAATGCCTGGTGCAGGTAGTATTTGAAGTAGATGGTACATTGCGTTAGGGAGGTATCAGCTAACAATTTTTTTGATAATGCAGTCAGGTCTGCATTTTTCACCATGCCGGTAAGTATAGCCAATGAATTGGCATGCTGCGAAAAATGATCTTTATCCTTTGTATCGGCATACAACATCTTGGCCGGGTCCCAATATTTGCGTTGAATAGTTTGTTTTAGTTTAGCGGCTTGCCTATTGTATAAAGCTGCATAATCGGGTAATCCTATTTTAGTCTCCATTGCCGCAGCCCATTGGTAAGCCCACAATAATTGTAGGTCAATAATGGCCGAACTCCCATCCGTACCTTTGGGTGGCGATCCAATTTCCCAGTTTTTGCCGCTTGCCCAATCAACAAATGTCCAATATGGAGTGTTTTTTAACGAACCGTCGGCTTGTTGGTATTGGCTGAAGAATTTTAACACAGCCCGTTCTCCATCCAGTTTATCTTTAATGAAAGTACTGTCGCCGCGGTACATCCAATAATCATGCAGCATGCCTATGTACCATAACGAAAAGGTTGAAATAATTTGGGTATCATGAGTAGGATAGCGGCTTTGAGTAACGCCTTCGGCCAAACGCGAATGATCCATCAGGTTAATGGCGTTGCGGGCCAGGCGGTCGTCGCCGCTGTAGTAATAAGAAATCATGGCCTGGATACGGGTGTCGCCAATGTACTGCAACTGTTCGTAATAGGGGCAATCGGTATAAGTTTCAAATGCATTCAAACGGGCAGTACGCCAGCCAATGTCGAGAATCTGTTTTATCTCCTTGTTATCAGTATTGAAAATGGCGGTTTGTTTAAATGGATACCCGGTAAAGATTCCATACAAATCATTAATAACTAATGGCTCATTTTGTGTATGTATAATTAAACGGATGTAACGAAAAGTCCGGAAATTGAGTGTTGTATACGATTGCGCGGTACTGCCATTGGAGATCAGGCTATCCTTTCTGCCCGAAAAATCTTTTCCCTCCACATCATTACGGTTGCCTTTCCGCATGCCGTATTTACTTAAATTGTCAAAAAGTGATTCTGCATAGCTTAGAGAAATGCCGGCGTCTTTTCCCCCGCTGAAATTAATGGTTGGGTAGGCATTGGTGAGATGTGCTTGATCAAGCAGCATGGTAACCGTAGTGTTAGCTGGAATAGTCAGCGGTGCTTTTGCGCCCGGAAAAGTTGAGGGAATATCCATTCCGGTGGCTTTACGTATGGTCGGGATTCGTTCGTAGATCAACTCTCGTTGCGGAATTGATGAAGGCACCAGTTGCCACCCAAAACCATCCCATTGTCCTTTCAGTTGCCCGCCGAAAAGATTAGTTGCATTTGGCCAGGTGCTATCATCAAAGTTGGGCGAGTACCAGTTCATAATGCTTTTATTCATGTCTACCATTTCGCCGGTGCTGGCAGCAAAATAGCCCCAGATGGGTTGATACCCTTTATCTTGTGTGCTTTTCCAGGTATTATTGGTATTCAGCATTTCTTCGGCAGCGGTGTTGCCTTGTATAATGAGTGCTGTACGTACGCTAATCTGCGCCTCCGGGCGATACTGGGCCTCGTTCCATACCAATGCGGCAACAGTATTTTTACCTGCGTTGAGATAGGGTGCAAGATCTACCGTTTCGTAATTCCAGTAAAAGGCGTCGCCCCGCGCTGGCCCGAGGGATACTAATGTGCCGTTTATATAGAGTTTATACCGGTTATCAGCCGATACATGGATAATAAAGCTGGCCGGTTTATTAGCAAGCTGAACGTTTTTCCGGAAGTAGTAAATTCCGTATTCATTCCCGGTAATACCGGGGGCGGAGATCCATTGCGCATTCCATGCCCGTTCTTCTGGCGGATGAAGGACGCGTGCATTACTGCTTTGTGCTAAGAGGATAATTGTTGCCGATAAAATAGAAAGTAGAAAACGTTTCATGCAGATTTAATTGGTTTATTGGTAATGGTTCAGGTTGGTTTTTCCTGTTTGTGCTTGATAATAAAATTGGTTCGACTAATATAATTAAATCGATTTAGCAAATTGTTATATATTTTGAATTTTTATATTAAAAAGTTGATACGGCTGCGTTCCTGTTGCGAAGCCAATAGTGGGGGTAGGTATATTCTGGTTTGGGTGGTAGGTAAACTAAATCTTAAAGTCTTATTGAAATCACCTGATGAAGTTTATATTTGTTTAAACCTGCCAATTACATCTATGAAAAAAATAATCCTGCTCCTGCTCAGCTTTTATTTTATCAGCAATGGGGTAGCCCAAAACGTTGTCCAGCCCCTTGTTATACAGGGAAAGCTTAGCAATTCTGCCGAAAAAACACTAAAGATTTCTTTTGAAGATGCCAACGGGAAGTTTGTTATCGATACGATAAGGCTCAATGACGCTGGCGAATTTTATTTAAAAACATACAAAATAGTCCGGCCGCAACGTACCAGTATTCAGCAAAACAACACGCAGATCAATCGCATCTACGTTGCTCCGGGTTATAATCTCCTGATAACCGGTGATGCCGCCGATTACGTCAGATTGTCAAAAACTAAGAAGATTGGCGGGATAGGCGGCCAGGTCAATCAATACAGGGTGAAATTAGATTCGATCCTGGTAGCACGGAATGACAAGACCGCATGGTATGATCTGAAGACAGACGAATTAATACAGTTCCTTAAAAAATCAAAAACGCTGGAAGATTCAGTATTAAATGTAGTATTTAGGAAACCCGCAATGGAGGATAAATATTCCAATACGTTTAAGAAAATGATTGATTTAGATAATCAAAGCTTAAACTTTTACATGCTGCTCCAACATCTTGATTTGGTTAAATACAATACAGCGGAAATGCGGGAACTGGTGGCGAAAAACACACCGCCTGCATTCTTAAATGGTGTATCGCATGATGAGTATTTATTATCAGAAGATTATAAATCATGGTTTTTGCCGCTTTACTATACTTATGAACAACGGTTGGATTTACTGCGCGATTCGGCTGCTGTAAAGAAGCCTGGTTATACGCTTGAAAAAATCAAACTACTTTTTACCGGAAAAGTGAGGGATTTTTATCTTAACCGTTATGTTGAAAAGAGAATTGGTGGATCCAACGCTATAGCGCAATTGATTGCCGGACAAAAGGAAATGCAGACATTTATCAATGCTATTGGCAATCCTGTTTTAAAGAAAAACCTTGCCAATAATTTTATTGAGAAGAAGCAACAGTTAATGCAGGTGCAAATTGGTAAACCGGCTCCGACGTTTACTTTACCCAGTGACCACGGCAAGGTTTTTAGCCTGTCCGATTTTAAAGGAAAAGTTATCTATATTGATCTTTGGGCAAGCTGGTGCGGCCCATGTCGCCAGGAGATGCCTGCATACAAAAAACTGAGTGACAAATTTAAAACCAATCAACAGGTGGCTTTTGTAAGTATTGCTGTGCACGACGGAGAAAAGGAGTGGAGGAACGCCCTCAAAGAGGAAAAACCTGATTGGCTGCAACTTTATGATAACGAAGGTACAGTGGCGCAGGCTTACATAGCCAACGCTATTCCAAAATATATACTTATTGATAAAGAAGGCAAAATGCTCAGTTTTGATGCTCCCGGTCCGGGAAGTGTTCAGGCTGAACAGTTGATCAATGATGCTATCGCAAAGCCATAATTTGTTTAGGCTTTTTCCAGGGCGTATGATGCCAGCTCTTCTTTCAGGTTTTTAATCATTACCTGCATGGGCTTGGTGCTATTTAATACACGGCAAAGTACGTTTCCGCCTTCTATAGATAACATCATCCTTGTGGCAAATTCATCAGCATTTATAGCATTTGAGAGTTCGCCGCTTGCAATGCCATCTTTTATAATATTAGTAATAGCAGCGATGCCAGCACTTACCATATCCTTTATTTTCTTTTTAATAGCGGGATTGGTGTCATCTGTTTCTGTTGAGAAGTTAACTATCGGGCAACCACCGTCAATATAGCTTTTAAGCGGGTTCTTGCTGTTATCCAATACTGCATAAATTTTTGTAATAGCAGTTTTGTGCTTGTTGATGGTGTTGTTTCGCCTGTCGGTAAGTTTACCTAAAAGGAAATCAACAGAAGCCTGGGCCAATTCGTCTTTGCTTTCAAAATGACCGTAAAAACAGCCCTTGCTTGTATTGGCAACTTCAAGCACATCATCAACTGAAGTACCGGCAATTCCTTTTTCATTAAATAAAAGAGCAGCCTTTTCAATAATGAATTGCCTTTTTTGCTCGCCTTTGTTCATTTTCAATTATTTAATACGCAAATATAGACTAAATGGTTTAAAAAAGTAAAGCGTGGTAACTGTTAGTGAAGGTAATGTGATGCCTCTTTTTTGTTGTAAGTAATTGAAAGTTAATTAATTATTGAAGTTTTTGTATTGGGCCAGATACAAAGGTTGTTCGTTTTTTTACATTGATTTTATTATTCTGTGTGTTGGCAGATGCTTAGAAAACAGGATTGACACGGGAATGTAAATATGATTAAAGGTAGACTAAATGGTTTTATTTAATAAACCATTTAGTCTACTTTTGTTTGCCGGTAATAAAGAAATACACAATTAATACTTTTTTGATTTCAATAAAATTTAGCATTGAGTTATGAAACTTATAAAAGAACATCACAGGGGCATCAGTACTGTTTTAGCGTTTGCGCTGATTCCGCTTTCGGGTTTTGCAACTGATATTTATATACCCTCGCTTCCGTCAATGGCAAAGGAATTGGCTGTTAATAATTCGGCAGTGCAACTTTCTCTTATCGCATTCATGATCAGCTCGGGTGTTAGTCAGCTTTTTGTTGGTAGTTTGCTTGATAGCTTTGGCCGTTATCGTATCGGCACAATCTCTTTGCTTGTGTTTGCGTTTGCGAGTTTTACCATAGCCATTTGTCATAACATTAACCTTATTTATGCTATGCGTGTTTTACAAGGTATCACGGTGGCGCTTATTGTAGTTGGTAAGCGGGCCTACTTTGTAGATATGTACTCGGGCGAACAGTTGAAGCATTACACCAGTCTGTTTTCTATTATCTGGGCAACCGCACCTATTGTTGCGCCTTTCATCGGCGGATACCTGGAAGCGGCCTTTGGCTGGGAATCAAATTTTCTTTTTCTTGGAATAGCGACACTTTCGCTGTTGGTTTTAGAATTGGCGTACGGCGGCGAATCATTAAAAAACTACCATCCATTTAAGGCAAAAAGTATTTTGCAGGCTTATTTATCTACCATTAAAACCCGCGATTTTTCGTTGGGCCTTATCCTGATCTCGTTGAGCTACGCCATGTTAGTGGTATATGGTATGAGCAGTCCTTTTATTATCGAGCATATATTTCATTTTTCGCCTGTGGTAACTGGTTATTGTTCGTTGCTTTCCGGGGTGTCATTAATGGCCGGGGGGATAATTTCTAAAACACTTATTAAGAGACCGCTGGTTAAAAAAGTATCCATAGCGCTTGCGCTTCAATTAAGTTTTGCCGCTTTAATGGTTTTTACAGCTGGCATTAAAACAAGCTTGTTTACACTAATGGCGTTTACGGTATTGGTTCACCTGTTATCTGGCTTTGTGTTCAATAACATTTTTGCTTATTGTTTAGGCCGGTTCTCAAAAAATGCAGGTATTGCCAGTGGGGTAACAGGCGGATCGCTTTATATCATTACTTCATTTTTTAGCTACGGAATTGTGAACCTGATGGCTATCAAAAATCAGCAATTGTTAGGGATAGCTTATTTGTCATTCGCCATAATTGCGGTTATCACTCTGGTGCTTTTTAACAAAGCAAGGGCAGTGCATCAAAAAGAACAGGAAGCTGCTGTTGTTTTGACTGCCGAAGTAGCGATATGAAAATATCAGCTGATCTTTTACAGCACAAAAGAAGCCGGCAATTATTTGCCGGCTTCTTTTGCGTTTTGATAATACTATGTATTTACTTTTTCACGCTCCGGGTTACTAAAAACAAAGCTAAAGCTGTTAGCCCAATGGAAATAGCGGCACTTTTAGATACTGCTCCTAAAATAGACAGGCTGCCTCCGGCTGCCATTGCGCCAAAAACGGCTACACCGATAGCACCGGCTGTTTGCCTTGATGTATTTAAAATAGCAGAGGCTGTGCCCGATAAGGTTTTATCTACACTTGACAAGATTCCGTTGATCATGGCCGGTACAGCAAGCCCCATTCCCATCGGGATAATCAGGAAAGGCAAAAATAGCTGAATGTAAGGCGTATGCTCGTGAGCAATAAATAAACCCGTAAAACCGGCTGCAAACATGATTAACCCCGCAACAATCGGTTTACGTATTCCGTAACGGTTAATAATGCGGCTGCTGATTACATTTGAAATAACAAAGCCTGCTGTAAGCGGCAGGAATGCGAACCCGGCAATAAGGGAAGGATAGTTCAGTACTTTTTGCAAATAAAGACTCAGGATAAAAACAGTACCATAGTATGATCCGTTTAAAACAGCTCCCAATATCAAAAGCGCATTAAATTGCCCTGATTTAAACAAATGAAACGGTAGCATGGGGTGCGCAACTTTGCTTTCTATCCATAAAAACATGCCGAACAGCAATAAACTTAGTATCAGTCCGCCCCAGATTAATCCGTTATTAAACCCAAGTCTTGGTACTTCAATAATGATGCTGATGAGTGTTGTGATGGATAGCATCCAGGTGAGCTGTCCTGCCAGGTCAAAGCTTTTTTTGTTTGTTTTTGCAGTTTGCTCCATTTTAAAGCTCAGAATGTAACCGATGATACAAATGGGGATGTTAACAATGAAAATATAGCGCCAGTTGCTAAATGCTATTAATAAACCGCCGATGGTAGGGCCTGCCACCAGGGCCGAGCTTCCGGCTGCGGTCCATAAACTTACGGCGCGGGTTCGTAGCTGTGGTGTATGCGCAAATTGATGATTGAGCAGTGCAAGTGAACTTGGTATCATCATAGCCGCCCCGACTCCCTGGGCTATCCTGAAAATGATAAGCGTAAGGGCATCTGGTGCCAAGCCGCAGCCTGCCGATGCAATACCGAAAACGATTAAACCTATCTGGAAGATCTTTTTTGATCCCAAGAGATCGCTAAGGCTGCCTGCCGATAACATCAATACGGCAAAGGCAAGCGTGTAGGCATCTATTACCCATTGCAGGGTGCTGATACCGGCATGGTACGCTTTTGCAATTTCGGGCAAAGCTATATTAACAATAGAAACATCAAGCTGGGCTACCACGAAAGCGAGGCTGGTAGTTAATACCGCCCAGCCAAAACCCGGAGTATTTGTACGTGTTTGCTGACTCATAGAAGCCGCCAAAGTTAAGGATAGGTTTGCACCGGGAATGGTATAATTCAACGGTTTGTAAGGGTTAATTATTTGTTGACCGTTGTGTGACTTATAGCGAAACAGGAATATCTAATTGTAAGGCCGGATAGTGTGATTTTTAAAGGAGTTTGTTATGACAAATAAAATAACCTGAATATTCAAGTGGCATATCCTTATATTTGCCGCGATAAGTTCTTTACTTTACTTCAACAACCGGTATAGGTTTTACTTAATTGTAGATTAATAGGGAATCGTGTGCAAATCACGAACTGTCGCGCAACTGTAAGTAACACAAAAGGTTTTTGCCAATAATGCCCACTGATCGCCTGCCGGCGATTGGGAAGGGCGGCAAAAATGTTACAAGTCAGGAGACCTGCCTAATACTGAATTGACGGTGCTTTCGCGGTATGAAGCTCTGGTCAGGGTTATGATTGCTTGCCTGTTCGGGATCATTCCGTTATAAGGGCGCGTACCCATATATTCTCTCCATTTTTACATATCACAAAACATCGCGAAGCTTAGCTGAAGGGGCTTTTAACCGATTTATTCATTTAATCAATTAAAAGAAATGCTAACGCAAAATTTAGGCTATCCGCGTATTGGTAGCCGGCGCGAATTAAAAAAGGTCTGCGAAAACTACTGGGCAGGCAAAACTGGGCTAAAAAATGTGCTTACTGTTGGTAAATACATCAGGGAAGAAAACTGGTTGCTGCAAAAGGAAGCAGGGATTGACCTGATCCCATCAAATGATTTTTCGTTTTATGACCAGGTGCTTGATCATTCCTTAACATTTGGTGCTATTCCAAAGCGCTATCACGAGGTAATTCAACAAAAAGGCAATACCGAGCTCGACCTGTATTTTGCTATGGCGCGTGGCTATCAAAAAGAAGGTTTGGATATTGTGGCTATGGAAATGACCAAGTGGTTTGATACCAATTACCATTACATAGTACCCGAGTTTTATAAAGATCAGCAGTTTAAGCTTTTCTCAACCAAGGTTATTGACGAGTTTTATGAGGCCAAGCAACTGGGTATCACCAGTAAGCCGGTATTGCTTGGCCCGGTATCTTACCTGTTGTCAGGCAAAGAAAAAGAAGCTGGGTTTGACAGGATAGACCTTGTTAAAAATTTACTACCCGTTTACTTTGATATCCTGAATAAGCTCAAAACCTTAGGTGTTGAATGGGTTCAGTTTGACGAGCCATTTTTAACGCTTGATTTAAGCGAAAAACAACAGCGGGTATTTAGAGACACCTATGCCCAGCTCAGAAAAGAGTTTCCTTTCCTGAAGATAATACTGGCAACTTATTTTGAACGATTAGGAGATAACACGGCTTTAACAGCTTCATTGCCGGTTGATGTTTTACATATCGACCTGGTTCGTGCGCCACAGCAATTGGATGATGTAATTGCGCATCTTCCTAAAAAAACGGTCCTTTCTTTAGGGGTTGTTGATGGTCGCAACATCTGGAAGAATGACTTTATCAACTCGTTGGGTATTATAAACAATGCGAAAGATAAACTGGGGGCCGACCGCGTTTGGATTGCCCCCTCGTGTTCATTGATCCATTCGCCATGTGATTTGCAAAATGAAACCAACGAAGAGGTACTTACTTCCGAAATTAAACAATGGCTGGCCTTTGCCCGTCAAAAAATAAACGAAGTGGTATTGTTAAGCCGGTTATCGGAAGATGTAGTTAGCGACAGCAGTTTGCACCAACTGGCCAAAAATAGGGAAGCAAACGAATCCCGCCGGGTCTCTCGTCTTATTCACAATGAGGCTGTTAAGCAACGGGCGAGTGCAGTTACCGAAAGTGATGCACAGCGTATAAGCACTTTCCACGATCGAAAAAAACAACAGCAGCTTCTGCTTGATCTGCCGCTTTTTGCTACCACAACTATAGGTTCATTCCCGCAAACAACCGAGGTGCGCAGCTGGCGCGCCCGTTTAAAGAAAGGGGAATTAACCACAGCCGAATATGATAAACTGATAGCAGATGAAACCGAAAAGGCTGTAAAATGGCAGGAGGAAATAGGTTTGGATGTACTGGTGCATGGCGAGTTTGAACGTAATGACATGGTTGAATACTTTGGCGAACAACTGGCTGGTTTTACTTTTACGCAAAACGGCTGGGTACAGAGCTATGGTAGCCGTTGTGTTAAGCCGCCTATTATTTATGGCGATGTATCAAGGCCAGAGGCAATGACCGTAAAATGGTCGGCTTATGCGCAGTCATTAACTTCGCAATGGATGAAGGGTATGTTAACCGGCCCGGTAACTATTTTGCAATGGTCGTTTGTGCGGAATGACCAGCCACGCTCTGAAACCTGTACGCAGATAGCTTTAGCAATTCGTGATGAAGTATGCGATCTGGAAAGTGCTGGTATCAAGATTATACAGATAGATGAACCTGCTATTCGCGAAGGATTACCGCTTCGCAGGGATGACAGGGCCAATTACCTCAATTGGGCGGTTAAAGCTTTCCGGATTTCGGCGAGCGGCGTTCAGGATAGCACGCAAATCCATACACACATGTGTTATTCGGAGTTTAATGATATCATTAAAAATATTGCCGATATGGACGCGGATGTGATCACGATAGAGACTTCGCGCTCGCAAATGGAACTACTGGATGTTTTTGCCGATTTTAAATATCCTAATGAAATTGGCCCGGGTGTGTATGATATTCATTCGCCCCGCGTACCCAACAGGGAGGAGATGATTTATTTGCTTAAACGTGCACAGGCTGTAATTCCTGATGCCCAGCTTTGGGTAAATCCAGATTGTGGTTTAAAAACCCGCGGCTGGGATGAAACTAAAAAAGCGTTAATAGAAATGGTAGAGGCTGCAAAAGCCATCCGCGAAAGCGTAATAAATAATGTAACCGCATAAAACAATAAACTGCTGTGCCTTATTTGTAAGCGCACAGCAGTTTTATATATGTTATGGCAAATCATGAAAACAAACATTGCCCGCGGTGTAATGCGCCTTTTGAATGTAAGGTTGGCAGTATTTTACTTTGTCAGTGCCAGGGTATCAACTTTACGGATCAGGAACGTGACTATATCCGTTTAACCTACCCGGATTGCCTTTGCCGCAATTGTCTGATGGTTATGAAACATGAGATCAGTACAAAAGCGGCTCAGAAAAAAATCAGAACGATACTTGAAGCAATCAAAAAGGGTACGTAATAACGAGATATTGTTAATTGTATTAAAGTCGGCTTTAAGCTTTTTGCATTCCGCTTTTGGCTTTCATACAATTTCTCCTGCTTCAAACAGTTCGTCCAAACGGCTGTGAGAATCGTTTACACCTCGTTCCATACCTGATTGCAGCATGCCATCGCGATCTGCCACAGACTGAAAAACTGATTGAACGGTTACCTTAGTTCTATTATCAGGTAAAGCTTCAAATCTGGTAGTTTCAAGTGTAACGTGGCCGCTTTCTGGTAAGCCTTCAAATTCAAAAGTCTGGATGATGCGTTCGGGTGCGGTTACATCATGGATAACACCGTGAAAACCGTAATCATTGCCAGCCGGGTCGGTATGGATATAACGGTAAGCGCCTCCGCTGCGGCAGTCGTATTTGTCTATACGCATTTTAAGCTCGCGCGGGCCAAGCCATCTAACAATAAGTTCAGGATCAGTAAAGGCCTTAAAAACAAGTTCGCGAGGCGCTTCAAATTCACGAGTTATAAAAATCTCCTGTTTGCCGGGTTCGGCTTTAATGCCGGTTTGATTTTTTGTGGTGATCATGGTGTTTTTTTATTTAGGTGATTGGTTAATCGTTATCGTAAGCTTCCTGTAAAAGTTTGATATCCATTTTGGTCATCTGCATCATTGCTGCCATAACCCTTTTTGCTTTTTCAGGATTTTCATTGTTGTAAAGTAGTTCGCTCATAACTTCAGGAACAATTTGCCAGGTGACGCCAAATTTATCATCAAGCCAGCCGCATTGATTGGTTTTACCACCATCTGCCGGTAAGGCTTCCCACAGGTAATCAATTTCTTCCTGTGTTTTGCAGTTGATGTAAAACGAAGTAGCAGGCGAAAAATTGAACATCGGTCCGCCATCTAATGCTAAAAACTGCTGGTCTTCTATCCGGAATGTCCCAACTATCATTTTGCGACCGTTGCCAGGATCGGTAAGCGAGCTTACCTCACTTTCTGAGTTTTTAAATACCGAGGTGTAAAATTTCAATGCTTCTTCAAGGTTTCCGTTGAACCATAAAAAAGGAGTTACTTTCTGGGTTGCTTTAAATGTTGCCATGGTTTCAGTTTTTTAACGTTTAAAATTTGTTGCTTTTGATATCTCAAAGTTACCAGCAGCGGTAAAGGCAAATAGCGTGCAAAAACGACGAGATAAGGGGGCGATAGCGACAAGTTGTATTTTTACCTTCCTGGCATTTTGCTCATATCCATATGTAGCACATTCCAGCTGTGTCCATCAGGGTCGGTAAACAGGCAGCCGTACATCCAGCCATCCATTTCGCGGGGCTTATGGTTGCTTTTGCCACCTGCTTCTATGGCTTTCTGTGCCAGCTGGTCAACTTCTTCCTTGCTTTCGGCATCTATAGATAACAATACCTCAACTCCTTTGGCTGTATCGGCAAGGCCGCAATTTTCAACAAAGCCTTTAAATGTAGCTTCATCAAAAAGCATAACCGTAACATCTTTTTCGCCAACCTGCATGGCTGCAGAATTTGGCCCGTTACCAAATTGCGAATTAAAACGGAACCCGAGTTTGCTGAAAAACTCCTTCGATACATTTACATCTTTTACTGGCAGATTGATCCAGAATTGCTTTGTCATAATTGATTATTTTAAAGGTTTATCATTGTTTTTTAATTCTTCAAGCAGGTCATCAAGGGCGTCAAATTTTTCTTCCCAAACTTTGCGGTAGCGTTCAACCCACCGGGCTACTTCGTCAAGCTGTTTCAGGCGGGGCTCACAATATCTTTCGCGGCCTTGTTTTTTAATGGCGATAAGGCCGCATTCGGTAAGGATTTTTATATGCTGGGATATTGCAGGGCGACTTACATCAAAATTATCCGCAATGGCATTCAGGTTCATTGGTTTGAAAGCTATCAGGTTAATGATATCCCTGCGGGTTGGATCGGCAATGGCCTGGAAAACGTCTCGTCTCATCAAAATATAATATGTAAGTAATTGCTTACAAATTTATATGTAAGCAATTACTTACGCAAATTTTTCCGAATATTTTTCCTTATGGATAAAGAAGGGGAGAAGTATAGGGCAAAAACATTAAATATTCGGACTTACTCAAGTGCTCAAAAATATCAGTGTAGTGTAACCCTGGTAAAAAATAATATTTGATTATGAATATCTTGTAAGCTGTTTATTTGAAAAGTGTCAACCCGTTAATTTATTTATGTGCGTCTGCCCGGGAGGAAATAACCCCTTCTGTATGATTCTCAAAAAAATCAGCATCTTTGTGGCTGATAAATATATCCTAACAATATGCTGTTTGAACAAATAAACCAAAAGCCGTTCTTTATTCTTGGTCCCTGTGTTATGGAAAACCAGGAGTTGTTATATACTGTTGCCGAAAAGGTTGCCGAAGCAGGTCAGAAGTACAACGTTCCGGTGATCTTTAAATCATCGTTTGACAAAGCTAACCGTACTTCAATACACTCGTACCGTGGCCCGGGTCTGGAAAAAGGCATGGAAATGCTGCTCAATGTTAAGCAACGCTTTGGCCTGCCTGTTACTACTGATATTCATGAGCCTTTCCAGGCTGCTATTGTAGCCGAAGTTGCTGATATATTGCAGATCCCTGCGTTTTTATGCCGCCAAACAGATTTATTGGTTGCGGCTGCTCAAACCGGTAAAATTGTCAATGTAAAAAAGGCCCAGTTTCTTTCGGGGCATGATATGTTTTATCCTGCTCAAAAAGTTATTGAAGCCGGCAACAACCAGGTAATATTAACCGAACGCGGTAACATGTACGGCTATAATAATTTAGCTGTTGATTTCAGGAATATACACGATATGAAAGCTTTTGGCCATCCGGTTTGTATGGATTGTACGCATTCGGTTCAACGCCCTGGCGGAGCCGGCGGCAAAACAGGCGGCGACCGTACTTTTGTACCGATGATGGCCCTTGCTGCTAAAGCTTTTGGTGCCGACGGCTACTTTTTAGAAACACATCCCGATCCTGATAATGCATTGAGTGATGGCCCTAACATGGTTAAATTGCATGAACTGGATAAAGTTTTAGCCCCTTTGGTAGGATAGGTTTTTGTATGAGTGTTGGGACCTATGAAAAACATTGCAAAAAAGGTTTTTGATATTGAAATAGAATCGCTGCAGCATGTAGCAGGTTTAATTGATGACGAGTTTGCGCGGGTTGTTGAAGCTGTGCTTAAATCAACAGGTAAGCTCATAGTTATCGGGATTGGTAAATCGGGGCTTATTGGTAAAAAGATAGCCGCAACGCTGGCCAGCACGGGTACACCGAGTTTCTTTTTACATCCGGGCGAGGCGTTTCACGGTGATTTGGGCATGGTAAGCTCCAATGATGTTGTGTTGCTGATTTCTTATTCGGGCGAAACTGATGAGGTGCTGAAGCTGATACCCTATTTAAAGTGGAATAAAAATGTAATGATAGGCATTACCGGCAATCCCTTATCAACCGTTGCCAAAAACTGCAGTTATCATCTTAATATAAAGGTTGAGCGGGAGGCTTGCCCGCTTGAGCTGGCGCCTACGTCGTCAACTACCGCAGCGCTTGTTATGGGCGATGCCCTGGCTATAGCATTAATGGAATCAAGAAACTTTCAACAGCACGATTTTGCCCGTTTTCATCCCGGGGGGAGTTTGGGGCGTAAACTGCTGGTAAAGGTTAAGGACCAGATGCGTATCGATAAGCTGCCTTTTATTAATGAAGAAGCTTCATTCATGGATCTGCTGCTCCGTATGTCAGAAGGCAGATTGGGTATGGTTATGGTTGGCGATTCATCCCTTATCAAAGGCGTTGTGACAGATGGGGACCTTCGCAGGGCGTTATTAAAACACCCGGATACTTCAACCCTAACCATAGCCGAAATTATGACTGTTAATCCCGTCATTATTGATGAGAATGAATTTGTAGGTTATGCCGAGCAATTAATGCTTGAAAAGAAAATTACCACCTTGTTGGTTGGCACTGCAAGTAACCGTTCAATAACAGGTGTTTATCAGATCTATACTGCTTAAAATCGCTTTAAGTTAGCTTTGATCGCTTGCTGTTTGCATAGGGGGCACCAGATTTTGGTAATATTTGATTATCTTTACCGGTATCTATCATATCTACCGTGTTAAATTAAATGTCTGATCAATCAAATTCGATCACTAATAAATTTCAGGCTCCTGCAAATATTCGTATTGCAATAATAGGTCTTGGCTATGTGGGATTGCCTCTCGCAGTTGAGTTTGCAAAAAAATATCCTGTAAAAGGTTTTGATATTAAGCAAAGCAGGGTTGATGAGCTGAACAATGCATTTGACCGGACCCTTGAAACCAGTACCGATGAACTATCGACGGTTTTAGGCTTAACGGATGAAGGTAAAGGCTTAACTTTTACATCGCAGGTAACTGATATTGCTTCGTGCAACGTTTATATAGTTTCGGTGCCTACGCCTACTGACCAGCATAACCGCCCTGATCTGAGCTTGCTTACAAAGGCAAGTAAATCAATAGCAAGTGTACTAAAGAGGGGAGATGTGGTTATTTATGAATCGACAGTTTACCCCGGAGTAACAGAAGAAGTTTGTGTGCCGGTTTTGCAGGCA
Organism: Mucilaginibacter gossypiicola; assembly: GCF_900110105.1. Classification (GTDB taxonomy): domain Bacteria; phylum Bacteroidota; class Bacteroidia; order Sphingobacteriales; family Sphingobacteriaceae; genus Mucilaginibacter; species Mucilaginibacter gossypiicola. The sequence goes on along the minus strand of NZ_FOCL01000001.1, from coordinate 691,033 downwards.
GAATCGGGTTTGCAATATAACAATGATTTTTTCGCCGGGTATTCGCCTGAACGTATAAATCCCGGCGACAAGGTTCATACGTTAACTAATATTTTAAAAGTAACCTCGGGTTCAACGCCTGAAGCTGCTGATTTTATTGACGGCTTATATCAATCGATAGTAAAAGCTGGAACACATAAAGCTCCTGCTATTAAAGTTGCCGAAGCGTGCAAGGTGATAGAAAACTCGCAGCGCGATATTAATATTGCTTTTGTAAATGAGCTGGCCAAAATATTCAGCATCATGAATATTGATACCCACGCAGTATTGGCGGCTGCAGGCACCAAATGGAATTTTCTGAATTTTAAACCGGGCCTTGTGGGGGGGCATTGTACAGGAGTTGATCCGTATTATCTTGCTGCTAAAGCCCAGCAAATGGGATATCACCCTGAAATTATACTGGCCGGGCGAAGGCTTAATGACGGCATGGGTAGTTACGTTGCCCTTGAGGTTATTAAGCTAATGGTTAAGAATGATATTTCGGTTAAAAAATCCAAAATCCTTGTGCTTGGGTTTACCTTTAAAGAAAATTGCCCTGATGTACGTAATACAAGAGTAATTGATATCATTAAAGGCTTTGAGGGCTTTGATGCCACTTGCGAAATATATGATCCATGGGCCGATCCGGATGAAGTAAAAAGGGAGTACGGGATATCTACGTTGAAAAACTACGGTGAGCTAAGCGGTGCATATAATGCCATTGTTGTGGCCGTGGCGCATCGGGAGTTTTACAATCTCGACTACAATGGTTTAAAACATACGCCATCATCCGTAATTTATGACATCAAAGGTATTTTAAACAAGGAAGTTGTAAATGGACGGTTGTAAATGTTGTTTTTACAATTATTTTTTCACATAAAATTCATATTTTTTTCACTGTTAACAGAGATTTCATTTTGAATAAATTTCTTAATTTTTAATTTTGTGGCTGTGGGAATAATACATTTGTAACGGTGTCTTCATTTAATTATGACATTGTTATTTATAAATAATTATAGTAATTTTAGCAGGTTGCATACTACATAAGCACATATACATGATTCACAGATACGCTACTTTTATTAAAGCAGTGAACCTTACCATCGATTATATTATACTTAATATGAGCATGGTAATTTCTTACTTCATCGAAGACCGGTCATACATCTTTTGGATAAACAACAGGAAATACTTGCCTATTGTGTTGGTTTTTAACCTTATCTGGCTGTTGTCTGCAAATATTACCGGCTTGTATGAGCATGTACTTAATAAAGATTCAATTAAAACTTATCGCGGCGTAATTAAAACCTATTTGCTGTTTGTAAGCTTTATCTGTTTCACTATCATTATATTGATAGGAACTAATGCGTATTTTATAACGCGTGAGTATCTGTTTTATTCGTTGGCATTGTTTGGTTTTCTGCTTGGTTTGTGGAAGCTGATATTCCTTACCATCCGTAAAAGCGACCGCTCTTCACTTATTGATACACGTACGGTTATCATTATTGGCGGAGGCCGGATCGGATCGGATCTTTACAGCTTTTTTAAACAAAACCCCGAACGCGGTTACAATCTTGTAGGTTTTTTTGATGACGGGATCGATACTGTTCTGGATAAAAATCTTTATTTAGGCGGTACTAATGACTGCATAAGCTATGTGCTTAATAATAAGGTTGATGAAATATTTTGTACGCTTCCAAATTCAGATGCAGACAAGATAGAGCAGTTGATGCTTGACGCCGATAAAAACCTGATCAGGTTTAAGTTTGTGCCTGAATATTACGATTATGCCAAAAAGCCAACGTTTATACAAAGTTTTGGTCATATTCCAATCATATCCGTAAGGCCCGAACCTTTGGAGAATATGCTTAACCGTTCTATCAAACGCTTATTTGACATCTGTTTTTCGATATTTGTTATCCTGTTTATTTTTAGCTGGCTTTTCCCTATCCTGGCCATTATTATAAAGCTCGAATCAAAGGGGCCGATATTCTTCGTTCAGGAGCGTTCCGGCAGGGACAATAAGCCTTTTAAATGCTATAAATTCCGTAGCATGAGGGTTAATCATGATTCGGATAAAAAACAGGCCACGCGTGGTGATTCGCGCATAACTAAGTCAGGAGCTTTTATCCGTAAAACCAGTATTGACGAATTGCCGCAGTTTTTTAACGTTATATTAGGCAACATGTCTATTGTTGGGCCAAGGCCACATATGATAAGCCATACTCAACAATATTCGCAACTCATTGATACCTTTATGGTAAGACATTTTCTTAAGCCGGGCATTACCGGTTGGGCCCAGGTGTCTGGCTTAAGAGGCGAAACTCAAACCACCCAGGCGATGCTTGAGCGCGTTGAGGCCGATGTTTGGTATCTTGAAAACTGGTCGTTCCTGCTGGATATGAAAATCATATTCCTGACCGTATGGAACGTGTTTAAAGGCGAAAAGAACGCATTTTAACATGCTGATATTCCGGGATCAGCTAAATCGAGAGGTTAAACTTTCCCGGCCGCCTAACCGTATCATTTCTATTGTACCATCTCAAACAGAATTGCTTTTTTACCTTGGCTTAGATGCCAGGGTAATTGGCGTTACTAAGTTTTGCATTCACCCCGCGGAAAACGTTAAATCAATTGCTAAAATAGGGGGGACCAAGCAACTTGATATTGCAAAAATCCGGTTGCTTAACCCTGATTTAATTATTGCCAATAAAGAAGAGAACGACCGTTTTCAGGTAGAAGAATTAATGAATATTTGTCCGGTATGGATTAGTGATATTTTTGACCTGGATTCGGCCCTACAAATGATTAACGGCATTGGTGATGTTACTGGTCGGCTGGAACAAGCAAACGATCTCTGCAAGGAAATAAAGCATCTGCTTAATGGCATAAAGCTTTCCTCAACCAAGCTCAATGTCGCTTACCTCATTTGGCGTAAACCCTATATGCTTGCAGGCAAGGGAACTTTCATTGATTGTATGATGCAAATATGCGGGTTAAATAATGTAACAGATGTTGAGCGTTATCCGGAAATTGATGCGGATGCCCTGATTGCTGCTAAGCCAGACCTTGTTTTTCTGTCAACTGAGCCATATCCATTTCGCGAAAAACATATAAATGAGTTTAAGGCCATTTTGCCTGACGCCAAAGTGATTTTGGTAGATGGTGAAATGTTTTCCTGGTATGGTAACCGACTTTTATATGCTCCAATGTACTTTAAACAACTGTTGAAGGGGGTGATGGAAAATTAATTGCTACTAAATGAGCATGATAGCAAAAAAATGAAAATTATGTTTTTAAGTATAATATTAAACACTATCTTTGCAGCCTGTTAAAACAGAAACGCGGAAGTGGCGTAATTGGTAGCCGCACCAGACTTAGGATCTGGCGCTTCACGGCGTGGGGGTTCGAGTCCCTTCTTCCGCACTAAAAAAGACGAGAGTCCCTTTGAAGCAATTTAAAGGGACTTTTTGTATTTAAACATTACCATGATTGTTCATGGTAATCCGGATCAGGTAGAAAAGTTGGGGGGACTTATTTTATCCATCGATATAAGCGAGTAAAGTACTCCATCTACCCGTATACCAAAGTGTTTCCTATTTTCAAACATGTATCAATAACTAAACCGACGTCTACATGGAACAAACAGTAATTGTATCACGAAAACTCAAAATGTTCGATAAGAGAAAGATCAGTAATTGAGTTAATGAACAGCTCCATTTTTGCAGAAGGTCCTTGAAGTTGCCATGTTAAAAGCATATAATTACTTTCTTTAACCCTTTTAACCATCTTGAATTTCAGTTTATGATCTTTCATCATATTTTCGCATAATGTGATGCCATTTGCTGAAACAGGGCATTTAATGTAAAATGTTTTGGATTGATTATAATAGTCTATTTTCTTTTGAAAGAAAGGAAGTACTGCAAGTATGAACAGGATCATTATACTGGCACAGCCGGCTGCTAAGTAATAACCGGCACCAATGCCCATTCCTACTGCAGCAACCGCCCAGATAGTAGCTGCTGTAGTGATGCCATTAACCCGATTTTCGCCTCTGAAAATAACACCGGCACCAAGAAAGCCAATGCCTGTGACAACGTTTGAGGCAATCCTGTCTGCATTATTGGGAGAACCGATGGCTGTTGACATCAAGGTGAAAAAACATGCACCAAAAGATATCATAATGGTTGTACGGAAACCAGCCGCTTTGCCGTGATACTCTCGCTCGGCGCCTACAAGTCCACCCCACAAAAGGGCCAGCAAAAACCTGATCAGGATTTCTATATCGAAAGTCATAAACTCAATTGCATTGATTATAATCGAATATATGATTTTTATAAATAGTTGAACGGCAGATTTTCGCCAAGTATGTGATGGGAGCAACCGATTGTAAGAGATAGGTTGTTACCATTTCATGTAATGCCGGGCGGTGTTTTGCTGCGATAGGGGATATAAGGCTATCAGGCGCCACTTTCTGGCTCTATCGTACCCGGAACAACATTGTTTTCGTAAAGTGAAGTTAAACCTGTTTATATCAAAAAAACAAAGCAGGGTGTAATGAAACGTCCTGCTTTGTTTTTAATTACCTATAAGTTTTACCACACGTTACCCCGGGTTCATGGGCAGCTGTGTAATACTGTATTACTTACCCTTAAGCTGCACCATTACCTTTATAGTTTGGAAAATTATGCCTAAGTCGTTATTAAAGTTGATGTTCTTTAAATAAATAAGGTCATAACGAATTCTGTCGCGCATTTCCTGGACATTTTCCGCATAACCATAGTTTACCTGGCCTATAGAAGTAAGGCCGGGTTTAAGTTTAAATAGTTTTTTATAATTAGGCGATTCTTCTATAAGTTGCTCGATAAAATATTGCCGCTCCGGCCTTGGCCCAACAATAGACATATCTCCTTTTAAAACATTCCAAAATTGCGGCAACTCGTCCAGGCGGGATTTACGTAAAAATAAACCCCATTTAGTAATTCTCGGGTCTTTATCTTTTGACAGTAAGGGAACAGCCTGTTCTGAGTTTACGTACATGCTTCTGAACTTATACATGCTGAATGGTTTGTGATTCCTGCCAATTCTTTCCTGGCGATAAAAAACTGGGCCTTTTGAAGTTAGCTTGGTTACTATGGCTAATACAATAAACACAGGGAGGCCTGGAATCATTACAAAAAGCGAAAACAAAATGTCAAAGCAGCGTTTAAATAAAATAATTTTAAGGCTGATTTCAATTGATGAAGAAATTTGTATTACCGGCAAATTTTCATAATTGACAATACTGGCATAGCTGTTATCAAGAACAAGATCCGACACTAATTTGATCTTTATGGAATGATGATCGCCCAGGGCCACAAGTTTATTCAATAAAAGCTGATCCATAAATTTATAGCATATAAATGCTTCATCAGGCCTGGCTTCGAGTATTTTATCAAATAATACCTCGTGAGGCATACTTTCAATCATTTCTTCAGGTATGGTGGTGATGAAATTGTATCCATATTCCGGGTGCCGTGAAAATGATTTTTTTACCCTATTAACGATATCTGCATTTCCAATGATTATAACGTGCTTAATGTTATAGCCTTTTTTTCGAATATAATCAAGCGTGAAAAAGATCAAAGAGCGTTGTACTACTATTAAAATGAAAAACAAAAGATAAGTGCAAAACATTACCATTCTGCTTACCTCATAAAGTTTAAAGAAATAAACTATGCCCAGAACCATTACGAGATGGTACACTATCGAGGACATGAATTTGCTTAAATTGTCACTTAATATCAGTGGCCTTTTTATAGTATAGTTTTTAGTTACCGAAGCTATAGTGACCCAGGTTAGATTAACTAATAATAAAAAGTCGATTGACTGTATTTCGGACGAATAGAACGTAAGTATAAGTAAATGAGCACATTGGAGTGCGATATTTAATAATATTAAATCACATAAAAATGTAAATGGTTGGAGTAATCTTGAGTAACGCATTTGCGATCAGGGTTAAGTTGTGCAAATATAATAATTTTACTAAAACGAATTGTTTTTTAAAATAAAATCAATGTTTGTTAAACTTAATTACGGGGACTACATCTGAAACGCTACAGCTATAAACTAATTATTTTCTATTTTATTTTGTATTTTTTGATTAATGCAGCTAATTAACTCATTTTTAAATCTATCTGTTGAAAAAGAAGAGGCGTGCTGGGTGATTTCTTTATAATTAAATAATGATATGTTAACCTCGAAAGCCTCAACGGCTTCTTTAATAGCTTTTGCAGACTGCTCATAAAAGAATATCCCTGTTTTGTTTTCTATGACGCTTTCCAACGCGCCGCCTTTACCAAAGGCAATCACTGGGGTGCCACAAGCCTGGGCTTCAACAGGTAAAATACCAAAATCTTCTTCGGCGGCAAATACAAAGGCTTTAGCTTCGGCGAGATATTTTTTAAGCACATCAAAGGATTGATAACCGAGTAATATTGTATTTGGGGCGGCTAATTTGCTCACCTTTTTGAAATCCGGCCCCTCACCAATCACATATAATTTTTTGTCAGGCATTTGAGCAAATGCCTGTACAATCAGATCAATTTTTTTGTAAGGAACAAATCTCGAACAGGTAACATAGTAATCTTTTTTCTCATAAACAGGTAAAAAGTCTTCGGTAGCTACATTTGGATATATAACCTTGCTTTCCCGTCCGTAAACCTTTTTAATTCGCTTAGCTATATAATTTGAATTAGCAATAAAATGATCAACGCGGTTGGTGCTTATGATATCCCATATCCTGATGCGGTGCAGCAGATATTTTGCTATGAATCCTTTCAAACCTTTATCCAACCCCGATTCTTTCAAATATTGGTGGTGCAAGTCCCAGGCATAACGTATCGGCGAATGGCAATAGCAAACATGGATTTGGTTGGAATTAGTTAAAGCTCCCTTGGCTACAGCATGTGAAGATGAAATGATCAAATCATAGCTCGAGAGATCAAATTGTTCTACCGCCAAGGGAAACAGAGGTAGGTACGCTCTGTATTTGGTTTTGGCAAATGGCAATTTCTGAATAAAAGAGGTTGTAACTTTATGGTCAGAAAGGCCAAGTTTCACGATGGTTTCATCGCGGGCTACCAACGTATAAATATCTGCATCGGGATACAATGCAGCAATTTCTTTGAAAACATTTTCAGAGCCACCAATTACGGTAAGCCATTCGTGTACTAATGCGACTTTCAAGATTGTGCAATTAAAAAAGTAATAGAATTAAAAATTTGCATGGCCGAGTTTTCCCAGCTAAACCGCTTTAAATTTTGGTTCCCATTTTTAACAAGAGTGTTACGTAATGTGCTATCATCAATGAGTAAATCAATACCCTTTGAAATCTCTTTTGTATCAAGTGGGTTTATATACATGCTGGCATTGCCACAAACTTCACGCAAACTGCCTATATCAGATACTAAAGTGGGGCAGCCGTAAGCCATTGCTTCAAGCGGCGGGATCCCGAAGCCTTCATATAAACTTGGATACGCAAACAATTGTGCTCCGGTATATAAATTAGCCAGTTCATGATCGTTAACCCTCCCGGTAAATATAATATCGTTGCGTGTTTTCAGATTTTCATTACCCTCATTGTTAAAAATAGCATTGCTATCGCCAACAATTATAAGTTTAAAGTTCTTATGCTTAATTAACCCAAAAGCCTCCACCAGGTTCTGGATATTTTTCCTTTTATCAATTGATCCAACTGCCAGTATGTATTTGCCATAATTTGTTTCAATAAACGAAGGAGCAGGAAGCTCCGATACGCCATTGTATACAACTTTTATTTTTACGGCATCTACATGGAGATACTTTATGATTTCGGCTTTGGAAAAATCGCTGACTGTGAATATTAGTTTAGCCTTCTTACTGATCCGCGGCATCAGAAATTTATAAAATCTGACAAAGTTTTTGCTGAACCATTGCGGATTAACGAAAGAGGCAACGTCATGTATAGTTATGACCTGGTTGGTATAAAACAGCGGCGCAACATTGCATAGGTTAATAAGAAGTGGTTTGTTATTCCTTTTTAAATACAGAGGTAAATCAAGCTGCTCCCACATAACTCCTTTGCATTTTCCTATAATAATTACGTTTAATTCAGCTGCCACTTCATGGTGAATGATATCTGAAGGGGCTACAAAAACAAGATCGGGCATCATTTCGTTTAATTGCCTTGCTATTTCAATAGCAAAACGTTGTACGCCAGTAAGTTTTTGGGTAAGGAAGCGGGCGTTAATAATGATATTTTTTTTTTGTTTTTCCAAAATTAAGGTTATTACTGAATATTAACGTTGGGTAAAAGTGAAGTGGAATTTGCTGACTTGTTAATATTATTACTAATATAAAAAGCAAAAAACCAGGAAATTACTACGAAACCATCGCAAGTTAGCGGGCTAACATTTGTTGTCAGAATAATAATAAGCGCAATACCGATACCTTTTAAATTTAGATACCTTGTAAAAATTAAAAACAAAGCAAACACTTGAACCCCATATCCCAAATAAAGTGCCGGAAGACCACAAAACTCCTTTATTCCTGAATCTCTAAATTCAAGTGTCATGGCTTCCATGCCTTTTCTGGACCGTTCCATTAAATCATAAATGCTAATCCCCCTTACAAAATCGATCAAACTTGCGTATGGTGTGAGTGCGTATCCCGAAAAACGGTGAACCATTGAGTTATTGGCAACGTCGGTAAAAAAGTCGGATGTTAATAGCAGGTGATTAAAAAATATTATCAGGATAATGGTGTAAACAATGGCCACACCATATTCCTGCAGCATGTTTAAATATCTTCTAAAAAGTAAAATGAACGGCACTATCAATAATATCAGGGTGGTTTTTGAAAGTGATATTATGATGCCAATTATTAAAAAGGTAATGTAAAATTTTTTCTTCCCGCTTTTTATCTTAGGGTCATTGATCAATACAAAAAATGTGGTGCCTAAAAGAGATGCAAAAAATCCTCCTTCCCTTGATAGCCCGCTAACCCTGGGAAGAAGTGAAATGGCATAGAAGTTTGTAAAAGTAGGTCCGGCAAACTTACCTAAAAGAACACTGGCGATATTGGTAGGACCGATTTGATAAGCTAAAGTCGGATCAATAAAAATCAAAGTGAATTGTAACAGTGCTATTAGCACGTTAATAAAACACCATTGATACAAATAGAAAAAGCCTGCTTCATAACAATAAAACATATATGTTACAGAAAGCAACAACATTTGTATTTTTAGAAACAAAGCTACATTAAAACAAGCCAATGCCATCAAAACCGACATCCCAACGACTATAATAATCTTGTTCTTATCAAACTTATTTACTGCCCATAAAATAAAGGGGATATCAAATAAAATGATAACCGATGACAGGTAGATTGTTACGCCCCCAACAAATGGAGACAATATAGGCGCTGTTAAAAAAAGGAAAAACAAATTCGGAATTGCTTTTTTCATAGAAAGATTGGGTATCTAAGTAACTCCGTATAAAATGTCTGATATATAACCCCTCATCTACAATTATAATTTAAAACCTTCTTGAACTCCTTTAATAACTTGAATCTTTTGTTTTGAATCGAATTGGATAAATCTCACAAAACGGGTACTCATAGTAAAACATAAGGAGCACAAGTACTTTAGGCCTTTTAGGTTTTTGCGAATAAAGTAAATTCTGTTTCTTGTTCCATAATAAATGGAAAAAAGAGATTCTTTTCCCCCGGTAAGCGAGCTAACTTTATGATAAACATGCAATTGTGGTAATAATTTAACCAGATAACCTTTTTCGACTGTTCTAAATATAAAATCGGTATCGTCATAATAAACAAAATACTTTTCATCCATTAAGCCAACGTCATAAAAAACCTTGTTATTGATAAGCATAAAACAGGTTGGAGCATATTTAAAATAACTTTCAGCACTATACCGCGGCCCATCATCATCCCCCTCTCCGATATGAATGGTTGAACCTTTAAGCATTAAAAATTTACCACCTGCCATCCAAATTTTGCCATTATCATGAAAAAATATTTTAGGTATGATAATGGACTCATTGTTTTTTTCAGCATGGCGTAACATATTTCCAAGAAGCTCAGGTTGATTAAACTCAATATCATTATTAAGTAACAAAGTATGTGTTGTACCTTGCTTTAACGACAGTTCAATACCCTGATTATTACCCTTTGCAACGCCCGCATTATCTGGGTTTTTAATATGTGTATAATTAGTTATAGCATATTTAACACTTAGCTCAAGCAATAGATTATCTGTATCCTCGCTACTTGTATTATCAATTAAATACAAGTGGTAATCTTTAAATGTCTGTATAGACAAGCTTTTAAAAAAGCCTTCAAGTACTTTATCACTGTTAAATAATACGGTAACCAAACCAACTTTTGCCATAAACTATTATTTAAAAAGCCCCTTTTCTTTCATTTCCGCGATTGATTCTTCAAATTTATCATCACTTATCTGCTGCTCGTTAACCCATTGTACAAACTTTGCAATGCCAGTTTCAAAGTCAACTGCAGGAACAAAACCTAAAGTTTTATTTATTTTATTTAAATCAGCATAGTTATGCCTGATATCACCAGTACGGTAATTACCTGATATATTGAGAGGTACCCTGATATCATAATGTTTAATCAACATTTCGGCCACGGTTAAAACATCTGTTGGCACTCCAGAACCAACATTAAATACCTGCCCATTTGCCTCATTGTTTACTATTCCTAAGTATGTTGCATGTACAACATCATCGATAAATACAAAATCACGGCTTTCTTTCCCGTCTTCAAAAACATTAATGCTTTTTTTATTTCTTATAAGTGTTGAAAAAATAGAAAGGATACCCGTATATGGGTTTGAAAGAGACTGCCCTGGGCCGTAAACATTTTGGTATCGGAACGCCACTGGAGCAATGCCTATTGTTGGGCAAACTGTCATAATCATTTGTTCCTGATTTTGTTTGGTAATACCATAAACAGAAGAAGGATGTATTTTTGATTCTTCATCAGTTGCGACCAACTTTAACGGACTGACATTGCCCTGATACTTCACCTCAAAATCACCGTTATCCATAAATTCAGATACACGATGTTTAGGGTAAATATAAGTATTGAGCTCATCAGAATAATACTTCCCTTCGCCATATATTGATCGCGAAGAGGCAACAATTACCTTTTCAACGTTGTGCTTACTATTAGCTAAAATATCAAGCATTAACGCGGTGCCTTGTATATTAACTTCTGTATATCTTGCAATTTCATACATTGACTGACCTGTACCAGTTTCTGCTGCATAATGTACAATGATATTTTGCCCGTTTATGGCGTTTTCCCAATCTGTTTTTGAGGTAACCGTACCCTTAATAAAATTCACCCTGTTTTTTATTGATAAAAATAAAGGGGATGCATTTTCTGCATCTTCTCCGTGTATCTGAGGCGAAAGGTTATCAAGAACGGTAACTTCATATCCTCTACTTAATAACAATAAGGCCAAATTGCTTCCAATAAATCCCGCTCCACCTGTAATTAGTACTTTTTTCATTTAGCTATTTTAAAAATAAGTTTTTAATCAATTAATGAATTATAAACGTGCCATCCGGTGATGTTTTTAACCACGTACCTGATTTCGCATCATATTTTTTTATTATTCTTGCCGGACTTCCAACTGCCACACAATAATCCGGTATGTCTTTTGTTACCACGCTGTTGGCGCCTATTACACATCCTTTTCCAATACTTGAACCAATTACGCATACATTTTCGCCCAGCCATGTACCATCTCCTATATTCACAGCTTTTAGTTGTTTTATGGGTTGTTTAGAAACAGGAAGGCTTATATCATCATAACTATGCAGATTATCAGATATATATACTTTGTCTGCTATTAAAACATTTTTTCCTATGGTTATACTTTCTGTAGCATAAATATGATTAAAATGCCCAATATTGGTCCCATCTCCAATGATCAAGTTGCAAGTTGCAGCTCCTGTATGGGGAAAAGCTGCCAACCATGTTTTATATTCAATATTGACTCTACTTCCAATTGAAATATTTGAATATCCCTCGATTTTAAGTGGAGAGACAATCTTAGACCTATATCCGATATGTTTAAATGCCAATTTATAATACGGATATATTATCAAATAATAAATTATACTAAGTAACCGTTTCATGTTTTAATTGATTTTCTTATCTATTAAATGAGCTTGGTTTTCGAACGTAAAGTATTTAGCAGCATTCTTAACAAAAAAACTAAACCTGTCAACACCTAACATAGTCAATAGAAACTTAGACATCAATTGCATTATTATGAGTCGTTTGTTTTTTTTATTTGCATTAGCAATAGAATTCCTTCCAACGTGTCCACTATTGAAGTTGACAATATGTTTAGTCAACAGTTTATTTTTTTTTAATAAATGATAAAAACTATTTTCACTTGTTTCAAAGGGATTGTTTTTGCTTGAAAAATAATTAGTATCTAAACATTTTCTGTAAACCCTACGATTAAAATCACTAATCAGCTGCCCGTTATTAAAATATTGGTAAGAATAGCTTAGTCCCCAAAAATCTTGAATATTTTCATTGTTCAAGGCATCCTTATATACATCAAAAGCAATTTTCAAATCATCATATTTTAACTCTTTATATAAGCCATTTTGAATTTCGTTTTGTTTGTAGGAAGAAAAATGCATGAAAACAAGTTCGAACTTTTCTTTATTTTTTTCGGCCCTTGGTATTACATATAACGTATCTCCAATATTTACAATCTTTCTTTCGTGAAAATTCCACGGAGCAATATTTAATCCTAAATCGGCGGATATCTCTAATTCTTCGGAAGAAAGAAAAATTGGAAAAAATGCAGCCCATTTTTGATCTGTTGCCAAGCCGCGTTCATCGTCAAAAAAAGAGTATTTTACCAATCTTTTTGCCCACCAGTTGAGTACAGAAGTTATTTTTTCCGATTTTCTCAATCCGATAAAACCTAAATTAAACGTTCCGTATTTTAAGAATAAATAATCCGGGACATCTCCAGTGAAATCTTCCTCCATATAAAGTATATGAGGGGTGAGAAGCATTACCGAAGTATCCAGTTTTTCATATATGGAATCTAAAGAATTGTATACAAGGATATCAGGATCAAAATAGATGACTTTTCCATAACCCAGGAAATCCATTAAATATTTAAAACAAAATGGTTTTAATGCAGTGCAAAATTCTACCAAATTATATTTAAAAGACAATTCGTCCCATGTATTCTCATCAATCGGTAAAACATTTTTTGAGATTAAAAAGTTGCCTCCCTGATCTTCTAAGTTGATTTTCGTTGTCTCATCGAAGTCATCGGCAATGAATATAAAAAAATCAACATCTTTGTTGTATCTATACAGGGAATTCTTTAAGGTTTTGGCAAGGCCAATATAATTCTTGGTTACTATAGTAAAAGCTACTTTTTTCATAATAAAGTCTTAATTGATTTAGCCATATATCCCAATAATGATTTTTGGGGGAGGTTTTTCGTTGTAATAAAATTAGAGTCAATAACTAACCGCTTACCGATTACAACAGTTTGTTATGGTTAAATACATTTGAAATCTTATTTTTTCCTGCATGGATTATAGAAAAAATGATTTCATTTTTTATAATCTTAATCTGGTATATGGCGTAAAAAATAACACATGATAGCATAATCGATATTTCTGTAATTATATTATCAGAAAATAGTTTTCTGGCAATGTATGCGATTAAAAAAAACACGCCCGAGCCTAAAGCTGCACTAAAGATTGGTTTTGCTGAAATAGCTACAACTTTTAACCGGTAAACAAAGTAGAAGCTTAAGAGCATTACAACCAGCTCTGTACAGATATTGGCGAAAGCTGCTCCGTTTGCTGAAAATGTTGGTATTACTGCAAAATTTATTGAAAGACTCACCACCATACCGCAAAGCACCACTATCAACACCTTTTTATCATTACCCAATGGCGATAATATTTGCCATGCAAAAACATTTGTCGCTCCAATAATGAAAATTATTGGCGACAATATTTGTAATGGAACTATTGACTGTGAAAATGATTTACCTACCAATGTTGTTATAATGAACGGAGCCATAATTATTATGCCAACACTTATAGGAATTCCAAATGTACAGACAAAATTAAAGGACTTATTGATCAGTAACTGAATCCTGGAATGGTCTCCTTTTTTAAAGGCCTGACTAATTTGTGGTATTAACACAGCTCCTAATGCGGTAACAATTGTAATTGATATTTTGGCAATTTTAACAGCTGTGCTATAAAAACCTACCGGGACTTCGCCTTTTAAAAAGCCAAGTATGGTGTTATCCATTAGCAGATACACGGTAATTACAATATTTGAACACAGTATTACAAGTAATGGCTTTACATGTTTCTTCAGGTTTAGATGTTTAAATGAAAGCCTGATAATTTTTTTGCTGTAAATGAAATTGAATAGCGCGTTGAAGAAATAGCTTGCTGCAGTTAGCCCATAATAAACAGGCTCATCGCCTTTATGGTGTACAAAACCAAATAGCAATATTAAAAATAGCCCTCTGACAAGGAGTGTTCTTTTTGTAATGTAAGTAAATTGCTCAATACCCTGAAAAAACCATTCGATGGTAAATACATTACATATTAAAATAAAGGCACCAATAAGAACAAGATTAAGATGCGTGTTTATTTTACCAATAAAAATCCCGGCAAGCACATACGTTACAACAAAGATCGCTGTACAGATCATATGTATTGTGACTAACTCCGAAAAAAGAGAAGAAAGTTGATCAGGATCATCTTTTACCTTTGATATCTCTCTTACCCCATATATTGGTATTCCTAATGCCGCAATCAGTAAAAAAATCTGTGTAATACTATCAATAAACACTACCGACCCTATACCATCAGGTCCTAATGTTCTTGATGCAAAAGGAAAAATGATAACTGAGAATAGTATTTGACTTACTGAAAGTAGGAAATTAAAGAATATGTTTTTTTTAAGCATATTTAATTCATAACGCTTGCTTAATATACCTACCCGCCAACAAAAGCGATACTATCAAAACAGTGGCTAAAACAAATCCTATTATAGCAGCCATAACTTTGCTGGTGTGTTGTTTTAGTAAAGGTAAGGTGGGCTTATCAATTACTTTTATTAGTGGTTTTTCGTTCCGCAATGAAATTTTGGATATTTCAAGGTTTTTAACAATTTCTGCATATATGGCTTTACTTGATTCAACATCAATTTGCTTTTTTTGTGATTGTACACGTAACGTCAATAAAGCCGGGTTAGCATTTGGATTGGCGTCCATTGAAGAGGCTACTCCGTGTAATGCAAAATTTAATTCTCTTTTTACACTATCTGCCTGGCGTTGCAATATATCCAGGTTCTGATTGGTCTTTTGAGTCTTGGTTTGCACATAAAAATCATTTACCGTTTCAACCAACACATTGGTAAATGTCTGGGCAAACACTTCGTCTTTTGAAACAAACTCAACTTTTATAATATTCAGCTCTTTTTCTAATTTATTAACCGACAAAAAGTTCTTGTTAAACTGTCCCACTAAATCAGTAATAATACTATCCTGTTTCCGGCTAAACTTTTCGGGATCTCCGTTGAAATTTATGCTTTCGATTTTATCTTTCTTTTTCCAGCGCTCCCTTAGTTTATATGAATTTATATACATTTCTATGAGCTTCTGTTTTTTGCCATTAATTTCTACTTCAGTAAGCAGGGCCTTTTCAATCATTAGCCTCGTTTTATAAAGGGCCATTATATTGATTGGGTCAAATAAACCACCATTGCCGTTATCCAGGTTGATACCGGCTAATGATGCCAGTGCCGAATATTGACTTAAACCTCCGCCTTTATTACCATCTTCAAGAACAAAGGTTGATTGAGCTGTAAAGCTATCCTTTTTAGTATACGCATAAACGATACCTAAAATTGATCCGGTTATTGATACTACTGTAATAATAAAAACCTTCGATTTAAGATACTTAAGCGCTTTTCGAAAATTTGCGATCAGGTCTTTTAACGTTATTTCTGACTTATTATCCATTTTTTGTAATGCTGAAATGCAGAAACTGTTATTTATTTAAACTTAAAATCCCTAAAATAATAGCCCCTAATGAAGCCAAACCGGTAGTAAAGCCTAAAATAGTTTGAGCGGTATTGCCTTTGCTTTCTGATTTTTTAGGAACATATATCTCACTACCTGGTTTAACCGAAGGGTGGTTGTTGAAGAAAAGGAACTTGCGCGTACCTTTTACCGTGCCATTTGGATAAACAACATAAGCTCCACGCCTCAGGGCATCCGGCCCATAGCCTCCGGCGTTTGAAACAAAATCGTTAAATGATTTTGACTTGTCATATACAACTGCACTTGGATAAAGCACCTGCCCGTTAACGCGTACAACCTGTTGTTGCTTAGGTACTCTTATAACGTCACCGTTCTCCAAAAGCAGATCCGTTTTTGAGCCTGGCGATTTCAAGATCTTGTCTAATTCAATACCAACGTAGTTGTTTCTTAATTGCACTGTATCGGTTGTTGTGTTTGTTGAGTCTTTATATGATTTTTTAAGCCTGTTGATCCGGGAATAGCGCTCTGCATTTATTGATGCAGTATCTGTTTTGTTTTTGTCAATACCCAATATCGCAAAGTTGTCGCGTTTTAACGAGCCACCTGCCGCATCGGCTGAGGCGGTAAGTCCACCCGCTCTTGCAATCAGGTCTGATATCTTTTCGTTTTTATTTTTAATTGTATAGGATCCGGGATATAACACTTCACCTTCAACTTTTACGGTTTTTTGCTTTTCATATCCGGGGAGGCTATAAACAGAAACAATGTCAAAAGGCGTAAGCACAAAATTAGCATCGGCAGGTTTTAGGTTGCCATCAATATTAACGCTAAAAACCTGCGATACTGAGCTGTTTTTAGATGACGGATCTGCATCTGTTACTCGCCTGGCCACCTCAATACGGTTTGTACTGGCACCTTCGGCAAAGCCACCTGCTTTTAAAATCAGGTCTTCTACTTTCATGTTTTCAGAAAATGCAAACTTTCCAGGTTTTCTGACATTTCCGTTGATAGTAACTGTGTACTTATCCCTTAAATCAAATATAGATGAGATGTTAATAATATCTTCACGCTGTAACGGAATGTTCACAGTTTTGTTAATGATGTCTTTAACATTAAATCCTATTATTTCGGTACTGTTATCAGGCTTTAACCGGGTAATGGTACCGCGCTCAGTAAAGGCGTCTTCTTTTAGTCCCGCGGCTTTGTCAATTAATTGCAGTAATGTTAACCCGTTTTGAAGTTCATAATCACCAGGTCTAAAAACTGCTCCTTTTATTACAACCCGGTTTTCAAACCTGTAAATAATAGGCTCGATGGTATATTTATCCCCCCTTAACGGGATGTAGTTTTTATAGTCAGCTTCCAATACATCAGTTATTTTACGCTGTTGATCGCTTACCTGCGATACTTTGATCCTTGCAGTATATGCGCTATCGGTGAAACCGCCGGCATAGGTTATGATATTATCCAGACTTTCTCCTGGTAAAACTTCAAATAGTGCCGGTATTTTGATCTCGCCAACAAGTTGCACCCTGGTGCGGTATGTTGGCACGCGTACAATATCCTGATCCTGAAGGGTAATATTATTTTTTTGATCACCTTTTAGTAAGAAATCATAAACATCAAGATGCCTGATAATGCGGTTGTTTCTGATGATCTCAATCTGCCTTAAACTTCCGTTATCGGAAGGGCCACCGGCAGTATATAAGGCATTAAAGACGGTAGCAAGGGATGGTAGGGTATAGGTGCCCGGTTTAGCCACCTGTCCTATAATAATTACCTGGATACTGCGGATATTGCCGAGTGTAACCTGTACGCTTGTGCCACGCCCGATAGCGTAATTGTTTGCCGCAAGCTTGTTTTTTATTAACGCCGTGGCTTGTTCAATAGTTTTACTGCCTACGTTTAAAACGCCAACGCCTGGAATGTTAATATTTCCTTCGGGGGATACATCCAGCTTCCAGTTTACTAACGAGCTGCCATAAACACTAATATTCAGTTGATCATTAGGCCCAACAATATAGTTTAGCGGGGTTGCCAGCTTAAGGTTGGGTTCAAATGAGCTGTTTTTATTTTTAAAAATGTCTGCACCGAAAATTTTAGGCTTTAAACTTTCAAAAAGGTCTTTGTTGGTATAAAGCGTGTCTGTTGTATCTGGTTTATAGTTAAGTTGCCTTCCCAGCTGATTTTGCGTTGAATCTGGTTGTGTATTGGATGATGCGTTGCTTTTTGTTCTTAGCTTTTTTATGCGAAGCTCTAATTTTTGAAGCTGTGTGGCCGACATACCCCGACTTTGAGCCTGCTGCAGTAATTCTGTGTCGGTTAGATCTGTTTTTTGCGCCTGTTGCAGTAGTTGAAGCACCTGCTGGTCTGAAAGATCGTCGACATTAATTGAGGAAATGTTTTGTAAGCTGGTTTGGGCGGTGATATTAGTAACTGCTCCAAAGCTTAGCACAGCAATTAAAAATATAAAAAAGCGAAGTTTGTTCATATGTAAAGGTTATCAGAGCGTAAAAATAGCACTCTAATAAATGATATTATTTTCTGCAAAAGTAAACCAATTTCCCGTTTCGGGGGATAAAGTGAATTTTTTAATTCGTAGTATAAATGGTTGGCTGATTGATAAACTGAAAAAAGCTGTCTGAAATTGTTCGTTAATTAAAAAAATAAGTAAAGTTAATCCTGGCATGTAAATTATAACTTGAGCCATTTCTGTACTCATAGTTTAAGGTATAAACTGGTGTAACCTCGGCCGAGATCAAATAGTTTTCAAATTTATGATTAGCATAAAAGGTACCTGCAATATCCACCCAATGTAAATTACTTATTCGGGCTTCAGTAAAAGCCTGGTAATATAAATCATTATTATGCAATAGTCTTTCCAGTGTAATGCCATATGAGTTGTAATTTTTAAGGTAGCTAATATCAAAAATAAAGCTGTTGCTTCCGGGGCCAATGCCTGCGCCTATGTACCTGCCATCATTAGTATATCCGTCTCTTGGGCTTTGCGAATGGATATACCATGAAGGTTCGTCGCGCAGTAAATAAGTTGGTGCCCTTTGCAATTGCGTTATTTCTGATTTAATTTGTATAAAACCGCCACGGCTGAGTTCAAATAATTTGCGGCCGCCAAGAGTATACGCCGCTGAATGCTCAGGTTCTTCTAATAGATCAGACAGGCTTCCGGTGCGGTCGTTGCGTGCCCATTCAAAATAAATTTCGGCCTTGTACAAGGGTAGGAGCTGCCTGATGTTAAGTGAGTATGCAAAGTCTTGCTGATCTCCGTTTTGCCCATTATTAATGTTATTGGCCTTGTTTGAAGAGCCGGTAATAACCGGGATTATTTTGCGGATAATATTTTTGTTATGATAGACAGAGTCTTTGTCAAGATAATCATAAGCAGAAAGGCCAAGATACAACCCTTTTAACCATTTAGGTTGCCAATTAATACTATAAGCCGAAATATATCTCGAAACTTTAGGTTTCGGGATATATAGATTACTTCCGTATATAAGTTTGCTTACATCGTCTGGAGCAAAACCAGATTGTTTCAGGTTGCCGCCTATGATTTGCCACTCAAAAGAACCAATTATTGTATTAACCGGCTTGGTGGAGTTGAATGTCCAGTGAAAAAAACCCGGTGCCGAATTACTCATCATGATGGAATTGCGTATTCCTGGCCCCCACCATAAGTTTTCGGTAGATACACCAGCTTCTATGCTTTTATATGCTAAAGTAATTTTTGATTGTCCCGGATAAACATGTTTCAATGATGATGTGCCAAATCGTTCTGGTGCGTCGATTCCGTTAACCTGGGCAAAGTAAGCACCCATTAAAGCTTGTGAGTTGTTTTGAGCTTGTACGTCAGCAAAGGTTGAAAAGCTTTTGTTTTGTGCATAAACTAACTCTGGTTTTATTTGTACGTTAAGAATTCCGGCTTTTAAGAAAATACCACCACTAAGCATACTTTGATACCCGGCATTAGGGTATAACGAAGAATTATTGTAACCATAAGGGCGCTTCACGTTGTACTCGTTTAACCAGTTAACAGGCAGAATATGCAAGCCTGAAGGTATTCCCATGAAATTAAATTTAATGTATTCGCGGCTTGCAATTAGCGGCTGGAGTGCAGAATCAGCTACAATAGAGGTTGTTAATGGCCGAATAACAAACGACGATTTACTATCGATATTTCCAGCTACTTGCTCCCGGCGCAGTAACTCTTCAGCATAACTCCCAACAGGGAAAGTTTGGCCGTAGCTTTTTAATGAAACAACAAAGCTTAATGAAATGAAGATATATAAGGATCGGATAGTTATATTAATGCTCATCAAAAAGAAAGGTTTAGGAAATCAACAATTAACCCAATGGTAATGTTAAAATATCGTTCTTTTAATATTAATTAAAGGATCAGGTGTTTGTATACTAATCTTAAATCAATATCTTGAATTGACTGATATTTATAATAACAATTATCGGGTTTTTTTTAAAATTCCAAAACGTTTTTTAAATTTTAATAAAAAAACTACAATTTGATTACTATACGTTATGAAGAGGTAAAACATTACAATGGCATTTTAATTTTTGTATTGGAGCCGGCGATGTGACTTTTCTAACACAAGCGTTTTGCAATGGTAATGCCATGCCTTGGTTTTGGTAGGCTATCAGATAACGGCCGGGAAGTATGCAAATTTCACAGGTTTGATAAGATTCTCCGGTATTTTTAGTGGAAGAAAATGGTAGCGTTAAACATCCTTAGCTATAAATGCGCTTTGACCGGTTAGATAGATGAAAAAGCAGTTGTTGGGGTAGTTTGGAGAAACAAAAAGCGCCGTAAATTTTACGGCGCTTTTTGTTTCCTAATTGAATAATACTTGGCGGAGAGTTAGGGAACAGTAACCAGTTTAATGTCTGCTATAAATCAATGCTTTGTGCTTTTATTCAGTTAGGGGTCACCTGATAGATCACCCTTAAATAATCAAATCGCTTGTGCTTATTTAACAAAGATATAACTATTTTAAATGTAAATATTCACAACTTCAAGATGAAGGAATTGACAGACGCACTAGTCTAAAAGATCTGTCGGAAACCGTACCGGTTCGATTCCGGTTTGGAAAGATTTGATACTCCAAAAAAACCTATTTCTAAGAGCTGATTACCAATACGACAAACTTTGCTTATCTGCGCTTTGAAAAGTGTCAGAAATGACTATCATTTCTGACCTTCAACTGCTGATATCTTCCACATAGTTTCAATAACCGAGTTTTCCGGGTGACAGATATCATTAAGTTATTTGACGGAGGTCATTCTTTTTGGTAAATGTTATTCAAAACTTTACTTAAAAAATTGATGATCATTTGTCTCTTCGAAAATGGCATCAGGTTATCATAAAATGATTAAAAATGAAAAAGTTGATTTTGGTGATGTTTATAGTCGAATTATTCTTTTCGATAGATGGATTTGCCCAGGACAATAATCCGGCGCTAGTCAGTGCCGTCCGTCATCAACTGAATTCACCAGCTTTACTGCAGGCATTACATTACCCGCAAACCGCAACCCGTTTTTACAGGCAAAATAACTATCGCCCAGTATGGATAAACCCCGAATCTCATTCAAATACCGGAAATGCCATGTTGCTTATAGATTGTGTAATGCAGTACGGATTATCGCATAACGATTTTCATCCTAGGGACCTTCAATTCGACGTACTTCGTGATATTTTAGATAATCCCAATACAGTGGATGACTTGTTGAAAGCAAAATTTGATGTTTTGCTCACGGATGCGATAATCACAATGATGAATCATTTGCATTACGGAAAGCTAAATCCAGATTACGGATCTGCACGTGTCGATTATGGGATGGACATTCCGTTTGCAGCGGAAACCAAGCTAAAAAACGTTATCGATTCACCCGATTTCAAAGATGCGATTCTTAGTGTTCAGCCATGTGCTAAAATCTACGTTGTTTTGCGGGAAATGCTGTATATAATCAGGGGGCAAGCGCCTGACGATTGTTACGGAGAACCTGGCAGCGATGTTATGAAAATAGCTGCTAATATGGAACGGATCAGATGGGCGGAGATTGACGACAAGCAAGAGTTTATCCAGATCAATGTGCCAACTTATACGTTAAAATTGCATTTGCCGGATACTACAGTGCTCTTCAAAGTAATTGTAGGAGCACCAGAAACGCCCAGCCCAACGTTGCAAAGTCAGGTGACTTATTTGACTACATACCCCAACTGGCTTATCCCCAACCAGATATTCACCCACGATATATTGAAAAATGCCCTTGCAGATAGCCTGTTCCTTGGGCGCAACCAAATAAGCATCTATAATAGGGACGGGGAACTAACAGATATCACAAATGCCCAATTGAAATTCATATTAAAATTACCAAACGGATATTATGCCAAACAAGCGCCGGGATGCGATAAAACGCTCGGTTCGATGGTTTTTCATTTTCAAAATAGCTACAATATTTATTTAAATCAAAGGGATGATCAAAAATTGTTGACATTGGATAAGCGCGATGTAAGTAATGGTTGCATTTGGATAGATAAGGCGGTTGAACTTGGTGCGTTGCTGCTTAAATATGACGGTTTGGGACAAGCGGCTCAAATGTACAGGAGTTTGAAAAAAATAAAGACTCAAAATTTTATTCTTAATAAGCCGGTTCCTTTAAAAATCACTTATTTAACGTGTGAAGTGAGAAACGGCGAGTTGATACGGTTTGAAGATATCTATAATTTGGATGAAAGCCTTGAAATGGCCATCTATGGTAAAAATACACATAACATAAGTATAAAATAAACATCGGTTTGCTAACCTTAACATTTAACCATTTGGTATTTTAAAGTTCCGGGTTTCATTTTCCCCTGAAGAGGTTGCTTAACATAGATCAAATTATTCTGACATTTTGCGATAATGAAAACTAACCAGCAGCTAATTAAAAATCGAAAAAATGAGGTGGCAAAGTTTTTTTCGGTGCTGGGCCCGGGCCTTACAACCGGCGCTGCTGATGATGACCCTTCAGGTATAGCCACTTATTCGCAAACCGGCGCACAGTTTGGCTATAATCAATTATGGACAGCGCTTTATATGTTGCCTTTTATGATAGCCGTGCAGGAAGCCTGCGCAAGCATTGGGATGGTTACCGGTAAGGGTATATCGGCCGTAATAAAAGAAAATTATAGCAAAAGTGTTTTATATGCGGTTGCCGGGCTGGTATTAATAGCTAATACCATTAATATTGGTGCCGATATAGGAGCTATGGCCGCCGCCGCCCAATTATTGGTCCCAGCATCTTTTGTTACCCTGACGTTATTTTTTACGCTGTTAATCCTCATTCTTGAAGTTTTTACTTCTTACCGGTCATATGCCAGGATTTTAAAATGGCTGGCCATAACTCTCCTTGCATATCCCATTACTTTATTTATTGTCCGGCAACCCTGGCTCACTATACTAAAAGCAACAGTTTTACCTCATTTTGAATTAAATTTTAGCTTTCTGTTTATTATTACCGGGGTGTTGGGAACTACTATTTCTCCATATATGTTTTTTTGGGAGGCATCACAGGAAGTAGAGGAACAAAAGGAATGGGAACGGCTTTCACATCATAAACCAAAAGTAAGCCGGGGGCAAATTAAGCGGATGCGTATCGACAATACTTTCGGAATGTTGTTTTCAGAATTTACCACCTGGAGCATTATTGTAGTTTCTGCTACGGTTTTACACAACAGCGGTGTAACAGACATCAGGAGCGCTTCCGATGCGGCAAAAGCGATCGAACCATTGGTACATACCTTTCCTAACGCTGGTTTTTTAGCAAAATTAATTTTTTCAATTGGCATCATTGGCCTCGGCTTGCTGGCGGTTCCCGTGCTTTCTGGTTCAGTAGGATATGCTACTTGTGAAGCGTTCAATTGGAAATCTGGACTTAATTTGAAGTTAAAAAGAGCTCCGGCATTTTATGCTGTTATTTGTATCTCCACTTTAATTGGATTACTTATCAATTATAGCGGGGTAGATCCTGTTAAAGCACTTGTTTATGCAGCAGTGTTAAACGGAATAGCTGCGGTGCCTCTACTTTTTTTAATAATCCGGATCACTTCTAACAGAAGTATCATGGGGGAATTCAAAACTAAACTATTTTCCAAAATACTGCTTTGGTTCACTTTCGTCACTATGGGGGCGGCTGCGATAGCGTTATTTTATACAGTTTATGCATAACCCAGAACCTTTCGCAACAGCTATAAACATTGACTTCCTTTTTTATATTAAAAAAACACGCTTTTATTGCAGATAAGCCAAATGATTATGACACCTCAATTAAATGATTTAAATTAGGCTATGTCCAGTACCTGATTTATGAGTATTCCAATTTTAATAATAGAAGATACCGCCGACATTCGGGAGGGTGTAGTTGAAATACTCGAACTGGCCGGTTATACCGTTTATGCTGCAGAGAACGGAAAAGTAGGTGTTGAACTTGCTAAAACCCATTTGCCGCATATAATTCTTTGTGACATTATGATGCCGGAGCTCGATGGGTATGGTGTGCTGTATATGCTCAATAAATTGCCGGAAACGGCTAACATACCATTCATTTTTCTTACAGCCAGGGCGGATCGGGTTGATTTACGCAAGGCGATGGAAATGGGGGCTGATGACTATCTCACCAAGCCTTTTGATGATGTGGAACTGCTTGCAGCAATTGAGAGCAGATTAAAAAAGCAGGAACAGCAAAAGAAATTTTATAGCGAGAGCCTTGATCAGTTAAGCCGAGTTGTTTCCCGGAAAGAAGGCTTAGCCGAACTTCAAAAGATCATTAAAGAGCGAAAAGTGCGTTCATTCAAAAAAAATCAGGTTATATATTATGAAGGGGATAAGGGAAACGGCTTGTATGTTATACTGAATGGAAAAATTAAAACCAGCAAGCTCGCTTCAGACGGGCGGGAATTGATAACAGATTTGCATACGGCAGGCCAATACCTCGGTGTCAGGTCTCTCCTGGCCGATGATTCCTATTCGGAAACCGCTTGCGCCGTTGAAGATAGTCAGCTATGCCTTATTCCCAAAGAGCGGTTGGATGAAATGCTTAATTTATATCCCGATGTAACAAGCAAGTTTATTAAACTGTTGGCGGGCCAGATACGGGAGAATGAAGATCGTTTACTGCAATTGGCTTATGATTCTGTTAGAAAGAAAATGGCAAATGCCGTTTTACGGCTTCTCAGGCAAACTAACGCTGAAGACAGAAGCATTCGTATTTCCAGAGAGGATTTGGCAGCGTTTGCCGGCATGGCTACAGAAACGGTTAGCCGTACATTGTCAGACTTTCGCAGCGAAGGATTGATCGAAAAAAATGGCAGTGTAATCAGGGTGCTTGATTTGGAGCGGTTAAGTAAAATGAAGAATTAATTTTTCTGCAAAACGCAAAAAACATGTAAAAAATATGATGCAGGAAGTTTAGCCGGGTATTTTTTATTCCCCAGCCGATAGCAGGCATCGCCCAAGTGTTTGCAATAATTCTTCCGGGCCAAAGGGCTTGCAAACGTACCCGTTAGCCCCTAAATGCATTCCTGTCTCCATTTCTTTTTTCTCGGCATTTGCCGTAAGAAAAATAAAGGGAATGGTTGCGGTAATGGGGAGCGATTTTAGCGCCCGAAACACCTCATAGCCATTGGCCATGGGCATCATGATATCACAGAGAATAATATCCGGCAACCAGTCTCTTGCTAATTGAAGGCCGGCCTCTCCATCCTCAGCCGTCAGTACCTTGTAACCTTCCAGTTCCAATAGCTCACATGTGTTTTCCCGGATATCCTGATTATCTTCAATTACCAAGACTTTTTTCATAATGCCTCATCTTGTGGTCTTAGTGCCGCAAACAGAGTTTCAATAATAAAGATATGAAAGATTTCTTAAATACTCCGGTGAGTTGTAAGTTGGTGTCAGCTGCGCTGGCCAGGTATCGAAAACGCCATTTTTAATAATCCTAAATAGTTACAATCAAACGTGAAGAGAAGATATAGTTATGCCAAACTGGCAATCCTATTCAGTTGAATAAGGCGCTGCCATAAAGCGCCAGCGCCTTCCTTTTAAAAAGCAAATTCAGCTTCTCCGATATCCAGTTTGTTTTTTACATGGAATATGCCGGGCGCGGCCAATGCTGCATTCTCGGCGTCGTCTTTCTCCGCAAGGGAGCGTACCCTGCCGGTCAGCGTTACGGTGTTTCCATTGATTTCCGCATGAACCTTCGCTGCATCTATACCGGCGCTTCTGTGAAAAGCTGCGCTAATTTTTTGCTCCAGTTCGTAGGCAGATAGCCTGGGTTTCAGCGCAATCCGGTTGATTACCGATTTTATACCCGTGAGGTTTTGAATAGCTGTTACTGCGCCGGCGCGCTGATATTCCCATTCCAATTCGCCCTCAAGTGTGACAACGCCGCTTTCTACCTTGATTTTGATCTTATCGTTGGGGATCGCTGAATGCCATTGTAGGGTGTTTAATATTGCCTCGGCTATTTCAGTATCGGTTCTGCGGTAGATTGGGGAAATCCCTATTTGGATGTCTTCGGCTACAGCCTTCACGCCGGCCACCTTTTTTACTGCCTTTTCCGCATCAACTTTTTTAGAAAATGTGTCTACGGTACCCGACAGCGTAACAATGCCGTTTTTAACGGCAACTCCAATTGTGGATGAGTTTAGGAATGGTTGCCATTTAAGTTCATCCATCACGTCATTCTGAATTTCATGGTCTGTTTTCACAATTAATTATTAAATAATAGAGTTGTGTTAATTGATATTCAAATGACCTCAATTTCAGTAGAAAACAACATGACGGTGGGCAGTACCCCGGATGATTGTTATCACGATAATAACCCAGACAAAAAATGTAGGGAACAATGATAGTTTGGATCATTTTAGAACATGACCCGGGTCATTTTTGTGTTGGTATTTGCCAGGTAACTTGCCCGTACAAAATCGACAATTGCCATGAAAGGAATCATCATTTACGGGAGTAAATACGGCGCGACTAAACAATATGCGCATTGGCTGGCCAACATTTTGCAAATGCCGGTATCAAAAGCCGAGAGTGTGACTCCCGACGTGCTGGCTCTTTATGATATGATTGTAATTGGTAGCCCAGTTTATATCGGCAAGTTAGTGCTGCATGATTGGCTGAGGAAAAATAGCGACAGTCTAAAACACAAAAAGCTTTTTATATTCATTGTTAGCAGCACCAACGATGAGGATATTGCGCAGCGGCACGCGCTGATAAAAAACAACTTCGACCATAATATCAGCAAAATGGCCAAAGTGTTTTTCCTCCCTGGCAGATGTATTGTTGCTAAACTTTCATGGATGGACAGGTTATCATTAAAGATGGGCGCCTGGCTGGAAAAGGATCCTGAGAAAAAATTGGTTATGAAAAAGGGATTTGATTATATGGATCGCCACCACCTTGATGATATCATTGCACAAATTCAGCGTTTTGCCGACGATTAGTACGAGTTTTTTCGTGCAGATGCCAACAGTTTGGAATAGCGGCCTTTAGATCAGGCTTCATCCATAATCAGCACTGCAGCGCCGCTAATTTGCCCTGATCTTAACATCGAGATAGCGTCATTAGCTTCGGACAGTTTAAACACCTGGGTTTGCGTATGTACCGCAACATTTTTCAATGCAGAAATGAAGTTCAAGCCATCCTGGCGGGTTAAATTTGCAACTGATTTAACCGAGCGTTCGCCCCAAAGCAAATCGTATGAAAAGGTCGGGATATCGGTCATGTGAATCCCCCCGCAAATCACCTGGCCTCCTTTATCAATCTCTTTTAAAGCTTTGGGAATTAATTCGCCGGCAGACGCAAAAATAATGGCCGCATCAAGTAACTCAGGCGCAGTTTCCGAACTGCCGCCTGCCCAATACGCCCCCATAGCTTTTGCAAATTGTTTTGCCTGATTGTCATTGTCTCTAACGAACGCGAACACCTTCTTGCCTTGAGCTATAGCTATCTGGACCAGGATATGTGCCGCTGCCCCAAAGCCATACATGCCTATATTTTGGGCCGATGGCGTTATCATCTGGTAAGAACGAAAGCCTATAAGGCCGGCACAAAGCAAAGGCGCTGAAGATGGGCTGCGATACTGCTCATCCAATACAAAACAAAAACGGGCATTTGCCACTGTATATTCGGCATAGCCCCCGTCTATGGTATAACCGGTAAATAACGGGTTATCGCAAAGGTTTTCCATTCCTTGCAGGCAAAACTTGCAATGCCCGCAGGTTTGACTCAACCACGGTATACCCACAAGTTGACCGGGAACTGGCTCTTTGACCGCCTTTCCGGCTTCGATTACCGTTCCTAATATCTCGTGCCCTGGGATTAGCGGAAGTTTGGGTTTATCAAGTTCGCCATCTATTATATGCAGGTCGGTACGGCAAATGCCGCAGGCCAATACTTTAACAAGTACTTGGCAATCAGAAGGCCGGGGGATTGGCAGCTTTTTGCAGATGAGCGGGTTGCCGGCTTTTTCCAGCACCATGGCCCGCATGGTATAGGGGTATATCATGAGTATTTCGGTTTTATTTATTAAACATCAAAACAGCCGACGTCAAAATATAATTTATTGCATCGCTGATAGTTTATGAACTGTAAATTTTCATGTAGTATTCATCAGCCATCCTTGCCGATTCAAAGACTGGGAATATATCTTTTGCTGCTTGCTTCATGATAGATAGCCATTGATCCTGGTTGCGATAATACATGGGCATTATTACGTTTTCTAACAAGTCCATCAGGTTCCTGTTCTCCAGAATATCTTTTTCTTCTTCTGATATCGTACCGGGTGCGGGCCTGATCAGGAAACAATTATTCATTTCTCGGGCAAATTCAGGGACCCAGCCATCAGGCATCGACAGGTTTATACTTCCGTTCATGGCCGCCGTCATACCGCTTGTGCCTGATAAAGTTTCGGATTATTCAGCCATACGTCCGAACCTTTTTTTAACATAGCCGATAGCGCAAGCTCATAGCCTGTCAACACCGCGCAGCGCTTAAAAGGCCTGGTTTTAATCATGATCTGGTTAAATTGATCTATGGAATCCTTATCTTCAGGATAAGGCTTACCGGCCCAGATCAACTGTATAGGGTAATCGCTTTGTTCGAGCAAACCCGTAAATCGCTCCCAGTCTTTCATGATGAGGCCGGCACGTTTATAGCCTGCAAAACGTCGCGCCCAAACAATGGTTAGTACGTTTTCGTCAAAAAGTTTACCGCATTGGTCGGCTACGATTTTGAACAAGCTTCGTTTCATTTCTTTTTTCCAGGCTATGACATGGCCATCATCATTATCAGCAAAGGCCGCGTTAAGATCAGTGTCGCTCCAGTAAGCGTTGTTTTGGGCGTTGGTAATAGAAGTAATTTCGCATATATCGGGGTTTTTACCCCACATTTGCCTGGCGACTTCCCCGTGGAGCTTTGAAACCCCGTTGGCTTTTCTTGAAAATTTAAGTGCCCCCAATGTATAATTAAACCGGTCGCTTTGCATGCCCAGCATTTTCCTTACCTCGGTATCTTGTAAATGATAAAAGAACGACATTTCTTTTAATAGAACATAGCTATGTGATTCGTTGCCGGCCATTTCCGGGGTATGGGTTGTAAAAACCACCCGCTTTTTTAGTTCCGCAAGGCTTTTAAATTTATCAAGCAGGTAAAAGTTAAGGGGTACGGAATGGCCCTCATTCATGTGGTAAATATCCGGTTCAAGCCCCAACAGGTCAAGCAAAGTAGCGCCGCCAATACCCAATATAATACTTTGCGCAATGCGGGTTGCTTCATTCGGGTCATACAAGCAATGGGTGATAGAACGCGAAAGCTCATCATTTTCGTCAATATCGGTACTCAGCAGGATTAATGGGGCTGTTCCGAACGTTTCAGGAGTGAGTAAATAAGCTTTAACATGTACCGGGGCATCATGAACGGATACCTGGAAAACGAAACCTAAATCTTTCAGAAAAGCATATTCTTTTCTGATAAATTCCGCTTTCATCAAACCCTCACTATCTCTTGCCTGATCATAATAACCATATTTCCATAAAATACCTATCCCAATCAGGTTTTGCTTTAACTGGTAGGCGCTGCGCAAATGCGAACCTGATAAAAAGCCCAACCCTCCGCTGTAAATCTTCAGCGCCTGGTCAACAGCAAATTCCATAGAAAAATAAGCTACGCTCGTTTGGTATTTTTTATCGGGTGTGTAGCCGAAAATTTCGTCTTTGGTTATCATAAATAGTCGATTGGTTGCTTATTCTATAACAGGTGGCGCTATTGTTTGTGTTATCCGGCGCCGGGTATGAGTTTGCCTTAATTACCATGCTTAGGTTCAACAAAGGTAGGTTGTTGTTTAGGCAGCGAAATGATCGCTTCTCCTCAAATAAATGATACTGATCATTTATTTGAGGAGAAGTTGTTTGGCAATACATGACGAGTGTCACCCTTGCAGCTGTTCGTGGTCATTCCGGCCATATACAGCGCGTTGCAATTTTGTATTATGAAAAATCATATCAATATCAAATACGTTAAAAACCTCAATAACGACGCTTTACGCGGCATTGTTTTTTACACACAGGAACTGGGTATCCTTCAGGAGAGGTTACAGGAAATAGCAGCAGATAATACTGCGCGCGAAGTGCAGGAAAAGGTTGAACATTTTCAAAATCAGTTCAGCATCCATCAGGATTATCTGACAAAGTTAAGGCACGATATCCAAATCAATGATAAGGCAATCGAGGCCCAATTACTGGTTACCGATGCCGTGATCTCTGAAAGGACCGCCGCTGAGCATGCCGGCATCCATGAGAACTACATCACTGAGGAGAATATTTTCAACAACCTGCGACACGAGTTTAACCGCTTCGCTGCACAATGGATGTAATCTAAGGAAATAAGAAGAAATATGCGCAAACCTTAGTTTTTAAAAGGAATTTAAGGTTCTCCAAATGACGAGGATCACAAACAAAACTGATCATTGTCCTGTCCGGACTTCAATATAGTAGATAGTTTTGTTATAACCGATGGATGGAATTTATTCCTGTTTCGGTAAATGATCCGCATCATGGGTTCAATACCGGTGACGGCGGCATTACGGAACCGGAGGTACCGGTTCCGTTTTTTTTTATTAAATATCCCCCGCGTTGTCAATGACTAAAAATAATTTCCATATCCAGGGTTTGAGCCGGTTGGAAGTTGCCGCTGCGCGGGAAAGATATGGTATTAACCGCCTTTCAATAGAAAAGAATAATGTTTTTTTTACTGCCCTGAAAGACCTCGTAGCAGAGCCAATGGTTGTTTTACTATTAGTAACGGCCGTTATATATTTAGTTAGAGGTCAGAACGGCGATGCTATGTTTTTAGCGATAGCCGTATTTTTGGTAGCCGGAATTTCTATTTTTCAAAATTCCAGGAGTAAGGCTGCTCTCGATAAGCTAAAGAGTTTTACACAGTCAAAGTGCAGGGTGATCCGGGAGGGTTTGGTAACTGATATAAATAGCTATGAGCTTGTTGTGGGCGATAGCCTAATAGTCGAAGAAGGTATGTCCATCGCAGCGGATGGAAGGATCGTGCATTCCAATGATTTTTCCGTTAATGAGAGCATACTGACGGGAGAATCCCTCCCGGTTTTTAAGGATCCATTGTCTGTTGAACCCATCGTATTTCAGGGTACCACAGTAGTAAGTGGACTTGCAGTGGTTGCCGTTTCTGCTATAGGTGATCAGACCCAGCTTGGTAAAATTGGAAGGGGGCTGGAATCTATCACGGTAGAAAAAACGCCGTTAGAATTACAGATCAACAATTTCGTAAAAAAGATGGTCATCATTGGTGTCATTGTTTTTGCAATTGTTTGGGCTATCAATTTTTTCCGCTCTGCCGATTGGCTGGCCAGCCTTACTAAAGCACTTACCCTGGCTATGAGCATTTTGCCCGAAGAGATCCCGGTTGCATTTACCACTTTCATGGCTTTGGGGGCCTGGCGGTTGATGCAGATGGGAGTGGTGGTTAAAGAAATCAAAACTGTGGAAACGTTAGGCAGCGCATCAGTAATATGCACGGATAAAACGGGTACTCTTACTGAAAACAAGATGAGTCTTGCTAAATTATATTTAAGGGGGGCCAGGCAATTTTATGACGCTGTAGAGTTGATGGATGAAAAAAAAGCAAGGCAATTGGTGGCGTTGGCAATGTGGGCAAGCGAACCTATTCCTTTTGATCCGATGGAAGTGGCTTTACATGAAGGCTATCATAAAAACTGTGATACAGATGAGCGCCCCGGTTATCGTTTGGTTCATGAATATCCATTGGCTGGTAAGCCGCCAATGATGACACATGTTTTTGAAAATGAAAGCGGTCATCGGATCATTGCGGCAAAAGGCGCGCCGGAGGCTTTGCTGGCCGTATCAGGATTAAATATTGAAGAAAAAAAAGTTATTGAAAGCGCGATCAGGAAACTATCGGCAGAAGGTTACCGGGTATTAGGCGTAGGGCGGGGACTTCTTGATGGCAATCAGTTTCCGCCGGTGCAGCAGGAAATTCAATTTGACTTTGTTGGCCTGGTGGCTTTTTATGATCCACCAAAAAAGAACATAAAGGATGTACTGGAAGCTTTTTACAAGGCAGGCATCGTTGTGAAAATTATAACAGGCGATAATCCTTTCACCACCCAGGCAATTGCAAAGGAAATAGGTTTCCG
This sequence comes from Mucilaginibacter gossypiicola, assembly GCF_900110105.1. Taxonomy (GTDB): domain Bacteria; phylum Bacteroidota; class Bacteroidia; order Sphingobacteriales; family Sphingobacteriaceae; genus Mucilaginibacter; species Mucilaginibacter gossypiicola. Next base: position 658,137 of record NZ_FOCL01000001.1, on the reverse strand, counting down.
CAACGGCAATGAAACCATCTCCGGCGACGCGTTACTCGCCTTGCCCGAAAAAGAGTTCGGGGAGAAGATAAAGCATGTCAATATTTTTAGCAGGATGTTCCCCGATGCAAAACTAAAGATTGTCAACGCGTTAAAAGCCGCAGGCGAAATTGTTGCTATGACCGGCGATGGTGTTAATGATGGACCTGCGCTCAAGGCAGCGCATATTGGTATAGCCATGGGCACTAAAGGAACGGAAATAGCCAAAGATGCCGCTTCGCTGGTGCTTGTAAAAGATGATTTGTCAAAAATGGTTGACGCGATAGCCATGGGCCGGCGTATTTATACTAACCTTAAAAAGGCAATACAGTATATTATTTCTATTCATATACCTATCATTCTTACAGTATTTATTCCTTTAGCATTTGGATGGATCTACCCTAATATATTTTCCCCTGTTCATATTATATTTCTGGAACTGATTATGGGGCCGACATGTTCTATTGTTTACGAGAATGAGCCTATCGAAAAGAACACTATGCTCCGGCCTCCAAGACCTCTGGTCTCGACATTTTTCAATTGGAGTGAGTTAGTGACCAGTGTTATTCAAGGATTAGTGATCACCGGGGTGACCTTGCTTATTTACCAATATGCAGTAAACGCAGGGTTTAGTGAGCAACTGACACGTACCATGGTTTTTAGTTGCCTGCTCTCGGCCAATATTTTCCTGACACTGGTTAACCGTTCATTTTACTACTCGCTGCGGGTTACAATAAAGTATAAGAACCGGCTGATGTTCCCGATGCTTGGGTTTACCTTGCTGCTTGGCTTGGCGTTGCTTTATATCAGGCCATTAGCAATGTTTTTTGAATTTAAGTCTCCTTCTGCATTTCAGCTTGCAGTAAGTGCCGGCGCAGGCTCTCTTTCCGCCGGATGGTTTGAGGCATTGAAATGGGTTAAGAGAAAATGAGATTAGCGCATCAATAATTATGTGCTAATGATTTTGGGGATACTCCTGATCAGAGCAAATTAGGTTTTATTGACCATGAAAGAAACTATAAACAGTTACAATCAGCACGTATCTGCTCTTTATTTCGCACCCAACCGGATGATTAATTGTGCTCAAACCGACCGGTTGTTTTGTCAATTATTATTTTATAAACTATGAGGTCAATTTTATCTCCCAGGTCGTATTCACTTTCGGTGATCCCATGGGAGGGATGGCCAGAAGGCTGTTCAACCAATGGCATGATCCTATGAATTAGGGCCTGCATAGTCTGTTCTTGCTCTCCAATTTCGGTAATCTCTTCAAATTTTCCCCAGGCGATGACACTTTTCCAGCTAAAGATGTTTTTTATTTCGTCCACCTCAAAACAAACTTCAGGGTTTTGCCGCATCATCTCGATCTTTTTTCCCGGACCGGAGTGCGCATAGATAACGCCGTTTTTATATACGTAATTAACAGGCACAATATAGGTAGTACCGTTGGCGTGGCATCCCAGGCGGCCTGTAATTTGCCGGCTAAGCAAAGCTTCTATTTCTGGCTGTTCCAATTTTCCTAACATAGCTAAGCGCATTAAGTTTATCAAAACTAAACACGCAGGGATTTAAATAAGATGTTCTTTGTCAGCGGGAGATATGATCTATATCACTCTTGTTGAATTGTTGCTGATATCAATTTCTTAACCGGTGCTTTGCTGCCCTAAGTTTTTGCGCGATACAGGTACTTGTTATATCCGAATGAGATTTTTTCGATGAGGCCGGCCTCCACCAGTTTCTTCAATTTATTATTGAATGAGCTGTGTGAGATATCGAGCCCGGTAGCTCGTACATCCAACCAGATAGATTCGGCATCCTTGCCTTCTTTTGATGTTAACATTTGATTGATAATGTAGCCACTTATCAACTGCATCTGTTCCTGCGGTTTAGTAAGCCGTGACTTTGATGACCTGAAAGGATATTGGATATTCATTGCTTTATATACTCAATGATTTATAGCTTATTTCCAATAAGCCAAAATAGCTTTCAAATTTGAAGCAAATCTGTACCTGGCTTTAATACTCCCTTTTTTAAAGCTTCAAATTGTTAAATTCTGTTAAACAATACGCATTTCATCTCAACTACAGAATGTTGCAATACTATTGTTAAAAAAAGAAGAGTGCGGATAACTATGCTGTGTTGTTTACCGACACAAAATAGCCGTTTGTCCGCACATTGTTTGAAGTACCTAATTGCTAATTAAATTTAAAGGAAACTTATTTATATACCCCGATCTTAAATTTATGGACAGAAAAGAATTTCTTTCAACGATTGGAATTACGGCCGCTTCATTTGCGTTGATCAATTGCATCGGTTGCAGTAAAAAATCAGATAGCGCATCCGGCAGTGTTACCGGGCCGACGGGCGTTGATTTTACACTTGATCTTAGCCTTTCCTCAAATTCGGCTTTGCTGAGCAATGGTGGTTACCTCGCTTCAAACGGCGTAATTGTAGCAAAGACTACGGCCGGCGCTTACATTGCTGTTCAGCAATCCTGCACGCACGAAAGTTACCCGCTCATTTACCAGGGTAGTAGTCAGCAGTTTTATTGTAATAACCATGGCTCCGCGTTTACTGAGGCCGGAGTGGTTAAAAATTCGCCAGCAAACCGTAACCTAACTGTTTATAAAACAACACTAACAGGTACATCTTTGAGGGTATTCTCTTAAAAAACGTTAAAATGAAATTACTGATCTTCACACTTTTTTTATTTGTGGCTAAGCCGGTTACCTGGCTTGGTGATTTCAGCAAGGCCCAGGCCGAAGCTTCTGCATCACATAAACTGATTGTTATAAACTTTTCCGGTTCGGACTGGTGCGGCCCCTGTATCCGGTTACGAAAAGAGATACTGGAATCGGATAAATTCAATGATTTTGCAGCTGATAAGCTTGTTTTGGTAAGGGCTGATTTTCCACGGCAAAAGAAAAACCAATTGAGTAAAGAGCAGGTGAAACTGAACGAGGCACTTGCGGACAAATACAACCCCGATGGTAAATTTCCGTTTACACTGCTTGTTGATGAGCACGGTAAAGTGTTAACAGAGTGGGACGGGTATCCAAATGAATCCACCGATCAGTTTATTGATCAGATCAAAGCCTTTACAAATGACAGCCATTGAAATAGTGCCAACCGTTTATAAACGCGTTCTGAAATTGATGGGCAACCGCTTTGAAATAAGCGTAGTAAGCGATGATGAGAGCCGGGCGTCAAGTCGTATCGATTTGGCTGTAGCAGAAATAAGCCGGATAGAAAAATTACTTACCACCTTTAGCGACGATAGCCAAACCAACCAGATTAATGCTGCTGCCGGTATAAAGCCGGTAAGAGTGGATCAGGAGGTTTTTCAGCTTATTCAACGCTCGCTCAAAATATCCGCGATTACGCAAGGGGCATTTGATATTACCTACGGATCAATTGATAAAAGCCTGTGGAACTTTGATATAAACATGAAAAGTTTGCCCGATGCCGAAACCGCGCGTAATGCTGTACGACTGATCAATTACAAAAACGTGATCATGGATCCTGAACACCTAACAGTTATGCTTAAAGAAAAAGGTATGCGCATAGGTTTTGGCGGGATAGGGAAGGGATATGCTGCCGACCGGGCAAAAGCCATTTTACAGCATAACGGCGTAAACAGTGGCATAGTAAATGCAGCCGGCGACCTAACCACCTGGGGAACACAACCTAACGGTAAGCCATGGACTATAGCTATTGCAGATCCCGATAAGCAACTAACACCCTTTTCAACGCTTAATATCAGTGATATGGCCATCGCTACATCCGGTAATTATGAAAAGTACGCTGTAATAGATGGTAAAAAATATTCCCATACCATCGATCCTAAAACGGGTTTGCCAGTAAGTGGAATTAAAAGCGTGAGCATTATTTGCCCAAGTGCGGAATTTGCCGACGCTATGGCCACACCGGTAACCGTAATGGGTATCAGGGTGGGCCTTGATTTGGTAAATCAACTACAGCAACTTGCTTGTGTGATCATCGACGACAATAACCGCCTTTACACCTCCAGGAATATCAACGTTAAAAATTAATACATGAAAAAAATACCCCTGATTAAATTAATGCTGGTGAGTAGCTTGCCGGCACTTTGTCTGCCATCTTGTATGTCGGTAAAGGCCTATCAGAAAAATCGCCTTAATGATGCGGAGATGGAACTGTCAGCCCGTAAATCTCAGAAGTTTGAGCAAAGTTTTCAGTTATACCGTGAAGGCGGCTCAGGAGCAAATGGCGGAAAAAGCGGCGGTGGCTGCGGATGTAATTAAAACGGCTGCCGGAAATGAGAAAAATATATTTATGCGTTGCCGCTTTGTATTTAGGGATAGTTGCCGCGCATGCGCAAACTAAAACCTTGCCCGTTAAAGATAGCAGCAATTACCAGGCACGTAAACTTAAAATTGATGAAATTAACATTGTATCAGCTTATTACCATCAGGATGGCAACAACTCTGCTGTTACAGGAGGTATTGGTACCGAAAAACTGACTGATTTTGCTAATACCTTTGATCTGCAATTATCAAAATATGGTGTAGGAGGAAATAAGCACACTTTTACTTTTGAATTGGGCGTTGACCATTATACGTCGGCCTCTTCGGATAAGATCGATCCTTATAGTGTTTCTTCGGCCTCCAGACAGGACACCCGTGTTTATCCCTCACTAAATTGGACGGTATCTAACGATAAAACGGGAAACGCATTTGGCTTAACCGGATCTTATTCACACGAGTTTGATTATCAGTCTTTCGGCGGAGGGATTAACCTAACCCGAGTATCAAAAGATAAAAACACGCAGTTTGATTTTAAGGGACAGGTGTTCCTTGATACCTGGAAAGTTATATTGCCGGTTGAATTACGACCGCCTGGATATGGATCAGGGTCAGACAGGGATGGACGGGGTAACGTGGACCATAGTCCCCGCAATTCATTTAGTACATCATTTTCAATTTCGCAGGTGCTGAGCACGCGTTTACAGGCTTTGTTTATTATCGAGCCGTCCTACCAGCATGGTTTATTGGCAACAAAATATCAACGTGATTATTTTACCGATGGATCTGAAAGGGTTGAAAACCTGCCGGGCAGCCGTTATAAACTTCCCATTGCGGTAAGGTTCAATTATTTCCTGGACGACCATTTCGTGATCAGAACGTTTTACAGGTATTACATGGACAATTGGGGGATCCGGGCGCACACAGCCGAATTAGAGATACCCATAAAGCTAACCTCTTTTGTATCGGTAAGTCCCTATTACCGGTATAATAATCAGCAGGGTACACGCTACTTTGCACCTTATGGGCAACATGATCCAACAGCTGTATATTATACCAGCGATTACGACTTGTCAACACTTCATAGTAATTTTGTTGGCGCCAATATCAGGTTATCACCACCAACTGGTGTATTTGGATGGCAGCATTTCAATTCGCTGGAGATCAGGGCAGGGCATTATATGCGCTCAACGGGCTTAAACTCAAATATTGTAACTTTAGCAATGAAGTTTAAATAAATTATTATGCATCGCGAACATCATGTAACAAGTTCAGAAACCATCAGGGATATCGTTATCGGTATGTCTGATGGTTTAACCGTACCTTTTGCACTGGCGGCAGGGCTAAGTGGGGCGGTAAGTTCGTCAGCCCTGGTGGTTACGGCGGGTATTGCCGAAATAGTGGCCGGATCTATTGCCATGGGTTTGGGCGGATATCTTGCCGGACGAACAGAAGTCGATCACTATCAATCTGAGTTGAAGCGCGAATATGATGAAGTTGAGCGTGTGCCCGACCAGGAGAAGGCAGAAGTAAAGAAAGTATTTGCGAGCTTCGGCCTTTCAAAGCATCTTCAGGATGAGATTGCAGATGAACTGGCGAAAGATAAGACCCAATGGGTTGAATTTATGATGCGTTATGAACTGGGCCTGGAAGAACCTGATGCAAACCGCGCTACCCAAAGCGCCATCACTATAGGCATTTCCTATATCGTAGGAGGTATCATCCCGCTTTCGCCCTATATTATTATTCATGAGGCGCAAGAGGCACTTTATTACTCATGCGGGGTAACGATAATTTGCTTGTTTATTTTTGGCTATTTTAAAAGTAAAATGACCGGCCAGCCTGCGTTAAGCGGCGCATTAAAAGTAGTAATTATTGGGGCTCTTGCCGCAGGGGCCGCATTTACTATGGCAAAGCTGATTACTGGTAAATAATGTTTATTTATTATTACCGCCGTTTATCATGTCTGAAACAATGCCCTTGTCATCTTTCCTTTCAGCCAAAAATACGCCAGCCAAATGTACAAGTATAAATGAGATAATCAGGTACATGCAAAATCCGTGAACTTCTTTAACACTATGCCTGATAGATTTAAATGGTGCTAAAAGATCTTCAAATGCCAGGAATAAACCCGTTAGGGCCATTATAATAAGTAAGATATAGAATAACGCATAAATGGCTTTCACTGTAAGCTCATGTTTGGCAAGTTCACGCTCTTTTTTGGTGGAATGAAACTGACGGTAAAGTTCTTTTATCCGGCGGATGAATTTTTGGTCAGTTAGTTGAAAAAGCTCCAGGATGAGCCTGAACAGCAATAGGCCGACTAATACATAACCAAACCAGGTATGTATGCTCCAAACGCTATCTCCGAGAGCGTGTGCAACCGAGCCTGATTGATCGTCGGTTATGGTAGCACCTTGGGCTTTCAGTTGCGTTTTAATTATGTTTGTTATAGTCCTTTTGTCGGTGATAGTAGAATTGATCAAAACGGTAATTAATGAACCACTAATAACGATTGTGTTTGCCCAATGCCAAAAACGCAGAGGGGCAGAGTATACCCGATGGATAAGGCTCTCATGATTAGGTTGGATTATTGCCATAGTTTTTTGACTGGAACAGGATTTGTTATATCCTCACTTAAAATGTTTGTAAATTAACTGATGATTTTGAAGCAAGTCTGTAGTTTGTGACACTTCAGCTTCTCTTCAGTTTCCATATTTAAATTTGATCAAAAAGCTTTGAAAATCCTGGTAATAGAAGACGAGCAAGGTTTACGCGAAAACATCACAAGTTATTTGAATGTAGATGGCAATATCTGTGAAAGCTGTAGCACATTAACTACGTCACTGCAAAAACTTTCTGACTATGACTATGACTGTGTTTTGCTCGATATTGGCTTGCCCGATGGAGAAGGGTTTGGCGTGCTTGAATACCTGAGCATCAAACAAAAAACCGAAGCTGTTTTGATCATCTCGGCCCGAAACTCGCTCGATGATAAATTAAAAGGGCTTAACATCGGCGCCGACGATTACCTGACAAAACCCTTTCATTTAGCCGAGTTAAAAGCCCGGTTGATGGCTGTGTACCGCCGAAAAGCTTTCAATACAAGTAATAAATTGGTTTTCAATGAAATTTCTGTTGATATGCAGGGACGTACAGTTGAAATTAATCAAACCCCGATTATCCTGACCAGGAAAGAGTATGATATGTTACTTTATTTCATGGCCAACAAAGGAAAAGTAATCTCCAAAAATGCCATTGCCGAACACCTTTGGGGAGATGAAATGGATATGTATGATAGTTTTGATTTTATATACACGCATATAAAAAATCTCAGACGGAAAATTCTGGAGGTTGGGGGGAGGGATTATTTGACGTCTATATATGGTATGGGTTATAAATTTACCGATTGATGAAGCTGTCACAGCATTATACCCGGACGAGTGTTTATGCCACGCTGACTGTTTTAGTGATAGGAGCAGTTATTTATTACTTTGCCATTAATTACATTGGCACACAGCAACTTGACCGGGCGCTGCAACAGCAGTTAACGGAGGCAGAAGAGTATATCAGGAGCAACGATGGCAACCCGCAGCTATATGACCTTGACCGTGATCATGCTGTGTTTGTTAAAACTAATAGACAACTGTTACTGAAGCGTTTTTTTGATACAACGTATTTTAATCCAAAAGAACAACGAAGCGAAGCAGGCAGGGCGGTAGAAGACCTGGTAAAACAAAAAGATAGTAATTACAAGGTTGTGATCACTGTTTCGCGGGCAGGGCAAAAAAATCTTATCGAGCTTATTTCTATCATTACGCTTGCATTGCTGGCCGGTTTACTTGCAGTACTTTTTGTTATCAATAAATACATGTTAAATGGCCTTTGGAAACCCTTTCAACTCACCCTGAATGAAATCAAACAGTTTAATATCGCCGACGTTGACCAATTTAAAGGCAAACCAAGTAAAGTTGACGAGTTTACAGAACTTAATGAAGCTATAAGAGAAATGTCTTTAAGGGTAACCCATGATTATCTTAACCTGAAACAATTTACCGAAAACGCATCACATGAAATGATGACCCCGCTGGCTGTTGTTACTACTAAACTGGATACCCTTATACAGGATGAAACATTAAGTGCAGAGCAGTTAGGACAAATAGCCGACATTTATAGCTCAGTAAATAAGTCCAGTCGGCTTAATCAGTCGTTATTGCTATTGGCTAAATTAGAAAATAAACTGGTTACTGAAGAGGAACCAATTAGCCTTGAAACGGTGATTGAAACTAAAATACTCCAGTTTCAGGAGCTTATTGAAAAAAAAGAACTTACCATCCGGCATACCCTTTACCCCAGGCAAATAGTGGCCAGTAAATACCTTGTTGATATTTTATTGAATAACCTTTTCAGCAATGCAATCCGGCACAACCTGCCAGGTGGATTCATAACCATTGATCTTAATTTCGACCAGTTATCTATAAAAAACACCGGGGCCGCAAATACATTAAACGGGCCGCAAATTTTTGAGCGTTTTCAAAAAGGCAAGGACTCACAGGGTGCCGGATTAGGCTTAACATTGGTTAAAAATATCTGCCAGTTATATGGCTATACCATTCATTATGAGTACGAGACCGGTTGGCATAAATTTGTTTTTACTTTTTAAGCCCGTCGCTGTTTTGTCACGTTTTTTATACACAGGGATCAACTACAATTTTGCTTCAGATTACCGCAATAGCTTAGCACGAATACAATTTGTATACGTTTTAAAGCTCAATATCGATGAAATACGTTTGCTTGCTGATCCTTACATTTTGCGTCCTCAAACTAAAAGCACAGGATAACTATGAGATTCAGGTTTATGGCTCAGAAACTGTTGAAAAAGGTAGAACCATGGTTGAGCTTCACAGCAATTATACAATAAGCGGTAGTAAAACGGTAGGTAACGGCGAGCTTCCAACAAATCATGTTGAACATGAAACTATTGAGATTACTCATGGTTGGACAACATGGTTTGAAACCGGGTTCTACTTTTTTAATTCAATAGGTGACGGTGGCCGCACCGCTTATGTTGGTTCTCATATAAGGCCCAGGGTAGCAGCACCGGAAAGCTGGAATTGGCCTGTAGGAGTAAGTATCTCAACCGAGTTCGGCTTCCAAAAAGCTGCATTTTCTGCCAATACATCCACGCTGGAAATCAGGCCAATCGTAGATAAAAAATGGAATAAGTTATATATATCCGTGAATCCTACACTGGAAAAGAGTTTCAAGGGGCCTGATCAAAACCGCGGGTTTACCTTTTCACCAAATGTTAAAGGCAGTTATGATGTAACAAAAGTTGTTGCACTTGGGCTGGAATACTATGGCAGTACAGGTCCATTTTTTCATTATGACCCAATTGAGCAACAGGACCACCAATTGTTTGTTGCAACCGACCTGAATGTAGATCCTAAATGGGAGTTTAACGGCGGGGTAGGGTATGGTTTTACGTCAAATTCAGACAGGGCTATTTTGAAGATCATTGTAGGTCGCCGGTTTTAATAGAATTTTAAAGCGTACAGAATTAACCCGTAGATCAACGCGTATTCTTTTATACTGAGTTGATCAAATAATGACGCAGATCATTTGCTGTGTTGATGCGGGTCAACATAATATCCGGCGATATGGGCTTAATTTGACAGGTATTTCCAAAACCTCTTCGGCCCAAACCAATGGAACATAAAAACAATCAATTAAATACCTTCTGGCAGCTTACGCAAGATGACGCATTGCACTTGCTTGACACTACAGTTACAGGGCTTAGTTCATCGCATGCTATCGAAAGGCTTGAACAATACGGTGCCAATACATTAAAAAAAGCAAGCAAATTCAACAATCTGGTATTGTTACTCTCTCAATTTAAAAGCCCTGTAACATTATTACTTATAGCCGCAGCATTACTATCTGCTGGTTTAGGTGACATGGCTGATACTTTAATTATCATAGGTATAGTGCTTGTCAGTAGTATTTTGGGGTTTTGGCAGGAGAGGGGAGCTGCCGGCGCCGTTAATGAATTGTTGAAAATGGTCCAATTGCATTGCACCGTACTGCGTAATGGCAAAAAAACAGAGCTTGAGGTAACAGGTGTGGTTCCCGGGGATGTTATCTGTTTATCGGCCGGGGATATTGTGCCTGCCGATTGCCTGATCATAGAATCAGAAGCCTTGTTTGTTGATGAAGCATCATTTACCGGCGAAACCTATCCGGTTGAAAAAAATCCTGGTATTGAACGCGCTAACACACCTTTAGCCAGGCGCAACAATTGTCTTTTCATGGGCTCGAGTGTCGTGAGCGGCATCGGAAAAGCGCTTATAGTACAAACAGGGCGAAATACAGAATTTGGGAAAATATCAAATGATTTGTTATTGAAAGCGCCAGAAACCGATTTTGAAAGAGGGATAAGAAAATTTGGATATATGCTAATGGAAATCACTCTTTTGTTGGTGTTGGTGATCTTTGCGATAAACGTATTACTGCATAAACTGGTGCTTGATTCCTTTTTGTTTTCGCTTGCTTTGGCTGTTGGGCTTACTCCTCAGCTTCTACCTGCAATTATCACTGTTAATCTTTCATCCGGCGCCCGAAGAATGGCCAAACAAAAGGTGATTGTAAAGCGCCTTAGCGCTATAGAAAATTTTGGCAGCATGAATATATTATGCTCTGATAAAACCGGCACTATTACCGAGGGAAAAGTCAATTTAAAAGATACACTGGATTTTAGGGGCGAGCACAACGATAAGGTGTTTACCTATGCCTGGCTCAATGCCAGATCCCAGCAGGGTTTTGTAAACCCCATAGATGTTGCTATTTGCTCAGCCGGTATCGGACAAAAACACGTAGAACCCTTTTCTGTAATTACTGAAATTCCATATGATTTTATCCGTAAGCGGCTCACCGTACAATTGAAAAGCCAGGCCGCTAACCTGGCTATCACCAAGGGTGCGTTAAGTGTAATTCTTGATATCTGTAGCCGGGTTGAAGTGTCTGAAAGTGTTATTGAAGATATCGGAGATCGTAAGCAGGCTATTTTAGATCTTTATCACAAATTAAGCGATTTGGGGCTCCGAACGCTGGGGGTTGCCTATAAAGAAGTGGCCGATGACCAGGTTTTTACAAGGGATAATGAAAATAATATGGTATTCCTTGGATTTGTAACACTGTTTGACCCACCCCGGGCGGGCATGCTTCAAACAATTGAAACCCTGCAAAACCTTGGTATAAAGCTAAAAATAATTACGGGTGATAATGCGCCGGTGGCCCTTAATCTTGCCCAGCAAATCGGTTTTCAATCAGTTCGGATACTTACAGGTCAGCAAATGCGCAATATGAGTAATTCTGCGCTTCGGCATAGCGCACCGCTTACCGATATTTTTGCTGAGGTTGAACCAAGCCAAAAAGAGCGGATTATAAGCATACTAAAAAAAGCAGGAAATGTTGTTGGTTTTATGGGCGACGGAATAAATGATGCCCCCGCGCTGCATACTGCCGACGTAGGTATTTCTGTAAATTCTGCTGTTGACGTAGCTAAGGAGGCGGCTGACATAGTACTGTTGAACCAGGATCTCAATGTATTAATCAATGGTGTTACGGAAGGCCGTAAAACTTTCACCAATACCATGAAGTATATTTTTATGGCTACCAGTGCCAATTTTGGCAATATGTTCAGTATGGCTGGTGCATCGTTGTTTTTACCATTTTTGCCATTGTTGCCAAAACAAATATTACTCACTAATCTGTTAACCGATTTTCCTGAGATGACTATTTCTTCGGACAAGGTGGACGATATTAACGTTAAAACACCTCAACGCTGGGACCTCCGCTTTATTCAGCGTTTCATGATTGTTTTTGGTTTACTGAGTTCGGTTTTTGATTACCTCACTTTTGCGGTGCTCATTTTCGTGCTACATGCCAATGAAAAGGTTTTTCAAACCGGTTGGTTCACCGAATCGGTGATTTCAGCTATTTTGATTGTACTGGTAGTGCGTACACGTTTGTCATTTATGAAAAGCCTGCCGGGTAAATATTTATCATTGGTAACTACCGGCATAATGTGCCTGGTATTGGCTATTCCATTTTCACCCTTTGCAGCAATGTTTGGTTTTATAACACTATCATGGAAGTATTATGTGTTGATGATGGGCACAGTAATAGCGTACATCTTATCAGCCGAACTTGCGAAGCAATGGTTTTATAAACGAATTGCTAAGTAACTATTTATTTGCATGCCCCGAAGTTTTAAGCAGGAACAACTAGATTATTTCGCGGGCAGCGTTTGAAAGTATGCTGCCAGCTTACCCGATGATATAGTTAATTTACCCGGGCATTGAATATTAATATAGGCACATTTACATTTTTAGTCATTTCAAGCGTGTGGCTGCCCTTAAATAAACGTTTTATAAAACCCAAATGATGATGCACCATAGCCAGCATATCCACATGCTCTTCTACGCAAAGTGTTGCAAGCTCATTTTCAATTTCTTTAGATCTCAGAATTTTGGTGCTCAATAAATCGTTTTTGTTTTTTAATGCCATGGTGTTCAATATTTCCTGCATAAATCGTTCATTGAGAGCGAAGTAATTATCGTGCTCGTCAACTGTTGTTAATAGTATTTCGGCATTAAGCGCTTCTGTCAGTTTGGTTAATGATTCAATAGCCTCAATGTCATCTTTAGTTGATGTCAGATCGGTGGCGAACGCTATCCGCCTGATATCGTTGAACCTGGCGGCGGGAGGAACAAGCAACAGGGGAAGGTCCAGATTATTCACCATGCTTTTCATGTTGTTGCCTTGCAAAAAGGTATTTAATCGGTCTTTATCATGTGTGCCGGCCACAATCATAGCAACGTTATTGGTGGATGAAAGGAATTTTATTACGCTGCACAAATTGCCAAAAGAACTATTAACAGATATTTGAGGGCTAAACCCATTTTCTTTACGAAGAGTACCCCGCCAGGTTTCCAATTGGCTCTTCAAAAGGTTTAGCATGTTGGTGCTTTCTTCGCTCAGCATATCATATTCTTCAACCGGCCAGCCAACAGTGTAAGGACTTGGAATTTCTGAAGGCAACAGATAAGCATTGCACAATAGTAAATTGGCTTTTAGGCTCATTGCAAGTTTTAATGCAAAATGTGCGGCGTGTGTCGCATTAGGGGAGAAATCGGTGAGTGCAATAACGGTTTTCATGATCCGGTAATTTTTAAGGTAAAAATGCGATACCCGCGGCAGGAAAAGCATGATGAAAATCATATAAATAGTTGATAGTCATCAGTGAATGAGGTTTTACAGATAGCTTATTTTGCAGATGTTACCCGGTTATTCACCTAAAAAGCATTATTATGAAAACGATCCTTGTAATTGACGATGGTTCCGCATCAGCAAAACATGCGGCACATTTTGCCCTTAGCATGGCTCAGCAGGCAGAAGCAAGTTTGGTGTTGGCACATGTTTATCCGTTAAAACGACCTGCCGTATCCAGGGAACTTCAATTGGCTGGCCAAAACATACCCGAATATGACATTACTGAACCAACGCAAGATCTTTCGGCTCAACTCAAATTGGTAGCAACAGGTGCTTTTGTGCCCCCAATTGATGAATTTGACGCGTTGCTTGATACTGAAGCGCAATTAATCTCTTACATCAATAAAAATAATATCTGGCTGGTAATAAAAGGGGCGACGAAACCTGGACCTTTTGACACGGAAATAAAAATTCAGTCGGTTTTAAATAGGATCACATGCCCGTTGATGCTAATCCCTGAAAAATATGACAGGCAGGGTTTTAAACAAGTTATTTATATCGCTGACTTAAGGTATTGCCGGTTAAGTGTGCTGCATTACCTTGCCGCGCTGGCCCGGCCATATAAAGCCAATTTGTTGCTCACACACCTGTCGGCAAAAGGATTGCCCCATATTGAACAAAACTATGCGCTCAGCCTATTCAATGACGAAATAAGTACAAGGGTTAATTACGAACAATTGCATTTTAATAATACGAGGGAACGGGATGTTACCCGGGCAGTTGACGTTATGACACACACTATGAATGCCGATCTGCTGGCCGTTGTTCATCATCGTTTTCATTGCGAAGAATTGGCTGCAGAAAGCAACGGTAGTTCTGTGCCTGTTCAGATAACTATTCCGGTTATTGTCTTTCCTTATTGAATTTCAGGTGGTTATGGTTTATTCGGGTGTTAAGGATCAATCGGATTAGTGACGGCCGTCACTAATTTAACAATTGGTGCGTTGCAACTTTACATTATTAAAAAAGATGTTATGAAAACAGGAGAGATGAATAACGCGGTTATTAAAAGAATTGTAATTTTTCTTTTTATCTCATGCATTTTTACTGCTGCCAATGTTAAGGCCAGGGGCTTAGCAATTTTAAGAACCGATACTTCGGTAAAAGCGGAGATAATCAGGCAACTGAATGACAAGGCGGTTAATAGCGGGTTATATTTCCCTTCGTCAACAAAGCGTTTTTATCTTAAGCGTAACTTTGCACCTATTTGGACATTAGAACAAAAAGACCAGAATAAAACCTGGGCCGCCATGCTGCTGGTTGATTGTGTATTACAGTTTGGTTTAAGGCACGAGGATTATCACCCGAAAGACTTACTGTACCCACTACTTCATAAAATACTTGAACAGCCCGAAAAAATAAGCAACAGCCAAAAAGCCCGGTTTGAAATACTGCTTACAGATGCCATGCTTACCTTCATGAATAACCTGCATTTCGGCAAATTAAACCCATATTATTCACCTGCAAAAATTGATAGGGAAACTGTAAATGGTTTCAATGGCAGCGATATTTTAGCTAATGCGCTCAACCAACCTGCCTTTATGGACGCGATAGTAAAAGTGCAGCCAACTAATGAAGATTATAAGACTTTTCAGCATCAGTTACACATGATAAAAGGGGTTTATGAAGGCGATTGCTATGAAACACCTGAAGCCGACGTGAGGAAAATAGCTGTCAATATGGAAAGGCTGCGATGGGCCGAAATCAATGACAGTATTTATATCCAGGTCAACATTCCTACTTATTCATTAAAACTGGTACGGCCGGATACGACATTTAACTTCAAAGTTATTGTGGGAAAACGTGCGGCGCCAACTCCATTAATGGTTAGTATGCTTACAGATTTTGCAACTTCGGCAGGACCTCGGGTTATAAAAAACAAGAGCCGGGATAAATTTAATTCCGGAAATTTTTCATTCAAAGCCGCTACACCTAACGAAAAAAAAGGGGCATATATATACTTTATGCCAGGCAATAAAGCAGGTATTGAACTACAGGGAGTATCAGATAAAAGTTTATTCGGCAAAGGGGGAAGGGCAGCAAGTGACGGAGCTATAAAGATTGAGCGGGGGGAGGAGCTTGCAAAGCAATTACTGATAACAGGCGGTGATAAAAATGATATGAAATTGGTTCACCGCGCTCTGATGAACCGGGAAGTTAAGGTTTTCCCGTTAAAAAAGCCCATCCCAATCAGGATCACCTACATTACAGCGGCTATTGTAGACGGTCAGATTGTTAAATACAATGATGTTTACAATTTGGATAGCGTGATTGAAAACATGCTTTATGATATTAAGCCTAACAATAAAACTAAATGATCATATTATTAATAATTGTTAAGTTATGAAAACGATCTTAGTACCAACTGATTTTTCAGCTCCTGCTCACAATGCGGCAAGCTATGCTTTAAACCTTGCAAAAAATATAAGGACCGGGGTAACCTTGTGCCATGCTATTAAAGTGCCATCGGAGGCGCCCATGGCGGCGCAGGTTCCCTGGCCACTGGAGGATTATGCCTCTTTGAAGGAAGAAGCGGACCAGGAACTGAAGCACTTGTCGGTAACTTTACGACATGAAGTCCCTTTTGAGAAAATAGCCTCTGGTCACGAATTTATCGGCACCCATAGCGCTACCGGTGAAGTAACCGATGTGATAAGAAACACATTTGAAGAACAAAAATGTGTAATGGTTGTAATGGGAATGTCGGGAGAGGGAGCTGTAAGCAGGTTCTTTTTAGGGAGTAATACCCAGGAGATCATTAATAAATCAACATTCCCCGTACTGCTGATCCCGGCGGAGGCCCGTTTTCGTCCGATATTTAAAATAGCGTTTGCTACTGATTTGAGTAGGGGAGATATCGAACTGATCCATTCGGTAGCAAGCCTGGCTTACTATTTCAACGCCGAGTTGTTAATAACCCATATTACCGACGACAAATTTGAAACAGGTGATGATAAACAAAAAGTTGATGAATTTTTAAAAGAGGTTACCTGTAAAGCCAATTATCCCAAAATCTATTACAAGCACATAAAAAGTATAGATGTAATGCATGGACTCGACTGGCTTTGTGAACACGGTGTAATTGATATGCTGGTTATGGTACACCGGAGGCTAAGCCCCCTTGGACAGCTTTTAGGTTTTAGTTACACTCAAAAGCTTTCACATCATATTGAAATACCCCTGCTAATGCTGCCTGAAGGCCTGCCTGCTGTACACTTTTAACTGAGCGAATATTTTGAAAACAATTAACAGCATGGCGGTTATCCGTAATTTTTATGTCATTGGGATAAGTTACAAAAAAACAGATGCCGATAACAGGGGTAAATTTGCAATAAGCAGCGGGCAATATGAAGTTTTATTAAAAAGGGCAAATGGCTATGGTATCATTTCGGTATTTGTTCTGTCAACATGTAACCGTACCGAGATTTATGGGTTAACAGACAATGCAAACAAGCTTATTGATTTATTATGTAGTGTTACCGTTGGCAAAAAGAATGAATTTGCCGCTTATTGTTATGTGAAAGAGAACGTGAATGGAGTTAGGCATTTATTTAATGTTGCGGCAGGTTTAGACTCACAGATACTGGGTGATTATGAAATTGTTGGGCAGTTGAAACAAGCTGTTAAATTTGCCAAAGAACGTGCCTTTATCGATAGTTTTTTAGAGAAGCTTTACAACACCGTTTTGCAGGCATCGAAGCAGGTTAAAAATCAAACCGGCCTGAGTAAGGGATCTACGTCCGTGTCTTTCGCAACTGTTCAACTCATAAAAAAACATAACCTTTTTAATATTGATAGTAAAATATTGCTCGTGGGCGCCGGAAAAATGGCACGGCTTACATGTAAAAACATAACCGAATGCCTGGGGAAGATTAGGATTACAATAGTTAACCGTTCTGTAGATAAGGCAAGAGAGGTTGCGGCTGAAATGAATGCTGATTACGCAGCTGTTGACGAGCTGAATAGCCTGATAGGATCTTCTGACATTGTCATTGTAGCTACGGGGGCACCTTATCCCATTGTTTTAAAAGGGGACCTTGAATGCCCGGGTAAAAAACTGGTTATAGATTTGTCCATGCCCTATAATGTTGACCCGGAAGCAGCAAAATTGCCTCATATTGATTTAGTTAATATTGATAAGGTATCGCTGATTAATAGTAAAACGTTACAACAAAGACAAGGGGACGTGTGCGCCGCCCAAAAGATCAATGAATACTTTATTGACAAGTTTATGGAGTGGTGTGAAATTCGTAAAAGCCTTTTATTGGTAAATACTATTAAAGGAAAACTAACCACCATTTGTGTAAGTCAATCATTGCTTGCTAATGGTACAGGTAGCTCTATTGTTTTTGAAGAGCAACAAAGGATACAGCAAATTTTGACTGAAACGGCCACAAAAATGAAAAGCTCAAATCAAGCCGGCTGCCATTATCTTGAAGCTTTAAATGATTTTATGTCACCTCAGTTTTCGGTGCAAAAAACCACTCTGATATGATATCTGTCAAATAGGTTATTGATTGAAATCATTTCAAAATTCTGTTATAATCAACAGATTTGATTAAAATAACTTCTTATGGCTAACGATGTAAGCAAATCAGAGATCGCATTCCTGGAAGGTCCCCATTCCCGGTTCAAGGAGTTGCGTTTTACTTTAGAAACCATGTGGGAGTTTATAAAGGGCTTCCGTGCTTTGCATTTTATCGGCCCTTGTATTACCATTTTCGGTTCGGCGAGGTTTAATGAAGATCACCCTTATTATGAGCTTACCCGAAAAGCCGCGGCCGAATTTGCCAAACTTGGGTTTACTATAATGACCGGAGGGGGGCCTGGACTTATGGAAGCAGCCAATCGTGGTGCTAAGGATGTTGGCGGCAAATCGGTAGCCTGTAATATTCAGCTACCAGTGGAGCAGAAACCCAATCGTTACCTCGATAAGTGGGTTTATATGAAGCATTTTTTTATCAGGAAAGTATTGCTGGTCAAATATTCTTTTGCCTTTGTAGTCATGCCGGGCGGTTACGGCACTATGGATGAGTATTTTGAAGCACTTACCCTGATTCAAACCCATAAAATAGAAAACTTTCCCGTTATTATTTTCGGCAAAGCTTATCACAGGGAGCTTGTGGAACATATCAACCTGATGGAGGCGAATGGAACCATTGGGCCCAATGATACAAAATTATACCTGATTACCGATGATATACAAGAAGCAGTTAGCCTGATAGCAGAGAAGAGTATCAAAGCTTTCGGTCTAAAACCAGCTAACCCCATAAAGCCAATGAAATGGTTGCTCGAGCACATTTAAATTATCTGCTGATATTTAACGGGTTCAACAGAGAGGATTTACCGGCTTGAACCGCAATATTGTTAAGCGTTATCTCGAATTAATACAGAATACTATCAATATTGAAAGCCAAATTGAGCCTGGTGCTATTTTTTTAATTAACTCTCTCGCTACACAGTAAGTTGCCAATTGCTGAAAATTGTTTTTTTCTGATAGCTGTTATAATAATGGCTTACAACATTGGAAAAACAGTTAAGTGTTCTAACGTTGTAAGCCTTTGTAGTTGAATAACAGATCATTGATGATGCGGGTACGCATTATACGGTTGTAGGAAAAATAAATAATGGCAGTTTTAAATCTTCGAGAGCATCTTTAGTTGTGCTGTGCTCAAAATAGCGCCTGAAGAATGAATGCTGATGATGAACTACAGCAAGAATATCGGGTTTTACCTCAGCACAATGACGGTGCAGCCTGTCTGCAACATCATGACCTCCAAGGTTTCTGAACGAGATTTTATCATACCCAAATTTGGCTATGTGTTTTTGGAATGCCGCTTCCTTTTCAATCTGTTGCTGCTTGTCCTTAACCTGTTGATTTACGTGTACCACTTCGATGCTAAAATGAAAGGTTTTGCCAAGGTTTATTAAATAGTGTAGGGCCTGGATGTCGGGTTCATCAAAAGTTGTGGCGAATACTACATTTTTAATATCTGCTAAAGCACCATTGGCAGGTATAACAAGTACGGGTTTTTGAGCATGCCTTATTATTTTATTCGTTTCACTGCCAAAAAACAAATGGTCTATTGATGTACTTGATGGTGCGCCCATAGTTATAAATTCGATTTGGTTTTCGTCAATTACCTGTTTTAGGTTGTCTTCCAGGTTTCCATCACCACTTAAACCTTTGAGTGTTGGTTTACGATAGCTTTTATCAATGTCATCGGCAATGTATTGAAGGGCGTTTAGCTGGTGGTCAAGCTTTTTCTTTGTTTCAGTGGTAGCTAAAAAAAACTCTTCATCTACGTAAGGGCCGCCAGAAAAAGTAGAGGCTATAGCTATCGTTTCATAATTATGATACAACAGCATGTTGGCATGTAATTTACCCGCAAGCAACACGGCTGAGTTAGCCGCGTTTACTGAATTATCTGAAAAATCGGTAAGTGCAAGGATAGTTTTCATGATGACAAATTGGTTTAATGTTATTGAAATTGTTTATACAAATTTTTGCATAATAAGTCATGCTGCAAATGATCGTGATCATCAGGAATACTGATATTGGACATCGATTATTCAGCCACTGCAACACTTTGATGTTGAATATCATACCTTATTGTGACGGCCGTCATGTTACGTTAAATGGTTTGTTTCCAATTTTGCATTATAAACTTAATACATACCGCTATGTCAACATTAGTAAAATCAAACAGCACCCCTTCATTACGTTCGATGATGGAAGATTTTTGGAACAACGACCGGTTTTTTACACTCCCTTTTTTAAATCAGGAATTATTGCCCGCGGTAAACATTCGTGATACAAAGGATAATTATGAGCTTGAAGTTGCCGCTCCGGGTTTTAAAAAAGATGATTTTAATATCAGTACCGAAAATGGCTTGTTAACTATAAGTGCGGAAACCAGCGAGGAACATAACGAAGAAAAGAAAAATTATACCCGTAAGGAGTTTTCTAATACTTCGTTTACCCGCACTTTTCGCTTGCCGGACAATGTGGACAACGAGCATATCAAAGCAAACTACAATCACGGATTACTGACTATTGATATCCGCAAAACAAAGCAGGACACAACGGAGAAAAGGAAAATTAATATTGACTGATCAAACCACGTTGCGCCTGTGCCTGGTAGCACCGGTGCAACTTTTTCTTTGATCTAAAGCAAAAAAAACAAGCAATGGAAGCAGGAGTTTATAAAAGTGCCATAGTGCCCTCAAGATATTGGGTGTTGATGCTATTATCAGGGATATTACTTTCTATTCTTGGCGTGTGGATCATTTTATCGCCGCTACAGTCCTACTTATCGCTCAGCCTTACGTTTGCGGTAGGCATGATCATAACAGGTTTTTTTGAAGCCATTGTATCCCTCATGAGCATCAGACATATTGAGCGCTGGGGGTGGTTATTGGCAAGCGGGCTCATTGATATTGCTATTGGAAGTTACCTCTTTAGCTATCCTTCAATAACCATGATGTTACTTCCGATTATTATTGGCTTTTGGTTGCTGGTTAGAGGGATAATGGGGATTGGAAGTGCTATCGATATGCGTGCCTACGGTATTTCGAGTTGGGGCTGGATCTTATTTAACAGCCTTGTTGTTGTTTTTTTCTCGGTGGGGATACTTGCCTATCCTGCTTTTGGAATAGCAAATCTGATCATTTGGACCGGGCTTGCTTTTTTAGGGGCTGGAATATTCAGAATTGTTATTTCAATAAAGATAAAGGAAATAAGCCGGCGTGTATCCGGCCATAGGTGACATTGTCATTAGTTTTCTTTCAATAATCAGTAGCCCGGTTTCATTAAACGAATATTGGGCGTTTAGTATTTGTTACAGTATTTAAATATCTGAAAATGAACCCAAAAGTTCCAACCCCGGCAGCATTACTTGCAATTAATGCAGGTTCATCAAGTATCAAATTCTCTTTATTCCGCCTGACTGCTAATGTTCAGAAAATAGGAGAAGGTAGGATAATCCGCATTGGTCTGCCCGGAATGTCATTTGAACTTACGAGGAATCAGTTCTCCGAAATTGAAACACTCCCTAATGATGTTACTGATTATGTGTCGGCGATAAAATTCATTGTAGACTGGCTTGAATGCCAACCCTTATTCGCTCAGGTTAAAGTCATAGCGCACAGGATGGTGCATGGCATGGAGGATTGCTCACCCGCCATTGTTAATGACCACATGTTATCCACTTTAAAAAAGGAAGCCGGTGATGATCCGGAGCATCTGCCAAACGAAATTAAGCTGATCGAAGCTTTCAGGTATCATTATCCGCAATTGCCTCAATACGTTTGTTTCGATTCATATTTCCATCAGGATATGCCAGCCGTAGCCAAATTACTGCCATTGCCAAGGCGCTTTACACAATCTGGAATAAGGCGTTACGGTTTCCACGGCCTCTCGTATCAATATATTATGCAAAAGTTAAAGGCAGAGGGCAACGGGGAAGGCAAAATTATCATTGCGCACTTAGGTAATGGTTCGAGCCTGGCAGCGGTGAAGGACGGCAAAAGCGTGGATACCACCATGGGGTTTACCCCCGCTTCGGGGTTGCCAATGAGCACCCGGTCGGGAGATATTGACCCTGGCGTGGCCTGGCACATTATGAAGCATGAGGGTCTTACTGCCGATCAGTTTATCCACATGACCAACCATGAGTCGGGACTTTTAGGCGTTTCCGGAAGCAGCGGCGACATGCATGACCTGCTTTCGCGGGACGCAACGGATTATCTTGCAGTAGAAGCGGTAGATCTGTTCTGCTATTATGTTAAAAAAAATATTGGAGCCCTCACTGCCGCTTTAAGTGGTATTGACACTTTAGTTTTCACAGGTGGAATAGGGGAAAATGCAGCAGTGATACGAAAAAAGGCATGCTCCGGGCTTGAATTTTTAGGAATTGAGCTTAATTACGAAGCAAATCAAAAAAACGAAAATGTCATATCATTAGCTGAAGCGAGGGTTAAAGTTTATGTAATGCCAACCGATGAAGAGCTAATGATGGCTGAGATGGTTAATGAATTAATGAACATTTGAATTTTAAAAATTAAGAGATGAAAATGATAACTGATATTACCAAAAACGAGAATGCGCCGTTAACCGATGATTGTTTAACAAAATTGGATGCGTATTGGCGTGCAGCAAATTATTTATCTGTTGGCCAGCTTTACCTGTGCGATAATCCGCTGCTGGATGAGCCTTTAAAAATGGAGCATATAAAAAAGATGCAATTGGGGCACTGGGGAACCACACCTGGTCAAAACTTTATATACACACACCTTAACAGGCTTATTAATCGGTATGAGCTAAACATGCTTTATATTTCCGGTCCCGGGCACGGGGGGCCTGCCGTAGTTGCAGGCACCTACCTTGAGGGTACCTATAGTGAAATATATCCCGAAGTTAGCCAGGATAAAGCAGGGATGAAAAAACTATTCAAACAGTTCTCATTCCCCGGCGGTATTTCCAGTCACGCGTCGCCGCAAACACCGGGATCGATGCACGAAGGTGGAGAGCTTGGTTATTCGTTAAGTCACGCGTTCGGTGCTGTACTTGATAACCCCGATTTAATCGTTGCCTGTGTTGTTGGCGATGGCGAGGCCGAAACAGGGCCGCTTGCAACTGCCTGGCACTCTAACAAGTTTCTAAATCCGCTTACAGATGGCGCCGTATTGCCCATTTTGCACTTGAACGGTTATAAGATATCCAACCCTACCGTATTGGCCCGTTTACCTCATGATGAGCTGGAACAACTATTTCAAGGTTATGGTTATAGCCCGATATTTGTTGAAGGATCAGATCCTGAATTTATGCACCAAGCTATGGCGGCAGCTTTAGAGCAAGCGATACACTACCTCAAGCAAATTAAATATAATGCCGCAGAACACCCCGGAATGGAGAGGCCAAAATGGCCGATGGTTATTCTTCGGTCACCCAAAGGCTGGACAGGGCCTAAAATAGTTGACGGCAAACAAATAGAAGGTACATTCCGCTCACATCAAATCCCTCTTACGGTTTCATCAGCATCTGGTAATCATTTACAAATGCTTGAAAGCTGGTTGAAAAGCTATAGGCCCGGGGAGTTGTTTGATGTAAATGGCAGGTTGAAGAAGGAAATTGCAGAGATAGCACCGAAGGGCAACCGGCGAATGGGGGCAAATCCTCATGCTAACGGCGGACTTTTGTTGAAAGAACTGCGCCTTCCGGATTTTCAGCAATACGCCGTAAATGTACCTGCCTCTGGTGTTGCGGGGGAGGGTGATGTACACGTATCCGGACGTTTTCTACGGGACGTTATATCCCTTAATCCTCAAAATTTCCGCGTTTTTGGTCCGGATGAAACGGTTTCGAATAAACTGGAAGCTGTTTTTGAAGTAACCAACAGGCAATGGAATGCCGATGTTGATTCAAATGATGAATACTTGGCTGCAACCGGAAGGGTAATGGAAATGTTGAGTGAACATCAATGCGAAGGCTGGCTGGAAGGATACCTGCTTACCGGCAGGCATGGACTGTTTAACTGCTATGAAGCATTTATCCATATTGTAGATTCGATGTTTAATCAGCATGCCAAATGGCTCAAGATGACCAGCGAGATCCCATGGCGAAGAAAGATAGCGTCATTAAATATCCTACTTACATCTACCGTTTGGCGTCAGGACCATAACGGTTTTACCCATCAGGACCCTGGTTTTATAGATCATGTGATCAATAAAAAATCAGAGATTGTGAGAGTTTACCTACCGCCCGATTCTAATTGCCTGCTGTCTGTAATGGATCATTGCCTGCGGAGCAGCCATTACGTAAATGTTGTAGTTGCCGGGAAACACCCTTCGCCGCAATGGTTAAATATGAAGAATGCTGTAGATCATTGTACAAGAGGCATCGGGATTTGGGATTGGGCAAGTAACGATCTGGATTGCGATCCGGATGTAGTGATGGCATGTTGCGGAGATATTCCAACGCTCGAAACCCTTGCCTCGGTATCCATTTTAAGGGAGCACCTGCCGAATTTAAAAATAAGGGTGATTAACGTAGTTGACCTTTTGAAGCTCGAAAAGCAATCCGGGCATCCACATGGCCTGAGTGATCATGACTTCGACTCTCTATTTACGACTAATAAACCTGTGATTTTTGCTTTTCATGGTTACCCCTGGCTAATTCACCGGCTTACCTATAACCGTACCAATAACAACAACATTCATGTAAGGGGATACAAGGAAGAAGGTACAATTACTACCTCGTTTGATATGACTGTTTTAAATGAAATGGACAGGTTTCATCTAACTATCGATGTTATTGACCGCGTGGCTACCCTTGGCAGTAAAGGCACATATTTAAAACAGAAGTTAATGGATAAGCTAGTTGAGCATAAACAATTTATCTGTGCTTATGGAGAAGATATGCCTGAGATAAAAAATTGGCGGTGGGAAGTGTAAATCAAACCTCAAAAAAGCAGATGGAACGCTTAAAATAGACTATAGAACGATGATTAACTTTTAAATAATACAGAATGAGGATTTTAGAGAACAAAGTCGCCTTGATTACCGGAGCTGGTTCGGGCATAGGCAAGGCTATAGCAATTTTATACGCTTCAGAAGGCGCCAGAATTGTTGTTTCTGACATTGATGAACCGAGAGGGATGGAAACTGTTCAGCGCATAAAAGCGTTCGGTGGCGATTCTATTTTTGTTAAAGCCGATACTTCTCTGCCACATGAACACAAAAAAATGGTTGACAGAACTGTTCATCAGTTTGGTGGGTTGCATGTAGTAGTAAACAACTCAGGAATAGGGGGGCCATTAAACACCGTTGGCGATTATCCTATCGATGGTTGGGACAAAGTAATCAGCACTAACTTGTCTGGCATTTTTTATGGCATGCATTTTCAGATTCCTGCTTTAATAGCCTCCGGAGGTGGCAGCATCGTTAATATGGCTTCTATTCTGGGAAAGGTGGGAACTAAAGGTTCTGCTGCGTATGTAGCAGCTAAACATGGAGTTATTGGCTTGACGGAGGCCGCTGCTCTTGAATATGCAGACAAGGGTGTTCGCGTAAATTCCGTAGGTCCCGGCTATATACTAACGCCGATGCTAAACATCTTGGATAAGGGAACTATGGATAAAGTGAAAGGCATGCATCCAATGGGACGGCTGGGTAAACCGGAAGAAGTCGCTGAGCTATCTTTATGGCTTAATTGCGACAAGTCATCATTTGTTACCGGCTCGTACTATAACATTGATGGGGGATACCTTGCGCAGTGATTATCATTTTTACAATTTTAAAATCAGTTATTTTACGCATTATTTTTAGACCGATTCCCCACGAATTGCGGGACTTAACCGAGCAGATCGTGGCAAATTGAAGGTGTTTATTTCTATGTGTAATTTAAAGACCGGAGGAAAAACTAGCGCGAGCAATTGCTGATCAGCGATCATTGCGCTAAATTTACGATGGCCGACGAATCCTGACAGTTGTTCCTTTGCGATACCTTACTAAGCACATCGTTATAGATCAGACCTTGGTGCGCGAGAGATTTTTTAATGATACCTTTTTGCTTATATCTATTGCCACAAATAAACTTAGAAAAGCTCTTGAGTATTTAACATGTTACTTTCTTTTAATTTTTTTTCCGAACGCAGAAAAACTTATTTTTGAATAAATCACCTGTCTATGAGCGTCACTTACTTCAAGCCTCGCGACCGCTTTGATTTTTCAAAAGATAGTCTTGATATTGGAAATCCCTTACAATGGGACAGGTCACATTTTTTAAAACACTTTTTTAAAAGAGTGTTTACCATTCGAGATGATCGCATAGATGAATTTTACCAGCGCCACCTGGCTTATTATCTGTCCCAACATCCAGATGGTAAAGAACAGATCTTCTTTAAATATTTTTGGTCGCTCATTGAAAGGCAATTAAAGGTGTTGTTAGGTACTAATGTTTATGATGAGCACCATTTAAGGAATGAGCGGGAAATCGTACGATTGCAAAAGTTTACGTCAATGCTGATTTCGCTTGACCGTTGGAACATTCACAAATCAAATGATGCAGTAATAGCGCAGCAGGAATCAGAAATATTCGCACTTAAACAAGAGGTAACTCGATTGAAAGCCGATCTCAAGAAAGCAACGGCTTTTGAAACTGAAGGCTATATCAATATCCCAGAGGGCTACCGAAATACCGTTTTACACCTGCATTTGCAAATGCAGGAACTTAAAACACCTGAAGGGAAAGAACTGATGTTTTCTCAGACGCAGAGTGTTTGGATGAAAATGATCTGCAAGTATTTCCGCGAGGGAGACAAAGAGATCAATTATGAAACCATACGCCGTTATTTCCCGAGTGACAAGCGCGAACCCGGAGATAAACACGCCGACATCCCTGCAAAATCCAAGCTTTTTACGATCAATCCTGCGAAAAAGAGGAGTTAATTTTTCTTTTGCTGGCAATGTAATTAGCTATTCGCCAATATAGCATCAATTTGTCAATCAGTATGTTATAAGCATCTTTAGCTTTTTCCAAACTACTCCATTTTAACCAAGCAATTCTGCATGGTCAAGAAATTTATTCTGTACCGCACACATTTGTTCCAAAACAAATGCTATGCAGATCATCAATCAAGAAGCTCTTAGCCTGTGCATACGCCAGGCAGTGAGGGCAGAACTACAGGAACATTTTAAAACGGGCGGCAACGAGCTGCCAAACTCAGAAAGACTTTTATCCAAGCAGGAACTTGCCGCCGAACTAGGCGTGTCTCTCGTTACGCTTACCGATTGGATGAAAAAAGGCTTACCCTATTTGCGCCTGCATAAAAGGGTGTACTTCAGAAAAAGTGAAGTACTTAATGCCATGCAACAAACCATTAACAATTAAACAAGGAGGAACAGATGAATGTGGAATTAATCACCAAAGGGGATTTACTGGAATTTAAAAGCGATCTGCTTAACGAGATCAAACGGATCATACAGCCGGGACAAGCCAGTACAAAAAAATGGTTAAAGAGCGTGGAGGTTAGAAAACTGTTGGGGATATCGCCCGGTACGCTTCAAAACCTTCGGATCAACGGTACGCTGCGGTTTACCAAAGTGGGTAGCATCATGTACTATAAGTTGGAAGACATCAACAAGATCCTGGAAGGAGAAGGCAAATGAAACTGCAAAAGGAAATTGTTAAAGAACTGGCGGGTTTTGCAAGCCTGCTTAAACAGATGGAAAAAGATAATCGCTTGCTGCCAACCCACCTTAGCCTGTTTACCGGTCTGTTTGTTTGCTGGCAGCGAAACGGTTTTATCAGCCCATTTAGTGTGACCCGGAAAATCCTCATGGCGTTTTCCAAGATAGCATCCATTGCCACTTACCATAAGTGCATCAGGGAGCTGAATGAGTGTGGTTATATCCGGTATCAACCTTCCTATCACCCAAAGCAGGGCAGCCTGGTTTACTGGCTGGAAGCACAAGCAGCGGCGAAAAAGCATGGTGTCTGAATCCGCGCAAAACTTCGTTTTGCAACATTGGAATAGCATACCGCAAGCGGTATGCAGCACATATACAGATAGCTGGATATATGGCGGAGAGATCTACGACCCGAAGGGAGCGAGTTAATGTTTTTGCTTCACAAAAACCCGGATACACCCCGCCGGGGTGATCCGGTAACTCGCTCCCGTTGGTCGGTTTGGGAAGAAGTTTTAAGAACGTGATTTTATGACAGGATCAACCGAAAAAGATAAAACTCAGAAAAAGCGGTTGCCCGGCAGACCGAAGAAAACAGTAAGCAGGAGCGATTTTCTGATGGTACGGTTAACGCCGACGGAACGTGTTCTGATCGATGGGCGGGCAAAGAGGGCCGGATTAAAATCCAGTGAATGGTTCCGCAGTGCTGCCAAAAGCGCGAAAGTTTTCCCGCGATTTTCGGTAGAAGAAACAAGTTGGTTCAGGATGCTGGCGGGGCTTGCCAATAACCTTAACCAGCTGACACACCTTGCCCATGTGGCCGGGCTTTTCTCACTCGCCCTGAAATGCCAGGCCTTGCTGAAACAGATCGAGGACTTGTTAACTAAGATCAGCGGCCATGATGGGTAAACCAATCACCGGGCGAAGCTTTGGCGGCTGTGTCCGATATGTAGTAAATAAGCAGGATGCAAAGGTCATTGCTGCCGAAGGCGTGCGGATACAGGACGCAGGAACGATCACCCGTGATTTTAACCTGCAACGAAAGATGAGGCCGGAATTAGGCAAAGCTGTGGGGCACCTGGTTTTAAGCTGGAGCAAGGAAGATCTGTCTAAGCTAAGTGATCAAATTATGGTGGAGCGGGCAAAAGAATACATGGATAAAGTGGGTATCTGTAATACCCAGTTTGTTGTAGTTCGTCACCATGACAGCGAGCATCCGCATTTACATGTGATCTATAACAGGGTAGATAATAACGGCAACACCATTACCGATAAAAATAATTTTGCGAAAAATGTGAAAGCCTGCAAAGAGATCACGCTGAAATACAGCTATCATATAGGGGAAGGCAAAGAACAGGTGAACAGGCAGGCCTTAAAAGGAAAAGAGAAAATCCGGTACGAACTTTTTGATGTGATTAAAGCTGCGCTTAAGCAGTCAGGAGACTGGAAACAGCTGGAAGCGAATTTGCAAAAACAGGGTATTGGAATCGCTTATAAATATAGGAGCGGCAGCAATGACGTACAGGGCATTTCTTTTGAAAAGGGCGATATCAAAATGAAAGGATCTGCTATTGACCGGAGTTTGAGCTATGTCGGGATTAATACGCAGCTTAACCGGAATCTACAGGCGCAGCAGGAAGATATAGTAAGAAAAGTAGATTCACCTTCATTAGCCGAGCAGTTACGGGATGCGATCAAGCAGCATGGCGAGGCTGATGAGGTACACGTTCAAACTGGCGGTAAAGGCATACTGGAAACGTTGCTGGAACCGCAGTTTGTTGCCGGTCCGCCCGATCCGATGGGGGATGCGGATATAGCCAAAAGGAAACGAAAGAAACATGAAGCAGAGCATTCGCAGTCACAAAGGATCACCAGGTAGCGTGATTGCAAAATGATTATTTAACTATTCAAATTCAGGAATTATGCAACAGGAAGAACTGGAAGAAAAAGTAACGATGTTGGAGGAACTGATACAGGGGTTCATTCAAAGTATTGCAATAATAGAAACCGAAATGCCCGACTTTCTAAAGAGTTTTTTACAGCAATACAAGGAAACATTAGACCGGATAACCATCAAGATCGAAACGGCCAATAAGCGTTACGATGATAAAAAGATCCAGCAACAGATGGATGAATTAAAAGATGTGGTTTCGAGGGTGCCTAAAGTGATCGGTGTCAAAAATCATCATCATTTCGGGGCATGGTCAAAAAGCCTGATTATCGGAGTTGTGGTAGCTTTTGTTGTTACTGCCGGATCATTTGGCACAGCTTTATATCTTAACCAACAAAACGACCGGTTAAACGAGGAGGCTTATAATTTCTGGCTGGTTAGGGCGATGTATCCTAAAACTGCGGAAACAATTATTACAGAGTTAAAGGATGATCCGGATGCTTTTATCGCTAAGGCTGAAAAGGCGATAGAGAAACAACAGGCTATTGCTGCCGCTAAAGCTATTGCCGATCAGGCAGACAAGGATCAGAAAGCGGCGAGGGATAACCTGAACAAAGTAAGATCGGCTAAATGAATACGTTTGCCCTGTTTTCTTTTTTGATAGGAGCGGACGGCCATGCGGCTGCGGCAGGCGGCTGCATTACACCACGCGTTTCGCTCCGGGTTCCATTACGCCGCCAGCCTCGCCACCGCACATGCAGGAGTGTATTCGTTCCTCATACACACCTGCCTTTCTCGCCCACAGGCTATGGGTTAGTCACAGCACCGCAGTCACAAAATTAGCTACGCAGAAAAACCGTCAAGGGCATGTAAACCGGCTATCGCCGGCCCTTGACAGTTTTCCTGCTAACAGCTCCGGTTGTTTAAGCGGTGAATGACTTAGCTTGCACAATGGAATATATGGGAAATGCTTGATATCCTAATTCCCACCTCAAATTAACGCTTAACTCCACCACTGCCCAATGAACGCCCAGGATTCTGAGTATGTTTGGGGGGGACTATATCTTGTTGCACTTTCATTTGCTTTACAAATGTTCTCATATCTATCGCAATGCGATTGACCCAATGGGGTAAATTAACAGATTCATCGATAATCTTACCACCGGCAAATTTTAGATAAACTGAAACGCCCTGTCCGTTTTCCTTAGATGCGGCTTTCATTAAAATAACCTGCTCAAAAGCATGGTAATACTTTTGCAGATTAATTAAAGACTCTTTATAATTTGCTTTGATGTTATCTGCTGATACGTCATGACCGCCTTTGGCTACTCTTAAGAGTACACGTTCAAAAGACATGGCAATATCATCCAGGCCAAAGAAAAACAATCGGGTACTATAGCCATTGATCTTAAATTCATTGACTGATTTCATGATATCTTCTGTTCGGAAATTAGTTTCGAAAGCACAGGTTGTATTTCTGTTTTGCATGGTTTCTTTCCAATCCGAAAATATATGCCCGTTAACCGCATCATATAGATTACCACTGTCTAACCCCGGAAATTGCTTTTTAAGCAGTATAAATTCCTTATCGCCATCAAAAATAGGGGTGCCAGGTGGCACCATAGAGGATGACAGCGTGCTTTTACCAGCTCCGTTGGGCCCGGCAAAAACAAACAGTTCCGGCTGATCCATTAAAATTTCCTGCTAATTATCTGGCTTTTGCCTGTGTTGACATCTACCTCCACCAACTCGCGGTGATCGGCATATTCACGGATTACATGATTTTTATGCTCTTGATTTTCGGCAGGCTCGTAAACATTATAGTGTCCCAGACGTGTGTTTTCGAATTCTACGTTTTGGATTTCAGGGCACAACCGCTCTTCGATCTCTTTTAGAGAACATTCAAAAACGGGTATGTAGGTTAGTTGTTCCATTAGCAATTGTAATTCAGCTGCCTTTGCCGGGTGCCAATGGCTTACAGGGACAAGAACAGCTGTTGCTTTTTGTTGGTCGTCGTAAACAATATTAAATGTGTCCTGAGTGACGAACTCTTTCAAATTTAGTGTTTTATACATAGTCTTACAAATTACTATTTAATAATAACGTGACGGTGACGTTCTCTTCGTTGTCTGATTGGCATATCAGACAGCGTCGGATTAAATGACTGTGATTGGGTAGCTGTCGGTTTATTCAAGTTATCTGCATTTTTTTGTAATAACTCCATCAGCACATTGGTCTCTATTTTTAAGGCCACTGCAAATCCAAAGGAAATTGCAGTGGCTGTAACCAAGCCGAAATAAACAATTAGAATCTTCAGTTTTACTTTTTTTGAATAGGATTGAAGCACTTTGTCAAGCTTTTTATCGAAGCTATCTACAGCGAGTTCTAATTGCTTATCCGCTTGACGATTGTTCAACTTGTCCAGTTTTAAGCTGATCTGTACAAGTTGTGAAGCGTGATCTGGGAGACAAACTTTTGGATAATTTTTAACGTTTTTCTCGCTGTTGATTAAACTTTCATGCCTCCATTTGTTCTGTTCAGCTGACCTTTCAGAAGCTTCACTCAGTCCATTACTTTGATTGTTTTTTTGCTGGTTCATCTATTCCTTATTAAACATGTAAATGACTAACCTTGCAGCTAAACAATAACCGCAAGGTTGATGATTAATTCAAGCGCTAATAAAGCTTCCTAAGTTTAGACATGTCCTGCGCCACTTTCATATCTAGGATTTTCGCATAGTGCTGGGTTGTTTTGATATTGGTATGGCCGAGCATCTTAGATACACTTTCGATAGAAACGCCATTTGCAAGTGTTACAGTCGTTGCAAAAGTATGGCGGGCTATGTGGTAAGTCAATTCCTTGTTGATGCCGCAGGCATCGGCTATTTCCTTCAGATAGCTATTCATCTTTTGGTTGCTCAATACAGGAAGCAATAAACCATCATTCACACATTGAGGGTGGTCTTCATATTTTGCCATTGATTCCATTGCTTGGGGAAGTAAAGGGATTCTTGAAGAGGTATCTGTTTTCTGACGACTGGTATAAACCCATTTCTGCCCGTCGATTCCGGTTACGATCTCTGAACGTTTTAATTTCTTAACGTCCGCATAAGCTAAGCCTGTGTAGCAACTGAAAAGAAAAATATCCCTTACCTGTGATACCCGGTCGCTGACAAGTTTCTTATTGGCCATCACTTCCAATTCTTCGGCGTTTAAGAAATCGCGTTTAACCTCTTTAACTTTGGGTTTGTATTTGACAAACGGATCTTTATCAAGCCATCCGTTTGCGATACAAATGAGTATTATCTTTTTAAAGTTCTTCAGATACTTAACAGTTGAGTTATTGTTGCAACTTCTTTCCGAACGTAAGTAAAAATCATAAGCCATAATAAACTCGTGGTCGATTGCCCGGATATCGATATCGCAGGAGTTAAATTTCCATTGCAGGAATGCTTGTGTATGTTTGAGACTTGTCTCGTATCGATCAAGCGTCCCCTTTGCATATTCTTTGCCAATAAGCGCAGCAACCTGACGGTTATGTTCCTGGAATATTGGCACCAGCATTTTTCCGGGTGATGGTTTTCCGCCGAGAAGTCTGTCTTTTAAGTTGGGAGCGGTGATCAGCAACTTACGCTCTATCATATCCCGGTGGACATCGTACACCTGGTGTTCTAATGTTTTCAGGTAAGCATTGATGCTTTTCGTTTCCTCATTGTTCCCGGTTAACTTTTGAGCGTTTGTATTCCATTTGTCGGGGTTGACATAGCGTTTAGAGGAGACTTCGATGCGCACGCCATCGATAGTGATACGCAGGTAAACAGGGGCGAGGCCTTCGGCATTTGTTTTTGATCTCTTTACGTAAAAGAGGAGGTTAAAAGATTTGTTCATCGCTGAAGCTTTTAAGTGAATAAAATTAGTTACATATCCTCCTGTAATCAAGATGTTTAAATACTAAACAGGCTCAATAACAGTAACTTATAAGCATTCCGGTGACCAGCGGTTTCACCTCTAAAAAGGTCACCCGCAGGTCACTGGAACAAAGCGATTTATTGGTTTATCTTGGTGTGGGTTAAAAACAAAAAAGCGCCGTAAGTAATTCATTTACAGCGCTTTTGATTCTAAGTGAATATTACTTGGCGGAGAGTTAGGGATTCGAACCCCAGGAACCTTTCACAGTTCAACAGTTTTCAAGACTGCCGCAATCGACCACTCTGCCAACTCTCCGGCGACAAAAGTACAAATCCGAAGCGAATTGGCAAATTTGAATTGCACTTTTTTTAATTTAATTAAATAATCTACATAAATTACTGATTAACAGAAAGTTAATTTTTTGTTTACTCTGTTTTTTTTGCCCTAAAAGTGTTAAATCTGGGTTTTACAATGCGAATTGTGCGCTTGGAGAGCTCCACCGACGCATTTAATTCGAACCCGATGATCAAAATTAACGAGTTTATGTACATCCAGATCATGACCACAATGAGC
The DNA here is from genome assembly GCF_900110105.1 of Mucilaginibacter gossypiicola. Taxonomy (GTDB): domain Bacteria; phylum Bacteroidota; class Bacteroidia; order Sphingobacteriales; family Sphingobacteriaceae; genus Mucilaginibacter; species Mucilaginibacter gossypiicola. The sequence continues at coordinate 623,944 of NZ_FOCL01000001.1, read as the reverse complement.
GTACCGATAGACCCGTAGACTTTGTTGTATGATGAAAAATTGTTGATGTAATAAGAGAACCCCAGCGAAGTTAAAACTGCCAGCGCTGTAGCCAGTATGGAACCGGGATTTACAAAGTTCCATTTCTTTTTATGCGCAGGGGCGTAACGGTACAGGCAACCGATAGTCACAAAAATAATCACCACAATAATCACCCACCTGAACAGCATTACCGGGTAAACCCAAAAGTGATTTGTGGATGCAACGTGCGATTGGATAAATTTGATAGCAGACTGCCCCAGGATGAGTATGGAGATTGCCAGTAATAATGCAAAACTGATGGCCACGGTAATCCCCGTCGCTACCAGCCTACGTTTAATCCAGCTTCGTTTATCCTCAATCAGCGAAGATTTGTTGAAGGCTTTCATCAGGTTGATAACTCCGTTGGTTGCAAAATATAAAGTTGACAGGAAACCAAATGAAAGCAACTTGCCATTTTGGTTGCTTACGATATCAAAAAGGGTTTCCCTGAAAGCCATATAAGCGTTTGTAGGCATTACAGAGGCCAGCACCATCATCAAGTTGCCCCTGAAATGTTTAATAGGTACGTAGGGGATAAGCGTAAACAAAAAGATCGTTGCCGGAAAAATGGCCAGCATAAAGCTATATGCCAATGCATAAGCCCGATTAATGAGTGAGTTGTTGGTGATTTCTTTTACAAAAAAATCAATAACTGTATATAGCGGCAATGGCCTGAAACCCGGAATGATGACAGACTTTGTCCACTCAATGATGTACCTGTAAAACGTAAATCGTAATAAAAAGCGGTGCAGCCATTTCATTTACACCAAATCTACTTAAAAAAGGGCATTAATCTATCGGTAAAATCCTGCGGCGGCAAGCACGGGCGGTTGTTTTTCATATTGATGAACACCAATAGCGTTTCGCCGGTGTTAATGAGTTCGCCTTTAGGGTTTGTAAGCTCATACTTGAAATGGATGCGGATACCTGGCAATTTATCCATAATTACCCTGATGCTGATCTCCTCGTCATACAAAGCAGGTTTTAAGTACTTACATTTAAGCTCAAGCACCGGCATCATAATACCCGATTCTTCCATACCTTTATAAGTAAGGCCGAGACTGCGGAGCATTTCTACACGGCCAACTTCATAAAACTCGGCGTAGTTGCCGTAGTACATATAGCCCATCTGATCGGTTTCGCCGTAGCGCACCCGTATTTTGCTGGTGTGCTCAAACATTACCTGAGGATATTACGTTCGTTAAGGGCTTGTTGAAATTTATGTGCGTTAACCAAATGGTCGGCCACATTGGTAGCAAAGGCATGGTACCCCGAAAAATCAGCTTTGGCGCACATGTAAATGTAATCGTTCTTTTGATAGTTGAGCACGGCTTTTACAGCATTAACTGACGGCATCATGATAGGGCCCGGAGGTAAACCTTTATGCAGATAAGTGTTGTATGGCGAATTGTATGAAAGGTAACGGGTGAGTACACGTTTTATAGTAAAATCATTCATTGCGAAGATCACAGTAGGATCGGCATCCAGTGTCATCCCTTTTTTTAGACGATTAAGATATAAGCCCGCGACAGCAGGCATTTCATCGTCATGCAGCGCTTCGGCATCAACTATTGATGCCAAAACAGATACTTCCTGCGGAGTAAGGTTTATTGCAGCAGCCAGTTTCTTGCGTTCAGGTGTCCAAAAGGCCTGGTAATGGTCATACATCCGTGTAAAGAATTTTTCAGGGCTTGTATTCCAATACATTTGGTACGAGTCGGGCATCATCACCGTATACACATTATCAGTAGTAAAACCATATTTACTTACAAAACTTGCCGAATCGAGCAGTCGGATAATCGCCATTGAATCGGGTTCTATCTTTTTAGAGATAAAACCGGCAAATTGTTCTTTAAGCCTCAAGCCATGAAATTCAACTTTAACAGGTTCCTGGGTTCCCGATGCCAGCATATTAATAAGCTTACGGTTACCCAGCCCTGCGTGAAGGCGGTATTTACCCGGCTTAACACGGGCGACATAATTCATATTACGGGCAGCCCACGCAAATGAAGCAGTATCTTTAACGATACCCTCATCCTGGATAGTTTTAAAAACATCGTTAAAAGTTGCACCCGTGTGGATGTATAAATATTCCTGCTTATCGGTTACGTTAGGGCCAAAGTATTTTAGGTAATAATTGAATCCTGTAAAGCCTAAAAGCACTACGATAACGATTACCAGTGCTATAGTAAATTTCTTGAGCATGCCTGATCCTTGTTTTTCCGCGGTCATGATATTGAATAGATTGTATTTATTTTAGTTTTTGAACAGCTATTAACCCACCGCGTAAATTACGCACATTACTATAGCCATGCTGTTCTAAAATGGCTTGGGCCGTTTCGCTCCTTAAACCAACTTTGCAGATAACGATTATCTCATCGGTTTTGTTGTAAGTTAAACCGTTAAGCTTACGTTCCAGGCTTGACAGCGGAATATTATCACCACCAATATTGTAGGTGTGGTACTCAATAACCTCGCGCACGTCAATCAGATTAAGGTTTTCACCTTCACTTAAACGTTCAAGCAGTTCGGTAGCTTTAATTTGCCGGTGGGGCTGCATCTGTTTTTGTGCCTTGTGAAACAGTTAGGTTTATACGCGTACCAATACTGGTTTTGCTTAACGAGTCGGTTTTCATTGGGTATTGTGAAACTACAACCACATTAGTCGAATCAGTAATGGAGCCCTGATAAGTAATAATGCCAACCGTTAGCCCTGCACCTTTTATGGCAAAGCGTGCAGCATCAAGGTCAAGGTTTACCAATTCTGGTATTTCCACTTCGCTCGCGCCTTCGCCATCGCCCAAAACCAAATCTATTTTGGAACCCTTAGGGAGCTTGGTTCCCGGTTTTATCACCTGTCCGCCAAAACGTACTTCAAGAATTCTGTCGCGGGCAATATCTGATCGATAGGTAGTGTCACCTACTTTTAAACCGTAATTTGATATGGTAGCGATGGCTTCGCGGTAATTGCTTTGTTCAAGGTCGGGCAGGCTTACAGGTGGTGCCTGAAGGGTTACCATGGTAAGATAAATTACCCTGTTTTCCTTAACGTTGGTACCCGGATCAGGATCCTGTTCAACGATGGTGCCTGGTGCTACGTCCTGTACGTAAACGGAGTCTATTTTATAGCCAAATCCCTGTTCTTTTAAGATATCCATAGCCTTATCAATAGTAAGGCCTTTAAGCTTTGGTACAGGTATGCCCGATCCGTGGCGGGTGTAATAACCAAGACTGAAAAATGCTATTAAGACAACGGCTATCACGGTTACAATAGCCATCAATAAGTTATTCCGGAATGATTTTGATTTTAAGTAAGCCCCAAATTTGCTCATCAGTATATGTAAGGGTAAACCTTTTAATTAAGTATCAAACATAGGAATTATTTTGTTAGCCGTAAAGTTTTAAAGTTGCCCGAAAGTCGGTAAAGTGCGTAAATCAGACAGTTAGTTTCTGATTGATTTAATTGATGAGATGTTTAGAAAAAATTATGACCGCATCATCTAATTACTAAATTTGGGGGTCTGCTTCCGGTTTTCGGACTTTACCGACTTTCGGACTTTCTGACCATAATCATGAAGAATATAGCCCTTTTGGCCGGAGGCTTTACCGGCGAATATGAAGTATCCCTGAACAGTGCAAAGAACATTGCTGCAAACCTTGCATCAAACAGTAATTACAAAGTTTATACTATATTGATTACCCGCGACAGGTGGTTTTTTGAGGCCGATGACGCCACGGTTGATGTAGATAAAAATGATTTTACGATCACCCTAAACCAGGAAAAGATAAAATTTGATTTTGCTTTTATCACCATTCACGGTACTCCCGGCGAAGATGGTAAGCTACAAGGCTATTTTGATATGTTGGGTATCCCGTATAATACGTGCGATGCTACAACATCGGCTATTACCATGAACAAGGCTTATACCAAAGCTATTGTAAATGGTATTCATGGTTTGCATACCGCCCATTCCATGCGCTTATTTGAGCGCGATGTGCATGATGTGGCTACCATAGCAGCTAACCTTAAATTCCCATTATTTGTTAAGCCTAACAATGGCGGTAGCAGTGTAGGCATGAGCAAAGTGCAAAATATAGCAGGTTTGCCCGAAGCATTGAACCGCGCCTTCCAGGAAGATGCACAGGTGTTGGTTGAAGAATTTATTAAGGGCCGGGAATTTAGCATTGGTATAGCCCGCTTGCACGGCAAAATAAAAGTATTGCCTGCCACCGAGATTATCACATCAAAAGACTTTTTTGATTACGAGGCAAAATATACATCGGGCGTAACACAGGAAATAACCCCGGCAGATCTGTCTCCTGAAAAGGTCCATGAAATTGCCGGCATAGTTACCGAAGTATATACCCGTCTTAACTGCCGCGGCATGGCAAGGATCGACTTTATCTTATTGGAAGGCAGCAACGACTTTTACTTTATTGAGATCAACACCACACCAGGTCAATCGGCAGCCAGTTTGATTCCACAACAAGTGAGGGCAGCAGGCATGGACGTTGGCGAGTTTTATAGTGCATTGATTGAAGGAGCTGCATTGTAGTATTTCGGAATTGGGGTTTTCGATTTCGGATTTATTTTGAATTCATAATTTAAGAGACGCCTTTGGTGCGTCTCTTTTAGTGTAACAACAAGGCTATTCTAACGTCAAAACCAACGATGCTGCAATTTCAAAACTTCAAAAAATCATACGGTAGTTACCCGGCCTTAAAAATTGAAAGCCTCAAGCTTGAAAACGGTATTTACTGGATAAAAGGAGTAAACGGATCGGGCAAAAGCACTCTGCTAAAATCTATTGCCGGCATCCTGGCGTTTAATGGCGACATATTGCTTGGTGATGGTATTAGCATAAAAAAACAACCGGTGGCTTACCGTAAGCTGGTTAATTTTGCTGAAGCCGAGCCGGTGTTTCCTGATTTTTTAACAGGGACTGAAATGGTCAGGCTGTTTGCCGATGCTAAAGACGCCCCGGCAGGACAGGAAGATAGGTACATTAAAAGCATGGGAATGCAAAGTTTTGTCGACCGCCCGGTTGGTACTTACAGCAGCGGTATGATGAAAAAGCTTTCACTGTTGCTTGCCTTTTTAGGTAATCCCAAATTGATCCTGCTCGACGAACCGCTTATCACCATTGATACGGCATCGTTGGCAGTATTAAATACCTGGATCAGGGAAAGACATGAGCAGGAGGGAACCAGCTTCTTATTATCATCTCACCAAGTACTGGAAGATGGCTCGTTACCCGTATCGGGCGAGTTATTAGTTGAAGATCAAACCCTAAAGTTTATCAACTAATGAAGCCGCTAACCAATGTATTGTTAAAAATATTTGCAGGCGGTTTTTTCCGGGTACATGCGGGGATCTTGCTTTTTATATTTCTGGCGATGGTTGGTGTCGTGCCGCCTCAATATTTAATAGGTTATCATAAAGCCCTAATGCTGGCAATGGATAGTAGTTCGGCAGTGATGGCGTTGGTATTTGCGGTCTGGCTAATTTATGCCATTAAAAGCTGGCATTATGTATCCGGGCAGATCTTTGCCTCTGGTCAGCATTTTTTATTTTACAGCAGTAATTCTCTGAGTAGGGAGAAACAATTAAAAAGCTGGTTTGGGATACAGGCAGCTATATTATCGCCAATAATAGCTTATGCGATCATAGCAATTTGTGTTGGCTTTGCTAATCATTATTATGTATTGCCGGTTTGCATTTTGTTGTATTTAATAATATTAAGCTATTTAAGCGCGGTTATTTATATGAGACAAATCAACCGTCTTGTTGATGGCAGTAGTCAATCTCTATTATTAAAACTAAGCAGCAAATGGCGGAAACCTTATTTCAGCCTTTATATTTACCACCTGTTTGATAAACGCAAAGTGCCGTACCTGATCACCAAGGCATTATCATGGCTTATCATTACCGGGGTATTTTATGTGTTTGCTGATGTTAAAACCGATGCACGTGTCGCCGGCATTGCCATACTTGCGGTAGTCACAGCACATATTGTTTTGATATTTGAAGAACGGAAGTTTGAAGAGAACGGATTAGGTTTCTCCCGCAATTTACCTTACAGCAGGCAAAGGCTCTTTCTGAATTTTGCAGCTGTTTATTTCTTTTTACTGATCCCCGAAAGTGTCTGGCTGTTCAATAGGTTTAACCCCTTTATGGCCGCAGAGTTATTACTGTTAGCTTTAAGCACCTCAATGTTGTTCCACTGCCTGCTTTATTGGTTCGGGCTCAATATGGATAAGTACCTGCAATGGATCCTGGGTTTATTTATAGTGCTGTTTTGGATCATTATGTTCAAGCTGCTTTGGGTGCTAATCCCATTAAACTTGGGTTTAGCTTACTGGTTGTTTTGCAATAACTATTATAAATTTGAAGGAGTAGCAAGCGATAAGCTGTGATAATTAAAGCTGCGCTTTTATCATCCTGTCCCTGCCGCTCATGTCTTTTTTTAGCTCTATGTTTTTAAATCCTTTACCGGCTAATAGTTCCACTGTTTCTTTACCCAGGTTTTCATTTATCTCAAAGTAAAGTAAGCCCCCGGCAATCAAATTATTCAAAGCAAAGCCGGCAATAGCCCGATAAAATATCAGCGGGTCGTGTTCGGGGACAAACAATGCTGTATGTGGTTCAAAATCAGTCACATTGCTGTGCATCTGCTTTTTATCATCAAGAGTAACGTAGGGGGGATTGCTTACGATGATATTATATTGAGCGCTTTCATTACCCGGTTTGGTATTTAAAATATCAGCCTGAAGAAAATTAACATCTACCTCATTTAACACAGCATTTTCCTTAGCCGTTTGCAAGGCTCCCTCAGATATATCAATCGCTGATACAACAGCATATGCCAAATTCTTTTTCAAACTGATAGCTATACAACCACTCCCCGTACCTATATCCAACAAAGAAAACCTTTCGCCTTTCACCTTTAACCTTTCACCTTCCGAAAGCAAAATCCATTCAACCAGTTCCTCAGTTTCCGGGCGCGGGATCAGCACATAAGGGTTTACTTTGAAAGGCAAGCCGTAAAACTCGGTAACGCCGATAATGTACTGAACAGGTTTTCCTGTTTGAAGTTCGATAAGGATATTTTTGACCCGTTTCGATTGTTCGGCAGTTAATTCCCTTTCCGGAAATGCTTTGATAGACGCTCTTGATAAGCCCGTAACTTCGGCGATAACAAGCAGCGTAATGGCTTCTGTTTCATTAATATCGTAAACGCCGTTTATCTGCTGCCTGTAATCTTCAAAAACATCCTTAACTGTAATCATGCAACAAAGTAACATAAAAGCTACTTTTGCAGCATGCTTGAACATGAAAAATATATGCGCCGCTGTTTAGAGCTTGCTCAATTGGGTGCAGGATATGTTAGCCCGAACCCCATGGTTGGTGCAGTTGTAGTTCACGATGGCAAAATAATAGGAGAGGGCTATCACCGGAAGTATGGCCAGGCCCATGCCGAAGTTAATGCCATTGCCCAGGTTGCCCAACAGTTTGCCAACCACGTCCAATTGCTTAAAAATTCGATAATATATGTTTCGTTGGAGCCTTGCGCGCATTATGGCAAAACGCCCCCATGTGCAGATTTGATCATCAAACACCAAATCCCAAAGGTTGTAGTTGGGTGCCGTGATCCTTTTGCCCAGGTTGATGGGAAAGGGATCGAAAAACTTCAGGCAGCCGGTATTGAAGTAATAACCGGAGTATTGGAGCAGGAATGCCAATGGCTTAACCGACGTTTTTTTACCAAAGTACAAAAACACAGACCATACATTATACTGAAATGGGCACAAACGCAGGACGGATTTTTTGCTCCGGCTGATGGTGGCCAGTTTTGGATCACCGGCCCTGAATCAAAAAAACTGGTTCACAAATGGCGCAGCCAGGAAGATGCTATACTGGTTGGTAAAAACACGGTATTAAGTGACAATCCGCAATTAAATACCCGTTACTGGGACGGCCCTTCGCCTAAGCGGGTAGTGATAGACAGGAAACTGGAATTAAATAAAGGGTTGAATATATTTGATCAGTCTGCCGAAACGTTGATATTTAACGAGGTTAAGTTTGATGTGGATGGTAAAAACAGGTACATCGCTCTTGAAGATTTTGAACGCTTTGTGCCGCAATACATTTTATACCAGTTATACCTTCAGGATATTCAATCTGTCATTATTGAAGGAGGCGCTCGTACGCTTGAGGCCTTTATCGAAGCTGGTCTATGGGACGAAGCCCGCGTGTTTACCGGCGATAAAGTTTTAAACAAAGGCATAAAAGCACCGCAAATAACCGGTATACTTGCCGAAGAATATCCCGTGGGCGCCGACCGCCTAAAAATGTTATACAATAAGCCAGTTATATAAATGCTGTTCGTTTTTTTAAGTATTTGCTGTAGTGTTATCGTGTCTATTTTGCTAAAACTGGCAAAACGTTACCATGTAGATGTTTATCAGGCCATCACCTGGAATTATTCAATGGCTATTTTGCTTACCTGGTTCTTTTTTAAACCACAATTAAGCATCATTCAGAACGGGCCTGTTTATAACTATTTGGCCTTAGGCATTTTGTTTCCAGCGGTGTTTGTAATTATGGCTACATCGGTACGCAAGGCTGGTATTGTACGAACAGATGTGGCCCAGCGGCTATCCTTGTTTATTCCAATATTAGCAGCCTTTGTTTTATTTGGCGAAGCAACAGGTGCAGTAAAAGCCATTGGCATTATACTGGCTTTCATTGCTATTATCTGTTCTGTTCCATGGCAAAAATCAATCGGTAATAAGGTGGAAAAAGGTTCATGGATTTACCTGTTAATAGTTTTCCTGGGTTTTGGTATTATTGATGTACTGCTAAAACAACTTACCAAGGTTAGCAATGTACCTTTTACTACAGCTATATTTGTTATCTTCATTATTGCCTTTGTATTAACCTTTGCTGGTTTAGTTTACCAGGTATCTACTAAAAAAACAAAATTCTCGCTACCGCAGATTGTTATAGGCTGGATCCTTGGGATAGCTAACTTTGGCAATATCCTGTTTTACCTAAAAGCGCATCAGGCATTGGCCAATAATCCATCTACAGTATTTTCATCCGTAAACATTGGTGTTATTGTGGTTGGCACGCTGGTGGGCATTTTTGTATTTAAAGAGAAACTGAGCCTGATCAATAAAATAGGTATAGCCGTAGCGTTATTGGCTATTGTTATTATTTATTTTCCGCAAACGTTAGGCTTCCTGCACTTGTAATATTTTTGAATGCTTTTTGACGATACTTATAAAACTATAGAAAATCCTGCCGAAGGTATTTTCCGCGACCGCGGCAGCAAATTCCTGGCCTATGCTTTTCCTATCAACTCTGAAAATGATATCAAGGCTATTGTCACCCAATTAAAATCCGAACATCCCAAGGCTAATCATCATTGCTGGGCCATGCGCTTAACTATCGATCGTTCGGTGTTCAGGGTTAATGATGATGGAGAACCTTCAGGTACCGCTGGGAGACCAATCTTAAATACACTTTTATCAAAAGATCTAACCAATATATTGGTTGTAGTGGTTCGGTATTTTGGCGGCACTTTATTAGGTGTGCCCGGCTTAATCAATGCTTATAAAGTTGCAACCGAAGAGGCATTAAACCAATCGGTTATCATTTCAAAAACAGTAAATGACGTTTACACGGTCTCTTTTGATTACCTGCAGATGAATGACGTAATGCGTATTATCAAAGATGAGAACCTTACAATAGTTAACCAGGTTTTTGATAATGATTGCAGTATCCAGCTTTCTATCCGTAAAATGCAGGTTGAACAGGCGCTTTTTAAATTGAGTAAAGTGAGCGGTACAAAGCTTAAGTATGACCACAGTATCTAACAGTTGAACTCCTTTACCTTACCAATCAGGGCACTGTTTTTGTGCCGATTTAATTCCTTAATTGTGGTGTAATTGTTTTAATTTAGTCGGGTATGCAATCTTTTGATTTAGATAAAACCGACCTGCTCCGCATTAAAACAGCGCTCGAAGCCGATGATGCTGAGTTAGAGACTGTTCTGAAGGAATATCACGCTTCGGAGATTGCCATACTATTTGAAAAACTTCAGCAGGAAGAAAAAGAACGGATCATCAATATTCTTCCGGCCGACGTTGCTTCGGAAGTTTTATCCGAAATGGACGAGGAACACGGCCCCGCCGAGTTACTTGTAAATCTTGACCCTGAAAAACGTACAGAGATAGTTGAGGAACTTGACTATGATGATGCTACCGATATCATATCTCAGCTTGATGAGGAAGACCAGCAAGAGATTTTAGAGGACCTGGATCATGAAGACGCCAGCAGCATCCGTGCGCTGATGACTTATGCGGAGGATACCGCCGGCGGTTTGATGAACTCTGAGATTATCAAGGTGAATATCAATCTTGATAAAAAGGATGCGTTGGACGAGATTATTCGCCAATCGGAAGAGATGGAGGAGTTTTACACCATTTGCGTGGTTGATAATGATGACATCCTGAAAGGCATCCTTTCCATCAAAACAGTTATTAAAGCCCGCGCCGATGCCCGCATCAGCGATCTGGTAACTACCGATTTTGTTTACGTAAAAGCCGAACTCGATCAGGAAGAAGTAGCACGCCTCATCAAGCAATATAACCTGACCAGTATCCCTGTTGTTGATGACAATATGAAACTGCTTGGTCGTGTTACGGTAGATGATATCATCGACGTAATGGAGGAGGAAAACACAGAGGACATTTTGAAAATCTCCGGTGTATCTGAAGACGAAGAGTTAAGCGGTAACTGGGTGGAAGCTGTCAAAAGCCGTTTACCATGGCTGGTGATCAACCTTGGTACAGCATTCCTTGCCGCATCTATTATCCGTACTTTTGATGATACCGTTGCTAAACTTTCAATTATTTCGGCTTATATGACCATTATCGCCGGTATGGGTGGCAATGCGGCCACACAGGCCCTGGCGGTAACTGTGAGGCGTATTTCGTTAAGTGACCTTTCAGACAAACAAGCGTATAACACTGTATTGAAGGAATTTTTGGTTGGTATGATCAATGGCGCCGCTAATGGGCTGATAGTTTTTATAGTGGCTTTCTTTTATGATGCAAACCCGATGCTTGGCCTTGTGCTGTTTTTGGCAATGACAGGTAACCTTATTATAGCGGGTTTAACAGGGGCATCAATTCCGCTGATATTAAAAAGGGTAGGGATTGATCCAGCTGTGGCATCATCAATCATCATTACTACATTTACTGATTGTATTGGCTTTTTATTACCATTATATCTTGCCACGAAATTGCTTTTAAAGCAGTAGAGCTAAAACTGAAGAATATTTAAAGCCTTGTTATATAGTTAGTTTCTTTTGCGGGGGTACCAAAAATGTTATATTTATAAATAATCTTTGAATATTTGCGTGTTTACAATAACTTAATAACATTGCTGGGACGAATTTAATCTGAAACTGATGACAGAAGTTAGACATAACTGGACTAAAGAAGAGATAGCCGAAATATATCATACGCCGTTGCTTGACCTTATCTACAAAGCAGCAACTATACACCGCGAAAATAAAGATTACGCAGAAGTGCAAATCAGCTCACTGATCTCAATTAAAACCGGTGGTTGTTCTGAGGATTGCGCTTATTGCCCACAGGCAGCCCGTTACAATACAGGTGTGAATGTGCATGCAATGATGCCGAAAGACGAGGTGATTGCTGCCGCCGAGAAAGCAAAAGCCGGCGGTGCTTCACGATTATGTATGGGCGCTGCCTGGCGCGAAGTACGCGATAACCGCGATTTCGACAAGGTAATTGACATGGTAAAAGCCGTTAATGAGCTTGATATGGAAGTTTGCTGCACCCTTGGCATGCTTACCGAGAGCCAGGCACAGCGTTTGGCCGATGCCGGTTTATATGCCTACAACCATAATTTGGATACATCTGAGGAAGACTATAAACGTATTATCACTACCCGTACTTACGACGAGCGCCTAAAAACGTTGGAACATGTGCGTAAAGCTAAGATCACCGTATGTAGCGGTGGCATCATAGGTTTGGGTGAAACGGTAGAAGACAGGGTATCTATGCTGAAAACACTATCAAACCTGCCTAAACATCCGGAATCCGTACCTATCAATGCCTTGGTACCTGTGGCCGGAACCCCACTGGCGGATCAGCCACGGGTTTCTGTTTGGGACATGGTGCGTATGATTGCTACTACGCGTATCATTATGCCGAAAACAGTAGTTCGCTTATCCGCAGGACGTACTGAAATGAGTACTGTTGAACAGGCTTTCTGCTTTATGGCCGGTGCTAATTCAATCTTCGCAGGCGAAAAATTGCTAACCACGCCAAATCCGTCATTTGATACTGATATGGCTATGTTTGAATTGCTTGGTTTGTCGCCGCGCAAAGCATTTAAAAATGGCCGCCCTAATGAAGTTAAAAATCAAGAAGTTGAAGTAGCGGGTTAAAAAATGTTATTAAATAATAGTAAAAGAAGCCGGGCATTTTGCTGCGGCTTCTTTTGTTTAGGAGCAATCTGTTGATGCTATTGTTGTTTCTTTCTGGCTTTAACGCTTTTTTTGCTTAAGCCGTTTACCTTGTATTCCAAATACAACTGTTTTGAGACAAAACTCTTGTTAAAATCTGTCCGTTCTTTTTCAGTCATATTGGCCCGTGCATTAAGGATAACGTTAGTAAGTGGCTGCTTTGATGCTTTATCATACGGAATTCCGTCCTCATGCATAACCATTAACCTTCCTTTAGTCCGCTTCAGCAATTCGTCTATTAGTGCCCTGTTGGGCATTGTTGACATCCAACCACTACTGATGATTTCGTAATCCAGTGTTGCCATGGCAGCAAGGTCGGGGTGGCTCATCATTTCCAATCCTAATCGTTGCGCTGTTCCGTTATGACTAAGATGATGCGCAACCTTATAAAAAACGGTACGGTTCAACAGATCCTTTGTAAAATCTTGTTGAGGCCACGAAATATTATGCCAGCTTTCCCAACTACCATATTCGGCATCACCTGGGAATAACATTACCCGGCCGCTATCTTCAAACTCAATAGCCAACGCCAGACTAAGGTTGTTCGTCATGCTGTTTACCCTTAAGGCAAGTGCTCCGGCGCTGTTCAGCCAATCGTGATCAATATTACGCCATTGATTTGCTTTATCTTCATAGCATTGGCGCTGGTCTTTGCTGTCTTTGCTCACGTATTTTGTGTCAAAGGGTAACAAATTTTTTAACTCCCGTTTGTCCTCTGCCAAAACTGCCATGGCAAATGCATCGCTATGCGCCAGTTCGTTATTATGTGCATAGCTTTCGCCGGCACCGCCACTTTCCTTTTTTACCTGCTCCCAGGCTAAAGGCGGTCCAAGCACATAAAAGCGAATCCCCTCTGCGCCCGGCAGATTACTGATAATCTCTCCGGGATGGCAATACCTGATTTCAATTTTATTACCTTCAGCAATTTGCTTTTTAACTACTTCCATACCTTTCAGCATGCCAACGTAGTCTCCGTCCTTTAACGCGAATTGCAAATCCGCAAAAGAGTTTAACGCGCCGGCAAAATATTCCCGGGCTGCCTTTAGCTCATTACCGCTTTTTTCATCTTTAAACTGGTTTACAAATTCAGGGTCTTGAAGGGCTTTGTTCATTTGGTTTGCCGCTTTCTTTAGCGCCTTTTTCTTATCGCCGAAATCCTTGAGCCACTGCTGTGCCTTACTGTCGTCGTCACTTTCTGTCCAGGCCATCCAGATATTTTTGATATTAAAGTCCTTTGTAAATAGCTCTTCACAAGCTTCAAAAACATAAACATGGTCTTTATGCTCATGAGTAACGATCAGGAGATCTATAGTATTTCCTACGTATTCTTTAAGGTCGGTAATATAGGGAACCAGCTTTTCTTCTGCCCCCTGCCACGTACCACAGTCAATCATGATCTTATATTTTTCCTTTTCCCCGGCAAATAGTTTAATAATAAAACAATCGCCGGTGCCCATGCGGTACATGCGTATATCTGCCCGGGTTACTTTTTCTGTTGATATTGTTGTCATGACAGGTTCAATGTTGGTGAAGAAATGCAAAAGGTTCTGTACTCCTGAACGCCGGGCCCGAAAATCCTTGTTGAAACCCGTTATCTGTTCCGCCATCATTATTCAGGAAATTGTACTGAGCTTTTAGCCGCTGCAGGTTTAACAGACACTTATCCTGATTGGCAAAACAATCTACATCTATAAGTGGCTTGCTAATAGCATATTTAAGTTGGAGGCTGTCCAGGTCAAAGATCAGCGTACAGCCGCCTTTGAAATCGAACGATGTTTCATCTTCAGTTTTTTGGCTTGAAGGGAGGAAAACGCCATCTCTGCAGATCAACCTGCTGGTTTGAACAATAGAAAATATTACCTGGTTAATTTGATTACCTTCCGGCCCCACCCGGTTAACAAGTCTTAGATTTTGAATCTGAAATGATGGGCCCAAGTACTTCCCTGATTGTTTGATACCCAGGTCAATGTATTCTTCTAGAAAAGCCAGCCCTGTAATTCTTGCAAATTCCTTGGATGACGAAAACTTTATGTTTAACCGGTCATGCAGTCCCTGAATTTGTGTCTCTTTGTTTTTTTCTGTCCGTCCGGCGATATATAAACGGGTGAGATCATATATTTCTTCTCTATCCGACACATATTTGATCGCATTGCCATATTCCCTTAAAAAAGTACCTATGATCAACAACAGCTGCCCGGTGTCATTTTGCGTTTTCTCCTGATCTGATTGGTCCTTAAAGCTTAATTTTTTTCCGGTTGCCTTAAAGGAGATATCAATCATCGGTTGTTGCAAACTTTCAATACTCAGGGTTTTAATTCCCTGGGGATAAATGCCGCGCCGCCTGAAAGCGTCAATAAAGGCCAGCCTATAGTCCCGGCTGTCGTCCGCAACCAGCTCAACATCTGCCGTGATGATTGCCCGCAGGTAATCGCCAAAGGTAATATCAACCGGAGGACAATAGTCCAGGGCGCGGATGCACATATTGAGTACGTGCCCGGCTGTCTTAGCAGCTTCGCCAGCCAGTCTGTTAACTAAATCCGGATGCAATTCACCTAAAGGCAAAATCCCGGTTCCGTTAGATGCGATCCTCAGCAGATCGGCGGCCCTGCTTTTATAAATATTAATGAATGCCTCAAAAACAGCTGCAACCAGAATGCTGCCACGGGCATGGGGTTCCATAATGTTTCTGTAATCATCCACGTTAGGTATTGTTGGCACCCATTTGCCAGTTGTTTCATCTATGTGTCCTAATGCATCGCGCAAGCTGCCGTATGATCCGATAGAAGACCCAAATTGTTGCGCCAATTGGCCCAAAAGGTTTTGACTGGCCAAATCACCACGTGTTTTAGCAATCTGATGTTTCAATACATCCGGGAATGTAAAATGCTGAAAAAGTGCTACAATATCTGCGAAAGCCTCATGAAAGGCCAGTACATCGGCGTTGCTTGGCTCGTTGTAATTGCGGTGCATACCGTCAAGCAATGCGTGGGTTACTTCATGGGCAACAATATCATGGCTAAGGCAGGTAAATACAAGAGAGTTTGGCATCTGCAGTGTCTCATCGGCAGGCATTGCCGAAAAGTATCCAAATAAAACGGCCTTTTTTACAGGGCTATAATAAGCGTTTGCATCTCTTAATGCGTGGGGATAAATCCGGAGTCGTTTAACATACGTTTCATAGCCTTTTCCTTCACTATAGTTTAACAGGCGCGATGCCCAAAGGATTTTTCTTCCAAGCGATTTTTCAAAATGGCGGATAGTTATCATTGCTACAGCATAAACCATTTGCTGGTGAAATTGGGGATTGCTTTCGCTCGGATCGAGGCCATCTTGCGCAAGCACATAGGCATTATCTAAATTAACAGGGGCGTAGTACTCCTTAGTTGTGGGATCATAATCAAGCACCTCCAGGTATTCACCTACGGGACCGGGCTCCACATTTTCCCAGGGGACCTTGTAAACAAGATCATTAACAGCGGAGGTATCCAATTTAAGTGATAAGCTGGGGTCGAAAGCGTATCCCCTCAGCTTCCGAAACGCCGGAAGCTTGGCAGATTGACTGGAATACAAATTGTTCATAATGCAGGTTGATTAGGTATAAGTACGAAATGATAAAGTTGAGTATTCTAAATTTTTGATTCCGGTTGTTCGGTTTTATTGTTGTATTACAACCGAATGCCTGAATATTAATATATTGTCCGCATCTGGTTGCAATGAGCTTAATACAATTGTACCGGGACCTGTTAAAAACAAATAAGTAAACCAGGAAGAAAGGTCTTTCTGGTTTACCCGTCGTTAAACAATAGTCCATGTTTTCTTTGCGTCGAGATTGGCTGCAGCGTCTTTTACTGAAAGCACGAACTCGGTTGCGGTTGCATCGGCAGGGGCGTAGTCAAAACTGATTTCGGTGGCGGTTATCGTTATAGTCGATTTATCGATAACCTGATTATTGATCGTTATAATCAAATTCTTGAGGTTCAGATTTTGACCGGGTATTTTTACATGGTTTACCCCCTTGGCGTCAATCTTCTCCGGGCTTACCTTATTCATATCTACCGTAGCAGCTTTGGCGGCCGGTTGCGGCGAAGCTGCGTTTCCCGCACCGGAGTGTGTATCTGCCGGTTTAAGAATTGCTTCAAATATTACTTTTAACTTTTGTGTTGCTATATCGGTAAATAATCCCACTAACCCGGCCGTTAGCATAATAGCCGTTAAATTGATTGGAGCACCCTGATCAGTAGTTCCTGAACCGGACGTGCCGTTTGTTGCGAAATAGATCAGCAGCGCCAGGCCTGATGCCGTAAAAGGCTTTATGATATACCAGGGATACCAGCTTCTTTGAAACCTTTTCATGCCGATATAAAATGTCAGTGACCTGCTTACATGGATCAAGTTGCCCAGGAAGCCCGCTGCAGCTACAAGTATCAGCAGAAGATTACCCAATTGAATAGTACAGATTTTTTCGCTGGATCCGGGGCACTCTTTCCTGACGCATTTTGCCGCACAAATGTGTTCCAAAGCTTCCTGCTTATCCTTTAATTTCTTCAATGCATTTTGAGTTTCTTCAATCACCTTTTTTAAAACCTCAAGGGCTTTTACCGAATCTGGATTTGTATCCTTGGCCAGGGTCTCGCTGTGCTTTTGCTGTTCTGCCAGCTTTTTTGTAAGAATGACAATCGTATCGGCTACGGTAGCTTTAGGTTTACCGTCGGCGGATTTAGTTTCGTTGCCGGCAGGTGCAATTGGCCGTACATGAAAAGGTTTGTTTAAGTATAACGCATTTTTGTTTGTAGTTGGGTCTGCAGGCCACCATGCGATGATTATAAACATCGAGATGATCATTGCAGAAACTACAAGGGCAACCACAGTAAATTGCTCTTTTGCTGAAAGCTGGGGATTATCTGGCTGACCGGCGGCATCATTTTTTAGCGCATCGTTTGGAGTAGTGCCTTCTGTTGAAGATTGGGGGTTTTGTTCTGACGTTGGCATGATAAGTTGAGGTTAAGGGTTTAAAAATCGGTTGTAATAATATATCTCCGAACTGGAGGTGGATAGAAATTATTGCATTTCTTAAACTAACTGAAAGCTAGGTAATTATATTAAAAAACAAAAGATATTTTTTGAAAAAAAATACACGCTTTTTTATACAGAAATAGCCATCTATTTCTCAAAGTCAGGCCGTACTTTAAGTAGCCTCGCACATCTCGTTACCGGTGATGACCACCGATATAATCCAGATTAAAACATATGCTGATTACGAGTTGCAACCTATTGTTAATCGATGTGCTACTTCTTAAATATATGTCGGTTTACGAGCTGCGGATTTTTATAGTATTTGATTAACTTCGCGTTGCAAAACCTTATCATGCGTCTTTCTCGTTACTTGCTGTTGTCCCTGATCGTTATTTCTGCTTATCGCGCCTGTGGGCAGGATGTAGATTTTCATTTAAATGGTACTTTCCTGAGCGGCAAAAACATCCTAAAGGTTAAGCGCGATTTTAAAGATCCCTACTTGTGGGTGCTTGCTCAAAATCATGCGGTTTACCGGATAAATAGTATCACCAAAATTATTGACGATTACAGTGGCTTTTTCAGTGCGTACCACAACCTCCAGTTTGTTGATATTGCCGGTGCAGATGCTAATACAGTATTCGTAGCAACAAATTCGAATAACATCCTGGCGCTAAAAAATGGCACAATCAAGGTTATCGGCGCAGCAAAAGGGATACCGGGTACGGTTCAATCTATCGGTTTAGATTATACCGGTAGCTACTTTAGTGATAATACCAACGGATTGGGCGGCCATCCGCTTGCTGAACATATTTTGCTTATCGGTACCGATAACGGCCGGTGCAATTATGATTATGAACAGGAAATAATGAAACCCAATCCATCGCATGTGCCCTCTCAAATCTTTGATGCGACATACCGTTCGGAACTGTTCAGTAACCTTGAATTCGGCAGTTATCCCGATGTAGTAAAGCAATATGCTGTTGTTGAGCTTACTAAGCTAACTATTTGGGGTGGCTTTCTATGGTATGGTAACAACAGTATGTACGGCGAAAAGATCAATACCGCCTATACAACTTTCGGCAATGTAATAGATGCAATGGATTACGGGTCTTTGTCCGGCTCCCTGATGAATCAGTTCTGGGGAACGGAAAAAGGCTTGTTCCAAAATTTCAGGGGCTATTCTTACTATTCTGATAATGAACATCATGCCTATTTGCCCGGTATCAATGTCAATAAAATAGCTTCAATTTATGGATTGCGGTATTTTGGTACGTCACAAAACAAGGGGCTTATTAAAGAAAATCTGTTGGTAGGTACGGATCAGGGCTTTTATTATAGTAACTCGGGTTACTTCAGCTTCAGCCTATTTAACTATTCGTTGTTTCATTATGACGCACTCGGCAACACTAAGGTCAACGATATTTGCGTGAATGCCACATCTTATTCCAGCCCCGTCTGTGAAGATGGCGTGTGGGTAGCTGCGGCTACCGGTTTGTATCTGCTCAAGCCCGATTACGGGCCTTACGTAAATCCAACGCAGCAACTTAGTAGCATACAGTTTGAAGGCCAGGCTTTTAATGTAACCCAGTTAGAAATATGCGCCAACACCACTGTTGATGCTATTGTACAAAATAGTGCATATTCTGGGAATGCAATACAATGGTATAAAGATGGGCAGGAGATACCTAACGAAAGCAATAGCAAGCTTACCATAAAAAACTCAGGCGACTATTACGTGGTATTGTATGATCCCTGTTCGCCTTTGCACCTTGAAAGCAACCATCTTAAGGTGACGCAAATAGCAGCCCCGGTATTTGCTTTTGATTATCCGGATCAATTGAATTACTGTGAAGGGTCTGTTGCCAACCTTAAAACTGATAATAAGGCAGGATATAATTATCGATGGTATAAGGATGGCGTATTAAACGGAAATACCACTGCCTCTCTTGATATCAGTGAAAATGGCAAGTATAAGGTGGAAGTGAGCGCCTGCGCGGGCAATTGGGTTTCATCAAAGGAAGTTGAGGTTAAATTTATTCCGGTTCCAAAGCCGGTACTTAAACAGGATAAGGCGGCTTATTGTGATGGAGAGCAGGCAACGATAAGCAGCCAGGTGCCAATTGACGGATCACAGATCATCAACTGGAGCCCTTATCAATACCGCTGGTACCGGGATGGCGTTTTAAACGGCGCAACCACGCCTAACCTGCAGGTTACTCAGGCCGGTAAATATAAAGTGGAAGTTCGGGGATGTTCGAACTCGTGGGTTGCCTCAGATGAGCTTACTATTGATTTTATTAACCTGGCAAAACCGATTATCGCAGCCGATAAGCCCGGTTACTGTACGGATAATATTGCCAGCCTGACTACCAATTTCACCAACGACGGTACTTATACGTTAAACTGGTTCCGTGACGGAAATTTACTGGCCGCTGAGCTAAATAAAACTAATATAACTGCCAGTCAACCCGGAAAATACAGTTTGAGCGTCAGTAGTAATATAACTGCCTGCAGCGCCCTTTCCGATCCTTATACTTTAAACTTTGATGCTGTGCCGGATATCAGCATTCAGCAGATCGTTAATACCAATCTGTGCGACGGCGAAACGGTTATACTGAAAGCCAGCTATTCAAACGGAACTGTTAAATGGCAAACTGGCGAGGCCACTGATCAGATCAGTGTTAACCATTCGGGCACATATACCGCGACGGTGAGCACTCCGGGGGGCTGCATTGCATCTCAAAGTATGCCGGTTAGCTTTTTGCCTAAACCCATATTGTCGGTTCCAGATGCCAGTTTGTGCCAATATTCAAATGAAACCATTACATTAACTGCTCCTCCGGGCTTTGTAACTTATGAGTGGAATGGCCAACCCGGCGGGCCTGATTTCAACACAGGCAGTCTGGGGACAGTTAGTTTAAGGGTTACTGACCATAATGGCTGCAGTGCCACACAAACTATTAACATTACCAGCCACTGCGATGACATTCACATCCCAAATACTTTCACCCCTAACGGCGACGGGGCCAATGATAGCTGGGTAATCACGGGCCTTACAAAGTCTGATAAGGTTAACGTTTACAACCGTAACGGTACAATGGTTTTTCAAAGCCAGGGTTACGCCGTACCCTGGAATGGGGCCTATAAGGGTAAAGCACTGCCTATAGGCGTTTATTATTATGTGATCAACACCCCTGCGTCTAAACAAGTGCATAGCGGTGCGGTGACTATTATTTACTAATGTTTGCCGCCAGCTATACTCCGCAAACTGGCAAGCGGTTTTGACTCTTTAAAACAAAACCGTTTGCGATTTCCTTTTTTAGATAGGAAATTTTCTAAATTACCTGTCCTATCTAAAACCAGTTATGAATATCGAATTCAATAAAAATGAAGATATTAATAAGCAGCTTGTTTATGAGTTAAACACCCGGCTTAACAAAGTTTACCAGGGCGGCGGAGAAAAGGCAGCCACCAAACAAAAAGAAAAGGGTAAAATGCTTGCCCGTGAACGGGTGGCTTACCTGATTGATAAGGACAAACCCTGGCTGGAAATTGGCGCTTTTGTTGCCGATGGCATGTACGCCGAACATGGCGGCTGCCCATCCGGCGGTGTTATTTGCGGTATCGGATATATTTCAGGCAGGCAGTGTGTTGTTGTTGCTAATGATGCCACTGTAAAAGCCGGGGCCTGGTTCCCGATAACAGCAAAAAAGAACCTGCGTGCCCAGGAAATAGCTATCGAAAACAAATTACCTATCATTTATCTTGTCGATTCGGCAGGGGTTTATCTGCCCTTGCAGGATGAGATTTTTCCAGACAAAGAGCATTTCGGGCGCATTTTTCGTAATAATGCTGTGATGAGCAGTATGGGCATTATCCAGATTGCAGCTATCATGGGCTCTTGTGTTGCAGGTGGGGCCTATTTGCCTATTATGAGCGATGAAGCTATGATAGTAGAAGGCACAGGCTCTGTTTTCCTGGCAGGGTCATATCTTGTAAAGTCGGCTATTGGCGAGGACGTAGATAATGAAACGCTTGGTGGTGCAACTACCCATTGCGAAATATCGGGTGTTACCGACTATAAGCAGCCCAATGATAAGGCCGCACTTGATTCCATCCGCAATATCCTGAGCATGACCGGCGACTATACCAAAGCCGGTTTCGACAGGGTTCAGCCATCAGCCCCAAAGCTCGATGAAAAGGAAATATACGGTGTACTTCCTGATAACAGGGAAAAAGCATATGATATGATGGAGATCATTCTCCGTTTACTGGATAATTCTGAATTTGAACCTTATAAAGATGGCTACGGGCAATCCATTATCTGCGGCCTTGGCCGGATTGATGGCTGGGCTGTAGGAATTGTTGCCAATCAGCGCAAAGTGATCAAATCAAAAAAAGGAGAGATGCAGTTTGGCGGCGTAATCTATTCCGATTCGGCAGATAAGGCTACACGTTTTATCATGAACTGTAATCAAAAGAAAATCCCGCTGGTTTTTTTGCAGGATGTTACCGGTTTTATGGTAGGCAGCCGGTCGGAGCAGGGGGGCATCATCAAAGACGGTGCAAAGATGGTGAATGCAGTGGCAAATTCCGTTGTGCCTAAATTTACCATTGTTGTAGGCAATAGCTATGGCGCAGGTAATTATGCCATGTGCGGTAAAGCATACGATCCACGACTGATCTATGCCTGGCCATCGGCTAAGATTGCAGTAATGGGCGGCGGACAAGCAGCTAAAACCCTGCTGCAGATACAGGAGGCGGGACTCAAAGCAAAAGGCGAAGAGATTGATGCGGTAAAAGAAGCAGAGTTATTGAAGCAGATAACGGATAAATATAATGCTCAAACAACCCCATATTATGCTGCTGCCCGGCTTTGGGTGGATGGGATCATCGATCCGCTCGAAACCCGTAAAGTAATATCAATGGGTATTGAGGCAGCCAATCATGCGCCAATTGAAAAAGTCTTTAATGTAGGGGTGATACAAACTTAGTGATTAGAGGTTGGAGATAAAAGATTAGTAAAAAACGCCATGCAGAAACTATCTCGGCATGGCGTTTTGCTTTTTCAACTTACGCTCGTTTGTAACGAGCGCTTAACCAGGGTTTGCGTTTGCAACGAAAACTAAACTATCCTCTGTGTCTCTTATGTTTTTTCTTCGACGATTTTGACGACGATGAACTTTGTATATCCGAAGATTTTTTCTCATCCGTTTTAGCAGGCTGATTGTCCGGTTGTTTTACATCGGTTGAATCTTTACTCAGTTGTTTAACTGTAAATTCATTACCTCGTAATCCATATTCCAGCTGGCGTTTTGCTCCTGAGGGTTTGGCGTCTTTGCCAGTGCCATTAAATATCGGAAACTCCCGCATCAACTTTCCTTCCTTGATATAAAAATTATCATTACCTCGATAACCTTTACGCTGTGAGCTGGTTAATTTCGGGAAGTCAAGTTTATTGGCTTTACTGTTATTGTCGTTAAACTCAAAGGCGTAGATAGATGTATAATTAGTCGTGTCTTTCGATTTCGCCTGGATCAGAATCTCAGGATTGCCATCCACATCCATATCCGAATTGTAAACGTCGATAATAGCGCCATCCAAATCGCCGGTTGTTGTAGTGTATTTTATGGCCGATGAATCTGAATGTAATATCATGAACGAACCGGCTTCTTCGGCACCACGGCCCCAGCTCAAAATATCATAGCTTTGCCCTGGCGAAACCTCTATCAGTTTATGAAACCTGAAAGGCGCCATCAACTCCGGCTTTTTAGGTGCCGTAGGAGCGGCAGGCTTTTTTGTTTCCTGCCCGCCGCATCCAGCCATTAATGCACTTATCGCAAGTGCAAAAAGGTAAAACCTGTTAGTCATATTTTTTTGGTTCAACTTAGTTGTATAACGTATCTGGTGTTAGCTCGGCTTTTGCTTTGCCAGGCGCAGTAATAAACACTTTTAACGATACAGGGCCAGTTCCCTGGTCAAAATATTTTACCGTTACCTTATGGTAGCCTTTTAACAACGGCGCAGCTCCCATTTGTTCATTCATGGAATGTTTTCCGTCATTATCAACTACCGGTTGGTCATCAATTAATAAAACCGAACCACCTGCAGATGACGTTGCAAAGCCATAAACGCCATCAGTTTCAATATTAATAAATCCTGTATAAATCACACCATATTTACCTTTATTTTTTCGCAGATCGGCTGTATTAAAGGTTTTGGTTACGCCACTATCGGCTGGCATAATGCCAAGCTGATTTGTACTGGTATAAAGGCCGGGAAAAACCTGGTATTTAAGTCCTGTTGCTGTACCTGTATAAGTAACGGCCGCCATCGGCGCTTTATTATAAACCAATGTACGGGTCACGTTGCTACGCTTACCTGAAGGAGTTATAACGATAGTCTGTAGTTCGCGGTATTGATCAGCAGGTATATCCAAATTTAATGGGGTGGTATAAATCAAATCTGTTTCGCGCGGGGTGTAACCATCAATAGTATAATACACTTTTGCTCCTTCAACAGATGGTTTCAATACGGCATTTAACTTGCTGCCTATCATTACTGTATCTTTTGCACCTATAGCTGTTGGCACGTGGTAGTCAAACCCGTTTTTATCCAGCCAAGCCAGATGACCAGGCAAGCGTGTATCAGCAAAATCAACGTAATTCTTGTTGGCTAATGGCGACCAGGCAATTTCTGACAACGCAAGCAATCTCGGCAACAGCATAAACTCTACTTTGGCATCTGTGGCTATATATTCTGTCCACAAATTGGCCTGTACACCTTTAATGTATTTTTGCTCATCTGGCGTTAATACAGCAGGAGTAGGGTTGTAACTATAAATTTTCGACAGTGGTTCGTTACCGCCAATACTTAATGGTTCCTGGCTTGGTTTTCCCTGGCCATGGTCGATGTATAAACCGTTGCTTCCCGGCGTCATGATCACATCATGTTTTTGTTGCGCTGCCGCAATTCCACCTTCTTCGCCTCGCCAGCTCATTACGGTAGCGTTAGGAGCAAGGCCACCTTCTAAAATCTCGTCCCAGCCAATGATGCTGCGGCCTTTTGAATTTAAAAACTTTTCAATACGTTGTATAAAATAGCTTTGCAATGCGTGCTCATCCTTCAGTTTTAGTTTTTTAATTAGCTGCTGGCAAAAAGGC
The DNA here is from genome assembly GCF_900110105.1 of Mucilaginibacter gossypiicola. Lineage (GTDB taxonomy): Bacteria > Bacteroidota > Bacteroidia > Sphingobacteriales > Sphingobacteriaceae > Mucilaginibacter > Mucilaginibacter gossypiicola. Next base: position 599,142 of record NZ_FOCL01000001.1, on the reverse strand, counting down.
GAGCTTTTCCATGCATCTTTGGGGGCTTCATCACCACCAATGTGGATGTACTTACTCGGGAAAAGTGCCATTACTTCTGTTAAAACATCCTGCAAAAAGGCGAAGGTTTTTTCATTAGGGCAATAAATATCGTTAAATACTCCCCAGGTTTCAGCCGGTTGATACGTTTTTGATGGATCGCAGCTTAACTCGGGATAAGCAGCAAGCGCGGCCTTAGAGTGCCCTGGCATTTCAATTTCAGGCACTATAGTAATAAACCTGTCTGATGCATACTTAACAACCTCACGAATCTGGTCTTGTGTATAAAAGCCACCGTAAGGTGTACCATCAAATTGTTGCGGCGTACGGTCATGATAACCTCCAATCAACGTTTGGGCGCGCATGCTGCTGATTTGGGTAAGCTTAGGATATTTCTTTATTTCTATACGCCAGCCCTGGTCTTCGGTAAGGTGCCAGTGAAAGGTGTTCAGTTTATAGGCAGCTAACAGGTCGATGTACTTCTTAACCATCTCTACCCCAAAAAAGTGACGTCCAACGTCAAGCATAGCGCCGCGATAACCGAAACGCGGATAATCTTCAATTTGCACAGCTGGCAATTTGATGGTAGCAGCATGTTCTGCAGGCATCAGTTGCAGCAGTGTTTGCACACCATAGAACAATCCGGCGCCCTTACCTGCAACAATAACCTGTTGCGGCGTAATGGTTAAACGGTAACCTTCGGCAGGTAAACCATCAGTACCGGCAGCGGTAAGGGTTATAACGTTACTGCTTCTGCTGCTTTTTATGGCAACCGGTTTGTTATAAGCCTGGTTTCGGGCAAGATAATCTTTTAAAAATACTACAGCTTTGTTTGAAGGAGTATCTGCCTGGACGATAGTTTCCTGGCTCAAAACAAATTGACCGGGAGCTTTTTTCAATGAAACGGGAACTGGGATAATGCCCAGGTTTGGATTCGTGTCCTGTGCGTTTACAGTGGTGGTGTACACTGCAAGCACGGCAAGCAGTACTAAAGAAGCCTTTTTATACATGATTTATCTAACAGGTTAGTGTGAGCCCGTAAGATAAAACTTTTTAAAAAAATATAAAAAGTTTTGATGTGTAAAATATTAGTTCGTTTGTTCGATGATCTGAACTTACTATTGGAATTTAGTAGATTCCCATAATTCGTTAATCTAACCTCATAACAACTCCACAACATTCATGTATTATTTTGAAGCGGATAAGTTGCCGTGAGGACACGGCAACTGGGGGATTTTAAAGCAAAAAAGCGACAAGTGTAGTTACCTGTTGCTTTTTTAAAGCCTCTCCCTTTAGGGGAGGGTTTGGGTGGGGTTCAACTTATGCTGTCACCACATGCTCTTTGGCAGCCAGGTAACGTTCAGCGTCAATAGCCGCCATACAGCCGGTACCTGCTGCTGTTACAGCCTGGCGGTAAATGTGGTCCTGAGCATCGCCTGCACAAAATACACCTTCAACGTTGGTTTCAGTTGAGCCAGGGCGGGTGATGATGTAGCCTGTTTCATCCATATGTAACCAGCCTTTAAAAATATCGGTATTAGGATGATGGCCAATTGCTACGAAAAAGCCTGTAACGTCAAGATCAGTCTCGGCGTTAGTTTGGTTATTGATCACTTTAACACCGGTAACACTTTGACCGTCGCCTAAAATCTCTTTGGTTTCTGTATTATATAAAATTTCGATATTCGGGGTGTTCAATACACGATGAACCATTGCTTTTGAAGCGCGGAACTCATCCCTGCGAACGATCATATATACCTTGCGGGCTAATTTTGCTAAGTAAGTAGCTTCTTCGGCTGCGGTATCACCAGCGCCTACGATAGCTACATCCTGGCCTTTAAAAAAGAAGCCATCGCAAACAGCACAGGCAGAAACACCAAAGCCGCTGTATTTTTGTTCAGATTCCAGGCCAAGCCATTTGGCCGAAGCGCCTGTAGATATAATTACGGTATCGGCAGTGATGGTTTTTACGTCATCAACCACAACTTTATGTGGCAAACTTGAAAAATCAACAGAGCTAACATATCCGAAACGGATTTCAGTACCTAAGCGTTCGGCTTGTTTACGGAAATCTTCCATCAGTTCAGGGCCCATGATGCCCTGCGGATAACCCGGGAAGTTTTCAACTTCGGTAGTTTGTGTAAGTTGGCCGCCTGCCAGTAAGCCGGTATACATAACTGGTTTAAGATCAGCGCGGGAAGCATATATAGCTGCAGTATAACCTGCAGGACCAGAGCCTATGATGAGGCATTTTACGTGTTCAGTTTCTTGAGACATTTTATTATAAATGAGTTGCGAATTTACGATTTTAAGCGCATAAGGCAAAGCGCATATCGTCAACAAAGTGACATCATTTGCCCGTATTTGCCGTTAGCACCCGCATTACATTTCCGCCCAATATTTTATCGATGTCTTTTTGACTATAGCCTAATTTTAGCAACTCAGCTGTTATTTTAGGATAGTCAGCAACGTTGTCCAAACCGAGGGGGTATGATTCGGCACCATCAAAATCCGAGCCTATACCTACATAATCAACGCCTATGAGCTTTACTATGTAATTGATATGTTTGATCAACAACTCAAGCGGTGGCCTCAATTTGTCTGATTCGGCTTTGTACATAGCATTTATCCGGATATTGGCCAGATCGACATCATGGTAAACCTTTGTCAACGAGTCGAGCTCTGTTTTGTGCAGTGCCAGAAACTTAAGTACTTTGGGGGTATACGTACTATCTACAAAACCGCTGTAAAAATTAACGCATACCACGCCGCCATTTTTGGCAAGTGCTTTTAGTTGCTCATCTTTTAAATTACGACGGTTAGGATCAATACTGTAGGCGCAGCTATGGGAAGCAATAACTGGTTTTGTAGTAGTTTCAAGCACATCATAAAAGGTACGCTCGCCCACGTGCGATACATCAACCATAACGCCAAGCTCATTCAGGTGTTTAACAATCTGCTTACCATAGTCGGTAAGCCCTAAATGTTTCAAACTATCTTTTTTGGTAACCTCGTCACGCGCCGAAGTTGCCCATGAGGTACTGTTATTCCAGGTTAAGGTAAGATAGCGCATCCCTCGTTTGGCAAGGCTATCGATATAATCCATCCTGTCCTCAATCATGTGACCTCCTTCAACACCAATCAATGCCGCCAGCTTTTTATCCGCAACTGCTTTTTGAAGTTCTTTGGTATTGCGTACTAAAGTTATTTTATCAGGATTACGTTTGATGAGCGCATACAACGAATCTATTTCCCGGTTTGCAAAAGCAAAGGCAGTCCCTTTACCATAACTTTCGCCGCACCAGATAGAAAAGATCTGCGCATCAAGTCCGCCTTCTTTAGCACGAACCAAATCAAAATTCCCTTCGTTTTGCCGTTTGCCTAAATCAGTTTTGGTTATCAGCTCGTTTGAAATAACATCGTTATGCGTATCAATTAAAATAGCCTTTTGATGGATTTGCTGAGCGTTTTGGGCAGATAATTTCAACGCGAGCAATAACGGGAATAATAACAGCGATCTTTTCATAATTGGAAGATAGGGAAATTGATTGCTGGTTCGGCTAATTTTTTGATTTCGGTGATTTTGACTACCCGCCTTTCACTATAAAAATGATAATTGCTGCAACTAATAACGTTAACCCAATTAAAACGAAGGCAAATGGGACACTTTTTGAAGAAGCGTCATTTAATGTAAATAGCGAATTATCGGTGCGATCATAAACCACATTTACTGAATCACCCTCTTTATATGAGTATCTGCTGATACCGATATTGTGTTTTTTTGTTATCAATTCGTTTTGCAATGTTCGATAACTAATTACCGGATAATTTAATACCGTCGAATCTTTATTGCTCCTTTCGCGTTCAATACTTATAACCGTACCGTTAACTTGTATACCCCTTTTAATAAGTTTTTTATGATCATTATATAGCATGGCGCCAGACAAACTAAATACTGCTCCTATAACTCCCAATATTACAGCAGTTACAGTAGGATTATTGGCAAAATGGGTGTTATATAATAAGAGATCAACAATCATGGTTAAGGTTATTGGTTAAAGCGTAGAGTTTATTAACTCTACGTTCAATATGTAATATTAACTTATAATTTCCAGGTCGCTTAACTGGTTATTGATAAACTCCATTTCTTCTCCGTTGATATGGATATTGATAGCCTTGGCATTCTGGATAGATTGCTCAGCATTACGGGCGCCAACCAATGCAACGGTTATACCCGGGTGATTGATCGTCCAGCGGATAACCAATTGCCCTAAAGTGGCACCTTTTTCATCGGCCAATGGTTTTATTTTGGCAAGGAAAGCGTTGGTACGTTCAATATTTTGATCTTTAAAATACTTAACGCCTGCACGGTGGTCGCCTTCGCCGAAATTTTGGCCGGGTTTCATTTTGCCGGTTAGCAAACCGCGTTCAAGCGGGCTATAAGCTAATATTGCTTTCCTGTTCTCGATACAGTAAGGAATTAACTCATCTTCAATAGCGCGGTTAACCATACTAAACGGAACCTGGTTTGCAGCCAGTTTAATAGTTTTGGCAGCGATATTCATTTGACTTACATCGTAATTACAAACACCGGCTTCGCGAATTTTACCCTGTTCCTTCAGCCGTAAAATAGCTTCCATGGTTTCATCTATGGGCGTGGTTTTGTCCGACCAATGAATCTGGTACAGGTCAATATAATCGGTGCCAAGGCGCTTAAGACTATTTTCACACTCGGTAATAATACTGTCTTTACCGGCATATCGATATACATCAATATCCTTCCCGCTGTTGTCTTTACTTTTAAAAAAGAACTCGCCTTTTGCAAGGTCCCAGCGTAAGCCGTATTTAGTTAGTATCTGTACCTTATCGCGGGGGAGGTCTTTTATGGCTTTGCCAACAAGTTCTTCGCTTTTACCCTGTCCGTAAACAGGGGCTGTATCAATTGAGGTTATGCCAAGGTCGTAGGCAGCAAGCATGGCATCGATAGCTTCCTGATCATCATTACCGCCCCACATCCAGCCGCCTGCAGCCCATGCACCAAAAGTTATTGCCGATACGCTTAGTTTACTTTCGCCTAATCTTCTGTATTCCATTTTTAAAAGTAGATTGATGTATGCGTCAAATATATTTATTTAAACATTATTTGAAAGGGGGGGATGAGCTATAGCTTATGAAAGTATGGTTTTAAAATATTCTCATAAAATAGCTCGAATAGAATCTGCACATCTGAAATTTGCACACCTGCATATTTAAAAAATCACCACATTTGTAAATAGCACAACCACCTATATAAAATATGTATTTTTTATATCCTGCTTTTTTATTTGCGTTGCTGACCCTGGCCATCCCGGTTGTGATCCATCTCTTCAATTTTCGTAAATACAAAAAAGTATACTTTAGTAATGTACAGTTTTTGAAAGAGGTGCAGGAACAGCAGGCCTCACGCCGTAATTTAAAGGAACGCTTGATCCTGGCGTCACGCTTACTTGCTTTACTGTTCCTGGTTCTTGCATTTGCCCGTCCGTATATACCAGGTACCCATAATGCAAACGCCGCCAAACAGCAGGTGATCAGCATTTTTGTGGACAATTCCTACTCCATGGAAACCCTTAACCGGGAAGGTTCATTGCTTGATGAAGCTAAACGCCGCGCAAAAGAAATTGCCTCTGCTTATAGTATCAACGACCGCTTTCAATTGCTCACACAGGATTTTGAAGGTAAACATCAACGCTTGCTGAGCCGTGATGAATTTAACGATGCCGTTGATGCGGTTAAGGTGAGCTCGCAAAGCCGAAGCCTGCAACAGGTGATCAGCAGGCAGGACAACTTATTGGAAAATCAGATAGGTTCCACCAAATCGGTATTCATCATTTCAGATTTTCAAAAAGGAAAGAATGATAAACCCATAAAGTCTGATAGCGATATAGCTGTAAACCTTGTTCAGCTCAAAGCCGGGAATCTGCCCAATGTTGCAGTTGATTCGGCCTGGTTGCTTAGTGCAGTACATCGCCCGACCGAAAGTGAGAAACTGGTTGTTCGTCTGCATAACTATGCTACTGAAAAAGCAGAAAAGATTCCTCTTAAAATATCGATCAATGGTGCGCAGAAAGCGATTGGTAGTTTCAGCATCAACGCCCACGAAGTTCAAAACGACACATTGTCTTTTTCGGGTTTAAAACCCGGATGGCAACGTGGCGAAATTCAGTTACAGGATAATCCGGTTACCTTCGACAACCAATTTTACTTTAGTTTTAATGTAAAACAGCAAATGCCGGTTTTGCTGATAGACGGCGGGACGGCAAATCCTTATTTGAAAGCAGTTTTTGCTTCAGATGCTTTCTTTGCTTCAACCCGCGTAACAGACGGTGGTGTTGACTATGCTGCGCTTAATAATTACCCTATAGTAATTATCAGCGATGTTAAAACTATCGCTACCGGGCTGGCGCAACAGCTGAGAACGTATGTGACAAAAGGAGGGACACTGGTTGTATTTCCGTCGGTAGATGCTGATCTTGCTAATTACAAATCCTTTTTATTAGCCCTAAATACCGGATATCCTGAAAAGATGGTCACCCAGGATGTAAAAGTGGCTTCCATTAACAGGCAGAGCCCGGTTTTTAAGAACGTGTTTGAAAGCTTTCCTCAAAATCCAGATCTGCCATTTGTTAAAAAATACTATCAACTAAGTAAAAGTGGTGTTAAACACGAAAGTTTGATGGACCTTGCTACCGGTGAAGCTTTTTGGGAGGGTTACAGCAGCGGGAAAGGGAATGTTTTCATGTGTGCTGTACCTCTTAATGAAGATTTTAGCAACCTGCCCCGGCATGCTTTGTTTGTGCCAATACTTTTCAGGATGGCATTATTAAGCGGGCATGACCAGCCCCTGTTTTATACCCTTGGTACCGATGAGAATTTTGAGGTGCCTCCGGTGCAAACCACCGAAAAGCAATTGCTAAAACTCACCAAAGGCAATCAAACCATTATCCCTGATGTAAGGCAGCAGGAGGGGAGTACGCTGTTATATGTTTCCGACCAATTAAATGAACCTGGAATTTATTCGCTTAGGAAGCAGGATAGTACGCTGGCAACACTTGCTTTTAATGACAGCCGGGCCGAGTCAGACATGCGTTATTTTACAGCGGCCGATCTCGAAAAAATACTGCCAAATGCAAAGCCCTTATTAACAGCAGGAAACGGTTCGTTAAAAAGTGTTGTTGCCGAATCAAATTTTGGCACACAATTATGGAAACTTTGTATAATTTTGGCGCTGATCTTCCTGCTTGCAGAAATATTGTTAATCAGATTTTACAAGCCTGATCAACAGCGTGTTATTCAGGCGGGATAGATCGATACAAATCCACACATAAAGCAGTGCTAATGAATTTGCTTATCAAATCAGCCACTATTCTTGATCCCGGATCATCCTTTCATCAACAAGTTGCCGATATTTTAATTGAAAATGGTGTTATCACCCGCATAGCCGACGACATTGATGCCGACACCGAACTATTTGATGCCGAAGGTAAATATGTTTCGCCCGGTTTTTTCGATCTTAACTGTAATGTAGGCGAGCTGGGCCTTGAAACCAAGGAAGACCTTCGCTCCGGTACAATAGCTGCGGCAGCCGGAGGTTTTACTGGCATAGCATTAATGCCTAATACTCAACCGCCGGTGCATTCCAAGTCGGAAGTTGAATACCTGTTGAATCGTTCAAAAGGTAACCTGGTTGATGTTTATCCCCTGGGTACTATATCTCAAAAACGTGAAGGAAAAGACCTTGCAGAAATGTACGATATGTACCAAAGCGGCGCCAAAGCTTTTACCGATGGTAGTCGGCCGGTACAGGATGCCGGTTTAATGGAAAGAGCTTTGCTGTATGCACAGGGCTTTGATGCATTGGTTTTCTCTTACCCGGAAGATACTGCAATAGCCGGTAAAGCGAAAGTTAATGAGGGCGAGATCAGCACGCTGCTGGGCATGAAGGGCATTCCTTCATTGGCAGAAGAACTGATGGTTGCCCGTGATCTTTATCTTGCAGAGTACACCGTATCACGCATCCATTTTACAACCATATCAACGGCCCGTTCGGTCGAACTGATCCGTGAAGCCAAGCGCAAAGGTATCGAAGTTACCTGCGATGTTGCCGCGCATCATTTAGTGTTGACTGATGAAGCTCTTTTAGGTTTCGACAGCTTGTATAAAGTTAAACCGCCATTACGTACTGCCGATGATGTTGCGGCGCTTGTAAAAGGTTTAAAAGATGGCACCATCGACGCTATTGTATCGCAACATACCCCGCACGAAATTGAATTTAAAGATGTGGAGTTTGAGGTTGCCGAATACGGTATGGTGGGTTTGCAAACGGCGTTCTCCCTGGCTTTAAAAGCCGGCTTACCTGCTGAACTTATAGTTGAAAAACTGGCCATCAATCCCCGCGAAATACTTGGGGTTGAACTGCCTGTTATCGCCGAAAATGAAAAGGCAAACCTGGTAATTTTTGACACTGACGCAGAATGGGAATACGCTCCATCTGTTAACAAATCTAAATCTGCAAACTCTCCTTACATTGGGCAGCTTTTAAAAGGTAAAGTATTGTTAACTTACAACAATCAACAAATATTTAAATAACATACCTATGATCGATCCTAAAATAGAAAACGCCTTTATAGCAGCGCTTGAAGCCTTTTCAAAATACAACAGCTACGACGCAACCCAGTTAACCGACGAGTTTGCTGATGTTTTTGCCTCCGACGAAGATTTCTTATCTAAAGTGGATGAATTGGATGCGGTTTTTGATGAAAACCCGGAGGTTGAGGAACTTCGCGAAATCTTCTTCGACCTGTTGATGATCAACTTCTTTAGTGCTGATGTTAAAAAGCTGGAAGAAGATTATCTTGATACACCGGAGTGGGAGAGTATTGAAGAAGAAACCCTTGACCGTGGTACCGAACTCCTTAATCTTTTACTGTACCTTAACGAGTGCGAAGACGAAGATATTGAACCAGAGCTTGAAGATTACCTGAAGGAATTTTTACTGGTTGATGAAGATGAGTTCCAGGACGAGTACCGCATTTATGAGCCTGTAATTGCCAACCAAATCCTGATTGAAAGCCCGGTATCTGAGATCAGCAAGGTGGCAACAACACTTCCTGAAGATTCGGAGCTGAAAGAGTTGTTTTACCCAATGATGTGCTTTTTCCAGAATATAGATCCTTCTGATGAAGAGATAAAAGAAATTGCCGACAATGCCATCAACAAGGAATTTGATATGGCAGTTTTAGAAATCCTGGTTAATTTTCAATAATACAAGTAGCGTTTAAGTAATATAAACCAACAAATGAGTCAAGAAACAGATAAAGAGATAAAGAAGCAAGGATTGATTAAAGGAGTTTTCTTAGGGCTGGTAATATCGGCCATAAGCATTATCTATTTTTATTTTATGGTTACAGCCGCTAAATCAGCAGTGATAATCACTTTTGGCTCAATGGTGTTTTCATATCTGCTGCCTTTAACCGCTGCAGCTTTGTTTTCACTAAGCCTCCGAAAAAAAATAGGTGGATTATGGACGATGAGACAGGCAGGAACCGGGATTTTTATAATGTTTTTTGTTTCGTACATAATGGTTTTTATTATTAAAGACCAGGTTTTTGCCAAAGTAATTGAGCCCAATATGGTTCAAAAAACGGAAACAGCTATGGTTAACGCCCTTAACAAACTGAAAGATGAAACCACAAAACCAGAGGAAAAGAAAGAAGCTGATGCTAAAATAGTGGAAATGAAAAAAGCTTTCGATGCCGAAAAAACTGTTACCATCGGGCAGCAAATTCAATCGTTAGGGATTAGCATTATATTTCTGTTTGTTCTGTCGATAATTTTTGCTGCATTTTTTAAGCGAGAACCTGTTGGGTCAGCCTCTTGAAAATGAGCTGGTTAAACCAATAATAAAAGAGGCCTTTCAAATTCTGAAAGGCCTCTTTTATTATATAAACTCCCTGGGGTTAAAATAAAGATGTACATGATATAGTATTATTAGTTAATTTTAACTAAACACTAAACACTTGTATCATGGAAGTAAAAAAAGCGAGTCCATCGCAACCGGCCCTGAAATGGGCATTGATAAATCTGATAGCTTCGATAGTTATAACTTACGCATTCCAGTTCCTGGATCTCGATCCAAACTCGTCTCTTAAATATCTTAGTTTCCTGCCTTTTCTGGCGTTCCTGTTTCTTACTCAAAAGGAATATAAAGATCAGCTTGGCGGTTACCTTACCTACGGCGAAGGCTTTTTGTCGGGCTTTCTGTATGCTATTTTTACCGGCGTATTCATAGCTATATTTACATATGTATACTACACCATGCTAAGTCCGGATATGGTTACTAAAATTATGGATGCATCACAGAAAAAGATGACCGAAGACGGCAAACTAAGCCAGGATCAAATAGATGCGGCTATGAATATGACCCGTAAATATTTTGCAGTTTTTGCTGTAGTAGGCGTTGTTTTTATTTACATCCTGTTCGGTACAATTGTAAGCCTCATATCGGCAGCGATATTCAAAAACGAACGATCTCCGTTTGATACTGTATCTGATAATTATGAAAGTCCAAAGCCAACCGATCCAACAGTATAAAGTAAGCTGAAAGCAGAATGCACAAAGCTTAAAGCTAATCTTCTAATTGGTACAGCTATTCAATTAGTTGATAAATTCATATAAAAAAGAAGGCCTTTCAACTAATGAAAGGCCTTCTTTTTTATATGCTTCAGAGGTTATTTATCTCTAACCAACAATCTCTATTTCTTCATTACCAACTTTACAATATCGTTACCAAACACAAACACCATCAAGGTAACTAATATTACAAAGCCTACAATTTGCGCACGCTCAAGGAATTTATCGCTTAACGGTTTGCCTTTAATCATTTCTATGATCAGGAAAACCGCATGACCGCCATCAAGGGCAGGAATAGGTAACAGGTTCATCAGCGCCAATACCATTGACAGGAAGCCTACCAGTGTCCAAAAGTGGCCCCAATCAATAGTACCACCAAACAGGTTGGCTATAGCTACTGGTCCGCTTACTGCTTTGCCGGGGTTAACATCACCCTTGAAAATCTTGCCGATACCTTTGGCATTATCCCTGAAAGTTCCCCATGCTCTTTGTGCTCCTATAGGAAAAGCCTCAAAAAAACCGTACTTTATTGTTTTAATATCCGGGAAATCGCTTTTTGCACGGTAAAAGCCCAATTTACCTTCTGGCGTAACCTGTGCTTTCAATGTAACCAGCTCATGGTTGCGTTTTATGCCCAATTCAACTTGTTTGCCTTTATTGGCCGATAGTTGAGCCTGCAATTCGTCCCAAAATACAATTGGATGATTGTTGGCCATCACAATGCTGTCGCCTTTTTTCAAACCTGCTTTTACAGCGTTGCTGCCCGGCTCCAATGAATCAACAATGAACTTAGCACGGGGCAGGCGGCTAATGAAGCCTTCTATGTCGTGATCGTTCAAATCGTTAAGGATCGTACGCGGGATACTGATCTGCAAAGTTTGCGTGCCGCGCAACACGGTAAATACAGTATTATCCAATAGTACCTGCGGACTGGTAAGATCGTCAAAACGTTCAAATGGTTTACCATTTATAGCAACAACCTTGTCGCCAATTTGAAGGCCTATTTTTTTACCTACTTCGCCTGGTACAATACCGTATTTTGCCGCAGAATTAGGGATATAGCTATCGCCCAAACGCATGGTTAACACCCAAAATATCAGGATCCCGAGTATAACATTTACCGTAACACCGCCAAGCATCACAATAAGGCGCTGCCAGGCCGGTTTCGAACGAAATTCCCAGGGTTGCGGCGGACCAGCCATTTGCTCAGTATCCATCGACTCATCAATCATACCGGCAATTTTAACATAGCCACCCAAGGGTAACCAGCCAATACCGTACTCAACGCCTTTATATGTAAATTTAAACAGGCTCACGTTCCAGGCATCAAAAAACAGGTAGAATTTTTCTACCTTAATGCCAAAGGCCCGTGCTGCCAGGAAATGCCCCAGTTCATGCAGGATTATCAAAATTGAAAGGCCCAGTATAAGCTGGCCCACCATGATCACTATACTCATTATCTATATCTATGTAATATTAAAATTGTAATGTTTTTGAAGGTAGTTGTTGTATATAATTTTGCGCAAAGATGCGTGTTTCTTTGTCAGTATTCAAATAGTCAGTTAGCGTTGGGTTTGCAATAAAATTAATTTTTTGCATGCACTCTTCAATGATACCGCTCATGGTTAAAAAGCCAATTTTACGATCAAGGAAGCCTGCAACCGCTACCTCATTTGCCGCGTTTATGATGCAAGGCATGTTACCTCCCTGTTTTAAAGCAGCATACGCCAAACTTAGATTACGGAAAGTTTCCATATCCGGTTTTTCAAAAGTAAGATTAGGGTAATCGGTAAAATTGAAACGCTTAAAATTTGTTTCTATCCGGTTAGGATAGGTGAGGGCATACTGTATAGGCAGCTTCATATCGGGCAAACCTAATTGAGCCTTAATTGATCCATCCCTGAACTGTACAAGCGAGTGAATAATAGATTGCGGATGAACTACTACTTCAATCTGATCTGCTTCAACATCAAACAACCATTTGGCTTCGATAACTTCAAGCCCCTTGTTCATAAGGGATGCTGAGTCGATAGTTATTTTGGCACCCATCACCCAGTTTGGATGTTTAAGCGCATCTTCGCGGGTAACATTTGCTAAGAAATCCAGACCGCGGCCGCGAAATGGCCCGCCAGAAGCCGTGATGATCAGCTTTTCTATTGATTTATAGTCCTCGCCAACAAGGCTTTGAAATATTGCTGAGTGTTCAGAATCTACCGGTAAAATTTGAACTTCATGTTGTTTCGCCAATGCTGTTATGATATCGCCGGCAACAACTAATGTTTCTTTGTTGGCAAGGGCAATGTCTTTCCCTGCTTTAATAGCGGCAATTGTTGGTTCCAGACCGGCAAAGCCCACCATAGCAGTCAGCACAACTGCAATTTCGGGGTGGGTTACAGCGTCAATGATAGCCTGATGACCGGCAAGCACCTGTATTGGTAAGTGCGCCAAAGCCTCTTTAACTTCCTGGTATTTACTTTGATCGCAGATAATGGCATATTCGGGCACAAATTCAATAGCCTGGCTAATAAGCAAATCGGCATTGGAATGTGCTGTGAGCAAAAACGCCCTGAATAAATTGCTGTTCCACCTTATTACATCAAGTGTTTGTGTACCGATGCTGCCTGTTGAGCCAAGGATGGCAATGTTTTTTATTTGGTTACTCAAGTATCTTTATTTTATAAAACTCTTTAATCCTTCGGCAATCTTCCTGTCGTTTGATAGCCGTGGTACTTTGTTTTGCCCGCCAAGTTTACCTTCTGCCCGCATGTAATTGATAAAGGCATCTTTTTGCAGGCTTTGGATTACCAAAGGTTGCAAAATGTTACCTTCAATCAGGTCAAAATAGTAAATATTTTTATTCTGCAACGCCTTATCCACTTTTATGGCGAAAGCCTGAAGATCGGCCGGGGCTGTGCCGAATTCGATAAACCATTCGTGGTAAGGCAATTGTCCTGCCGGCGGGTTAACCTGAGGCGCAACTGTAAATTCAACTACGTCGATACCTTCTTCTTTAGCCACGCTCATCAAGGCATACTCTACTTCTTCGCCTATAACATGTTCGCCAAAAGCAGATATGTAATGCTTAATACGACCGGTTACGATAATACGATACGGATCTTTCGAAATAAATTTAACAGTATCACCTATGCTATATCCCCATAAACCTGCGCTGGTATTCATGATGAGCGCATAGTTTTTGTTCAGCTCTACATCTTTAATGTTGATGCGGGTTGGATTTTCGTTAAAATACTCGTCAGATGGAATGAATTCGTAAAAGATTCCTGAATCAACCAACAATAAAAGCCCTTTTTCTTTCTGCGAGTCCTGAAACGCAATAAAGCCTTCGGAAGCAGGGTAGGTTTCTATCGAATCGATCTTAAAGCCAATGCTCTCTTCTATACGAGCGCGGTAAGGTTCGTAATTGACACCGCCGTAAACATAAAGCTTAAAGTTTGGGAATATGTCTTTTATTTTTTTTCCTCCTGCTTTGGCCGAAAGCCTGTCGAAATACATCTGGCACCAGGGTGGGATCCCGCTGATGAGGCGCATATCTTCATTAAAGGTTTCGTCTACAATGGCATCAACTTTTTGCTCCCAATCTTCAATGCAATTGGTTTCGTAGGCCGGTAACCTGTTTTTTTGCAGATAACCCGGAACGTGATGCGCTACTATACCCGAAAGCCTGCCCGTTGAGATACCATGCTTTTCGGCTAAGATCGGGCTGCCCTGCAGGAATATTAATTTGCCATCTACAAAATCAGCATTACCCGTTTCATGTATATAGCTTAACAAGGCATTTCGAGCAGCTTTGATATGCTCGGGCATGCTTTCTTTGGAGATGGGAATATATTTTACGCCCGATGTTGTGCCTGATGTTTTAGCAAGGTAAGCAGGTTTGCCCGGCCATAGTACATCCTCTTCGCCATTAACCACTCGGTCGATATAGGGGCGAAGGTCTTCATAATCATGTACAGGCACCAATCGCTTAAAATCCTCGTAGTTATTGATCTTTTCAAACTGATGATCTTTACCGAAACTGGTGTTTTTGGCTGCATGTACCAGATCTGTAAACGCCCTTTGTTGAAATGAAACCGCGTTTTTACGCAGTTTATCTAATTCCCGATTAACAAAGGCAGCAAATACTTTACTTAAAGCAGATTTAAGTCCCATTTTTAATTGGTTTCAGATAGGTCATCGTCCACATCCTGATGGCTGTAAACCAGTTTACGGTAAGTAACCATAATGATCACCTGGGTAAAAGGAAAGCAAAGAATGAACCAGCAATAAAATGCAAGCCTGAATGCAAAACCATCTTTTTCCTGGTCAAAACCAAATAAGCCCATCGTAGCTACTACCGGTAGTAATACGGCAACCAGTATCAGTATGATTATAGCAAAGACGCCTAAAGTTTTGAAGAAATTATCTTTTGTGATCTCAAAGCTTTGACGCAACGATTCGATAGGCGATGAATCATCATCAACAATGAAACAAATACAAAAGATGCACCTGAGACTTATATAAAGAATAAACAGCAGTTCAATAACCTCAAAAATGCTATCGTATCCAATGTTGCGTTTGGCTAATACGTATAAAAAAACCAAAGTAGCTACAAAAAAAGCTGTTATTATACCAATCATCACAAAGTTGAAGGTCATCTTGAATGATGGTAAAATGTCTTTGAATTCAAATTCGTAATATTCCTTGTCGATAAGCGTGAGTATCAGTTTGTAAAAGCTTAAACCGATAAAACACTGCACTATCATTTGTACAATTACAAAACCTATCTCAATGAAGCGGTCGTCATTATCAATGATAAATGCCTTTAAAAACTCAACAAATTCGTTTATAAACAACGATATGATCGAGTAAACCACCAGCGGTACGAAATTTCTTTTTAAAATATTCCATGCGGTTTTAATGGTCTCCGCTACAGAAAAGGTGTGGTACATATTGCTTATGATCTACTTAAAACTTTCCGCTTCCAAAAATCCTGTATAAATCCTAACCCGTAGGCAATAAGTTGTGTGAAGGCAGCTATAATGCTCAAAAATGCGATTTTTGCCGATTTATTTTTCCACCAGGCATGGAAAAATATTAACAAATTGAAAATCAACAGTATAAAATTACCTGCGAGCGCTAATGAAGAGCCAAACAGGTTTAATATAATGGTTAGGATAACCCCCAAAGTAAAAGCGGCCGGGAAGAAATGAACCAGTTTTAACTCCTGAGGAAAAAACTTTGAAATATTGATACGTGCCCTTCCAAAAAAATGCAACTGTTTATAAAACTGATAAAAGTTGGTACGACGTTTATGATATACAATAGCATCGGGGATCAAACCAATTTTAAACCCCAGCGAATGGATCCTGATACTGTACTCAATATCTTCTCCTAATCGGGTGATAATAAAACCGCCGGCTTTCTCCCAGGCCTGCCTTGAAACCCCCATATTAAAACTACGTGGATGAAACTGGCCTATGCCTTTTTTATTACCACGAATACCGCCGGTAGTAAAAGGAGAGGTCATGGAATAACTGATGGCTTTTTGCGTAGGGGTAAAAGAATCGTGTGCCCCATCGGGCCCGCCATAGGCATCAAGGTAATTTGCAGCCAGCGAATTATTTACAATTTCCAGGTAAGTAGGAGGAATCAGACAATCCGAATCAAAAATCACAAAATAGTCGCCTTTGGCACGCTCAAAACCAAAATTGCGGGTAAAGCCCTGGCCTTCGTTCTGCTTTTTAAAATAGCGCAGGTTAAGCTTATCAGTAAAGGTATTTACTATGGCTTCAGCATCATTTACAGAACCATCCTCAATAACCAATACCTCAAAGTCCCTGTACGTTTGCAGGGTTAAGGTTTCCAGCAGTTCTTTGATCTCCTGCGGGCGGTTATATAAAGGGATAATGATGGAAAAAAACATGTTTTGTAGATAGATGTGCAAATTTCAAATGTGCAAATGTGCAGACTGTTTTAGCAATGCCAGATGTTTTTATTGTTCATCTGCACATCCGAAATCTGCATATCTGCACATTCAATTAAATTGTTTCCTCAATTTGGTAATGGTTGCGCTCGCTCGCACTACGTGATACTAATTCGGCAACAAAGCCGGTTAAAAACAATTGCGATCCTAATATAATAGCAACTAACGCTATATAAAACAGTGGATTGTCAGTTGGTTGCCGTACTGTAAGGCCATGTGCCAGGTTATATAGTTTTTCACCAATGATCCAAACGGTAATAAAAAAGCCGGCAAAAAAGCTCAGGGTACCCAGCAAGCCGAAAAAGTGCATTGGACGTTTTCCAAACTTACCTACAAAAAATATCGAAAGCAGATCAAGAAAGCCATTGATGAACCTGCTTAATCCAAACTTTGTTTTGCCGTATTTACGCGGGCGGTGTTCAACAACCTGTTCGCCAATTTTGGTAAAACCAGCCCACTTAGCCAGCACCGGGATATAACGGTGCATTTCGCCGTAAATTTCAATATTTTTAACCACTACGCCACGGTAGGCCTTTAAACCGCAATTAAAATCATGCAGGTTATTTATCCCACTCATTTTGCGGGTGGCGGCGTTGAATAGCTTGGTCGGGATAGTTTTACTCAGCGGATCATGCCTTTTGGCTTTCCAGCCAGATACAAGGTCATATTTTTCTTCATTTATCCGGCGATAAAGTTCCGGGATTTCATCAGGGCTATCTTGCAGGTCGGCGTCCATGGTAATTACAACATTACCTTTAGCTGCAATAAAGCCGGTGTTTAGGGCTGCCGATTTGCCGTAATTACGCCTGAATTTTATTCCTTTTATAAACGGATTGCCGGTTTGCAATTTCCTGATCATTTCCCATGATCCGTCCTTACTGCCATCATCGACCAAAATTATCTCGTAAGTAAAACGGTTTTCATCCATAACCCGGCTAATCCATGAGGTTAATTCGGGTAATGATTCTACTTCATCGTAAAGAGGTACTACAACTGATATATCCATTTATAGGGCTGCGATCAACGACTATATGTGCCGTAAATCATCCGCAAAAATATAAAAAATAGGGATTGATTTGCAACAATGTATCAACGGCGATTTTAGGGAAATAGTTTATTCATTATTGCGATAAAAAAATGAACCTGATACTACGTAACCAAGCAATTACGTTTCAAGTCAAATATATTTTAATATCTTTCCCTCACAATTAAAACACAGTTAATGAAATTCTACAAAGCCGCGTTATTATTGGTTTTAGGCTTTTATGCCCTCGAAGTAAAAGCGCAAAATGCAGATCAGGCCGCCCCAAAGTATGATCAGCATAAAGTATTTAACCCTATGTTTTACCCCGAAAGAGGTGGCGAATTCAGGCTGGCCAGTGGAGCCCCGGGCCCAAAATACTGGCAAAACCGGGCCGACTATAAGCTTGATGTTACGCTCGATACTACTAAACATCGTATAGAAGGCAGTACATTAATAACTTATACCAATAACAGCCCGGATGCACTTGCCTTTTTGTGGCTCCAGGTAGATCAGAATATATATAAAGAGGATTCACGTGCCGAAGCTACGAGTAATGTTTCGGGCGGGAGATTTGTAAACAAATCATATACAAAAGGTGCCGAAATAAAATCAGTCTATGTAATCAATAAAGGTAAAACCCTGAAAGCTGACTACCTGATCACTGATACCCGCATGCAGATAAAACTAAAAGATTCACTACGTGCAGCCGGAAGTAAATTGCAGATTAAAATAGAATATGGTTTTGATATCCCCGAATACGGTACCGACAGGATGGGCCGTCAGCATACCAAAAACGGCTGGATCTATGAAATTGCTCAATGGTACCCTCGCATGGAAGTTTACGACGATGTAGCCGGATGGAATACGATACCATACCTCGGCGCAAGTGAGTTTTACCTTGAGTACGGTAATTTTGATTATACCATCACCGCGCCTGCAAGTTTAGTTGTTGCAGGATCGGGTGAGTTGCTTAATCCTGTCGAAGTATTATCGCCAACCACCATAAACCGTTTGGCCGAAGCTCGTAAAAGCGATAAAACTGTTACTATTAAAGATTCAACGGATATTTTGCGTAATAACGATTACCCGAAAAAGCCAACGCTTACATGGCATTTCATGTGTAAAAATGCACGCGACGTTGCCTGGGCCGCATCAAAAGCCTTTATTTGGGATGCAGCACGGATCAATTTACCGAGCGGTAAAAAAGCACTTGCCCAGTCGGTCTATCCGGTAGAGGCTAAGGGGAATAATTCGTACGGGCGTTCAACGGAATATGTTAAAGCTGCCATTGAATTATACAGCGACAAATGGTTTGAGTACACTTATCCTGTTGCTACCAACGTGGCAGGCATAGTGGGAGGGATGGAATACCCGGGTATTGTATTCTGCGGTTCAAACAATCAAAACGGAGGTTTATGGGAAGTCACCAATCATGAATTTGGCCACAACTGGTTCCCGATGATTGTAGGCTCAAACGAACGTAAATATGCCTGGATGGATGAGGGCTTTAATACGTTCCTGAATAATGTTGATACCAAAGTGTTTAACAAGGGCGAATATTATGAAAAGCCCGATCAGCAAAAAAACGCCGCTTACTTGTTTAGCCCCGGTGCCGAGGCCATTATGAATACGCCGGACGTGATACAAGAAGATTTTTTAGCCGTTGCTGCTTATGAAAAACCTGCATTAGGCTTAACAATTTTACGCGAGCAAATTTTAGGTGAAGAGCGGTTTGATTATGCTTTCAAAACCTATATCAAACGCTGGGCCTTTAAACATCCAACCCCGTGGGATTTTTTCCATACGATGGATAATGCCGCAGGCGAGGACCTTAGCTGGTTTTGGAACGAATGGTTTTTTACTACCTGGAAAGTGGATCAGAGCATAAAAGACATTTCGTACCCGGATAATGACGCCTCGAAAGGAGCTATGATCACCATCGAAAACCTGGAGGAAATGGCCTTACCAGTTACCATATCTATAAAAGAAGAAAATGGAAAAACAGGTATTGTAAAACTCCCGGCCGAAATCTGGCAGCGCGGTGATACCTGGACATTCCCATACAAATCGACCTCGAAAATTGCATATGCAACTATTGATCCCGATCACACCCTGCCTGATGTTAATCCCGAAAACAACTCCTACAGCGGCTTGCCGATACCCCAGGGTACAACTGCAACCTCTGTTATAAAAATGTACTTAGATGCTATCGGAGGCTCTGATAAGCTTAAAAATATCCGCGATTTACAAGCATCGGCAATAGGCAATATACAAGGTGCCGACGTTCAATTGGTAACCAGGTATAAAATGCCCGATAAGTATTTCCAGGAAGCAATTGTGCCATCATATAATAACATGGTTGTATCTCATGTTACCCTTAATGGCGATAGTATAAAAGCAAAACAGGTTAACAGGGACGTGCAGCTTGATGATGCCGGTAAAAAAATGATCAGACTTAAAAGTCGTCCGTTCCCGGAGCTTGATTATGAGCGGATAAATCAAAATATGATGTTGCAACCTATTTTACGTGTAGTAAACGGAGAACTCGCCTATGAGGTTGATATTAATATAGGCGCCGATATTCATATTCATAATTATTACAGCCAAAAAACAGGGTTGAAACTTAAACAAACCATAGAAGGGGCGAATGACCTCTCGGTTGAATTTGGTAATTACGAAGGCATAAACGGAGGTATTAAAATTCCGTTCTCCATAAAAACAACACTTGTTGGGCAGCCGATAGAGTTTAAGGTTAAAGAAACATCAGTTAACTCCAACCCTTCAAACGAAGCTTTTAAATAGGCTTGATTTGCATTGCCGAATGGGTATTCTGATTTCCAGTTTATGTGGAAATGAGAATACCCATTTTTTGTTTTCGAAGCATTAATTCCTTCTGATATCATCGAATAAAATTTTGAAAATGGTATGATGCTAAATGCTATTTAAAATTCTATTTTTGTACCCACAAAATGAGGGTCACTTTGTAGGTGACCGTTTAAACGTAATTTTATAAAACTTTAAATCATAGTTGTAGATGATTAACATTACACTTCCCGATGGATCCGTTCGTCAGTATGACAAAGGGATCTCTTCTATGCAAATCGCGCAGTCGATTTCTGAAGGTTTAGCACGTAACGTATTAGCAGCCGAAGTAGACGGCCAGGTTTGGGATGCAAGCCGCCCTATTGAGCAGGATGCCCATGTTAAATTATTAACATGGAATGATGCCGATGGTAAATCAACTTTCTGGCATTCATCAGCCCACTTAATGGCCGAAGCTTTAGAAGCCCTATATCCGGGTACTAAATTTGGTATCGGTCCGGCAATTGAAACTGGTTTTTATTACGATGTTGATTTTGGCGACAAGGTTTTATCTTCTGACGAGTTTAAGCAGATCGAGGATAAAATGATTGAGCTTGCTAAAACCAAAGAGGAATACATCCGTAAACCGGTGAGCAAGGCCGATGCTATTGAGTATTTCACTGAGAAAGGTGACGAATACAAATTGGATCTGATTAAAGACCTGCCTGACGGTGCTATTACTTTTTATACTCAAGGTAATTTTACAGATCTGTGCCGTGGGCCTCACATCCCTAACACAGGCTTTATAAAAGCGGTTAAGTTGATGAGCCTTGCCGGTGCATACTGGCGTGGCGACGAAACACGCAAACAGTTAACCCGCATATACGGCGTTACTTTCCCTAAAGCAAGTGAGCTTACTGAGTACCTGCATATGATCGAAGAAGCTAAAAAGCGCGATCACCGTAAGTTGGGTAAAGAATTGGAACTGTTTGCTTTTTCGGAAAAGGTAGGCATGGGGTTACCATTGTGGCTGCCTAAAGGCACTGCACTGCGTGAGCGTTTGGTGAACTTTTTGCAAAAAGCACAGGTTAAAGCAGGATATGAGCAGGTAATTACTCCGCATATCGGTCATAAAAACTTGTACGTAACATCAGGACACTACGAAAAATATGGCGCCGATTCCTTCCAGCCGATAAAAACCCCGCAGGAAGGAGAGGAGTTCTTCTTAAAACCGATGAACTGCCCGCATCACTGCGAGATATATAAAACAAAACCGCGTTCATACAAAGATTTGCCGGTTCGTTTTGCAGAGTTTGGTACTGTATACCGTTACGAGCAGAGCGGTGAGTTGCATGGTTTAACCCGTGTGCGTGGCTTTACTCAGGACGATGCCCACTTATTTTGCCGTCCGGACCAGGTGAAGGATGAGTTTAAAAAGGTGATTGACCTGGTGCTGTATGTATTTAAAGCTTTAGGCTTTGATAATTACATTGCACAGGTATCATTACGTGATCCTGAAAATCGCGCTAAATATATAGGTACCGACGAAAACTGGGCATTAGCCGAGAACGCAATCATTGAAGCAGCAGCCGAAAAAGGTTTGCCAACTGTAGTAGAATATGGTGAAGCTGCGTTTTATGGCCCTAAGCTTGACTTTATGGTGAAGGATGCGCTTGGTCGTAAGTGGCAATTGGGCACCATCCAGGTTGACTACAACCTGCCTGAGCGTTTTGAACTGGAATACACTGGCAGCGATAATCAAAAGCACCGTCCGGTAATGATCCACAGGGCTCCGTTTGGCTCGATGGAACGCTTTATTGCGGTATTAATTGAGCATTGCGCAGGTAATTTCCCGCTGTGGTTATCGCCAGAGCAGTTCATTATACTTCCCATATCAGAAAAATATGAAGAATATGCAAAAAAAGTTTCTGATATATTAAAAGATTCCGATATTTGCGGGCTAATCGACTTCAGGGACGAGAAAATAGGCAGAAAGATACGTGATGCTGAAGTCAAAAAAATCCCTTACATGCTGGTTGTGGGCGAAAAAGAAGCTGCCGAAGGCTTAGTTTCTGTACGTAAACATGGTACCGGTGATTTGGGAAGTATGAGCATAGAAGATTTTAAAGAACAGATAACTAAAGAAATAACAGTATAACTTGGCATTAAACAAACCTTTCAATAGAGGACCAAGGCTTCCTTTTAAGAAAAAAGAAGCTGAACATAATATCAATCAATTCATTAGGGCTCAGGAAGTTCGCCTTGTAGGTGATAATGTTGAGCAGGGAGTTTACTCATTAAGAGATGCCCTTGCGATAGCGCAGGAGCAGGAATTGGATCTGGTTGAAATATCTCCAAACGCCGTACCACCCGTTTGTAAAGTAACTGATTACAATAAGTTTATTTACGAGCAGAAAAAGAAGCTTAAAGAGATAAAAAGTAATGCCAAGCAAACGGTTATTAAAGAGATCCGTTTCGGACCGAATACTGACGACCATGACTTTGAATTTAAATTAAAGCATGCCATTAAGTTTTTGGAATCTGGAGAAAAGGTAAGAGCTTACGTACACTTTAAAGGTCGTGCCATTGTTTACAAAGAACAAGGTGAGATTTTACTACTTCGTTTTGCCCAGGCATTAGAAGAAGTAGGTAAAGTGGAGCAATTACCTAAGCTTGAAGGAAAAAGGATGTTTTTAACCCTTGCACCAAAGGCAGCAAAAAAATAATGAAAATGTGCAGATGTGCAAATTAAAAATGTGCAGATGCTAAAAATAAAACGTTGAGAAACGTTAATATCTAACACAAATAAATAGAGTTATGCCAAAAATGAAAACCAATTCCAGTGCTAAAAAGCGCTTTAAGCTTACTGGAACCGGTAAAATCGCAAGAAAAAACGCATACAAAAGCCACATCTTAACCAAGATGTCGACAAAACGTAAGCGTGCCCTTGGTCAAACCAGCTTAGTATCTGATGCTGACATGGGTAACGTAAAACGTATGCTTTGTATCGGAAAGTAATTCACAAATTTTAAAACCAGGTATTAGAGTTTTAAGTCCGGCACACGAGATGCAGGCACTCACTACCAAAAATCAAACAAGATGCCACGTTCAGTTAACGCAGTAGCGTCGAGAAGACGCAGGAAAAGGATCATGAACCTCGCCAAAGGTTATTGGGGTTCACGTAGCAAGGTTTACACCATTGCAAAAAACACAGTTGAAAAAGGTTTACAGTACGCTTACCGCGACCGTAAAACCAAAAAGAGAGAGTTCAGAGCTTTATGGATCCAACGTATCAACGCTGGTGCCCGTCAGCACGGAATTTCTTACTCTCAGTTAATGGGTAAATTAGCCGCTAAAGAAATTGGTTTAAACCGTAAGGTATTAGCTGATTTAGCGATGAACAACCCGGATGCTTTCAAAGCAGTTGTTGATGCAGTAAAATAATATCGCATTATAAATGCAAGAAAAAGGCCGCAATTTGCGGCCTTTTTTGTTTTATCTCCTTGGCTTTTGTGTCCTCACAAAAGCATTGCCTGCCAAAGGAAAGGCATATGATTATTCAATTACTATCACATTCACAAATTCATCAGCATCATTATTGATATCCATATACTGCTTAAAATTCTGGATATCCTTATCAACCATATTTTTGAATACAGGGTTTAGTATTTTAGCTATACCTGCGCCAACACCACCTGCCGGGGGCTGATAGCTGATCACCACATCAACAATAGTTCCCTGTCCGTCAACCGTATCCTGGAAACGTATTTTACCCGCATTGTTAATCATTGAATCGGACAGCGAGCTCCAGCCGATCATTTCATTAGGTTCGTCATGAACAATTTCGGCATGCCAGCTAACTGTTGCTACATTTTTCGGCAGCTTTAATACCCAATGCGAATATTTTGAGTCGATGACCTCCACGCTTTCCAGGTGTTTCATAAACAACGGCAGGTTATCCAGCTTGCGCCAAAACTCGTATACTTTTTTCCGCGGTTTGTTTACGATGAACGAGGATCGGATATTTACATTTATGGGATTGGTTGATAGCTTGCCAATGCGTTTATAGAGTTCGCAATGCCCGGTAATGCCACGGTTTAACAGGTAACCACCGGCACCTATTTTTACGATACTTGCGAATGGGTTTTTAAAAATGTTTTTAAAACCAGAGAAGCCGAGTTTCATGCCGCCTGCAATAGAGGTGAAGCGCTCGGGCCAATTCAGGTTTATGCGGTCATCACCATAAAGTACAGGGAAGTTGTCGGTATATTTTACTATTGTAGTTGCCATAGGTTTTTAAATAGTTGTCGTTTTTAGAACACCTTTATGGCTACTAAGTTTTTTCTGAAGTGAATTTTATTGCTTTTTACTATAGGCGAACTTGAACTTAGTTAAATCTGGCTGGTGCTTTTTAGGACGATTTAACTCATATTGATATATCACCTGCCCAAGGTTTTTCAGGAAAGGCAGACATACCGTAGCATATTCATATTTATTGTCGTTCAGTATGCCATCTTCATTTGATTGCACAACGGCGCTGAGCATAAACTCCACCTTGTTTTTGAAATCCACGATATAAGCATTGTCAATATCGTAACCATAACTGTCACCAACTTTATTAAAGACCCTGATATCTGGGTTTATAACAGCTGTACTGTCTCCACCATAAAATAAGAATTTACAATAGGCCGGGAAATATTCGGGCCGGCTATAAGTCGGTTTAGCATTTTCGGTAGGGAAAGTGCTCATGTACCGGTAAATGAAGCGATAGTCATCTTTAGTTAAATTAAAGCGTTGTTTTTTCGGAAATGTTTCGGGGAATAGCAATCGTTTAAGTACCATCTGCTGATCGGCAAGGGAATAAACATTCTTCTCAGAAAAATCAAGTGGTTTATTAACCAGCCGGTCACTGCTATCTAAATAAGCTTTGCCTTGCAGCATATTTTCCAGGTGCATAGGATAATTCAATGTATCATATAGTGCCGGTTTGTGATAAGCCAGCTTGTTATCATCATAAAAATCGATAGGATTGGTGTGCCTTGTACTTTCACCGGCATCGCCGATGGCCAACCTGCCTACAATACGGGTGTTATTAAGATGATATTTCTTAAGCTTTTGGTTGATCTCCGCCCGCCCCACAAATTCATACAGCCGGTTATAGGCATGGTTATCGCTTACCAGCAGGATCTTTTTAATATAGTTTTCGATGCTTGGTAAACCTGTTGCAGATGATGTATCTGTCCTGACTTTAGTTTGGCCGGCAAATGAACTGTCAGTAATCATTACCGATTTGCGGCTTAGGCCTTTTATTTTTAGCTCGTTTAGTTTTTCAATCGCGAATATAGCTGTAGGAAGCTTTACGGTACTTGCAGGATAAAAATAATGATTAGCGTTAAGGCGATAACTGTATGAGGTAAAATGGGGAACATTGTTTTTGTCCCTGTCTATCCGGGTATATAAGATCTGTATTTCATTTTGTGTGGGATGCTTCAGGATGCCCGAAAATAGTTCCGGATGGCTATTTAATAATCCTCTCAGAAAAACAGTATCCGGCTGCTGGGCAAAACCGGAAAACGCAATCATCATCAATAGTAAAATGCAGAAATGTTTCATCCTGATAAATATAGCTATGTAGTTTGAGGTTAACAGATACTTATTGTACTTTTGCAGCGCTTTAGGTTTCATTAAAATTGTTTAATGAATTAAAAGGGAATACGGTGTAAGTCCGTAACTGTCCCGCAGCTGTAAGCTCCGTAACCGTTGCCAAATCTATAGGTCACTTTCTGAAAATAGGAGGGAAGGCCAGGCAAATGGGGGGTAAGTCAGAAGACCTGCCAAGGCATTATATGTTATTCATAGCTTTCGGGGATTGAAGCTTGAATGTGAATGCTCTTCAATTGGCGTGTTTTCATTTTACTCATTTCCGTGTATGCTATTCAGGCTGCATTATTATTTTATACATATCAATCATACATGGAAAAAAAGTACGCTAAAATTACTTTGGGTTTCGGCTTGTTAGCTGTTGGTTTATCAGCCAATGCTGCATATGCACAGGATACCACACGCACTTTAAATACGGTGGTAGTAACGGCAAGTCGTTCGCCTAAAAAACTGTCAGACATCGGTCGCGTTGTTACTATAATCTCTGCCGATGAGATCAATAAATCGCAGGGCAAATCATTACCTCAGCTATTAAATACTGTTGCCGGTATAACTTTTTCGGGCGCAAATAATGCTCCCGGCATTAGCACTTCGGTTTTCCTGCGCGGAGCGTCATCGGGCAATACCCTTATCCTTGTCGATGGCTTCCCGGTAAACAATGCATCAGGCATTGACGGCAGTTACGATCTTAATGCCTTTTCGCTGGATATGATAGATCATATCGAGATTTTAAAAGGAAGCGGTTCAACACTGTATGGTTCTGACGCTGTAGCCGGCGTTATCAATATCATCACCAAAAAAGCAAAAGAGCAAGGATTAACCGGTGGCTTGCAGTTAACCGGCGGCAGCTACAATACATTTAAAGAATCGGCGTCATTAATTGGGCGTGTAAAAAATACCGATATTGCCATCAATCTTTCAAATACCGATTCAAAGGGATTTGCCGCTGCTACAGATACTACAGGCAAAGGCGGTTTTAAGAAAGATGGTTTTCATCAGCGCTCTGCCAGTGTAAACCTGAGCCAAAACATATCATCTAAATTTATCCTGAACGGAAATTTGCAGGTAAGCCATAATACCGGTGATCTGCCATATGGAGCTTTTACTAATGATAATGATTACACTTATAAAAACACTTTTTTATTTGGTGGTGTAGGTGCAAAGTTGATTTTGCCTAAAGGTGACCTGAATGTAAACCTGTCGCAAAATACGGTTCAAAATGATTTCAATAACCTGCCGTCTGACAATTACGGAACCCACCAGGTTACAAAAAATACAGGTCGTATAACTAATGCTGAAGCTGTGTTTAATTATGAATTGAATAAGTATTTGGATATTACCAGCGGCGCGGCCTTTAAATACAGCAACACAAGTCAATACAGTCTGTATGAATCAACATCTTATCCGGGTGTGCCAAGCATTATCAAAGCAGGTGATGCTGCTAATAATATCTTCAGTGCTTATACATCGTTATTCTTTAAATACGATATCTTCCACATGGAGTTAGGCGGCAGGTACAACAACCACAGCAAATATGGCGACAAGTTTACTTACACCATCAATCCATCGTTGTTCCTTGCCGATCAGTTTAAAGTTTTCGGTACAATAGCTTCAGCATTCAGGTCGCCTTCGCTATATCAGTTGTTTTCTCAATATGGCAATCCCAAATTAAATCCTGAGATCACTACATCATATGAAGCTGGTTTTGATTGGGAGATTGTTAAAAACACGCTGTCATTTAATACCCAGTTTTTTAAGCGTAATACAAAAGATGTGATCTACTTTTTCTCTGAATCGGCCCCCCCGTATAGCTCCTTCTATAAGAACGGACAAGGGCAAAAAGATAAAGGCTTTGAAACTGAGTTAAAATATCGCGACACCAAAATACACGCATCTGCCTATTACGCTTATGTAACAGGTAAGCTTACCGATGAAACCGGTGTACAAACCAGCAATCTTTACCGCAGGCCTAAAAGTACTTTCGGCGCTAATATCAGCTATGATGTTTTAAGTGATTTTGAGGTAGGTGTTAACTACAAATATACAGGTAACCGTACTGATTTGACTTTTACAAACACTGGATCAGAAGTGATTACACTGAAGCACTATAACCTGGTAGATTTACACCTGGAATACAAAGCAACCAAAAACTTAAATGTTTTTGGCGACCTTAACAATGTTTTGGATACGAAATACGTAGACTGGTTAGGATATAACACACGCGGTATCAACTTCATGCTTGGTGCCAGGTATCAAATTAAATAGCGTTTGCTTATTGTTCGGATTATTAAGTAATTTTACGCCATATATAAAATCATGACCGCAAAAGATAACACCAACCGCAACCTGTTCCTGATCCTGATGATCCTGGTTGCTGCCGCATTCAGGCTTTTAGCATTTAAGTATAAAGAATTGAGTAATTTCAATCCGGTAGGTGCTATTGCATTATTTGGTGGTGCTTATTTTACCTCAAAGTGGAAGGGGTATGCAACAGTATTGCTTACATTATTTACAACAGATATTGTGATTAATTACCTGTACACTTCAAAGTTAACTTTATGGTATGGCGGTGCAGCATGGGTGTACTTATGTTTTGCTTTGATGGTACTGGTGGGCAATTTGCTTGAGAAAGTAAATGTTATCAATGTACTTTTAGGCTCAATTACGGCTGTTTTAATTCACTGGTTAATTACAGATTTGCCATGGTTATATGGTACGCTTTACCCGCATACTATGGCTGGTTATGGAGAATCATTGGTTAAAGCTATTCCGTTTGAACGCAATATGGCGCTTGGTACATTAGTGTTCAGTGCGATACTTTTTGGCGGCTTTGAGCTGGCGAAGAGTAAGTATACTTTTCTACAGGATAAAAAGCAATTGGCTTTATAAGATAAATGAACTTAAATTTAAAGCGGATTGTTGAAAAACAGTCCGCTTTTTTTATGGCCTACTCAGGCTGTCTACTTAAATCAATATGAAAAATATAGTAATACTAACGGGAGCCGGAATCAGCGCCGAAAGCGGCTTAAGAACTTTCAGGGACAGCGATGGGCTGTGGGAAGGTTACAATATTGAAGATGTAGCCACACCCGAAGCCTGGGAGCATAACCCGGTTATGGTGCAGCAGTTTTACAACGAGCGCCGTAAATCCGTATTGGAGGCAAAACCCAATGCTGCCCACTATGCACTTGCCGCGCTCGAAGAAAAATATAAAGTGACCATCGTTACCCAAAATATCGACGACCTGCATGAAAGGGCAGGCTCAACTAACGTGGTACACCTGCACGGGATCATCACCCGGTCGCAATCAAGTATCAAGCCGGAGCTAACTTACCCTATCGATGGCTGGGAAATAAAAATGGGAGAGAAATGCGAATTAGGCTCGCAATTGCGAGCGCATGTAGTTTGGTTTGGGGAAGCCGTGCCAATGATAGAAACGGCAGCCGCGATCTGCGCTGGTGCTGATTTATTTATCCTCGTTGGATCCTCGCTGGCAGTTTACCCGGCAGCCGGGCTGATCGGTTATGTTGACCGTGGAGTGCCGAAATATATTATCGACCCTAATATTCCTTCGGTAAATGTAAGGGGAAATGTAATTAAGATCCAGGAAAAGGCTACCATAGGTGTGCCGGCATTGGTAAATGAATTATTGAAAGATTAAATCACTAATTAAATATGAAGTGCATCTTCAATTGGAGCGGCGGTAAAGACAGCGCTCTCGCCTTATATTATTGTCTGCAAAACCCCGAGATTGAGATCGCGTATCTTGTGACCACCATTAATGACGCGGCCGACAGGATTTCGATGCATGGTGTAAGGACTGAGTTACTGATCAAACAGGCTGAAGCTATCGGTATTCCTTTATACCAAATCCGCCTGCCCGAAATGCCTGGGATGAAAGAGTATGATGATGTTATGCGTTATCATTTAACCCGTTTCAAAAACGAGGGCATAACCCATTCCATTTTTGGAGATATATTTTTACAGGACCTTAAAGATTACCGCGATGCCCGATTGAGTGAAGCTGGTCTTAATGGGATTTATCCGTTATGGAAACGGGATACATCAGAACTTATAAATGAGTTTTTAAACCTCGGTTTTGGAACGGTGATAGCCTGCACCCAGCAGCGTTTGGAAAGGATAGTTGGAAAGGAAATTACCCACGAACTGATTGATGCTTTACCCGATGATATTGATGTATGCGGCGAGAATGGAGAGTTCCACACCTTCGCTTTTAAAGGGCCGATCTTTGCCCACGAAATAAAATATAAAACCGGGGTAAAGATTTTTAAGGAATATGCGGCGCCCAAAAACACAGATGATTCCTGTATTTCTGCTGCAGACTCAAAACCTTCCGGATTTTGGTATTGCGATCTTTTATTGGCTTAACTTATCATTTATTTTGCCAAATTCAACGCAGAATTAAATTTTGTTTGGTGTTATAAGTTTATTAACTATCAGAACTTTAACTTAAAATATCTTAACTTTTTATTTAGATAGAGCTAAAGATAAAATCAATTAGTGCCCGAAAGGCAATTAATTGCCAAATTAAATTCTGTTTCAGATTGCTTGCTTTTATAAGCAGTTGATTATTAGGTATTTGTATTGGTTAACTTAATAGTTATATCTGAAATAAGCATCCTTGTAATCCATACGCATGTCATTAAACCGGGCTGCTATTTTCTTTAAAAATTCTTCGTCAAGCAATTCAAAAACACTGTTAACACCATCGGTTAAATCCATCTCGGGGATCTTGTAACTTTGCTCAAGGGAGCCCTGCTCTATCTTCACAATAAATTTGTTGTTCATATTCAGGATAGAGATCTTGAAATCGGGGTGCGGGAGTTCTGCAATAATTCTCATGTCTTTTTTATTTATCCAATAATCCGTTTAACGGATCTTTTCCATTGATGGTACCAAAGCTGGCAACCGGTTTAAACCGGGCGAATAGCTCCTCACTGTACCAGCCTTCGCTTCTCGTCTTTTTTATTACTTCGGCATGTTCGGGGCTTTTATATGCAAAAGCCTTTACATGATCCAGGCTTTCCCAAACAGAAAACGTAGCCTGCCTGTATACCGGCGCTTCGCCAACGCCAAACGAATTTATATACCCGGGAGCGGATGTCATCATATTTGCAACTGTATCTACATTAGCCCAGAAATTCTTTAACCTGCTAAATTTTATAGTTGCGCGCGTGAGCACCGCAACCGGGCCGCTAATATCGCTTACGTCCGGCTTGCCAAAAGGTTCTTTACCATCCCAGCTTCCATGGCTTTGTATTGGAGCGCAAAGTATCGTCCAGTTTTCGGTACCTAACAGCCTCCACCAGGAAGAAACAAATGAACGGTTGTAGAATA
The DNA here is from genome assembly GCF_900110105.1 of Mucilaginibacter gossypiicola. Classification (GTDB taxonomy): domain Bacteria; phylum Bacteroidota; class Bacteroidia; order Sphingobacteriales; family Sphingobacteriaceae; genus Mucilaginibacter; species Mucilaginibacter gossypiicola. Next base: position 567,625 of record NZ_FOCL01000001.1, on the reverse strand, counting down.
CATCAAAATCATCGCGGCTATCCCAACAGGCCAATAAGCCCCATTGTTGCCAGTCCGGTTCAAGGTCAAAGGTTCCGTTTTTTCCTGAGCCCAGAAGCTTGTAAAAGTTGCATCCTTTTTGCATCAGTAAGGGGAGACGATGAATCGCCATAGCCAATAGAGCAAAAGGAATAAACAGTTTGCGGTAGCGAATTATGGTGAGGCTAACGATCATGCAAATGCTAAATAAAAGATTAAATATGATATTTGCCTTATTTACTTTCAACACCACATCCTTACTTTTGTATCATGGCAGAGGATTTAACAATTACCGCATCAACCGATAAAACCGAACAGTATACCACGCTTATCCCTCAAATTGAAGCTTTGCTTTATGGCGAGCCCGACCTGGTGGCCAACATGGCCAATGTTGCAGCGGCTTTAAAAGAGCAGTTTAAATGGTTTTGGGTAGGCTTTTACCTGGTTAAAGAAAACGAGTTGGTGTTAGGGCCATTTCAAGGTCCCGTAGCTTGTACCCGCATTGGTTTGGGGAAAGGCGTTTGCGGTGCGTCATGGCAGCAGGCTAAAACATTGGTTGTACCTAATGTTGAGGCATTTCCAGGGCATATTGCCTGTAGCTCACTTTCGCGCTCAGAGATCGTGGTGCCGGTATTTAAGGATGATAAAGTAGTGGCGGTACTTGATGTGGATAGTGAATTGCTGGATCAGTTCAACGAAACCGACGCGCAGTATCTTGAGCAAATAGTAAAGCTTGTTAATTTTTAATGAGCAGGATCTATCTGATCGCCGGTCTCGGCGCCGACACCCGTGTCTACAATAATATCAACCTTAATGAACATGAGGTAATTACTGTTGATTGGGTTGAACCTGACTTAAACGACACTTTACCTGATTATGCACAAAGGCTTATTTATCAATATAATATTAAGCCTAATTCTGTACTCATTGGTAATTCTTTAGGTGGGATCATCGCCGTTGAAATGGCGAAGTTTATACCGGTAGAAAAGGTTGTCCTGATCTCCAGTATTAAAACCAGCGATGAGGCGCCAGGGTATTTTAAGCTCTTCCGCACGCTGCCTGTTTACAAAATGATTCCGGGTAAAGTATTTAATTCAATGGGCTTCATGGTTAAACCTTTGTTTGGTCACATGAGCCAGGAGGATGCATGGTTATTTAGCGACATGCTCAAAAAATCATCGCCGATATTTATGAAATGGGCCATGTATGCCATTTTGCATTGGAAAAACGAAATTGTCCCGCCAAATCTCTATCACATTACCGGCGATAAAGACCTGGTGTTTGATTATAAAAAAATAAAAGGTGCTACAGTTGTTAAGGGCGGCACACATATTATGATCTTTGATAAGGCAAAAGAGATCAATAAATTATTGAAGGGGATCCTCAAAAAATGAAATTACCTGAAAGTTATTACCTGGGCAATGATGTGGTAAGTATCAGTAAAGACCTGTTAGGTAAGTATTTATTTACCTGTATCGATGGTGCAATTACTGGTGGATATATTGTTGAAACAGAGGCATATAATGGCGTTGTGGACAAAGCTTCGCATGCGTTTGGTAATCGCAATACACCGCGGACTAAAACCATGTTCATGCAGGGTGGCATCGCTTATGTTTATCTCTGTTATGGCATTCATGAAATGTTCAATATCGTTACCTCAAGCGAAGGTCATCCGCAGGCAATCCTTATCCGGGCCATTCAGCCCACCGATGGTATAGAGGCTATGCAGGTGCGTCGCAATATGCCGGTGCTTAAGCCCAATATTACTGCGGGCCCCGGTTCGGTAGCTAAGGCTTTAGGGATTTCGCGTAACATCAATGCTTTTAGCCTGCAAAGTGATACTATCTGGCTTGAAGATCGAGGCTTGACTTTTTCTGATGCGCAGATAAAAGCCGGTCCGAGGATAGGGGTAGCGTACGCAGCCGAAGATGCCTTGTTGCCTTATCGCTTCTATGTAAAAGGCAATATTTACGTAAGCAAGCCCAATAAATAAGCTTCCTATTTTGTAATATTGGCGAATGAACTATCAAAACGATCTGGCATTTGCCCGGCAGCAGGATGAGCAAGATCCGCTTAAAGATTTCAGAAGTCGCTTCTTGATCCCAAAGCACAATGGCGAAGATGTAGTTTACCTTTGTGGTAATTCACTTGGGTTGCAGCCTGCATCGGCGCAGCAATATCTTGCCGACCAATTAGACACCTGGAAAAATCTTGCTGTTGAAGGTTGGTTCCAGGGAGATGATCCCTGGCTTGACTATCATAAATCGATTGCCGGTTCAATTGCCCGCATTGTTGGTGCGCAGGAAAATGAAGTTGCCGTAATGAACTCACTTACAGTAAACCTTCATTTATTAATGGTAAGTTTTTATAAACCAGATAATAAACGTTTTAAAATTATCATGGAAGGAGGGGCTTTCCCTTCGGATCAATACGCCATGGAAAGCCAGGTAAAGTTCCATGGTCTTGATCCTAAAGATGCAATAATTGAGATTTTTCCGCGGGAAGGTGAGGTTACATTACGAACTGAAGATATCATTCAAACTATCGATCAACATAAAAATGAACTGGCTTTAGTACTGTTTGGTGGTATCAATTATTATACAGGGCAGTTCTTTGATCTGAAAGCGATAACCGATGCTGCTCATGCAGCAGGCGCTTACGCCGGTTTTGATCTGGCTCATGCTGCGGGCAATGTACCTGTGCAGTTGCACAACTGGGGTGCAGATTTCGCATGCTGGTGCTCATACAAGTACATGAACTCCGGGCCGGGTGGTATAAGCGGCATTTTTGTGCACGAAAAACATTTTACCGGTAAAGAACTAAACAGGTTCGCCGGCTGGTGGGGCTATCGCCGGGATAAACAATTCCTGATGGCTCCGGGCTTCGACCCGGAAATCGGCGCTGCCGGCTGGCAGGTTAGCACAAGTCCAATATTGCTTCTCGCTTTATTTAAAGCCTCCATGGCTATTTTTGATGATGCGGATGGGTTAGATACCCTCCGGGAGAAAAGCGTTCGTTTAACGGGTTATTTGGAGTTTTTGATTCGGGAGATCAATCAGGAGCAGGGCGAAGAAGTTTACAGGATCATTACTCCGGCAGATCCGGCTACCCGCGGCTGCCAGCTTTCGGTAGTTTGCAAGCGAAATGCGCGGGGAATTTTTAACTACCTGGCACAAAATGGCGTTATAGGCGATTGGCGCGAACCCGACGTGATCCGCCTGAGTCCTGTACCACTTTACAATACCTTTGAAGATGTTTACAAGACAGCTGGTTTAATAGCTGACGCATTAAAAGCTGTTTAAATTTCAAGAGATATGGTTTATTATAATCCCAAAGAATGGTTTTCATTTATTTTTAAAATAAACAAAGCGGAAACACTGCGCGAGTTATTTCCGCTTATGCTTGCGGTAGGCGCGTATGCCGGTGTTGTTACTTATTTCCTGATAGATTTTTGGCAGTTGCCTGATACCAGCATACTCAGGAAAGTGATCTTCATCCATCAAACAATAGGTTTCGTATTTTCATTATTGCTGGCATTCCGTATCAACTCGGCTTATGACCGCTGGTGGGAAGGGCGCAAGATCTGGGGGAGTTTAGTTAACAATAGTCGCAACCTCGCTATCAAACTAAAGCATCTAATCGGTGAAGATGACCTGGCCTTTTTCAATTATGCGATCCCCCGTTACGCACGGTCACTGCGTGATCATTTGCGCGACGAATACGTTCCCGAAGAACAGCCGTTTATTAGTATTGATGTCCTGAAACACGTACCTAACCAGGTAGCTTCTGAAATGATAAAAAATGTTTACCGGTTAAATAAAGAAGGTGTAATTAATCCGGAGCAATTATTTAGCATAACTGCAGAAATTACCTCTTTTACAGATATTTGTGGTGCTTGCGAACGCATCAAGAAAACACCTATTCCGTTTTCGTATAATGTATTTATCAAGAAGTTTATCTTCACCTATATCATGACGCTACCGTTTACCTGGGCTTTTGATCTGAAGTATTTTATCATCCCTATAATTTGCTTTGTGCTTTTTGTTTTTGCAAGTATTGAGTTATTGGCCGAAGAAATTGAGGATCCATTTGGCCGCGACGCCAACGATTTACCGCTGGACAGCATTTGCGATAATATCCAAAAGCATGTAGGGGAGTTGATAGGATAGAAGGCATGCTCAAAATAGCTTACGATCCGATATACGCCCATCCGCTGCCCGAAGGTCATCGATTTCCGATGCTGAAGTATGAGCTGATCCCCGCACAGCTATTGCATGAAGGTGTGATAAACAAGGATAACCTGTTTTCTCCGGATCTGCTGGCAGAAGATGTCATCATTCGTACTCATGATGAAAATTACTGGCACCAGCTTCGGGATTTAACACTACCTCCAAAGGAACAACGCCGTACAGGATTTCCGTTATCAGCGCGGTTGGTGGAGCGGGAAATAAGAATTGCTAAAGGTACAATTGATGGTTGCAGGTACGCTTTCGAAAGCGGAGTTGCGTTCAATGTAGCCGGAGGCACTCACCATGCGGGCAGTAATTGGGGTGAAGGTTTTTGTTTATTGAATGATCAGGCTATTGCGGCTAATTATTTACTGGATAATTACTTAGCTAAATCTATCTTAATAATTGATTTAGATGTGCACCAGGGCAATGGCACAGCCCAGATCTTTGAAAACGAGCCAGGTGTATTCACTTTCTCTATGCATGGTGCCAATAATTTCCCTTACAGAAAGGAGCGGTCTGATCTGGATATTCCTTTGCAGGATGGCGTAGGCGATGATGAGTTTCTTGACATTCTTAAAACAACGCTGCCTCGATTAATAGAACAACAGAAGCCTGATTTTATCTTTTACCTTTCGGGAGTAGATATTCTGGCTACTGATAAACTGGGTAAGCTTGCGTTAAGCAAAGAAGCATGCAAAGCCCGCGACCGGTTTGTTTTTGAGCAATGCATTAAACATAGTATACCGGTACAGGTGAGTATGGGAGGAGGTTATTCACCGCAGATTAAAGATATTGTAGAAGCGCATTGCAATACGTTTAAAACGGCCATTGATCTTTATTTCTAATCTTTGGCTATTATCGGTATTGCCGGTTTGATCTTGTGGCTTTTGCTAAGCAGGTTGAAGCGCGCAAACAAAAGTATAGATGCGGTACCCAGGCCAAGTACCAAACCATACCATACCCCATATACCCCAAGATTAAATTTAATGCCAAGCAGATAACCAACGGGTAAACCTATCACCCAATAAGCCAGGAAAGTAATAACCGTGGGAACATTTACATCGCCCATGCCCCTCAGTACGCCAAGCCCAACAACCTGTGCTCCATCAAATAACTGAAAGAAAGCTGCAATGATAAGTAATTGTGATGCAATAACTATTACTTCTTTATCTGAAGTAATTATCCATGGCAAAAGGTTTCTTGCCAGCGCAAATACTATCGCCGTAAAACACATAAATAGCAATACAATATGATAATTGGAGATAGCAGCCAACCTTAAATTGCGATGATCGCTTACGCCAAAGTAATTTCCCGATTTAATAGCAGCGGCAGCGCCTATACCGCTGGCCATCATATAAGTCATGGAGGCCATGGTGATAGTTACCTGATGTGCCGCCTGAGCAACCACGCCAATAGTGCCCACTAATAAAGCAGCTCCGCCGAAGGCGCTGATCTCAAAAGTATATTGCATGGCCACAGGCGCCCCGATTTTCATGATTTGAATCCCCCGCAACCTGTCGATATTCTTTATTGCGAAGTCAGTTAAATATGCTTTGAAATTCTTCGACCGAAAAACATAAACACCCATCACGGTAGCCATCAAACATCTATCAATGAGTGTGCTGTAACCAACGCCCTTAATGCCCATAGGTTGAATGCCGAACAAGCCTTTAACAAAAGTTATCCCCAATAAGATATTGATCAAATTGCCCCATATGGATATCATCATCGCCTGTTTGGTAAAGCCCAGGCCTTCGGCAAACTGCTTAAATGTGTTGAAAATAAGTAAAGGGATCAGCGACAGGCTAAGCAGGAATAGATAAGGCTTGGCTTCTTTCACTACATCCGGCGATTGATCAAGATGCCCAATAAGCAACATGGTGCCAAAGTAAATTCCGCAAAACAGGATGATCCCACTCAGGATATTGAGAAATAAGCTGTTAGACAACAGCAATCCACATTCTTTATAATTTTTACGGCCGTTATTTTGAGCAACAAGCGGTGTTAGCCCATAGGAGATGCCCATACCAATAACTAACGGAACCATGAAAAGACTGTTTACCGTTGATACTGCAGCTAACGAAATGGTGCCTGCAAAGTGCCCTACGATAATAGTATCAGACATTTGCACAAGAGTATGCCCAACATTTGAGATAATTACCGGGATAGCCAGTTTAAGGCTTTCAAGATAATAAGGCTTGTATTTTTGGTAAATGGCTCTCATAATTACTCAGGCAACAGGACCGTAAAAGTAACCATTTGGGCACACACAAAAGTCAGCAGGCTGTATAATATTCTTCCTTTTCGGTTGTATTGATCTTAATCAGGCCTGACAATATCAGGTCGACAAGTACATTCTGCGCACGGCGACGCCCAACTTTAAGTAGCTCGCTACATTCTTTTATAGTGATGCGGCCGACCTTTTCTAAATGGCCAAGCAAGGTGCTTTCATTTTCAGAATACTCAATTAAAACACCCTGATCATTTGATGAGCGTTTCAAAACCTCCAGCACAATTTTACTCGCCAGTACGCTTTTATCTTTTACACGTACATAAGCCCACCATTTACCATCTTCGGCAAGGGCATAATGCGGTTTTAGTTCGCTTGCCGGGGTATCTACAACCAGCACCAGCTTATCATCAAAATAAACTTCTTCAAAAGTTGGCTCAAGGGCCGGGCGCGAAAACAAATGCGCCGCTTTTGTTATCATGTATTTTTCTTCCTCTTCAGATTTAACACCTTTTATTGTGCCGTCATCCGATACGCCAATAAGTAACTTACCACCTTTATTATTGGCAAAAGATACCATTGTACGGGCTATCTTTTCACAACTGGTTATTGTTTTTTTAAAGTCGACGCTTACACCTTCTCCTTCAAAAATCAGCTTCTTTACGTTTGTTTTATTCATAGCCTTTTATCAGTTATCAGGGCTTAATATATGGTGTGAAAATTTCCATCCAGGTTTCTGGCCGTAAAATGGGTGAAAAACCAAACTGGCTATATAAGTTGTGTGCATCCTTAGTAGCTAACGACCACCTTCTTAAACCTTTCAGGTCGGGGTGCCTAACAATGGTTTGTACCAACCATTTAGAAAGGCCTTTGCCCCGGTGAGCAGGTAAAACAAACACATCGCAGATGTAGGCAAACGTAGCATTATCAGAAACCACCCGTGCAAAGCCAACCTGTTCATTGTTGAAATAAATACCAAAACACATAGAGTTTTCGATTGCCCTGGCTAATTTTTGTCGCGGAATGCCTTTTGCCCAGTATGACTCATTATTGAGGTAATCATAAATAACATCAACATTAAGCAGGTTTTTATCGGTTGAGATCATGAAGCCCTTTTTTTCAAAAGCTTCGTCATTCATAATTACAGTCATCAGTATAAATTATATAGTAGTATCAATAAAGTTTAAGTTGCGTACATAAACCTCAATCATGACGGATACGCATATTTCGCCATCTTTATTGTAAATATCAATAGGGAAGAAGCGAATAAATTTACCGGTGGTATTTAAAATATGCTCCGCATCGGCTATATCGCTATCCGTCAGTTCAATATTGAAAAATAAATTTGTTGCAGCAGGCTTGGTATATTTTACACTTGCTGATTTTGACCAAACTGTCAATTTATAACCTTTGTGGCTAAATATTTGATAAAAGAGCAGGGGATAAAAAGGGTCGGCAGCCGAAAATAGTGTGCCGCCAAAAATTGAGTTATTATAGTTTTTATTAAGAAAACTCTTCCTGATCTTCACCTTAACACCGCGGTAGCCTTTACTGAATTTAACTACCCAGATACGCTGGAAAAGGAGAGGAGGGTAGAAGCGCATTACCCACTTTAATAATCCTTCGGATACCACCATAGCGCTTAAAGATCAGAAAAAAATTAAACAATGACTGGCAAATGTGGATCAAACAAGCCTATGTTTAAAAATAAAAAGATAACAAAATCCAGAATTACCAGTAAACAATACCACTAAAGCTTGGTTTATAGTATGGTTCAATATAAATTGATCATTTAATTAAAAGCAAATAACTATGAAAAAGCAATTTTTAAGTTTCGCACTTGTCGCGGCAATGATTGGCGCCATTGCGACAAGCTGCAGTTCAGAAAAAAAAGCAGGCGATGGCTCTGACAGTACAAAAATGGATTCAACAAGCCAAAGCACACCTGCACCGGCCGCTACTGACACAGCTAAAACAGACACTGCAAAAAAAGATACTACCAAGCATTAGTAATTTAAAACGCATAAAAAAATCCCGGCCGGGTATTTCACCTGACCGGGATTTTTTTATGCGTTTTTCTCTTTTTTAAATTTTAGAATGCGGTTTTTATAACACCGCCGTCGGCGCGTAAAGTTGCACCATTAGTTGCTGCCGATAGCGGACTTGCAACATAAGTAACCATACTTGCAATTTCATCTGTAGTGATAAAGCGTTTTATTAATGAAGTGCCACGCACATTAGTGAAAAATTCTTTTTCTACCTCTGTATTACTTAAACCCTGATCTTTTGCTAACGCTTCAATGAAATCGCCAACACCCTCAGATAACGTTGGGCCAGGTAAAACGGTATTTACAGTAACGCCTGTGCTTTTAGTAAGTTCGGCCAGGCCACGTGCCACGGCAATTTGAGCTGTTTTGGTTGTTCCGTAATGGATCATTTCTTCGGGGATCTGATATGCAGATTCGCTGGAAATAAAAATGATACGGCCCCAGTTTTTGCTGATCATTTTATCAAAATAAGCCCTTGATAACCGCACCCCGCTTAGCACATTAACCTCAAAAAACCTCAACCAATCGGCATCCGTAATTTCGGTAAATGGTTTGGGTTCAAAAATGCCAACATTATTTACCAGAATATCGACTTCGGGCAATTGTGCTGTCAAAGCGTCAACTTGCGCAATATTTGAAAAATCAGCAGCAATTCCTTTAATTTTATTATTGCCGGTTTCTGTGATCAGTTTTTTTACAACTTCGTCAACTTTGGTTTGGTTGCGGCCATTTACGTATACAGTAGTGCCTTCGTTTGCCAATGATTTTGCAATAGCATATCCAATGCCAGCTGTTGATCCGGTTACCAACGCGATTTTGTCATTAAGTTTAAGGTCCATGATTTTATTTTTGCTTGATAACACAAGTGTAACACCGATGTTGGTTTTTAGCAGATTTTAAAATCAAAGATTGAACAATACTGACAATTGACGTGAAGTATTGAACGTCGGCAACTTAACCCTGTCCTGGTTGATACATTCTTTTTTCAACCGGCTGATAATATTCATTCAAGTTTTCCGGTACACGGGATTTGTAGCCCAAGATCTGCCTTAAGTCGTCGCTTAATCCTTCGCCAAATTCATAACCTAAAAATCTGGGGTAATCAAGTTGCTGTTTGAAAAACGGCTTGGTAAAAGCCATGGTTAAAGTTCGCCGCGTTGCATCCGTATAGTTTTTACCGGCCGCATGCCACAAATTGGAATCGAACAAAATAATGCTACCTTTTTTTGTATTAGCACGATCTGCGTTTTCATAAAAGAAATCAGCTTCCGGTTTATCATCTTTTTTATGAGAGCCTGACAAAAAAAAGGTCGACCCGTTTTCGGCAGTGAATTCATCTAAGGTGATCATCATCTGGATCATTACTTTAAAATCTCCTGTAAAGCTCCTGATGTCCCTGTGTATATTTTGCACATAAGGTTTTTCATCTTTTAAATTAATTACCGCACCTAATGAGTTGATAATGTAATTTCCCTTTAAAAAGTGCGTCATCTGATCTGCACAATATTTTCGTTCAAGAAATTTTAATGAAAATCTTTCCCTTTCAACGAGGTGGTGCAACGTGCCATTCATATTGTCGCCTATACCATTAGCAATTTGAATTTTACGCCTCACATCGTACGCAGGCACCAATGAATCCCTTATTTCGTCAATGAAGGCATCATCCAGGGCATCTTCATATATGATCCATCCATATTCATCCATTACCTGGTCAAATACGGCAAGGTCAGCATCGGAATATTTAAACTTATTTTTCATTTTGTTATTAATTAAGGTTGTCGATAGTCGTGGTTTCGGGTTCGGAAGTAGTTGCTTGTATTTTTCTGTTAGGATGACGATATAATGGAAAAAATTTAACTTCGGGATTGGCGTCAACACCTGATCTTAAAACGAGATCGTTATATGCCGATTCATCGTTAACGTAACACCAGATCCGGTCTTTTACCTGTAAGTTTGAGAAGAGCTTTTTGAAATTGAAAAGTGAATCTTCCTTTCCGCCAACGCCGCCTCCAAGATGAAAGATCTTTTTTCCTAACCGTCGTCCAATCATACTTATTTCGTCTGTTAATAGTTTACTCGGAGAAATATTCAGATAGTCGGGAGAGGTGGCCGAAAGGTGGTTTCTTACGATGTTATCCGATAATAAAATGAGTGCTCCGCATGTAAGATTCAGGCCGTCGTAAATTAAGATCAGCTTATTTTTCATGTATTCTTCGTTAAGAAGATTAATAAAATGCTGAACATCAAAATAATAGTTAGATGAAGCATTTAGCCTATCCATATTTTTATAATACATTTCGGCAAAATCTTCTATTTCCTGAATTGTATCTGCCTCTTTAATTGTAAATCCCATTTTTCGCAGGCTTCTGATTTGGCGGCCAAGTCTTTTATCGTAGCCTTTTCGTTGATCTTCTTCAGACATGGAAAGGTCAACGTACAGTGTGGTACCATTATCCTTAATGCCGCCAATGTTTTCCAACAGATGATGCTGATTAAGGAATGGATGCAATCTTGAAAAGATACAAATAGCTGATTCCTCTTTCATGAAATCGGTAAATGCAATCTTAAATTGTTTAATTATCAAGGCGGATAAGCTCTCAAGAGATTTGTTGGATAAGGGGCCTGAATAACCATACACACAGGTCATATCGAAGTATCCGGAACCTTCAATTTTTCTTTTGATGACAGGTAATGCTATAAAAACTGTATCTTCTTCATAAACAAATAAAAGCGGCTCGCCTTCATTATTTAAAGAGTGATAATACCATGTGTGAAATCCCTCGTGGGCATACGACCGGCTTATGTATTCATCCCAATCCTTTCTATTGCGTATGGTGAAACTTCGATAGTTCATAAGTGGATTTTTGATTGTTGTAAGTGATTGTTGATTGTATGCCTGGGGGAGGGCATGGGGTACTTAATCAGTCAATAACATTGACAGTTTATGGCTAATACTTATTCGGGTGCCGCCGTGGTGGCGCACAAGTTAATAGTATAACAGGAAGATGAAAGTGTAATGTAGCTTAAAGCAAGTATTTTACAGTTTCAAAAGCTTTACGTAACCGGAAACGGCCTAATTCAAATAGTATATATCTTTTAATATATAACAACAAGAGCATTTTCTTTTGCATTCCGCGATAATGAAAACGCCTGATGATCAGGTTAAAGTCGCTAATAACCATTTCCATTCTGGCTTCATTTTTTATCATGCTCCAAATGCCGCCAACGTGATTGCGATAACAGCTCATAACCTCGGGCATTACATATATTTTACGCCCGGTATTAAAGGTGGCGAAAAGTTTAAAAAACTTATCAGCTGCATAACAGCTCGTATACCATTGTTTTTGAAACAATTCGTGCACTTCGGGGATATTGTGATAAACAACAGTGGCAGTTTTAGTTTCCACCTGGCGCCCAACTAATAAATCATGATAAGTATACTCAAGCGGCACTGGATTTGGCTCAATATTTAGTGTGTTATTGTTGATATCAATTACTCTTGTATAGTGGCAGCAAATAACATATTCCGGGTTGTTTTCCAGGAAATCGACCTGTTTTTGCAGTTTTTGAGGGCTTGTCCAAAAGTCATCACCATCACAAAGGGCAATGTATTTTCCTTCACATGCTTTAATGGTATTAATGGTATTTAAATGAGCCCCGCGGTTTTTTTCCGGGTATATGATCTTGATTTTGTCGGGATATTTTTCCTTATATGATCTCAGGATCTCCGTTGTGCCGTCGGTTGAACAATCATCGCCAACAACAATTTCATATCGAAAATTTGTTTCCTGCATTAGAAAACTCTCAATAGTTTGACTGATAAAATCTTTATGGTTATAAGTTGTACAGCAAACGCTAACCATTAAGTTCTGATCTGTTATCATATAAAAGGTGAAATTTATTTGCAGAAATATTATAAATAGAATTTTAGGTTCGCATGCCTGGTATAATTAAAAACTATAGCAACTGGCATGTATTTCGGGTTATGGCACAATGCTTCGCCAATTGACTCACATTTTTTTCAATTTGATCGGAAAAGGTCTATTATTTAAATAGCTTTTAATTCAACTGAGGTTCGATCAAAAATCAATAATTACGAGTCGGCTATTACAGCAATTTTGCTATGTCAAATATATTTAATTCATGTTTATCAATAGCCTGCATCACTTTATTGACCCTTAAATTGTAAACTACTTTTCAATTACTTTACATACATGTGCATGCCTGTAAATATTATATGTATACCCGTGCAATTCTATATAAGTTCAAGCCGAAACCAAGAATACCACGTGAAATTGAGTAAAAAATATTATTCTCATAATTAACATTATGTTAAATAGTAGTTTTAAAAGAAAGGCCTTTTTAAAGGCCCCTCTTATTTATGATATATCCTCGGATATTATTGATTAGCCGGCAATGCGTCGATCTGCGCTTTTAATTTTGAAGCGTTTGCGTCGTCTTTAACCCCTAAATAATAAGTTCTCAAGTTTTGCAGCGCATCAATTGATTTTGGCTGAAGTTCTACAGCTTTTACCAAATAAGGTTTAGCTTGTTCAAACTGAGCTTTAGCTTTGGCGATTGCAGCATCGTATTCCTTTTGTTTATTGGCAGGTAATTTATTTGCTGCGTTATAAGCATCAATTGCCGGGTTAAGGATTACATAGCCGTAATTTAAGTTAGCCTCGAAATAGTTAGGATCAATTTCTAATGCTTTCTTATACATTTCTCCGGCTTTAACATAAGCTTCGGCTTTTGAAGCGGCTAATTTAGCTTTTGCAGCTGCATCTTTAGTAGCACCAGCCTCTCTTGCATAATTATCAGCTGTTTGAGAGTAAGTTAAACCAGCATAATAATACAGAGTTTTGTTTTTGGGATCATTTGCTAAAGCAGCCTGGATTTTATCGGTAACTTCCTTTTCTTTTCCTGTTTGCAGGCTGATTTCAATTTCGCGTTTACGTAATTCGCTGTTTGCCGGATATTTGCTTACGCCTTCAGATACGGTTTTAAGTGCACCTGCGGTATCTTTACTTGCAAGGTACAATGATGAGAGATCAAGATAAACACCGGCATTTTTTGAATACTTGGTAGTTACCAGTTTGCTGTAATTTGAAATTGCAGCTGGGTAATTTTTTCCGTTTGCAGCTGCAAGGCCTGTATAATAGATAGCATTTGTATCTTCAGGCAATACGGTACGGTAAAAGTCAAATGACTTATAAGCAAGATCATATTTACCGCTTGAGTATTCCTTTACACCCTTTGTTAATTGATATTGGGCAAGGTTTAAATATGCTTCATCAATCATTTTTTTGTTTTCGCCTTTAGTATCAACCTCTTTAGCTTTCTTTAAAGCTTCTTCGGCTGTAGTAAATAGCGGTAATGAAGTAGTTGGCACAGTGTCCTGAATAGCTAACGCTGAATAAATTGAGCCTTTTACAGCATAAGTAAGCGGTAAAGTAGCGGTTTTTTCATTGGCCGAGGCTTTGTCAATTGATTCTTTGGCGGTAGTAAGGCTTTTGCCTGCCATTGATGCCATTGCCGGCTGGCCCCTTAAACCCGAATATTTTTCATATTCTTCCTTTGCGGTATTTAACTCACCTTTTTGTGCAAAAGCTGTTGCTGAAACTAAGCCTAACAGGCCCGCCATCAAAAGTTTGATTTTCATGATTATTATTGATTGGTTAACTGTTTTAGTTTATTGTTTATTCTGTCTAACTGATCCTGGTTGTTGGTTTTGGCGTAAGCCAGTTGCAAAGCCTGCAAGCTATTGACGTTGTTGGGCGAAATTTCGTTAGCCTTTTCAAGCCATTGTATAGCACGTCCCAGGTCCTGAATGCTCCTCTCCCCTTTTGTGGTTGAGCTTTGTTTTAAATATAGTAACCCTAAATTAAATACCGGGTCAAAGTATGTTCCGCTTAGTTCAATGGCATGTAAATAAAGAGACTCCGCCTGATCAAATTTATCTAAATGATCATAGCAATTAGCTGCCACAAACGCAATATCGGCGTTATTTGCATTAATATCAAGCAATGGGCCAATTAAGGGCTCTAAGGCTTTATAATTTTTTCTATTGTTGTAAATATTGGCTTCGTCGAGCAGTAAAAAACGATCGTTAGGCAAGATTTTTCGGCCTTTCTGGAGTATTTGTAGCGCCTTAGTAGTATCGCCCAATGATTTGTAGATATTTGATGCCGTTTCGATATACTCGGTACGGCCACTGTCAACCTGCAGCATGGTAGTATAGTACTTAGCGGCATCCTGCAAATTACCTGCTTTGTTGTTTGCGAAAGCAATATAAGTATTAATCTGGTTCATTCCCGGAGCATACTTTTTAGCATTTTCAAACGAAACTCTGGCATTGGCAAAATCCGAATTATTTACAGCTTCAAACCCTTTTCTGATATAGACATTAGCCAAACACCGCTTGGTGTAATCAAGTTCAGACTGGTATTTGAAAATCTTGCCCATGCCCGATAACCTGTCAACCAATTTGGTTGTTTTATCCAGCATGTCCGCGGGCATACCAAGTTTGTTTAACGAATCGATATACAGGATACTTGAGTTTACGATAGCCCTGTACAAGTTCTTTTCGATATCAGCCGTATCCGACTTGGTAATGATCAAACTATCTGCAGATTTTTTGGCCGCGGCCAAATACTTCAGGTCGTTTTTCTGCTTATAAAATGCCAGGTTATTTACCACAACCTTCAGCGCTTCTTTTTGTGCGAAGGCAAAGGTTGTAGTAAAACTTGTTATTAAAACCGATAAAATGATCTTGCGGTAGTGCATATTTTATTATTCTGTTGTATCCTCAGTTGATGGTTCTGCGCTATTTTCAGCTGTATCTCCGTCGCCTTTATTTTCGGCTGCGGTGTCAGTGCCTTCAGCATTTTCATCGCCTTCTTTTACTTCTTCATCTTCGTCATGCTCAATTTTGGCTACTGAAGCTATCTCGTCATTGTTTTTAAGCGTGATCAGCCTTACACCCTGTGTGGCACGGCCCATTACCCTTAATTCGCTTACAGCTATACGGATAATAATACCTGATTTGTTAATGATCATCAGGTCTTCCTTATCTGTAACACCTTTTATAGCTACAAGGTTTCCTGTTTTTTCAGTAATATTTAGTGTTTTTACACCTTTACCACCGCGATTCGTAACACGATAGTCTTCAATATCGGTACGTTTACCATAGCCTTTTTCTGATACTACCAATACGGTTGTTTCAGCATCGTCAATAGCTATCATACCAACTACTTCATCGTTCTCATCATCAAGCGTAATACCACGAACGCCCGTAGCCGTACGTCCCATAGGCCTTACTGTCGACTCATTGAAACGGATAGCACGCCCTGATTTAAGTGCCATTACTATTTCGCTGCTACCACTTGTTAAGCTGGCTTCGAGTAGCGAATCACCCTCGTTAATGTTGATGGCATTGATACCATTTGAACGTGGGCGTGAGTAAGCCTCAAGTGAGGTTTTCTTAATGGTACCTTTCTTGGTACACATGATAATGAAGTTATTTTCAAGGTAGTTCTGGTCTTTAAGCGAGATTAGCTTAATGTATGCCTTGATATTCTCTTCTTTCGGAATATTAATGATATTCTGGATTGCACGACCTTTTGAGGTACGTGTGCCTTCTGGTATTTCAAATACCCTGAGCCAGAAACATTGACCAGATTCGGTGAAGAACAACATATAGTTGTGATTTGAGGCAATAAGCAGGTGCTCTATAAAGTCTTCATCACGACTATTGCTGCCGATAGCACCTTTACCTCCCCTGCTCTGCCTGCGATATTCTGTAAGCGGAGTACGTTTGATATAGCCTTCGCGCGAGATTGTAATTACAACGTCCTCGTCCTCAATGAAGTCTTCGGTTTGCATTTCGGCAGATGAGTGAACCATTTCGGTACGGCGCTCATCACCATATTTCTCCTTAATTTCAAGTAACTCATCCTTAATGATCTGCATCCTTAAACCTTCGTCGCTCAGGATGTTTTTTAAATGTTCGATGAGTTTCATTAAAGCTGCATATTCATCTTTGATCTTGTCACGTTCAAGTCCTGTTAACCTCCTTAAGGTCATGTCAAGGATAGCGCGTGCCTGGATATCAGTTAAACCAAAGGTGGTCATTAAACCTTCCCTTGCTTCATCTGGCGTTTGTGAAGCACGGATCAGGCGGATAACTTCATCAAGATGATCTAAAGCGATCAACAATCCTTCAAGGATGTGTGCGCGTTTTTCCGCTTCATTAAGCTCAAATTTGGTACGGCGTACCACAACCTCATGACGGTGCTCAACAAAATGATGGATCAGATCCTTCAGGTTCAGCAGCATTGGCCGGCCGTTAACAAGAGCGATATTGTTAACACTGAACGAAGTTTGAAGAGCGGTATATTTAAATAGGTTATTTAATACGATTGCAGCATTAGCATCGCGTTTGATTTCATAAACAACGCGGATACCTTCACGGCTCGATTCATCGCGAATAGCTGATATGCCTTCCAGTTTCTTTTCGTTAACTAATTCGGCAGTACGCTCGATCATTAAAGCTTTGTTTACCTGGTAAGGTATTTCGCTAACAATGATACGTTCACGCTCGCCATTGTAGGTTTCAATTTCTGCACGTGCGCGGATCACAACCCTGCCACGACCTGTTTCCAGTGCTTCGCGTGGGCCATCGTAGCCGTAAATAATGCCACCTGTAGGAAAATCAGGGCCTTTTACATATTTCATTAACTCAGCAACCTCTATCTGGCGGTTATCAATCAATGCAATAGTAGCATCAATAACTTCCGAAAGATTGTGTGGGGCCATATTGGTAGCCATACCTACCGCAATACCCGAAGCGCCGTTAACCAACAGGTTAGGGAATTTAGATGGCAATACAGTTGGCTCCTGTAGCGAGTCGTCAAAGTTTAATTGATAATCAATGGTGTCCTTGTTGATATCGGCAAGCATCTCTTCGGCAAGCTTTTGCAAGCGTGCCTCGGTATAACGCATTGCCGCTGGCTCGTCACCATCAACAGAACCATAGTTACCCTGGCCTTCAACCAACAGATAGCGTAAGCTCCACTCCTGGGCCATACGCACCATGGTATCATATACCGATTTATCACCGTGCGGGTGATACTTACCCATTACCTCACCCACAATACGGGCAGATTTTTTATAAGGCTTACCGTTGGTAAGTCCCAGGTCAAGCATACCGTAAAGCACGCGCCTGTGTACGGGTTTCAGTCCATCGCGGACATCGGGCAGCGCCCTGGAAACAATCACTGACATTGAATAATCAATGTACGCCGATCGCATTTCCTCATCAATATTTATCGAAATTATCCTGTCTTCTGCGTGTGAATTATCGTTTTCTGTTCCTTCAGCCATTTTTGATTATTTGTAGAACCTTCTCTTATAATTGCGTGTTAAAATTGATTTTTCAACGACCTGCGAAGTTAAAAAAATACTTGGGATTGCACCAATTTAGTAACAATAAACCATGCTGCTTATTGCTATAAAGCCAACAATTTTGTTACGTTAATCAGGGTTTATTTAAGTTTTACCCAGTAATCTTCAACCCTGTTGCCGTTGGGTAAAACAGAAAGCAATTTAAGCGTGTCGTTACTGATTGTGTAGTTGTACTTTATGGTTTTGTTAAGCAGCTTTGACTCCTGCATGCAGTATGTTTGGGTTTCAAAGCAGGTATCATCTTTTAACTGATAGTCGCCCTTTTCATAAATCTGGGTACTCTGCCCTTCCTCAATCACTTTGGCTTTATAATGCTCGTTGTCATAATCCCGTTGTAGTTTGTAAGCTGTGGGGGCTGCATCAAGCTTGCCGTTAATTATGCCGCCGCGATATTCCCAACTGCCTTTCAGCGGACTATCGGCAAAATGAAAAGAGCATAGCAGCAGTATAGCGGCTACAGGTAAAAAAAGCTTTTGCATAGATGATGTTTGTACCGGGCTAAATTTCGATTATACCCAGTTAATACCTTTTTTTAGTAAAGATAGTGTTTTTTCCTCTTCACTGCCAGTTACCGGATGATAGTCATAAACCCATTTGGCCGTAGGCGGCAAGCTCATCAATATCGACTCAATCCTGCCGTTTGTTTCCAATCCGAATTTGGTGCCGGCATCATAAACCAGGTTAAATTCGGCATAACGGCTGCGGCGCTGGTATTGAAAAAGCTGCTGCGCTTCTGTGAATGATTTATCCCTGTTGCGGTTCACCAGTTCGGTATATATTGGTGCAAAAGAGCGACCAACCGTTTTTGAAAACTCAAAGATATCCTCCCAGCTCAACTCATCATTAGCGGTGAGCCTGTCGTAAAATATGCCGCCTATGCCGCGGGTTTCGTTACGGTGTTTGATGAAGAAGTAATCATCTGCCCATTTTTTAAAACGGGGATAAAAATCGGCATAGTATTGATCGCATGCAGCTTTTAGGCCGGCATGAAAAAAACGGACATCATCTTCAATGACGTAATGTGGGGTCAAATCAATACCCCCGCCAAACCAGCGAACAGGTTTTTGACTGTCGCCCATGGTAGAAGGCATTTCAAAATAACGGATGTTCATGTGAATGATAGGCACCAATGGATGGTTGGGATGGATCACAATAGATACACCGGTAGCAAAAAAATCGTCCTGCTCAACCTGCAGCGCACGCTTCATCGTATCAGGCAAATGACCATGAACCGCCGAAAAGTTAACCCCGCCCTTTTCAAGGATATTGCCATTCTGAATAACCCGGGTACGGCCTCCGCCACCACCCTCGCGCTCCCAAAGCTCCTCTTCAAATTTTGTTGCGCCATCTAATTGTTCAAGTGCGGCGCAGATCTCATCCTGTATTTGCTTATAATCTTCGGCTATTTGTTCTTTGCTGATCATAGGCTGTAAAAGTAATGAATTTTGGGAATTGCCATGGATGGCCTTTTTGTTAACGCCGGAATGCACACTTCTATATCCAACAGGCAATAATAGAAAGTGTTCAACTTTTTTAGGTATGAACACCAGATAAAAATTAACTATCTGATAGTCATCGTTTTAAATGTTCATTATTTTACCGTATAAAATACAATTAGCTGATAATCAGTGCTTGTATTTTTCGCTTTATGATAAACGGAGCATTTTGGAACACGCGTTTTTAAAAAATTGAACACCTGGCTGGTTTAGCTTATCTCAACATAGTTCAAATCCTTACCAAAAGTTTCTTTTAACTGGCTTAAGGATAACAGAGCCACCGCGGTGAGTATGCCCATCATGATATACCCAGATTTAATATACCCATATTTTGCATTGAAAGCATTAAATGCTACAGTTATAGGGATTAATGAGCCGCGTACAAAGTTAGGAACGGTAGTAGTAACTGTTGAGCGGATATTGGTGCCAAACTGCTCGGAGGCGATAGTGACAAATGTTGCCCAGTAACCAACCGTACAGCCCATGAAAAAGCTTAGTACAGCAAATTTTTCAGGAGTAATGCCATAGCTGCTTAAATAAAAGTGAACACTAACTAATGATATAATCAAAAATACAGCCATGGTTAATTTTCGGGACTTGGTAACCTGGGCCAGCAAGCCAGCAACAATATCGCCAATGGCAATACCTATATAACTGTAAAATATACCGTCACCTGGCTTGATAATAGTTTTGGCACCTAACGCAGCACCAAACTTATCCGAAAAACTGATCAATACACCTACCACATACCAAAGCGGTGCGCCTATCAGAATACAGAACAGGTATTTTTTTAAGCGTTCCCAATTAGTAAATAACATGATCATGTTGCCTTTGGATACGTCACTGTTCTCGACATTTTTGAACATGCCCGATTCAAAAGTACCAACACGGAGCAGCAACAATAAAATTCCCAAGCCACCCCCTACAAAGTATGCATTGCGCCAGCCAAATTTAGCTACCGCATAAGCAGCAGTGGCGCCAAACAAGCCAATAACAGCAACCATCATGGTTCCGTAACCGCGGTTTTCCTTGCTCAACGTTTCGCTGACTAAAGTAATACCTGCCCCAAGCTCGCCTGCAAGCCCCAGGCCTGCAATAAATCGTACAATGGCATAGGTATTTACGTCATGAACCAGGCCATTGGCAAAGTTGGCGATAGAGTAAAGCAATATCGAACCGAAAAGCACTTTAATACGGCCCAGCTTATCGCCTATAATACCCCATATGATGCCGCCAAGCAACAAACCAAACATCTGGATGCTGATAATGAACTGGCCTTTGTCGGTTATTTCCTGTGCATTTAAGCCAATATCTTTAAGGCTGGGAATTCGTACTATCGAAAAAACCAAGAGATCATATATGTCAACAAAATAGCCCAGTGAAGCAACAAGAACTAAGAAAATAGCATTCCTTGTAACTTTGGCATTGGTAGCATCGGTCATAAACTATAAAAATTGGTTGGCTAATGTAGGAGATTTACGCAGATAAAAGCAAAAAAATGAGCACAAAAAAACCCCTGTTGAAGCAGAGGTTTTGTGAGTAAATGTTGTTCAATAACTTTATATATTTATACCTTTTTCACGTTAACTGCCTGTAATCCTTTTCTTCCTTCTTCAACATCGTATGTAACGCTGTCGTTGTCCTTTATAGCATTTACGCCGCCCTGAACGTCTTTAAAGTGTACAAAAAGATCTTTACCTTCTTCGGTAATTATAAAGCCATAACCTTTCTGTGTGTTAAACCATTTTACTTTTCCAGTTTTCATAATTATAATAATCGTAATAAAAAATTCGTGTTAAGATCAACTAAAACCAAACTGAAAAATAAAATAGGTTTATATGTTCAGAAGGAATAGATATCCCGCTTCCCTCAAATATATAAAATTATTAAATAAACCAAATAAAATTATTTATTTGGTTGCGGTGTCAGGCGCAAATAAGGTTTAACTGCTGTAAAACCCTTTGGAAATTTGGCAGGGATATCTTCAGTTTTAATTGCAGGCACTACAACTACATCCTCCCCTTCCTTCCAGTCGGCCGGTGTAGCTACGCTGTAATTAGCGGTTAACTGCAGCGAATCAATCACCCTTAAAATCTCCTGGAAATTACGACCGGTTGATGCAGGATAGGTAATGATCAGCTTAACTGCTTTATCAGGGCCTATAATGAACAATGAACGCACCGTTGCATTTACCGAAGCATTTGGGTGGATCATATCATAAGCTTCAGAAATTTTACGGTCTTCATCGGCAATGATCGGGAAGTTAACTTCAACACCCTGTGTTTCGTTAATATCCTGGATCCAGCCGTGGTGTGACTCTACCGAGTCAACGCTAAGCGCTAATACTTTAACATTACGTTTGGTGAACTCGTCTTTTAAAGCCGCAGTTTTGCCAAGTTCGGTAGTACATACAGGCGTATAATCACCAGGGTGCGAGAATAATACGCCCCAGCTATCACCTAAATATTCGTAAAAGTCAATTTCGCCTTCTGATGTTTTTGCCTTAAAGTTCGGTGCTTTATCGCCCAGTCTTAAACTCATAATTGATAGATTTTTGATTGTAATTTTATACGACTAAGTTACTATACATTCCTAAACAAATGCAAACAAACTTTAAATAATCATATTATTTACGCCAACATTACAAAGGCTGTGTTGTTGAAGTTTGAAATAAACAAACAGCTATCCATGAGCAAACACACCTATGATACCGGAATAATTGGCAATTGCGCCTTTTTAGCCCATATTAATAAAAACACCAATGTAGACTGGCTTTGCTGGCCGCGATTTGACAGTACCTTTATTTTTGGCGGCTTGCTTGATAAAGATAAAGGAGGCGAATTTTCCATTCGCCCGGAAGGCGAATTTACTACACAGCAGCATTACCTTGAAAATACCAATATTTTAATTACTGAAATCAGTCCTGAAAGTGGCGGCAAATACCGGATAACCGATTTTGCACCACGCTTTTACCAACATCAGCGATATTATAAACCACTGATGCTGATCAGGAAAATTGAAGCTATTGAAGGCTCGCCGAGGATCATTGTTAAATGTGAGCCAGTATCCGAATACGGCGCCATTAAACTTAGCGTGAACCGCGGCAGCAATCATATCCAATACCAGGGCGGCGAAGAAAACATCCGCCTTACCACCAATATTCCGGTCAGTTATATTTTTGACGAGCAGGCATTTGTGCTTAACGAAACCAAATACCTGGTCATGACTTATGGTGAACCGCTTGAAGCCCCGCTTATTAGTACTGCCGATCGTTTCCTGGCCGAAACAGTGCAATACTGGCGCACATGGATCAAGCACTCATCAATTGCCACCTATTTTCAGCCATTTGTTATCCGCTCGGCCCTGGCCCTTAAAATACATCAATTTGAAGATACCGGCGCCATTATAGCAGCAAGTACCACCAGTTTACCCGAATCGCCGGGAAGTGGCCGCAACTGGGATTATCGCTATTGCTGGCTGCGCGATACCTACTATGTAATAACCGCGCTAAACCACATCGGTCATTTTGAAGAGATGGAAAAGTATTTCAGCTATGTTACCGACATCACTTTTTCAGAAATGGAGCGTTACCAGCCGCTTTATGGCATTACCGGTAAAAAGGACCTTGTAGAAAATGTTTTAAGTGATTTGGCAGGATACATGGGTAACCAGCCGGTACGCGTTGGTAATCAAGCCTCTGAACACATACAAAATGACATTTACGGCCAGGTATTGATCTCCCTGCTTCCATTGTATACAGATCATCGTTTTGTGTTTTCAGAGCGTAAGGATTCGGTACATTGGGTTGAATTTTTGCTAAACAAGATTGAACATACCATCGACGAAAAAGATGCAGGAATATGGGAGTTTAGAAACATGGCTAATATCCACTGTTACAGTAACCTGTTTCAGTGGGCAGGCGCATCTGCCGCCGAAAAAATGGCACGTACTATCCAAAATCAGGAGCTGATTGATAAGGCGTTATCTCTGAAAGAGCGCGCAGCTGCACATATTGAAAGTTGCTATGATCCCGTGAGGAAAGTTTACACCAATTCTGCCGGAAGCAGTAATCTTGATGCCAGTACTTTACAGCTTATTATGATGAATTATCTTGATCCCGCTTCGCAAAAAGCAAAAGATCACTTAGCTGCACTGGAGAAAGAGCTAAAAACACCTAATGGATTATTTTACAGGTATTTATATGCCGATGATTTTGGTAAACCGAAAACTACTTTCCTGATCTGCGCATTTTGGTATGTGGAGGCGCTGGCGGCTGTTGGCAGGTTAGATGATGCCCAGCGAGAGTTCGGAAACCTGCTGCAATATTCTAATCACCTGTTGCTGTTTAGTGAGGATGTTGATGAGGAAGACGGCAGCCAATGGGGCAATTTCCCACAGGCTTACAGCCATGTAGGATTAATGAATGCCGCTTACCGGATTGCTATGAAATTGGACAGGCCGATATTTTTGTAAGGGTTTGATCTCCTTTTATGTAAAATTAATAGCGAATAAGCCTTACGAAGTTTTAAAAACTTCGTAAGGCTGGATTGCACTGTTCAAGTTTCCTTAGGGTCTATAGCAGAGGCCTCTTAGGCTCACCGGGTTCTAAACATTTGCCAGGATATTCGAAACGGCGAATTAACCTGGCGCATACATCAGGGTCCTCTGCGAGAGACCCTGATGGGACAATAATTTTTAAAGCGTCATTGCGAGGTACGAAGCAATCCCCAATAGGCAGAGCAGTTATACAGGTTCGCCCTTTAAAGTCGGGGATTGCTTCGTACCTTACAGCAATGACGCTTTTTTATTTTTATTACACATCTTATGCGGCTTAAATGAAACTCAATTTGGTTATTAAATAAAGAAGCCCGAATGACTTACGCAGTCAACCGGGCTTCCATTAAAAAGATAATGTTCTACACTTGCGTACTCTCTTCTACCGGTGTATACTTAGCAAAACTGGTAAGTAACTTCCTTACCTCGGTTGGATTGCGCAGATAAAATTTTGCTGCCGAAAGATTACTGCCAACTTTAATGGTTATAGCACTCTCAGGCAGGGCTTTAAAGATATCTTCGTCGGTATAATCATCGCCGAAAGCTATAATAAAGTCATAGTCCCGGCCTTCGGTAAGTGTTAAAGCGGCTTTACCTTTATTGATATCCATGTTCTTCACCTCCAATACTTTATCCCCTGCTAACAATTGTAATCCTTTATCGCTCGCAAGGTATTTTAGGTTGTTCATGAGCTCGTTGGCCCTCAGTTCGCCAAGCCCTGCCTGTGCTTTGCGGTAATGCCAAACCAATGAATAGGTTTTTTCTTCAATGAACGAACCCGGAGTGCGGTCTACATAAGTTTCCAGTATCGGGTAAATGTCGTGTTTCCATTGATCGCTAAGCCCTCCTATTTTATGCCACGAAGTGCCCTGCTGCTTAAACCATGATCCATGTTCGGCAATAAGATAAATATCATTGCCCGCAAACCAATCATCGAGGTTTTCATGCTTTCTGCCGCTAATCAAAACAAGTTGATTGGCAGGATCTTCTGCAAGTTTATTAATGATGTTATATAGCTCCTTATCCGGACTGGCCTGGTCTATGTTTGATTTAAAATTCACGAGCGTGCCGTCATAATCTAAAAAGATGATGCGCTTTTTAGTTTTGATATAACGGTTAATGATACTTTGTTCAGTTGTGTTGCTTACGTGCCTGGCCTGCATGGAACGTTGCATGAGTTTCACCTCTTTCAGCCTATCCATAAAAATTTTAACCCAGTGTGATGTATTGAATTTTGCAACTAACTGTCTCATCGGGATCATGCGTCTTCGTTGTTCCTCAAGCGGCATATTGATGGCTTGCAAAATAGCGCGGCAAACCTCGCCGGTATTGTTGGGGTTAACGATTATAGCGTCTATAAGCTCTTTAGATGATCCAGCCATCTCACTCATAATCAACACGCCGTCATTATTTATCCTACTGGCTACATACTCTTTGCTCACCAGGTTCATACCATCGCGCATGGGGGTAACTAAACAAACGTCGGCCGAATAATAGAGCGCCGAGAGGGTTTCAATAGGAAACGAACGGTAGTAGTAATGGATTGGGCTCCAATCCATAGTTCGGTATAGGGCATTGATTTTACCCACTTTTTTATCTATTTCATCACGAAGGTGAGCATATTGCGGAACGGTATCCCTCGACGGAACAACGATCATGTAAAGTGTAATGTGTTCAATACACTCCGGGCATTGTTCAAGCAACAGTTCAAAAGCTTCGAGCCTCTGCAAAATCCCCTTGCTGTAATCAAGCCTGTCGATAGATAGGATTAGCTTTTTGTTTTGAAAATTCCCTTTAATAAGCTCAATCTGCTCCTTTACCTCATCTTGCAAAGGTAGTGACGAATATCTTTTTTCATCGATACCCATCGGGAATGATTCAACAACAACCGAACGTTCGCCGTTGCTTATAATATTGGCACTTGACGACACGGGGAGCAAGCGTGTGGCGGCTCCCAAAAAGTGGCGTACATCATCAAAGGTATGTAAACCAATGAGGTCTGCGCCAAGTATACCTTCCAATAATTCCGAACGCCATGGGATAAGCCGGAACATTTCGTTTGATGGAAAAGGAATGTGCAGGAAAAATCCGATAGATACATCCGGCATTTCCTGTCGTACAAGCTGGGGCAGTAAAAGTAACTGGTAATCATGAATCCAAATCACATCGCCCGGCTCGGCAATGCTCAGGATAATGTCCCTGAATTTTTTGTTTACAGCCTTATAATAATCCCAGTTTGATTGTTTGTATGCAGCATATGTTGATGCATAATAATGGAAAACAGGCCATAAAACCTCGTTGCTAAAACCTTCGTAATATTGATTTATTTCTTCCTGATCTAAAAAAACAGGGATCAGGCTCAGTTCTTTTAATTCTTTGGTAACCTGATCTTTATCTTCCTGTTCGGCTATTTCTATTCCGGGCCACCCTATCCACACATTATTGCCCTGTTTATATATTGAACCTAAACCGGTAGCTAATCCTCCCTCGCTTGGTGATGAATGATAGGCACCATCAGTTTTGGAAATTTTAACGGGTAAGCGGTTTGATACAATTATTGTTTTCGACATACTAACTAAATATTAATTAATATTTAAAAGGCGAAAACAGCGTTTTTGTTTTATAAAATGGCGTTTTATGACATAAAAACGTGATTTTTAATCATAAAAAAAGCCGTCCTGATATTTAGGACGGCTTTCAATTGTTATAATTTTTCGGAAATTATTTCACTTGTTGGAAAAACTCAATGTTAGCTTGTTGAGTGATTCTTACCAAAACTTCGTGTTTGTCGTTTTTCAAGTCAACAAAGTATGAAGTTGGCTCGATAGCGTCATTGATTGAAGTGTTAGCCTGGTAAACGATAACTTCGCCTACTGCGTAACCTTTGTACTCGTTGTTGATTTGTTGAAGAGCTTTTGCAGGGATAGCTTTGTTGTCAACACGTTGAGTTGTACCTAAAAATTCACCTTGCAAGTTGTAGAAAGCAGTTTTTTGAACGCCATCAACAGTAAAAGTAGCTTTTTGTACGTTTTTAGTTACTGTCCAGTTAACGTCAGTAGCTTCAGCAAAATCAGCAGTAAAGCCGTGTAATGCGATGTAAGAAACGTTTGTACCACCGTCAGATTTTTTGCCACCATCGGCGAAAGCGTTAACGGTAAATAATGCTGCGGTTGCTATTGTTAAAAATATCTTTTTCATGTTCGTTTAAATTTTAAATCCTGCAACAAAAATACAGTGTACTTATCAATATTTAAAATTTTCCGAAACTTTTATGAATATTTAATAATTATAGCCTTTTGTAGCCTTAAAATTTAAATTTTATCAATGACCTTAGTGTATATTTTACAATATCTAAAAGAAAAAACGCCAATTAATGGCGTTTTTAGTTTGCTAAACCGATTTATGTTGTCATGAAAATGTCATTTAGCCGTTATCTGCAAAGCCCGGGTATAAAGTCATGCCCCCATCTGCAAAAATTGTTACCCCTGTAACATAATCCGACTCATCAGATGCCAGCCAAACTGCCAGTTTTCCGATATCATCGGGCTGACCAATGCGGTTGTATGGAATGAGCGTCAGCAATTTATCTAACGCATCTGGTGTTTCCCAGGCTTCTTTATTAATAGGCGTTTGTATAGCTCCCGGTCCTATGCCGTTTACCCTGATCTTATGTGGGGCAAGCTCCTGTGCTATACTTTTCATAAACATCATAATGCCGCCTTTGCTGGCTGCATAGTTTACATGTCCGGCCCATGGGATAACTTCATGCACGCTGCTCATGCAAATAATTTTGCCCGCAGCCTTGCTTTTTTCTTCAATAACACCCCGTTTTATAAACTCCCTGGCTGCCTCCCGGGCGCACAGGAACTGCCCGGTTAAGTTAATACTGATCACTTTATTCCAGTCGTCAAGCGTCATGTCAACAAATTTGGAATCTTTTTGTAAGCCTGCATTATTCACCAGGATATCAATGGTACCATATTGCTTAAATATTTCAGCAAACATGGCTTTTACTTCCTCTTCATGACTTACATCGGCCTGGAATGCAAATGCATCGCCGCCAAAGGCTTTGATCTGACTCACGACATCATCAGCCGCGGCCTTATTATGTGCATAGTTAATCAGGAGTTTAGCACCGGCCGCAGCCATAGCCAGTGCAACGCCTTTGCCGATGCCGCTATCGGCGCCGGTCACAAGTGCTGCTTGTCCTTTTAATAGTTGGGGGGTATTGCTCATAGATAAACGTTTTTGTGTTTAAGATAAGCAATTGAATTGAGTGGAGAATTGTTTTTATATGAACCGGGATTTATGTGATTGAAAGATTACATAACCATACAATTGTGATCCGGTAATCCTGAAAATCCACGTAAACCCCGGCTCGGAGCTTATAATGTCTTTATATAATCATGAAACATATATAAGGCTTTCTTCTTATCTGCTGTTAAATCATAATCTATTTTAACCATCAGATAATCAACCAGGTCAAAATCATCGCGCATGGTCAATTCTTTAAACAACTCTTCGCGGTGGTCAAGACCGTATTTTAACGATGCATTAAACTCATCCATAAAATCCTGCGGAATAGGCTTGTTGGCTATCCAGGCCGCAAACGTAAAAGGCAGACCGGTCATCTTTTGCCATTCTTCGGCAAGGTCGTAAACGTATTTATATTGTTGCTTTTTGCCGAAAGTACGATCGCCTATTTGTACAAAAGCGGTGTACTCATCTGTTGATTGAGCATAATCCGGCGCATTGGTAACCTGTTCCGGATTTACCTGCCAGTGGTTTTTAAGCAAAACGCGGGCAAGATTATTTGATGAGCGTGACTGCGGATCGAGCTGAATAGCAGTTACATCATTAATGTCACAATTGCTGAAAATAAAAACTGAGTTTACCGCGCCTACTGCACCAATGCAGTAATCAGAAACAATTTCCCATTGTGGTAAGCTCAAAGCTGCTGCAACAGGGATAAGACCGATATCAACCACATCGTCGATGAGTTTTTGAGCACAATCCGACGGAATGTCGAGGCTTAGGTCTATTTTATTAATAATGTCGGTATGTTGAATGCCGTATAAAAAGGGTTTGGTGTTAGTGTAGCTTACTGCTGATATTCTGATCTTGTTCACAAATTCGCTATTACTGTTCTTCTGAATGTTTTAGATGTTCGGCGTTGTTGAAGTCGGCGACCTCAAATTTTTCACCGTCGTAGGTCACCTTATATAGCACGAGGTTTTGGTGCGGAAAAGCGTCCATTTCGGATAATGGCTTGCCGGTGAGGATGCAAAGCAACAGGCGCAAAGCACGGCCATGCATACATATAAGCACCGTTTTTTCTTCGGGATGGCTCATGATCACCTTCATGGCCTCGCGTTGACGTACTTCAACCTCGAGCGGACTTTCGCCGCCTTCAAATTTACTGTCGAGTTTTCCGTCCAGCCAATCGCGCATGATCTGCAGAAAAGCTGCCTTATTATCAGTTGTGGGTGCCTGGCCTTCATGAATGCCCCAGGCCAGCTCATCCAAACCCGAAAGCTTTTCGAAGGGAATACCGAGGTCAATAAAAGGCTGAATACTTTGTTGCGTACGCTTTAGTGCTGATATGTAGATCTTATCAAACTGAACAGTTTTATAAGCCTCATAAAACTGGCAGGCTTGCTTGCGTCCTTCGGCATTTAAATCGGTATCAACCCCGCGGCCCTGTATAATACCAAGTTTATTATACTCGGTTTGACCGTGACGTACTATATATAAGGTTTTTTGTATCATTTTTTTGAGCTGAAAGCTAAAAGCATAAGGCTTAAAGCTTTTTGCTTGTTGAATAATTTTATTGTCGTTTTGCTTTGGGCTTTCAGCCTTAAGCTTTTTGCTAATTAATAACCGGTAACTTGTAATACTGAGGCTTAGGCTCATCGCCAAACACAAAGTTGGTATAATCCGTCACCACATTATACAAAGTATCACGTTCGATGGGTTGCCGGCCTACATGTTTAATTAACTCTACCACCTGTTTAGTACTCATGCCTGGGTGTTGTTCTTCGGCACCGGCCATTGAGTAGATTTTGGTGGTATCATCAAGCGTGCCATCAATATCGTCAACGCCAAAGTTAAGCGAAAGCTGCGCAGTGGTACGGCTAATCATAGCCCAGTAAGCTTTAATATGATCAAAGTTATCCAGGTAGATACGGGCCACGGCATAATTACGCAAATCTTCAATCACAGAAACCTCGGGCACATGCGACATCTGGTTATCCTTATTACGGAACTTAAGCGGAATGAATGTCTGAAAACCACCTGTTTTGTCCTGCAACTGACGCAGGCGCTCCATATGATCTACACGGTGCCTGTATTCTTCGATATGTCCGTAAAGCATGGTAGCGTTTGAACGGCCACCAAGCTTGTGCCACTCTTCATGAATAGCCAGCCACTGATCGGCAGTACATTTATCCTTCGAGATCTGATCCCTGATCTCCGAATCAAAAATTTCGGCACCGCCGCCGGGGATAGAATCCAGACCTGCTTCCTGCATGAGGCGCATGCCTGTAGCGTAGTCAATTTTGGCCTTTTTAAAGATGTAGTGATATTCAACCGGGGTTAACGCCTTGATATGCAATTCCGGACGGTGTGCACGGATGCGGGCAAAAAGTTCCTGGTAAAAAGGTACATCATATTGCGGTAATACTCCGCCTACAATGTGAACCTCTGTAACCGGTTCGCCGTCATATTTGGCAACCATGTTAAACATTTCATCCATGGTGTACTCCCATCCTTCTGATTTTTGTTTCAGCAGGCGTGAGTATGAACAAAATTTGCAGTCGTAAACGCAAAGATTGGTTGGCTCAATATGAAAGTTACGATTAAAATAAGTTTTATCGCCGTGGCGCTCTTCGCGGATGTGATTGGCTAAAGCGCCAAGATATCCAAGCTCGCCCTGCTCATAAAGCAAAACGCCTTCATCAAAAGTGATGCGTTGTTTATTTAGTACCTTTTGGGCAATGTGCTTTAAGTCAGCAGATAAATTCGGATCCTGTAGCAATACCTGTAAATTATCTGAATTTTGCATCATTATAAATTTGGCCAAATGTACAAAAAAGCATAAAAGTAATATGCGTTATGACACATATCGGCCAAATTTCGTGGTAAATTACATTAAGGTTACAGTGCTTTGATCTCACTGATGGAGATCCCTATTGAGCAATCGTCCTGGCAACCATTGGGCACATAACTGGCGCCTGATATCATACCATTATTGTTGGTTTCAAAATAAATGGTATTCTTTTTCTTATCAGCCGCAAGCCATTCGGTTTTTGCTTTTTGATAAACCTGGTCGAGCGTAAGTAATGACGCACCAGAATTATGCTGCCCTAATGATGTTTTATCTTCCTGCCACTGTTCCCTTATTTTTTTAGTAGGAGCGCTGTTGGGATTTTGCTCTAAAGTATATGATAGAAAATCTCGCCCTACCACCACGCCGTTTTGCACAATAATTTTTGTTTCGGATCCATAACCGAATACAGACCCGGCATTAACTGTGTAGCTGTATGTGTTTTTACTTTCAGTTTTAAAGTTTTGCCACACCTTATAGCTTTTGTCGTAAGCTGTTTCGTTAGCATCTTTTTTGCAGGCTATAAAGCTGGTTGTAGCAAGCAGGATCAGGATAAAGGTTTTTTTCATGCGGATAGGTTTTACAGCCTATTCGGATAAAAAGAAAAAAACGCTACAATTAATAACAAATATTCTTTTTTACTTTGGGCGATAAGCACAAATACCAATGAAAACAGAAACTATAGCTATACATGCCGGCAACCACGTTGATGAAGCAACAAGGGCCGTAATACAACCCATTATTATGTCAACCACATTTGAGCGTGGTGAAGATGGTGGCTTTCCGGCGGGGTATATTTACAGTCGCTCATCAAACCCTAATCGCCATGCGCTGGAGCATGTGCTGGCTAAACTGGAAGGTGGTGTTGAAGCAGCTGCGTTTTCATCGGGCAACGCTGCAGGCATGTCGGTATTTCAATCGCTTGAGCCGGGTACGCATATTATCGCTCCTGATGATATGTATCACGGCTTACGTAACCAACTTAAAACCCTTTTTGCAGGGATCCTTACTTTCGATTTTATCGACGTAAATGATACCGAAGTTTTACAACAACATATTAAACCCGAAACTGGTTTGATATGGATAGAAACGCCTTCAAATCCGTTATTGAAAATCACAGATATAAAAAAGGTAGTAGCCATTGCCAAATCAAAAGGCATTAAAGTTTTATGTGATAACACTTTTGCCACCCCTATTTGCCAGCGGCCTTTTGACTTAGGAGCAGATATGGTAATGCATTCAGCTACCAAATATTTCGGTGGGCATAGTGATTTGATGGGGGGCGTTTTAATCACTGCCGAAAAAAACGATTGGTGGACAAAGATCCGTCAGGTACAGGAAATGGGTGGTGCTATCCCCTCACCTATGGATTGTTATTATCTGGTACGCAGTATAAAAACCCTGCCGTATCGCGTAAAAGGTCACGTACAAAATGCACAGTTATTGGCCGAATACCTTGAACAGCATCCTAATGTTGAACAGGTAATGTATCCGGGTTTGCCATCGCACCCGCAGCATGATATTGCTAAAGATCAGATGCTGGCTTTTGGAGGCATGTTGTCCTTTATTGTTAAGGGAGATGAAAATGATACACATAACATCATTAACAAGCTTAAGCTATTCATAAAAGCTACGAGTCTTGGCGGCGTAGAAAGCCTTATAGAACATCGCGCTACCGTTGAAGGTCCGGATACCAAAACACCGCGTAACCTGCTGAGAGTTTCTGTTGGGCTGGAGCATATTGATGATTTGATAGCAGATATGGAGCAGGCGTTATTAAGGTAAAAGGACAAAGGTAAAAGGCGAAAGGTAAGACCTGTATCGCCTTATAGATATAAAATATTGGGTACTCTTCCAGTAATTAGCTTACTTCAAAAAGAAAACCTTTTACCTTTCGCCTTTAACCTTTAACCTTAAAAAGAAATAAAATTTGGTACATTACCAAATAACGTGTTATATTTGGAACATTATTTGGTAGCGATACCAAGGTCGATCAATACTCCGCACATAGTTCGGGTTTTGATTTATAAAGAAGCGGCGAGAGATCAGGCTCAATGACCCGCTGGCAACCCTTCAATGTTGAAGAAGGTGCCAATTCCTGTCCCGGCAAATAACACCGGGGAATATAAATTTATAACCATGAAAAGTTTAATTAAATTTACGCAACACAACACTTTTTACACCTCAAACGGTAATATACAAAATATTAGCTCCCCTATTGGCTGTATTTGTATGTGTTGCTGCTGTTGATGCTTGGCACGCTGCTATTTTCATTCTCTGAAAAATGCGTGTGTTATTAAACCGGTCATCTAAACCGGCTTATCAAAATCCATCTTAACATTCAAAATCTAAATTAAACACATTAAAAATTAAAACTATGTCTGCCTTAAAATTCGAAACCTTACAATTACATGCCGGTCAGGAAGTTGATCCAACAACAGGTTCACGTGCAGTGCCCATTTACCAAACTACTTCGTACGTATTTAACAGTGCCGAACATGGCGCCAACCTGTTTGCGCTGAAAGAATTTGGTAATATCTACACCCGCATCATGAACCCAACTACCGATGTGTTTGAAAAACGCATCGCTGCGTTAGAGGGCGGCGTTGCGGCGCTGGCAACAGCATCGGGACAAGCATCACAATTTATAGCATTAAATAATATCCTGCAGGCAGGCGATAACTTTGTTACTTCTCCTTTCCTGTATGGAGGTACTTATAACCAGTTTAAAGTAGCTTTTAAACGTTTAGGCATTGATGTTCGTTTTGCTAAAGACGATACAGCAGCTAATATCGAAGTGCTCATCGACGATAAAACAAAAGCTATTTTCCTGGAAACCATTGGTAATCCAGGTTTTACCATTGCCGATTTTGAAAAGGTTAGCGAGGTTGCGAAAAAACATGATTTGCCGCTGATTGTTGATAATACTTTTGGTGCAGGTGGTTACCTCTTCCGCCCTATTGAGCATGGCGCTAACGTGGTTGTTGAGTCAACCACTAAATGGATTGGCGGGCATGGTACAAGCATAGGCGGCGTTATTATTGATGCAGGCAATTACAATTGGGGTAATGGCAAATTCCCTCAATTTACCGAACCATCTGAAGGTTATCACGGGTTGGTATTCAATGATGTATTTGGTATTGGTGGGCCGTTCGGCAATATCCAGTTTATTATCCGCGCCCGTGTGGAGGGCTTGAGGGATTTTGGCCCATCGCAGGCTCCGTTTAATTCGTGGTTGAATATCCAGGGACTGGAAACACTTTCTTTACGTGTACAACGCCATGTTGACAATGCACTGCAGTTAGCTAAATGGCTGGAGCAGCACCCGCAGGTGGCAAGCGTAAATTACCCTGGACTGGAATCATCGCCATACCATGACCTGGCTAAAAAATATTTAAAGAACGGCTTTGGCGGCGTGTTATCGTTTGAAATTAAGGGAAGTAAAGACCAGGCCAGCCGATTGATCAATAACCTTAAACTGGTAAGTCATTTGGCCAATGTTGGCGATGCAAAAACACTCATCATCCAACCATCGGCAACCACACATCAGCAATTATCTGATGAAGAACAATTGGCGGCCGGTGTTACACCTGCTTCGTTGCGCGTGGCTGTTGGTATTGAACATATTGATGATATTAAAGCCGATTTTGAACAGGCTTTTGCAAAAATCAAGCAAGGTGAGGGTGAGTTAGTTTAACAATGTATAGTTTTTTTTAAGTGATATAGTAAACGTTATTACGGGCAGCAACCAAAAATTTTGGTTGCCCCCGGAATAACAAATAACAGAATGAACGCGGAGATATTTAAATACACTGATACTTTTGAATTTGAATCGGGCCGTACAATTGAAGGTTTAGAGATAGGCTTTCATACATACGGTAGGTTAAATAAGGAAAAAAATAACGTTGTTTGGGTTTGCCATGCGCTTACGGCCAACAGCGATGTGCTTGACTGGTGGAAAGGCCTTGTGGGCACAGGTTACTTCATTAATCCTGAAGAGCATTTTATAGTTTGCGCTAATATTTTGGGTTCCCCTTACGGCACTACCAGTCCGTTGAGCATTAATCCGGTTACCGGTCAGCCATACTATCTCTCCTATCCCCAGTTTACTACGAGGGATATGATTAAAGCGCATCAACTACTTGCCGGTCATTTACAGATTGACAGCATTAATATATTAATTGGCGGCTCCCTTGGGGGGCAGCAGGCTATGGAATGGGCCATTATTGAGCCCGACCGGATCAAAAACCTCATTCTGATAGCCACCAACGCCAAGCATTCACCATGGGGTATTGCCTTTAATGAATCTCAGCGTTTAGCTATTACTGCTGATCGTACTTTTTATGCCAACACGCCTGATGGTGGCCAGAAAGGTTTAAAAGCAGCACGTAGTATTGCGTTACTGAGCTATCGTACCTATAAAACCTATGGCATTACCCAGCAGGAAGAGGGTGATACTGTACAGGATGATTTTCGCGCCTCAACTTACCAAAATTACCAGGGGCAAAAGCTGGTGAACCGTTTTAATGCCTATAGCTATTGGTATTTAACCAAAGTAATGGACTCGCACAATGTTGGCCGCGGTCGTCATGGTGTTGAAAAAGCGTTAAGCCTCATCAAGGCAAAAACTTTGGTTATCGGTATCTCTTCAGATGTTTTGTTCCCTATAGAAGAGCAACAATATCTGTTCAGGCATATCCCGAAAGCAGCCTTTGCCGAACTGGATTCGTTTTATGGGCACGACGGGTTTTTAATTGAAACAGAAGCATTAACAAACATATTTACATCGTTTTTTAAAACCGATGTGAAAGGAAAAATTATAGAACTGCAACGTACAGCGTAATGAGTAAAAAGTTAAATATCGGCCTCTTTGGATTTGGAGTTGTAGGCCAGGGTTTATATGACATCATCAAAACAAAGCATTTAAATATCGAGATAGTAAAGTTTGCTATTAAGGATCCAAATAAAAAACGTTCTTTACCGGCACATTTATTTACTACCGATAAAGAAGAACTGCTTAACAACCCCGAGATCAATACCATTGTTGAACTCATCAATGATACCGAAGCTGCTTTTGAGATTGTTTCAAGAGCGTTAAAATCTGGCAAGAACGTAGTATCTGCCAGCAAAAAAATGATTGCCCTGCATTTGGACGAGCTGATCGAGATCCAGCATCAATACGGTACATCGCTATTATATGAAGGTGCGGTTTGTGGCAGTATTCCTATTATTCGTAACCTGGAAGAGTATTATGACAACGAGTTACTGCATTCCATAAGCGGTATTTTCAATGGTTCTTCAAACTATATCCTTTCGAAAGGTTTTATTGAAGGGCTTGATTACGATAGTGCATTGAAACAAGCGCAAGACCTTGGTTTCGCTGAAACTGACCCAACCAGTGACGTTGGTGGTTTTGATGCCAAGTATAAGCTGGTTATTGCGGCGGCACATGCTTATGGTGTAGTTGTACAGCCCGACGAGGTTTTTAATCTCGGTATCCAGAACCTTGCAGCTGCCGATTTACAGTATGCCCGCGAAAAAAATCTCAAAATTAAACTGGTTCCTGTAGCAAAAGAACTTGACGACCGTAACGTTGCCCTGTTTGTATTGCCTAAATTTGTGAACGATAAAGAGTTTTTATATAACGTAGAGTACGAATACAATGGCGTAACCGTACAAGCTGCCTTTGCCGATCAGCAATTCTTTTTTGGAAAAGGTGCAGGTGGGCACCCTACCGGTTCAGCTGTACTTTCGGACATTGCGGCCCTGCGTTATAACTACCAGTACGAATACAAAAAGGCCAAAGAAAAAACAGACCTTAATTTTACCAATAATATCGAATTAACTGTTTACCTGCGTTATGACGATGAGGAATTAGTTGAAGCGCTGAACTTTGAGCATATTAACGAGCGTTACTATTCAGGTAATTACAAATTTGTTATAGGAAAAATCAATTTGCAAAATCTGATCGCTAATCAATTACGTATATCGGAAAGTAAGGCTTTCGTGGCCTTTGCCGATCAGCTTACGGGGGTCAGCTTAGCATCGGCAGCTAAAGAAGCAGCTGAAGTTTTTTAAGTAGATTCTTCGGTTGCCATTAACATAAAAAGGCTTCTCAAATTGAGAAGCCTTTTTACATTGAAATATTTGTTATCGATTACTTAGCCGGTTCTGCAGCTTCTTTGGCTGAATTCAGGAACACGAACTGGTTATCGAACATATCAATTTTGATAACGCTGTCTTTATCCACCGTACCGGCAAGGATCTGTTTACTCAACTCGTTCAGTATCTTTTTCTGGATAACACGTTTTAACGGACGTGCGCCAAATTGCGGATCATATCCCAATTGTGCCAGCCAATCCAAAGCTTCGTCGGATGCTTCGATAGTTACACCCATTTCTGCAAGGGTTTGCTGTACCTGTTTAAATTGCAGCTTCACAATATCATGGATCTCATCGCGGTTAAGCGGGGTAAACATGATGATCTCATCAATCCTGTTCAAAAACTCCGGACGAATGGTTACCCTTAGCAGGTTAAATAGCTCGTTCTTTGTTTTTGCAACCAGTTCATCGCGATTTTCGTCTTCCAGGTTCTGGAAGTTTTCCTGGATAATGTTTGAGCCGATATTGGAGGTCATGATGATGATAGTGTTTTTAAAATTCACCACACGACCTTTGTTATCAGTTAAACGGCCATCATCCAACACCTGCAACAGGATGTTAAACACATCGGGATGGGCTTTTTCAATTTCATCCAGTAAAACCACACTGTAAGGCTTGCGGCGAACGGCCTCCGTTAACTGCCCGCCTTCATCATACCCAACATAGCCCGGAGGCGCTCCTATCAGCCTTGACACAGCATGGCGTTCCTGGTATTCACTCATATCTATCCTTACAAGCGCGCCTTCATCGTTAAACAGATACTCGGCCAAAGCCTTTGCCAGCTCGGTTTTACCCACACCGGTTGTACCTAAAAATATGAACGAACCAATTGGCCTGCGCTTATCCTGCAAGCCTGCACGGCTGCGGCGGATAGCATCACTTATTGCTTCAATAGCTTCTTCTTGCCCGGCTACACGTTTGTGCAGCTCATCTTCAAGGTTAAGCAGTTTTTCGCGCTCACTCTGGATCATTTTGCTCACCGGGATGCCTGTCCAGCGGCTTACTACACCTGCAATATCATCGGCGGTAACTTCCTCTTTCAGCATGCGGCTGTCGCTTTGATTTTCAAGCAGGGCTGCTTTCAGCTTTTCAACTTCGGCCTGGGCTTCAACTATGGTGCCGTAGCGTAATTCGGCTACTTTGCCATAATCCCCGGCACGTTCGGCCTGTTCGGCTTCCAGCTTGTAATTTTCTATCAGCTCTACTTTAGCATTGATGCCATCAACAAGGTCTTTTTCACCTTTCCATTTGGCACGTAACGAATCACGTTGTTGTGAAAGGTTAGCTATTTCTTCGCTCAGTTCGGCAACCTTGCGGTCGTCCTTTTCACGTTTAATAGCTTCACGCTCAATTTCCAGCTGCATGATGCGGCGTTCCAGTTCATCAACCACTTCCGGCACCGAATCCATTTCCAAACGAAGTTTTGAAGCGGCTTCGTCCATCAGGTCGATCGCTTTATCAGGTAAAAACCTGTCGGAAATATAACGTTGTGACATTTCGACAGAAGCGATGATCGCTTCGTCTTTGATCCGCACTTTGTGGTGGGTTTCATAACGCTCTTTCAGTCCACGTAAAATTGATATAGCATCGGCAGCATCAGGTTCTTCAACCATTACTTTCTGGAAACGGCGTTCCAAAGCTTTATCTTTTTCGAGGTATTTCTGATACTCGTTAAGTGTAGTTGCACCAATTGAACGGAGCTCACCGCGTGCCAGGGCTGGTTTCAGGATATTAGCCGCATCCATAGCACCTTCTCCCCCGCCTGCACCTACCAGCGTATGAATCTCATCAATAAACAGGATGATCTCTCCGTCGCTTTGGGTAACCTCTTTTACAACGGCTTTTAACCGTTCTTCAAACTCGCCTTTATATTTGGCACCAGCAATCAGGGCTCCCATATCCAACGAGTATACCACCTTGGTTTTCAAACTTTCGGGCACATCACCCTTAATGATCCTGAATGCAATGCCTTCGGCAATGGCTGTTTTACCAACACCGGGCTCACCAACCAATATCGGGTTGTTTTTGGTACGGCGCGAAAGGATCTGGATAACACGGCGAATTTCATCATCGCGGCCTATAACCGGGTCTAATTTGCCCGAACCTGCGTATTCGTTCAAATTGCGAGCATATTTGTTAAGGGCGTTATAAGTAGCTTCGGCGTTTTGATCCGTCACTTTACTGTCGCCGCGTAAAGCTATAATGGCCTTTTTCAGGTCTTTTTCATTAACACCCGAATCCTTAAGCATAGTGCTCACCGCGCCTCCGGCTGCTAAAATGCCTAACAGCACATGCTCAACCGATACAAATTCATCTTTAAATTCTTTTAAATATCCCGAAGCTTTTTGCAAAGCCGAATTTGCTTCAGACGAAAGATATACATTGCTTCCGCTTACTTTAGGGAACGATGCAATCTGTGCATCTAAAGTATCATTTAACCTTTTCAGGTTAACGTTTAGTTTCTTTAATAAGTAGCTAATTACGTTTTCATCAACCAGCAACAAGCCTTTAAGCAGATGTGCGGTCTCAATTGCCTGCTGTTGGTTACCAACAGCAATTTCGGAAGCCTTCTGCACGGCTTCCTGAGCTTTTATGGTAAAGTTGTTAAAATTCATAGTACTCAGTGTTAATCAAATTATCGGCCATAATACCCATAGTGAAAAATTGTCATTTAAAATTAAATCAAAATGACACTTTGCCATGATTATTAGCAATTTAGGCGTTAATATTAACAATAGTACGAAGCAATTTGTCGTTTAATACGTTAAAACAATAATAAAAGTATGCGTCAGGTAGAGATGTTTAAGGACGCTAAAGCTCAGATGAGCTTAACAAACACCTCACTAACAGACAGGCGTGGGCTTGTCTGTTAGTGAAATATTGTGTAACGGATAAAGCTGATTGTGATGGTGCAATGCCTGTTGTCTATAAAATGGGGACTTATAATGTGCGAGGGTTTAGTCAGCCAGGCGCGGGTTTAATTATCCAATTTTTCAACTTTAACTAAATTGCAGGTCCAGGCAAGTGCTTTTCCGCCATTTCTTCCGTCAACCACGCCACTTGTCTTCATCGTTTTTCTATTGCTGCTTAACGTGTAATAATTGGCATACTGCCTTCCTTTGAGATCATATGTGGCGTTGGGCCTCGCATCTGTAATCGTCAATAAATAAATACTGTCGGATAAGACTTTATAAGTACCGCTGTGTGTAACAATCTGTACATTATTTTCTTTTGCAATGTTATAAAAGCTGCCATCCGACCTGAATACAACTTGAGATCCCGGATTGGTTGTATCCTTCCAAATGCCTACAAACGGTTTAATTTCCTTCTGATTAGCCCTTTCTACAGTT
Organism: Mucilaginibacter gossypiicola; assembly: GCF_900110105.1. GTDB lineage: Bacteria > Bacteroidota > Bacteroidia > Sphingobacteriales > Sphingobacteriaceae > Mucilaginibacter > Mucilaginibacter gossypiicola. The sequence continues at coordinate 526,966 of NZ_FOCL01000001.1, read as the reverse complement.
CTACAGGAAAAAGTTGTTAATACAGTAATAAGAATTGCGATAAATTTAAGAGATTTCATTAACATGTGATTTTGGTTTTATGATGTGTAAATTATATTTTTCCTTTCTTTAAAAACAATCAAGGTTCATCAAAATAGGCTTATATGTTATCTGACCTAATATTTGTAAAAAGGGTTAATTGTGCTTTGTCACATTTCCGTTACGTTGTTTTTAAATATTTTCATAATTTTGTTTAATCCATAAAATATAATTGAACACCCATTTCTTTTTTAATAGTCTTCCAATCAAATACCGGTCGCAATACCGTGATCATTATACTTACCAAAATCTGGTGGCTATCAGGGGTGCCAGTATGATATTTTTGCTGCTTAATGTAATTATCCGCATCCTTTACCTTGTATTCCCGGTTAGTTTAACTAAAGCGCAAAATTTCCCTGAATTTAATTTCAGTAACTGGGTTTTCATTATCGTAACCCCGGTTTTCCTGATAGCCAGCAATCTTTTTATAGTTGGATTTAAAGGACGTAAAAAAGCAACAACAGGCATGTCACTGCTTGTGTTTTTGTTTGCCCTGTATATTATTGTTTGTGGTATGTATTCGAGTTTTATTGCCACGTCCGATCCAAGCAATGCACTCACTTTGTATCTTGTTGCACTGAGCCTCATTAGTGTAATATTTGTATTTGAATACTATGAAACTGTATTGCTGCTTGTAGCAGTTGAAGTATTTTTTACTTCGCTGTTATTTTACAGCCAAACACCCGCTACCGACATGCTGTACAACCAGCTGATATCGGCCATTTTGATTTCGGGATTTTATTTTACTTCCAGATACTTTTTTACTTATAAAGCCAACTACTATTTACAGGTTATCGAGACCCGCGAAAAAAACTCGGAAATTGAAAAAGCAAGCGAATTTAAAAACCAGGTATTAGGCATGGTAGCGCATGATCTCCGAAATCCAATAGCAGCAGTAGAGTCAATTGCCATGATGATGGAACTTGATGAAGTTGATGAAGATATGCAGGATAATATCAATATGATGAAAGCTTCATGCGTAAAAGCACGAAGTATCATTGATGATTTGCTGGAGGCAGCTCAAAATGAAAACATAGCAGTTTTTGAAACCCGCAATACCGACCTTAACCAATGGCTTAACGGCATTGTAAACGAATGGAAATTGCAGCAAGGCAACAAGGTTGATGTGCTGTTCATCAATACGGCAGGTGCTGTTAATGCGCTTATCAACCATGAAAAATTTCACCGGGTTATTGATAACCTGATCAGTAATGCAGTAAAGTTTTCAAAAGACAGGGACCGGGTAGATATTCGATTGTCTCAACAAAATAACGTGGTAACCATCGAAGTTCAGGATTATGGTGTGGGCATACCGGCTGCTATGTTACCGGAGATCTTCAATCAATTTTCAAAAGCAGGGCGAACAGGTTTGCGCGGTGAAAAATCAACAGGACTTGGTTTAAGTATAGTGCGCCAAATCGTTGAAAAGCATAAAGGCAGTATTACGGTAACAAGCACCGAAGGACAGGGTTCAACATTCAGAATTATGCTTCCTGCCGTCAGCCCATTTTAAGAAGATGTTTCATTACTCCTCATTTAATTTATAAAACCTGTTATCAAAATTAACAAGGAATAGTTCGGTAGTGGCCCGGGTGAGCGCGGTATAAAACCATCGCAGAAAATCCATATTGATCATTTCGTCGGTTACATAACCCTGATCAACAAAAACGGCATCCCACTGGCCACCCTGCGCTTTGTGACAGGTAATGGCGTAAGCAAATTTTATTTGCAAAGCATTATAGTATGGATTAAGTTTCAGCTCGTTGTGCATGGCCCTTTTACTGGGTAAATGCTCATAGTCTTTCATTACTTCCTGGTAAAACCGTTTCTGATCTTCCTGGTTCAATGCCGGCGAATCGGCATAAAGCGTATCAAGCAGCACCTTGCAATCAAGCGTTGGATCTTCGGCATAATCTATAAATTCCAACTGCACATCGGCAAAACGAAAGCCATACATTTCCTCGGTGCGGCGCACTTTTACTATACGGGCAATATCTCCATTGGCAATAAATGCAGTACTGTTCTCGTCCTTATCCTGTAGCCAGAAATAATTGTTTTTCACTATCATGATCTGGTCGCCGCCGGTAAGCTCTTCCTCCCGGTACAGGATCCGGTTGCGGATTTGCCCATTATACAGGTTGGCGTTTTTGTTTGAGCGGCAAATGATAAGTGTACGATCATAGCCGTACTTACGGTAAGCATATTCCAACCCTTCAGGTAATCGTTCGCCGGTCATTCTGTAAACGTCCTTAAACCCTTTGGTTACAATTTTAGGTATCTCAATGAGCTCTTCGCGTATCAGATCACGAATATTGGTGGCGTTATATAAAATACCCGAGTTCTTTTGCTGTCGCAAAACCTCGGTAAGCTCATAACTGAATATCGACAGGCCAAATTTATCGCCCATAAGCTGCGCGTCAAGCGCGGGGCTGTCCTCGGCTCCTACGGGTGGCAACTGTGCGGTATCACCTACCAATATCAGTTTGCAGTTTTTATCGTTATAAACGTATCTAAGCAGATCAAATAATAAGGAAACGTGATTGTTGCCCATTGCATCATCCGATATCATCGAAGCCTCATCCACAATAAAAAGGGTATCACTGGCCAGGTTATCGGCCAAGGCAAAACCGTCATCAATGGTTAAGGCCGATTTTTTACGGTAGATGCGCTTATGGATTGTAAAAGCTTTTCGTCCGGAGTAATTGGTAATCACTTTAGCTGCACGACCTGTAGGGGCCAGCAGTACGGCTTTGTAATTGTAGTGCCTTAGCGCTTTTACCAACGCGCCCACTATGGTTGTTTTCCCGGTGCCTGCATAGCCCTTCAGGATAAAGCATTCGTCGCCCTCTGCGCTTTTTAAAAAAGTGTGTAGTTTGCTAAAAAGCTCCGTTTGCTGGCCTGTTGGCTCATGCGGAAATGCCTGGCGGATATGATCGGGATTTGACACCCTGCAAAAATGATGATAAGTATTTAATTCAGTAAGATTAGTTTTACATTTGAGCCATGGAATTTGACGAAAACAAAGAGGAAGAAAAATACAGCGAAGACGATTATGTAGATATTTACTCCAAAAGGGCAATATTTTGGTTTTCGTTTTTTAACCTGATTTTTGGCGGGGTACTGCTGGTTATTAATTTATACAATGCCGGTTATAAAAAAGCCGTTCCGGCGGTACTGGCTTTTGTCTTATTTTTTTCCTATCTCTCCTACTTTGTTATCATGCATTCGGGCGTTAACCTGCAACAGGTTATTGATGCCATGAACGTAACCGCGAAAGGCGGCCAGCCAACACCCGCACAAGTTACAGCAATGCTTTCAGTAGCAGGCCTTAACATAGGTTTTGGGCTGATTGGTGCATTAATCCTCAGTCAGTTTTTTTTCAAGAGGTATTTTCCCGATAACGATTACTATCCCAAACCGGTGGGATTACCAATTTTGATATTTATCTTCCTGATGGTATTAACCCGCATCTTATAACGGCATATCAATTTGGACTGCGGTAATTACTGTATCTGCTAAAAAATATTACTTTTGCTAAAACCGGTATGAACGAACACAATTACACTTACCATGATGATAGCTTTAGTTTGGATAAAACTGAAGATTATATTTTATTAATACAGGTTGAAGACAAATCGTTTTCGTATGCCATTAGTAATAATGGCACCCTGATTGCCTGGGCCGAAAACTATCCTTTTGATGAGTTAAGTGATCCACAGGAATTGCTTGATCTTTTATCTGCTAAATACAGGCAGATAATTATCGGCTTACCGGCGCACAGTTTTACGCTTGTTCCTGCCGAAATATTTAGCGGTGAGCGCCTGCCTAACCTTGCCCGTTTCCTTGATGTAAAGCCAGATAGTAAGGTTTTAGCGCAGCTATTAGATCAGGAAAATGTTATTGTATACAAAACCAGCGAGGTTATTGTAAATGCAGCCGAAGAATTTGGAATTCGTAATACTGTTTTTACATCAAAAGGCTGGTTAACGGCCATTGCTCAAAACAATCCCGGCAACAATGACCTTTATCTCAATATTGAAAAAGACAAGGTAGAAATAAGCTATTTCGCAGGTAATAAACTCCGTTTTTATAATTCATTTGAGTTTAAGGAAATCGATGAGCTTGTTTACTTTACCGTATTGGTTACTAAGGAGCTTAATCTTGAACCTAAAAACACTGGCTTATACCTGAGTGGAGACCTTGAGGCCGACGATAAAATATTAAACCGGCTGGCAGATTTTTTTGGCAAGGCAGAAGTTAACAATTTACAGGTATTACAATTACCGGCAGAGGTTGTTGCACACAGGGTATTATCAATAGCGGCACTTTCATTATGCGCATTATAGGAGGCAGTTTAAAAGGCTTAAGGCTTAATCCACCTAAAAATCTTCCCGTTCGCCCTACAACAGATCTGGCTAAGGAGGCTTTATTTAATATTCTGCTAAATCAAATTGAATTTGAAGGCATTAAGGTACTCGATTTGTTTAGCGGTACGGGCAATATTTCGCTTGAGTTTGCATCGCGAGGGGCATCAGAGGTCGTATCTGTTGACAGGAGTATTCATTGTGTTAACTATCTTAAAGACACCTCCCGTCAGCATAAGCTTACACAAATAAAAACCTACCGCGAAGATGTATTCAAATATCTGAATGTTGAAACTGAACAATACGATCTGATATTTGCTGACCCGCCGTATGACCTTAACCGGATTCCTGATTTGCCAAAAGTTATTTTTGAAAAGAACCTGCTTAAACCCGATGGCTTGTTAATAGTTGAGCATCAATCGCTTCAAAATCTTAGCAACCATTCTGCTTTCGTGGAGCAAAGAAAATACGGGCATTCATCTTTTTCATTTTTCAGACCGGTTTAGACATCCGCTTTTAAAACAGCAATCCCGCTTTCTTCAAAGATTTTTGCCTTGCTGTTATCAGCATCGGTAATGATTGCATTGATGATGTTTAAGCCTGCGAAATTAAGGTAGGTCTCTTTTCCAATTTTACCTGCATCGCAAAGGATATAGGTGTAAGCGCTATTTGCGGCAAATGCAGTTGTTATGGATGCCTCCTGTTCGCTATTGGCAAACAAGCCTGTTTGCGAAATGCCATCAATACCTAAAAAAGCTTTGGTTGCACGGTATTTTTGGATGTGCTCAATGGCTATGGTACCATGTACGGCCTGGCGCTCTTTGTCAAGCTCCCCTCCTATAATATTCACACTTGCAACGCTATCCTGAAGTTCATATATTACAGGTAATGAATTTGTTATAACCTTTATCTTCTTGTTTTTAATAAACTGGCAAAGCCTGAAAACGGTGCTTCCGCAGTCCATAAAAATAATGTCGCCATCATTGATCTGTGATGCTGCCCTGCGGCAGATGGCATCTTTAACAACCGCATTTTGGGCGCTTTTATTCGCGAAGCTGTGCGGCTTTTCGTGAGGGTTAACTTTTGTTGCCCCTCCGTGTGTACGATAAAGTACCCCATCGACAGCTAACTGGTTCAGATCGCGCCTAATGGTTATTTCCGAAGTATTCATTTCGGCGGCTAATTGCTTTATATCTACCTCTCCGTTCAGATTAAGTTGCTCAATTATTTTTTGTTTTCTTTTAGGAAAGTTCATTTTATTTGTTTTAATTCGATCAAAAATAATCATTAATAATCATAAATGATCAGTCAAAATGAATCATATAAAAATCCTCAATACCGATATTTTATCAAACAACTGGTATACATTAAAAAAAGTAACGTACGAGTTTACGGAAAGCAATGGAAAAACATCGATACAGCATCGGGAAGCATATGACCGTGGCAATGGTGCAACCATCCTGCTTTACAATAAAGCGCAGGCATCAGTGATATTAACCAGGCAATTCAGGCTACCAACGTACATTAACGGCAACCCTGACGGCATGCTGATTGAATGTTGTGCCGGTTTGCTGGATAAGGATAATCCGAAAGACTGTATCCGCAAGGAAACCGAAGAAGAAACGGGATATAAAATAACCGATGTTAAAAAAGTTTACGAGGCTTATATGTCGCCCGGGTCAGTTACCGAAATCCTTTATTTTTTTGTGGCTGAGTATGCCAAAGAAATGAAAGTGAGCGAAGGAGGCGGTCTCGCTCACGAAAATGAGCATATTGAAGTTTTAGAGCTACCATTCAGTGAAGCTCTTCAGATGGTCAAAAACGGCGAAATAAAAGATGCTAAAACTATCATGCTTTTGCAGTATGCACAGATAGCTGCTCTGGTTTGAAGTTGATTTGGTTGATTGGGTGAGCGGTTCGTTTTTCGGGTAGCACGATGGATATTGAAACACAAAAAAAATAATCTTTCACTAATAACCCAATTAACTATTCACTAATTTTACTGCATGAAGATAGCCCTGTTTCCAGGTTCATTTGATCCCATTACTAAAGCGCATGTTGATATCGTAAAGCGATCTGTTGAGCTGTTTGATAAATTTTATATAGGTATTGGCGTAAACAGCAGCAAGAAAGGGCTATTAACAATTGAACAGCGTGAACAAATGATCAGGTCTGTTTTTGAGCATGATGAACGGATCCATGTAATTGCCTACGAAGGTCTTACTGTAGATTTTTGTAAAAGCATCGGTGCGGCTTACATGATCCGGGGGATCCGTACAGTATCTGACTTTGAATACGAAAAAGCCATAGCCCAGATGAACCATTCGCTGGCACCCGATATTGAAAGCATATTTATTGTAAGCAAGCCGGGCTATTCGTCCATAAGCTCAACCATTGTACGTGAAATTATCCGCTATAATGGTGATGTAAGCCAATTTATTCCGAAAGAGGCATTACCTTATTTGTAACAAGCTTTTGTTCGTGCAGCACATCCATTATGGATGGAAAAGTATTTTCAATTATCGGTTCAATATGGTGGTGCTCAAACCAGCGCACATCAGTAATACCTTCTTCTTTTTGAGGTTTTAATTTGTCCTTGCCTTTGCTTTTCATTGCAAACCAATGTGTTTTTTTAAGTACAACCTCGCCACGGTTCACATAAACATGGTAGGTTTTACAAATTTTTTCGCCCAGCTCGCTTACTTTTATGCCGCACTCCTCCTCTACCTCACGTACTGCGGCTTCTTTTACCTTTTCGTCTTTTTCTATTTTGCCCTTGGGTAAATCCCATTTATCATTACGATAAATGAATAAATATTGCCCCTTAGTGTTCATAACCAGGCCGCCTGCCGCTTCAATTAGTGTAATGTTTTTCTTAACAGCTTTAAAATACACCTTAGCATTGGCTGTTTTTATATAGAACAATTTGTTGGGGTTAGCGAGGATCCAGGTATATATAATTTTAAGGTCAAATGTCTCTGCATCAAGCCTTTCAAAATTATCTGCATGCTTTGGTTCAGATTCTGTGAGCAGGATAACCTTTTCGTTAATATAAATTCTGTATTTTTGAGCCATGTTTACTAATAATGAGATCGAACAACAAGTAGCCGAATTCCTGCTGCAAATTAAAGCAATTAAATTACAACCCAATAATCCTTTTACATGGGCATCGGGCTGGAAATCTCCAATTTACTGCGATAACCGCGTTACCCTTTCTCATCCAACCATCCGTACCTACATCAGGCAGCAATTAGTTGCAGCTATTCAGGACAAATTCGGTTCGGTTGGCTGTATTGCGGGTGTAGCTACTGCAGGCATTCCGCAAGGTGCATTAGTAGCACAGGAGTTAGGTCTTCCTTTTATTTATGTGCGTTCAAAACCTAAAGAACATGGAACCGGCAGCATGATTGAGGGTGATGCCCCTACTACCTCAGGCAAACGCGTTGTAGTAATTGAAGATCTGCTTTCAACCGGAAAAAGCAGCCTGCAAGCTGTTGAAGCTTTACGTGCTGCAGGCTATGACGTTGCCGGCCTTGCTGCTATATTTACATATGGCTTTGACATTGCCGATGAAAATTTCAAACAGGCAAATTGCCCTTATGTAACCCTGTCAAACTATAACGCCCTTATAAAATACGCCGAAGAGCATCAATTCATTAATGAAAAAGATGTAAACCTGCTCAAACAATGGCGCGAAAACCCATCAACCTGGGGCGAAATGGCTGCAAGTTAATACCTCAGAGTTTTTTTGATTTATATGATTACGCTGATTTTTCACCAAACGTATAATTTGTCACAAATCTCACGTCTAATATCTCATATCTGTTCATGAATACATTTACCAGTTCTATAAGCATTAACAAACCTTTAACAGAGGTTTACAACTTTTTGGCCGATTTCAATAATCATAAGCAGCTAATGCCCGATAATATCCAGGAGTGGACATCTACGAGGGATGAAGCACGCTTCAGCATTCAGAATATGGCCAAACTTGCTTTGAAAATTGATGAGCGTATTGCGAATGAGCTCATAAGGATTATCCCTGCCGAGAAGCCTCCCTTTGATCTTGAACTAAAATGGTCGTTATCTTTCAATAACGACCATACTGATATTTTATTCACCATCAATGCAGAACTTAGCATGATGATGAAAATGCTGGCATCTGGTCCGCTCCAAAAATTGGCCGACCATGAAACACAGAGTTTGCTTAATGTTTTAAGCTAACTCCTGCAGCATTGCAGCAAAGTTTATTAATATACTTTGCGTTTGTGTGTATTGTTGATGGCTATTACCACATTGATGATAATTAAACCTATAATTAAAGCTCCCATGACCATTGTTAAATATTTTTAATAATTGTTATATTACTTGTTAGTCAAAGGCTGTACCATTATGCTATAACTGGTAAAATGTTCCTTTAAAACGCGTTAAACGCACTTTTAGTTTATCATCAATTATCATTTTTGTGTAATTGTATGCCCACGAAATAAATTGTGGGGAAAATTGCTGCTCAAAAAAATTCCCCATTTATAATATCGGGACCTGATATCGTTAAAATGAAGATTTTAACGTACTTTTGCGCCAAATTAGAGGTGCAGCATGATCACGGTATCCAATCTTTCTTTACGTTACGGTAAGCGTACTTTGTTTGAAGACGTTAACCTGAAATTTACACAAGGCAACTGCTACGGTATTATTGGCGCCAATGGTGCCGGTAAATCTACATTCCTGAAAATTCTTTCGGGCGATATTGACCCAACCAGTGGTTCGGTGAGTTTTACTCCCGGCGAGCGTATGGCTGTTTTAAGCCAAAACCACTACGCTTTTGACGAATTTACAGTTCTTGAAACCGTAATGATGGGCCATAAGGAAATGTATGCTATCATGAAGGAAAAGGATGCTATTTATCTGAAAGAAGATTTTAGCGATGCAGACGGCGAACGTGCAGGTGAATTGGAAAACCTTTTCGCTGAAATGGACGGCTGGAATGCTGAAAGTAATGCCGCCACCCTATTGAGCAATCTTGGTATCAAAGAGGAATTTCACTATCAGCTGGTAAAAGACCTTGATAATACGCAAAAAGTACGCGTGTTATTAGCTCAGGCGCTTTTTGGCAAACCTGATATCCTGTTACTGGATGAGCCTACCAACGATTTGGACATCCATACCATTAGCTGGCTGGAAGATTTTCTTGCTTCATATGAGGCTATCGTACTGGTAGTATCGCACGACAGGCACTTCCTTGATACTGTATGTACCCACGTAGTAGATATCGATTTTGGAAAGATGACCATTTATACCGGTAACTATACCTTCTGGTATGAATCGAGCCAGCTGGCCCTGAAACAACGTGCAGAGCAAAATAAAAAGGCCGAAGATAAAGTTAAAGAACTTCAGGAGTTCATTCGCAGGTTTAGTGCCAACGCCTCAAAATCAAAGCAGGCAACCAGCCGTAAAAAAGCTTTGGATAAAATCAATCTGGATGAGATCCAACCATCAAACCGTAAATATCCAGGTATTATATTCAACAATTTGGGCCGTGAAGCCGGTGACCAGATCCTGACCGTTGAAAACCTGGGCAAAACGCTTAATGGTGAAGTATTGTTCAACAATATCACTTTCACAGTAAATAAAGGCGATAAGATTTCCATCCTGTCGCAAAACAGTTTGGCAACCACTGCCTTCTACAATATTTTAACCGGCCGTGATAAAGATTTTACCGGCACGTTCAAATGGGGCGTAACCATTAATGCTGCCGATATCCCTAACGATAGTAGCGAATACTTTGATGGTAAAAACGATAACCTGATCGACTGGCTGCGTGAGTATTCACCTGGTGAAAAAGACGATCAGTTTATCCGTGGATTCCTGGGTAGGATGTTGTTTTCGGGCGAAGAGGTTATGAAAAAGTGCAGCGTGCTTTCGGGAGGCGAAAAAATGCGTTGCATGTTTAGCCGTATGATGCTGCAGCAAGCCAACCTTTTAATGTTTGATGAGCCTACCAACCACCTCGATCTGGAATCTATTACCGCACTTAACAATGGCATGAAAGACTTCCGCGGCACGATACTGTTTACCTCGCGAGATCATGAATTGGTTGAAACAGTAGCTAACCGTATTGTTGAGTTAACACCGGGCGGCTATATAGACAAATTGATGACTTACGATGAATATATCAACAGCGCCGTGGTGCAAAAACAGCAGGAAGACTTATACGCTGCTGTATAATAAAGATTAAATATTCAAAAGGTCCGGTAGTATTACACTGCTGGACCTTTTTATTTTAAATTTATTATAAGTTTATGCCAATAGCCTGCGTTTCGAGTTGATTGATTGTCGACTCGTCACTATACAGATAAAAATGATCTTTAGTATAAGAATATTGAACATTTAAACCATTTTGGGAGATAAAGTCTTTAACAACGCTTTCATACTGCAGCTTGTTAATTTTGAGTAATTTTCTTTTTTTCATAAGGAGTAGATGTTAAGTTTTACAATTTAAGTAGCTTTTGTTGAAATTCCAATAAGAAAATCGATATTTTGTTATGAAACTACTACTAAATCTATTTAGCAAGGCCGGTATTCATAAAAATACCGAGTAAATTCACAAAAGTTTACTACCAATCCTAAATGATTTTACAATCCGTTAATTAAAATAATTGTTAACAAAAGGTATTTTTAACAGCTTAAAAGAAAATAATTTGCATATTTGCAGCCCTACCAAAATCAGGTATAAGACTCCGTAGCTCAGCTGGTAGAGCAAATGACTCTTAATCATTGGGTCGAGAGTTCGAATCTCTCCGGGGTCACTCAAAAAACAAAAAACAGCCTTGAATATATCATTAAGGCTGTTTTTTGTTTCACCAACTATCTACCTATCGGGCAAAAACAGCCTCTAAAAGCGGGTTTATTGATTTTTGTTTCTCCGATATTTCACCATGTTTCACCAGCAAGCAATAATGTCTCACCAATTATGACTACTAAGGAATTTAAACAAAGTATCTCTACAAAGGTGGTTTTACACCACAGGGTATTGTCTGATGATACCCGAGGGTTGTTTTTGCGGGTAATCATCGACCGGGTAAAACGCGAGTTCAATTTAAAGGAAAGCTGGCCGGAGGCTTTTTTTGATCCCGCTGCCGAGCGTGTCACTAAACGAAGTGCCAGGGATACGGATGCCGACAGGGTTAATATGATCTTAACGGAAGCAAAAAGCCGTGCTAACCGGATCATTATGCGCTATTTTTCTGCCGAAAAGCCACTTACTACAAGCTTGTTTACCCGCGAGTTTGAAAACTACGATAACCGGGAAAACTTTTTGGCCTATTGGAAACAAACTCAGGATAACTGGGAAAACGAGGGCGTTATAAAAGACACCACGGCTAAAAACCATACTACCAGCTATAATCGCTTAGTTGAGTTTTTGGGCGGCAATGAGGTGCTTTTGCTGGGCGATATCAATTTTGATTTTGTTGTGAAGTTTAACACCTGGATGCGCACTAAAAAAGTGCCGGCATTAAGTCATAATTCGGCTTGTACTACGCATACGCGGTTCAGGACTTATATTATAAAGGCTAAGGATGACGGTTTCGATATTCAAAATCCTTATGAGCGCTATAAATTTAAATATGAAGATGGACATCGCGAATCGCTTGAAAAGCATGAATTACAGGCGCTGAAAAAGCTTTTTGATAGCGGCGAATTGGATGAACTTTGCCAGGAAACGCTGCGCAAGTTTTTGTTTAGCTGCTATACCGGCATCAGGATTAGCGATACACACCAATTGCACCGCAACATGATCAAAAACGGGCGGCTTAAAATGAGCCTTTTAAAAGGCGCTGTAAGGTATGGCAAAGAAATTAATATGCTGATCCCCGATTATGCTCTGAAACTGGTAGAGGGCAGGAAAGGAGTATTGTTTAAGGAAATAGCAGATCCCACATGCAACGAAAAACTTAAACTCATCCAGGAGAAAGCCAATATCACCAAAAACCTAACCTTCCACGTTAGCCGCGATACATTCGGAACGCTGTTTATTGAAATGGGCGGCGATGTTGCCACCCTTAAAGAGTTAATGGGGCACTCAGATATTGCCACTACCATGATTTACGTAAAAATGAGCGAAAAGCGCAAAGATGTGCTGATGGCTAACTTTAATAACCTGTAAATAAAAAATCCCCTAAGCGGGGATTTTAAGTAATTGAACGGTTTCGGTAAGGTCATTGTCCCGCTGTCGGGCTATTTCGGCGAGTAAGTGGTGCAGCTGGCCAATCTCTACTTTGTCCCGGTCTGTCAGGTGATCCGAATTAAGTGTGAGTTGGTTGAGCAATTCCATCATGTGAATAGGATCTGCATGGCGATAAACTTCAAGTAAACCGGTAACCATTGGCGGTTTTTGATTGCAATTTGAGCATTGTTCAATCATTGTGAAAGGTGTTTTGGGGGTCAAAAAAATAATTAGCTATCAATCAGGGGATTTAAATCTAAATCAAATTTCTTAAAATGATAAATGTTTTCACATGTATTTTTAATGGTATGGTACATATAACCTTCGTGAAAATATAGAAGATTGCCGCGAAAATAATAGTGTTTTTTAAGCAATAATTATGGATTTAATATTACTGTGAGTGGTTAATGCCGCCCTCTTCCGAAGCATCAATAACCTGTTTGGTATACCTCTTTAGTATTTCCTCAAAAAGGCTTTCGTGTACCAGGTAAAAGCCAACAACTTCGCGTTTTATTTGTGGCTTGCCTTTCTCCCAGTAGTAAGGTGTTAACCGGGTATAATCGCGCCATGTTTTAATGGCATCTTCCTTTCGCTGGTAAACATTGGTTGCCCCAACGTTATCCTGTATCACTCTATCGTTTTCTACTTGAAAATACATTTTACGGAAAGTGTACTTTTTATCATCGCTCATATCACCCAATTTACTAACAAAATTAGTAAAATAAAATAAAGATGCATAAAAAAAGCCCCGGAGGGCTCACGTTAATGGCAGGTTAGCAGTTGTACATGCTGCGCATAGTTTAAAAACCTTATCAGCCTGAATATAGCGGCCGATTGTGCAGGCATTGGCTCAATTTTGCTATGCTCCAGCAAATCCAATAAGGTATCAACTATAGTGTTGGGGCCGTTTTCATCGCTTAAAAGGCTTTTCAAATCCATTTCAAGTATCTCGCGCGCGTTTTGCGCCTCTTTTTCGTTATATTCGCTCATGATCTTTTTAATCTTTGTTGGTTAATGGTTCATTAGGCCCCGGGCAGCGTCGAAACTTCCGGGGCTTTTATTTTTTCTTCTTTGTTAAGCTATTATGAATTTTTTCGATTGTAATAAAATCTCCTTTCTCGTTAGCATTATTTAATTTTTTGAAAACCTCCTGATCGCCTCCTTTATCAGGATGGCACAATGAAGCCGCTTTCCGATATAGTGTTTTCATTTTGGCTGCCAGTTCAGGATCTGTGTCAGCTGTAATTTTAAGTGCCCCTGCTTTAATGTCGATTTCCTTCTGCCTTTCAATCAATTCTTCTACAAGTTCATAGTAAATCTTATAAAATGCTTTTTGCAGGTCTGTTAATGGCAAAGTATCGTAACAATACTGCATAAACTTTAAATACTGGCAGCGTACACGATGTTCAAGACTATCAAAAACAACATAGGGATATTTAATGCCAAAAGTGTAATTTTCTGAAAACTCGGCACGCCCGGCGTTTGAAAAACCAGTCCAATAAGCTTTATAAGTATCAAACACATCATAATCAATAGCCACCGCAAACGACATAGTATTAAGGTTATGGACGTATAATTGATACTTAGGGTTAGTCCGAAAGCGGGAAAACCATGTAAAAAATCTAATCTTGCGCTCTTTGTACGTCGAAAAATTAAATATTTTACTTTTATAAAACCGCAATTTATAACTGGCGTAAAACTCACTGAGCTCACTTAAGTGTGGATATTTTTTTATGGCAAGCCGATAAAAAATAACGCGATCTAAATAAAAAACCTCTCCCGCTCTTTTATTCACTTTTAATGTTGTGTCATCAGTGAATAAAAGATTTTTATAGAAGATAGGTTTATTCATATCACGTTTAAAATTGCTATGCCTTGAATACCCTAAAAAACGATACACAAAAGATGAAAGAAAAGGATAATCGTTTTCGCTATCCAAAAACATTTCCTTTATGTTTTCCAAATTGGATTTCTCTACATTCATATTCAAAGGCCTTATTGCTCAAATATCAATACAGATTTGAGCAATAAGGAGCGTTTTTAAATTTGCTACTCTGGAATTTCTAAGCCTGGATTTTCATTGATATATTGGTCTAAGTCGCCAAAGAGTTCAAGTTGCTCAGCACCTGCCTCTACCCGTACCAATTCAGCAAACCTGGCTTCTGCCTTTTTAATTTTTGTATTGATGCCGGACCTGTCTTTTTTCCAAACATTGATTTTATCATAGTAGGTAGAAATCAATTCTTGTTTCTTTTTAAGTAGCTCTAATTCCTGATTTTCCATGTTGCTAAATATTGTTTAATGTAGTAATTACTATAATATACTACAATTATAAACATAGAAAATTTATAAAACAAATTTTATTTTAAAAGATTTTTTTACTTCTTTTGTTGTAAATAAAACATCATGACAGCAATTACACTTAAACAGTTACCGGATGATGTGCACCGGGCTATAAAACGCATCCAGCTGGACAAAGAAGATGAGGGCCAAAAATTGAAGTTGGAAGAGATTTACGTTTTGGTTCTCAAGGAAGGCCTTGAATCGTTAGAAAAGAAAAAGCCAGCTAAATAAGCTGGCTTTTTTGTTCAGCAACCATTTGCTATTCAGCAACCAGTTGCCAACCTAAGCGTGGCAACTGAAAAGCCTATCACGCGTTAGCCTGATCCCTGATAGCTAATTTCTTTGCCTTATAAATTTCATAGGCGCGGTCATTAAAAATAACCTGCTGATCCTGTATCGCCTCTCGGGTTTTCTTCAATTCATCGAGCATCATATCAATATGCTCAGGCGTTATACCGGGGCTTGTGGCCACTGCAGTAGCGGTTGATTGCCTTGCTGTAGATGGACTACTTAAGCCAGGCGATGTGCGCCGCTCCCGGTCTGTTATAGCCGTTGCCACTCGGTCATAGTTTAAAGGTGCGCCGCCACTGTTAAGCAAGGCATCAATAATACCTTTGTTATTGGCATAGGTTTTTTTGCTTAATACCGGCTCACCGCCCTCTATCTGTCCATAAATTTGGCCGTACGGGCCTACCAGGTTGATACCGCCATTGCTATGGCTGGGGCCATCTGGCAGAATGCCGCCATCTTCAAACTCTGGTGCTTTCTGTGAAGCAATTACCGCTATTTGCGCAGCGGTTTCAAGCGCAATTAAGGGGCTAAAGGCAAAACTAAGAATTCCTGTTTGGGCTGCAACCTTTGTCATTGCCAACGCACCGTTTATTATGGCCTGTACAATGGCCGCTTGTTTTTCGGCTTCCCATTGTTTACGCTTTACCTCGGCTTCCTGTTTAGCGTATTTATCTTCAATGGCGGCACGTTGCTGCTCGGTTAAGTTTTTATTGCTTAACTCCTGATTTTTTTGATTTTCGAGATTTCGGATATGCGCTTCAGTATCTGCCTGCCTGTTGCGGTTGGTTATTTCAAAAAGGGCGTTAGCTGTGGTTTTAGCGCCCGAAAGCACCATTTCATTGTTCGCTTTACGCTTTTTTATTGCCTCTTTTTCGGCTTGTTTAGCCTCTTCATCATCACGTTGTTTATTAATGGCAGCAATCGCATCTTTAAAATCTTTTGTTGCTTGCTCTTCCTCGCTAAACTTGCTTTTAAGGGCGGCTATCTCATCATCATATTTTTTATTAATTCTTGCCCGTTCTTGTTCGTCGCTATCGGCAGATGTAACCAGGCCATCAGCTTCAATTTTCTTTTTCTCTTCCTGGAAGCGCTTTTCTTCATTGATTTTAGCATTAGCCAAAGCTTCAGCCCTGCCTTTTTCAATTGTAGCTATCCGATTTGCGTTGCTACCGGCATCAGCCAGCATAGCATCATACTTCGCATTGATATCATCACGCTCTTTATCGTACTGTGTTAAAAGCTGATCCGAAAGTTTGTTATTGTATGCAGCTATTTTGTCATTTAAATCCTGTTGCTGCTTAATAATCAGCTGGTTTCGCGCAGTTTCCTTATCGGTTTTTAATTTGGCTATCCGCTCATCCAACGCGTCGCTTTCGGCCTTAGTAAGGTTTTTTTTCTGTGTTGCCTTTACTTGTTTATCTATTTCCTGTTGGTATTTATTATCAAGCAGGTCAAGCTCTTTATCGTTTTTGGCTTTTGTCGAGGCTATTTCGGCAATATCAAACTGTTTATATTCGGCAGCCAATGCAGCCAAATCTTTTACAGTTTGCTCACGTTCGCTTATGGCACCCGAACCTTGTTTTTTGTCGTTTTTGGCAACTTGCAAAAGCTTTTCCGTATCATTAATATCCTTAATGATCTTCTTATAAGCTTCTGAGCCTATCACGGTATTTTGCAGAGAGGCGTTTAACGATTTGATGCGGTCATTCAACTCGCCTACCGTCATTTCGCCAAGCGCTTTGATGTTGCCGGTAGTAGCGGTTGTTTTTTTGTTAAGATCGTCCATAAACGAACCATTGAGGCCTTTTATGGTATCATCTATTTTTTTTGTATCGGTGACAAGGCCCTGCAAATCTGCCCGGATCTTCCTTATTTCATCGGGCGTTAATTGCCTGGTTACCGAGGTGCCAGTACCAACGGTACCCCCGCCCTGGTATTCGGTAGTAGTCCCCTTATTTAGGGCCTGAATCAATGCGTTACGCTGAAAGGTGATCTCGTTGCGCTCTTTTACCAAAGCAGATATCGCGTCTTTATTGGTGTACTCAAGCAGGGCTTTTTGCACGCCGACAAAATCACGGGCTTTTTTGGTATTAATTTCAAGCGCGTTTCCGTATTGATCCCACTTAGTAACTGCCGATGGGATAACATCGGCTATTTGGTTCAGGATATCCTTGGTTTCTTTTTGTTCATCCTTATTCAGTTTGCCTTTTTGCTTTAACTGATCGTAGCGCTCAATTAAAGGTGTGGTGTTTTTTTGAAGCGAATCAACCGCCTCCGATTGCTTTTTAAACTCATCTGTTAATTGTTCAGCCTCGCTGCGCGCATCCCCCAGTTTTTTAACCAAAGGGTCGAATATGGAAGCTATCGCACCTTTAAAAGATACGATCAGGCTGCCGATACGTTCCTGCAAGTTGCCTAAATCGGTGTTAAATGCATCAAGCGCGCCACTGGATGTGTTACGGATAGCTTCTGCGGTACCGCCGAACTCTTTTTCAAGCTCTTTTAAAATAATGGTCTGCGCGCCCGCGATGTCGCCACTTTCCTGCATCAGCTTTATTTGTTCTTTTTGCTGATCGTTAAAGGTTACACCAACCTTTCGCAACGAGGTGAGGCCGTTAATAGGGTCGTTCAGCGCTTTGCCTACTGCGATACTGGCCGTTTGAACACCTTCCATGCTTACGGTACCCCCATTCATGGCCGATGTATAGTCTAAGATTGCCGGCAGCGCCTTTTCATATATCTTACCCCCTACATTAGTAAAGGTGAGCAGCATTTCTTCGGCTTTGGCAATTACGTCGTCATCAACGCCGGTTTTATCCATCTCTACCTGCTGCATTTTTTGGAGGGCATCCATCGAAATGCCGGCAGCACCGCCGGTAGATGCCAGCGCGGCAGCTAACTGCGCCTGCGTTTTTTCTGCCTCGACAAAAGCAGCCTCGCTACCATTCCACACGTCCTTTACAAAGCCAATAGCCGCAGAAACGCCTTTATAGATTAAGGTGCCGGCAGTAATTTCGCCGGCCATTTCGCCGATGTTTTTGAAACCTTCTTTGAAATCGGCGAAAAAGCTCTTTTGTTTATTATTGGCCTCATCGGTGGCGCCAGCCAGTAGCTGCTGGGATGTTATTGTTTGGTTGAGTTCCTCCCTTCGTGCACGTTGCGCCTCGGTTATTGTCCGCAAATTAGCTAATTCCCTTTGGTAGATAGGGTCGGTTTCTTTCAAGCCCTGTACAAGCTTCAACTGATCAGCCCTGGCTTTGTTCAATTCCTTATATGTAGCTTTCGCTTGTTCACCATTAATGACAAGGTTTATTATCGCGTTTTCGGTTTGATCTGCCATTTTTTAAGGAATTAATATTTCTGTGCCATTAAATTCGCCTTCGACTTCTGCCAACCAGTTTACGCCAAAATCTCGCATCAATATGAGGCGCAGGATACCGGCTTCGCGGGTTTTGGTTTTGCTATACCATGGGCTTTTTTTGCGCCTGCGGTTGCCTATCGGCCTGCCTTTGCCCACGCGCATATCAATGTAGCGGCCGTATTGTTTAAACTTGATGATCACGCGCTCGATATCGCCGTTTGCCTGCACCAGTTCATAAGCAAGGCTTTGCCAAAGGGCGCCGTCAAGCCTGCCGATATCGTATTTATCAAGCGCCTCGTGAAAGCGGTCGATAGTTACCTCGGCCCATCCTTTTACAGCATCGTTAATGTTTATGGTTTGCACGTTTACTGCTGCCATGGTATTAAGTTAAAATATGGTAATAGGCGCTCGGCATAAGCTTATAACTCCATGCGGTGTATGGGCCACCCGAGTTTGAACTGATTGGCGCGCCGTGTTGCAGCTCGGTTTCGGTGCCGTTACAGGTGGTGGTAACCGTGCCGTTAGTAGTTTCGCTGCCGCCTGTGTAATAGGTGGTAATATTGTACCGTACGGGCAAGCCGACAACCGTTTTGGGAATAGTGGCGGCCGCATCCTCAAAAAATACGGCATATAAATCGCAATGATAGGTACGGTAGCCCGGCGGCGGAAAAGGAAAGTCGGTAGATGCGATGTTACGCTGCTGTAATTTCACGTAAACGGTGCCATTGTCTTCGCCCGGGCCCGGTACATCGGGCGGCGGCGGCTCAATCTGCACCGTATTGTTTGGCCTTACAACCGGGTACAGCGTTAATTTGGCTTTAACCGTTTGCTCATCGGCAATATCAGCAGTAAAGCTGCTCAGGATGCAACTTATCGTAGCCTTGTTGAAATCTCGGATGAGGTAGCGCTTATGTACCGACAGGTTCAAAAATTCTTCCTTGGTGAGCCTGAAACCCATCTCAAAAGGCTTGGTGTTTTTCAGGAAAGTGTATTTCTGCTGTAACGATTGGTATGAGGTGCCTGATGGTGTAAGCGAGAGCGTGAATTTGGTGAGTTGCGTGCCTGCCTGATCAACATTATCAGTACTACCATAGGGATAGGTGTAGCCGGCAGCGTCATGCTGCATGCCGTGATAATACAGAAATCGCAGTTTAAAGTTATTGCGGTCGGCATATTCCTGCGCCTGTATCTGCGTAAATGGCGCTACCGCGTGTACCGGTTGTTTCATGTACGGGATACGCCATTGCGCGGCGCTAACGGTGGCGGGCGAATCCTCATTGATCATTTTGGTTGCAACGTCGGCCAGTGTTATTTCGGTAAGGCCGTCGCCGATCACCATTTTAGGCAGGTTGTTTTTATCGGTATCGCTAAAAGCATCATCCTTATCATCAACAGGCTGGGTAATGGTGTAGCCCGTGGCCTGCCCGGATATTTCGCGGTAATCCAGTACCTGTTTGTCGCGCAAATCAACCGTTTCGGGCGAATCCTGTAAATACAGCAGGCTTTCAACGTAACAAATTTTGCGGGTGGTATCCTGGTCAATTAATGCGCCGAACCGGTTACGTACGGTTTTCAAAAATTCGGTAACCGTGATAGCCGGCATATAGGTGGGATAATCGGCCACGATGTATACATCGATAGATACCTGCGAGTATATGAAGATCCGCTTTATATCCGGGTCGTTAAGCATGGTACCGGTTGCCGACAGACCGTAAAAGGCCAAAACCTGCTTTAGTACATATACCAGGTTAAAAAACGGCAAAAACGTTTGGCTTTTAGGGTCAATGCCTGCGTTTACAAAAAACGAACCTACGCCGCTTGTGATGCGCCACTCGTTCATGTATTTGCTCACCGGGAAATCGATATCAGGGTAATCTCCGTATTGCGACGGGTCAATCTCTTTATAAGCACCATCGTTTTTGATTGGGAAAAATACCAAGGGGTAAACGCCCGGTGCCGCCGTAGCAGTATCGAGCATAAAGGCACCAAAAGTTTCGGCATCATAAGCACCGATAATGCCCGAGCTGCCGGGAATATACAGTTGGTTCATCATCCGGGTTGACATATCCTTAGCCAGAATACCCTTATCAATAAGCAAATTGTAAGCGATGGTTTTATCCTCAATAGTGAACAGGAAGCGGGTAACCTTATAAGGCAGGTTGCCCAGCCACATGCGTACATCCAGCTCGCGCAGGCCTGCAGCAGTGGCAATAAAATGCGCATTGGCTATGAGGGCGCGGTTATCTTCAAGCGGCAGCGATCCGGAATAACTCAGGCTGCCCAAAAAGTCATCCTCGTTATTAAAAATGGTGCTGTTTATTTCGATAGTGAGCGCGCCATCAACTGCCATTACAAAAAACTGGCCTGTACTGATGAGTTGGAGACGTAAAAGCATTGTTTTATCCGATGAATTTTATCAATGCCCAAATACTGTCAGCTATTTGCTGATATCCCGCAGTAGCCGGGTGAATGGCATCATTAAGCACCGTTATTTGCTGGCTTGTATTCCGGGCGCTCAGGTTAATGGTGGTAGTAGGATAATTATTATCCGTATCCAGGTTAAGGTTGGCCGGGATCAGGTAGATACCTGCAGTTCGTTTTGCCGAGGTATCCAGGTGAGCGATAACAGCAGCACGCCATAGGGCAAAATTGCGCACGACGCGGTCTCGTTGCGTTCCTGAAGCAAACGTAGCCGCAAAGCCGTCTTGTGATCCAGCAGGGCCGAACGTCATCACATAACCGAACTTGCCACCAGGTACAGCGCTTTGAAAGCTTGCGATCATCTGATCGAGCTGAGCGAGGCAGCTCGTGATCATGGCATTAACGCTGGCATCATCCGTTGCAAACCTGAAATCGTTTATACCTAACTGGATAACAAACCAATCGCCTGAAGCCATGGTAAAGCCATTATTTGACAGGTAGTAGGAATAGTCGAAAAGGCCGGTTGCAGCTTTATAGTACGGGTTGGACGCGGCACTGCTTACAGATGAAAATGTGATCGTAGCATCGCCGGCGCTGCCATTGGTTTTAGTGAGCGTGCCTGACGCGGCTGGAGCAGTGCCCGACGCGAGCGTACAGATGATTGTGCCGGCACCACCGGTAAGGTTT
The DNA here is from genome assembly GCF_900110105.1 of Mucilaginibacter gossypiicola. Taxonomy (GTDB): domain Bacteria; phylum Bacteroidota; class Bacteroidia; order Sphingobacteriales; family Sphingobacteriaceae; genus Mucilaginibacter; species Mucilaginibacter gossypiicola. The sequence goes on along the minus strand of NZ_FOCL01000001.1, from coordinate 505,194 downwards.
ACAGTTTGTACCAGGAATACCGCGCCGTTATTTGAATATAGGGCGCTTGCAATTGCCGGCGCGGTGGTTACGCCGGTCACGTTAAAAGTATAGTTGACAGTGCCGGCTCCTGAATATGATGCGAAAGTGTAACCTCCACGGCCTTCATGCTTTGTTGAACCGGCACCTAACGTCCCGATTTGAGTAAGCTTTAAAAGATTACCCGATGCATTTTGCAGGTTATTTAATTCTATTGTCTCCTGGTTAGAGGCAACGGTGCTATCACCCATTTCGTTTATTTTATGGGTTGCATTTCCATTTCCAACAGCTGCAATATTGACTGTTGTTGAAGCCGCCGTATAAAGCACGTTTCGGTAATAAACATTTACAGTCAGGACAAAAGAGCCCGATTCGGTAGTATCGGGGGTGTATCTCCAGAAATCAGCATATTGCCTGCCCTTGGCACAAACAATGTCGATGACGATATCGCGCATCGGCATATTGCAGTAGACAAGATTCTTAAGGTAAATATTCATTTCCTGCGTTTGCATGACATACAGCTGCGACTGCAGATTAATGAAACACTCGAATGCGTAAGCTGGTGTTGATGATGGTATAAGCCCTTTAATGTAGTTTTCAGTTGCTGTAGAGAATCCTCCCACAACCGAAACGTTCAATAGCTGCATCCAAAGACCTTTCACAACAGTATCGCTGGTTAAAGTAGCCGGCTCTGTTGTAAGATCTGTATGGGTTTCGAACAATCGTTTATTTGTACTCGTAGTGATTGTATTACCAAAGAAGCCACAGCGGCCATTGGTCAGGTATTCAACCCATAGCGGAACGTTGTTTGTGTTGGGAATAACAGCATCGAAAGTCAACGTAAGCACATTTATCACGCTATCGGTGGTGATGGTTAGCCCGGTGAACGTTTTAGTGACCAGTACCGTACCGCTGCTATTGTTTTCACGGATGATGATCTTGATACTGGTTACTGGGTTTCCGACATACCCACAGCCCATACCGAACTTGATGGCGTTAAAATTTTGCGCTGCCGGCAATTGAGATGCCCAGGAAGTAGAGGGCGACGATGTATTGAAATCAAGCACCGATCCGGACTGAGTGAGCTGCTCGGCCACGATGGTTGTTATGGTACGATCTGTCAGGGTCTTATCGGCCTGATCAATGTTTATTTTCAGCTTATCGCCGACAGCTGTTTTTGCATATAACACGGATCCATCGGGCAATGAGGGGATTGCCGAGGGCTTTACGTTGTATACCGGCGTACCCTGCTTGTAAAACTGGATCCAAAAACCAAAGAAGATACTTTCGGCACCCGCTGTTGCCGGCTCTGTATTGACATTGAGCGCCGCAGTGTAGGTAGCTTTATTTACCGTGCCGGTGATCACGTTCCCGTACCTTCCGCAACGCCCATTACAGCTAATCCCAATCCACAGCGGCACGTTATTGGTGTTTGGCACGTTGGCATCAAGTATAACATTGATGTTTTGCGCAGTGCCGGTAACAAAGCTGAGCCCGGTTACTGTTTTTGTAGATAGTACGCTGCCTGTGGTGTTGTTTTCGCGGATGACCACTTTAAGCGAGGTAATGGGATATGAAGCGTCATACTGGCGAATTTTGAACGTTATGTTATCAAAGTTTTGCACCGTTGGACCCTGGGTAGCCCACCCGCTGAAACTTGGCGCTTCAAATGAAAAAGCGCTGCCGGATTCGGTGAGTTGCTCAGCTATTTTATTGTTGGGCGTAGTGGCCGAAAATGCGGCATCCATCAGCGTTACTTTGCCGGCTATGTCGCCCGGCACAGCGGGAAGGGTAACCAGGTTGTATGATGCTGTCCAATAAGTTCCGTTAAAGTACAGTTTGCCGTTCATGATGCCCTGGCCGTCGGGCGGTGCAGGTATTACAATGGCAGCGTTTGAGGCATCTTTAAAATTGGTGTAGGTGCCTGCCGATGAAAATGAATATGATTTACCGGCAGCAACAGTACCGGGATTAGTTGAGGTTGTTGCAGCGCCCAAATCGCCCGAAGTTGCCGAAGCGGCCAGCGCGATAGATTCCTGCCGGTTAAAGGTTTCGCCCTGCGGGTAATACCGTTTATCTAACTCATCAAATGTTGCTCCTGTTGCCATTTTTAAATATCATTTATAGCCTGTTGTGAATTGTTAAGCGATGGTATGGCCAGCGCATAGCTATCCGCGGTGTGCAGATCTTCATCATACGCAAGCCTGTATTCGAGCACGGCGGCGCTAAAGCCGGTACCGTCTTTTCGGAAATCAAATTTTTTGGTGGTCATTACTACCGGGGTTAGCTTGTTGCCGAAAACACGGAAAACCTGTTTGCTGAGCTGCAACTCGACAATAGCGTCATATATCCCACCGGCGCTGATATAACCTGAGTTTATTTTATCATTTAAAACAGCTTTAATATTGCTGTTTTGATAATTGCCCGATTCGGGTAGCGTGGCAATATCCGGCTGAAAGGCCGTGAGATCAAATTCGGCATCCGAACTAAGCTCAGAACGGCCAAAAGTGCGCAGCGTTTTGAAGTTGCCGCAGCTATCGGCATATAAAAAATACCGTGTGTATTGCTCATAATTGCGGTCGACAATAAAGCGCTTTGGCTTTGACCGGCTTTCGTGACTTGTGCCGTTAACCAGTGTAACAATGTAAGAGGCTGCCCTATTCCCCGAAACACCATAGCCATTAAGGCCCAGTTGCTGATAACCACAGCCAACCGCTACTTTTTGCATGGATAAAACTGTGCCGCCGGTTAAGTATATGGTTTGTAAAGTATTATCCTGGTAGGTAATATCAACTTGAACCGCAAGTGTTTCGGTTGCGGACAGATTATTGACAAACGAAAGGAATTGAGCCTGATTGGTTTTTATAGAAAAATAGTCAACCGGCCATGTTTCCAGCCAGCATTGATAAGCATAAAGCGACGGATCAGGCAGCAGGTAAGTTTGCAGGTAATTCACCCTGTCGGCGATCTGTTGCAGGGCAAGATTGCTATAGCCTCCATAAACTACCGTGTGAAGCCCGGTTTTATTGAGTTTTTTAACCGAAGGGTCATCACCAAAAAACTGCGCATATTTTACATAGTACTGCCAGCAGCTTTTTGAGCATAACTGCCAGTAACTACCGGTTAACGACGGGCTGTCAAAACCCATAAATGAGTGCAGCGATTCGCTGATATCAAGCGTTGTAATGCCCGTTTTTGGCTCATCAAGAGAAACATTAGCATCGTAAACTTTTACGTCGCCACCGGATGGGTTATACTTCCATACCTCGATATGGTGCATGAAATTTGCCTTTTGTGAACCCGATGTACCGGGCGTTGCTACGGCCTGGTTTGCCGCCGGTGTAATATCATAATCGGTACTCGCCACTTTAGCGGTAAAAACAAGTTTCGGGTGAGCACCTGAAGTATTTACAGATACCTTAAAAGCCTGATCGATAAAATAATTCCCCTCAAAATAATCTACAAGCGAAGCCACATAAGCATTACTGCCATCGCCGGTTGGAAACTGATTGCCGCTTATGTCAGGTGTGGTGGCCGCAGTTAAACTGGCGCTGCCCGCATTCCATGAAAGGCCGATCTGTAAGCCATCGGTAACAGCACCCGGAAACTCAACCGTATTGACCGAAAACGCAGGCGCTGTGGTAAGGTAGTCGTCGCTCATAAGCTGCAAAACGATTGGATTTTTGCTGAATGCGATAACAGGAAGCGGCGAATACAGCGTAACGGACATTGGGACTGCTATTTATCAAGCCAATTTCCCGAATCGACCGTAAAACCGAAAGGACAGGTTATTGTGTAGCGGAAGGTATAACCGTAATGATTGCCCGCCATTGGGCCCACCGGGTCATATTGCACGTTATGGATCACGAAACGGGCACCGCCTGCAAGATTTGGATTGGCCGGGTTGCCTTTTAACTCGTTATGCATGCGGGCGCAAACCTGCAAACCGATGGCTAAACACTTATCCTGAACGCCTCGGATATCTTCCTGCTCGCGCGGATCTGCTTTATCCAGTATGGTAAACTGCCCGCTGATGGTTTGCAGATGACTTTGGGTACCATTATTGTCGCTAAAAGTGCCGTTCATGGAATCAAGCGCCATCATGGGCGTAGCTTTGGTTGCCCGGATCGCGTTATCTATCTCCTTTAAATCCATATCAACCGGGATAAAAAAGAAAGCGGTACGGCCATCAACCCCATGCCTGATTTGGTTGTGCTTTTGGGCAAGGCCTGTAAAGTAGGCTATATACTGGGCTTCGGTGATCATGGGTTATTGCGTTTAAATTCCTCTTCCTGTTCAATAAGGTTAACCAGGTGCAGAAGGAAGGTGTACAGGTTTGTTTTTTTGGTGCTGGCATGATCACCAAGCGGGCCGCCTGCCAGCGAAAGCGTAACATCGCCACGCTTTTTGCTTTTACCTTTATTACCCTCAAAAGCTTTTGAATGGGTTGAGGCGACGTAATTGCGGCAACCTTCGTAATTGAAAGCAATAGCCAGTTTAAACGCTTTGCTCAGTCGTTTGAATTTTTGCTGCCTTTTGGCAATGCCGGCATCGGTAACATCTTCGCGGATATCATCATCAATTATTCCGCTTCGTTTTGGTCGGTAAAGCACGGCACACAGGGCATTAAGGGTATCATTATCGCCGGTTTGTTTGAACTGCCAGTAAAGGGGTTCGCAAACGTTGAAAAACTCGTGAGCCGTGAGGTTTGCCAGCTTATCGGCAGGGCCGTGATAGCGTTTAAAAAACAGGCTGAAAGATTTAATCACCCAGCGGTTTAAGCGGTTTTCTTTGATCAGCATGCGCAGCGATGGCGCAATTTGAATGCGCTGCCAGGGCTTCATGTCCTTAAATATGCTCGGCTTGATGCCGTAAAATATCGGCACGGCCAGTTCCAGCTTTTCTTCGTCGGAGGTTTCCCGGTAGGCGTTGAACACCCATAACATTAGCTGGCGCGGCGTAACCTCATTCCATACCGATGGCGCGGTACAATCGATGCGTTTTTTGCGATGGGTGAATGATATGGCGTTCATGTTTATTGGCCGGGTTTTTGTTGCTTTTTAGTTATGATAGCTACCATCATTTTAACTATAGCGCTATGCGTTTGCGATCTTTTTGACATTGCAGATGCCGAAAACAGTGCTAATGCTTCTCGTGCTTAAGTTGCTCCACTTCGGTACTTAATAGCTGTACCTGGGCTTCCAGTGTTTTCAGGCGGATCTCGTTAACACGGGTTTGCGTTTCTTGGTTAGACCGTACATCCTGTATATCTCCCTTCAACTGGAAATATGTTGTCATAACCGATATCACGATACTGGCCGTGCTGGCAACCGTAACGATCATGTTTTTAATGGTAATTCCCCGGATTTCCCGGTGTTCAAAAGTGGTCATGGTTTATTCGGGTGTAATGGTTTTGGGCGGATCGCCGGTTACGTTAAAGTCTTTGGCGCACAATAAAGCCACGCCGGTAATAAGCTGCGGTACTGCCATTTGCCAGTTGATCTTATCACTCAGGAAGCTTTCAATAATTGGCGCGGCAATGGTGAGGATGCCGCCAACGGTAGTTTTCCAGTTGCGTACCAATGGTTTTGATTTTATTTTTTTCATATAAAGTAAATCCCCCTTTCATCATCATTGAGCTTACTGGCGGTTGATAGATCGGCCGCCACATAGCCCGCGAACAACAAAGCGTTATTGTTTAGCCATTTCGTGAGAGATGCCAGTTGCGACAGGCCTTTATTAAGCGTTACATTCATGATGCCCTGTAAGCGCTTCATATCGCCCTCGGTTGATACTTCTACATTTTCGATATTTCCCTTAAGGGTATCGGTTACCAGTCCTGAACTATCAAAGTTTACCAGGCGGTAAGGGATGGCCTCGGCAATGGTGAGCAAGGCCGTTGATTTGGCGATGCGTTGCAGCAATTGCTTTTGATCTGTAGTAGTACTGCCGGCAAGTACAGCGGCGCGCAAAGCCGAGCTGAGGGTATCGCCCAACAGGTTATCAATATAATTTTGCTCAACGGTTTGGATCACCGAGCGCAGGCGGTAAAACAACTCAGCGTTGCCATTAATATCAAAGCCCTGCGAAAACTCTTCGGTAGTGTTGGTATACAGGCTGCGGTTTTTGAGGTGGGCGGCATCGGCGGTGTAAGCGCCGAAGTCGGCCTGGTTAAGTTCAAGATAGGTTACAGCAGCTTCCAGCGCCCGGAAACCATCGGCACGGCTTTGGGTGCGCAGCTGGTACGTTTTTTTATCGGAGGCCGGCAGGTAGTTGCTATCTTTTTTAACGATGATCCCGGTTTCATTGATCCTAACGCTGCCGAACGCCACATAGTAATGAATGGCGAAGTTGGCAACCGCTTTTTGCAGCATGGTAAGCGCACGGGTTTCTTTATCGGTAAGCCCGGTTTCGCGCAAGCGGTCGTGCAATCCATAGCCGATGGCGGGGATAACGTGATTGGTTTCGGCATCATCCACAAACGACTGGATGGCATCGAAGTACAGGTCGGTATCTACCGCACCCATCACGCTTTTTAATTCGCTGGTGCTGTTGATGAGTCTTTGGCTGGCCATTGTTGTTGAACTGATGTTGAAACCTTGCGTGATGTATCAAGTGCCTGCGGTGCGGCCTCAATTGTTTTGATAAAAAAGAACGGGTGGCGCTCATAGTAACCATTGTACCGGCAGGCGAAGTAAACCGGCTCATCAACTACCTGGCGTTGCGGCCCGAGCAGGGCAACGTACATATTAAAGGCAATGAGCTTATCAGATCCGCCGCCCGCGTTAAGATTGCGACCGGGGCCCTGCCCTACCAAAGTACCATCCAGCCCGAGCGCGCGCAAAAGGTGGGCGCTTGCTTCCTGTGAATCTTCGATGTATGCGCCGTCCTTTAGCTTATCTTCGATAACCTCAATGTCCCAGCCTGGCAACTTTTCGCCATTAACATCGTAACCTACTTCATTAAGGATTGATTTGCCGGCATTTTCTACGCCGGTAAGTTTTTTATTGATGAGGTCGAGCGTTTCGCGCTTCTTAGCGGTTTTTTCTTCCTGCGTATAGGTTTCCCAATCGGGATATACAGCAGGCCAGTAATTAGTGGGAATACGAACCAAATATTTAATATTCATTTGGTTATTCATGATAGCCTCTTTAAACACCGGAATTTTGGAAGCGAGCGCAAGCCACCCCGAAGTACGGATGCCATCCCATGGCGCAAGCTGGTAATATGCTTTGCCTGGTGATGGGTATGAAACGGGATACACGAAGCGCTTAACAGCCTTGTTATTTTGCAGGTTTTCGATCAGGTTCCAGTCGTAAATATTTACAACAGGTAACTCCATACCGTAAGGCCCATTTTTATCGTAGATGCCATTGCCCCAGGTTGAGGCCAAAGCCATTTTATTGATGATCCCGTTCGCGTCTGATTTGTACCAACGGCACCAACTGGCATCGTGGGTACCGATGTAAACAATTTTATCGCCCTCTTCATTTTTGATGAGGTCGGGAAAGATATTCCAAAACCAGTAAAAATCTGTATAGGCTTCCCGGTAATAGCGTTTGAGGTTTTCCGAAAGGAAAAACGCCATGATATCGGGGTCGGTGATGGGCTGTTCATCCCATGCCTTTGTTTCCGCGTTATATACCCTCTCATATGGCAGCACCAAAGCACCCTGGGCGGCACGTGCTTTCCAGTCGAGCAGCGCAGGGAGTTCGGTACTTTTCTCGGCAAGGGCAATGATGTCCTGTGGGAACATGTTGTTATCCCCCCAGTATGCTACATCCTGAACATTAAGCAGGCTGAATATTTGCGGCGAGGTGGCAGCAACAGCCGGAGTATTTGATGACGGTGTCCGCTTTCCAACCCGAGCGGTTGAGCCAGTATAAACCGCCGCGCCTACCGATGGCAAATAGGCAACTTCTTCGCTGAATAGTATTTCTGTTCTGTTGGCCATTATAATACTACCCTCATATTGTTGAACTCTTCAACCAGCAAGGGGTGAAACTTGCGGATCTCGTTATTATAGATTGATCGGAAATTACGAGTGTAGTTTTGGAAGTGGTTAGGGTTGCGCTGAGTACTGTCGCTACTAACGCCGCCAACGATAACCACGTTTTTAACCGTGATACGTTTTCCGCCAGTACCTTTCTTCAGGTTGCAGTCGATGAAACGGAAGTTACAGGGGATTGGCAGGCCGTCTTCGCCTTTCAAATCCATAACAGCAAGCATTTCCTGTACCCGAATTAATTCCATAGTACAAAAGTTCTTATTGTATACACGGAAATAAAGGACAGCGAAAAGCAACACAGTTAATTGCAGTGATTTTTGATGTAATTTTTTGACTGCGTTTGACTTAGCAAGTAAAAAGGCTTTTTTGAGTTACATTTTCGCGCGATTGAGCACGGCACACACTATCCCTCGATGGAAAGAAAATGCTAAAAAAATGCGATATCATCCCCGCTCCTACATCAGCAGGTCTGTGACGGGCATTGAGTAGCCTACCTGGTGCTTAAACTTACCTATGTACAGCGTATCAAAGGCATCTGTGAAGTGTGTAGCCTCTTCAGGAGGCACGGTGTGTATCCTGCTTTCATCACGCTTATCTTTTTCGAAGCCCTTGTTACCCTGGCGCACTGCCGCACGCTGAAGCGCGATGAGCAGTTGAGCACAGTTGCTTTTGTTGAAGCGCACCCTTACCACGCGCCTATCATCTTCCTTAAGCACAGCTCCCCACATGCGGTACCTGGTATCATGCTTAGGCTGTTGGCCGATGTATAACATGTTTACTTTCCATCCTTTAGCGGTGAATGCACGGTTAATCATATCGGCATAGCTGAATACCCGGCTGCTATCGGTACCAACAAAGGTGTGATCATAATACAGGTTAAGTACTTTGGTTGGGTGGAAACGGTAGTATGCAATAACCTTTTGACATAGTTCCTCTAACCGCTCCTCATCCTTAACGTAGAACGCATTAAGCACACGATACTCTTTAGTATGTTCCTGCCCGATGGTGCAACAGTTGAAGTAACCGTTACAATCAAAGGCTATATCAAGCGGCTTAGTCTTGTTTACATCGGCATCGAAACGGCTGTCCGGGGCAAAGTCAGGCTGCCTGGTTAGGATGATGTTGTTATCGATAAATCCATAATCATAGGCATCGTAGGTGTGGCGATCGAGGTCGAGCTGAGGATAAAAGCCTTTTTCTACCTGAATGATGCGCTTATTAAGGATTGCCCTTTCGTAAACGGCGGGTTTCATTTCGCGTTTCCATTGACGGAATTGCTCTTCACCCAGCACCTCGATATTATCCAGGCTGGTAGCTTCGCTGTAAAATACAGTTCCTTTTCGCAGCTCATTCAATACCGTAGCATAATCACGCATTTTGCGGGCGAGGTATTGGCGGCGAGGTTGTGATGTTCGCGGATGGCCGAACTCCAACTCCAAATTATTGTACGCCAGCTGTATGTTAATGATCTGCGTTATGGCAGATCTGTTCATTTCCTTTTCCTTATCGAGTATCCACTTGCCCGACTGATCGGCAGGCATATCCGTACAAAAGGTTACCTGGTGATGGCAGGCCAAATGGCCGAATATTTCCCGGTTACCGCGGTTGGTTGGCGCAATGTCATCCAGGTAGCGCGTGTAGTTAAGGAAGCGGGCTTCGTCTCCATCAATAGCATCTACGGTTTTACCATTGGCAAGGCCCGGCCTGTCGAGGCTCATTAAATGGCGTACATGGCCGTTCCACCAAAAAATGCTGTGCTCGGGTGATCGAGGGTGATAAATTGCGCGTGGGATCTTCAGGTTTTTAGGCGGAAACTGGAAAGCCCAGTAATGAACGCCCGGCATGTACCCGTACTGCTGCCATGCCTTTTCAAGCGGAGGCAAGGTACGGGTGAGCGCTTGCATGTACGTTGCTGATACCATGCCGGTAGCGCCTTTGGGCATTGCGTTTTGGCTTTTTATTGATCGCCTGGCAATTGGGCCCTCAGTTTTGCCTGTACCACGGGCCCAAACATGGTAATGTTCATGCGCATCAACCAAATCGGCAATGCGCTGCGGTTTGTTGAGCCATATTTTACGCGCTTCACTCACCATCGGGCATGACCTCCGCGTCTTCGGCTTCCGAATCAATGAACCCGGCCCGCTTTTCGTTAAGTATCCGGGCAACTACCTCATCCGGGTTATCAATCTTTTCGAAGCCCAATTCCGTCGGATCGGCGACAATGGTAAATGTCGGAGGCACAAACTCGCTATAATCGGGCACATCTACACGCTGTTCGTGCAGACCTTTAATTTTGTTCAGCTCTTTAAAAAACTTACTTGCCGCATCAAAATCACCCGCCTCAAATGCGCTATGCATCATGTTTTCGCCCCATTCGATCATCACGCCGCGTGAGTACTCTACATCTTCGCGACCTTCACAGCTTAAAAAGAAGCGTTTGGCATTGCGGATATCTTCATAAGCAGTACGGGCAGATACACGGTATTCCTGCCTGATCCATTCAACCAGGCCGCTAAAGTTGAACCGTTTGCGCACCTGCTTAATAGTTCCATCAGCATCGGCGGCCGAAACTATCTCCCCCTGCCTGATGAGCACATCAACCTTTTGCCAGCGGATGAGCATCCCGGCAAGCTGCGCAGGTAAGTCGGCGGTTTTATGATCCAGCCAGGCGCGCAGGATGATATCATAAGGTGTATCGCCCTTCACATCGCTCGATTTGATCATCTTGCCCAAACTCATTTCTTCCGCTTATTGGCAACCAGTTCGGCAAGGCGGGTTTGGCTGTTGGTGAGTAATTGCTGTGTTTGCTCGCGGTTACGGCATGATGGCGAAGCCAAGCGCGCTTTCGCCTTGCTGATGGTTTGCCTGAGCAATTGCATTTCCTTTTTTGGTTCGAGGGTTTCTTTGGGTTTTACCTCATCATCCGGGAAGCATTGGTGCTCCTGGTAATAATCAATAGCGGCCCATGTTTCGGTAATTTGTTGATGAGTCGTGAGGATTTTTGCAGCGCACTGCCGAAGTTCCTCGCCCTCGGGCAGGTAATGCTTTTGCTCCATGAGCATGCCCAGCAATTGGTACAGCTTTTGTTTTTTATTAGTAAGCTGAAGGTACTTTTTAGCCTGCTCAGGCTTCGGTTGCGCGGATGGTTTTTTAACCGGCTCAGTGGTGGGTAATGGCTGGCTTTCGGCTTTCGGCGTTACGCTTTCAGCTAACCTAACCAGTTCCTCGCGCAGCTTAGTAACATTATAGGCGTTAGCGCCTCCGAGTTTAAATTTTTGCTTTAAAAACGCATTGCTGCCGTGCTGCTCATAAAGCCGCACACCATCATCATAAGTGCCGTTTTGTAACCAGTTGGCTATTGCCTGCATGGTACAAAACACCCTTATTTATGCGCTGTAAAAAAGGACAGGGAAAGAAAAAGCCCGGTTTTGGCCGGGCTTGATAGTTAGTTGATGCATGAATTAATTAATGCGTATGTTTATAGTTAGCTAATTCGCAAAGCAATTTTGCATCACTATAAAACATCGCGTTATTATTAAGTATTTCCCCTTTTTTATTAACAACATACCATCGGCACTGAATTCCATCATCCTCTAAAAATCTATCTGTAATGCTGTACTCTTCCGTGTTTTCAATTTCGGTTACTTTCAAAGTAACAGTAACACCATTCGGTAATATAGCCATAAAATAAGTTTTAAATAAAGGTTAAACCTACGCAACAATTTTCAAATTATCATTCATTTTGGCTATCTGCGTTAGCAGGCGGATGAGGTTATAAAAGTTTTGCCACTCATCGGGGCTAAAATAGCCGTCGCGCTTTTGGTGCTCCACCATCAGCTCGGTTATGTAATCAATGGTTAGTAAGGGATCGGCCATCTGCCTGAACCTCATTACTTCGTTCCATAGCAAATCTGTTGCTATTTCTTCCTGTGTTTGTTTTTTCGTGGTTCGCATAATTCAAAAAAACTAATTATAGCCCAGGTCACTGCGAACCACGCCGGAGACCGGAAAAGTACAGCACTTGCAACTGCTTGCCTGGGTATATTGTTAATAAAATGTTTTGCTGGATTTCTCCAACGTGATTCGCATTACAAACGTGCGAAACATTATTGATATTAACAAGAACAAAAATAGCCGGGCTATGCCGGCTACGCAATACTATAAAAGTGGGATATTAATAGGTTACACTTTTGTGAGTAGTATCTTGCTGATATTTGATAAAAGGTGGATTGTGAATTATACTATCTCCCTTAAAGTCAAGCCAAAAATCATTATCCATAGAAAAACTATCATCGCGCCCTAACTTGCTTACTATAAACGAGTATGGTGTTTTCTGCTTAAAATTATACTTTATAAAAACAGTATCACCTTTTTTTAAGTCGGCCCATCCCGGTATGTTTTTAACAATTTTTAAATCTTCAAACAAAACCACCTCATTAAAATATCCAGGTAAATCGTCTGTTAAAATAATCTTAACAGTGGTAGAATCAACGTACAAAAGCTTATGCTTTATCGGTATCGACTGTTTTTGACAAGAAAACATTAAAGTCAAAGCTGCTGAAACCAAAATGTAAATTTTTTTCATGTTTATTTATTAAATATGCTTGAATCCCGGTCATTAACGTCCTTCAGAGGTCTGTTACAGACACCGCAGCTACCGCCGTTTTTAGCGCAATGCTTACAATATTTGCAGTTTTTACAAGCGTGGCAGTGAATAGCCCCACGACACACCGGCCAATGCTTCTTTCGGGTTTGCCCATCGGTAAAAAAGGAAATCAGCAGGCAAAAAAAGATAAGGCTAAATCTCATGATCAGGTTTATTTCCCTAAACCTACACAAAATCTCACAAAAACAAAAAACCCGGCCTCGCGCCGGGTCTCCCCTAATTAACAATCTAATTATAAACAAAGAAAACTATTACACTTTTTGCAGCCATGGCAGGCCATCGGTTACCAGTTTTTCGGCTTGCTCTTCGGTTAATGTCCTGAAGTCAATATCACCGATGCTGGTATTCAATACAATGGGGCAGTGTGTGCCTACCACTTTGAATTTACCCTCCAGCGCGGGGTTAAGGTGCTCGTTTTCGGGCTGATCGGCGGCGCCTTGCACCCCTGAATCGTTTTTACCTTGCTTTGCCATGGTTTATGCGCCAGTTACGGGCAGTGTGCCGGTATAGTAAAAGAACGGCTGCGGATTGTGCGCCTCAATGGTAAATGTAACACCTGGTTCGCCTGTTGGGCCCTTACCAAACTTAACCGAACCGGTCATTATTTTGGCAGGTAAAAACTTGCTGCCAACCTGGTAAAAGTTTGTGGTATCGCCAGGCCTGCGCATCAATAGCACCAATCTTGAATTTTTAAGCGAGCTGAAACCGCCAACATTATCAATAGTTGGCTGGGCCATAAATATGGTAACCTTAGGGTTAAACATATGGCTATACACTTCGCCCTCCATTGCAGCCTCAAAATCGCTTTTCTCGTAGATGGTTTCTACAGGGATAGGCGCTTTGCCTGTTTTCATCACGTGCGTGGCACTGATGGTTAATATGCTGGCTGCAGTGGTGCCAATGGTCGCCTCCTGAAGCGTTAGAATATCGCCATAGCGTAACAAGTACGCGAGTTCGGCAACGCCGGCCGCGTTTTCGGCACCGTCATCATGACTTAGGCCGGTTAATACTACTCCTGAATAGGTTCCCATGGTTTATTTTCCTTTCTTGTTTGCTTCAAGCAGGGTAACTGCGTGCGAGCCTTTTTTTAACAATTCGGTTATTTTTTCGTGGTTGTCAAGCAATTCATCTTTGCTAACGCCATCAGCGCCAAAATGAACCTCAACCTTGCCGATGTTTTTCACTACAGTCGTGAAATCCTTGGGGGCCGCGCCGATAGCCACACTTGCTTTTTCAATAGCGTCGTTGGCAATTTCTTCGGCTTGCTTTTGCGCTGATAATGCCGCATCGCGCTCACCCTCAACCTGCGTAATATAGGCCTGCGCATCTTCGAGGGTTTTGATATTTTCCTTTTTCATTTTAAAAATGTTACAGCTTTACTGAAAGTGTTAAAAAAGGGGTTTTACCCCCTTTCTGTTAATTTTGATCGTTAATGCACAGTATTTCCGGATCCTGAAAGTTGAAGCCCAACACGCCCGACATACCCATTTTAATGCTATAAACATCAGGTATTACGTTAACAATGTTATTATCGCTTAACAAATCGGTACCCATCAACAGGTTTTCTTTCGGTGTAGCAATGATCATATTACTGCCACGCTGCCATGTGGTTGGCACCAATTGTGCTTTTTTATTAGTATTGGCGAGGAACATGTTACCGCTTGCGTCAGTTTCTGTGTATTTGGCGGTGGTACTCAAAAAGTCATCCTGTAAAAATTCCATGATGGTATTACCCAGGTAAATTTGAGCGCCACGAGCTTTAACAGCATCAGGTAAAGCCCTGAAAACAGAAGTTACTTGTTTGTATGGATTGCTGCTTCCAGTTACAGCACCTGTTGATACGACGTTGGCGGCGGGTATAACGCTGGTATCTCGCGCCGTTTTGATACGCGTACCCAAACCAATTGTTACAGCCAATGCGTTTGAATCTACCCATTTAGCAGGTGTTGTAGCGGGTGATTCACCGGCAGAAGTTGAGGCAACTGCGGTAAAATACTGCGTTTTCTGACCAACTGTAAATTTGATCTTGGCCCCAACACTATAAGCCGTACCAGCATTAAATGCAGCAAAAGCGGCCGATCCAACGCCAAAAAATGCAGTTTTATCGTTTATGTCGGCAGCAAGCGATTGCAGCACTTTGTCATAAGTATACTGCTGAAAAGGGATTACGTTGTTAAGTGTGTTTTCGCCTGATGGCCTGAAATCGCTAAGATAGGTAGTGCGATATTTACGCGGATCGATGATTAAATCGCGCTGCCATTGGTCAACATCCAAATATTGAGGCTGATATCCGATATCATCTCCTTTAGGCTGAAATGTACCACTATAAGGCTCAAAGCCATTGCGGATAAGCAGTTTGGTTAACACCATCCTATTTTTAACGTTTGGCACCAGGGTAATATCATTAGCTATATCGAGCATGTTGTAAAACTTGCTGAATAGCTGGTTTCTTACCTTTCCAAAGAAGTTTGCTATTAACGTAGTATCGGGCGATATGGTATCAAATGCAACGCCTGTGGGCCGTTGTACGCTGCCCAGTATAACCAAAGCAGCGAACATGCCAAAAACAGGCACGCCGGTATAATGAGCACCGATTAATGACATAAGTGCTATGATCATAAGGCTAACAATTAACCCTAAAACCGATTGTGATTTTTTCATTTTATTGGAGTTTAGTAATAATTTTTTTAAAAGCTGAGAAAACTCAGTTTATTTAATTAGTGCTGTGCATGGCGTACATTTGGCGCAGTTCCTTCTCAACAGAGGTTAATTCGGCTTCTTGTGTACCTGCTGTAGGTTGGATATTATCGCGCTCCGCACCAGGAGATACCGGCTCAGATCCTGGCTTAGCATCAACCTTTGCCTGTAGCGCAGCTATCTTAGCGTCTTTTTCGCCTATAGTTTTCACATGCGCTGCAATGGTGTTGTTGGCGGTTGTTAACTGGCCTTCAACAGCGGTTAATTGTTCAATTTCGCTATCAAGGCAAAGGGTAACACCCTTTATCCCGAAAGCTTCTATCTCTTCGTTTGCGGCTTCGAGATTTTCGGCCGTGATGGTTTCAACGCCTTTGAGCGCGGCTACCTTCGGTAATTTGTTTCCAAACATTTTATTTTGATCTTGATTTTGTGCTATGAGTTGCTGCATACGGGCCACTACTTCGGTGTAGTTTTTTATCCCGTCTATCAGGCCTATGCGCTGGGCATCTTCGGCAAAAAACATCTTTCCGGTTTTCCATTCGTCGCTTGTGAGTTTATCGGCGCGGTCGTCGGTAACCACGTTTAAAAAGCGGTCGCAAATAAATTTGAGTTCGGCCAGCAGCGCGGCTTTTTTACCGTTCAGGGCATCTTCAACATCTTTGTTTTTGTCAACGCTTTGAGGGGCCCGAATAATGATCTGCTCAATACCGTTCATCTCCAAAGCCTTCCTGATATCCAGCAGCGTAGCCATAACGCCCACGCTGCCCAGCATGCAAAGCATGTTGGCTGCATATACTTCGGTACTGCCTATAAATGCCCATACGCCGCCGCTGGCCATGCTGCCATCATTAACGAGGGTAAGTAAAGGTTTCTGCGCGCGGAAGCTTTGAACGGCAAGCCTGAGTGTTTCAATGCCATCTACCTGCCCGCCTGGTGTATCGGCCAGGATGATAAGGCCGGCAATGCTTTCATCGGCAGCATATTCATTGATGCGGGCCGCGTAATCTTCGGTACCATAGCTGCACATGCCGCCATAATGCATCATTACACCGGTAACACGCATAACAGCTATGCGTCCGGTGTACTCGTCATCCTGCGAAATGGTGATATCGCCCTCGCAACCGTCATCAAATTCGTCGTCTAATACAACGCGCTCGAAAGTATCTTTTGGGAGTTCGGCGGCTTTTGGTTCAAGCTTGCCGGATAGCACCGCCTGAGCGTACGGGAATGAGGCGTGTACGCCCTCTTCTGAGATGGCGAAATAACCTTTGGCTAATGCTGATACAAGTAAACTCATTTAAGCCAAAACTACCGGGCGGCAGATCGGCAAAAAAGGACAGCTATTTGAGAGGTAAGACAATAAGATTCAAGAGACAGGAAAAAAATATTGCTTCCTGAATCTTGAATCTTTGATCTATGAAGCCACAGCGGGTTCGCAATTAACCCAACTTACATTCAGCTTGTAATAATTAAGGCTTGCATAACCCTGCCCGGTGTCGGCATCGTGAGTGATGGTTACGGGGTTTGATGGCGTGCCGATGATCCTGGTTAAGCCGTTGTTATCAGTAGTTTGCAAAATGCCCGTTTGGCCGATGTATTTTTTAAACAGGTTATAGAGGTCGGTGTTTTGACGGTTAAAGGCGAAAACTATGGAGTAACTGTATTCCGGGCCGTTAACGCTATCCTTAGTGTTGTCCTTAATGGAGGTTTGCTCGGGTAAAAAATCGATAGTTTCCCAATCGTACCCTGTGTAAAATGTTACGGGGTTAAAGCCGCTAAGCCAGTTGGCCATGGCAAGCGAAATGGATCTGAGCGACCCGATATTATCATCTTCGGAAAATGCAGCTGCGAAAGCCATATGGTTGAGGTATTAATGTGCTATGGTGAATTGAAGGAAACTGGTTTCGTTATACATGGGCCCATCGGTATGGATCAGATTAAACTGCCTTTGAAAATTACCGATAAGCCTGGCGGCGGTCTGTTTTTGCTCGGCAGTTTGAGCGCTTGATGCTACCCGCTTTACCCAGGTATAAACATCATATTTATTGTTACTGGGTTTCATGCCGATAATGCGCTTAAAAAACTGATCTGATTAAGCAAAGCCGGGTTAACGATGGCCTCCTGTTCAACTTCCTGAAAAAAGTTAAGCGTAAACTGCGGCTTAACTTCGCGCTGATCACGGGCGCGGGCATCAAGGCGCAGGCGTTCGCGGTAATACCAGCGTTTAAGGTTTTCAAATGGCAGCTCGTCTTCAGTAAAGCCATACATTTTTTGAAACTCGCGGATGGTATCATCAACCTGGTAACCTGCCTGGTTAAGCTGCTTAATGAGGCGGTACATCTCTTCATGTATCAGATCTGCAACAACATCGTTAAAAAGCTTCACATTTTCGCTGCTGAACTGCAGCCCTTTTTTACGGGCGATACCTTCGCCGGCTACAGCGCCTATAAACGCGCCGTAATCAACCTTGTCCTTTTTGGTTACTTCGGATGCTTTTACTTTTGTTATGGGTTGCAGGGCGTTGTAAATGTAGGCAGGGATAAAACCACGGTCGGTAATAAAGAACCGCTCGCCGTAGTGGTACAGCAAGTACTTGCGGATGTACGGATGAACCGATATCCTGATGAGGTAATGGTTTGCCATTTGTGAAAGATTGTTTACCAAATATAACGATAAACATTCCAAAAAATCAGAATATTTTTCTGTAAAACAGAGAGCGCGCGCGAAAAATCATTTTCGGGTAACGTGTTTTGTGTTTTTTGTCTCCACAGTCCCTACACGCTCCACGCATCCCTACACGCTCCTACATCAAAAAGTGCGTTTTTGATAGCGTAAAGGCACATTAGGTTATGTGGAGAAAAAAAATCAATATTTGTTAAACCCTAAGCGTTTTTATTTTTTCGCTGTGTCGATTTTAAAAAGTGCCTTTAAACGCTTTAAAGACACTTTTACTTTTTAAACAACCTTTCGGCGGTAAAGGTACGCCGTCCCTACAAACAGGCAAAAGGACGCGTTTTTTGTAGGAACTATGTAGGGACTGTAGGTACGTGTTTAAACATTTATTACATTTTGGCATAAAAAAGCCCGGTTTTGGCCGGGCTGGGGTGGTGAGATGATGAACCTGTTAAAATGGGATGTTAGCTAAATATGGCGTGCCTTTTTTTATGATTTTATGCTCACTTAATGGACTACCTTCATCCTCTTCGCTAAATTCACTAACCGGGCATATCCCTTCGTCGTTTTGAAAATAGTCCTCTTCCAGCTGATAGGCATCAGTGATCCTTATCCCGCTATCTTCCTGTTGCACAAGTACGGGGCTCTTTAATTGCTCTTCTGTTAACCCATTGCAAAAATGTTTCAATGTTAGAAAAGTAATAGTTTCATTCTGTTCTACGTGGATTTGCGTTATCCGATCTTCAGGCACCAAACTCGCCTCTAAAAACCGTTGTTTTGCAACCTGCTCATCGTTGCACCACTGCATAACCAAGGAATTATCAACGCCTGTGTCTGTTTTAAAATGTACTCTGTAATTTTTCATATTTATTTAAGTTGTTAAAATTCTGCAACCTGAAAACCTGACAAACACCTGATCTTTACCCTGCGATTCGTCAAACTCGCCATCAACGTAAAAACCTTCATCTTCTACATGAATTACCCTAACCGGGTTAATAGGTTCGTGACCCGTAATTTTGCAACAGGTCATTACACATTCAGTATCTGAATGGTACTCGTAAACTTCGCCGAACATGTTACTTACTTTAAACTCATATCCGTATAAAAACTCTGCTTTTGTCATTCTATCGGGCTTTTTTCAACTATAAGGCTGCCTGATTGCAGCATGGTTATCATTTTTTCGGTATCAATTGGTTTGGGTGTGCAGGTCATGTACTCCAACAGGTGTATGTTGCGCGGCTCCCACTCGTTAGTTGCCTGGTTAAGCGTCCAACCTGCACTGGTGCACAGGTACCGTTTACCGGTTGTGGTGCTCAGGTACCAGGTGTATTGATGGATATCGGCGGCGGGGTTGTAGGGCATTACAATATTTCCTCTTTTAAAATCTGATCAGTAGTTAAGCCGAAAAACTCTGCAATTTGAATAAGGCGGAAGTATGCAGGTTCGGCTTCGTTTTCCCATGCCGATATGTTGTTTCTGTCAATGCCTTTAAACTTTTCGGCAAAGGCCTGCTGCGTTAGCCCATGGCGTTTACGCAAGCGTTTCAGGTTTTTGTGAAAGTGGTTGTACATCATTTATCATCCTCCTTTCCAAAAGCAGCCTCAACCAAAGCCTGATCAGTTGGGATGGCGTTTATTTCTTCGGTAAAATCAATTGCGGTAACATTCATGCGCCTGAAGGTTCGGTCACCTTTGTGGCTAACACTCAGGATACCGGTTACTTTTATTTCGCGGTCGCGCTTTAATTGGTGCGCCATGTTTACCAAATCGCTGATGCAGTTGGTGAGCACTTCGTTTTTAACCCGGTCGCCGGCATCGTTGGTGTAGCTTTCATCCTGCATCAGGGTAAATGTTAACTTTTGCTTATCGATGATATGCTCTAACTGGCTGTCAAATTTGAGGCGGCCGGTGATGGTAACCGTGTCGGCGGCATCATCACGGCTTCGGTCGAGGTTTACGCCCAGCATTTCGTAATCAAACACGTAGCTGCTGGTGTTGGTATCCTTAAACCAGCTTCCGGGGTTATTGCCCAGGTAACTTTCCTGATCTTTCATATACGCTATTATGGTTTGTTCATTTTGGCCTGCTTTGCCTGTTTGGCTGCGCATTTCTTTCATGTAAAGCGCGTGTATGGTGCCCAGGCGCAGGAATAGCAGTTTTTTAGGCCCGTCAAACTTTTTGGTAACCGAGATCTTTTTACCCGCTTCCTTGCCGGCATCCAGGCGTACTTCGGGTTTAGCTTCCACCCGGAAGTGGTTGCCTGCCTCAATAATGCCCTGGTCGAGCAGAAACTCAACCGTTTTCCAAAACTGGCTAAGCGAGTTACTTTCGCTCATTACGCTGGCCAGCTTGCTGATTTCTTTAATACAATGGTTAAAAAAGGTATCGTAGGTAAAGCCGAGATTAAACTTTTCGCTGATGAGCCCGGCAACGGAGAGGGCTACCGAGTAGTTTTCAACTATCCTGTTTTTAGCATTGATGCCCTCTTTTACCAGTTTGGCCTTAAGTGCTGCACTTGCCGCCAGGTACCGCATGGTAAAATGATCGGCAATAAATTCGCGGTATTGCAATACATCGCAGATCAGGCTGCTGATACCTTCCTTTTCGTGGCGTTTCAGCTCATCATACAGGGCAATCTTTTCGGCAGTGCGGTTACTGTCTTCCGTAATTTTGCAAGGGATGGTGCGGCTAAGTACCGAGTTATCATCTTTGGTGCTCAAAAACTGGCCTATGAGCATGATGGCCACGTTGATAGATTGCACCGTTGTTTTATTTCGCTTTCCGGTGCCCTTGTGCCTGCCTTCGCCGTCATACGCGCCCTTGATGGCTGTAAACCAATTTTCGTTAATCGTGTTTTCGTCGAACTCGTTTAAACCGATGGCGACGTTAGTAAAGCGGGAAAGCAGGCTGAAAAATGCAAAGTCGGTACCGTTAGCTAAATTGAACATGGGCATATTGAGTGTAAAGAACGCGGCAACCGATTCGGCAATTTTTGATTTGCCCGATCCTACAGGCCCGTAAAAGTAAAGCAGCGGAAAATTGCCATTTCGTTTAAACAGGATATCCCTAAAGCAGGTCATCACCGTGAAAATAATGGCCGTCATGCCATGCTCGGGATACACTTTAACCATCAGGTTACACCAGGCCTCAAAACCTATCGCAGACCTGTTATAACACAGGTATTTGTCGTTTTTGTAATTGTCATCTTCCTGCCTAACACCTTCCAGCACATTGCTGGCGCTCATGCTCAGGTAATTGTAATCGCCAACCTGCGCAAAGCCGTACTGGTTATAGTCAATCAGGCCATCTTTATAAATGATATTGCTAAAGCTGTAAAAACCCTCGGGCTGCCATCCCAGTGTATTGAGTTCAAAGCATTTGGGGTACTCCATTAAAAAGTATGATTTTAATTGGTTAAGGTGCGCTTTGGTAAAGCCGTTGAGCGTAAAAAATGCGCCCTCGCCGGTGATGATGGTATCAAACACCTCCATGCTTGTAAATGCTTTGCCTGGCAGTTCCAATACTGTTTTAATATGCCCGTTGTGCAGCTCGGTAAGGCGGCGGTTGCCCATTTCGTCTTTAGTGTAAATGTGCACCAACGGGATCAGCGTAAAGTTTGTGAGCTTTTTGGGCCCGTTACCGGTTGCGAAGTAGATACCTGTTGCGGGTCCGGCATTAAGGTGCTGTACCCAGCCTTGTTTCCAATAAAAATCGCTCAGCTCGGGGTTATTACTCAACCACGCCGGCAGCACATTGTCACCGTCATCAATGTGCTGTACGGTCTGCAACTCGCGCGAGCACATGAAATTGTTTATTTCCTTTACGACGGTTGCTTTCGGGATCTTGAATTTTGAGCCGATGTGTTTGGCTATTTCTTCGCGCTCAAAAGCGTTTTGGTAGTAACTGATATGCTCACAGATAGTGAGCAAGTTTGCCGAAATTTCTTCAGCTGTTTTATAGTCGGTATAATGGGCGATAAGCCAGTTTGCATAATTGATGTATTCGGAAGCAAAGGTGTTGATGCTGATGGTAAAACGCTGCGAAATAAGCGAATCGCATAGGTCTAAATCTTCGGCAGGGTCACGGCTCACTAATATTATTTTTGTGCCGATGCCGCGCAGGACGTTGCAGACTTCTTTAGTAGTTGTTTGCAGATTGCTAACCAGGTTGGGCAGTTCATCAGAGTTAAGTTCACTCAGCAACTCGTCATTGGTAACCAGGTGCCAATGCTTGCTGTCAGCATCATGGTTAAGCAGATCATAAGGCGCAATAGTTTCCTCAGCCGCAGGCTCGATAGACGGTTTAGTAAGTAGTATAGGTTGTATTTTGTCGAGCATGGTTATTGGCGTTTTTTGCAGAATTGTGACAGGTATGAATATTTTGCAGCGTACAGGGTGTGTATGTCGGGTTCGGGTTCCGCTATTTCTGATTTTACAGCCGTAACCTGCAAGCCCTCGTTTTCGAATGACAGTTTTACATTTTCAAAATCTATTGCTGGTGGCGATATTTTAACCCCTTCATTGATCATGGTTTGTAGTTCCTGTTCGGTGTAATAAAACACCATGTTTGGGTTGATGCCGTGCAGTTCAGTAAACTTCACCAGCTTTAAGGTATCTGTATGCAGCTTCATATACCTGATTATAAAATCGTTGTTTTCGTTCCGCAAATGCTCAATTTCGGTATTTGCTTCGTTGTAAAAATCAACCAGCTTATTAATGATATCGGCTTTGATATTAAGTATACGCTGCGTTGCGTTAGGCAGCGCAGCATACTTTTGCATATCGGCCTGCAAGCTTTTTACAACTGCCTCGAAATTGGATTTGGCGGATGATGAGGGCATGGTTAATCGTTTCTTCTGAATTCCTCGGCCTGATAGGTATAGTAAACAGATGGCTCCATTGATGGCATGAGGCCGAGGTAATAGTATTTATCACCAACAGTCATTACTGTATCGTAATACCATACACCATCTTCAGAGTGATGACATTCTCCGGCTTGACCTGTCTTACCATCATCGAAATGAGATGGAACCCATCCGCAAAGAATATTTTCGTAGAGTTCCCAATCAATTTGATCAAGAGGCTTTAGAAAGTCGTGTAATCCTAAACCACTCTTTTCATATTTTTTAAACGTTTTCGTAGCCATTGTTATTGATGTTTACCGTTGGTTGATATAACTTTAAAAAAGATAGCCCATACCCATGGGTTTGCATTGTAGTTTTCGCGGCCGTTTATTTTGCACCACAGTTCTGCCCAGTGGGCTTTTAAAAGCATTTCCTGTGTTAATATGATGCCGTTGTCTTTCTGCATAAAACCCTCAGGCAGGAATGATGCGGCAGAATTTTCTATACCCAGCTTGAACACTGGTTTGTTATCTGCACACGGTATACGCACCCCTTCTCGTAAAATATCGGTTTCGGTGATATCGTGCAGGCGCTCGGCCTCAATCTCGGTTATCTCAAGCCAAATTCGGGCAAAACATTTAGGTAGAAACCTTGCCCGCTGCCACTTGCCAAGCGTTTTCCTTTTCTTAAGGTTTTTTAGGGTATTTGCGGGTATCTCATCAAAGTGAAGCATAATCGCTCCTAAGTCTTTGAAAACACATTGTATATGGTTGCCGTTTACGCTTATTAAGTGCTCTTCGCGAACCCAAAGTTTACTACCTATTTCTCCAAATGGTGGCTTCCTTTCGATGATATCGGCATCAGTGATAGGGTTTTTACCGTTCGGAGCCCAGGTATATTTTCCTGAAGCGTGCAAAACAAGTGTTTGTAAATAAGTATCGGTTGGTAACTGTTTAATTTCGCGCCTTGTCACAGTTTTATTTCCTGCAAGTATGGCCTGCACCATAGCAGTGCTGAATAGTATAGGGTATTCTTTCATTTTATTACGTGATTAAATTTTAGGAAAGTTTTTATGTGTAACTCCATCAAGCAGCGCCCCTGCCATGGTTTTCCCCAGCTTATAGAACCTGTAATAGTTGTTCTCATCGTGAAAAACTTTTGATTTTGCGCGTATGTAATTGTCTTCTAAGTCGCGCTTTACATGAGGTGGCATTTGATCTAATTCAACCCAATCGCCCCATTGTTTAAAGAAAAATGGCACCCCATATTTAGCACATTGGTCTCTAAGCTGTCGGGCTGATTCAATATGTAACGGTCGCTCGGTATGTCCGCTTTCTCCACCACATATAACCCAATCAATACCCCTGGCATACGCAAATTTTTTTATATATCCGTCGAAGCCTGTTAAAGCGTTAAATCCATTACAAATGTTTGCAAGGTCGAGGCGGCCTAAAAGCGGCTCGCAACTTAAAAAACGCACTTTAGCCGGCACCATCAACAATATTGGTATTCTCTCTTCCGCAACAGGCTGGCTTTCTACGCTTGTTCCTATCCAAACATTATCCGGCCAATTTTTCAACCATGCATCAGGTACCATTTTTAAAATGTTTTCAGGGCGCTTGGTCAATAGCTGCCATATAAGGTTAGGCGTGTTAATAATGATGTAGAAAAGATCAATCCTGAGTTCATTTAATTGCGGGTGATCTTCAAATACATCGCCCATACTCGCGCAAAAAACCTTTGCGTTTATACCAACCTGCTTAGCATCTAAATCCCACTTAAAAGGCATCCGCCAATATTGTTTGGATTGTGTTTTCCGGGTGCTGTTTGGCCCCCAATGCGGGTTTTCATGGTTGTACCTGTTATCCTGTTTTTCGGCGTAGCAGTTTTTACAACCTTCGCTTACTTTCATACAGCCCCACCAAGGGTTAAAGGTGTGGTCTGTCCATTCAATTGATGAGTTTTGCATGATTAACAGCCTTTTTCTGTGAAATAATTTTTGTAGTTCATCCATCCGCGCGAAGTAAAAAAGCCCCATTGGCGCACGTATTTCGATACAAAAACAAGGGTGTAGGCTGGCTTATCGTTCAAGAGTACCACCCGGTGAGCGTGGTGTGCAGCCCTGTAAATGATCATGCCGGGCCAAATGCGTTTTTGTTTTCGGTAACCTGGCGCCGATCCGTCCGGTACCTCTTCCATATAGCCGCGCCAAAGGATTATGCTAACAAAGTTCCAGGGGTGATCGTGAAGGTCAACAGCGTCACTACGGTGAAATTTGTGAAAGTAGATTTTAAGCTTTTTGCCGTAAAAAATGATAAACCGGGTTAGATAAGGCTCATGGGCGTCGCCACGCGCTTCGCAACCGTAAATTATTTTTTTGCGCTGGATGCCTGATTTTAACCATTGGTAAATTTCGGATCGGAAGGCGCAGATAAGCGCCAGTGCTATACACGACAATACAACCGCCGCGTACTTGATAAGGTAAATTATGGCTTCCATAATGGTTTGTTGGTTTTTAAATTAATTGCGCTTGTTTAAGTTTCCTGATATCAGAAGGGCACGTAACCCGGAAGGTGGTAACCTCATCCAGTTCGTCGCCCACAATCAGGTGCTGGCAACCCCAGCGGTTAACACAAAGTATGTACGGTATGCCTTTTGTCAATTGGTAGCTGATGTTTGACCTTGTTTCGCCGGTTGCTGTGGTTTCGGCATGGTAAATATCAATGTGGCCAATACTCAGCTTAATAAAAGCGGTTTGCCTTGTTTTGCATTTAGGGCATACAATATCATAAGCCTGGGTTAACGCCTGTTTGTGCATGATGTATGATTTATTTCGTTAATCAGGATATCAATAGGCATATTTTCGATGTGTTTATCAATGCGTGAGTTCAGCATGCAAATGGTCATCATATTGCCCTCCAGTCTTAACCCGGCCATTGCCCTCGGCACTTCGGGAATGGATTCATCGTTAATGATATCTTCAAGATCCTGATTTTCCATTTCGAGCAGTTCCAGCTCAGAAAAGGCCGCGTTAAGAAATACATTCATCGTTGTTGTTTTTTGATCCGGTTACGAACTGCAAAGTATTTGGCTTTGCTCTTTTGCCTTTCAACCCTACCGGCCCTGCTTTGATAAACCTCTTTAGCTAAGTCGAGATATTGAGCGCGGGTAATTGATTCGGGAATGTTTTCAATTTGGCCGTACTTAATCTTCATATAGAAGTCTTTATAAGCAACCAACCCGCAAACAGCTATGTAATTTTCGAGTGAGGCTTTTACGCCCGCCTCGGGTGTGCCGAAAACATCATTGTTTTCCGGCACGTTTGGGAATAGTTCCAGTGAGGTTTGCATTATGCAGCCTCCCTTAAAAGTTCGAGTAGTTTTTCGCTCATTTTGAAAAAATGAGCTTTTCGTGCGCTGGTGCGCGCAGCATCAGCATCAGCAGCAGCATCAGCAGCATAAGCAGCATCAGCAGCAGCAGCAGCATAAGCAGCATCAGCAGCAGCAGCAGCAGCATCATTTCTTACTTGCGCCCATTCATCATAGGTAACGGTTTCGGTAATTGATCTTGTAAAAGCATCAGCAACGTCCTGTATAGCCTTTCTTTGCTTATCATTTTTAGCAAATTTTATAACGCCTTCGGCGTTATCTGCCAGCATCCAGGCCATAAACCTGCGCCAAACATTTTCAAGATTAACACCAACCGGTACAGCCTCTATAAACCGCAATGGCCACTCTTTTGAATTTTCGACTGTCATCCCCTCGAAAAAACGATCCTCAAGTCTTGCCAATATGCGCGGGATACCTAATTGGGTTTCATACCTTCCGTGTATATCCGAGGTATTTACGGTCTGTTTTTCGAAATCTTCGGGGCTGAACATGGTACAGGTAACTGCACAGCCTTTTTGATTTTCCCAATATGATCCCTGCCTCAGGTTATCTAATACCTGGTGACGTTTAATGTCTGCTATTTTAGCATCCTTAATTTCCTGCTTTCCGTGAAAGCTGATAAGCGGTTTGTTCATTTGTTTATGGTTTGATTGTTAAATTATTGTTTGATGTATCAGAGGTAATCCCGGCAGGCCTGCATAATGGCCTCTATTTTTTCATACCATGTTTGATACAACTTTTTTGTAGCGCGAGGCGCTATAAAATGCAGGTCGAGCGCGCATGTCATTACGGTTTTAATAACTTGTTTTGGTGATGATTGCAACTCGGCAATTTCCAGCTTGATCAAAACCTGCTCAACAGCTTCCAATTTTTCAGCCGCCCCCGTAGCATACTGATAAGCTTTTAAGGCGTATTTTCGCTCAATGGCATAACTACGAAGCTTATTAACTACATCACGCTCGGTAAGCACCGTGCCTGTTTGCTGTTGCATGGTTTGGGTTTGCATGGTTATATCAAATGTTTTTGAGTGGCGAACCTGGTTAAATCGGCTTTGCGCTGAAAGCCTGTTTTTTTGCGGATATTACGGGTATGAGTGGTTACCGTACCGATGGCAATATTGAGTTTATGAGCTATTTCCTTGTCCAGGTACCCCATGGCAACATGCTTTAAAACTTTAACCTCCGATGATGTAAGTACTTCACCGATATTGGTCTTTAAACTATCGCAAACAATACCCTCCATTTTGCATATTCCGCGCTTTGGGCATGGCCAGTATTCCTTTTGCTGTAACTGGCCGTTTATCATATCCGGCGTATGATCAAAGCCACCGTAATTACATACTACGTATTGGTTTATCACCGGCATGCGACCGTATATCCCCATTTTGGCAATGCCTTTAAGTTTTTCAGGGTGCTGCAACATATCTGCCTCAATGGTTGCTATCATGTTTCCGCTTAGTTCGTCAATACTTACAGCGCGGCCGCCGGTAAGGCAAAAGGCTTTCATGTCAGCATCTGCAAAAAACTCTGCATTTTGGTCGAATAGTCCTGCGGGTAAAGTGTGCATGGATCAGGCGTTTAATTTTTCTAAAAGTGATTGCCTGTTTGCCTCTGCGGCGGCAGCCTTTTGCTTTCCTTTAACTGCTAAATCGAGCAGGTAATCAAAAACATCATCATTATTGCGCGCCCCTGAAGCAACTTTGCCGATAGTTGACTCAGACAAATCAAATTTTTCAGCGCCGAGTTTCCGCCAGTTTTCGGGGAGGTATTCGGTAGGTATCTTCGGTTTAGTGTCGTCGGCCATTTTGTACTATTTAAATGGTATTTTTTAATTGGTTGCTTTGTGCTTAATTTGTGCTACAATTGTGTTGGCTTTGTGCCCTAATTGTGATATAAATGTACTATGATAAAATGTAATATTCCAAATACTTATAATAAGTTTTTGGAATAAACTATATAACTATCTGATTTAAAGCAAAATAAAATTTACAAAAAAATGGAAGAATACCCGTTCAAGGCGCTCTTAAAAGAAAAATTTGAACTTACTGGAGAAAAGCTGGCCTGGTTTCTCGATGAGGCAGATGTTAGCCAGGGATGGTTTTATAATCCGTCTGCATTTATCGACACTAAGCTTAAAACAATTATGAAAGTGTCAGAAGTTTTGAAGTTTGATTTTTTATCGGATTATTTCAGATATATAGGAAAGGAGGCACCAACAATGCATGTGCTAAGAGAGCCAGCAGGTACGTATGGAAACGAGGAAATAACGGTGCAGGTGTCGCTAAAAGGGGATATAAGAAAATTAAGCAAGATGCTTGATAAAATAAAGACTGAAACGGATAAGGAAGGGGTTAAAATTCAGTAATGTTTCTCCTTTGTTTCACTATGTTTTTATAACTGACTGTTTTTCAGTTAAAAGCCAATTCATAATTGACCTCTCCGGGGTCACTTTTTTAAGCAAGTTGTCAATAAAATTGACAACTTTTTTTATGACTTGGTTTCCGATAAATGGTGGTGTTTAACAACATAGAAGTTTTTAATTTAACCATGCCCAAACGGCCTAAGAATGCCACCTTGAAATTATAACGACATTTTCTTGGCGCCTTAATAAATAGGATACTTTAACTTATAAGTTAGTACAAGCTTCCCTTTTAATAGGGTATCCACTCTATTAATAATTACATATAGGTGCTGCTTTTGGGGGGCTTTGAATTTGAGGATACAGGTTGCAGTTGAGTCGGCAAACAACCAATGCTCCTTTCCGAAACAGCAATTGTCAACAGCGATAGTATCAGTAATTTTCTTTTTGTTTGCCACCGTATCATGCAAAATCCACACCTGATGCCAGGAGTTTTTTGTTGAACTTATTTTTAAAGTAACCATTTTAGCGTTGTTACTTTTAACCAATGTGGCGTTCAGGCCTGCACACTTTTCAGTGTTTGCGAAATATTTTTTAAAAGCGGGCGCCCCAAACTGCGCCAACAATCCAACGCTATAAAAAAACACACCAATTGAAGTAAGTATAACTGCCGATTTAAACCGAATATTATTTCGCTTTGCAGCTTTGTTAAAAGCGGCCCGTACAGATTCCGGATCGGCCGCATAAAATGATTCAGGTACGGGGAAATAAGCAATAGTTGCCAGCCAGTATGCCATAGTTAAGCTCATAAAGGCAAATCCCAATAACAATAATGAATAAATATTCCAGTCGTCTTTTTTTGAAAAAACTACCGATCCCATTGTTGTTGCCGTATAAACAGTAAAAACCCATGCAATAGCTGCCTGTAATTTTTGGATAGCATCTTTTCTGTTTGGAGCTGAGTTGTAAACTTCTTCGGCCCCGATATTAAGCCAAAAAGGGTCCGAAACAACATTCGTATCATTGATTGCCATAACTTTAACAGCTTATGTTGTATTGATTTTTATGGTTAAGCACACAAACAAGGGTAAATAAATGAAACACAGTTCTTTGTGTGCCTGATTTTTTGAATAACTGATGTTGGGCGTGGATATCCTGGATCCCCAACTCGCTTACAATAAGCGAGTCAACTTGATTAATACTGGCCGATATCTGTTTGTCGGCAGGGGCTTGGACTAATCGTTCTAAAAGATCGGTTCTTATTTGAAATAATGCATTTGTTTTGACGCAGGGATCCGAAATCCAGCAAGGACAATCAGGAGTTATACATTTTACATTTGGCATGATAATATGGTTTGATGGTTAATTAGATGTTTTACCTTGCAGATTCCATTGAAGGGTTAAAAAACCAAACAAGTTTGGTTTTTTAAGGTCATATTTTAACGTAACAGGCAGCGTAAATTCTTTAGTAATATGAAGACTAAATACTGCGTCAAACTTGAGTGTGTTTCGTTCTTCATTTGTATACAAAACCTTATTTGTTATCCAGTTTTCTTCCAAAGCAAACTCCATTTCAAACAAGGGATTGTTCTCCTTATCGTTAGCCAGAATTTTATTACCCCCAGCATAGATTCTAATAAGGTTTCTACCTAACCCTTTATTTGACATGGTATCATGTTTTAAGATATCGTTAAACTGCAAATCTAAAAACCATGGTTTTTCCGATTTTTTTCCTATTCCAACAAGGTATCTTAAGGCAAAATTAGTGCTATCAAGTGTTTTAGTGTTCCATTTATATTCCGGATTCACGCTTAAAGTAAGCAGGCTTTTCATGTCAAGTTGCTTGGCTTTCTTATCATATTGCGTTTGTAAATCTTTTCTTGCGGACCCTATCAGGCTATCTCTCAAATCTTGTATGCGCTTTGATAAGTCTGATAAATTATGAGATGTTCTAAATTTTTCATTGGAACTTTTCAAGTCGGCTTCCATTTGGGAGGCTTTTTTGGGGTCCTGCTTTTTTATTTCGGCGATTTCTGCTCGATAGATGCCTTCGGCATTAGCATTTGCATTTCCAATTCTTTTATCTATCAAAAAAAAATCATTAAAGAAGTTGTGCTCACTTTTATCGCGATTATTAATAATTGCATATTTAAATCCGCCTGTTAATATGTTAAACCCTCCACTTTTACCCTTATCAATACCCAGACTGTATTCAAAATTTCTTGCAAATCGCCCGGCTTTACTGGTGTAATAATTGGATAAATCCAGGCGACCATCTTTAAATAGATTGAATGTATTAAACAAAGTTGATTTGAATTGATATCCGCCTCCATTTAATGTCGTAACGGTTGATTGAAAAAATTTGGTCAGAGCCTCATAACTAACACTCGATTTGGTAGGAGTATTTGCTATTGTTCTCGTTATAGCATCGTTTTCGTCCGGCGATGTTTGTTGACAGAGTGCCCTACTTGCTATTGAGAATAGCAACATCACTATAAGATAAACTTTTTTCATGATATGGTTTAGCTAACGGTATAAGATTTAATGAAACTATCAATAATATTTTGGTCAAATGTGTTATCATTTGCAGAAGACAGGACCGTTCCGTGGGCATCCCGAACTTCAACCGTAATTTTCCCTCCGTTTGGCGCATTACCAGTAACTACAATGCTTTGGTCTCCTAAAACCTGATTTACGGTAAAGGATTGAGTATCTCCGTCATCAGAATTAATGCACCTTCCACTACCCATACTTCCCTGAAAATCAAAAAAGCAAATCCCGCCTCGGCCATCAAAAAACTTTACTATAAATGTGATTGGTTTAAAACCGCCTTCATCTCCCATAATTGCTCGTACATATTTAAGTTTTGGAGATGAAACTACATTAGCGCTACTTTTTAACCATTGCGACTTTGGTGTTTTTCTTCGCTCTCTCCTACTGCCAATGTGCGCCCGCATACTATATTTCAGCACTTGGTCTGCCGGGTATTTCTGCTGCCAGCCGCTTCCGGATTCAATATCATATACACCGATATAACCACCTTTTAATAATTCAAAAGGCTGTGTAATATGCTTACCGTAATCAAATTGAGTACCGGGTAAATGAAATTTCTGAAACCATGATGGAAATACGAAGTCAGAAACTTTAATGCCGTTAATCAGGTAAGCAAAACTGTCATCTTCGCAGGCATCACAATTTTCATAAGCATACAGCACGCCGGTACCGGCTTTATTTTCAACAAAAACAGTTAAGTTGATATCCGGGTCACCCAGCATTTCAAGCAGTTCATGACTTGCCGTTACCGACCATGAAGTGCCGAACTTAAGATCTGTACCGGCAAATACTTTGCCCAATGGCAAGCCTTCGCTGGTTAAATCGTGATAGCCTAATGCGCCGGCCTGGTCTGAGTTGTCTAAAATGATCAGCTGCCAGGCCCCAGACGGCAAAGCCCCTTTCGGATAAAAAGTTATCTCTGCATCTATTCCCCAGGCTGGGGCAAAGTGCTCGTGTACCTGTATCTGTAAAGCATCTACAACTGCCTGAACTTGTTGATCTGTTAGTCCAATAAATTGATTTTGGACGGCTATTTTAATGCTGCTCATCGCTTTGAATATTAAAGAGTTAATGATTGAAATTTTATTGAAGTAAAGTTAGATGACCAGTGATATGCAGGTAAAGAGGAATAATCCCGATAATGAAACCGGAAATTTCCGGTACTCAAATAAGGCTGCGGTATTTATAATTGTACTGGCTTTTAGATAAGTAAAAAGCTATGCTAACGTCTTTGAAATACGGATATATATTTGGACATTAGAACAGCATATTAATGGATGTTTAATATGCATTAATACAACCTAATACCATCTGAAGTCACATAATATTTCCATGAAAATAACGATAGGTATAGCCGACGATCAGCAATTATTTTTGAAGTCTTTATCTAACTTAATAAGCTCCTTCAATGATTTTGAAGTTGTTATTGAAGCATTAAACGGAGAGGAGCTGTTAAAGGATATTGGGATACTTAAAACCTTGCCCGATATCATATTAATTGACGTGCAAATGCCGGTAATGGATGGCCCCACAGCCGTTGCTAAAATTGCTGCGGGTTATCCTTCAATAAAAACGGTGGCACTGTCGATGAAAGAAGATGACCACTCTATTTTGAGAATGTTAAGGGCGGGCTGTTCGGCCTATTTGCTTAAAGACCTTCATCCAAAAGAACTTGAAAGAGCCTTGTTAGAGGTTCGGGAAACAGGATATTATAACAGTGATACATTAAGCGTGCATTACAGACGCTTGCTAAGAAAACAGGACAGTAACGAAATTACGCTTACAGACCGTGAAAAAGCCTTTTTAAAATTAGCATGCAGCGATTTCACTTACAAAGAAATAGCATCAAAAATGTTTCTTTCAGAAAAAACGATTGATGGCTATCGTGAAGCGCTGTTTGTAAAGCTAAATGTTAAAAGCCGTACCGGGATGGCATTGGAAGCTATACGACAGAATTTGGTGGTTTTTTGAATAGAGAAGTATCGTTGCGGCCCTTGTAAATACACCAGGATGATAATTAATTAACCCTTAAACAATAAAAATTAAAACAATGGCCAAGACTAAATTAGATCCAACCGAATTTGCCATTCAGGTGGGAGCAACCTTCGATTTCCAGGAAAACGGAACAATTGTAAAAGTTAATTCAGACGGTACTATTGCAATTACATTGAACTTCGTATTAAGCCAATGTGCAACATGTGCGATTAGAACTTCGGGAGATATTAGTGATATTAATACTGCTGTGTTTATAAAGGATAGTGCCAATTCTTTAAATTTAGGTGGCGGCTCTAAAGTGAAAAAGCTGTCACTTGGGGAAAATGTAACAACAGGCCAGTTTAGCCTTGGAACTGATAGAAATGATGTTTTTTTAATTACAGAAGCAACTAAAGGCCGACAAGGAGGCAGTTAACAGTTAGATAAATATACTATCTATTTGCGGATCGATATATTTTAGAAACTCGCGCCAGTTTGGTAACTCTTCTAATAGCTTGTCGGATAATACATTGGCTTTTACGTTGGCATAATCGCTGGGATGCATAATTTCTTTACAATTTTGTATTGGAAAAAAAAAGCTATAGCCTGTGGGAGGCAACTTAATAGTTACAAAATCATCAATTTTAGTATTAGAGGTAAACAAATTATTGGGGCTGTAAATATCCGAACCGCTTGATGTCTCTATAACAATGGAACTCTTTGAAACAGCCTGATTAAAAGCAGCAATCTGACTTGTAAACATTTGTGTTAGTTTCTGCA
This sequence comes from Mucilaginibacter gossypiicola, assembly GCF_900110105.1. Classification (GTDB taxonomy): domain Bacteria; phylum Bacteroidota; class Bacteroidia; order Sphingobacteriales; family Sphingobacteriaceae; genus Mucilaginibacter; species Mucilaginibacter gossypiicola. Next base: position 471,236 of record NZ_FOCL01000001.1, on the reverse strand, counting down.
GATCTGAGTTAAATTGTTGGTTAGCCGAATTAATGGCTTTTATCCAGTTAACTATATCGATCATCATAACAAAACCGCCGGTAAAGTCGAAGCATACGGATCTTACATATTTGAGAAAATATTTCATTTCTGTATCTACTGCACTATTCTCTTTCAGCTGATCGATTAGTAAATCGATCAGCCCTTCCAGAAGCTCTTTATGTTGAACAAGTATGCTTTTGTTACCGGTTGTTTTACTTAAATCAACGGCGAACACTTTAAATAATTTAAGTACACCGGGTTCAGATCTATCGAGCATAACAGCTTTTGATTTTGAATAAGAATTATCTAATGTTGTTACACATGTTCTGGCTAATTCAGCAGGTTCAAGTTTGTTACCGGCGAAAGCGCTTATTTCTGTAAGGATGTCTTTTAAATTATAGCCTGGTAAATCAATGCTACCTTGAGGAGCAACCAGGCATTTAACGCTATCCTTAAGTGTATACATGGTATGCAAATTCATCATCCAGCAGTTGCTCATTAATAAAACACCAACCCTTTTTCCGCATAACCATAGCTCGAGACATTTATCCAACTCGCTGTTTGTTAAAATTTCCGCAGCCGTTGGCTCAACGTCCATCTCATTTTGCAATAGTCCATCAGATAAAATGGCCGTTTTTTGCTGTTGAAACAACGAATGCCCGGTGTCCGCATTTGCGCCTGCACCGATAAATCTGATCCTGCTGACTTTATCATCATATACAAACCCGCTTTCACTCTCTAAATAATACTTAAGTCTTTGTTCATTTTCCGGGCTGTTTCTTATCTTTATTAAAGTATGGCCAACCTGAATAGTGGTATGAGTAGTTGCAACTTGTTTGTTTTTTAAAAAACCATGCGTGTCTTTTTGTTTAACCCGGTTCCAAAACATTTTAATGAATGGATATTGGAATAAATCCCGGTCAATCTCAGTTCGAACTGTATTGTTATTAAGTACAGGAATTTCTTTTCTGAAGATCCCAAATGCCGAACCATGATCCCAGGTAATAAGGAAAACTTCTTCGTCGGGTTTAACATTTGTTTTTCGTAGTATATCTGCCAGTTGCTCGGCTTTTTGTAAAACAAGGTTTCCGTTTTCATCCGCTTCATTATCCACTAACTCACAGTTTTTTATACGGTTGCCTAAACCATTCTTTTTAGCCTCAATTGTGAAAAATGCGGTTGTATTATATGCTTTATTCCCCAATGTGTACTTTATGTTGTTCATGATAACAAACATCCTGGTTTGCTTATTATTGATGGGTGTAGTGATAATATCCCCCAGCATGCTATTAACCATAATTTTCATTCTTTCAACCATAGAAAGCTTTTCATTTGTGGTAAAATCTGCATAAATTAGAAAGACAATTAACCACTTATTACATTGATTTTCAGGAAAATTTTCCATATCAGAGTTTTATTGTTACTTAGTTTAGGTACGAATTCGATTGCGCAGCAAAAAGTCAGGGTGTCTCTGGTGAAATATGGGCAATCCGATGGATTATCAAGCTACAATATACAGCAAATTATCAAAGATAAAAATGGATTTCTTTGGGTAGCTTCACAAGATTGCTTAACCAGGTTTGACGGTAAATCTTTTTTATCGTACACCCAACAATCTTTACCAAAACACCGGATATCGGGCCCTGATGTACGTAAAATAATTGAAGATACCATACATAAAGCGTTATGGATTTTACCAAACAGAGATCAATTACATGTCATAAATACCACGAATGGAGATGTAATTAAAAATATATCTATCCCGAATTATGCTAACGACGATTGGAACATCACCATGACAAATTGTGGAAATAATTTATGGATAGGTTCCTTTCGGGGGTTAAAAATACTAAACACGAAAAAATGGCAATTTATTCCCCCTCCAAAAAAGATTCAGAACCACTTTATAAATTCCGAAATCAATTGTATTGGACGGGATAATTTCAATAATGTTTGGGTTTGTTATACCCGCTATGGCATTGTTATTTATAACGGAACCAGTCTGAAAAAGATAAAGGAAATTAAGTTAAAAGACCTCGGAGACCGTTTGGGACGCAATACTATTCGCGTAAACGACTTTACGCTGGTCAATAACAATGAAATTCTGTTTGCCACTGATCAGGGTTTGAGAACGGTTTATTTCGATAGATTTTACTCACTAACAGTTGATAATAATCCTGTTAAAAATTTAAAAGTATTAAATAGTTGCCCAATAGATGCAATAAAAGCTATTCGGCATGATGATATAATAATTTCCGGCAATGGCCATTTATATCAATTCAATTCTGCTTTGAGTAACTATGTTGTTTATGACGAAAGTATCGGCGATGCAGAAAGTAAATGGATCAACTACGTGCAATCAATTTACTTTGATGGTGACAAGATTTGGTTAGGTTGTCAGCAAGGGATTGGGATGATGAAAATTATTAGTAGTCCTTTCGCAAAATATTATTATGATGAAAAAACAGGAAACAAACTTGAGCACATGCGCTCGATATGTGTGTTACCTAATAAAGACATTTTATGTGGTTTAAGCAGCGGATTAACTTTGGTAAATCATGGGGATAATAGTTTTACCACGTTAGACAGGGCACACTTGTATCACCATATTTTCTTTTTAGGCAACAACATGGCTTTCCTTTCCACAAACCAGGGGATGCATGTACTGAAAAAAAAAACTATTAAATCTATTGAAAGCATTTATCCAGAGTTGAAAAGTTATAAAGCACATGTAGTCAATAGCCATGTTTTTGTGGGGGATTCGGTGGTAATAATGGGTACAGAGTGCGATGATGGCATTTTAATTTGGAACTATAAACGACACTACGTGAAGAAAATTGACACATCTTCATCGCCCGCTTTGGCTTCCAATACGGTTAATAATATTTATCATGACAAGATTGGAAATTTATGGGTATTATCAGATAAGGTTATAACGGTTATCAATGCTGATTTCACTATTTCAAAAAGCCTGGATTTTGCTTCGGAAAGAAAATATCCAAAGCTTGACTTATTTTTCGACATGTGCGAATTCAATCGCAGTTATTGGATCGCATCTTATGGGAATGGGCTTATCCAAATAGATGACAAGTGGAAAGTCAGGAAGCTTATCAGACAAAAAGACGGGTTATCCAACGAAGGAGTTTATAACATATTTAATATCAGAGACTCAAGTTTGCTAATTACGTCTAATAACGGACTTTCGTCCTATAATATTAAAGCGCAAAAATTCAAAAATTACTATATTGAAAATGGATTGCAATCGAACAGCTTCGAAGAGGTAACTGCTACGGCTTATCATGATAAAATTTACGCCGGAGGCATCAATGGCTTTACAGTGATAGACCCTTCTAAGTTGCTTGTAAATAAAATCCCTCCCATCCTCTACCTTGCTAACGTCGAAGTAAAGTTAGACAATGGTCAAAATCTTGTTAATACAAGCCTTGACATAAAGACGTTAACGATTCCCAATAACTGGTTGCAAATATCGATATCATTTACCGGAATCAATTTTGAAGATCCGAAGCGGGTAACCTATAAATATCGTATAAAGGAAATTGAAACCAACTGGATAAATAATGGCCATCGCGATCTGATAAATATTATAGGCCTTCCTCCCAATACCTACACCATTGAACTAAAGGCGGCGAATGAGGATGGTTATTGGAGTTATCCTAAAACACTCATTGTAAAAATTGAACCCAAATGGTTTGAAACTTGGTTTTTTAAACTTGCAATGGTAGTATTAGGTGTAATAATTTTAAATGCCTTTTACCATTATCGCATTAAACAAATTAAAATCCAGCAACAAATAAGAAGGGACATTGCCAATGACCTGCATGATGACTTAGGCAGCACATTAAACTCAATTAAAATATTTACCCACCTGGCTATCGAAAAGAAACAAAATATCTCCTATTTAAAAGAAATCGAAAAATTGATAACCAGTACTACAGGTGGTCTGCGGGATATGCTTTGGGTTTTAGAAGATTCGCGGGATGATATGAACGAACTATTAGATAGAGTTAAAAAGTTTGCTACCCCAATTGCCCATGCCAATCAAATAAAATTAGAATGCTACATTGAACCTGAGCTCGGCAACCCCAATATATCAAAAACGGAAAAAAGGAACCTTTTATTAATAGCAAAAGAGGCAATAAACAATTCCTTTAAGTATGCTGAATGCCAAACAATAAAAGTCATAGTCAAACCAGGGACTAATAAAAAGATTCTATTCTCAATATCAGATGATGGGTTAGGGTTTGATATCTCCAATAAATCAAATGGCTACGGCCTAAATAGTATGAAAAACAGGGCCGAGCAAATTAATTATGTGCTTCATTATAATTCATCTCCGGGCAGTGGGACCTTAATAACTGTCGAAAAAAAGTAATTTTGAAAACCGGATCTATTTTGAGAAAAAATTAATTATCTAACATAAGAACTAATCCAATATAATCTTTCGCTACCTCCGGGCACTTTAAAAATAAAAACCGCTCCTAATCCAATTAGCAGCGGTTTTTATTTTTACACATTCCCCGGCAGACAACAACTGTCTTCCCGGGCAACACATGAATCCATCGCGCGATTTATGAAACTTTGATCACGATTTTACCAAATGCACCTTTTGCCAGGTGCTGGTAGGCCTCAACTGCGTCTTCAAATGGATATACTTTTTCAATAACCGGCTTGATATTATATTTATCAAATGCCTTGTTCATCTCTTCAAGTGCTTTCAAATGGCCAACTGCAATGCCTTGAATTTTGGTTTGCTTAAAAATCACAGGCATTAGGTTCAGCGCAGTGGTTTGTCCGGCAAGAAATCCAATAACTGTAATTTGTCCGGCCACCCTGGTTGCTTCAACCGAATCATTCAAACCTTCGCCGCCAACAACTTCTAAAATATGGTCGGCTCCGATGCCATTGGTTAGCCTGTTTACCTCTTTAGCCCAATTGGGTGTTGTTACATAGTTAATGATCTCATCAGCTCCAAGTGTCCTCGCTTTTTGGCCTTTTTCATCACTGCTGGTAGTAACAATTACGCGGGCGCCCAAAGCGTGGGCAATCTGAATTCCAAATATTGATACCCCGCCGGCACCCTGTAATACAACCGTTTCCCCGGGTTGCAGGTTGCCATGATTAACAAGAGCAAACCATACGGTAAGGGCTGCGATTGGAAGCGTAGAGGCTTCTTCGTCAGTTAGTGAAGCAGGTGCGGCTACCGCCGACTCTGCTTCAAGGATCATATACTCGGCCAGGCCTCCGGGTAATGGTGCCCCTAAGCAAAATTCCGGCTCATTGTGAGCGGGCTTACCGTCCATCCAATGAGAGTAAAGGTGGGAAATTACCCGGTCGCCTACTTTAAACTTCTGTACGTCAGTTCCAACAGCTACCACAGTTCCGGCAGTATCCGAAACAGGAATAAATGGAAAAGGAATCATTTCCGGTGAATAAATTCCATCAATAATAGCTTTATCGCGAAAGTTGAGTGACACAGCGCCAACTTTGATCAATATTTCATGGGTTTTTGGTGAGGGAATTGCAACCTGGACCAATTTTAAGTTTTCTAAACCGAAAGCGTTTGATTGCCATGCTTTCATCGTCGATTTTTCTTTTGACATATTCTTGTTTTTATAATCCAAATTTCCTTGTTATTTAAATCATAAAACAGATTCAGATTTTACAAAAAAAATGAGATCAGTTTGTGATAAACTATTTTTTTCTGTCTTTTGTGTATTTATTTTAATGCTTAATTATCAAAATCATGCCGGGTAGGATATTTCGATACGAGCAAGTGGCATCCAAAATAGAGGAAACCATTAAAATGCTCGATTTGCAACCGGGCGATAAAGTGCCGTCGGTTCGCCAGGTAAGCCGTGAGCTGAAAGTGAGCTTAAATACAGTTTTTCAGGCTTATGCTATACTTGAAGCGAAAGGTTTAATTTTTTCCAAACCAAAATCGGGCTATGTAGTCAATGTACCGCCCAGAACATTAAATGCGCCCCATTTAAAGCAAAACGCGGCTTTGCCGGCGGTAGTTGAAATAACCGGGATGGCCGCTGCTATGATGAAAAATGCAAAAGAAAACGGAATCGTGAACTTTTCTATTCTGGCGCCGGTTAATGAACATTTACCGGTAATCAAGCTAAATAAGTATGTTACGGCCGCTTTAAGTGAGACAAGAAACGAAAATTACCAATACCCATTGGTTGACGGTCATCCCCGGTTATTGAAACAAATTGCCAGGCGCGCGTTTGAATGGCCCAATAGCATTGACCAGCAACATATACTTGTTACCAACGGCTGCATGGAGGCCATTAACCTTTGCCTTGATGCAATTGCCAAACCGGGCGATATCGTCGCCGTAGAATCTCCAACTTATCATGGGATTTTACAAAGCCTGGAACAAAGAGGCCTAAAAGCACTTGAAATAGGTATCGATACGCAAACCGGGTTACGTTTAGATAATCTTCGTGCGGCAATTGCCAATAACAATATATCGGTCTGCATTTTTATGCCCACCTGTCATAACCCAACAGGTTGTGCTATGCCTCAGTCCAATAAAATAGAACTGGTTAATTTATTGGGCGAACACAATATTCCCCTTATTGAAGACGATGCATTAGGCGAATTAAATTACCACGGGAATAATCTTCCCGCAAAGGCGTACGACACATATGATAATGTATTGTATTGTTCATCCTTCTCAAAAACACTTGCACCCGGGTTTAGAGTAGGATGGGTTTCTGCCGGGAAGTATCATCATGAGCTCGAAAAATTAAAATTCGGCTCAAATATTTCAACAAACGGTGTGCTGCAGGATGCTATAGGCAGATTTTTGGAAAGCGGACAATATGACAAACATATCAGGAAAATGCGCCTGTCCCTTCAGTCGCAAATGGTAAAGTATGTAGGCACTATTTCAGGCTATTTCCCTAAAGAAACCCGCCTCTCCATACCACAGGGAGGGCTAAGCGTATGGATTGAATTACCGATAACAACAGACGCTTTTGCGCTGCAAAAAGCGGCACTGGCTAAAGGCATTGGTATATGCCCCGGTCATATTTTCTCAGCTTCCAACATCTATCACCAATGTATTCGCATTAACTATTGCCCGCTATGGAACAATAAAATCGACAATGCCATAAAAACCATAGCGTCACTTTTGAGTTAGTTGAGCATTCAACTCACCCCAGGGTTGGCTATATCCAGCACCGTTCTGCCCTCTATCTCCCCTGCTTTCATTCTGTCAAATACCTGGTTAATATCATCCAGACTGGCGGCATGAACAGTGGCTTTCACTTTACCGTCTAATGCAAATTCAATAGCTTCCTGCATATCTTTCCTGGTGCCAACAATAGAACCTCGAACAGTGTACCGGTTTAAAACAGATTCAAAAATCGGCAGTTCAAAATCACCCTTAGGTAACCCGTTTAAAGCGATAGTACCTTTTTTCCTCAATACCGAGATCCCCTGTTTAATAGCAACAGGCGAAACCGCTGTAACCAACACGCCATGCATGCCTCCCGTGTGTTTTTTAAGGAATTCTTTGGGATCCTGCTTTAGGGCATTTACCGTTAAGTCGGCACCCAAATCCCTGGCCAATTGCAGCTTGTCATTAGCTATATCAATTGCAGCTACATGCATGCCCATAGCCCTGGCATATTGAACAGCGAGGTGCCCTAACCCGCCAATACCCGAAATAGCAATCCATTCGCCGGGTTTGGCTTCGGTTTCTTTTATGCCTTTATAAACTGTAACACCCGCGCAGATGATAGGCGCCATCTCCATGAAGTTTGTATTAGCCGGAAAATGGGCTATATAACGTGAATCCGCAATTAAATACTCTGCAAAGCCACCATCTACGCTATACCCCCCGTTCTGTTGCGAATCGCAAAGCGTTTCCCAGCCTGTTATACAAAATTCGCAGCATCCACAGGCGCTGTATAACCACGGCACTCCTACTATGTCGCCTTCCTTAACATTTTTTACGTTACGGCCAAGTGCGGCTACATAACCAATGGCCTCGTGTCCGGGTATCAGCGGCATTTTGGGTTTTACAGGCCAGTCGCCCTCACAAGCGTGCAAATCGGTGTGGCATACACCGCAAGCAATAACTTTTACCAATATTTGGTTTTCGCCCGGTTCTTTCACAGGCATTTCCTCTATTTGAAGCGGTTGACCAAATTGATGGATCACCGCGGCTTTCATTGTTTTAGGCAGCATATCTTTACTTTTATAAATGATAATGAACGATTTACTTTTTGGCGGGAAATACTAATAGCGGAATATTGAGGCGACCAGCCATTTTCTCGCTATGACTGCTTTTCAATAACCGGTGGACGAAACTATGTGGCCTGTGCACCATTACCAGCAGATCAACCTGTCCATGCTCACATAGCCAGCTCAAACCAGCCTCAACCTGGCTGTTGCGGACGCTGCGATAATAGATATGCGGATAATTGGCTTTATTGGATACTTCTGTCATGAAGTTGGCAATGGTTTCCTTCAACGCTTCGGGTATTGTTTCGCCATCATAAATATGGGTCAGTAAAATTTGTGCGCCTAATGTTTTAGCAAAGGGTATTAAATGAAACAAACTCTCCACATCATTTTTCGGATCGGTAAAATCTGTTGCGAATGCTATTTTTTTAAGCGGTGCGAACTGCGTTTCGGGCGAGATGAGCATTAAGGGTTTAGTGGTGGCTTCAATCATATTTTTGCTGTGGTTACCCAATAAAAAACTGCTCATCCCGTCGCCGTGGGTACCCATTACCACCAAATCAACCGGGTGGCTTTCCACATAACTTTCTACAACATCAGTTACAATGCCCGATTCGTTTTTGAGCGTGATTCCGGGCTTGAACCCGTCAGGGTGGTTAGTCATTTCTAAATCTGATTTTAAGTTTTCGAGGCCGGTAGTACTGTCCAGCAGCAACAGTTCAAGATCATCCATTGGCCATACTATAGTGCCTGATTGAGGCATTTCGGCAGGAACAATAACCGCATTACAGAGTACGATGTTAGCTTTGATGTGTTTGGCCAGGTGATAGCCATATTCAGCAGCATGCCTTGCATTAGCTGAAAAATCGGTAGCAACAAGCAGTGTTTTCATGTTTTGAGTGTGATTGTTTTATACCACAAAACTGCCTGTTTTTACAGGCGAAAATAATGACTGCGGTCACCATTCTACGTGACCCTAAGCCCAATATAGCCTGTATCACAACCTAATACCTGGATCTACATTTAAATACCTGGCTTTTGTTTATTCACCCTCATATATTACGCCAGATGCCGGTGTCTCTTTCAATTCTATCTTTCTCAATCCGGGCAATAAGGGTTTTATTTGCCGCCAGATCCAGATAGCCAAAAGCTCGGCTGTCGGATTTTCAAGCCCTTCTATGCTATTTAACAGGGCATGGTCAAGCATTCCGATCACCGGAGCGGCGATTGCCTTCAGGTCAGAAAAATCCAGGATCCAGCCCTCCCGCTCTAATATTTCGCCGGCAATGTAAAGGGTAAGATGATAGGTGTGCCCATGTAAGTTCCGGCATTTGTGGCCCTCGGGAACATGCGGTAAAAAATGGGCGGCATCAAATGTAAAGTGTTGGTAAATGATCATAAATAAGTTAGATAAATAATAACGCTGTAAGGTTAGGCCAAACTTATTGATGATCATGTGACCAGGGTCGTTTGCGATAGTAACCTTTATCATTGTTTCATAAGGGTATTGCAACTAATCGTTTTATTATCCTTTATGGCAATGATAAGCATCAGCAAACAGGCTGTTTGCCATCATGGCAGCAGTCACGCACTGCCTATAGTTTTGAGCCATAATTCAAATCCATATATTATGAAAACTTTAAAACTATCTGTATTGACTATCTGCCTGTTTAGCGCGTTAAACAGTTTTGCCCAGCAAAAAAATGAGTGGGATATTCGCTTGCGGGCAGTAGGTATATTACCACAGGAAAGTGCCAAAATCGGTGTTATAGGTGGCGATATCAATATCAGTAATGCATATATACCCGAGCTGGATATTACCTATTTCTTTGCCAAAAACTTCTCTGCCGAACTGATCCTCGGTACCTCAAAACATAAAGTAAAAACACAGGGTTCAAACCTTACGGCCATAGGTGGCGGCTCCTCCGCCGATGTTAACCTTGGCAAGGTATGGCTGTTACCACCAACCTTAACTTTGCAATACCATTTGCCGACAGGTATAGCATTTAAACCATACATCGGCGCAGGTGCAAATTATACCATATTTTATAATGCCGATAAAGGTCCCGTTGTGCAGGCGATAGATTATCAAAATAAATTCTCTTTTGCAGCGCAGGCTGGTATTGATTATGACATCACTAAAACGGTATTCCTGAACATCGATATCAAAAAACTTTTCCTTAATACCAACGCTACGGTCAACGCCGCTAACCTTACCCCGGGCGGTAATCAGTCGCTGGCCCCGGTATTAAAAAACATTAACGCCGACGTTAAGATCAGGCCATGGGTAGTAGGTGTAGGAGTTGGATACCGGATCAAGTAGTGTCCGCCCAGTCCTTATAAGGCAATTTTGAAAGAGCCGGGCAATTGTACCCCGGCTTTTCTGCTACCTGCATAATAAACTTTATGATATCAATCAATTAAAAAAGTGACGATGGTCATTTTTTTTAAGCAAGCTGATCGCTACTCTTATTACATGGAACAAATCAATATAAAACAAACCACTCCTCTTCACCAGGAATGGCTGCGGAGGCTTGATTTTTATCATTTTGAGCTATTTCTTATCCAGGAACAACTGGACGAAGTAGCAGAGGACTGCATAGATGGCGATATCTCAGAAAAGGCCGTGCATTTTAAAGATCGGCTAACTATCCGCAAAAACGATATAGACAGATTGAGAAACCGGATCCGCGAAAGTCTTGCTTGCCTGGCGACGGAAATAATGGATGAAAGCACTATTGAATACACGCTTCAGGTGTTCGGAACTTTAAATCAGGAATGCCTGTCACAACAGCAATCAATTAATGAATTAAAAAAAGAATTCGATCATTTTACCGCCGAGTTAGTCTAAAGTAAACCCGCTCGTAAGTAAAAAACACAATCAAAAAATGATCAAAATCACTTTTTAAACTGAATGTGATTATTCCTCACTTTCCGCCAGGTGATGATATTTGACTGACCTGATAAAGCGGTCACGGGGTAATATGGAAAGTGCAGCATTGCTGAATGCAATCATCGAAAATGCTATTGATGGCATTATAACAATTGATGAAAGAGGGTTGATTGAATCGATCAACCCATCTGCATGTAAGTTATTTCAATATACCCCCGGCGAAGTCACCGGCAAAAACATATCGGTACTGATGCCGCCACCCGATAAGCACCAGCATGATGAATACATTAACAGGTACCAGAACACCGGCCGCGCGCATATCATTGGCATAGGTCGCGAAGTTACAGGGTTGCGGAAAGACGGCTCACTGTTCCCGTTTCGCCTCGCAGTAAGTGAAGTAAAATATTCAGGGCGAAAAATATACACCGGCTTTATACATGATATCAGCCGGGAAAAAGAAGCCGAGGGCCGGCTCAAAGAATACGCCACCCATTTGGAAGAAGAAGTACAGGAACGTACCCAATCACTGCAGCTATCCGTAATTGAACTTCAACAAGCTAAAGAAGAGGTTAGCTTATCGCTCGAAAAAGAAAAAGAGCTCGGGCAATTGAAAAGTCGTTTTGTTTCGATGGCCTCGCATGAGTTTCGTACCCCCTTAAGTGCGGTGCAGCTGTCTGCTTCACTCATCGAAAAATATGCAGGGCATATACAAAGTCAAAATATCAGCAAGCACGTTAATAAGATCAAAAATGCCGTTGGCAACCTTACCACGATCTTAAACGATTTCCTGTCGCACGAAAAACTGGAGGCCGGTCGTGTTGAGCCTTCCTTAACATCTTTTGACCTGGTAAAGCTGGCCGAGGAAATCACTGAAGAAATGCAGCTGATAGCCAAAAAAGATCAGAACATCATTTACCAGCATACGGGTAGCAACAGCCGGGTTAATCTTGATTTAAACCTGCTCAAAAATTGTATTATCAACCTTATTGCTAACGCCATCAAATACTCCGGCGAAAATACTTTTATTGAATTTAATACCGAGATCGGCAAAAACGGCTGTATCATCACCATAAAAGATAACGGCATAGGCATCCCCGAAACAGATCAGAAGCATTTATTTGAAGCTTTCTTCAGGGCGCACAATACCGGTAATATTCCTGGCACCGGCTTAGGTTTACACATTGTTGCCCGTTACGCCCGCCTCATGAATGGCAGTGTTGCGTTTAAAAGCAGCGTTAATAAGGGCACCATATTCACCATTTCATTTCCCGAACAATGAGCAAAAAGATACTTATAATTGAAGACAACAATGATATTCGCGAAAACGTAGTTGAAATACTGGAACTTGCCGGTTACAGCGTATTTGAAGCCAGTAACGGCCGCGCCGGGGTTGACCTTGCTTTGAAAAACGTTCCGGACATTATTTTATGCGATATCATGATGCCGGAGTTGGATGGCTATGGCGTGTTGTATATGCTGAATAAAAATCCGGTAACCGCCGCTATCCCTTTTATATTTCTAACTGCAAAAGCCGAGCGGGTTGACCTGCGCAAAGGCATGGAAATGGGTGCAGATGATTACCTTACCAAACCATTTGATGATATGGAACTGCTAAGCGCGGTTGAAAGCAGGCTCAAAAAGAAGGAAGCCCAGCAGCTCTTTTACAGCAGGTCGCTCGATAATTTAAATCAGCTGCTATCTAAAAACAAGGGCCTGGCTGAATTAAAGCGCATCATCGAAGAACGGCGGGGCCGCCAGTTTAAGAAAAACCAGGTTATTTATTATGAAGGCGATAAAGGGAACGGACTTTATTTAGTAATAAAGGGCCGAATAAAAACTGTAAAAATGGCCGAAGACGGTCGCGAACTGATGACCGGAATTTACACTGCCGATGAATACCTGGGGATCCATTCGCTCCTATCTAACGAAACCTATAGCGAAACTGCAACTGCATTGGAGGATAGCCTGCTATGCCTTATTCCTAAAGACCAACTGGATGAGCTATTGAATTTATACCCCGAGGTTGGGCGCGAATTTATCACGCTGCTGGCCAACAACATCCGGGATAAGGAGGAACAGTTGTTGCAACTGGCCTACCACTCTGTCAGAAAAAGAATGGCCGAAGCTATGCTCCGTCTCCATAAACAATACACCAGTACCATTGACAGCTTTAAAATATCAAGAGAAGACCTTGCAGCAATGGCAGGTATGGCTACAGAAACAGTAAGCCGTACACTATCCGATTTTAAAGATGAGGGCCTGATAGATAAAAAGGGCAGCGTAATCACCATCCTTGACATCAACAGGCTATCAAAGATGAAAAACTGATCAGCATCACTTTTTGGGTTGATGAGGCTCATTCGGAACTGGCTTTTTTAACCTAATTTTACTCCTGATAAATCATTGCAAATGAAAGCGGTAGCCTATAGTATCAAGCCTTTTGAAAAGGAATTCCTGGCAAAAGCCAACCAAAAAAAGCACGACATTACGTTAATATCCAACGCCCTTGGTCCCGACACAGCCGTGTTTGCCGAAGGCAAGGATGCAGTCATCGTATTTACCAATGACGATGTTTCGGGCCCGGTAATTGAAAAGCTTGCAGGCTTTGGCGTAAAACTGATCATCACACGTTCAACCGGCACAGATCATATTGATAAACAAGTCGCTGCTATATATGGTATCAGTGTATCAAACATCCTCTCCTATTCGCCGCAGGCTATAGCAGAGCATGCTGTTGCACTTGCATTCGCGCTAAACCGGCAGATCATCAGGGCTGATGCACACAGTCATCATTTCGATTTCAGGAATGATGAGTTGATGGGATTTAACTTCTCTGGTAAAACTGTGGGGCTTATAGGTCTTGGTAATACAGGCAAAGCAGCGGCAAAGATATTCGATGGCCTTAGCTGTAATGTTATTGCTTATGATCCTGTATTCCCCGCAGATGCTGTAAACATAAAATCGGTTACTTTAACCGAACTGCTTACAACTGCTGATATTATTTCGCTTCATTTACCACTTATACCCGCTACCAGGCACCTTATTAAAAACGAAACCATCAGTTTCATGAAAAACGGGGTGATGCTCATCAATACTTCAAGAGGTGCGCTTATCCGCACTACCGATGTTATAGCAGCACTAAAAAGCGGCAAGATTGGCTACCTGGGCCTGGACGTATATGAGTTTGAAAAGGGTTTATTTTTTGAAGATCATGAAGATGACCTTGTTAAAGATCCTTTGCTGCATAGTTTATTGAATTACCCTAATGTGCTGATTACTCCACATCAAGCTTACTTAACCAAGGAGGCACTACAGGAAATAGCAGACCAAACTATCCGTAATCTTGATGAGTGGCAGCAGAACAAATGTTCTGGCGAAGCTTGTGTATGTGCCAATAGTTGCAGGAATAATACCATCCACTCAACACTTTGAGATTTTTAATTTATGGAACAATCACTTACAGCCAAATACAATGTGGCTGCGCCCCGCTATACCAGTTACCCAACCATGCCCTATTGGGGTACTAACGCATTTAATAAAAGCGAATGGATTCAAACAGTAAAACGTTCCTTTAATGAAAGTAACACGCAGGAAGGTATCAGCATATATATTCACTTGCCTTTTTGCGAAAACCTTTGCACTTACTGTGGCTGTAATACACGTATCACCAAAAATCACCGGGTTGAGGAACCATATATTAAAGCCTTATTGCTGGAATGGGCTATGTATAAAAATATTTTCGGTAAGAAGCCGGTTATTCGGGAGATTCATCTTGGTGGTGGTACTCCTACATTTTTTAGTCCGGCAAATCTAAAAATGCTGATCAGTGCTATTCTGCTTAATGCAGATATTCATCCGGATGCAGGCTTTAGTTTTGAGGCGCATCCGGCCAATACTACGGTTGATCATTTACAGGCCTTATATGATCTTGGTTTCAGGAGGCTAAGCCTCGGCATCCAGGATTTCGACCCCAAAGTTCAGTTCATCATTAACCGCCAGCAAAGTTTGGAACAGGTGCAGGCTGTTACCGGCCAGGCGCGGCGCATTGGTTATACCTCAATCAATTACGATCTGATTTATGGTTTACCCTTGCAAAGCTTACCCGGTTTGGCCGCCACCATGCAACAGGTGGCCGACTTGAGGCCTGACAGGATTGCCTTTTACAGTTACGCGCATGTGCCATGGATAAAACCAGGTCAGCGTCGTTTTACCGAAAAAGACCTGCCGGATGCCAGGCTTAAAGCTAAATTATATGAAGTTGGACGTTCGTTACTGAAGCACTATGGCTATGTAGAAATAGGAATGGATCATTTTGCCCTCCCCGGCGATGAGCTGCTATTAGCCGAACAAAACGGCAACCTGCATCGTAATTTTATGGGCTATACGCATCAGCATACGCAATTATTGGTTGGCTTAGGAGTGTCATCCATCAGCGATTCACAATACGCTTTTGCCCAAAACGTAAAAACGGTTGAGGAATACCTTGAGCTTGTAAAAAATGGCGAACTACCCGTTTTTAAAGGCCATATCTTAACCAATGATGATATGATCATTCGCAGGCATATTCAGGATATCATGTGCAAAGGCCAAACCACCTGGAACCATCATACAGAACCCTGTGAACCGCTGTTTGAAGGGATTGAACGCTTGCAACCTTTAGTCGATGACGGATTAATAGAGCTTAACTCCTGGGGCTTAAAGGTAACGCCTGAAGGCAAAAACTTTTTACGCAATATTTGTATGGCTATTGATGCGCGCTTATGGGCTAATAAACCGGCTACGCAGTTGTTTAGTATGGCGATATGATTACTCTAAAAAGCCACAATTGATGGTGATTTAAAGACCTGCCATCTCCAGCACGTCATTGCGAGGTACGAAGCAATCCCCGATTGGCAGAGCCGCTCTGCATAGTTTGGGATTGCTTCGTACCTCGCAATGACGCTTTTTGTGTATAAATAATTCCTTAGATTAATAATAGACTTATTATTCCTCATTTGCATACCTCAATACCAGATGATTGCTTTGCCGGGCTCAAATAAGGAATATTCAAATTCAATCCCCGCAAAATAAACCAAAAGCCGAGACAAACCATCAGGTAAGGCATTGTCCTATTGATCCTACGCCTTATTACCGGGCCAACAAAACCCGAGCTAACCGTTGCAGCCAGCATCAGCGGAAAAGTTCCTGTTCCAAACCAAAACATGTAAGCCGCGGCATCTGCAGCCGACGGACTGTTAACTGCCCCCACAAGTGCCAGGTAAATAAAACCACAAGGTAAAAAGCCGTTTAGCACACCAATAACCAAATGCCCGGCCTTGTGCTTTAATGCATATTGCAGCAGTTTATTAATAGGCGATATTATAGTAGGAAAGCCTTTCATTTGTGATAAACGGCGCAGTTTAAATAAACGAGAAAGACCGGCCATAATAATTAGCGCGCCGCTCAGCAAGCTTATCCCCTGCTGCAAACCGTAAAGCCACAATTGTTTCCCTATAATTCCGATAAGCAATCCTAAGAAGGTATAACTAATTACCCTGCCTGTATTATAAAGCAGTTTATCTGCAACAATAAGCCACCAGCGGTTTTGCGAAACCGGGACAGCAAAAGCCAGAGGCCCGCACATACCAATACAATGCACACTGCCAAACAAGCCAATAAAAAATGCAATCTCGTTGTTACTCATTTAATGTATACCTCCTTATGGTACAGGTATGATTTTTTGCCGCTTTCCCATTCAAACGTTAATTGCCAGAGGCCTTTGGCAACGCCTTGCAAATCAAGTTCTGCCGATTTGCTGCTACCGCTGTTTAGTTTAAACGATCTGTCTAACGCCTTATCAGAAGGTCGCATAAAACTTACCTTTCCGGTTATAGGTTCGCTAAAAGTTATCATAAGCCGGTCGTCACTTTGTAACATTACAGGCTCAGCATGATCTTTATTTACCTGTTCTTCACGGTCGTGATCTTTGTTGAAACTCAATCCCTTTTCGTAGTATTGGTGATCGTAATCATCAACCGGTGCGTTGAACATATAGATACACATGCTCAGGATAAACAGCATAAAAGCTGCCATCCCTGCAATAATTCCTTTTCCCCAATTCATTTGCTTAATCGTTTATTGGTCCTATAAAATTGGTACTCACTGTTTGGATAACCCGCTTGTCGGTCATCAACTGTAACCGGATGTTTGTTTTGGCGGTATGGATATGTGATGCAGGCAGCATAACAAAAAACACTATTTTTTCCGTTCCGCCCCCGGTAACAATCGCAGGCGCCTGGATATATTTTATTTTGATGGAAGGGGCGTCGGCCACAATAGTTATGCGCTTGTTTTTATCGGTTTTATTGATGATCTCGGCATTATAAATATTGCTGATATAGCCGCCGGGCTGTTGCTGATAGAGCATACCCGCGCTTCGCATAACCGTCATCTCCATATCGCTGCGGCTAAAAATAAAATAGCTTAATACACCAACCAGAACAGTGATCACGGCAGTATAAGCCATCATCCTGCCGGTAAAAGTTGGCTTCTCTTTAAGCCTGATCATATTTTCTGAGAAATAGCCTATCAGGTTGCGGGGCTTGCCTATTTTATCCATTACCTGGTCGCAGGCGTCAATGCAGGCGGTGCAGTTAATACATTCTATTTGTGTTCCCTTACGGATATCGATTCCTGTAGGACAAACCGCCACGCACAAACCGCAATCCACACAATCGCCTTTCAAATTAAATGGATCAGCTACTTTACTTAATTTTCCGCGGGGTTCACCGCGTACGTCGTCATAAGCTACAACTAAAGTATGCTGATCTATCAATACACTTTGCAGCCTGCCGTAAGGACATATTACTGTACAAACCAACTCACGCACCTGGCTGTAAACCAGGTAAAACACCAGCGTAAACACCCAGATACTGGCAAAGCCTATCCAATGCAGCGTAATTGGTTCGATCATGATCCGGATCAAATTTTCGCTACCGACGATATAAGCCAGAAAAGTATTGGCTATAAGGAATGATACCAGTATAAACAAAGCATGTTTAAGCGTTTTCTTCTTGATCTTTTCCTTAGTCCACGGCCCGGCATCCAGTTTTCTTCGTTTGTTGGCATCGCCCTCAATCATTATCTCGATTTTGCGGAAAACCATCTCCATAAAAATGGTTTGCGGACAAATCCAACCGCAAAAGATCCGCCCGAAGGCTATGGTAAACACCACAATGCAAACCAGGAAAACCAAAGAGGCCAGCGCGAACAGGAAAATATCCTGCGGCCAAAATACCTGGCCAAACAACACGAAATGCCGGTTCATAAAATCAAGTAGCAGCAATGGCT
Organism: Mucilaginibacter gossypiicola; assembly: GCF_900110105.1. Taxonomy (GTDB): domain Bacteria; phylum Bacteroidota; class Bacteroidia; order Sphingobacteriales; family Sphingobacteriaceae; genus Mucilaginibacter; species Mucilaginibacter gossypiicola. The sequence goes on along the minus strand of NZ_FOCL01000001.1, from coordinate 452,770 downwards.
GCCCGCCGACGCGTAAAAATGGTCCGCTGAAAAAGAAGATAAGATAAAAATAGCTTAGCCAGCTTCTCCATTTATAAAACCTGCCCTTACGCACCAACGGATACATCCATTTCCGCTTTTTGCTTTCCTTACCCTCCAATAATCCTTCCATTATTTTAATGATAATATTATGCTACGCTTTTTTTGTTGCTTTAGCGGCATCATCGGTTTCTTTTTCACCCTGGGCTTCCTTGGCTCCCGCCGGATTAGTACCGTGTAATGATTTGATATAGTTTGCTACATCGGAGATTTGTTTAGGCGATAATTGTTTCTCCCAGGTTGGCATCCCCTTAGCCTGTACGCCGTATTTGATGGTCTTAAATACATCACTAATCTTGCCGCCATGCAGCCAGTAATCATCAGTAAGATTAGGGCCAACAACTCCCTGGGCATGATCGCCATGGCAAGGCACACAATTTTGCTTAAATATCACCTGTCCCGCCGCTACCACTCCCGGTTCGGCGTCTAACTTCACGGTATTCTCGTCAACGCGGTTGGCAGCTTTGCTTAAATAAGCCTTCTTAGAAATGTCAGCCTGCGCCATTTCGGTATTATACTCTTCATACTGCAATTGCCCGAAATGAAAGACGTGATAGTTCAGAATGTACCCAACGGCGAAAATGATAGTGGCGTAAAATAGGTATGAAAACCAGGCAGGTATCGGGTTATCCAATTCCTGGATGCCATCGTAATCATGTGCTATAAGCAGTTCTTTTTCCTCGGCAAGCGGCCTCAATGAAAGCAGCTTGTTCCAAACCTCAGCCTTTGGTTTCTTAACCTTTTTAACAGGAGCCATTTCAGCAGCTATCTGCTCTTCAGTATAACCCTGAGATTTGAGGACAACCCTTGCAAGCACCTTAAAGGTTTTGAGCAGCACCAGCATAGCTACAACAAATAACAACAGCATACCTATTATTATCCAGTAAGCTATCTCATTTTGCAGATCATCCGGGATCAGGTTATCGGCAACCGCCATGCCGGGCTGTATCAATAATATAAACGGTATTAAAAACAATATTCGGTGGTATTTCATAGCTGATAAGGATTAAATGATTCACCAATACCATCTTCCAATGGCAGGTCGCTCATATGGTCGATATGTTGTTTCCTGAGGCGGATAAGCAACACAGATACTACAATAAAAAATACCAGGAATATGGCTAATGAAAACAGCAGGTACACCTGGGTACCGTTAACGCTTTCTGTAAATTGTTTAAACATGGCTATTTTATTTATTGGCTGTTTTGTTGGCTTTAATATCGGTACCGAGGCGTTGCAGATAGGCAATGATGGCTATCACCTCTTTATCATTCTTGATTTTGATATGATCGGTATAAAGGTTGGCCGCAATTTCTTTGGCCTGTTTATCCAGATCGCTGTTGGCTATCCTTTCATAACCCGGTGCATATGGAACGCCAAGTTTACGCATGGCATTTATTTTAGCTATGGTTGTGGTGGTATCAAGCGTTTGGGTTAAAAGCCAGTCGTAATTTGGCATGATACTTCCTGGCGACATTAATCGAGGGTCCATCAGGTGGTTATAGTGCCAGGCGTTGCCATACTTCCCTCCTTCGCGCGCCAAATCTGGGCCTGTACGTTTTGAACCCCATAAAAATGGATGGTCATATACAAACTCGCCGGCTTTGCTATATTCACCATAACGCTCCGTTTCAGACCGGAAAGGCCTCACCGTTTGAGAGTGGCAGTTTGAGCAACCTTCCCTTATATAAATGTCCCTCCCCTGTAGCTCAAGCGGTGTGTAAGGTTTAACAGCAGCAATAGTTGGGATATTTGATGAAATGGTAAGCGTTGGCATCAGCTCAACAAATGTGCCTATCAATATCACTATCAAAGCGGCTATCATCAGCTGTATAGGTTTGCGCTCGAGCGTACGGTGCCAGGTGCCATCTTTGGCAGCTTTTGGCAGCGGAGCCAGTGGCAGGGCCTGTGCAGCTTCGTTGGCTACCAGTTTGCCCTGCATTGCAGTACGTACCAGGTTATATGCCATTACAATTACACCAAGCAGGTAAAAGGTACCACCTACAGAGCGCATTACGTGCATAGGGATAATGCGCAATGTACTTTCAAGGAAGTTTGGATATTTCAGGATACCGTCGGGTGTAAATTCCTTAAGCATTAAGCCTTGTGTAAAGCCTGCCCAATACATTGGTACCGCATAAAACAAGATACCCAAAGTGCCTATCCAAAAGTGAAACGAAGCCATTTTTTTGGAGTAAAGCTCAGTTTTGTAAATGCGGGGTATCAGCCAGTACAGTATAGCGAAGGTTAAGAAACCATTCCAACCTAAAGCGCCAACGTGTACGTGAGCAATAATCCAGTCGGTAAAGTGCCCAATGGCGTTAACTTGTTTTAGAGAAAGCATCGGTCCTTCAAAAGTTGCCATACCATAAGCGGTAAGCCCAACCACCATAAACTTCAGGATAACATCATCACGAACCTTGTCCCAGGCGCCACGCAGTGTTAGCAAACCATTAATCATACCTCCCCAGCTTGGTGCTATCAGCATAATAGAAAATGCTATACCTAAAGACTGCGCCCAGCCTGGCAATGTTGTATATAACAGGTGGTGCGGGCCAGCCCAGATATAAATGAATATCAGCGCCCAAAAGTGTAGAATACTCAGTTTGTATGAATAGATTGGCCTGTTAGCCATTTTGGGCAAAAAGTAATACATCATACCCAAATAAGGCGTGGTAAGGAAAAACGCAACCGCATTATGGCCGTACCACCATTGCACAAGGGCATCCTGTACACCGGCATAAACCATATAACTTTTAAAAGCAGACACCGGCAACTCAAATGAGTTTACAATGTGTAATACCGCAATGGTAACGAAGGTGGCTATGTAAAACCAGATGGCTACATACAAATGTCTTTCCCGACGTTTAAATATGGTACCAAACATATTGATACCGAACACCACCCATATTATCGTAATGGCAATATCGATAGGCCATTCCAGCTCTGCATATTCATGGGATGTGGTTAAGCCAAGCGGTAAAGTGATCACCGCCGAAACAATGATCAACTGCCAGCCCCAAAAATGAATGCTGCTCAGCAAATCGCTGAACATCCTGGCCTTAAGCAGGCGCTGCAATGAATAATACACACCCATAAAAATGGCGTTACCCACAAAGGCAAATATCACGGCGTTGGTGTGGAGCGGCCGGATGCGGCCAAAGGTGGTATACTGGTTGCCCATGTTCATCCCCGGGCTATACAATTGTATAGCTGCGATGAGGCCCACGGTCATCCCAATTATCCCCCAGATCACGGTGGCTATGCCAAAATTCCGCACGATCTTGTTGTCATAGTAAAATTTTTCGGGCTGCATAAAGTGTTTTTATTATGGTGTAAAACTATTGCCTTGGCTTAAGCGGCAGAATGATGGAGATTGGCGTAAAAGATGACAGATATCACTTTTCGGGGTCGGCATCCTCCGAATCATCCAACAGGATGCGGACAGACGGTGTATACAGATCTTCGTTTTGACCTGATCTTTGTGCCCAGAAAAAAGCAATAAGGAAAATAAGTGCAAGTACTACACTGCACCCAATCAGAAAATAAATGACACTCATGATAGTTTCCTTTTTTTGGCTGCGAAATGTGTGGCCAGGCTGGTGAACGAAATAATGGTTACCGTACTTACCGGCATCAGAATAGCCGCAAATAAGGGCGAAAGCTTGCCCGTAACGGCATAACTTAAACCAATAAAATTATAGGTAAGGGAGATCAGAAAAGATGCATGAATGATCCTTACCGTATCTCTCGAAAACTGTAAAAATGCTGGTAGTCTGCCAAACGACCGGCCATCCATAATGGCATCGCTGCCGGGCGAGAAGTTGTTTACGTTATCTGTAACAGCTATGCCCAGGTCACTTTGTTTAAGCGCACCCGCATCGTTCAATCCATCGCCTATCATCATCACCTTAGCGCCCTGTTGTTGCAGTTTGCTAATAAAATCAAGCTTATCCTGGGGCGACTGGTTAAAAAACAAATGATCAGGAGTTTTAAAAAAACGGATCAGCTCAAAGCGTTCATGATCCTGGTCGCCCGATAAAAGGTATAACTTATAGTCCTGCTCCAGACTGCTTATATTTTTCAGTCCGTCGCGGTATTGATGGGCAAAGGCAAAGTATCCCCGGTAATTACCATCTACCGAAACATGAACTTTGGTACCCGCCGAAGTGTCCCTACTATACCCTGCAACATGCTGTTCGCTCCCGATACACACCTCGTACCCGTTCACCGAAGCCGTGATCCCGCGGCCTGCTGCTTCCGTGAGTTCTTTTACCGGCAAACGTTTGTAGCTGCCGAGGTACCTGCAGATCATCCTGCTTAGCGGGTGATTAGAATGCATACAAACATTGTAAACCAGTTCCCGGTCTATTTCGCTTAATTGTGCGTTCAGTTGAACATGATCATTATCGCTGGTAGTAATGGTACCCGTTTTATCCATCACAATGGTATCAATAGCAGCCATTTGTTCAACAACGGCGGTATTTTTCAGGTAGAAAAGGTTCCGGTCAAAAATGCTTAACGCCGCCGACATCGTGAACGGCGTACTCAATGCCAGCGCACATGGACAAGCCACTATCAGCACCGCTGTAAAAGCGGCTATGCCCCGGTTGATATCCGTTGGCAACCAAAACAGCAAAGAAGCAAAGGCTATGATCAATAAAACCACAGTAAAATACCTGCTCACCTTTTGGTTAAAGGTTTGTACACGGTTATCCTGCTTACGGTTAAATGCCTCGTTATTCCATAGCTGGGTAAGGTAGCTTTGCGATACCGGCTTTACCACCTCCAGCTCAATAGCCTCACCTGTTTGGCGGCCGCCTGCATAAATGATCTCGCCCAGGGTTTTGTTTACCGGTACTGCTTCGCCGGTAACAAAGCTAAAATCTATCAATGCATGCCCCTTCAATAATATGGCATCTGCCGGGATGATCTCATTATTGCGGATCAGGATCCGGTACCCGGTATGCAGATCCGAAAGCGGAATGGGCTTTTCATTTTCATCAACAATAATGTTTACAGCTACAGGAAAAAATGAACGGTAATCACGCTCGAACGAGATATGATGATAGGTTTTCTTTTGCACAAACTGGCCTAACAATAAAAAGAAAACCAATCCGCAAAGTGTATCGGCAAAACCCGCCCCGGTATGGGTAGCTACTTCAAAAACGGTACGTACAAAAAGCACAGCGATGCCCAGGGCCAACGGAAAATCGATATTTAACGATTTACGACGCAGATTTTGCCATGCTGAAATAAAATATTCCCGGCCGCTGTAAAAAACAACCGGCAAACTGAACAACACATTTAAACAGCCAAAAAACTGCCTGAATGATTGCTCGTACGTTGATATACCGAAGTATTCGGGGAAGCTTAACAGCATTACGTTACCAAAACAAAACCCGGCAACGGCTATTTTCTGAACAAGGTGATCTTTAGTAGCAGCGTTTTGTTCTTTGATAACATCCTGTAAGCTGATCAGCGGTTCGTAGCCGATATCATATAACAACTCAACCAATTGCTGCAGGCTTAAACGGTGATGGTCAAAGCGGATATTCAGTTGTTTCTTCAAAAAATCAACGCGGCAATAGTGTACAGCAGGATTAATTTTATTGAGCTTTTCCAGCAGCCACAAACACGAGCTGCAATGGATATGCGGTATATAGAATGTAACCATGGTTATATGCTCATCGGTATAATCGATAAGCTGGTTTACTATGGATGGTTCGGACAGGTAATCGAAACGCCTGTCTATACGTGCCCGGGTAGCGCCGGGGTGGTCATTATAAGTGTAATAATTGCAAAGCTGGCTTTCTGACAGCAGCTGGTAAACGCTCTTGCAGCCGTGGCAACAAAAATATTTATCCTCAAGTGTGTAATTTTCGGTTAAACAGTCGTCACCGCAATGGTAACAGCTTATTTTCTCAATGGTTGGGCTTCCTGTCATGCTGTATATGCTTTCAGCTTCAAAACTGCCCTATAAATGCCGGATAAATAATGACGAGCAATTGTCCAAAATGTGATATCCGTCAGTTTTTGAAGCTAACACCCTCCATAGTTTTGACAGCAGGAACACAGGTTCCGTCAAAACAAAAAATCTGCATGAGCCATACATTTCATATCCCGGTATTAGGATTAGGATATTCTGTTGATACCCCATTAAAAGTAGCACGTTACGGTATCTCGTCGGTTATCTCGATAGTAGATGACGAATTAATTGAAAGGATGCGGGAGTATCACACATTAAATAGTGATAAAACATTTATTCCGATATCTAAATCGGCTCCTGATGCGCGCGCAAACCGCATCAAAGCATACCTTAACCTTGTTCATGAGTTAGTAAATCAACAATTTGAGCAACTGAGCAATCAGCTGTTTGAGCCCGGTACTGACATTACGCGTTACTTTGAGCTTTTGCCTGATTCATCGCAGCTTAAACAAGGCTATGAATTGATGCTGGAATATCCGGATGGGGAACGGAAGCAGATTTTTCAAAATATCCTTCGCAAAAAAATGACTGTTGGCGCTATCGACGTTAATATCATGTCGAAAGTGGATAAGATGAATTTTGATGCTGATGGTAATTACCTTGGCGATGAAAATACTGATGCGTTAGCGGCCTTACGTGGCTTTGTTAATAGTTCACTCCATTCCTCAATTATCTTATCGGCCGGGATGAACCCCAGGCTTTACAGTTACCTGGAGACTTTCGATGAGTTTTTACCGGATAAGGAAGGAAATTTCCCCAAGCGGATCATCCTCAAGGTAAGCGATTTTCGTTCGGCATTTATACAGGCTAAATTTTTGGCCAAAAAAGGGTTATGGGTATCTGAGTTCAGAGTTGAATCGGGCTTGAACTGTGGTGGGCATGCTTTCGCCACCGAGGGCTTTTTACTTGGGCCGATATTGGAAGAGTTTAAACAGAAACGAGCGGAAATGACTGCCGAACTTTTTGAATTATATAATGCCGCATTAAATCAAAAAGGGATTAATAACGCCATTGTGCCTCAACAACGACTGAGCGTTCAGGGCGGCATAGGCACAGCTGAAGAAAATAACTTTTTGATGGAGCATTACCGGCTGGATGCCACCGGCTGGGGAAGCCCGTTTTTACTGGTTCCGGAAACCACTAATGTAGATGAACAGACCCTAATGCAGCTTGCTAATTCATCTATAGCCGATTTTTATGTTAGCAATGCCTCGCCGTTAGGTATTCTGTTCAATAATTTCAGGCCCAATAGCATGGAGCAATTAAGATTGAAACGTATTCAAATGAACCGCCCCGGCAGCCCTTGTACCAAGAAATACCTGGTTACCAACACCGAATTCACTGAACAACCTATATGTACTGCTTCAAGAGAGTATCAAAACTTAAAGATCAAACAATTGCAATCGCTTAACCTGCCCGAAGATGAATTGCGGCAGCAGGTTGATTCGGTTACCGAAAAGATTTGCCTTTGCGAAGGTTTATGTACATCGGCTTATACTAAATATGAGATCCTGAAATCAAAAGAAGCATCCGCGGTTGCTGTATGCCCCGGCCCTAACCTTGCTTACTTTAACAGGCTTTATACACTGGATGAAATGGTAAAACATATTTATGGCAAGCTGAACCTGCTGGAGAAAGTACAACGCCCGAACATGTTCATCAAGGAGCTTGAACTCTATATCGATTACCTGCAAACCGACGTTAAAACACATCTAATAAATATTACAGATAAGAAAAAGAAACAACTGGATAAGTTCAAAGCCCAGTTGTATGAAGGCATCGGTTATTACAAACAGTTGTTCCACCTATCAGCAACTGCGTTAACCTTTAATATGAATTTGCTTAACGAGCTAAGTAACTTTGAAGATAAATTAAATAACTTATTGACGTACTGATTTTTATCACAGTAAAAGAATTGAAAAATCAGCCTTTAGCTACGACTTTTGCCTGCATGTATTTAGGCTTCCATTCGCTCAAATGCTCCTGAAAGCTTTATAAACCGGAGTAAACACTTTGGCATGCCGCCCGGTGTTTACTCCGGTTTTCTTGCGTTATATATTGGAATATTCGCTTTTCCAGCTAACTATTTCTTTGTTGTACAAAGCCTTATTAGCCAAATGGACACATATAGCTGTCCGGGCCCCTGTATAGATATTGGAATCCGGTAACTTGCCTGAACGTACTTTTTCATAAAAATCATTCAGGGCATACCAGGTGCCATCTTTGGTGGACTCAGGTAAAATTGGCGTGCCGCCTTCTTTATTCCAGGTAATCCGGGTAGCCCCGGTAACGCCATCAACCAGACCTTTTTCCTTTAACAATTGTTTTTCGGGATAAAACATACCCTGATCGGTTAGCAGGGATACAGTTCCCTGCGTGCCTTTAATCTTAAACAAAAATCCATCCCGCGCATTACCACATGTTGCACCAAAATTACCTATCATGCCCTGCTCAGGATATCGCAGCATAACCTGTACGTTATCGTAAGTTTCGCGCCCATCCTTAAAAACATCAATACCACCTGTTGCCTGAAAATCTGACGGATTGGTATCAAATGCCCAATTGATAAAATCAATCTGGTGCGATAACAGCTCGGCCATCAGGCCACCTGAATATTCCTTGTACATCCGCCAGTTAATTTGCCTTTCCAGGGATGGATCAGGCACCGGCCTGCGCCAATTGCCGTTGCGGTCCCAACGGCAATCAATCTGGGTTATTTTGCCCAGGTAGCCCTTATTGATCATCTCTTTCACCCTGTAATACAGCGGCGAATAACGATACTGGTGCCCTATTTGTACTGTTTGCTTTGGCTTGCTTTTTGCCAGTTTTACCAGTTCCAGCGCCTGTTCAATATTAAAGGTCATCGTTTTTTCGAGATACAGGTGCTTGCCTGCATTGAGCGTATCTACAGCTATTGCATAGTGCATATTAAGTGGCACCGCGACCAGTACTGCGTCGACTGAACTATCGTCTAACAGACGACGGTAATCAGTATAGGATTTATAAGGTTTATCTTTACTTAGTTTTTGTGCCTCGGACAAGCGAAAATCCAAAACATCGCAAATGGCAACTATCTTAAATTTATCAGGCGATTGGTTCATTACCTGCATCACTCCCTTTCCTCTGTCTCCGCATCCAATAACACCAATTTTTATTACGTCTGTAGCGTCGACTTTAGCAAGGCCTATATTACTAAGTAATACCCCTCCTGCTATCAGTCCGGTATTTGCAACAAAAGATCTTCTATTCATTTTTTAGTTTCATATGGCTTTTAAACCCGGAAGTTACGGTATCGGCAACCATTCCGCCGGGCTTTTTGTAAATAATGTATGCCCCAATATCTGTTCTATTATTCAAAAAACGAAGTGTTTTTTTTAATCCCATGGCAATAAAGCCGTTATCATAACCATCGGCTGTAATACCATCTGTTGCCCAAACAGTTACGCTGATCATCTCATTTTGGGTTGGATAACCGGTTTTAGGGTCCATGATATGGGAGATTTGCTTGCCGCCAGCCTCCAAATGTTTACGGTAATTACCCGATGTGGTTACCGCGCCATTCCCCGGTTCTATAATTCTGCGTAAGGGGCCGGGGTTTATATCATTCCCGTCAATAGCTTCAATACCTATTTTAAACTGCTCGCCACCAGGTTTACTCCCCTTTATACGCAGCTCGCCGCCTATTTCCGCTACATAATTGTAAACATGGTGCAGTTCGCACAAATTGCCAAGCAAATCGGCCGCATAGCCCTGGCCAATGCCGTTAAGATCTATCTGTACGCCCGGCGTTTTCTTATGTAAAAAATTTCCTTTCAACCAGATTTTATCACTACCCACATCTTTAAGTATGTTTTTTACTTCTGCATCATTCGGGAAACTTTTCGGCTTCTTTACGCCAAAACCCCAGGCATCAACCAGGGGTTTTACGGTAACATCAACAACGCCGCTTGTAGTACGGTTTATCTCTAAAGCTTTTTTTACCAGTAGCTTAAAATGGCTATCAATGACTATACCTTTTGCCGACTGGTTAAATTTGCAGATTAACGACTCCGGCTTATATAAGGATACAGATTGATCCAACTGCGACAGTAAGCTATCGGTTTGTTTTTGCGTGATTATGCTGTCGGCAGCATAATAGGTAACCTGGTAAGTTGTTCCCTGGGCGTAACCTTCGATGTGAAATTTATTAAGATGTTCCTGCCCGAAAGCTGATATCTCTCCTGTTATCAGAAAGCACATTATGGCCATAGCGGCAAACCATGCTTTCTTAATATTTAAATACTTTACCATTTACAATAACCTCTTGTCTATTTTCATCAAACATAGCTTTTCCGCCTGTATGTACGGCAGCATTGGTCATAATGTTTGCGATAGAGTGATGATAACCTGCTTCAACGGGTGCATTAGGCTCATTGCGGCTACGGATGCACTCGAGCCAGTTACGCATATGGTTTGAGCTCAATATGTCGGCACCGGTATTTGCCGATGCCGCCGCCGCCGAAGGCGGTGCAAGCTTTACCTCTGGCAGCAAATTAGGCTGCATATGCATGGCGGAAGCAGCCCTGGCAGTTAGGCCGCCCTGTGGCGATATGGTATTGGTGATAAGGTTTAGCTCACCGCCGTTTGAGTAGTAAATCTCTGCCGGCTTTTCTTCGCCGTTGTGCATGCGCGATGTAAATACCACCTGGAAGCCTTTGCTCATATCATCTAACGGACCGTAGTCAAATACTGCGGTGGTAGTATCCCAATTGCGGCGACCGTCTTTCCACTGATAAATGCCGCCGTTTGCGGTTACGCTGCGTGGATGTGGCAAGCCCGTAAACCAATGTACCGTATCAATCTGGTGGCTCATCCATTGGCCGGGCATTCCGGATGAGTACGGCCAAAACAAACGATATTCCAAATAAATCCTTGGATTAAATGCTTCATATGGGCGGTTGAGCAGGAAACGTTTCCAATCGGTGTCTTCTTCTTTTAACTTAGCTACCAGATCGGGCCTGCGCCAGCGTCCCGGCTGGTTCACGTTCCAGCTTAATTCAACCATGGTAATATCGCCAAACTTGCCTTGTTTAATAAACTCGGCAGCGGCCTGGTAATTTTGTCCGCTGCGGCGCTGCGAACCTATCTGCAGGAGCTGCTTTGATCCCCTCACAGCTTTCAGTGCGGCCCGGGCATCGTCCATAGTTTCGGCAAATGGCTTTTCGCAATACACGTCCTTTTTATGCCCCACAGCTTCAATAGCATGTGATGCATGTGCAAAATCGGGCGAGCTGATGATCACTGCGTCGAGATCCTTTAGCGCATACAGTTCATCATTATTTCTGCAGGCGGTAATATCATGCCCGATTTTGTTTTTAATATGATCTGTACCTAATCCACGACGGTAGTTCCACAAATCAGACAAGGCAACGATATCAAAATTCAGTTCTTTGTTATGGTTTAAAAAGCAGGGAAACAGCGTGTCTTTAAATCTATCTGAAAAGCCTACCACTCCTACACGTACCCTGTCATTTGCGCCAATAATATTGGCATAGCTTTTTGCCGACATACCCAGCGTACCCACGTAAGTACCGGCTGCTGCAATAGCTGTTTTTTTTATAAACTCTCTTCTCGAATTATCCATCACAATCTTAATTAAGCTCTTTTATTTTGATGTTTCGGTATGATACCGTGTTCCCGTGGTCTTGCAACAAGATATGCCCTTTTGGTGCCTGCCCGAAATTGCTCCATATTTTGTATTTGCTGATGGCTACCAGGTCTTTAAACTCCTTCGATCCGCGTACATACGATATTACCTTAACACCATTGAGCCAATGCTCTACGCGGTTATCAGGGTAAACCCTTATCTCGCCACTGTTCCACTCTCCAATTGGTTTAATAATTGAAGCTGGCTTATTTGAAGGGATCAGGTCATACAGTGATGCCAGTTTACGGTCGCCATCTTTACCCAGTTTTGCATCGGGATGCAGGTCATCGTCCAATACCTGGTATTCAAGGCCAATGCCTGATTTTTCGGTTTTTTCCTGTTCGGTAACAAAATATTTTACACCGCTGTTAGCGCCAGGGGTTAGTTTAAAATCAAACTTTAATATAAAAGCCGAATATTCTTTATTGGTAACAATATCACCACCTGATCCTTCTTCTTTTCCATTGGATGCGTGTACGGTTAATATACCGTCTTTCATTTCCCAACCCTTGTCAGGAAAATGATCTTTAAATATGGCGCGCCAGCCTGCATCATCCTTGCCATTCCAAAGCAGCTTATATCCTTCTTTTTTCTCGGCTGCACTAAGGGTATTTACTTTAGATTGTGATTTTTCTGAATTATTGGCTTGTGCATAAACTTGTGTACCTGCAAAAAGCAATGCTAAAGCACTAATGATCAATTTGTTTTTTTTCATGGATTTCAATGTTGCAATTATATTTTATGTTATTGGGGCACTGAATGGTAAATTGTACAGTTAACCTGTTAATTATTGTTTTACGCCGGTCAGTTCTTTAATTAAATCAGTTTCTTCTTTCTTGTAAGGACTTCCGTCGGCTTTAAAAATTTCGTGAAACCATAGTTCGGGTTCACCACCATCTGGCATTGGTTTGCTCCATGCATATTTAGTGTTGGTTTTTCCATCTACAAATCCCCAGTTTATAGCCGCTACATTTTGTTTTTTCAGGATCGGCAACGTATTTATAAACGTACTGTTACGGGGCCTGGCCATGTATTCGGTACAAACCAAAGGTTTGCCAAAAAGCTTAAGCAGTTCTATCGTGCGTAAATGTTGTTCGGGGCTATCATAGCAATGATATGATATTACATCAGAGTTGGCTAACTGAAACCTGTTAAGCTCGCTGAATTTTTCGCTCCAGTTCCAAAGTCCTGCTGTAACAGGCTGATCGGGATTTACTGCCCTTGCCCAGGTAAATATTTGTGCAAGCAACGGCATGCTGGTACCCACTTTACCACTGTTTCCCGGCTCATTATAAAGATCCCAAAGCAGGATGCGCTTATCATGCGAAAAGGTTTTTAATACGTCTTTCACGTAGATTTCCAATGCCGGATAGCCTGCGGTTTCTTTGTAAGCAGGGTCACCGGGGTCCTGCATCCAGCCTGAGTTGTGGATGCCTAACTTTTTTTCGGGCTGTTTGCCTATCTGGGGTACTTTATTCCAGCAATCGTCAAAAAAAACAAATAACGGCCTGATGTGGTGTTTGTTAGCAATGGCCAGGAATTGATTAACCCGTGATTTAAAACCTGTCGGGTCGGCTTTGTAGGCCAGGCTGTGTAAAAACACCCGCATGGTGTTCATGCCAATACCTTCTGCCCATCCAAGTTCTTTATCTATTGTGCCCGCGTCAAAAGTATCGGCCTGCCACATTTCCAGTTGGTTTATTGCACTTGCCGGTATATAATCGGCACCTACCAGCCAGGGCTGTTGTTTATACCATGCATTAGCCTTTTCGGCCGACCATACTTTGCCGGGGGCGATAGCTTTGCTTTGAGAAAAGGTGGTGGTTGTTAAAGTTACCCCTGCAATAATTAAGGTAAGTATTTTTAATTTCATAAAAGTTTGCTGTGTACTGCAAATACAATTGACTGTATAGCTATAAAAAGAATTTGCCGTACGATTTATTATTGGATTTATTTTGAACCAAAGTAAACCAATGGCACTTATAAAATCTGTTCAACTTTTTGTCGATTTGTCTCAAACTGAAAAAGGTTGAGCGTTTTAATTTGAAGTTACCTGCTGCATCTTGCGGGCATATCTTTTACCCAATTTTTCGGCAGATTTACTATCAAAATGCAGTGTATCGCCCTTATGTACTAACCCGGCCGATGATACAACTCCTGTAAAAGGCACCAGCGCAGGCAGTTTTTTCAATTCTGCGTTTATTGTTGCATTTTCCTTGTAAAACCGACCAAGTTCACCTGCTACAAATGGCAGGTTTGCATTTCCGGTTACTTGCCTTACACGCTCAATGAGCGCTTCAAGGTTTTTTAAATAATTGGCTGCAAGCTCAGGCCGGCTGTCGGATTCTCCCTGATGCCATACCACACCTTTAATAACACCGGTTTTCATAGCATAAATAATCTTTTTCACCGCGTCGTCCCATGGATATGTTTTAGTAGGCGGGTCAAAAGCACCCGGAACCCAATGTTCTATAGGCGATCCACCGATTGCGCAGGGCACCAGGCCAATGGTGATTTTTGAACTTCTTTTTGCCAATGTCATTCCAAATGATAAGCCAGGGCCTACCCCATCAACGGCCGGTTTTTCAGAATGCAGGGGATGATGTGCAATTACCCATTCAAGGTTTTTATTTAGCACCATAACACGGTTATGATGTTCGGCAGTGTATTGCTGTGTGACCGGCCCTCTTCCAGCCATATTTGATTGACCCATCAGCAAATAGATGTGAAAATTAGAATCGACCCTGGCAACCTGGGCGTAAACTAAACGGGGAGCCCATAACATAAGGCCCAACAAGGCTATCGAAAAAAGATGATTGACACGCATTTGATTGATTTACTAAAACATTTTCACGAGCCAGGTTACTGCAAAATCAGGAAATAGAGACAGCCTGCGTGCGATTTACACGCAAGCTGCCTTCTGAAATTTTCGCTTGGTAAATTAATTAATAACCTGGGTTTTGCGTAAGCGTACCCGTATTGTTACGTTCAATTTCCGATTGTGGGATTGGCCACAGATTGTATGTTTGCAGGGCATCGCTGTAATATGGGTTAAATCGTTTAACCCTGTCATACCACAATCCTAACCTCATCAGGGTAAGCCGCCTTTTTTCCTCATATCCTAATTCGCGCAGCCGCTCATCCAGGATGTAATCGATATTAACATTTGACGGATCGACAGGTTTGGCATTTGACCGGGCCCTCACCGTGTTGATATCCGCAGCGGCAGCTGTAGGGTTATTAAGGTTAAGGTAAGCTTCGGCCCTTATAAAATAGGTTTCTGCCAGTCTGAACATATATTGATCAAGGTAGGTGCCGCCGGCTGTAGCCTTGAGCAAACCGTTAGATGAGTTACTGATGAGATTTGAAGGGTGAGCACCCGGCGTAGTACATTTGGCCTCGTAAGCATAAAACTGCCTTGAAGGAACTGTAATACCTGCTATAGGAGCCTGGGTAGAGATAACTTTTTTATAATAAGGAGAGGCAGGATTGGTAGCAGTAAAATTCCTGACAAAGTTGATGTTGGCATTACGGATGTCGTTATCAAAGTCACTCGCCCAGATTTCATCGCTAAAATGTTTAGTGGAGATTGCCCAGCCAATTCCCCTGCCGCCAGTCAAATCATCAACCGGCCATAAAAAGGGATTGGGAGTTACACCGGTAATAAGGGATAAGTTAGGCCCTGCGTTACGTTCAAGCAGGTAGTTGCCGGCCATCGCAGTTGATACTGAAGACCCGCCTGGTACATCGGTTTCAAGCTGTATCACCCACAGCCCCTCAAAGTTTCCGCCGGTAGTACGGTTTTGATTATTAGGTTGAAAAAGGTCCCAATATACATTCCCTGTAGTAACATTGGCCTTTGAGCCAAACCTTGCGGTCATCAAATGCACATTTGCATCAGTGATCACTTTGGTAGCTGCATCAACCGCGTTTTGGTATTGCCCAGCAGCAAGGTATACCTCGGCCAATAAATGCCCTGCGGCCTGGCTGTTAATTTCGCCGTCTAAAACTTTATTGATCGATGGCAGATTGGTAACCGCAAACTTAAGGTCATCAATACATTGCGCATAAACTTCGGCTTTGGTTGCCCGTGTAAAATCAGTTTTGGCGCTCGTTACCTCCTGCGTAATTAAAGGCACCCCACCGTATAAATATGCTAACGTACGGTAAGCAAATGCCCGAAAAAACTTTGCTTTCGCGGTAACAAGTGTTTTTTGGTCATCTGTCATGACTGAATTTGGCGCACGGCTGATAATAGCATTGGCCTCAGAGATAATTTTATAAAAAGCCGACCAATGAGCTGTTGGAATACTACCGGTAGGTGCATAAGCTGATGCCATAGGTGTGTGCCGGGCTGTTGCCGGCTGGCCGTCATAAACTATATCGCAGCCAAACATATAATCAAAGGGGGTGCTTTCATCGCGGGTGTAAAACTCTAAACGAGTTACACGATAAATATCATTAGCTGCAATGGTAAAATCGGCATAAGTTTGATAGGCATTTGAGCCACTCAGAAAATCCAACGGTTTCTCATCCAGGAATGATTTTTTACACGAGAAAATGGTTGTGAGAATAAATAATAAACTGGTTGAATAAAATATCTTCTTCATAATAGTTGGATTAAAGCGTCAGATTAAGTCCGAATGAATAGGTTTTTAGCAACGGACGGCCGTTAATGGTTAGTCCGCCATTGGCTATTTCAGGATCCCATCCCTGCCATTTAGTCCAGGTATGGAGATTTTTACCGCTGGCAAAAACAGTTAAATTTTGTATGCCGATTCGCTTGGTGAAACTGTTGTTGATTTTGTAAGAGAGGGTTACATCCTGTAACCTTACAAAACTACGGCTGAAGTATTGGGTTGGGGCAATTGTAGGCGAGTTGATATACATTGGATACTTGCCATTGGGATTGCCTGGGTTCCAGAAATCAATACCGCTCATAGAGTTCCAGCGTACCGAATTGTCCGTTAGTTGTTGTGAAGGCGAATTGCTGCCGAGGTAGCCATTGCTGCCCCCCTGAACTGAGTTAATGAAGGCACTAAGGCTTAAATTTTTATACGTAAAAGTATTAAGAACACTAAAACGATACGCTGGATCGGCGCTACCTAATATGGTGCGATCATCAGTATTGATTTTTCCGTCACCGTTATTATCCACAATGCGTAAGTTGCCCGTATAATAGCCCGATGGCGGAGTTTCGCCGACCTGATAAATGCCATTAGTACGGTAGCCGTAAACCGCATTAATGGACTGACCAATAAACAGGTTACTGGAAACCAGATCGCCGGTACCCAGCAAGCTCATTATTTTATTAACGTTTTTTGAAAATGCAAAGGTCGTGTTCCAGCCAAAATCCTTTCTGGCAATGTTTTTTGAAGATAGTGATATCTCCACCCCCTTATTGGATATTTCGCCTACGTTGGTATTAATGGCGGTGAATCCGGTGATTGTTGGTATTTGCACACTGAACAAAAGGTCTTTTGTATGCCGGTCATAATAATCTAAACTGCCCGAAAGACGTCCTTTGAACAATGAAAAATCAAGACCAAAGTTTAGTTCAAAGGTGCGTTCCCATTTCAGGTTCGGGTTAGCCAAAGTAGATACGTATTGACCATATTGTGTGGTTCCGCCGTCACCAAATACATAAGCTGTTTGGGTCGAGACCTGGTCGAGCGAATAATAGCGGGCAGTTTGATTACCGCTAACGCCGTATGAAGCACGGAGTTTTCCATTATCCAGCCACGGCAGGTGTACAAATGGCTCGTCAGAAAATACCCAACCCAAAGAAGCCGATGGAAAAGTAGCATATTTGTTGTTAGCCGCAAACCCAGAATAACCATCGCGTCTTACGGTAGCCGTTAGCAAATACCTGCCATTATAGGCGTAATTGATACGCGCCATCTGGTAATTAAGCTGTTCGGACCATGCGTTTGATGTGGCAAATTCATTGGTTCCCTGCCCTAAATTATTATATCCCAGGGTAAGGCCCGTAAACCCGTTGGCCGACGCACCGGTATAATCATCCTTACGCTCAACAGCACCATAAAGTAATGTGGCGGTAATGCTGTGCTTTTTGAAACTTTTGTTGTAAGTTAAAATATTATCCAGGGTATAGTCATAATACTGCTCATTGTTTTTATAAGCCGACCCTGTTAAACCCGCGCCATATTGACTGGCAAAATAATGCTCGTCGCTGCGTGCGTTATTGCCAAAGTTGAGCCTGTAGCTTAACCCCTTAAGAAATGGAAAATCAATTTGAGCGAAAAGATTGGCGAAAAGATAATTATGACGCTCAAAATCGCTCACGTTGGATGCCAAGAATGGATTGGTTTGGTTTGTAGCCATCGGATATGGATTTAAGCTACCGTCGGCATTGTAGGGTGTATTTAACGGGCCCATCTGAAACAGATCCGTCAGTGAGGGCTCTGCTCCATCGTTATTAACAAATGAGCCAAACGCCTGTACCCCTAATTTTAACCAACTCTTTGGTTGAATTTCCAGATTGGTACGCAGATTTTTACGCTTAAAAAGGTCGTAAATAATATAACCGGCCTGGTTGGTGTACGCAGCCGATATAAGATAATTCACTTTTTCGCCCCCGCCGGATACGCTTACCTGATTGTCATTGATAAAACCAGTTTTGGTTCCGGCTTTATACCAGTTAAAATCTGTCGGCACCAAATTATTATTGGCGTCACGTTGAGTGTGGTCAACATACAGGGCCAGGTTAAAACTCGGATCGGGCGTAGTATAGTCAGGTGCCAGAAAAGCTTTGGTGTAATACAGGTTTCTTACGTGCTCAAGGTATTCGTCACGCTCCATGGGGTGAGTATTGCCTGCAGGCGTTTCTGTAGCGTACGATGTTGAGATATTAATGCGCGGTTTACTATTATTTGCACCCTTACGGCTGGTGATGAGTATAACACCGTTAGCTGCCTGAGCACCGTATACCGCAGTAGAACTGGCATCTTTTAATATATCTATCGATGCAATATCATCCGGATTAATTGAGCTAAGGGAATTATTATATTGAACCCCATCCAGGATAATCAAAACGTTCTTATTTCCACTGATGGTATTTTGCCCGCGGATGGTGATGGTTGGCGTTGAACCTGATGTGGTTACCGGGCCTACGTTTAGCCCCGGTACTGTTCCCTGTAAATTTTGTGCAACGTTGGTATTAGGTGCGTCCCGGAAAGCGTTTAGATTTGCACTGGCTACAGCTCCGGTAACGTACTGCCTTTTCTGCGTGCCGTAACCAACTACTACTACTTCGTTAAGGCTACTTTGACTTGCCTTTAAAGCGATGTTGATCACCTTGTCGTTTCCAACAGGCTTTTCCTGTTGTTCAAAGCCAAGAAATGAAAACGCAAGCACGGCTTCGGCATTGGGAGCGTTTATGGTATACATACCATTTGCATTTGTTACCGTTGCAATGGTTGTTCCTTTAACTTTTATGGTGACACCGGGCAACGGCTCCCCCGTTTTTTCATCTACCACTTTTCCTGTAATGCTAATAGCATTGCCCATTAGTTCAGGAGTCAATTTTCTTTTAAGTACAGCATGAGCATTAGCGGAGTTTGCTAATGCAATGCCTGTTAGTGAGAATAAAATAAATAACGGCAAAAACGTTATTCTGATAATTTTCACGAGTAAATGTTTATAATTCATATTTGGAAATTGGTTTATTATTGGATTGATAACTCAATTAAAAAGCACGATTGCGCGACGGCAAAGGATATTTGAAAAGTATTCCGGGCTTTTGTATTGAGGGTTGATAATTAAAATATTACCGGCCGATTGTATTTTTCAAAAGTCTGTTTTCTTCATATGCTATTGCGGTTTAGTAGATTAATAGGTTGTTAGTTTTCACGCAGTTGTTCCCTGGGCTAAATTGCCGGGAGTGTTATTCATAAAATATTGATGTATGCTGCAAAATCCTCACAGACGCGTTGACGACGAAAAAAATTGCAGGATGTTTTTTATTATTTGGGTTTATTGAGGGTCAAAATAAACGAATGGGATTCGCAAATTCTGTTCAACTTTTTGTCGATTTGTCTCAAATTACAAATCATTAGTCTTAGTAGATATGTATAACAAATTGACTGTCAGTTCATAATGAAGACATAGGCTTTTACCTCCTATCTCAGGGCTTCGTCAACGCCTGCTATACCCATGCCGTTTATCTATATTTGGTTCAACTAATTATGCGCCTACTCAGTTATATCGTTTTGGTAAGCCTGCTGTTACAATTCGCAGCTTTACCTTGCAATGCGCAATATTATTTTAAGCACTATCAGGCTGATGAAGGATTGGTACATAATTCGGTTACATCTATTATTCAAGACAACAAGGGCTTAATATGGATTGGTACCCGCGGAGGACTGAACCGTTTTGATGGTTATAGTTTTATAACTTATAAAAACAAAAAAAGCAGGTTTGGTAATATTGGAAACAATATTATTACCGCTATTGCCGAAGATAAAAAAGGCATATTATGGATTGGTACAGGTAAAGGTATTTATCAGTACGATCCCCGTAATGAAGTTTTCACCCCTCTTGAAATTGCCCCGCAAAATTACATCAGCCATGTTTTGGTTGACAGGGAAAATAATGTATGGTTCCTGGCTAATTTTAACCTGTACAAATACAATCAGCAGGAAAAGAGTATTGACAATCTAAAAATCAAGGCATCATGTTTAACCATCGATGGCAAGGCTAACTTATGGATGGGGAATGACGATGGGCTGATTAGTATCTATACCCCTACCCTAAAGCTGATCAGTAAAGTGCGAATAGTTGATGAGCATATTCCGGCCAATCTGCGGTCTATCAGTAAAATATATCCTGTCAACGAAAACGAAGTATTAATAGGCTGCTTTAAACAGGGGCTGAAAAGCTATAACATCAAAACAGGTTTAATCAGGACATTACGATTAATTGATAACAATAATGTCGAAACATATGTGCGTGACATTACCGCCGGCAACGGTAAAGAATACTGGATAGCCACCGAATCAGGCATCTTTATTTATGACTTAACCAAAAACACAAGTCAGCATTTGCAAAAAAGAATTGGCGATCCTTTTTCACTTGCCGATAATGCTGTATACACCATATGTAAGGATAAACAGGGCGGCATATGGGCAGGCACCTTTTTTGGCGGAGTAAATTACTACTCACCTGAAAATGCACGGTTTGAAAAATATTACCCGTTGCAAGGGGCAAATTCTATCTCGGGTGATGCTGTACGGGAAATCGTTTCCGATAACAAAGGAAATTTATGGATAGGTACCGAAGATGCCGGCATCAACAAGCTTAACTTAAAAACAGGGAAATTTACAGTTTATACCGCTTCCGGAAAATCCGGGGATGTATCTTATCCAAACATACATGGTTTACTGGCATTAGATAACCAGTTGTTCATCGGCCCATTTTATCATGGTATGGAGGTCATGGATATGCGCACCGGCTTAGTGACGGACAGGTTTAAACTTGTTGGCGACAAAAATGATAAGGTGAGTGATTTTGTACTTTGCATCTATCTTACCAAAGACAGTACTTTACTCATCGGCACCGCCTATCATGGCTCCGGCCTGTTTACCTACGATAGGAAAAGCAAAATATTTAACCGCGTTAAACAAATACCATACAATTCATATGTGTTTGATATCAAAGAAGATACGCAAGGGAATGTTTGGACCGGCAGTGTATCTCAGGGAGCCTTTTATTATAATCCTAAAACCGGCCAGCACGGCAATATCCGCTTTGGGGATAAGGTTAAAAACAAATTTATCAATGAATTTGCCGTGCATAATATATTGGAAGACAGCAACCATTGCTTATGGTTTGCTACAGACGGCGGCGGATTGATAAAATTGTACCCTGATCATAAAACCATAAAAAAGTATACTACCGAAAACGGCCTGCCCAGCAACGTGATATTAAGTATACTGGAAGATAGTGCGAAACACTTATGGGTGAGTTCGCTTAAAGGATTAATATGCCTTGATTTACGCTCGGGACAGTGTAAAACCTATACACAGTCAAATGGGCTTATAACAGATCAGTTCAACTATAATTCGGCATATAAAGACGCTGCCGGCAAAATGTATTTCGGATCGGTAAAGGGAATGATTGCTTTCAATCCGGCTCAATTTGACAGGAAAGATCCATGCCCGCCAACTTACATTACCGGCTTTCAGATCAACAATAAAGAGATAGTGCCGAATGAAGAAGATAGCCCGCTTTCTAAATCCATTTTATTTACGGATACTATTATACTACGGCACTATCAAAATAACTTCAGTATTGAGTTTGCAGCACTTAATTATTCCTCTCCAAAGGTTACAAGGTATAAATACTTAATGAAGGGCCTGGACAAAAACTGGACATATCTTAACAGCAACAGAAATGCATATTTTACAGACCTCGCTCCGGGTGATTATACATTTATTGTACAGGCCGAAAGTAATGTTGGCAGTTGGAAGGGTAATCAACGCCGGATATATATTAAAATTTTACCACCTTTCTGGAAAAGCTACACCGCATATTTTATTTACCTGTGCATATTAGCTATTAGCCTTTATTTGTCAATCCGTTATTATCACAGGTACCTGGAGCGAAAAAATCAGAACAAGCTACAGCTATTTGAACATGAAAAAAAGAAAGAGATTTACGAAGCAAAAATTGAGTTTTTTACAAACATAGCCCATGAGATACAAACTCCGTTAACACTGATTGTGGGCCCTATCGAGTGGTTGATAAAAAAAACGGAGGAGCAGCCCGGCATCAAAAAGAGTTTGCTGATGGTTGATAAAAATGCAAAACGCCTGGCCGAGCTTACAGACCAGCTGCTTGATTTCCGAAAAGCAGAAATGCACCAGTTTGGGTTAAATTTTGTTAATGCCGATATCATAAATTTATTGGAAGAACAAATTTTAGCCTTTGAGCAGGAAGCGCGAAAAAGCAATATTAGCTTAAGCCTTGAATTACCCCAAAATCATGTGGAGGCCTTTGTTGACAGAGAGGCCTTGGTTAAGATTTGCGGTAACCTCCTATCCAATGCTATTAAATATGCCGCAACAAAAGCTATTGTATCTGTTGCAGAATTCAACGTCACCGATGAAGTATTTACCATCAGGTTTAGTAACGACGGTAAAGGTATCCCTGATGAATTTAGTGAACGGATTTTTGAACCCTTTTTCAGGCTGCGGGGTGACGATAAACCGGGCACAGGTATTGGCCTGTCACTGGCCAGGTC
Source organism: Mucilaginibacter gossypiicola (assembly GCF_900110105.1). Classification (GTDB taxonomy): domain Bacteria; phylum Bacteroidota; class Bacteroidia; order Sphingobacteriales; family Sphingobacteriaceae; genus Mucilaginibacter; species Mucilaginibacter gossypiicola. Next base: position 429,754 of record NZ_FOCL01000001.1, on the reverse strand, counting down.
TTTAACTAATTTACATAATGGGGCGTTAAAAATAATTTCGGGCAGCGCTAATATGACCATTTTTGAATTAACATTACCGGTGCACCAGGAAATTGAATTTAATTTGGGAAGCTGGAAAAAAATAGAATAAGCATGGACTATAGTGTTTTAATTATTGACGATAATGAAGATATACTGGAATTTTTATCGGAAGTTTTAGGGGATACTTACAAACTACATTTGGCTGCGAATGGTGAAATAGCTCAGGATATTTTAAATGCCGAAATTATAGATCTCATCATATCTGATATAATGATGCCCGGAATAGATGGGTTTCAACTTTGCCAAATGGTAAAATCAAACGTTGAATTTTGCCATATTCCGGTAGTGTTACTTACATCAAAAAATACGTATAAAGCGCATATCGAAGGCCTTGAGGTTGGTGCCGATGTGTATATTCAAAAACCATTTTCGCCAGAGCTGCTACAACTGCAGATAGCTAACCTTTTAAAGAACCGGCTAAAAATAAAAGCCCATTTTGCAAGCTCGCCCTTTGAAGATGTACGGGTAATGGCCCATTCAAAAACAGATGAGGCTTTTCTGAAAAAACTTGACGAATACATCCGTAAAAACATCAGGGATGTAAATATGGATATTGATAAACTGGCCGAGCACATGAACATGAGCCGCCCAACATTCTATCGCAAAATAAAATCACTCTCCTCGCTGTCACCAAAAGAACTTATTGATATTACACGACTGAAAAAAGCGGCGCGGCTTATCGCACAGAATGAATTTACCTTATCTGAAATTGCCCGGATGGTTGGTTATAGTTCTCAAAGTATTTTTAACAAAAACTTCCAAAAATACTTCAATGTGCCTCCGGTGGAGTATATCAACTCATTGCCTAAAGAAATATAAAATGCAAAAACAAATTATTACACTGCTGCTCTCACTGTTAATTACCACCACTTATGCACAAACCGGGAAAGAACCTATCTCACTTGCCGATCCCACTATATTCTTAGATGGTGGCACTTACTATCTATATGGCACCGGCCGTGCAGATGGCTTTGCTGTATATACTTCAACCGATTTAAAAAGCTGGCATTTGCAAAGCCGGAATGCTTTATTAAAGGGTGACAGTTATGGTACAAAAGGTTTTTGGGCACCGCAGGTATTTAAACATAAAGGAAAATACTTCATGGCCTATACTGCTGATGAACACATTGCCATAGCAGAAAGCAACAGCCCTTTAGGCCCATTCACTCAAAAAACGCTCAAATCAATTTCATTAAGCGGCAAACAGATAGACCCGTTTATTTTTAAGGATAGCAATGGCGATATGTACCTGTATTTTGTGCGGCTACAGGAAGGTAACCGCATCTTTGCCGCCCGGCTTAATAATGATATGGATATAGACTCCTCAAAAGTAACTGCGTGTATCCATGCAGAACAAGGATGGGAAAACACAGCTAATGCGCCATGGCCTGTGTCTGAAGGCCCAACGGTGGTAAAGTTTGGCAGTTTATACTACCTGTTTTATTCGGCCAATGATTTTAGAAACATCGATTACGCTGTAGGTTATGCAACCTCAACATCTCCATTTGGGCCATGGAGCAAATACGGCAATAATCCTATAATAAGCAGAAAAAACACAAGTCAAAATGGTTCCGGCCATGGTGATCTGTTTTGGGGGAAAGACAAAAAGCTGTATTACGTTTTTCATACGCACGAATCTAACGGCAGCACTGGCAAGCGAAAAACTGCTATTGTACGGATCAATTTAAGCGATAACAATCCCGCAGTTATTGCAATAGAGCCGGCTTCTTTTCGCTACCTGGAACAGGAATAAACTATAGCTGAAACGCTCATTAACAAATATTTTTTTGGGCATTGCCCGCTTAACAAAGGTTGCAATAAGTTATTTGAATCCTATGAATAAAAACATCAGTCGTAAACAGGCATTAAAGCAATTGGGGAACCTGGCTATTGCCGGCATGCTGCCGGTAGCTTTAAAAGCAGCGCCTACCGGCAACACATCTCCCAAAATATCTTTAACAGTCGGGCATTCTGATCAGCCTGCGCCCAATATTGTACTTGTTATTGCCGATCAGATGAGGGCCGATGCCTGCAAACGCGAAGGTTTTTCGTTAGATACAACTCCCTTTTTAGATAGCCTGGCTAAAAGTGGCACATGGTTTAATAAATCATATTGCGCGGCACCGGCATGTGTGCCAAGCCGTACGTCTATGATGACCGGACGTTTTCCAAATGCAACGCGTGTTCGCTCAAACTGGAATATTCAGGATGCCACTTTCAAGGCAGATTTAGTTGATGTAGTAAAAGCTAAAGGATATCAGACCGCATTAATTGGTAAAAACCATACTTATTTAACTAAACAACACTTTGACCATTGGGTAGAATATAATCACCTGTCTGAGCTTGGCAACAATGACCCTGAAGTAAAAAAAGTGAATGATTACCTGGAAAGCACGCATTTTTATTTCGACCCAAATCCCGCGCCTTTCCCGGCCGAAATGCAGCAGCCGGCCCGCATTGTTACCGATTCGATGGATTGGATAAGCAAGGTAACTACCGATAAGAAGGCCCCCTTTTTTCTTTACATGTCTATCCCCGAGCCGCACAATCCCTACCAGGTGTCCGAACCTTATTACTCATTATTTAAGCCAGATACCCTGCCGCCGGTTAGTGCCGGCAAAGACGCGTTACCAAAAAAAGGCAATAAATGGGTGCTGCACCGGAAAATGACCGAAATGGGATACCCTAATTTCGAAAAGAATATACCCCGTATCAGGAGCAATTATTATGGCATGCTGCGTTTAATTGATGACCAGATGAAACGCTTCGTCAATTTCTTAGAGGAAAAGCAACTTACCGACAACAGCATTATCGTTTTCGTAGCCGATCATGGTGATTTTGCGGGTGAATATGGCTTGATTAAAAAAGGCGTGGAAGTGCCAGAGTGCCTTACACGTATCCCTATGATCTGGAACGGACCTGGTATTTCAAAAAACGCAAACCCACATGAGGCCCACGTATCAAACATTGATATTATGCCTACCATTTGCGATATGTTGAACGTGAATTTACCCGAGGGGGTTCAGGGCCGAAGCTTGTGGCCGCTGCTTAGCGGCAAAACCTATCCCCGGGCCGAGTTTGAAAGCGTCATTGCCCAGCAAGGTTATGGTGGCCTGCATTTTACCAATTTAAATGAATATGATCCATATACCCAGGACGGTACAATCGTTAAAGGCCGTACAGAGTTTGATGAGCTCAACACATGGTCGCAAAGCGGCACTATGCGTATGCTGCGCAAAGGCGACTGGAAGCTGGTATATGATATGCAAGGTACCGGCCAGCTTTATAACCTGGTAAAAGACCCTGCCGAAGTGAATAACCTGTATGGCAACAGTGAGTGTGCCGTAAAACAGGCAGAGCTGCTTCAGGATATTATGACATGGGAGCTGCGCATGCAGGACCCTCTGCCCTATCCCCGTCCTTCGGCTAAACGTAAGTACGGTTTTAAACGCGATCCCCGTAACTATTGGACGCCCTATAAAGATGAACCGGGAAAAGCGATGAAAGACAATCTGAAATAAATCAATATTTCGCATTGTTTAAAACAATAACATAGAATCTCTGAAATATCAGCCTGCAAAAAATATGGAAGGAAAAAATAAACCATGCTGTTCGGCCAACCGCGCCACTACGCCAACAGTTGCCATAACAGATTTTTCAAAAGCAGGGCGCCGGGATATTGGCGGCATGATTAAAATACCTTCAGGCGGTTTTTTAATGGGCACCAATGATGCTGACAGATTTGTTGCCGATGGAGAAAGCCCTGTACGTGAGATTTATGTAGATAGCTTTTTTATAGATACTACAACCGTCACTAACAGTCAGTTTGCGGATTTTGTAGAAGCAACCGGCTACCAAACCGATGCCGAGAAATTTGGCTGGTCGTTTGTATTCGAGGGACTATTGGATATAACTGATGCCGATAGTGATTGGCAGGTAGCAGCACAAACACCATGGTGGGTTATGGTGCATGGCGCAAGCTGGTCAAGGCCTGAAGGACCAAAAAGTAGTGTAGCTGATAAAATGGACCATCCTGTGGTACATGTGTCATGGAATGACGCAATGAGTTTTTGCAGCTGGGCCGGTAAACGCCTGCCAACCGAAGCCGAATGGGAAAAGGCAGCCAGGGGTGGTCTTATCCAAAAGAGATATCCGTGGGGCGATGCGCTTTGCCCGGATGGTAAACATCAATGCAATATATGGCAGGGCGTTTTTCCTACGCTTAACACACTTGATGACGGCTTTTTAGGTACGGCACCGGCACAAAGCTTCGAACCCAACGGCTTTGGCCTCTACAACATGGCCGGCAATGTATGGGAATGGTGTAATGATTGGTTCAGTAATACAGCTCATTTACCGGGTAGCCAAATTAACCCACAGGGCCCACCGGCCGGTACAACCAAAACAATTAAAGGCGGGTCTTTTTTATGTCACGAGTCTTATTGTAACCGTTACCGGGTAGCTGCCAGAACATCAAACACACCTGATTCCAGTGCTTCAAATATGGGGTTCAGGTGCGTGGTAAGTGAATAAATGAAGCTTCAATAGTCCCCCTGTCAGGATTATTTTACCAGTTTGGCATAAATCTCGTTTAGTTTGGAATTGCGAAGTTCCTTTTCATCTGCCAGTTCACCGGCCTTTAGGAAACCGCCGTTAAGCTTGTTAAATTTCTCATCAATCAATACCGATTGACGTTTTAATGCAACAATGGTTGGGCGATATTTATCCTTCGATGCTTCGTTAAACTGTGCGCTGTTCATGGCAGCTTCTATTTGCACCACATTGAGATAAAACAACCTGATTTCGGCCATTAACAAGTAATGCTCAAACTCCTGCAGGTTTTTCTGTGGCTTAAGTTTGTTTAATGTTGAAAGTGCGGTACGTGTACTGTCAACAAGTTCATCAAGCGATAGATCTGCTTTCGCTTTTACTTTACCAAATGCTACCGGGTATGGTGCCGTAAAAAGTGCCTGTTTAAACAGATCGGCATCCGACTGATTAAAGCCATAATTTGCTTTGCAGTAACTGCGGATAAATGCTGTTATATCCAGCGGCTGATTACTTTTAACCGCTTCGGTATAGGCCGTAATGAGCAAATTAAAGGCAGATAAAGGATAAACACGACGTATTGGATATAGCGCAACCGGATCATCATTTGAATCAAAAACGGTTGAATATGCTCCCGAGGTTGACCATGATGTCATCACTACGCCCTGATAATGCAACGATTTAATTTGCGGCACAAAATTGCGGATGTTTTCGAAATGGTTAAACCATTTTTCGATGTAAAAGTTATCAGGTTCGCTGCGGATTGCAGGCGCTCCCCACACTTCATAGCCGCTGGCCAGTAATTTGCCGCGGTTGCCGAAAAGATTGGGGTCCCAGCCATAATTCCAGTCTACAAAAACGGTTTCCTTAGGCAGGAGGTGAATATAGTCGGGATATTTCAGGGCGATGTCGGCCCATACAACAGGCTTTTTGCCAAGGCTGCTTACAATATCACAGATGAGCTTAATGTGGTCAAAATACAAGCGCGAAAGCCCTGCTTCAGCGGCTTTTTTCTTGCATTTTTCGCAGTGGCCAAGCAAAAAGGTTTCATCACCTCCTATATGTACATACGGCGAATCGTGCAGGCTGATCATATCTTTAATCAGCTTGGTGAACAACTCCCGGTTTAATTCGGGCTCACTCGGGCATACCTGCGAAAAATCTTTATCATCCTCCCTTAATGCAGCATATTTATAATGCTTCAATATGTATTCAACATGCCCAAAGGTTTGTTGCAAAGGGATAACATCGATATGTAACCCATTGCAATATTTTATAAACGCTTTAACCTCGTCCCTTGTATAAGCGTATTTATTGGATATTACAGCTTCACCACTATAGGGGTATGAGCCCTCCCATTCCATAATTAATGTATTGATACCCTGGTTATGAAGTTGCAGGACCAGTTGCTTTAAAGCCGGCATGGTCATTACCTGTATCCGTAAATCAACATGAAAGGCTTTCACCTTCAAGTTATCCTGCCCAAAGCCTTTGGCAGTTACGGCACAAAATAAAAAGACTAATAATACACAGCGTTTTGCAAGTCTTAGATAATTGGTGTGAGGCTTTTTCATTTCTGACTTTCGTTATTCGTGTACGTACACGAATAACGAAAGTAGATGGTTCGCTTTAATTTTCCAAATATTTACAACATAAAATTATGCTCAAATAGTTACTATGCGTTAACTGCTGTTATAAGTTCGTTCAGTTCCTTCTTTTGATTGGTTTTTAAATATTTATCAGTCTTCTCACTGCTTAACTGATATTTTGTAAAATTCCCCTATCGGTACAAATCAAAAAATATTTTTTTGAAATAGAAATTTAACTATTATTGCATCGTGTACGTACACGAAATGAAGATCAAAAATGTTATTACCGGCAGTATTGCCAATTATATCGGCTTGCAGAATGCTTACGTTATATTGCTGCCCGTAATACATATTTGATATTTTTCACTTTACGTGATTATAAATTGAACACATGGAAACTGAGGAACAACTAAAGTCGCCTTTTTTGAAAATAAGCAACGCGCGAATCATAACGCCCGATGGTATTTACTCAAACGGTACCTTAATAGCCGAAAACGGCAGGATCAAAGGCATTGAGAATGGCCCAATTGAATTTGCATGTGATAATGAAATTGACGCCGGTGGTAATCTTTTATGCCCCGGGTTTATTGATATTCATGTGCACGGAGGTGGCGGCTTTGATTTTATGGATAACCATGTAGATGCCTATCTGAAGATAGCAGAAATGCACGCCCGCTTCGGGACTACCGCTATGGCCCCTACCAGTCTCAGTTCAAGCTTCTCCGATTTGCAGAAAACTTTGGAATGTTATGAAGAAGCCTTCAAGCTTAACCGTAACGGGGCAGAGTTTATTGGTTTCCATATAGAAGGCCCTTATGTTTCGATGGAGCAAAAGGGTGCGCAAAACCCGCTTTATATTAAAGCCCCGGATCCTGCCGAATATAAATCGATCATCGAACGTTTCCCGTTTGTAAAACGCTGGAGCGCAGCTCCCGAACTGCCCGGCGCGATGGATTTTGGCCGGTACCTGAAAAGTAAAAAAGTATTACCGGCAGTAGCTCATACCGATGCTGTTTTTGAGGATGTGATTGAAGCCTTTGACAACGGTTTTACCCATGTAACCCATTTTTATAGCTGCATGTCGACGGTATTCCGGAAAGATGCTTATCGCTATGCCGGTTCTGTAGAAGCTGCTTACTTTTTGGATAACATGACGGTTGAGATTATTGCAGATGGGGTGCACCTTCCTCCTGCCCTGCTTAAACTGGTTTGCAAACTGAAAGGGTATGATAACATTTCACTCATCACCGATGCAATCCGTGCGGCAGGATTACCACCGGGTGAAAGCTATCTTGGCACCATTGAGGACAATTTTAAAGTGATTGTAGAGGATGAAGTAGCCAAACTACCAGATCGCTCTGCATTTGCCGGCAGCGTAGTTACCTGCGATAAGCTGGTTAAAAATATGGTCCAGCTGGCTGATGTGCCGTTGATTGAGGCCATAAAGATGATGACAATAAATCCGGCTAAAGTAATGGGTATTGATCAGCAAAAAGGTTCGTTAACAATTGGCAAAGACGCCGACCTCGTGCTGATGACCGACGATTTCCGTGTATTGCAAACCATTGTTAGAGGACAAACTATTTACAAAGCTTAACCGATATTAAATGACAACCGCATATCAAAACCTAAACGTTATCACCCTGGCCGACAGACAGGCCCTCGGCATAAAAGCAGCTGCCGATGCTGCTGTAACCATTAAAAGGTTACTCAACAAGAAAAAGCATATCAATATCATATTCGCAGCGGCACCATCACAGTCGGCTTTTTTGGAAAGTCTTAAAAAAGATACATCTATAGCTTGGGAAAGGATCAACGCATTCCATATGGATGAATACCTTGGTCTGCCCGTTGATGCCTCACAAAGCTTTGGCAATTTTTTAAGGGATGCGATATTTGGCCACGTTAATTTCAGAAGCATAAACTATATAAATGGTAATGCGGAAGACGTAGATAAGGAAAGGGAGCGTTACGCTCACCTCCTGAATAAAAACCAACCGGATATAGTTTTTATGGGGATAGGTGAAAATACCCACCTTGCCTTTAACGAACCTTTCCAGGCAGATTTTAATGATCCGGAAATTATAAAAGTGGTTACTCTCGATCCGGTTTGTCGTCAGCAGCAGGTTAACGACGGTTGTTTTCAAGCGCTTGACAATGTACCGGTAAAGGCGCTTACCCTAACCATTCCTGTTTTATTAAGCGCAGGTCATATATTCTGTATGGTTCCGGGGATTAATAAAGCGGATGCTGTGGTAAAAACGTTGACAGAGCCTATTTCTGTTAAATATCCGTCGACGATCCTGCGTAAGCACCAGAATGCTATACTGTATCTGGATGCGCAGAGTGCATCGTTATTATAAACAAGATATTGCCTGAAGCTAATTCCCGATTACGGCATCGTTAATGATCTCAACAGAAACAATTATCCCGTTTTCTGCAACAGGTGGTAATACAGCTGTGCTTGTTTTACGGCATGCACTATGGGGTACTGCTCCGCAACAGCAATCCCTGGTTAGTATCGCTTATGACGATTATGGTATCCGCTTGGGTTTTGACGTTTATGACAAATATCTCAACTCAAAAAAAAGAAACTTCAATGATGATGTGCATCTGGATAACTGCGTTGAATTTTTCCTCCGTTTTCCCGGTGATAATAATTACTACAATTTTGAATTTAACTGCCTGGGCTCAATCAAAGCTGCCTACGGCCCCGATAGGTATCAGCGGGAATTTTTACAGGTTAATGTCTTAAAACAAATAACCCAAAATCTTGAACTTTCCATCAGCAACCAAAACAAAACAGGGCTGATCAATTGGAAGATCAACGGATATATCCCTTTACAGGCCTTGCATTTTAATAACATCACCTCAATTAAAAACCTCGTCTGCGAGGCCAATTTTACCAAATGCGGCGACAACCTTACACAACCCAACTATTTTTCATGGGTTTATATCGATACTCCTGTACCAGATTTCCATCGCCCTGAATTATTCGCGCAGATTCACTTTCTATAAACCGCCGCGCGATTTCCCTTTCACCATTTTTTATCCTGTAACAGCGCTTATTTCATTGCTTTTATAGGCATTAAAATGCTCTGCCCTTCCTTTTTTCGATCATTTTAGCCCGGATCAACAAATAAAATTCCAAAACATTTGGAAAATTGTTTAAAACCGATAAATTTGTTTACGTGTACGTACACGTTTATATTGTTACCGTTAACGTAACAATAATTCTTCTACCAACTTCTACTCATTTTTTTCAGGACAATGAATTAACATTTATTAAAAACTCAAACAATCAGAGCTATGATGAAACTACGACCACCAATCAACATTAACTCTTTTGCGTCATCCCTGCGCGAGGTACCCTCCTTCCGTTGCCGCAGCAGGATGATAATAAAGTTTTTGCTGTTTTCCCTATTCATTATCGGGGGCTTAAAAGCAAATGCGCAAAATCACATTGTCAGCGGCCGGGTGATTGACAGCTTAACGCTCCAGGGCGTTAGCGGCGCAACCATTAAGATTAAAAACACCACGAAAGGAACAGTAGCCAACCCGGATGGCTCCTTTAAAATTGAAGCGGCAGCTGGCGCAATTTTGCAGATCTCAGCAGTAAACTATCACCCTGTCGAGGTAAAAGCCAGTTTATCCGCCCCTATACAAATCATGATGGCATCTATCAATAAAACATTAGCCGATGTGGTTGTTATAGGTTATGGTACTGCCAAACGATCAGATGTTACGGGTTCGGTATCATCGGTGCCTAAAGCAAGGTTATCAGAAATACCTGCGCCTAACGTGCTGCAGGCCATGGAAGGTACCGTTGCAGGCGTAAATATCACCACAGGTACCAATGCTCCGGGCGAAAGCCCCAGTATTGTTGTGCGTGGCGTTAATACCATTACCGGCAGTACTGATCCGCTGATAGTTATTGACGGAACGCCGTTTCAAAGCTTGTCCTTAAACGACATCAACACTAATGACATTGCTTCGATAGATATTTTGAAAGATGTTTCGGCTACAGCTATTTATGGTACACGCGGCGCTAACGGCGTATTGCTGATCACCACCAAGCATGGCAAAGCGGGCAAAGCCTCAATTTCGCTAAGTAATTACGCAGGCCCCGAATATTTTGCGCAGAAGGTAAAACCCATGGGCCCTGCCGAATATGTACAGAAATACGCCGATTACAAACTGGAAGCCGGTGTCGACAATGAGTTTCCTGTTCCCAACCAATACGAGCAGCAAAACTATGCTGCCGGTAAAACTACCGATTGGCTCAAAGAGATATCGCAGCAAGGTTTTATTGAAGATCATAATCTGAGCATTACAGGTGGTGGCAAGGATGTAAAGTATTTTGTATCGGGTGATTATTTCCGCGAGAAGGGCTTGTTGAAAGGTTTTCAAAACAAGCGGGGAAGCTTAAGGTCAAATATTGATGCCACCCTGGCGAGTTTTTTAACCGTGGGCGCTAACCTCTACATGACACTCAATAACTTTGATGGCGGCCGGGTAAACCTGCAGCAAGCCATGCAAATGAGCCCCTATGGAAGGTTTAAAGACCCTGACGGTAATTACACCATCTTTCCGATGTCGGGCGACCTGGCTTTTCAAAGCCCTATGCTTGGTCTTACAACCACAAGGAACGACCGTCGCGAAAATTTCATTACCAATGTATATGCCGAAGTTAAGCCATTAACAGGGTTAAAATACCGCGTTAACGCCAGCTATAATTATCTCCCTACCCTATTTCAGTATTACCAGGGCAGGCTGGCCGGTGATATCACCAACGGCTCGGCATCAGTAACCAATGGCGAACGTAATAACTGGGTGGTTGAAAACATCCTGACTTACGAGAAAAACTGGAATAAACATCACATCGATTTTACCGGCCTTTACAGCGCACAGCAAAACCGGGAATACTCATCAACCATAAATGCCTCGGGCTTTATCAATGATGCTTTACAGTTTGACGCATTACAGGGTGCATCCACCTTCTCGGCCTCATCATCTTATATCAAAACCACACTGGTATCGCAAATGGCGAGGATCAACTACAGCTATGATAGCCGTTACCTCATCACCGCTACTGCCCGTCGTGACGGCTATTCGGCCTTTGGCAGTAATACCAGTAAATACGGTACGTTCCCCTCTGTTGCTGTAGCCTGGAACGTAAGTAATGAATCGTTCATGAAAAAGGCCGACTTTATCGAAAGCCTTAAGCTACGCGGTTCATATGGTTTATCTGGTAACCAATCGGCAGTTATACCTAACTCAACGGTTACCACATTTTCTACCACCAGCATCCCATCAAACGGTAAACCCACAACAGGTATTGTTGCCGATATTCTGGGTAACAGCGATCTGAAATGGGAAAGCACTTACGGTGCCAACCTTGGCATTGATTTCAGCCTGTTTAAAGGTCGTATAAGTGGTACTATTGAGGGGTATAAAACTACCACTAAAAACCTGGTGCTTTATCGCCAGTTGCCTGCCGCTACCGGGTATTTGAATATAGTATCAAATGTGGGTAAGGTTGGCAACAAAGGTCTTGAAGTTACGATAAGGACTCAAAACATCATCAGCGGTGATTTCAGGTGGGAAACCAGTTTTAACTTCGCCACCAACGCAAATAAAATACTCGACTTATATGGCGACAAAAAAGACGACATAGGCAACCGCCTGTTTATAGGCAAACCTATTTATGTTATTTACGATTATAAGCAGGTTGGTGTATGGAAGGTTGGCGAAGATCCGTCAAAACAAGACCCCACGGCCATTCCCGGAGATTTGAAATTTGCTGATCTTGACCATAACGGGTCAATTACGTCGGACGGTAAAGATCAAACCATTCTTGGTCAGTCTACACCGAAATGGACAGGTGGCGTTACCAGCGCGTGGCATTATAAAAACTTTCACCTGAGTGTGTTTATCCAAACCGTGCAGGGTGTCATGAAGTATAATCAATTAACTGATTTTGTTGATTACGGCGGCCGTCAAAATGTTGTAAGCGGGCTTGGTTACTGGACACCGACCAATCAAAGCGATGTTCGTCCGTCACTTACCTATGTTAATTACCTTAACTATAGCTATCCGCAAAAGGCAAACTTTACGCGCATCAAAGACGCCACTTTCAGCTACACTATGCCTAATAGTTTGGCCGATAAGCTAAAACTCAGTGCGCTTACCGTTTATGTAACCGGCCGTAACCTGGCAACTTTTACCAATTGGTTTGGCTGGGACCCGGAAGCCAACTATGCCACAACCGGCGATACAGGTGCTAATTACCCTTTGGTACGGACATTTATTATTGGCGCAAACATCACATTGAAATAAGCATATGAAAAAATATATCAAACTGCTAACGGTGCTGCTCGCCATAGGTGCGATGCTCAACTCCTGTAAAAAGGACTTTTTAAAAGAAACCGTTTACTCCAAATTTACTCCGGCGGCACTTAAAGATTCACTTGCCTTTGAAGCCGGCATAGTAGGTTTACAATACACCTACAACCTGTGGAACAATCAAAATGAAAACCAGAATGGCAATCAGGGCTTTTTGTGCGTATGGCAAATGGGTACCGATGTGGCCTACAACAAAGCTATTGACGACCTGGACCCCATGGCCATACCCTACACCAACTATGAAAAGCTGACCTCCAGAGATGTATCGATTGATTTTGTTTGGCGCTGGTGCTACCTGCTCATCAACAACGCCAACAATGTGGTAACAAATCTTGATCAACCGGGGCTAACGCTATCCGCCGGTTTCAAAAACCGAATTAAAGGACAGGCGCTATTTTACCGGGGACTGGCTTATAATTACCTGGCCACATTGTTTGGCGGTGTACCTGTTATTACCGAACCGCTTAGTGCGCCTAAAACTGATTTTGTGCGGGCCTCGCTTGATGATGTAAATAAACTCATTGTGCAGGACCTTACCTTCTCCAAACAAAATGCCCCAACTGTTGATCAGTTATCCGTACCCTCAACGCCACATACAGCTATGGCCTCGCAATTATTGGCAGAGGTGTATTTGCGGATGGGCAAAAACCCCGATGCCGAAACGGAGTGCAACGCAGTTATCAACAGCGGTTATTTTAGCTTGATCAGGAACCGTTACGGTGTGCATGCCAATCAACCGGGTGATGCCTTTGCCGATATGTTCATTTTTGGCAATCAACGCCGAAGCCAGGGTAATACCGAAGCTATCTGGGTGCAGGAAACCGAAAACCCGGCATCAGTACCAAACGGCGCAGGACCGGATATTGACAGCAAGTTTCCGGGATATCACTTCACCGGCTCGCAACACCGCAGGGTTTGGGGTAGCCGCTATTATAACACGCCGGGTATGATCATTGGCGATAGTTTAGGTGGCCGTGGTATTAGCCGTATGGCATTAACCTATTTTGTGCTTAACCTGTACGATAAAAATGATATGCGTAATTCGCAATACAATATCCGCCGTAAGTATTACTACAATGATCCGTCGAGCTCACTTTACGGCAAGCTTGTTACAGGGCCAGGTATTGACACTAATCGTAATATTGTGCCCAAAACCAACAAATGGGACCAGTTTGATCCTAACGATGAGTTTGGCAGCAGCATGATCAAAGACATGATCATTATGCGCCTGGGCGAAACCTATCTGCTTAAAGCCGAAGCTCAATTTAAACAGGGCAACACCGCAGGTGCAGCAGCAAGCATCAATGTGCTGCGCGACAGGGCGCACGCACCGCTGGCAAATGCCGGCCAGATAACCATGGATTTTATATTGGATGAGCGCGTGCGCGAACTGTTAGCTGAAGAAAACCGCCGCATGACCCTGATGCGAACCAAAACATTGGTTGACAGGGTTAAAGGTCGCGGGCAAAAGATCACCGGTTTGTCTGATAAATATTTGCTGCTTCCTATTCCGCAATCAGAGATCGATTTAAATAAGGATGCACAATTGACACAAAACCCCGGATATTAAAAAGCCGGAGTCTTATTTATACCCCTGCAGGGCTGGAAACGATGGTTTCTGGCCCTTAATTTTTATAGTAATGAAAGTTTTCTTTGGTGATGATATCAATAGGCATATAGTTGGTACGTTCCGCGTCGCCTAAGCCAAAGAGGTGTTTATACAGCGCCATGATGCCGTAATAACCTTGTTCTTTAGGGCGCTGACTAATAATAAAAGAAATAGACTCATTTTCGAGGCAGCGGATATTTTCTTCGATAAAGTCATATCCAACCAAAATTAGTTTTTGAGGATGATCTGCCAGTACACGAGCAACAACGTTCACCCGCGAATTGGTGACAAACAATACCCGCGCGCGAGGTGCCGAAGCAAGTGCTTTACCAAGCTGTTTTTTAACCGATTCGATATCAGTATGATTGATATTAAGTGTGAGTATAGTATTGGCAATATGATGTTCCTCAAAATACCTGCGGAAACCCTGCTCCTTTCTTAACAGGTGATGGTCAAGCTCCAACTCGGTAGAAATGTTTACAATGAATATATCATCAGCTTCACGGGCCATCATACTGATGATCTGTGCGGCAAGCCGGCCACTTTGAAAAAGGTCAGGACCAATATAACTCAGGCTCTCCTGGCGTGGCAAATCAGAATTGATAAAAACAAAAGGGATATTTGCTTCGGTAAGCCTTTTGGTAAGCATAAAGGATTCTTCAATGAACGAGGGAGCGAGCAATACGCCTTGAAGATCGGTAGCCAGGGCTTGTTCGGCAGCACTTACAAAACTGCTTTTCGAGTCCAGATCATAAAAAAAATGCGTTACGCCCACTCCAAACTGTTTTAACTCATCAACAGCTTGTGTTATACCAACCAGCGGATATGACCAGTAATTGGTTTCCGTTGACGTTTTTGGGATGAGTACGCCAATGTTTACCTGGTTACGCCGGGCCAAAAGACTGGCCATTTTATTGGGCCTGAAATCCAACTCTTCAATAATAGCATTAACCTTTTTACGGGTTTCATCTGATACCCCTTTGCGATTATGGATTACCCTGTCAACCGTACCAATAGAAACGTTGGCGAGCCGGGCAATTTCTTTAACACCCGTTGAATTTGAGTTACTTTCTTTCATGTTCAGAAACCAAATATACAGACGAATTGGTTTATTCTATCTTCTTTTAAAAGCATCTGCATTGTTTTTACAGAAGCTTGCACAAAGCTAAATAAATTCAATCGTGTACGTACACGATTGAATTTATTTAATTATATTGCAAATAATCTTTTATAAAACATATCTCCACAAGTATAATATATTCATGAAACCAGTAAAAGACCGCCTGCAATCTTTAGATGTTTTCCGCGGGCTAACCATCGCGTCCATGATCATTGTTAATACGCCTGGTGATGGCGATCATGTTTTCGGGCCGTTAAAACATTCAGAATGGAACGGCTGTACCCCTACCGATCTTGTTTTTCCGTGCTTTATTTTCATGATGGGGATTTCGATAGTATTTGCGCTGCAATCAAAAAAGGCTGATCCGGCAAAACACCGCGAGATAATCATCAAAGCGTTAAAACGTATGACTTTGCTGATCTTAATTGGCTGTGGAATCCAGCTGGTGTATCATTTCAACTTCAGCACACTACGTTTTCCGGGAGTATTGCCGCGCTTAGGGTTTGTGTATTTTTTATCAACGGCAATCTATCTGTATATCTCTCAAAAAGGATGGAAATATATTCTCGGAGGGATTTTATTAGGATATTACGCTGTAGTCTGCCTTGTTCCGCTGCAGGGTTCTTATGCTGTGACACCAACTCATAATATCGTAGCTGTAATTGACCGGTTCTTCCTCTCCCAAAGACACCTGGCCAAATTTGCTTATACAGATCCATGCGGAATACTTAGCACCCTGCCTGCGGTATGTTCGGCAATGATAGGCTTATATGCAGGTACTATATTGAAGGAAACCGGGATATCGGCAAAAAGTAAATTTGCAAGCCTTAGCGTATCCGGTATTCTGCTTATCATTGCGGGCGTGTTATTCAGCCTTCTTTTTCCGTTAAACAAACCGCTTTGGTCAAGCTCGTACGTTTTATTTGCCGGCGGAATTTGCATGACGGCATTTGCAATCTGCTATTTGCTCATTGATATAAATAATATTAAAATGCCGTATTGGATATTTTCAGTATTGGGTGTTAACGCAATCGCTTCTTATGTACTATCAGAAGTATTACCAAAACCTTTAAGTTTAATCGGTGTGGCTACCGGTCATGGTAAAATTTCGGGCATAGCTATTATTAATGATCTTGTTTTTGCGAAGATTGTCAACCCGGAATGGGCGTCATTAATTACCGCTATGGTATTCACGCTAATAGTTTGGTTGCCGACGTATGTACTTTACAAAAAGAGAGTGATCATTAAGATTTAATATAAGATCAATTGCAACCGCTCCCTGTAATGCCATTACAAGCACGAAGCAAGATAAATCAGGCGATAACAAACGTTTGCGTTGTTATTTATATCGTTTTGCGCACCCAATAATTTATTTTAGATGAACACTTTTATTGATACGCTGAACAGGTTATGAAAAAATACGCATTACTCGTTTATTATATATTGCTTACTGCCGGTGTATTTGCGCAGACAGCTAAACACGATATGCATTTTGACACACTTGCCAAACGTTGGGATGAAGCTATACCACTGGGTAATGGCATGGTAGGTGAGTTGATATGGCAAAAGTCGGATCATTTACGCTTTTCACTTGACAGGGCAGATATCTGGGACCTGCGCCCCATGAAAGGCTTGCACCGACCGGAATTTAACTACCAATGGGTTGTTGACCACGTTAATAAAAAAGACTATGCCCCAGTACAAAAGTATTTTGATGAGCCTTATGATAATGAACCTGCTCCGTCAAAAATACCCGGAGGGGCGCTGGAGTTCAATACGGGAGGATGGGGAAAAGTAACATCTGTTAATTTGCATCTGGCCGAGGCACTTTGCCGCGTGGAATGGGCAAACGGCACTATACTTAAAACATTTGTACATGCTACGGCACCGGTCGGCTGGTTCAGGTTTGAAAATGTTAATACTGATATTGTGCCACAAATAATCGCACCAAGGTACCAGGGCGCCGTAAAAGTATCCGGAGACCCTGTTGGTGGCGATGACCTTTCAAGACTTGGTTACCCCCAGGGAACAATTACCAGACAGGGGAATAATATCACCTACGTACAAAAAGGCTGGAATGGCTTTTCTTATCAAATTAATATAAGCTGGCATAAAAAGGGTTTACATACCATTGAAGGTGTTTGGAGCATTTCTTCCCAATATCCGGATCAGAAAAAGAACGTTACTGCGGCTATTACTAATGATAAAGCATTGGTGAGAGGATATGATACAGACTATGCATCACATAGTGCCTGGTGGAAAAACTTCTGGAGTAAATCGGCTATCCACATCCCCGATGCTTTGCTTGAAAAGCAATGGTATTTGGAACAATATAAATTTGGCGCCGCTTCGAGGCCGGGGGCGCCTCCTATCTCACTTCAAGCCATCTGGACTGCCGATAATGGCCGCCTGCCACCATGGAAAGGCGATTTTCATCATGACCTAAATACGCAATTGAGTTATTGGCCGGGTTACAGTGCCAACCATTTGGACGAAAGCATGGCATATCTTGATCACCTTGATCAAAACAAAGCCAATTACAAACGGTACACTAAAATGTATTTTGGCAAAACAGGCCTGGCGGTACCGGGCGTTACTACGCTTGATGGCAGCGAAATGGGCGGTTGGATCCAGTATTCGCTTTCACCTACGGTATCTGCCTGGCTGGGGCAACATTATTACCTGCAATGGCGGTATAGTATGGACAAGGATTTCCTGCGGCACAGGGCTTATCCATGGGTTAAGGATGCAGCTACGTTTATTGAAAATATAACAGTATTGGATAACACCGGGCGCCGTAAGTTGCCAATTAGCTCAAGTCCTGAAATTAACGACAATGATATCTCGGCTTGGTTTCATCAAAACACCAATTATGACCTGTCGCTTATGAAATTTATTTTCAAAGCTGCAGCTGAAATGGCAAATGAACTTGGCCTTAAAACAGAAGCATCACATTGGAAAAAGATATTATCACAATATAACGACTTCGCTCTCACTGGGGCAAATGAACTAATGTTTGCACCTGGGATGTCTTACAATCAATCGCACCGTCACTTTTCTAACATGATAAGTATTCACCCTTTAGGGCTCATCAAATGGGACGACGGGCCCCGGGCACAATCTATCATTAAAAACTCTATTCACCTGTTGGATAGTGTTGGCCCTGCCTACTGGTGTGGTTATTCTTACTCCTGGCTTGCAAATATGAAAGCGAGGGCGAAGGACGGTGAAGGAGCTGCAAAAGACCTTACCATTTTTGCCAAAGCATTTTGTTCGGTAAATAGCTTCCACCTTAACGGCGATCAAACCAAATCGGGATATTCAAAGTATCAATACCGCCCTTTTACGCTCGAAGGTAATTTCGCCTTTGCGTCTGGTTTACAAGAAATGCTTATACAAAGCTATGCAGGATTTATTGAGGTGTTACCGGCCATACCGGCTGCATGGAAAGACGTGGCATTTGATAATTTACGTACCGAGGGTGCTTTCCTGGTAAGCGTTAAGAAATCAGAAGGTCAGGTTTCAGAAGTAAAGATAGTTTCCGAAAAAGGAGGTAAAACCAAATTGAAACTCCCTTTTAAAACATGGTTCACCAACGCACGAAAAAACGTAACTATAAATCAATCAGAACCGGGCTTCTTAAACTTTGATTTTAAGCCGGGCGCTTCTATAACTATAAAAAATGGTTTCGAATAGAAAAAGAAACACCCCTGAATAACACTTACGTAAGGTTTCTGTCTTTAAACCATACCTCATCCGGTTTGGCATTGAAATTATCCATCAGATTCACCAATTCTATCGGATCACCGGAAGTAAGGATGAGTTTGCGGTTGGTTGGTTTCAGGAAACGTTGTTCAACCATTACATCCATTTGTTTAAGCAACAGATCGTAAAAGCCGTTCACATTTAATAAACCAATAGGATGATTGTGCAAACCCAATTGCAACCAGGTTAAAACCTCAAAAAACTCCTCAAGAGTGCCCCAGCCACCCGGGAGCGTAATGATGCCTTCACTGAGGTCGTTCATCATTTGCTTACGCTGGTGCATGTTTTCTACGATATGCAATTCTGTTAAACCTGTATGCCCAACTTCCTTATCCATCAAAAATTGGGGGATTATACCGATGGCTTTGCCACCCCTGCTTAAAACTGCATCGGCCATTAAGCCCATGACGCCAACCTTGCCGCCACCAAACACAAGGGCGATATTACGGCTTACCATAACCTCTGCCAATTGTTCAATGGCTTGTTTTAATACAGGATCGCCGTTAAAATTAGCGCCGCAGAATACACAGATAGATTTCATGCTCAATGATAATAAAATTTGTTCGTTGACCTGTTAAGGTTTTGTTACCTGTTAATTGAATTACTCCAATATTGATATATTTAAAAAAATTATCACATGAAAAAACCTATTTTAACCATTATCACTTTTTTTATTATTGTAGCGCAGGCGTTTGCCCAAAACATCATTACTCCTAAAATTGAGCAAAAAGATGATCAATCGACAATCATCAAAAAGATTGAAACCAATAACATATATACTATTGTAACTTTTGTTGGCCACGCCTATCAGGATAATGCATGGTTACAGCTCAATAAAGAAATTTTTATTCAAACCGATTTGAGCAACGCACATTATGACTACGTTAAGTCGGAAAGTATAGCCATGGTGCCGGATAAGAATATCTTAAAAAAGGCCGGCGATAAACTTGAGTTTAAGGTTTATTTTAAGAAAATACCTGCTGCTGCAAAATCAATTGATATTATTGAGCATGCCGGTTTAAGTAAACCCGGAATCAGTTATTTCAACTTTTATAATGTTAGTTTAATTGAGCAAGCTCCTAAAATAGATGTGGTTTTGCTTCCGCCGCCACCAGTACAAAGAGACACAGCCTCTGCAGGCATATTTAATGGAAGCCCCGCAATTGACATGCAAAACGCGATGAATTCTATGGTGCCCATGTATGCATCTATAGCAAGATCTGTGCTCGATGCCCAAATTGCTTATTATAAGCAACCGGGCAAAATAGCCGAAATAGCTAAATTAAATAAAGACTATTTTGATGCACTTGTTAAAGTTGGTTTCAATTACGACCAGGCATTAAAAATCATTACATCTAACAGCTTAATTTCAAAATCTTCATCTGTTACCGGCCAATAAGGCCATTAAAAACAAAAGCGTCTGAAGGATACTTATCTTTCAGACGCTTTTGTTTTATGCAGTTTATATTAAGAATTACCTGCTGGTATAGTTAGGCGCTTCTTTAGTGATAGTAATATCATGCGGATGGCTTTCGCGCATGCCGGCTGCGGTGATGCGTACAAATTTAGCGCGCTGTAGATCTTCGATATTGGCGGCGCCACAGTAGTGCATCCCGGCACGTAAACCACCAATGTATTGGAAAATCACCTCGGCCATGCTTCCTTTAAACGGTACGCGACCAACAATACCTTCGGGCACCAGTTTGGTAACCACATCTGTCTCATCCTGGAAATAGCGGTCTTTTGAGCCCTTAGCCATAGCCTCAACTGAACCCATACCACGGTACGACTTAAATTTACGGCCTTCGTATATGATAGTTTCACCTGGTGATTCTTCAACACCGGCAAATAATGAACCAGCCATGATAGAGCTTGCACCGGCAGCAATAGCTTTAACAATGTCACCGGTTTGTTTGATGCCACCATCGGCAATTACAGGTACACCACGGCCTTCAAGCGCTTTAGCACACTCGTATACCGCGTATAGTTGAGGTACACCTACACCGGCAATGATACGGGTTGTACAAATTGAACCCGGGCCAATACCTACTTTAACAGCGTCAGCGCCGGCATCGGCAAGTGCAATAGCAGCATCACCTGTTGCAATGTTGCCGGCAATTACCTGCAGGTTAGGATAGAGTTTCTTAACCGCCTTAACCATATCAATAACTCCTTTTGAATGGCCGTGAGCTGTATCAACCGTAATTACGTCAACACCGGCATTAACCAGGGCTGTTACACGATCAATATTATCGGCGGCTACACCAACTGCTGCGCCTACGCGTAAACGGCCGTATTCGTCTTTACAGGCATTAGGGAAATTTTTAACTTTCTGAATATCTTTATAAGTGATCAGGCCTACCAGCTTCCCATCTTTATTAACAACCGGTAGTTTCTCAATTTTATTACTTTGCAAAATATTAGCAGCATCGGTCAGGGTAGTTCCTTCCGGCGCAGTGATCAGGTTTGTTTTGGTCATTACTTCACTTACGGGAACGCTCATGTCCTTTTGGAAACGAAGATCGCGGTTGGTGATAATACCTTTCAGGTTTTGATCTGCATCAATAACCGGAATGCCTCCAATGCTGAATTCTTTCATCAGTTGAAAAGCATCTGCTAACAAAGCATCTTCGCGCAAAGTAACAGGATCCTGGATCATGCCGCTTTCTGAGCGCTTTACTTTACGCACCTCGTCAGCTTGTGCCTGTATGGTCATGTTTTTGTGTAACATGCCTATACCACCTGCCTGAGCAATGGCAATAGCCAAATCAGCCTCGGTAACGGTATCCATGGCCGCCGAGATAATAGGAATGTTTAACCGGATGCTTTTAGTTAAGTAAGTTCCGGTATTCACTTCGCGTGGTAAAACTTCTGAATAAGCCGGGAGTAATAAAACGTCGTCGTAAGTTAATCCTTCGGCAACAAATTTTGATGGGTCTAACTGCATAGCAAATAATTATTTTGGAGTTATTATTTGCCGGGCAAAGGTAATAAAATATTTCGGATTTCGGAATTTCGATTTTAGATTTATTTAAAATTGCCTTGGGATGATAATTCAGGATTTTGATATCGGATTTCGGAATTTCGATTTCGGATTTATTTTGATTTGAAGTTTGGAGTATTCGATTCGGAATACTCCCCAATCGGTATCCAAATTAAAAATCATAGCTACAAAATGCTTAAATCCGAAATCGAATGTCCCAACTCCGAAATATCGCTAATATTTCCCTACAATCACTTTGTAAAATTGATCGAAGTGGAAATAAGTATTAGCCAGTTGGATCAGTTTATCGGAAGTAATGTTTTTTACGGTTGCGGTGTACCTGTCGTAATAATCATAATCCAGGCCTGCAAAATAAATGGTTTTGAATTTATCAGCATGTGAAAATACATTTTCCAAACTACCTAATAGTGAGCCAAGCATATAGTTACGCACTAAAGACAGCTCCTCTTCGGGCACCAATTCAGTTTTCAGGATATTGATTTCTTTTTCAATCTCGGTAACGGCCAGCTTGCAAACATCTGCGCCAACTTCTGTTGCTATGAAAAATGAGCCGACTTGTTTAAATGACGCCAGTCCGGAACCTATACCGTAAGTATATCCTTTGTCCTCACGGATATTGGCCATTAACCGCGATCCGAAATAGCCGCCAAATACCGTGTTTAAAACCTGTAATGATTGAAAATCGGCATGCGAACGGTTGATGATAGGTGTACCTATCCTGATTGCCGACTGCAATGCCTCCGGTTTTTCAGTAAAATAAAAAAGATCGGCAGCCGCATTTATATCCGGTTGATTTGTAATTGCCGGTACCGCTGTATTTGTCCAGTTTTTTTCAAATGTTTCTGCTAACAGCGTCAACGTTTGGGGCTCAACCTTACCGGCTACAACAATGGTACAATTAGAAGGCTGGTACATTTTTTTGTAATGAGCCAGCATATCATCATGTTGAAGGGTTTGGTAATCGGCCATTTCTGATGCATAACCAAAAATGGTGGTTCCATAAACGGCCCTGTTAAACGTGCGGCGTGCCACCACGTCATTTTTTTGCAGGCTAACCTGTAGTTTTTGCTGCTGATTACGCTTAAAGGTTTCCAGTTCTTTTTCGGGGAAGATGGAATTTTGGAGTATATCGGCAATAACCGGCAAGGTATGCTGCAGGTGTTTATTCAGGCTATAAAGCGTAACCTGCGAGTTTTCATACCCATAGTCTACCTGTAAAAAAGCGCCGTAAAAATCAATTTTATCAGCTATTTGGGCAGCTGTTAAAGTTGTAGTGCCATCGGTAAGCATGGAATTTACAGCCATGTTAAGCAGCGGCTTTGCCGGATCGAAGCTAAGGTTGCCGAAGATCCACTCAATACGTACCAGTTCCTGATCGCCAGAGTTAAAACTAAAAACATTGGCGCCATTACCAAGCTGCTGGTGCTCCGGCCTGATGAGGCTTATATTGTCGATAGCCCTGAACTCAGGAGCTAATTGTCTGTTAATCATATATTACTTTGTTTAACCCTGATTTTCGTGGTTTTAAGATATCTTGACTCAAAATTGCTTAGTATCAGAGGTGTCTTAAAATCAGGCAAATCAAGGTTTGTTTACTTCTCTGCTAAATAAATAAGCGTTGATGAATTATCCTTTTTGAACAGTTTATTGGCTTGCTCTTTTACCTGCGCGGCAGTTACGGCTATGTATTTAGCCGTTTCATGATTGATCAGGTCTGCATCGCCAAGCAACTCAAACGAGGCCAGGTTCATGGCCTTATCTAACAACGACATTTCTGAAAATATCATGGTTGATTCGGTCTTGTTCTGAACCTTGGTAAGCTCATCTGCCGGAATTTCTTCTGCTTTTACTTTCTCCAGCTCTTCCCACAAAGCAGCTTCGGCCTGTTCAATGCTGATTCCCTCAAGCGGCTTTCCCTCTAATACAAACATGCCTTTATCCAGGCTGCCTGTAATATAAGCATGCACTTCACTGAAGATCTGCTTTTCTTTGATCAACGATTTATACAATCGTGATGAATTACCTCTCGAAAGGATATCAGAAAGCAATTCAACAGCATAATAGTCTTCGTCTGTACGGGCACCCATCTGAAATGCGATATACACATCATTAAGTGGCACTTTGGCAGTAACCGTTTCACGGCGGGCTTTCTGTTGTTCCGGCTCTTGCGGCAAGTTACGATGATACTTTTCGCCGGCGGGTATCTGGCCAAACCATTTTTCAGAAAGCTCTTTTATCTGTTCGGTTGTTACGTTGCCCCCTACTACCATAATGGCATTTTGCGGGTTATAATGTTTTTTGAAAAACGCTTTTACATCCTCAATCCTGGCATCTTCAATATGTTTGATGGTTTTGCCGATGGTTGCCCAGCGATAAGGATGTTTTTTATAAACCAGCGGACGAAGCTTTAGCCAAACGTCCCCATATGGCTGATTTAGATAGCGTTGTTTAAACTCTTCGATAACTACGTTGCGCTGTACCTCAAGGCTTTTTTCGCTGAACGCAAGGCTCAGCATCCGGTCGCTTTCCAGCCAAAAAGCAGTTTCAAGATTGGCCGATGGCAGGGTGATATAATAGTTGGTGATATCGTTGCTGGTAAAGGCGTTATTTTCGCCTCCTACCCTTTGCAGGGGTTCATCATAAACAGGAATATTTACAGAGCCGCCAAACATCAGGTGTTCAAACAAATGGGCGAAACCGGTTTGTTCCGGATCTTCATCGCGTGCGCCAACATCATACAGAATATTGAGCACGGCCATAGGTGTGGTATTATCTTCATGCACAATAACCCTAAGGCCATTGTCAAGTGTGAATCGGTTGAATTTAACCATGTATCTATTAAGTTTTTAATACGGATAGCAAATGTATAACTTTTGATGACATTGAAAGTGAATGCCAAAAATGAACAAGTGTTTTAGGTTAGGCACCGGTATTTTTTTACTTTTAGGCTACCAATGACCTGCGACGAACTTACCCAAAAAATAGCGAATACCATAGGCAAACTCAAAGTGCTTGAACTAACTCGTATTTTGACGGAACAACAATTTGATTTGCGCGACCTGATAGAGATTACCTTTCATGCCGATAAGCCCCTCGGTTTCAGGGCGGCATGGCTGCTGGAAAATATGTTTTTAAAAGATGCTGAGGTTTTTACCAATAATCTTGAATACCTGATTGCACGCTTACCACAGGTCACTAACCCGGGATGTCAAAGGCATTACGCTAAAATACTGATGCATGCTACCGAAGAAAAGGAACAATCGCTGGTAAAACAAAAACTAAACAGCCTTGATCTTGAACCTGCGGTTGAGCAGCTTTTTGACTGGATGATAGATCCCAAAGTAAAAATTGCAGTGAAAGTATTTGCAGGCTGGGCCTTGCTCAATTTGCGCTTCCGCTATCCCTGGGTAGCCGATGAGCTGCCCGCTCAACTGGAATTTTTGATGCGTGACGGTACACCTGCAATTCAATCGGCAGGAAAGAAAATGATAAAGGAATTGAGCCCCTCTAAATCTCTCATAAAAGAGAGACCTTAAAAAGCCAAAAGCCGGCAACAAATATCCCGCTGTCCCTACAGAAATATTTGTCGCCGACTTTTAACTTAAGATTTTAGACTTAAGACTACCAACTTACGCCGTCGGCCTGTCTTCGCCGTGCAGGTTATGGCTTACCTGTCCATGATGTAGCTTGGCAGCCAGGGCTGAGGAGCTATCATCGGCATAGGTACCATAAGCATTTACCAACACACCTTTTAAGTTATATTTTGATGATGATACCGCATATACTATCGACATATCTGATGGGTTACTTGCTCCTTCAAAACGGTAAAACTCATCTATCTCAAAGTCATCGGCAGTCATATGGATATCTTTTTCTTTATCGTCAATGGTTTCGCCATCAAGGCTAAGATTAGCTGTATATCCCCTTTTCAGGAGGTCGTTAGTGGCATCCACTAAGGTTTCATAATTTTTCATGGTGATGTTTTTGTATAGGTAAACAAAAAATGACCTTATTGATCACCTTCTGTTATTATAACTTCAAAAGCAACCAACTTGTTTGAAGCATGAGCATAAAAAAGTCCTGTTGCCACCGGCAACAGGACTTAAACTAACAATTGCACTTCCCTTTGAGGAAAGTCTTTATATTCTTATTGGGCTTTAGCCAGCCACAATGAAGCATTTAAATGAAATGCCGAGTGAGAAGTATAGCCAGATGGAGCATCGCCAGACCAGCCATTAAACAAGTTATCGCCTGTATCACCTGTACCGTCGTCAGCATCTGAACTATCACCTATCCAAACTACACGGCCGCTACCATAGGTTGCCAATAATGCCATAGCGTTAGCTGTACCACCGTTAGTAGCGCTGTTGCGCCAGAACAATCCCTGTACACTTGAATTATTAGCCGGGTATAAGGTTGCTGTTGAACCATCATAGAATGCCATTTTTGAAGCTGTACCGGCCGCACCATTCAGTACTTTCTGCGCATTGGCATTTGAGCCGGTGTAAACATTGGTTGAAGGGCTTTCATTGATATCAACATAATTAATGTTAAAGCCAAAAGGGTTGTTATTGTTGATACCGTTATTGGTCATCAAATCATTCCAAACCCTTGGTGAATCATAACCGTCACCATCACGATCTGACGGATTGTAGCCATTAGCATCGGTGCCGGCAGTTGTTGCTGCGGTATGGTCTGCTACCATGAATAAACCGCCACCATTAGCCACAAAGTTCATCAAGGCAGTTTTTTCGGCAGCAGTAAATAAACGGTTAGGTTCGCAAACCACAAATACGTCATAGTTGCTCAAATCCTGGGCACCACCGCCACCATAAGTAATCGCTGTCCCTACCGGAAGTGATTCAACCAGTTCGCCGCGCTTTACCAGTTCCACAGCCCATGCTGAAAGAGCGCCTTTCCAATAAGTTTCAGAAGTAGATGAAGTAATACCGGTGTATGATGGCGTAGGGATACGCTGAGCCTTGGTTTCTGTAGTGGTTCCGCCGGTGTAAATAGCTACCTGTTCGGTGCCATCGGCGTCTATCTGCCAATCGGCGCTGCCTGCATTTTCAAGGTGACTTGCATCAAACAGGAATTTTTTGCCTGTAAGTACTGTGCCACCGCCACCAGTACCACCACCGGCGTTGTCATTAATGGTAATATCATCTATATTGATACGGTTGCTGCCGCCGGTGAGCTTACGGATCTCTAAACGTACATTACCGGTTTGGGTAATGGTAAAGGTTGAAACTGTTAATGTTGCTGTGGTAGTAATTGCCGAACCCGACTGAGCCCATGATGAGCCGCCATCAACCGAATAAAACAAACCCCAGGTACTCGCGCTGTCGCCATTGTAAGTTGCGCTTTTAATGGTAACTGTGCTGATACCTGTAGTGACATCAAATAACATGGTAATTTTACCGGTGTTACGTACGCGGGCACTCCATGAACCTGCTTTTTGATCGGCAGCGAGATTACCTATCAGGGCATCGTACATATTCCATGAAGCGCCTGATAAAGTAACATTGTCGCCGCTTGATGAGCCGGTTGGCGATACATCATAAGCAGTTTTAGGACTGGTTGAGCCAACTTCAAAACCCTGTGTTAAGGACACAGCTAAGGTTTTGATTGTTTTGTTGGTGATAGTTTGATCAGCATCTTTTAATGCAGGCATCTGGCCATTTTTCTGACAACCTGCCAGCATGCCTGTTGCGGCAGCGGCCAATACCCACATACGTAGATTAGTAAGCTTTAGCATAATGATTTTTTTAGGTTTTATGTATAAGTTAATGATATTGAATTATACGGTAAAAGTGCACGAAGGTTAATTCGTAATCATTTCTATTTCATTAACTTATTGTTAAGCAAACCCATTGAAACTTATAATCCGGTTTTTACATGGCCGGTTATGTATTCCATTTTCAAGAGCTGAAAATTATGGAACACCATATAATTTGTAACCACTTAGCCGCTAATATTTATACAAAAAAGGGGTTAACATATTCCTTGCATTAAAGGTGTGTAATTATTTGATTATTAGATATATGGTTAAATATTAACCCTAAGCCATGATAACTCTGTTAACCCCCTTTTATTATTAGAGTCAATCTAACCCTAAGCCATGTATCGCTTAAGTATCTCAATACAACAAAAAAAGAGGCTGATTTACAGCCTCCTTTCACTATTAAAAATCATTCAAGTTATCTGGCAAAATATGCCCCTATTCGTTTAGCAAAAGCCACGGTAAGTATCCCAATGAATATTTTTGCCCCTGCCGATATTACGCTACTTTGTTCGCTAACGTTAGCAAGCGTATACAGATGGTATAAAAAATCGGGAATGGTGCTAACCAGTAAGAGCCCTCCTATGATCACCAGTGATATTTCGTAGATAACCTTTCGCTCGGCAAAAAGCTTCGCGTTTTCCTGGTAGTCACTTTCATTGGTGATCCAGCGGGTAATTCTTTTTGTGCCGGAAATAAGTATTACGGCTAACACGATCAGGAAAATAAAGTTTAACCCGTTTACAATTAACAGGCTACCCTGGTCGGCTGCTTGTTGCTCTACAGGTGAACTTGCATGATTACTAATAAAGGTGATAAGGCCGGGAAGTTTAGAAATATCGGCCACCAGCAGGTATATACCCAGTATTTTAATGGCGACCTCATAGATGTCGGATTTTTTCATTCGTCTTAATTAGGGATTAATTGGTTTATGGCTTACAATATAAACAATTGTACCCCAAGTAAAAGATAAATGAATGTCCCGTGATAAATTATTCCAGGTAGTAGTGCCTGATCCTGTTCAGTCCTTCGTCAAGCTCATAAACCCATGGAGTTGCCGTAGGGATTTCCAGCGCCGTAACCTCATCATCGCTTAAATTATCAATATATTTTATAAGTGACCGAAGGCTGTTGCCGTGTGCCACAACGATAACCTTTTGGTTGCGCCGTATAGCCCTTACAATTCTTTCGTTCCAAAAGGGCAATACCCTATCCATGGTTTCGCTCAGGTTTTCTGTTAAGGGCAGTTCGCGCTCGGTCAGGTCTTTATACCTCAAATCGTGCCCGGGATATCTTGGGTCTTCTTTGGTTATAGCGGGTGGATGCTCATTAGGATCGCGGCGCCATTTTAATACCTGCTCCTCTCCGTATTGAGCAATAGTTTCATCTTTATTTAAGCCCTGTAAGGCACCGTAAAAGCGTTCGTTCAATCGCCATGATTTTTCAACGGGTATCCACAGGTGATCAAGTTCTTCCAAAATATAATGGAGCGTTTTGATAGATCGTTTTAAGTATGATGTGAAGCCAACATCAAAGTTGTAACCATTTTTATTGAGGATTTTCCCGGCGTTATGGGCCTG
Source organism: Mucilaginibacter gossypiicola (assembly GCF_900110105.1). Taxonomy (GTDB): domain Bacteria; phylum Bacteroidota; class Bacteroidia; order Sphingobacteriales; family Sphingobacteriaceae; genus Mucilaginibacter; species Mucilaginibacter gossypiicola. Next base: position 400,271 of record NZ_FOCL01000001.1, on the reverse strand, counting down.
GTCGTACCCTTGGGCCGAAAGGTCAACGTCTTCCCATCCGGTAAAACGGTTTTGTTGATTAAAAACGCTTTCACCGTGGCGTATTAATACTAATTTTTGCATAGGTATTTAGTTAACGCAAAAGTAAGCTAAGGGTTGTGAAAAACTTGCTTAATATTTATAAATCAGTTAGCTTGCGGTACAAACCAAATAAACTAAAACCTACTATGATCCCTACTACACCAGTACCGGTGAAGGATGGCATTGCCAACCCTGCGCCGCTTGGCCTATGCGCTTTCGGAATGACTACCGTTTTATTAAACATCCACAATGCCGGCTTTTTTGAAATGAACACCATGATTTTAGGCATGGGCATATTTTATGGTGGATTAGCACAGGTTATTGCCGGTGTTATCGAAGCTAAAAAGAACAACACTTTCGGGCTTACAGCCTTTACATCTTATGGATTTTTCTGGCTTTCATTAGTTGGCTTACTGGTGATGCCAAAACTTGGCTGGGGAGCTGCGCCATCTGAAGGTGCCATGATAGCTTACCTGAGTATCTGGGGCGTATTTACTTTCCTTTTATTTTTCGGCACGTTAAGGCTCAACCGCGCTTTGCAATTTGTTTTTGCATCGTTAACCATATTGTTTTTCTTGTTGGTAGCAGGTGATGCTACGGGCAATGCAAGCATTAAACACCTCGCCGGTTATGAGGGCATTATCTGCGGTGCTTCGGCCATTTATACCGGTATTGCCAACGTATTAAATGAAGTTTACGGAAAAACCGTTTTGCCAATTGGCCCGGTAAAGGTTTAAATTATTTCAGCTAAATTGCGTGGGTGAAAGATTATAAAAAATATTACAGCATACCGGCCACTCCCGAAGAGATCTATATGGCCATAACCAACCCGGTTACCATTGAATTGTGGACTGGTGAAGTTGCAGAAATGTCAACAGAGCCAGGCTCCGAATTTTCTATGTGGGATGGCAGCATTGTGGGCAAAAACATTGAGTTTGAACCCAATAAAAAAGTTGTACAGCAATGGTATTTTGAAGGGCAAAGCGATAATTCTATCGTAACCATCAAGCTGCATGCTGACAAACAAGGCACTTCGGCCGAGTTAAGGCACACCAACATTCCGGATGATGATTATAATGACATTGTTGAAGGATGGAACGACAGTTACTTCGGTGGCCTGATCGACTTTTTTGAAGGAGCATAAACCAGTATTACCTTTTTAATTAAATACACTACACCCATGAAACAAGGTCTTTTAATTGATATGGATGGGGTGATTTACAGTGGCGAAGAACTTATATACGGCGCTGATAAATTCATCAAACATCTTATTGATAGTGACATTCCCTTTACTTTTATGACCAACAACAGCCAGCGCACCAGCCTGGAAGTTGTACGCAAACTAAAAAGACTGGGAATAACTGTAGAAACAAAACACGTTTATACCAGCGCTATGGCTACCGGGAAATTCCTGGGCGATCAAAGCCCCAACGGTACCGCGTTTGTATTAGGCGAAGGCGGCCTGCTAACCAGCCTGCACGAAAACGGCATCACGCTTGTCGATTCAGATCCTGAGTTTGTGGTTTTAGGTGAAGGCCGCAATTTTACGTTGGAAATGGTGCAGCGTGCGGTTGATATGATCCTGGCCGGTGCTAAGTTTATAACCACCAATAGAGACCCTTCTCCTAAAAAACCAGGCTGGAATAATTTGGGCATTGCAGCAACAACTGCCATGATTGAAGAAGCTACCGGCCGTAAAGCATTTGTAACCGGCAAGCCAAGCCCGGTGATGATGCGCTCGGCAAGGAAATTCCTGGGCCTCGAAACTGCCGAAACAACCGTAATTGGTGATACCATGGAAACTGATATCCAGGGTGGTGTACAGATGGGTTATAAAACAATCCTTGTATTATCCGGCATTGCAAGTAAAGACCAGTTGAGCCATTATGCCTTTAAACCAGACATGGTAGCAAGCTCGGTTGATAAAATAACTTTTCCGCTTAAATGGTGGCAATAAGCTAAATCTGTAAGTCTTTTTAAAAGCGGATAGTCATGTTTATTGGTTGTCCGCTTTTAATTTTTGACGTAGTGAGTAAATGAACCATTTTGAGAAATTTCAGAATGCGTTTCTGTAATTTGATCGCCGGGGTTATATCATTACTCTTGTCAACACATCCACCAGTTCCTGAATTTCAAAAGGCTTACCGATATAAGCATCAGCTTCTCCAAGGGCTGCTTTTTGTTTGATTGCCGGGTTAGCAGAAATCAGGACCACAGGGATTTCCCGGGTTACGGGCTTCGATTTAAATAAAATGCAAATTATATGGCCGCTAATAATCGGCAGGTTCTCATCAAGTAAAAAACAATTGGGCTGTAAGGCCACCATTTCCTCCAGGGTGGTAAATGCGCTAAATCCAGACACCCGGAAGCCCTCGTTTTCAAGCAGCAAGGTGGTAGACTCAAGGATGTCAGGCTCGTCTTCTATTAATACAATGTGTTTACTCATAAATTACCCTAATTCTACGAAATTGTTGCCTTAGTAGTTGTGTGGCCGCGAAAGTATGATAAAATCTGTAACCATGTTGTTAATGCCCGCGTCTCAATTAAAATACACATTATACTTTGCCTTCCAATGAGAAATTACTTACAATACTTATACCATAAATACCGCAGATTATTTACGCTTATCTTGTTAGTTTCGTTTGTGTTCCGTAATACATCAGAAGCTCAAATAGCCACTTCAACCGGAAAAATCATCAGTAACGCCTCTATGGACAGTTTTCTGCAAAAGCAGATGGATTCACTAAAGCTCCCCGGATTGTCTATAGCATTTATCAATAAAGGTAAAATCATTTATCACCGTGCATTAGGTGTAACTGATATTAAAACAAAGAAGCCGGTAGATGAACAGTCTGTTTTTGAAGCGGCCTCGCTTTCCAAACCGGTATTTGCCTACTGGGTTATGAAACTGGTTGACCGGGGCGTATTAAATCTGGATACTCCTTTGTATAAATATCTTCCGTATCCAGATATCGCACAGGACGAAAGGTACAAACTGATTACTGCACGAATGGTGCTTTCTCATCAATCGGGCTTTCCAAACTGGCGCTTCTTCACTGCCGATTCATCTTTACATGTTAAGCCGGGTGCACTTTATTTGAATTTCAAGCCAGGAGCATCCTTTGGCTATTCGGGCGAAGGTTTTCTTTACCTGGGTAAAGTTGTTGCGCATCTGCTTAACCGGTCGTTGCAAAATATGGAGCCTGCATTTGAAAAAGATGTGGCCCAACTGCTGCATATGCCCCATAGCTCATACACTGCTAACCCATATATTTTGGAACACAAGGTAAAAGGTCATCAAGATGGGCATATTGACCCTACGAATGGATTAAACTGGCCCATTTTGCCATCTTTAGGTATAGATTCAAATACGTTTAATCCTGCAGCTTCCCTGCATACCAACGCTTTGGATTACGCAGCTTTTATCATAGCGTTAATGAAAGACAAAGGATTAAGCTCAGCAAGCTTCAGAGAAATGTACCGCCCGCAACTGAACGTTCCACTTCCCGAAGACTTTCGTAAGGCGGGCTATTCAACCTGGGGGTTGGGCATAGCAATTGCGCAAAGTTCATCAGGTACAGTTTACCTGCATTCGGGTAATAATGGCAATTTTCAATCTGCTTTCATGATGGATAAAGCCCGAAAATCCGGCTATGTTTTTTTCACCAATTGCGATCACGGGAACGTTTTTAATGAGAAACTGGAGGCCTTCCTTTCGCTTAAATAGGATTGCTATATTTGCTGCATGGATACACCACTCCAACTTTCCACTTTTGAATCTGAGTTTCGCGTACGCCCTGATGATATCGATATGTTTCAGCACGTGCATAACAGCAAATACTTTGATTATGTACTGGCTGCCCGTTATGATCAGATGGAACGCTGCTACGGTATGGCCATGGAAAAATTTATGGAGCGTGGCTTTGGCTGGGTGGTGCGTACAGCCCATGTTGACTATAAGCGCGCCCTAACCATGGGCGATTACTTTATTGTAAAAACCGGCATTGAAAGTATCGATGATAAGGGCTGCCGCGTAAAGTTTGCCATTACCAATAAAACTACAAAAAAAATCTGCTGTGATGGTTGGTTTGATTACGTGATGATTGATATGGCTACCGGACGCGGAGCAAAGATTCCGCAGGATGTAATTGATCAGTACCTGATTTGACCTCAACTCCGCGGGTGAAATTGGCTTATCGTACTTTTTAAATACTCCCGGTCTAAATGCGTATAAATCTCCGTTGTTGTAATACTTTCGTGGCCCAGCATTTCCTGTACGGCGCGTAAATCAGCGCCGCCCTCAACCAAATGCGTAGCGAATGAATGGCGAAATGTATGCGGGCTTATCTTTTTCTTTAGGCCAATTGTTTCGGCAAGGCCTTTAATGGTTAAAAAAATGATCTGCCGACTTAGCCTTGTACCACGCCTGTTTAAGAAAACGTAGTCCTCCTCTCCTTTTTTGATGGGATTGTGGACCCTTACATTCTCTATCCAGAGCTTCATTGCTTTTATAGCTTCACTTCCTATAGGCACCAATCGTTCCTTATTGCCTTTTCCCGTCACCTTTATAAATTCAATATCAAGGTATAGGTTGGAGAGCTTCAGTTCGGTAAGTTCGGATACCCGTAATCCTGATCCGTACAGTGTTTCCAGGATAGCTTTGTTACGCATGCCTTCAGGTTTTGCAAGATCAAGGGCAGCTATAATTTTATTGATCTCTTCATAACTCAACGTATCCGGCAGCTTGCGCCTGATCTTTGGCGATTCGAGCAATTCTGATGGATCGGTTTTGATCATATCCTCCATCAGCAGATATTTATAAAAAGCTTTGATGCCCGAAAGGATCCTGGCCTGCGATGAAGGGATCATCCCCAACTCATTTATCCAGTTGATGAACCCTCGTAAATCAGTTAAAGTAATTAATTTAGGTTTCAGTTTAACTATCTGTGAATCTGAATATTGATATAGTTTCTCTATGTCTCTGCTATAAGCTTCGATAGAGTTATCGGAAAGGGATTTCTCTAACTTTAAATATGCCTGGAAACCTTTTATTGCCGAACGCCAATCCAATTGATTTTAGTTTTGATGATTTATAGCTAAGTTTGAACTAATGAAGATACAAATTATAAATGGCCCAAATTTGAACCTGCTGGGCGTTCGCGAAAAATCAATCTATGGCGATGCCAGTTTTGAAACCTATCTTGAAACCCTGCGCCAACGCTTTGCAAACATCACTATTGATTATTATCAAAGCAACATTGAGGGCGAAATTATAAATAAACTGCATGAAATTGGTTTTAGTTACGATGGCATTGTGATGAATGCTGGCGCCTACACCCATACTTCCATTGCCATAGCTGACGCCATTGCCGCCATTAATACGCCGGTTATCGAAGTGCATATTTCTAACGTACACAAACGTGAGGAGTTCAGGCATAAATCAATGATAGCAGCCAATTGCCGCGGGGTAATTGCAGGTTTTGGAATGGACAGCTACAGATTAGCCATTGAAAATCTGTCGGTTAAATAATATTAAATTATTTTATCGTTTTGATAAAACGCTTTTGGCATAAAAGCGTTTAAACATTGCTTTTAGCTTATTGTTCCAGATGCTTAAAATATTCAGAGTTGCCGCGCTAAGTTTACTTTCTGTTACGCTGTTATGCAGTGTTAATACGTTTGCCCAAACCAAAAAGAAAAAAACGCATTCGGTAAGAGATTCGCTGCGGGCCTCTATCCTCTCGCGCGACTCGATGATGCGGGCGCTTAAACGCTCGGACACATCGGTAAATAATTTGCTGCAAAAAGTTGAGTATTATACATCTGCTTTTAACCAGATCAAAAGCAATCTTTCAAAAAAGTTAGACACTGCTGATATCAGCACCAAATTGCCATCGTTTGAGCGGCGAGTTACGTTGATCAAATCGCTTATTGATAATGATAAATCAAGCACACTAAGATATCTATACACTATCAGAGATGTGCTTACCCGCAGTGATGACCAGCTTGACCTGTGGCAGGAGCAGCTTGCCGATATCAATAGCAAACTTGTTCAAAATCAAAATGACCTGGATGCCATATCACGCGATAGCGTACTGAAAATCCTGCCGGCCGATAGTTCATTAGCTACTACGTATCTCATCCAAAAAATAGCTATCGACAGTAAATATCACCGGCTTGATACCACCAATAAAAAGGTGATGGTAAAGATTGGCCTGTTGCAAAATCGAACCTCTGCAGTTTATATTACCATACTTGACCTTAAAGACCAGATTGATACCAAGATCAGGGATTTCAGTATCAGGGCCATGTCGCAGGAGTACAATAACATCTGGAGCATGGAAGCCGATGAAGGCAATGACTTCGGTACGGCCACAAAAGCTACCGCCGATATGAACGCGAAGCTTTTTAACTTTTTTATAGGTCGTGATATCCTGCTACATCTTTCGGGCCTGGTGGTTTTATTCGCATTTTTTGCCTGGATACGTGCCAGTCGCCGCAGGATTGTACGTGATAATGATGAGCCCGAAAGCGTGTTCAACCAAGCCAATTATGTTGTAAATCACCCGTTCGTATCATCAGTTATTTTAACTTTTACACTGCTGCCTAATTTTTATGACCACCCACCGGTGGTTGTATTGGAAATGTTTTTAATGGTGCTAATGATAGCGCTGCTTTACCTCGTAAAAAAGGCTTGCCCGGCAACTATGTTCACCTACCTGCTGCAACTGTTTGGCATTACCATTATTTACAGCCTGAGCAACCTTTACATCCAGGTAACCAATATCGACAGGGTGGCTATTTTGATTTTAGGACTGGCTGCATCTGTAATAAGTTTCAGATTTTTATCAAAAGTACGTAGGGCCAAAGATGAATACCTGCCTTATACCGGTTTCATACTTAAGGTTTTTATATTTTTTCAGGCTTCATCGTTTTTATGCAATGTTTTCGGCAGGGTAAGTTTGGCTAAGATCATTGGCGTTAGTGTGGTGTATAACCTCTGGCTTGCCCTGGCGTTGTATTACATTGTGCATTTTATCATGGAGGCCTTGTTCCTGCAATTGGAAGCAGGTAAAAAGAGCAATAATCTTACTTCATTCATTGATTACAAACTGCTTCAAAACAAATTCAGAAGCGTACTAAGTATCATGGCCACTATATTATGGCTGGTCATGCTTACCCAAAACCTGAATATTGAAGATACTGTATTTGATGCCCTGGGCGACTTCCTGACGAAAAACCGCAGCATAGGTGGCACCAATACACAATTTACGTTTCAGAGTGTGATCATATTTGTTGCAGTGATCTGGCTTTCATCTATAGCGTCAAAAATAATCAGTTATCTTTATGATGTTGCTGCCAAGCATGCCAATGATATAGATGTAGCAAAGAAAAAGAACCGTACCTCCACTCTGTTGATCCGTATCGGTGTGATTGCTTTAGGCTTTTTCCTGGCAGTTGCAGCCTCAGGGGTGCCTATCGACAAGATTACCATCATTATCAGTGCTTTTGGTATAGGTATCGGTTTTGGTTTACAGAATATCGTAAACAATCTGGTATCGGGTTTAATACTGGCTTTTGAAAAACCGATACAGGTGGGCGATATTATTGAAGTGGATAGCCGCTCAGGTACAATTATGGATATCGGCATCCGGGCAAGTAAGATAGCTACTTCCGATGGTGCTGAGGTAATCATTCCTAACGGCGACCTGATATCGCACCACGTAATTAACTGGACGCTAAGCAATAACAACCGCCGGGTCGAACTAATTATTGGCGTAGCATATGGATCTAATATTGAGAAGGTTAAGGCAATACTACTAAACCTGTTAACCAACCATGATGATATCATGTCACAACCGTCGCCCTCAGTATTCCTGCATAATTTAAGTGAAAGCTCAGTTGATTTCAGGGTATTTTTCTGGGCCGCCGATATCAATACCTGGCTTGGGCTTAAGAGCCGTGTATTAGCCGATATTTACGACGCATTTAACAGAGAAGGCATTGATATACCGTTCCGTCAGCAGGATGTACGTGTAATATGGCCCAAAGGCTTGCCACCTATCAAGGTAGAAGCGCCGGGGTTAAGCGATGCCGAAGAACAACAGGATACAAAAGATACTAAAGCTCCGCAGGATCAAGATCAGTAAAATGAGTTTTCTTTTTCACAAAGAAAGCCCAAACAATGCTGCCCTTGTAGATACCTGCGGTGTTTTGTCGCCTGACTTCCCGACTTCCGGACTTTCCAACTTTCGGACTTCTCTTAAAGAGGCTCAACACAAAGCTTTGGTGCGCCCTGCTTACAGCCCAGGCATCTTTACGCTTGCCTTCCATTAAAAAACGAAGTAAAGCAAGCAAATCCATCATAAAGCGGATACAGATTACCCAAAATGCCCGCCCAAATGGAAGGTTCTTTTTTATCAGCAGCAGGTTGTTCCTGAAGTTGAGATAAGTTTTAAAAGGATTTTCAGCATTTAACGTACCTCCACCAACATGGAAAATGGTTGATTGCGCGCAATACATTACTTTGTACCCCATGTTTTTTAAGCGCCAGCAAAGGTCGATCTCTTCCATGTGGGCAAAAAAACTTTCGTCAAAGCCACCGGCTTCATCCCAAATACTTTTTTTGATGAACAACGATGCTCCAGACGCCCAAAACACCTCACCCGATTGCTCATATTGCCCGTTATCCTTTTCCAGTTCATAAAAGATCCTGCCACGACAAAACGGGTAACCATGCTTATCAATAAAGCCACCGGCAGCACCGGCGTGTTCAAAATAATCTTTTTGAGCGTATGATCTTATTTTAGGAGCTGCGGCAGCAATTAAGCTATCGCTTTCCATTAATTTGACAACAGGTTCTATCCAACCGGGAATAACTTCCACATCTGAGTTAAGGAGGATATAATAGTCGGCATCAACCTGGGCCAGTACCCGGTTATAACCGCCTGTAAAGCCGTAGTTTTTATCATTTTGAATGATCCTTACCGATGGATAATTCTCGCGCATAAACGCCACAGAATCATCTGACGAGGCATTGTCGCCCATCACAATCTCCAGGTTGGGATATGTTGATGATAATACTGATGGAAGAAATTGTTTAAGGTATTTTAGGCCGTTCCAGTTTAAAATAACTACAGCAACTTTAGGTGTATTGGTCATCTATGTAAATCCTCCGGCTTAAACTTCCATCTCCGGTGCGACCATAACCAATACTGTGGTTCTCTCCTGATCATCCCCTCAAGGTATTTCACGTGCATATCTGTTATTTCGTGTTCGGCAGTTTCTTTTGGTGTTTCGGTAAGCGGTATCAGAGTGTATTCATAATATCCACGCTTTACCCGTTTCATGTCGTAAAAAACAACAGCCGCATCAATTGTTTTAGCAATTTTTTCAATCCCCAAAAATACGGCTGTGGGCTGGTTTAAAAAATTGGTAAAATAGTTTACCTCATGCATTACCGGCGTTTGGTCGCCTACCAATACACTTACCGTAAGCTCTTTACGATACTCCACCATTTTGCGCAGCGTTTGCTTCATAGCTACAGGCTGCCCGCCAAATCGTGACCGGATTTTAATAAAAAAATCATCGAACGTTTTGTTCGACAGATTTTTGTAAACGATCAGGAACCTTTTATCGGTAACAAAATTAAAATTGAGGGCCGCCATTTCCCAATTGCAATAATGACCGGCAACTGCTATAATACTCTTACCTTTAGCAAAGTATTCAAACACAAGGTCGGAGTTGGTAGCCACTACCCTTTTCTGAATCTGTTTTTCTGATACGGTGATCATTTTAATGGTTTCCACCATTAAATCGGACAGGTAGCGGTAGTATTTTCGTTCAATATCATGGCGCTCCTGATCTGTTTTTTCGGGAAAGGCATTACGCAGGTTTTGCTGCACCACATCGCGGCGATAATGAACAATGTGGTAAATAATAACGAATGCTATATCAGATAAAATGTATAAAAACCAAAAGGGAAGCAACGATATCAGGTATAAAATTAATATACCAAACTTAGTAAAGCCCTTTTTTATCATTATTTTCGCCAATTTTGAGCACAAACATAAAATATATGATTGAAAAAGGCGCTGTATTACCTATGTTTTATCTTCCGCCGGTAGATTATTTTGTACAGTTAAACACGTACAAGCCTGATATACTGATAGAAAGAGAGGAGCATTTTCCTAAACAAACTTATCGCAACCGGGCTAACATCTACTCGCCCGACGGGATGCTGGCATTGGTTGTGCCCGTAATAAAAGGTTCAAAAAATCATACTAAAGTTAAAGACGTAAAAATAAGCTACGATTTTATGTGGCAGCGCCTGCACTGGCAAAGCTTACAGGCTTGCTACCGTCGCTCGGCTTACTTTGAGTTTTATGAAGATGACTTTGCGCCTTTTTATGAAAAACAAATTACCTACTTGTTTGATTATAACCAGGAGCTTTTGAACCTGTTGCTTAAGCTTACTAAAATAAAAACAGAATTAAACTATACGGATGAATATCAACCCGAATATCCTAACCTGCATGATTTTCGGTTTTCTATCCATCCAAAAAGGGAAAGCGAAATACAGCAGAAGCCATATTTTCAGGTATTTGAAGACCGAAAGGGCTTTATGAAAAACCTGAGTATTATCGATCTGCTATTTAACCAGGGGCCGCAAACAATAAACTATTTGTAAATGAATGGCAACTTGAAGCGTTTACGCTTTAAAAAACATAAACATGCAGGCAATGTAGGCGACAGACCGGGCACTATCAACGTGCCCAGCGATGCGCTTAAACCTATTATATCAGTTTACTCATACAATAAAGATGAGTTGGTAACCTGCGAAGGCAAGGATATAAAAACAGCCTTAAAACAGCTGAATAAATGTGATAATCATACCCATTGGATTAAAATAAACGGCTTGGGCGATGCTGAGCTTATTGAGCAAATTGGCGAGCATTGTAATATCAACTCTCTTGTTTTGGAAGATATCGCCAATACGCACCAACGGCCAAAGTTTGATGAATACGATGACTATGCTTTTTGCACCAGCAGGATAGTTCATTTCAATAAAGAAAATGAGATTATCAACTGCCAGTTTTCGGCCATTATTAAAGATAACATCATTGTTAGCTTTGAGGAAGACCACACAGATCGTTTTGATGCAGTAAAGGCGCGATTGAAAGCCGGTAAAGGGGCTATTCGTACTGCGGGCCCGGGTTATATGTGTTATGCGCTTACCGACACCATAATCGATAACTATTTTGTTTTATTGGCGCAAATTGGAGATCATTTGGATGCGCTTGAAGATAAGCTTTATGAAAGTGCCGATAAAACAATCATGTTTGATGCCCAGCAACTAAAACGTACGCTTATTGTGGTACGTCGTGCCAGCTGGCCCGAGCGTGATAAGATCAATGATATGATCCGGTCGGAAAGCCCGTTGATAACGCCGGAGGTTAAATTGTTTTTACGTGACGCCTACGATCATTGCATCCAGGCGATGGACCTTATTGAAAACTATAAAGAGGTAACCTCAAGCATTATCGACCTGTACCTGTCGATGGTTAGCAACCGCATGAACGAGATCATGAAAGTGCTAACCATTATTTCAGTGATATTTATCCCACTTACTTTCATTGCCGGTATTTACGGTATGAATTTTTCGAGGCAAGATGATAAAGGCCATATCCTTCCGGATAACATGCCCGAATTATACTGGCATCACGGTTATATTTATGCCATCGTGTTTATGCTGCTGATTGCGGTAATACAGGTATTTGTATTTTGGAAAAAGGGATGGTTTAACAGGTTGTAAAGCCCCCGCCCCCCCTGAAGGGGGAGTTATCGACAGCAAATAGAAGGAATATTGCACACTGCAATGTTCCTTTTATTTTTGTTAACGGGCAAACTCCAGTTTCAGGTCCGCTTTCATCGCTTTCCTGAATTTCATCACTTTAGGCACTGATACCCCTACGATATAGGGCTGATCGGGATGCGACCGGTAATATCCCTGGTGATAGTTCTCGGCCGGATAAAACACTTTAAATGGCACTACCTGGGTAACTATAGGGTTAGCATAATGCTTTGACTCATTTACTTTCTTTATGGTAGCCTCAATCGCATTTTTCTCCGCTTCGTTACGGTAAAAGGCAATAGAACGGTAATCGGTACCTTCGTCGGGCCCCTGACGGTTGAGTGTGGTTGGGTCATGCGCAAAGAAGAATGCCTCGGCAATTTTATCAAAACTGATCACTTTAGGATCATAATAGATCTGAACTGTCTCAGCATGATTGGTATTATCAGAACATACTTCCCTGTAAGTGGGATTTTTGGTAGTACCACCGGCATATCCTGAAATCACTTTGTTAACACCTTTCAGTTCGGACATAGCTTCGCTCATACTCCAGAAACAACCACCTCCGAAGGTTGCCACGGCCTCCCCTGTTTTTGGCGCAGGTAAAGCTGCAAAATCATCGCCATTTTTTGAACCTTGCCCATCGGCACAACTGCTTAAAAACAGGAATATACCCACTGTATATAAGATCAACTTTTTCATAACTGACATAGCTATTTAGTCCATTATATACGCCATCCCTGAGCAGGCGGATGGTCATTATTGTGTAAATAAGGTTAACGCCGATTTCCCTGCTGCACGAGCGATTTCTTCACCATGAAGAGGATCTCGCCAAGGCCATTTGTTTTGATCTCGAATGCGGTAGATAATAACATCCCCATTTTATCTTTAGTAAAACCCTTGCCAGCCATCCACTCCAGGTATGATACGGGAATATCTGCTATGATGGTACCTTTATATTTGCCGTAAGGCATTCTGGTTTGCACAATATCAATAAGTATTTTGGGGTCTGGTTTTAAATTTTCCACACGGTAAAGGTAAGCACAAACCAACGGGATTCTTCTTTATTCCTGTAATCCGCGGATAATAAAAAAAGTTGCCAGTGCGGCGGCTATGCCTATTGTTGCCTTTAAAATCCCGCTGCTCGTGTAGGGCGGGACATATTTTACGCCCATTTCATCGGCAATAGCCGGGTGACTTACATAACGACCTTTTGCGGGTATTGCCACTTGTTCAAAATTATCGGCCAATTCATTCAATTCATCGTGCAGCTCACGTCCGCGCATCACAGGGCCATGGCCTGCGGCAACCGTACGTGGCTCAAGTGCGGTAAGCCTGCGCACAGATTCGGCCGCAGCTTCCCAGTCGGTAGTAAAATATCGTGGTGGCCCGGTTAATTTTTTTAATGAACTGAATGAATATATGGCTGATTCGGCTTTAGTGGTTGAAAATGCGTCGCCGGCTATCAGGGTTGAATTTATTGGCAAAAACAGCGAAATATGCCCCGGTGTATGGCCCGGAGTGTGAATGATCTTCCATTCGGGTAATTCGGGGATGCCTTCCTCCATATCGATTGCCTTTACTTTAGTGCCGAGGTTTATAGGTGCTGTAGGGAAAAATACCGATAAAAGGCTCATCATCCCATCCCTTAATGACGGATCCGCCGGAGGATATGACGACAGGCCGGTTAAATAAGGCAATTCCAATGCATGGGCGTAAACGGGTATATTCCAGATCTTCAACAATTCTTCAAGCCCTCCTGCGTGATCGCCATGCCCATGAGTAAGTACAATAGCTGCCGGCCTTGTTCCGGGGCCAAAAAGTTCCTCGGCCATCGCAATGATCTTACCTGCCGAACCTTTTAATCCCGTGTCAACCAAAACCCAGCCTTTGGCAGCACCAGGGCGGTTTGCTATCATGTAAACATTAACAAACAATAATTTGGTTCCCCATACCCTTTGCGATACCTGGAAATACTTTGTGCTGAGCCTTCTGTTCATGGTTTATAATTGTTAACAAAACATAACTCGGATATTAAAAGTTTTAGCTGTGTTAAATTTAAAAAACAATTTTATCAGCCTAAAAATAAATAATATAGCGGCCTGCCTAATGCAGGCGCAAACAGAAATTAACCAAACCATGTTAGCTTAATAAACTTAAACACCATGGAACAGCAATTTGACGCTACACTTACAGGAACCGACAGCGAAATTGACGGAACAGTGCAACAGGTAATCCGTCCCGGTTACAGCGAAGCTTATGATTTTAGATCAATAGATGGTACACTACATTTATTGATTGGCAAAGACAGGGACGGTGAATGGATCAGGATTAGCGGTACTGAACCTTATCTTTCGAGCTGGATAGATGAACTGGCCGAACAGGCGGCAAGCCACTCTTTATAAAAAAAGCCGGGTTAAATGGCCCGGCTTTCTCTTGTTATAACTCAATCGGTTTAATCCAATTCTATCGGCTTCATTTTAGGCACTAAAAAGTGCATAATGAGCCAGGCTAAAATGTAAGCGCTGCCGCAAACAAAAAACATAATGTAATAAGCTATCTCAATTTTATGGATTGACCGGTAATAAACGAATAAATTCTTTTGTACCGCGAGCGATAAGAATACCCCCCCTATAGAACCAAACATACCGCCTAAGCCAGTTACCGAACCAATGGTACGTTTGGGGAACATATCAGAAACTGTTGTAAAAATATTAGCACTCCAGGCCTGGTGCGCAGATGCCGCTATGCCTATTACTATAACTGCAAGCCACATATTTACGCCACCTAAGATTTGGGCAAATATGATAGGGATCACTGCAAGTGCATAAATAAACATAGATGTTTTACGAGCTTTAAACACCGGCCAGTTATTTTTAATCAGGTTCATGGGCAACCAACCGCCGCCAACGCTGCCGAAGGTAGACATGGTATAAACCAATGCAACAGGGATAGCTATTGCCGTGCCTTTTAAATTATACTGGCTCTCCAAAAAATCGGGTAACCAAAAAAGGTAAAACCACCATATAGGGTCGGTAAGGAACTTGCCTATAACAAAAGCCCAGGTTTGCTTAAAAGAAAGTAGCTTACCCCATGATATTTTCTTTTGCTCAACAGGTTGCAGGCTTTCGGCTTGGCTATCATGATCGCTGTTGATATAATCAAGTTCAGCTTTTGATACCTTACTGTGTTGTGCAGGCGCGCGGTAAATCACCTGCCAAAGTACCAGCCATATAAAACCGATTGAACCGGTTATAATAAATGCCCAGCGCCATCCCCAGGCAACAGCTATGAATGGTACTGTTAAAGGAGCAACAATTGCACCTACGTTTGCGCCAGAATTAAAAATCCCTGTTGCAAACGCTCTTTCTTTTTTAGGGAACCACTCGGCTACGGTTTTAATTGCAGCAGGAAAGTTTCCGGCTTCACTTATGCCCAATGCAGAACGCACTACGCCGAAGCCAAATGTACCACCAACAAAAGCATGGCAAACTGCCGAAATACTCCATAACAATGTTGAAAGGAAATATCCTAATTTAGTGCCTATTTTGTCGATGATCCTGCCGGCAGCCAACAGGCCTATAGAATAAGCTATTTTGAATGCTATCTCAATGTTGGCATAGTCACCATCATTCCACTTAAACTCCTTTGTAAGGTCTGATTTAAGCAGACTGATCACTGCCCGGTCAAGATAATTAACGGTTGTTGCGAAAAACACCAATGAGCAGATAACCCACCGGTAGTTTCCAACTTTTTCTTCTCTCATTATAATTTAGGTTAACTGGCTATTTAATGGTTTGTACTATTTCCAGTAGCTTCAAAGTATCGTTATAAAGCTTATCATACTCCCGGTTTTCGAGTACGGCTTTGCTGATGAGCTTGCTGCCCATACCCACTGCACATACACCGGCTTTAAACCAGGTACTGATGCTGTCATGGCTCAGGTCAACCCCACCTGTTGGCATGAACAACTGACCCGCGAACAGATCCCTGATTGAAGAAACAAACTCAGGCCCCAATATATTGGCCGGGAATATTTTTATTAAAGCTGCACCATTTTGCTGCGCCAAATAGATCTCGGTTGGCGTCATACTTCCCGGAATCCACAATAGGTTATGCTGGGCGGCCAGTTTGCCTACTTCGGGATTAACAATCGGCGACACGATAAAATCAGCCCCGGCGGCAATAAAATCCTCAGCTTCCTGAACACTTTTAATGGTGCCGATACCTAATTCCAGGCCAGGCATTTCGCCGCTGGCAAGGGCTTGTTTTAAAACCTTGAAATTTTCAAGGGCAGCCGGGCCGCGGTTGGTATATTCAAATACCCGGATGCCGGCTTTATAAAGTGTACGGGTTATCTGCAGGCTCACCTCCGGATCTTTGTAAAAGAACAGCGGTAATGTGCCCTGCTTTAATATGGCGTCAAGTACTATATCTTTTTTACTCATTGTTTCATAGCGTTATAAATTTCATCAACTGTTTTGGTGGTTGCATCGCCTTCGATAAAAAGCTTTTCGAAGGCGGCAGCCGTGGCAAAATCCAGCAACTGCTGCGGATCCTGCTTGTTATAAAAGCCGTAAATAAGCCCGGCCATAAAGCAATCGCCGCTGCCCACTTTATCAACAACGGTTTCGGTAGTGTAGGTTGGCGAATGATAAAAGCGGTTGCCTGCATAAAGTGAAGTGTAATATTCAACACCTTTGCCAGCATCAAAACGGAAAGTATTAGCTACAGCCCTACAACGCGGGTAAGCATCCATGATCCTTTCAGACGAATAAAGCCCTTCTTTCAGGTAAATACTTTGCTGACCCGATTCATGCATATCTGGCGTAACCGGAATACCAAGCATGGTTTCTTCGGCCCAAACATTGCCCATAATAATATCGGCATATTGTACCAGCTTTGGCATGATCTCCACGGGCTTTTTGCCATACTGCCATAATTTGGGGCGATAATTAAGATCGACAGATATGGTAATATGCTTTCTGCTGGCTGCCTGCAAAACTTCTTCGCAAACGTCGGCCGCAAGTTGGCTCAAGGCCGGGCAAATCGCACTGAAATGAAACCAGCTTACACCTTCCAAAACGGCATCCCAGTTAACCATCCCCGGCTTAAGATCGGCAAAAGCCGAACCTGCACGGTCATATACAATGGCGTTATTCTTTACATCTTTACCACGGGTAAGGTAATAAAGCCCTATCCTGTTTCCGCTTTTGTTAATAGCTGAGGTGTCAATATTTTTGCCTTGCAGATAATCGATGACCTGCTCGGATAAAGCATTATCAGGCAAAGCAGTAAAGTATTTTATTGGCTGTTGCCACAGGGCTAAAGCGTTGGCCACGTTAAGCTCGGCACCTCCTATAAAAAAAGGCAGTTTGTTTTCCGCAAGCCACTGGCCCTCGCCATCCGGGCACATACGTAATAACAGTTCGCCAAACGACAAGATGCTTCCCTTTGTATTTTCGATATTGCTCATTAAAAATTGAAATAGTTTTTGGCGTTAAAGTAGCAAATATCACTCACGATCTTCCCTGTCCATTCAATATCATTAGGTAACTCACCATTTTCAATATCGTCGCCCAACAGGTTACAAAGCAACCTGCGGAAATACTCATGCCTTGGGAATGACATAAAGCTCCTTGAATCGGTAAGCATACCAACCAAACGGCTCAGTAAACCCATGTTTGATAAAGCGTTCATTTGTTTGATCATGCCATCTTTTTGATCCAAAAACCACCAGGCCGATCCAAACTGCATTTTACCTGCCACCGAGCCGTCATTATAATTACCCACCATGGTAGCAAACAGCTCGTTATCGGCCGGGTTAAGGTTATAAATGATAGTTTTAGCTAATTGATTAGTAGTATCCAGCCTGTTCAGGAATTTGGATAATGCCCTGCCCTGCGCAAAATCACCTATTGAATCCCAGCCTGTATCAGGACCTAAATTAGCCAATGCGCGGGCGTTATTATTGCGTAATGCGCCGAGGTGAAATTGCTGCACCCAGCCTTTTTCGTGATCCCAAATGGCAAAGTAATACAACATAGCCGATTTGAATTTCAAGATCTCTAATGGCAACAATACTTCGTTGCTCCTGATTTTGGTAAAGATGGCAGCTATTTCAGCATCTGTATAATCTTCGGCATAAATTTGCTCCAAACCGTGATCGGATAATTTGCAGCCGTTTTCGGCGAAGTAATCATGCCTTGCTTTTAATGCCGAAAGATACTCATCAATGTTAGATATGGATACATTTGCCACTGCTTCCAACTGGTCGATGTATTTGTTGAGCCCCGCAATGTCATCGGCATTCATAGCCTTATCGGGGCGATAAGCAGGTAATACTTTTACACTGAACGCATCCTGCTTCAGTTTCTGATGATAACTAAGATTATCCAGCGGATCATCGGTTGTACCCACAACCTCTACATTTTTACTTTTCAGGATATTACGGATGCTGAATTCTGGTGATTGCAGCTTTTCATTGCATTGGGCATATATTTTTTGTGCCGATGCAGGTGAAAGCAATTCATTAATACCAAAATAGCGCTGCAATTCAAGGTGCGTCCAATGGTACAATGGGTTTCTTAAAGTATATGGTACAGTAGCAGCCCAGGCCGTAAACTTTTCTTCATCCGTTTTATTACCGGTGATATAGGCTTCATTAACTCCGTTTGCCCGCATAGCACGCCATTTATAATGATCGCCATAAAGCCAGATCTGGGTGATGTTTTTAAAATTGATATCGTCGGCAATCTGATCTGGCGGAAGATGGCAATGGTAATCAATAATAGGCTGATGGCTCGCAAACTCGTGATATAAGCGCTGCGCCGTTTTAGTTTGAAGTAAAAAATCCTGGTCTAAAAAATTCTTCATTGGTTATTAACGGATGAATACCATGGTTACTGGTATAGTAGTTTATACTTGTAAGCGGCAAATTACACATCATATAGGCAAGTTGGAAGTAATAAGCCCAAACAATCCACGCAAACGTTTTCGTTAGCGGGTAAAAGTTAGCGGCAATTACACAAAAAAGGCGACGAGTATTAACCCATCGCCTTTTCTTGTCTATTGGTAAAATTTCTGCTACCAGAAAATTGAGTACAATGCAACTACGATGCCGGTTACAATTAAGGCGCCTGCTAAGAAACCTCTTGAAGTTTTAAACATTGAACCATCAATTTCAAGGCCGTTTGTTGTAATGCCCCTGGCCTGGTCAATTTTTGAAATAATGTACATGCCGATAACGCAGAGAATAAATACAAAACCCATACGGTCAAGGAAAGGGATTTCATATAACTTGGTTACCTTATCATCCTGCAAGGCCAATTTTGAGAAGCCGTACGGCGACAGGAAACTCAGATCAATAAACCTTGGGCAAAGTTTAAAGAAGCATGAGAATATGAACCCGCCAATGGTTGCAAATAGTGCTGCATTTGAAGTCGCTTTTTTCCAAAAGAAACCAAGGATAAACATGGCAAAGATACCCGGAGATACAAAGCCTGTATATTCCTGGATGTATTGGAAGCCTTGTTTGCCTTCGCCCATTAATGCTTTACCGATAAGCTCAGATAACAGGATGCCTAATAATAAGGCAACAAGTACGGATATCTTACCCAGGTTAACCAGTTTTTTATCGGTAGCTTCAGGATTGATTGCTTTTTTGTAAATATCTAACGTAAAGATGGTAGCAATACTGTTTGCTTTACCTGCTAACGAGGCCACAATTGCAGCTGTTAACGCAGCAAATGAAAGACCTTTTAAGCCGCTTGGCAATAAGTTTAACAGTGAAGGATACGCTTTGTTAGGATCCAATACCCCTGATGAGCTTGCCATCTCCTGGTGGAACATACCTTTTTGATATAACAGGTAAGCAGCAATACCTGGCAATACCACAATAACAGGCATCAGCAATTTAAGGAAAGCCGCAAACAGGATACCGCCACGGGCAGTTTTAAGGTTTGCACCCAAAGCCCTTTGCGTGATGTATTGGTTACAGCCCCAGTAGTTAAGATTGGTAATCCACATACCGCCTATCAGTACCGATAAGCCCGGAAGGTCCATGTAATTTGGATTATCCTTTTTGAAGATCATATGGAAGTGATCTGTAGCTTCGCTATGCAGGATCTTGAAACCGTTTAATAGGCCTGTAGTACCTTCTTTTTCACTTAACAGAGTAAGTGCAAGGTAAGACGCCATTAACCCGCCCAATATAAGTACTGCTACCTGTATAACGTCGGTATAGCCGATAACCTTCATGCCGCCCAGCGTAATTACTGCCGAGAATATAGCAAGCAACCAGATACACAGGTGAATATCCAGGCCTGATATACCGCTTACAGCTAATGCACCAAGGTAAAGAATTGACATTAAGTTAACCACTATGTACAGCAACAGCCAAAAGATGGCCATGATCATAGCTACCGTTCCGTTATACCGCTGATGCAGGAATTGCGGCATCGTAAAAATCTTATTTTTAAGATATACCGGAATAAAGAAAACCGCCACAATGACGAGGGTAATAGCAGCCATCCACTCGTAAGTAGATATCGCCAGCCCCATTTTAAATGCAGACCCACTTGTACCTATAAATTGTTCGGCAGAAATATTTGAGGCGATGAGCGATGCGCCGATAGCCCACCAGGTTAAAGATCCTTCCGCCAAAAAATAGTCTTTTGAGGTGGCATCGGCGTTGTGTTTACGCTTATACACCCAGAAGCCGTAGCTGGCAACAATTATAAAGTAGATAAAGAAAACAGCATAATCGCCATTCGAGAGGGTTTTGAGGTTCATTGTTTTGGTTTGTCTTTGGGTTTAATATGTATGATTGACAATTATAAACTATATATATCGATTTATCAAATTTTCGATGTATTCTTGTTTACCACTTGTCACTTTTGGCTCGCCATTAGCGATCGCATAGTTACGCAAATCTTCCAAAGAAACCTTGCCTTCTTCAAAATCTTTCCCGGTGCCGGCATCAAATGAGGCATACCTTTCGGTACGTAATTTTTTGTATTCTGATTTCTGCAGGATGTTATCGGCAGTTATTAACGCCCTTGCAAAAAGATCCATACCACCAATGTGTGCATAGAACAAATCAGCAGGATCGGTTGAGTTACGACGGATCTTGGCATCAAAGTTAATACCTCCACCCTGGAAGCCACCTGCTTCAAGAATAATCAGCATGCACTCAGTGATCTCGTTGATATCATTCGGGAACTGGTCAGTATCCCAGCCGTTTTGGTAATCGCCACGGTTAGCATCAATAGAACCCAATAAACCTGAATCAGCAGCTACCTGAAGCTCATGCTGGAAAGTATGGCCGGCTAATGTAGCGTGGTTAACTTCAAGGTTTAATTTAAAATCATTGATCAAATCGTATTTCTGTAAAAAGCCTAATACAGTAGCAGCATCATAATCATATTGATGCTTGGTTGGCTCACATGGTTTTGGCTCGATAAAGAATGTGCCTTTAAAGCCTTGTTTACGGGCATAATCTTTAGCTGTGTGTAAAAACTTAGCCAAATGCTCCTGCTCGCGTTTCATATTGGTGTTAAGCAGGCTCATATAACCTTCGCGACCGCCCCAGAAAACGTAGTTTTCACCACCTAAAGCAATTGTTGCATCCATTGCAGCTTTTACCTGCGCACCAGCATGTGCCAAAACATGAAAATCGGGATTGGTTGAAGCGCCGTTCATGTAACGTTTGTGGCTAAATAAGTTTGCGGTGCCCCAAAGCAGTTTCACGCCGCTGGCAGCCTGTTTTTGTTTAGCATAATCAACCAAAGCCTGTAAACGGCGATCATTTTCGGCAACGTCATTGCCATAGTCAACTACGTCAACATCGTGGAAACAGTAGTATGGCAGGTTCATTTTGGTCAGGAACTCAAACGCTGCATCCATCTTGTCTTTAGCACGCTCAACAGCGTCAGCCTTTTCATCCCACGGGAAAACATGCGTAGCGCC
Organism: Mucilaginibacter gossypiicola; assembly: GCF_900110105.1. Taxonomy (GTDB): domain Bacteria; phylum Bacteroidota; class Bacteroidia; order Sphingobacteriales; family Sphingobacteriaceae; genus Mucilaginibacter; species Mucilaginibacter gossypiicola. The sequence goes on along the minus strand of NZ_FOCL01000001.1, from coordinate 378,388 downwards.
ACCAAACGGATCAGCACCGTTACCGCAGAACGAATGCCAGTAAGCGCCTGCAAAACGTAAATGATCTTTCATGGTTTTGCCGGCCACTACCCTGTCCGCATCATACCATCGAAACGCCAACGGATTATCTGATTCAAGGCCTTCAAATTTTACCTGGCCAATTTCTTTGAAAAATTCCTTTTCACCTGTTACTATGCTCATATTGTTTTAATTAACGAATTAATGATTTATTGATTTATGTGTATTGAATTATTGAGGTTCTAAATTTCGCTTTCAGCCTTCGGCCTTACGCTTTCAGCTTCAAATCAAGCAAGGCTTTCCACTCCTGGTAAACAGGTTCAAACTGATCGGTTGTTGGTTCAACCAGTTTAATGGCTTTAATATTGCTGAATGCTTCGGATGGTGATTTGAAAATTCCTGCGCCTATGCCCGCTCCTAATGCTGCGCCAACGCTGCCGTCATTATTATAAAGTTCGACAGGTACTCCTGTAGCATTTACAAACGTTTGGGTGAACAGATCGCTCAGGAAGAGGTTGCTTTTACCGGCACGGATCACGGTTGGGTTCATACCATTACCGCGCATAATATCAAAACCATAGCGGAATGATGAGGCTATCCCCTCCTGTACCGCCCTGAAAATATGTGCCGGGGTATGCAGGTTAAGGTCGATGTTTTGGAAATGTGCACCTACCTGCTTGTTATTTAACATGCGCTCCGCGCCGTTGCCAAAGGGTAATACCTGCAAGCCTTCGCTGCCCAAAGGCGCTTTTTCGGCTTCTGCATTCATTTGATTGTAGCTGTAGCCGGTTCCGAAGGTGTTTTTTACCCAGCGATACAAACTACCTGTTCCGTTAATGCAAAGCAGTACACCAAGTCTTTTTTGTTCGGAGGCATAATTAACGTGAGCAAAAGTATTAATGCGCGATTGCTGATCATAGACCAGTTGGTCATCTACACCATATATAACACCTGAAGTACCCGCAGTAGCTGCTACTTCGCCGGGATTAAGTACGTTTAATGATAAAGCATTGTTGGGCTGATCGCCTGATTTATAGGTAACCGGGATACCGGCCTTTAAATTCAGTTTTTCAGCAACGGACGCCTGCAAAGTTCCATGCGAGGAAAATACAGGATTAATAACCGGGAACAGGCTTTCATCAAAACCAAAGTAACTGATGACCTCTTTGGAGATACCATTAGCTTTAAAATCGAAGAACACACCTTCAGACAGTGCAGATACAGACGTGGTGATCTCGCCGGTCAGTTTCATAGCGATATAATCACCCGGCAACATGATTTTATCAATTTTACTGTAGACCTCCGGTTCATTTTCCTTTACCCAAGCAAGTTTTGAGGCTGTAAAGTTCCCCGGAGAATTAAGCAGGTGCGACAGGCAATGCTCCTCGCCTATTGCCGCAAAAGCCTTATCGCCTATTTCAACAGCGCGGCTATCGCACCATATAATGCTGTCGCGAAGTACGTTTTGATCTTTATCAACTAATACCAGACCGTGCATTTGATAAGCGATACCAATGGCAGCTATATCTTTTGCATGGTAACCGCCCTTAGCATGACAGCGCTCCAATGCTTTTTGTGCCTGCTCCCACCACATTGACGGTGATTGCTCGGCCCAGCCGGGGCGCAATGCTTTTATTGGCGACTCCTGGTCGGGGTATTGTGCCGAAGCAATTGTATTTTGAGTTGCGGCATCAACAACGCTTACCTTTACCGACGACGTACCTATATCGATCCCTAATAACAGCATAGCCTATTCAGATTTTTGTATGATTTTTTGGTTGTATTTATTAATTGGTAACTTAACGCAACGAAAATAAAGAAATAAATAAAAATTGCAATCGATTGCGTAAAATATTTTTTCCAACTTGCACGCTATAATGAAGAAAGTTAAACGTACCACCATTTATGACATTGCCGCCAAGCTCGGCATAACTGCCTCTTCGGTATCAAGGGCGCTGAACAACAGTAGCCAGGTAAACGAAAAAACAAGGGAGCTGATCATTAAAACTGCCGATGAGCTGAATTACAAACGCAATACCCTTGCTTCAAACCTGCGCAAGGGGCATTCAAAAACCATTGGCGTGGTGGTACCACGGATAAACCAGAACTTTTTCAGTAACGTGATAGCGGGGATTGAGGAAACAACCTATCAAAAAGGATATAACCTGATCATCTGCCAATCGGGCGAGGTGCATGATAAAGAAATTCAATGCGTAAATACGCTCATTAACCAGCACGTAGATTGCATTGTGATCTCGGTATCTGCCGATAGCTATGATTACCAGCACCTGCAAAACGTACTGGACCATGGTATCCAACTCATCCAGTTTGACCGCGTTGCTGAAGAACTGGAGACCCTAAAAGTAATTAACGATAACGAGCAGGCTTCATTTGAGGCGGTGTCCCACCTGATAGAAAACGGCTATAAACGGATAGCTTTACTGGAAGGCCCGCAAAACCTGAATATTTTTCGCCAACGCAAAAACGGTTACCTAAGGGCATTAGAAACGCACAAGGTGAAAGTTATTGATGAACTGGTAGTAGAAAATGCATGGACAAAAGAGCTCGGTGCTGAAGCTACCCGCAAACTGCTTAATCTCCCCCACCCGCCGGATGCGATATTTGCATCAACATCTGATTTTTCGGCTTTGGGTGTTTTGGAGGTAGCCAATGTTATGAATATCAAGGTGCCTTCAGAATTGGGAATTTGCGGTTACTCCAATGAAGCTTTTACAGAGATCACCAGTCCGTCGATAACTTCGATAGATCAGTTTAGCGTTTATATGGGTAAAACCATTGGTAACCTGTTTTTCCAGGAGAATGCCAATACCGAGGTTTCGGTTAAACCGAAGATCATCAGTATAAAACCGGAATTGATCATCAGGGGGTCGACGGCGAAGAAGGGATAAGTCCGCTTGCTTATAAGAATTGATGATCCATTAAGATTAAAATAAATGTCATTGCGAGCGTAGCGTAGCAACCGTATGCTATGCAGAACGGCCGTGCTTCCGTGCGATTGCTTCGTCGTTCCTCCTCGCAATGACATTTTTTAACTGTTATTATTACCAAATTCTACTCATTAATCCAACTCTACCCCAATAAAAAACACACTTTAAATTCAATATCGATAAGCATTTAGTTACAGATTTGTTACATTAACATTTAATTTCAGCCATTATTTAAGTATAACACGTATGGATGATTTTTTAGCGGCCAGATCCCAAATGGCCTTATCGTTAGGTTTTCATATCATATACTCCTGTATCGGTATGGTGATGCCGGTTTTTATGGCTATATCACACTTCAAATGGATAAAAACACAGGACCCTGTTTATAAAAACATCACTGTTGCCTGGAGCAAGGGCGTGGCTATCTTTTTTGCCACCGGTGCCGTATCAGGCACCATGCTTTCGTTTGAGCTCGGTTTGCTTTGGCCGGGCTTTATGAAGCATGCCGGCCCTATCTTTGGTATGCCATTCTCGCTTGAAGGTGTGGCCTTTTTTATCGAGGCGATAGCCTTAGGTTTATTCCTTTATGGGTGGAACCGGTTAAATAACTGGGTACATTGGACAGCCGGAATCATTGTTGGGGTGAGCGGTGTTGCGTCGGGCATCCTCGTAGTAGCCGCCAATTCGTGGATGAATAGTCCGTCAGGGTTTGATTTTGTAAACGGGCAGTATATTAATATCGACCCGGTAAAAGCCATGTTCAATAAAGCCTGGTTTTCCGAATCATTACATATGATCATTGCAGCATTTTCAGCAACAGGTTTCGCGGTAGCGGGCATCCATGCGTTAATGATATACAGAAAGAAAAACATTGCTTTCCATACCAAGGCATTTAAAATCGCCATTATATTCGGAGCAGCTGCAGCGATTCTGCAACCCTTCAGCGGTGACCTTTCGGCCAAAAATGCAGCTAAACATCAGCCTGCAAAACTGGCCGCAATGGAAGCCTATTTTCATACTCAGGAGTATGCACCGTTGGTTATTGGTGGCATTCCCGACACCGTGGCTAAAAAAGTAAATTACGGTTTAGAAATCCCCGGCTTGCTGAGTTTTTTGGTGCATGATAACTTTAAAACGCCGGTAAACGGATTAGATAAGATCCCTGTAAAAAATCAGCCACCGGTAGCTGTTACGCATTACGCATTCCAGATCATGGTAGGTATTGGTGTTTTGATGATGCTGATCGGGATCATTTATTTTTATGAGCTTTGGAAAAAGAAAGACCTGATCTCCAAACCCTGGTTCCTAAAAACCTTCATTTGGGCTACCCCACTCGGTTTTATCGCCCTTGAAGCCGGATGGACAGTTACCGAGGTCGGTCGCCAGCCATGGATTATACAAGGGGTTATGCGTACCAGCGAAGCGGTTACACCAATGCCCGGCATTCAGTATTCGTTTTACCTGTTCAGCTTTATTTACTTTACGCTGAGCATAGCTGTAATATTCCTATTAAAAAGGCAGATCCAGATGGTGCCTGAATTGTATGACCGCAAAACCGCTCAGTCATGATGCTATATATTGTAATCCTTTTCCTTTTTGCTGCAATCACCCTTTACTTTTTACTGGGCGGAGCTGATTTTGGTGCGGGCATAATTGAACTTTTCACATCGACAGATAATAAACATCGTACCCGCAAAATCATGTACCAGGCCATTGGCCCCATTTGGGAGGCTAATCACATGTGGCTTATCATTACCGTAGTGGTGTTATTTGTAGGATTCCCGGTTATTTACAGCGAAATGTGTATTTACCTGCATATTCCGTTATTGATAATGCTGCTTGGTGTAATTGCCCGGGGTACGGCATTTTCATTCCGTAACTATGATGCTATTAAAGACGAAAAGACGCAGGCCTTTTATACCCATATATTCGTTTATTCGAGCTTTGTTACACCGTTGTTTTTAGGAATCATTGCGGGCAGCGCTTTATCCGGACAGATTGATCCCAAAGCCACCGATTTTGTACATGCCTACATATTTAGCTGGTTTAATTGGTTTTCGGTATCCGTTGGCTTTTTTACCGTGGCGTTGTGCGGCTTCCTTGCAGCTATTTATATAGTGGGCGAAACTGAAGACATTGACGAAATCAAGCGCTATATCCGCAAGGCAAAAATCATGAACATTGCTGCCGTAATATGTGGCGCATTAGTGTTCCTGGCTTCTCATTTTGAGCATGTTCGCCTGGCTAACTGGATTTTTGGCAACCCTGTGAGTTTAGTTGCGGTAATAGCTGCAACAATTTCATTAGCTGTACTTTATCTGATCATATCACATCGCCGCAACCGGCAATGGATCAGGGTACTGGCAGCTTTCCAGGTGTGTATGATATTAATATCGGTTGGGTTTTCACGCTTCCCAAGGTTTGTTATTTTTAAGGATGGCAGTTCGATGTCCTTACTTACCGAACACGCCAACAGCAACAGTATTGATGACTTAGGTATTGGTTTATTGGTAGGCAGCTTATTTATATTACCGGCATTGGGGTATTTGTATTATGCGTTTAAAAAGAAAGACCGCTGAGTTTTTTGATTACGCTGATTTCGTTGATTCTATATTGACCGATAAAGCTCGACATAACCGTCTTTGTCTATCCTGTTGAGGGTAAAAATGCGCTTTCAAATATTACATTTGTGTTGTGAAGAATTATTTAAAGATCTTATCGATAGACGAGTACTCCATTACGCCTAAGTACCTGCAACTATCTAATGCTATTATCAGGGCTATTGAAAGCGGGCAAATAGTAAAGGACGATATGCTTCCTTCTATCAATGATTTAAGCTATGCGCTGGATACTTCACGCAATACCATTGAAAGGGTTTACAAGGAATTGAAAGAAAAAGGAATTGTAAGTTCGGTGCCGGGAAAAGGTTTTTTTATTTCAAATACCGATTTTCAGAAGCCGCTCAAGATCTTCTTGCTGTTCAACAAGCTTAGCGCTCATAAAAAGATTATTTATGATGCCTTTGTAGCTACCATTGGCGAGCAAGCGGCAATTGATTTTTATATCTACAATAATGATTTTTACTTCTTTAAAAAGATCATCACAGAAAGTATCCAGGCCGATTATGCCAAATACATCGTTATCCCGCATTTCATAGATAATGAAACAAAAGCGCATGAAATCATTAACACCATCCCTAAGGATAAACTGATTTTGTTGGATAACCTGGTTCCGGGTGTAAACGGCAAATTTGCAGCGATATATGAAAACTTTGCTACGGATGTTTACGAGGCATTGAAAAGCATGCTGGACAACCTGAGTAAATATCATACGCTCAAGTTGATCTTCCCCGGTAAAACCTATCACTCTAAAGAGATCATGAAAGGTTTCCTGAATTTTTGCAGGCAATACGCCTTTGAATACGGCATAGTTGAAACGCTATCTACAGAAACCATCCAGAAAAACACCGTATATATTAGTCTTACAGAGGATGACTTGGTTGACCTCGTTAAAAAGATCATCGCCTCTGATTTGAAGGTAGCTAAAGATGTGGGTGTGATATCCTATAATGAAACGGCGCTCAAAGAGATCATTCTTGACGGTATTACCACCATATCAACCGATTTTAAACTCATGGGCAGCAAAGCAGCTGAGTTTGCTTTGAACAATTGCCATGAGCATTTTGCTGTGCCATTTACGATGAGGTTGAGGAGTTCGTTGTAAAGTTCGTAGCGCAACAAAAAAACATGTCATTGCGAGCGATAGCGTGGCAATCTCGTAGCCAATGCATATCGAAGATGCATAGCTACGAGATTGCCGCGTCGTTCCTCCTCGCAATGACATAATGAATATTACTACTTCAGTTCCCTAACCTTGATACTTCTGAAAAACACTTCATTGCCATGATCCTGCAATAACAAATGCCCTTCAGCAGCTTCACCAAAGTTTTTCCAGATCTTATATTTGCTGATAGCTACCAAATCACGGAAAGCTGTTGAACCGCGTTCATATTCTAATACTTTTACCCCATTCAGATAGTGTTCGACGTGATTATTTGGATATACCACCACGCGACCGATATTCCATGCTCCTATAGGGTGCACAAAACGCTCTTGTTTATTGGCTTTGATGAGGTCGTACAACGAGGCTAAAGTACGGTCGCCATCACGGCCAAGTTTGGCATCGGGGTGCAGTTTATCATCAAGTACCTGGTATTCCAGACCAATAGCTGACCCCTTGGTAACTTCGGACAGGGTTACAAAATATTTAACACCACTATTAGCACCCGGAGTAAGTTTAAATTCAAACGACAGGTCAAAAGCACTATAATTATCATTGGTTACGATATCGCCGCCGCCTGATTCTTCCTGCCCCGCAGATGGCAATACGTGCATGGTGCCGTTAGCATATTCCCAGCCTTTTTCAGGGAAACCTTTAAGGGTTGCACCTCGCCAGCCGGTATTGGTTTTACCATCGTACAATAACTTCCAGCCGTTTGCCTTTTCGGCAGTTGTTATGCTGTTTGGTGTAAGGTTAACCACATACACATCCTTTGGGAATGGAGTAGCCTTTAAGTTAGTGGTCTTGATAATAATGTTTTTGAAGTATACTTTTTTATTAGCCTGTTTTTCTTCGCTTACGGCATGCACCTGTAATGCTATAAAGCCTCTGCTGTCAACGGTATCAACTACGTAGCCGGCTGGTACACCGTTTACCCAGGTTTTCATTTCATTGCCAATGCATTCAATTTTAATGTGATTGTATTCACCTACTTTAAAGGCCTCCTTAGCCTTTGGGTTCAGATCAAGCGGATAAAGCCAATCGCGCCGACCTTCATCATAGATGCCACCTGTCCATTTACGTGATGATGGGTCGATCTCAAACTGCCTGCCATATACTTTGCCTTTGCCTTTATTACCTTCAGGGTCAAAATGGCTACGGGTTTGCACGCCCGAGTTACTTAGCTCGCTTTCAATTTTAGCATCCAGCTCCAGTATAAAATTGCCGTATTCCTTTTCGGTAGCCAGGAATGAATTGCCCGAGTTAAGTACGGTGGTGCCAACAATAGCCCCATCTTCTACTTTATAATCGGCATTGCCGGCAAGCCGTTTCCAGCCTTTAAGGGTTTTACCATCAAATAATTTGGTTTGCGCGCTTGCAGGACTCAATGCCGTTGACGCCAAAAGCATAATTGCAGGGTAGATTATTTTTTTCATTGATTGATATTTTCTTGTTTGATTTTAAATAGATGTCATTGCGAGCGATAGCGCTGCAATCTCGTCGCCAATGCTTTTTTCGGCATGCACAGCTAAGAGATTGCTTCGTCGTTCCTCCTCGCAATGACATAAAGACATAGACATTTATACCTTTACCTCCCAACCTTTCTCATACTCCCTGCTCCAAAGTTTTTGTGCTTCGGGATCCTTCAATATATGGCCGTTATTCGGATCAATATGCAACACCCGATCAACACGGTATGAGATATTACCTAATTGCGGCAACAGGGTTGATTTAAAACCAATCTCAATCGGACAGTTCAGCTTATCCGTCCCACGTATCGAATCGGCAAAGTTTTTCATATGGAAGCCGTCCAGTGCCTCAGTTGGGCTTACTTTATTGGTGCCATCTACTTTGGTATCGTCTTTAATCTCTTTTATCAGTTTGTTATCACCGTCATAAACGCGATAGCTATTGCCACTGTCATAAAACAGCGTTCCTTTATCGCCATAAAACACCACTCCCCTGCTTAATTTTTCGATATCGAAGCCATTGCAGCTACGACATTCCCATTCGGCCGCTGTGTTATTGGGGAAATTGTAAAGTATATTTTGAGTATCGGGTGTCTGCCAATCGTCGTCAAAATGGAACCGGCCGCCTGTTGACACTACCTTGTTTGGATAGTCAACACCAAGCCCCCAACGAATTACGTCAAGTTCGTGCGTGCCGTTGTTCAATGCCTCACCTGTGCCCCAATTCCAAAACCAATGCCAGTTATAATGGATCAGGTTATCCTGATAAGGCTTTCTTGGTGCTGGGCCCTGCCATAAATCGTAATTTAAATTAGCAGGCACCGGTACCTGTTTACCTTTGCCAATACTTGCACGGTGATTGGTATACCAACCCTTTGCATAATAAGTACGACCTATCACGCCCTCATGCAGTTCTTTTACCATGGCCTGCACATTAGAAAACGAACGGCGCTGGCTCCCCATTTGCACCAGTCGTTTATATTTACTTGCCGCTTCAACAGCCATCTCCCCTTCATGCGGATTATGGCTGCATGGTTTTTCGACATAAACATGTTTACCGGCCTGGCAAGCCATAATTGTTGCGGGCGCATGCCAATGATCGGGCGGAGCAACTACTACAGCATCAATATCCTTTATCTCCAGCATTTTGCGGATATCTGTTAAACCCTGCGGCTTTTTTCCTGTTTGTTTATAGATTGCATCAATCGTTTTAGCAACCACGTTCGAATCAACATCGCAGATATACCCGATCTCTACATTAGGCAGTTTAGCAAAACTTTGGGCAAGGTACAGCCCCCGGCTGTTGGTGCCCATCATGCCTATTACTACTTTTTCATTAGGCGATCCCTTAAAAAATCCGGCAGCTTTTGACAGTTGAGGTGCAAGTAAAAAACTTGTACCCGCTACAGCGGTTGATTGAATAAACTTTCGACGGTTAATCATTTTTCAAAACAGGTTAATTGGGTTTTAATACGCGTAACCCGGCGGGCCGCGCCGCAAATTAGCTAAGATTTATAAAGGGCTAAAGCTATCAGGCATTTTTTTTATGAAGCAATTGTAATTTAACTGTTACTTAATTGAGCTTAAAGCCCAAGGCAGAAAGCTAAAAGCATTAAATATTGTAAGGAACATCCGCTTAGCTTTCGGCTCTCTGCCTTAAGCATTCAGGTTTCCCAAAAAACAGAAAGCCCCTAAACGGGGCTCAAGGGGGTATTAATTGCAGGGAAAGCTATTATACAAGTGGCTGTATTGAAAATACATCCAGCTTTGATGTTTGGAAATTACGTACACGTTTATATACGCCGTTTCCATTACTACTGCCATCGGTATTGGTATTTCCTTCAATGGTATCAAACAAATCGCCGTGCACACCGGTAATGAGACCGGTATGAAACCAATCGTTAGGTGTTTTTTGAACCAGGAAAATATCACCAGGCTTAACTATTGAAGGATTAGCCCTTACTGTTGCCACGCGACTTAGCAAACCTTTACTGATACCGGTAGTGCCCACAGTATCGCAACTGTAGGTAAGCGGCATAAGCGTACGAAAATCTTTTCCTAATTGTGTTGCGGCCTGATCAATGATAGTTTGCACAAAGCCCATGCACCAAAACCATGGCGTACCTTCATTATTATCCATGTAAGCCCTCACCCACGGCCCGCTATTACTTTGCCCCTTTATGACAAGTTCAAAAGGCGCGTTGCTTAAATGCTGCATTGCGGTATTTACAATCAACTCCCTAAGGCCGGTACCGGTAACAGGACTTTTGAATGCATTTACCATGGGCTGAGTTAATGCTGCAAAAACGTTGTTATCAACAATACCTGTTTGGGACAGACCTTTCGCTTTTTGAAAATTTTTAACTGCCGTTTCAGTACCGGGGCCAAAACTACCATCAATGCCTGTAGCAGTGCCTGCCGAAGGATTAGTAACCGCATACAGATTTAGCCAGCTTTGAATTTTGGATACTTCTTTTTGATTATTGGAAGCATTACCTTTTTGCTGGGTAGCCGATATAACTATTTCTTTGAGGTACTGTTTTTTGATCATAAAGGAAAGGTTTTTAAAAAGTGATAAGGTTTAGATATTGTAATAGCCAATATCGTATTACCTTTAAGACAAAACTAAACGAATCAGTATAACCATAACAGCGTGCTGTTACGGTATTTAACAAGAAAGCTTACGTAAAACTACGTAAGCTTTCTTGTTAAATACATTTAATACTGTATTGGCAGCGGTACCAGCTTTAAGTTTTGGCGCTGGTGCCAGTACGGATATATTGGGTCCACCTCGCTGGCGGCATCCAGTTTTTTAACCTGATCAACAGTTAAATTCCAACCAATGGCGCCGAGGTTTTGCTTAAGCTGTTCTTCGTTGCGTGCACCAATTACCAGGTTGGCAACAGTAGGCCTTTGCAGTAACCAGTTCAATGCAACCTGCGCTACTGATTTGCCTGTTTCTTCGGCAACTTCATCAAGCGCATCAATAATATTGTACAAATGATCAAAATTTGTGGCCGGGCCATGTGCACCACCCTGTACCGTTCTTGAACTTTCGGGGATTGGTTGTCCTCTTCTAAACTTGCCGCTTAGCTGACCTGATGACAGCGGGCTCCAAACAATGGTACTTACTTTTTGATCGATACCTAATGGCATCAGTTCCCATTCAAACTCGCGGTTAAGCAGCGAATAATATGCCTGATGGGCAACATAGCGGCTCCATCCGTATCTTTCAGATACAGATAGTGATTTCATTAAATGCCAGCCCGAAAAATTGGAGCAGGCAATGTAACGCACCTTACCACTGGTTACCAGATCGTCAAGCGCCCTTAATGTTTCTTCAACCGGCGTGTTAGCATCAAAACCGTGCATATGATAAACGTCGATCCTGTCGGTATTTAAACGGCGCAGACTATCTTCGGCCGACTTAATCAGGTGATAACGTGAGGAACCGAAGTCGTTAACTCCTTTTCCCATCGTAAAAGTGGCCTTGGTTGAAATCAGCACTTCATTGCGGATACCTTCCAGTGCTTTCCCCAATATTTCTTCAGAAATACCCTGCGAATAAACGTTAGCGGTATCAAATAAGTTAACGCCGGCATCAAGGCAAATATTAACCAGCTTTTTTGCCTCATCAACCTGGGTATTGCCCCATGCTTTAAAAAACTCGTTACCACCGCCAAATGTGGCAGTACCAAAGCTCAATACCGGCACCCGCAAACCAGATGCACCTAATTGTCTGTATTCCATAGTTTAATGTTTTATGATGTAAAAGGCCGCAGCCTCTATCACAAATTTATGCGGAATGACATGCCGGGCCGATTTTTACGCATCATAAGTTTGTCATTTATGAATAACGCTTCATTGCAGACAAATAAACAAATATTAGTTTTGGGTAATGATTGCAGACCCGCTAAGCGTTTCCATTTTTGAGATGAGGCTGGAAGAAATCCATCGCCGCAACCCGACGCTAAGATACGAGATCAGTATCCGTGATTTTATTGCCTTGTTTCCGCTTAAAATAAAAAATGGAAAACCGGTAAAACCCGAACAGCCGTCTTCTTTTGCGCTTGACCGGGATGTTTTTCTGCAAGTGCTCGTTGCGTTTAACCAATCGTTTAATTAAAGGCGCGCCCTTGTTTGTCCAATCAGGAACACTTCTAAATAACAAATAAACCACATTAGCCTACTGCCATATTTTAACTTTGCGCAAAATTTAAAACATGGAGAAAACTAAACTTACCATTAACAATAACGGTTCGGTTAAAATAGATGGCGATTTCGAAATAGTGGATATGCAAGGTAATGCTTATGGTTTACAGGGCCGTACGATAGTTTCTATCTGCCGCTGCGGTTTATCAGCAAATAAGCCATTTTGCGATGGTTCGCACAAAGGCCATTTTGAGCATAACGCTATAGCATTTGATCTGCCGCCAAAAAAAGTATAAACAATTGTTTTTATATACATAAAGCCCGGTGTTTAATTACATTGGGCTTTTGTTTTATGCAGTGTTCTTGAAATAATCTGCATTTTTGAAAACTATACTCATAAATAATAATGCGTTACTTTTTTCACATAGGTTATCATGGTGCAAGGTATTCGGGCTGGCAAAAACTCTCGAAGGCAATTACAGTACAGGAGGTAATTGAAACAGCCCTGGAAAAAATCCTGAAATACCCGGTTGCCATTAACGGTTGTGGTCGTACGGATGCCAAAGTACACGCAAGTCAGTATTTTTTTCATGCTGATATTGATGATAATTTAGACTTTGACCTTTTGTTTCGCCTAAATAAGCTGCTTCCGGATGATATTGCCATATTTGATATTATCCCGATGCAGGGCGATCCACATGCCCGCTTTGATGGTGTGATCCGATCTTATGATTATTTCATCCACAATTATAAAGACCCTTTCCTGGGCCGTTTCAGCTCGCTTTATCCTGATCAGGACCTTGATTTGGATGCCATGAAAAAGGCTGTTTCTATTCTGCCTGATTATACCGACTTCCGCGCTTTGTGTAAAACACCTGATAAAATAGAGCATACTATCTGTCACGTAAAATCTGCCGGGCTTTATATTGATGGCAACGGTAGTAAACTGAGGTTTAACATTACTGCCAACCGTTTTTTGTACAAGATGATCAGGATAACTATGGGGAGGTTGCTTGAAATTGGTCAGGGCAAGATGAGTACAGATGAGTTTGAATTTTATATCGCTAATAAACAAACGCCCAAAATCATTATTCCGGCTCATCCGCAGGGTTTATACCTTTCAAAAGTTACGTATCGTTACCTCGATCTTGAACCGAGGTCGGCATTTTCATTGCTCAATAGTACCGACTGGTACCCTATATAACGCTTATCTGCTGATTTTTAAAAATATGACGCGTTAATTTGGTACTTTTGCACCCTCATTTTAAATTTTAATCGATATACTGATGGCGTGGTCTGATAAATTGAAGCTTAATAAACAATTATTGCGTTCGGTAAACGAAGCCGGTTTTGCAAATCCTAAAGAGCTCCAGCTTAAAACCATCAACCGTATTATTGGCGGGCAGGATATTATTGCCATTGGTCCGGAGGGCAGCGGCAAAACTACTACCTACGTATTGGGTGTGTTAAACCGCTTTAACTACGCCCCGGAGGGTGTACCGCGCGTGTTGATCCTCGTACCCGAAAAAGAGCATGTATTTGCTGTTATAGAACAGTTTGACAGGCTTAACAAAAATAAATCCATCCGTATTGTTGGTTTGTACGTTACCCCCGGTTTTGAAAGCCAGATGGATGAGCTTGCCGATGGTGCCGACATTGTTGTAGCCACTCCTGACAGGGCAAGAGCTATCTATCTTAAATTAGCCCTGAATTTAAATAAGGTTGATTTGCTGGTGGTTGACGATGCCGATCAGATAGTTAAAAGAGGATTGCAATTGCCGGTTGCAGAACTGGCTAACAGCATTGACAAAGGTCAGCACCTGGTGTTTACCGAAGTTATGCATGCCAAACTCGAAAAAATGATTGATCCGTTCATGAGACAACCAGCTATAATTGAAGTAGACGAATTGGGCGACACAGCTGTTGAAACCTATGAGCAGCTGTTGTATAATGTACCTAACTTCGGCACTAAACTTAACCTGCTCAATTTATTCATGTACGATGAAGAATTGTTTACTAAAACCGTGGTGTTTGTAAACAATCAAACTACAGCCGAAAAGCTTTTTCAAAGTCTCAAAAGCCGTTTGCGTACGGGTGTTGCCTATCTGAACCCAAAGTTTTTTGATACAAAAGGATTTAAAGATATTGAAGCTTTTAAAGCTGACAACGGCGCAAGAATCCTGATCGTAACTAACGAAAACGAGGAAGAAGTTAACCTGAGTGGTATCCCCTTCCTGATCCACTTTGATTTACCTGCCGATAATGATCTGTTTATTAACCGCGTGGCAAACCATAACCCGGATAATAAAGAAGAAACACTGGCCATGACATTTGCCACTGATATTGAGTTGAGCCAGGTGAAAAAGATTGAACAGATGATCGGGAATAAGATCCCTGTGGCCGATTTGCCTGATGACCTGGTCATCGTAACCGAGTCGAAGCCTAAAAAGACAGATGCAAAAGAGGATGTTAAACCTGCGGGTGTTGGCGAAGCTTTTCACGAAAAGAAAGCATCAAATGCCAAAACTTATAATTTAAGCGCCAGTACTAAGGCCAAAATGAATAAGAAGAAAAAGCACGGGTAAAAAATCCGTTATATCCAGACTTACGAAGTTTTAAAAACTTCGTAAGTCTCCATCACATTTCCATCACGCTATCTCCAAATACAACTCTTCAACCTTCTTTCTTGCCCAATCTGTTTTTCTCAAAAACTTGAGGCTTGATTTGATACTCGGATTATCATTAAAACAATTGATCCTGATCCGCATACCCAGTTCTTTCCAGCCAAAGTGGGCTACCAGTTCGTTAAGTATCATCTCAAGGGTTTTACCATGTAATGGATTGTTGGGCTGTTGCTGCATAGGGGCAAAAGTAAATGTTTGTTTCGTTAAAATAATATAACAAAATTTGTCGCTGGCCCGTTTAAATACTAAATGTTATTAGCTCATATTTAATAAATGATGAAATTTATTAAATTTAATGCTGCTAATGGTTCACGTTTAAACCGCTTCTTTCAATTTGCCCAAAATTATTTTAATGAATAGCTATAAGTGTTACCTTGTTTTATTATTGCAAGCTATTTCGTTATGCGTATTCTCACAAAACCGCCCCATTCATTTTCAGCATATTGGCAGCCGTGAGGGGCTTTCTGAATTAAATATAAATTGCATAATACAGGATAGCCGGGGTTTTATATGGGTGGGCACGCGCGACGGCCTTAATCGTTATGACGGTAACAAATTCAAAGTTTTTAAAAATATTGTCGGCGATAATAATAGTATCAGCAATAGCTTTGTTCAGGATATAGTTGAGGATCATGATGGCAATCTATGGATCTCAACCAGTGGCGGCGGGTTAAACATGTACGACCGTAAATTTGATCGTTTTATCCATTATCGTCATAATTCCGGCAACATTAATTCAATAGCAAGTGATATTTTAGTTAAGATAGCACTTGATAAAAGCGGCAACCTGTGGATCGCAAATCAAAAAGAGGGTCTTGATCAGTTTAATATAACCCAAAAAAAGTTTGCGCATTACCGGTATATTGCAACCGACACAGGCAGTTTAAGTGATAATAACGTCCGTACAGTTTATGTAGACAGCCAAAATAAACTATGGATAGGCACAACTTATGGAGGTTTAAACCTTTATAACCAGCAAAGCCATAATTTTACCCGTTTTGTGCATGATGAAAACAAATCAACATCTCTTTCGGCTAATAAGATCAATGCAATTTTAGAAGACAGCAGTCACCGTTTATGGGTAGGCGTAAGCGACGGGGGGCTCAACCTGTTTGATCCTGCTACCAAAGCCTTTATTCATTATAAAAATGATCCCGGTAACAAAAGCTCCCTTTCTTATAACAGTGTACAATGCCTTGCCGAAGACAGTAATCACGACTTGTGGATCGGCACCGAAAATGGCGGGCTGAATATTTTCAATTACGCCCAGGGCAAATTTAATAACCACCAGGAGGATGATGTAGATAACAGTAGTATCGCCAATAATTCGGTAGATGTTATCATGAAAGACAAAAACGGCAACATGTGGATAGGCGCATTTGCTTCCGGTCTTAATTTTTATAAAAAAACAAGCGAAAACTTTACTCATTACCAGCATGGGGCACAAACCGGCAGCTTATCTAATAACTTTGTATTAAGTGTTTACTCAGATCAAAAGAACAATATATGGGTAGGTACAGATGGCGGCGGCCTTAACCTTTTTAACCCTGAAAAAGGCGAGTTCAAAGTTTATAAAAATAGCAACAGTAACATCTGCGGTAATTATGTTTTGACTATTCAGGAAGATGCCAAAAACAATTTATGGATAGGCACCTGGGGCGATGGGGTAAGCATGATGAACCCGCAAACCAACAGTTTTAGGTCGTTTAAGCATAATCCTGACGATAGCACCAGCATAAGCGGCAATAACATCTATGCCATAGCCAAGACACTTGATGGGAAGTTATGGTTTGGCACTCTTGGAACAGGACTTGATCTCTTCGATCCTAAAACCAACAAATTTATTCATTACCGTCATGATGCCAATAATCCCAAAAGCATCAGTAGCGATAATATCAATTCGTTACTTGGCGATTCGAAGGGAAACCTGTGGGTAGGCACTAATGATGGCGGTGTTAATTTATTTGATGCGGCAACTAATTCATTTAAACCTGTGCAGTATGAAAAACTGAACAGTGCGCTTGGCAATAACACTGCCCTTGACCTTTTTGAAGATCATCTGGGTAATATCTGGATCTGTACTTATGGAGGTATTTATCGTTTAAATCCGGTTACAGGTAAAGTTGCAAACTTCAAAGTAAAGGATGGCCTGCCCAATAATTATACTTATGCTGTTGAAGAAGACAGCAGCGGTAATTTATGGATCAGCACTAATAAAGGTCTTTCGAGATACAATCCTAAAACCAATAAATTCAGGAATTTTACTATTGAAGATGGCCTGCAGGCCGAAGAATTTAAACCTCACTCGGCAGTAAAAAGCCGTGATGGGGTCATGTATTTTGGTGGTGTTAACGGGTTTAACATGTTCAACCCAGAAAGCATCAGAAATAACATATACGACCCGCCGTTGGTACTCACCGATTTCCAGATCTATAATAAGTCTATCAGCGTAGCTCAAAACAGTGACGATCCCTCGCCATTGAAAGAAGAAATTACGGAGACAAAGTCTATCACCTTAACCCATGATCAATCTGTTATATCCTTTGAATATGTCTCGATGGATTATGCCTTAAGTAATAAGGAGTCGTACGCTTATCAATTGGAGGGTTTTGATAAAGGCTGGAACTACGTTGGCAATAAAAATACAGCAACTTACACTAATTTACCCGCAGGCAATTACGTTTTCAGGGTAAAAAGCCGCAGCACCGACGGAAAATGGTCTATAAGGCAGGTAAGTTTAAATGTAACCGTACTCCCTCCTTTCTGGCTCACCTGGTGGTTTATCAGTTTACTTGTTTTCTTTGTTGCGGTAATTATTTATACATGGCACCGACTTAGGATAAATGCCATCGTACAACAAAAGAATCTGCTTGAAGAACAGGTTACCGAACGTACGGCCGAGGTTATGCAACAATCGGAAGAATTAAAGGCACAATCTGAAAATCTCCAAACACTGAATATCGAACTTCAAAATCAGTCGGAAGAATTACAGGCATTGAACGAAGAGTTGCAGGCTCAATCAGAAGAATTGCAATTGCAAAAAGAACAGGAGCGTGAAGCGCGGGAAGAAGCAGACAAAGCCAACCAGGCCAAAAGCATATTTTTAGCTACGATGAGCCATGAAATCAGGACACCGATGAACGGAGTTATCGGCATGGCCTCGTTGTTAGGCGAAACTGAACTGAATGCAGAGCAACGTGATTATACCGATACCATTATATCTTGTGGCGACAGTTTGGTAAATGTGATCAACGATATTCTTGATTTCTCCAAGATTGAGTCAGGGAAAATGGAAATGGAGCAGGAAGATTTTGACCTGCGCCAATGTATTGAAGAGGTAATGGATATCTTTTCGCAAAATGCTGCTAAACGCGAACTCGAACTCGTTTATCAGATTGATCCGGCCCTGCCCCACCAGGTTATTGGCGACAGTTTAAGGCTAAAACAGGTGCTTACCAATTTAACAGGAAATGCTCTGAAGTTTACCGAGCGCGGTGAGGTGTTTATTAAAGTGTTTTTGTCAAAGAAAATTAATGATAAAGAAATTGAGATTGGCTTTAGCGTTATGGATACTGGTATAGGTATTCCGGAAGATAAGCTGACAACCTTGTTTAATGCCTTCTCGCAGGTTGATTCATCAACCACGCGCAAATATGGCGGCACCGGGTTGGGGCTTGTCATCAGCGAACGCCTGGTGAAATTGATGGGCGGCGAAATATGGGCCGAAAGTGTTTTTGGTGAGGGCTCTGTATTTGTATTTACCATAAAAACCGCCATCAGCAGCAAACAATCCAAGCAAGTACCTATTGTTTTTAATGCGGAAGAGCTCGAAGGAAAAAAGGTGCTTATTATTGATGATAATAAAACAAACCGCTTTATCCTGCAAACACAGCTTGAACAATGGGGAATTCAAACTGTAGCTGCAGCTTCGGGCAAACAGGCGCTTGATGTACTTGCCGCCAATAATGGTTTTAACCTGGTTATAACTGACATGGAGATGCCCGAGATGGATGGTGTTGGATTAGCGCGGGAGATCAAAAACAACTATAAAGCTCTTCCGGTAATTATGCTTAGCTCCATTGGCGATGGGTCAAAGAAAAAATACCCGGGCTTATTTTCGTCCATTTTAACCAAACCTGTAAAACAATCGCAATTGGGCAAAAGCTTACAGGCCGAGTTTCAGGGTAAAATTCAGCCACCTGCACCCGAAATAAAGCCGGATAAATTGCTCGATGTGAATTTTGCAAAAGAATATCCCCTTAACATTCTCGTGGCCGAGGATAATACCGTTAACCAAAAACTTATCAGCCGCATTCTCGAGAAGCTGGGTTACGAATTTGATATGGCGCATAACGGGTACGAAACCCTTGATAAATTAAAAGCCAATCCAAAATTTGACGTGATTTTCATGGATGTGCAGATGCCCGAGATGGATGGCTTTGAGGCAACCCGCCACATTCGTCAATATGCCTTTAAGCAACCTTTTATTATTGCTATGACAGCGAATGCAGGCCCCGACGATCGGGATATGTGCATAAGCGAGGGTATGGACGACTATATAGCCAAACCCATGAAAACCGATGCGCTGATCAATGTTTTAAAGGGCGCTTACAAAATGATGAAAAACATAAAAGGCAAATATGTTTAACCATTATCGCGAAGCGACTCCCCAATAGCAACTATTGCGGATTTTTTTCAGGATAGCCGGCGTGATGCTTGAAACTTCATTCTTATACTTGTTTTGACTATCAAGCAGGTACATTGTGCCGTTTGTATTATTATATATATATGAGCATAGTCGGGTATCTTCACCATCTTCTTCTTTCTTTACATCAACCCTTAAACCATTGGTTTTGTTGCTTGTGTCGGGCTTTAATGCCGGTGCGGATGCTTTTACCCAGTTAATGGTAAAATTTATACTTTGCGACGAAACACCGTTGGTGTTTTCTTTGTAGCTTTTACTATCCTGTATAACGGCCAGCAAACATTTTACGCAGGGATCGCTTACCGTTGCCTCTCCATATTTTTTGCGCGGATTGTTAATCACGCTATCTTTTTTGCCGGCTACCGTTACCGTTGTTTTTGAAATATCATTTGATACTGGCTTCGGTTTGGATTGTTTATTGGATTGCCTGCAGGCAAATATTGTCATCGCCAAAACACAAAAGTAAATACATGGTTTAAACAGATTCATGGTTTATAATTTAGCACTTTATTTATATACATCATTTTAACCGTTTTGTGTTAATGTGTTTGGATATACCAAATGCGGTTTTAATCTATAAATTAAGTTTAAACAATTTAAACATAGATTTTATTGCATTAATTGGATAAGTAAAGGACAGTTTTTCTATAAAAATTTCTTAAAATTGCCTGATTTATTTTGGCCCGGCCGGTTAACTGCCGGCAAGACTTAAACCATCATAACAATTTTTCAAAAACGAGGTTTACCTTGGTATAAATAACACTGCAAACTAATGCAGGATATCATAATAAAATGACTAATAGCGGTACAGGTTCAAATTTAACGGTTGATGTGGTTTTAATTGGCGCAGGTATTATGAGCGCCACCCTTGGTGTAATGCTTAAAGAGCTGCAACCCGATTTGACGATTGAAATTTTTGAACGCCTGGATGTCATTGCAGCCGAAAGCTCGGCCCCGATGAATAACGCAGGTACCGGCCACTCGGCTTTTTGCGAATTAAATTATACTCCTCAGCTTCCTGATGGCAGCGTTGAAATAAAAAAGGCTATCAAAATTGCTGAACAGTTTGATATCAGCAAACAGTTTTGGACTTATCTTATTGATCAGGGCCTTATAAATAACCCCGAAAGCTTTATTCGGAAAGTGCCGCATATGAGTTTTGTGTGGGGCGCCGAAAATGTTGATTACCTGAAAAAACGCCAGCAAGCACTTACTAAACATCACTTTTTTAAAGGGATGGAATATTCAGAGGATAAAGCCCAGATAAAACAATGGATCCCGTTGGTTATGGAAGGCCGTGATCCAAATGAAAAGGTATCTGCAACGTTTATGGATATTGGTACGGATGTGAATTTTGGAAGCCTTACCAGCGCGCTGATAGATGAGCTTAAACAAAAAGAAAACGTAAACATTAGTCTTAACCATGATGTTAAGGACATTAAACGTAACGCCGACGGCACATGGAAGGTTACGGTAAAAGATAAAACTACCGGAAATAAAAGAAAGCTGAACGCCAAATTTATTTTTGTGGGTGCCGGCGGCGGTGCATTGCCCTTGCTTCAAAAATCGGGCATTCCGGAAAGTAAAGGTTTTGGCGGCTTCCCTGTAAGCGGCCAGTGGCTGGTGTGCAACAATCCCGATGTGGTAAAACAACACGAAGCTAAGGTGTACGGAAAAGCATCAGTTGGTTCGCCACCAATGTCGGTTCCTCACCTGGATACCCGTATGATTGATGGTAAACGAGCTTTGCTTTTTGGCCCATATGCAGGTTTTTCAACCCGTTTCCTGAAAAAAGGATCTCTGCTTGATCTTTTCGGATCTATCAAACTAAATAATATACTTCCCCTGCTTGCCGTGGGGCGCGATAACTGGCCTTTAACAAAATATCTTATTTCGCAGGTATTGCAATCACCTGCCGACAGGCTTAACGCGCTAAAGGATTACATGCCGACAGCCAAAGCCGAAGAATGGGATTTGGATATAGCAGGCCAGCGTGTACAGGTTATCAAAAAAGATCCGAAACACACGGGTGTGCTGGAGTTTGGAACGGAGGTGGTAACATCTGCGGATGGCAGCATCTCGGCCTTATTGGGGGCATCACCAGGTGCGTCAACCTCAGTACCTATTATGATCCAGCTTATTGAGCGTTGCTTTAAAAATCAGGCTAAAACAGAAGCCTGGCAGCAAAAGTTTAAGCAAATGATCCCTTCATATGGTGAGTCGCTGGCAAACAATGAAGCCTTAAGCGATGAAACAAGAGCAAGGACAAGTAAAGCGCTCGGATTGGTTTAAATAGAAATTTGCATTCTCTGACTATTCGTGAAAAAAGTAATTATTATTTCTTTCGCGAATAGTTAAATACATCCTTTTTCAATCTACCTTTTTTGTCGTTTTCGGCAAGGATCACTTCCAGCTTATCAGGCGCGACCAATTGGTATGTGAGGCGGACAGATTTATCTTTCAATTCAAATTCAGCTTTGTTTTTTCCGATGCCTACCAGGTAAAATAGCAGCGGCTTGTTTTTATCTTCCCAACCTATACTGCCACGGTTAAAGTGACGCATTTTAAAAATCGGCACCTGGTTTTGTTCTTCAATAACAACAAACTCATAAAATACCGCTTTGCCATCCTTAACCACCCGGAAGCTGCTGATCATACTATCACCCATTGGCTCACTCCAAAATTCTTCCATGTCGCCCCACTCCTGCTTTTGTGTCCAGATGCCGGCCATAAAAGCCAACTGATTAACTTTTGCTTTGGTTACCTGTGCAAAGCAACCTGCAGAAATGAGTGCGAAGCAGATGAACGCAGAAAGAATATATTTTAAGTTCATGATATGAATTTAGCAATAATTCGCGCCGGTAATTTGTTCTGCTATGTTACATCCCTTTCCACTCGTAACTTTTGCTTTCCAATCCAATCAGATCAATCACACGGTTTACTACTGTCATGGCCAGTTCTTCAATAGTTTGCGGTTTGCTGTAGTAAGACGGTATTGCAGGACAGATAATGCCGCCGGCTTCGGTAACCGTAGCCATGTTGCGGATATGGATCAGGTTAAGCGGGGTATCTCGTGCTACTAAAACCAGTTTTCGGCGCTCTTTCAAAATTACATCGGCAGCACGGGTGATCAGATCATCAGAGATTCCGCCTGCTATTCTCCCAAGCGTACCCATTGAACACGGAACAATTACCATAGTATCAAACTTTGCCGAACCCGAGGCAAAGGGCGCCATGAAATCATTTTTAGCATAAAATTTAAAGGGAAGCTGGGTGTAATCTTCGTTATCAAGCTCAAATTTCCAAACGTCTTTAGCATTGTCAGACATGACAACACCTACTTCGGCAATTTGACCTTGTAACTGATTTAGTTTTTTTAGCAGCAGACTGGCATATATTGAGCCACTGGCGCCCGTAATAGCAACAACTATCTTTTTCCTCATAATTACTCCTTCAACCACCCGAACACACAAAAAGTTAGGGGCACAAAAAAGGGTCGAATAACTTGTACCCGACCCTACATCTACCTATGAAAAACATGCCCTTGAGAGGGCACTACAAATGTAATAAGAGTTTTTAAATTATTAAACAATTTGTTAAAATAATTTTAACCTGTTTATTGTAAATTTTTCTCTATTAAAGTTTGAATAATACCATCAACCATACCTACCCTTGGCACATAGATATTTTTAATATTGGCATTTTTCATTACGGTAAGGTAAATTTCACATGCAGGAATAATAACATCGGCCCTGTCCTGGTTAAGGCCAAGCACGTTGATCCTGTCTTTTAATGAAAACGAACTCAGGTAAGTGTATAATGACCTTAGTTTAGCAAAAGTTAGCGGCATATCTTCCTTCTCCTCAGATAATCTGAAAAGCTTGTTAATATTGCCACCGGTACCAATGCCCGATAATTGTTTGAAGTTACGGGTATTATCGCGTATGAAGTCCTTCATCTCGTTCCATGTTTCCTCGGTGTCCTGGTTGTCAAGGATGCGAATGGTGCCTATGTTGAATGATCGGGAAACGATCAACTCTCCTGCTGAAAACAATGAAAGCTCTGTACTACCGCCGCCAACATCAACATACAGGTAATTTTTACTTTTATCAATGTTTTGTTCGGCATGGCTGGCATAAATAATGCTGGCTTCTTTCGATCCATGCACAATTTCAATGTCGATGTTTGCCTCCTCTTTGATCAGTTTAACAACATCTTCTCCGTTTTTGGCTTCGCGCATGGCCGATGTTGCACAGGCTAAATAATCTGTAACCTTGTATACATCCATCAGGTTACGGAAAGCAACCATTGATTTAACCAGTTCCGTAGTTTTTTTCTCAGATATATGTTGCTGAATAAAAGCATCATCGCCCAAACGCAAAGGAACACGGATCAGGGTATTTTTTTTGAATGACACCGATCCGGTGTTTTGAATTATGTCGGCAATTAAAAGCCTCACGGCGTTTGAACCTATATCAATGGCAGCGTATCTCAATGTTATTTTGTTTTACTTTTTAAATAATTATATATCTCTATCTGCGCACGGTGACTTTCGGGCGAGTTTGTTTTGTGGTATTTGTTAGTATTTTGACTGTTGATTTCGCGGGCTTTGGTATTATCCTCAAGCTGGATATCAATAATGTCCCTTATCTCCTGCTGTAGTTTTTCATCGTAAATCGGGAAGCCAACTTCAACTCGGTTATCAATATTACGGGTCATGAAATCGGCCGACGTAAGGTAGATGAGCTCCTTACCACCATTGCAATAAATATGTACGCGGGCATGTTCAAGGTATTTATCTACAATACTAATCACCTCAATATTTTCGCTGTAGCCTTTTACTCCAGCTATTAAACAGCACATTCCCCTGATGATCATCTTGATTTTTACCCCGGCATTGCTGGCCTGGTATAACTTATTAATCAGGTCTTCATCGGCAAGGCTGTTCATTTTCAGGATCATGTATGCCTGTTTGCCTGCCTTTGCGTTTTTGATCTCGTTATCAATCAGCTTGTAAATTGCCAGCCTCGAATCAATTGGCGATACGATAAGGCTTTTGAGTCCTTTAGCTAATTGTCCCCGGTTAATAGCTTTAAAAACATTCACCAGGTCATCAGTGATCCTTTTGTTAGCTGTTAGCAAGGTATGATCGGCGTAGATCTGCGCAGTTTTTTCGTTAAAGTTACCTGTGGAAAGGCAGGCATAATAAGCCAGCTTCCCTTTTTCGGTACGGCTTACCAAACATATTTTTGAGTGCACTTTGTAGCCGGGAACGCCATAAAGCACAGTTACACCCTCTTCCTCAAGCCTGTTGCTCCAATGGATATTATTTTGCTCGTCAAAACGGGCCCTTAACTCAACAAGACAGTTTACTTTTTTACCATTTTTGGCTGCATTGATCAAAGCGTGAATCACCCTCGAATTTTCGGCTAATCGATATACGGAAATACTGATCTCCTTTACTTTCGGGTCAATAGCAGCCTCACGTAAAAAGTGAATTATATAATCATATGATTGATATGGTGTACTTACCAAATAATCCTTTTTAGCAATAAGCTCGATAAGACTTTTACCAAACGAAAGGTCAGCAACCGGTAACGGTACATATTTGCTGTATTCTAACTCGGGACCACCAACGTTTGGGAACGAGATGAAGTTTTTAAAATTATGGTACCTGTTGCCCGGGATAAGGCTTTCGCCATGTAAACCCATTTTATTCACCAGGTACTTCAGCATGTCCATAGGCATGTCTGAATCATACAGTAAACGCATGGGCTTGCCTTTTTTACGCTTTTGAAGGCTTTTAGCCAGCGAGTCGACAAATTTCTCGCTCACTTCTTTATCAAGGTCAAGCTCTGCATCGCGGGTAAGCTGAATGGAATATGCCTCGATGCTGTCGTGTTCAAAAATGAAAAAGATGTCCTCCAGGCTATACCTGATAATATCATCAAGCAGGATAATAAACTTCAGGTTATTGGTATCGGGTAGCTTTACGAAACGCGAAAGGTTATCCGGAAACTCGATAAGGGCAAATCGCGTTTTTTTATTGGTAGTAAGCTTTACAAAAAAATAAACAGCCCTGTCCCTAAGCTCGGGCAGCGGTAAAGTATCATTGAGCATGATAGGCACCAATGTGGCCAGCAACTTCTCCCTGAAATAATTTTTAACGAAGGTGCCACGGGTTACGTTAAGCTGTTTATCATTCAGGATAAAGATTTTTTCTTCAGCAAGCTGCTTAACAATAATATTTTCGTAAAGATTATTGAACTTTCGTTCCTGCCTTACCACAATGTTTTTGATCTGGTTAAGTACCTTTTTGGGGTTATAACCAAGTATCTCCTTAGATTTCTCGTTCAGGGCCGCTAAACGGCTCAGCGTGGCTACCCTTACCCTGTAAAACTCGTCGAGGTTGGATGAAAATATGGCTAAAAAACGGATCCTGTCAATCAGTGGGACTGTTGGATCGG
Organism: Mucilaginibacter gossypiicola; assembly: GCF_900110105.1. Classification (GTDB taxonomy): domain Bacteria; phylum Bacteroidota; class Bacteroidia; order Sphingobacteriales; family Sphingobacteriaceae; genus Mucilaginibacter; species Mucilaginibacter gossypiicola. The sequence goes on along the minus strand of NZ_FOCL01000001.1, from coordinate 352,165 downwards.
CTGCTTCCTGCAAAACCCGATCATTAAAATATAACCAACTTATTTCTCTATTAATTAAGGGAACCTGTTTATCCATAAGAATTTCTTGCTTTACAGCCAGATGTTACAAATCTGCTTATTTATTTGTTAACTTAATATTAACTCGTGAGGAATTAACCTGTTTTCGTTCACCATTATTTATTGCAGAAGTTAAACAATTTGTTGCAATATTGCGCTGTATGTTAACAATACATTAGCTTTGCAAAACATTTATAACCAATACACTACTTATGCCAACATTTGATATAGTTAGTAAGATAGACGGGCAAACGCTTGATAACGCGATAAATACCGCAAAAAAAGAAATCCTGAACCGTTACGACTTTAACGATTCAAAAAGCACTATCGACCTGGATAAAAAAACAAACCAGGTTACTATAGTTACTGAAAACGATATGCGCCTTAAAGCCATACAAGACAGTATTATAAGCCGTATGGTAAAACAGCATCTAGACCCTAAAGCACTTGATTTTGGTAAAGAGCAATATGCTTCGGGCAATATGATCCGCAAGGAAATTAAGATCAGGGAAGGTATTGATAAAGAAGCCGCCAAAAAGATCGTAAAGAAAATCAAAGACAGTGGCCTTAAGGTACAGGCTTCAATAATGGATGATCAGGTACGTGTGCAAGGCAAAAAGATAGATGACCTGCAGGCGGTTATAAGCCTTTGCCGTGCCGAAGATTTTGGCCAACCGCTGCAATACATCAATATGAGAGATTAAGGTATTAAAGCTTAATATCAGTACTTAAAGTGCTAAAAAAGGAGGTATCTTAATTAGATACCTCCTTTTTTATATACTAAATATTGACCGCTCAGTTAAACCTGTTCCGATTTAGGTACAAGCGCTTCTCCTTCAAATGCTATTCCTGCCCAGCCATGAGCCATAAACTGCCGGATGTTTTGATGATCGGTACCGGCTGGCGTTGCCAAAACTGCTCTGTAATGTTCAGCAAATAAATAAAGTGTGTCTGCTGCTGTTAGGTTATTGATCTGTGCAAACGCAAAAACGCGGGCGCTGCCCTGGTTCTGTGTGGCTTCGTTATAAAAATCACCGTTTTTAAATGCCGTTGGCTGATGCAGGTATTGAGCTGCTATAAATTCAATTACTTCATTAAATGTGGTAGTGCCTTCTTTTAAAGCTATAAGCAATGCTGATAATTGTTCTTTCATTAAGAGAATATTTTTTGCGAAAATAAATTTAAAAGCTGTTATAAGCACATCAAAACCATGCTTTTTCTTTTTATGAATAAAAAATCAGACATATGATAGCCTATGATTTAGCGTAATAATTATCGCCCCCTTCAAAATATTATTTTGTCCCCTACATATAAATTAAAAAGTACCGTAATTCGTGCTTAACCAATAAAGGCTCATAACCTAACGCTATGAAAAAAACGCTCACCCTTTTTTACTTTTTAACTATTTTTCATTTTGCTTCATTTGCCCAGGAAAGACCGATTATCTCCAAAAAAAATATCCCACTTGATTCAATCCACTTAAGCGACCCATTTATCCTGGCCGACCATAAAACAGCGATGTATTACATGACCGGCACCGGTGGCATGCTTTGGAAAAGCAAGGACCTCAAATTATGGGACGGCCCGTTTCAGGTTGCCCAAACCGATCCGCAATCATGGATGGGGCCTCGCCCTATGATCTGGGCTGCCGAACTGCACGAATACAAAGGCAAATATTACTATTTCGCTACGTTTACTAACCGTGATGTAAAGATTGATACAGTCAAGGGCAATGTGATTGAACGCAGGGCATCTCATATTTTAGTAAGCGATAAACCCGACGGTCCTTACGTACCAATGAAAGACGCTACCTATCTGCCCGCTAATAAACCAACGCTTGACGGTACTTTTTGGATTGACAAAAATGGCAAACCTTACATGGTTTATTGCTACGAATGGTTGCAAAACTGGAACGGTACCATCGAAAAGATTGAACTTAAACCAGACCTCAGCGGATCGGTTGGAACCGGCAAAGTATTGTTCCGCGCAAGCGACTCACCATGGAGCAGGGAAAAAGACGAAAACGGAAATGATCGACCTAACAAAGTAACAGATGGGCCATACTTATTTCTTACGCAAACCGGGCGGCTGGGCATGATCTGGACAAGTTGGATATATTCTGTTTACACGCAAGGGGTAGCCTATTCCACAAGCGGTACGTTAGATGGCCCCTGGGTGCAGGAGAAAGATCCGATTACACCGCCAAATTTCGGACATGGAATGATTTTTAAAACGCTGCAGGGCAAACTCTTGATGGCAGTACATAGCCACCAGGATATTAATGGCCATTACCGCAGGATTCCGCATTTATTTGAATTAGATGATTCAGGTGATAAACTGGTGGTACGCGGCCCTTACATCCCCTAACGATTTTAAAGCAGGCAAAACCTCGAAGCATAGATATAGGTATCCCCACGCAACATTTTTGCGACAGTGGCATTCAAGTGCTGATTGCATTACTTTTGCCCACGCTGCCATTTAGAAAATCTTGCTATGAAAAACCTGCTTTTGCTAATATTTATCATTGTACTATGCCCTGTTATAACTTTTGCCAATGCTAAAACAGATAGTTTGCTAAAGGTGCTGAAACAGGAAATAGCCAACAGAATTAATTACGATACACGGCAGGAGGAACAGATTGACAAACTGCGCAAGCAACTAAAATCATTACCAGCGGAATATAGCGAAGCAAGATATCTGGCTACCCAACAACTTTTTGAAGCGTTCAGGGATTACCGGTATGATTCAACATTTGTTTATGCACAACGCCTGATAGAACTAAGCAGGCAATCAAAGAATAGTGCGAGGCTCGCCGAAAACCGGCTCAGGCTTGGTACTACGCTTATCGCATCCGGTATGTTCAAGGAAACATTTGATTGTTTACGGGAAATATCACCTGCACTTTTAAATACAGGCTCAAAAAAGCAATATTACATTCTTTATTCCTGGGCTTATTCAGATTTGGCAAAATACAACCGTGATGCATTCTATTCTCCGGATGATTTTAACAGGAAGTATAGCTACCTTGATTCTGCCATTAATTTGACAACTCCGGGAACTTTTGAACGCTTGATACTTCAGGCCCAGCAAAAACCGGGAAAAGGCCCCCATCCGCTTGTATATTATCTTACTTTGATGAAAAGGCGGTTATCTGCACATGAAGAAGCAATGGTAGTTACAGGCCTGAGCCGTTACCGAAGCGGCGATGAAAAAATACAACTCTTGACAAAAGCTGCAATAAATGACATTCACACGTCTACCTACCGTGCCCAGGCCATGTTGTCATTGGGGACTACGCTTTATGAACAAGGTCGTATGGAAGATGCTTTTTACTTTTTGCAGCAGGCTTTAACACAGGCAAATCGTTTCGGATCGCGCCTTAATCAAAACGAGATTGTACGTATCCTGCCGATAGTTGCGGCAAAGCGCGTTTTATTAGAACAACAACAACGGCAGCGTTTTCTGATCTACCTGGTATCTGTATTTGTTATAGCGATAATTATAGGCTTAGTTTGCTTTATCATCTTTTTTCAATTAAGGAAGGTACGCCGGGCAGAACGGATCATCAAAGAAAATAACAGGGCGCTTGAAAAAATTAACCAGCAACTCTGGGAAGAAGGCCGTATTAAGGAAGAGTATATCGGTTTTTTCTTCAGCGAGCTGTCGGGCTTTATTCTTAAAATTGATAAGTTAAAGAACAACCTTCACCGGAAAATAAAATCGGCTACCACTGAGGAGGTTTTACGTGTGGTTGATGGAATTGATGTAGCCGCGGAACGCAGACAGTTGTTCCGCACATTTGACAGCGTATTTCTTAAACTGTTCCCTGATTTCCCCGATGCTTTCAATGCACTTCTTCGTGAGAAGGACCGTGTAAAACCTAAAAAGCCCGGTACCTTAAACTCCCATCTCAGAATATTTGCCCTTATGCGCTTAGGTATTAACAGTAATGAGATGATTGCTGCTATTCTTGAATATACCGTAAGCACCGTTTATACCTACCGTTTCCGTACACGGTCAAAGGCAATTGTGCCGGCCGACGAGTTTGAGCAACGTATTATGAGCATCCAATTAGCCCCTCCCAAAGCATAATTACGGCAATTATAATCTGGATTTTTTCAATACAACTGTTTTGTAATACATTACAAAACAGGGAGTTGGATTTTATTGAAGTTGGATTTTTCTTTGGCTTGCCTGCCAGGGCTTGTGTCTTAGTGCCTATCCGCCTTATTTGCACACGAAACCAATTAGCGAAAAGCCATCTGCTTACCGCTTAAAATCTACCATAATGAAAAACACAATCCGGACATATGCGCCGCCTTAGTGGCTTGCATTTCGCCGTTGCCGGGGGGCGTTATTTCCCGGCTCAATTAACTTCTAAAACCAATTAATATTTTCTTCTTATGTACAAAAAACTTTTACTCAGGCTAAGCGCCTTTGCGCTCTGTTGTATCTTTACCAGTGCTGCCCTGGCTCAAAACAGAACCGTGACCGGCACCGTAACGGATGCCGCCGACGGTTCTCCATTACCCGGCGTAAGTGTGGTAGTAACCGGTATGTCGGTAGGCACTACCTCTAATGCTAAAGGTGTTTATACGCTCAGCATCCCTGCATCTGCAAAAACCATCTCTTTTTCCTATATCGGATACTCTACCCGCGTAGTACCGCTAACCAGTGATGGAACACTGAATGTTTCACTTACCACCTCAAGCAAATCGCTGCAGGAAGTTGTTGTGGTAAGTGTTGGCTATGGCACACTTGATAAGCGTGAAGTATCAAGTGCCATTACCCACGTTTCTTCTAAAGATTTGCTTCCCGTGGCATCCAACAGTCCTTTAATGTCTTTACAGGGCAAAGTGGCAGGCCTCAATATTACCAATACCGCCACTGCCGATCCAAACTCATCTCCTAAAGTGCAGTTGCGAGGGGTTTCATCGCGGAACGCCGGTTTAGGTCCGCTGTATGTGATAAACGGGGTGCCTGGAGGCAACATCGATAATATCAATCAAAATGACATAGAAAGCATCGATGTGCTTAAAGGTGGTGCCGCATCTGCTATTTACGGAACACGGGGAAGTAATGGCGTTATTATCATCACCACCAAAAAAGGTTCGTCGCAGGCGCGTACTTTTTACGAAGGCTATGCAAGCTTCGATTACCTGACCAATCGCCTGCAAAACCTTACACCCGATGAGTTTATCAATGACCGGGTAAAAAACAACCAGGGACAGGATTATGGCGCTAAAACCAACTGGATGGATGCAGTTACAAACTCGCCTGCATTTGCTCAAAAACATACAATTCAATTGTCGGGTGGTTCTGGTAAAACGAATTACTTCGCCTCTGCCGATTACCGTAATGCCGATGGGATCGACCTGCGCGCCAATAAAAAAGAGTACGGCGCACGGATTAACGTAAACCATGCTACCGATAATGGCATTTTTGTAGCTTCACTGAGTGTTGCCCCAAGGTATATGAATACTAAAAACTCCGATCAGGGCAATTTCAACAATGCGCTCACGCTTAACCCAACTTATCCAATTTACGATACCGCTCATAAGTACAATTACATCAACACCGGATTCTTCTCCAATAACCCTGTTGAAAATGCCAACGTAATTAAATCAGAAGCGGAAATTAAAGAGCTGGACATTAATGGATCATTAAGGGTTAATATCCTCAAAAACCTGAGCACAACTGTTACAATATCAGAAATAAGCCGGTCGGCAAGGAGCTATAATTTCACCCCTTCTACCCTTTCATCAATTGTACACGCTGGTAAAATAACGCAAACTAACTTTGCATCGCAACGGCAAGAGGAAAATGATCAGAAAAACGTAGAATGGACCGGTAATTATTCATTTGATCTGGGGCGCCATCATTTCAAAGCATTAGGTGGTTATTCATATACATTATACAACTACAATACGTTTTATGCTCAGAATTACGACTTCCCTTTTGATTCATATCTATGGAATAACCTCGGCTCCGGATTGTATAATGGCGGCGCTGCAGGCCAGGGCCAATCGGCTGTAAGTTCAACACAAAACGGGTCAACCCTCATTTCATTTTTTGGCCGGGCTAATTATGATTTTAACAATCGCTATATCTTAACAGCAAGCGTACGACGTGAGGGTTCATCAAAATTTGGAACTAACAATAAATGGGGAAATTTCCCGGCTGCATCCGCGGCATGGCGTGTTTCTGAAGAGAGTTTCATGAAAGGTGCACTCCCATGGGTAAATGACCTGAAGCTGCGTGCCGATTACGGTGTTACAGGCAACCAGGATTTTGATAGTTATCTCTCCTTACTACTATACGGTGGAGCAGGCTATTTTCCATACAATGGCCAGGTTTACCAGGTTTACGGGCCAACCTCAAATGTTAATCCCGACCTGAGATGGGAAAAATCAATCAACTTCAACGTTGGCCTTGATTTTTCCATCTTAGACAACCGCATCTCCGGTTCGCTCGACTATTATATCCGCAAAAACAAGGACCTGCTGGGTTATTACAACGTACCGCTGCCGCCAAACTCTCAAACACAGACCTTTGCCAACGTAGGCACCATGAAAAATTACGGGTTGGAGTTGGCGCTTAATGGTGCAGTTGTCAGAAACAGCGATTTCAATTACAATGTAACCTTTGCGCTGGCTTATAACCGCAATAAATTCATCTCGTTCTCTAACGATATTTATAAAGGTGCTCCATTTGTTGAGCTTGCTGGGTTGCCAGCCCCTGGCTCTCCGGGCAATATCCAACGCATCCAGGAAGGTCGCAGCATTGGCGAGTTTTACACGCTGCGCTCGGCAGGTGTGAATAAGGACGGAGCTTTACAGGTTTACAAAAAAGATGGCACCATAGTTCAGGCCAACCAGGCATCTGCAGATGATAAACAATTTGTAGGAAATGGCCTGCCGAAGTTTATCGGCTCCATGGGAAATACTTTCAGGTACAAACGTTTCGATCTGGGCATCTTCCTGCGCGGTACATTTGGTTATAAAATATTCAACACGTCTGCATTTTATATCGGGACACCATCAAGCCAGAGCGATGCCAATGTGCTGAAGTCGGCATACGATAAAAAGAGCAAATACTCATTGTTAACCAACCCGGCAACCACAGCAATCGCTTCCGACTATTTTTTGGAGAATGGCTCATTTGTAAAAATAGATAACGTAGCCTTAGGTTATACGCAGCCATTTAAAACCAAATACCTTAAATCGATACGCGTTTATGCCACTGGCAGAAACCTGCATACGTTTACAAGTTTTACCGGCGGCGATCCCGACCTGGTAGAGGTTAACGGACTTACACCGGGTGTAAACACTTCATTAAATTATTATCCGGCAACACTTCAACTAATTCTTGGTCTGCAGGCAACCTTTTAAATCTACAAAACATGAAAAAATATAAATTATATATCAGCGGCATTTTACTATCGGCCTTACTAGCCGGCAGCTGTACCAAACTGGATGAACATGTATATGACAAGGTGGATGCAGCCAGCTTCCTGACCCGACGGGACGATGTGATCAGGGATTTCCTACGTCCCTTTGAGCATGCTTACTGGAGTATACAAGGCAATGACGTTTATGCCGCCGGCGAAGACGCCACCGACGAAATTGGCACCTACAACAGGCAAGGCGACTGGCAGGATGGTGGTTATTACCAACGCATGCATTATCACACCTGGACCACTACAGATAATTTCACAACAGGTGCGTGGAATAACTTTTACCAGGGAATTGTATTGGCTACCAATTCACTAACAGATATGGAGGGCGTCAAAGATCCTTCAAAACTCAGTGTTACCGATGCCGAATTAACAGACTTCAAATCGGAGCTGCATACGTTGAGGGCATGGTTTTATTTAAGAGCATTTGACTTTTATCGCAATATTGAGATCGTTACTGACGTAAAAAACTCTACAAAGGGTAATCCGCAGTCCAGCCCGCAGGAAATTTTCACTTATATTGAATCGGAACTGAAGGGTGCTATTGACGGGTTGCCCACACGTGAGCAGCTTGGAGCGGCCGGTATAGGGCGGTGGACAAAGGCGGGTGCAGCGGCTTTACTGGCACGCCTTTACCTTAATGCTAAAGTTTATATCGGCACAGAAAAATTCACCGAATGCGAGGCCGTTTGCCGGGACATCATTAGTGGCAAATATGGTGCTTACCAGCTTGACACACGGTGGGATGCCCCATTTGATTACACCAATACAACATTAAACTCAGAAGTGCTTTATGGGTTTCCGGGCTCGCTTGCACGTACGCACTGGCAGTATGACGGCGGTATGTTTTTTTGGGGGATGACTTACGATGCAGCTCCGCTGTATTGTGGGTTTACCGACTTCAACCAATCAAACCCGCGTTACGCGTTACAGCCAGGGCGGGATGTGGATAGTGTAGAATATACTTTTCAATTAGGCAAACCCTTTGTTAAGTTTCAGAAATACCCCGACGATTTGCGGTTAAAGAAGTACAAAAACCTGGGCAACAGTCAGCGCGAAGGGATGTTTTTGTATGGCTACCTGCCATATACCCATATCGTAAACGGTGTAAGCCGTACTGATACTGTTAAAGGAAATAAAGGACCCTATCCGTTGTTTATCCGCGACCAGGTTGGGATGTTCCTGGGCGCAAAACCCGGAACCAAAATAACCGATAAAGAATCAGATATGAATCATGCTGATCATAACTCGGGCGTATTCCTGGTTAAATATCCGTTTTATCCTACGCCAGATCCTAACCGGATTACCTCTGCTTATGCCGAGATCCGCCTTTCGGAGATTTACTACACCCTTGCCGAATGCCGTTACCGGGCCGGTGATAAAGCCGGCGCGGCGAATTACCTGAACCAGGTAAGAAAACGTAACTATCCAGCTGACTCACCAAGCTTATATAGCCCGGACGGCAGTCAGCTTACCGATCAGGAAATGCTTGATGAATGGGGCAGGGAATTTATCGGCGAGAACCGTCGCCGCACCGACCTGATCCGCTGGGGCGTATTCAACACCGGCACCTGGTGGGATAAAAAACCAGATGGGGATAAACATACAGAGATCTTTCCTATTGGGCGCGATATCATGAATGTTAACCCGCAGTTTAAGCAAAATCCTGGTTATTAATTTCAATTTGGAATGACACAGATGAAGGCGCTGCCTGGATGCGGGCAGCGCCTTTTTAATTGTGATATTCTAACTACAAAGCATGAGAAATTAGAGCGATATTATCGCATTATTTCTTTTCAAATTTCCACGCATCCAAACCTAAAGTATACCCTCCTTTTTTACTGAGCGATGAGCAGACTAACCGCACTGACGCAGGGCTTTTAAGATCCGCATTATTGGAGCTTTGAACGGCTATAAAACTGCTATTACCAAACGTAGCTTGTAAGCGGCCGTTATTCATTTTTAGGGTGATGCGTGGCCAGTAATCTTCCAATTTTTTAACCTTGTCGTATTGTAACTTATAAATAACTGTTTCATTTACCAACAAACTCACGTCACCGCGATAAACAGCAGAGTGCAAAAACACGCGCGCTATTACTTTTTGCGCTTTGTCCAATACCTCCAGGTAAACCCCGTTGTTTTCATCAAAGCTATTGCCTGCGCCAACGTTAACACAATTTTGAGTGAAGTTAACAATACCAGATAATGTCCAGGAAACGAGATTTGCCTGATTACCAAGGCTACGGCTTAAAAGCGCCGCTTTATTTTGCTGGCGAAAATCGATATAAATATCCGGGTTGGTTTTGCGGTAGCTTTTGATATTGGTATGTACATTCCACCATTGGGTGTATTTATTTGTGCTATCGTCAATAGCCGGTTGCCGTTTCCAGCCGTAGCGGCCATTTTCGAGGGTGCTGTTATTTGGGAGGTCGGCCATCAGTTGAATAGTAGATGAAGCGCCGGATGATTTTAAACTATAAAGCTGTTCGTCAGAAATTAACTGTTCAGGCTGACTGGCGCTTTTCCAATAAAGTTGTATTGCATTTTTGTTATCAACTCCGGCCGGGACTTCTAAGCGTACCGGATAACGCGTCCCTTTATTCAACTCCATTAAAGTACCTTTTTGTGGGACAATCAATTTTCCATCCACCCACAACCTGCAATCGGCTATATTATCACCTTTTAAGGAAAACTCATATCGCTCTGAATATGATGGTTCTACAAAACCATTATAACTACGCGCAGAACCAGAAGCGGTTATTATGCTTTCCGTTGATAAACCGTGCGTATTAACAGCTAAATTGATAGGGATAACCTGCTCTTTTATACTTGATAACCCGCTTATTTTCCACCTGTGCACGCCGCCGTGCATACTTTCGTCATTATGATACAGGTAGGTATCGCCATTAGGCAATTTTACAACTGATGCAGCAAAACAGTTCCCCGCCATTTCGGCAGCGGCTTCAACGCTCCCGGCCTCAGGGCCGGCGACACCAAACTGCCCGACAAACAAACCGTTATCATAAACCTGTGTCCATTTGTTTACCTCGCTGTTTTTCCAAAACTCGCCATGATAGCCCCAAAAAATACTGCGTCCGCTTACCATAGCTATGCACCCAGGGTAATTTGTATGGTTTCCAATATCAAAAGTACCATCAGCAGGAAACGGTCCCCAGTATTCTTTTGTAGTGCTCGGAGCTGCACGCCAAAGCAATTTATCGCCGCCAACTTTTATTCCTCCAAGGTGCCAGCAATTGGCAGTAGTACCATCAAATAATGCAATAACTCCTGAAGAAGTAATCTCACCTGATTTCAACAAGGTATTGTTGCCATGATAGCCCGGATCCGTCAATTCGGCGGGTTGGGTTTGGGCTATCGTATTTTGCGGGCCCCATATAGGGTCGCCGTCGGGCGTAAATTTTAAAAGCTCTCTTTTAGTAAAAACGGTTGGCACCCCTACCCTGAATGTTGAAACCTTATAAAGCGAGCCATCCGGGTATAGTTGTGTATTATCCATAGGGATATCAACACTGGTTATTCGCAACGGCCCTGCTTTGGGTAATTCGACAAGCTTCCAGCTAACCAGTGTTCTGAACCTATGTGTAAGCAAAGCATAAGTTTTACCGTTCGTTAATGTTGCAACGCCCCGTAGCCTGTTGTATTTATCATCATATTCGGCCGGGATATTATGCCCCCAGTTACGCACCAGCTGCCAAGAACCATTATTAGCGGCCAGTGGCTTGCTGTAATCTACCTTAAATTCAAGATAATCTGAAAACACCCGCGACGGATCATTAGCATCAACAAACGAACTGTATGAAGTTTGCAAATACATGATCCTATCAATAAACTTTCTATCGGCTGTAAAATGCTGTGCCCTTGAGTTACCGGGATCTTCCACCCAAAAACTGCCATCGGGCTGAAAAGCAATAAAAGTGCCCGGGCCTTTAGTTTCATTGAAATAGAACTTATCGTTACGCACATTAGGATCGGTTACATAGCCACCCGCTGTGCCATACGTCCACAAAGGCGATCCTTTATCAACATCAAATGCTTTTAGCTGCTGACTGTCCCCTCCGTCAGCCACTATGAGTGTTTTACCATTTGGACTTATAGCCAATGCCTGCGGCTCGGTTAGTCCTTCCAGTGTAACATTTGAAGGATTTAATTTACCGTTGGCCTCAACGGTAAATTTTTCTGCAATGCGTTTGCCATTTTTTGAATAGATAAGCCAAACATGGCCTTTATCATCAGTAGCTATACTTAAAGGCGTATCAAATGATAGCTTTTGTAAAAGCTCCCCCGTTGTTTTATCCAAAACATGTAACTCATTCAGATTTTTGTGCGCTACAAAAAGATACCGGCCATGTTTTTGGACAGCGAGGCCCGAAATCTCCGATTTATCATTATTTATATTATCTAAAACGCTTTTATACTTACGGCCATATTTTGTTATTGCAGGTTGGCCATTGGTAAAGCTGCTCTCCGAATCGTTGGCTACTTTAGTTCCAAACACCATCCAGTTATTTACGACGCCTGCATCATTACCTGCCCAGTAAACATTTGTGCCATCTGTAGTCACATATTTCACTGATAATCCTTTACCGAGTATTACTGATTTTTTTTGAGGAGTATGGATATTGAATTTGAAGGTACTACTGCTTTGCTCGTTATACCCAACTGCAAAATAGGCGTTATTACCGCTAATGGCCATGCCGTACATCCGCTCAATAGCATGATGAACCGATGTGCCGCTAAGAGAATCAGATGTATTGCCGATTACGCCCTCCCATTTATATTTTACATTGTTTGATAATACTTTAACCTCGTAGCTGCCGTTTGCAGCGAGGCGACCACCGTCATCAATACCGTCCCAGTTAAATTGATGAGTGCCGGAATTATAGGTTACGCCGCCCCAAAGTGTACGTACCAGGGTTCCGTCTTTTGAATATACGCCGGCGCTGGTTTTTGCCTTGCCATCAAGTTTAAAAGTAAATCTGGTTCCATCCTGAGCCAACGCATATTGCATGGGCGCAAAGTAAACGCCGGTAAATAAAGCGATAGCAGTAAAGCAGGTTCGGGCTCTTTTTATAAACTGAGAGATCGTCATTATTAAATAGCGCTGTTATAATTCCATGTTTACTACAAAGCTATCTTAATATCGTTTGTGGAAATGTACTTTATTAGTGACAATACTATTTTATCCAGCCCTGACCTTTCAGGTATGCAACAAATTGAGGATTTTGAACAGAAAGCGCCGGTAGCCATAATCCTAATCTTTCTCGTTCCCAATAAGGGCCACCATTCTGTTCAGGACGGGCAAAGCGGTAACGGTAAATAACTGCACGGATATAACGCGGCGGCTTTCCCGGAAAAGGATTGCCGGCAAATAAACCAAGTACACCCGGATCATTATGCAGCAGCTTCCAGGCAAGATGATATGTCCAGGGGTATTGATCGGCTGTGGACATTGCTGCAAACCACATTTGCCAGTCCAGCCGTAACTGGTAAGGTGCTACCTGTGGCGGCGGTTGAGCCAGCGCCACAGGCAAGCCTTTATAAGGATAAGCTTTCCAGTCGGCGCTAACGGGATTGAGGTCGCTTGTCCCTTCAAAAACTACGTTGTAACGTTCCTTCCCCACGCTGCCAAATGCCCCGTAAGTATTGACGAGTTCTAAGGGATCGAACGAGGTATTCATAATTTGTTTAGGTGATAAGAGATTGAACGCCGGCTGAAAACTAAGCACTCCGACAATGCAAGTCACTATTATCGCGGTATATTGCATGGGCGTAGAAACCTCTGCTTCTTGAGCAGCCTTCGCAGCTTTGCGTACAAGCACACCCGGTAAAATTTTCGCCCAAAAACTATCATCCATACAAGCCAGCGCAGGCACAATGGTAAGCCAGTTCAAAAAAGAAAGATTACCGCTCAGGATAATTGACAGTTGGAAGAGGAATATGATGGTACCGGCAATATGCCTGCCCAATCTTGGACCGAAGGCAAACCACGGGGCCAACAGTTCGGCCAGCCAGTTAAACCAGACACCCAACCGTAAAAGCACACGAGGTAAAAAGTGGAACCAACGGCTAAGCGGCCCTGGTATTGGCTGGGTTTCAAAATAATAATAAAGAGCGGTTCCTTTTCGCCATACAGCATCACCACGGTATTTGATCATCCCAGCACCAAACATGCCCCGGAAGATGAGCCAGCGAAACAGGACAATGATGAGCAACGGTGGCGGGCGCTTAGGAAAAGGCAGCATATCCAACAGCGGGCACAAAAATATGGCAAGAAAACCGGTTTCTGTTAGTTGGATTTCCCAACCGTAACCATACCAGTCTTGCCCAACGTGTACCAATGAAAGATATAGCACCCACAACACACCCATTGATAGCGCATTGGCATAACCGGCTACAACAATTAGTGATAAGATCAAACCTGCCCATGAAGCCAGCAACAATGCAAAATCTGAATGCCAGAACCAAAAAACGGAAGGTAACCGGAAGAAAGCTGCTTCCTTTGAACCCAATGTAGTGCTTACCTGTTGCAGGTAATTATCTACCGGTAACAATCCATGCGAACCGATTAATGGCAGTATTTGATTTATAGCTACAAGAAATGCCACTGCATAAATCGCCCCCAGCAAACGTAGAAGTACAAAGCGTGTGAGCCAGTATTGAGGTGTATGTTCTTGGCTATCTAACATAGTGATGTGTATTTTAAAGTTACAGAGATTTGAAGATTAAGGGGAGAAATATTTGGCTACTAATTGAGCATTTGGATCGAGAAAGTTTCTTGCTTACGGGTTAGAAGCTCCCTCCAACAAAATCAGTCATGCCAATTAATTTTATATATTTACTATATAAATCTTAATTCTTAAAAATGTCAAACAATAAAAAAAACTGGTATCAAAGACATATCGATTCCATGAACTTTGGTCAGCGATTGGCTGACTCGGTGGCAGCAGGCATGGGCTCCTGGAGGTTCATTATTATTCAAACCATAATTGTTGCCTTATGGATGGCACTAAACGTAGTGGCTTTTGTTGGCCACTGGGACCCCTACCCTTACATTCTATTAAATTTATTGTTTTCGACCCAGGCAGCCTATGCAGCCCCCATTATCATGATGGCTCAAAACCGCCAGAATGAACGCGACCGCGCCCAGGCCAATGAGGATTTTCGTACCAATGTGGAAGCTAAAAAAGAAATTGAAGAATTACAATTGCGCTTAAACGCTATTGAAGTAGACAAGCTTGACAAAATTTTGGCATTGCTTGAAAAGATGGATAAAGAATAATCAACTGCCTGATAAAAACACAAAACCAACTATCCTGAAAAGGTAGTTGGTTTTGTGTTTTTGTAAATAATTTATTGAGTATAATATTAGGAGTGATTGAAATTACTTAGCAAAGTAATTCCTTAATTCTCCGCTGTTTTCAGCATAGTTCCACCTGGTCTGGTCATTTTTGCCGTCACCATTAAGATCGGCGAAGAAGAAATCGGTATCTCCGCTTTGTGAAGTCCCTCTGAGTGAGTAATAAGGTCCATCAAATGTATTTGCAGCAGTAGCGTAGTAAATTTTCAGCTTGCCTAAATAATTGCCCGGGTTCCAGTAGATCTTATCTGCCCTGCCGTCGCCGTTTACATCAGTAAAATAAAATACCGTAGCCGATGAAGCGCTCGAAGCTCCTGCGTCAGTAAATGAGGTAGATGAAGTAAAAGTGCCGTCACCGTCTGACAAGAAAACAGCAGGTTTGCCAGAGTTAAGGGTTGGCTGCCAAAGGATCTTATCAGCCTTTCCGTCTCCGTTTACATCGGCATAATAAAATACCGAACCGCCTGTGGTACTTGCACCTTCGGCGCCTGAAACCACTGTTCCGCTGAAATTGCCGTTTGAGGTAGCCAGGTAAACACGGGTATGGCCTGAGTCAACAGTACCGTTCCAATAGATCTTATCGGCTTTGCCGTCGCCATTCACATCAGCAAAGCTATAAATGGTGGTGGTTCCTACACTTGTACCTTCGGGGTTATCGATCACGGCCGAACTAAAATTACCATTAGTTGTAGCCAGGTAAACGCGTGTATGTCCGGAATTTAACGTTGGGTCCCAAAGGATTTCATCAGCCTTGCCATCCCCGTTCACATCGGCATAATAATAACGCGTAGTTGTTGAGGTAGAAGCTCCGGCGGTATGAACCACGGCAGCAGAGGCAAAAGTACCATCGCCATTGGAAAGGAAAATCTGCGGGCGACCGCTATCATAGGTAGAGTTCCAGTATACCTTATCAGCCTTGCCATCTCCGTTGATGTCCGCAAACCAGAATTTGGTATTGGCATTTACACTTTTTCCGTTGGCATCGGCATGAGCACCGCCAAAAATGCCGGGCACAAAGTTTGCCATTACCGGCCAGTGATCCGATGGCCAAAAGCCGTTATAGCTCGTCGTGATCACTTTCCATGAGGTAAATGACATGCTCCTGTCGCTCATTATCCAATCTATCTTACCTGTACCGGTAGCAGTCCAACCATGAAAAGTTAAATCGCCATCGGTATCACCCAGGGCATCTACCAAATCTAAACCACTCTTCAGGTTATTGATCTCATCGGCCCCTGGCTGGGCATTAAAATCACCAAAAACAATTTCGGGCAGGTTCTCGGTATTATATTGATTAACAGCGGCCACCAATGCCTGCGAGTTTTGCATCCTTACAGGCTGTGAATCAAACTGCCAGTGGCTATTGCTCACAAAGTACCTTAATGAGGTAGTATTATCAAGTAGTTTAGCCCAGGTACCTGTATTGGTTGGCCCAAGTACAACGGTACCGCTGCTTTGCATGGTGAACCGATTTGTTTTATAAAAAATAACCTTTGGCGTACCCATACCAGCCGACTCATCATAATATACGCCGTAACCAAGGCTTGCCATTTGCGGAATAAACCAGGTTTCGAAAGAGTTATCTGAAAACTCCTGCATACCGAAAATATCAGGGTTATTGTCGACAATAATTTGACGGATATTACCCTGGCGTTCTGTAATAGATTGAGGATCGGAAGCATCATTGTGCCTTACGTTAAAAGATAATACCCTGATCTCGGGAGTTGTTTCCGTTGCCGAAAACTTGGATGTGACCGGCAAATTGCCGTTGTTTATTGCCTTTAATTCATTGAGCTGTGATTTTTGACAGCTTGAAAAAAATAACAGACCGCCTAAAGAACAGGCTGCTGCTTTACTGAAATTTGTGTTGTTTTTTTTCATGATAGGTTGATGTATTTTATAAGATTTATAATACGAGATGACTGATCAATTGACTTTCTTTTCGGCGGGAGATAAAAGCCCGGGATAAAGCACGCCGTCAAAATCCTTCATATCGAGGCCGAGGAGTTCGTTAACTATGGGTGCGATATCTTCAAGTCCCATTTCATGGATGATCTTTTCTTTAGCCAGACCAACGCCATAAGCCAAAAATCCGGTGCTGATCTCCGGGAAGTTGGGATAATGCCCATGGGTACCGCCATTGCCCGGTTTAACAGGATTCCCTTCGGTAGCATTTATAAATGATACACCGGGGATGGTAGCCAAAGCAAGTGTTACTTTAGGGTCAACGCCCCATTTATCCAATTCAGGTCTTTCAATAATGCGATATAGCTTTTTCTGTGCTGTGGGTACTGCGTCTAATAGCCAACGAACTGTTTTAAGTGTCTTTACGTCATTATCCTTTACATATAAAAACGCTGTACCACCCTGCTGAAAAAATTGAGCTTTCCAATCGGCATTTTGCAGTTTCTTGCCTACCAAACCTGCACCGGCCAGCCAAACATTGGGTGCCAGCTGCGTATGGATATTCACAAATCCGTGATCGCCTACAATGAGATAAGCAGTACTATCCTGTATCCCGGCCCTTTGTGTAGCTTCTATAATGCGCCCTATATTATGGTCAACACCAAGCACAGCCCTTTTTACGTCGGGCCCTAATCTGCCTTCACCATGGGCCATATGATCAACACAAACCAAATGAACCGTAATGAGGTTGGGTTTATGCTTTTCTATAAGATAAGCTGCCATACGGGCAAGATTATCATCGGTATTCAGTGCGCCATCAAGGTCGGCGTTATATAGGTGCCCGGTGGCGTTCTGCTCCATTTCCTCAAACAGCCCGGCGGGTGTCGACCACCTCCTGAAAGGCTGAAGCGGATCTGCCAGTTTGGTATTCCGTGCGGCATCGGGCATATTATAATCAACCGGAGCATTTACGGATACCGGCCAAAGCACCGATGCTGTTGTCAAGCCTTTTTTATGTGCTGCATCCCACAAGGTTTCGGTTTTAATGCGGCGGGCATCGGTATAACGAAGCTCACCGGCCTGCTCTGTCGTTTCAAACGGATCGTTATAATAAATGCCATGCTTGGCCGGGAACTTACCTGTAATTATTGTGGTATGTGATGGATAAGTTACCGTTGGCAATATTCCACGTACGGCATCCGCATAAATGCCTTTTGCTGCAATTTGCTGTAAATTAAAAGCTCCCCATGACGGGTCTTTGTAAAATTCGGGACGGAAGCCATCAATACTGATGATCACAACATGTTTAGGCCTTTGTGCCAGGGCATGGAAACTTGTTAAGGCAATAATTGCCAGCGTTTTAAAAAAGATCTTCATAGCGGCTTATTTTACTGGATTATCAAATAAAGGGACGGTAAACTGGCTGTCGGCATCAGTTTCATATGTTTTGGCATACGGCGAAAAAGTTTTCACCGACAGCTCATTATCCTTAACCGAAAATTTGTATAAGCGCATTAGCCCATTACCGCCGTTGGGCCTGCTTTGATAGTTGTTCAAGAATGCTTTAATTGTATGGCCGTTATAGGTTTCAACGCGGTACCCTTCCCCATTATCGCCCACATGCCCGCAAAGCATCATAAACAAATTGGTATTGTTTTTAAGGTTTTCGTAGATAGCCTTGCCCTGTGCGTTAAACGGCGCTTGCGGTGTATTGGAACCTGTTACCGGATTAAAGTGCAAAATGGAGTGGCTTATTACAATTGCTTTACGGGAAGCGTTTTTGCTTAAAATTTGGTTAGCCCAGCTATACAGCCCTGCCTGATCTTCATTAAAAGCATCAAACTCAAGGAACATTACAATAAAATCAACACCGCCCGCAGTGAACAAGTCATAATGGCTGTCATTATTGTTGCCGTAATGACCGCCGTAGTACGAGCGGCCCTCAAAGTGTTTTACGCCAAAATATTGGTTATAGCCGTTGGTAGTGCCTGTAACTGGATGCTGTGCCGGAAACTGGTCGTGATTGCCAACTGTCAGGCCATAAGGGATACTAACAGGATTTTCAAGGCCATAAAGTGCGGTTTTAGCAAGGTACCATTCGCTGTTTGCTGTAACCGGGTTATCGCCATGTTCGGTAATATCGCCCATGTGCGCTACGTAAGCTATATTTTCTTTAACCTGGTTCTTTTGGATCCAGTCAATCTGGGCTTTGAACATATCAAAAGTTCCACCCAGTTGCGCCTGGGCCAGGTAGTATTGCGAATCGGGGATGACGGCAATTGAAAAATCGCCGGGTTTAACTACTGCAGCCGGTCCGGGAGCATTTAAAACAGTATCCGTTAATGGCAATAAGCCTTTTGATTGTGCATTGTGATTCAGCAATAATGAGCCAAAGCAGAGCCCTGCTGATAATGCATTTCTGTATTTCAGTAACATGAATTTTTAGTTTGAAGCGTTAAACCATATCCCTGCCTTCAACAACCTGAAGGCAGGGATAGTAAATCAATAACCGGGGTTTTGAGTCATTTGACCCGGATTTAAATCAATTTCGGGCTGCGGGATCGGGTACAGCAATTTATTGGCTGTTAGGTTGTAAGTATCTGGTGTAAGGTAGTTTACCTGTGTTTTTAGCACAGCGCCAAATGCGTTCATCACGTTGACAGCTTTGCCGGTGCGTACGAGATCATTCCAGCGGTGATTTTCAAAGGCCAGTTCAACCCGTCGTTCGTGGGCAATGATATCTCGTAGAACTGCCTGGTCGGCAGTTGTTGTAGCCGGTAATCCTGCTCTTGACCTCACTGTGTTCAATGCCGTTAAAGGCGATTTACCCTGCTCATTCTGTGCCTCCGCTAAAAGCAACAATGCATCGGAATATCGGTAGATAGGAAAGTTATCGCTTGAGCCGGTAACCGCAATGAGTGGCGGATGCTCATATTTCTTTATATAAGGCACACCCATTTTACCTGCCGCCGGTGTATAACCAATTACACTTTTATTAGCCGAATAAACAAACAAGTCGCTGGCATTATAAGTACCTTCAACAATTCCAATGGAGGCATCCAGGCGCTTATCGTTTGGCTCATAGGTATTTATCAGATCTTGTGTGGGCGTATTCCAGCCACCGGTTGAGCTGTTATTGATGTTGATGCCCGTGATGATGGAGGTATTGGTACTCCGTGGTAAAAAATGAAACGGCAACGGATTTGGTGTGGTACCCAAAACTATCCCTTCCAAAAACTGGATATCAAATATCGATTCCTTGTTATTTTTATTTCCGGGAGTAAAGGCATCTGCGTAATTGGCGTTTAATCCATACCCCATAGCCGAAAGCGTGTTTAGCTGGGTTTCAGCATCAGCCCATTTTTTTTGAGTGGCGTAAACTTCGGCCAGCAGCATCGTTGCCGATCCTTTGGTAGCCTCTCCTGTTTGCGGAAATTTCGAGGGAGCGCTTAATTCACTTATAGCATCTTTTGCATCGGCAATGATCTGGGTATATACCGCATCTGCTGCCGAGCGTGGCAAAAAGGCTTCTTCTGTCTTGGTTACTTCCTTTAAAAATAAAGGCACGCCACCAAATAACCTAACCAGCTTAAAATAATAAAGAGCCCTTAAAAACTTGGCCTGTCCATCAATAGGGGCTTTGGTAGCAGCATCAAAATCTGTTGTTTTTAACCGTTCAATAACGATATTGGTACGCGAGATACCTGTATAACAATGCTGCCAAACAGCGTTCACGTAATCGTTGGTAGATGTGTTTGTAAAGTTTGAAATGCTTTCGCGATATAAGTACGCAGTACCACGATTGCTGGGATAGGGCTGATAAATAGTATTATCCGAGCGCATTTCTGAAGTAAAATAATCGTTTACCAAAACATCACGCAATGGTGCATATGCTGCAATATCGGCCTGTTTAAACTGATCAACGGTTTTATAAAATGTAGCGTCGGTATAGGAATCCTTGGGCGTAAGATCAATAAAGTCTTTTTTGCACGAAGCAGCGGTAAACGCTGTTAAAGCAAGGATGATATATGTCTTTTTCATACGATGGTCTTTGGGAGATTATTTAAAAGTTGCTGAAGCACCAAATGAAAAGGTGCGTGGGATTGGGTATGCATTTTCATCAACGCCAATACCCAGTGTAGGATCAAGCCCGGCGAAGTTGATCTCAGGGTTCATACCCGAATATTTGGTAAGTACAAAAGCTTGCTGAACAGATGTATATACCCTCAGGCTTCGCACCAAAAACTTTTCGCCCAGGTTAAAGCGATAACCCAATGAGATATTTTTTGCAGTTAAGTACGAGCCATCTTCAACCCATTGCGAGTTAACTTGTCTTCCCATCGCCGTAGTTCCCGTTTTGGTACGCGGGTAAACGCCCGAACCCGGATTTTCCGGCGATCGCCAGCGATCAGCTGCGGCCGCAAGCATCACGCGTGAACCATCCAGATTGGTTTGATAGGCCCATTTAGCAGCATTTAATATTTTACCGCCTACTGAAAAGGACATATGTATGTTTAGGTCCCAATTTTTATAAACAAAATTATTGGTGAGGCCGCCAGTAAAGGTTGGCGTAGGGTCGCCAATAAAGGTACGGTCGTTTACATCATCAATAACGCCATCGCCATTAATGTCTTTAACTTTGATAGTACCCACATCTGAGGCACTGCCATATTTGGCCGAGTTAGCCAGATCATTAGCATCCTTATACAATCCTAAAAACACGAAGCCATAAAACTCGCCAAGGTGGTGTCCCTCCTGCTGGCGGAAATAATCAGACGAAACGGTATTATTACGGCGGATATAGCCCGGAGAAACCAGGTTTTTGATCATGTTACGGTCAAAGGACACATTCAGGTTGGTTGTCCATTTTAATTTACCCGTAAGGTTATTTGAGTTAACGGTAAACTCATGCCCCCATAATTCAATCGCACCTACGTTATCCAGGATACTGGTAAAGCCAGAGGCTTTTGGTATTGGGCGCTGCATGATAAGCCCGTCGGATATTTTGTGGTAGTAATCGTAAGTAAAATTCAAACGGTTATTGAATAGCGAGAGATCAAAACCAAGATCAAACTGTTTATTGCGTTCCCAGCGCAGATCATCATTAGCTAACCGGTTAATGGTTTGGCCTGCTACAGCTGCGCCGCCAAATTCATAGTAATATTTCCCGATGGTTGCCTGTGCGTCGTAGTAACCCGGGAAGAAGTTATTACCAGTTACGCCGTAACTTGCGCGGATCTTCATGAGATTAAGAAAGCTGAAACGATCCATAAACTTTTCATCGCTTACTACCCAACCCGCAGATACCGATGGGAAATTGCCATAGCTCTGATTGGAGCCGAAACGAGAGGAGCCATCACGGCGAATTGCGCCTTGCAATAAGTACTTGCCTTTGTAATTATAGTTTAAGCGGCCAATAGTTGATAAAAGGGAATAGGCTGTATAAGTGCTATTGCCTGCTGATAAGCTGGTGGCGGCTGTTAAATATGAGATATCATCGCTCGGATAACCTAAACCGGTTAGCGTATTATTGGTGCCACTATATTTTTGAGCAGAATAGCCAGCTAGGGCCTCAAAGTTATGATCGCCAAACGATTTACGGTAAACAAGGTTAGCCTCCGCAGTATACGATCCGTTATCTACCGAACTGTTTGTACCAGTGGCCTGACCTATTGTTGAAGTAACCACACCCGACTGGAAATATTGGCGTGTTTCGCCGCCTTTATCTATCGCCACATTTGTTTTAATGCTCAAACCGGTTAAAAACTCATAGTTTAAATAACCGTTAGCGAGTATCCGGGTTGTTTTGTAATCATCATTAGTAAGGTTGAATTGAGCCAGTGGATTTATATAAGCCACCATACCCGGCGAGTAAGTATCGCGGTTATAGCTGCCATCTGCGTTATAAGGCGATTTTAAAGGGCTTGCTTCGAAAATTCGTTCAAACAAACCACCCACACCATCAGTCCCTAAACGGTTATTGTGGTCAAGGCGATAGCTTGGCGCAAGGTTAAAGCCTATTTTTAATTTATTATTGCTTAAGGAAAGGTCCTGATTAATACGCAATGAAAACAATTTAGTGCCGGTATTGATCAGTACGCCCTGTTGTTCCTGGTAACCAGCCATAACTGTCGAACTTGATTTTTCTCGCGCACTGCGGATGGTGATATCATAACTTTGAATTGGAGCGGTACGGGTAAGCAGTTTATACCAATTGGTACCTTCACCATATTGTTCGGGGTTTAAATAATCGGCTGGGGTGGCTGTTGTATAGCCAGGCTCATATTGACGGCTGTCGGCAAATTTTTCATTCATATACTGGGCGAAGCCACGCGCATCCATCATTTTAGGAACGCGCTCACCCGGTATTTTCTGCACACCGTAGTTAGCATTAAATTCAATCTGCGCATCGCCCGGTTTAGCATGCTTGGTAGTGATCAGGATTACGCCATTTGCTGCACGTGAGCCATAAAGCGCCGTAGCCGAAGCATCTTTCAAAATACTGAAGCTTTCGATTTCGGCAGGGTTCATGTTATTGATGCTGCCGGTAACAGGAGTTCCATCTATCACTACTAAGGGCTGGTTGCTGGCGTAAAAGGAAGCCGCTCCCCTGATCCTGAACTCTACCCCACGGCCCGGCTGCCCGCTGCTTTGTGCAATTTGAACACCGGCGGCTTTACCCTGTAATTGTTGAGCGAACTGCATTACGGGCATGTCCTGAAGCGGTGCTGCGTCAACCTGTGTAAGCGAACCTGTAACCTCTTTTATACGTTGCTTACCATAACTCACAGTTACTTCTTTTAACTGGTTGCCGGCCACAAGGCGGATATTTAAAGTAGTTACCTGATTACCATTTATCGTGACGTTGGCCGATTCAACACGGGTATAGCCTACAAATGAAGCGGCCACAGTATAAGTACCTTCGGGCAGACTGATATTGTATTTGCCATCGGCGTCGGTCATCATTCCAAAAGAAGTACCAACTATACTTACTGATGCACCAGGCAGGGGCTGCCCGCTTTCATCTGTTATCCTCCCGCTTATGCGCCCGGTAAACTGCCTGTAAAGTATAATATTACCGGCTTGTTCCTTAAAGCCTATCTCCTGCCCTTTTAACAAGGCTGTAAGGATATTTTTCAGGCTTTCGTTTTGATAGCTCGCAGCATTGGTATGCTTATCGGCAAGTTTTAAAAACACCTCGTCATAGGCAAAAGCAACGTTGGCCTTTTGTTCCAGCTTTTTAATAACTGACGAAAGGTCTTCGTTCCCGATGGTGATATCAAGCCGGGTATTAACACCCTGGGCGGCTAACTCTGTCGCCTTTACTGATACCAGGCCGATGGTTATTGATATGGAAATTAGTAAAAAAGAGATACGCATAAACTGTCTGCATAACTGTGTATGGAAATTCATATTTTTGATTGCTTTGTAATAGTCAAATTTTGCTGAGCATTGCAGGCTGGGGTCGGCAAACCTTCACCTGCTGAAATTAAAGCCGGCTCCTGCTGAAACAGGGACCGGTTTCTTTTTTAAAAAGGGCTAATAAATAATTATGTTGGTACCCTCCTTTCTGAAATGTGCGTTGTGGATTGCGCTGATGAGTTTCAGCGTTTCTGTGGCTGGTGTGTTACGTTTAATACGTAAAGTGAATAAGTAATCATGTACCCTTTTGTTACCTGCTTTTAACGTGAGGCCATAAAGGTTTTTGAAAACTAACGCCAACTCCTCAAACTTTACCCGGTTTAAATAAGTGTCACCATCTTTCCAGCTCTGACTTTGACCCGCATCCACTTTTTTCTGTTCAAAGGTTCCTTTGTCAGTCAAATAGCTGAGTTCCTGTCCCGGAGTAAGAAATGAGAGCAACTTTGTTCCTTTACTTACCCCTACCTTACCGGTAACAACCGTGATTTTAACATGAGACAGACTATGATATGCATTGATGTTGAACGAGGTTCCCAAAACCTGAACCTGCAAGGGAGCAGTGATGACTCTGAATGGCTTGTGAATATTATGCTTTACTTCAAAAAAAGCTTCGCCTTCATCGAGGTAAACCTGCCGTATAGTTTTATCAAAATTAGAAGGCACCCGGATCTGGCTTTGGGCATTGATCCAAACAACCGAACTGTCGGGAAGTGTTACTTTCCTGATCTCGCCGTTAAGTGTACTTAAAGTGGTATAGGTTTCGGGAACAATGGATAGAGGCTTTGTCAGAAAATATACCAGGGCAGCTGAGGAGCATAACAATAAAATACTTGCTGCAATACCATAACCGAACCACATCGACCGTACAGGTTTGTTGATGGAACCGCTGATCTTCGAGTGCATAGAATTTCTGACACGCTCGCGTTCATTCACAGATAACTGTTTTTCGCCCCCGGCCTCATATGAATCATACCAGGCTTCAATTATGGCTTTTTCGGTTTCATTGGTACTGCCTTTCTGATACCGGCCAAGTTGTTTTATAAATTTACGTAGCTCCATAGTGGGTTTTCAACAGTAAGTCGTTAAAAGCCCCCGGAGGTACTTATAATTTACATCAACATTTTGTTAATTAATTGTAAAGCACAAACAATATCAGTGCTAAGTAAGCTGCGCTTTGTTCAGGGTGTTTTTCGGAGATGACGATACGCAGCCTGCGCAATACTTCGGAGATATAATTTTTTACTGTTTGCTCTGCCAATCCCAATTCGCTGGCAATAGCTTTTACTGAATGGTTTTCACTACGTAGCTGGTAAACTTTTTGCAGCATTTCGGGCATGTGTTTAACAGCCTGTTCAAGCGTTTGCTCCAGCTCAAGATAGCCTGCATGGTCATGGATGGAATTTTCAAGCAACTCCACCCGTTGCAGTGCATCCTCAAGGCGTACGTGAGTAACCTTTTGCGATCTGAAATAACTGATCACGCTTAAGCGTACCGCACTTAGTAAATATTGCTCAAAACTGGTTTGAATGGCTAAGGATTGTCTGCGTTGCCAGAGTTTAATAAAAATTTCCTGCACAAGATCCTGAGCCTGCGCTTCGTCATCAAGCCTGGCTTTGGCGGCCCGGTATGATCGCTCCCAATAACGTTCAAACAACAGGTCGAAAGCCGAATGATCGTCCTCCCTGATCCGCGAAAGTAAAATAGAGTCGGCAATTTCCATGATTGGGTGCCACAAACCTACACTACTAATGTTAACTAAACTTTAAGAAAATAATTCTCATACAATTACCTTAACTCCATTTTGAAAGAATACCTCCAACCAAAAAATCGCCCGTTTAATTAAATATTGAATGTTAGTTTGTAGATTTAAATATTATGAGAAACCAAACTACCACTAACAAGAACCTAATTAACAGACTTATCCGCATACAGCTTATTGCTGGATTGCTGTTTTTGATAATTTCAGGAGCCAGGGCTCAACAGGCAAAAGATCCTGCGGTTATCGGGCGTTGGGATATTACAATTGATAAAGGCGGCAAAAGCCTTCCATCCTGGCTGGAAGTTCAAAAATCGGGAACTCACACGCTGATAGGTCGTTTTACCTACGCCTTTGGGAGTGCGCGCCCTATATCAGAAGTTAAACCTCATGATGGTAAATACAGCTTTTCCATTCCTCCACAATGGGAAGAAGGAAATCGCAATATGGATTTTGAGTTTGAGCTTAAAGGCGAAGAACTAACCGGGACTATGGTATATACAGATGGGGTTACCTACCATTTCACGGGAGTCAGGGCGCCATTAATGATCAGGGCCAAGCCACCGGTTTGGGGCAAGCCTGTTAAGCTGTTTAATGGTAAAGATACTAAAGGCTGGCACACCGATGGCAAAAACCAATGGGTAGTTGAGTCCGGCATTTTGAGGAGTAAACACTCGGGCGCAAACCTTATTACCGATCAAAAATTCAGCGACTTTAAACTGCATATCGAATTTCGCTATCAAAAAGGCAGCAACAGTGGTGTTTACCTGCGAGGCCGATATGAAGTACAGGTAATTGACACCAAAACCGGCGAGCCGGAACCTATTAATAACCAGTTCAGTGCCATTTATGGCTTCCTGCCGCCTAACAAAATGATGGCAAAAGATGCCGGAGAATGGCAGTCATACGATATTACACTGGTAGGGCGCTTAGTTACCATTGTAGCCAATGGCACTATGGTGATATGCCAACAGGAGATTCCGGGCATTACCGGCGGGGCTATTGACAGCAAAGAAGGTGAACCAGGGCCATTGCTGATCCAGGGAGATCATGGGCCTATAGACTACCGGAACATTATTATTACCCCGGCAAAGTAAATTAATAAAAATCGTCATTGCCGGTATTAACCAATTATCCCCTCTAAATCTCCCCCTTTGGAGGAGACTTGAAAGCACCTTTCTTTAAGCCCTCTCCTTTGGAGAGGGTTTGGGTGAGGCTAATTAAGCAACCTGATATATCAGTTCTGCAAAGTTTTCCTTGGCCGCGCCACAGGTAGGGCATTCGTAGTCGCCTAAGTTTTGAAAAGGCACCCCTGGCTCTATTTCATTAAACATATCCCCATACAACTCGTCATAAATGGTAAAGCAGCTTTTACATTGATGAACAGTTTTTTGAGCAGACGATTTAACGTCATTGTTAGCTTTATTTACCTGCAAAGGCAATTGGTTGTTGATTTGCTGTTCATAAAACAAATCGCAAAGTGCTATCAGGTACTTCGTTAAATCTGCCTTTGTAACGCCCTGTTTGTATATCACAAACTCGCGGGTGTTGTGGTTAAAATCACGGGTATGCACAATTTCGTATTCATCAGGTATTCGCGCGCGAATCATAACAGAACCGTAAATCCCCGATTTAGGAGATCGCTTAATAGCAAAGCTAAGGCCATAAGTCCGCAAATCGGCTTCCTCAAATTCACTTACCAATTGCTGTTTAAGCTCAAGGCAGGGGCTGCAAAGGTCTTCAACCTGCCAGTTAAGCTCGTTTGAAGCGTGCCTGATGTTTACCCGGTATTTATTAAGCAAATTTCCCCATAATGGTCTCTGTTTTGCCTCAATGTTTTTGATGAGCAGAGATTTCCATGGACTGATGTATAATTGCCCAACCCTTGTTTGCATGCACAGGTTACAGATCTCTTTCAAAAACTCAATATCAAAAAGTTCGTGACGCCTGTAAATACCCAGCCAATATTTATTCCCCTGTTTGTTAAAGCCCTCGTAATAAGGCAACTGAAACTCTGGGATAGCCAAAGGCTGATCAATTTCCTGAATTACAAACTGGTAACCGGCAGTAACTAATTGATAAAGCTCTTCCGGATTGATTTCAACCTGATCGTAAAACAGCTTCTTGTTGGCAAATATCACCTGCTGAATTGCTTTGCCCATAGCAGGAATATCGTCAGAATAAACCAGCACAGGCCAGCAATACAGGATATTGGTTTTTGGAAACCTGATATACAGGTACCAGTAATTACTTACCGGCGAAGAAATAAAGTTGAGGTTTCCGGTAAAAAACGGAGCAAAAGTCTGATTACTGTCAACCAGGTTTATTTTTAGTTCAGGCTGATAATCAAACAGATCGAAAATGTCTTTATAAACACCCTCTTTGAGCCAGTTCTCCTGGTTAAATATACCATCGGCAATGTATGAGCTGGTGATATTGGGATAAACATCTTCATTAATTTCATGATCGATACCCGCACCTAACATATCAAACTCCAGATCCTCCAGCTGCGTTTCCTCTACTTCAAAATAAAGCTGCTGCCGGTTTCCAAAGCGCACCTGTTTGGCACCTGCATTTTGCGCAATGATGAGCATCTCGTAAAAATCACCGGCAGATGCTACACCTCCTGGAAGATTAATCTTAATCAGTTGCTTATTTTCCATCATATCAAGCTTTTAATAATTGTTTGTTCAAGTACTTCTTCAAGCAGTCGCTTTACTTCGGGCCGGCATGAGCCACAGCCTGTTCCGGCTCCTGTCTGGCTGCAAACATCAGCCAGCTGGGTGCAGCCACTTTTTACCTTATTGCGGATATTATCGGCGCCAACGTTGTTACAGCTGCAAACCAGTTTACCCAAAACAGGCTCAGCCGTTTTACCACTGCGAAGTAATTTGAGGCGCTTATCGCTTAGTTCGGTTCTATTGGCTATCAGCTCCCTAAACTCCTGGAACTCGCCTTTATCGCCAATTAAAATGGTGCCTACCAATCTGTCCTGGTGAATGATGCATTTTTTATAGTAGCGTTTGGCCTTATCTATAAACACAATCTCTTCATAATCTTTATCATTCGGGCAGTCAGATAAACCTATGCTGCACAAATCAAAACCATGAATTTTGATGATATTCATAAACAGGCTACCCTTGTAGTAACTGGCGATATCGCCATTCATATAACCTGCAACTACAGCTGCCTGCTGTTCTGCTGCGGCAGTTATACCGTATAAAGTACCGTTAAACTCCGCTATTTCGCCAATGGCATATATGTTCGGATCGCTGGTAATCAAGCGTTCATTTACAATTACACCGCGTTTAATTTCAAGGCCGCAATCTTTTGCTATTTCAAGATTTGGCGTGGTACCGATTGCCAGGATCATGGCATCACAATCAATTTTTCGCCCGCTTTTTAAGCCGATACCGGTAAGTCTGCTGCGGCCATAAAACAACTGCACCTCATCGTCATAAAAGATGTCGCAGCCCTGGTCAACCATTTCTTCGTGTAATAGTCGGCTGCCAAGTTCATCCAGCTGCCGGTTCAAAAACCTTGATGTACGTTGAATAATAGTGATGGTAATCCCTATTTCGCGTAAAGAGGCGGCCATCTCCAATCCTAATAAACCACCACCAACAATAACCACATGACCGTTTTTAGGTACGTGCTTTTTGAAATTATCGGCATCGTTGCGGCTACGCATGCTGAAAATACCCGGCAGGGATGGCACGTTTTTAGGAATTGCTGCCCGGCTACCGGTAGCCAGCAATAATACATCATAGTACGTTTTTACACCACGGCTATCCAGCACATATTTATTGGCACGGTCTATTTTCTCAACGCTTACACCACGTAGTAGCCTTATTTTAAGTTCAGGTTCCTCTTCATCGGTCATTTTTACCAACTGCTCCCAGCGTTGTTCGCCGCTGATATAATCGGGTAGCATTACGCGATTGTAAAAAGGATGATCTTCTTTACTGAAAATGATGATCTCATCATCTTTGTTCAACTCCCGGTATGACCGGACAAAACCATGCGCACCTGCGCCTGCGCCAACAACTACGATTCTTTGAAAAGGCTTTTTATATTTTTCAATCTTTACCGCACAATACTTAAAATCCGGTTCCTTTGATATCGGGTCGAGCGCATCATTGGTAACGTTGTTAATGCGGTGCAGGTCGTTATTCAGGATCTTGCCCCAATGCATCGGTACAAAAATAACCCCTTGTTTTATCTGTTCGGTAAGGCGTGCTTTTACCCTTGCTTCTCCCCTTCGTGATGTTATAATAGTAACATCGCCCTCTTTGATTTCCAAAGCAGCAGCATCAATTGGATTAATTTCAACAAACGACTCTTTAATATGCTGATTAAGCTTATTAACCTTACCTGTTTTGCTCATGGTATGCCACTGATCACGAATACGGCCGGTGGTAAGGATAAAAGGATAATCACTGTCAGTAGTTTCGCTGGTATGGGCGTCAGGTACAGCACTGATCTGCGCGTTGCCGGTTGTTGTATAAAATTGCTTGTCGGTAAACAAACGTGGCGTACCTACTGCTGCATTACGCTTTTTATAAGGCCATTGTATTGAGCGTTGCAGTATGATAGTATCGTGGGTGAGCCCGCTGATATCAATATTGGTTTTACCCGTGAGTTTAGCGTGCTCGGCATAGATTTCTGCAGCGTTTTTAAAATCGAAGCCTTTGTACCCCATTTTTTTTGCAAAGCGACAAATGATCTCGCTATCAGGCATAGCCTCTCCCGGAGGGTCGAGCACCTTACTCAGATAACTGATGCGCCTTTCAGAATTGGTCATAGTCCCCTCTTTTTCGGCCCAGGCCGCTGCCGGCAGGATCACATCGGCATAAGCCAGCGTCTCTGGCTTATTACTAATTTCCTGAACTACCACAAACTTTGCTTTTTTCAGGGCTTCTTCGGCCAGGCGTACGTTTGGTAAACTGGTTAGCGGGTTAGTACACATGATCCAGATAGCCTTGAGGCGGCCATCATTTAAGGCCTCAAACATTTCTGTTGCGGTAAGGCCCGGCTTGGCAGCTATTTCCGTTCCTCCCCAAAATTTCTGTACCTCTGCCCTGTCTGCCGGATTAGTTAGAACACGGTGGGCTGGTAAAAGGTTGGCAAGCCCACCCACTTCGCGCCCTCCCATAGCATTAGGCTGCCCTGTTAATGATAACGGTCCGGAGCCAGGTTTACCAATATGACCGGTTATTAAATTGAGGTTTAGCAGGCTTAAATTTTTATTTACGCCAACAGAACTTTGATTTAAGCCCATTGTCCACATGGAAATGAAGCCCTTTGCCTCGCCGATATAAGTGGCTGCAAGCCGGATATCACTTTCGCTCACACCACAAATGGCGGCTGATTCGGCGAGCGTACGTTCAAATACTAATTTACTGTACCGCTCAAAACCGTCGGCATGTTTGGTTACAAAATCAACATCGATATCACCGTTTTCTATCAATACCCTGCCAATGGCATGATTCAGCGTAATATCAGTGCCCGGATTTAGTTGCAGATGTAAATCGGCGGTGCTGCAGGTATCTGTAACCCGGGGATCAACCACAATGATCTTCACATCGGGGTTTGCCACTTTATGCGCCTCAACCCTTCTCCATAAAATAGGATGACACCAAGCCGGGTTAGCCCCCGTAACATAAAAGCAGTCGGCCAGTTCAATATCGTCATAACAAACAGGTACAGTATCCTCACCCAGTGCAATTTTATAGGCAGCAACAGCGCTGCTCATGCACAAACGCGAATTAGTATCGATATTATTACTACCAATAAAACCCTTAATTAACTTATTAACAACATAATACTCTTCAGTGAGACATTGACCTGAAGCATAAAACGCAACCGAATCCGGCCCGTATTTATTGATGAACGTTTTAAAAATAGCTGCTGTACGCTCCAATGCATCATCCCAGCTTACCCTTTGCAGGGGCATACTTTTATTATAGCGCATTTGAGGGTACAGCAGCCTGTCTGTTTTATCATTAGCTGTGTAGTGCAGGTTAAGGCCTTTGCTGCACAGCATCCCTTTATTTACAGGATAGTCCTTGTCGCCCTCAAGCGTTATACTGCCATTTTTTTCTTTATTAATCACCACGCCGCAGCCAACCCCGCAGTAGCAGCAAGTACTTTTAAATGTATTTTGAGGGCGTTTGTTAGACATTGTTCGAGCTAAAAGCTTAAGGCTGAAAGCCGAAAGCTCCTTTTATATTTATGTTGTTATTTTTCTATTGCTTTTTGCTTTCAGCCTTCGGCTTTAAGCTCCTAAGGCTAAAGCGGGTTCATCTGCTGTTTGAGGCTCGGCCTGTTTTTGAAAACGGGTGATCAGTACAATTGCAGATACCACCATAACGGTTATGCCGATGTAAGTAAATGCCTGTACGTAAGTAATATGCTCTGATTTGAAAAGAAACCCAAACAGCATACCTCCAAGGTTACCGCCGGCACCTACTATGCCGCTTACCATCCCAACATTTTTGCTATTGATAAACGGCACTATGCCATAAGTAGCACCATTTGACATTTTAAGGAACAGCGCGAATGAAAGCATAGAAATGATGGCCATTGTAAGGCTACCCGACTGAGCAAACAAGATAAGCCCCATACCTTCAAGTAGTAACACGCCGGCCAAAAGCAAACCTTTGCCCCGCATGCCGAATTTACCGCCAACCTTATCAGACACAATACCGCCTAAGGCACGGGCAAAAATGTTCATGAACCCAAAAATACCTGCCCAGAAACCGGCCGAACTTTGCGATAAATGAAAAGTATCTACAAAATGCAGGGAAGCTACGTTATCAAAGGTAATCTCCATGCCAAAGCACATCGCATAAGCCATGGTCAAGGCCCAAACGCGCCAATCTGTTAATATTGACCAATCGGTTTTAGATGGATTAGTTTTGGCGTAGCCAACTTCATCATAGTTGCCATTAGGGGTATCTTTAGTAAACTTCCAGTATACAAAAGCTATTATCAGCATCATTACGCCGGGAACTATCATGGCATAGCGCCAGGCTTCGGCTTTGGTAAAGCCAGCCCCAACTATGGCAGCAAATATTAAAGGCATAACCATATTGGTTACACCACCGCCAAGGTTGCCCCAACCGCCGGTTACCGCATTTGCCGTGCCTTTTATATTAGGCGCAAACATCATTGAAGTATGGAACTGTGTAATTACAAACGATGAACCTATTACGCCAATAGCCAGACGAAACAATAAAAATGAAGTGTAATCATGTGCAAGCCCTACCAGAAATACAGGCAACGAACCAATAATTAATAACCTAACGGCTGTTTTACGCGGCCCCCAGGTATCACAAAGTTTACCTATAATAAGGCGGGCTATAATTGTTGCAGCTACCGATGCAATGATGGTGTTACCCACCTGTCCTTTACTCAGATGTAATTCGGCACGTATGGTTGGCATTAACGGCGCCAAACCGAACCATCCAAAAAAGCACACAAAAAACATGAGCCAGGTAATATGGAAGGTGCGCATTTGAACACCCTTAAATGAGAATATATTGAGTTTGGTAAGTTGTTTTTCCATTTTTTTAAGCTTAAAGCTTAAAGCGCAAGGCTAAAAGCTGTTTATACTCTAATTTTATAATGTTTTTCGCTTTAGGCTTTTAGCCTTAAGCTTTCGGCCACGCATTACTTGTTTAAAAACTCAGGTTTGATATTTAGCTGCAGATATGCCCAAAATGGGTGAAGCTTATTAGCATCCGGCGTTAAACCTTTGGCATATTCCATGCTATGGGTTGCGGCCATATAGGATAAGCCCAGATCAACAACGGTGAATTTGTTAAGCTTATAGCTGTTCGTTAAGTCAAATTCGGTACCCAGGTATTTGTCAATGGGTTGCCCATCAGCCCCTTTCTGGTCTTTGGCTAACAGAAAGTAATGATTTGCCAGCTCGGTGCTAAAACGCTTATTATCTGACAGGTATTTAATTTTAACATAAGGATTACTCAAGCCGCCGGTTGGAGATCCGCTACCTGCATAGAAGTAGTCCATATAGCCCCAAAACTTATGCGGAGTACCATATAAAGGGTCAAAGCGATGGTCGGTCTTTGAGGTAGATAACGCGTCATTTCCTGACAGATAATCCCAGCCGGCTGTATAAGCCAGATTACTGTTTCTGTATGATAAAGACGTAGTATAAGTGTAAGCGCTTAACTCGGCTCCATCGCGATCATGACCTCCCTGGTAATAAAATCCAGCGGTAGCAGCCCATTCATCTTTACTACCGAAAACGGGATTAACAAGCAGCCCGGTTGTATAGCGGGTATTAACTCCAGGCTGGTTAAACCGGCGGCCATATATATAACCAACATCCTCTCCTGAAGTGTTTTTTACCGAATCAAGCTTGTATTTGGCAAACTGATCGGCAAGGAAAAGGCCTGTTAGCTTAGTTTTATTAAATTTCTTTGCAAAGTAGAGATATTCAAGTGCTTTATAGTTTTGGTTTTGCCCGTTAGTGCCGGGCGGATTTAAGAATGAAAGATTGCCGTTTTTTGCGCTAATGCCCGAAGCATTTACCAGCGGAATAAGCCCGGCAGGTGTATTTGCCAAATTACCTTTGCTATCCTTTACTGTAGCAGGCACATTGGCCGGTGTATAATACGTACCGTTATAATTAATAGCGTCAGAACTTTGATTAAAGGCTGCGCCGAGATCAACCTGCCAGCCGGATTGAAGAAGTTTTAATACGATGGCATCATGCCTGCGGCCTTGTTGTATCCAATCTGTAGAACCAAGCAAACGCTCATCGTCATAGCTAATTTCCTGGCGACCAGCTTTTATGGCAAAATAATCGACAGGTGATTTTTTAAAGGAAGTGTCTTTTTTATTGGAGAGGATCAGTTCGGCCCAGGCTTCGTGCAGGCTTAAGCGGCTGCCGTCATTAATAGTAATGGTTGAGGCGTCCTGCCCCCAAAGCCTTACATCCTGTACCGATGTTTGAAAAATAAGCTTGCTGCTTTTGTAATTAAAGGTGAGCCGCGTTCGTTGCGATACAAAGGCTGCATTTTTGTTACCTATTGGCTCCAAAGTTCCATAACCATCACGTAATTCGCCTCTTGTTTTGATTTGCCCGGTTAAAGACAGCTGCGCCGAAGCATTATAAGAAACGAAACATGATATAATTAATAGAATTTTTCCAATAGTGTATTGATTAGATACATTTTTGTACATTTGAATTGGTTTTTTATTTGTTAAAGCGATTAAAAACTATTTAACCCTGTCTGGGAATGCGACCTCCCGGCAGGGCTTTTTTATGCGTTTTTGGTTTTTACCATAGGCTCAATCTATTTTTTGATTTATTTATCCGTTTAATTATGATAAATATAACTTATTTAATGAATGAGTGCAAATAATTGATTTTTAAAATGAATTTTTATGATAAAAATCATTAAAAAGGTGTTTTTTTAATAAAAATTCATTTCTTAAATAATACAAAACCACAGAAATGCATTTTTAACAATTTATTAATAGATAAAAAGCAATTAAAAAACCATACAAATCAAATTTAAATTCGAAAAATCAAGAAAAAACACCATATAAAACCAAGTTAAACAACAAACAAACATTAAAATTTGCCATAAACCTCAAAAATCAAAAGAAAACGCCTGTAAAAAACAGGCAAAAAAACCAAACAAAAATACAAAACACAATACTTAGTGTAAAAACAACACCATAATTCAAACAAAAACACATAAAAAAAGCGCCATTACCCTATTCAGCAACGGCGCTTACCATAAATTCATCTTATCCTTAACCTGGATGTATTTATTTTTCAATCAATTCCCACAAAAACTTTCCCATCGGCTATTTTTACAGGATAGGTTTTTATAACTAACTCTTCTTCACCCAAACACTCACCTGTAAGAAGTGAAAATGTTTTTTTATGAAAAGGACAGGCCACTTTTGGCTCACAGCTTTCACCAGCGCTGCCAATCATCCCGCGAGATATCGCCATTTGTTGCTTGTGCGGACAAAGATTTTGAGTTGCATACCACTCATTGCGGCGCGCAAAATTAAATATCGCTATCTGTTCGTCACCGTGTTTAATGCACGAGCCGCCATTTTCGGGCACGTCATCAACATAACAAGCCATGATCCACTGTGTTGCTATAATTGTTTCCATTGTGTTTTCTTTTAATAATGATTAATCTAACCTTGGACTAAAAAACCAGAACTTTCCTACTAAAACCTACCACTCTTTTGCGCGCACCTGCTCACGCATAGGTTCAAATTGAGCATGGGGATCTTTTTCGTCAGGAGCATTGATAAAGTGAGCGAAACGTTTGCGCATTGAGGGATTGTTAATAGCCTCTTTCCACTCACAGTGGTAAGTATCTACCAGGGCCTGCATTTCTTCCTCTAACTGCCCGCCCAGTCCAAGACTATCATTTACAATCACGTTTTTAAGATAACTCATACCACCATCAAGCTTATTAAGCCAGGTTGCAGTCCGCGTTAACTGATCGGCAGTTTTTATATAAAACATCAGGAACCTGTCGAGATATTTAACTACGGTTTCTTTATCAATATCCGTAGCCAACAATTGAGCATGCTGAGGTTTAGAACCACCATTGCCACACACATATAAATTCCACCCCTTCTCTGTAGCTATAATTCCAAAATCTTTTGATTGCGCTTCGGCACATTCGCGCACACAACCACTCACACCACCTTTAATTTTATGCGGCGCGCGAATACCTTTATACCTATCCTCTACCTCAATGGCAAAGGTCACGCTATCATGCAAACCAAACCTACACCAGGTACTACCCACGCAGCTTTTTACGGTACGAAGCGCCTTGCCATAAGCATGACCACTTTCAAAGCCCGCATCAATAAGCTCCTCCCAGATCAAAGGCAAATCACTCAGATGCGCGCCAAACATATCAATACGCTGCCCACCTGTTATTTTAGTATATAATCCGTATCTTTTGGCAACCTGGCCTATAACGATCAATTTATCAGGCGTAATTTCACCACCCGGAATGCGGGGCACAACAGAGTAAGTACCGCCCTTTTGGATGTTAGCCAGGAAACGATCGTTACTATCCTGTATCACCTCCTGTTTTACAATAACATCATTCCACAAACTGGATAATATACTGGCCACAACCGGTTTGCAGACTTCACAACCGTCGCCTTTGCCATAATGATCGAGCACAAGATCGTAGTTTTTAAGCCCGCTTATTTTAACAAGATCAAACAACTCCTGGCGCGAGTAGTCAAAATGCTCACAGACAACATTTTTAATATACTGACCATTAGCTTTCATGGTACCGGCAATTAAATCCTTAACCAATGGCACACAGCCACCGCAGCCGGTACCAGCCTTGGTGCATTTTTTCATACCATCGATACCAGTAACGCCACCTTCATTTACAGCCGAACAAATTGCTCCCTTAGTAACAGCCTCGCACGAGCAGATCAATGCATCGTCGGGCAAACTCATTACGCCAGCTCCGGCATTAGCTTCACCACCTCTTGACCCCAATATAAGATCTTCCGGGTCCGGAGGCAATACTATCTTATTATTAACGGTTTGCAGCAGCATATTATAAGCATCCGCATCACCAATTAAAATACCACCTAAAAGATACTTGCCATCATTTGTTATATTAATACGCTTATAGATTCCCTTATGCGTATCCTCAAATAAAATAGTGCGACAATCAGGTTCAGTTATAAAAGCATCTCCAAAACTGGCCACATCAACGCCGATCAATTTAAGCTTGGTGCTCATATCGTAACCATAGAAGCTTTTGTCGACTTCCGTTAAGTGAGCGGCCACAATATCAGCCATTTCATAACCCGGTGCCACCAGGCCATATATCATACCCTCATACAAGGCGCACTCTCCAATGGCATAAATACACTCGTCGCTGGTTTGCATTTTTTCGTTCACCACAATGCCGCCCCGGGTACCTACATGCAAGCCTGCAAGTTTAGCCAGCTCATCGCGCGGGCGGATACCTGCAGATATAACCAACATATCTACTGCAAGCTGACTATCGTCATTAAATCTCAACGCCTGGATCTTTTTATCACCAGTAATAGCAGCAGTACTTTTATTTAAGTGCATTTGCAAGCCCAGTTGACTTAATTTCATTTGCAGCATATTGCTTCCTGCGGAGTCTATCTGGCGCGGCATCAGGCGTGGCGCAAATTCAATAACA
The DNA here is from genome assembly GCF_900110105.1 of Mucilaginibacter gossypiicola. Taxonomy (GTDB): domain Bacteria; phylum Bacteroidota; class Bacteroidia; order Sphingobacteriales; family Sphingobacteriaceae; genus Mucilaginibacter; species Mucilaginibacter gossypiicola. Next base: position 313,973 of record NZ_FOCL01000001.1, on the reverse strand, counting down.
TGCGTTTCGGCAATACCAAGATCTATCAGGGCCTTGGCAGCTTCCAATCCCAGCAACCCACCACCCATTACAGCACCCGATTTTGCATTAACAGCACAAGCTTTAATTAATTCCAGATCCTCAATGGTACGATACACAAACACCCCCTCCTTTTCGATACCCGGAATATCAGGAACGAAAGCTGAAGAGCCGGTTGCTAAAACCAGGTAATCGTACTTAAGGGTAACGCCTTTTAAAGAATGGATTGTTTTTTCGGTGCGGTTAATTTCCTGGATAGGGTCATCCAAATGCAATGCTATACCATTATCTGTATACCATGACAAAGTGGACAGAGAAAGATCATCGGCAGACTTACCATTGAAATACTCGCTAAGATGCACCCTGTCATAAGCGTGACGCGGCTCTTCGCCAAAAACAATTATCTGGAACTGAGTTGATCTGGCTAAAAGTTTTTCGCAAAACTTATAACCTACCATACCGTTGCCAACAACAATGATGGTTGGTTTTGACATATCGAAATTTTTTAAATGTTAAAGCAATTTTCAAACTAAAATGAACCCAACTGCGACCTTGATTTCATTTACATCACAATTATAACTCAAAAAAACATCAAATAAAAATTTAATTTCAATTTTTTATCATATAAATCATAATTATTGGCATTTAATTACGTAAATTAGTGCTATAATTATAATTTATATCATTTTTAAGACAATATTTTTTAACTGATTTTGCATTTTTATCAAAATCATTAAAATAAAAAGACGCAAAAAGCCATTTTTTAACATTGAATTTAACAAAATGCAAAATAAAATACAAAATCCAGAGCTTTTTATACTTGGAGCAGGCCCGGGAGACCCCGAATTAATAACAATTAAGGGATTTAAGGCATTGCAACAAGCAAATGTGATATTATATGACAACCTGGCTAACAAGGAATTACTGGAAATAAGCCGGGATGATTGCGAAAAAGTATATGTTGGCAAGCAACCCTATGGCGATTATACCCCCCAGGAAACAATTCATGAACTCATAAAACACTACGCCTTTACTAAAGGCAATGTGGTGAGATTAAAAGGAGGCGACCCGTTTATATTTGGCCGTGGCTTTGAAGAAATAATTTATGCCCGTCAACATGGTATCACTACTCATTATATCCCTGGTGTAACCAGCATGCAGGCTTCCGGATTGGATGACATCCCCCTAACTCACCGACTGGTGAGCGAGAGCGTTTGGATGGTTACCGGTACAAAAAAAGATGGCAGCCTATCAGCCGACTTAACCTGCGCCATGCACAGCAACGCTACAGTTGTTATATATATGGGCATGAAAAAGCTGGCCGAAATTGCATCAGCCTATATAAACGCAGGCAAGGGAGATACACCGGCAGCTATTATTCAGCATGCATCATTACCCCATCAAAAATCAGCAAAAGGAAAAGTATGCAACCTTGAGGCTCTCGCCGCAGATAACCAACTTACCTATCCCGCTATTATTATTATAGGAGATGTTGTTAACGTAAAAAATTAAAAAAATGAAGATCAGGATAAAAGGAAACTCACTGCGCTATCGCTTAACCAAAACCGACGTTGAAAATTTCGACAGGGACGGATACCTGGAAGAACGCACCAATTTTGGTTCACAAACATTTAAGTATGCGCTGCAACGCTCTGCAACCGATTTTTTAACTGCAGACTTTAATGGCAATACTATAATTATGCATATGCCGGTTACTATGGCTATTGAATGGACAAGTACGGATCGCGTTGGCTACGAAAACAACAACAGCCCAATGTATTTGCTTGTTGAAAAAGACTTCAAATGCCTGGATAATGTTGCCGAAGATCAGAGTGATAATTATCCTAACCCACTTAGCTTAAAACTTCAGCATTAATCCTGGAATGATTTTTATTTGCTGACAAACTATTTATCAGTAAATAAAAATCATTTAAACCGACTGCTTTGCTGTTGCCCTGGCAAGATTATTCAACCTTAAACGCCGAACAGTAAAAAACAGCGCAACTAACATCAATGCCCATACCCAGGTATCCAGCGGACAACCATCGGGGCCGCCATCATTACCATCGCAAAGACCATCTCCCGGATCGGCAAAGCTCCAGGATACAGTGAGCAGGTTGATTATTATAATAGCTAATATTGTTTTCCATTTTGATGTAATCATAGGTAATATGTACATACTGTTATTGTTTAAAGAACATTCCACTTCCAATTCTATCTCCCGTGCTTTCATTAACTGCAACCACTATATAAAGTCCCCTGCCTAAGCTATTAACATTTTCCTGTAAGGTATTGGTACCTGTTGCCGATAGCTTTCTGACAATAGCCCCCGAAGGACTAACGATACTTATCCTAACAGCCCTGGAGGATGTTTGTTCTAACTTTATATTAACTGTGCTGGCCGAAACTACAGTTGGATATACCAAAAACTTATTTAAGCCGGGGCCCGGCTGTATTTCAAAACTGAGGTTATCAGATAATTTATTTTCGCCGGTTACCAGGTTTTGGCTCAGCCGGTATATGACCTGGCCACTCCCGGGAGTTTGATCGGTATAAGTATATTTACCTTCCCCGGTTGATTGCAGGCTATCGATAGTTAAAAAAGTTTTACCTCCATCCGCACTTTTCTGAACAGCAAATTTTGTAAAGTTGCTTTCATTATTGGTTTCCCAGTTCAGGGCTATACCTTCAGTAATTTTCTTTCCTGTAAAGGTTAATAGGCGGTAATCATGTCCGGGTACTATACCAATAGCAAGATAAAACCTGTCATGAGCATAGCTTGCCGGGTTTGATTCTACCTTAAATGCATATTCGGCATTATGCACAACGTCAAGCGAATCGTTGGTGTATTTATCCTTCAGGTAGATTGAATATCTTGCGTCTATATTCTTTTTTACCGGTGAGGTAAGTTTATATGTGCCATAGTTAGAAAAAGTAACAATCAGGTTTACCCGTTTTAATTTTTCGAGATTACCCGTGTAGTTAGCAAAGCAACCTATAGAATCGCTGCTTAACGAATAAAACAAATCACCCTGACCTGATGGCTGATAGTATGGCGCGTCTTCGCCTGGAACAAATTTAGTACTGGCACTGCCGTCAAAATTAATATCGGTGGAGTTGTGCACTACTGTATCCTGCACCAATTCCATGGTAAGGCGGGGTAATGTACTTTCAACGTCATTAGTAGCCTTACTTGCAAATGAAGCGGCAATATTTTTACCAGGATTGCCTATAACATTAAATATGGGGTTAGATGATGGAGAGGCCGAATAAAGAGAGTAAGCAACTTTCATGCTTTCATCAAACTTAATGGCCGATGCAGAACTTGCCAAAGTGAAAAAACCTTGTCCCGATAAGGCGTAACGGTTTGAACCTGCTCCCACAGAACCTGTGCTGGCGTCATACAACGCAAACTTGGTAGACGAGCTGTTGGTTCCGGTACTGGCATCCTTTACCAGCATGTAGTAAAATTTATTAGTAGTATTTGCAAGGTAAAGCGCATGAAGGTCAATTACCGAGGCGTAAGGGTTACCAATAAGATTAAGCCCCTTTTTTGTAGAATTGCTTGAACCGTATGAAAGGGTTTGTGGAGCGTTTACTGCTGTAGCAGTATAATAAGTTGGCGGCGTAGCTGGAAAATTGACAATATTCGCAGTTAGTTGCGCATTGGCGGCAGCGGTACCTGTACCTTTAATAACTGTCCCAAAAAAATTCAATGTAGCATTATCTGTCGCAGGGAACGGCCTTACAAAAGGGTTAACTATGCTCCTGCTCCCTCTGAAATAATATAAAAAACCGTTGGCAGCAGGTAAACCCTGGCTTGTTGAACTAAATGGTTTATATTCATTGTTCACCACCTGATTCGGATCTGTGCTGGCCGGCGCGTTTTCATCATAAACAAAAACCGAAGGGCTATTATTTGTAGCGGTGGCATTATCAAACCCATTTGTAGAACCACCAGGGCCGGTGATAAAGGTAGTTGCTATTAAAGGTAGAAGATTATAGGTATTGATAGCACTTGCGGGCGAAGTAAATGTTGTGGTTCCATTGGTAACCGGCGATGAAAGCAGCATATACCGGCGCAACGTACCTTTCACATAACGCTGAACATTGATGCTACCGGTTATATTGTTAACAAAACCACTTGATACAAGACTACCAATACTGGCATCCCCAACAGAAGTAGACAATAACGTAAGCGCCGATGTTGTTGATGTGGCGTTACCTACCGCAAGAGTTGATGCCGCGCTTGCTGAAGCGGTTACACTTAATGTATATAACGGGGCGACGGTAAATTTACTGCCTGAGGCCATTGTTTTGGTTCCGCTACCGGTGAAGGTTACGTTGTAAAAATTTGTACCGGTACTTGTCGCATCTGTTAGGGTTTGCGTTGTACCATCAAAGGTGATGGTTGGGGTTGAATTAGCGGTAAATGTTCCGGTATTGGTGTAATCTTTAGCAATATTTAAAGCGCCGGTGCCCATATTCATGGTGCCGGCATTTGTCAATGTTCCGTTTATATCAATTGATCCTGTTCCCCCAGTAATCGTTGCAACTGCATTATTAGTCCAAATGGCGGCTGTTGAACCAGCCACACCAATTTTGGTAGCAGTATTGGTTGCATTGGAAAATGACACATTTGAGTTTGTGGTAAATGTGGAATCGATATTTAAATAACTTGTTTGACCAGCCGTTGTACCACCAATAACAGCGGTGCCGCTGCCTTGTATAATAAGGTTGTCATAAGTACGATCTGTAGCCGCATTTGTGTTTACGGGCCCACCGCCCGGGCCAAAACCCTGCACCGAGGTTGTATAAATCACAGGATTAGCCCCTTTATAATTAACAGTAGCTTTACCTCCATGGTCACCATAAAAGTTACAGGACGCATAAGGTACAGGTATGGTTCCGATAGCGTTTGTGGCATTAAGGATTAATGTTGGATTTACAACCGTATTAGTTGTTTTATATGATGTAAGGGCATTCACTGTAAAGTAAGCGCCGTTCTGACTGGTAACACTGTGATTTGTAAAGGTTATCTGGTTATTTATGGTCATAGTCCCCCCTTCCAATCTGAACCCGCTTCCGTTTTGTTGTTTTACGTTCAGGTGTATATTTACATTATTACTGACTGTTAGCGTGTTAACCTCTGAAAACAAAAATGAAAAACTACCATAGGTAGCCGAATTAGTACCGATCTGTATATTCGTGCAGGAAATAGCACCGGTTCCCCTCATATCATTGAAAATGGTACCACTTGCATTAGTATTGACATCCTGGCCAATATCACCTGTTACCGTTAGTGTCGCGCTATTTACAGTTAATATTGTCCCGGTCAGCGATGTACCCGCTAAAACTCCTCCCGAAACATATTGAATCCTTCCAAAAGTGATTGAAGCTACTGTAACGTTTGCCGAAAGGACAGGTTGGTTTGTGTAAGTCGATCCTGTAACACCAAAGCGAACAATGTCGGTAGTAACACCGCCCTGACCTGGATATACTAAGGTTGGCAATCCCCCTACAGACCAATTTAAAGGATCAGTCCAAGTTGTTGAAATAGTTCCGGTCCAATCAAAGGTAGCTGCAGAAGCACGTATATTTATTAAGAGTGCACATATTGACAGCAGGGTTATTTTTAGATAGCTCGTTTTCAAATTGTTTTGCGCTCATTGTTTTTAGGCATTTCGTTATACGCTACAATTTTCTTAAAAGTTATATTAACAATGAAAAAAACACGTTACAATTAACGAATGTGCATAAAAAGAATTATTGCACATTTCAGAGTAATCCATAACATTCAGTTTTTTTCAAGGAATTTAACTGAACCTGTACAATGAAGCTGCATTTCCATTAACCTGAAAGGCCCTGGGGGAAATCAATTATTACGGGTTAATTAATTACAAAATTTGGATAGAAATATTGCTTGATAAAAACAGTGTCTTTTAGCTGGGGGTTTTCATCGGCCTGCAAAAATATCTTTGCCTCTACCAACCATTTTGTTTGATCAGCCTGTTTATCGGGAGTGATATTAATGCCTTTTACGTAACCATCCACGGGCTTAAATGGGATCATGTAACAAGTGGGGCATGAACTGTTAACTTGTATTTTACCGGCAAGGATGTCAGTTTTTGCGAGAGAAAAACTTTTACCCGGCATAGGGGCTTTGATATATAAAGTAGAGGTAATGCCAGAACCTTGCTGGATACTCCAAAATACACGGTATGTACCTGGCTTAAGGGAAGTGTAGCCTTCAAAATCAGCTTGTTCGGTGAACATGAAACTACAATCGGCACCTGTAGCGCATGTGGTTAAATTCTTGTCGTCTAATTTTAATTCATCTTTTTCACTCTTTTGTTTGCTGCATGAGCTTAAAAAAGCGGAGCTACTTAATAATAATAATAATAATGGCAGGATAAGTTGTGATTTCATATTACAGGTTATTTATACTAAACATTACGTACAGATAACCAATTGTGCTACAATTAACTACATTAAATCCATAGTAATGTGCAACTATCTAAAAATCATCAAACTGCTGGCAAAAAGTAGTTGAGCCTGGTTAACACATTTTTTAATATTACATCACTAAAACCGCTTTCTTCAACCATATTTACAATCTTTGAGCTGTAATACTCCCTGGTAAGGCTGTCCAGATCAATATAAAGCGCTTTCGACAATAAAATTAACTTTTCAGAACCGGGGTTTTTCTTTCCGCATTCAATCCTGCTTAGTTCGGCCCTGTCGATATTCATTTCACGGCTCAACTTCTCCTGCGAGATTTTTAATGCTAAACGATGTTTTTTTATAAATGCTCCGAAGCTAAGGTTATCACCTAAAGTTTCCATTGCCATGTTGGCGGTGCTGTTTACAGCTTGGGTTTCTTTCAAAATTGGCGCCGGCAACTGCTCAATGCTGTTTAGGTTATCAAACAATGAAAAAAAACGGGATACCATCTTATTAAATAAGAGGATATCTATGCTGTAATTTATATTCGCTTTTGCCCCGCTTACTTTTATAATCCCCGTTGTTTTAAGTTCGGCTACATGTTTCAGAATGTTCTCCATTTCAAATGGCACATTGCAAATCTCTTTTTTACTAATGGAGTTGCCGTTTTCAATAATCATCCTGATGATGTAAACTCTCACAGGAAGTGCAAGTATGCGGGCAAACCGGGCCAGCTCACTATCGGTTTCAGTAAATTTTGATTTTAATGTCAACATAGATATGAGGTAAGAACTAAAAAACAAGATAATGTTTATGAATGTAAAAAGGCCTCCCAGTTTACCGGAAGACCTTTTTCAAGCTGTAGTTTAATTATTTTTTAACAGCGCCTGGTGTTGTATATGGCATTGTTTGAGGATCGAAGTTAGCCCAGCCAGCAGTCCAGTCGGTTGAACCAAAAGCACCTTTGTAATCAACTTTATCAAAGAAGGCATCGGTTAATTTTGCATCGGTAAACAGAGCGCCGGCATCTGCAATAGAACCGGTTTTTACAGTAAAGTCGGGCGTACCGGCGTTAGCAAAATCAGATGAGAATTTGAACGGAGCATTGATAACTAAATCAGCATATTTAAGAGCATCGAAAACGTTATCAGCCCTAAGTTTGGTTTCAAATGACGCTTTGTTTTCGCCTTTAACCTCATTGCTCTTTTTGTTACTGCCTAATATAATGTTGTTTTTGAACACCAAACGACCGGCAGTGTAGTTAGCTAAAGTAGAGTTAGGCGTAGTTTCTTTTGTATCGTCGATATAGATACCTTCAACATAACCTGAGAAGATTGAATTAAAGATGCTAATAGCTGAGTTACGACGGATTTGCGCGCCATGCTGATAGTTAGCATTAACGTTGGTTTCACCATCTTTAGTGATTGGGCCTAACAATGTCATATTAGAGAATATGGCAGAAGTTTGCGGTGTTTTGTCTGAACCTGAACCATCGTTATCACTTTCAAAGCTGTTTGAGCCAGAGATATCGGCGATTGTTTTGAAGCGTTGGCTTAAACCAAACTGTATTTTACCGGCAAAGCCAAAGTCGGTATCAAAGTCGTCGTCTAAACTGCCCATAGCAATAAGGTGTTTACATTGTACTGTACCACCAAACCACTCAAAAGCATCATCACCTGAACGGTAAACCTCAACATAATCAACAGTGGTGCCTTTACCAACGCCACCAAAAGTTAAACCGTTAATTTCATTATCAGGTGAAAAAGGGATACCGGCATACTCTATACGTACATATTTCAAAGTACCAGAGTTGTCATTAGCATCTGTACCACCATATTGGATATATTTAGCAGCATCGCCTTTAGCGTCCAGGCCACCTTCAATACCAACATTATCGCCCTGGTTAACGGGAGCTTTACCCAAAAGGATGATACCACCCCAGTCGCCGTTTGCACGTGCACCGGCATCAAATTGAGACGTAAATACAATTGGCTTATCTGCTGTACCTACGGCCATGATTTTAGCACCACGGGTTACTGTCAAAGTAGCTTTGCTTGATTTTTCACCTTTAATTATTGTTCCGGGCTCAATAGTAAGCGTAGCACCATTGGTAACGTAAACAAACCCTTTCAGTAAGTAAATTTTGTCAGCTTTCCAGGTAGTGTTGGCAGCAATATCGCCGGTTACTGTAACAACATTACTTACTGCTGTAGTATCTTTTGGCGGATTGGTGTCAATAACAGCTTCTTTCTTGCTACAAGCAGCTGTGAAAAGAGCCACAATACACGCTAATAATAATCCTTGTTTTTTCATAATTTTGCTTTTTTCGATTTGAATCAGTTGTTTTAAGTTATTCTTATTCGTTGTTAAAAGGTATAGTTAAATGAAAGTGCATAGCTTGAACCTGTGCGGTAGCTTTTGAATATATAGCCCGATCCGGATGGGATATAAGGCTTACCGTCAAGCTCATATATGAAATTGTATTTTGGGTTGAGTACATCTGTAGCGCTTAACTTTATCTCGCCTTTGCTTTTCAGTACTTTATAGCCAATCTGGCAGTCGAGCACGTTTCTCGGTTGTTCGTAAACGCTTGAAAACCTTTCGCCGCCGGCATAAAAGATCCTTTTGCCAAGCCTGTTGAACAATACGTTCACCGATAATTTGTTATCAAATTCGGTATGTTGCAAACCGGCGTTTATCACATAAGGTGATTGGCCCACCAGGGCACGGTCTTTTTCAAGCCTCACTACCCCATCATTAGGATTGGTTACTTTTGATTTATTAATAGAAAGGTTAGCGTATGCTGTAGTGGTTTTAAAGAAAGAACCACCATTTATAAAATCAAGTGTTTTACGGGCTTCCATCTCAAAACCATATACATATGCCGATTTTGAGTTGAAATAACTGATAGTAGTTGATGAATTCTGATCTTCGATCTTAGGCTCAATAGCATTTTGGAATTTTTTATAAAAAACTGAGAAGGATAAGATCTGCCCTGCCGAAGGATAAAATTCATATCTCAAATCGGCATTATCTATCAATGAACGCTTCAAATCAGGCTCGCCCTGCAGGGTTGCCAGTAACTCGTAATCATAATAAGCGAAAGGTGCAAGTTCCCTGAATTCAGGGCGGGCAACAGTCCGGTAATATGAGGCTCTGAAATTTGCTTTCTGTGTCAAGCTATAGGTAAAGTTTACCGATGGCAAAAAGTCGGTATTATCCAATTCTGCGCGGGGCTGTTGTACAGCAACCTCTTCTGTACGAAGTTTCAGATTAAATTTCTCAACCCTTAAACCGTATACTACCCTGATCTTTTCGCTGAACTTACTATCAAGCATTGCATAGCCTGCGTTGGTTAAGCTATTGGCATTGTACCTATCTGTTGGATTTGAAATTTCATCAAGAGAATAAAGACCTGTATTGACAAGATTTGGCCCAAAAATAGTTTGGATCGGCCGCTGTAATATGGTATTGATATCGTAATCAGGATTGTTAGTATTGATAACAAGCCCAATGAACCTTGCATCAAATTTCCTGTCGCGGTATTGAGAGTTAACACCAAGCTTAAGTGTGCTTTGTTTAAATAAATTAACAGGTAAGTTAAAATCAACTTTACCGGAATAAATATTTTCGTTTAAGTGAGAGAAAACACGGGCATTTTCTTTACTCAGGTTGGTAACCTGGGCATAAAATGGTTCGCCGGCAGCACTTTGCCTGTAATTGGTTTTACGCTGATCTGGCTGATCATTAATGATATTGCTGTAACCGAGGTTCCATTTTAACTTTGAGCTTTTAGCGCCAAGGGCGTGTTCGCCTTCAAGTGTAGTTTTGAACAACGATTTTTCGAGCAGGTCATTAGCATAAAAACGGTTATCATAACTTCCGTTGCTCGAGTTTGAACCTGTACGGTAAGTAAACTGATCATCGAAAACACGATTGTAAAGATTTTTTAAAGTGATCTTATTTTTACCAAAGCTGTATGCCAGATTAGCAAGGGCACCAACATTGGTCGAAAATTTATACTGTGTATTGCTATAATTATAGTTATCAAATTGTTGTACCAAGTCGGGTATTATCGTCTGCGAGTTGCGGTAGGTTAAGGCTACCGTAGTACCCAACCTGTTTTTATTGGCGCCAAGCTCCTGTACATTACCTATAGTAAACTGGTAATTTTGGCTTGGCAAAGCAGTGCTTTTGTAAATATTAAAATCGTTATTCAGGCTCCTTATTGATTGAATTGTTTGTGTGGTGCTTAACTGCTTATTAACAATTTGACTTGTTGTAGGAAAATTGCTCACCAGTTTACGCGTACCATCGTCAAAGCCGAAGTAATCGCTGGTAGCACGGAAACCACTTTGAAAATCTTTAAAGGTACTTTGTGAATTATACCCCACGCCTACTCCGACGCTTACAAAGTTCTGATCGGGAATGTCTTTAGTAATGATCTGCACGTTACCACCGGCAAAATCTCCCTGGATGTCGGGTGTGGCAGTTTTACTGATAATGATGTTTTCAATCAGACTTGCAGGCACTATATCAAAAGAGAAGGCTTTACGGTTAGGTTCAGTACTTGGCAACGGAGACCCGTCTAACGAGGCCGTATTGTAACGATCGCTCAAACCTCTTACCACAACAAATTTATTGTCCTGTATGGTTGTACCGCTTACTCTTTTCAAAACATCGCTTGTGCTACGATCTGGCGACCTTTTAATAAGCTCTGATGAGATACCATCAGATATCGAAGCACTGTTTTTTTGAACTGCATATAAGGCAGCAACAGAAGCCTGTCGGTAAGTAGCTTTTACAACCACCTCCTTAAGTGTTGTTGAAGTTGCCGCACTTAAAGAGATATCAAGCGAAGTAGCAGCCCCGGCTTTTACCTCAACATCCGAAATTGACTTGGTTTGATAACCAATATACTTGATGACCAATGTATATCTTCCGGGTTTTACATCAGTTAATACATAGCTTCCATCTACATTAGTGGCTGCCCCTCTTTGGGAACCTTCAATGCCAACAGTAGCACCGATAAGGGTTTCGCTTGTTTTTTGATCAATGATTTTACCAACTATTTTTCCATTACCCTGAGCAAAAGCACCGGAGGTAATGAAAAATAAGGATAAGGTTAACAGGAGTAGCGTTTTGATTCTGTTCATAAATTTCTAATGACGGGTCAAAAGTATCCTCGTCAAATTAAATTCATGTTACGTTAAAATTATCAAATCGAATATCTTGAATATTAAATTCAATTTAAATAATTAGATTTTATCTAATATCATGAAGATTAGATGAAGAGGAACTTTTCAAATGATCACTGTTTTGATATGAATTATATATTTGCAGCACACATTTAAACATGGCTAATCACAAAAAGGCTGAGTTTGCAGCAACAGATCAGGATATATCAATGGTAGCAAAGGCGTTGTCACACCCTGCCAGGATTGCCATTATGCGTATTTTGGCGCAGCACAAACATTTTACCTGTGGCGAAATAGTTGAAATACTTCCATTGGCGCAGCCAACTGTATCCCATCATTTAAAAGAATTGATGGATGCCCGGTTAATCACCGTTGCAATTGATGGCAAAAAATCGTTATATGATGTAAACTGGCCCACCTGGAACAGGTACACAGCTGAGTTTGAAAATATGCTCAGTGCTATTAACAATGCAGAACAACAGGCCTGACATATCTCTATTCAAATAATTTATGGGTTATATTCGTACACAACTTTGTATGGAATTTGTGTAAGCGAGGCAGATACCTGTCCTATCTTTAAATCATGCAATTGTGGTGTAGGCTCACAAAATGAATAAGCTTTTCCTTTATAAAGCAAAGGTTTCCCAACCGGTTTTTCAAATTGTACTGCCATAGTTATATGTGTAGGGTATAATACAGCAATCATCGGCAAATTATAGATCTCTTTCACCAGATAAAAAAACAAGGCAGCGCGGTCATCACAGTCGCTATACTGTGCAAACAGGGTTTCTTCCGGGCTTAACCGCTTTTCCTTGCCAAAATTTACATTATCATTCTCATATAGAAAAGCGTACCGGGTAAAATGCATCAGATAATCAACTCCTTTTGTAATGTCCATCCTGCCTATATTTTGTTTAAGCAACGGGATCAGTGACCCATAAGTTTCCTTACTTAAAGGGATATTGAAATACGATTCAAAATCAACCACCGGATAGTTCCTGAAAATAGAATCGACCAGTGGGTTAAGCTTAATTTTGAAATAGTAGGCCTTGTGCCTGTAGGTAAACTGCAGGTCCTTTTCAATATAATCTGCAGGCGTAAAATCAGGCATCCTGGTAACTTTATATGAAAACTGGTTAACAGCCCCGGGCACATTGATATCAACCGGGATAGCAGGCTCTGCTGTAAGGTCAGTGCCGGGATAATCATGGATGTTCAGGCACATATATTTTTTGCCGTTAACTGTATATGAAGGTATATCCGATATATCCTCGTTGTTGTAAACATAAAAAATGATCTTTTTCCCAGCCAGTGCCAATCGGGCATCATAACCCGATTTAACCATCAAAAACCATTTATATAAGGTATAGTTGCTGTAGTTTTTTTCTTTGGGGCTTATGTGCTGTGCAGTTTTGCGCACAAGCTGGTAATAAAGCCAGTCATTAAGTTCGTGCTCCTGTTTATAACTTAGCAATGCCTGAACTAATGGTCTATAATTGCTTTCGTTGACATTATTGTAAAAGCTTTCAATGTTTTTTAAAGATGGTATAACCGCGGTATCTGAAAGCGGCAAGGAACCTACATCAGCATTAAATGTACCATCATAAAAGGCAAAGCAAATGCTCCTGTTGTTTTGAGCATACAAGTTAATTGCGCTAAAAAGCAGCAAACAAGCTAATAAATGCTTAACATAATTGTTCATCAAAAGGATTATTTACCCACAAAAATTAAAAAGGGCCGAGGCTTATAACTTATACAAGTTAACAATTAAAAGCCAATTCAATTAATATTATTTTAATCATCAATAAACACAGCGGTAACACTGCGCAAATAAATTTGTATTTTGAAATCCCCGGTTCATGAGGTCAGTATCATTAGGTAAAAGAATACTTTGTTTATTTATAGCAATTGGGTACTTCTTTTTTTCATGCTTATATGTTACACGATGTCCCAAAGCTGCAGGTCATACTAAAACCGGAGCCTATTTTATAGCTAACAATCACACCAAACAAAGTAATACCGTTATCTCAAGTGCTACAAACAGCAAATCCATACCGGTTCTTTTTTTAACACGACCACGTGTCGTCTTCGGAAAAAATTTAGTTCCCTTAACTAATCAATTTAGATTAATACGTGTTTTTGAGCTTTGTCCGTTCCGATGTATAACGAAAAATGACATTGAGGATAGATTTAGGGCTCACAAGATCTTTTACACCGCCAATATCTTTTCTATTATCCGTACCTGGAAAATTTGAGTTATAGCTCCTCTCCTGTTGATACCTTTTACAATATTTTCTTAATTTTTATCACCTGCATTTTGCGGCCGCTATCGCTGATGCATTTAAAAACGTATGGATAAGTTATGTCTTATTTTAACTTAAAATTTTCAGACAGAGATAACGAACTGGCCAATTTTGCAAAAGCACTGGCTTTGCCTGTAAGGATTGCTATCGTCCGCATTATCATGACTAACAATAATTCAATATCTAAAGAAATTTTATATACAATTCCGTTTAACCACGAAACAACAACCAAACATCTTGCCGAACTAAAACGAATGGGAATAATAAAGGCGCATGGGCTTCGTGGCTCAATTAAATATAGCCTCGACGAACAGCTATTTAAACAAATGGCTAACGGATTTGCTATGTTATTCGAAAGCATGAGGCCTGCAGAACATGACGTACAAAGTTATTAAAGGCGTTTAACGGCCATTTTAGCCGTTTTTTGCAAGAAAAATGGCTGATCGAAAAAAAAATTACAATTATAATAACCTGATAAACAGGCCCTGAATTATAACATTTACTTAATGTAAGCTTAAAGTACCAAATGGGATTTGCCAATTCGCTTCGGATTTGTACTTTTGTCGCCGGAGAGTTGGCAGAGTGGTCGATTGCGGCAGTCTTGAAAACTGTTGAACTGTGAAAGGTTCCTGGGGTTCGAATCCCTAACTCTCCGCTGAAAGGGATAACTGAAAAGTTATCCCTTTTGTTATAAACAAGCAAACTTTTATCGTTCATTCCTGGGCTTTATAAGAGAAAACGGGACGATCTCGGGTAATCAAATACAAGAACCTTCCATTCCTGAACAGTTTCTTGCCGCTCAATCATGAAAAACAATTAGTACTTCACCCTATTTTACTCGCTCTCGACACCGTTGGCATGGTTCAATATTGTTCCGCCTTTAATTAAAATCCTTGCTGGCAATAAAATTATTTATTACGTAGAGGTCGCTAACGTGCGATGGCTATCCGTTTGCGAATACGGCTCAGCGATACAGGAGTAATACCAAGTAGTGTTGCCAAATATTTATCTGCAACCCGGTTTACGATATCAGGTTTCTCTTGAACTAATTTTATATAACGCTCCTCGGGTGACAAGATCACGAAAGCCTCCAATCTATCCATAGCCTGCGACAGCATATGCAGTAATAAAGTGCTGCGCAAATTAGACAGCCTTGGGTTATCATCTACAACAAGCTGTGCTTTTTTATAGTCCACCTCAAGCAGAGTGGTATCCTCAAGTGCCTGATAGGTAAACCTGGAAGCTTTTTGATGAATTATATTATCAATAGATGCTATAAACTGATTTTCCCACCTAATCATGAAGGTAACCTCGTCGCCATTCTCTTTAAGAAAATAAGAGCGGATTACCCCCTTTTTAATGTATGCCAGTTTGTGTGTAGATGAGCCTTCGGCAATGTAAACTTCACCGGCTTTAAGCAACCGGCTTTCTGAAAGTTGCGAAAGCTCAAGGATATCGCTATAGCTAAGTTCCTTGAAAACCCGGAGATAAAATTCAATGTCGTCGAAGCTCAGCATTTTAAATATTAGTCTTTAACTCTTGTCCATGTTTCACTTCCCACAGGAAACATGCCCATCATCGCTTCAACTTTCAATGTATTGCCTTTCATAGTTAATTCGCAGCCAAATGTTTTACCACGCCGGGGATCATATATAGAGCCGCCTGTGTAGGAGATTCCGTCGCATGTCAAATCCCTCATTATTAAAGTACCCAAAAGTGGCCTGCCGCGCAATGCCGGCCTGATATTGCGCTGATCTGTCAGCGGCTTACCATGCGCATCATTTGGATGTTTTAACCATACCAGTTTACCTAAATATTTATTACCATACTGATAAATTTCAACCTGCCCCTCTCCTCGCTTGTTCAGCCATTTCCCAACTATTGCGTTGCAATGCTGCGCTTTTATTTGGCAATTTATTAAAGTAAGCAGCGCTAACAAAAAAAACTTTTTCATAATATTTAAAATAGCGTGGGCAGAATTAACTACCCACACCTTATTAACTAAAACTGAACTATAACTGAAGATTTTTATTTGAGTGATTCTTTAGGCGTGGAGAACTATCAAGTTATTCATCAAACCACCAGATGCACTCACCAAACACCTAACTAATGTTACCTGTTTAGTAATTATTAACCAGCAATGCCATCTGAGCATTAACTCCTGTTCCTCCGGGAATACCTTTAAGGGCTATGGTAACACTTTTAGATATTTTAGTACCAAGAGAACTTAGTGTATAAGTAGTTATAAGGGCGGCTGTGCTTGCGTCCCTTATCTCAAAAACATAACTAACCGTTGCAGGCACTGTTTTCTTAGCTGCGTAAGGTAAAAAATCACTGGCCGATTTATAAGCCAGGCCATTTACCAAAGCATTACTTTGGCCTTTTATATTAATACTCACCGGCTTACTCCCCATGGAGATATTTACAAAACGCACGCCGATCAAGCTATCTGCAGCTGCAAAAGCGGGCACCTTATCCGTAGTAAAATAGGAATCGGTATTATCGATAGTGCCTGTAACAAATAGCGTATGGATACTGTTCGCCTCCATCAGGATGTTGTTCTTATAAAGCGTATGCAGGGTATCCGTTTGCGGTGCAAGCGACAAAGGAATATTGCCCAAATGGCCCGAAAATTCAAGGAACCCGTTGTTTGTTATAACGGCAGCATTCTTATAATAGATCAGCGTTTTCTCGCTGTCAAAATTAGGTATCAGTCCGTACCCTCCCGAAAGGGCATTAACAATAGTTAATGACGAAGATGATATTGCGGGTAAGCTGTTTTTTTTACAGGATAGCATGCTGCTACAGCTAGCTATCCATGTGATCACATAAATTAATCGGAACTTCATATTGATGCGGTTTTAAATTACAGGGATCTTTTGTCTTCCAATGCGTGTTTTATACGATTTTGCAGATCTTTCAAATGGTACAACGTAAGCGGATCCTGTACACGCGGGATAGCCTGCCTGATCTGGCTTTGCAGTAACAGTACGTCTGCCTTTAACAGTGATGACGCATCGGTTTCCGAACTGGCCGCGTCATTTGCAGACAGGATCTCCAGCATAGCGCCCCAATACGATTTCTGCAGATTTCTCCGGTAGCTATCTACCTTCACTTCTCTGTTATTCTTCAATTCGCGCCATATTCCCTGGTGCAGGGTAGTGATATATTCGTTCACATTGTACGCATTGTTTCCAAATTGCTTCATATTGGCTATGAGCTTATTGATCCTGCCAATATCCATCAAACTGTTCAACACACGTACCTGTACATCCTCAACAAAGTTTGGCGATTCGGGCAAATTTATCCTATTTACTACCTTTTTATTGATCAGCCAATAAGGTGTATCAAATAACTGCTTATTAAAAAATTGCATGGCTTCCCGCTGCATTGCCTTAGAAACAGGTACATAAAGCGGCCCCGACTGCTCCTCACTTTTGATGGTGTAGTTTACGCCGCCAACGTTTTTAAGTACATGGCCCATATACCTGAAATACTGATCGGTAAGCGATTTATAAATCGACTCGAGATTTTCATTAATACCACCCTCTTCATAAGTCCAGGCTGGTAAATTAGGCAGGATACGCTGAAGGTTTTTGATGCCGTAAGTACTGGCCTTAGCAGCATCGTCACCAAGGTCTTCCATCTGGCTGCGGGGGTCAAATCTTTTTCTTTCACCGTCGCCAAACCATAGCCTTCTGTTTTTAGAAGTACGGTCTACTATCAATTTTCGCTGCAATTTCTTGTCTTCTTCAAAAGAAGTTGCGCCGCTGCTTTTATAACCCCACTCTATCGCCCACTTATCATATTCGCCTATACGCGGAAACAGGTCATACTGGGGGATACGGTCTTGCGGCTGGGCAACATAGTTAAACCGCGCATAATCCATAATACTGGCAGTATGGCCATGCAGGTCCAGGTAGTGTTTGCTGCGTAAGCTATCAACAGGGGTTTGGCTGCTGCTGCCAAAGTTATGGCGTAAACCAAGTGTATGGCCCACTTCATGGCTTGATACAAACCTGATGAGCTGCCCCATCAGTTCGGTATCAAATTTAGCTTTCCGTGCCTGTGGGTCTGTAGCCGACGCCTGGATCAGGTACCAGTCATGTAATATCGACATCACATTATGATACCAACCAATATGCGTCTGGATGATCTCGCCGCTGCGCGGATCATGGATATTAGGTCCGTAAGCATTGGCCACGTCCGAAGCAAAGTAATTAAGCATCGAATAACGTGCATCGTCAATATGCATAGTGGTGTCATTTTCAGGCCACTCTTTGCCGATGATGGCATTTTTAAACCCGGCCTGTTCAAACGCTTTCTGCCAGTCATTGATACCGCTGATCAGGTACGGGCGCCATTGTTTTGGTGCTGCAGGATCAATATAGATCACGATAGGATGTTTAGGCTCCACTAACTCGCCCTTTTTCCATTTAACAATATCCTCATCCCGGGGCTCCAATCGCCAGCGTAAAATAAAATCCCGCTCTTCGGATTTTTGCTGATCATCGGCATAGGTATTAAAGAAATCAGCAAAATAGCCTACCCGCGGATCAAAATAGCGGCGTTGCATGGGTACTTTTGGTAAAGCGATAAAAGAGGTGTGCGATTCCATGCTCAAAGGATCGCCACTTTTACTTGGCCCCGACTGCGGCCCCTTTGGATCCATATTTTTACTAATACTGATCTCCACGTTGATAGGATATACGTGAATGGATTCGATATTAAAATCTTTCATGGACGCTATATTAGCCTGGGCACCTAAGCCTGTACGACCATTTATATTATTCACCATGCTCTTCTCCTTCAAAAACTTCGACACATCGATCACATAACTCTTGGAGTCCTTTCCATAGGCAACTATTGGAAATGTAGCTGCTACCGGGTTTACATTGGAGTTGACCACCGCCTTGTAAATATCATTGGTAGAGTCTGCCTCGCTGATCACCAGGTCATACCTGATACGGATGGTTGAATCAACGCCCTTCTCAAATTGAATGGTTCGTTCATCAAGTTCTTCACCGGCGTACATGTCATACCCCCCGGATACCTTATTCAGCCGATTGATAAGCATAATGTCACGGTGCAGGATAGAGTCCGGGATCTCAAAATATACGGTATCCTTTGCTTTATGAACTGCGAATAATCCGAATTGGCTTTTGAATGATTTATTGATTACTGATTGATAGCTTTTTATTTTTTTCCGGGCAGGCGGCGGTTTAGTGGTATCTTTAGCGGCAGCCTTCG
This sequence comes from Mucilaginibacter gossypiicola, assembly GCF_900110105.1. Taxonomy (GTDB): domain Bacteria; phylum Bacteroidota; class Bacteroidia; order Sphingobacteriales; family Sphingobacteriaceae; genus Mucilaginibacter; species Mucilaginibacter gossypiicola. The sequence continues at coordinate 294,760 of NZ_FOCL01000001.1, read as the reverse complement.
CTACATCATCCCACGAAGTGGCTATCGGTTTTTGCTGGCCATGAGCAGTCGTTTGAACAGCTATAAGACAGACGAATAGCAGAAATATCTTAATAAAAAATCGAGTTGTTTTCATCTTTGTTTAGATTTTTTTTGATCAGGAAATAGTTTGTTAATTTTTAACAGGATCCATACCTGATGTACAGCTTAATGATACCGACGGCACACCGGCAACCATTGATTTAAGGGCACCAACTCTTGCCACTGATGCCGCATCCCAGATAACCACAACGGGGATTAAAAAGTCTCCCGGCTTTTCCAACGTATAATCCGTACGGTGGGCAGCCTGGGTGTGACTACTGAGGTCAATGACAACTCCCTGCTTTTGCCGAGCAGCCCAGCTGGTAAGTAAAGGCAAAGCCATTGGTTTAAAACTATTGACCAAACTAATCGCCAAAGAATCATTTGCGGCGTTTGGTAGTGCTACTAAAACAAACTCATGGAGGTTACCGTCAAGCATCATATCCACGTTGTTGGTTGTAAATGCAAAATCGCCGGAACTTAATTTGCTGCTTGCGTTTCGCCCTTCAAATGGCATTGGGCCTTCAAAGCCGGAAACGCTGCTAAATCCGGGCATTTTCTTTCGGCTGGTTGACCCGCCGCCCGGAGCACAGCTAACCACAGCCATAATAGCCAGGAACATACCGGCAACCTTAACAAGCCCGAAAAATTTTTCTCTGTTCATTTTTATATTCTTTTAATTGATTACTATGTTGTTATTTCACCTGATTATTGGGCACAGACCGCCTAACCGTATCAAATAATTGGTACGTTCACATACTTTTTACTATGCCTTTTTAATTCCTAATAGCCCGGATTTTGAATCAATCGTGGATCTCTGATAATTTCTGAAACCGGAACGGGATATAATAATTGTCCTGGTTTCCAGGGTTGTTTAATTGCTATAGCACCCAGTACCTCGCTGGCTTTCCCCGTACGCTTCAGGTCAAACAAGCGGTGCGCCCATTCGGCAAAAAGTTCAACGCGACGCTCCCGGGCAATAGCTGCTAACAGATCTGTTTGACCGGATGCGGTGGTATTAGGTAAACCTGCCCGGTTCCTGATCCGGTTTATGTCTGCTGCGCTCCCTCCTGCATCGCCCAACTCTGCCCGGGCTTCTGCCCTGATGAGGTATTGCTCGGCAAGCCGGAGCATTACGTTGTATTGCAAAGCAGGCTGGTTATTTGTAGCTGTCCGGTTAATATACTTAAAAGGGTAATTGTAGGTAACCCCAAAATAAGGATCGATATTGGGGCTTGGTGTACTCCTTACCCAGGCAGTATGGCGCAGATCTCCCGGTTCAAAAGCATTTGATAATTCATCCGTGAGATAGTTTTGTGGTGTCAGAAAATAGGAAACAGACGGATAAACAGAAGGATCCAAAAAAGCAGCCTGGTCATCCGGCCCTAACGATTCCCACTCAATCCTGGTATTAAAATTAATATCGTCATAAGTACCACTTCCTACAGGAGTTAATGATACATCCTGCTTCAATTGCCAAATGGCTTCAGTGCTATTGATCAGGAATACCTTATTCAGATCGGCAAGGAGGCTATAGTGACTATTGCCGATAACGGCAGATGCTTGTGCCTCGGCATTTTTCCAATCCTTTTGATAGAGGTAAACCCTTGCCAGCAAAGCCGTGGCGGCTCCTTTGTTGGGCCTGATCCGTTCGCCAAGACCAGCCGAAAAATTATCAGGCAACAATGCCTGCGCGTCCTTTAAATCCTGAACCATTTGGTCATAAACCTGGGCTTGCGGAGCTCGGGGTAATGTAGCTGTCTTATTAAAATCAGTAGTAAGCACCAACGGCACATCACCATAAAAATTGGTAAGGTAGAAATAACTAAATGCCCTGGTAAATTTCGCCTCCCCTGTGCAGCTTGCTCTTAAGCTATCCGTGATTTTATCTGATACAGAAGAGGTTAGATTTTCGATAATGGCATTTGAATTATAGATTGTTTTATAGGCCGAAGACCAGATGACGTCTGCGGCAAAATCTGCGTTGGCATTAATATTACTGGTAAGTAATGGATAAGTAAGCGTATTCAGTGGCCCTCCATAATCCACAAACTCGTCGGCGGTTAGCCCGCCGTAAAGTGTTGTTGCACCATTACTGAATGCCAATCCTGTATTGATCATTTGATTATACAGACCGGCCATCACAGAATTGAGCTTACTATCTGTACCGAATGCACTGGCCGTTGAAATAGTATTGGTTGGCTTATCGATCTCCACAAGTTTCTTACAGCCGCACATCACCACCATGATGATACTTAGCATGTATATTGTTCTTAAATAATAACGGGTTGACTTCATGATTTTTTCAATTAAAATGAGGCTGATAGTCCCCAGGTGATGGTTCTGGTTGGCGGCAATGCTCCGAAATTATTAACCTCCGGGTCCAGGCCCTTATAGTTTGTGATAACGAAGATGTTTTGAGCGCTTGCATTTATTGACAATGCCTTCAAACCTATTTTTCGGATAATTTTTACGGGCAAAGTATATGAAAGAGCTATATTTTGAAGGCGGATAAAACTGCCGTCGGTATAGGCCGCATCCGAGGAGCCATAATTAATGTCGGAGGCTTTTGCAGTGGTGGTTAGCCTTGCTATGGTGGCAATATCGCCCGGGTTTTGCCACCTGTTATTATATTTATATAACGAAACGTTGCCAAGCGCGCCAAATGCGGTACTGGCCAGCTCGTTTCTTGCCAGCTGCTTTCTGTAATTAAAAAACAAACTCAGGGATAAATTTTTGAAGCTGAACCGCTGTCCCATCCCCCCCGAATATTGAGGAGTTGTATTGATAAGCGCAACCCGGTCATCCATCCCGGTTCCGGGGGGAACGCCTGCCTCAGCACTGACAAGACCATTATGATTGGCATCCAGGTAGGTATACTGCCCGGTGAGTGGATCTACCCCGGTAAACTTATATAGATATTGCTCACCCAATGGCCGGCCTATCTTCATGAGCGTATAATAAGGCGACAGCTGAAAATTTGGGTAAGACAAGAGCTTATTCTTATTAATACCAATGTTAAAGCTTGCACTCCAGCGGAAGCTTTTTCCGTTGATGATCTGTGCATTAGCCTGAAATTCCCAGCCATCATTTTGAACATTAGCAGGACTATTGGCCGTTACCGTAGAAAAACCGGTAAGATCGGCGGTTGGGAATTGTATAAGTTGATTATTACAGCGATCCCGGTAGTAGGCAACCTCTACAGAAATGCGTTCATCCAAAAAGCTTAGATCAAGTGCCCCCTCCAGTTTTTTGTTAACCTGCCAGTGAAAATCAGTATTAGCGTGCTGTATGGATACCAGGGGGATAACACCGTTGTACTTGGGGTTAGTAGAAGTCGCTGACTGACCAGCCGAAACGGGGGCCCATTGCGTAAGATATTGATAATCACCTACTCCATCACTACCTGTAGTGCCGTAGCTGCCGCGAAGTTTAATTGTACTGAAAACTTTGGGCAGGAAATCTCTTACCCACTTTTCTTCTGTAACAATATACGCTGCACCTACAGATCCAAAATTACCAAACCGGTTATTTTCACCAAAACGGCTGCTGCCATCCCGTCGACCGTTCAAATTAAGAATGTATTTATTTTCCCAGTTATAATTTATCCTGGCAAACACCCCGGCATATTTATATTGCCCTTTTGTGTCGGTGGCCTGCACTACAGGTGCGGCAGCCATTGAATATAAAAGGTCATCAGTTGTATATCCGGTACCTATTGTTTGCAATGAGCTGGTATTGTTAAGCTGATAGCTGCCACCTGTCAGTAAATTTATTGACCCCTTCCCAATTACTGCGTTGTATTCAAGCTGGGGTTCAATAATAATATTGTTTGTCCGGGCATTTTCAACCTTGGCGCTTCCTTTTTGAGGCGATCCCGGCAGCGGGTCCTGTGCGGCGAGAGGCTGGTACTGGCTTTGTTGTTTTTGTGCGTTATTATATCCAAGGTTAACTTTGGCCACCAAGCCTTTGAATACTGTATAATTTAAATTCAGGCTGCTGTTGAGGGTATTGGTTTTACCTTCGTACGGTTGCAACAATCCTGAAAAAGGAAAAACGATCCTGACTTTATCATATTCTGCGAAATTCAGGCTCCCCTGCGCATCATATACCGATGGCGCATTTGGTGCCAGAGTTGCCACGGGAGCTATATTGATCTGGTTGTTGACCAAAAAAGTGTAGTTAGTAGTAAACGACAACGTGAAACGCTGATTTGCGCTATGCGTTGTCAGGTTAGTGGAAAAAGATCCCTGAGGGTTTTTTCCCTTTGCCGTACTGATATCTGAACTTGCCCTGTAACCACCAGCCAGGCGATAGGTTGTCTGAGCTGTTCCGCCCGACAATGACGCCTGTAAATTGGTCCAGTTCCCGGTATTTCCGTAAGCATATTTTTGCCAATCGGTAAACCGGTTATTATCTAACAGGAAAATGTCTGGGGCATTTTGCGCAGTTGGTATTATGCCGTCATTCCTGAAAGCTTCTTTGCGCATTGCGATGTACTGTGGCGTATTAAGCTGTTGCCATTCACCTACCGTATAGCGAACGCCCTGAGCCAGATCAATTGTAAACTCGCCATTTGAAGGTGATCCCTTTTTAGTGGTGATCAGGATAACGCCATTGGCGCCACGGCTACCGTAAATGGCTGTAGCATCAGCATCCTTCAATATCTCAACCGATTCAATATCTGAGGGATTGTAAGCAGCCAGCGGACTGCTGCCCGTTGAATAACCCACCGTTGGGTCGCCCAAACCTACAGAATATTGGCCGCGCTGGCGATTATTATTTTTATAATCAAATGGCCGCAGGTCAAGTACTGTTTGAGGCACACCGTCAATAATGTACAGCGGATCGGAATTAATGTTAGTGTTGATAGACTGCCGCCCCCTGATCACTACCTTTACGGGTCCCCCGTCATAACCGGTTTGCTGTGTTATCTCTACCCCGGGTGCCCGTCCTTCTAAGGCCAGTAATGGATCTGTTACCGGCTGTTTTGCGATATCAGCTGCGGTTATCCTGTTGATATTACCTGTGGTTAATCGCTGTGTAGTACGACCGTAGGCCTGTACAACCACCTCGTCCAGCCCGCTGGTAGCTTCCTGTAAATTGACATCAACAATAACTCTTTTATTTATAGGTACCGTTGTAGTTTTATAGCCTATAAAGCTAATAACGAGCGTATCAGTAGTTTCGGCAGTTTTAAGGATGTAGTTACCTTTAATATCTGTATTAGTGCCCAGCTTAGTGCGTTTAACCATAACCGTTGCACCACTAAGGGGCACTCCATAGCTGCCGCTAACTTTACCAACAACTATCGATGGCTGAACCAATTTACCGGCTTTGTCTTTGATATCGGCAACCATGTCAACAACCTTATCCAGTAAAGTTTTTTCGGCTTCCCTGATCACCACCGTATGCTCATCTATAGTATAAGATAAAGCCTGCCCCTTTAAACAACTTTTTAAAGCCTCCTCAATTCCGGCGTCTTTAATTTGTATGTCAACAGGTTTGGCATTTTGAATAAGTTTTGCATCAAACAAAAAGTCGTACCCGCTTTGCGTCCTTATCTCCTTCAGCACCTTTTCTAAAGACGCTTTTTTTTCGGTGATGGTGATTTGCTGGGCATAACTACTGGCGCTTACCTGCATAATTGCCGTAATTATTAAAATAATGGTAAGTTTCATGACTAAAAGAAATTTTGACATGTAGCCGGGCGGCCTACACGAATTTCCCGTGTAAAATTTCATACATTTGAATAGTTTGGGTTTTAAACTTTGTTTGTTTCCTAAAAAATGAATCAATGGGGAATCCAGACATAGCCAGGGGTGTTCGAGCACCTCTGGTTTGCTTTAAATCATCTCCATTATGGCTAAGTAAATTTTACTCCATAACAGTGATCCTCCTTCCTGAAACTTTAAAATGAACCTTACCAGTTAATTCCATGATCTTCAATACTGCCGAGATATTTTTAGCACGGGACACCCAGCCGCCGAATACCATATCCCGGGGTGCATTTGGGGCATAAACAACCTCAACATTGTACCATCGGGCTACCTCTCGCATAATACTCTCCAGATCCTGGTTTTTAAATACAAAGTCGCCGTTTTTCCAGGCCATATTACTTTCCAGATCAGCAGCCTGCACCTTAAGCTGATGTGTTTTGGTAGTTAAAATTGATTGCTGTCCCGGATTAAGTACTGCATTTAAATCCTTAGCTGATACTTTAACCCTACCTTCTAAAAGCGTGGTATTAATGGCAGCTTCATCGTTATAAGCATTTATATTAAAATGCGTACCTAAAACCTCTACCTGCTGCAAGTCAGTGGCAACAATAAAAGGCTTTCGCTGGTTATGGGTAACCTCAAAATAGGCCTCACCCTTCAACTGTACTTTACGTTGGGTTGAGCTGAATACAACAGGATACTTTAAAGAAGAAGCTGCATTAAGCCAAACTCTTGTCCCATCGGGTAAATTAATTTGGTATTGCCCTCCTTTAGGTGTTTCAATAGTGTTAAACGCATTAATATTACTATCGCCTTCATCGGCCAGGGCGGTGTATACAAGTTGCCCGCCAGATGTCTTGGTGATCCTGGTATGCGATTCGCGAATAAGCTCGCCGCTCTTTAAGTTATCCAGATTGATTTTCTCGCCGTTGGCCAGGGTCAGTGTGGCCCGGCTTTTACCCGGTGCTATATCGTTGGCGTATTGAACGGCGGAAGTTCTTTTTTCGATATAAAAGTAGGCACCGAAAGATAATGCCAACAGAAGTATAGCTGCCGCTGAATAGTATAACCAGGAACGTCCGAAACGAAGTTTACGGGTGAAACCCAAACGCCTGTAAATTTGTTTGCCCGCATAATCCCATTCCGGTTTATCGGTAAAGGGCTCCGCTTCCTCACTAAGTTGGTTATACCAGCTCTCAACCAGTAAACGCTCTTCGGGCGTACAGTTTCCTGCAATGTATTTATTTAATAATGCTTGTGCTTTTTCCTTATCCATTACTCACGGCATTGTTAGCCGGTTTATAGATAAGACCATCGAAGTGGTCGCTGGTGGACATTAAAAAATAAAAAAAAGTTATTTTTTTTTATTTTTTATTTGAGATTAATCGCCATCAAACCTAAAATAGACGACAAATCTTCAGTAACACATAGATAAAAATTAGCGAAAACTGAGTTTTTAGCAATTTCAAAGCCCTGTTTATGGTTTTTTTTACTGACTGGTCAGAAATATTCAATTCATTAGCAATTTGCTTGTGCGAAAGACCAAGACTTCTGCTCATTTCAAAAATCCGCCGCATCTTTGGCGGTAAACCAGCTATTTCTTTCTCTATTTGACGAACAAATTCGTTATAAGAAACCAGATTATCTGTTGCGCATTCTCCCTCTTGCATAAAAGTGGCAAGGGATGTCAGATAATTATCTTTGTGTTTGCTTTTATTAATAAGTTTAATAGTTGCATTACGCACAGCAGTAAACAAATATGCTTTAAGCGCCCCGCTATTATTGAGCTCAGGGGGCTTGGTCCAGAAAGCAGCAAAAACATCCTGCACCACATCCATAGCCTCTTCATTATCACGAAGCATACGGCGCGAATGACTATATAGCAAAGCCCAATAGCGATTGTAAATTTCGGTGTATGCAGCCTCGTTACCGTTATATAACAACACGACCAATTCTGCGTCACTTAATTTACCAAACAGTTTCATAATTATTAAGGAACCGAATATAACATATTTTTAACAAAAATTAAATACACGCCTCTTACTGAAATCCAGTTCCTAAGTAAACCTATAAGGTACATGTTTACTCACTTACAAAAAACGCATTACATAAAAAAGCAAACCCGGACATACGTTCGCAGACCGGGCAATTCAGCATCAATTAAATATTGATGGCTATTTCTAAATTCTGGTTATTGGCTAATTGGCCACATATTATTTTATACCGTGTTACCAATATTTTTATTAGCCTCATTTTCGTAAAACCTACTTTGCTGAATCTTGTCAAATTCTTTAACATAATCAACATGTTCAGTGCCCATCATGTGGTCCCAGAACCTAAAATACAGCCCGTAATTTCCTTTAAACTTCCGATGGTGTAAATTGTGAAATACCGAGGTGTTTGTAATTTTAAAAAGCAGCGTATTTCTGAACCCTTGAGGTACAATTTCATAACCAAGATGACCGTAGACATTGATCATAAACCCTACCACTACAAACAAAGTAAGCGTGATAGTATGAAGCGGCATAATTATGGTGATAATAAATAACACCAAACCTTCGGCGAAAGCCTCTGCAATGCTAAAAGAATAAGAAGCCCAGGGAGAAGGATTTGTTGAACGATGGTGCAGCAAATGTGTATATCGAAAAATTTTTGGATGATGAAGTACCCTGTGCATCCAATAAAAATAGGTATCATGTACTATCAGGCACAGAACGAGACTAACCGGTATCCACCAAATGGGGTAATAGTTTACATTGGCATATACCTGCGTTATTTTTATTACTGGGGTATAAAGAATGATATAGCCGATTAAAGTAAAAACAATAGTAGTTTGTAACGAATGAATGATCTCACGAAAAAAATCCTTTCTTGCCGCCTTACTGCGTTGTATTTTCGACGAAAGAAACCGAATTTCCAGTAACCTGTAAAAAAGGAAAAACGGAATCCCCGCAACCAGGAAATAACGGACAATTGAGATACTAAAGATGGTCATGAAAATTTTGGCAGCTTGTGACATCGTATAAGATTATGAACACAAAACTACGAGCAGAGGGTACCCCGAAAAATTAACAAAAGTTAATTAAGATCATGAGCATAAGAAATTATTTTCCGGACCGAAACTAAAAGCAAATTGACCAATGAAGAGTTTGATAAAACGCCCAATTAGTTTTTAAGCTACATCGCAAACACTAAGGCGGCTGCCAGATAAGTTCTCCTTACCCGGAAAAGTACAATACTATTGATTTTAATCTCCGATTTTTTCCTAAATTTATTTAACTAATCACTGGTTTATGATCAACATTACGGTAAACGGGCAGCGTCATGATATTGATGCCGACCCTAACATGCCACTACTTTGGGTTATTCGGGATATCCTGGGACTTACAGGTACAAAATTTGGGTGCGGCGCAGCGCAATGCGGGGCATGTACGGTGCATTTGAATGGCGAGGCAGTACGATCATGTGTTACAAAGCTAAGCCGTGCCGCCGGGCAAAAAATAGTAACAATTGAAGGACTTTCTCTCCATAACAATCATCCGCTTCAATTAGCATGGAATGAAATGAACGTTCCTCAGTGCGGCTACTGTCAATCCGGTCAACTGATGTCGGCAGCGGTGTTATTACGTGAAAACCCAAACCCTACCGATCAGGATATTGACGACGCTATGTCAGGTAATATCTGTCGCTGTGGTACATATCAGCGCATCCGGGCTGCTATTCACAAAGTTGCAGCCATGCAAACGGAAGGAGCCAAATTATGAAGAAGCTGCTAATCATAAGCACCATACTTATTGTTGGGGGCACACTACTACTATCCTTCAGAACGGAACCTGTAAAAGTTGACAATCCTCTCCGATTAGCAAAAGACAGTGTTGGCTCAGCCAAAGCATTTATGTCGGTATACAAAGTATTGATGAGCGCGCGATGTATGAATTGCCATCCCGCAGGCGATGTGCCACTACAGGGCGATGATAATCATTTACATACGATGAATGTTAAGCGGGGTGCCGACGGTCACGGCGTTTATGCTGTTCGCTGCAGTAACTGTCATCAGGCAGAAAATGCGACAGGCTTGCATATGCCACCTGGAAATCCAAAATGGGGTTTGCCCCCTGCTAATATGCGAATGGTTTTTCAGGGACGCACCCCACGCCAGCTGGCCTTGCAGCTCCTTGATCCTAAACAAAACGGCGGGCGCACCAAACAACAACTGATTGATCATATGGCCAAAGATGACCTGGTAGGCTGGGCATGGCATCCGGGCGATGGCAGGACATTGCCACCTATGAGCCGGACAGCCTTTGTAGCACAGGTACGTTTGTGGATAGCTAAAGGCGCATACGCACCTTCGGCAAAGGCAAAATGAATGATTTAAACGATAAGAGCAACCACTATGGAAACTAATGCGATATCAAGAAGAAATTTTCTCCGCGTGTCTGGTCTTGCCGGAACCGCGCTTTGTTTGGGCTTCTATTTCCCCGCCAATGCAAAAAACGAACAGTTAATATCGGCAACCGGCGCTGAGCATGGCTTTGATTTTAATGCCTGGATGCGTATCGATACTAATGGCAAGGTAACGCTCACTGATCATCGCGCAGAAATGGGCCAGGGATCTTTTCAGTCTATACCACAAATTATTGCAGAAGAGCTGGAGGTTGACCTGAAGGATATCAGTGTGGTATTTGCACAAGGCAATCCTGATAAATTTGGCAGCCAGATCACCGGCGGAAGCTCAACCATTAGGGGATCTTACAAAAAGCTACTCAAATTAAGTGCAACAGCGCGTGAGATGCTGATCACAGCGGCCGCGAACAAATGGAATGTCCCTGCTGCCGAGTGCTACGCAGAATCTGGCCACGTTATCCATAGGCCATCCGGAAAAAAATTAAATTACGGAGATCTGGTTACAGATGCATCAAAACTCTCCCCTCCTGCCGATATTAAGTTAAAGGAGATATCTCAATACAAGCTGATCCGAAAACCGCTTCAAAGGCTGGACACCCCAATGAAAACCAATGGTGAGGCCATCTTCGGGCTGGATAAGAAGCTACCGGGAATGCTTTATGCCTCTGTAGAGCGCAATCCGAGATTACGCGGTAAGCTTAAAAGCTTTGATGCCTCTGCAGCTATGAAAGTTCCGGGAGTGAAAAATGTATTTAAGATACAAATGATGGTTTTTAATACTACCCGTGATGGCGTGGTAGTTATTGCCAATTCAACATGGGCGGCTATGCAAGGCCGGAAAGCGCTAAAGGTTGACTGGGATGAAAGCGGCTTTGAGCATGTAAACACCGCCGATATATACAAACAGCACGAGGAGCTACTTCAAAAAGAAGAAGGCCTTTCATTTAAAAAACAAGGTGATCCGGATGATATTTTAGCCAAATCGGCCAATAAGATCGACGTGATCTACCAAACACCTTACCAGGCGCACGCCGCTATGGAGCCATTAAACTGTGTAGCGCATTACCAAAACGACAAAATAGAAATTTGGGGGCCAATACAGGCTCCGGATTGGGTACAGGGCGATATCAGTAGTAAATTTAAGATGCCTAAAGAAAAAGTTATCGTTAATATGACTTTTTTAGGCGGAGGCTTCGGCCGAAAAGCTTTTTTGGATTATACTCATGAAGCCGTAGCCATTTCGAAAGAAATAGGCGGACCGGTTCAGGTTATTTGGTCCAGAGAGGATGATGTAAAGCAAGGTCCATATCGTGCCGGAATTTCCTACAGAGCTCAAGGGGCTATTGAAAACGGTGAAATAAGCGCAGTGAAGTTCAAAATGGCAGGTCAAAACATCGACCACTGGAACACTGATAAGAGAGGAACAGCCAATAATAGTACAACAGAAGGTTTTTTAAAACCTTATTATGACAGCATTAAGAATATTAGCTTCGCAGATGTGCCTTATGAAATGCCTTTACCTAATATGTGGTGGCGTTCGGTCTATGCCTCTACAAACGGATTCGGATATGAGAGTTTTATCAATGAACTGGCCGTATTGGGTGGGCAGGATCAACTTGACTTCCGAAGAAAATATTTAAGGGACGAACGTTGTCAGCGCCTGATTGACAGAATGGAAGAAGTATCCGGCTGGAAATCGAGGAAAAAGAATGAAGGCTTTGGCGTAGCCATAACAGAATGTTTTGACAGTACAGTAGGTCAGATTGTAAAGGTTTCGAGGCGTGAGGATGGCAAGGTAAAAATTGACAAGGTTTGGGCAGTTATGGATTGTGGTTGGTATGTAAATCCCGATATTATTAAGGCTCAGGTTGAAGGCTCGGTTGTGATGGCGCTGGGCGCAGCTACCATCCATGAAATTACATTCAAAGACGGACTGGTGGAGCAAAATAATTTTTACGACTACCTGATGCCGCGCATGAGTGACATCCCTCCTGTTGAAGTACACATTATGGAAAATACTGCAGATGCAGGAGGTGTGGGCGAACCTGGCTTACCACCTTTTGCCCCGGCGCTCACTGATGCCATATTTGATTTAACAGGTAAAAGGATCAGGAAACTGCCATTTAAATTGAGCGAGGTTTAATCGGCTCAGAACAAATCGTTTTAAAATGGCGGCTACCTGGTAAATACAGATAGCCGCCATTTTACTATATCAGGCTACGAGTATCAAGGTACAATACTCCATTGTTGGTTCAAACTAGTGTTGTTACCATAAAACTCCATAGGGCTACCATTTGCTGTCCCGCCGCCGGTATCCAGGCATTTTCCGTTAGTCCGATTTACAATTTTGTAGTATGACCCGATTGGCACAATTGTCCATTGCTGATTGGTGCTGCCACCGCTTGTCCACTGTACAATAGTCGAAGCATCGTCCGTATGGTTATCACTATCCAACGCTTTTCCACTGGATACACAAATCAACTTGTAATAACCACTGCTATAAGTAAGCGTCCATTTTTGATTATTGCTGGTACTTGAGGTCCATTGCCCAACATTAGCTCCGTCGGTAGTTGCACCTATATTATCGAGGTATTTACCTGTAGCCCGGTTAACTAAATGATATGTACCATTAGCAATGGGCTGTGTACCGACAGTGCAGGTAAGTGTACCAAACCCCAGTTGGTCAAATCCGCCGCTACTTGAACCATAGTTTCCGCCACCGCCTTCCGGTCTCACCTGGGTAGCAAACTGGCTGCTGTAAGTTGCTGTAATGCCCATCACATTTTGATAGTGATTATAGATCAGTTCCCAGCATGGGCGGATGGTGCCACGCGAAGCATCTGAAATAACGGTTTGGTTCACATTGTCGCAATTGTTGTAGGTGTTATAAGGTACCGTCATATTCAGGTTATACTTTGCTGTATACTCTGCTAATGCCAATACTTTATTGCTCTCATAGGCGAACAAGTCCTGCCCCTGGTTAAAAGCCATCTGGCAAAATGCGCCTACCAGTGATATATCCAGTGTTGCGTGCCCCTGGTCGCGACCAGCTTCCTGATTTTGCCCAAGGTTTCCGGGGTGAACGTAGAATACCGCCCTGTCGATATTCCCATTCCCTATGCCGCTCTTAAAATAAGTTACAGCCTGGTTAAATTTCGCCTGATCGTCACATAAGATACCGATAGATAAAATAGTGGCCATATTACACAGATCCCAGTTGGCCCAGTAATGCGTATCGCAGGTCCCATTATGATTGGTCAGGAAACCATTGGCTGCCGGATAAAAAACATTCAACATAAATGTTTTGAAATTGCTGAAGTCGGTAGCCGACCAGCCACTGTACGATCGAAGGATTTCGGCGGCATTTGCGAGTTGGTATCCATACAAACCGGAAGCTAATGCATAGTTGGAATCTCCGCCTATGGCCTTACAGGTTGTTGCCCAGGCATTAAGAATGCTCACCGCTTTATCAGCATAGGCATTATCGCCCGAAATGTACCATCTTAAAGCATCCTGATACGCTGCTGCAGCATCGCGCATAATGTGTACATAGTTGCCTCCGGTACTTGTCCGCGTTAGCGTATCATTCGGGCCGGCCATAGCATAATTAAGTTGCGAATAGGAATTGGCAGTAAGGATGTTGTAGCTATCAACACAAGGCGAGGCGTTGGCATTCACCTGTGTTTGCATCCGGATCAGATCGGCAGAAGTATGCAGCATACCCGGATGAATGAAACTGAATGTAGCATTTGTTTTAAGTTTACCATCTCCGGTTTTATTGGTTTCTCCGGCGATACTTTCGGGCGAGATTGTTTTTTTACAGCCCGTAGCTGCAATGATACAGCAGCTAATTAATATCAAAAAATTCTTTCTCATAGTTAAAATTGTTATGTAATGGCAGGCGATTAGCCTCCACTTATTTACCAGAAGGGTTTGCTATTGGTTAAAAACACTCCTGTTAATCCTAAAAAATCAAATGTTTGGGGATAAATTATTTAATTCCACAAAACGTAATTTTTACAGAACAGATAAATAAAACATATTTGATGATGCCGCATTTTCAGGGTTGCAACTTTCCCTTACCTATTTTATGAAGACAGGCAACTTCAATGTTGGCCAAACAATATTTGATAATCAGCGAGGTTAGATTTATAAATGGTAATTAGTTTGCGAGAACAAAAAAAATAATACTACTGACAAACAGGATATTATCACATATAGAGACAATAATACTTCGGAGAGATACTCAATTGGTAAAGCAATTTTTACAACAGCAAGTAATAAATCTTGCTATTATTGCGAGGTAAAGGAAAGGCAAACAGCCACAGCCGCTAAAAAACGGCTATTTTATAGCTTTTAGATGCATTTACGACGTTAAGAACGCTTATTTGGATCAGTCGGAAAAGCATAGAAGTATTTCTTTTGCATGAAGAATGGTAGCTCTGGCATTTGTACTCAAATAGTTACAAAACATTAATAGCTACTGTATTGTAATATAATCGCGTTAAAATTCAATCAGGTGAACCGGTTTAAAGGTATTGTTGATCAGTTTATAAATGTGCTTGCAATAGCGGCATATTTATTTATTACATTAACGCATATCTTTTTTTTACCTAACCTAAATAAAGAGGCCTTAAAACTCAAAGCCTTAGTCAATAGCGAATTTATTCATAAAAACCGGAGTCAAAGTAACGGCACTTCGTCGGCACACCATGGCATTCGTTCGGTTGTTGAAAGCAAACGTAAAGTCATTGTCCCCAAATTAACAGGCTTTACTCCCCTGCTGGCATTTATATTCAGTGCCTTCGCTTTATTCTTATTAAAGAAAAAACACGACATCTATTCATCTCCCGGATATATCTCTTATTCCGGCACTTATCTTCAACTTCGTCGGTTAAGGATCTGATTGTTACCCTCCCGTGGCCGCTGATTTTTTTAACTGAAATGAGTTCGGTCATGATCTTATTGCGCGATTTTCTTCGCGTGTCAACAATATTTTAATCAGTGTAATGCATATAAGCAAAGCTTGTAAATGAGGTGCTACAAATAACTATGCTTCTGTTTCAATAGCTTATACTTAATACGTGTACCCGACTGGTTCAAAGTCAATTTTTAATAATTATCGGTTAATAATGAAAATCATGTTTTTCAGCATAAACTTAGTACGCCCCTGTTTTTGGGTTGCCGCTATCTTATGCCTTATATCGTTAAACGCATCCGCGCAAAATAACAAAACGCAGTTCCCTGCACCCGATCAGGTTCCGGACACCGGGAAAGTAGGGTTTCCCGTGATGCCCGTTATACACGGCTCCGGCGAGTATCTCACGTTAAGGGAGTGTATCGATTACGCCTTAGTTCATCAACCTGCATTAAACCAATCATTTATTAATACAGATATAGCGCGTACATCAAACGCTATTAATTTGGCGGCGTGGCTGCCACAGGTTAATGCCAGTGGTAATCTTGTCCATTACATACAGCAAACTAACAATAATATTTCAACCAATGCAGGCAGTGGCACAACAACCGGCGCTGGTAGCATTACAGGCGTACGCAGCAACTATGCCAATACATTCATCCCCGAACTGTCCATAACACAATCCATTGTAAGTCCGGGGTTGCTATACGCTGCTAAGAGCGCACCTTTACTCGTTAAGCAGGCAAAGCAAGTTACAGACAGTACTAAAATTTATCTGGTAAGCTCGGTCAGTAAAGCTTTTTATAATGTACTGCTCACCCTGCAGCAAATCAACGTACTAAAAGAAGATACTACAAGGCTCGGTAAAAGTTTGCGCGATGCCTATCATCAATATAAAGGTGGTATTGCAGATGAAACAGATTATCTGCAGGCAACCATAACCCTTAGTAACTCAAAAACGCAATTAAAACAAGCTAAGGAAAACCTTGTCCCTCAGTACGCCGCTTTGAAGCAACTGATGGGATACCAACCCGAAAAAGAGTTTAACGTGAGCATTGATACCGTGCAGATGATGAACGATGTCCGGATTGATACAGCCAAGGGACTTCAATATGAAAACAGGATAGAATATAAGCAGATTCAAACCCGTAAAGATTTACAGGCACAACTCACCAGCTATTATAAATATGCCTTTCTGCCTACGGTATCCGGTTTCTTTAACTATGGGCTTCAGTTTGCTAATAACCGCTTCTCAGATCTGCTGTCGGGCTCAAACCCAAGTTCTTCGGTGGGGTTGTCTCTCAGCATTCCTATTTTTACCGGATTTGCCCGTACGCATAATATACACAAGTCGCGCCTGCAGGAACAGCTCATCAACTGGGACGAGACGAACTTAAAACTTGGGATTTATAAAGAATATGCCACCAGCATGGCCAACTATAAAAGCAACCTGTACAGTTTTCAGGAGCAGCAAAAAAATGTAGGCATGGCAAAGCGGGTATACTTTGTTGTAAACCTGCAATATAAGCAAGGCGTTGTAGCCTATCTGAATGTAATAACAGCCGAATCTAATCTCATTACCGCAGAAATAAACTATACAAACTCGTTGTTCCAACTGCTATCAAGCAAGATAGACCTGCAAAAGGCAATGGGTGACATTACTTATTAATGCAATAAAAAATAAATCTCCATGAATAAATTATCATTAATAATCAGCTTTATAACCGTACTTATCCTGGGTGCGTGCAAACAAAAACAGCCACCTGCCGACCCGGAAATACCGGTTAATTTATTAAAGATCAAAGCCAAAAATGTGCTTTACTATGATCAATATCCTTCTACTACTGCTGCTTTAAGCCAGGTTAACCTGCTTCCGCAGGTACAGGGAGCTATAACCGGTATATTTTTTACCGAGGGTACGCATGTAGAAAAAGGACAAAAGCTTTTTGAAATAGACAGGCGTATATACCAGGATAATTATGATGCGGCGGTAGCCAACCGCAAGGTTGCCGAAGGCAGCCTTACCCAGGCGCAACAAGATGCCGACCGGTACGAGTATCTCAATAAATACAACGCAGTTGCCAAACAGCTTTATGACCATGCAGTTATTGCGCTGCAAAATGCACAGAATCAGTTAAGCGCATCGGGGCAAGCTGTAAAAACCGCAAAAACCAACCTAAACTATGCTACGGTTTATGCGCCATTTAGTGGCACCATAGGTTTTAGCCAGGTTAAATTGGGAGATGTAGTAAATGTTGGCTCAACTATATTAAACACCATTTCAACAGACGACCCGATGGCGGTTGATTTTGTGATAAATGAAAAACAATTACCAAAATTTGAGCGCCTGCAACAAAGCAAGGGCTCTGCCGTAGATTCACTTTTTACGCTCTTATTGTCTGATAATTCACTATATCCTGTAAACGGTAAAATTTCGGTTATCGACCGTGCAGTTAACCCGCAAACAGGATCGGTTACTATCAGGCTTGTATTTGCTAACCCCAAGCGCATGCTAAGAGTTGGTATGAGCTGTGTTGTACGGGTACATAACCAGGAAGCTGGTCCACAACTGGTGGTGCCGGGCAAAGCTGTAGTTGAGCAAATGGGCGAATATTTTGTATTTACCGCCAAGGATAGTTTGGTTAACAACCCAAAAGCCGGTGCCGATTCTGCTAAAAATAAAATATCCAGGCTTTTTGCAGTACAAAAAAAGGTACAGCCGGGGCAAACCATTGGGGCCGGCATGATCATCAAAAGTGGCATTGCAGCCGGCGACCGTATTGTTGTTGATGGCGTACAACTGCTGCGCAATGGCGTGCCGATAACAACTGCCAACAAGGCTGCACCCTCTGCAGGTGGTAAAGGAGGCCGATAAAACACTCTTAATTTATTCAGGAAAAAAATTATGATAGCTAATACCTTTATAAAAAGACCTGTAACGGCAATCGTAATATCTATTGTATTGGTTATTACAGGTACGGTATCCATATTGCTGTTACCTATAGATCAATACCCCGATATTACACCGCCCATTGTACAGGTTAACGGCCAATTTACGGGAGCCGATGCTCAAACCGTTGAACAAACTGTTGCTACCCCTATTGAGGAACAGGTAAACGGTACCCCGGGAATGGAGTACATGCAAAGTAACAGCACCAATAACGGGCAAATGACTTTGAATGTAACGTTTAAGCCCGGAACCGATATTGACGTTGCTGCCCTTGATGTTCAAAACCGGGTCAGTATAGCAACACCATTGTTGCCTGCCGTGGTAAGCAGGTTAGGGCTTACGGTGCGTGCAGTTAACCCAAGTATGCTGATGATGGTAGCCATATATGCTCCAAAAGGCACACATAACATCACTTTTTTAGATAACTATACCAATATTTTTATCCAGGATGCCTTGCTGCGTGTGCCGGGCGTTGGAAGCATCAATCGCTTTACCGACGATTTCAGCATGCGGATATGGATGAACCCGGAAAAAATGGCTTCATACAGCTTAACCCCTTCGGATGTAATTGCCGCCCTTAATGCACAAAACGTACAGGTAGCCGCCGGAACAGCGGGTGTGCCTCCACAAGCCTCGACCCAAACTTACGAACTGGGTATCCTGGTAAACGGCAGGTTAAGCAAAGTATCGGAATTTGAGAAGATCATTGTTAAAACCATACCGGCAACCGGACAAATGGTTTATCTTAAGGATGTGGCCCGGGTTGAGCTGGGTAAATTCACCTTCTCAAGTAATTCTTTTGTTGATGGCCATAAGGCATCTTACCTGCAAATATACCAGGCACCCGGTAGCAATGCCCTTGAAACTGCGAATGGCATTTACGCCGCTCTCGCTAAGCTGAAACAGAACTTCCCGGCCGATGTACAGTACCAGGTACCTTTTGAATCCGTTACGGTGGTAAAGGTATCCATGAGCGATGTAATAGGCACACTCTTAAAAACATTGGCGCTGGTTGCCGTGGTTGTATTTGTGTTTTTACAAAACTGGCGTTCAACGCTCATTCCGGTACTTGCAATACCTGTATCTATATTCGGTACGTTCTGCTTCTTTATACCGCTTGGCTTCACCATTAATACCCTAACCATGTTCGGTTTTGTATTGGCCATTGGTATTGTGGTTGATGACGCCATTATTGTGGTTGAGGCTGTGCAGCATTATATCGATCATGACCACATGTCGGCTAAAGAAGCGACTTATACGGCTATGAAGGATATTTCGGCCCCGGTTATCGCCATTGCGCTTATATTGGCTGCCGTATTTGTGCCGGTGGGTTTTATACCCGGCATTGTGGGCAGTCTTTATCAGCAATTCGCTATTACCATAGCCATATCTGTTATCATATCGGCTTTTATAGCCTTGTCGTTAACACCAGCGCTTTGTACGTTGTTGCTTAAACCCTCACCAATTAATAAGGAGGCAAAGGGTATCAATAAGTGGTTTTTTGTGTTTAACAATGCATTTGAACGAATAACCAACCGATATACCCTTGGCGTGCAAAAAAGCATTAAGGCTTCACGCCTGGTGATCATCATATTAATATGTATTTGTGCGGGATCGTACTTTCTTTTCCAGGGCAAACCGTCAGGGTTTATACCGTCAGAAGATGATGGAAATTTGTACGTCACTTTTCAGTTGCCTCCGGCGTCATCAACCGCCCGGTCGGTTGAAGTGATGTCGAAGTTAATGAAGGTGATCGGCTCCACTCCCGGCGTTGCGCATTACGCAGCATTGTCGGGCCTTAACGTTGTCACCAATGCCAGTAACTCAAACAACGGCACCATTTATTGTCAGCTTGCCCCCTGGGATGACAGGAGTAAATCAAGTGAACAGGTTCCCGGAATTATAGGCGTGCTGCAAAAGCGTATTGCCGACGCCGGTATAAATGATGCCAATGTGGAAGTGATCCAGCCCTCGCCCCTGCCCGGCATCGGTACCACGGTTGGTTTTAGTATACAGATAGAACAACGAAGCACAACTGATAATTTGCAGGCATTTGAAAAAGTGGTGAACAACTTTGTAACCGAAGCCAATAAAAATCCGGTTATTAAAAAGGCTTTCACTTTTTATACTTCGCATACACCCAATTACAGCTTAACGGTTGACAGGGAGAAGTGCGAAAAACTCGGGGTAAATGTAGCAGATGTTTTTACTACTATACAGGCTTATATGGGAAGCCTGTATATCAATGATTTCACCACCTATAACCGCACTTTTCACGTAGTAGTACAGGCCGATACAGCTTATCGCAAGCTGGTATCCAACATGGATAAATATTATGTGCGTAACCAGGCCGGTGGCATGGTGCCACTTGGAACGGTTATTAGCTACAAGCCGGTAGATGCCCCGCCGCTGATCTCACATTTTAATATTTTCCGTTCGGCCGAAATTGATGGCTCAACCAACGAAGGTTACAGCAGCGGCGCAGCTATAACCGAAATGCAAAAACTGGCCAAACGAGTTTTACCCGAGGGGTACGAGTTTGAGTTGTCGGGTTTGAGTTACGAAGAAGTAAAAGCAGGTTCAACCACTATTTACATCTTTATATTTTCTCTTACGTTCGTGTTTCTCTTTTTGGCCGCCCTGTATGAAAGCTGGTCTGTTCCCTTTTCTGTATTGCTGGCCGTACCTGTCGGAGCTTTAGGAGCTATCCTTGCTTTGGTAATGGTTCCGGGTTTAACCAATAACGTTTATGCCCAGATCGGTTTGATAACACTGATTGGCCTTGCAGCAAAAAATGCCATCCTTATTGTGGAGTTTGCAAAAGTACGGGTTGACCAGGGAGAAGAGCTCATCAAATCTACCCTTGAAGCCGTAAGCCTCCGTTTAAGGCCTATTGTCATGACATCACTGGCATTTATTTTGGGCGTATTGCCATTGGTATTAGCTACGGGCGCAGGAGCTGTAGCCCGACAAACCATTGGCTATACCGTGCTTGGCGGCATGCTTGCTGCATCAACAATAGCCATATTTATTGTACCGGTGCTGTTTGTAGTGATAACCCGTGTTTCATATGGCAAAGAAAAGCTGGAATACCTGCAGGCGCACCGCGAAAACCTTAGAGAAAAGGCTAAAAAGGTCGAAGCTCAAAACATCGACCCTGAATTGGAATACGAGATTGCAAAATCCCGTGAATTACATAAAACTGAATAACGATGATCGCAAACACATTTATAAAAAGACCGGTCACCGCAATCGTTATATCCGTAGTATTGATGATTTCGGGCTTAATATGCCTGTTTAACCTGGCGGTTGACCAATACCCGAATATTTCACCACCAAGCGTCTCCGTTAACGGATCTTACACTGGTGCTGATGCGCAAACTGTTGAACAAACAGTTGCCACTCCTATTGAGGAACAGGTAAACGGTACGCCGGGTATGGAGTACATGACGAGTACCAGCACCAACAGCGGCGGCATGGGTATCAGGGTTACTTTTAAAATTGGCACTAACGTGCACATAGCAGCACTTAATGTCCAAAACCGCGTGGGGATTGCTTCGCCGTTATTGCCATCGGTTGTGAGTAAGTTGGGCTTAACTGTACGCGCCAGTAATCCCGATCAGTTAATGATGATAGGCATTTACTCGCCAAAGCATACCCATAACATCACCTTTTTAGACAACTATACCAATACATTTATTCAGGACGCCATATTACGTGTGCCTGGTGTTGGTGATGTGACTGCACGTACCGATAACTTCAGCATGCGCATATGGCTTAATCCCAATAAAATGGCATCGTATAATCTTACGCCTGCCGAGGTTACCAGTTCCCTGTCTTCACAAAACATGTATGTTGCGGCGGGCGCTGTAGGTGCACCTCCGCAATCGTCATCGCAGGTTTATGAAACCGGGATATTAGTTAATGGCATGCTTAACAAAGCTACGGAGTACGAAAACATCATTATCAAAACCATCCCCGGCACGGGGCAGCTTGTGCGGCTCAAAGATGTTGCCAGGGTTGAACTGGGTAAGTTTACCTTCTCAAGCAATGCCTTTATTGACGGTAACCGCGCCTCAACCATCCAGGTATACCAATCACCCGGGAGCAACGCGCTACAAACAGCCGAAAATGTGTATGCTGCTTTAGCCAAACTCAAAAAGTCATTCCCTAGCGATGTGGATTATGTAGTGCCATTTGAATCCATAACTATTATCAAAGTTTCGATGCAGGAAGTAGTGGGCACATTGCTCAAGGCACTGGGGCTGGTGGCAATAGTTGTATTACTGTTTCTGCAAAACTGGCGATCAACACTCATTCCTATTATGGCTATCCCGGTATCTATATTAGCGACTTTTTGCTTTTTTATACCACTTGGGTTTACCATAAATACGCTTACCATGTTTGGCTTTGTACTGGCCATAGGAATAGTGGTTGATGATGCCATTATTGTAGTGGAGGCCGTTCAGCATTATATTGATGAAAAAGGAATGTCACCAAAAGAGGCTACTTATCACGCCATGAAGGAGATTTCGGCACCGGTAATTGCCATTGCGCTTATCCTTGCATCAGTGTTTGTGCCGGTTGGCTTTATTCCGGGAATTGTTGGGCGTTTGTATCAGCAATTTGCTATTACCATTGCTATATCGGTTATGCTATCGGCCTTTGTTGCGCTTTCATTAACCCCGGCGTTATGTACGTTGTTATTGCGCCCCGCTAAAGCTGATGGCGCTAAGCAAAATTGGCTGGACAGATTTTTCCATGCCTTTAACCGGATGTTTGAGAAAATGTCGTTCAGTTATGCCGACAGTGTAAAACGGTGCATACAAGGCAGTAGGTATGTTATTATTGTACTGGTATGCATTTGTACCGGCACTTATATTTTGTTTAAGCTAAAGCCTTCGGGTTTTGTACCTTCTGAAGATGGCGGCAGGTTATACATAACCTACCAATTGCCGGAAGCGTCAGCAACAATTCAATCGGTTAATGTGATGACCAAGCTGATGAAAATTGTGGCATCAACTCCGGGGATATTGCATTATACGGCCATTTCGGGGTTCAATATCCTCAACGGTGGGGCCAACTCAAATAATGGCTCCATGTTTTGTATGCTCACTCCCTGGGACGACCGCACCACTCCTGATACCCGGATACAAGGTTTAATTAACGTAATTAAAAAGCGAATTGCGAAGGCCGGTATCAAAAACGCCAACGTGGTTGTTGCTCAACCTCCACCAATACGCGGCATAGGCCAGGCAGCGGGCTTTAGTATGCAAATAGAGCAGGGAAATTCTACCGACGATATTTATGCATTTGAGAAGACTGTCAAAAAATTTGTCGCAGCAGCAAAAAAAGTACCTGCAACAGCAGGTGCGTACAGTTATTTTTCCGCACATACGCCAAGCTACGAATTAAATGTAGACAGGGAGAAATGCGAAAAGCTGGGCATCAATATCTCAGACGTGTTTTCAACTATGCAGGCTTATATGGGTAGCTTGTTTGTAAATAATTTTACGCTGTATAATCGTACGTATCACGTGGTAGTTCAGGCAGATACTTCCTACCGGGCGCTTGTGTCTGATATCAATAAATACTATGTACACAATTCGGCCGGGCAAATGCTGCCGCTGAGTACTGTGATAAGTTACAAGCCAATTGTCGCCGCTCCGCTCATCACCCACTTTAACATTTTCCGTTCCGCAGAGGTTGATGGCGCTATTCCGCCGGGGTATAGCAGCGGGCAAACCATTGAAGCATTAAAGCAACTGGCCGCAAAAACACTTCCACGGGGCTACTCCTATGAGTTTTCGGGGTTAAGCTATGAGGAGATAAAAGCGGGTTCCATCACAGTATATATCTTCTTGTTCTCTATCATTTTTGTATTCCTGTTTCTTGCAGCTTTGTATGAAAGCTGGTCTGTGCCTTTTTCGGTAATGCTTGCAGTTCCTGTTAGTGCATTTGGGGCAATAGTTGCTTTATCCGTTACGCCGACCATAACCAACAATGTATACGCACAAATCGGCTTAATAACACTTATTGGTTTATCTGCTAAAAATGCCATTCTTATTGTAGAGTTTGCCAAACTGAGGGTTGACCGCGGAGAAGAACTTATCAAATCAACACTTGAAGCGGTACGCCTGCGTTTGCGGCCAATCATCATGACATCGCTGGCGTTTATTTTAGGGGTATTACCACTGGTGCTGGCTACAGGTGCCGGTGCCGAATCCAGGAATACCATTGGCGTTACGGTGCTGGGTGGTATGATAGCGTCGTCAACCATATCCATCTTTGTTGTGCCAGTGCTCTTTGTACTCCTCACAAGGCTATCCTACGGAAAGAAACAACTGGCTTACCTGCAAACGCACCACGAAGAATTGATGGAAAAAGCAAGAAAAGTTGAGGCACAGAATATTGACCCTGAACTGGAGTATGATATCGCGGAGGCGCGTGCAGAACATGAATCATCCAGAGAATCGCATTAATAATGAAATGAATTGACTTAATATCATTAGAGGATATGAAAAATATACAATTGATATCAAAACGATTAAAAAAGATCAACTATCTGTATACAAAAATGATCTTAAACGAGCTCTCGCCCTTTGAACTCGACCATCACTTTGAAGTATTGTTAACGCTTGCCGTTGAGGAGAAACAAATTACACAAAACAGGCTCTCAGAGCTGCTACAGATCGACAAATCGCGTACAGCAGTAATTGTTTTCGATTTAGAAAAACGTGGGTTGGTATCAATAAATATCAATCCTGAAGACAGGCGTCGCCATTATATCTCACTTTCTCCTTTAGCCAAAAGCTTCATACCGCATATTGAACTAAGCGTTGAAAAAATAAATCAACTGGCAGGGGCCGGTATAGAGCAGCAAAAACTGATGACCTTTTTTGAAGTTTCAGAAATGATCCAGCATAATTTGGTAAATAAGCTGTCTTGTTAGTGATCTTATTTTTAATTCTTTTCGATACAGGCCTTGAAAAACAATACCTGTATCGAAAAGAAATAGTTTATATTTTTTATACCGGCGGTGTTCTTGGAGGGGCCTCTGCATGAAGGTGATGTGTTTTTTGAATCAGCACATGAGCTTCAGTTCTGTTATGCCCCGGAGGAGCCAAAAGCAAACTTGTTTTGGACAAACCCGACCACAAGGTTTGATTTTTAAATGCTATAGTGCCCCCGCCGCGTTTACGCTGCGAAATCATACGGTTAATATCACCTACACAAATCCAGGGTTCATGTAATGTAACTCCCCATTTGGCGTGGTCACTTGTTTCGGGCCATGCCCAATGTGCTCCCATAAAGCCTAAGTTGATATACTTAATATCAAAAGTTTTATGGATGCCATCGCTATCGGCGATAGGTGGAATAGGGCCACGGATCCAGGTCTCAACGTCCAGATCATCATCCAAAGTAGGGCCTACCAACTTATTCCAAAAATCATCATTCCATTCCCGGTTCTTGGCTATAACTTTGAAAGGCATACCGGCGATCGAGGTTAGATCAATCGAATCGCCAAGCGGAAGGGGATGGTTTTTCAATGGTTGAGTTAGCGTGAAGAGATCATCTGTCGCAGGCAAATTGGCAGTATTAAAATTGTATATCTGCGGCTCCTGGTGGGTCAGCATCTGCCTGGCAATAGCATTTGCAGTCTTTAAATCTAATGAAATGCATAAGTATGTTTGCCCATATTTGGGAGTTGGATCTTTCTCTGCACCAGGCTCCATAAATTTGGGCCATGAGTGAAGCAACCAGAAAGCTGTTTCAGATTCGGTATCAAATGCTAATACTCCCTTGGTATGCCCCCTGGTACCATCGTCGTGTTTATTAAGACTAAAGCTTTCGGGCATTTCATCATTGTAAAGAATCCAGCCGGTGGTTGGAGCAGGCGTTTTGAAATTTTTGAACACCGATTCCATGGTGAGGTTAAGCGCCCCTTGGTTGCTGTTCAAAACATTTGGCGATTTAGTAATTGTTCTTTGCCGGGGATCTGCATTTCCATCAATTTTGGAATCATAATAAACATACTCGTACCCCGTTGCTTTGTCATTACCCACACCTCCGTCAAGCTGTGGAACTTTGTAAATAAACCACCAGTCAACTGGTTCGCCACTTTCATCAAGCGCTGAAATTTTCATAATTTTTTTGGTTAGGTTGTGAAATTGATTGATTAATCGCTTGCAGGCGTTGATGAGGTTTACAATAAAGATAAGGCAATATTGTGCACAAGCGTCCCCGTATTTTCACGGTATTTTCAAGGCGTTTTTACCGTATTTTTACGTATAAAACAATCAGTTATTAGAGGTTAAGCTGATTGACGGCACAAAAAAATCGCTGCCCTGTTAAGACAGCGATTTTAAAACATACAATTGTTTTGATATTATAGTTGATCTTAGAATTAATGACGATCTTTACTTATTTTTTAATCATCATCTTCATCTTTCCCTGCCAGCTTAGCGGGATAGGCTTTTTTCCCTTTAGCAGCAAACCACAGTATCCTGTTCATCACGTCATCATTTCCCCCATCAATATGATCGTATTCGGGCCTTGATGATAATTTCGCAAAATGTAATGCAGGTCCTTTTAGTGAAGAAAAAGGCGCACTGATTTTATTGAGCGGCACTTTATTTTTTAAACTGGTATAAGTGTAAGGAGATGGTTTACTGGTAAAGCAATCAAACATGGGCAATGCGGTTGCGTCAATGATGTTCATTGGTGGTAAACCCAATATTTGTTCAATGGAACGTACGATACAGGTCTGATTATAATTTTTGCTTACTTTATGCTGTAACCTGCTATAAGGACTAATCACAAAGCCTGTAGTGCGATATGCCGATACGTGATCCCATCCCGCCTGCGAGTCATCTTCAGTAACAAATATTACCGTATTTTTCCAGAAACGGCTTTTTGAAATTGCTTCTACAATACGGCCAAGCGCCAGGTCATTATCGGCCACCATAGCATCGGGAGTTGGGAAACCGGGGCGGGTACCTACGGTATGATCGGCCGACAGGGCCATGATCATCAGTTGCGGCAATTGATCCCCCGGCTTTTGCTCATATTCATGTAACTCTTTGATAAAAGCTGTTGCTCTTAATTGCTCATTGATCTTATGTTCATCAGAACCTGGAAAATTCTGCGACAGCATTGGTCTCACCCGCGAAATAGTGCTGGTGTTTTTAAATGCAAAAGGCTTACCTGCTGTATAGTTGTTATAAATATCGCTCCAGCTTAATTTATCATCAAAATGCACGGCACAAGCTTCACCATAAATCCTTACTGTTTTACCATGATCGGCAGCGTTATTCCAGATAAAACCGTTGCCATCGTAAACAAGTGCATCTTCCTGCACATGCGGATAACTCCTAAACCAGGAGCGTACGCTTTTTTCAACGTAATCTGTAACCATGGCTGCATCGGTCCACTGGTGTCCTTCGGCCGAACACTTGCCTGAGGCATAATAATTATCAAGCAACAAAAAATTGCGCGCTATATTATGTTGATTTGGAGTGACACTATCGCCGTAAATACAAAGCGATTTATTACCATTTCCTTCAGGCATATCACCTAAAACCTGGTCGTATGTACGGTTCTCTTTGATGATATACAGTACATGGTTAAAAACCGATGGCTCACCGATACGCTCTGGCATTGGTTTAGGCACAATGTTTTTACGGGGCAGTAACTGCGCTATCTGCTGACGGAAGCTGAGGTTCAGGTCCTGAACTTTTTGGGTGTACTGCTTCAATAAATTATCATCGGGGAAACTAATTATTGATACAGTTGCCTTTAAATGGTGCGAGTTATAGGCAGTAACGTCAGCACCGGATGGCAAATCGCCTTTTAAATTATCCTTACCTATCTCATCTGTGCTTATCCTTGAGCCCTCGCCTTCCAGATTGGTCACAAACAGATTGTTACCATCTACAGCCAGGCCGCCGGGATATGCTTCTGTTGGAATGAAACCTTTCACTTCATCATTGCCGGTTCCTTTAAGCGACGTTTTGCTTCCCAACTTTACTACGGCAACCGCATTATCCAAACCATTAGCGACATACAATATAGTACCATCGGCATTAACAGCCAAAGCATTGGGCGAATCACCGATATAGCTTTTTTTGCCCGGATTTAACTTAACATCAATAGCAGCAATATTTTGCAGTGAATTGGTTGAAATTACCGATACCATGTCACTGTTACCATTCGCCACATAAACGAATGCTTCATCGGCACTGTTAACGATAGCATTCGGATGCAGGCCAACTGTAATTTCTTTAATCAAATCGCCTTTAGCTAAATCCATAACCATTACGGTACCCTGCACCGTTGCTCCGGTTTTGGGATCAATATAGGCCTTGCCATATGGAACGCCGGCTGTTTCACGTTTCAATGTATCAATAGCCTGTGGCCCGGCCCAATTGGTTAAGAATATTTTGTTTTTTGCGATAGTAATTCCATATGGAGCAACACCGGTTGATTTTGTCCAAACGGTTTTATTATCAGCTAAATTAATCTTGACCAGTTGGTTATTTCCGTTTAACACTACGTACAGATAATTTATGCCGTTTTCTTTGTTGATGGCCAGATCATTAGGTAACGCCAGTGGCGATTCGCCTTCAGCTCTAAAACTAAATGTATTTTGGATGCTGATATTACCTTCTTTCCATACCGCCTGAAAAACGTACGATTTGGAATCTTTGCCTTTGCCGGCGGCAGCACTCCAGTAGATTTGGGTTTGATTGTCGATATTAACCACTTTAAGGCCAGAGTAAGTACTTGTAAGGCCGCGATAGCGTGCGTCTTGTTTGTAGGTCCACCGGGCGGCCACTTTTTTTGCGGTAGTATCAATTATGGTCATGCCGTACCTGTCTTCAACAGCGATAAACCTGGTACCCGGGATTAGTCTTACATCCATGCTGTGGTTTTCATCAGCAGCATCGCCAAATGAAATTACTATCCCGGCCGGATCGATAATTCGGTTATAAGGCATCAAAACCGGCAATATATGGCGGTTAAGTGTACTGTCATCATAAGCACTATGCATATTAACCTGTTCATTGTCGGAAGTTTGTTTATTACCCGAAACAGTATGACAAGCATAAAAACAAAAAGAGAGTGCTAAAATAAATAGATACAATAAGACCTTTGGATATTTCATAGTACTAAGCTAAACGGCTAAATTATGACAGATTGATTTACTAAAGGTAAATAATTGATGAAGAATATAATTGTTACAGAGTAAGGGAAAATGCACCGGCAATTATCCTCATTACCATAATTGTTATGATATTTACCGGCTAACACATCAAAGCAAGAGTGATCAGGATAATCAGCTATCAGGAAGGCGAAAGCAATCATAATATCATCATCAAAGGCGCAAGCGTTGCCGACCTTAGCGAAAGTGTTATTGCTGCCCATGCTGCTGTAAGCATTTATTTTGACTCGCACAGCTACAGGCAAATACTGGCCAAGCACCTTGAAATTAACCAGGGCGCATTTACCAATCAATCAGGCACGGTAGCTTTTCCCGAAGTAATTGTTACCAGTCATGAAGGGCAGCTAGCCCTATCATGCGGATGCCATGCTACAGGTAATAAACTATGCGAACACCAGGCCCAGGTATTATCAGCCATAATACAAAGAGATGAGTTTAGGGTGTTTTTTGATGCCGAACTAAGACATAAAAAGCTAAAAAAGACAGCGGCCGATTACGGATTGGAAGAAGAGCCAGATCTCGATAGTTTTTTTGAGCTGAGATCATCATCTAAAAGCTTTGAGATAACCCCACGCTCAATTGCATTAACTGCCATTACCAAAGAGAGCCTTGCCAGTTTACAAAATATCATTATCAATGATAAAGCCGAACCGATTGAGCAACCCGGAGATATAGCGGATAAAGTAACTTGTATCGTGCTAAAACAACATAAATATTATAAGTATTTATTTGTTGAACTGTACCTTGCACAAAGCACTAAAGACGGAAAGATCAAGAACCCGTTGTTGCCAATAGCTCCTTTAGACCTCATTTGGGAAACCAACGACGCACAACAACTCAAATTTTTTACCGGAATACATAAGTTTCAAAACCATATTAACAAAGAGAAAACGATTGCAGATATCGCAGCGCTGAAGGCCATTGTTAAAAACCCACTGGCTTATGGTTTTTATGCTCATGACAACAATATTTCAGAAAAGGTTAGTGCGGGTTCGATAAACCCGGTTCCGGTTAAAAGTTTAAGGAGCAACCTGGAACTGAAAGTAAATACATGGGATGAGTTTTATGAGATAACCGGCATTTTTAATATAGATGGCCTGCTGTATGATGTAAAAGATCTTGATATCAAATACACCTATTTTATCAGCACCGGCAATGTGCTTTACCTGGTTGAAAGCTTGCAGGTATTGAATGTTATTGAACTGCTGAAAAAGAAGCAAGGCAGCCTGCAGGTACATAAAAGCAAATTCGGCGAGTTAAAATCGCACCTTCTAAACAAGCTGGAAAACAAGCTTTATATCGATTATACTTACATTAAACCAGCCACACAGGAGCAAATAAAAAAAGAGGGATTTGATCAACCCGCCGAAAAGATCATTTACCTGTCAGATTTTGGTGCTCATGTGATGATCATCCCGGTGATGCGTTATGGAGAGGCCGAGATCCCCATCCGCACGCAAAGGCAAATTTATGGTACCGACGAAAAAGGCAACCAGTTTTTAGTTAAACGGCGAGATGACGAAGAAATAGCATTTACAGCCCTACTTGTAAAACAACATCTTTATTTTAATGAGCAGTTGGATAACGACCTTGATTACTTTTACCTGCATAAAAGGCATTTTTTGGATGAAGAGTGGTTTTTAAATGTATTTAATGAGTGGCTTAGTCACAACATCGAAATACTTGGCTTTAACGAACTGGAGGGCAATAAGCTAAACCCGCATAAAGTAAAGATAACCATCAACGTAGTAAGTGGCATTAATTGGTTCAACACAGTAATCGATTTAAAATTCGGCAAAAAAAGGGCTTCATTAAAACAGGTACACCAGGCTGTAAAAAACAAAAGTAAATACATACGGCTTGATGATGGCACACAGGGAATTTTACCCGCCGAATGGATAGAAAAATTCACACACTATTTTAATTCGGGCGAAATTTCAGACGATGATACGTTGCACACCTCAAAAAGTAACTATACTGCCATACAGCAATATTATGATGAAGAAATGCTTGACGAGGATGTGCGAAATGAGCTTGCCATATACAATAAAAAGCTAACCAGTACTGAAGTTATTGATGAAGTACCTGTACCTGCCGGACTAAATGGAACACTACGTGCCTATCAGCGCCAGGGATTGAACTGGCTCAACTTTTTGGATAATCTTAATTTCGGCGGCTGCCTGGCAGATGATATGGGTTTGGGTAAAAGCATCCAGGTTATTGCTTTTATCCTTTTGCAGCGCAGTAAAACTGAGACCAATACCAACCTCATTGTGGTACCCACTTCGCTCCTGTTCAACTGGCAGCAGGAGGTTCAAAAATTTGCACCGTCTATCAAAGTTCATACTATTTATGGTGCCGAGCGGCTTAAACATACCAAACACCTGCATCAGCATGAAATTGTGCTTACCTCCTATGGTACACTATTGTCAGATATTAATTTCTTAAAAGATTTTAATTTCAATTATGTATTCCTTGATGAATCACAGAATATAAAAAATCCCGAGTCGCAGCGTTACAAGGCCGTCAGGCTCCTGAAATCGCGCAATAAAATTACCATAACAGGTACCCCTGTCGAAAACAACACGTTCGATTTGTATGGCCAGCTTTCATTCGCTTGCCCGGGTTTATTGGGAAGCAAACAGTACTTTAAAGATATCTACGCCGTCCCTATCGATAAATTTAAAGGAAGTAAACGTGCAGCCGAACTGCAGGCTAAGGTAAAACCATTTGTACTCAGACGCACTAAACAGCAGGTTGCTGCAGAACTGCCAGAAAAAACCGAAATGGTTTTGTACTGTGAAATGAAGCAGGAACAGCGCCATATTTACGACTCCTACGAGAAGGAATTCAGAGAATATATTTCGGCTACAACCAATGAGGAGCTAAAAAAGAGCTCTATGAACGTATTAAAGGGGCTTAATAAACTCAGACAGATCTGTGATTCGCCTATGCTATTAAAGGGCGAAAAAATGCCGGGCGATGCCTCGACTAAACTGGATATGCTGATGGAAGAAATTGAAAGTAAAAAGCATCAGCATAAAATCCTCATCTTTTCGCAATTTGTATCTATGCTTGACCTGATCCGCAAGGAATTGAGCGCTCGTGATATCCGCTTCTCCTACCTAACCGGTCAAACCCGCAAACGGGAACAGGCGGTTAATGAGTTTCAAAATGATCCCGGCATCAGGGTTTTTCTGATTAGCCTGAAGGCCGGCGGTACCGGACTCAATTTAACAGAAGCCGACTATGTGTACCTTGTTGACCCCTGGTGGAACCCAGCTGTCGAAAATCAGGCCATAGACCGTTGTCACCGTATAGGCCAGGATAAAAAAATTGTGGCCGTAAGGCTTATTTGCCCCGGTACTATTGAAGAAAAGATCATGGTAATGCAGCAATCAAAAAAGGATATAGCCAACACCCTCATCAAGCCAGACAGCACTATCACAAGTTCGCTTTCAAAAGATGATCTGCTTGATTTATTGAATTAGCCTCACCGCAGCAACAATCTATCTACAATAAATTGCTATTAAGCTCTTGATTTTCGTAATAAAGGCAGCACTAAAAAAGTCACAAGACAATGAGCAACCAACGACAGACCAAAAGTAAATACCAGGATATATGATCTCTTCATCCATGTATTAAAATAATCAAGAAAGCCTGATTGGTTGGTGCCACTATATAATACTGCCAATGCAAAAACGGATAATCCGGTAAGCCATAAAGTTAAGTGCGAATAAAAATATCGAGGCGAGATCAAACTTGCATTTGAAAACGAAGTAAATAACAAAACTACGTGAGCAATAAACAGGATAACGGCAATTGAAATAAGGATATAAAGCATATTAAATATTTAATTTTTGAAGATAATACTTAGACTAATACAACCCAAAGTTTTAAGCTATAATTTTTCAATTTAATAGCATACCAGGCCCAATCGTTATTCAATTGGATCGGGCAGTGCGGGTTTGGATGGGTCATATACAGCTACGGCCACCCGCGAATCGGCACAGCCGTAGTACATAAACCATTTCTTTTTAAAGTAAACCATCCCTTCAATAAAAACGGTGCCGTTTATATATTGTCCGCTTTTCTCAAAAGCTTCCATTGGTCTAAGGAAAGGAATATCAAGTCGTGTTTTAAATTTAGATGGATCTTTTGCATCAAATAAAGCTTGCCCTGCACAATACGAATTGGCATTGAACCGCTTATCTCTACCTTCCGCTGGTTTGTTTTTACCGTTATAAAACAGGATCACACCATTTTTAGTCATTAACGCCGGCGGGCCACATTCAGTAAGGTCGCTGTCAAAATAGCCGTCACGCGGCGACATAAGCTCTTTCAGCTCTCCCTTTTGGTCAATCACCGGTGCCCAGTCAACTAAGTTTGTCGATGTTGCTGCGTATACATGGTGTTCGCCCCAATACAACCAGTATTTTCCATGTGTTTTAATAATTACCTGTTTGCCGTTAACCACCTGGGTTAATATAGAGGCTGATTTACTGGCGATATTAAAAAACTTACCATGATAGGCTGCCTCGAATATTGGCCCGTGTTTTTTCCAGTGGATCAGGTCTTTTGAAGTAGCGACGCCCAATCTTGGTAAATCCCGGTTCCATTCGGTGTAAAAAATAACATAAGTACCATCAGGCGTAACTGCTACACGCGGGTCTTCACAACCGCCAGGCCACTCGTATTTTTTGGCGATATCGTTATTCGGGTAAAGTACAGGTGTTTTTCTTCGGTTAAAGTGAATCCCGTCATTGCTTTCGGCATAGCCAACACGCGAGGTGCGAAAGCCAATGCCTATACCATACAAATCCTCGGCCCGGTACAGCACTACTATTTTATTGCTTTTTATAGTTGCCGCGGGATTGAAAGTATCATTAGCCTCCCATTGAACCTGTTTATTACTCATGGGGTCAAGGAAGCGAGACGCAGTATCCGGCGATATGATCGGGTTAATATTTGCCGGCCGTACAAACCCGCCAAATGCCCACGACGGCAACTTGTTAACAGTTGACTGGCCATAGCAAACATGAGCAAACAAAAAAGAAAATATAATGTACCCTCTTCGTAAAAAACTTATCATGGTAAATGATTTATGGTTATGGTTTATAGCATGGAGTCATGCGCTTGATATCTTTTATATCCTGCACAATAATCGCTGAAAACAAAGCAGATATCAATTATAATCGCTTCAAAAATAGTAAATTTATATCCTGTTATAAACCAATTACCCATCCTGTAAAGGGGTAAAATTTTAGGCCAATGAGAAAACTTCTTTTACTCGCATTTATATTTTTTGTATCACAGGTAAGTGCTCAAACAGCTACGCCCCGGCAACAGTTTCCGGGACTATTTGAGGCAGTTCAAACCTCAACCATTTTTCCGGATAATAAGACCTTTGTTGATGCCGTACCGAAGCAGAATCCTGTACTGATCATGAAAGCTTATAATGAGCAGAAAGATAAGCCCGGCTTTAGCCTGCAGGCATTTGTTTTGGCAAATTTCAATGTTCCTGTATCGCACAACAACTTTCAAACCGATATATCCGCGGGTATTCGCAAGCATATTGATACCTTATGGCAGGTATTGCAGCGACGTCCGGATGAAGCTAAGCCTTTTTCATCGGCCCTTGCATTACCTAATCCATACATTGTACCCGGTGGCAGGTTCAGGGAAATTTATTATTGGGACTCGTATTTTACCATGCTCGGTCTGCAGGAAAGCCACCAGGTGAAGGTGATCCACAATATGGTCGAAAACTTTGCTTACCTGATTGATAAATATGGTTTTATCCCTAACGGTAATCGCAGCTATTACCTCACTCGTTCGCAGCCGCCATTTTTTGCCATGATGGTTAACCTGCTGGCGAAATTGGAGGGCGAGAAAGTACTGGTGCACTTCAGACCACAATTAATCAAAGAATACGAATACTGGATGTATGGCTGGGAAGCCGTAAAGGCAAATCAAGCCACACATCGGGTTGTACGAATGGCCGACGGTGAATTATTAAACCGTTATTGGGATGAAAGCGATGAACCGCGTGAAGAATCATATATAAAAGACGTTGATGCCGCCAAGGAGAGCAAACAACCATCGGCCCAGTTTTATCGAAATATCCGTGCGGCTGCAGCTTCAGGCTGGGATTTCAGTACGCGCTGGTTTGATGCATCGGGTAAGCTACCAACTATACAAACCACAGATATTATCCCGGTTGATCTAAATTGCCTGCTGTATAATTTGGAAATAACCATTGCCCGCAGCCTAAATCAACTCCCAAATGCCAAGCTGGCCAAAATGTACCGGTACAGGGCAAACAGCCGGAAAAATGCAATCCTTAAATATTGCTGGAACCAGAAAACAGGCTGGTTTGATGATTATAACTGGAAGCAGAAACAGCAATCAGCTATTGAAACGCTTGCCGGTGAATTTCCGCTCGAATTTAAAATTGCCAGCGATGAGCAGGCCCGTTTAGTGGCCGATGGACTGAAAAGCAACTTCCTGAAACCCGGCGGCCTGGTTACCACGCCAAATTTTTCGGGCCAACAGTGGGATGCACCCAATGGCTGGGCACCATTGCAATATATGGCTGTAGACGGACTCGAAAAATACAATTACAACACACTGGCCAAAGAAATTGCCACTCGTTGGCTTAAACTCAATATCAGGGTGTTTAAACAAACCGGTAAATTACTGGAAAAATATAATGTGGTTGATACCCAATTAACTGCCGGCGGCGGGGAATATCCACTACAGGATGGCTTTGGTTGGACAAATGGTGTGCTGCTACATTTGGTTAACAGATACCATATCGATACCGATCAGTTGGAAAAGACGCCGGCGGAAGTGCAGAATTGATGCGTTAACCCCGAATTATGTCATTGCGAGGAGGAACGACGAAGCAATCGCACAGGAGTATGGCGGCTCTGTAAAGCATGCGATTGCCACGCTGCGCTCGCAATGACATAGTTATCGAAGACCACCTTCATTTTACTTTATCGTATAAGTAGCCTTATTCATTCCTACGCCGGTAATTTTTAATGATTTCCAGTTAGCGGGCAGCTTGCTTTTAACCTGTACAATACCGGCTGGTGTAATATCCAAACCACCAAAGCCCATCAGCAAACTTTGAATAATGCCCCCTGCTCCTGTTGCAAAATATGGATTGGTTCCGCCTTTAGTTTCGGCAATTACCCGGAAGGGCGGATTGAGATTAGGCTCGTAAGCGTCTTTAAAAAAATGCAGGGCTTTTTCTCCATTACCTAAACGTGAATATAACAGCGCAAAAACGGCCTGGGTCATGGCCGGGGTGCCCTCGTTGGGTACACGGGTTTCATAATATTCAAGATCCTTTTTTATCTGGGCTGGGTCGGTTATTGTTTTAAGCGGATAAGCCAACAGGTTAACATCGGCCTGTTTAATCCCCTCGCCATTGTAGGATGCATGTTCGCGGGTAACCCCATTATCCAACTTCAGAATAGGGATATTTTGAGCAACATTTACCCAATCGGCGTCTGCCTTTTCTCCTAAAATTTTAGCAGCAGCTGTGGCATTTAAAAGGTTTGCTTTTGCGGCGGCATTGGTGAATGCGTTGTTATCAATATTTTCGGCCCATTCATCAGCCGCAACTACGTTTTTAATATCGTAATGACCGGCCCCGTTGCGTTCAACACGGCTTGCCCAGAAATCGGCAGTTGCCGAAAGTATAGGCCAGCCTTTTTCTTTCAACCATTGCTTATCCTGGGTAACGCAATAATAATTCCAGGCAGCAAGTGCCACACAAGCTGTAATATGATGCTCAAATGGGCCGCTTAATGCCCAAATAGGTGTTTCCTCTACCCCGCTGTCGGCGCTTTCCCATGGAAACATAGCCCCTTTATAACCATGCGAAAACGCATTTTTTCGAGCGGCGTCCAACCGTTCAAACCTATATTCAACCATTGATTTTGCAATTTCGGGATGCAAAACCAGCATTGCCGGATACATCCAAACATCGCAATCCCAAAAAACATGACCGTTATAACCTAAACCCGAAAGCCCCATTGGTGAGGGCGAATAAGCCGAGCCTGCTCTTGAGAACGAGTACAAATGGTACAGCATGCTATGGATATCCTGCTGCGATTGGTCGTCACCTTCAATTTGGATATCACTTGTCCATAGATCGTCCCAGGCTTTATTATGAAATTTGATTAGCCTGTCGCGGCCTTCCAGTTTAGCAAAAATAGTAAGGCGCTCTGCTTCATTCAGCGGATCGGCGTGGTGGGCCGAAGTTATAGATGAACCTGTAACAGCATAGTTATAAGTTTGTCCGGCAGCTATCGCTTTGCTGAATTTCATCAGGTGCATGTTATTATCCCACATTTCGTGAATAATACGGGGCTCCTGGCCATGCGGTTCGCTAAATAAAAACGACGTAGACGCACATAGCTGCATTTTACCAGTAGGGCTTTTTGCTGTCGAAGTAAGTAAACTAATGGTTACATGCGGCCGGTCAATTTCATTATAGTAATTCTGAACCTCTTTAAGCGCATCGGGCGCTTCCATTACACTTGCCGAAGTGATGCTGATAGCTTGCTTTGCTGTCACAGAAACATCCATCAAAACCGTAAATGGTAATTGACGAAGAGAATAGTAAGTGTATTTTATCGTTGCTTTGTCTGCATAATCAAACGTGGTGGTGAATGCTGCATGCTGCATATCCAATTCCTGTTTAAAATTGCTGATGTTTTTGGCATCGATGCGTTTACCATCAATTTCCAGGTACATGTTAAGCAGGTTAAAACTGTTCAGGAAATTACTTACCCGCCCCCGGCCGTACAAGTCATAAGCGCCCGCCAATACAACGTTCTTAACCTTGAAGGGCTCGGGTGCAGATACTATCCCGATCATCCCGTTAGCTACTGTAATACCATAGTAATTGGCCGGATCAATTTTGTCAGCTTTAATTTTCCAAAGGTCTATGTTTTGTGCCCCTGCCAACACGGGTGTCAGTAAAGCGACAAACAGACTAAACTTAAATATCCTATTCAAAATCAGTATTTTAAATTAAATAATTAAAATGCTACTTAACTTTCAATTGTAATTTTTTTATAACCAGCTGTCCTATTTCAGCTCCTTGTTTAGTACCTATGATACAGGCATTCTTAAAATGAATCCCCCCCATTACCCTTGACATAGAGGCTGATTTTGCTGCCTCGCGAAATGACTTAAAAGATAGCGGGGCAATTCCGAACTCCATTTCTGATGAATCTGTATAAGCAAAATCATCACCAATACGATCGGTAAGCACTTCTGCAGCCGCTGAAGAAATCACGGCGTGACCGCTGCTGTACTCAGGGAATGGCGGTGTTTGGATATAAGGACGCCAATCGGCATCAATATACTTGGTAATTATAGTTTCAGGCCTTACATAATTTGAACGATATTTAAGATACCAGCAATTGATAAAGCCATCGAACAGTGCAATTGAGGTTTCGGTATAAACGCTAACTGTAGTACCAAAATCAAACTTTTTGCCACGTGTGCCTATAGCGGTTATATTCATCCAATGCCCTCCCGGCGAAAACTTTTTGGTTGCAAACGACGCATGGCCAACCACATTGAGTTTAAAAGCATTGTCATCCCAAAAATCGGCCTGATGTTTTTCTTCTTTGGTTAAACTGTCAACTATTTGTTTAACCTCAAGGGCTTGCTTATAAAAAGGGCTATTGTGATCTTTAACATTAAACACCGGCGGATTGGGTGGGATAAACTGAGCTGTTGAATCCAGCACCATCGGCCTGATCTCGCCCCAATGTGCCTCAAGGGCCTGAGCATACATAGGCGGAGTTGGGATCCAGCGGCCATCCTGCTGTTTCACAGTATATTTACTTGCCGAACGTGTTTGTGCATAGTGATCGCCTTTGCTCCACTTCAATATAAATTTAGCCACTTTACCGGCATAATTTACAGAGCCTTCAAACAAATCCGACGGCATACCTGCATCTTTAGCTTTCTTTTTAAGTTCGTCAACATATTGATCCATACTTCCTTCAGGAAATGTTACTGCGTTGCCAACGGTACAAAAGGCAAGCAGTGAGGCAAACTGATAATCAACAGCAGTATCTTTTGGTGCTTTAGGTACGGCAGGAAGGTGTTTTATTTGCCCGGATAAGGATTTAAAATGTTCCGGATCGCCGGAAGCAATAACTTCATATGCAGCGATATTGGCGTATACATAATTACGGGAAGCTGTTACAGGCGGAAAGTTATTTTCAAGTACGATGTCATTTAACTTTTTAACGGTTTGGCGGTAAAGTTCGGGATCGTGGATTACTTTTTTATAATCGGCTTTTTTACAGGATGCAAACAAAAATAACCCTCCGGCAAGGCAAAGTAAAAAGTATCTCATAAGTTATAAATAGGTTAAAAGCCAGGCATATCTATAGGGAGAATGCTATCAGCTTTTTTAATTGCTCAACAGCCAATATAAGCTTTTTTTTCTAACAGAAGCGCGTAATTGTGTTTGTTTTTTTATGAAACATGCACTTTTTTCATGTTCACAAAAATGTATTTTTTGGCATCCAAATACATTACAAATGATACAATATCATTAAATTTATCATCCCTTATATCCGTGTTTTATAAACCCATGAAGAAGAAAGTTCTTATTATTTTATTATTGATAGTTGTCGTTTTCTGTTTTATCCCATCCAAAATAAAATTCAATTATGATATAACTATTGAGGCCTCAGATGCTGTTACTTCAAAATTTTTAACTAATCAAAACAATTGGGATAAATGGTGGCCCGGAACTAAAATAAGTGCCACACGTTATCGCTACAACGATATTGATTTCACTATCGATAAACTAATCAATAGCGGCGCCCAACTTACGCTTCGAAGAGGCAAATTGAACCTTAACTGTACAGTTAATTACCTGCTGATCAATGAAGGTGAAGTTAAAATTACCTGGAGCGTCATCAAAAAAAATGGCGCAGGAAGCATTCCTCCCGTAATTGACAACTTCAAATTATCCGGGATTGAAAAACAAATAACGGCGATTTCAAAACATCTAAAGTATTTTTTAGAGGATGAAAAAAATGCCTATGGTTACAAAATATATTTAAAAGCAGCGCAAGACACCGTTTTAATTACCTCAACCAAACTATCAAATACCTTTCCTTCAATTTCTGATATTTACACCACAATTGGCGATCTAAAGAAACAAGCAAATGATAAAGGGGTAAAGGAAACTAATTGCCCAATGATGAACATAACAATGATCAATGAAAAACAATACCAGGTAACTATTGCCATCCCGATCAATAAGAAAGTAGTTCCATCAGCAACCACAGCTATAAAATATATACCCGGAGGAGCTAACTTGTTAGTAGCCGATGTAAAAGGCGGATCAAGTACTGTAAAGGATGCTTTGGCGCAGATGAAAATATATTTGAAAGACCACCGTCTGGTATCTCCGGCAATGCCATTCGAATCGCTAATAACAGACCGCTCTGCCGAAAAAGACACTGCTAAATGGATAACAAAAGTATATTATCCCATTTTTTAATCTATTGGTTTACCAACATCAGCCTGCCATCATAAGTAACTATCAAATAGCTATTTAAATTAACGGTTTTAAGTGGTGTTACATTACTAAGCTCCTGGAAATTGAATGAAGAATTTACCAGGTAAGCCGGATTTTCAAATACCCCGTTATTTTTATTATAACGAAGTGTCACTAAGCCAAGCGCATCGTACTTGCCTTCATAAGGTACCACTCCCCAAAAGTTTCCATTAAGTAACATATTGCCACCATCATCTTTTAGTATTGATTTAATTGGGGCTTGCTGGTACAAATAAGGTAGCGGCCTAACGGAGGCCGTATGCAATACGTCACTTACAAAAATACTGTTAAACTGATTTACGCTTAGGCGCTTAGTATCGTCCAATTTGTCTTTGAATATTTCGGAAGTGGTTTTGTCGGCCATTTTTTGATAGCTAAGCCATTCTTTTTTAAGGTATGGCAACTCCTGTTCCAAGTCATTTTTGGGACGGAATGGATAATACAAATCTTTATAAAAGTACGATAGGATCAAGTCGTTTTTTCCGTCTTTATCCAGATCAGTATTATAGGCAAACAAGGGTTGGTCGGGCGTAACGTTATACTTATTGTTTAAACCCCAGTTACCCGCAATGAGGTCGGCCTTACCATCGCCATCAACATCAGTTATCATTGCCGATTGCCACCAGCCTTTTTCCTTATCTAAAATCTGCGACGAAAAGCGCTTCAGTTTTTTTCCGTCGTTTAGGAAGATATAAACAGGTTGCCACTCGGCCGTAATCAACAGATCTGGTTTGCCGTTATTGTCAATGTCGCTTGTAGTTATACTGGTAACGTACTGCAGGTTAGTAATTTCATCAAATGCTTTATCATGGCTTATTTCAAATATTCCGTTGCCTTTATTAATTAAAATTGCAGAAGGAACAACAGCAGTATAGTCTTTAAATGAAACGGCACTTGTTAATAAAATATCGTTCAAGCCGTCCCCGTTAAAATCAAACGAGGTAATTTTTGATGCCTGGTAATTAATTTTTGGTAGCGGCTTATATTCAAACTGAAAATTGCCTTTATTTAAATATAACCGTGGCTGAACCAACTTTTCTGTTTCCAAAAACGGATGATTAGCGCTGATCACAATCAAATCAGGTTTGCTGTCATTATTTACATCCGCCCATACAGCCTGTTCATCGGCGGTATTCTTGTCTTGATCAAATAATGGCACCCTTATTTTGTTGAAGCCGCCAGATTTATTGCCCGCAAGTATGTACTTTTCCTCATCTGCTATGCCCCCTACATAAATATCGTCCATGCCGTCATTATTCACATCGGCTACAGCAACTGCAGGTGTATGTTGCAAATAGGTATGCGGTAAAAGTGAGTAGTAGTTAAAATCTGGTGTATCAAACGTTTTAACTGTGGCCAAAAGTTTTGATTGCACAGACTTATAATCGAACTGTTTTTTATCGCTAATGAAGCCATCTATAACCCCGGCTACTGGTTTCCTGTCAACTATCTGTGCATTATAACTTATAATCATCTTCTGTCCGGGCTTAAAATCTTTGATCACCTGATAGCTATTGTCCGGCCATACTACCAATAGCGATTCCGGTTTATCATCCGGAGCAAATGTGAATAGCAGTTCATTGTTTAAATTGCTCTCATAAGCGTTACTGGTTTGTATTTCCTGGTGATCGATATGTTTTTTTGATTTCAGGAAAAATTTGGTACCGATACCATCACGATTCAAAGGGTTATACTTTACGGCATAGTTAAGATAAGAAGGCTTGTTTTCTTTATGGCTTTCAATTGTTGTATTTTTATAGATAAAAGCCGGCTCATCCATGTTATTGGTTACCATATCAAGATCGCCGTCATTGTCCAGATCAACAGCTACGGCGCCCGCGGATATCGATGCTTGGTTCATATCGTTAGCCGATGATTCATCGGTAAACTTTAACTTATCTCCTCCGCGATAAAAGTAATTGTGAACCCCTCCTTCGGGCATTTTGTTGATCTTTTCCTTGTCAAATACGCGATTTTCTTTGTAGGCCTGCATAACCGTAGGATCACCAAGGTATTTCAGGTAATCCATATCATTGAGGCGGCGTTTGATACCGTTAGAAAAGAACATATCCTTCGTGCCATCCATATCAAAGTCCTGGATCAATGGCGACCAGGTCCAATCCGTAGCTGAAACACCGCTGTATAAACTTAAGTCGACAAACTTATTACCATTACCTACGTTCAGTTGCAGACAGTTTTTTGAGTATTGATAGTAAAATCCGGCATTTACTTCCTGATTATAAATATCCAATGATTCATCATTTATTGTTGAGCGAAGTACCTTCATCTCTTCGGGAAGCATATCTGTGCTGAGTACATCCAGATGCCCGTCCTTATTGATATCGCTGATGGTATTGCCCATCGAAAACAGGCTGGTATGGCCAAAAGCACTTTTCAATTTCTCCTTAAACGTGCCGTTATGTTGGTTAACGTAATAGTAGTCCTGCTCAAAAAAGTCGTTACTTACATAAATATCGTCCCAACCATCGTTATTCAAATCTCCAATACTTACTCCCAAGCCATAACCGATCGGAGCCGAATAAATACCCGAACCGGCTGTTACATCTGTAAAATGCCCGTTATCATTTCTGAAAAGGTGGTCGCCGGCATCATGACTGTATTTAAACCGCTGGGTAGAATCACCGTAAGTATCATTGCTGTGTACTGATGAAGTAAGCAAGAACATATCCAGGTCGCCATCTTTATCATAATCAAAAAAAGAGACCTGAGTTGAGAGCCCCGCGAAATCGAGCCCATATTTAGCTGCACTTTCGGTAAAAGTCAGGTTGCCGTTATTGATATAAAGCTGATTTTTCCCTTTAAAAGTTTTATAACCAGAAACTACACTTACATAAATATCCTTAAGCCCATCGCCATTGATATCAACTACTATTACCCCGGTTTTCCAGTTACCAGTACCGGCAACACCGGCTTTATCTGTAATATCCTCAAACTTCATCCCGCCTTTGTTCAGATAAAGTTTATTCGGCCCCTGGTTTGATACAAAATACAGATCGGGCAGGCCATCATTGTTAAAATCGGCAGTGGCTACTCCTGCCCCGTTGTAAAAATACAGGTAGTCTAAAATATTAACCGAATCTGATACTACATTTCTATTGACGAAGGTTACTCCTGTTTCATTAGCCGGAAGCAACTTAAATACGGTCTCTCCACTTTTTTTAGGCTTACAGGAAAACAAGCCCACTAAACCAATGCTTAACAGTATAAAAAGATATCTAAAAGTATATTTGGCAGACAGCATTAAATTGGTATTAGCGAAGTTCATAAGCTTTAAGCGGTTCATCATTAATGCCAAACAGGTAATAATTTCTACCTGCCGCATTTTTTATAGCTGCTGATGAGCGTACCTGGCCGTTTAAACTAAGGCCGGTTTGAGCAGCCGAAAAATAAGTAAACCCATTTTTTGCGTACTGATAAACCTGACCATGGTTAGCATCAAGCCGCCCGACTTCGGGCTTAAAGCCATAAAAATTGCCGCCTAATATGATTTTCTTAGTCCCTGTATTATCAATATCGGCACATAAAATAGTATTTACCATAGATAGTTGTGCATGGGCTGGCAATGGTTTACAGTTAAACTTTCCGCCTTTGTTAAAGAATACTGCCGAAGCCAGGAAGTTCATCTGGTGTG
Organism: Mucilaginibacter gossypiicola; assembly: GCF_900110105.1. Classification (GTDB taxonomy): domain Bacteria; phylum Bacteroidota; class Bacteroidia; order Sphingobacteriales; family Sphingobacteriaceae; genus Mucilaginibacter; species Mucilaginibacter gossypiicola. Next base: position 250,215 of record NZ_FOCL01000001.1, on the reverse strand, counting down.
TTTCGGCGCCATCAAGCATATCTGCCGTAAATACTTCGTTAAACGGCTTGCCTGCATAGTCGATATAGCGCAGGAATCGTTTTTTGAGGATGGGCATCTGGCCTACCAGATCGGGCTTCATATGAAAAACATAGTTTACACCATCGCTTTTGTACATGGAGGTTACACATTCCTTAGTGCCGTTATTATCAAAATCCTTTACGTGAACTTCCATCGGTTGATCAAATGACGCCCTGAATTTTGAATTAAGACCAATGTTGCCGCCAATAATATCAAGTATACCGTCCCCATCTACATCGGCAACTTCCAGGCTGCTCCACCAGCCTTTGTAATTGGCCAGTTGCTTATCTTCAGTAAACTTTCCCTTATTGTTCTTGAAGATCCGGATCCCCATCCAGTTACCTGCTACTATCAAATCGGGTGAACCATTGTTGTCAATATCGGCCCATTTGGCAGCTGTTACCATTCCCAGTTTTGTATCATTGCCTAACACTGCTTTGGATACATCCGTAAAATGCCCATTACCATTATTATGAAAAACAAATGATTGGGGCGAGCAACCATAAAGGCCGGGCACGCTCCTGCCGCCAACAAAGACGTCGGGCTTGCCGTCGCCGTCATAATCTGCCGAAACAATTACCGAAGCATTAACAGCAGCGTGTAACGTCCTTTCAGGATCACGATGAAAATTGCCCTTGCCATCATTCACAAAAAAACGCGGATTATAAATCGGGGTTTCTGCTTCATCGGCATTGCCACCTACTCCTATGATCAGATCCTGGTCGCCGTCGCCATCAAAATCGCCAAAAACAGCGCCTGCATTTTCAAGATACCCTTGCTTTTTAAAATCATCGGGAATGGTTTGTTTAAATCGCCCATCTTTTTGTTGGATATAGATGGCTGCAAAACTATTTTTTGAGCTCCCGAAGTAAAAATCAGTCAGTCCATCGCCATTTACATCGCCGGTTGCCATGTAGGGGTTTTCAGTCGATAACATCTGAAGCATCAGGCGTTCATTATCAAAGTCGATAAAATCATCTTCTTTATGCCTCGGAATGCTATCAAATATTGATTTGGTAACATCGGCAAACATTGGTTTAACAGGAGGCTTTGTCCTGTTATATTTCAAATTGGCGTCAGCTTGCTTAATAACGTAAACTTTATCTGCGGCGACGCTTTTCAATAACTGGTAATTATTCCCTGGCCAAATCACCTGTACCGAATCAATTGATTTGTATTTACCAGTACCAATAGTAAGTAAATTAGGCGATGTACAGCTTTGGAACCCACGGGTTGGTTGATTATAATAAATGAGTGAACTACCTTTCATAAACACTTTGACAGTAGCGCCTACTCCAAAAGTATTTAACCCCGCTCCTTTTAACTTTAACTGAATGTAATGATTCCCATTTTTTTCGGCATTATTTTTAAAGACGGACACCAGCGCGTTTTCATTGTTTACAACCAAATCGTTATCGCCGTCATTATCCAGATCAGCATAAGATGATCCATTGCTGAAGCCCGGCTTATCCAAACCAAAATCGGCCGATTTATTAGTAAATGTAAGGTTGTGGTTATTTAAATAAGCATAGTTTGACTGGGGCGACGAACCCATTTTGTCTGTAAAATCCTTATAGTCAAACTTCTTCCTGCCTTCGGCAATCTTTGCCATATTATCGCGATTGCCTAAAAACTCGATATAATCCTGATCGGTAAGGTCCTTATAAATTCCGTTTGATACGAAGATATCTTTCCAGCCATCATTGTCCATATCAAACATCAGCGCGCCCCAGCTCCAGTCGGTAGCGGCTACGCCCGAATAAAAGGCGGTTTCAGAGAAAGTGCCATCGCCGTTGTTTACCTGCAGGCAGTTTTGCATGTATTGGTTATAATAGCCGTCGCGTTGTTTTGCTTTGATTACGTCGTAGGATTCAAACGCTGTCATCTTTTTTAACCGCTGATCACCTTCGGGGAGCATCTCTGTAGTGAAAATATCATATTGCCCATCGTTATTGATATCGGCAATGTCCGATCCCATTGACGCCAGGCTCAGGTGACCGGTTTCATTTTGGATGTCCTCTTTGAAAGTCCCGTTTTTTTGGTTGATGTAGAGATAATCACGCTCAAAAAAATCGTTAGACACATAAATATCGGGATACCCATCTTGATTTATATCTGCAACAGAAACACCTAAACCAAAGCCAATATCACTTGAATAGATACCGGCCTCTTTAGTTACATTGGTGAAGTGTCCGCCATCGTTACGGTACAAACGCGCTCCGCCCAGCTCGTCAACAACAGCACGAAGGTTTTTACTAAAATCGAAGGACTCTATGGGCCTGAAAGAATTATTCAGCACAAAACAATCAAGGTCACCGTCATTATCATAGTCGAAAAATATGGCCTGGGTTGATAATCCATTATCTACCAGACCATACTTTTGGGCCTCTTCTTTAAACGTTCCATCATGTTGATTTATAAATAGTTCATTCCCTTTTTCGTTGCCGTGCGCGTTACCACTATGACAAACGTAAATATCAAGCCATCCGTCGCCATTAATATCAACCATTGTTGCGCCGGTACTCCAGTACTTGGTACCTTTAACCCCAGCTTTATCAGTTACGTTTTCGAATTTCCAATTCCCTTTGTTGATATAAAGCTGGTTTCCTCCCATGTTTGAGGTTAAATAAACGTCGTTTAAACCGTCATTATTAACATCACCGATTGCTACCCCGCCGCCATTGTAATAATTACGGAAAGTAAAAACGTTTGTACGGTCCTGATCATTGAGCTGGTTAGCAAAGTTTATACCTATAGCTTCGTTGTTTTGCAGCGTAAACAGGGTTTGTTTATTGGCGCCATTACAGGCGCAAAGTATAGTAAGGGTTAAACCAAGTAGAAACAGGGGTATCTTTGGATGCATATAATCGGGGATAAAACAAACGTAGCGGAGTTTTCCGCTACGTTCCTTTCAATCAAATAAATCTCAACTATTAATAACCTGCGTTTTGTTTAAGGTTAGGGTTAGAGTCGACAGCACGGGCCGGGATGGGATACACAGTCCTGGTTTTGTCGCTTTTGTTTGGACGCTGATCAACCGGATCGTTAAATTTCTCAAACCTGATCAGGTCATTTCGCCTCCAGCCTTCATAATACAACTCGAAACCGCGTTCAGCGAGCATTGCTTTCAAATCTAAAGTCGCCAGGGCAGTAGCTCCGCGAGGGGTCCTTACGCCATTTACGATAGCGAGGGCTGATTCACCATTCGGATCAGAACCGCCTCTAAGTATTGCCTCTGCCTTCATTAACCTAACATCAGCAAAACGTAAAAAGATATAAGTGTTTGTAGCGAAGTCGTCGTTAACAGAGCCATCTGCTGCTGGGTGCGGAAAATATTTAATAACACGGATACCCTGCGCCTCTGTAGAATAATTGAGGTTTACGTCTGGCGTAAAAACAAGCGGAGAGCCGCCACGTTGTTTAAGGGCAACGTGGCCCGGGCCATATTGCTGCCCAACCAGGAAACCTGTGTTTAATCCGTTACGGTCGGTAAGTTCTGGATACGAACCGCCACGCCTTTCATCTTTTGGATCAAATGCATTGTAAAAGTCGGCAAGGGTTGTAAAACCGTTCCATCCACTTGGTGATTGATTATAGTGCATACCCATTCTCCAGCGATTGTGGGTATTGGCCGGCGCATTTGTGGAGGTGTTGATTATACCGAATATGATACCTTTTGACTTATCGCTATTATCCCAGGCAAACTCCTGGAAATATTTACCTGCAGGCTCCAATTGGTAACCTGCATCGGCAACCCGGTTAGCAAATACTATAACGCTATCCATATCTGTTTTAGCAAAAGTAAATGGCCCCCCAACGGTAGTAGCCTTATATACAGCTTTATTAAGGTACACTTTGGCCAACAGCGCTTCGGCAGAAGCTTTACTTGCGATACCGGCGGACGCGGAGGCTCCAAGATTTGTTTCGGCGAATCGCAGGTCATTTATTATAAAATCTGTTGCGGCACTCCGACTATAAACTTTAGGATTATCGGTTGCTGGAGCTGCCGGATCCCTGAATGGTGCCTGACCATACAGGTCAACAACCTGAAACATAAAGTATGCTCTCAGAAAACTCGCTTCGGCTTTGGTTTGAGCGCTCGATTGCGATGAATTTATAACCTGGGTTGCCCGGAAAACACCTGTATTTAATTGATCCCAGGTATCACTTATCTGGTTATGGAAAGCGTCCCACGTATGGGTATGCAATTTACGCCATGTGCCAAAATCGCCCCAGTCTGTACCCCTTGTTGGGCCCATCATTTCGTCGGTAGGGTGTTCTTGCAATGCATAAGTATTTGCCTGGTCTGACTGTCCATTTAATTGAGTATAAACCCCTTTCAAATCAGATGCAGAACCATTACTACCCTCCCTTATCACTTTTGAGCCTGTAACTTGTTCATCAAGTTTTGCACAGCTCATTATTGCCAGTAACGATGCTGCCAAACAAACAACACCCGTTCTTTCTATTAATTTTTTCATTTATTTACTTTTAAAATCCTGCAGTTAAACCAAATGTATATGTACGTGCTTTAGGGTATGCAGTGTAATCGATACCCCTTGATGGTACACTATTGATGTCCTTATTAACATTTATTTCAGGATCAAGTCCTTTATAACTGGTTATAATGGCTAAGTTTTGACCAGTAAGTGCCGCCCTTAGGGATTTAATAAATTTACTGTTTTTCAATTGGAATGTATAACCCAGGGTCACATTTGAAAGACGAACAAAGTCACCTTTTTCGAGCCATCGGGTAGATACCTGCCCGGAGTTAAGTGGATTTTCATTAGTAAATGCAACATCAGTAGAAACATTGTGACCTGTTAACAAGCTACCACGATAGAAATAAGCGTTTGCCGTGTTATCATAAATGTAAAAACCTGTTACCGCATTAAGGAAAACGCTTAAATTCCAGTTGCCATAAGTGAAATTATTGGTTAAGCTTGCTGTAAACTTAGGCAGTGCACTACCCTGCAATGTTTGCACATCAATACCGTTAGGATAAATGCCGAAACCATCTTTATCAAGGCCATTATATTGGGCAACTTTAAAAGTAAACAATGGGTAATTGTTTTGAATAACCTGGGAAAATGCACCAGATAATCCCTGGCCGCTTATAGCACCTGTTTGCACTACCAGTTGCTCAAAGCCTTTGACGTTGTTTTTCAAAAACGTCATATTATAATTAACATCCCAGGTAAATTTAGTTCCCTGAACAGCCGCCACGCTTAAACCAAACTCTAAACCTTTATTTACTACATTACCCGGTAGGTTAACCCATATTGCCGGGAACGGGGCTGGTTGTGCAAAGTACTTCAGGAAAAGCAAATCTTTTGTGCTTTTATTGAAGTAGTCAATGCTACCTGTAACCCTATTATTAAAGATGGCGAAGTCGATCCCAGCACCATAATTTGTTGTTGTTTCCCACTTCAGATCAGGATTAGCCGCATAAAGCTGGCTTGAGCCCCCAGCCAAATCATATTGCCATACCGGAAGTGACTGATATGGAGGAAATTCCTGGTTACCTGTTTTACCATAATTTAAACGCAGGCTCAAATCATCAAAGATGCCTTTTGGAGCAAAACTCTCATTCATGATCTTCCATTTAACAGCTAAGGCCGGGAAAGTAGCATAATGATTGTTTTTACCAAACTTAGAAGAGCCATCTGTACGTACTGTTGCAGTTAACAGATATCTATCTTTAAATGAATAATTTATACGGGCATAGTATGATTGTAACTTTGAGCGGGATGTATCACCGAATACAGGAAATGGATTTTGAAAATCATTTATATTTTTCACCAGCACATTAGCTTGTGACGTTTTATATCTGATATCATTGAAACTTTTGTTGTTAAATACCTGGTATGAATAACCGCCCAATATTGTCAATGAGCTATTATCAGTCCATTTTTTATCATAAGTTAAAGTTTGTTCAGTGATTTCGTTACCAAGTTTAACGGTTTGCAAGGCTCCCATACCGGTACCTGAAATAGCCGGGGTAGTTTTGCCTCTGATAGTACTGCTGCTTGTATAACCCTGAATCCTTGGATCATAAAAAGTATAACGTTTAGCCAGTGAATAATCATTGCCGTAAGTACCACGGTAAGTTAAATTCCGTGTAAGTTTAACGCTCAGCCCTAAATTGGCTAAAACGCGGTCTACGTTGTCCCTATCCCAGGTATTGTTGAGCATATCCACCGGGTTAAGGCTACTGCCATCATAGTAATAAGTACCATCGGGGTTTTTTACCGGGTAAGTTGGATTTAGGCCAATAGTGGCGCCGATTAGGCTCCCCTGGAAACCCGCGTTATTGGTAATAGGCGCATAAACGTTTTTTACATTTGATCCCAGCACGTTAAGATCAAGCTTTACAACATCTTTATATAAAGACTGGGTAGCATTGATCCTTACGGTGCCGCGTTTTAATCCCGACTTTTTGATAATACCATTTTGATCATCATAGCTTCCGGATACACGATAAACAAAACCGCCGGTTGCACCGCCAAAGCCTAAATTAAAATTTTGGGAAAACACTTTTCTTAATATCTGATCTTGCCAGTTGGTATTTGCACCCTTATTAATAGCATCAGCATCAGCACCGGTTGCAGCAACAGCCTGAAGAAATTGTGAAGCACTGAGCAGTTTATAACGGTTTGCGGCTGTTGAATATGAAGTATTTTCAGAAAATTGTATACCCTGCCCCTTTCTGCCTTTTCTTGTTGTGATCAACACAACACCGTTGGCTCCTCTTGAACCATAAATGGCAGATGCAGAAGCGTCTTTCAATACCGAAATATTTTCGATATCAGCAGGGTTAAGAAAAGAAAGCGGGTTACGCGCAGATGACATCCCGATAGGGCTTGCTGCACTTGAGGCGGCATACGAATCATTAGATACCGGCACACCATCAATTACATATAAAGGGTCATTCCCGGCCCTTATTGAGCCTGTACCCCTGATATTTATCGAAGCACCGCTTCCGGGCTCACCACTGCCAGGCGTAACTGTTACACCTGCAATACGGCCCTGAAGTAACTGATCCGGAGTTGCGATTTGCCCTTTATTGAAATCCTTGGTGCTTAACGAAGCTACCGATCCTGTGGCGTCTTTTACCCTCTGGGTACCGTAACCTACCACAACTACTTCATTAAGGGCCTTACTGGCCGACTCCATGCTCACATTAATTTGCGATTGCCCATTGATAGGAACTGTAAGATTTGAATATCCTACATATGTAAATGTAAGGCTTTTGGCAGTTGAGGGTACCGATATACGATAAGATCCGTCTGCTGTAGTGATAGCCCCGCCTGAAGCTCCAACGGCTGTTACTACCGATACTCCTATCAAAGGAGAGCCATCCTTTTTGTCAGTTACTTTACCGGTTATCACCTTATTCTGGGCCATAGCAGGCTCCATCAAAAAGAGAAAAACAGCAAAGAAACATACGTTGAGTAAATGTTTAATTTGCATAAAATTTGAGATTTAGTTGAAATTGGTTGTTGTTTGGGTTTAGTTTTTAAAGTGCAAAAGAGAGACCCCCACATTTTATACGAAGTTATGCGGATATAGTTTGCGATTATTATAACAAATAATATCCTCAAAGCATATACACAAATGCTATCAAAAACATCTCCCCTCACCAACTAATGGGCAGGCAACAGGATAAGGTAAACAATAACTGGCCGTTTAAAAATGTAATGGTTTACAATTATTACAGATTAAAATCTACTGCAATTTAATTATAAATAAATTCAGAAAGAGGTTCACAACGGTTAGCAAAGGAAAAACGGTATATTTTAATAATTTTTATAAACTTTTTCGATGTTTTTTTTATTTAAAAAACTACAAGTCAATTAGTTATATAAAAAAACAACAAGAAAAATATAATGTTTTTTTAATCATTTATGATACTTTTTATACTAAAAACCCTGTAAAGTTCAACAATCTTACAGGGTTTTTAGTTCATGTTTTCTCCTAAAAAGTCAATCGTAATCAAAAGCCTTGATATCCATAATACGTTGTTCAAACTGATCAGGGTGCAATGATTTTGCCTTGATCCGCATTTTATAAACGTAAATTGTATTAACTGAATACTCCAGTATTTTGGCAATTGTTTCATTATCGGCAATACCCATTCTGATAAGGGCAAATATGCGGAGATCTGTATTTAATACTTCATCTTCATCAGGCCAGATCTGATCTTTTTCGGCAAAAAGACTGTTAAATACAGTAATAAAATTGGGGAAGATCTTTAAAAAGATATGGTCAAAACTATAGTATAGGTTTTCTCTTTCCTTTTTAATGTCTATGCCATCTACAAATGTATGTATGGCATCATACTTTTTCATGGAAAGCTTGGCATCGATAGAAATCTTCAAGTTTTCGAGCTTGACTATGTACCCTGATATGGCTTTAAAAAATTGACCAATATACTCTTCTTTAATTTTTGCATCTTCAATCAACTTGCCGTTGATGTGGTTTAACTGAACGTTTTTCCCCTCGATTATCGCTTCTTTAATCTTCAGCTTTTTTAATTGCTTAATGATCATCACCAGGAAAAAAACCACCAGCAACGCAAGTGCTGTAATAACTAACAGGAATACCAGGAAACGATTTCTTTGATGTTCGGTATTATTAAGTTCGGCAGCTGCTATTAAAGGTAAAATTGCTCCTATTTGTATTTTACGCTGGCGGGCCCCATAAAAATCGGCATCGGCTTTAGCCAACTGAACAAAACTGTATGCATCCTTTATGCTTCCATGCCTATATAATATCTCAGCAACCCTAAAAAGTGCCACATTCTCCCGCGTTGATGATTTTATATCAGCAATTGCCGACCTTATCATTAAGTTAAGCCCCTCGTCCGGTTCATTATCTTCAAGGCAAATAGCACCTAACGAGCATGATACCATTGCACGCATGTGCATGGAAATTGGCATATCCCGCTCCAATAACTTCCTGAACCTTATCCGGCCTTCTTTATAATCTTTTGTCTGGTAGTTTTGCAAAGCAAGCAGATAGGTATGCATTATATGGTCATTTCCACAAAAAGAAACAGCAGAATCTATATACCTGTTGCCCGCAGAGACGTAATCGGGGCTGAAATATTTATCATTACTGTAATTTGCCAGATCATAATTGCATCTTCCTAAAAAAAAATAATAATCAACTTTATCGGCATCGCTCAATGCCTTTACATCTACTTTATGTAAATAATCAAAGGTTTCGTTAAACATCCCCGACGAAAGGAGAATAAAAGCCATCTTAACATAACTATAATATTCCCGCTTTTTATTCCCGGTTGCCCTGCTCAGCGATATCATTTTATCTACATAAACATAGGCCGAATCAAATTGGTACGATTTATATTCGGTATAAAGCTTATCCCAGGTATCAAACCGGGCATCATAATTTGTTTGTGAAAGTTTTGACTGGTATACCTTTAATTTTTGAATCCTCACCTCCTTAGCGCCATCGTATACATTTTTCTTTGCTATTTCATTTTTTAGTTCTTCGAGTAAAGGGTTGGTATCAGTTAACGCATTTGCCGAAAGACTAATTAATAAACAAAGCAGGCAGAAGATATATTTCATTTTTGTTTTAAAGGTTTTTAGTAATATGCAGCTTGTTACATGGCATTTAATCAAACACATTAATTCAGCAGATCAAATACTCAATAATCTAATTAAAACGGCAACTAACAGGCTATCATTTTAAGGACAATTGCACAATTGTCCCCGGTTTATCTTCTCAAATATATGGATTTGAAGCATTGCTAATGCGTTTTAGTTTGTTTTTTAATCAAAAGTAATTGTACCATCGAACGTTCAAAAGAACTGTCGTTACGTGCCCTCATGCATTAAATAAATTTAATTTATAATTAACAAAACAAGACACCAATACAAACAGATGCATCGTTTTCCATACAGCACAGAAACATTCAATTAATATTATTGCAATAAATTACTCTATATAAAATCAAAACTTTTAAAAATTAAATAAAAGTTAATTAAAGCCCAATTTAATACTGGCATGGCATCTGGGTTGTTGGCTATTGTAAAACCCTGACGTATTATGAAAGCATATTATCAATTATCAAAAAACGCAATTAAAACGCTTTTGATTGTAGTAGCCTGCCTTTTACCATCACTAGTTTACTCCCAGTTCAAAACACCAGGATCTGTAGAGTATCTAAAATTTTGTAACGGGATTAACGGATTAACACTTGGTGAAGATGTGGCCCAAATTCCTTCTCATAAACTTTCTTATTTGGACAACGACGACAGGCCTGATGCCGATAGTTGTGTGCGTTATCAATATAAAGACAGTAGTTTGTTAGTGTTGGGAGATAGTTTGTCATTAGATGCCATAGGTTTCCGCACCTATAAAAATAAAATAGTAAATATTTATCTCTTTTTTAAGATGGGCGATGCCTACAAAATACTCAGCGATTTCTTAAAAGCATATGGGCCATTTACCGGACGCCCCAATAATTACGCCGACATTTACAACTGGGATACAAGTGCACTGAACCTATCATTAAGATACCAGGTAAAAACCGAGATGGGAGTAGCAATATTTAGCAGTAAACACCTCGAAAATGAAATAGCAGCAAACAAACCGGCTGTCATCCTCAAGGATGCATACCAGTCGTTCTCCGTTTTGTATTGATTCCTTTACACCAACAAGGGGGCACAAAATGCCCCTTTTATATCATTTGCGACCGCAAAGACGGAATTATTAAAATAAACTTTGGTTTTAACGTGAAAACATCCTTTATTTAAAAAAAATCAAACGAAATTTGTATACGGTGGTTATCTATCATCTTTAATCTCAATTTATAAATGGTCAAATTATTTGTAGGCGGCTTTCCTCTGGAGATGACAGAGCTGGAACTTGTTAAAATGATAGGTCCGCATGGCGATGTGGAAACGATTAAAATTGTACGCGATAAAAAAACAAGAATATGCAAGGGATATGCTTTTCTTGAAATGAAGGATCGTACAGGAGCTGAAAACGCAGTGATTGCCTTAGATGGTACCCCCATTGCCGATCGCGTATTAAGCGTAAAAATAAACGACGACTTTGTTAAGAAAACCCCGCCACCACGCAAGTCATTCGGTTATGGCAACAACAATAACCGTAACAGCAATAATAGCAGGCCCAACAATACCCGAAGCTACAATAGCAATAGTAATAGTAGCCAGGGCGGTTACCGCAGCAATAGTGAGCAATCGCCTGCAGGTGACAGACCAAGGCGCCCAAGAAAAACGATGTAACAACGGTACGATAAATTACATATAAAAAATCCCGGCCAATTATTAATCGGCCGGGATTTTTTATGGAGTCTTATTTGTCAGCATTAAACGCCAAGGTCCTGCATAATTGAGGCAATTTTAGCGTCGAGCTGTTTATCTGTTTCGTTGTAAGCTTCCTTACTGGCAAGTTTGCCGTTCACGCTGCAATAAAACTTGATTTTAGGCTCGGTGCCCGAAGGACGCGCCGAAATGATGCTTCCGTCTTCAGTAATAAATTGCAAAACATCAGATGTTGGCAATTCAATCGGTTTAGAAGTATTAGCTACCAAATCAGTTTCGATACGTTTTTCGTAATCTTTAAGCGTAATTACTTTTGAGCCACCTAAAGTAGCCGGAGGGTTTGTACGGAATTTTTCCATCATTTCCTTGATCTCTTCGGCACCGGTTTTACCTTTTTTGGTTAAAGAGATCAATTTTTCTTTGTAAAAGCCATATTGTACATAAGTATCAATCAAAGCTTCGAACAAGCTGCTGCCTTTATCCTTATAATAAGCAGTCATTTCGGCAATGAACGTGCTTGAAATAACAGCATCTTTATCCCTTACCAGTTCGCCTATCAAATAACCATAGCTTTCTTCGCCGCCGCCAATAAAGGTTTGTTTACCTTCAAAATGGGTCATCAGCTCACCAATATATTTAAAGCCGGTTAAGGTGTTATAGTAAGTAACATTTTTAGCTTCGGCAATACGCTCGATGAGGTTTGTGGTAACAATAGTTTTAACAATGTACTCTTTACCGGTAAGCTTACCTTTTTCTTCCCATGCAGTTAATAAATAATTAATGAGCATGGCGCCAGTTTGGTTTCCATTAAGGAGCACAAACTCACCATCAGTATTCTTTACGGCAATACCTACACGATCGGCATCAGGATCAGTAGCTAACACCAGGTCAGCATCAGTATCCTGGGCTTTTTTAAGCGCAAGTGTTAATGCTTCTTTTTCTTCCGGGTTAGGATAAACTACTGTAGGGAAGTTGCCATCAGGTGTAATTTGTTCATCAACCAGGATCACGTTTTCAAAACCAAACCTTTTTAAGGCTTGCGGAACTAACGTAATACCTGTACCATGAATAGGCGAATAAACTATTTTAAGATCTTTTTGACGCGCAATTGCATCTGGTGAAACAGAAAGCTCGGTGATCTTGCTCAGGTAAAGCTCATCTATCTCTTCTCCTATTTCTTCAATATTCGCGTCAACACGATTAAATTTAATGTCATCAATACTGCTGATGGCTGCAACCTCATCCATTACAGCCTTGTCATGCGGTGCAACAAATTGTCCGCCGTCGGCACCGTAAGCTTTATAACCATTGTACTCTTTAGGGTTATGTGATGCAGTAAGCATTACACCACTTTTGCAACCTAACTGACGTACGGCAAATGACAACTCAGGAGTAGGACGAAGTGCTTTAAAAAAGTAAACGTAAATATCATTTGCCGAAAAAACCTCTGCTGTAATGGTCGAAAAGAAATCGGCATTATTACGGCTGTCGTGAGCAATAGCAACTTTGATCTTTTCGCCCGGGTATGTTTTTTTCAGGTAATTAGCTAAACCCTGTGTGGCCGCACCTATCGTATATTTATTGATACGGTTTGAACCCGGCCCCATAGTACCGCGAAGGCCTCCTGTACCAAATTCCAGATCGCGATAAAATGAATCTGTCAGTTCGGTATAAGCCTTCTCGTCAATTAACTTTTGAATTTCCTGCTTAATATCAGCATCATAATTTCCTTGAAGCCATGAATTTGCTTTCTGAAGAATGGTGGGGTCTAATTCCTGCATAAGTGGTTGTATGTTTTCTATTTATCCGGTTCGGTTTTGACGTAAATATGGCAATAAATAGCCAAAACCGAACGCCTTAAAGTTAAATCATCTTTTTAAATATGCCAGCCCAAAATTGAATAAGTTTTTGCGGCATATAAAGCGATGCTATCGATCAGTGAACAAAACAACATTATGAGAATAAAGTTTACTGCATTTTTAAAACATCTGTTATTGATTGCCGGGCCTTGTCTTTAAAACAGATTTCATTAAGCAGATTTGCAGTAGTTTGAGATAGTATTATTGAGCCGGCAATATCTGTTAGCCGGCTTGCCTGAGCAAACCGGCATTAACAGACGGATATATAGGAGTTGGTAAGTGGTTGCAAAATTTAGCCTGCCAATAATCCCTTATCATTTTATTACAGGCTCCCCTATTTATCCAATTCGATTATGATCTTTTTAGCATTGTCATTTGCTGGGTCAAGTTGTAACGACTTTTTATAATTCAACAAGGCTAACGGCTTATTGCCCTGATTGTAATATGCTTCGCCAAGGCTGTCAAACACATTGCCCGATTTTGGAAATAGCTTGGTATTATATTCGAAAACAGAAACGGCATCGGCCAGCCTTTTTTTACTCATTAAATAATAGCCGGTTTCGTTCAACGTGTTTTCGTCATCAAAACTATATTCATCACTGTGTTTATTTTTAAGCTCATTATAAAAACTGATAATTTGCTCGCCGCTCATTAAGTCAAGCTTTGTGCTAAACGCATCCAGGAAGGATCTCTTTACCTGAACGTAAGGTTTACCATCTAAAATGGCTTCAATAGATTTTTCAATTGAATACAGGTTTCCCTGTTTATTATTGGTCATCAATATAATAGTAACACCTTCCGGCACCTTGCTTACCAGTAACGCCTGGTAATTAAGGGAGGTGCCATCGTGAACATGGCTAAGTATCTTATCACCCTCCATGCTACCACCACCAAGGCCAGATTGTCTTCCCGGAGTTACGCCATTAATAATCTCGCGGGTGGCAACGGGACTTATCAGTTTAAATTTGGCTATAGCATTGGCCCACGCATAAAAATCATCCAGCGTTACAGCTGTCCAGCCAGATATGGGGTATACCAGGCCGTCTGGCTTGCCATCGTTATTATAGGATTGGGCAACAAGCTTATCATTTTCATCAGGATCAATGATAGCTGTATTCATACCCGCCGGCTTCAATTCATGATCTTCAACAAATTGTTTGAAGCTTTGGCCGGTTATCTTTTCGATAATGCGGCGCTGCAAGAAAACATTATTGTTATTGTACGCATATTTTTTACCCGGCTCAAAATCAAGCGAGTCAATTTTCATCAAATCGGCCATGTTACCGGCGTCATCTTTAACTGTCTTCCATTTTACATCGGGCAAACCGCTTGTGTACTGTAGCAGGTTAATGATGCTAATTTTACCGGCCCAAGCGGGTAGCTGAGGCAGGTATTTGGATACTTTATCATCCAGGTTCAGTTTGCCTTGTTCCTCAAGTATCATGATGCCAACAGCATTAAATTCTTTAGCTATTGAACCTATATGAAAACGGTACTGATCGGTAAGTCTCGCAGTTTTGCTCGCATCGGCATAGCCTATCGCGGCTTTATAAATGATCTTCCCATGATCGGCAACTAATACATTCCCATTAAATAAGCCTAATCTGTTTGCTCTTTGAATCAGGGTATCAATATGAGCTATTCTGGTTTGCTGCGCAATGGTTCTCTGTGTGCCTAAAGCAAACATGGCAAGCAGCAAAATGTATTTAAAACTCAATTTCATAAGTTGCGGATTGATGGTAAAAAGACAACAGCAAACGCAGTTATGTTACAGTCAATACAATATTAGTTTATCCTTCCCTATCGTAAACAGCAGCCAGTATAAAGGCACATGACGCAAGACCGGTATCTTTCAGGGCGTTGGTTATTTTTCCGGCATCGAAATGGCTATTGATCAATAAGGGAATATGTATTGTTAAAATGAATACCCATATCATGCATCCTAATAAAAAACATCCCCATTGAGCATATAAATTAACGTAGATGCTTATAGCGGCAGCCATCAGCGCAACCGCCGTTAGATACACCCAAAACAGGTGAAATGGGATCCAGCCGGGAACCAGCGTGGCCACAAAATCGGCATACATAAAATGTTGTATGCCGAATATGAACATTACCGTAGCATAAATGTAGGTGCTAATCCTGCTTATTATTTGTTTCATTGTTGGTTAGGTTATGGTATATTTAGGTTTAATTTTAATGCTGATAAAGTTAGTTTGCACACCACGCTATAGCAATTCACAGCCTGTACAAGTTGGTACAAGGCTGTACAAATAATATTTGAACTGATTTACCGGCTATTTTTGACCCAATGAATATGCCTGCACAAGAGTTGCCTATTACCGAACTGATAAAACAATACGAAACCTATACCGGCTGGGGCGATAGTGCGAACTGGAAAAACCAGGATTTTATAAATCTGAGCGAAAAGATCAGGGAGAAAACGGGTGCTTCTATAAGCCATGTTACATTAAAGCGCATTTGGGGCAAGGTTAAATATGACAGCCTACCCAATACCTACACCATGGATACACTGGTGCAGTTTTTAGGTTATGAAAATTTCAGGGTGTTTAGCATTCAATTTGTTCCGGTTGATAAGCAAACCGAACAATATCAACTTAAACCCAAGCCGGTAAAAAAGCATTCCAGGTCAATGCCTTATGCTTTAGGCGTTTTAACGCTGGTGGGCATTTTATTGGTTGTGATCATGGCTTCGCGTAGTGAGCTCCCCAAACCACCTATAGTAGCAAAAGATTATAAATTTAGCAGTAAAAAGGTAATCACCTCGGGCTTGCCCAATTCGGTTGTGTTTGATTTTGATGCTACCAGGTCGCCTTACGATTCGGTAGCTATTCAGCAATCATGGGACAGGCATTTACGTGTCAATGTTTCAAAAAATGATCGTCAGCATACCTCTATCTATTACTTTCCTGATTTTTATTATGCCAAGCTCATTGTGGGCGGCAAAATTGTGAAACAGCATGAACTGTTTGTTGAGTCGAACGGATGGCTGCCTATAGTCGAAAAGCAGCCCGTACCAATTTATTATAAAAAAAAGGATGCTATGGTTGATGGTAAGCTCTCGTTGTTACCCGAAAAGATCAAGGAACGCAATATAGCCATGCAGCCTACCCCGCCCTATGTGGTTTATACCAACGTAACCAATTTTGGAGAGATTTACAGCAATGATTTTACTTTTGAAACCTCGGTAAAAAACAATTATAGTGAGGGTGCAGCTGCCTGCAGATTAAGTACTGTTTATATTTTGTGCAAGGGAACGGCAATCTGGATCCCGTTGAGCTCGAAAGGTTGCGTATCCGATCTGGATATGTATTTCGCAGGCTATGAGGTATCAGGTAAAAAACATGACCTCTCTGCTTTTGGGGTTGATTTTGAAAAATATGTACCGCTTAAAATTGAATCCCATCAAGGCAAGGCACAAATCTATATTGATAACAAATTGGTTTACACTATAGACAAAGGCATTGGCCGGGCTAAAATAATTGGAATTGTGTTTCGTTTCCAGGGTACAGGATCGGTTGATTATGTGCGTTTAAAGAATGGCAAAGTAAATTATGACGATGAGTTTTGATGATCGTTATTTGCTTCGCGAGGGATAACTGACAATAACTCATTTTTTATGGCTGGTGGAATAACCATCATTGGTTGAGAAACGATTACACCGTTATTCCCCGGCGAGGGGCAGCTTGCTATTAAAATAAAACAGCCCTTTTCCGCTTCAAAAGTTACAGCTATTTTTAATTGCTTTAGCGCCTCAAGGTCCTGGAATGCTGTTCGGTTACTGATCCGGAATTGAGTGGTTAGCAGTTCAATAGAAACTACATCCCTGGTTTGCAGCAATACCAATACCCTGAGCAACCTGTCGGCCCTGTTCATAGCGAATCATTTTTTCATACAAAGGTGTAATAGACTATTGACAACAGTGTGTCAGCAGGAAAAATGCAGTACCCGGGACAGTTTCACGCTTGCATTGCCCTAAAGGTTAATTATCTGCCCGATAAATCATCAACACTACCCCTGATGAAAAAACTTTCTGTGATATCAATTTTAATGAAATACTATTTTTTTGCCGGCTAAAAAGAGGCCTGCCATTGCCTAATACTACCGGGTGAATCCAAAACTGAAACTCATCGATCAAATTTACAGCCGCCAGCTTATCAACCACACTGATACTTCCGTAGGTAAGGATGTCGCGGCCATGGCAGTTTTTCAAATTTTCTATTGCCCGTTTTAAATTGCCCTTAAGCAGTAACGAATTGTTCCACCAAACAGCAGTCATTGTTGAAGACAGAACCACTTTTTGATAACTGTTCATCATATCAGCATATGCGATATCTGTACGGGGAAAACTCATGCTTTTAGCTTGAAATGGCCAATAAGTTGCCATAGCCTGATAGGTATTTTTTCCCAATAAAATAGTATCTGCATGGCTCAGCAGTTCTGTTGTTGTTTCGGCAATTTCATCAGTCCAATATTTATAGTGCCAGTCGAGGCCTTCGTCCGCTGCTGCAACAAACCCATCCAGCGTAATATTTAAAGATACTATTAGTTTGCGCATGATAATTACAGGCAAACCGGGCTCAAATGGCAAACCCGGTATTAAGTATAAGCTTATGGTTATTTAGGCCACGCCGGCATTACCGGCAAGTTTGGTGTTGGTTAAACCGAGGTCTTTTACCTGTTCGTACTTTTTCCATAAATAGTAGGTAAAAAACATAACGATCAACATCACCGTTGGCGGAATAAGCATAGCAGCGCCGGCCCCGATTGCAAACCATGATAAAAATGCGCCGATAAAACTGATGGTGAATCCCGAGTACGCCCATTCTTTAATAATGCGATATCTTGTTTGTGCTATAGCCATTACGCCCGCAATTTTTGCCGAGCCCATAATTACCAACAGGTACATAGGATAGCCAAGTCTTGCTAATGAGTCCTTACCTGCCTGTTGCATGGTTATCCCTCCATAGGCGTCACCAAGCATTGCTAATAAAAAAAGCGTGGTGAAAATCCAGTACAGGGTTTTAATTGTTTTTGGTTTCATGATGATATGTTTTTGTGTGATTATTGATTGGTTAACGGTACAAAGTTATCTGCAGAGCCAAAGATGTGTAGCACGTAAAAAGGACTTGTTAAGGGGTTGATTGCGACATTGGTGTTCACTATCTTTATCCAATATAATCAGTTATACGAACAATCAAATGAAACATGTTGCTATCCTGATACCTAATGAGGCAGTTTTGGCCAGTATTGTTGATGCCCGGACCATTTTTACCGGCGCTAATGACTTTTTGCAATCCATGGGCCGGCCACCGGTTTTTGATGTTCATATGGTTGGGCTTGCCAAAGAAGTTAAAGTACACGGGGGTATATTTTCGGTTCACCCGGATATTTTATTGAATGAATTGCAAAAAAGCGATATCGTGGTTATTCCCGCCATAAGCGGCGACCTGGAGAATGCGGTTAAGGTAAACCAGGATTTTGTGCCCTGGATCATAGAACAGTACCGTAAAGGGGCTGAAATAGCCAGCTTATGTATCGGGTCGTTCATACTGGCATCAACCGGGTTATTGAACGGGAAGGAATGTTCCAGTCATTGGATCACTGCCGATAAATTCAGGAGCATGTTTCCGCAAGTAACGCTGGTTGATGGTCGCATAGTTACCGAACAGCAGGGCTTGTATTCAAGCGGCGGAGCCACTTCTTACTGGAGCCTGTTATTGTTGTTGATTGAAAAGTACGCCGGGCGGGATATTGCAATCATGGCAGCCAAGATCTATGCTTTGGAGATAGACAGGAAAAGTCAATCACCTTTTGCGATGTTTACCGGCCAGAAGAAGCATGAAGACAACCCGATAAAGCAAGCTCAGGAATACATAGAAAATAATGTTACCGAAAAAATTTCAGTTGAAGACCTGTCATCAATGTATGCCATTGGCAGGAGACATTTTGAGCGCCGATTTAAAAAAGCCACCAACAATACACCTGTTGAATATATTCAACGTGTAAAAATCGAAGCAGCCAAAAAACAACTGGAAAGTACTCCCAAAAACGTAAACGAAGTAATGTATGATGTTGGGTATACAGATGCCAAAGCATTCCGCACAGTTTTCAAAAAAATAACCGGGCTTTCACCAATTGATTACCGAAATAAGTATAACAAACAAGCAGCAGTGGCATAGCTAAACCCAGCCAAATTTCGAGTATGCGTTAGCGCTTTGAATCCCTCAATATTACCGCTTCATTATTATCGAAAATATCTATCAGCAATTAGCTATAACAAACTGTATTACAGCAGGTAATAGCTCAATATCTTTTCACTGTAAAAACATTACATTTTGTCGATAAAATTAATCCTAACAAATAGCCAAATATTCCGTTTAAAAATTACATTTTTGCCCCAAAATTTTTAAGGATGCAGAGTTACCAGGAATTTCTTGACTTAAGTGTAGGCTTTCCACAGGATGGTTTTGAGATCATCGACGATGAGCTATACTTTCAGGACCTAAATTTGATGGAGATGATTGAAACGTATGGTACCCCCCTACGCTTTACTTATCTGCCTTTGATATCTAAAAAGATCCAGCAGGCTAAACTGCTGTTTCAACAGGCTATCATCAAAAACAACTATCGCGGCAGTTATAAATACTGCTATTGTACTAAAAGCTCGCATTTCAGGCATATTGTTGAAGAAGCGCTGAAAAACGAGATCCACCTGGAAACATCATCAGCATTTGATATGCCAATGATTGATGCCCTGGAGAAAAAAGGTACCGTAACAAAAGATATTACCGTAATATGTAACGGTTTTAAAACTTTCCAATACAAAACTTATATCATCGATATGCTGCATGATGGCTTTAAAAACATCATCCCGGTATTGGATAATAAAGAGGAATTTAACCTTTACGATGATGAAATTGAGATGGATACTCCTTGTAACCTGGGTATCCGTATAGCGGCCGAAGAGCAGCCAGACTCTCAGTTTTACACTTCACGTTTAGGTGTACGTATGGAGGATGTTATCGATTTTTACCACAATAAAATTGAGGACAATCCTAATTTCCAGGTTAAATTATTGCATTTCTTTATCAACTCAGGTATCTCTGATACACCATACTATTGGAATGAGCTGGAGAAATATGTAACGCTTTATTGCAAATTCAAAAAAGTAAACCCACATCTGGATACGCTTGACATTGGCGGTGGTATGCCATTTAAAGATTCCCTGGTTTTTGATTTTGATTATGAATACATGATCAACGAAATTGTGAGCCGCATTAAAGAGATTTGTGCCGAACACGATACCATGGAACCGGATATCATTACCGAGTTTGGTAAATATACCGTAGCCGAGGCTTCAGGAATCCTGTATAAAGTGTTAGGCCGCAAGCAACAAAACGACCGCGAACGCTGGTTGATGCTTGATGGTTCGTTTATTACCAACCTGCCTGATGTTTGGGCGCTGAACCAAAAGTATATTCTGTTGCCTGTAAATAACTGGGATTCGGAGTACGAGCGCGTAAACCTTGGCGGTATCACCTGCGATGGTCAGGACTATTACAACCAGGAAGCGCATATGAACAGCGTATTTATGCCTAAAACCCGTAAGGTGCAATATTTGGGCTTCTTTAATACCGGTGCTTACCAGGAAGTATTAAGTGGTTACGGTGGCATCCACCACTGTTTGTTGCCATCACCTAAGCATGTGATTATTCGCCGCAACCGCGACGAGACTTTCAACTTTGAGGTATTTGGCGAGGAGCAAAACAGCAAACAGGTATTAAAGATCCTGGGCTATACTACATAATTCTTACAATATCAATATAAACAAAAAAGGTGGCCATTTTGGTCACCTTTTTTGTTTGTTAACGGCCTATTGTGCCATCACCAACGCCTGCTCCCTCAACATTTGGATCCGGGAGATCGGCCAGACTGCCATCCTCATGTAAAACTCTAAAGTGTAATTTTTGAGGACCTTTGGTTTCGAGGCATGGATTGCGTCTAACAGCATTGTTGTAGCTGTCGTTCATGTGGCTTCCCATTGCCCCTTTAATATTACCCTGCCCGCGGGCAGCGTCATCATTTCTATAATCAATCATGATTATATCCTCCTTTTTATTAAATCCCTTCAGTACCGGGCTCATGACCAAGCATACGGCCAGTTGTGCGGCCATGCGGACGGCTCTCAAAATCAGTTTTGGCCGGTCCTACCGAAGGAAACTCCTTTTTATTTGGCGGGGTTACATCTGTTTGCTCGCTAAACGAAGTATCTGCGCTTCTGTTGGGCTGATCTACTTCTGATTGACTATGGGTGCCCACCCGTTCTTTTTCGGTCTTTTCTACCTCGGGTCTGTCATCATCAGCTATATCGTTAATCTCATCCAAATCATCGTCATCACTTTCGAGATCACGGTTTGCTCTGGCTTCAACGCCATTTATAGAAAACGAATTGGTATTGTTTTCAAAATCATCGCGCTCATTATCCCGGTTTTCCCAGTTCTCATTATTGGTATTCATAGGTTTTAATTTTAGTTGTTATTAAATTAAACCTACATTACAGTCGTATTGTTTTATTTTTTATCCTTTTAAGAAAGGTTGAAAAACAATAAATTCAACTTCTATCCCACAAAGTTCCCTGATTAATTAGGAAGTGATCCGAAATGGTTTATAAATTTTTTAAATAGAACTAATTGATTGCACTTCTACCGGAAGCTGGTTGCATCAGCCACTTATAGTGATTTTCTCACAAAGAGGTAGTAGCTACTCAATTACAATTAATTAACGTTTTTAAGAATTAAAAAGTATGTTGAGGGCACGTTACTTTATAACGGTTATTAAGCAGGATACCCAACACAATTTCGTGCGAACCGTGGCTTACTGTGTTTAAAGCAGATGTAGTAAAGTCATAAGAATAACCAACATTGATGAGCGAGTTCAGGTTAAAACCTACTAAAGCTGCATATGAATCATTACGACGGTATGAACCTCCTATCCAGAATTTGTCTTTGAACGACATCTTCATGTTTACATCGAAAGTTACCGGAACCGGCGCGATAAATTTCAATAAAGCCGAAGGCATCAGTGTAATATCGTCAGATACAAAAAGCTTTACACCGCCGGTTACAAAGTAATGTGGCACTGTTTTGTTTTGTACGGCAGTAGTTGAAGTGGTTACATATAAATTTTGCGGAAGGATTTGCTGTACCGATGCACCGAAGAAATAATTAGACGAATATGCCCATACACCTATACCCAAATCTGGTTTCCACTGCGACCCGGTAATGTTATTAATTGTAGGATCGTTTTGATCAACGTAGGTAAGTTTGCTCACATCGATAACATTATGGCTCACCCCAGCCGATACCCCTACTGCTAAATTCAATGTTTCGGTAAGTCCAAGGTGATAAGCGTAAGTAGCATCAATATTGGTTTGCGTTATTGGCCCTGTTTTATCAGATACTACCATTAAACCCACACCATGATGCGGCTCGGCAGCCATGTAATTTTGTGTATATGACCTGCTTGACGGATTTAAGCCACCACCAGCTGGAAATGCAGTAGCATCGCCCTGTAAAAATCGGTTACCTATAGGCGTGTTTACCGAAAAATAAGATGTTACCGGTGCACCTTCAAGGCCTGTCCATTGGCTGCGGTACCCTAATTTTACATCGGTATAGTTTTCAATACCGCTTAATGCAGGATTTAAGAGATAGTTATTAAATACGTATTGCGTGTACTGCGGTCGTTGCTGAGCTTTTGCAAATTGAGTTGTTGCAGCAATAACAATTAAAGTATATAGGATTCGCTTCATTTTTATCTGATAATGGTCACATTACCTGAAATAACCTCTCGGCCATTTTTGGGGTCAATAATATAATAATAAGTTCCGGGAGGCAAATATGAACCGTTGTATTTACCGTCCCACGGTACACTATAACCAATTGACGAATATACCCTTTCTCCGTATCTGTTGTATACGTCAACCTTATTATTTGGATAACTTTCTAAATATTTAACATTCCAAATGTCATTTACGCCATCCCCATTAGGAGTAAACACATTGGGGATAACTAAAAACTTTAAAACCTTTACCGATACACTAGTCATGGCCTGGCACCCGTGTGCCGATGTAACTACCAGTTGGTAGGTAATATCCTGAGCCGGGCTCGCTGACGGGTTGGCTACATCGTCATGATCCAGCCCTGTTGCCGGCGTCCATTTATAAGTTAAATTATCGTCGTTAACTATCGGTTTAAAGATATGTTTAGTGCCTTCGAGCATGGTAAAATCCTGCCCTAACGAAACAAGCGGCGACACGTCCACTTTAACCTGTTGTACAACCGTATCTGCGCAGGCATCGGCAGTTGTATAAATATACCTGATGTCAAATGTGCCGGCATTGGAAACGGCAGGGTTAAACATGCCATCTGCACTAACCCCGGTTCCTGAAAATACTCCGGAACCTGTGGGCCCATCAAGCTTAGGTATCAGTTTATAAGGCTGTGATTCGATGCAAAAGACCGGCGCCGGATCAAAGGTTACATTGGGAGATGCTTTTAACGTGAACTGAATTGCTTTAACATCAGAGCATGAAGTACCTGAATATGCTATTGCCCGTATAGTAACCGTACGCGTTCCCGTAGTAAACAAAGGATATTTGTGTCTTAGCCGTAGCCCTAATGCTGGGTGATCATAAACCACAGTGGTTGTTGGATCGGCGTCGTCATATGTAACCTCAAGCCGGGTGATCTCACCGAAATTAACCGACGACTGGTTTTCAAAAAAAACCTCTTGCGCACTGCATAAGTCGGCAGGATTCAGAACAGTTATTGCTGCTTTTGGCTTACTCCCGTTAATTGTTAATGATTTTGAAGCAGAAGTAACAGAACATCCGTATTTTGACGTAACCTTAAGCGTAACCTGGTAATTACCGGCTAAAAACTTGTGCTTAGGATTTTTATCATGGGAAATATCAGGATTACCTGCAGTTGCATTGGCATCGCCGAAATTCCATTCATAAGCAAAATTGGCTTCTGTTGCATCGGCAATAGTACTTTGATCAGTAAATTGAGCAAAGTCATCTTCACAAGCATCGGGTAATAAAAAATCAACTACTGGCACAGGATAAATGTTAACAACCTGCGGAGCTATATTACTTATGCAACCATTACTATTTGTTACGGTTAGCTTAACCAAATAATCTCCCGGCGTATTATACTTATGGTTAAACGGATTTTTACTCGTAAGGGTTTCAACAGGTGTGCCATCGCCAAAGTCCCATTGCCAGCTAACAATATCCCCATCTGCAGATGTGGAGTTATCAGTAAACGTAATATCCTGACCAACACAGCCAGGCGCTGAATAACTAAACAACGCGACAGGAGGCTTTGATATATGTACTTTTATGGGATCTGATGTTTCTCCGCAACCATTTTCATTGGTAATAAATAAAGTAACCAGGTAATCGCCGGGTTGGGTGTATTTGTGTACGGGGTTTTGTACTACATCGGTTGTACCATCGCCAAAGTCCCAGTGCCATGTTTTTATTTGCCGGGTACCTGATGTTGACTGGTCTGTAAATTTAACGTCGTTACCAAAACAGGTATTTGCAAAAGTAAACTTTACAACCGGCGGCACCGAAATATTGAAATCAAACTCAATATCTTCGTTTGATCCACACTCGTCGGCAATTGGGTTAAATACAGTGGCTACTACGCTGTAGTCACCATCGGGATACACTTCGTCTGCAGGATACTCATAAGTGTAAAGCACTTTTGAGTCTTTTACTGTAGAACCGGTTGGTATTGGGTTATTAATAGTGACGGGCTGGGTTCCGTTTTTAAGATCCCATGTAATTTTGTTTGTTTGAAATGGCAGTGTAAGCTGTAACTTATAATGTATCCCGACGCAGCCATTGGCCTGTGTTGAGTTATTTGTCGGGTTTCGTAATACAATAAACTCATTCAGGTTTTTAAGGTTGGTACCTGCAGCATAGCCATATGATTCTGTTCGGCCAAACCCATATGCTATGGCATTAAATCCATCTGACGCTTTAATATTATGTACGCCGGCGTTTACGCTGATCTGCGCGTATGAATAACTACTGTTAGGCACTTGTGAAAATTGGGTATAAGGTTGGCCGTCGAGCGAAAAAGTAGGTACGGCAGCTGTTTTTATAATGACATTAATAAAATCATTTTGTATCAGGTAATTATGGGTTGAGTTTAGCGTAACATGATCAAGTGTTTGCTCAATAGGCGTTAGATATATCATTTCAGGGTCACCTATATCTCCGTTAATGAGCTGGCAATTTAAACCCTCGCCCTGGGTTACCGCGTATTGTACTACCTGGATTGGCTTATCAGCAGCAATAACATTGGTTGTAGTTGAAGTAAATTCATAATAAAGGCCATTAATTAACCCTCCCTGAGGTGCCGCCCCATTTACTGTTACCTTTGTATCCGGCGAACTAAGTACTATTCTTAAAATATCATAGTTGCGGGTCTTTAAAGGGGCGGTTATATAATTTTTACCCCAAACCGCTAAAGGATAAACCTGCTGAAAAAGGTTGTCTGATGATCCCTTATCGCCCTGGCACCCGATGCTTATTTTTGAACTGCCTGAAAAAACGGCAATTTTTTTGCAAGCCCCGGTGGCACTAACGATTGAACGGATGCGGGTGCCAGTTAAATCCATGGCAGATAAGCCCTGGTATACCTCGCCTTTTTTTAAATTTATGGTAAAGGGCTGGTTTGCGGGAATACCGTTTAGCAATGGCTGTGAAGGTGTTATTTCAACGGCGGTATTATCTTCAGTTGCTATTACTGCAAAAGTTGAATAAGAAGGCACCCCCTCTGTAGTTTTTGTACCATTGTTTGAGTTTGATATTTGTTTATAGTTGATAGAAAGATAATCTTTACCCAGGGTATTTACAGGTAGCAAAAGTGTTGCCCCGGATACATTCTGCGCAAAAATGTGTGCGTAAACTGCAATAGGTTTAAGCGAAATAATATGAATGCCCTTTAAAAATTGCCCCTGGGTGCCAATAAAAGCCCCCGGCGGGATATCGACAGTCAATATATCATTGGCCTTAACCTGGTATGTGCTTAAAAAACTACCATCAGCAACTTCAACGGTTACAGATGTATTTACATCTGCAGTTATATAAAGTTCCATCCGGCTACCATTGCCCAAAGCGTCGGGATTGCCAGCAGCACCATCAACATGGTCAATATACGCGGTGTAAAATTCTGTACCTTGGTTTGATGACCCTTGAGCGTGAGTGAAAATAGCAAAGCATATAAAAATAAACGCGAGGCTTAACGACCGCAAAAAAGTTAAATTGCTCAAAGGAGTTCAGTTGGATTTGGTTTTGCAGTATTAAACTACCCTTTAAAAGTACAAAAACCTTTGATGCTACAGCCGGATAATTATGTAAAATTAACCACGCTGTTTGATTGCGTAGCCATTTTAATAATATAACATCCCATCAGTGTGAATTAAAGTTCAATGATCTAAAACCCACTGTTCTTTTAAACTGGGCTGATAGTTAAAAAAACTTATCCGGATTGGGCACCAAATTCAGGAACTTTTCAAAGTTTTCTTCGTAATGCGACTGATCAAGTTTGTAGTAAAATGCGCCTTTTTTTGACGAAAGTTTGTCTTTTTCAGGAAGCTTTACAAGCAGCCCTGTCGAAAGCAGTTTGCGGCTAAAGTTTCTGTCATCAAACTTAGTTTGATAAACGCCTTCATAAAGAGCCTGCAATTGCGGAATGGTAAATTTTTCGGGCAACAGCTGGAATAATATAGGGTGAAGCGCAGCTTTGTAGCGAAGTTGTCTTTTGGCAAACCGCACCATCTCATTATGGTCAAATATCAGGTCGGGCATCTCATTAAGCAAGAACCATTCCGGGTGATATTCCTCGCTCAACTGTGCCTCATATTTATGAATATCAATAAGGGCAAAATAAGCTACAGAAAGGGTTCTTTCTACCGGGTCACGTTCAGGCTTGCCAAATACCTGAAATTGCTCCATGTATACATTTTTAAGCCCCGTACGCAACTCAAGCACACGGTTCGCAGCATCTTCGGGTGATTCGGTCGGTTTTATGAAACCGCCTATCAGGCTCCACTTGTGTTTTTCGGGCTCCAGGCCACGCTGTACAAGCAATAATTTAATGTTTGCCCCGTCAAATCCAAATATGATACAATCTGTTGCAACTAAAATGCGCGTTTCGCCGCTATACTTATGCATAACTTAGGTTAAGTTTATATGCAATGGTAAAAATAATTTAGCAATTATTTAGTGTTAATCGGACAACTATTTTATACAATAGTATTTTATTAACCTAAATTAAAAGGATTTATCATGCGCTAACGAAAACGGGGCAGTTTTCAGATATCTCAACTAACCCTTTTACCTTGCAGCAACAGATCCATAGCATCGTCAAATGACCCTGCTCTGATCACCTCGCCTGAGTTCACAAAAAATATTTCATCAGCATTCTCAATCGTATTCAAACGGTGTGCTATGATTACCCTGGTAGTAGTTTTTGGCAGGTTATCCAAAATATCGCTTAGCAGCTTCTCAGTAATGGTATCGATATTGGCAGTAGCTTCATCTAATATCAGTATCTCCGGGTTTCGTAACACTGCGCGCATGAACGCAATAAGCTGCTTTTGACCTAAACTGATGCTATCTCCACCAGATAAAACTTTGGTATCCAGCCCCTCTTCAAAAATTGCCAGCAAGCTGCCCAGGTTTGCATCCCTGATCACCTGTTCCATTTCCTCGTTGGTATGATCTTTAAAAAGTTCGTTACCATATAGAATATTATCCCTTACCGTACCTGTAAACAAAAATGGCTCCTGCAAAATAAACCCTATCTTTTGGCTTCGCTCTTCTGCTGTAAAGCTGCGGATATCTTTTCCTCCAAGCAATACCAAACCTTTAGTTGGGTCATATAAACGAGCTATTAATGAAGCTGTTGTTGTTTTACCGCCGCCTGTGGGGCCAACCAAAGCATAGGTTTTGCCGCGTTCCAATTTAAAGCAGATATTATGGAGTATCTCCCTGCTTTCGTCATAGCTAAAATGTACGTGCCTAAACTCCAGCAAGGCAGCTTCCGGCTCGTCAATACCAGCTTGAATTATCGGCAGGTCAGTTTCGAGGGATAAAATCTGCGAAATCCTGTCCCAACCTGCCATGGCCAGCTGGAAATTTGTCCATAAAGCGGCCAACTGTCTTAAGGGGTTATAAAAGTTAGTAGCGTATGATAAGTAGCTCACCAGTAAACCAACAGAAAACAAACCCTTACTTATGAGGTATATGCCAAACGATAGTACAATAAGTTGAGCTATGCTGGCAAATAAACCATAAACCGGTACAAACACATTGTTAGCAAGGCCAGATCCAATAGCTGTTTTATAGTTTTGATCATTAGCGATATTAAAACGCTTACGGAAATAATCGCGTCTGTTAAAGGCAATGATTACCTTGAAGTTGTTTAAACTTTCCTGTATCTCTCCACTTAGGGCACCTGTGCTTTTCAAGTTAGCCGCATTTTTTCCCTTTATCCATGACGATAACGTCAGCGTTAAAAAGAGGATCACCAATGCAGGGCACAAAGCAGCAGCCCCCAACTCAATATTAATAGCCAGTAAAAATATACCGGCACCAATCATGATAGATATATTACCAATAAACTGCATCAATGACTGAGAGAAAAACTGGTTAAGCTTGTCAGTATCATTGTTTACCCTCGATATCAGGTCGCCGGCTTTGTTTTGGTTAAAGAAAGCAACAGGTAACTGTTGTAACTTATTAAAGATAGAATTACGCAAGGTAAACAACATCCTTTGCCCAACCCCTCCCATCAGCGTAGTTTGCTTATAACTGGTAAACAAAGCTAACAGGTACATGCAAAATAGAATAGCAGCGTTATGTAAAACACCGTTAAAGTCCTTGTGTTGCACATATTTGTCTATTGTATGGCCTATAATAAGCGGCCCCAGCAGGTTAAGTGTTGAGTTAAGAAGGATGGCAAAAAAAGCTATAATGAGCGTACGCTTTTCATGGGCAATTAGCTGTAGCAGCTTTTTTAACCCCGCAAGCGTAGATGTTTTCTGTTGATTTTTACCTAATTGGTTAAGATCGTAGTTCATTGTGATGAATATTTTTCAGTTGCTAACGCAATGTTTAATGGTTAACACCTTGTTCGTAATTGCTGGTACTTTGCTGCGAATTAAAGATTTGCACATAATCCGGACTGGTTTTCATCAGGTCGTCATGAATTCCGCTGGCTACAATTTCACCTTGCATTAACAAAATGATCTGGTCGTAGTGTTCAACAGACGCTATTTTCTGGGTCACCGAAATCAGTGTTAAACCCGGATAATTTTTTTGAATATTGGCCAGGATCTTCTGCTCCGTGCTGTTATCAACCCTTGCCGTAAAATCATCAAGCAACAAAATCTTTGGATTAACAGCGAGCGCCCGGGCGAGCATAATACGCTGTTTTTGACCACCCGAAAGACTTGATCCCCGTTCAGAAACAACGGTGCTCAGCTTATCTGGCAGGTTATCTATAAATGTACTTAACTCGGCTGTTTCAATAGCCTTTTGAAGTGATTCATCGGTTACAGTATCACTGAAAGCGATATTTTCACGGATGCTCATGTTAAAGATGATACTATCCTGAAAAACAAATCCTACTTGCCGGTGAAAGGTTTCGCTATCATATTCTGCAAGCGCTTTACCATCAAACAACACTTCGCCACTGGTGGCAGGGATTAACCCCGTGAGCAGGTACAGCAATTGCGTTTTACCGGCCGATGTCGGCCCGATGATAGCAATCTTTGAACCCGCTTTAACATTGAACGTAACGTCTTTCAGCGCCGACTTTTGACCATAAGTTATGGTAACATTCCTGAGTTCAACATCGCCATGTAAAGTTTCCTTTAATGGACCACCATCCGTAACATCCGGCGCATTCAAAACAATACTTATGCGGGTAAATGAAGCTGAAGCCTGTGCTATCAGATTGCTCATAAAGCCCAAAATAAAGATCGGGAATATCAATAATGAAAGGTAGCTGTTAAAAGCAGCGAAACTACCAAGGCTCATGCTGCCGCTGATCACGAAATGTCCGCCCATCACCAAAATAGTAAACGCCGCCATATTAGCTGTGAACGTTACAATGGGGATAAGGCCAGCGAAAAAACCAAGGATTCTCAGGCCGTAATCTTTAGCTTCGGTATTGGCAGCCAGGAATTTATTATATTCCAATTGTTGTGAGTTAATCACCCTGATAAGCGCCGAGCCAAGTATACTCTCGTTAATAACCTTATTAAGCTGATCAATGACGCCCCGGCTTTTCATAAACAATGTACGCACATTTTTTAAAACATAGAAGAAGGTGCCTCCTATGATAGGAATAATGGTGATTACCACCAAGGCAAGTTTCCAGTTAATGGTTAGCAGCATAACACTGCAACCAATAATGATAAACAAAGATGATACAATAGAAACCAGTGCCTGCGATACAAATAACTTAATAGAATCTATATCTGATGTAAGGTTGGTTAGTAGTTTTGATGGATTTGCCTGTTCGATAAAAGCATGGGTTTGGCGGGATATTTTGTCTGCCAGTTGCTGCCTAAGGTCTCGCGCTACCTTTTCAGATGCAAATATCTGAACAACAGCCTGTAAACCTGCAAATAAAAACACCACTAATGTAGCGGTCAGGAATTTGGCCATTACCTCACTTATCACAAAATGATGATTGGAATAGGCATCAATACCGTTAGCTATAATTTTAGGAAGCCAAAGGTTCATGGCATTGCCAAGTAAAGCAAATAGCAGCAATAGCGCCACAAGGCCCTTATATGGTTTCAGTAAGCTAAATACACCAGGTGGCTTACCGTTTGTTTTTTTTGTAGGATCAGGTTGCATATGATCTTTGATTTATAATTCTTTTTTGCGGATCTCAATTGAGCCTTTATTGTGGTTGACGACTGAGCCAGAAAAACATTTTTATTCAACTTAAAATTATCGAAATAAATCAGAACCAGACTGCAAGCTTTTCTTATTTTCCAAATACTTCAATTTCGATACAGTTCAACAAATATATTTCTATTTGGAAACAATTAAAACTATTTGGAAATAAATATTTAATTTTACATCCAAATTGTAATAAATGAAACCAATAGTGCAATTAGTTGAGGAATGGACTGCTTTTGAAGAAGTGAGCGATCAACCCAGTGTAGAAGCATTTTGCCGTTATTATCTGCAAAAGCAGCGTCCTAAGCCCAAACAAGCTGGTAAAAAAGGCGAACGGATCATGAATGGTGCTTATTTACTTAAAACCATTGGCCGTATATTAAGTGCTTATTCGCTGTATTTCCGGTCGGCGGTAAATTATATTGGCATCCCTCCTGCCGAAAGCTTTTATTACCTAAACGGCTTATTGCATCTTGGCGAGGTAAGGAAAAGTGACCTGATCAATTATATGTTTGCCGAAACAACTACCGGCATGGAAGTCATCAACCGGCTCATCCGTGAACACAAAATAGATGAACGCGTGTCACCGGATGACAAACGGGCTAAATTGATTAAGGTAAACCAAAAAGGACTTGCAGCACTGGATGAATATTACAAGGTATCGGGTAAAGTGGTTGAGATGACATTTAAAGGTATCGACGATGATATTTTAATAGATTGCTACGAAATGCTCAAATACTGCGAACAACGAAATTCATCGACGGCTATCGAACTAAAAAACAAACCGTTCGATCAGATGTATGAGCATATCATGACTGATAAAGCTTAGTTTTTAAACTGGCTTACATTAACTTTTAACCAGTATTAAACTCAATGTCAGCTAAAAGTAAAGATGGCATAATACTTGAATAATCAATGGCCGGGCTTGGTAACAACCCTGGCTTTTTTGTATCTATACCATAAAAAAATATCTGTGGACAATATCCTCAACATCTCCAATTTAAGTAAAACATACCAAAGCGCAGGTCGCACGCTTACAGTACTCGATCAAATAAATTTTTCGGTAGCAGTCGGTTCAACCAATGCCATAGTTGGGCCATCAGGTAGCGGAAAAACTACCTTACTTGGACTTTGCGCCGGGCTCGACCGCTCAACCTCGGGCGCTGTTGAGCTCAACGGCATCACCCTCAACAAACTTACCGAAGATCAGCGTGCGCAGGTACGCAATCAGCACGTGGGATTTATATTTCAAAATTTCCAGTTATTACCAACGCTTACAGCACTCGAAAATGTGATGGTGCCACTCGAGCTCAGGGGCGAAAAAAACATTCGGGCAAGGGCTTTGGATCTTTTAGATAAAGTGGGCTTGTCAGAACGTGGTCATCACTATCCACTCCAACTTTCGGGTGGTGAACAGCAACGTGTATCATTAGCACGTGCTTTTTCAAATGCCCCCCGAATCCTTTTTGCAGATGAACCTACAGGAAACCTGGATGCAGAAACCAGCGATAAGGTGATCAAACTTATTTTCGACTTGAATAAAGAAGCGGGTACTACACTTATAGTGGTGACCCATGATCTTGAGCTGGCAGCCAAAACACAACGCATCATCAGGATCAAGGGCGGTAAACTGATTTCAGACGAAAAAACCATTAACGGATAAGCTAATGGATAATACTGCGATTGATTTCAAAAGAAAAATAAATATCCCCTGGCTGTTTCGGATGGCTTGGCGCGATAGCCGGCGCAACCGGTCAAGGCTGTTCCTTTTTATATCGGCCATCGTATTTGGGATTGCTGCGCTGGTAGCTATTTATTCTTTCAAATACAATGTACAAAATGATGTGAACGACCAGGCTGCTACGCTGATTGGCGCCGACTTATCTATTTCCGGCAACAAACCTGTCGACGATAAGTTAAAACACATGCTCGATTCATTAGGCGATCAACGTTCGCAGGAACGAAGCTTTGCATCTATGCTTTATTTCCCCCGTACCAAAGGAACGCGGCTGGTGCAGATCAGGGCATTGCAGGGAGGCTTCCCCTACTATGGCACATTAGAAACCACACCAGAGGCTGCCGGGCTTACCTTTAAAAAAGGCAGAATGGCACTCGTTGATAAAACCCTGATGCTACAGTTCGATGCCAAGGTAGGCGATTCCGTAAAAGTTGGCAATCTCAATTTTCAGATAGCCGGCATCCTGAATAAGGCACCCGGCCAAAGCGGCGTAATGGCTGGTATTGCCCCTGTGGTTTATATCCCAATGCAGTACCTGGAGCAAACCGGGCTTGTAAAAATAGGCAGCCGCGTTAATTACAGCTTTTATTACAAGTTTAATTCGTCGGTTAATGCGGATAAGCTTGGCAAAAAGATCGACCCAATGCTTGACAAGGCCGGCATGCGTTTTGAAACTATCGAAACAAAAAAAGATAACACTGGCCGCGCCTTTGGCGATTTAAGCCGATTTTTATCATTAGTAGGCTTTGTTGCCTTACTATTGGGCTGCGTTGGGGTAGCCAGTGCTATCCATATTTATGTAAAAGAAAAAATTGCATCCATTGCTATCATGCGCTGCCTGGGTGTTAAATCATCCGAAGCATTTTTGATTTACCTGATACAAATTGTCGGTATCGGGATTATCGGTTCGGTTACCGGGGCTATATTGGGTACAGCTGTTCAACATTTATTGCCCCTTGTATTTAAAGACTTTTTACCGTTTACTATTTCGGTACAAATATCATGGATGGCTATTGGCCAGGGCATTTTGCTGGGCGTGATTATCTCTATTCTATTTGCGCTGCTACCTTTAATCTCTGTTCGAAATATTTCGCCACTCAATACACTTCGTATTTCGTTTGATGAAAGCGGCAACAGGCGCGATCCTTTGCGTTGGCTCGTGTATTTGCTGATACTGATCTTTGTAATAGCTTTTACTTATTTGCAGTTGGACAGCGTGGTGGGAAGTATACTGTTTACGTTAGGAATCCTGATTGCCTTCATGATACTAACCGCAACAGCCTGGCTGTTAATGCGCATCACAAAAGCTATAGTAAAAGGTTCATGGAACTACTTATGGCGACAGGGATTTGCGAATTTGTATCGTCCCAATAATCAAACCATTATCCTTATTGTATCTATCGGCTTAAGCACCATGTTTATTTGTACATTATATTTCGTGCAAACATTATTGGTACAGCAGGTTAACCTTTCAACCAGCGGCAATCAATCAAACATGATCCTGTTTGATATCCAGAGCAGCCAGGAAAAAGGGGTTGTTCAATTAACCAAACAGCAGGGACTTCCTGTATTACAGCAGGTACCTATTGTTACGATGCGTATTGAACAGATCAACGGTAAAACCGCTGCAGATCTTACAAAAGACACTACTATTAAAATACAGCATGGCGTGTTTGCCTGGGAGTACCGGGTAACATTCAGGGATTCGCTAACGTCGTCAGAAAAACTATTGGATGGCAAATGGATTGGCAAGGCCGATCCTTCAAAAGAAATCCCAGTATCTGTTGAAGAAAACCTGTCTAAACGGGGCAATCTTAAAATTGGCGATAAGATAGTATTTAATGCACAGGGCGTGCAGATGCCGGCCTATGTTGCCAGTATCCGCAAGGTTAACTGGGGTAAAGTGCAAACCAATTTCCAGGTAGTTTTCCCTAAAGGAGTACTTGAAGATGCACCGCAATTTCATGTATTGATGACACATGTGCCTTCAAACAAAGTGTCTGCAGCTTTTCAGCAGGTTATAGTGAAGGCCTATCCTAATGTTTCCATAATCGATCTGGGTTTGATTTTAAGTGTTGTTGATGAATTGCTGAGTAAGATCAGCTACGTTATCCGTTTCATGAGTGCATTCAGTATCATTACAGGTATTGTAGTGCTCATAGCTTCGGTACGTATCAGCAAATATCAGCGTATCCAGGAGAGTGTCTTATTGCGTACCCTTGGCGCAAGTCGTAAGCAAATATTCACTATCACTGCGTTGGAATATTGGTTTTTAGGGAGTTTGTCGGCATTGACGGGCATCCTGATTGCATTTGCTGGCACTTATTTCCTTGCAAAATATAGTTTCGAAATATCATACAGCGTTAATGTTTTACCTGCTCTTGTATTATTTTTGATAGTCAGCTTGCTAACCGTTGTTATCGGTTTGCTGAACAGCCGTGGAGTGTTAAACAAACCACCGTTGGAGATTTTAAGAACAAACGCATAAACGCATTGTATTTATCTGATATGAACAAAGTTACTTTAAGCGGGATCCTGCTTGCAGCCCTTATTATGGCGGGCTGCGGCAACAGCGCTAAATCACCAAATAATGACCAGGCCCAGGCTACTACCGAAGTGGCAAAAACCGACTCGGCATCAAAGAAAATAGTTTTATTTTTTGGCGATAGCCTTACCGCAGGGTACGGGCTCGATGACCCGGCAGATGCTTTCCCGGGAGTGATCAGCCACATGGTTGATTCGCTGAAACTGCCTTACAAAGTAATAAATGCAGGCTTGAGCGGCGAAACTACCGCAGGCGGTAACGGGCGCATTAACTGGCTGTTAAAGCAAAAAATAGATGTGTTTGTACTTGAACTCGGCGCCAACGACGGACTTCGTGGCATCCCCGTGAATGAAACAGCGAAGAACCTGCAATCTATAGTTGATAAAGTTAAAGCTAAATACCCCGATGCTAAACTTGTTTTATTAGGCATGCAGGTGCCACCCAACATGGGGGCCGATTATACCGGTAAATTTAAAACCGTATTCCCCGATTTAGCTAAGAAGAACAATATGGCACTGGTACCCTTTCTGTTAAAGGATGTAGCGGGCATACCATCACTCAACCAGGGCGATGGCATCCACCCTACTGCCCAGGGTGCAAAAATTGTAGCCGATAATGTTTGGGCGGTTCTGAAAGACGAATTGAAATGATCAATCATTCAAAGCCTGGTACACCATAGCTCTGAATTTATCCTGGATCTGGTTGTGAGGAAAGGGCCAGTTTTGTACAAATAACAGGCAAACAAGGTGCTCTTTAGGATCAACCCAGTACAACGTTCCGTAAAAACCGCCCCAGGCAAAGGATTCTTCACTGATACCGAGTTTGGCCGAACTGTTTTGCGAGGTGAGGCCAAAGCCCAAACCAAATTTATCTTTATCGGGATTAATATACAGATCGCCAATTTGGTTCATTGTCATCAGATCGACGGTATGGCGGGCCAGTAAACGTTGCCCGTTATACACGCCGCCGTTAAGCATCATTTGTAAAAAAGTGGCGTAATCTTTTATAGTTGAACTTAGGCCTGCGCCACCGGCAAAGTATGTACCATTGGCCTTGGGATAATTCACATCAAACGCAGGAAATGTAGATTTGCTCCAATTGGTGATGCGGCCACTTTGATCAAAGGTATAAGCAGTAACCAAACGGTTTTGCTTTGAGGCAGGGATATAAAAATAAGTATCGTTCATGCCCAGCGGGATAAAGATCCGCTCTTTGAAAAACTGATCAAGACTTTTGCCGGATATTTTTTCTACAAGGTAACCCAACACATCAATATTCATTCCGTAAGTCCATCGTTCGCCAGGTTGGTGCAGCAAGGGTAGTTTGCCCAATTTGGTCATAACGTCGGCCAGCAGGATCTTATCAGCTACAAAACCAGCAGGAATACCTGCCTTAGCATAAATAGCCTTCATTTTTGGAGAACCGATCTGCGCATATTCGATACCCGAAGTATGGGTTAGCAGATCACGAATAGTAATTTCACGCTTTGCGGGAATGGTGGTATATGTGCTATCCTTATCATTAAACTGATCAACCACTGTAGGATGCGCGAAGGTGGGCAGATATTTGGAGATTGGATCGTCCAGTAAAAACTTGCCCTCCTCAAAAAGCATCATCACGGCCACACTCGTAATA
Source organism: Mucilaginibacter gossypiicola (assembly GCF_900110105.1). Taxonomy (GTDB): domain Bacteria; phylum Bacteroidota; class Bacteroidia; order Sphingobacteriales; family Sphingobacteriaceae; genus Mucilaginibacter; species Mucilaginibacter gossypiicola. Next base: position 213,032 of record NZ_FOCL01000001.1, on the reverse strand, counting down.
GCTTTTGTTTGCGAGGCTATACGAAAAATGGCATCGGTACTCATTAGCCGCTTTTGCTCTTCATCCGCCAGGCCAAATGATTTATTATAAACTATTTTTCCATCGCGGGCTATAAAGCCCACCACACCTTTTACATATCCCGAGTCGATATTTTGCTCGATCATGGCATCTATCCGTTTTAACCTATCCGGCGAAAACCTTGCCGAAATTGGGTCGGCAGTTTTTAAAACGGTGCCTTGCGCAAAGGCATTGGCAACAAATGCTACAAATAATAAGAAAGTAAAGGTTCTTTTCATCACGCAAGGTCCTGGTTTATTGGTGATGCAAAATAGCTATTTTAGTTTGATGAATCCCTGATAATTAATTCTGTAGCCAATGTTATGTGTTGATTTTTTTGTTCGGAGGCAGTGGCATTAAGCCTTTCCATCAGCAGCTTGATCACGTTATCAGCTATTTCGTCAATGGGCTGGGCTATAGCGGTAACTGCCGGAGTGTACAGTTCAAAAAGCTCATAATCATCAAAAGCAATCAAAGCGATATCTCCGGGCACACTTTTTCCTGCTTTTCGGATAGCCTTCAGCCCGCATTTTCCCAAATGATTATTGGCAAACAAAATAGCGTCCACATTTTTGTTGTTTTCAAGAAAATCCGCCATTAATTTAAGGAGGGCCTGATCTGTTGTATGGAAATCAACCTCAGTTATGTTGGACTTCAATTTACTTTGGCGCATAGCTTTTTCATAACCTTCTAACCTTTCCATCATTTGGGTTTGGATAGAACTATAGGTTATAAAAGCAATATTTTTATGCCCTTTATCTATTAAATATTGTGTAGCATTAAAAGTGCTGAACAGGTTATCAACCACAACATAATCCGTTGCCACTTTAGGCAGATAACGGTCAAAAAGCACAACCGGAAAGCCATCTTTGATCAAATCGCTGATATCTTCTTCAATATTATCCGGAGGGGTAATAATATAACCATCAACATGCCTGTCACGAAACATAGCAATCAGTTCCTGAGTTTTTTGAGTATCGTTATCAGTACTGCTGTAGATGATCTTGTAGCCGCTTTGATAAGCCAAATCTTCAATCCGACGGGCTATAGTAGCAAAAAAGTGATTAGAAATATCCTGTACCAATAAGCCTATGATATTTGATTTACCTGTCCGCAAGCTCTTGGCTAATGAGTTAGGTTTGTAACCTACCTCCTTTACATATTGCAATACGCGTTTTACAAGTTCATCGCTGATGCGTTTTTCCTGTGCCCGCCCGTTAAGGATAAAAGACACAGTGGTTTTAGAAATATTCAGACTATTGGCAATGTCAACTATAGATAATTTCTTCTTCAAGGATTTAGTATTTAAAACCAAATATATAATATAAATGGTAATGCTAAACAGGTTTAGTAGATAATAAACGGTTTATTTTGCTTATTAATTTAATTACCGCCGGATAAGTTCCAAAATCTAAATAAGTTTTAAAACAAAAAAAGATCGCCCCTAACAGGCGACCTTTCAGTTAATATATAGGGAGTTAGAATATTAAAATCTGCGCATGCCCCTGCCGGAGTCTCTGTTTTGAGTAAAACGTTCTCCACCGTTACCTCTGTCATGACCGCCATCATTTGATGGTCGGCCGCCCCAATTGCCGCGGTTGTCGTGATCGCCATGATTGTCATTGTTGCCGTTATTTTGTTGATGGCCGTTGCCCCAGCCGCCATGATTATCGTGGTTTCCGTTGTTAGGTTGTTGGCCATTACCCCAACCTCCGCGGTTGTCACGGTTACCGTTGCCCCAGTTGTGATTATCCCTGTTATCTCTGCCATTACCCCAGTCGCCACGGTTATCGTATGGATTAGGCCTTCTACCCCAGCTGCCACGGTCGCCTCCCCAGCCTTGACGATAAGCGTAACCATTCATAGGCCTTCTGTCAAAACGGTGGCCCCAGTTACCACGGTCGCCCATGTAGCCACCCCATCTTTGCCTGTAAAAGTCGTGATGCAGGTACGGACGCGGAGCCCTTACTTCATAACGTACACCAGTACGCCAGTTATAATCCCTGTACGCGCCGGGTAGGTAAGCGCAGCTTACCCAACGGCTGCCATCATTGTAATAATAGCATCCTGCGCCTACATTATAGTAAGCTTCAACTTCTGGCAAATAGTAGTAATCATCATCGTCACTAACGTTTACGTTGTCGTTATCATCATAAACAGGTTCTTCTTGAACCACAGGTGGCGGAGGAGCCGGTACATAAACGCGATGAGCAGGGATATTAATACCAAATTGTATAGATACCTGAGCGTTGGCTTTGCTGATAAATAAGCTTCCGGCTGCTATTGCTGATAATATGACTAACTTTTTCATAATTGTAAATTTTATATAGTTAGGACGATATCTATCAGCAATGGTTTAACCAGATATTACTTTATGTGTTAAAACATTAGTTGATTAGTACTATCTTTTATTTAGAGCGGCTTTAACCAAACTTTATTTCGAAACAAAGCCAAGGCAATCTATTGCTGCCAAATTTTATTAGCCTGGCCGATCGCAATAAAAATGAAAGTCTCACTTTAATACTACAAAACAGATTTTAGGATTATAGGTATATTTACTTAATTTGATAACCTTTAATCAATTACCATGAAAAACCGCAAATTATTACATTCCATACTACCCATAGTTGCTGTGGGAGGCTTTATGTTTTTTACAGCCTGTAAAGGCAACAATGATTCAAAGAAAGCTGCAGACAGTACATCTACCCCTGCTTCGACAACAGAAAACGCAGGTCTTAAAACTCCCGAAGGCTTTAGCGCCAGTATTATTGCCGAGAAACTTGGTGGTACCCGCCATATTGCTATCACTCCGCAAGGCGATATTTATGTAAAGCTCACCAACGTTAAAAACAGCAAAGGCATATTAATGCTGCATGAAGAAGGTGGCAAAGCTTCAGTTAAAAACAGCTTTGGCGCTTACAGCGGCACGGGCATGTCCATCAAGAATGGCTATCTGTATGCTTCATCTGACGAAGAAGTTTTTCGCTACAAGCTGAACGATAAAAGCGAAATTATCAATCCTGATCAACCTGAAAAAATTGTTACAGGTTTGATCAGCCGTCATGAGCACGAAGCTAAAGCAATAACACTTGATAACGATGGCAACCTCTACGTTAATATCGGCGCCTATTCAAACGCCTGCCAGGTTCAAGACCGTAAAAAAGGTTCACCCGGTCAAAAAGGTTGTCCTATCCTGGATTCTGCAGGCGGCATCTGGCAGTTTAAAGCAGATAAGCTCAACCAGCATTATGGCGACGGCCTGCGTTATGCCACCGGCCTGCGCAATGTTGTAGGTATCACCTGGAACCAGCAAAACAACCAGCTTTTTGTGATGCAACATGGCCGTGACCAGCTTTACGAATTTTATCCTCAATATTTCACAGCCAAACAATCGGCTATATTACCTGCCGAATGTATGTACGCCCTTAAAAAAGGTGACAACGCAGGCTGGCCCTATATGTATTATGACCAGGAACAGCACAAAAAAATGCTGATGCCTGAATACGGCGGCGATGGTAAAATTGAAGGCGGAAAAGATGCTATCGATCCGGCCGCTGCCTATCCTGGACACCTTGCCCCTAACGGTTTGTTATTTTACACCGGCGATCAGTTCCCGGCAAAATATAAAAACGGCGCCTTCATTGCTTTTCACGGTTCATGGAATCGCGCACCGGAGCCACAAGCTGGCTATTTTGTAGTATTTCAACCGTTTAAAGATGGCAAGCCAGACGGCCAGTGGGAAGTTTTTGCTGATGGCTTTTCAGGCTCTGCTGCTAATACAGCTTCAGGTGCAGCAGCGCATCGTCCATGCGGTTTGGCGCAAGGCCCAGATGGTTCGCTTTATGTTACCGATGATGTAGCTGGAAATATTTACAAAATCACCTATAAAAAATAACAATGGACTTTAAAAAAGCCCTTCTGCTATTATTCATAATCTTATTTACAAGCGTTGCCTTACAAGCACAAACAAAACATAAAAAGCCGGCAGGCAGGAAACCTGCCGCCGGCTTAAAAGCATCCATAACCCGAGGTCAGGCACTCTTCACTCAATATTGTGTAGCTTGTCATCAGGCAGATGGTTTGGGTGTACCGCATATGAACCCACCATTGGTTAAAACCACCTATGTTTTAGGCGATAAAAGCAAGCTTATCAAAATAGTACTCAACGGTTTTGACGAAGATGTAGAGATAAACGGCGAAACCTACTCAAACACCATGGCCGCGCATGATTTTATGAAAGATCAGGAAATTGCCGATGTGCTTACCTTTGTACGCAACAGCTTTGGCAACAAGGCAAGCGCTGTTACTATTGCGCAGGTAAAAGCTACAAGGGCTACTAATAAAAAATAGCAGAATCAGACTTACGAAGTTTTGGAAACTTCGTAAGTCTTAATATATATTACTTCTTTCTGATAATCGCAGTCGCTTTTATCTCAATTAAAATATCATCCCTGAAAAGTTTGCTCACTTGTACCAACGTACTTGCCGGTGGTTGTTTGGTATTCACAAACTTATCTCTGATACCACGAACCAGCTGAACCTGCGATGCATCCATAAGGTAATAGTTTAGCTCAACGATATCATTCATAGTGCCGCCTGCAGCTTCAACTATATTCTTGATATTAGTAAAGATTTGTTCTGTTTGATTGGCCAGGTCGCCATTACCGGCAAGTTTGCCATCTTTATCCAAACCAACCTGGCCCGACATGATCACCATCTTACTTTTGCCAAGATCAACAATTACCGCATGCGAGTAGCCGAATGGTTTACCTACTGTAGCTGGATTTAAAAAAGTTACGTCTTTATTTACTTCCTGGGCAAAACATGCCGACGAAGCGCTGAACAAAATGAGATACAGGATTTTTTTCATAAGGTAGTTTTTATCGCACAAAGTTGAGCATCCTGCTGCAAACTTACAATATGGTTATACCTGCCGACCAGCCAATCCAGCCTTTTGTGCGATTTCCCCAATCAATCAAACCCGGTTTATTTTTTATGATCTGCTGAATATCGCTATCGCCGGGGTGATCGCCATAATTGGTGTAAACGTTAAACGATGGCCCTGCAAAAAAGCTCGCTTTTGAACCGGCCCTGAAATTAAGCAAAGCGCTTACCCGGTTTATCTGATTTTGGTTTTTCCATCCTTTGGCCAACAATGCATGTGTTGAACCTTCGGCAGAAAGGGAGAAGCTATTATTAAAAATAAAATCATGGCCCAACCCAAAACCATAGCTGTAAAAAGCGTGCTTCTCGGTAAAATTAACACCTCCGGAAACAACAGAATACAGCTTGGCATTACCCGATTTGAAAGCAATATTTGTTGTGGTGACCTCATCACTGTACACTTCAATTTTAGCATAACCATTACGCGATATATTGAGTAAACCTATACCATAACCATCCAGCGTATCTGCAATATTTACCAATGCAAATGATGCGCCTTTTATAACCCGGGCCTTATTAAAAATCCCGGCTACCTGCATCCCGCTTGCTTCATTACCGGTAACGTTGGCTATCCCGGCAATGCTGAAGCCTTTGGTATTTTTGCGGGTGTAGTTGTAAATACCGGCAGCCTGAAAACCTTTACTATTGCCGCTTACGTGATTAAAGATCCCGGCCAGCTGTACACCATTAAGGCTATCCTTTACCATATTATATAAACCGCCTGCCTGAATACCCGTCATGCTTTTTTGATCATTATTACTTACAGCAGCCAGTTGAATCCCCTTACTGTTACCTCCCACAATATTGAAGAGCCCGGCAGCCTGAACATATTTAACATCCTGCTTGTTGATATTAAATAGCCCGCCAAGCTCAACACCATTAACGCCTCCGTTATATCCCCCTAAAAGATTAAAAGAAAAGTTATTGACTATTTGTCCGCTCATGATACCGTGGCTCCCCAAACTTGGCACAAGCGAAGCCTGTACCGGAACAGTTGAAAGATACCCACCCAGGTTAAGGTTCTGTATTTTTTGCCCTGATGAAAGAAACATCCTGCCCAGCCAGCTCCTGTCTGATTTTGAGTTGGCTGCATCTGCGCTGTAATAATACTCGCGCGGCTTTATAGATACATTTACGTTGTTTAAAAGATTAATGCTTGTATCACGATAAAGCTCCTTGCTTACATTAAGCGTGATCATGCCATTGGCTTTTATTTTAAGCTGAAAATGCCCATTTTGATCGGTAAGGGTAGATTCGAGGGAGTTTCTTTCATACACACTGGCATTGTAAAGTTTTTTACCTGTTACATCATCGTACACATAACCGCTTATGTAATAAACATTGCCCGGACCGGCTATAGTATCGGGCACAAGGCTTAACCTGTACGGCGTAGGCCGGAGTATAATATACCCCGGCGATTCTTTATAATCAACCTTACCATGAAACAGTTCATCGAGTAAATTCTTGATAGTTTGGCCCGATGTTACCATGCTCACCACACTATCGGTTTTAATAACATCGTTACTGTATGAAAAATAAAACTTACCCTTTTCGCCAATGATGTTAAGGATGTCGGCTATCTTTTTTTGTTTAACATTGAGTGCTACGGTACGGTTCAAGTTATCCTGCGCAAGTGCATTGGTAATTAGCAGGCACCCCGCCAACACCAGCATGATATAAAATAATATGTTTAGTTTCTTTTCCATCAGTTTTTAATTATGATGAGATGAGGTTTTTTGATCACTTTAACATCTCCAAATGTTTCTGCAATTGTTTTCAGGATGTGATCCAATGAATCCGCTTTAAATGTGGTTGTTATGGTTCTGTTAGCCAGCTTTTTATTATCTATTACAATATTTGCGTGGTAAGCTTCATTAAGCACATCAACCAGTCGCCACAGCGGTGTTTTATTGGCCACAAACTTCTGGGTGCGATAATAATTATACAACTCATCCTGGCTGCTGCTTTTTTGCATACGGCCGCCCTGTACCGATGCTTTCTCTTTCGGTTTCAGCTTCACTACAATTTCCTGTTGAATTACCTGCACCACGCCGGTTTCAACAATAACCTCGGTATTGGGGCCAGTGGTTTTGATATTGAACGATGTACCAACCACCTTTACAACCACATCATTCACATGGATCATAAATGGCTTTGATTTATCATGGGCTACATCAAAAAAAGCTTCCCCTTTAAGCGAGATTTCCCTGGTGTCGCCGGTAAACCTGTCGGGATAATTCAATACCGAATTTTTATTCATGGTGATAAGCGAGCCATCGGCTAAAGCAACCTTGCGTACCATATTGCCGCTTTGCAGCGTAAGCACGTTGGGCTTACCGGGCTTAAGCACTGTATATAGTATCCCCGCGCTTCCTAATATGACAAGCCACATAGCCGCAATTTTAAGCCAGCGGTTTGCAGCGTTTAAATGCCGCACTTTAGCTGATACTTCAGTCCTGTTTTGAGCCAGCTGCTTAAATTCGGCCCATGAGGTATCGGGATCAATCTTGCTTTCTATCTTAAGCTCGCGACTGGTATCCCATATCAGTTTAAAGTGATCGAAATACTTGCGGTTGTCTTCACTTTCGCTGAGCCAGCGGTTGATGGTTTCATTCTCAACCGGCGTGGTTTCATTCAGCATGTATTTGGTTAATAAATCTTCCATCATCTTAAATAATATTAAAAGCCCTGCTAATAAGCCAAATGATCAACGGCAGGTAATCAACTAATTTGAGCCGTAATGTTTTCAGGGCCTTGCCCATCTGATTTTCTACTGTTTTTATGGAGATACCCAATTCATCGGCAATTTCCTGGTATTTCAAATCCTCAAACCTGCTCATCTGAAACACAGTACGGCATTTTTCAGGTAGGTCATTCAATGCTTGCTGTAACTTTTCTTTAAGGTCAAGCAACTCCATGCCTGTGCCTTCATCCACTTTATCCTTCGTCATATACAGTACATGTTGCTGGTGGTTAACCTTTACTTTTTGGTGCCTGAGGTTATTAAGGCATTCGTTATAAACGGCCCCATACAGGTAAGCCTTTATCGATCCGCTGAAGTTCAGCCGCTCTTTACGTTCCCACAGCCGCATGAAAACATTTTGTACCATACCTTTGGCGGTATCTTCATCTCTTAAAATAGAGATAGCATACACGTGCAGCGGCCTGATGAAGTGCTTATACACCTGTTCAAAGGTTGCTTCATCACCGGAGAGCAGCAGCGGGATCAGTTGTTCGCTATTTAAATCCAAAATATGATCTGTTTGGGTTAACATTCAATTAAATCTCAATGCGGTAATTAATAGTTGGAAGTATGCCTATCCATTTATTTTTCTCAATTATCCGCTTGCTCTGGTTATAAAATAAACCTGTGTTGTTGCGCCTGTTAAGCAGATTCTGGATATCGAGCAGTAAAAAGTGCGATACTTTTTTGCTGTTGATCCTGTAGCTGGCCGAAAAATCGACACGAATATAGGGATCAGCAGTTAATGTGTTGGTTTTAGACTGATCAATCACCTGCTCATCACGCTGAAAGGTTTCATCAACTAAAATAGGTGTATACCTCCTGCCACCTGCATAAATAACCTTTCCGTTTAAACCGAACAGGTTTTTATGATTAGGCCCGGTGGCCCATTCCTTCCCCGCTACCAGGTTAGTTACATACTGGGTGTTAAATGTGGTATTAAATTCCTGCCCGCTCAGGGCTTTGTATTTTGAATTGAACACAGAGGAGGTGATCATAAAATAATACCCTTTATTTAACGACCGCTCTACAGAAAACTCAATGCCATAGTTTTTGCCGGTTCCCTTGTTCACTAACGAATGATAGTCGGTACCGCTGATGGCAGAGTTATCTGATACATTAAGCACCGAGAAATTATTAGCAGGATCGCTGGATACGGGCACATCATACAAATGCTGATAGTATGCCTCCGTTTTAAATTTCAGGTGACCGGAAAATAACTTCTCATAACCTAGCACCAACTGTGCTGATTTGGTTGGCGAAAGCTTGGTGCTTACCGCATCATTAGACTCGGCACTTTTGGCAAAATAAAAAGACAGTGGTTCGAGCCTGCTGTAAGCACCAGCCGCTAAAGATATTTCCTGATCAGATGTAACATACCAGTTTAAACCGGCTCTTGGTTCGTAGCTCCAGGTTTTGCTCAGATCAAAATAGTTGACATGGATGCCGGTGTTTAAACTCAGCTTATTACCAAAATCATGCTTGTTTTGAATGAAACCATCAAAAGTTGCTACGCTGCCTTTCTGGTTTAAAAGTTCCTTAAGTTGCCGTGTATCATATTGGTATTCCAGGTCATATAAATTATAAGTGAGAAAACCGGCGTTTAAACCAGCCCGAATGTTATTATTTTCGCCGGAGCGATAGTTTACAATACCGGCATAGCGGACAGCTGTATTATCATAATGATTTTTCTGCAATAAACTCGGCTCAAATTTAGATGTGAGACTATCTACCTTGGATGCATTACGACTGCCTGAGAAAGATATGATGTTACTGAAGTTAAGCTTGTTATTGGCGATGTAGATATTCTTCAGGCCAACACTTCCGGCTTTATAATTATAACGAAGATCGTACGAATCCATTCTTTCGTCCCATTTGGTAGTATCACGTTTAGCATCGGTATTTACATTACCCGCACCGCCTACGCCAAATACAGAGAACGTACCCATGCTTTTTGTCGGGAAAACAAGATTAAAAGATAAATCCTGGTATTGCGGGATACCTGAATCAGATACATCAACACCTACAGCTTTAAGCAAACCAAGTGTGGAATAGCGATAGCTGACTAAATAAGAGGCATTTCCTCCCTTAACAAACGGCCCTTCCATGGTTGCGCCAAGTCCAAGCACACCGGCAGTAAAAGTATATTCGCGTTTATCTGTATTGCCTTTTCTGAAACGCAGGTCAAAAACACCTGCTGTGGCGTTGTTATATTCGGCAGCAAGCGCACCTGTATAAAAATCAGATGTACCAATCACGGTTGAATTAAGCATACTCACCCCACCACCTGCCGAGCCTTCATTATTAAAATGGTTAGGGCTGATGATCTCTATACCCTCCAAACGCCATTGCAAACTTTTGGGCGAATTGCCGCGCACAATAATCTCGTTATTATCGCCGCCTGCTACCACGCCTGCAAAGCCCTGCGCCATACGCGCCGGATCAAAAAGGGCACCGGCATAACGGTTAGTTTCTTCGGGCGAGAATGACCTGCCGCTGGCCATCGCCATTGAATTAATAGGGCGTTTGTTGGATGTGGCGCTTACAACTACTTCGCTAAGCTGAGTGTTGGCCGTTTCCAGCTCCACGTTCAGTTCAATTTCTTTACCGGTTGTTACCAGCACATCTGATAATACCACTTTATTGTAACCCGCGTAACTGATTTCAACTATCTGCCTGCCGATAGGTACCTGAGTGATATGAAAAACACCATTTGCATCGGTAATGCCTGCTCTTTCGGGTTGTATAGAAACAACTTTCACGGTTACACCCGGCATGGTCAGCTTTGAGCTTTTTTCAACAACTGTACCTTTTATGGTTTGGGTAAAAGTTGCTCCGCCGGGTTTGACCTGGGCCGTGACTTTATAGCCCTTGACCAGTAAAATAAATAAAAGTAATAAGGAGGATAACTTGTTCATTTAAGTAAAATTTCCCCTGAAACACGCCAGGATTATTTTACCCCTATGAGCAAATTAAATTTTTATTCAGATGTCAAATTAAGACACTTAAGATTTTTTCAGGCGTGCTCCTGCTTAAAAACGTAGTGCAGCACCTTGCTATGCAATTCGTCGGGTAAAAATGGCTTCATTACGATGTCGTCAAAGCCTGTATTATAAGCTTCGTCTTCCACGTCCTTAGGAAGATTGGCGGTGAGCGCTATAATAGGGATATTTACTCCGTTCAATCTCATTTTTTTTGTGGACTCATAGCCATCCATAACAGGCATTTGTAAATCCATCAACACCAAACGATGCTTTGATGTATCCAACTTGTCAAGTGCTTCCTGACCGTTGGTTGCTACATCGGTAGTGGCGCCCCAGCGCTTTAGATAAGTTTGGGCTACCAGCACATTCATGGGGTTATCATCAACCAGCAAAATAGAGATTCCGTCAAGAAGCTTATCCGCCGCATCTTGCTTAACGTTAACATTAACTGCTTCGGGTATATCGTCGCCTTTTTCAAAGGTTTGAATAAAGTAAAATATCGACCCCACTCCTTCCTCACTAATCAATTGCAAAGACGAATCCTGTAATTCCAATATTTTTTTGCTGATGGCAAGACCTAAGCCTGTTCCCCCAAAACTTCTTGATATAGATGAATCGGCCTGGGTAAAGCGTTCAAATATTAATTTCTGTTTGCCACGGGGGATACCGATACCTGTATCTTTCACAAACACCATTAACGTAGCAGTCGTATCGGTTTGCTCCTTCACCTCCATCCCTAATACCACCTCGCCGCTTGGAGTAAATTTGATGGCGTTATGAACAAGATTGCTAATCACCTGCGATAACCGGGTGGGGTCGCCAAGCAGTTTGTGCTTCAGTTTTTTATCAAAATCAAGCCTCAGTGCAATACCCTTATCATGAGCTGCTGTTTGTAAACCGCCTACCACATTACGTGCAATAGCAGCCAGATCCATCTCTATGTGTTCGAAGGTAATTTTACCTGCCTCTATTTTGTTATAATCAAGCACATCGTTCACTATCGCCAAAAGGTTATTAGCCGAAAAAAGCATGACATCCAGATGTTCGATTTGATCTTTTCGCGGCTCGTTCCTGAGCAGCAGATGGCTCATGCCTATTACCGAATTTAGTGGTGTTCGAATCTCATGGCTCATCGTACTTAGAAATTCGCTTTTAACCTTTAACCCCTGCTCAGCTTCGGCCTTTGCCTTTTTCAACACAAATGATACCCTATGCGCCAGAACAAGCGATTGCAAAAAGAAAAATGCGATATAACCAAAAAAACTAACCAACTGCAAAGGAGGTATTAACGCCCAGTAGTGAAAAAGAGAAATACCAAATACCGACATTAAAGCAAATGCGCTCATCAAAGCATAAACAGACCCCGGCCGGTTGTTGCGCCATGCTTTTGAGTACACGTAAGGAATATAAACGAGGCAAAAAAGCATCACCACTAAAAAGGGGTTTACCAACTGAGTAAAAATCAAAGCAGGGCTGAACAATGTCATTAAGGTAAATGAAAAGCTTATACCATTAATGACATTAACTACCCGGCTGTTTACATCTGCAGGGTATAAGTATAATGTGTAAAGGCCAAACAAACCTATTCCTAAAAATAAGCTCATATATTCCAGTCTTGCCGTTATGTACCAGTTAATATCAGGCAATAAAGTATGCAGTACATAATTATCCGTACCGATGATCCGGTAACTATAAACCATTGAGAAGAGGGCAAAAAGTAAAATGGCTTTATCCCGGCTGCCCAACAAATACAAACCAAGAAAAAATAACCCTCCCATCATTAAACAGCCCGTCAGCATCAGGTCAATACCCTCTGCCCTATGCCTGGCAAGATCAATTCTATCTGCGGGGCCTATGAATATGGGCTTGCCGATACCACCTTTACTGTGTATGAAATTGGAAATTTGCAATGTTATATTAATAGTATCACTATTGGGCAAGTCGATAGCATGATACTCCCAATGCGCTTCAAAACCCTTTTCGGAAGTGGTAACCTTTCCGTTTGATGACGATAATTTACTGTTAATATAAAGCCTGTAGGCGCTGTAAACATCTGGCATCGCCAATTTTAAAACACCATGCTTTTGAGGCAGTAAAACTTTAAGCCTATAGGTTCCATAACCAAACGCAGGTAATTTTTTCCCTCTCCAGGTATAGCCGTTCCATTTAAAAGGAAACTCAACCAGCAGCCTGTCTTTAATAACATCCGTATCACTGGGGCTTAGCAACTGGTTCCAATAAAACAACCAATTCCCGGTAAGCTCAATTTTATCGTTGATAGGTTTGCTGCGCAGATCTAATATACCGTGAACCGCTGCTACATAATTAGTTTGTGCAGATACCCGTGCAACGGTTCCGATCAATAAAACAAACGCGATATATAGAACTCTGCTGATCCTCATTGACTTACGGCCTTTATTATGAAAATCAAAAGCCAATAAATTTGTTTCGTTTTAGATTAGGGAATACGCTTAATTTTCCATAACCGGCTTAGGGATTTTCATAATAAAGTGTGAATATAACAACCCATACGAATATTTTGAACTATTATTATTGCATATCGATTGATATAAACAATAGGTTAAATTTACAATCGGGTATAAGTAGTAATAGTTAAAGTCAACCCTAAATTATCTTGATTAGCAATTACAAAAAAGGCGGCAGAATGATTTTCCTGCCGCCTTTAATCGCATTCAATTAATTAAATGAATATTATTTGATTACCGGGCCATCTAATACAGGCACAGTTACGGTATTAATCTCTGTTTGTTTAGTATCATTTAATTGATCAAGTACAACGATACTATTTGCTCCTTTTTTAAGCCAGCAGCCCGGCAGGTATAATGTTTGTTGCGGACCAATCTTCCAATAGCGGCCGATGTTAATACCGTTTACAAATACAATACCTTTACCCCAGTTTTTCATATCCAGGAAGGTATCACCCAGTTTGCTGAGGTCAAATGTTCCCTGGTAAAGTGTCGGGTTACCGGTTGTATTTGTTGTTCCTGTCGTAAGTGCCGGAACCTTATCCATAGGCAGCTTGTACATTTGCCAGTTACCGGTAATTTCATGATCATCAATTTTTACCGGGCTGATAATACCTTTTAGGTTGTGAATGATTTCGCCACCGTAATTGATGCGGCCAAGATTTTCAACCAAGATATCCAAACGGGCATTAAATGGAATATTTATCGGGCATGTAAATTTATTGCCTTGCCTGTTAACCTCGCCAACTCTTTCACCGTTTACATAAATCGTTGCATAATCTCTTAATCCTTCCAGATTTAAAGTACCACTAATGGGTTGTGTAAACTTGCGGCTGTATAATACATAGCCGTGCCCCTGGTTAAGCGTTTCGAATGTTTGCGGGGTATCGCTTTCTACGGCTTGCTGATTTTTTGCAAATTCCAGCAAATCGGCAGTTTTAGTAAGTTTAATAGCAGGGATCTGGATCACAGGGATTGATGCAGGCACTTCAGGAATTGAATAAGCCGCATATTTCTTCATCAGGTTACGGATAGCCGTAAATTTAGGTGTAACCCATCCGGCTTCACTGATTGGGGCATCGTAATCGTAACTGGTAATATCCGGTTGAATCTGATGCTCTTTGCTATAATTGGCACCGCTTGTAAAACCAAAATTGGTACCGCCATGTGCCATGTAAACATTAAATGACACAGTATCTTTCAGGTATTTCTCCAGGTCTTTAATTACTGAAGTCTCTGACACTTTCTCAAACTTCTCACCCCAGTGGTCAAGCCAGCCTGGATAATATTCGGCCACCATGTATGGGCCTTTTCCATCGTTATATTGATTAATAAGCTTCTTCAGGTTTTTGGTATCCCCTTCTCCGTTAGCTGTTGGCAATGCGCCTTGAATTACGCCGCCTTGAAACAGCCAGTCACCATCTGAAGTAAACAGAGGTACGTCAACACCGGCTTTTAAAAGTAAATCTTTTATAGCGGCACTATAGATTTTATGATCGGCAAGCGGCACGTCCTTGCGCTGCGCCACATATGATCCAAATTCATTTTCGGCCTGAACCATGATTATAGGCCCTCCGTGAGTTATTTGCAGGTCTTTAACCTGGCTCATTAACTGGTTAATGTACGTTTTGCAAGAATCCAGAAAGCGATCATTTTTGCTGCGGATAACCAGTTGTTTGTCATTTTGCAGCCACCAAGGATATCCCCCAAATTCCCATTCGGCACAGGCATAAGGCCCCGGTCTTAATATCACCATCAGGCCCTCCTGCTGTGCTGTTTTTATAAACTCGCGAATATCGCGGTTATCAGTTTTAAAATCCCAAACACCCGGACTAACTTCATGATGGTTCCAGAAAACGTAGGTTGCAACGGCATTCATGCCCATTGCGCGAAGCATCTGCAGGCGCTGTTTCCAGTAAGCCTTTGGGATCCTTGCAAAATGCATTTCGCCGGAGTGGATCTGGATTGGTTTTCCATCGTAAATAAAATTACCATCGGCAATTTTAAAAGTGTGTTTTGCCTGGCTAAAAGCCTGTGAAATAATGAGGATTAAAAGGAATAAAGAGAGAAGTGCTTTTTTCATTTGCATTTGTAGAGTTGACTCATGATAGATCATGTATAATTATACCGACCGCTATGTTTACGAGCCCCTAAATTATAAAGCTTAAATAGGAATGCCTAATTTCCGGCGATCTTAATTTAACGCAAACGTTTGCCAAACAAAAAAGCTGTAATTAGATGCAGTTACTGCAGGATTTGAATCCCCAATTAAACAGATGAGGTTGGTCGATAAGAAAGCCACAGTAAAGTTCTGAATACTAATAGATTTCAAACTTTTGAAGCCGGGCGTTTTCCTGAAGCTTGGTGATTGCGCGGTTCCTTAGTTGCCTCACCCTTTCTGCGCTAACCCCAAGCCGGTTACCAATTTCGGGGGCAGAAAGTTCACTGTGCCCGTCCAGGCCATAATGATAAAATATAACCGACCGTTCGGCACCATTCAACCTGGCAAGTAAATCATCAAGTTGTTGTTTAAGTTGTGATGTCTCCAAAAAGCCTTCAGCTCCCGGTTCATCAACCTGTAAACGATCAAGCAAACTATAACCGTCATCGCTGGCCGAATCTGCTTTATCATACGAATGCGTAAAAGGAGCTACATACAGCGCCTCTTTTACCTTCCACTCAGCAGTTTCCAAAAATGCAGCTATCTCATCCTGAACAGGCAGCCGTTCGAGCTGTTGCTCCAAAACACCTGTTGCCCTGTTAACGTGAACAATCATATCTACCTGGTTGGCAGGCAGCCGGATCATGCGTGTTTTATCAAGGAGTGCTTCCATAATGCGCTGCCTGATCCACCAAACAGCATACGATATAAACTTGAAACCGCGGGTTTCATCAAAACGCTTCGCCGCTTCAAGTAAGCCTAAATTACCTTCGCTTATCAAATCGCCCATGGGCATGCCCTGATGCTGATATTTTTTTGCGACCGATACCACAAACCGCAGATTAGCCTTTACCAACTTATGCAAAGCCGATAGGTCTCCCTGCCGGATCTTTCCGGCCAGCAAAACTTCTTCTTCCGCATTAATAGTTGGTTCACGGGCAATCTCGCTAAAATATTTCTCCAGCGACGCAGCATCCCTTGCGGTGATTGATTGGGTAATATTCAGGTCTCTCATTAGGCCTTCGTTTAACTCATAGTTGCTGCATTGCTGTTTTTATAAACCGGCTCCAGGTGATCAAACATGTCTTTGGTCATTGCTGTCAAATCGTATTCTGGCTGCCAGTTCCAGTCATGCCTTGCTACGGCATCATCAACGCCGGCCGGCCATGAATTTGCGATGGACTGGCGCTTGTCTGCATTATAGCTGATGGTAAAGTCGGGGATATGCATTTTCAACGCTATTGCAAGTTCGGCAGGGGTAAAACTTAATGCACCTATATTATAAGCACCGCGCTCTTTGAGGGCTTCTTTTGGTGCGTTCATCAATTCGAGTGTAGCCCTTACCGCATCATCCATATACATCATAGGCAATGCAGTATCCGGGTTCAGATAACATTCGTAAGAACCGTTTTGTAAAGCTTCGTGGAATATAGCCACAGCATAATCAGTAGTACCACCACCAGCCGGAGCGCTATAACTGATCAACCCGGGATACCGCAGGCTGCGTACGTCCAGCCCGTAATGCTCCCTGTAATAAGCACACCATTGTTCGCCAGCTTCTTTGCTGATCCCGTAAACTGTTTGAGGGTCGAGCAACGCATCCTGCGGACTTATTTTACGGGCTGTTGACGGGCCAAATACGGCAATACTGCTTGGCCAAAACACTTTATCCAATTTATGATCTTTAGCTACTTCCAATATATTAAGCAGGCTTTGCATATTCAGGTGCCATGCTTTAAGTGGTGCTTCTTCTCCTTTGGCAGATAAAGTAGCCGCCAAATGATAAATTTGGGTTACGCCATAAGTAACAACCAGGCTTTCCAGGTCATCTTTATCCAATACATTTAACTGATGATATGGTCGCTGCTGATCCGGTATTGCTGCGGCATCATGCAGGTCGGTAGCGATTACTTGTTTCCGGCCGTAAACCTTTCTTAAAGCGGCAACGAGCTCCGTGCCAATCTGCCCACGGGCGCCGGTAACGAGGATTACAGTTGATGGTTGATTTTTGTGATGTTCCATAGTATTATGATGTAAAATTGTATATTCACAAACTCATAATCCATAGAGTACTTAAAATTTGGTTTTTAGAACTATTTTTACATTAAAAAACAGTTTGTAAAACTTTTGATAAATATTTAAAGCTTCCATTTTAGTTTTTATAACTCCTATGCTCAACCAACTCGACGAAACCGATATTCGCATACTCCAGCTTTTGCAGGAAAATGCCCGCCTTACCGGCCAGGAAATAGGCCTTAAGCTCAACAAAACCACTACACCTATCAATAACCGCATCCGCTCCTTACAGGAACGGGGGTATATTAAAAAATACGTTGCGGTACTTGACCATGAAAAACTGGAGCTTGATTTCATGACTTTTACACACGTGCAATTAAAAGACCATAGCCAGCACAGCCTGAGCCACTTTGAAAGCGAGATCATTAAACTACCCGAGGTTTTGGAATGCTATCACCTTACGGGCGATTTTGACTTTATCCTTAAGGTGACTGTAAAAGACCGCAAAGAATACTATGACTTTTTGATGAACCGGCTTTTCGCGGTAGTCGCTATTGGCAAGGTAGAAACCAAGCTGGTAATGAAAGCGGCAAAAACAGAAACGGCATTACCTATCGGGAAGCAGTAGTTCAAATCGTCAAAAATAAGATTCTGTTGAGGCAATCAGCTCAAGCAGTTCAAGCTTAGGTTCAACCTCTAAATCACTGGCTTCAAGTTCGGTGGCGAATTTATGAAAGGAAGCCAATCCCTGTAGCACCAGGTGAGCTTCCTCATTTTCCAACTGATCGAAATGCATAAATGTTTTACCGTCGGGCAATAGCCATGCGGTGTACTTTATGCCGGGATGATTTAAGGTTTTCAACTCTTCAACAATGGCGGCTATGTTGCGTTGATTGATTGCAGCAAACTCGGGCCGTGTGGTATATTGTACTCTTACTACTTTCATATCATGAAGCTACGTTAAATACCATCTGCATTAAACAGGCAAACGCGCCAAGCAGCAGGGGCATTTGTGACAAATTTTAAGCATCACCAAATGTTTTCGTTTAACCGGCAACTATACCAGCTTCAGGATTGTCATTTTTATGTTTTAAATACATAGAAATATTTCTATATATTAATATTATCCTACCTTTGCATCACCAATGTTGATTAAATATCATCTGAAGTAAAAGATAATGGACAATAAAAAAATAGAAAAAATATCCAGGGCGCTAAGTGACACAAACCGGATAGCTATTTTACAACAGTTTAAAAAGAGGAAGGATTGTTTGTATTGTGCCGAGGTGAACGATCTTCTTGACCTTACCCAGCCTTCTGTTTCACATCACCTTAAACAATTAGTTGATGCAGATTTGTTGTTACCGCAAAAGGAAGGCCGGAACCTCAAATACGTGCTAAACCAGGAAGTACTTGACGAGTACATCGCTTCGTTGAACGATTTAAAAAGTTAAAATTAGTTTTTATCAATAAAATTTAGTTTTCAGGACACGAAACATCGAAACATTTAAATATTCAAATACATCTACTCATGAATAAATCAATCTACATTATGGCGCTGGGCGCATTCGGTATAATCACTACCGAGTTTGGGGTTATAGGCATCCTCCCCGACCTTGTAAAAGAGTTTCATATTTCAATTGATACAGCAGGATGGCTGCTTAGTGCCTTTGCATTAACAGTGGCGCTTGCCGGGCCGTTTACTAATATGCTCACCGCCCGCCTTAACCGCAAATTTGTAATGTGCCTGGTATTGGGAATATTTGTGATTTCCAATTTATTATCGGCAGTTGCGCCAAACTTTACCGTGTTGATGATAGCCCGCATATTACCGGCATTTTTACACCCGGTATTCTGGGCTGTGTCTATGACTGCAGCCGCCAAACAGGCGGGACCTAAAGATGCGCCGAAAGCCATTTCTATAGTTATGGCAGGATTAAGTGTAGCAACCGTACTTGGCGTACCTTTAACCACCTACATGGCCGATCTTTTTAGTTGGAGGATATCATTTGTTGTATCAGCTATCGTAAACTTACTGGCTTTTGGTGCGTTGGCGCTTTTTTCACCATCAATGCCGGTTAATGAAGAATTGGCCAGCCCTAAAAGTCAAATAAAACTGCTTCGCAATGTCCATTTATGGGTCAAACTACTGGCTTCAACCATCATATTGGCGGGTATGTTTGCCACTTACGGATATCTTGCCGAATACCTTGATAAAGTATCGCACATGAGCGGGGCTCAAATCAGTATCATGCTGCTGGTATTTGGCGGTACAGGCATTGCCGGTAACTGGTTAATGGGTATTGCGCTTAGCAAGAATGTAACACTTACCACACGCCTATTTTTACTTTCATTGATTGCAACCCATATATTGGCTTATCAGTTCGGCGGGCATTTTATTCCGATGGTTATTATTCTTTCGGTTTGGGGGTTTATACACACCGGGGGATTTTTGGCTGCCAACATACAGCTTACACACGGTATCGAAGAGCCTGCACTTGACTTTGTAAACAGCCTGCTTCCCTCCTTTTTTAATGCAGGCATCACACTGGGCACTTTACTTGGTGGCTTTGTGATTGCCCATTACGGTATTCAACAGGTAATCTGGATGTCGGTACCGTTGCTTTTACTTGCATTTGGCATGAGCTTTATTAAAGCAAATACTTCAGAGAAAACTGTATCGAAAAATATTGAGGAAATACCGAAACCCGAAGCTGTACAAATGGCTGTTTGCGAATAATCGATCAGCTCAATAGCGAACTAAGGTATTATTAAAAAAGAAAGGCCCTGATTAGTATCAGGGCCTTTCTTTTTAGCATTCTTAATTTTTAAATAATTTGATATTAAACACAGTGAAGTAGCTGCCAGGATTGCCATTGCCGACAATATTTCCTAAGAACCCAATCGACACCACTTGCGGTGAAGAAAGTGTAAATGTGAATGACCGCACTTCTCTTGAGTTTGGACTTGTAGCACCCACACCGGCCCCGTTAAACATGCTAACAGACCCTAAAGCTGTAGACAAATTAGCAAGCACCGGAATACCGTTACCACCTGCAGCAACCACACAATAAACAGACGAATTTGATTGTACCTCTGAATATGAATCAAACGTAACAATATAATTTCCGGCAGGCAATGCTGAAGAAGTAGGCTGGTATACAATTCCGTTTACAACAGGTGTATTATTCCATGTTTCCCAGTTAATGGTTCCACCTCCGTCTGAACTGTAGCCACCGTTCGTTCCTCCGTCTTTATTTTTGGCGGCAGCATTGGTTATCCACGGGGCAGCAAGAGTTCCCCAGCGACCATCAAAAGTATTTCGTTGAAAAGGCCCGGTATTTGAGAGGTAAATACTGGTTACATCGGCCTTAACACTATGATCCTGGAAATCTGTATAGAAGGTATCAATAGCTGTCTTATTAGGTTTAAATGAGGTACGATAACTGATAACACTACCGGCTTTGAATTTAGGCAGCGATGTACTTAACCCCGAAGGCAATGAAACAATAAGCGTATCATGCTGTTTGTTAGAGGCATCTGTATATTTGATCTCCATCGACTGCAATCCGTCATCGGCGTTTACATCGGCCCAGTTAATTAAGGCCGAGCCATCCGTTTGAAGTTCGGCCTTGGCAATACCACGGTTAATAAGGGAGCTTTGATATAAGCTGCCATAAACATTGCCTGCAAGGGTAACCGGAATAGATACATGTCCTTCACCATCATAAGTGCGAACTTCAAAGGTCATGACGCCTTCGGGCAAATTTGGTATAAATAACTTTGCTGTATCAACCCCGGAAGTACGGGTTACAGGGGTTACTATCGAGTCCTGTTTGCTGTTCCAGTATACCTTATATTTTACGATTTTAGGATCTGACGTAAACAGACCGGTTAGTAAAACCCTGTTCCGGCCCGAAAACACCTGTACCGAATCCAGTTTGCCCGGGTATATGATAGGCCCGTTGGGCTCATATTTCTTTTTGTAGTCATCCATTTTAGTACAGGCGCTCATAACGAAAGCCGTTAACATTAACAGATAGTATGATATGATTTTATATGGTTTCATAATTGAAATTAAATTGAAAGAAAGCTTCCGCACATTTTACTACTTTCCAAATAAGGTAAACTCACTGATACTCATAAAGTACGACCCTGTCCAGTTGCGCAGACTTCTGATCCTGAGGTATCTGTAACCGCTTAAGCCAGCCGGGAAGTCAAAGCCCCACCCATCATGGGCATAATTATAATCGGCGGCAGTTTCTGTACCGGATGGTGAGCCTGATGGTTTTACCACATTACAGGTTATCAGTTTTGTCCACGAAGCATCAAGGGCGCCATTCACATTTGGTGCGTTCGATCCCCATATTTCAAAGTCGCGCAGGTTACCACGTACATAATAAACATTACCGATCTCGATGAATGGGTTCAATATAAAGCGGCTGAATACACGCTGTTTACCAAGATCGATAGTAACCATTTGCGGGCTGCCTGCACTTTCAACAGTGAAAAGACAATTTGGCCAGCCGCCGGTAAAGTTTCCATCAAAAATTTTGGTTACATCGGTATATGAATACAGGTTGGTAGCATCACCAGGCAATGCATAAACAGACCAATCAGCTTTCGAAAACTGCTCTTCATAAAACGGTGTAAACTTTAAGAACAAGGTATCAGACTTATTTAAAAACCTGTCACGTACAAAAAATGCGTATTTACGTTCAACCGCAGGCTGGCCCCTTACTGCAGCCTTTATCAAAACGCTGTTGCTGTAAATATTGTCCATACCCTTTGGTTGCACGTATTGGCCATTATTGGCAGTATCAACCATAGGCACAATAGCAAGGTTATCTTTAGCTGCGTTATCACATACCACATTAAAGCCACCGAAAGTCGGCGTTACCTTAAGCGAACGGAAGGCAAGCAAAAATGGGGGCGTTAAAGGGTTTACTGTAACTGAAACCGGTGCCGAAGCCTTTTCGCTGGAGTTAACCGCGTATAGTTTTACCACATGTGCCAGTGTATCGCCGAAGCCATCAACAGTTAAATTGTTGGTATAATGCGAGGCAATCACCTCACGCGTTTTACCCGGCGAGGTTTCGTAAACAGCTTTTACATAAAAAAGATCATTATCGCCGGGCAGCGAATATGTTAAAGTAGCCTGACCATTAAGGTTTTGCACCTGAACATTGCTTACAACTCCGGGGCCATTATTATTTGTTATAGTTGGTTTATTGAGTGATTCCTGCTTGCACCCTGCTATTACTATCATTGATAACAATAGGCACCAAACAGCTTGTATTTTCTTTGTTTCCATGTTAATGCTTTTTGTGTTAAACATATTATTGCTACGCAATTACCAGTTAGGGTTTTGCACCAGGTTTTGATTAACCAGCAGGTCACTTTCCTGTATTGGCCATAAATAATCGCGGGGGATCACGAAATGCCTCGAATAAATGGTGCGTTCGCGATAATACAATTCGGGCGAGTTTTCACTGATTGACCAACCTGTTACGTTTCCGTTAAGCTCAACACCGGCGGTTTTCCAGCGTAGTAAATCCCAGAAACGGTGCCCTTCAAAACAAAGCTCAAGGCTACGCTCACGCTGAATGATTGAGCGCATACCATCTTTTGTTGTATACTTAGTTGGGTTGATGCTAAAGTTTGACCATGACTGCTGAACCGTAGGCAAACCAGCCCGTGCCCTAATGCGGTTTACATAGGTATACACATCCGCTACAGGCCCCTGTGCTTCATTCAATGCTTCCGAATAAAGCAAATACAGGTCAGACAGGCGCATTTCGGGCCATGGATAATTAATATAAGTTACAGTTGCCCACTCATAATGCCAGTTCAGCGCTTTTTTCATGTAAAAACCAGCGATAGGTATTGGCGATGACTGCCCTACTTCGGCGCCGCGCGATTTCAACCACCAGGTGTTTTCGTCGGTTTTGGTTGGGCTGTTGGCCATATACCAAACGCCGCGATCAAATCCCAAATCGGCATAATAACGGGGCTCTCTGTCAAAATTGAGCCTTGCAGTGGTTTCGCCTTCTTTAATATTAAAACGATCTGCATGTGTACCAACCTTTAGCTGTGCTATGTCGCTAAAGTCAAGCGTTTTATCTTCATTAATCGGTACACCGTTTTTAGTGTAAAACATTTTGGCCATTTTTATAGTGGGGCCAAGCAACGGACGGTTTGCTGATTTCGCGGCATCAGCATTGTTGAAATCATACTGCCCGGCACACATCGACTGAAAAAATGAATTATAATTGATGTTGTTATTGGCAGTTAATCCCCATATCAGCTCATCATTCCATTTTTCGCTCATTGCATTCCTGATACTCATTTGCGTCATAGTAGTATCGCTAAGCGGAATTGTTGGCGTAGGGAAAGTATATAAACTGATATTTTGTGATTCGCAGAAATCTATAGCTGTTTTGCAGGCATCTGCAGCACGTTGCCATTTTTCGGCACTAAAAGCAGGATTAAATAGCTGCTCGCCATCTTTATTTTTAAATGAGCTATAATCCGGGTTGCCATTAAACAGCGGGCTTGCAGCTGTTACCAGCAATTTTGCCTTCATACTTAAAGCTGCTGCTTTTGTAACGCGACCAAGCTCGCTCCCTTCATTACGGATTGTTAAAGGCAATTTTGCTGCCGCCTTATCATATAAATCGGCTATGTAGTTCACAACCTCATCAACCGGGCGTCGCTTCACCCTAATTTCATCAATAGATGCATCAATAGCCAGGTTTTTATCGATGATAGGTATTGGACCATAAGCCCTAAATAACTGAAAATGATAAAAAGCTTTCAAAAATTGAGCTTCGGCAATCCAACGTTCACGAGTGTCGATATCAAGATCGCGAACTTTGGTTTGGTCGCTTACATTTTCAATAAAAACATTACAATCGCGAATTGCTTTATAATTCGCAGCAGCATCCCTGGTACCATTCATGTAGTTGGCAATAGGATCTGATGAATTTTGAAACCCTCTTGGTAACTGCAACACGTTTGTCGACCGTATGTGATTTGCAGGGTCTTCTACCCAAACCTCGTCACCAGCAGTTAAACCAACGTTATAAGTAGGATCGGTTTCTGTAGGCAGGTATGAATAGCAGGTAAAAAGGTATTTTTCTGCCTCGGTTTTTGAAACAAAAGCATTAGCTATTGTTGATACGTTATCAGGAACAACATCCAGAAATGACTTTTTGCAGGATGATATCGGAACAATCATTATCAAGATCAGCATTACAAAAGAGATATACCCTTTAGGCGCGTGACTTAATACTGAATCCTTAATTTTTTGTATAAAATTACTTTTCATATAAAGTGATTTGAAAGCTTTTAAAATTCTACCCTTAGGCCCACGTTAAATACTTTTTGAATTGGATAGCCAAGGCCTGATGTTCCCATTTCCGGGTCCCAAAGTTTAAAGCTGCTTAAGGTTAGCAGATTGAGGCCGTTCAAGTAAATACGGGCACTGCTCAAATGGATAAACTTAAGCTGGTTCTTGGTAAAATTGTACCCAAGTTCTGCTGATTTAAGACGAACAAACGATCCGTTACGCAGCCACCAGGTGGACGTTTGGGTATTGTTACCCTGTATATTGGTACTTAATCGCGGCCAAAATGCATAGGGGTTACGATTATCTTCCGACCAGTGGTCGTTAGCTATTGTGCTTAAAAGCCCGCTTTGGTTACCAGTATTAAGGAGGTTAGGCTGTAAACCGTTAACCAGGTAAAAAGGAGAAATATCTGCTGAATTAATAACAAAAGATGAGCGTGCCGATCCCTGGAAGAATGCGCTGATATCGAAATTTTTGTAGCCAAAAGAAAAGCCAAATCCGTAGATAATTTCAGGTACAATCGGGTAACCAATCGGCACAACGTCCGAACTCGATATTTTCCCGTCGCCATTCATGTCACGGTATTTGATATCACCGGCTTTATAATCGCCAAAGCTTTGTACCGGTGAGTTGGCAACGTCTTTATCATCGATAAATAACCGCTCGGCAACAAGGCCGTAGATCTGGCTCAATGAGTTGCCAACCTTGCTCAGGTATTTAAGGTCATCCCCATAAACCGGCTCTTCGTTTTTTAACAATTTACTTTTAGAATAAGTAAGCGTACCACGGGATTGAACCCAAAATGAATTGCTAAAGCTCTTTTTATAATCCATGGCTATATCAATGCCTCTGCTGGATGATTTCCCGGCATTTGATGATATATTGGCTTGTAAACCCATTGAAGTAGGTATGGTGCTACGTACCATCAGGATGTTATCGCGTTTTTGCTGATAGGCGTCTACGGTTAAAGTAAAGTTTTTAGCCACCGTTAAATCCATACCAATATTGGTTTGCCTTGATTGTTCCCAGGTTATGTTTTGGTTTTCATAACGGTTGGTAACTATACCCGGCCTGCTGTAGGTATAGTTAGTACCAAACTGACCATATGAGCCATTATTTAAGTTAACATCTGAGAGGTAGAAGAAACGGTCATTGCTCGAACCGATTTGGTCATTACCTACTAAACCATAGGTAAACCTGAATTTAAGATTATCGATAGTTGACAGCAGTGGTTCAAAAAACTTCTCGTTTGATACAACCCAACCGGCACCTACAGAAGGGAAAAAGCCAAAACGGTGATTGCTCGCAAAACGTTCAGAACCATTATAACCAAAGTTAAACTCAACCAGGTAACGGTTATCATATCCATAAGTAAACCTGCCCGATACCCCCTGGTTTCTTGATGGTAAGGATAATTGAAGCGTTGGTGCATTAGCAGTAAGATAATTACGCATAGTGCCGATTAACAAACCGCTAACAGCATGTTTTTGCCCAAATGTGCGGTTGTAATTTACTGCTGCTTCAATATATGTAGTTGAGTTGGATACGCTGCCGCCGGGACTATAAGTTAAATACTCGGTTGGCGTTGGACCTACACTGCCTGCGGCTCCGCTATTAAGTAAAGTTAAACCATTAAATTGCCCGTTAACTACATTTGACTGGTAATAGTAAGGACTGTATTGACGTGAAACTGTGAAGTAAGAATACCGCGTTGTGTACGCCATTACCCTGCTGGATAAGCCTTGAGTAATAAAATCAAGTTTTTGACTTAAGTTTAATTGCGCCGTCAGGGTGCTTGTATTTGAAGTTTGGTAACCCGATAGAGATTGCGCATACGGGTTCATATACAGGCCGCCGCCGGGTATAAGAGCATTACCAAAAAGCGGGTGACTTGCGTACGGTAACAAATTACCGGGATAAATAGCCGGGAATGCTACCGGGTTACTCCACAAAGCATTTAAAAAAGTGTAACCGCCGCCATTAATTGGCCCGTGATAGCTATCAAACTGACCTTTTAAGCTCACCACCGCCTCGGTTGTTTTGGTAAGGTTTAAAGTAGTATTTGATAAAATAGAGTACGATTGCAGCTTAATGTTATTACTAAAATTATTAAGGCTGTTTTCGGCAAGGTTACCATTATCAATATTGTAGGTCATGGCCAAATAATACTTAGCCTTTTCTGACCCGCCACTGGCGTTCATGTTATACCGTTGATTATTGGTTTTGGTTTTGATCAACTGCTTAATCCAGTTATTACTGGGATATAGCAACGGGTCATCTCCATTTGCAGTATGATCTATTTTATTTTGTGAGTAAGGCAAGATGCCCAGTGGATTACGCGTAAGCACAGCTTCATTAGCCAGTGTCATATACGTAATATTATCAGCCAGATCAATGTTTTTAATATTAGATGAAGTTGAGTTTTCACCCCGGATATTAAACTTAACAGCGCCTACGTCGCCACGTTTGGTGGTTACCAATATTACGCCGTTTGCCCCCCTCGCACCATACAATGACGAAGCAGTTGCATCTTTCAATACCGAAAAGCCCGATATATCGTCTGGCTGAAGTCTTGCCAGATCGGTGGTACTCGATTCAATACCATCAATTAATATCAATGGGTCAACCTTGCCTGCACCGAAAGTCCCAACCCCCCTTATAAAGAACTGGGCATTATCCGCACCAGGTTCACCGCTTCTTTGATAGGAGATCATGCCGGGCACAACACCTGCAAGCATGGTGGTCAGGTTACTCGAAGGCCCTTTTAGTTGCTTTGGGTTTACAGTTGTAATGGAGCTAACAAGACTTGTCTTTTTTTGCGTACCATAGGCAACAACTGCTACTTCTTCAAGGGCATTTTTATCAGCGCCCATTTGCACATTTATTTTATAAACGCCGGTGGCCGATGGAGAATAATTTGCCAGATCAAACTCCTGCGATTTTGATCCTACAAATGAGAACACAATAATTGAACTTCCGCCCTCCTTTAAGGTAAGGGTATACTTTCCGTCCACGTCTGACTGCGTTCCATTCATGGTTCCCTTAACTTTAACGCTCACGCCAGGTAAGGTAAGCCCCTTATCATCAGACACAACACCTTGCACTCTTTTTGGGATAACGGCGCCCGAGGGTTCTTTTTTTGATGGAGCTACCACAGGAGCGGGTTCGCTTTTTTCAATAACAATGAGCTGATCGCGCAATACATAGTTCAAGTTTTTTCCTTTTAAAAGAACGCCGAAAACTTCTTTCAGCTCGGCGCTTTTAAAATCCACAGTAACAAGTTCCTTGTCGTTCAAAAGATTGTTACTGTAAAAAACTGTTAAGCCTGTTTGCTTTTTAATTGATTTAAATACTTCGGCCAGACTAATATTGGCCTTTTTAAGTGTTATTGGTCCCGTGGTCTGTGCTTGCACTACACCGTACCGGATTACCAATAAAAGAAAAATAAAGGGCAGTATAAGCCGCCGGTTGAATAAAATTCTATCCATACTTATTGGGTTTATGATTTGGTTTTCTATAAGACCGTATCCTGATGAAACGGGTGAACTGGAACAGGAAAAAAAAAGTGTTTTTTTTATTTTTAAATTCAAAAACTTATAATAGTCAGTATTTCAATTGGTTAAATACCAATAACTCAATTAATAAATGACAATAAATTCCCATATGCCCAAAAAAAGCATTCAAAAAATATCCGAAATGAATTGTGATTTATCCCCGGGGAGATAAGTTACCTGATATGTAAAACCCCTTCCTTTAAAACAGCCGTAACCCCGGCAGATGCTCTGATATTTTGTATAAAAACATCAACCGGTTTATTTTTCTGAATAGCACCGCTAAATGTTTCGTCGGCTGTACCGGAATCATCAAAAACAACCTTTACGTCGAACCAGCGTAGCAGCACATCGCTTATGTCATGCAGTTTGGTGTTATGGAAATAATAAATATCGTTCATCCACGCCAGCTCAATGGCAGGATCAAATGGTTGAGCACGAAAACCGCTTCCCGAAGTATAGACTGCCTGATAGCCCGGCTCTAAAAGTATTTTCTGCTTATCCTGGCCACTTGTTGATACTGAGCCTTCAACCAAAGACGTTACCGTTTCATTGGCTTTGTAAGTATTTACATTAAACTCAGTACCTAAGACTTTTACATCTGTTTGGCCGGTATGAACAATGAAGGGATGAGCGGCATTTTTTGCAACTTTAAAAAATGCCTCGCCAGTTAAATACACTTCCCTGGTTTTGCCTAAAAATGAAAACGGGAAGCGAAGACTTGACACCGAATTTAACCAAACCTGTGTACCATCTGAAAGTACAATCTTGTAATTTAATTTTGAAGGAATAACAAGCGTGCTCCACTCTTCTTTTTTATTATTATCTACTTGATAGCTTAATCCGTTAACACCTTTTTGTAAATGGGCAAAAGGCATATTAATTACCCTTTTTGAAGTATCCGACAGATCGATATGCTGCCCATTTGCCATTTGTAGCTCAATGGTCGGCGCTTTAACATCCTGTTTTGTTGCAGCGGTTTCATTAAGAGGCGTTTTTCGCCAGTAATATCCTGCCGTAAAAGCTATACATAACAAAGCCGCCATAGACATCCACTTTATTACTTCTCCCCGGCGTGACATAGTGGGCCGCGATGTTTTTATTTCCGGCTCAATTTTATCCCATGCCTTATTTTCATCAATACTGTTAAAAAAAGTTTGAGCTTTATTGGAGTTTAGTGTCTGTTGCATTTCATCCCACAGTTGTTTTACCCTGGGATCATTTTGTATAGCTTCATTAAGCAAAAGGCTGTCTTCGTCACTTATTGCGCCGGCAATTTGCTCAATTATTAGTTCCTGAAAATACGCTTTATTGTATGTCATTATATATAAGACCTCATTATGGATAAAAGGGTGAACTTATTTAGCACTTTTCAACCCTGCTTTTAAAGTTTTTACCGCCAGTTTTAAATGAGTTTTCAAAGAATTTATGCTGATGCCCATTTCAAGGGCAGCATCTTTATATTTTTTATTTTCATAATGTACCAGGGTAAAAGCCTGCATCCTTTGCATTGATAAATCGGCCAGTATTTTTTCCGGATAAATTTCGGGCAACGGTGCCTCTTCTTCCTCCTCTATTTCGGTAAGTGTATATTTATAGTCAATTAATTTTTTTTGCGCGCGTGATTCACTTTCAACTTTTTTCAGGCAACGGTTACGGATCGCTGTAGTTAAATAAGCCTTTAACGACGAATTGATATTGGTATATAATTGTCTTTCCCAAAGATCAACAAAAAAACCCTGAACAGTATCTTCGGCTTCCATTTCATCCTGTAAAATGTAAAAAGCCGATACATTAAGCAACTTGTAGTATTTTTTAAATACTGCCTCAAAGGCCTCCTTGTTCCCTAATCTTAATTGCTCAACCATATGAGCATCGTTCAAAATTTCCATGAAGTAGTATTAACTGGTTTATAATTAAATAGGTTGGGCTATCTAAAGAAAGCTAAATGTAAAAACTTTTATTGTCAAAACAACAATTATTAAAAATTTATTGAAAATATCTCCTTCATCAAAACCACAAGTCCTAAACAAAGCCATTTCTAAGCCATTATACTTTAAAGAGGCAGGATTTATAGCTAAAAAACAAGGCAGAGAATTATGAGGCCGGGCAATCATCTGTTTTGAAAAGGTTGTTTCAACGCAATCGATATCGAAGATAAATTAATGTACTTAGAACAATTAAATAAAGTTAATACCCAAGGTAAAACCCGTTCAAATATTTAGTAGTGATGGCTTGTTTTAATATAACTAAAGAAATAAAGTTATGATGTTGATGAGCAATCAGCATCAAATGATACTTGTTTTATGCCTGGTTAACCCTATTCGGATGCATTTACCTGGGTTAATATCTCAAATTTGATTTAATCCGGCTTTTGTTTTTAAATTTGTGTTGATGATGAACAGCTTACAAATTAAACTTAACAAAGGGCAGCTTGATGAGCTAAAGAATGAGCCTGCAAGCTTAGCAACGTTTCTGGATATTGTATTCGAGCCACTTTCGGCAAACTACGAACAACTTAAACATGCGCTTGAGCGCGAATTCAGGCCGGAAGGTTCGCCGGAAGTAACGCGTTTAAATTTCGACAGGATCAAATTTGATCAGAACACGGGACAAGGAAGTTTCCGTATAGTGCTCGACGTTAACTATTCGTTTGGTTGCGAAGACCTTGTTACTTACAAAAAAGATCAAACTTCAGAATGGACATTCCTTGTTGATTACGACCTCTTGATTATAAGTTTTTATAGTTCGCCATATATTGATAGCCGAACCACGGCCGACGAGTTTTAACTCTTCATTTCAGGCATGCAACAGTCCGAAGCTATAGCACTGATAGAAAAAGGAATCACAAATGAACTGCCTCAACACTGGGTTGATCTGGGTTGCGGAAACGGCACATTTACGTTTGCCCTTGCAAGCCTGTTACCTCCGGAAAGTAATATTACAGCTATCGACAAAACGCAACAATATTTTCCTGCTTTTAGTGGTAACGTCAAAATAGATTTTAGAAAAGTTGATTTTGTAAATGAAGCGATTGGCGCAACATCGCTCGATGGGTTACTTATGGCAAACTCATTGCATTTTGTAGCTGATAAACCAAAATTGATAAAACAGTTAGAGAAAGTATTTAAAGGTGATCCCAAATTGCTGATTGTAGAATATGATACCATTAAAAGCAATCCCTGGGTTCCCTACCCTATATCATTTCAAAAGTTAGAGATCGAGTTTACCCTCTTGGGCTATAAAATCTCCAAACTGGCACAGGCACCATCAAGGTTTGGAGGAATAATCTACTCAGCAATCGCTCTTAAGTAAACCGCCTCTCTGTTGGCATCTGTTCGTATCCTGATTACTCTTTTTGCGCCGTTACCTGGTTGTTATAAATCCTGATATCCTGGCAGTCTTTTAAACTTATCAATTGATCAATATTTTTAATACTGCCGGTTCCTGCAATTCTATTCCCTGTAACTTTAATTCCGGCTGTACTTGAAGCTTCAAAAAATTGGGTATCCTTCAATGTGATCTTATTATCAATTATTTTAATCCCGGAATGAACCGGAGCCGTTGATTTTACTTTGTTTTCCGGCGACAAGGCTATAACCGGCCCTCCACATTCGTAAAAGGTATTATTTGCAATAGTAACATCTTTTACCGCCCCCGATTCATACCAGCTCGACGCATCATCATTGATCATAATTGCGCTGTTGTGGGTTCGGTTAATGATATTGTTTTCGATTATCACTTTCCTGGGAGTGGTAACCAGGATACCCCTTGTCGGGATCTTTTCAATGGTATTATGATGGATCCATACCTGTGGCGTGGCAGTTATGTTCTCCACAACGTCGCCTGTTTGCATATCATCGGGCATCGGGTTGCTAAAATTCAGCAAAAACTCCCTGTTATTCAGTTTCTCAACTTTTGATACCTTATTACTTTGATAAGTAAGCAAGCTTGCCGGATGAACAAGACCAATACTGTCATCCGCAGCAAAAGCATCAAATCCGTAAGTTTGATCGTGCATGAACCTCACTTTAACCTGCGTTGAAGAAATCTTTTCTGTTATTTTCAGAAAAGTACCATGTACATTAATTGCATCGTCATTGGCCGCCGACAGGTATGAACCTGCAACTTCGATTTTACCGCTACAACCCGAAAAATGCAGGATATCTGCCCAGGCAGCGCAGGTACGACCATCTTTCGCCTTTACTACAACATGATTAAAGTTCAGGTCCTTGCTAAACTGGCTTACCACGCCCATACCATGCATAAAGTAAATGCGAATGTGGTTTAAACTGATATTACTGCTTTTCTGTATAAAAAAACCGGCGCAATCGCGGGTAACATCACGATTTTGATAGGTTAAGCCTTTTTTAAAGCCCGGATTGTTTTTGAAAAATATTCTCAGGTTATGCTCTCCTGCTGCTTCATAGCGAAGCCCTTCCTGCGGAATATCCATTCTCGATAATTCGTTGGTGGCGTGATCATACACCTGCCAGTATGATCCGGGCTGATAACTCCAGCCCTCTCCAAGCCATGTTAGTTTGCCCTCTTTAATACTGAATTTGTATTCAGCATTAACCGCAACATCAGCATATTTTGATGTTATTGTTACCACGCTAAATTCGGAAACCGTTGGGCGCTGGTAATCAAAACTCAAGCCGCTCAATTTAATATGATGGCTGTTATTGACATATGTTTCGATCATTTTTCCGCGAAGGTTTACAGTTGCCCCGACACCGTCAATATCCACAAACCTGCTGCTATCAAGCATTAATGCAATTGCTTTTAATCCGTAAGGAACATCATTGGTATTGGAGATTTGCAATTGTGTTCTGTAAGCTCCATCCGGAAAAAAATTATACTGCCCTGGGGCAAACCAGATCTTTACAGGTCTGTTTTTAGTTCCGAAAGCCATAATTGCCAGTGTTTCATGAAACCCTCCCGGCGATAACACTTTCACAACATCACCCGGCGATAAAATAAGGCGATTAATACATATAAATGTTTTCCATGCCTTTGCGTCCGTTAACCCTGTATTATTATCATTGCCCTTAACAGGATCGATATAATAGGTTCGGTTGCCTCGAGAAACATGCCTTGCCGACGAAGCTAAATATTCAACAGGCTTATTTTGAGCTTTTAATAAGTTGCACACCAGCAACGAGGTTAAAAGTAACAGGCATTTTATTGTAAAATATCTCATGGTATATATCAGGTCACTAATATATGGTGTAGATGCCAAAACATGTAAACACAACATCTATAAATTTAGCCGCCCCGAACCTGCATTTAAAATTTATGCTGTTTTTACTTCAGACCTTATAGTTAAAACAGTTATCTCAATGCCTATAATATCTAACGCAATTGACCATACGCGAATAAAATACAGGTTAAATATTTGCCGTCCACCGAAAGGTGCTGATAGTCAATCGTGCCCGTCATCGGATGATTATATTATTTTTATCATTATCATTGTTCCTCAAAACCATTGGCAACGGCGGCATCAATTTTAAATTGACACTGGCCGAAATACTGATGAAAATAACTATATGAACGTTTTATCAAGGAAGATACTGCTTGCTTTTTTAGCTTTTACCATAATTTTAGTTATTGCTGCCCTTTTTGTGAGAGACAAGATCACCGAAAGATTAGCCCATACAGCCCAGATATCGCACCTGATGGACCTTAACAATTCCAGGCCCCAACAAGCGCTGCTATTACTTCACCAAGCCGAGGATTTATTTCAATCTTCACTCGTAGATGCCGACGCAACTAAGGCCCAGGCTTACCAGTCCAAACTATCATTAGCCTTTGCCGAAATTGATACCCTGCTAAACATGCAGCATGACACTACTAAACTAAATGCTGAACAGCGCGCTCAACTTCATACATGGCATAACCAAAAGGTAAAACTATCCACTGATCTTATTTCTGCCCGGCACGACTTTGATTCCCTGCTCACAACATACGCCGATTACAGCACCGCGACCACTCAAAATAAACTTGCTGTTAAAAGCAGCCGTACCGTGCAAAACAGTACAGACACTTTAACTCAACCCGGCAAACTAAAAAAGAAAGGCTTTTTTGCGCGAATTAAGGAAGCCATTCAAAATAAAAATGCTTATGCTACCGGTTCCGGCGGCGTCGTTATCAATCACCGGACACGGATCTATGTAGACTCCGTTACGCAAAAACTTCGCAATAAAGATCAATCCAACTATCTTAATAAAATCAGGCAGTTACAACAAAGCAACTCCAAGTTACAGGAAGCGCAAAGGCAACTCATCGCCCTCAATATGCGCATTACCCATAAAATGGAGCAGTTAATTACTACTATTAAGGATATTAACTACAGCATGACCGATGCCTTTAAAGGTTTAGCTTTTAACAGTTACCTGGAAACAACAAGTTTATTAAACAGGCTTTACCTTATTGCACTTTTATTGCTTTTGGCTTTCGCAGTGCTGCTGATTGTGTTTGTTATTAAGCTGGGACAATCTGAAGAGCTTTTACTTAAAGAAAACGAACGTGCAGTAATGATAGCGCGTCAAAAGATGGATCTGTTACTGCATATGAGTCATGAAATCCGTAACCCGCTTACATCTATAAATGGCTTTTTATACATTTTCAGCCGAACGACCTTAACACCAAAACAATCAGAAATGTTGGGCACAGTAAGGGCTTCATCCGACTTGCTGCTGCAAACACTCAACGATACACTCGACGCTGCAAAAATGGAAGGCAGCGAACTCAAGATACATCATGATCCTTTCTGCCCGGATAAAACATTGAAAGAAGTAATTGAAAGTATGGCATTTAGTGCCGATAAAAAGCAGCTGGAATTAAATTATCATTTTGAAGGTGATCCGGAAGCTGAAGTTTTAGGAGATAGTTTCAGGCTAAAGCAGATTATCGTAAACCTTGTCAGCAATGCTATTAAATATACTGAGGCAGGAAATGTAAAGATTAAAGCTACGCTGAAATTAACCGCAGGCAAAGGCGGATTAATAGTTGATATTATCGATACGGGTGCCGGTATAAGCCAGGAACAGCAGATTAACTTATTTTCCAAATATTACCAAACCAATTCGGCCAAAGGCAATACCGGTACAGGTCTTGGTTTATATATCTGCAAGCAATTGATCGAACTGCAAAAAGGTAATATCAGCGTAAAAAGCGATGCGGGCAAAGGAAGTACTTTCAGCTTTGAAATCCCGTACGAGAAGTATGAAATAGATTAAATGCCGGCGTTATTGGATTGAGCTTTAAAGCTTTTTATTTTCTGGCCAATAAAAAGGCATGAAACTAAACCTAAAAGTACCATTCCCATACTAAACGGAAATATATACAACATTCCGAAATGACTGGCTACCCCTCCTATCAGAGGCCCGGTGAGCCCAAGCGAAATATCAAGGAACAAACCGTAAGCTCCTAATGCAGCGCCTTTATTTGAACCAGGCACCAATTTAACTGCTTCTACCCCAAGTGCCGGGAATACAAGTGAAAACCCGAGCCCTGTTATTCCTGCACCAACAAGTGCTACCTGCGGCATATTGGCCAACCAAAGCACCGCCAAACCCACCGATTCTAACGCCATACAGGCAACAGCCGTCTTTAGTCCCCCGTAATTGTCAATTGCACCGGCAAAAATTAACCGGCCTAAAATAAAAAAGACGCTAAAAACTGAAAGACAAAGTACTGCGTTAGTCCAGTTTAAATATGCATAGTAAAGGGTTATAAAGGTAGATATAGTGCCAAAACCTAAAGCAGCCAATGTTAGGCATATCCCGTACGGAGCAATTGTTTTAAGTACCGAAGCAAATGATTTTCGTTTTTCGGTACTTTTAATTACTGCGTCGTTTTTTCTTGTGGCCAGCAAGTAGCCAACGATGCCAAGTATAAAAACCACAATACCAATACCTGCTATACCATAATTATCGGCAAGCAAAATCCCTATGGGGGCGCCTACTGCAAGTCCGCCGTAACTTGCTATTCCATTATAAGATATAGATCTTGCTGTATTTTGTTCACCTACGGTATTAATAGCCCAGTTTATAGGGCTTGATCCTATCAGCCCTTCGGCAAAACCGGTTATAAGTCGGGTAAGCGCAACTAAAATCAAACATAGTTCATGATGCTCTTTAAACAAAAAGGCTATACACAAAAACAGGCCGCTAATAGCAAAACCAGCTAATCCGGAAAGTACAGCAGTTTTTGGGCCTTTTTTATCTATGATGTTGCCCGCATATCCCCTGAACAAAAAAGTACTTAAATATTGCAGGCTTATCACTATACCCGCAATCATAGCACTATATCCCAACTGATTATGTATAAAAACAGGAAGCACACCAAGGCTTAAGCCAATGCTGACATATCCTATAAAAGTAAATTTAACAAAACCGGCTATTTCTAAAGCTATTGACGACGTTGCACTTTTTATACCAGAACCTGCTTCCATGCCGCAAAGATAGCCAGTTTCTTCACGTACTTAAGTGTAAATAATACACTTTACTTTTAAATAACATTTCATAAAAGTTAAGGCTGATCAGATTGTATGGTTCTTTTATTTCAGACAAAGTATTATACCCTCAACAACACGTTTGGTTTCATCCGGGTTGCGCACCTGAATACAATCTGCTCCGGTTGTACGGGCCGGATGATCGTTACCGCCTTCAAATAAGGCATCGCCAATAAATATCATTTTCTTGATTGGGATGTCTAAAGTATGCTGTAGCTTATTAATGCCGTAAGCTTTATCAATACCGGGTTTGGTGATATCAATAGAAGTAGCCCCTCCTATTTGTACCGAAAAACCAGTGAGCGATTTATCGAGCAGGGCTTTGATTTTTTTGCGTTTGGCATATTTAGGGTCCCACTTCTTTTTTTCATCGAGCGGAGCATGCTGGCCTAACGCCGAAAAGGTGATCTGACTGCCACGATCTTCTACTTGCTTGCCCCAGGTTCTCTTAAATTTTATACCTGATGCTTCAACTGCATCATTCAATTTACTCATGATCTCTCGCCTTTCGGCATCAGTAAAATCTTCGGAATACAATTTTTTCCAGCCCGATTTTTTATACTGGTAGTATTTGGTACCACAGGTTGGCAATATCGATAAGTTTTTGAGTGATCTTTTGTCGGGAAGGTTTGATAATACCTGCTTTTCAAATTGAGGCCAGTCGCCACCCGATATGATAGCCACTTTTGCGACTTTCATTAAATCGGATAGTAGTACAGCCATTTCTTTATCAAGGGCTGCCTTACTTTCGGCAAGGGTGCCGTCCAAATCAAATATGATCAGTTTTTTCATTATGGGCAGATATGTAAATAACCCAACAGTAATCAACTGAGCTTGTTTTATAACAATGCTGTTATAAGTTACACCAGTACGTCCACTTTAAAGTAAGCTGTCGGTTTTTTACGGTATAGGGAGACGGTGTAGTGTTATCGCCATAAACTATAAAAAGATCCGATGCCGGCTTATAACGCCATTGCAGGCGCGTGTTAATATTGATATTATCAATCTGCTGGTTGTATTGTACGTAAGTTGTAAAGTACAGGCTGTTGGTGAAGGTGACATCAACTTTAGGACCTACAAGCCAGAACGTGTTATGCCCAAAAGGTTGCGGCAACCTCAAATCATTGAATGAAGTATTGACAGCGATGTTTACATAAGGCTGAAAACGATAGCCGATCAAACTTGTAATGCTATTACGTATGCCCTTATCATAATAGCCCCCGTGCGATGCCTCAAGCAAATAAGTAAATACATTTTGCGGCTTTGAAGCAAACTGAACATCAATGGTATTCCAGTTGTGTTCAGAGCCTGTTGGCAACAGACCTTTACCTATGTTGGTAGGATCGTAAGGCTTTAACAATCGCACATAATCGTTAATACCAGATACCGATAAGGTTGCCCGGTTGCGGAATGTAATAAGGTACGACAGGATACTTTCATTATCTGTCCGGTGAAATGATTCGTTAAAAAAGTAATTAGATGTAAGCTGAACGCCGTGGCTCAGGATATTTCCCTGCTTAGGGAAAAAATTACGCAGCAGCAGCGGGCTTAGCTTCACATAACCAACACGGGGCACATAACCCACTTCGGCATTATAGTTTCTGCCCACATATTCTTCCTGCATGTACAATGTCCAGTATTTGCTTAGGTATTGGAAATGATCAGAAACAACGTAGTCATGCCCGCTTACACCCGGTGTAAATGATTTAAGTGCAAGCACTTTGCCTGTCCAGATATTGCTTCGCGATGCAAGGTTAAACTCGGCACCAATATTACGGTTATACGCTGTTGAGCCTGTATTAGAACCGGGGATATTGGCTGTAGCATCTTTGTTTATAAACAGGAAACCAATATTGGAGCGGTCGAGCACTCGTCTTTGCAAAGTAATAATACCATAATTTTCAGGCGCTTGTGCAACACTGCCCGAACCGCCGGTTTGAATATCCATAGCGCCAATACGCCAATCTTTATCCAATTTACCGGTAAGTCGTGCCCCAAAATCTATCGGAACATTTAAGCCTATCCGCCTTGAAAAAAATGGCCGGATATCCGAATAACCAAAATTGGCAAACAAATCACCATTCTCTAAAAAGAACTGCCGCTTTTCGGGGAAGAAAAGCTCATACCTGTTGAGATTAATTACCTGTTGATCAACATCCACCTGTGAAAAATCCGGATTAACCGTTAAATCAAGATTTAAAGATGGCGTAACCGATATCTTGGCATCTCCTCCTATCTCATGTTTATATTCAGTTTTGGTATTATGCTGATAATCCTTGGATAAACCTGTAAGTGCATAAGGGATAATAGATACGTTACTGCTTGCAGTTGGTGGTGCTTCGTCCCAAACCAAAGTGCCGGTATATGCCAGTGAGGCGGTAGGGAATTGCCTTGGAATGGGTGTCCAGCTTGATTTTTCGGCAGTTTTAAGATCATTACGACTAAAATTGATTCCCCACTCTTTAATTCCTTTTTTATAACGGATACTCTTAAACGGAATAGAAGCCTCCCAAACCCATTTATCAGGATAATTTTTTACGGCAGAGTACCAGCGGTTATCCCAGCTCAGGTCAACTTTACCTCCCTCGTACATGCTCCCATCCCACTGGCCCCCTGCTGCGTTGGCTCCAAAACTAAACCCATCCGTACGGGCATCAAACGGATCCATGAAGATCAGGAAATTATCATTTTTAAGAAAATTGAAATCACGTTTCAATGACTCAACCATATACGGCCCCGGTACCGAATTATAGTTGATGGCTATAATGTACAGGTTTTTATCATCATAGGTCATCCGTACTTCGGTTTTCACCTTAGCCTTACTGGTATCCATCGGCAGTACCATAAAAAAGTCGCCCGCCGAATCGGCCTGCATCCAGGCCTGCTCGTTCATCACCCCATCGATAGTAATAGCCGATGTTGCCCTGCGGATATGGTACTTATACCCGGCGTTCTTTTTTTGCGCGGATGCATAAAAGCAGGTTACGCAACACAACATGATAAGCAATAGCAGTTTTACAGGAAGCAGGCAGGCACGTTTAAGGGGCATTAAGACAAGAGTATATAAGTTTATTGGTTACGGATTTTAAAACTACATTTTTTAACCACAAATCTGTCAGTTGTATCACATTATTTACGGCCGGCCCATGGTTGTGTACACCGATAATTGCATACACACCAATCTGTATTACTTTTTGTTAAAAAAATATCAACCAATACCCCTATCCGTTAAAATTCCGATTATTTCCAACCGCTGCCGTTTTTCTCACAATCGATTGCGAAAAAGCTCAAAAAACCCTGTTTTAGCGCATTAATATGGCCTTTATTAATGTATTATTTATTTTTTATTAATGCACGCCTGTTGTTTTGCACTTGAAATTATAAACCAACAACAGTGTTTTTTACGGCTTGCCAGCAACAAATCACTGTATTAACCAACGCTTTTAAACCATGTATTACCACGACCCTAACCCACCGTAAGGCATGCCGCGGCATGCGCTATTTAGTACCCAACCGGGTAATGATCAATTTAACCTTAAACAATCAACAAAGAGAGACGATATGAAAAAATATAAATACTTACTTATACTTTTCTTCCTTTTCCCGCTTGGTTTGTTAGCCCAGCAAACTACCATTAACGGGAAAGTTATAGACTTAACCGATGGGTCGACACTTCCGGGGGTAAGTGTAAAGATCAAGGATACAAATACTGGCGCCATTACAGATGTAGCCGGCAAGTTCCAGCTCCAGGTACCTGGGCCTAACGCCATCCTGCAGCTATCCTATATAGGCTATGTAACACAGGAAATAGCCGTTAAGGATATCAAAGACGGCACCATCGCCCTAAAAACAAACAATAAAAGCCTTGAGGAGGTTGTAGTTGTAGGTTATGGTGTGCAAAAAAGGGCAACCATTACGGGTTCCATTGCTACACTTCAAAGCAAAGAGATCACCACAACCAAAAACGAAAGTGTTATCAATATGCTTACCGGTAAAATACCAGGTGTACGTATTGTTCAAAATACTGCTGAGCCAGGGTCATACGCCAATAATTTAAACATTAGGGGCTATACCAATGCGCCGCTCGTTGTAATCGACGGTGTTATCGGAGGAGACCAGTCAACTATTGGCCGTATGGATCCAAATGAGATCGAAAGTATCTCGGTACTCAAAGATGCCGCTGCTTCTATTTACGGTATGCGCGCTGCCGGTGGTGCTATTTTGATAACGACTAAAAAAGGCGGTAAAAACGGCAAAATCAATATTAATTATTCAGTTAACGATGCTATTCAAACATTTTTGGGTATGCCCGAAGGCGTAGGCGCTGTTGATTATATGCTGCTGACAAACGAAAAGGTTAAACGCGATTTTGCTAATAACTTTGTACACAACGTAACTCCGCAATATTCATATGCGGATATGAAACCATGGCTTGATGGTACCCGCAAATCAGCTGATTGGATTGGCCTGGCTTTCAAAAAAACAGCTAACCAGATACAACACAATTTAAATATTGATGG
Source organism: Mucilaginibacter gossypiicola (assembly GCF_900110105.1). Classification (GTDB taxonomy): domain Bacteria; phylum Bacteroidota; class Bacteroidia; order Sphingobacteriales; family Sphingobacteriaceae; genus Mucilaginibacter; species Mucilaginibacter gossypiicola. Next base: position 171,701 of record NZ_FOCL01000001.1, on the reverse strand, counting down.
TGGAACTGATAAGATCAGCTATTTCTTCAACTTTGGTTACCAAAAACAAGATGGTGTTTTTAAAAGCGGCGACTTAAATTACAATAAGTATAATTTCCGGTCGAACGTTACTGCAAGTATCACCAAAGGATTAAAGGCACAGGTATTAACATCGGCTTGGATGGATGAGAAAAACCAACCCTATACCGATGAATGGACCATTTATAAGTATACCTGGAATCAGATACCTATAAACCAGGTTTATGCAAATGACAACCCATTATACCCCAGCCTGATACCTCAGGGTGATAACGTGAACCCAGCCATTGCCACTGATGCTGATAAGGTAGGTTCAAAAAGATTCAGGAACAAAAACATTACAAGTCAGTTAAATTTACAATATGATATACCTGGCGTCCCTGGCTTAAGCGCTAAGGCCTTATTCAACATCGAATATGGTACTGCTGATAATAATATCATAAAAAGGTCATTTAACTTATACACCTACAATGCAGAGGACGATACTTACCTCCCCAACCTTGTAAATTCCCCGGGCGGCATTACCCGTCAATATTACACCCACCTGAATACCTTAAGCCAGGTAACATTAAATTATGCTCATACTTTTTTTAAAGACCATAACATTACTGCTATGGCTACTTATGAGCAAAGTCATGAAACTGCCGATAACTTTAATGCTTATCGTGATGTTGAGATCCCTGTCGACTACCTCTTCGGCGGTTTGCAAAACTCAAACATGGCTGGCGGTATGGATGCTGGAGCCTTACAGGACCGCGCCCACAGAAGTATCATAGGCAGGTTCAATTATGATTATAAAGGCAAGTATCTTGCCGAGTTTAGCTTTCGTAGGGATGGTAATAACCTGTATAAACCAGGGCCCGATCAATGGGGGTTTTTCCCGGGCGGGTCAATCGGCTGGGTATTAACCAGGGAGAATTTTTTCCGCAAACTGGTATCTGAAAACATCCTTACCAACTTAAAAATCAGGGCTTCATACGGCCAAACAGGTGATGAGGCCAACGCGCCCGCATTTAACTACGTTGATGGGTATACCTATCCTATTAACAGTTACATATTTGGAGCAAGCGCGGTAAATGGCTCTGCCCCCAAATTGGGCAATGCCGGTTTAACGTGGTCAGTAAGTACCATCAAAAACATCGCCGTTGATTTTAGCTTATTTGGCGGAAAAGTTGACGGTACTGTCGAGGTTTTCAGAAACGACAAAACAGGGTTACCGGTTACACCAGCTGTAGCCTTACCGGGAACGGTAGGTGCCCCGGTGCCATCTATCAACTATGAAAGTAATCGGGCACAGGGTTTAGATTTTAACCTTTCGTACCGTAACACATTTGGTCCTGTAGGTTTAAACGTTACCGGAAACATCGGTACAACCCGTTTAAAGAAAATAAAAGTACTTGAAGGCCGCGCCGGTAATGAGTACGAACAATGGAAAAACAGCCAGGCCAACAGGTACCAGAACATTTGGTGGGGACCTGAATATGCCGGCCAATTTACCTCATATAACCAGATCTATAATTATGGTGTAAATACTGGTGGTGGTAACAATAATACCATTCCCGGTGATTACTATTACAAAGATTGGAATAACGACGGCGTAATTGACGGCAAAGACAGTCACCCTATTGCCACTTCTGATATCCCCTTGTACAATTATGGCCTTACCATTGGCGTAAGTTATAAAGGCTTTGATATGAACATGCTTTTACAAGGGGCTGCCGGTGTTTACGTACAATACGGTGAGCAGTTTGCATCGCCACTGATGTATAACAGGAGTGCGTTAACACGTTTCCTGGACAGCTGGCACACGGTTGATCCATCTGCCAACGTATTTGACCCAAACACCCAATGGATACCCGGATTTTATCCTGCAATGGGTTCACCAGACGCGCAGGGCACAAAAGCTATCCAGAGTGCCAGTTACCTCCGTTTAAAAACACTTGAATTTGGTTACTCACTATCGCCATCTGTATTAAAAGCCATTGGTGTCAGGAAATTCAGAGTTTATGTAAACAGCTATAACCTATTGACATTTACAGGTTTAAAAAACTACGATCCAGAGCACCAGGGGCCTAAACCGGGAGACAACGGCTTTGGCGCTACCGCTTTAGGCGGATACACCTACCCAATGAACAGGACTTTTAATCTGGGCGCTAACGTTTCCTTTTAAATTATCGACACATGAAAAGTATACATAAATTAATCTTAACAATATCTGTCGGGGTAGGTACTCTGGTAACTTCATGCCAAAAACTAAATATTCCGCCAACAAATATCTTTACCCCTAATATTATCTACGATAGCGAAGCTGGTGTTAAATCATTTTTAGCAACCATTTATCGGAATCTCCCCATTGAGGATTTTAAATACCGGCCCGATGGCGGAGAGGATGTGGATGTTAACGGTATTCATTATTCGCACCCGGGCTTTAATCCGGGCAACCCGTGGATGAACTTTTATACTTCGGCCTCTGTTACAGGCGAAGAAGTTGGGCCTTTCGGCGGTATGGACATTGGCGCGGGTTTTGGCTTTTGGCCATATGGCGACATCCGCAATGTTAACACGCTGATTGCCGAACTACCTAAACATGCTGCGGCATTAACACAGGCTAAGGTAGACGCATTATTGGGTGAAGCTCATTTTTTAAGAGCTTATTATTATTTCGGCATGGCTAAACGTTATGGCGGAGTACCTATCATCACGGTACCGCAGGACCCGGCAGCCCCCATTTCTCAATTGCAGGTTCATCGTGATAAGGAAGAGGCCACCTGGGATTTTATCGGTGCCGAACTTGACTTGGGTTACAAAATGATGCCCGAAACTAACGATGCCGGCAGGGCTAACAGGTATGCTGCCGCCGCCTTAAAATCGCGGGCTATGCTTTACGCTGCCTGCGTAGCCAAATATGGTTCAGTAAATTTTGTCGACGGTCCGGCTCATTCACAAGGCCTGGCGGGGATTCCGGCTGCTAAAGCAAATACTTATTTCCAGGCAGCTTATGATGCTGCAAAATTGCTTGAAGGTCATTATTCGCTTTACACAGCAAATTCAGACAAAGTTCAAAATTTTGCCGACGTGTTTTTAAAAAGCGGAAGTCCGGAAAACATCTTTATCAAACAGTATTCAATTGCTAACAATACGGCCCATAGCTGGGATGCAACCATGTCGCCGCGTTATATGACGGCAAATGCCTTATCACGCGCATACCCAACGTTAGATTTGGTGCAACTTTGGGGAGACTTGCCGGTAACCAATTCAGACGGCACACCTCGGCGTTTTAATGACCGAAGCGAATTGATGCAGGGTGTTGAGCCAAGGCTGTTGGCCACAGTATATTTTCCCGGCGCTACTTTAAGAGGGCTTACCTTTGATATGCAAAGGGGTATTTATCCATCCTTTAGCGGAACGGCCGCCGCCGAGGTTGCTAAACAACCAAACTCACGATTATACATACTTTCGGGTGATACCAAAACATTATATCAGGGAAAACAGGTAATTGGCTTTACAGGCCCTTGGACTGGCGGCGATGAGCTAACCCGTACAGGTTTTTACGTGCGCAAATATGTTGATTACAACAAACCTCAGGCCTCCGTTGATCTTTACCGTAGTGAGCAACCCTGGATAGATCTGCGTTATGGCGAAATATTATTAAATCGTGCCGAAGCCGCAATGGAATTAGGTAATGCAGGCGATGCCCTGACATCTGTTAATCTTATCAGGAGCAGAGCAGGTGCTACACCTTATGGTTCTATCGATCTGGATAAAGTGCGTAAAGAACGACGCATGGAACTCGCTTTTGAAAATCAGTATTACTGGGATTTAAAAAGATGGCGTATTGCTGACGTGGTGCTTGACCGCGCGCACTTTAAAGGCCTGATGCCTTATTATGTATTTAACGAAAATAAATACATTTTCCTGGCCGAACCAGAGCTTTATAATCGCGAATACACCTTCCAAAAACAGTTTTATTATGAGCCAATACCGAGCGGTGAAATTGGCAAAAACCCTAACCTGCTTCCTAACAACCCTAATTATTAAGAATTTAAAAGTTAAAGACATGAAAAATCTGATTGGTAGAATTTTGGTGGGCATAGCTATACTGGCAAGTTCTGCATGTACAAAAACAGATAACTACGATGGCCCCAACGCTTCATTGCAAGGCAATATATTATCATCCGAAGGCGGCAATCTCCTTACCTCGGGCGGCAGTACCACTATCAAACTGCAGCAAATAGGCTGGACTACCCCGCAAACCATTCCAAGTAAATTTGATGGCACTTATGAGGATTCAAAGTTGTTTAAAGGCGGGTATAAAATTGTGCCTACCGGCGGCGCTTTCTGGCCGGTTCTTGATACCGTAACCGTTAACATTGGTCAAGGCACCAAGCATGACTTTACGGTTACACCGTATATCGTGATCAAAAACTTCACACATACGTTAACCGGTACAACGCTTACGCTCACATTTGATATCGATGCGCCTATTATTGCCGGTTTACCAACTATTAAAGATGTGCAGCCATATGTAAATACCACCAAACTGGTAGGTACAGGCGCTTCAATCCGCGACTTTTCCGACTTGAACGCCAAAACCATCAACAAGGCATTTATTGACATGAGCGCTGCCGAAAAATCGATAACACTTACCGTATCCAATCTTATTCCGGGCCGTACCTTTTTTGTGCGGGTGGGCGTTCGTCTAAGCGATAGCTTCAACAGCTCAAATTTTTCGGAGATAGTACAGGTAGATATTCCTAAAAGTTAACCTAAAACCAAAAAGGAAATGAAATTCAATAAAACAATGATGGCTTGCTCCATCCTCATGATAGGCTTGATTGCTGCAGGCTGCAAAAAAGAAAAATATATTTCACGGGATACTTCGTACCTGAAACCACCGCCGCCTGATACCACGGCGCCACCGGTGGTCGACCCTACGCTGATCACCTTTGACAACGCAGATAAAGCTGACGGCTGGCAAACAGTTGGTACCCCCGCAATAGCCACTACCGGTCAAAAGGAAGGTGCAGGCTATTTGAAAAACACTATAGCCAGCGGCAGCGATTTTATGCAGTTCATCAAAGACCTGTCTACCCCGCTTGATACCAAACTCACCGGTAATAACGGGCAGTTCAAATTCTGGTGGTATGTATCGGATGTATCCTTGCTGAAAGCCGATGGCTCTATTGAGATCACCAGCTCAGGTAAATCAGATGATCATGAATCGGCCTGGGATGTGGCACCATTGATCCCTACCCTTAAGAACGGCTGGAATGAGATCGCCCTTAATTTTAGTAAGGCGATCAAAACAAACGACGGCGGGGCCGATTATTCGGCTATCAACCACTTCCGGATCTTCTTTTTTACAGCAAGTAAAGATCATGGCGATTTGGTAACCGGGGTTGATGACCTCGTATTCAGGGCCGCACCAGCCCCACCTCCGGTAGTATTTGACAATGCTGACAAAGCTGATGGCTGGCAAACGGTTGGCACACCAACAATAGCCACAACCGGCCAAAAAGAAGGCACAGGCTATTTAAAGAACACTATTGCCAACGGCAGTGATTTTATGCAGTTCATTAAAGATGTTACCCCGCCGGTTAACAGTTCTTTCAGCGCTGCTGATGGCAGGTTCACATTCTGGTGGTATGTTTCGGATGTATCGTTACTTAAAGCCGATGGTTCTATCGAGATCACCAGTTCGGGCAAATCCGACGATCACGAGTCGGCCTGGGATGTAGCGCCGTTAATACCAACGCTTAAAAACGGCTGGAACCAAATCACACTGGATTTTGACAAGTCTATAAAAACCGGAGATGGAGGTGCCGACTACACAGCTATTAACCACTTCAGGATTTTCTTCTTTACCCAAACCAAAGATCACGGCGATTTGGTTACCGGTGTTGATGACCTGAAGTTCATATCCAAATAATTATTCCCCAATCATAATAAATAGAAAGCCGGCCGCAGGATATCGACTGTGGCCGACTTCAATAACACGAAGATATCGTAATGAATTTAACCAATCTATTTAAACCACTGGCAATAAAAACTTTGCCTGCAACGCTGGCTATAACATTTGTGCTTGCCGGAAACAGTTGCACCAAAGCCCAGGAAAAAGCAAAACCACAGGAAAAAACTACCGCCGATACCACCACCGGCAACCCATTTATCAGGAGCATGTACACCGCCGACCCATCTGCACACGTTTGGGCTGATGGCCGCTTGTATGTTTATGCCTCACACGATATTTTCCCGGCAAGGGGTTGCGATCTGATGGATCAGTATCATGTTTTTTCGACAGATGATATGGTACACTGGAAAGATCATGGCGAGATTCTCCGCGCCGCACAGGTGCCCTGGGGCCGTAAAGAAGGCGGTTTTATGTGGGCCCCGGATTGTGCTTATAAAAATGGTACCTATTATTTCTATTTCCCGCATCCAAGCGATACCAAGTGGAACGACAGCTGGAAAATTGGTGTAGCAACCAGCAAAAGCCCGGCAAGCGGCTTTACCGTTCAGGGCTATATTAAAGGGCTTGAATCGATGATTGATCCTTGTGTATTCATTGACGATGATGGACAAGCCTATTTTTATTACGGAGGCGGCGGTACCTGTAAAGGCGGCAAACTCAAGGATAATATGATGGAAATTAACGGCGAAATGAAAACAATGGAAGGCCTTAAAGATTTTCATGAGGCAAGCTGGGTGCATAAACGCAATGGTATTTATTACCTCTCATATTCAGATAACCATGACGTTAACGGAAAGCATAACCGCATGAACTACGCCACCAGTAAAAGTCCGCTGGGCCCATGGACCTACGGTGGTATTTATATGGACCCAACAGATAGCTATACCAATCACGGCTCCATCGTTCAATATAAGGGCCAGTGGTACTCATTTTATCATACCAGTGCATTATCACATGAAGACTGGTTAAGATCCATCTGCGTGGATAAACTTTATTACAATGCCGATGGTTCTATCAAAATGGTTGAACCAACAGCTTCAAAATAGCCAATCGAACACATAACCCCTTTAATCAATGATCGATGAAAAATATCAGAAGTAAAAATTCAACAACATTTTGCATTGCCGCCATGATGGTGGTAGCATTAAGCTGTTCAAAGAAAAGTAGCGGAGGAGGCGATGTTACGCCGCCAGATAAGCCAAAAGACACAATAGACCTTACCCCCTCTCCCGTTGGCGACGTTGTGGGTAAAGTAGTTGTAGGTTACCAGGGATGGTTTGCAGCAATTGGAGATGGCTCACCGATTGACCGGTACTGGCATTGGGCACAAACCTGGGAACAGCAGCCCTCTCCTACCAATGTTGCTATCGCGTCATGGCCCGATGTTCGCGACTACACCAAAACCTTCCCTACTAAGTATGCCAACCTCAACAACGGTCAGCCGGCTAATGTATTCTCATCTTTTTCAGATCAAACTATTGATGTGCAGTTTAAATGGATGAAGCAATACGGTATCGACGGCGCGGCCCTGCAGCGTTTTAACCCAAGCGGATTGGAAGGTCCGGTACGTGATGCCATGGCGGCGAAAACCAAAATAGCAGCCGAAGCAAACGGCGTTAAGTTTTACATTATGTATGATGTAAGCGGCTGGAAAGATATGCAATCGGAAATCAAAACTGACTGGACCAACAAAATGTCGGTTTATACCGCATCTCCGGCTTATGCAAAGCAAAATGGCAAGCCGGTAGTATGTATCTGGGGGTTTGGTTTTAGCGACGACAACCACCCTTTTACCGCTGCACAATGCCAGGATGTGATCAAATGGTTTAAAAGCAAAGGGTGTTATGTTATTGGCGGTGTGCCTACTCACTGGCGTACCGAGGATAGCGACTCAAAGCCGGCATTCCTTTCAGCTTATAGTGCCCTGGATATGATATCCCCATGGATGGTTGGCCGCATTGGCAATAAAAGTGAATCGGATAGCTTTTACAGCTCGGTTAACCGCCCGGATGTAGCCTATTGTAAAGCCCATGGTATCGATTATCAGCCTTGTGTTCTTCCCGGCGATTTACAGCAACATCAGCGTGCCCACGGTGATTTTATGTGGCGCCAGTTCTTCAACATGAAAAGCGTTGGCGCGCAGGGCCTTTACATTTCTATGTTTGATGAATATAATGAAGGTAACCAGATAGCCAAGACCGCCGAAAGCCAGGATTTTGTACCGGCAGGCTCATCATTTGTAACCCTTGATGAAGACGGTACAGCTTGCTCTGCCGACTACTATCTGAGACTTACAGGCGATGGTGCAAAGATGTTTAAGGGATTAATTCCGCTAACGCCAACAAGGCCTACACCGGTTAAATAATAAGGCCTTGTCACAAATGTAACAGCCCCATTTACGGATCGGTAAATGGGGCTGTTGCATTTTTATACGGGTGCGGAGGCCTGTCACCCTGAGCTTGTCGAAGGGTCGTGCGCAGAGGCCTTGCCCACCATGCTTCGACAGGCTCAGCATGACACCCATATTTTTAACTATTTTTAATTAATACTCTCCAGCATCTTAATATACAACTCAATACCTTCCCTGATCTCATCCACATAAACAAACTCATCAGCAGTATGTGAACGTGCGGAATCGCCGGGGCCAACTTTTATGGATGGAATATCCAGTAATGATTGGTCGGATGTTGTTGGTGAACCGTAGGTGGTACGACCGAGTGCTATGCCTGCCTGAACTATGGGGTGTTCTTTTGGGATAGATGATGGTTTTAATCTGATAGAACGTGGTTTTACATCGCTTGCAACATGTTCACGGATGATCTCTAATACTTCCTCGTTACGGTAAGCATCGGTAACGCGCACATCAACGGTATACACACAGCTGGCAGGCACTACGTTATGTTGTGAGCCTGCGTTAATAATGGTAACCGACATTTTTATCGGCCCAAAAACTTCCGACTCTTTAGGAAATTTAAACGAGCGGAACCATTCAATATCAGTAAGGGCTTTGTAAATAGCGTTCTCCCCTTCTTCGCGAGCGGCATGACCGGCACGGCCATGAGCGGTACAATCCAGCACCATTAAACCACGTTCGGCAATGGCCAACTGCATCAGTGTTGGTTCGCCTACAATACCAAATGATAACTGCCCTAATTCGGGGATGATCAGCTCCAGGCCATTCACGCCTGAGATTTCCTCTTCGGCAGTAGTGGCTAAGCAAAAATTGTACTTTAGGTTTTCCTTATCATGAAAGTACAGGAACACCGCTATGAGCGAAACAAGACAGCCTCCGGCATCATTACTGCCAAGGCCATATAATTTACCGTCTTCAATTTTGGCATCGTACGGATCGCGTGTATAACCCGAATTGGGTTTAACAGTATCATGATGCGAATTAAGCAGGATGGTTTCTTTTGCCGGATCGAAATGTTTGTTCCAAGCCCAGATGTTATTTAGTTTGCGATAGGTGGTTACTCCATGCGACTCAAGAAATTCGTTGATCAGATCGGCTGTGCGGTCTTCCTCTTTACTAAACGACGGGATGGATATCAGTTGTTGCAGTAATGTTACTGCCAGTTGAAATAAATTACTTGTTTCAGTCATAAATTTAAGGGTTATCCCTTGTAATGAACGGGCAAAATTAATACTTTTTATTCACGTGGATGAAATACATTTCCTGAACATTAACCAGGCTTGATAGATTTATCATTAATTTAACACCTAATTTACGCGAAGGTTACATACCATCTACACATCTGTAATTTGCACATCTAAAAATTTACTCATCTTCCATTTTTGAGTGTTTACGCGTATCGTTCATAGTGATGTACAGGATCAATGACAGCGCAATGCAAATAGTTACATACCAGTAAAACCATTGCGCATGATGTTCATTCTTGAACCATAAGGCGATATACTCGGCAGTACCGCCAAATAACGATACGGCTATGGCATAAGGGAAGCCCACCCCAAGCGCACGAACATTAGCAGGAAAAAGTTCGGCCTTTACAACCGCATTGATTGAGGTATAGCCACTTACGATGATCAGTGCGCAAAGGATCAATGCAAATGCTACCCATACATCTTTGGTATGACTTAGCAAGGTCATAATAGGGATAGTGCAAATCGTACCCAGTATCCCGAAACCAATAAGCAGTGGTTTACGGCCAATTTTATCTGATAATAAGCCGAATAACGGCTGTATCACCATAAATACGGCTAAGGTTAAAGTTGAGATCAGCGTAGCATCGCTTTTACTGAAACCGGAAGTATTAACCAAAAACTTTTGCATGTAGGTAGTGAAGGTATAAAAGGCCAATGTACCACCAATGGTTAAACCTATTACCGTAAAAACAGCTTTTGGATGCTGCGTTAAAGCTTTTATAGTACCGTTCATGGCATTAGATTTAGCCCCCTCCTTTTCAAATGAGGACGATTCCTGTAAGCTCCTTCTTAAGTACATGGTGGTAACAGCCAGTATTGCTCCTATACCAAAGGGAATGCGCCAGCCCCAGTCGTGCAATTGTTTTTCGGATAAAAACGCTCTCTGCAGCAAAACCAATACGCCCAGTGCCAGCAACTGCCCCATGATGAGAGTTACGTACTGAAAGCTTGAGTAAAAACCACGATGCTTTTTCGTGGCCATTTCGCTTAAATATGTGGCGCTGGTACCGTACTCACCACCTACACTCAAGCCCTGGATAATACGAGCCAAAACCAGCAATATAGGTGCGGCAACACCAATAGATTTATAGCCCGGCGTTATGGCAATGATGAGCGAGCCAACGCTCATCAACAATACAGAAAACGTGAGTGCGGTTTTGCGGCCGCGTTTGTCGGCAAAGGTCCCCATCACCCAGCCTCCTATAGGCCGCATTAAAAAGCCGATGGCAAAAATACCCGCAGTATTTAATAGCTGTACCGTTTGATTATCTGAAGGAAAAAAAGCGTCTGAAAAATAAAGGGAAAAGGCTGTATAAGCATACCAGTCGTACCATTCAACCAAATTACCCAGCGATCCGCCAATGATGGATTTGATGCGCCCACCCGTTGTTTGGGATACTGGTGATTTTATTTCATTCATAGGCTTGGGAGATATTGTTGGTTTCCGTAATATTAGGGATTTTAAAATAGAGCTGCAATACCCGGGTAATAACCAGGCCTATATAAACAGATGAAAACCTAAATAACCAACAGTATCACATGATAAGTAACTCTTACACCGTTTTACAGGTTAGTCCAGTATCTAACGGCTTTTCTTTTTACCTTGTAATTAAATGGTGGGAGACTTTAGCATTTATTGCTATAATCGTTTTAATAATCTATTTAATAAGGAGAAAACGAAATAAAATATAATTAGTATTTTAAACCTTTAGGATCTAAAGGAAAGTTGCAAACCGGCATATTTAACTTTATAAAACAACATAATCAACCCAATCTAACCTTATCAACCACTCACCGAACATGCTTTTCACCGAAGATTTTTTGCATTACATCTGGAAATTCAGACTTTTTGAGCGCGAAAACCTGCAAACTGTAGATGGTGAAGAACTGGAGATCTTTTCGGCAGGACTACATAATTCAGATTCAGGCCCTGATTTTCATAATGCAAGGATCCGTATCGGCGAAACGATTTGGGCCGGGAATGTAGAAGTGCACCTTTCTGCTTCCGACTGGCAAAAGCACGGACATACGCATGATGGTGCTTTTGATAACGTGATACTGCATGTAGTTTATCGCAATGATGTGCCGTTGTTTCTGCCAAACGGGCGCAAAGTTCCAACACTTGAACTGCAAAGCCGCATCAGTGAAGAGCTTTATAACAAATACCATAAACTGGTTTTCGGCAATCAAACCTTTATTCCCTGCGAAGCTGGCATTGCAACCGTTGATGGCCTCACCATGCAAAACTGGCTTACCCGCGTGCTGGTTGAAAGGATGGAAAAGCGATCGGCCAATGTAGCGGCAGCTTTAGCACTTAATAAGGGCGACTGGGAAGAAACTTTTTACCAGTTTCTGGCAGCGAATTTTGGCTTTAAAGTTAATGCCCTGCCATTTGAACTAATGGCTAAGTCCCTGCCACAGTTGATCCTCGCCAAAAACAAAAACAACGCCATGCAAATAGAGGCGCTGATATTTGGGCAGGCAGGCTTTTTGGAGGGTGAGTTTAAAGATGAATACCCTTTGAAGCTTCAAAAGGAATACGGATACCTCAGTAAAAAATACAACCTTAAACCGATAGAGAACCACCTGTGGAAATTTATGCGGTTAAGGCCTCAGAACTTTCCAACCATCAGGCTGGCGCAGTTCGCGGCGCTTATAGTACAGTCAAACCACCTGTTATCCAAAATACTGGAAATTAAAGAAGTGAAGGCATTGCGTGGTTTGTTCACGGAGATCAAAGTGAACGATTACTGGGAAGATCATTACCGGTTTGATTTACAATCCAAGCCGTCGTCAAAAAGTATGGGTGATGGATCTGTTGATATCTTGCTGCTCAATACGGTGGCTTTGTTCCTGTTTAGTTATGGCAAACAGCATCAGCAGCAATATTATATTAGTCGTAGTCTTAAATTATTAGAAAATTTACCGGCCGAAAAAAACAATATTATCGCCGATTTTGTTAACTTAGGAGTGAAAATTGATACTGCGTTTGAATCACAGGCATTGCTTGAGTTAAAAAATAGTTACTGTAACTATAAGAAATGCCTGCAATGCGGCGTTGGTAATAAGATACTAAAACTGGCCTGACACCATGCTACAGCGAATACTCACTTTTTTTGAACGGTACTCTTTTGGCGTATGCACCTATCTTGGCGAACGTTTTAATATTTCTATCTCCAAAATCAGACTTTTCTTTATCTACTCCTCTTTTTTAGCAGTGGGCTTTCCGCTGATATTTTACTTTTTTGCGGGCATTGTGTTGGATATCAGGAATTTCATCAAACGTAAACATACCGGGGTTGCCGATCTTTAACCGCTGACTTTTTTGATTACATTGATTTCGCTGATTTTTGTTCTGGGGATTTCACCAATTGCTTTCTGATTTCACCGATTTCGGATTGGTGAAACCTATATCATTCATTAAACCAATTTGCCCGTTTTGACTGCATCCTGTAGGTTGCGCACTTTAAATTTGGGAGTGTAGCAGTATTGAGCCAGCTGTTTAACCCATGTGGTGTTGTAGCCAAACATCAGTTTTATCATTTTTACCCGGGTTGAGCCTTTGGGATAGCCATATTTATACCAGCTGAATTTGGATGGATCGACATTAAATTCTTCGGCAAAATCTGCAAGAAAAAGGTCTATCTCAATATCAAAAATATCCAGATCAAGATCGATACTGGTCTCGAGGCTCAGGCTGTGCGGATCAACCTTATGGATCTTATACCTGTTGCAATAATCAACAATAAATTCTTTTAAGGGTGGCAGTATCTCTTCCATTTAAACGAATATTAATTTGACCATTTAAGTTATGAGACGTAGCTTTTGAAATAAGGTTGCATACAAATTTACTTTATTTTTAAATCGCTTAAATTGAGCTCAATAGTTAATAAATGTTAAATATTTATTGATGCTTAACGGCCCTTTATGCTGCTAAAATCAACCTGATGTATTATTATTGCACCAGGTAAACCAGATACTTCAAATGAACCTAAAAGTAATTGCCTTTGATGCCGACGATACCCTTTGGGTAAATGAACCTTACTTTCAAGCTACCGAAGAAAGGTTTTGCAGTCTGCTCGAAAACTTTTCGCCCCAGCATACCATTTCCAAAGAGCTTTTTAAGGTTGAGGTTGATAACCTGCCGCTTTATGGCTACGGAATAAAAGGCTACATCCTGAGCATGATAGAGGCAGCGCTAAGCATTTCCGAAAAAAACATCAGTGTTGAGGTAGTTGAAACCATACTACAGTATGGCAAGGATATGCTTAATCAACCTATAGAGATCCTAAATGATGTAGAGCATGTATTATCTTCATTAAAAGACCACTACAGGCTGGTTGTAGCTACCAAAGGTGATCTGCTTGACCAGGAACGCAAGCTCAAAAAATCTGGGCTGGCACATTACTTTCACCACATCGAGATCATGAGCGATAAAAAGGAAGATGATTACATCAAGCTGATCAAACACCTCGACATCAATCCCGAAGAATTTATGATGATCGGTAACTCCCTAAAATCAGATGTGATGCCGGTGATCAATATTGGCGGGCATGCTGTTCACGTACCTTTTCATACTACCTGGGCACATGAACACGTAGAAACTGTTTTAACCCACGAAAACTTTAAACAGGCTGATAAGATCAGCGAGGTGCTGGAGTTTGTTTTGAAGTCCTAAGGCTTAAGTTCTAAGTCTTGAGTCTGAAGCTCTAAGCCGATTTATACCAAATTCAACCAATGAAGTTCTAAGTCTTGAGCCTTAAGTTTAAAGTCAATTTACTCTGCTTAGCACTTTCGACTAAAAACTTAGAACTTAAGACTTCCGACTAAAGACTCTAAATACTTTTCTCCATCACTATCAGTTCAATATGCTGTTTAGCATCGCCGAAACGTCCATGGGCGTGAAAAGGCTGGATTTCGCCGGTTGGTTTGTAGCCGCGGCGTTCGTACCAGCTTATCAGTTCAAAACGGGTGCTGATCACTGTCATGGTTAGCGTATGGCAATTGTGTTTACGTGCGTAGACTTCCGCTTCTTCAATTAAAGCACGCCCTACCCCTTTATTTTGCAGCAATGGCGATACACTAAACATGCCCACATACAGCTTCGGGTACCTGATCTCAAGATAAACCGTACCGGTAATATAGCCATCTTCGTCGGTATGTTTTAAAATGATGATATTTTCATCATTCATATAAGTGGTAAGCGTTTCTTCATCAATGCGGATGCCATCAATTAAGTTGGCTTCAGTTGTCCATCCCTTTTTGGAGCTTTCGCCACGGTAAGCACTGTTCACTAAAACGTTAAGTTCAGAAACATCAACAAGGGTAGCTTGGGTTATTACAGGCATATGCTTTAATTTAAGGACGCCAAATGTAGTATTTGCAAACTTTAAATAAAAGGCCACTGGTCATAATTTTAAAGCCGGTGCACTTATATCAAATGACATTAAAAAAGCCATTCGTTTTAAAACCAAGCTGTATATTTAATAGTTAATAACACATCTGTTTATATTAAACCCAGCCATGGCTTTTATAGATTATTACAAAGTATTAGAGCTTGATAAAAATGCATCCGAAAAGGATATTAAAAATGCATACCGCAAACTGGCCCGCAAATATCACCCCGATCTTAACCCTAACGACGAAGAGGCCAACAAAAAGTTTCAGCAGTTAAACGAGGCAAATGAGGTATTAAGCGACCCTGAAAAGCGAAAGAAATACGATAAATACGGTGAGAATTGGCAGCATGGCGAAGCGTACGAACAACAGGCACGTCAACAGGCCGGCGGCTTTGGAGAGTATGGCGGATTCGGCGGTGCGGAGGGATTTAGCAGCGCTGATGGTTTTGGAAGTGAAGATTTTTCAGACTTTTTCCAGTCGATGTTTGGCGGTGCCGGAAGCGCGCGCGGAGGCAGGCAGGCAAAATTCCGCGGGCAGGATTATAATGCCTCGTTGAGCTTAAATCTTCGTGACGTACTTGAAACACACAAGCAAACACTAACCGTTAACGGTAAAAATATCCGCATCACTATACCCGCAGGTATCGAGAACGGACAAACCATTAAAATAGCCGGGCATGGTGCTCCGGGTGTAAACGGCGGCCCTGCCGGCGACCTCTATATTCAGTTTAACGTTGCCCCTGATGCCAGCTTTAAACGTGATGGAAACAATTTATATACTACATTAAAACTTGACCTGTACACCGCGGTTTTGGGCGGAGAAGTAACTGCTGATACATTAAACGGCAAGGTTAAAGTGAAAGTAAGCCCCGAAACACAAAACGGTGCCAAAGTAAAGCTGAAGGGCAAAGGTATGCCCGTATATAAAAAAGAGAATGAATTTGGCGATCTGTACCTGACCTATGATATCCAAACTCCAACCAACCTTACCGAGAAACAAAAGCAACTGTTTGAAGAACTGGCAAAATCATCAGCCTAAATTAAACGCATTATGAAAACAGCAGAGTTAATAGCCGCAAACGATTTTTGTGTATATCATAATGTTGAGTACACGTTCATTACTTCATTACATGAAGCCGGGTTGGTTGAAATTACCATCATCAACGAAACCACCTTCATCCCCCAAGCCGAACTTCAAAAGCTGGAAAAGCTGATCAGCCTGCACGAACTGGATATCAATATAGCAGGTATTGAAGCTATCTCCCACCTACTTGAACGGGTTGAAAAACTACAG
This sequence comes from Mucilaginibacter gossypiicola, assembly GCF_900110105.1. Lineage (GTDB taxonomy): Bacteria > Bacteroidota > Bacteroidia > Sphingobacteriales > Sphingobacteriaceae > Mucilaginibacter > Mucilaginibacter gossypiicola. Next base: position 155,356 of record NZ_FOCL01000001.1, on the reverse strand, counting down.
GAAGACATGAGATATTTGAAAAACCGGCTGAGGTTGTATGAGGATTAATTAATGAGATTTTGTTAAAGTTCCCTCAGGATTTCTGCAAGAGCCCCCGAGGGAACATGAAAAATATGCCATTGCGAGCGTAGCGCGGCAATCTCGCAGCCAATGCATGTCCAGTCTGTATAGCTACGAGATTGCTTCGTCGTGCCTCCTCGCAATGACATGACCTTTTAAACCAACATTTTCAATTGATCTGCATCTTCCGAACACCTGTGCGGCTTACACCAAATACCTATTCATCATTCGCTCACTAATAATATCAGCTTCATCAATAATAGTTTCGGGATATCCCATTGATTTGAGTATGGCTATGCCGTTGGTGCTTTTAAGTAAACCTTGTTTCAACAGATAATCAAACACGAGTACCCGACCGTCTTTTGAATCAGAAAATGAGTACACAATAAAATCTTCATCAAGCAGTTCGGCCAGCTCCAGGTCATGGGTTGAAACAAACACAAAGTTCTGGTTAGCGGTGATATACGAAAGCACCGATTTCGCTGCTGCTATACGTTCAATGGTATTTGTCCCCCTGAAAATCTCATCGATGATCACCAGGCTTTTTATATCTTCTTTCTGAGAGCTGTTATCGATGATATTTAAAATAGCAGAGGCCTGCGCCTGGAAATAACTCTTTTGTTCATCAATATTGTCGCTGGTTTTAATACTGGTTTTTATTTTTAACACAGGCGCTTTATAGGCCTTTGCGCAGCTTGTAAATATGGTTTGCGACAGCAGCGTATTTAATGCCAGCGCTTTAATGAATGTAGTTTTCCCCGCCATGTTCGACCCGGTGATCAACGCTCCCCTATCGGCCTCTGTGGTATACAGCGAGTTGGTTACACAATTAGCTACCAGCGGGTGAAAGAGTTCGGTAAGTTCTATTTTGCCATCAACACCCGTAAATTCCGGCTTTGAATAAAGCGGTAAGCCATCCCGGATAGATTGTATAGTTATCAGCGTATCAGCCAGGCCAATAAATTCATATACTTCTTTGATATCGGTGCTATATTTAGCAATCTGTTTTAATGACGATGTATAGGTGTTAGGCTCAATTACAAAAAGCAATTTAAACAACTTAAACGCGGCATAACCGATATCGCTTGTACTACTCGCGAAGCGGCTTTCTATATTCACAAACTTAAGTGCACGTTTTAAACCTGTTAAATTAATAAGGCTCTGCTTTACTGCTGTAGTCGAGCCAAATTCCCCGCTTTTTACCAACGCCACTGCTACCTTATACATGATCAGTAATTGCGGTAACGATCTGGCATATCCGGAGATGGCCTTGCGGCTGGTAAGATGTATCCCGATGTTGTAAGCAAACAACAACACCAAAAAGATAAAGCTATAGATATTGGGTATAACGATGAGCGATATTAAAGCCGCGATGACCAAGAATGGAGAAACCTTTGCATAAAAATTTACTACCGACGAAAATACCGGTTTATGTTCTTTAAGAAAAAGATCTGCGATAAAATACGCGTCGGGACTATTAAGTTTTGATAGTTCAACTTCTATAAGTTCCCGGCCGGGGATATCCATATTAAGGTCTTCAACAGCATTATCGAGGTCATGTAAAGCATCGATATCAGTTGTGGGCTGATACAGTAACTTAAAAAGATATTGTTTGCCTGGTTTACTGTTTGTTCTGTCGATATAATTAAAAACGCTGATCAGGTCAAGGTCGTCGGCCGTCTGAACAGAAACTTTATTTTTATCATTGGCCGAGTCTAAATAAGTTCTGATCAGGTCGAAATTTCGTCGGGTATTGAGCGGCTTACCCCATTTACCCTGAATTTTCACCAATCTCTTTTTTGCCCAGCGTAACCTGTCATAATATGATTTGATATAAAGTAAGCCAACTATGATGAGAACAACTATTGTAGAAAAGACAAAGTAATACATACCTAAAAATATAAATTTTTGATTAAACCAACTTTCTTGTCGCCAGTCATAATTGTGTATTACAATTTAGGTATTAACTAAAATTTACAACTATGAAATTAATTCGGTTTTCAATAATAGCTTTTGTGATGGTATTTTCTTTTCAGTTTGCAAAAGCACAAAGTATAAGTATAAATGCTCATTTTGGCCGCCCATATCACAGGGTAGTTTACGCAAGAGGATATTACGCAAGGCCTGTTTATTACGGACCCGACGTTTATTACGGCCAGCCTCGTTACTACGCTACCCGCTATTATGATGCTCCCGTATATTATCACCGATATTACCGTGCACCCCGTTACTGCAGGCACTGGTAAAACAATAAGAAGCCCCGGGATTGCCGGGGCTTCTTATTTAATCATGACTGGCAGCATCACTGGCCATTTCAACAATTACGGCATCGAGGCGTTCAAGCTCTGTGATCATATAATCCAGCGTCACGGTATCCGTAGGATTGTCCTTTAATAATTCTGCCAGACCTTTAAGATTAGCCACAGGACTACGCATATAATGCGATTGCTTCCAGGCCATGTTTTTTATGCGATTAATATGGTTATGGATGCGTTCGTAGGCTACTTTAAGATTATTTTCGATATTCTTTCTTTCGGTAATATCATAGAGCGCCATCATTAATCCTAAGATATTTTCCTGGCTATCCCTGATAGGGAAAAGGCGCACATAAAACCAGCATCTTGAACCGTCCGTCTGAACATAATCTACCTCATAACTCACATTTTGGCCATTCAAAACCTGCTGGTTAAATTCAATAAATTGCGGAAAACGTTCGGGCGGAAAGAAATCGGCAAGTTTATCACCATTTTGCGGATTATGATTAAACTGGCTTCGCACAAATTCTACAGCTTTATGATTAAATGCCAAAACCTTCAGATCTTTATCAAACAGGGCATACGCGGTATCTGTTGTGTTTAAAATGGTTTGCAAGTTTGCTTCTGATTTTTGAAGTAACTCTTCCGACCGGAGTTTTTCGGTGATGTCATTAGCAATCGAAAGCCTCACCAAACGCCCTTCATACATAATATCCTGTCCAAAGATCTGCACATTGATCATCGACCCATCCTTTTTGCGATGGAGAGTAGTTATAGTATTGCCCCAATTAGGTGCTTTTTCAGCATAACCTTTATACATTTCGTCCCACTCTTCGCGGGGCCTTACATCTTTAATGGTCATGCTTAAAAACTCTTCGGCAGTATAGCCGTAGTGTTTGGTGGCAGCGTGATTTACAGCTATAATTGAAAGATCACTTTTGGCTATCATCCACATTGGCAATGGATTACTATCAAAAAGAAGCTTATATTTTTGTTCAGATAACCGTAGCTCTTCCTCAATCTTTTTCCTCTCCGTTATATCAATCATTGAACCAATAATAGTCGGCTCATCATCAATTTGCGTTCGGGAGCCATAAAATTCAACCCAATTGTTTGAGCCATCTTTACGGATCCCCATTACTTCATAATTGATGCTCTCCACTTCTCCCGCAAGTCTTGCCCGCACATGTTCAAGAGTGATGGCTTTATACTGTTCGCTAATAATAACATCAACAGACGAGACGCCAATCAATTCGTCAGGTTCATAACCAAAAACATGAGCAAAACGCGGATTAACATAGATAAATGTGCCCTTTTGAACAATGTAAACGCCAACCACTGATTTTTCGGCCAATGTGCGGAATTTAAGCTCGGCTTCTCTAAGACCAGCCTGCATTACTTTGCGGTTGGTAATGTCACGGGCTATAACAAGCACATTGTCTTTAGTAAATCTCTTAACATTAACCTCTACATCAAATACCTGCCCGTTTTTCTTCACAAAACGCCGTTCTTTCATTACCGCCGTATGCAGATCATCCGGGCCAAGCACTACCGGTTCGGATTTTAAGTTTTCGGGATCAATGATCTGTTCAACTTTAAGCTGTAGCAATTCTTCGCGGCTGTAGCCCGTCATTTTACACAAACTGGCGTTTACTTCAGTGAAACGCCCTTCAAAGTCAATCACGTAAATAGCGTCGGAAGCTTGTTCGATAAGTGAGCGATATTTTTCTTCACTAACCTCCAGTTTAACAACAGTTTCAACAAGTTCAGCAGTGTGATGCTGCATTCGTTCGGTAAGGGCATTATTAAGCTTAATGATCTTTTTTTCGCTTTTAAGCCGCTTATTTTCAATATAATTAAGCAGTATAAGGGCGGTGATGGTTATAGTTATACATGCTATTGTATTGAGCAGCCAGCTTGTTATCAGCAAACAAAAAACAAGCATGATAAGCATGCTTATAATAATAACGAACTTGTTTTTTTGAGGATAGTTCATTCAAATAAAGTGATGAGCAATGAGGCCCGCGTAAAACGACTATCTTATTGGTTAAAAAACTGATTTAGGTGTACAAATGTTAAATTACAACTAATCTGTTAAAAATGAGAAGCATCTATGAAATTATATAAAAACAATGCCAAACTCTACTTCACCCTATTCCAATTACTTTGACTTATTGTTAAAAAAGGAATTCAATGACTGTTGTGTAAATTCCGACAAAACCAGTTCGCCGCTTATGGCTGCACGTTGCTTAAGCAAATCATCCCAGTCAGCAGTTCCCTCCCAAAGTATCTGCTTTAAATGAGTAAGTGCTTCAGGATTATATGAAGCAAGTTTTTGTGCAAGCTCAGATACCGCAGCGTCAAGAGATGGGAGATCTTCATAAACCTCGTTATACAAGCCGTTTTGTTTTGCCCATTGGGCAGTTTGAAAATCAGTTGCCTGGATGGTAAGCTGAGAAAAAGCAGCCAATCCTGTTTTACGCATCACTGCCGGCGCTATTACAAACGGGCCGATACCTATAGTAAGCTCACTCAACTTTATTGACGCAGCCTCGCTGGCGAAACAGTAGTCGGCGGCGGCAGCGAGGCCTACACCTCCCCCAACTGCTTTTCCTTGTACCCTCCCGATAATAATTTTAGGACATTTGCGGCAGGCGCTGATGACGTTAGAAAAACCTTCAAAAAATAGCGCACCGGTTTCCTTATCCTTAATTTGCAGTAGTTCATCAAAACTTGCACCCGCGCAAAACGTACGCTCTCCCTCGCTCTTTAAAACTATTACTTTCGTTTGCGGGTCATTGCCAGCATTGAATATGGCACCGGCAAGCTGCTTCAATAATGCAGAGGGCATTGAATTTTGTGCCGGATGATAAAAACTAATGATTGCTATACCATCAGCTGTGTTCGAGATAGATACATTTCCGTTTTCGGCAGACATATTTTATATCAGGTTTTAAGGCCAATATCAGAAGTATTCCAGTCAACTGCAATTTTGCGTTCAAATAAAATATACACTTACTTTTCATGCAAAGGCAGCTCAAAGTAAAAAGTGGCACCTTCGCCAAGTTCACTTTCAACCCCTATATCACCTTTATGGTTGTTAATAATTTCGGCCGATATATATAGCCCCATCCCAAGGCCGCTTGTCATAAATTTTTTATCCTCAACCCGATAAAAGCGTTCAAAAATATGCTCGATTTGCCCAGCCGATAACCCGATGCCAAAATCCGTTACCGATACCCGTACCTTGTCATTTATACGCTCGGTCGCAATAATGATCTTTTTATTGCCAGTTGAATATTTTACGGAGTTATTGATAAAATTCACCAGTACTTGCTCAAGTCGTCCGCCGTTTCCGTCTACAAAAAAATCCCTTTCAGATTTATTAATAAAATTAAATTCAGGATAAAGGTGGACGGCACTCTCCAGTGTCAGAGCTACAAGTTCCCGAAGGTTTACTTCGGCCATGGCATACTCAAGCCTGCCTGCGTGTATTTTACTTACATCAAGCAAATCATTAACCAGGCGCTGAAGCTTATTTAAAGCACTACCCGCCTTTTCAACATATTGCTTCACCGTCAACGGTACCTCCTCCTTTTTATAAATAGCAATAAGCTGCAAATAACCCTTCAAACTTGTTAAAGGTGTTCTGAGCTCATGACTGGCAATCCCAATAAACTCATCCTTTAAATCAAGTTGTTTTTTCTGTTCTTCAATATCGGTAGCAGTACCTACCCAAAAAAGGATCTCCCCTTTATCATCTCTTAATGGTTCTGCCCGGTTTAAATGCCATCGGTAAGTATTATCCCAGCGCAGGTACCTGTTTTCCAGTTCAAAAACTTTTCCGCTATTTAACGATGCAAGGTAAACATCCATCGTTTTTTGCAGGTCATCGGGATGTACTATCTGTTGCCAGCCCCATCCTGCTGTTTCTCCATATCGCCTGCCTGTATAGTCAAACCAGCGCTGGTTATAAAAATTCACTTCGCCCCCAGGCAGGTTTGTCCAGGTCATTTGAGGAATGTTATTAGCCAGTAATTTAAAATGCTCGCGACTGATGAGCAGGTCGGCGGTACGTTCCCTTACGGTATCTTCAAGCTCGTTATTCAGCCTTTCAGCAATATTCTGGGCCTCTTCCAGCTGATCATTTTTAACTTTCAGCTCCCATTCTGTTTCCTTCTGAGTGGTCAGGTCTGTTAAGATCAAACTTAATGCTGTACCCTCATCAAGGTCGAGCGTAGTACAGGATAATAAACAGGGAGTCAGCTTACCATCCTGGCTTGATAATAATATCTCACCTTTACAGTCGTTATTCCAGCCATCCCTTATTACCTCCTTATATTTTCCTGCCGAAACTTCCGCGATAAAAGCATCAAAATAAACACCGATCACTTTTTCAAGCGGTTCATTAACCATTGCCGCAAAGCGCGAATTACTATATAATATAATGCCTTCCCTGTTTAGGGTTACGGCACCTTCGTTCATTTTTTCAATAAATACACGATAGGTTTGATCGGCAGTTTTCAGGGTATAAAGCTGGTGCCCTTCCTCGCCTTTAACCACAAGCGCATCAACCTGGCCACTACGAATAGCATCAATAGTATCGTTGGCTTCCTCTAACTGAAAACGAAGTTCGTTGTTTTCGGTCAGCAACTGCTCATATGTATATTTGAATGATTCCATGATCAACTTTCTGAATATATACCAAGCCCCTTCAAAACCTTAGTGGTGTTTGACATATCCCCTATCAGCTTCCGTTCAATACCCGGTGATTTTTTGACAAGTAAGGGTAATGCTACAATCTGTTCGGCTTCGGCTATAAGTGGTTGCTGGTAAACATCAATTATTTCCAGCTCATAATTGGCTTTTATATGTTGTTCACAAATATTTTTAAGATTAGTAATTGCCCGGATGGAATTGGGCGATGCTCCAATCACAAATAAACGCAATCGAAAAAACTGGCTTTCGCCATCGCTTAAGTTATCATCGGCATTTAAAGGCGATTGGTTTTGCTCCGTCATCTATTTATTATTTACAGGCCTGATGTTTAATCCCACCAAAACTTTCTCTTCGTTACTTAAATCGCCTATTATTTTGCGAATCGGTTCAGGTACTTTCCTTACCAGCGTGGGCACAGCAAAAATCTGATCCCCCTCGGCCAATTGCGGCTGTTGCAGTAAGTCAATTACTTCAATAACATACTGGCCTTTTAAATGTTCTTCACAATATTTTTTAAGATTGGTGAGCGCAGTAACGGATTTAGCCGTTTTGCCTGCCACATACAATCTCAATTCATATTTTATAGCTTCTTCCAGTTCCATTACTTTTTATTTTTTGATTTACTTTTAGGAGGATTGACGTTTCCGCGGCGGATATCGGTTATTTGTTGACGGTTCTTTTCAATGATTTCCTGTTTTAATTCATCCTCAAGGTACATTTTGTTCAGCTCTTCCTCGGCCGACTCAAACTCGGCCTGCAGGCTTGCAATTTTTGATTCAAGCATCATACGCCTGCGCAGTATCTCTTTATCCTTACGGGATACGGCAAAGTCCCTGAGGGCGACACCGGTTTTTTCCTTTAATTTTTGTGCCTCACGGGCCGAGCCGGTAAGCACCCCTTCAGGGCCAAGATATACGTCAACCAGGTTTAAGCCATTATCAGTTATGGTAAATTCCCGCACCTGGTTTGAATGGCTCATACCACGTGATTTCATTATATAAAGCCCCCTGTTACGTTCTCCGTTCGACTCAATATCCCGCACAAGCAGCCAGGTATCAACCAATGATGATACGCCTTCATCAGTTTGCTCGCTCACCACCGTATTTAAACTAAGCGCAGTGAACATGACAGTGATCTGCTCGTCCTGTAAAAAATCTATCAGCCTGATAAGCATGGATTTTACCTCGCTCACCGAACCTACAGTAATCAGGTTGGTAATAGGGTCAAGGATTACGGCCGCCGGTTTAAATCTTTTAATGATCTTATAAATAGCCACCAGGTGCATTTCGAGCCCATACAATGTAGGGCGCGAAGCATGAAACTCAAGCAGGCCGCTATCAACATATTTTTGCAAATCGATGTTGATTGATTTCATATTACGAAGAATCTGTTTGGGCGATTCCTCAAAGGCAAAATAAAGGCACTTCTTTTTATTTCGGCAAACCTCATTAGCAAAGCTGGCTGCTATACTTGTTTTGCCGGTACCTGCAGTGCCCGAAACAAGGATACTACTTCCCTCGAAAAAGCCCTTGCCGCCAAACATACTGTCGAGCGACGGGATGCCGGATGAGATCCGTTTTGATGATACTTCTTTTTCAAGCTTTAAAGAGGTGACGGGCAATACCGAAATACCCTCTTCATCAATTAAAAATGGATACTCATTGGTACCATGCTGAGAGCCACGGTATTTTACCACCCGTAAACGTCGGGTGGAGATTTGGTTGATTACCCTGTGATCGAGCAATATCACGCAGTCTGAAACGTACTCTTCAAGCCCTTGCCTTGTTAAAGCCCCTCCTTCGCCTTTCTCTCCGGTTATAATGGCTGTTACCCCTTTATCTTTTAAAAAATTAAAAAGCCGCCTTAACTCGGCACGGAGTATGACCTGGTTTGACAGGCCCGAAAAAAGATTTTCCAGTGTATCCAATACTACCCTTTTGGCCCCGATACTATCAATGGCATAACCTAAACGAATAAATAAACCTTCCAGGTCATATTCACCCGTTTCTTCAATCTCGCTCCGGTCAATATGCACATGATCAAGCCTTATTTTTTTATCATCCTGAAGTTTACGCAAATCAAAACCAAGCGATGCCACATTCGCGGCCAGCTCATCTGCTTTTTCTTCAAAAGCCATAAATACACCTGGTTCATTAAACTCGGTAGCGCCCCTTATTATAAATTCAAGCGACATTAGCGTTTTGCCGCAACCAGCTTCACCACATATCAAAGTAGGTCTTCCTTTAGGTAAACCGCCGCCTGTTATTTCATCTAAACCGGTGATACCTGTAGGCGTCTTAGGCAATTGATCAAATGAGGAGATCTGTTGTTTTTTATGCAATTTGGTCATATAAATCCAATTTGTTTAAGTCACCTGCATGTCGCAACCATCAAGCATACAGGATTTTGTTTTATTGGTATGGTAATAAAAATACTTGTAAAATTGTTTTGGAGTATTTGATTTTGTGACAGTAAAAAGTTGAAAACAATACTGAATTAACGATGCTAATAATACGAAAAAATATATCCCTTAATAGCCTATTATTTAAAACATCTACAACTAATGCCTCTAAATGAAAACTCAAACATTTATATACATTTTCTGTTCTCATAAACAAATTTCACATCACTGCCGCTTGTTTAACAACATTCGCATTTTACACCTATACTGCTTAATATTTAATTCAAAAGCACGGTTTACACGCTGTTGATACTTTGGCATTTTCAATCATTATGGATTATATTTATACGTTTTATTTGCGCAATGAATAACCAAACCACCCTGCATCAACAATTAAACGAAGATGTTTTCCGTATTTTGATAAAGGAATCGCCAACACCGGTGGCATTGTACACAGGTGAGGAAATGGAGATCAGGATAGCCAACAAAGCTATCATCGATATATGGGGTAAGGGTGATAATGTTATTGGCCGTACCTATTTTAACCTGCTGCCCGAGTTAGAAGACCAGGGCTTTCACGCTATCTTATTAAACGTTTATAAAAGCGGCATTGCTTACGAAGGCAAAGAACAAAAAGTTGATTTGTTAGTAGATGGCAAGCATGAAGAATTTTATTTCAACTTTACTTTTAAACCATTACGAAACGATAACGATGAAGTTTGGGGGGTATTGAACACAGCCGCAGATGTTACCGAACTGGTAACAACACGTCAAAAGCTTGCCGAAAGTGAGCAGCGCGTTCAGTTTGCCCTACAGGCAGCCGAATTAGGCACATGGGATTTAAACCCCAAATTGCAAACCGTAATATGGGACGACCGTTGTAAAGAGCTTTGCGGTTTTCAAAAAAACGACGAAATAAAATATGCCGATCTGCTGAAATTTGTACATCCGGAAGACGAACAACGATTGCGCACAGCTGTGATGCAAGCCTATAATCCCGCTACAGGTGGCAACTATGATATTATTATCCGCACCGTAGACAACAGTGGACATTTGAAATACTGGATTCACCTCAAAGGGAAAGCTTATTTTAATGACAAAAATGAAGCTATACGTTTTGCTGGCACGGTACAGGATATAACCCGTGAAATACTTGACAAACAGGAACAACAAAAGCTGCTTGCCTTGATTGACAATACTGCCGATATGGTTGCTGTAGGAAGCATGGATGGTTCGGTAACCTATATCAACAAAACAACATACGCCTTATTAGGTATAGAGAGCACTAAGGAGGCTTTGAAACCGGGCGTTGAATATTTTGCAAATAACGAAGCAGATAAAGTAAGCAGTGAAATTGAACCTGCAGTACAGCAACACGGTAAATGGGAAGGTGAAATGCACTACCAGCATTTTAAAACGGGGGAAAGCATCCCGGTTTACATTAATTGTTTCAGAATTGACGACCCGTTAAATGGCCAGCCTATCGGCATGGCATCAGTAGCCCGCGACCTTCGGCCCGAAAAAGCCGCAAGGAATGAACAATATAAATTACTGTCGCTCATTAACCATAGTTCAGATTTTGTAAGCCTGTCTGACCTGGATGGCAACGTTACTTACGTGAATACTGCCGGCCGAAAAATGTTAGGGATTACGGGCATCAATGAACATCGCAGACATAATAGCGAGTTTATTATGCCAGGCGAGCTTGCAAAGCTCAAAGACCACGTAAATAACACCTTAATGAAACACGGGAAATGGAGTGGTGAAATCCTTTACCGTCATTTCAAAACAGGCGAAACCATACCCGTATATGGCACCACGATGCTGGTTTATGATGCTGTAACCGGACTACCACAAGGGCGGGCTTCAATTGCACGAGACTTGAGACGGGAAATTGCCGATAAAAAAGCCCTTACGGATAGTGAGCAATTACTTAAAAATATTACTAATGCATCGCCAACTGCACTGTGGATGGCTGACGCAGAAGGTAACATCACTTACGTCAATCAAACCTGGATTGACTGGACTGGCATTGAATATGAAAAACATATGGGCTTTGGCTGGACCACTGCTATCATAGAAGAAGACAAATCCCGTGCTGTTGAAAAATTCATGGCAGACTTAAATGCACGACGGTTTTACGAAGTTGATTTTAGAATTACGCGAAAAGATGGTGAAATAAGATGGTGTATTGCAACCGGTAATCCGCAGTATAACTCGGGTGGGGAATTCACAGGCTACATAGGTGCCTGCACCGATGTTACTGATAAGACACTTGCCGAGCGTGAAGTACAATTACGAAACAGGGAACTAAATGAACAAATCAGGCAGTTTGAGTTTGTTACCGACTTTATGCCAGTACAACTTTGGACAGCACGCCCCGATGGTGAGCTCGACTACATTAATCAGCGCGCTGTAGATTACTTTGGTGTGGCTGCTCAGGAAATATCCGGCCCGTCATGGCTTAACAATGTTCACCCCGATGATACTGCCGGTTGTATTGAAGCATGGAACAACGCAGTTAATACCGGAAATATTTATCAATGCGAGTTTAGATTAAAAGACAAAGATCAGAATTACAAGTGGCATCTGTCCAGGGCTTTACCTTTCATAATTGATGGTAAAATAATTAAATGGTTTGGCACTAATACAGACATTGATGAGCAGAAACAACTCCAACGCCAAAAAGATGATTTTTTAGGCATTGCAAGTCATGAGTTAAAAACCCCGGTTACAAGTATAAAAGCCTATGCGCAGGTGCTTGGCGCCATGCTTACCAAAGAAGGCGAACATAAAAAAGCCGAAATGGTACTTAGAATGGATGCTCAAATCAACCGTCTTACAAACCTTATAGGCGATTTGCTTGATGTTACCAAAATTAATTCGGGCAGGTTACAGTTTAATAAAACATGGTTTGATTTTAATGAAGCCCTGCAAGAAACCATAGAAGACCTGCAGCACACTACACAAAAACATAAACTCATCCAAAACTTTTCCCCAACAGGTAAAATTTATTCAGATAAAGACCGCATAAGTCAGGTTGTTACCAACTTTATCACAAACGCCATAAAATATTCTCCGCATACCGATACTATCATCATTACTGCCCAGCGCGAAAATAATGAGGTTATTGTTTGTGTACAGGATTTTGGTGTCGGTATCCCCGAAGATAAGAAGGACCGCGTGTTTGAGCAATTTTATCGGGTGAGTGGAAATAAGCAGCATACTTTCCCCGGTTTGGGGTTAGGATTATACATCTCTTCAGAAATTATTAAGCGCGAAGGCGGCAGAATGTGGGTAAACAGCGTTGAAAGCAAAGGGTCTACTTTTTGCTTTGCATTACCCGTAGATGATACTCACAGTTAATTTTTGTTGGGTTAGTTTACGAGTAGTTTAGTTTATTACATATAATTTCAGAGGGTTTAACCAAGCCCTTACGCCTAAAATGGATGCCAAGAACAAAAAAATCATGATTGCAGATGACGACCCCGGCATTGTTGACGCTGTGGAAATGCTGCTTGAATTTGAAGGCTACGAAGTAACATCAACCGTTGATGGTGCAACGGTACTTGATATGAAAGATGAACTCCCCGATTTGCTGCTGTTAGATATTTGGATGAGCGGCGAAGACGGCCGCGATATCTGCAAAAAGCTAAAACAAAACGAGTTAACCAAAGATATACCCGTTATCATGATATCGGCAAGCCGTGATATACGTGATTCTGCAATGATAGCCGGTGCTGATGACTTTTTAGCCAAGCCTTTTGATATGGATGAGTTACTGAAAAAAGTGGCCCATTTTGTTCAAAAAACCAATATAACGCAACAATAGACAAGCAACATCATCAACTAAATAACCATTACCCCTCTTCGGGCAGAACCTTGATGGCGGCCGTCTCACCCGGTTGCCGGTTCTCCCCGTTGCTTAAGTACAAGTTTAAATCAATATAGAAGTGACGTACTAAAATGCTATTACCCCTCCTCGGGATGAGCCCTGGCGGTGGCCGTTTACCCGGTCGCCGATTCATCCCGTTGTATTTAAGAGCATGCGGTTTAATAGTCATCTCACGTCAATACCTAACCAAAATATAAAAACATTAACCCATAAGATATGTTATTTATTAAAACAAAATAGCGAAACCATGGGAGTTTTACAGCACGTACAGCATCAGATCTCAGCACTCAATGATCTGATCAAAATAAATAACGACAGGATAGCAGGATATCAAAAAGCTATCGAGGCTGCAGACGAAGCAGGTTTGAATTTACTTTTTAATGAATATATTGATCAAAGCAAAAGTTACGTTAGTGAAATACGCGATTACATTCACGTATTAGGCGGGGATCCTGCAGAGGGCACTACACTTTCGGGCAAGTTTTATCATGCCTGGATGGATGTAAAATCAGTTTTTGCCAGCAAAGACAATCGCTCGATACTTTCAGATTGTGAATATGGTGAGGACGTAGCAAAAAAAGCTTATCGAGCCGCACTTGATGATAAGGAGCTGATATGGGAAGATGAGCAGGTTGTAGCCATGCTTAATAACCATTTAGAAGGTTTAAAAAAAGCGCATAACACCATCAAATCCTTAAGGGATACGGTTAATGCCTGATCAAATTTTTATAAGCAAATGAGCAATTCAAATCAAACATCTTTTTCAGCATGCAACGTGCCGGATCAATACAACAAGGTCACATGCACGCAGGACAAGATAATTTACACGCTTTCGCACTTAAAATATGCTACAGTAGCTGATATTGCATTAAAGCTGAGGGAATACGAACCTGCGGTAAATACTTTTACCCACGAAAAAAACACGATTGAAGTGCTTAATTATCTTTTTGACCGGGGATTGGTAAAGATCACCAAACAAAACGGCGAGTTAAACTACAACCTGGTTAACGTTTAAGCAGGTTGTAGTTTAATATATTTTTGTTACATGCCCGGCGCAAGTGGCTTGGCTGAAACTACGCTGTCAACCACAAAAACGCTTACTCCCCGCCACGGTAACGCATGCAGATATTCTTTATAGTGAAGCTCTAAAAATGAGCCGGCATTGCTGCTCAGTTCTTTAGCTACCTTTTCGTCGGTTACAGAAAACATAAATTCATTTGAACCAATTGTGCCACCGGCTACTTGCGTACGGATTCCGCTTTGAATCAGCCTGCCTTCATATGTTTTAAATACATAGCCTTTCTTTACAAAATAGTTCATTGTTCCGGCTTTAGTTCCCTCGCCAAAAACAAAATAATAACGATAGTAAAAAAAGCCCACTATAATTAGCAGCAATATAACAGTGATAATAAGCTTGGTTTTTGTTTTCATCGTAGATTTTATTTGCTAACTAAGCTACAAAAACTTAGCAGGTAAGCAAATATTTATATCATAACCATCACCCGTTTAATTTGCTTGCTTCTCTCCTTCTTTAATTTTAGTGAGGTTTACTTTTCTAAAAGACTCTACTAAAAAATTAACCAAACCGGTTAAATTAAAAGGAGGATCGTTAGTAGTTAGTGTAAGTTTATCTTTACTGTTTTCAAAATCAATATCGAAATAATAATTAGGTGCATCCGTAACCTGACTGCCTTGTTTCCAATCGTACATTTTTTTTAGCTCGCTACGTTTTAGCCAATAGTTAAGGCTGTCAAGCTGCATACGGGTAAGCCTTCCGGTATAGTCACCTTTGTAGGGATCGGCAAATTCGCCGCCTTTTAAACGATAAGTACCATCGGCCCAAATATTAATCAACAATTGAGGGCAATTGCCATAACATGTTGAGGACAGGAAACGCAGTTTAGAAAATTTGACGCCGTTATCAAAACTTGCCTTATAATTTTTAAACTGCAGCGGAGGACGACCGGCTAATTTTATAGCATTTTCATTAACCGCTTTAATGGTTAATTTTTTGCCGTCGAAATAGTTGATGATAAATTTAGCAAGATCAATATGCTGCTGTTTAAAATTATCTGCACTGGTGGTATAGGTATCCACTATTTTGAGCGTATCATGCTCTATTTTGTATTTATTTTCATGTTTCTTATACCCGTCGAAATTGAAATAAACCTTCCCGCCATTAAAATAAAGATAACCGAGATCTTCAGTAAGCCATTGCTCCGACTCTACGGTTGCACGCTGGCCAGATACCGAACCACACAGGATAGTTAAAAATAAAACAAGCAGTGATACGCTTTTCATGTAAACTTAACTTACAAACTCAAATAATATTGGGTAAGAGATTCAAAATCGTCGAACTTAACGTCATAATCGTCCGTGTTGCCAAAGCCGTAGCTAACAAACGCAAACGGTATACCGGCGATGCGTGTCTGCTCGGCATCACCATTGGTATCACCTATGTAAACCGGACTTTTCAAATTATGCTTATCCATGAGCAAATGCATGTTATGGCTTTTGGGCATCTGATTAGTACCATAAGCAAAGCTATCTGTGATTACTTCATTAATACCGGCCCACGTTAAAAACAGTGGAATAATCCCCACGGCGCAATTGCTCAGTACAAAAAGTTTGTATTTGTTTGCCAATTGCTTTAAACCCTCTGTAACCCCATTGTACATCATACCACCACTGGTGGGTAATATTTCGCGCCTTATTTGATTTACTGCGTTGTAAATCTCCATGCCCTTCGCTTCGTCAAATTCAGGCAACAGAACACGTGTCAGCTTTTTTCCATCCATGCCTATTACATGGAGAAGTTCATCTCTTTTAATTATTCTTTGAATATCAAGCTTTTGAAATATGAGGTTCCATGATTGGGCGTAGGTGTCAACGGCATCCCAAAGGGTTCCGTCCATATCAAAAATGAGGCTATCAGGTTTCTGCATTAGCTAAAATTATGTTTTTCGCTAAGATGAAGATTTAACAGCAATTAATGTTCATGTTTTCTTCATTATTAATCCTCACCTTAGCATTGTGATAAGGTTAACGCGGGTCGGCTTAGCAGGAGGCTGAGCCCGCAAAGAACCCCCGCCTCTCGGCGGGGGTTTCTTTTTTTATGCTATACCAGATCTGCAATTTTGAACGATAATTATTTCGAAATACGTTCTACTTAAAACTTCTGGTTAAAGACTTATCCCGTCCCCTACTTTATAAATTTCATGAAATTTGATGCCTTGCTTATCAAAATGCTTTTTGTAAGCGCCGTACCGTTGAAGGATTAAAAACTCTTTAGCATATCCGTCATGCACAGGCAAAATTTGTTTAGGATGTAATTCATCGGCAAAGGCCGCAATTGTTGGTTCGTTAGCAAATGGCGCCATAGAAACCATGATCAACAATTCGATGGCCTTAAAATTCAGTAACTTATCCTCCATGGAGTCAACCGGATGCAAAACTTTGTTATTGATCAGGAAGCCCGTCATCTGAGGCAGGGGATTATCCAAAATTAACTCATGCTTAACCGGGAACGCCTGAAGTTTAAAGGGCCCGGCTTTGTGGGTTCCTTCTTCAAGCAACGTATATTTTAAGTTTATTTTCTCCAATTCCTTACCTACCTGTGTGTTGGTGATTACCTCAGCTCCGCTTAATTCAACAATACTTTTTAAAATATCAATATCGAAATGATCGGGATGAATATGCGTAATTACAATACTTTTTACTTCGGTAAACATTTGCGGGGTAACCAGGCCTTCGATAAAAGAGAACTTCCCCGGGTCAAACAAAAGCTGATAATTATCCAATTCAAAAAGCAGGCACGAATGCAGGTATTTTGATATTTTCATAAGTAGAGGTTTATTTCCTAAAGATACACAGGAAAAACTTATGAAGTTTTAGAAAAATTGATTGCCTGATGGAACAATGACAAAAATGTAAGATTTAGGAAGTTTTTAAAACTTCCTAAATCAGGTACCTACAGCAACTCTGTAGCCAAATTAGCCAATTCGCTTCTTTCCCCCTTTTGCAGAGTGATATGAGCATAAAGCGGGTGTCCTTTGGCTTTGTCAATAAGATAAGACAATCCGTTACTTTCGGCATCGAGGTATGGCGTATCTATTTGGTAAATATCCCCTGTAAATACAAATTTGCTATTTTCACCGGCACGGGATATAATGGTTTTAACCTCGTGCGGGGTTAGGTTTTGTGCTTCGTCAACAATAAAGAAAATTTTACTAAGCGTGCGCCCGCGTATGAAGGCCAGCGGCGCGATAGAGATCTTATCGTTGTTAACCAGCTCATCAATTTTGGCCTGCATCTTTTCATCATCGGCAAACTGATCCTTAATAAATTTCAGGTTATCCCATATCGGGGCCATATATGGATCTATCTTTGATTTAATATCGCCGGGCAAAAAGCCGATATCTTTATTGCTTAAAGGCACTATGGGGCGGGTAACAAAGATCTGGCGGTAATATTTACGCTGCTCAAGGGCGCTGGCTAAAGCTAATAGCGTTTTGCCTGTACCGGCGTTCCCCTGTATAGTTACCAGCTTAATATCCGGGTGTAATAAAGCATGAATAGCAAAAGACTGCTCCATGTTACGCGGATGAATATTTAAGACAGGCTGCTCGGTAACTTTTTCAAGCTGTTTAGTTTGCGAATTATAAAAACCTACTGTATCGCCTTTTTTTCCTTTTAATACGTAAAAGTGATTATTGGTGTACGAGCCTATCTTTAAATTTTCGGCCGGCACATTTTCATTCTTATTCAGGGTAGTGATCAGCTTTTCGGTTACCTTATCTACATCCGTTTTACCGGTATACAGCTCCTCCAGATTTTTGATCTTGCCTGTTTCATAATCTTCGGCATGCAGGTTAAGCGCTTTGGCTTTAAGGCGAAGACAGATATCTTTTGATACCAGCACAACTTTCTTCCCGGGGTTTTCCTCCTGCAAGCCGAGTGCCGCGTTCAGGATTCGGTGATCTGTTTTGTCGGAACCAAAAATCTCCTCGGCATCCTGCCCCGTAGTTTTGGTATCCATGGCCACTTTAAAACTACCTTTAGTTTTTCCGTTAAGCGGGATCCATTCATTGATGAGTCCGTTGTGCGACAGGTCATCCATCAGCCGGATAAAACTCCGGGCTTCGAAGTTTCGGGTATCGTTACCGTTCTTTTTATTGTCGAGCTCTTCCAATACCTGGATGGGTATGGCTACGTCATGCTCCTGAAAGTTTTGAAATGCGTTGTGATCATACAGGATCACAGAAGTATCTAAAACAAATATTTTCTTCTGGTTACGCTGACCGTCCTTCATATCCGCCTAAAATAACGATTTTAAGTTTTGAAGAAAAATTTCTCCCCAAACAAAAAAACCTGTAAAAGCGAAAACGGGAGTCATCTCTTGCGATTTGAACTCCCGTTTCCAAACTGTTGCTTAACCGTAGTTGCCCAACAGCATCAAGTTTTGTGTATCTCTTACCGACATGATCTTCATCGGTTGCTCTCACGAGCGGTCGATTATTCTCAATGTCACCGGTTTCTGTTGTTTCCCTCCGTAGAGTTCTTCTTCTTAATTCCGGCACCTCATTTAATCACCTTCTTTTTTCAAAAGACTTTCGCCTTCTTCATTTTTTCTTGTGACTCAGGGACTTCCCTTGATCTTTAGTTCCCCCGAAGGTTCACCCGATTCAATTTCTGTTTTCCTGAAAGGCTGTCAAAGTACGTCGTTCTTGATGATTTCAATATCGGGACATTCGCCTGATTGCGCAAATATTTTTGATTGTTTTTATTAACAGGTTATTAACTTAAAACAGCCGGTTATCCACAATGTAAAAACTACCAATTTCAAGTATAAATACTGACAATCAGATAAATAAAGACCAACGTTACTAACATTGCCCTTTTTCAACAAGAGCCACCAAAAACAAGATACAGGCCAAGATAAAAAAAGCGTAAAATCAGAAAAACCTTAAATTTTCTCTGTTAAATGCCGCCAATATCGCTTGGGAATATGACGCACGTGAAGCTTCGTATTTTTGCGAGAAACGATATTTACGCTGTTAAAATAGTTTTTCCAAAGGCTTTGATAAACGCATTCATCTTCACTATATGCGGCGATTACATTAACAGGCTTATTCAATTCATCAAAATCCATTTCGATGAATTGCGTATCATGGAGATCGTAGTATAGCCCGTAATTTCTTTTGATATCATAGATCATCCATTTTTGATCGGCATACCTGCTTTTAAAATGCTTGATTAGCAGCGGCAGCACATTAAAGTCAGGCTCAATGGCGGCGTAAAAAGTACCATCATTCAGTTTTTGAAACCGAATGAATGCTTCCATTCTATGCTTTTCGCGCCGCACCATTTTCAAAATCTCCGACAGCCGCATCACATACCTGTTACCATAATCTTCCTCAATATTTTGATCACTATCAAAAACATGACGAATAAAGCCAAGTACATTGCAATCTTCGCCCTCAACTTCCGCGATGTGGCTAATGTAAAGACGCTGCACCCCGGCTGCTGAAAGCTTTTTGCGCAATCCCCTTAATACCCGGTTGGCGCGGGCTTCGTCGGTAACAACAGGAATAACTTCTTCAAACAGGGCACTATTACGCCACTCCCCTTTCAACAATTTTACCGGGTACAGTTTACGCTCGTAAATCTCAAACACTGCAGTAAGCAACCCCTCAAACGTTCCGTCATAAACCAGCGTATTCATATCAAAACAAGTTAAGTTGGGTTTGCGTGTTTTTAATGTATTTGCTTTGCGATGAGGCCATGATAAACTGCTTAATATTTTGCCCGGTTAAATCACGCTTTTCAAATTCATTACTATTACACGTAATAAAGTATCGTGCACGGTTAATGGCTACTCCTATTTTTTTTAGCTGCTCCCAACCCAACCTGGCAAATTTGCGTGCCGCCACTATTTTTTGCGCCGATAATAAGCCGATACCAGGCACACGAAGTATCATCAGTAAATCAGCTTTATTAATATCAACAGGAAAAACCTGCATATTCCGGATAGCCCAGCTTAACTTAGGGTCGATATCCAGATCAAGCAAGGGATTTTGATTATTTACGATCTCATTTACCTGGAAACCATAAAAACGCATAAGCCAATCGGCCTGGTAAAGTCTATTTTCGCGCACTAACGGAACAGCAGTATTAAGAGCAGGCAGGCGTTGATCTGCCAATACCGGCACGTAGCCCGAATAGTAAACCCGTTTTAAATTGAAATTTTTGTAAAAATAGTTAGCTGACTGTAACACTTGCTCGTCACTTTCGGATGTAGCCCCAACAATAACCTGCGTACTTTGGCCTGCAGGAGCAAACATAGGGGCTTTTTTAAAAAGCTTTTTTTCTTCCGCGTTCTGAATAATCTCCTTTTTCAGAAATTGCATAGGATCAATCATATCCTGCCGGTTTTTATCTGGCGCCAGCAGCTTTAACCCTGCCTCGGTAGGCATTTCTAAATTCACACTGAGTCTGTCGGCATATAAACCGGCTTCCCGCATTAACTCTTCGCTTGCACCGGGGATAGACTTTAAATGAATATATCCATTAAAGTTATGCTCGGTACGCAGCTTTTTGGCCACCCGAACCAATCGTTCCATGGTGTAATCAGCATCCTTAAAAATGCCGGAACTCAAAAACAAACCCTCAATATAATTGCGGCGATAAAAATTAATGGTAAGATCAACCACTTCCTGCACCGTAAAGGCGGCCCGCTTGATATCATTGTTTTTACGGGATACACAATAAGCACAATCAAAAATACAATGGTTGGTAAGTAGTATCTTCAGTAACGACACACATCGTCCATCCTCAGTATAGCTATGGCAAATACCATTACTCGCATTCCCCAGGCCTTTATCCTTATTTTTTCTATCACTGCCACTCGAAGCGCACGATACATCATATTTAGCCGCGTCGGCCAAAATATTGAGCTTTTCCGTTATCCTGTCCACATTCATATCAAATCAAAAATACTAATATTTTTAGCAAAAATTCAAATGCCGACAAATTTATTTTACAACCAAAGATTGGTTAAGTGTAAAAAAAAGACCGCCCCAGAGGGGCGGCCTTCAAACCAAACTAACTACTTTATGAAAACAGTCTTTAATTATTTTACAGCTATTTCTCTTGTTTGAAATTTAGCTTCTTCTTTTTTTGCTATAGTAAGTTTCAAAATACCAACAGCATAATCAGCATCAATTTTTGATTGATCAGCGCTTTCAGGCAAGGTGAACGACCTTACAAATGAATTGTAGCTATATTCACGTTTGCTGAATTTTTTACCTTCTTCAACGTTTTCAGCTTTCTTTTCAGCGGCTACACTTAACACGTTTTTATCAAGATTAATCTTGAAATCTTCTTTCTTTAAACCAGGAACAGCCAGTTCAACATAGAATTCATTTTCGGATTCTGCGATGTTTACAGCAGGCACACGGGCAATTAATTTATCGCTTAAAAACGAATCATTGATCAGTGAATCAAATACATCACTAAAAAATGGGTTAGCTGAAGTATTTTTAAGGCCGTTGTTAAATTTTACTAATGTCATTTTTATATCCTCCTAAAGTTTTGTTTTTTGTTAACTTCGTAACCTATTGATCAACTGCTGTACCAACGGCAAAAAAGCCCGAAACGAGCGACAAAAAGTCATCAATAAATGTTTTAGGCAGACAAAATGACCGAAAATGACTGAAAAACTTTCTGATTATAAATACAAGACCCCTATTCCTATCCGTTTTTCGGATATCGATTCATTCGGACACGTAAATAACGCAGTATATCTTACCTATTTTGAAATAGCCAGGATTGGCTACTGGAAGGAAATTATCAACTGGGACTGGAGCAATACCGGCATTATCCTGGGCCGCTCGGAAATCAATTATCTGAAACCAATTACCGTTCAGGATAATATTGCCTGTTATGTACGTACTATTCGCATAGGCAATAGCAGCTTTGATATGATGCACGTTTTGGTAAAGATTACACCCAACGGCGAAGAGATTGTAACAACCGGCAAAACGGTTTGTATTAGCTACGATTATTCGACCAATAAATCAGTACCTATCCCATCGTCCGAAAGGCATAGGATGATCAATTATGATGAGCCAAGGCTAATTTTGAATACGAATTGATTGTTAGATGTAATTCTTAAATCGTCATTACGAGGAACGAAGCAATCCCTAACTATACAGAGCAGCTCTGCTAATCGGGGATTGCTTCGTTCCTCGCAATGACGATTTGTGTTTTCAACTAAAAATCTTCCCGGGATTTAAAATTCCTTTAGGATCAAACACCTGTTTTATCCCTTTCCATAATGCAAAATGCACATCCGAATACTTTATCGGCATAAAATCTTTTTGCACCAGGCCTATACCGTGTTCGCCTGATAAAGTACCACCAAGCGACACGGTTAGTTCAAATATTTCCCTGATACCGAATTTAAGCTTATTGTTCCAGTCGCTATCGCTCATGTTGGCTTTAATGATATTTACATGCAGGTTCCCGTCGCCGGCATGCCCGTAACAAACTGATTCAAAACCGTATTTAGCACCGGTTTCTTTTATTCCTTTAATCAATTGAGGCAAAGCAGCACGGGGCACAACGGTATCTTCTTCCTTATAAACCGAATTTGATTTAACCGATACGGCCATGGTGCGCCTTAAACGCCAAAGCTCTTCTTTTTGAGCAGCAGAATCGGCAAATAATACATCACGACAATCAAATTCTTCAAGTACTGCGTTTATCTTTTCGCAATCAGTAAAAATTACATCCTGGTTTGTGCCATCAACCTCAATTAACAAAAATGCTTCGATGGCATCCTGAAGATCAAAAGCAATATCATCATGTTGTTTAACCCACTCTACCCCTTTCCGCTCCATAAACTCCAGCGCTGACGGGATAATTCCAGCCCTGAATATAGCTGAAACCGCTGCACAAGCAGCTTCGTTTGTTGGGAACGAGGCCAGCATTAAGGCATCCAGCGTTGGGGCCGGGATAAGCTTCACTACTATTTTAGTAACAATGCCCAGGGTACCTTCAGAGCCTATCATTAACTGGGTTAAGTTATAACCCGATGCATATTTTAAAGTATTAGCTCCGGTCCAAATAATTTCGCCGGAGGTTAAAACCACCTGCAGGTTTAACACATACTCGCGGATGGTGCCGTATTTAACAACTCTTGGGCCTCCCGAACCATGTGATACGTTCCCTCCGATAAAGCAACTTCCTTTACTGGCCGGATCAACAGGGTATAACAGGCCTTTTGCCGCCACCTCGTTCATAAACTCTTCGGTTACAACGCCGGGTTCAACGGTAGCCTGCAGGTTTTGCTCATCAATTTCAAGCACTTTATTGAAACGCTCCATCGTAATCAGCAATCCCCCCCTAACCGGCAAAGCCCCGCCGCTTAAACCTGTTCCGGCTCCGCGCGGCGTAACTGGTATTAAGTTTTCGTTGCAAATTTTTAACAATGCCGAAACCTCCTCGGGCGTTTGTGGCCTCGCAACCACTTCCGGGTAGTAAACCAGGTCTTCAGTTTCGTCATGACTATATTTTTCAAGACTTTCATGGCTGGTTAAAACATAGCTTTCACCAACCACTGCTACAATGGCTTCTAATATATTAGCCGATATTTTATTGAATTCCATGATCAGGATTTCTTATAATTTATGATAACGGCCGAATGGGCCACTTTGCCGCTTAACGGCGGAGTAAGCTTTTTTATGACAACTTCGATGCTCTCCACAAACGGATATTTTTTCTTTATGCGATCAATAATTGCCTGCCCAACAGTTTCTATCAGTTTACGTGGATGCTTCATCTCTTCGCATACTATAATATACACACGTTCGTAATCAACTGTTTTACTAAGGTTGTCTTCCAGCAGGTCGCCGGGCGGCACAAAACCTACGTTTACATCAACTAAAAAACGGCAACCTATTTTTTGCTCTTCAGGGTAAAATCCGTGGTAGGCGAAAAACTCCGCTCCTTGTAAGGCTATATTGATCATGTTCAAAAGTAATAAAAGCCATATCTAAATCTCATCACGAACCAAAAGACTTTTCAAATTTCTTTCAATCCCCCAGATTTTCAAGCCTTAAAAATATTTTCCTGCCAAAAACATGCTTTAAATCATTTAAACCTACTTTTTGCAATAAAGTGGCTCCACATACCAAAAAACAGCGTTTTACGCTTGCTTTTACCGGCTTTAAATACTTTATATTTGCTCACCAACTATAATATTATGGCCAAAACAGATCTGTACGAAGCTCCTGATTATTACCTGTTAGACGAGTTGTTAACTGACGAACATAAACTAATCCGGTCATCAGTTCGTGATTGGGTAAAAAAAGAATTAAGCCCCATTGTTGAGGATTACGCTCAAAGAGCTGAGTTTCCTTCGCAACTATTAAAGGGACTCGCCGAAATTGGTGCCTTTGGGCCTACCATACCAGCTGAATATGGTGGTGCGGGTTTGGATTATACTGCTTACGGTATCATCATGCAGGAATTAGAGCGTGGCGATTCAGGTATTCGCTCTACAGCTTCAGTACAAGGGTCATTAGTAATGTACCCAATTTATGCCTACGGTAGTGAAGAGCAACGTAAAAAATATCTTCCCAAACTCGCAAGCGGCGAATTGATGGGTTGCTTTGGCCTCACCGAACCAGATCATGGCTCAAACCCCGGCGGCATGACCACCAATATTAAAGACGCCGGCGATCATTATATCCTTAATGGTGCCAAAATGTGGATCTCCAATTCGCCTTTTGCGGATATTGCAGTTGTTTGGGCCAAGGATGAGGCAGGCAAAATTCGCGGTTTGATAGTTGAGCGCGGCATGGAAGGATTTACCACCCCAACAACCCATAACAAATGGTCGTTAAGGGCATCAGCAACCGGCGAGCTTGTTTTTGATCACGTTAAGGTCCCTAAAGAAAATCTTTTACCTAATGTAGCCGGTATAAAAGGCCCATTGGGTTGTTTAAACCAGGCCCGCTACGGCATTGCCTGGGGTGCATTGGGTGCTGCTATGGATTGCTACGATACGGCCCTGCGTTATACTAAAGAGCGCGAGCAGTTTGGCAGACCTATAGCTGGTTTTCAGCTCCAGCAAAAAAAACTGGCCGAAATGATAACCGAAATTACCAAAGGGCAATTACTGGTTTGGCGTTTAGGCACACTCAAAAACGAAAACAGGGCCACTCCTGCCCAAATATCAATGGCTAAACGAAACAGCGTTGAAACAGCTATTACCATAGCCCGCGAAGCGCGTCAAATGCTTGGTGGCATGGGTATTACCGGCGAGTACCCCATCATGCGGCACATGATGAACCTTGAATCAGTAATAACTTACGAGGGCACTCATGACATCCATTTATTAATCACCGGCATGGATATTACCGGGCTTGACGCTTTTAAATAACAGACGGTCAGCGCCATTAACTTTTAGTAACATAGATGTTATTCTCACGCAAATATATTGTTCGTTATAATTACGAACATTATATTTGCTAAGTAAACACTTAATGTTGGCGCCCCCTAATAGCCCGGTTAATTTAAACAAACTGTTGTTCAACCATTTCGTTTGGCTGGCTATTGCATTTTTATTGTCCTTAAATTCCTGCATAAACAGTGTTAACGACACAGGGGATTACTCTAAACAATTTAAGCCGGTATTTGATACTGTAAACCTATACGACGGTGAAAGGTCTCAACCCGAAAGAGGCCTTGAATACCTTGATTCGGCCTATTCAACCATAAAAAAACCATTCGTAAGCGATAAATTCCGTTTTTACGCCTTTCATTTTCTTTACAATTTAAAAGCGTTGCATGACCCCAAAAAAGCCATGCCTTATGCTGATACGATGCAGGCCGTAGCCGCAGAAAGTGTTACTGCAGACCAACACATTGCTTTAGCTGCAGAAGCAGATTTTGCTACCGGAGATGCTTATTCAGATATGGTAAAGTATGATCAGGCGTACAGGTACTTTTATAAGGGCTACTCTATTGGTAAAAATGCTATTGACGATGCTATACTGGCTGAATATACTTACCGCATGGGCATGATCATGTTTAAGCAGGGGCATTTTAAGGAAGCCGCCAATTATTTTAAGATCAGCCACAAGCAAAGCTATGCTTATACAGATGATTTTCGTGCTTTTTACCAGCGTCAGGAGCTTTTGGATAATATTGGCGAGAGTTATAAAAACAGCGGTGATATTGATAGCTCAAAACATTATTTAGACAAAGCCCTTGCCTATATCAACGAAAACAGTACAAGATTTGCCGAAAGAGCAAACCTGCTTGAAGTAGCCAGGGCAGTTGTTTTCGGCAACCAGGGCGACCTTGCCTTGTTAACTCATGATTACAACCTGGCCAATGAGTTATTGAAAAAAAGCATCGCCATTAACTTAAAACCGGGCTATGATAACCGCGACGCGGAATTAACGGAAATAAAACTTGCCCGCTTATATTCAATTACTGATAAAACAAATGATCTTTTTGAGTTGCTAAAAAGTTTACGTACCCAGCTCGACACCATCAAAAATGATGACGTCGAAACTAACTGGAATGGTTTGATGAGCAGTTATTATCTGCAGAAAAAGGACTATCAGAATAGCCTGTTTTATTTAAAAAACTATTCGGCATTAAAGGACTCGGCAATCAAAAGAACATCATCTTTAAAACGAACGGACGTTAACCAGCAGCAAGCCAGTTTTGACAAGGAAAATCAGATAGAAGACCTTAAAGGGCACAATAAACTACAATTGATCTATATATGCCTTGCAGTACTTTTTTCTGTGATGGCAGTGATCATTATTTTCCTTGTTTTTCGAAACCTGAAAAGGTCAAAACGGGATATCGTAGCCATAAAAAAGCTTAACGATCAAATTAAACAACAAAAAAGCGAATTAGAAAACACCCTTGAAGAGGTAAACCAGGGAAGCAGGGAAAAGGACCGCATTTTGCGCGCCGTAGCCCATGATCTTCGTAATCCGCTTGGGGGCATTGCGTCACTGTCAGCAGCGATGGTTGAAGATGCACAGGATGAGGAACAAACAGACCTTATTAATCTTATTAAAGAAACTTCTTATAATTCCCTTGAACTTATTAATGAAATTTTGGAGGCTGCAAATACAGCAAATGTAACCTTCAATAAAGAATGGGTTGAAATTAATAGTCTCATTAGCAACAGCGTTGATCTGCTCCGGTTTAAAGCAGCCGAAAAGGATCAGGATATTATGCTTAGCTTATTGGACACGCCTACCGAGCTATTGATAAACAGGGAAAAAATATGGCGGGTTATCAGTAACCTGATCAGCAATGCCATAAAGTTTAGTCCAAAAGGCGCTGTTATTTATGTAATTGTAAACCAAAAGAACCCAGGGGTTGAAATATGTGTTAAAGACTACGGTATAGGTATTCCTGACAAATTACAGCAACAGGTGTTTAATATGTTCACCGAAGCTAAACGTCCGGGCACCGATGGTGAAAAATCGTTCGGCCTCGGGCTTTCCATATGCCGGCAAATAATCGAAAAACATAGCGGAAGGATCTGGTTAAAAAGCGATATCAATAACGGTTCAAGCTTTTACGTCTACCTTCCGGCACAGGCATCGTAGCATCGCCTACTCTAATCACCTTTAATTTTCACCCAAATAAAAGGAGAACAATTATAAATAATTAAAAATATCGGCAAAGCAACATGGTTTTTTTGAAATTTTTCATAGTTTACCCTTGTTTTACAACCAACTCTAAACCTGCTTAATTTCATATTAATGTTTATGTACAAAGGCTTCAGGCAAATATGGCTATCCGGTGAAATATGGAGATGTTTGCTTTTTGCTTTTTTTTTTCTGCTAATCAATTCGTGCCAACAACAGCCAAAAGGCTTTCTTTCATCCTCTGCATATAGTAAAGCGGTTGATACTGCAACGATAATGTATGATAACGGCCATCAAAAAGCGGCTGTTGGCTATCTTGATTCGGCTTTTCGTCATTCAAACAATCTTGGTTTTAAACAGGTATACAACTATTATTATTTTAAATACACCTATGCTTCCCATATAAAAAGCGACCGCAAAATGGCTTTATTATATGCTGATAGCATGATTAATATTTTTGATACGCCCGAAAAGAAACTAAAATTTACCAGCGAATACGGGCAGGCACATCTTGCAAAAGGAGATGTACTGTTTGACGAGCATCGTTACAACGAGGCTTACGGCTATTTTTATGAAGGTAAGGTGATTGCCAACAACAACCTTGATGATTGCACCATGGGTGATTATAGCTACCGGATGGGTATGATTTTGTACAAGCAGGAACATTACAGCCGGGCAGCCGTGTATTTCAAAAAAAGCTTTGAGGAAACCAGCTCATGCGAGGGAACCTTCAATTATTTTTACAGACGACAAGAGTTATTGAATAACATAGGTTTGAGCTATAGCAAAATGCTGATGAATGACAGCGCCATGTATTTTTACAACAAAGCCCTTGATTACATTAACGATAATACTGCAAGGTTTAAAGACAGGCCTCAGATGGGTGAAGTATCTAAAGGTGTAGTTTATGGCAATATGGCCGAAATAAGCATCAGGCAAAAGGATTATAACAAAGCTAAAAATTTGCTAAAAAAAAGTATAGCTATCAATCTGCGTAAAGGAAATGATAATAACGATGCACAATACTCCGAACTGAAACTTGCATCCATATACGATCGCCAAAATGCCAATGATTCTTTACTAAACCTTCTCAACACTATCAGGCTCCAGTTTGACAGTATTAAAAGCCCCGAAACCAGGCAAGACTGGCATTTATTAATGTCAAATTATTTTGAAAAGCAAAATGATCACCAGCAAGCTATGTTGCATTATAAGCAATACGATGAGCTGAAAGACACCATAGCGGATGAAAATAAAAAACTAAAAGAAGCAGATGTTGCCGAACAGGTTAATAGCCTTGAAAAAGATAATGAGTTTAATAACCTCAAAAAAAACAATGAATTACAGCATGTTTATCTCAGGGTAACCATTGTTTTTGCATTAATGCTTATTATCATTATTTCCCTGGTATTTTTAAACTGGCAAAAATCAAAAAACAATGTTAAAACCCTTGGGAGCCTTAATGACCAGATCAATCATCAAAATCATCACCTTGAGAATGCGCTCAACGATTTAAAACTTAACAACCAGGAAAAAGACCGCATATTACGCACTGTTGCTCATGATCTGCGCAACCCTATAGGTGGGATAGCTTCGCTTACCGGCGTAATGACAGAGGAAAATTATACCGATGAACAAAAAGAGCTTTTAAATATTATACGGGAAACTTCGTTTAACTCCATTGAACTGATCAATGAAATACTGGAAGCTACAGAATCAGCTTCTGCTGTATTGAACAAAGAAGCAGTTGAGGTTAATTCTTTATTAAGCAATAGCGTTGAATTAATGCGCTTTAAGGCTGCCGAAAAACATCAGGTTATCAACACCTTCCTGTTAAATTCACCACTTGAGATTTGTATTAGCCGTGAAAAAATATGGCGGGTGATCAGCAACTTAATTAGCAATGCTATTAAATTCAGTCCGGAAGGATCGGCTATTTTACTTATGGCTGTCGAACTGGAAAACGAAATCGAGATTTCAGTTAAAGATCACGGCATTGGGATTCCCGAAAAACTAAGAAACCAGGTATTCAACATGTTTACCGATGCAAAACGACCGGGCACTGCCGGCGAAAAGTCATTTGGCCTTGGGCTTTCCATCTGCAAGCAAATTATTGACGATCATCACGGCCACATCTGGTTTGAGAGCGATACCGAAAATGGCACATCATTTAAGTTCACATTGCCTAAAAACTAAAGGCCTACTTTAAAAACTCAGCATACCATTTACCTGAAGCCTTCACTGTGCGCTGCTGGGTTGCGTGATCAACATGGATCAATCCAAAACGCGGGTGGTAGCCTTCGGCCCACTCAAAATTATCGGTGAGTGTCCATACAAAATAGCCTTCAATTTTATGACCTTCGTTCTTCGCCTTTAATACCTGTGCTAAATTATCCTTAAGATATTTCAGCCTTTTAGGGTCGTTCACTTCACCATCAGTTATCTCATCAGGAAAAGCCGATCCGTTTTCGGTAATGATGATTTTTTTAACATTGGGATAAGCATCATACTTTTTGATCATATGATAAATAGAGGGCGGATAAATCTCCCAGCGCATAGCCGTAAGATCAACGCCCCTGTTTTCGGCTTTGACCATGCTTGCATGAATGTATGGCGTAAAAAATGAATATTTTACAATTTCGCGGGTATAATTCTGGATGCCGATAAAATCAAAATCAAAGCTCAGTTTATCCTCATCACCGGGATAAAAATACTTTTTAAGATCTTTAAGTGCGGGAAGGTCATTGATTGGATATCCCATCCCCAGTAAAGGCTCGATATATAAACGATTGATCAGCGCATCGGCTCGAACGGCCGCAGCAATATCCCTTGGTTTACTTGAATAAGGCTCAATCTGCGAGCATGAAAATGTCGTACCTATTTGCGCAGTTGAAGGCAGCAATTTTCGCAATATCCTCCCTCCTTCAGCTATGCTCATGGTAACGTGATGTATAGCAGGTACAAAATTTTTCATACCACTACGGCCCGGCGCATGGATACCGAAAAAATAGCCGGCGCCTGTAAACACTACAGGTTCGTTCATCACCATCCAATGCTTTACCCTATCGCCAAAGTTTTGAGCGCAGATAGTAATAAACTCGCTAAACCAGCTTATTGCTTCCCGATTTGTCCATCCGCCTTTAACTTCAAGCACATGAGGCAAATCCCAGTGATAAACGGTTAACCAGGGTTCAACACCTTGCTTAATACAATAGTTGATTACCCGGTTGTAATAGTCGACGCCTGCCTGGTTGATCTTCCCGGCACCCTCAGGCAAGATGCGGGTCCAGGATATGGAGAAGCGAAAATTAGGAATATTAAGTTCTTTGATGAGGTCGATATCACGCTCATATAAATTGTAAAAATCGCACGCAGTTTGTGCATGATCGCCATTCAGGATCTTCCCCTTTTTTGTTGTAAAAGTGTCCCACACCGATAGCCCCTTTCCATCAACGTTATGAGCACCCTCAATTTGAAAAGCAGCTGTTGAAACGCCCCACTCGAAGTCGTTACCAAAAAGATCTTTGCTTAAATGTATTTCCTGGCCAGTAAGTTCCATTAATTTGAGCTACAAAAGCCCAAAAGTGCGATTATATTTACAAATGAAGAATTATAAGTGATAACTTAATGTATGAACGATGAACGCATACTTTTAAGCATCATCCACTGACGGAAATTAATCAGCAGTTTCGAAATATTGATAATGAATTTCATGCCCTTATGTTATTTAACTAATAATAAAGGTAACAAGCAGATGTTTGCTGAATGTGACAACTATGTTATTTAATTGTTAACCAGCATTTATACTAATATACAAAATAGCTTTGATAAATTTAGCCGATAATATAAGCGCCTTATGAAAACGTACTTTTTAAAAATATTTGGTTACAACCTATTCGCCAACCAGCAGTTGATACAGGCCATGGAAGCAAGCGGTTCGCCGGCTATAACGCTCAAATTGATGAGCCATCTGCTGGCTGCCGAGCAAGCCTGGCTTGAAAGATGCAAACTTGTCCCTCCATCCATGCTTAACACATGGCCCGAAAACGTTACAATTGAGCAATGCAAAAAACAGGTATCCGAGCGTTATGAAGCATGGGTGACGTTTTTAAACGAAATAAATGAGGATGAGATAAACAAGCTGATCTCCTATCATAGCTTTACCGGCGACTATTTTGAAAACCAACTGGGCGACATTGTTACGCAGGTGCTTAACCATGGTACGCACACCAGGGCACAAATAGGGCAACAGCTAAAGTTTGCAGGCGCAAAAAGTTTACCTGTTACAGACTATAGTTATTATTTAAGAGTGTTAAACAGCTAAACATTTAGCATATTTGCCAAGTTTTATCACGCTATCAAACCCATGAAAAAACATCTATTAGCAGCCGCGGGCATTACCCTGTTATTGGGTTGCACCGACACCAAAAAACAGGAAAAAGACCTTTTAAACCAGGTAATTGCCGTACATGATAAAGTAATGGCCAATGACGAGCAATTAATGAAAAACAAGATGCTACTCGATAGCCTGGTAAAAAACAACGCTCCCAATATTAATATAGATACAGCAAAAGTATATTTAAAACAGGTTGATGATGCGGATAGCGTTATGAGCGACTGGATGCATAAATTTGACGCAGAAAACAAGGGCAAATCGCATCAGGAAATCATGGATTATCTTGAAACTCAAAAAAAGCTCATCAGCAAAATAGATACCCAAATCAATGTAGCTGTTACTGCTTCGACTAAATACATAACCCAAATACCGGCAAAAAAATGAGGAAACTGTGGATAGGCATCGTGATTTTAATGCTTTTTAATGCCTGCAAATCAAATACTAAAACCGCCCTCCCTATATTGGGTTATAAAACACCTGTAACTAAAACTGTTAACGGAAAAACGGTAACGGATACAGAGTACGCCACTATCCCCCCCTTCAAGTTTGTTAACCAGTACGCCGATACTATCACACAAAAAAACCTTGAAGGGAAAATCTATGTGGCAGACTTCTTTTTTACCACCTGCCCTTCTATTTGTCCGGTAATGCACCGCAATATGCTCAACGTGTATAAGGAGTTTAAGGATGATGATAATTTCAGGATCATTTCGCATACTATCGATCCCAAATATGACACTGTACCTGTATTAAAACGCTATGCTGATAAATTAGGGATTAGTGGTAATACCTGGTGGTTGTTGCATGGTGAAAAAGGAGATACATATAAAATTGGCAAAAGCTACCTGCAAAGCGTATCCGAAAAAAATCCGAAGGGCGAATACATTCATGATGGTTTCTTTATTTTGATAGATAAGCAAAAACGTATTCGAGGTACTTATGAGGGCACAGACCCGGCAGAAGTAACCAAGCTGATAGCCGATATTAAAACCCTGAAGGCCGAACCAGACCAAATTGCTGCTAAATGAAGATAAAGGTAATAGGCGCTATAGCTATTTTGTTAATTGTGATTGGCGCATCATGCCAAAGCGACGATCAAATTGAGTTTAAACGCTATTATTCTGCAGGCAGCCTTGTTTATCAGCAACACTGTCAAAATTGTCATGGCGATAAAGGTCAGGGCCTGTCATCACTTATCCCACCATTAACAGATTCAACTTATCTAAAAAACAATAAGGCAACACTCGCCTGTTTTATCAAAAACGGCCTTAAAGGGAAAATAACCGTAGCCGGTCGTTCTTTTGATGACCAGATGCAGGCCGATGACATAGCGCCGCTTGAAATCGCCAAAGTGCTTACATATGTTGCCAATTCCTTCGGTAATAAAATGGGCACTATTAGCTTGCAGCAGGTTCAGGATGATTTAAAAAACTGCAAATAGCTTTTTGTCCATAGATCATGGTTGATGGTTCATAGCAAAAATGTCAGTCGACCATTGTTGATAGTCCATGAACTATCAACAACGAACCGCAAAAAATTCCGTACCTTTATCGCCGCAAAACGTTCTATCGCTGCCAGCTTTGTTTGGCGGAGGAAAGTCCGGGCAACATAGAGCATCCTGCTTCCTAACGGGAAGGCGCCGGCAGCCGGCGACAGCAAAGTGCCACAGAGAAAATACCGCCCGCTTAGGTGGGTAAGGGTGAAAACGTGAGGTAAGAGCTCACGGCATAACCGGGCGACCGGCTATGACGGTAAACCTCAGGAGTTGAAAAACCAAATAGGTCCTGAAAGCGGAGTTGCTCGCTCCCGTATCTGCCGCAAGGCAGGTCGTTAGGATGGGTAGGTTGTTTAAACCTGTTAGTGATAACAGGGCCAGATAAATGATAGAAATTGCCCTTTAACAAGGCAAAACAGAACCCGGCTTATAGGTTTGCTGCTGTACTACCCCTTGCTGTAAAGCGAGGGGTTTTTTATTTGTGCCAATTATTTTCAATAAATTTCATAATGTTGCAAACATTTACCTGTCCTAAACCTTTATAGCACATTAAAAGTGTTTGTTTTTCTATACAAACCCATATATTAGCAAATAACAATTACTATCGGTACATAATTATAAAACATGGCTAAAATTTTAATAATTGATGATGAGCGGTCAATACGTAATACGCTTCGCGAGATTTTAGAATACGAGGATTACGAGGTTGAAGACGTAGATAACGGCGTTGACGGTCTTCAGTTGATTGAAAAAAAAGACTATGATCTGGTACTGTGCGACATTAAAATGAACCGCATGGATGGTATGGAGGTACTTACCGAAGGCCTCGCCATTAAACCCGATCTTCCATTTATAATGATATCAGGCCACGGTACAGTTGAAACCGCTGTGGAAGCCAGTAAAAAAGGGGCATTTGACTTTATCTCCAAACCGCCCGACCTAAACCGCCTGCTGATCACCGTTCGCAACGCACTTGACAGAGGTAGCCTGGTTGTTGAAGCCAAGGTACTTAAACGTAAAGTATCAAAGGTACGCCCTATATTAGGCGAATCGCAGGCTATTGTCAAGATCAAAGAAACTATCGACCGTGTAGCCCCTACCGACGCCCGTGTATTGGTTACAGGAGCCAACGGTAGCGGTAAAGAACTGGTTGCACGCTGGCTGCACGAAAAATCAAATCGCTCAGGTGCGCCTATTATTGAGGTTAACTGCGCGGCTATTCCATCTGAATTGATAGAAAGCGAATTATTCGGTCACGAAAAAGGTTCGTTTACATCGGCAATTAAACAACGCATTGGCAAATTTGAATCGGCAAATGGCGGCACGCTTTTTTTAGATGAGATTGGTGATATGAGCCAGTCGGCGCAAGCTAAGGTTTTACGCGCGCTGCAGGAAAATAAAATAACCCGCGTAGGCGGCGAAAAGGAAATTGATGTTGATGTACGTGTGGTAGCGGCAACCAATAAGGATTTGCTTAAAGAAATTGAGGCAGGTAATTTCCGTATGGACTTGTACCATCGTTTAAGCGTAATATTGATCCATGTACCACCGCTTATTGAACGTAAAGACGATATCACGTTGCTAACTCAAAGCTTTTTAGATGAAATTTGCAACGAATACGGCATGCCGGTTAAAAAGATATCAG
Source organism: Mucilaginibacter gossypiicola (assembly GCF_900110105.1). Taxonomy (GTDB): domain Bacteria; phylum Bacteroidota; class Bacteroidia; order Sphingobacteriales; family Sphingobacteriaceae; genus Mucilaginibacter; species Mucilaginibacter gossypiicola. Next base: position 119,800 of record NZ_FOCL01000001.1, on the reverse strand, counting down.
ATGCTGCATTAGATGCACTTAAAGCCCTGCCCTGGACCGGAAATATCCGCGAACTGCGCAACATGGTTGAGCGTTTGATTATCCTGAGCGATAAAGTTATTACGGATAATGATGTGAGGGCATTTGCAAACCCATCTGCACCGGCTGCAGTTGGTGCTGGTAGCACAGCCGCTCCTGCCCCGCAAACAGACTTTGACCAGTTCAATAACTTTCAGGAATATAAAGACTTTGCAGAGCGCGAATACATCAAATTCAAGCTGGAAAAAAACAACTGGAACGTTTCAAAAACTGCTGATGATATCGATATCCAACGCAGTCACCTATACAGCAAAATTGAAAAGTTTGGCCTAAAGCGCGGCGAGTAACATAAACTTTTGAAATTATTTAAAAAAGCATCGGCAAATGTGATAGCCGATGCTTTTTTTATGCTATTATTGTATATCAATAACCTTTATTAACACCATGAGAACCTATTACTTAGCATCTTTTTTATTGCTTGCGCTTGCCTCATGCAGCAATCCGCAAAAACAAACTACAGAAACGGTACAACCTGCCGGCAAACTTGACGGAACCTGGCACCTGATATCAAGCAAAAGCATCACTAAAGGCGATACTGCTGTAACTACCCCTCCAAAAGATCAGGAAATGTTTAAGATGTTTAACGCCACTAACTTTGCCTTTTTTACACATGACCTGGTACACGGCAAAACTGCCAAACCGGTTTATTCGTCGGGTGCCGGCACCTATACCCTATCCGGTGATGATTATACCGAGCACCTGGCTTATTGCGATGCCCGCGATTGGGAAAACCGGGATTTCAAATTTAAACTCACGGTAAGCAATGATACATTGGTACAAAAAGGCATCGAAAAGATAGATAGCCTAAAAGTTGATCATGAAATTATTGAAACCTATGTAAAGGTGAAATAAATTTTATGATATAAAATAACTCAATAATATATAAAAGTCCCGGTCCATTTGGCTCGGGATTTTTTTATTTACATCCCGGCCAACTCTTACATCAAACCATAAAATCGTTATTCTATATATTAAATAAAAGTTATATAACTTTTAACCGATCCGTTCACTCACCTTCAAAAGCGCCATGGAAAATACCATAACTATCTAAAAATAAATTAATTATACATTATTTATAAAACTTTAAAGAGTAACGTAACCCCAAGCCTAAACTATACGTTAAAACACACATAACTACACTACTACTCATATTCCTGAAACTTTAAATAAAAAAATAACTCCGAAAGGTTCATGGGATAGTTATGCGGTTTCCGCTGCCTCTGAAAACATTAAATATGTTTTTTTATTAATCTTTATTAATTGTAGCTTATGAGCACAAAATCGCAACGGGGCATGCAAATCCTATTTCAAAGTAAAATCCTGACAGTCATTTTATTCTCTACCTTTTTATTTGGCAGATGCCGTCCGGAAAAAATTATTTCACCCGAAAAAAACTCTGGGAAAATCTCAGCCGGAGCTAATCTAAAGCTAAGCTCATACAGCGGTGTTGGCGTTCAGTTGAAAGATATGTTTGGCATTAATGCTTATGAGTGGAACTTCCTGCAGGATCCTGCTAATCCTAATCTAAAAAGTACAATCTATGAAACCAATATGTCGCTAATCAAATCATTCAGCGGCGTAAGGCACTATCTTGGATGGGCACGGATGGAGAGTACAAAAGGCAATTATACTTTCAGCCCTACACATGAAGGCAGCTGGGATTATGACCTTATCTATACCCGTTGCAAACAGGATGGGATTTTGATTTTGGCAGATATAAAGAACTGTCCGCCATGGCTGGTAAATACCTATCCTAATGATATGCAGGACCTCGAAAATGCGCCTCTCCTTTATGGTTTAAGCAAAGCCGATCCGGCAAGTTATATTGACCAGGCACATATGGCATTTCAGTTTGCCGCCCGCTATGGTTACAATGCAAATATTGACAGATCGCTGGTAAAAGTTGACTCAAGTGTCCGCTGGACTAACGATCCGCCAAACCAGGTAAAGGTAGGCATGAGCGTTGTATCGTACGTTGAATGTGATAATGAGCGTGATAAATGGTGGAAAGGCCCAGCAACACAACAAACCGCCGAAGAATATGCCGCCAACATGTCGGCCTTCTATGATGGCGACAAAGGAAAATTAGGCAAGAATGCTGGTGTAAAAAATGCTGATCCAAACATGAAAGTTGTCATGGGCGGATTAGCTACAGCCAATGTGGATTTTGTAAAGAAGATGGTAGAGTGGTGCCGTACTAATCGTGGTTACCGTGCAGATGGTAGTGTTGACCTTTGTTTTGACATCATCAATTATCACTACTATAACAATAATGGCAATATTTTAACTCATGAATCTGCCACCATAGGTCTTCCTCCTGAACTTTCTATGGCAGGCCAAATTGCCGACTCATTTGTTCAATATGCAAACTCTTTAGCTAAACCAATTCCGGTGTGGGTAACCGAATCCGGCTATGATATAAACCAGGGCAGCTATCAGAAAGCCCTATATGTGGGCGATAAATTACCAAAGGATACACAGGCCGACTGGATTTTGAGGACCTCCTTACTTTACATCAGGCATGGCATTCAGCGTGTATTTTACTACCAGCTGTTTGATGATACCCCAAATGTTGATGTTCAATATGCAACATCGGGCCTGGCCGAAAATGGAAAGCGCAGACCAGCAGCCGACTTTATACTGCAAACATCAAAATTAATGGGAAGTTATACTTATGCAGGAACCATTAATGCCGATCCATTGGTTGATAAATATTTATCTGGTTCGCAAATCATGTATGCCCTAACAATTCCCGACTTTAGGGCACGTACTGGTACCTATACCCTTGACCTTGGTACTCCCAAAGCCAACATTTATACTTTAAAAACAGGCGCAGATGCTGTAGTTACAACCCAGGTTAATACGGTAGATGGGAAATTAACCGTAAATGTATCCGAAACACCAACCTTCGTACAAGGCACAAACTAAATAAATAACGAAAGATTTTCTCCAACCTGTTTGGCGTACATACCGCCAAACAGGTTTACATGAATCAGCAAGGGATATAAATTCCAAAGCTTAAGCCGTTGTTGCCAGCCATGCTGTAAAGGGAATTCGTTATTGTAAGCCTCATAAAAAGCACGATCAAAACCGCCAAAAAGTGTAGTCATTGCTATATCAAACTCCCTGTTTCCATAGCTAACCGCCGGATCGATCAGATAAGGTTTTCCATCTGTATCAATCAAATAATTGCCTCCCCAAAGATCACCGTGAAGCAATGCAGGCGGCTCTTCGGTAAATAAACCTGGGAGCTTTTTATAGAGCTGATCAAACTGGTGAACGTCGTTCCTGGTAAGTTCATTCTTATCTGCCGCCATCTTAACCATTGGCTGCAATCGCTGCTCAATAAAAAAATCGCTCCAAGTGGTATACCAATTATTAGTTTGAATTAGCGACCCCGTATAGTTATTAGTATAAAAACCAAACCTGGGGTTGGTACTTTTATGCAAATGTGTAAGCTGCATCCCTAACTTAGAAGAGGCAAGCATATTAGCCGAACCAACATTTATCCATTCTAATATAAGATAGCTCTCATTGCCAAACTCTCCCTGCAAAACAACCTCAGGAACTGCAATTGCGTTAGTTTCACGAATGGCATCCAATCCCTGCTGCTCTTTCGCAAACATATCGGGGTATTTATACCTGTCATTTACTTTTAATAGATAACTGTAGTCATCGCACTGCAAACGGTAAACATTGTTTATATCGCCACCGCTCACTGCATCAACATTAATGACGCTAATATTAAGTTTGCTTTGAATATGATTTAATAAAATATCGGAGATAAAGTTTTTAAACATAGCGGCGATAACAGAATCATCAAATCTGCCCAGGCTAAATTATTTGTTTTATTACACAATTAAATTTCAATAATTATATTCGTGTAATATTTATGTCCTTATCACAAAATTAAATGGAAAATCAAATTCCTGCAGCCGTTCAATTAACGGAAAACTGTGCACACTGCAACACGCAAGCAAAACCCGAAGATACTTTTTGTACTCAATGTGGCTATCCGTTAAAGGGAACTGAAGCCGAACAAAACATATTTATTTCTGAACGGCAGGTTGAAGAAATAGATATTTTTACCTATAATAAAACACTCAGACAGGCGAGCAACACATTATATTACCTTGCAGGCATTTTTATTTTGAGCGGCCTTGTATATTTTTTCATACATAAAGATGATGAAGATGTGGTAACTGTAGTCATTACCGATTTAATAATGGCAGCTATATTTTTGGTTTTGGGCGCTTATAGCAAAAAGAAACCCTTAGCCTGTATTATATCAGGCTTGTCCCTGTATGTGATTGTGCAGGTATTAAACGCCATAGTTGAGCCAATATCAATCGCCAAGGGCATTATTATAAAAATCGTGATCATTGGTTACATGATCAAAGGCATCAAATCGGCAATGGAAATCGAAAAAATCAGGAAAGAAAAACATATAGCTTAGTCCTTTGCTGTCCGAACAACAACAAGAAACCGAAGCAAGGCACTGCATGCAATGCGGTGTCTCAAACGCCGCTAACGTTAGGTTTTGCAGTAATTGCGGGTACCGGCAAGAGCATAAAGCAATCGATGAAACTGCTCATAACTGGCAATTGCTTAAGCAGGCAGCCTTGTTCTATGGTATTTACATCCTGGTATGCGCATTATCATCATTCGTTGATTACTTTAAAACGGTTGGCTGGTTCCTGGTTGTTGAAATTATAGGTGCCGGAACCGCAGTATTGTTTTTTGCCTATAACTGGAATGATTATAAAAAAGTACTCCGCTGGCCATCGTTTTCGTGGCAAAAATTAGCAGCGTATGGAGCAATAGCCATGGCCAGCAATCTGCTAATCCATTACATTGCAAACTGGATCAATATAGTCATCTTCTCGCGCGACTATTACTATTATTCCATTTTTGCCGGTATGCCCTATGCTGCCTATTTAATTATATTTTTCACGGCTATAACTCCGGCTTTGTTTGAAGAACTTGGCTTTAGGGGATATTTGCTACAATCGTTATTAAATATTGCCGATACCGGGCAGGCAATTTTTATTTCAGCTTTCTTGTTTGCTATTATTCACCTCAGCTTCATTTCCCTGTTCTGGTTAATCCCATTCGCTTTGTTTCTTGGCTATGTTAGGGTAAAGGAAAACACTATCTGGTATGGCGTATTCTTTCATTTTTGCTTTAATTTAACCGCTTGTTTATTTGAGTTACTATAGTGTTAAAGAAATAAAAAGCCAATTAAAAAACTCAATACCAAATTATCATCCTAAAAAGCTATTTTTGCGGTTCAATGGAGCACATTCGTAATTTTTGTATCATAGCACACATCGACCACGGTAAGAGTACACTTGCCGATAGGTTATTAGAGTATACCAACACTATTACCCAGCGCGAATCGCAGGCACAATTGCTTGACGATATGGATTTAGAGCGCGAGCGCGGTATCACCATTAAAAGCCATGCCATACAAATGGATTATGAGCTTGATGGGCAAAAATATGTGCTCAACCTGATTGACACGCCCGGACACGTGGATTTTTCATATGAAGTATCACGTTCAATTGCGGCTTGCGAAGGCGCATTATTGATAGTTGACGCTGCACAGGGCATTCAGGCACAAACAATCTCAAACCTGTACCTCGCTTTAGAGAACGACCTGGAGATTATCCCTATCCTGAATAAAATGGACCTACCGGGCGCTATGCCGGAGGAAGTAAAAGACCAGATAGTTGACCTGATTGGTTGCAAACGCGAGGAAATCCTTGCTGCATCGGGCAAAACAGGTATGGGAGTACATGATATTCTTCGTGCAATTGTTGAGCGTGTACCTGCTCCGGTAGGTGATCCTAAAGCACCGCTACAGGCCTTGATATTTGATTCGGTATTCAACTCGTTCCGTGGTATCATAGCTTATTTTAAAGTTGTTAACGGCGAGATTCGCAAAGGCGATAAAGTAAAATTCGTAGCTACCGAAAAGCAATACCTTGCCGATGAGGTTGGTACGCTTAAATTACGCCCATTAGCTAAAGACGTGATCAAAACCGGTGACGTAGGTTATATCATATCAGGTATTAAAGAAGCAAAAGAAGTTAAGGTTGGTGATACCATCACCCAGGTTGACCGCCCTTGCGAAGAAGGAATACAAGGTTTCGAAGAGGTAAAGCCAATGGTATTTGCAGGCATTTACCCTGTTGATACTGAGGATTACGAAGAACTCCGCGAATCAATGGCAAAATTACAGCTGAATGATGCATCGCTGGTTTTTGAACCTGAATCATCGGCAGCACTGGGCTTCGGTTTTCGTTGCGGTTTCCTTGGGATGCTGCACATGGAGATTATCCAGGAACGCTTGGAGCGTGAGTTTAACATGACGGTGATCACCACCGTTCCCAACGTATCGTACCTGGCCCATACTACAAAAGGCGACTCGTTTACGGTAAATAACCCGTCAGATTTGCCCGACCCATCAAAAATTGATTTTGTGGAAGAACCTTACATCAAGGCAACCATCATCACAAAATCTGAATTTGTTGGCCCGGTAATGTCGCTTTGTATTCAAAAGCGTGGTACTATTACCAATCAGTCATATCTTACATCTGAGCGCGTTGAGCTGATCTTCGAAATGCCAATGGGCGAGATTGTATTTGACTTTTACGATAAGCTGAAAACTATTTCAAAAGGTTATGCTTCGTTTGATTATCACCAGATAGGTTATCGCCAGTCAGATTTGGTTAAGCTCGATATCCGCTTAAACAGTGAGCCTGTTGACGCACTTTCGTCTCTTATTTTCCGGGGCAACTCTTATGATTTTGGTAAAAAGATCTGCGAGAAATTAAAAGAGCTTTTACCACGTCAACAGTTCGAGATCATTATCCAGGCATCTATCGGTGCCAAGATCATAGCCCGCGAAACGGTGAAAGCCTTACGTAAAGATGTAACTGCCAAATGTTACGGTGGTGATATCTCCCGTAAACGTAAACTGTTAGAGAAACAGAAACAAGGTAAAAAACGCATGCGCCAGGTTGGTAACGTAGAGATACCACAGTCGGCATTCATGGCAGTTTTGAAGTTGGATTAATCCCTTAATTCCTTTGAACGGAAGCGGGGTGAGTAAATTGATATATTCTGTACAGGTTAGTTACATATTTTACAGCAACCGGATTTGTTAAACATATTCATTTAGGAGACTTTGTTTATGGCAAATGGATTGTGTACGATGCCGGCGAACCGAAATATTATATTGATGCTTTCAATAAAGATGTAGATTCAAATAAAATTATATTTGAAATGCTGCTGAACAATAAAACGGAAACTATTGAAAGTATCATTAGCAAGATCAATCAAAATCACGGATTAAAATTATCCCTGGACAACAGGCCTTTTATAAAAGTACGAGTAAAATCAGAGCCGGTAAATTTAAGTTTGCCGCCGTTGCCTGATCACTTCGTTAAACACATTTAATAATGCAGCTTTTAGACGGAAAATACGTTTCAGAAAAACTTAAGGTTGAAATAGCTGAAGAAGCAGCTAAAATATTAGAAAAAACTGGTCGCAAACCACATTTGGTTGCAGTACTGGTTGGTCATGATGGTGGTAGCGAAACCTACGTAGCCAGCAAAATGAAAAATTGCGAAAAAGTTGGCTTCAAATCATCGCTGGTACGTTATGAAGATGACGTTACCGAAGAAGAATTATTGAAAAAGGTAGAAGAACTGAATGCTGATGCTGACATTGACGGCATCATAGTACAGCTTCCGTTACCAAAACATATCGATCCTGAAAAAGTAACCGAGCGTATCGACCATCGCAAAGATGTTGATGGCTTTCACCCGGTTAATCTGGGCCGTATGCAGCGTAATTTACCGTCGTTTATACCGGCAACTCCTTATGGCATTACATTAATGCTTAAGGAATACGGCATTGAAACCGCCGGTAAACATTGCGTGGTTGTTGGTCGCAGCAATATTGTTGGTTCGCCAATGAGCATCCTGATGGCTCGCAACACCACCCCAGGCAACTGTACGGTAACCATTTGCCACAGTCGTACACCTGATATCAAAAAGTTCACACTTGATGCGGATATCCTGATCGTTGCCATCGGCAAAAAGAATTTTATTACGGCCGATATGGTAAAAGATGGCGTTGTTATAGTTGACGTAGGTATGAATCGCGAAACTTCAACTACAACAAAATCTGGCTTCAAGCTGTATGGCGACGTTGATTTTGAAAACGTTGCACCAAAATCATCATGGATTACCCCGGTACCGGGCGGTGTAGGTCTCATGACTATTGTTGGTTTGCTTAAAAACACATTGGCCTCGGCTAATAAAGAGGTTTATAAATAGCGAGTGGTTTATTAAGTTGATTAGGTGAATGGCTTTTCTTTTTCCATTCACTTAATCAACTACTCACTTAAAACCATTTTTCAATTTATCCCAAATGGAGGCGACACCAACGTAAACTCCATCTTCCTTTATTTCAACGGGGTAAGTTTCAATAAAATCATTTTGCCCTTCGCCACCTTTTCCTGTTTCAAGATCATAAGTATACCGGTGATACGGACAAACGATGAGCTTTCTTACGCATAGTCCCTCACTCATATCCGCTCCGGCATGCGGGCATTTAGCCGATACCGCGTAAAGCTTAGCCTCAAAATTCACCAGGCAAATACTTTTGCTGCCGGCCTTAACCTTTTTAATAAATGGGATGGAAATATCGGATAGAGAGTCGACTTTATACCAGGTCATAATTAATTAATAGCAAACCCCTGCTCAAAAATCGATCTTCAAATTCATCACATTCGGATTTTTAATTACCTCATCCATACTGGTAACAAGCGTAACTTCCCTCCTGTCGGCCGAAAGCATAGCCTTTGAATTATTGATCTTCTTTACTGGATGGGCAAACTTTAAAATTACCTTATAGGGCATATCAATCAGCATAGCTTTAGCCATCATGAAGGTGGCCTGGGTTTTCTTTAAAAAGGCGTTAAATTTAGCCTTGTCAATAATACGGTAAAATTTATGAGGAGTTATATCATACGAGTAATAGTCCTGCCCTCCTACCATTTGCCGTGCATCAAATGGCTTATTTGTTTTATCGGTAGTAGTTATGGCGCTTATCTGGGTATTAAGTGCAATTTTTGATACATTTTGCAAATAATATTGCAGGTCTGCTGCGTTTTTTGCTGTATGATTAAGTGTTACTTTCATAACACTCTTTTTAAGGTTCATATTAACAGTTAGCTCACTGCTTTTGGCCATTTCAATTTCCTCAGCTTTCAGTTTCTGTTGGGCGCTGTCGGGTATTGCGCTATAAAAGTTAAGTGTTGTATCCTTAACCAAACTAAATTGTGGGGTCTCTTTAACTGAATCAGACATGAGATTAACCAACACCGATACCGCCTTACTCATATCAAAAGCATAGGCAACTTTACAAGTTCCATCGCTTTTAAAATCGTAATGCTCTTCAATATCCACACATGAACTAAAACAAAGCACTACCAGTAAAAATAAAGGAAGGTAAAGTTTTTTCATACCCGGATATAAATTAAGCGTTAACGATACAGTTATTGCATTTTACGAAAAAGGAGTTAATTGGTTATCTTAAAATTAAAGTAATTATAACAATTATAAATGAAAATAAAAAAGGGATAAAAGACAAAAGGTGGTTTACAGCGCCACCTATAACGTAGTGGATAGTTGATGAAAGGCAAAACCTTTGGCTTTTTACTTTTCGCCTTATAAAGATACTTCCATATTAGTGTAACCTTTTAGCTTTCACCTTTTAGCTTTCGCCTATCTTTCAGTACCTTTGCACCCTTAAATAACTATGGCACACCAAATACCAGACGATGGCACGCTGCTTCCTTTAATGGAAGAGTTTTATACGATACAGGGCGAGGGATATAACACGGGTAAAGCCGCATATTTTATTCGTCTCGGTGGCTGCGATGTAGGTTGCCACTGGTGCGATGTTAAGGAAAGCTGGGACGCCGAGTTGCATGCACTTACTGCCGCCGACACCATTGTGAGCAACGCCGCCCTTCATCCGGCAAAAGCAGTTGTAGTAACCGGTGGCGAGCCTCTTATATACAATCTTGACTATTTAACCCACCAACTCCACGAAAAAGGAATCAAAACTTTTATCGAAACCTCAGGTGCTTACCCGCTTTCGGGCGATTGGGATTGGATCTGTCTTTCGCCTAAGAAATTCAAAGCACCAACGCCAAACGTGGCCGAAAGTGCTCATGAGTTAAAAGTTATTGTATTCAACAAATCTGATTTTGAATGGGCCGAATACCATGCCAAAATGGTATCGCCCGACTGTAAGCTTTATTTGCAGCCCGAATGGTCAAAATCAAAAGAAATGACACCTCTTATTGTTGATTATGTGAAAGAAAACCCTCAATGGGAAATTTCATTGCAAACACATAAGTATCTGAATATTCCATAATTTTTTTAACTTACGATATTAATTATCCTAAGTTAAAAATGAAGATTGCAGTATTTTTGGTGCTTGCATTGTGTGTACCTGCTTTGCTTTGTGCCCAGCAGCCTGCCCGATATTCGTCATCCAATAAAGAAGCTGTGAAATTTTTTGGTTCTGCTTATCAAAACCTTGATCAGCATCTTTATGATGAAGCCATTCAAAACTCATTAAAGGCTATTGGCCAAGATCCTAAATTCATAGAAGCCCATTTATTGCTTGCCGATTTATACCGGATGAAACGGATGTATAAACCAGCCGTAGAAGAGTATGGAAAAGTAATTGCATTAAGCCCTGAATTCAATCGTGGTGTATATCTTAAAGCTGGCGAAATGGAAATTCACGATGGAAACTATACACTGGCCCAACAGCATCTTGAAAAATATCTTACCTATCCCGACCTCAGCTCTGACAACATCACTTACGCAAAAAAAATGCTCGCCGATGCTAAATTCAGCATACAGGCTATGGCACACCCAGTACCATTTAAACCTATAAATATCGGGCCCGAAATAAATACCGCTAACGATGAATACCTGCCCGTTGCCACTGCCGACGAAAGCACGCTGATTTTTACCCGAAAGATCAACAACAATGAAGATTTTTATAAAAGCGAAATGGTAAACGTTAAATGGACTACCGCCACTTATCTAAGCAACCAAATTAATACTGAAAAATACAACGAAGGTGCACAATCCATATCTCAGGATGGTAAATATCTTTTTTTTACCGGCTGTAACCGTCCGGATGGATTAGGCCGGTGCGACATCTATATAGCTCAAAAAAAAGGTAAAGATTGGGTAAAACCAGTAGATCTTAACCCTCCTGTAAATACTTCCGGCTGGGAGTCTCAGCCTTCTATAAACTTCGACGGACGGACGCTTTATTTTGTAAGTAACCGTAAAGGAGGCTACGGCGGTTATGACATCTGGAAAAGCACATTAGGCGAAAAGGGTTGGGGCGAGCCCGAAAATCTTGGCCCTAATATTAACACTCCTTATAACGAACAATCGCCATTTATACATCCGGACGATAGTACGCTTTATTTCAGCAGTGACGGATGGCCTGGTTTGGGAAGTAAAGATTTGTTTGTTAGTCGCTTAGGCCAGGATGGAAAGTGGCAAAAACCCGAAAACCTTGGGTATCCTATTAATACCAGCGGTGATGAAGGAGGCTTATCATTAACCGCCGCCGGTGACTATGCTTTCTTTTCGTCAAATAACTTAAATGGTTTTGGTGGTTATGATATCTACAAATTTGAACTTCCGGTAAAACTACGGCCTCACTTAGTAACTTATGTTAAAGGTTTTGTGAAAGATGTAAAGACCAAACAACCTTTGGAAGCCGCCATAGAAATTATTGACCTTGAAAGTAATTTGCCGGTTTACCAGGATTACAGCGACGAAGAGCAGGGCGACTTTTTAGCCACCTTAACTTCGGGCAAAAACTATGCGCTTAATATCTCAAAAGGTGGATATCTGTTTTATTCCGAAAACTTTTCGCTTAAAAATCATAAAACTAAAAACCCATTTAATATTGTGGCTTTGTTATCACCTATTGAAGTTGGAAATAAGGTGATACTCAAGAATATTTTCTTTGATACCAATAAGTTTGATCTTGAAAAAGAATCAAAAGCCGAACTTCTTAAGCTTATTGAGTTTTTAGTGGTAAACCCAGGTGTACGTATTGAAGTGTCAGGGCATACCGACAATGTAGGCAATCACCAAAACAATCAAACGCTATCTGAAAACAGGGCGAAATCTGTTTATCAATATCTTGTATCAAATGGTATAGCGCCCGCGCGACTCGTTTACAAGGGATATGCCGAAACACAACCCATAGCACCAAATACAACCGAAGATGACAGGGCTAAAAACAGACGAACAGAGTTCATGATCATTACTAAGTAAGCATTTGATGATGTAAGTAAGAATGAAAAGAAACCTTTTAGTTTTAACAGCGACAGCATTAATACTATCGGCCTTTATTTATAAAAATACCGGCAAACCATGGCATGGGAAGATGCAGCAGCTTCCGGGCAGGCTGGAATGTGAATATTATGATGAAGGAGGTGAAGGAATAGCCTACCACGACACTGATATCGTAAACAATGGAAGCGGGAAACTTAACCCTGCCAATGGCACTTTTTTAAATGAGTTCAGGATGAACGAGGGTGTTGATATTTCTTATACTAAAACAGGGAATATTGATAACAACGCCTACAACAGAGTTCCCCGGGATCTTAATAAATTATACGTTGGCTGGACAAAGCCAGACGAATGGATCAACTATACTGTTAAAGTAACTAAAACCGGCACCTATCCTGTTGGGGTTTTATATACATCTAATGGCGATGGAAGCATCTCGCTTGATATTGACGGTAAAGATGCCACAGGTCTACTCAGGATAGCTTCAACACATGATGATCGTGATACTGTCGCATGGCGGCAATGGCATCATTGGAATGCATCCGACTCAATTGGTTCAATAACGCTAAAAAAGGGAATTCACCTGCTTACGTTGCACATAGTTACCAACGGCAACATGAACCTCGATTATTTAAATTTCGGAAAGGCTATCAAATAAAAAAGCCTTCAGAATTTAATCTAAAGGCTTTCCATATTATAAAGTCCCTAACTGTTAGTTTCCTAATTCTGACATGAACTTGATGCGCATTAACTGCACTTCCTCGCGGGTATAATCGTCGCTGCCCAATTCGGCTAAAGCTTCATCAATTGAATCGGCTTCGGCAGTACGGAAATAATCAAACACTTCTTCCTGCTTATCCTCATCAATAACTTCGTCAATATAGTAATTAAGGTTAAGCTTAGTTCCTGAGTTAACAATAGTTTCAACCTCTTTCAGGATCTCTTCATAAGTAAGACCTTTTGAAGCAGCTATATCGTCGAGATTTAAATGCCTGTCGATATTTTGAATAATGAACACCTTAAGGGCTGATTTGTTGGCTGCGCTTTTGATCACCATATCAATCGGCCTGTCAATATCATTATCTTCTACATATTTCTGGATCAGGTCTGTAAACGGCTTTCCGAATTTCAACGCCTTACCTGCACCAACTCCCGAAATTTGCTTAAGCTCTTCAGTATTGATTGGATAATGTGTACACATCTCCTCTAAGGATGGATCCTGGAATATTACAAATGGAGGCAGTCCCTTTTGCTTTGCGAGTTTTTTACGCAACTCCTTGAGCATTTGCAGTAATTGTGTATCAAGTGCGCCTCCGCTTTGTTTTGGCCCGTCATCATCACTATCGTCATCGGTAGCCTCCATGATCTTGTTCAATACAAAACGAATGCTGTGCGGATTTTCAATAAAGCTATTTCCGTTTTTGGTAAGCCTTAAAAGCCCGTATTGATCAATATCTTTTGAAATATAATTATTGAGTAAAGCCTGCCTCAAAAGCGAATTCCACAGGTTTTTCCCAAGCTCTTTGCCCGCACCATAATAATCAAGCTGATCGTGCTCATAATTTTTGATCTGCGCATTTTCCTCACCCATTAATATGCTGATGATATGGTGGTCATCAAACTTCTCACCAATATGCTTGATTAAACTTAGTGCCCTGTGCAGGTGTTCCTCACCATCAAAATGCTCTTTATGGGTGCAGCAATTATCGCACATGTTATTACAACCGGCTTCATTAAAGTTTTCACCAAAATAATGCAATAGCTGTTTACGCCTGCAAACCGACGATTCGCAGTAGTCAATAACTTCCTTAAGTATCTGGGTACCTATTTCGCGTTCCGAAACAGGTTTATCTTTCATGAATTTTTGAAGCTTATCAATATCCTTTTCAGAATAAAAGGCCACACAAACACCTTCTCCGCCATCGCGTCCGGCCCTACCCGTTTCCTGGTAGTATCCCTCCATGCTTTTGGGCACATCATGATGTATTACGTAACGAACATCTGGTTTATCAATACCCATACCAAACGCAATTGTAGCCACAATAACATCAACATCTTCCATCAGGAATTTGTCCTGCGTATCGGCACGAACTTTAGGATCAAGACCGGCATGATATGGCAATGCTTTTACTCCGTTCAGATTGAGCACCTCGGCCACTTCCTCAACCTTTTTACGGCTAAGGCAATACACAATTCCAGACTTACCCTGATTTTGCTTTACAAACTTTACTATCTCTTTTATAACGTTGCGCTTGGCACGCACCTCATAAAATAGGTTACCGCGGTTAAATGAAGATTTAAATACGGTTGCGTTATTCATTTGCAGGTTTTTTTGAATATCCTGCTGAACTTTAGGCGTAGCGGTAGCTGTTAAAGCAATGATAGGGATGTTTTCGCCAATATTACTTATCACCTGGCGTATTTTACGGTATTCGGGCCTGAAATCATGCCCCCATTCCGAAATACAGTGAGCCTCATCTACAGCAACAAACGATACGTGGTTCAGGCGTAAGAAATCAATATTTTCCTGCTTGGTTAACGACTCCGGTGCAACATACAGCAACTTGGTTTTTCCTGCAAGCACATCTTCTTTAACCCTGGCTATCTCTGATTTTGTAAGTGATGAATTTAAAAAGTGGGCTATACTATCTGATCCTCCGAAAGCCCTAAGCTGATCTACCTGGTTTTTCATCAGGGCTATCAGCGGTGAAATTACGATTGCTGTACCATCGCTCATTAAAGCCGGTAACTGATAACACATCGATTTGCCACCCCCGGTAGGCATAATAACAAATGTATCATTGCCGGCCAGGATATTGGTTATTATCGCTTCCTGCTCCCCCTTAAAATTATCAAACCCGAAAAAATTCTGGAGATTGTCAAATAGCGATTTCTTTGTTTCTATCATTATTTTAACAAATTCTTAAATTGTATTTAAAAGTTTAAAGTAACAAAATTTTCTAAATAAACGTTGGATTTACTTTTAAATTTTATGTAAAAATGATGATCAGATGAAAAACAATTTCTTCTGTTGTTCATTTAAAGAACCAGACAATTTTGTGATTGAAACACGCTGTTAAATTATTTAGATACACTTAATCGATAATTAACAAATTATTACACATTTTTACGGTTGATATACCAAATTAAAATTCTTTACTCGCTCATGAATAAAAACTATTATGCGATAATTATGGCTGGAGGGATTGGAAGCCGCTTTTGGCCGATAAGCCGTACATCGCACCCTAAACAGTTTATCGACATACTTGGTACCGGTAAAACCTTAATACAAAACACCTACGAACGTTTCCTGAAAGTTTGCCCTAAAGAAAATATATACATTGTTACCAACGAAAATTACACCAAGCTTGTAAAACAACAGCTACCGGATATGGAGGATCAGCAGATCCTTACCGAACCCGTAATGCGCAACACAGCCCCCTGCATTGCCTATGGCTGTTTTAAAATTGAAAGCCTTAACCCTGATGCTGCCATTGTTGTGGCCCCCTCAGATCAGCAAATCCTGGATGAAGACGCTTTTGTTGCAGCCATCGAAAAATCATTACAAACCGCTGCTTCAAATGATTACCTGATAACCCTGGGCATTAAACCGTCAAGGCCCGATACCGGTTATGGATACATACAATACACTGATAATATTATCAACGAGGAGTTTCATAAAGTAAAAACCTTTACCGAAAAACCAACTCTCGAAATAGCAAAAACATTTATTCAAAGCGGCGACTTTTTATGGAATGCCGGTATTTTTGTTTGGTCGGCCAAAGCAATTGTTAAAGCCTTTGGTCAACACCTGCCCGAAATGCATGAAATATTCGCCGATGCAAGGCCTGTTTATAACTCTGATGATGAAAAAACCTATGTTCATAAGGCATACCAGCAATGCGTTAATATCTCGATAGACTATGGCATTATGGAAAAGGCAGATAATGTGTATGTATTGCCTTCGGATTTTGGGTGGAGCGATTTGGGCACTTGGGCATCGATATATGACCTGGCCGAAAAAGATTATGTAGGTAATGCTGTGATCCCGGCCGAAAAAGTGATCATGTATGATTCATCAAACTGTATGGTAAACGTACCAGGCGAAAAGCTGGTAATACTGCAAGGCCTGCACGACTATATCGTAGTAGAGTCAAACAATTCACTGCTTATTTGCCCACGCGATCAGGAGCAAAATATCAAACAGGTTGTGACTGATGTAAAAAATAAGTTTGGAGCGAAGTATATTTAAGGACTGGTGAGCGGAGAGTGGTTGATTAAGTGAGTGGTTTGATTTTTCAAGAACGATTTACTTAATCAACCGCACACCCAATCGACCATTAAATAACTACTCACCCAATCAACTTAATCAACCAATTACAGCAGAGCGCTGCCTTATCGCTTCATACAAAATCACCCCTGTTGACACTGATACGTTTAAAGATTCGATTTCTCCAAACATTGGTATTTTTGCCAAATGATCTGAAATACGAATAATCTCGTTACGGATCCCATCCTCTTCCGACCCCATAACAATAGCCGTAGGTACGGTGTAATCAGGTTTATAAATATCATCTTGCGTTTTTTCAGTACAACAAACCAACTGCAAGCCCGATTCCTGAAGAAAGCGTACTGTCTGCATAAAATTATCATGCCTGCAAACCGGAATTTTATATAACGCGCCGGCAGATGTTTTAATAGCATCAGGGTTGATCTGCGCCGACCCTTTTGCCGGAATTACGATTGCGTGCACACCTGCACATTCGGCTGTCCGGGCAATTGCGCCCATGTTCCTCACGTCGGTAATGCTATCTAAAACTAAAACCAACGGCGTCTCCCCTTTTTCAAATACGTCGGGTATGATGTTTTCTATTTTTTGATAAACAATGGGCGAGATCACGGCTATGACCCCTTGATGGTTTTTTTGTGTAATGCGGTTGAGTTTTTCAACGGGAACCTGTTGTGCAGTTATCTGATACTCGTTCATCAGCTCTTTAAGCTCCTGAATAAGACCGCCGCCTATACCTCGTTGTATAAATAACGCCTCGATCTCTTTACCAGACCGGATAGCTTCCACTACCGCCCTGATCCCAAAAACCATTTGATTGCTTTCGCGCTGAGGCCTTGAATTAAATGCCATTTTGTAATTTGAATTTTGGCAAAAGTAGCTATATTAATTGATTAAGCCGTTATTGAACTGATAACCCTTTTGGGTTTAACAGCATTTGAGTGCAATTGCTATCAACATTCCAAAACTTTATTAACATCGTTTCAATTAACTGAAAATCAACCGTTCTATATTTCGCTAAAAAGTTATCAACACTCCGGTGTTTATTAAAAAGCTTTAAATTATTGCCCTGTGTATGATTATTTTAAAACGCCGATACACTATGTTAGGTGTTTCCTTTGCCCGCCGAAACTTTTTTTGTATATTTTTGTATCCTTATGAGTTTTGAGAATAACAACCAGTATAACAAGCCGAATACTTTTGAGCGACGCAGCCGGGTTCCCAATCCAACTCCCTTTATTGGAGGCGGCAAATTGCAACCTCAGGCTACGGATTTGGAAGAAGCCGTTTTAGGTGCACTTATGCTGGAGAAGGATGCCCTTTCATCAGTTATAGATGTTTTAAAACCCGAAGTTTTTTACCAGACCAATCACCAGAAGATATTTTCTGCCATAAAAATACTGTTTGAAAAAACGCAACCAGTAGATATCCTTACTGTTACTGCCGAGTTACGCAGATTGGGCGAGCTTGAAATGGTAGGCGGTGCTTACTATATAACAGAACTTACCAGCCGTGTTGCTTCAGCTGCCAATATCGAGTTTCACTCCCGTATCATTATCCAGAAATTTATTCAGCGGGAACTGATCCGAATATCTACAGAAGTGATCAACAGTGCTTATGAAGATACCAGCGATGTATTCGACCTGCTGGATATGGCCGAAAAAAACCTGTTTGAAATTGCGCAAAGCAACCTACGCCGTGATGCCCGCAACATGGACGATCTTGTTCACGAAGCATTACGGGATATTGAGGCCCTGAAAGATAAAAAAGATGGTTTAACGGGTGTTGCATCTGGCTTTACCGGACTTGATCG
Organism: Mucilaginibacter gossypiicola; assembly: GCF_900110105.1. GTDB lineage: Bacteria > Bacteroidota > Bacteroidia > Sphingobacteriales > Sphingobacteriaceae > Mucilaginibacter > Mucilaginibacter gossypiicola. Next base: position 101,202 of record NZ_FOCL01000001.1, on the reverse strand, counting down.
GATGACCTCAGGCTGGCAAAAGTCGGATTTGGTTATTATCGCTGCCCGTCCAGCTATGGGTAAAACAGCTTTCGTATTAAGTTGTGCCCGTAATGCGGCGGTTGACTTCGATAAACCGGTGGTTGTGTTCTCGCTGGAAATGTCTTCGGTTCAGTTGGTTAATCGTTTGATAGCTGGTGAAGCAGAAATTGAGCAGGAAAAAATACGTAAAGGAACGCTTGAAGAATGGGAATGGCAACAGGTACACTCCAAAATTGGCAGACTTGAAAAAGCTACATTCATCATTGACGATACCCCTGCCCTAAATATCTTCGAGTTCAGGGCAAAATGCCGCCGCCTGAAATCACAGTATGATATCCAATTAATCATCATCGACTACTTACAGCTGATGCATGGTAAGGCCGAGGGCAAAGGCGGTGGTGGTAACCGTGAGCAGGAAATCAGTAGTATTTCACGTGCATTAAAATCAGTTGCCAAGGAGTTAAGTGTACCGGTAATTGCACTGTCTCAGTTAAGTCGTGCCGTAGAAAGCAGGCCGGGTAACTCAAAAAGGCCAATGCTTTCAGACTTACGTGAATCGGGCGCTATTGAGCAGGATGCCGACATGGTATTGTTCCTATATCGTCCTGAATATTATGGTTTGACCGAAGATGAAGACGGTAACCCAACCCAGGGTGTAGGCGAGGTTATTATAGCCAAACACCGTAACGGTGAAACAGGTACTGTCCGATTAAAATTCGTAGGTAAATATGTGAAATTTGCTAACCTTGAAGAAGGTATGGACGGCTTCCCTCCACCTGCGGGTAATGCTTTCGCAGGCCTTGCTCCTTCACAGGATTTTGAAAAGCAGAGTAACTTCATCATTCGCCCTTCAAGAATGGACGATATGGATGATGAAGCACCGTTTTAATTCAATTTCGATTTTCGATTTCGGATTTATTAAATGCAAAATTCCGAAATCGAAAATCCGGAATCCCAAATCAAAATATCATTCCCAAAACCACACCGATAATAATCACTATCGGTGTTTTTATTTTGGTAAAATGCAGCATCAGGAACGTACCAATCATCAATGCGTAGGCTGTCCAGTTTAAACCAAAAGGCTTTACCAGTAAAATCAACGCTGTTGCCATAAATCCTACGGCTACGGCATTTATCCCACTCAGGGAGTTTTTAATGCGTGTTATTTTCTTCAAATCCTCCCAAAACGGAACAATAAAAAGAATGAGGATAAGGCCGGGGGTGTTGATGCCAATAACAGCAACAAGGCTGCCAATCACCTGTCCCCAAATGTTATAGCCTTTATTGCCAAGTGTTATGCCACCCAAAAAAGATGTAAACGAAAATGTAGGTCCGGGCAAAGCCTGCTGCAGGGCATATCCCGACAAAAACTCCGACCTGCCCAGATAATGTTTAACCTCAACAAATTCGGTATACATTAGTGGCACAAGCACCTGCCCTCCACCAAAAATGAGTATTCCATTGCGGTAAAAATTCTCGAATAAACGGATAGGCAAACTAAAGGGCGATGTTTGGTTAACCACAGCACCTAATGCCGCAAAGAAAAGCAGGATGCCGATGAAATAAGCTACCTTATTGGGGTTTACATTTGAATACAACTTAACCCTTAATTCGTTTTCATGCTGCTGGGTTTCCATGGCCGATGATATGATACCGCCAAGCAATATCAGTATCGGGAAAGCGTAGGCATTTTGAAGGATCAGTGTAACAATAAGTGAACCAACAGCCAGCATGGTACTAATCCTCGTTTTTAAAAATTTATTAGCAAAAGTATAGGTAGCGTATGCAACTATACCTACCGCTATAGGCTGTACATAACTGATCACATGCGCAAATTTGGCCTTATTGGCAAACATATTATAGCTTATGGCAGCCATACACATGATAGTGGCTGAAGGAAGGATCCAGATCAGAAATGTAATGATGGCCAGCCTGAGGCCGCCTACTTTCCAGGCTATCCCAACCAGTGTTTGAGTTGATGAAGGCCCCGGCAAAACCTGTGACAAGGCATTGAGTTCCATCAACTCATCTTCAGTAATATATCTTCGTTTCTCAACAAATTCCCGCAGTAAAACGGCGATGTGGGCCTGAGGGCCGCCAAAAGCAGTAAAGGTATATATCAGCACATCCCGAAGGAATATAAGTTGCTGTTTTTTCATTTTTTTGTTTGCAGATAGTTCATAGGTCATGGAAGAAAGATCATAGCATATAGTTCATGGTTCATAGAAGAACGGAAGGGCTAATACCCCAGAGCCGCCATGAACTATTGACAATGAGCCATGAACCGCTAATAATCGTCATCATCGTCCTCTTCAAAGCCAATTGCCTGCCTGTATACAGCTTGCAATTCAGAAAAAGCGTGATTATCCCGCTTTTCTTTGGTTACTTTCATGCCGTTTTCATAGGTTTTAATGGCATCGTCTTTACGGTTTAATGCTTCATAAAGCTTACCTAAATGATAATAGGTACCTGTGTAGCCAGGGTGATTATTCACTAAATCTTCGTAATAAGCAAGTGCCTTATCTGTCTCATTCAGACGCAGATATTCTGTTGCAAGGGCATATTTCAGAAACTCGTCATCCGGTTCATTTTTTATAAATTCCAGCAGCTTATTCAATCTGTTCAACTCCATTTTAAACTCTATCTTTTTTAATTAAATTTGCAAAAACCTATTGATATGAAGATTCTGGTATGTGTAAGTAATGTTCCTGATACCACCACAAAAATAACTTTTACTGATAATAACACGCAATTTAATACAAACGGGGTACAGTTCATACTTAACCCTTATGATGAAATTGCACTTGCGCGCGCCATTGAGTTAACCGACGGCGGTAAAGGCACAGTAACTGTAATAAACGTTGGTGAGGCAAATACCGAAGCCACTATACGCAAGGCGCTTGCTATTGGCGCTACCGATGCTGTGCGCATAAACGCTAAACCGCACGATGCGTGGTATGTAGCTTATCAAATTGCACAATATGTAAAAGCAAATCCCTTCGATCTCATCCTCACCGGCCGTGAATCCATTGATTATAACGGCTCAAAAGTTGCAGGCATGCTGGGCGAACTGCTTGATTTGCCTTCGGTATCCATTATCAAAAAATTAGATGCTGGTGACAACGAAGCAACTGTTGAACGCGAAATAGAAGGCGGTAAAGAAGTTTTAACCATACCATATCCATTTGTGGCCGGTACTGCCGAAGGTGTGGCTGAACCCAAAATCCCTAATATGCGTGGTATTATGTCGGCACGGACTAAGCCACTTGCTGTTGTAGAACCTGTTGATGTAAAAACATTTTCAGAAATCATCGGTTATGAAACACCTGCCCCGCGCGGCCAGGTTAAACTTGTTCCTGCCGATGATACTGCAAAACTGGTTGAACTGCTGCATGCAGAAGCACGTGTTATTTAATTTATGATCTAAATCACTTACAGATAAATATGTCAGTTTTAATATATGCGGAAAATGCCGGGGGCAAATTCAAAAAGTCAATTTTTGAAGCCGTTTCTTATGCCCGTGCTATTGCCGATCAAAGTAATACTTCTGTTACTGCTGTGTCAATTGGCAACGTTGATGCAACCGAATTAGCTTTATTAGGTAAATACGGCGCAGATAAGGTACTTAACGTATCAGGAGATAAATTAAAGGACTTTGTAAACCAGGCCTACGCTTCTGTTATAGCTGAAGCTGCTAAAAAAGAAGGCTCGGCAGTTGTGGTATTATCAAATACCTTTTCGGGCCGTGGGTTGGCGCCAAGGGTTGGCGTAAAACTGGAAGCAGGCGTAGCTGATGGAGCGGTTGCTTTACCAGAACAAGCCGGAGGCTCTTTTAAGGTAAAAAAGACCGCCTTTTCGGGAAAAGCTTTTGCTACGGTCGAGCTTACGGCGGCTATTAAAGTTATTGCGCTTGTACCCAACTCCTACAAAGTAGTTGAAACAGGTGGCACTGCTCAAGTTGAGGACTTTAATGTCGAACCCAAAGCATCTGACTTTAAGGCCATGATCAAAGAAATTGTCCGTTCAACCGATAAAGTTTCGCTTCCTGATGCTGAAATTGTTGTTTCGGGCGGTCGTGGTTTAAAAGGCCCCGAAAACTGGGGTATGATAGAAGAGCTTGCCGAACTCTTAGGCGCAGCTACCGCATGTTCAAAACCTGTATCAGATGCGGGGTGGAGACCCCATAGCGAACACGTTGGACAAACCGGTATAGCTGTCAGTCCAAATTTGTATATTGCAGTCGGTATTTCAGGTGCTATTCAGCACCTGGCCGGGGTAAGTTCATCAAAAGTTATCGTCGTAATAAACAAAGATCCCGAAGCGCCGTTTTTCAAGGTAGCGGATTACGGGATTGTAGGCGACGCATTTGAAGTACTCCCTAAATTAATTGCAGCCGTTAAAGAATATAAAGCTTCAGCATAAATACAGGTGTGATGGGGAATAACATGAAAAAAATAAAGCTTGATATTGTCGGCTTATCGTACAGTCAAACTCAATCTGGTGCGTATGCACTTGTTTTGGGCGAGGTTAGCGGCCGTCGTCGTTTACCTATTATTATCGGAAGCTTTGAAGCCCAGGCTATTGCCATCGAAATAGAAAAGATGACCCCAAGCCGCCCTCTTACGCATGATTTGTTCAAGAGCTTTGCCCAGGCTTATCAAATTGAAGTTCAGGAAGTAATTATTTACAACCTTGTTGATGGCATTTTTTACGCCAAGCTGGTTTGCAGTGACGGGAAGCGTTCTGTAGAAATAGATGCCCGCACTTCTGACGCCATCGCTGTAGCCGTACGTTTTGACTGCCCTATCTTCACATATGAATTTATTCTTTCAACAGCGGGCATTGTTATTGAAGGTAATGACTTTGTGTATTTAGAAAATATCAACGAAGCACCTGAGGAGAAATCGGTTAGCGCATCGGTTAGCGGTTACGCTTCTATCAGTACCGAAGAGCTCAAAACCAAACTACAGGAAGCTCTTGCCGAAGAATCGTATGAAAAAGCAGCGAAGATCCGCGACGAACTAAATAAACGTAAAGCATCCTAATGATTTAGGAATCCGGGTTTTCGATTTCGGATTTGCCAAAAGATAATTTATTGCATACAATATAACAGAAACTCAGCCCCTGGGTTTCTGTTTAACAATCGTAATTTCTACACTTGTAGCTTTCTGATTCACATTTATTTCACTACTTTCCGCTTTTAATTTAACACTGACTAAATTTTATTTAAACCGGGTACCCATATGAATATTAAGTTCCGCTTAATACTGATGAATTTTATGCAATTTTTTATCTGGGGGGCCTGGTTGCTTACCATTGGTGCATATTGGTTTCAGGATAAACATTGGTCGGGCGCTCAGTTTGGGGCTATTTTTAGCACCATGGGTATTTCGGCTATATTTATGCCCGCCCTTACCGGTATTATAGCTGATAGGTTTATTAACGCAGAAAAACTATATGGCATCATGCACATATTTGGTGCGGCATCATTATTTACGCTGCCTTTAATTACCAGCCCTTCCGCATTTTTTTGGGTAATACTCATCAATATGATCTTTTATATGCCAACCCTTTCGCTTTCGATAACTGTAGCATATTCGGCATTAAAAAGCAGCAACAAAGATGTAGTTAAAGACTATCCTCCTATTCGCATCTGGGGAACTATCGGCTTTATCGCTGCCTTATGGACGGTGAGCCTTACCCATAATGAAACTTCGCCAAACCAGTTTTATATAGCGTCGGCTGTGGCGCTTGCATTGGGCATTTATTCATTTAGCCTCCCCAAATGCCCGCCGCTTTCTGCCAAAACAAATAATAAGTCGTTTGTCGACTCATTGGGACTGAACGCCTTTAAACTGTTCAAAGATCCGAAGTTTGCTATTTTCTTCGCCTTTTCGATGCTTTTAGGAGCAGCATTGCAACTTACCAATGCTTATGGCGACACCTTTATACAGGATTTTAAAAATATAGCTATTTATAAAGATTCTGTAGGGGTAAAATATCCGGCTATAATTATGTCGATATCCCAGTTCTCTGAAACATTTTTCATCCTGGCTATACCGTTCTTCCTGCGTAAATTCGGTATTAAGTATGTAATGTTATTCAGTATGTTGGCCTGGGTGCTGCGTTTCGGCCTTTTTGCCTTTGGCGACCCTGCGGGCGGTTTATGGATGATTGTTTTATCGTGCATTGTTTATGGCATGGCTTTCGATTTCTTCAATATATCGGGTTCGCTGTTTGTTGAAACACAAGCTACCCCTGATATCCGGGCAAGTGCACAAGGCCTGTTTATGATGATGGTAAACGGTTTCGGGGCATTTTTCGGAAGTATCGCGAGCGGCCTTATTATCGATCACTTCTTTCTGCTGCCCGGCGGAGGTAAAGACTGGCACGGCATCTGGCTTACATTTGCCGGCTATGCTTTGGTAATCGCCATTATCTTCCCGTTCGTGTTCAGATATAAACATAATAAGGCGCTTGTTGAAGCCATTCAGCACGCATAGGAACCATGATTTTTAGGATTTAAGGATTTCTATGATAGTTGCGATAGATAAAAAAGACGGCCCACAAATTTGTGGGCCGTCTTTTTTATCATGGAGATCAAGAAATCCTTAAATCCTAAAAATCATGGTTCAGTTCTTCCTCCCCATCGCATACTTAATACCACCTAACAAATGGTTTAAATATAACGGATCGGCATACGATTCATCGGTGTGTCCAAGCTCTGTATAAAAAGCCCTGCCTCCATCGAAGTTATGATACCAAGCCATCGGATGATTGTCACCGTTTTCGCCACCAGTGTAGCTTTTCTCATCAATTTTAATCAGCACATGCAGGTCATCACCTATCCATTTGTAGTTATACCATTCGTCCCAGCGTTTCCAGGTTTCAGGCAGGTGTTTGGTAGCTATAAAATTACGATCGACTACATCTAAAGTAGCCTCTTGCTGCTTTGGATGACTTTTAAAATAAGCGCCTACCAGTTTTCCATACCATGGCCAGTCGTATTCTGTATCGGTTGCGGCATGTACACCAACAAAGCCACCGCCGGCTTTAATGTATTGCTCAAAAGCGGCCTGCTGGGTATCATTCAAAACATCACCAGTGGTGCTCAAAAATATCACAGCCTTATACTGTTTTAGATTATCAATAGTAAACTTTGCAGCATTGGTGGTGCTATCAACATCAAAATTATTCTCCTGGCCTAATTTCATAATAGCAGGTACACCTACCGCTATTGAGTTATGATGAAAGCCAGCCGTTTTACAAAATACAAGTACTTTATCTTTAGCAAGTACTTGGGTAATGGATGCGCCTATTAAGAGGCATATGGTTAGTAGTTTTTTCATTGGTTGGTGAGTGGTTATTGTTTGGTGAATGGTTAATTGTGTTGATTAGTGAGTGGTTGGCCTTTGGGGAAAATAGAACTGAACTATTCACCTAATCAACCACTCACTAATCACCAACTTATAAATTTCCTTTTTTTAATTCATCTACGGCGAAATGAGCGGCGCGGGCTGTCATAGCCATATAAGTTAACGATGGGTTTTGACATGCTGACGAAGTCATGGCAGCGCCATCGGTAACAAAAACATTTTTGGCATCCCATACCTGGTTGTTGCCGTTAAGCACTGAAGTTTTAGGATCGCGTCCCATCCGGGCTGTACCCATTTCATGGATCCCGTCGCCAACATTATGGCCGCGATCGTGTGTTTCAATATTTTTTACACCGGCGCTTTCCAGCATGGCTTTGGCTTCCCGCACAATATCAATACGCATTTTCTTTTCGTTTTCCTTTATCTCGGCGTCCATCGCTAATATTGGCAGCCCCCATTTGTCCTTGCGGGTTTTATCAAGCGTGATTTTGTTTTCATGGTAAGGCAGCAGTTCTCCAAAGCCACCAATACCAATTGTCCACGGACCGGGCTCAGTGAGTGCATCTTTATATTGAGCCCCAATATTGTATTCGGCAATTTCACGATTCCAGCCCATACGGCTTGCAGCGCCCTGGTAACCAAAGCCACGCAGGTAATCGCGTTTATCGCCAAACAGGTTAGCAAAACGGACTACATAAATACCATTAGCACGGCGGCCGTAATAATATTTATCCTCAAAACCGTCAACCAGTCCACTTGCGCCAAGATTATAATGGTGATCCATAATGTTATGACCAAGCTCTCCACTGCTGCTTCCTAAGCCATCTGGCCAGATATCTGTAGCGGAGTTCATCAAAACCCAGGCGCTATTAAGTGCCGACGCATTGACAAAAACTATTTTTGAATAGTACTCATAGGTTTGATTAGTTTCCGCATCAAGCACCTCTACCCCTTTAGCCTTTTTAGTATCCTTATCATATAATATTTTAGTAACGATAGAGTACGGCCTAACCGTTAAATTTCCGGTAGCCAAAGCAGCTGGTAAAGTCGATGATTGTGTACTGAAATATCCGCCAAACGGACAACCTTCCCAGCACCGGTTCCTGAACTGGCAAGCCGTACGCCCCGGAATAGCGGCGGTTAAATTAGCCGAGCGGCCAATGATCATATGCCTGGTCCCACTGTAATTTTTCTTAATCCGGGCAGCCACATCCTTTTCAACCGCGTTCATATCCATTGGCGGCAGATAATGGCCATCGGGCAGTTGTGGTAAGCCCTCTAATGAGCCGCTGATACCTGCAAACTTCTCTACATGATCATACCATGGAGCAAGATCTTTGTAACGGATAGGCCAGTCAATAGCCCAACCATCTTTGGCATTAGCTTCAAAATCAAAGTCACTCCAGCGGTAGCTTTGCCTTCCCCATAAAATAGAGCGGCCACCAAGCTGGTATGAACGCCACCAGTTAAAGGGCTTGATCTCGGTATAAGGAGCAGCTTGCTCGTCGGTCCAATAGTCCATAATAGGTTCTGTAGCGCCCCAATTACGTGAGATCACCGGGCGTTGTTTACGCTGTGCCTGAGTTGGCCTTCCGGCATGATGAAGGTCCCAGGGATCCTGGCTGGCGCTCTTATAATCTTTGATATGTTCAAAGTTTCGGCCCCGCTCAAGCATAATGGTTTTTAAACCCAGTTCTGATAACTCTTTTGCCGCCCAGCCGCCGCTGATACCAGAGCCTATTACAATAGCATCATAGGTATTATTAGCCTTGGCTTTGCCGTTTACATTAGTTAATGGCATAGTTTTATAAATTGGTTTTGAGATTGGATAAAACAAGTATATTAATTAAAAATTGATATAGCAATCGATTGTGAAGAAAAGTATGAACCGTGATTTTTAGGATTAAAGGATTACCCCGGTTATAAGTTCAGATTTAGATATCATGAAATCCTTTAATCCCCAAAATCATGGTTCTTTTATTTATTTTTACCCCATGCTCCAGGTAAGCGAATTATATATCTACCCAATCAAATCATTAGGCGGCATTGCTGTACAAAGCGCTGTGGTTACCAGTCGCGGTTTAGAACATGATCGGCGCTGGATGCTGGTTAACGAACATGGGCATTTTATAACACAGCGCGAGTTTCCACAGATGGCTTTATTAAAACCAACAGTAGAAACAGATGGTATAGCTGTACATCATCATTCAAGTTCATCATTATTAATTCCGTTTCATTGCGAAAGGCGGCCCTTGCACCAGTTTGCAGTTTGGGATGATACTTGTTTTGGGCAATATGTAAGCGAAGAGTTTGACCAATGGTTTAGTGATGCGCTCAATATGAAATGCCGACTGGTTTATATGCCGGATGACAGTGAACGTGAAGTTGACCAGCGGTATGCAAAACCTGGTATGATCACCTCCTTTGCCGATGCCTATCCTTTCCTGCTTATCGGGCAGGCTTCGCTTGATGATCTTAACAAACGAATGATGTTGCCCTTACCCATGAACCGCTTTCGCCCCAATATCGTTTTTACCGGCGGTGATGCTTATAGCGAAGATCTGATGAATCACATAACCATAGCAGGCATCACCTTTTACGGAGCAAAACTTTGCGCCCGTTGTGTATTGACTACCATCGATCAGCAAACAGCGATGAAAGCTAAAGAGCCGTTGAAAACCCTGGCCTCATACCGCATGAAAAACAATAAGATTATGTTTGGGCAAAACCTGGTGCATGAAAATACAGGCATAATTTCTGTTGGTGACGAACTTAGTGTTTTAAGTTCCCATACCGAAGAAAGATTTATCGTAACCAAGAAACCTATAACGGCAGCATGAAACCTACCATAACTATTGAATATTGCCCTAAATGTAACTGGATGATGCGTGCCGCTTACATGGCGCAGGAACTGCTTACTACGTTTACCGATGATGTGAACGGGGTTACCTTGAAACCAAGTGAAATAAATGGCAGATATACGATAAGTGTTGATGAAGAAACGCTGTTTGACCGCAAACGCGACGGGCATTTCCCCGAGATAAAAGAGCTAAAACAGGCCGTTCGTGATAAAGTAAATCCGGGTAAAAGTCTTGGCCATTCGGATAGACATCAACTGTAACTTTTATATAACAATGTCTGTATAAAATATCCTTTCTATATAATCTATAATATTACTCGAAAAAATAGTTAATTTAGATGATATCTTTCTTTAACTTTGTGAGTTTTTATTTTAGAAAATGCTTTCAAAAAAAACTAAATACGCTATAAAGGCACTTGTGGTTCTTGGCAAGAACATGGACCAACCGCCTATGCAAATTTCGAAGATTGCCGAAACTGAACGGATTCCCAAAAAGTTTCTTGAGCAAATATTGCTCGATTTGCGCAATGCCGGTTTTTTATATAGTAAAAAAGGCGCTGGGGGTGGCTACAGCCTTAACCGCGATCCCAAAGAAATATTCCTGGTAAGTATTATGCGCATCACCGATGGGCCTATAGCCATGGTACCATGCGCAAGCTTAAACTTTTACCACAAATGTGATGAGTGCCACCAGGAAAGCACTTGCGGCATAAGGGATGTGTTTGTTGATGTAAGGGACGCTACACTTAAAATATTAAGCGAAACCAGCATCGCAGATATCATTAAACGCGAAACCACTCTCATTAGCGTTTAATTTCAAAACTTCATAAAACTGTCATAAGGCAGTTTTTTTTATTTAAATGCTACCTTTTCCGTATACTATATATATATTTGGGAAATGAATCGTGAGAGCATTAATATTACCGGCCGTAACCAAATGACCTATTGCCGCATGTGCAATGGCAAAACGGGGCTGTAAACGTAATATTTAACCATATATGCCTCTTTAGCCACAGCCAAAGGGGCTTTTTTATAAAAGATTAATACATAGAATATGCAGAGCTTCAGAACAGAACTGGAGAATCCTATTGTTGAGAAGGATATTATCGACCTTGAAAAAAAGATCCACGCTTTTCGTGAAGGTAAAATTCATGATGAAAAATTCAGAAGTTTACGTTTAGCTCGTGGTGTATATGGCCAGCGTCAGCCAGGCGTACAGATGGTACGTATTAAACTGCCATTCGGTAAGGTTACCTTTAAGCAATTATTAAAAATTGCCGAAATCTCTGACGAATTTGGAAGCAGTAACCTGCACCTTACCACCCGTCAGGATATCCAGATCCACTATGTAAGTCTTGATCGTACACCACAACTTTGGGCTAAGCTTGAGCAGGATGATATTACCCTTCGTGAAGCCTGCGGTAACACCGTACGTAACGTTACGGCCTCTCCTACTGCCGGTATCGATCCTAAAGAACCATTTGACGTTTCGCCATACGCTTACGCTACCTTTGATTATTTTCTGCGCAACCCGATATGCCAGGAAATGGGTCGTAAGTTCAAGATCTCCTTTTCATCAAGTGATGAGGATACCGCATTTTCATATATTCATGATATTGGCGCCATCCCTAAAATAAACGCCAACGGCGAGCGGGGGTTTAAGATCATGCTTGGTGGTGGTTTAGGTGCGCAGCCTATTTTAGCAAGCATTGTAGAGGAATTTTTACCTGAAGATCAGCTGATCCCTTATATCGAATCGGTGATCCGCGTGTTTGATCGTTATGGCGAACGTAATAACCGTAATAAAGCCCGCATGAAATATCTCATCCAAAAATTAGGATTGGATGAAGTACTACGCTTAACCAAAATTGAGCGTACAGCTAATAAGGTAAAGTCATACCCTATTAACCGTGATGCTGTTGATGTTCCAGCTCTGCCACCAACCGATAGCTATCCTGAAGTAACTATCAGCAATCCGCTCCGTTATGAGCAATGGTTGGCAACCAACGTTTTTGAACAAAAGCAAGAAGGCTTTTATGGTGTTTATATAAAAGTACCAGTAGGCGATATATCATCTGATACCGCCCGTGCATTAGTTAAAACCTTAGAGCCTTTGGTTGGCAACGAAATCCGCATTACCCAAAACCAAGGCTTGCTCCTAAAATATGTTCAAAAAGAAGCTTTACCTGCCTTATACGAAGGTTTAGCTAAACTGGAACTGGCTGCACCCGGCTTTGACAGTATTGCTGACGTTACCACATGTCCGGGTACAGATACCTGTAACCTTGGCATCTCGAACAGCATGACCATGGCTCGAGTATTGGAAGACCTGATCTATAACGAATACGAGGATTTTATTTATAACCGCGAAATCAAGATCAAAATAAGTGGCTGTATGAACTCCTGCGGTCAGCATGGTTTAGCTCATATCGGCTTCCATGGCAGTTCGTTAAAAGCGGGTGCTAAAGTGCTACCTTCTGTACAGGTAATGTTAGGTGGTGGTACCGTTGGCGATGGCATTGGCCGTGCTGCTGAGAGGGTAATTAAAGTACCTACCAAACGCGCTACTGATGTGTTAAGGTATTTACTGAACGACTATAAAGAGTTTTCGCCCGAAGGAGAAACTTACCATGAATATTACGACAGGCAGGGGAAAGATTATTTTTATCGCTTGTTGAAACCTCTTGCTGATCTGACTACCCTTACCGACGATGAATACATTGACTGGGGCCACCAGGAAACATTTGTTACAGCTATTGGTGTTGGTGAGTGTGCTGGTGTGATCATAGATTTGGTAGCTACCCTGTTGTTTGAATCGGAAGAGAAATTGGGTTGGGCTAATGAAGCCTATGCTGCAGGCCGTTGGGCTGATGCTATTTACCATGCATACAATGTTTTTGTAAGTTCAGCAAAAGCTTTATTACTCGATAAAGGCGTTAACAGCAGCACACAAATTGGTGTGATCCGCGAATTTGATGCGAAATACGTTGAAAAAGGCGAGTTTGAGTTAAACGGAACATTTAATGACCTGGCACTACAACTCAATCAAAACGAGCCTTCGCAGGAATTTGCCACCGCATACTTAGCACAGGCTACAGAATTTTTAAGCAGAAGTAAGGATAAGAGAGAGGCGCTTGTACAATAATGACTGATAGTAATAAAAATATAAAAGAGCCGCGCATCACGCTGGTGGGCGCCGGCCCTGGTGATGCCGACCTGATAACCATAAAAGCCATAAAAGCTTTAAAAACAGCCGATGTTGTTTTGTACGATGCCTTGGTTAATGAGGAGCTACTTGATTATGCCCCGCAAAACTCCACAAAAGTTTATGTTGGCAAACGTTCCGGCGACCATGCCTTTTCGCAGGAAGCAATTAATAACCTTATGGTTGATTACGCCAAAAACTATGGCCATGTGGTTAGGTTAAAAGGCGGTGACCCATTTGTATTCGGTCGCGGATATGAAGAGTTAATCATTGCAGCGAAACACAATATAGCGGCTTCGGTTATTCCGGGTATTTCCAGTTCGATAGCTGTACCCGAGCTACAGCAAATCCCTGTTACCCACCGCGGTTTAAGCGAAAGTTTTTGGGTAGTTACCGGCACTACGGCCAATGGTAAGGTCTCGAACGACCTTGTTGATGCTTCACGCTCAAACGCTACTGTAGTTGTATTGATGGGAATCCATAAGTTGGCCGAAATTACTGAAATATTTAAGTTACAAGGCAAGAACAAACTACCTGTAGCCGTTATCCAAAGCGGATCAACAGCTGAAGAAAAAATTGCCGTTGCAACTGTGGATACCATTGTTAATGCCGTTGAAGAAAGCGATATCTCATCGCCTGCAATTATTGTTTTAGGCGAAGTGGTATCACTTCATCCAAAATTCCAATTGATACAAGAAGTTTATGACGTTGTTGCCCGTGGATAAAAGTTTAACCAATATTCAGGATGAAAAACAGGAAGGCAACCAGCTTTTCCCTGTTTTTTTAAAGCTGAATGACCTGCATACCGTGCTTATTGGCGGCGGCAATGTTGGTTTGGAAAAACTTACCGCTGTGCTTAATAACAGCAATAGTGCGAGGGTAACCGTTATTTCGCGCGAATTTTTGCCTGAGATACATACGCTTGCATCACAATACCCCGGTATCCGCATCGTACAAAAATCATTTACTGATGATGATCTGAACGAAGCCGATATAGTTATCGCTGCTACCAACGATAGCGAGCTTAACAATTACATCCGCAACGCGGCTCATGATCGTAAATTGCTGATCAACGTAGCGGACAAGCCTGCATTATGTGATTTTTACTTAGGATCGATAGTGCAAAAAGGCGATCTGAAATTAGCCATATCTACCAACGGAAAATCACCAACTGTGGCCAAACGACTAAAAGAAGTATTAAATGAAAGCCTTCCTGCCGAGCTTGATATCACTTTGCAGCAAATGAGCGAACTAAGAAATACCCTTGAAGGTGATTTTGCCGACAAGGTAAAGAAACTAAACAGCGTAACATCTGTACTGGTTGAGCCTAAAGCCGCCAGCCGCAAAAATTTCATCTGGTTGATTTGGTCAACCATTATCGTATCGTTGGCCATTGGTATAACCGCACTATATTTTAAGGAGCCTAACTTTAAAAACTTCGTAACCGGTATCGATCCTATCTTTTATTACTTTTTAGGAGCTGGGTTTGTATTTGCTATGATTGACGGCGCCATTGGCATGTCGTACGGAGTTACCTCAACCACATTCTCTCTTTCAATGGGTATCCCTCCGGCCTCGGCCAGTATGGGCGTGCACCTTTCCGAGATCATGAGTTGCGGCATAGCCGGCTGGATGCATTACCGCATGGGCAACATCAACTGGAAGCTATTTAAACTCCTGGTTATACCGGGTATCATCGGTGCTGTAACAGGGGCTTACTTGTTGTCATCGCTTGAGCATTACAGCATGTATACCAAGCCTGTTGTATCTGTTTATACACTGATATTAGGTATAGTAATATTCAAAAAAGCATTCAACACTCAAAAGAAAAAATCGGCTGATAAAGTAAAACGCATTTCGCTGCTTGGTTTAGGCGGCGGCTTTATTGATGCCGTTGGTGGTGGCGGCTGGGGTTCAATCGTGCTATCTACCCTGATTGCCGGCGGCAGGAGCCCTCGTTTTTCATTAGGTACCGTTAAGCTTTCCCGTTTTTTTGTAGCGATAATGGGGTCCATAACCTTTATTGCTATGGTGAGCAGTGATCATTGGCAGGCTGTAGCAGGCCTTATCTTAGGCAGTGCGCTTGCTTCACCAATTGCGGCTAAGATCTCCAATAAGATCTCTGCAAAAACTATCATGGTAGCGGTATCGATAATCGTTATCCTCATCAGTATCCGTTCTATTATCATGTTTATTACTAAGGTTATATAAAAATGAGCACCGCATTACAACAAATACAAGGCGTAACTGCCGGGCTCGCCCCTATTGAAGCCCTGACCAAATTGGCAGAGCAGTTTCCGGGCGAGGTGATTTTCTCAACCAGCTTTGGCTGGGAAGATCAGGTGATCAGTCACATGATATTTTCCAATAACCTGCCTATAAAAGTATTTACGCTTGAAACCGGCAGGCTTTTCCGTGAAACTTATTCGGTTTGGGCGGCTACCATGAACAGGTACCAGAAGCCCATTCATGCCTATTATCCAAATAACGAGTTGCTGGAAGAAATGGTGAGCAAAAAGGGCCCTAACAGCTTTTACGAGTCGGTTGAAAACCGTAAAGAGTGTTGCGGGATCCGTAAAATAGAACCGCTTAAGCGTGCCTTAAAAGGCAATAGGATTTGGGTTACAGGCATCCGTGCCGAACAGTCGGTTAATCGCCACGATATGCATGACCTGGAATGGGACGAACAAAATCAACTGGTGAAGTTCCACCCTATTTTTAGCTGGACGCTTGACGAAGTGAAGGCTTACATTAAACAATATAACATTCCATATAACTCACTGCATGACAAAGGCTTCCCGAGCATCGGCTGTATGCCATGTACCCGTGCGGTAGCCGAAGGTGAAGATTTCCGTGCCGGGCGCTGGTGGTGGGAAGATCAATCTAAAAAAGAATGTGGGTTACATGAAACAGCAAAACCCTGATGAATAGGATTTAAGGATTAGCTTGAAAACAATGCAAGTTGATCCTATCAAACTAATTCATGAAAATCCTCCGATCATGTAAATCAAGGTCAAAGACGCTTTTTTTTATACGTAGGTCAATTAATCGAAAGATTGGTTGGCCTTTTTTTTACCGCTGATTTTTTTGATTGCATTGATTTGGTTGATGACTTTCTATGCTTTATAATGATTTGATTATTTATATTAATATCTCTTACAATCATCTATTTCTATCACAGTTAAAAAATCAGCGTAATCACAAAAATCATAGAAAAATCAGCGGTCAAAAAAGGGGATGAAGTTTTTACACCTCATCCCCTTACAAACTAATATAAACGTAATAAAAGCGCTTACTTGTTGCTGTTACCGGCTAACAATCCGTCAAGTGTTACAGAAACATAGTATAAGCCACCGATGGTTGGACCGCCGGCATATTGATAATACCTTTTGTTAAAGATATCAGTAGCGCCTAACTTAAATGTTGCGTAGTATGAAGGCACGCGGTAAGTAACCTGAGCATCAACTGTTTTAATTGAAGGCACAGTACCGGTAACCAATGGGCTCTCCCACAGGTACGATTGTTGCCATTTGTAAACCACGTTAAAACCAAAGTTTTTAACCACCTCGCGGTTACCGAACGATACGTTGCCCGACCATTCAGGAGTATTGAAGCCTGTAACAAAGATATCTGAAGCTGTTTGGGCTTTCAACTTATTAAAGCTTACGTTACCCGATACCGTATAGTGCTGGTAGAAATTATAAGTGATACCTGCCGATGAACCATAATTATGATAGATGTTTTTGGCGTTGGTATAAACACGGTACCTGCTTTGACCCTGGCTGGCAGCGTTAGTTGATGTACCTGTTGTAGGGTCACGGTTGATATCAAGCATTGATAATACAGCTGCATCCGAGCCTACAGTAGCACCATTTGGCACAAACACCTGCACCTGACCAAGGAAACCGTCATAGCGGTTAGTGTATGCATCAATGTCAATGAACACTTTGTTATCGGCTACTATGCCTTTGTAACCAACTTCAAAAGAAGTAATCTGTTCAGGACGTGCCGGTGGCAGGTCCGCTACTTTTAACAGGTTACGGTTAGCCAAAGCTGCCTGATCTGAGCCGCCTGCAGCATTCACAGCTGCGTTAAATGCCACTACTGATGTTTGAGTATAGCTATTACCAAGATATCCTAAGCCTTCGTTAATGAATGGTAAACTGCCCACACGTTTTACGCGACCGTTATTTACGTATGATAAAGCCTCAAACAATGAAGGGAAACGATAGCCGTTCTGGAATGTAAACCTGAAGTTATGATTTTGATTAACGGTGTAAACAGCGGCTAAACGCGGTGTAAATTTAGGATCGAAGTATGGGTTGCGATCCCAGCGGATGGAGCCGAATAATTTTAGTTTTTCATCAAAAAAAGTTTTGGTAACCTGGGTAAAGGCGCCATATTTTTTGTAGATCACATCTTTACCAAAAGTGCCGTCAGCCAATGGTGTATTCCTGTCGGCAATTGGGCGGCTAAAATCCACGAAGTTGTTACCATCAGGTGTAATGCTGTACACACGTACATCAGCACCAACCAACAGGTCAACAAATTTAACTTTGCTGCTCAAATCCCACTGAGCCTCGCCGTTGTACATATGGCTTTTTTGAACCAATGCTGCACCACCTGTAACCGGTGCATTAGGG
This sequence comes from Mucilaginibacter gossypiicola, assembly GCF_900110105.1. GTDB lineage: Bacteria > Bacteroidota > Bacteroidia > Sphingobacteriales > Sphingobacteriaceae > Mucilaginibacter > Mucilaginibacter gossypiicola. Next base: position 83,097 of record NZ_FOCL01000001.1, on the reverse strand, counting down.
ATCAGGCTCGACTTAATATCCCAGTTATTAATACCTATAATGGTTTTCCTCAAAGCATCAAACTCAGGAGTACCTGGCTCAACCCTACCTTTATCAGCTGCAGCGCGGGCAGCCTGCTCAGCCGCTGCGAGATTTGCCGAAGTAAGTACACCACCATTATAAGCTTTTAAAGCATTACCATATAAAGTTGCCCAGGCCGAGTTGCTGGCATGATTAAGATCAAGGTTATCTGCCAGTGGTTTTACGTTAAATGAGTTACCGGTATTTTCGATCGATTCGTAACCACGAACCAGGAAATCTTTTCCTTTTAACTCAATTTTATGGTTCTGAACGGTTGCGCCTTGCAACGAAATTTTGTTACCACGCTGAAACACGCCATCAAGCCTGCCATAACGGTAGGTATATGACAGTACAGTGCTTGGCGATAATTTATAAGCCAGCGTACCATCTAACTTCAAGTTTTTCACATGCGGATCAACCAGGTCAACCTCATTGTATCCTGTACGTGCCACGGTAAGATTTGGGCGGGCTTTACCATCAACCGTGATTCCTTTTATTGATACAGTATTACTGCCGGCAAGTGCGTCGTCACCATATTTGTTCCAGCCGTCATAAGCCGCGTTGCTGGTGCCTGTTAATTCAGGATAAGCCGGATTTGCTGATTTTAGGTTGGTTGGATTTTGATCAAGGCGGGTATCTGATTGCCAGTCCTGACCTTGCATATAGCTGAAGTTTACTTTAACGGCAAACTTATCGTTAAAGGCTTTGGCATAACGTAAAGCATCTTCGGTAAGTGAGCTTGCCCCTAACCGGTCGTTACCCACATGGTTAACGCCCTGGCGATGGTAAAAACGTAAGCCCTGGTATTTAAAGGCATCTTTAGTAAATAGGTTCGACAGTCCGTTAATGGCATTAGTTCCGTAAAGGGCAGCAGCAGCACCCGGAGTAATTTCCACGCTGGCTATATCCAGTTCGGTTGGGCCAATAGCGTTACCAAGTGGAACACCCAATGTTGCCGATTGCATATCAACACCATCAACCAACTGCATAAACCTAAAGTTGTTTGGGCTATTGAAACCACGCGTGTTAGGCACTTTAAGGGTGATACTCGTAGTGGTCATCTGTACGCCTTTAACGTTCTCCAAAGCATCATAAAAGCTGGGGCCAGGCGACTGTTTTAAAGCAGTGATACTCAGTTTTTCGATAGCAACCGGTGAACGAAGCAGTTTTTCTTCTTTACGCGATGCCGTTACTACCACCTCATTAACCAGTAATGATTGCGTTGTAAGCGTAATGTTTACCGCGCTATTGGCATTTTTTATATAAAACTCCTGAGGCTGATAACCTACTGCTGTAAAAACAAGCGTATAGGGTAGTTTAGCGCTGGTAGTTAAAGAGAATTTACCGGTTGTATCGGTTGATGTTTTATTAGTTGTACCTTTAATAGATACGGTAGCCCCTACCAGCGGTTTGCCCTGGTCATCGTCTACTTTTCCGCTCAATATATATGAGCCGTTCAGTTGCGCGTAACTTAGCCCCGGTAACAGTACCAGGAAAAGCACAACTATCTTAATTGAGTTTGTAAAAATTTTCATGAAGTGATTTTGTGTGGTGGTAAAAAGTGATTGGTTGGTTGATTATTGTCAATTGGAAGGCTATTCTCAACAACAACACATCACAGCATGGGGCTGCATTTTTAACATAGGTTGAATGGCAAGTGCATTAAAATGATACATTGTCTATAGAATTAGTCGACAAAAATATAAATTTATCATTGGCTGTCAAGAATTTTTAAAGTATTTTTTTAATTGATACCTTTTTCTTGATTGATCCCTCGGTTTTAGCCTATGAGTAATGGTAGAAAACTAATGTAACAAGTGACTACAATTGATATGCATCAGGCTAAACTCAAAAAATGAATTTCTATTTTTTAGAGAATGATGACAGCCAGGAACGGCGTCATTTATTTGTATGCCTTTACCCGGATATATTCAGTTTCCGATACATATTTACCATTTTTGATAAATTTCGGAACAAAAAACACATATTTAGTGTCAAACAAGAGCAATTAATAACGTTTTTAAGAAAAACAACCGAATATACAACAACAAATAACTACTTTACTGCAAAATCAATCATTTTTTTGGAAATTTTAAAATAAAACAATTTAAATCAACACCAAATTAGTAATATTGAAGCTTTAATCCGTACTCAGCTAATGGCTTTCAATTATCAACGCATCGTTATCAAAATCGGCTCAAATGTTATTACCCAGGAAAACGGCCTCCCCGACCTACCCAGGATAACCCATTTGGTTGAACAGATAGCTGCGATAAAAAAGCAAGGTATTGAAGTGATACTGGTTTCATCGGGTGCCGTGGCATCCGGCCGCAGCCTGATTACTGTCGCAGAAAAGTCCGACGCTGTCGCCGCCCGCCAGGTACTGGCTTCTATCGGTCAGGTAAAACTGATCAATACCTATTCGCATTTATTTGAACAGTTTCAGATATTATGTTCGCAGGTTTTGGTTACCCGCGAAGATTTCAGGGACAGGATGCATTACCTCAACATGAAAAACTGTCTTGAGGCTTTACTGCAATACGAGGTGATCCCTGTAGTAAATGAAAACGACGTAGTATCCGTAACCGAGTTAATGTTTACAGATAACGATGAATTGGCAGGCCTCATAGCCTCTATGCTTAATGCCAATGCCCTCATTATCCTCACCAACGTTGATGGCATTTACGACGGCGACCCCAAGGCAGCCGGATCGGCAGTAATAGATGAGGTTAGTGGTAACGAACTTGATTTTTCAAGCTTTGTTTCGTCGGGCCGTTCGCAATTTGGCCGTGGTGGCATGATCACAAAATCAACCATGGCGCAAAAAACTGCGCAGCTTGGTATTTCGGTACACATTGCCAACGGAAAACGGGATCAAATTTTAACCGATGTTCTGGAAAACCAGGTTACGCACACCCGTTTCATACCAAATAAAACGGCATCAGGCAAAAAGAAATGGATTGCCCACTCCGAAAAATCAGCAACCGGCAGTGTACTCATTAATGCCGGTGCAAAAGCTGCACTGATCTCGAACAAAGCAACCAGTTTATTACCGGTTGGAATTGTTGGTGTAATAACCGACTTTAAAAAAGGCGATATTATTAAACTGATTGATGATACCGATAAGCTTATTGGTTTAGGCATTGCCGAATATGGCTCAGATAAGGCCCGTGAACGCGTTGGCCAAAAAAACCAAAAGGCACTGGTACATTATGATTATCTTTATTTACAAGGCTAAATACCATGAATTATAACAGCTATTTTGATAAAGCACGTGAAGCAAGCCGCAAAGCCCCTCTTGCCCCTTCCGTAATCAATAGGGTTTTGGAGGATGTTGCAGCAGAAGCTATAGCCCAAACCGAATACATCCTGGCCGAAAACCAGAAAGATCTTGACCGCATGGATCCGGCAGACCCCAAATATGACAGGCTTAAACTTACTGCCGACAGGATTAAAGGTATTGCCGGCGACATGCAGAGTGTTGCCAAACTGGATAGCCCGCTTGGCAAACAACTTTCGGCTACCGAAATGCCTAATGGCTTATCGATATCAAAAATACGCGTGCCACTTGGCGTTGTTGGTGTTATATACGAAGCCCGGCCCAATGTTACTTTTGATGTTTTTGCACTTTGCTTTAAAACAGGCAACATCAGTGTATTAAAAGGTGGCAGCGATGCCGATTTTTCCAACCGGGCGATAATCTTGGTTATTCATAAAGTATTGGCAAAACATGGTATTGACGTTAATGTAGTTACCCTGCTCCCTGCCGAACGTGAGGCTACAACAGCCTTATTAAGTGCAATTGGTTATATCGATGTACTCATACCAAGAGGCAGCCAATCATTGATTGACTTTGTACGGGACAATAGTAAAGTACCGGTTATTGAGACAGGCGCCGGCATTGTACATACTTATTTCGACCAATCTGGCAACCTGGAAAAAGGGGCAGAAATTATTGCCAACGCCAAAACGCGCCGGGTAAGTGTTTGCAACGCTTTAGATTGTTTGATCATTCACTCAGCCCGTCTAAGCGATTTGCCGCAACTGGCTCAAATCCTTAAAGAAAAAGAAGTGGAGATCTTTGCTGATGAACAGGCTTTTGCAGCTTTAAAAGATGATTACCCGCCCAGCCTTTTACATGAGGCCAGCCCGGAACACTTTGGTACTGAGTTTCTTTCTATGAAGATGGCTATCAAAACGGTAGCTTCATTTACTGAAGCTTTAGCATATATCGCCGTTAACAGCTCAAAACATAGCGAGGCCATTATCTCTGAAGATGCTGAAAATATTGCTAAATTTTTAAATGATGTGGATGCAGCAGCGGTTTACGCCAATGTTTCAACTGCGTTTACAGATGGAGCACAGTTTGGTCTCGGAGCCGAAATTGGCATCAGCACTCAGAAACTCCATGCCCGGGGCCCTATGGGCCTGGAAGAACTTACCAGTTACAAATGGATAGTTAAAGGCAACGGACAAACCCGCAATCCGTAATCGTCCCGGTAAAAATCTTATATAATAAAAAAGGTGCTTACAACCTGTAGTAAGCACCTTAAACGTGTTATTCGTATTGTTAAGCGTTACTTTATTAAGTAGTTGGCTGCAGCAATAAAGCAAATAATCACTAAAATCACGCCCTGTAATTTTTGTTCTAAAGTCAATTGAGTTAACATTCTTTTATTAATTAGGATATAGCAAATTTATAATGTAATAGGTCTGTTACAATAGCTGGTATCATTTTTACATTATTTTTAATAAATAATGTAGCTTGTTTTTATAATAGTCAGCTCTACATTTATTAATTAAACTTTTATCAAAAAAAAAGCCCTAATGTTGAAATTGGTGTATCACTTACACCCCTTTTTCATGTAACATTTATAGTGATTTTGACACTATAAACGCAAGGTTTAACTGGTTTTACTGATATGTAATTTTACGTAGCTTTTTATTTGCCTGTTACACTAAGTCCGTCACTTTCTTACTCCCCCTGTGTTTAATTATAATATATATTAATATAATGTTAAGCTTATACCGGCTCGCACACTTAACTCACATTAATGAAACAACAGCGCAGATAATACCACAACAGAGATTTTATCGATCATGCCTTTCAATAAAGAGGCTGTATTTTATCGGGACAATTACTTAATGTAACCAACACAAAAATTTGATTAACAATACAAATTAACTATTGATTAATAGTAAAACTTGGCAAAGTGAACACATTTTACCCTTTACTGACCAAGCATATGTTAACATAAAAATCAAATAGGTATCTTTGCAGCATTATGAGTAAGCATGGCAGGATATTAGTGGCAATGAGCGGCGGGGTTGATAGTTCGGTAGCGGCAGTGATGCTGCATGAGCAGGGCTATGAAGTTATTGGTTTAACCATGAAAACCTGGGACTATGCCTCATCGGGTGGCAGTTCAAAAGAAACTGGCTGCTGCAGTTTGGACAGTATAAATGATGCGCGTGCGCTTGCAGTTGGTTATGGCTTCCCTCATTATATATTGGATATCCGCAATGAGTTTGGCGATTTTGTGATCGATAACTTTGTTGATGAATATCTGGCGGGCCGCACTCCTAACCCATGCGTTTTGTGTAACACCCATATTAAATGGGAAGCATTACTAAAACGTGCCGATAAACTCGATTGCGAATTTATAGCTACCGGTCACTATGCCAATATCCGTTTGCAGGATAACGGCCGTTACGTGATATCAAAAGGTAAGGACACCAATAAAGATCAATCATACGTATTGTGGGGGGTATCTCAAAAAAACCTTGCACGTACCAAATTCCCGTTGGGTAGTTTTTCAAAACCCGAGATCAGGCAAATGGCGCTTGACATGGGGCAAATTGAGCTTGCCGGTAAAAGCGAAAGCTACGAGATTTGCTTTGTACCTGATAACGATTATCGCTCATTTCTACGCCATAAAGTTGAAGACCTTGACGAGCGGATTGGTCCGGGTAATTTTGTACTTACCAATGGCACCGTAGTGGGCAAACACCAGGGTTATCCTTTTTATACCATTGGCCAGCGTAAAGGCTTGGGCGTGGCATTAGGCCATCCTATGTTTGTTACCAAAATCGATCCTACTACCAATACAGTTGTTTTAGGTACCGCCGATGAACTTGAGCGTAAACAAGCCTGGGTTAAAAACCTCAACCTCATTAAATATGAAAATATAAATGAGCCGCTTGAAGCCATTACCAAAATACGTTACAAAGATGCCGGAGCACAAAGCACTATTCTTCAAATGGGCGAACATATGAAAGTTGACTTTCATCATAATGTATCAGGTATAGCACCGGGCCAGTCGGCTGTATTTTATGAAGGAGATGACTTGGTTGGTGGTGGTTTCCTGATGTAAAGCACCCTTTTCCTGCAATCTTTAAACTTAACAACATAAGCTGCCGCATATGCTTGTTATCATTTTGTTAAAATCAGTTTAGATATTTTGCAACAATATAATTTTCACGGGCATTTTGGCGCAAAAATCTCAACTTAAAACGTAATTTACCTTCAACTTTTACACCTTTTACCAAAAACTAATTGGTGTTTCGCTTACTTTATGTTTTATTTGCAAAAACTAAAACTGATTAAATGGCCAAAAACTTACTGATAGTTGAATCACCTGCGAAAGCCAAGACCATTGAGGGTTACCTTGGAAAGGACTTTACAGTAAAGTCCAGCTATGGGCATATCCGTGATCTGGTTAAGTCAGAAGATGCAATTGATATAGCTAATAACTTTAAACAAAAATACGAAGTACCTGCCGATAAAAAGCAGGTAGTTAGCGAATTAAAGAAGTTAGCTAAGGAAGCCGAAATGGTTTGGCTCGCATCGGACGAGGACCGCGAAGGTGAAGCCATTTCCTGGCACTTGTTTGAAACACTGGATCTGAAAGATGTAAGCACTAAGCGTATTGTTTTTCACGAGATCACAAAGCCCGCCATTTTAAAAGCGATAGATACACCCCGTAAAATTGACTATAACCTGGTCAACGCACAACAGGCTCGCCGCGTTTTGGACAGACTGGTAGGTTTTGAGCTCTCCCCTGTTTTATGGAAAAAAGTAAAACCATCACTTTCGGCGGGGCGCGTACAATCAGTTGCAGTAAGGCTTATTGTTGATCGTGAACGTGAGATCAATAAATTTAAATCAGAAGCATCATTTAAAATTGTAGCCATATTTGGCAAAGGCAAAGAAACCTTCAAGGCCGAACTCCCTGAGCGTTTTCCTAAACAGGAAGATGCTGAGAAGTTTTTACAGGATTGTATTTCGGCAGATTTTGATGTTAAATCATTAGATACCAGGCCGACAAAACGTTCACCTGCCGCACCGTTCACAACATCAACCCTGCAACAGGAAGCAAGCCGCAAATTGGGCTATTCCGTAGCAAGAACTATGCAGGTTGCGCAAAGACTATACGAATCAGGTTATATTACCTACATGCGTACCGATTCGGTAAACCTTTCTGAACTGGCTTTAAATTCGGCTGCCAGCGAGATCGTATCTGCCTACGGCGAAAAATACCATCAGCAAAGAAGATATAAAACCAAAAATGCCAGTGCACAGGAAGCGCACGAAGCAATCAGGCCAACATATTTCAATAACCATTCTATCGACGGCGAATCGGCAGAAAAGCGCTTATACGAGCTGATCTGGAAACGCGCCATCGCTTCGCAAATGAGCGAAGCCCAGTTTGAAAAAACTACTGCAAAAATCGGAATCTCCACCCGTAGTGAAGACCTGGCAGCTAACGGCGAAGTAATGAAGTTTGATGGCTTCCTGAAAGTTTACCTTGAATCGAAAGATGACGAGGACGAACCACAGCAAGACGGCGAAAATGCAATTCTGCCACCTTTAACCAAAGGTCAGCGTTTGGCTTTACAGGAAATGTCGGCTACAGAACGTTTTTCCCGCCCTGCCGCCCGCTATACAGAGGCAAGTCTGGTAAAAAAGCTGGAGGAGCTTGGTATCGGTCGCCCGTCAACCTATGCTCCAACCATCTCAACCATTCAAAACCGTGGTTATGTTGTTAAGGAAGAGCGCGAGGGCAAGCAACGTAATTTCAGGGTATTAACACTGAAAGAAGGCAGCATCGTAAAAGAAGAAAAAACGGAAAACACCGGTGCCGAACGCGGAAAACTGTTCCCTACTGATATCGGTGCTGTTGTAAATGATTTCCTGGTACAATATTTCAAGGACATTGTTGATTTTAACTTCACAGCCAGCGTTGAAAAGCAATTTGACGAAATAGCACAGGGTATGAAAGAGTGGACTGCAATGCTTCACGATTTTTATAACCCCTTCCATAAGGAAGTTGAAAACACTATTGAAAAAGCAGACAAAGCAACCGGCGAACGGGAATTGGGTATTCACCCCGAAAGCGGAAAGAAAGTTTCTGTTAGAATAGGTCGTTTCGGCCCGTTTGTTCAGGTGGGTGAAAGTGCGACAGAAGAGAACGAAGAAAAACCGTTGTATGCCAGCCTTCGTAGCGGTCAAAGCATCGAAACCATCAGTCTTGAAGAGGCGCTCGAACTATTTAAGTTGCCAAAAGTTGTAGGTGAATATGAAGGTAAGGTAATGAAAGTGGCTATCGGCCGCTTCGGGCCTTATATCAGCCACAACAGTGCTTTTGTGTCGTTACCTAAAGAGATCGACCCCCATGATGTTACTGAAGAACAAGCGATTGAGCTCATTAACCTAAAGCGTAAAAAGGATGCTGAAAAGCTGATCAAATCTTTTGACGAAGATCCGGACGTTAAAGTACTGAACGGCCGTTGGGGCCCATATATTGAATTTGGCAAGCTGAACGTTAAGATCCCTAAAGATAAAGATCCTTTGACCCTTACCTATGAGGAATGCAAGGCACTTGCCGATGCGACACCGAAGGATGCTAAAAAAGGACGCTTTGGTAAAGCCGCCGCGGCAACCAAGCCTGCTGCAACAAAAGCACCGGCCAAGAAAAAGGCGGCAGCGAAGAAAAAATAATCAAGTGAATGGTTGATTGAGTTGATTAGGTGAACGGTTAGACAAGCGTGCTCAGAACCACTCACCTAATCAACTCAATCAACCCAATCAACTAAAAGAATGAAGAAAGACCTGCCCGAAAATAATGTAAAGGATATTGCTATTGCTGTAGCATTGGAGAGCGAAAGCGTAGAAAGTAAGGTATGGTACGTATATCTCATCAACCTTAAAAATGAGCCTATTGAAAATGTGCTCATTACTTCAAAAGGTTATGGTGAAAAGGATGGTGAACAGGTAAAAACATCTACCCTGCGGCATATGATCCCCCTTGTTGACAGTAAAGCGTATAAGCTTATCGAGCCCATAGATGAGCAAACTTTCGGCCTCAATAATGAATATTGGCTAAGCTATTACATCGGCAAAGACATTTTCGACAAGAAATTTATTTTCCTTCCTGAAAGTATTGTGGAGATGAATTTTATCAAGATCCCGGTTTTAAATAAGCCAGGAGTTATGATAAAATAATTTTCGCTTTAAATTATTTATTGTCATAAATTTTATAATTTACCTGATAATAAATAAACCTATTTCATGGAAAACGGATACAGTCAGTTCCGCAAACGTCGAACCTTAATCACTGTTATTACTACCATTGCGCTTGTTTTACTCATTGTATACCTGATAGCAAGTGGTCATAAAAAAACAGTTGTCGACCCAGCTTTCAGCAAGTATATCGAATCATACACCACCGGTGTTGTTTCCAAACAGAGCCCTATCCGTATCAGGCTGGCAAGCGATGTTCAGGTAACACATCAGCAAAATGAAGAAATAACCGAAGATCTTTTCAACTTTTCGCCATCGATAAAAGGAAAAGCCATCTGGACTGATGCACGAACCATCGAATTCAGGCCTGATGAAAAACTTGATCCTGGTAAAAACTATACAGCTGATTTTAAGTTAAGCAAGCTTATTGAAGTGCCGGGCCATTTTGAGCACTTTAAGTTTAGTTTCCAGGTTATTCAACCCGATTTTACCGTGTCATTTATTGGCATGCAAACAGCCAGCAGCACTTCAAATACCGAAATGAAGCTTACAGGCGATATTCAAACCGCCGATGCCGAAGATCCATCCGCAGTCGATAAACTTATCGTACCTAATTATGATTCGCCGGTTAAAATAAACTGGGAGCATGACGCAGCCCACAAAAATCATCATTTTACCATAACCGGTTTAACACGTATAGCCGGCAAAGCCAGCCCGCTCACTATCAACTGGGACGGCAGCAGTATTGGTGTAGATAAAAAAGGCAGCCAAAATTTTGAAGTACCTGCAATTGGCGATTTCAAAGTTTTGAATATCCGCGCCGTTCAGGATAACGACCAATACGTTGAAGTACAGTTTTCGGATAACATTTTAGTTGGACAAGAGCTTAACGGGCTCATCAGCATCAACAATATTACTGATCCTGCATACAGCATTGATGGCAGCCTGGTAAAAGTTTACGCCCCAGACCGTTTACAGGGTGATTATACAGTGACCGTGAATGAAGGCATAAAAAACACGCTGTTAAAAAGGATCACCAAAAGCTACACTGCTAACCTATTTTTTGAGAACCGCCTGCCCGCCGTTACCATCCCCGGCAAAGGTGTTATACTCCCCGATTCGGGGCGGATCATGATGCCTTTTGAGGCAGTTAACCTGAACGCAGTAGATGTTACCATCATAAAAATCTACGAAAACAACGTACCTCAATATTTTCAAAGCAACGGTTTTGACGGAAGCGCCGAATTAAGGCAGGTTGGTAAACCAATAGTTCAAAAAACTATTCGACTGGATACAGACAAAGGCCTTAACCTGCACAAGAAGAACCGTTTTATGCTCGACCTCGACCAGATGATCCGCACCGAGCCAGGCGCCATTTATCGGGTGGTTATCGGCTTCAGGAGGTCATATTCGTTGTTCAACTGCAAGGTCAACAGTGGCAAGGTTCAAAAGGATAATGGTGACGAAGAAGAAGGCGGCGGCTATTATGGAGGTGATTACAGCGATAATACATCAAAAGTAAGTGATGAAGACGACGACTTTTGGAAACGCTACGATAACTACTACCCCGAAGGCTACAACTGGCAGGAACGTGACGATGCCTGTACAGATTCGTACTACAGCAAACAGCGTTGGGCTACGCGTAATATCATTTCATCAAACATAGGCCTTATTGCCAAACGGGGCAATGATAACAATATGCTGATAGCTGTTACCGATATCCTGACTGCCGAACCCATGAACAATGCAGATATTGAGCTGCTGGACTATCAGAAACAGGTGATCTACAAAACCACTACCGATGGCGACGGCTTGGCTAAATTCAATCTGAAGAAGAAACCATACTTATTGGTAGCTAAAAAGGGTACGCAACGCGGTTATCTAAAGTTGGATGATGGCAGCTCTTTACCTCTATCAAGGTTTAACGTTGGCGGCGAGGAAGTTCAAAACGGTCTCAAAGGATTTATTTACGGCGAACGAGGTGTTTGGCGGCCGGGTGACTCCATTTATACCTCGTTTATCCTCGAAGATAAATTAAAAACTCTTCCGGCTGATCATCCCGTAGAGTTTGAATTGTATGACCCAAGTGACAAGCTATACAGGCGAATTACGCAAACCAAAAGTTTAGATGGCTTTTATAGTTTCCATACGGCAACCGAAACCTCTTCCCCTACCGGCAATTGGACAGCCAAGGTGAAAGTTGGTGGCGCTACGTTTGAGAAAAAGATAAAGGTTGAAACCATAATGCCTAACAGGCTCAAGCTTAGCCTGTCGTTCGGCGGGGCTGTAGAATTGACTAAAGGCAACAACGCCAATGGTAAGTTAAGTGCTCAATGGCTATTTGGTGGCGCGGCCCAAAACTTAAAAGCCAAAGTCGACGCCTATTTATCAGCACAAAATACCAGCTTTAAAAAGTATAAAGACTATGTTTTTGATGATCCTACGCTTGCCTTCAATACCCAGGTACAAACAGTTTTTGATGGTAAGCTAAGCGAAACAGGCACAGCCGATGTTGATGCTAATGTAAACGTAGAGAAACAAGCCCCGGGGCAGCTTCGTGCAAATTTCCTGGTTAAGGTATTTGAGCCGGGCGGCAACTTCAGTATAAACCAGGTTACCATGCCTTATAACGTTTATCAGGGCTACGTAGGTATAAAAACACCCGAAGGCAGCGACTTGTCGGGAATGCTGGTTACTGATAAAGATCATATAGTTGACATTGCCGATGTTGACGTGAACGGCAACCCGCTGCTGGGCAGCCGCGATGTGCAGGTTGAGCTATACAAAGTGCAATGGCGCTGGTGGTGGGATCAAACCGGCAATGAAATGAGCAACTTTACACAGGATAAATATAACAAGCTCATCAAAACTGAAACCGTAAGGCTTACAGGTGGCGCAGGCAAATGGCAACTGCACGTCAACAAAGCCGACTGGGGCCGTTACCTCATTAAAGTTAAAGATGAACAAACCGGCCACTCAACAGGTAAAATCATCTATGTTGACTGGCCAAACTGGTCGGAAAGGTTGCAATCAACCAACCCAACCGAAGCAGCAATGTTGTCTTTTACTTCGGATAAACCAAGTTATAAAGTTGGTGATGAGGCTACTTTGACTATTCCAACCGGTGAAGCCGGCAGGGCATTGATCAGTTTTGAAAATGGCAGCAAGGTTTTAAAAACAGCCTGGATAGATACTAAGAAAGGACAAACCCGTTATACATTTACGGTTGATGAAACAATGGCGCCAAACGTTTTTGTGAACGTTACGCTGCTGCAAAAACATTCGCAAACGGTTAATGACCTGCCCATTCGCATGTATGGCGCTATTCCGCTAAAGGTTGAAAATCCTGAAACTATCCTGAAACCGATCATCAGTATGCCTGATAAGATCAGGCCAGAGACCCAATCTGCTATTACGGTATCGGAGGCCTCGGGCAAGGAAATGACCTATACCATTGCCATTGTTGATGAAGGGCTGCTGGATATCACCAATTACAAAACATCCGACCCACATGATACCTTTTATGCTCATGAAGCTTTAGGCGTAAAAACCTGGGACCTATTCGACTACGTAATAGGCGCATTTGGCGGTGGCCTGGAGCGTATCTTAAGCATAGGTGGTGACGGGAACCTCGGCAATAACAAAAACGTGTCTGTAAACCGCTTTAAGCCCGTTGTAAAATTCCTTGGACCTTTTCACCTCAATGCAGGCGAAAAACAAACACAGCGCTTTATATTGCCACAATACGTGGGTTCTGTTAAAGCTATGATAGTGGCCGGTCACAATGGCGCGTATGGTATTGCTGAAAAAGCCGTAGCAGTTAAAAAACCTTTGATGATACTTGCTACCCTGCCGCGCGTACTTGGCCCTTCAGAAAGCATTCAATTGCCGGTTACTGTGTTTGCTATGGAGAACAATATTAAATCCGTAAGCATACAGGTACAGAGCAATGCTTTCAGCAACCTTGGCGGCAACAACCAGAAAACACTAACCTTTGATAAGCCCGGCGATCAAATGGTAACTTTTGATTTAAATGTCAAAGATTTTGTTGGTGTAGGCAAGGTGAAAATAATTGCCAAAAGCGGTTCAGAAACAGCAGCCTATGATGTTGACCTTAATGTACGTAACCCCAATCCACCGGTTACACGCATTATCCAAAAAGAGCTTGCACCGGGCGAAGTATGGAATGCCGATTACCAGCCTGTTGGCATCAACGGTACCAATAAAGCAACACTTGAGGTGGCTTACATCCCGCCGTTAAACCTTTCAAAGCGTTTGGATTACCTTATTGAATACCCGCACGGCTGTGTTGAACAAACTACTTCATCGGCATTTCCGCAGTTATACCTGAACCAATTGCTCGATCTTTCACCAAAACAACGGGCCGAAACCGACCGTAATATCAAAGCCACCATCAACAGGCTCAACGGCTTCCAGGTACAGGGCGGGGGCTTAAGCTATTGGCCTTACGGCGGCGAAGCCGATGAATGGGGAACAAATTACGCCGGACATTTCATGTTAGCTGCCCAGGCAAAAGGCTTCAGCATGCCTATAGGCTTTATCGATCGCTGGAAAAAATATCAGAAAGAAAAAGCCCTGAGTTGGGCACCACGCAAACAACCATACTATTACGAAGACGACCTTACCCAGGCCTACCGCTTATACCTGCTGGCACTGGCCCGTTCGCCCGAAATGGGCGCAATGAACCGCCTGCGCGAGTTTACATTATTGAGTGACGCAGCAGCCTGGCGCCTTGCCGCTGCTTATAAACTTGCCGGGCAGCCTGAGGTTGGATTAAGGATGACAGCAAAATTATCAACCACTGTTAAACCATATAACAGCCTTTACGGCACTTATGGCTCCGACCTGAGGGATGAGGCCATGATACTGGAAACCCTAACCCTATTAGGCGAAAAACAAAAGGCCTCAGGGTTAGTACATACGGTTGCCTCCCGCTTATCGCAGGATGATTGGTATAGCACCCAAACCACAGCGTACTCGCTGATAGCGTTGGCGCAGTTTTACGGGCAAAACAAACCCGCTGGCAAACTTGAATTTAACTATGTTAACGGCAACGCTAAAGCTACCATTAGTACAAGTTCGTATTTATGGCAGGGGGCGCTGGCCGGCAATGGCGGTAAAGTTTACCTTAAAAACAACAGTAATAACAAACTGTACGTTAGGTTGATACAAAAAGGACAGCCATCATCAGGACAGGATACTCAATCAATTATCAATCCAGATGTATTACAGATGCGCGTTGGCTATTTCTCGCTCAAAGGTAAACCGATAGATCCTTCATCATTAAAGCAGGGTACCGACTTTGTAGCCCAGGTAAATATCAAAAATCCGGGCAAACGCGGCAGATATGATAACCTGGCCCTCACCCAGATCTTCCCTTCGGGTTGGGAAATCTTGAATACCCGTCTGCTTGGCGACGAAGCATTTAAATCATCGCCTTCTGATTATCGCGATATTCGTGACGATAGGGTAAACACTTACTTCAGTTTAAACGAAGGTCAGGAATCAACTTATTATGTAATGCTTAACGCTGCTTATACCGGCAAATACTATTTATCTGCGGTTTATTGCGAAGCGATGTATAATAACCAGATAAGCAGCTTGTTAAAAGGCCAATGGGTTGAGGTGGTAAAGTAAGCTACAAATACAGTTCAATCCTTACACCAGTTAAAAACGAGCGCAAGGATTGAACTGTATTAAATCATGTCATTGCGAGCGCAGCGTGGCAATCGCATACTATACAGGGCGGCTATACTTCCGTGCGATTGCCACGCTGCGCTCGCAATGACATGGTAAAAAAAAGCGCTTTTTACTTATAATGGTAATAAACCCTTACAACCTACCTGTTCTTGAAGGTTGATCTTTTTCAGACACATAGTTAAAACTTTGTGTTTGATCACCAAGCTGGATCTTAAACTCGCCAGCCTCAGTTACTGTTTTGCTTACATCATTCACAAAGGCAAGATCTTTCGGGCTTATTTTAAAGGTAACTGTTTTGCTTTCACCCGGTTTCAGGCTGATCTTATCAAAAGCGCGAAGACGTTTGGTATCAGGAGCTATACTGGCATAAAGCTGACTGATATACAACAACACCGATTCCTTTCCTTCCAGTTGGCCGGTATTTTTAACATCTATAGATATACTTAGCGTCTCATTATCTTTAAGTTCCGGCTTGCTGATACGCAAGTTACTATAACTGAAAGTAGTGTAACTTAGGCCATAACCAAATTCATATAAAGGATTATAACCGTGTTTATCATCGGAATTACCGTTCTCTAAATTCTTGCGGTAATAATTTACAAGCGCGTTTGTATAACGAGGATAAGTGATAGATAACCGGCCCGATGGGTTAACATCTCCAAATAAAACACCGGCAATAGCATCCCCACCCTCATTGCCCGGCAGGTAAGCCATAATGGTAGCGGCAGATTTACTCTCGGCATCGGTAACAATTCGAGGGCGGCCCTCGGCCAATACCAGGATCACCGGTTTGCCGGTTTTAGCAAGTTCCAAAGCCAATTGAGTTTGCGCTGCGGGCAGGTTCAGATCGTCAATATTACCTACGTTTTCGGTGTAGGAAAGTTCACCCAGGCAAAGTACAATAGCATCGGCATTTTTAGCGGCTTTTACCGTTTCATCTATGTTCTGGAGGCTGTCGAAAGAAGCGCCGGCTTCATATGTTACGTTCTCCTTTCCTATTTTTTGCTGGATAGCTTCCAGTATTGTGTTTTTATTAGCTGCGAATTTGTCCGATAGATCGCCTTGCCAGGTATAACTCCATCCCCCATCTAACGAACGCATGGTATTTGCCGTAGGGCCGGTTACCAACACTTTAATATCTTTTTTTAGCGGAAGCACATGGTTATTGTTTTTTAACAATGTAATAGCCTCATTAGCGGCCTGTACACTGGCCTGCCTAAACTCATCCGATCCGAATTTAGGATAGTCATCAGGGTTGCCAACCGGGCGCTCAAATAAACCAAGCTCATATTTAACCTTTAAAATACGATGAACGGCTTCATTAACCCGGGCTATTGATACCTTACCTTCTTTTACCAGTTCAATCAGGTAGGTATAAAAAGTATAGTCATAAGGTACCATGCTCATATCAACGCCTGCATTTACAGCAATCATTACAGCATCTTTTTGGGTAGCCGCTACATGGTGACGGTCATGCAGGTATTGAATATCTCGCCAGTCGGTTACAGCAATACCGTCAAAATGCAGTTCACCGCGCAAAACATCAGTCAGCAGATATTTGCTTGCGTGAACGGGGACGCCACTTATCTCGCCCGAGTTGATCATCAGCGTCTTAGCCCCTGCTTTAACGGCTTCGGCAAATGACGGAAGGAAATACTCGCGCATATAACGATCGGGAATCCATGAAGGGGTGCGGTCTTTTCCGCTCAGCGGGAAACTGTAGCCGAGGTAATGTTTCATACAGGCGGCAACATGGTATTTATCACCTACATCGTTACCCTGATATCCCTTGATAATTTCGGCACCCATTGTTTTTACCACGTAAGGGTCTTCCCCAAGCGTTTCGTAGATCCGCGGCCACAAAGCCGACCGACCCAGGTCTAACACCGGAGAGTAATTCCATGGGATATAACTTGCACGGGTTTCATAGGCAGTGATCTCCCCCATTTTACGCGCAAGACTTTTGTTAAAGGTTGCAGCCAAAGCTATTTCCTGTGGGAACAAAGTACTGCCAACAGTATATGTAACACCGTGAATAGCATCAATACCGTAAATAACCGGAATTTTTAAACGGTCCTGATCGGCAGCTTTCTGGATCTGCGAGATCACATCGTACCAATGGCTACGTTCATAGGCTGTTCCGGTAACATTCAATATCGAACCAACGTGATATTTCATGATGGCTTCTTTTAGTTTTTCAGGGTCGAGTTCATGAGCGCCGCCACCGGATTTAGAAACAACATCAGAGGTAACTTCGGTCATTTGTCCAACCTTTTCTTCGAGTGTCATTTTGGTTATCAGGGCATCAACCTTTTTATCGATAGCGCTGGCAGCAAGCGGCCTTTTTTGGGCATTTACAGTATAGCACAACCCGTTGAGAAAGGCAAGGCTAATCATTGTAATGTAGAGTTTCTTCATGTTGCGAGATTTTATATTTATTTAGTTGATACTTGATTGTCTAATTCGTGTTGCAAAGCCTCCATTGCGTTAGCCAGGTAAGCCAGCGGTGCATTCCAGTTTATAGCTATCTCATTTGCGGCATAAGCGCGCTCATCGTCGACATAAGCTTCGTCAGGTATTTTTGATGGCACTTGGATACCATCCTGCATTCCCGGGTTTGATCCGCCTACCAGCAAACCTGGCACAGGGTCTACTATCCCATCTGCGGCCGATGGTCTATGGTGCGGGTGCATGGGCGTTTTTGTTCCATATTCCGTAACAAAAGAATATCCCGTACCATTGCGCCCGAGCAGATAATCAAGATTAGCCAAAGCGTAATTCAGATATTTTTTGTTGTGAGTTAGTTTATAAGCCTGAATAAGCAGGATCCCTTCGTTTGCGGCTTCAGAGGTACTGCCCCAGCCAAAATGCCTTACAGATTTTGTCATTACAGTTTGGTAGGCGTTTGAATCAACCCCGCTGATCATATCATCGGCAGTAGCGATAAGTCGCTTTTTGATCTCCGGCAGGTCCGGTACAGCTTTTTCTGTAATATCATTTTTAATTAACGTATAATAACCCAGCAACCTAACTTGCGACCAGGTTGGCACCGGCATCCTGTTATCTGGTACGAGGTTGATATTTTTAAGATAATCTGCATTACCGGTGGTGGCCACCAGCTCCGATGCAGCCCAGATAAACTCGTCAGTAAAATTATTGTCGCCATAAGCGCCCGTAGTGATCTTAGGTTCAAACTTCTTATTTAACTCTTCCTGACGATAAGCTACTTGCGGGTTTTTAACCGCCCAATCCCATGCTTTTTTGGCAGCATTTAAACATGAATCAGCAAGGCCCGGTAATTCTTTGGGATAATGTCTCAAAATCCTTGAAGCCTGCGCCATAACAGCAGCAAAATCAAGCGTGGCGGCAGTGCCTTTTTGTACCACATAGCGTGGCGACTTATCTTTATCAGGCATTTCAAACTTATCAAAAGCCGCGTTAGTAAGTTTATGATAAACGCCCCCATCGGCAGGATCCTGCATGGTAAGCATCCAGCGAAGGTTCCAGAGTACCTCATCCAAAACATCCGGCACTTTGTTACTGCTTTCGGGGATATTAAGCCTGACCGTTTTCATATAAGCAGGAAAATCCTCATACAACGAAAGCAGCGTACTTGTAGTGATGCCACTGTTTACGATATACTTGTTATAATCACCTGCATC
The DNA here is from genome assembly GCF_900110105.1 of Mucilaginibacter gossypiicola. Lineage (GTDB taxonomy): Bacteria > Bacteroidota > Bacteroidia > Sphingobacteriales > Sphingobacteriaceae > Mucilaginibacter > Mucilaginibacter gossypiicola. The sequence continues at coordinate 64,131 of NZ_FOCL01000001.1, read as the reverse complement.
GTACCACCCACGAGGCGACGATATCAGGGAACCTGCTTTTCGGCCCTCATTTTCGGCAGACGGATGAATCAGCACCATGGTGTCAGGATGCCCTTCAGCCCTGTGCCATTTACCGGCATATTTTTCGGGCAACGTAGTACCCGACCGCATAAAATAGTATGCTTTGATAGCGGCATCGGCTACAGCTTTATGAACTGAAGCTTTGACTTCGAAAGGATAAGAGTAACCTACCGTTGGAACGTAAAGTATATACTTGCCGGGCTTGCCAAAAGCACTAAAATCGGCATATTCAACAATATGGCCTGCAAAGTTTGGCTTAAGTGAGATTTTCAGCTTCCCGGTAAATACTGTTTGCTTTTGAATGGTTTGGATAAAAAAAACGCTTTCCTTATCGTTTAAAACTATAGCCCTTTTTACAGCGCCTGGATAAAAACCTATTTGATTAAGCCGGATAGGCCTTGAAGCAGTATCTTTTTGTTGTGCCGAAACATTGCTTCCAATCAGCAACAGCACGAATAAAGATTTACTAAATGATATAAGAAGATACTTTTTCATCTGCCCTGAATTTTAGGAAACACCTGTAATCTGCGTTTAAACAGATAACAGACATATAAATGGCAGATAAATATAGGTGTACGTTGTACAATAAGTATAATACTATTCTATCAATTAAAAGCTAAAATATAATACTAAATATACAATCGATTGCACTGCTTGAACTACAGTTAATTTATGCCCTGATTTAAAGCAAAAAAGCCCTGCCGGTACCGGCAGGGCTTTCTATATTTCTAAAGATCCTGGGAATTATAACGAGAACAGTTTGTAAGCAACAGCCAGGCTGAACAAGCTCACACGTGTATGCGAGTTATCATTGCCGTAGGCTATTTTATTTAAACCGCCTTCGTAACGAAGATCGATTGAAAGACTGCTGATATCAACACCGGCACCTACCTGTATAGCATAGTTAGCATCTTTGTAGTTAAGCCTTGCAGCATTAGAAGTTGCTCCTGAAAGACTCTGATCTTTATTTACAGTGAATGACAATACCGGGCCGCCATAAAATCTGCCGCCTAAGCCTAAAGCTCCTACTTTACCACCAAGCAGTAACGGCACATCAACACTTGTAAAGTTTGCTTTAGCTGTACCGGTACCATCATTGGTGTTTACCGTAACATTTTTTCCTGTAACATAGAGCTCCGGCTGAAAAATAAAGCCCAATCCGCCTATGCGAGCCCATGCACCGGCCTGGTAACCCGCTTTGTTATCATTGTTAAAAATACCGTTTGACGGAAACGTTGAATAATTTAACCCGCCCTTAAGACCGAACGAAAAGCTGGGTATTACCTGGGCTTTTGATATGCCGATTGACAGCAAAAAAATAGATAAAGAAAGTAAAATTGATTTTTTCATATTTATTAGGTGTTTGGATGATGTAAAAAGCTTTTGCAAGCCATATTGTTTGCAAAACTGCCGCTAAAATAGAAATATCCGGTTAAACCTAACCGATAAGTTCGGTAAAAGTTCAACCAGATATTTAACTGATAATCGGGAATAAAAGTATAGGTTTTAAAAATCTTAAAGAATTTATCAATTAAAGCGCTAAGTTACCTTGGTAATAATCAAGGATTTTGGTACGGATAAAATAGTCATACCTGGCATTAATCAGATTGGTATTAGCCTGATCGAAGTTCGATTTGGCTATCACAAAATCAACCGAAGTAATTGCACCTGAATTAAATTTAACTTCAGCAATCCGGTATGATTCACCGTAGGCATCAACCTGATCGCGCAGCAGGTGATAACGCTCAAGAGCCGATGTCATATTAATATAGGCCTGATCGATATTTTGTTTTAACTGGATCCGTGTAAAGTCGTTGTTATATTTTGCAGTCTGAAAATCGATGCGGGCAAGGGCTACTTTATTACGGTTTTGAAAATAGTTAAGGATAGGTATACTTAACCCAACTCCAAAGCCCGAACTGTAATTATTTTTCAATTGCGAATAATATCCTGTATTACCGGTGCTTGAGTAGTTGGTTGCCAATGATCCGAACGCCGAGATAGTAGGCCATAAAGCACCTTTGGCGGATTTCACCTCCTTTTCGGCACTTTTTAAGCGAAGGTCATAGGCTTTAACCAAGGCAAGGTCGTTAAGCGCTTTGGTATAAATTTCATCTGCCGTTTTATCATAACTGCCAGGTAATTGATCTGCCGATAAACGGGCAAGTTTAATATCCTTGCTAAGCGGCACATTCATGATCTGCAACAGGTTAATCTTTGAAATCCCCATTGCGGCTTTGGTGTTAACAGCTCCAATTTGGCTGGTTGCCAGGGTTCCCTTCAAATCATATAATGTAGCAGGCGGTGTAGCACCGTCTTTATTCAATATAACCAGCCTGTCTACCTGTCTCTGCGCCTGTTCAACCTGTATATCTGTTGCCTTCAGCAGGTCCTCGTTGTCGAGCACCTGAAGATAGGCAGTAATCACGTTTAACGTAACAAGATCTTTAGCTTGCTGAAAATCCATTTTACCGGCCTGGTACGCCAGCGAGTAACGTTTAATATTGTTGATAAGGCTCATGCCATTAAACAACGTCAGGTTACTGTTCAGGTTATACTGAGCATAAGTAATTTGCTGAGTTACGTAGTTATAATTTGTAGGGTCCTGGCTACGGCCGTTACTGATATTATGGCTTACATTGCCATTAATTGAGGGCAGCAGGTTTTCGCGTGCCTGGTTATAAGCAATTTCCTGTGTTTGCATTTGCAATTCGCTCGTTTTAACACTGAGGTTATTTTTAATTGCAAGATCAATACACTGCTGTAACGTAAGCACAGAATCTGCCGGAGCCTGGCTGTAAGCCTTTAAGTTTCCAAATACAACAAGACCGAGAAATAGTAATTTATAGTATCGCATTTTATTATTGAGTTCAGAGTTTTCTTGATGAATCGATCCGGCCGTCCAGCAAATCGATAATGCGCGAACCATATTCGGCATTTTTTTCGGAGTGGGTAACCTGGATAATGGTTACGCCATCTTCCTTATTCAGCTTGCGGAACAGTTCCATGATCTCCTCCCCTTGTTTTGAATTAAGGTTACCGGTTGGTTCATCGGCTAATAACAATTTTGGTTTAGCAATAAGCGCACGGGCTATACCCACCAACTGTTGCTGGCCGCCCGACAACTGAGCCGGAAAAAGATCCTTTTTACCTACGATGCTAAAGCGATCAAGCATATCGGCAACCATAGCCTTACGCTCAGCGTTTTTAAAATCCTGGTAAATAAGCGGAGTTTCAATGTTTTCGTAAACAGTCAATTCGTCAATTAAGTGATAAGCCTGGAAAACAAAACCGATGTATTGTTTATACAAAGCAGAACGCTGTTTTTCTTTAAGCTGATGCACTGCATGGCCTTCAAAATAATGGTAACCGTCGGATGGTTCGTCGAGCATGCCAATGATATTCAGCAATGTTGATTTACCAGAACCTGAAGGGCCCATGATAGAAATAAATTCGCCTTCGTCAACTTCAAGGCTAAGATCATTCAGGATGATGTTTCTGTTGCCCCCTACCTGGAAATACTTTGAAATATGCTGCAGTGATAACATTTTTAATTATTGAATTAGTTTGTTAGTAAATAAATGAGTTAAACAATAATACTCATCATTTTGCGATTAACATATCAATAACATACCAAAGTTATATCTAACTAATTATCAACAATTTAAATCATCTTACCAAAACATTACTGTACGCTTATGTAACAAGATGCGTTCGGTTATGATACAGTGGGGTTTAGTGATTAGAGGTTGGTAGTTAGAGATTAGATTAAGTTTGATTTCGGATTGAGATATTGAATTTTACTTCTCCTGAAACAAGTATGTAGTTGGGAGTTAAGGATAGCTTACTCGTACCCGCTGCGAAAATTGACTTAATCAAAAAGGCCGGCTGTAAAAAATATTTTCTTACAGCCGGCCTCCTATGTTTTCAACTAATCACTAATCACCAACCTCTAATCACTGGACCTCAGACTCTTCACCGGATTAGCAAGTGCAGCCTTAAGGGATTGCACGCTTACGGTGATAAAGGCTATAAGTATGGCTACAGCACCTGCAGCTATGAATACCCATATTTGGATACTGATCTTATATGCAAAATCCTGTAGCCAGCGATGCATGGCGTACCAAGCTATCGGCGAGGCTATGATAACCGATATGATCACCAGTTTCAGAAAATCACCCGAAACAAGTTTCACTATACTGAAAACGCTTGCGCCTAAAACTTTGCGTACACCAACTTCTTTTACCCTTTGCCTGGTTGAGAACACTGCCAGCCCAAATAAACCCAGACAAGAAATAAAAATGGTAACCAAAGTAAACGCGGTTAGTATTGAACCGGTGCGTTGCTCGGCTTTGTACATATCATCAAACTCCTGATCAAGAAAGTGATATTCAAAAGGTGTGGCAGGATTAAAAGCACTCCATTTTTCTTTTACTGCTGATATGGTTTGGGCAATATTATTTCCAGAGGTTTTGATAAGAATCTTACCAAAATAATCTTCAGTGAACATCACAATTGGCGTAATTTCCTGATGAAGGGAAGCAAAGTTGAAGTTTTGTACAATTCCTCTTACTTCGCCGGTGCGTCCGTTAAGGCTAATGTGTTTGCCCACTGCCTCTTCAGCTTTCCAACCCAATGCCTGTGCGGCTTTTTCATTAATGATAAAACCATAATGACGCTTATTTTCATCAGGCTGGGTAGAGCCTTTTTCATCGGCATCGGTAAAATTAATGCCCTGCACCAGTTTAATACCAAGCGTATTTAAGAAATTCCTTTCTACCGGCAATGCTGTTACCGAAAGGTTATAGTCGCTGTTTTTACCATCTGCCTGATTAATGCTATAGCCACCATGAACATCAACCGGCGAATCATACGAAGCAGTTGCGTTAAGCACCCCGGGTAATTGAGTTACCTCGTTATTAAATGACTTGATATCTTTCAATGACTTGCCGCCGATATCGATCACCATTACCTGCGACCGGTTAATACCTATATTCAGGTGCTGAATATATTGCAGCTGACTACCTGCTATAACTGTACAGATCATGAAGAATACGGATACCACAAATTGAAATATAACCAACGATCTGCGTAAAGCCCGACCGCCAGAGGTATTGGTGAGTTTCCCCTTCAAAGTAACAATAGGATTAAATGCCGACAGATACAATGACGGATAAGTCCCGGCTAAAAATGTTACCGATATAAACAAACCGAATAGTGCCGTGATCAGCCACGATGTATTCCAGGTTTGAAACCCTAAATGCTGGCCCGAAAAATCACTAAACCATTTGAAACTTACATCAGCCAAAAACAAGCCCCCTAACAGCGACACAAGGGTGATCATAGCAGATTCGATGATAAATTGTGTGAAAAGTTGCGTACGTACCGCACCCATTACCTTTCTTACCCCTATTTCGTGACCTCGTTCTATGGCTTTGGCTGTTACCAGGTTTAAGAAGTTTACACAAGCCAGCAGCAACAAAATAACCGCTACTGCGCCTAAAATGTAAATATATTTGATATTGCCGGATGGCGTTAGCGGGTAGGTAGCTTCCGATTTAAGGTGAACATCTGTCAAAGGCTCGAGCTTGAACCACATTTTATGCCCCTGCCTGAAATCATCTTTAAACATCTCGGCTACATAGTTGTTCATTTTTTGCTCTACCGAAGCCATATTAACACCCGGCTTTAACAACAGGTATGAATAATCATTAGCCGAATCCCATCTGCGCGTTTTGGAGTGTTCAGTGATAGCATACGAGCCTACCATGTCAAATTTGATCTGCGAATACTCGGGCACATCCTCTACCACGCCGGTAACCATCATGTTTTGTTTGTTATTGACCTTCAAAACCTTACCGATGGCATCCTCATTACCAAAGTATTTTTTTGCGGTAGATGCAGTGATCACAACGGCCGACGGGTCTTTAAGTGCAGTTGCGGCGTTACCCTTCAAAAACTTAAAGCTGAAGATTTTAAAAAATGGTTCGTCGGCTAATAAAAACCGTTTTTCGTTAAATAGCTTATCCTGGTATTGCACCGGGTTATTGTACCAATAAATTCGTACGCCATCCTCAATTTCCTGCAATTGCTGCTTAAATACGGGTACCGGCGCAGTTGGCGTTACCGACGTTGATTTTGCCTCGGCATCATCAGATGACTTGTAATTATAAGCCACACGCACAATACGATTGGCATTAGCGTGAAACCTATCGTACCGCAGCTCATTTAACAAATAAGTAGCTAATAATATAAAGCACCCTATCCCAACTGCCAAACCTGCAATACTTATTAATGACGTAACCTTGTTTATAACCAGGTTACGCCATGCTGTTTTTATATAGTTTTTAATCATTCTTTAGTTTATTAGTTCGATGGTTCATTAGTTCATTGGTACTTGCATGTTCGTTAAAGGTGTCTTTCCGCGTTTACACTAATGAACAAGTGAACCAATGAACGCAATTATTCAGATCTAAGGCTTTTAACCGGATTAGCCACCGCCGCCTTAATAGCCTGGAAACTTACGGTTGCAAACGCAATAATGAGCGAAGTAAAACCGGCTACGCCGAATACCCACCAGCTGATGTCAATGCGATAAGCAAAATCTTGTAGCCATTTACTCATGGCATAAAACGCGATAGGCCATGCGAGTACGTTGGCAATCAGCACCAGTTTTACAAAATGGCCCGAAAGCAGCATCACAATATTTTGTACCGATGCACCAAGCACCTTCCGGACCCCTATTTCCTTGACCCGTTTCTCGGCCGAATATGATGCCAGACCAAATAAACCAAGGCAGGATATAATAATGATCAGTCCCGCTAAAATACTTACTACGGTGCTTACCTGGTTATCAACACTGTAAACTTCTTTAAAATGATCGTCAAGAAACTGGTATTCAAAAGGTATCCCCGGAAATTCTTTCATCCAGGTTGATTGAATAAATGCTACCGCTTCCTTAGCCCGGCCACCGTTGATCTTAACAGACATTTGGTTGAACCCTTTACCATTTACCAGGAACAGCGTTTCGATTTTATAATGCAGGGAATTGAAGTTAAAATCTTTAGCTATACCGGTAATTACACCCAACGAATCAAAACCAAACCTTTGCCCCAATAAGGATTCCATGTTTTTCCCTTTATGATCTTTCAGCAACTCCTTAGCCAGCGCTTCGTTGATGATGTACTGCTTCCATACGGCCGAAGTATCGGTAGAAAAATTCTTGCCAGTCAACAGTTTAATCTTATACAAGTCGAGGTAATTATTATCAACTACCAGCAAGGTTGACGTAAGCTGTCGTAACGGGGAATCGCCCAGTTTAAATGAGATCCCGGTTTGATCAAGATGGCTGCCTAAAATATCCTGCGATGCAGTAACTCCCTGCACCATTGAGTTGGAAAGCAACTCCTGTTTAAACAGATCATATTTGTTTTGCGGGATCAAGCCTAATGGAACATTTACAATCTGATCGCGGTTAAAACCCGGATCTTTTTTTTGCATAAACTTAAGCTGTTTGATAACCAGCACGGTTGCTATCATCAAGATCACAGCACTTGTAAACTGCCCTACAACCAAAATGTTTCGCAACGGTACCCTATTACCTCCTACCGATGCTAAAGCTCCCTTCAATACCTTAACGGGCTGAAACGACGATAGGAAAAGTGCCGGGTATATGCCCGAAATAATGCCAACAAGTACTGTACTTATAAGCACCACTCCTATAAGCATCTTGTTATCGTGCAATGGCAAACTGATATCGCGCTGACTTAAACTATTTACAAAAGGGATTGCAATGCTTACCAAAATACAGGCAAAAACCAAAGCTATAAGGGAAAGCAACACCGTTTCGCCAAGAAACTGCATAGCCAATTGAAAACGGCCGGCACCGATAGACTTGCGCACGCCAACTTCTTTAGCCCGCTCAGATGAACGTGCAGTTGAGAGGTTAATAAAGTTGATACATGCTATAATCAGAACAATGATGCCTATTACAGTAAATAAGTTAGTGATATGCTTATCAAATTTTTGATAGTTGATATAATCCAACCCAATATCGGCCGAGTTAGCATGCACATCTTTAAGCGATAACAGGAAAAGCTCATAATTTTTAGAACCGCCTTTGCCCCTGTATTTTTCAAGATATGCCGGAAACTTCTTTTCAAGAGCCGCGACATTGGTACCGGGAGCCAGTTCAAGATAGGTATTTAACCAGTTGCCGCCCCAGTTGGTAAACATCCATTTTTTATAAATGCTACTGAACGAAAATAGACAATCAAACTGCAATTGTGAATTTTTTGGCACATTAGCTAATATACCGGTAACCGAATAGGTTATGGTATCCTGCCCGTAATTGGTAACCGTTTTACCAATCGGATCATCATTCCCAAACATACGTTTGGCGGCATCTTCAGTTAATAAAACGCTGCGTGGTTTTAATAAAGCAGTTGCCCGGTCGCCCCTAAGTAGTTTAAAATCAAACATCTTCAAGAAAACCGAGTCTACAAAAAATACCTGCGGCATGTACACACGTTTAAGTCCGTTGTTGAGCGGAAATTTTTGCTGCCAGCGCACGCGGGTAAAGTTTTTTATTTCCGGAAAATCGGCTTTAAGCGTGGGTCCCATCGGAAACATAGATAAGGCAACTTTTTGCGTGGCCCCCATGCCCTCAAACTTTTGCACCTCGTTTAATCGATAGATGTTTTTGGAATGCAGGTTATCAAAGCTTTTTTCATAATAAACAAAAAGCGTGATCACGATGCAAGCCGCCATGCCCACGGCCAACCCAAAAATGTTAATTGCCGAAAAGACCTTGCTTTTCCAGATATTCCGCCAGGCGGTTTTGAAGTAATTTTTTATCATCGCATTAGTTCATTTGTTCACTGGTTCATCAGTTCATTGGTGTAGGATGTACAGTGTTGCCAACTGGAAACTGCCACTGCTAACTATTTATTCGCTTCTTAAACTTTTAACCGGATTGGCAATTGCCGCTTTAATAGCCTGAAAACTGATTGTTACCAGGGTAATCACTATGGCAACTATTGCCGATATGATAAACACACCAGGCCCTACGGTTATCCTGTAATCATATTTTTGTAACCAGCCCTGCAAAAAGTAAAACGCCACCGGCGATGCTATTACGCAACTGATAAGCACAAGCAATACAAAATCCTTCGACAGTAAAAACCATAGCTGGCTTACTGTTGCGCCCAACACTTTACGTACCCCAATTTCTTTAGTGCGCTGCTCTGCGATGTATGCCGCTAAGCCGAACAGGCCAAGGCATGAAATAAAAATAGCCAGACCGGCAAATATGCCTGATAGCTTACCAACCAATACTTCCTGGCCAAACTTGCGGTTATAATCATCGTCTACAAAGCGATATGTATAAGGATAAGCCGGGCTATATTTTGAAAACACCTGCCCTATTTTATCAACAGCGTCATGCGGGTTTACTTTAGCCGAAAGGCGATAGATCAAATTCCCATGCGGATCATTGTTGTACAAAAACATTGTTGGGTCGGCCTGCGCAAATGGCGATAACATCAATGCGTTTTTAACCACACCAATTATCTTGCGCTGCATACCTCCATAAGTTATTACCTGGCTTATCGGATCGCCTTTAAGTCGTAAGCGCTTAATTGCCGCTTCATTGAAAACTATGTTTAATGAGTCGGAAATTGTATTGTTAAAATCTCTTCCGGCAAGCATTTTCATGCCGGTGGTTTTAAAATAATCATCGGCAACGGCTACCACACCCATTTCAACGGTTTCACCGGCAAATTTCCCGGGCCATTGGTCAATATCATTATGCATATCAATATCTGTAACAGCACTTGATGCCGATGAAACGCTTTGCACCACTCCGCTTTGAATTAATTCATTTTTGAATGCATTAAAGTGTTTACCGAGATCGTCGTTCGCATTGGTGGCCATCAATCTGTTGATATCATACCCATTAGGCCTGTTTTTTGCATATTGAATTTGCTTATAAATAACCACCGTACTAATGATCAGCGCAATAGAGCAGCTAAACTGCATCACAACCAATACTTTGCGCGAGTAAGATGCAGAACGGCCAACCTGGATAGTACCTTTTAAAACTTTAACCGGATTAAATGAAGAAAGATAAAATGCCGGCCTGCTGCCAGCGATTACGGCGGTAAGCAACATACAACCAATAGCTATAAGCCAGAAAGTGATATTATCAAAAGGTATGGTGATTGTAGTACCAGTAAGCGAGTTAAACGGGCCAAGCGCAATCTGTACAAAAAGTATCGAACAAACAAAAGATATAAAAGTGATTAAAGCCGATTCGGTCAGGAACTGAAAGATGAGGTGTTGACGCTGCGAGCCAATAGCCTTGCGTATCCCCACTTCGCGGGCGCGCTTTTCGGAACGCGCTGTTGTTAGGTTAATGAAATTAACGCACGCTATCAATAATACCAATATGCCGATAACGCTAAAAATGTGCACATAATCAATAAAGCCGGCGCTGGCTATGCCATTCTTATAGTCAGAATACAGGTGCCAATCGAGCATTGGCTGCATGATCACTTCAGAATTTCTGGCGTTTATATTATCCTCTCCTTTTTCGATGTTTTTGATCTTAGCAGCGAGTTTAGTATAATTTACGCCTGGCTTTAATTTGGCGAAAAGTTGATAGCCGTTATTGCCAAAACTCGCGTGTGCACCTTTCATGTACGACTGCGTTTGCTCCAAAAGGCTAAAAGGTGTCACGAACCTGAATTGCATCGACGAGTTTGAGGGAATATCCTGCATTACCCCGGTAACCTTCAGATTATACGCGTTATCTATCCGTACAACTTTATTGATCACATTCTCGGTGCCGAACAAAGCAATGGCAGTGGCCTTTGTTAATACAATTGAATATGCGTCCTTCAAAGCTGATGAACGGTTACCCTGCAACATCGGATACGAAAAGATCTTCAGAAAATCATTTCCGACTTGTATTCCGCTAATCGATAATTTCTTATCACCAACCATCAGCCCATGCGTACCGGTCCAATCCGTAGTTGCTACAGATTCGATTTCGGGGATGGTGTGTAACACATCTGATAACTTCAGCGAAGTTGAACTAAACGTAAGTGTTTCGCCATTACTGTTAAAGTTACGGCGTACCTGATATACCCGTTCGGCGTCGGGCAAAAACCTGTCATACGAGTATTCATTGGCAACCCAAAGTGCTATCATCAGAGCAACAGCCATGCCGGCTGCCAATCCCAAAACATTGATAGCTGTATAAGCCTTGTTATTAACAATGTTTCGCCAGGCTATTTTGATGTAATTTCTAAGCATATTTTATATCATTAGGTCATTCTAATAGTCATTAAGTCATTTTTGCTTTACGTCTTTGCAATGACTCAATGACGCGAAGCAAAAATGACTCAATGACCAACTATTCAGAACGCAAACTCTTAACCGGATTTGCCAACGCTGCCATGGTAGCCCGATAGCCTACCGTTATCCATGCTATTATAAGGCTTGACAGTATCGATATCACAAATATTTGCGGGCCGATACTGATCCTGTATTGAAAATCTTTTAAGTAATTATGCATCGCCCACCATGCCAGTGGAGCAGCTATTACAAATGCAACCAGCAGCAATATGCTGAACTCTTTACCAAATAACCATAAAATACTGCTGATATTTGCTCCCAGCACTTTACGTACACCTATCTCCTTGGTTTTACGCACTGCCATAAACGATACCAAACCATATAAACCAAGACAGCCTATAATGATGGCTATCCCGGCAAATGCCTCAACCAGTGTTAACAGGATATTGTCCATTTCGTAAAAGTGGGCAATCGTATCGTCCAAAAACTGGTATGAATACAATTCTTCGGGGAAAGTTTGGTTCCAGATCTTATCAATCTGTGCTAATGTAGCTTTAGCATTCCGCATGTCTATTTTCACGGCAACGGTACCCAGGTCCTGGTAATTAGGCATTACACATAAAGGCGAAATTTCTGAATGGAAGGAGTAATTGTAAAAGTCTTTCATTACGCCAACAATGGTACCTTTATAATTGCGGCCGTTAATTGCCATTTGCTTTCCAATTACATCCTGCGGTTTAAGGCGAAGCTTTTTAACAAAGGTTTCGTTCACCAAAAGCTCTTTTACCGAATCGCCCTTGAAAAAATTTCTGCCGGCAATTAGCTTAATACCGAAGGTCGAAATATAATTTTCATCGGCTTGTTTGGTATTGATGCTCCAGTGTTCATCTTCGGCACGGTTATCATATTGAATACCAGTATTGCTATTTGAACGGGATGCTGGCGCATTAGCACAGTAAGATACATTTTCAACCCCTTTAATTTCGCTGATGCGGTTGCGCATGGTACTCATTTTGATCTTGTCATTTTGAGGAAGCGGCACCAGCACTATGGCATTTTTGTTAAAACCAAGATCGGCAGTTTGCGAATAATGTAACTGCGATACTACGATGATGGTACCAATAATCAACACTTGCGATATGGTAAACTGGGTGACCACCAACACCCTCCGTAAAGAAAACCCGCCAACATCTTTTTGTGAAAGTTTGCTTTTAAGTGCCTTGATAGGCTGAAACCTTGCCAATACCAGTCCCGGATATGAGCCAGAAAGAAAAACTACAATAACAGTAATCAAAACGGTAAACAAGCTTAGCTCCGGCCAGTTGAAGGTCATCCTTGCGTGAAATAGTTTATTCAATGCCGGCAAAGCTATTTCAGACAAACCGATGGCTACACCTACAGCTATGATGCTAATAATGGCTGTTTCTGCAATAAATTGCCAGAACAACTGAAAAGGCTGACTACCCAGCACTTTGCGGATCCCGACCTCTTTTGAGCGGTTTAATGCCTGTGCAGTAGCCAGGTTTATAAAGTTAACAGAGGCAGTGATAATCAGAAATACGCCGATAAAGAACAGCGCCCACAAATAGCTTTTATCGGCATAGCCACCAAGTTCACGGTCAAAATGCATTTCGGCAATGGGCTGTAATTTAAAGCGCCAAACCTGTAAATCGCGACCGGTATAGTTTTTCTTTACTAATTGTAGCATGGCTGTTTCAACCTGCGCCTTGGTTACCCCCGGCTTCAACCGGGTAAAGCCCTGGCATCCGCTGTAAACACCACCCCAGTTATTTTCACGATCTTTCCCGGCGTAGGCTTCCATACTGGCATACGAAATAAAGACCTGCTGCTTTTGGTCGGTGTTATTTGGCAAATCCTGCAATACACCGGTTATAGTAACGGTTATGTTATTATCCAGCTTAAAAATTCTGCCTATCGGGTTATCGTTACCGAAATATTTTTGGGCCATTTTTTCGGTAACCAGGGCTTCATTGGGATTAGCAAGAATAGTTTTTCTATCACCTTTAAGCAATGGAAAATTCAGGATATCGAAATACTCCGGCTCAACAAAGGCAACGCCATCATCCTCGCCAAACTTTTTAACTTCGTTTCCCTTGGTAATAGTGATCAGCGTTTTGTTGAAACTGATATACCTCGCTGTTTTTTCGCTAAAAGCTAAGTCATTACGATAGCCCTTAGCCATCGGCTGCGGGATAGCGCCTACGCGGTCTACTCCCTGATCATGAAATTCGGTGTAGAAGCGGTAGATTCTGTCTTTATCCTTATGAAAGGTATCAAAGCTCAGGTGATAGGTGATCAGCGTAAATATCAACACACCGCAGGCTATACCCAAAGCTAACCCAATAACACTGATGGTTGCGTAAGCCTTATTACGAACCAAATTTCGCCAGGCAATTTTTATGTAGTTTTTGATCATATCTTTTATTATTCATTAATCATTTGGTCATGAAGTCATTGATGCCCGCGTCCAAATGACTTCATGACACGAAGCAAATGACTTAGTGAAATTATTCCGAACGCAAACTCTTCACCGGATTGCTCAATGCTGCTTTAATAGCCTGAAAACTTACCGTTGCCAGTGCTATAAAAATTGCTGCTATTCCCGCGGCAGCAAATACCCACCATTGTACGGTTACCCGGTACTGATAACTTTGCAACCAGTTATTGATGGCATACCACGCAACCGGAAAAGCTATCAGGCACGAAACAACAACAAGCTTCAGAAAATCACGCGATAGCAAGCCAGTTAAACCAACCACAGATGCACCAAGCACCTTGCGGATACCTATTTCTTTGATCCGTCTTTCGGCAGTATAGGCGGCTAAACCAAATAGGCCTAAGCAGGATATTACAACGGCCAGCGACGCAAATACCCCCGACAGCTTACCGGTAAGGGCCTCGGTTTTAAACAATTCATCAAAATCGGCATCAACAAACTTGTATTCGAATGGATAGCCCGGGTTGGCACGTTTATAAACTTCGCCGGTTTTAGCCAGAGCATCAGTCAAATTAACGCCCTGTTTAAAGCGGATAGTTAAGATATTATTGTTTTGCGGACGGCTAAACAGCATCAGCGGTGCGCCCGAAACGTACATATCATTGTAAAGGAAATCTTTGATGATCCCAGCAATTTGATAAGGCTTATTACCCCCATCCCTAACAATACCACCCACATGCCCCGCTTTGCCCATTTGCTTAGCAAAAGCCTCGTTAATGATCACGTTGCTACTATCAAGCTTGGCATTGGCATAAAAATCCCGGCCTGCAACCAGTTTCATATTCATGGTTGATACAAACTGCGGGCTTACACTTTCAATAGTGATTAAAGGATTTTTTGAGGCGTCTTTGCCATCCCATGAAAAGTTATCGGTATTACTCCAAATCTGCAAAACAGGATACTCGCTTAGTGATGCGTCGGCAACAACACCAGTTTGCTTCAACTCATTATTTACAGCAGTAAAATGATCGGTTATTTTGCCTTTGGTATCGATGTAAACAAGGTTATCTTTTTGATAACCCAATTCTCTGTTTTTAACGTGCTGAATTTGTTGATATATAATTACTGTGCCTATGATGAGTATAATAGATACAGAAAACTGGATCACCACCAAACTTTGTCTGATAAAGCCCGCGCCTGCTGCCGATGGCAATTTAATATTCTTTAATACCGTTATCGGGTTAAATGATGACAGGTAAAACGCCGGATAGCTGCCGGCCAGCAAACCGGTAACTAAACCTATCGACAGTAAATAAAACAAATGGAACGGTTGTAAGAGATCAATAGTAAGCTCCTTTTGAACCATATTATTGAACGATGGCAAAGCAGCATAAACCAAAACCACTGCAATAATTACTGCTATAAACGCCATGATCACTGCTTCACCTATAAACTGGGTTATAAGCTTACCTTTACCGGCACCCATTACTTTATGAACACCAACCTCCTTAGCCCGCTTTTCGGACCGTGCGGTAGAAAGGTTCATGAAATTAATGCAAGCTATAATGAGGATAATAAATGCGATTGCCGAAAACAAGCGGACGTATTCGATCCGGCCACCACTCATTTTACCGTCGGTAAATTTGTCGCGCAGGTTCCAGTCGTTCATACCGAAAAGGAAGCAGATTGTTCCGTTGCCGTTTTTCTTGGTACCAAGATAGTGAGCCAGCTTTTTGTTAATGGCATTAACATCTGCTGATGGTTCCAGTTCTACATAGGTGCGTGTCCAGTTAGCTCCCCAATCCTGCTGCCAGGGCTGCATATGCTCGATGTTCTTTAACGGAGCAAACCATTGCATCTGGAATGTAGAGTTTTTTGGCAGATCGGAAAACACGCCAGTAACTGTAAAGTCGTGCTCATTATTCATTTTTAACGTTTTGCCAATCGGGTTGGCATCACCAAAAAACTTTTTAGCCATAGTAGTATTAATCACTACCGAATGCAGATCATGAAAAACATTTGCCTCGTCACCCTGAACAAAAGAAAGCTTCAACATTGGAAAAATCTCAGCATCGGCATATGAGCCTTGCTCATTAATCACTTTTTCGCCCAGTGCAAATACCATTTCGTTTTCTCCACCCATCCGGGCGGCATTTTTCACTCCAGGGATATCGCCTTTCAACGCTGCAGCCATTGGCCCCGGAGTAGCGCGAAATGTTGAAGTTTTACCATCATAGGTTTGATTTTCGCGAACCGTGTATAAGTTATCCCGCTTTACAAAACTGTGGTTAAAGGTCAGCTCATCCTGTACCCATAAAAATATCATAGATGCGCAAGCCACACCAATAGCCAAACCGGCTATGTTCAAGAAACTGTAAGCCCGGTTTTTCGCGAGACCACGTACAGTGGTTTTAATGTAATTTCCTATCATGGTTCGGTCATTAGGTCATTTACGTTGCATCATTTGCTTCGCATCATTTGCGTTGCATTATAGGTTACTAAGTCATTTTTTACTTTGCGTATTTGTCAATGCAACAATGACGCGAAGCAAATGATAAAATGACTATTCCAATCGCAGGCTTTTAACCAGGTTAACAAGCCCGCTTTAACAGCATATCGTACAGTAATTTTCAATTTCAATGTAAAACATATACCAAAATCAAAAACAACTGAATATCAAATACTTAATACAAATAAAATCCAGCAACTGTTCGTAAGCGTAACACATTGTGTACGATATTGATACAGTGTTTTTGATTTTGGATTTCGGATGTTCGATTTCGGATTTAGAATTTTATTGGGCTTTTGGTGCAGGCGAATACTTTGCAATTGTAAGAGCAAAGTTTACTGGTGTCATTTCAGCATTACAACAAAAAAGGCCAAGATATTCAAATCCTAACCTTTATATCATTATACAACTAATCTCTAACTCCAACCACTACTCACCGCTCTTTAAACTTTCAACCGGGTTTGTCATTGCCGCTTTAATGGATTGGAAACTTACTGTTATAAATGCAATCAGTAAAGCCGTGAAAGCAGCAAGTACAAATACCCACCATTGAATATCTATCCGGTACGCAAAGTTTTGAAGGTATTTGCTCATCATGAGCCACGCAATAGGTGATGCTACCACCACAGCTACAAGAACCAATTTCAGAAAATCAACAGAAAGCAGCCTGGTAATATTGATTACCGATGCACCGAGTACTTTCCGGACGCCTATCTCTTTGGTACGCTGAAGCGTTAACAACGATATCAGGCCAAGCAAACCAAGGCAGCTGATAAAAATGGCTATTACCGCGCTTGAGGTGATCAGCTTATTTAGCAAATCTTCCTTTTGATAAAAATCGGCTATTTGTTGGTCCAGGAAGCGAAATTCAAATACATTATCAGGATAGACGGCCTGCCACTCTTTTTTTATGCGATCGATAACGGCTGAAGGGTTGCCCGCACCAATTTTTACACCTACGTATTGGTAGCCTTTTCTAAGCGTGGAAATGTATTCGGGAGCGATAGCTGTATACAATGATTTTGCATGAAAGTCTTTAACCACGCCTACTATAATCCCCGGATTGTTGGATAGATCGCCGGCAGTGAACCGCCTTCCAAGAGCCTGTTGCGGATCTTTAAGCCCCAACTTGCTTACCAACAATTCATTAACCAGGTATTCGCGGGCGGTATCGCTTTCAACAATATTGCGCCCTGCTACCAATTGCAGTCCAAAAGTTTTAACATAGCTGGCATCGCCTATTTGGGTATAGCCAACAAATTTTTCCCAGTCGCGGCTGTCAAATTTAATAGAGCCTCCTTTATCTGCGGTTGAAGATGGTGCCCGATAACAAAAAGAAACACTTTTTATTGCAGGATCAGCCAACAGTTGATCACGCAAAAAATCAGTTTTGCCTTTGTCGTTATTAGGAACGGGCAACATTATAACGGCATTCTTATTAAAACCGAGGTCTGTTGTTTTAAGGTATTTAACCTGCATGGTTATTAATATCGTGCTGATGATTAGCACCTGTGCTATTATATTTTGAACCACTATTAAACTTTTACGGGTAAAGCCCGCTGCCTGCGTTTTCCCGCCAACCTGGTTTTTCAAGGCATTTACTGGCTTAAACCGACTTAATATCAGCGCAGGATATGAACCGGCAGCTAATATGATAATGGTTAAAACTGCTATTATAAAAACTGCAAGCTTATAATCGGTAAAAAAGTTAAAACTTAGTTGAGTTTGCAGCCAGCTGTTCAAAACAGGTATAGCTACCATCACCATTGCAAATGATAACAACGCGGCAAAAACTACGATGTACGAGGTTTCGGAAATAAACTGGATAAATATAGCCCCCGGCGAACTACCCAAAACTTTCCGGGTGCCAATTTCTTTCGCCCGTTTAAAGCTTTGCGCTGTAGCCATGTTGATGAAATTAACACAAGCTATAATAATAAGCAGCAAACCAATTACGCCCAGGGTTACCAATAACGACCGTTGGATAACACCTGCGAAACGGCCGTCAAAATGTACTTCGCTTAGCGGCAACATCATAAAGTGGTATGGTTTGGCTTCTGCCGCACCCTGTGCCTTCACATTGAACTGGTTTATATCATTTTCAACAACATCAGCACTCATCCTATCTTTGAGTTCAACGTAAATGGAATTGGTTGAATTAATAAAATTCCAATCGTTATACATAGGCGTATAAACGTCCGGGTAAATATTCTTAAGTGTTGATATAGAAAGAAATACATCTGACTTGATATCGGTATTTGCCGGGTGATCTTTTACAACGCCTGTTATCGTAAAAACATTTTTATTATCAACTTTAATAGTTTTACCAATAACATCCTGAGTACCGAAATATTTTTCGGCCAGTCCATGACTTAGAACAGCTGTGTTTGGCTCAATAAGAGCGGTGTTTTTATTGCCCTGCTCCCATTGATAATCGAACAAGTTAAAAAAGTGACCATCGGTTATGCCTATATTTTCGTGTTCGGCAAACATTTTCTTGCCGGCACCGTCATTTTGGGGAATAGTTACATTGATATCATGCATCCGTAGTAATGCGGCTACATCTTTAACCCTTGGATCGTTTGCTTTTACATCCCGGGCCAAAGCTAAAGGAGCTCCCTGGTCATATATCGGAGCACCCTCGAAGGCAGTTAACCGATGAACAACCCTGTATACTTGTTTGGCATTATGGTGGTAAGTATCAAAACTCAAATGATAGGTAATAAATTGAAAAAGTATAACGCTACAACCAATGCTCAGCGCCAGGCCAAACATATTGATAAACGTATAAAACTTATGCTTCCAAAGGTTGCGCCAGGCTATTTTAAAGTAGTTTTTTATCATACCAAATACTTTATACGATAATACGCAAAACCCTTTAAATGAGTAGTTAAATTATGTTAAAAGGTGAAAGGTGAAAGGTGAAAGGTGAAAGGTGAAAGGTGAAAGGTGAAAGGTGAAAGGTGAAAGGTGAAAGGTGAAAGGTGAAAGGTGAAAGCGTCCAATATTTTTCAAATATCGGACGCTTTCATAGATTATCCTCAACCTTTTGGTTTTCGCCTTTAACCTTTCGCCTCAAAAATCACTCGCTCCTTAAGCTATTTACCGGGTTGGCCAATGCAGCTTTGACAGATTGGATGCTCACTGTTATCAGGGCTATCAACAGTGCGATACATGCAGCAACAGTAAAGATCCACCAGGCAATGTTTGTTCGGTATGCAAAATCCTGCAGCCATTTATTCATCATGTACCATGCCACCGGAAAAGCTACAATATTGGCTATTATTACCGTTTTTAAAAACTCTGCCGATAACAGTTGGATGATATTTTGAACACTGGCACCAAGCACTTTACGGATGCCTATTTCCTTTACACGTTGCTCGGCGGCAAAGGCGGCAAGCCCAAGCAAACCCATGGCTGATATTGCAACAGCTATAATAGCAAAAGCTGCAATGAGTGTTGACGAACATTGTTCGGCATGGTAAAGTTTATTGTAACCATCATCAATAAAACTATAATCAAACGGCTGATCCGGTACAAATTCGTTCCACACGTTTTGGGCTATCTTTATAGCTGCTGCTGTATTACCGGGAGTGGTTTTGATATAAAAACTACGGGCCCAATCTGTATGATTATTAATAACCATGGGGCCTATTCTTTCATGAAGGCTCCTGAAGTTAAAATCTTTCACCACACCGGCAACAATACCCGAATCACCGTTGATCTTAAACCGCTGACCTATTACCGGTTTATGGATACCAAGCTGTTTTACCGCTGTTTCATTTAAAACCACGTTATGCTGATCCGAGCCATTTTTATCAAACCAATGCCCTTGAGCCATTTTGAGGCTTAGTATGTGTTGAAACTTTTCGTCGGCCGATATAGTAGATACAGAAGGTTTATAATCATCTGGTCGACCTTCCCAATCCATCGATCCTGAAACTTTATTGCTATTATTAAAAAAGGCATCGTTAGCCGAGCGGGAGACTTCACCTATCGCGCTTTGCTGCCTTAATTCATTGGCAATACTTATCAATTTCGATTCCCTTATTTTATCGTTAAGCCCGAGCACCTGCCAGGGTATGGTCATTACAAAAACATGCTCGCGATTATATCCCAGATCTGCTTTTTTCATAAAATTAAGCTGGCGATAAATGATCATTGTGCTGATGATAAGCATCACCGAGATACCAAACTGCAAAACAACCAGGGTTTTGCGAATACCGCCATCCTTGAAGTTCAATAATGCCCTGCCCTTAAAAACACTCAACGGCTTAAATGACGACAATAGTACAGCAGGATATATACCATTAAAAACAAAACAAACCACCAATGTACCCAGCAATATCAGCCACGTTGCGCCGGATGCCAGTGGCTGTACAAAATGCTTTTCTGTAACCTGGTTAAACCAGGGCAAACAGATCTGGATAAATAAAATAGCTAATAATAATGACAGGAAGCTTACAACCAATGATTCGGACATAAACTGCGCAAAAAGCTGCCTCCTGCCGGCTCCTACAATTTTACGCACACTTACCTCTTTTGAACGTACACTCGCCCTTGCAGTAGTTAGGTTTACATAATTAATGCACGCCGTTGCCAAAAGTAAAAAAGCCAGGACCAGGAAGATATTAACCAGTTTCAAATTGCCGTTTTCAAATGATGAGTTTAGCAAACCGCTTTCAAAATGGATATCCTTGAGGCCGATTACACTCATGGTTGTGTTTTCGCTGCCCTTGTTATTTTTCCTGATAATTTGGGTTAGCTTTTGGCCTACATTCTTAACATTTACTCCCGGTTGCAGTTTCAAAAATGTAAGCCCGCTATAGTTGCCCCAATTGCTTGCCTGGCTTTTTTCATGGGCATCGCTTAGTTTAGCTTCAACAGGAATCAGGATATCATACTGAAAGCTTGAGTTTGCCGGGTTATCCTTAACAACTGCCTGTACCTGGTAGTTCATTGAGTCAACCTTCAGCATCTTACCAACTGCATCGCCGTTGCCAAAATATTTTTTTGCTGTTGATTGCGTGAGGATTAAACTGAATGGATTTTTTGAAAAGCTATCGGCACTACCTTCAACAAAATCATAATGGAATACCTTAAACCAATTGGCATCTATATATGCATACTTTTTTTCGGATATCAGCTGGTTATTACGATGTACTGTTATCATATATCCTGGCCACAGAAACGTGCAGTTCTTTATACCCGGTATTTCCTGTTTGGCAACAGGGCCTAACAAATAAGGTGATGACTCCCAGTCCCACACTTCGTCTTTAGTAAGGCTTAGCTTCGTTTTTATCCGGTAGATATTATCAACGTCCGGGTGATAATTATCAAAACTGTATTCGTTTTGTACCCACAGCATAATAAAGGCGGCTGCGGTAATACCGATAGTAAGCCCGGAAATATTAATGATGCTAATAGTACGGTGCTTAGCTAAATTACGGAACGCTACTTTAAAATAATTTCTGAGCATAGGTGGTTCATTAGTTTACTTGTTCATTAGTACCCTTCTTAGTGTATATATGTTATTCATCGATTTTGTCCACGTTCACTAATGAACAAGTAAACTAATGAACTATTCGCTTCTTAAACTCTTTGTTGGATTAGCCAACGCTGCCTTGACGGTTTGAAAACTTGAAGTGATCAATGCGGTCAATAACATTCCGCCGCCGCTTACTACAAATATCCACCAGCTTATGGTTGTGCGGTCGGCAAAGGTTTCCATCCATTTGTTCATAGCATACCAGGCCAGTGGCGTTACCAATACAAAAGCCAGTACAATAAGCATCACCAGCTCGGTTGAAAGCAGGGTAACTATTTGCCCCACGGTTGCGCCCAAAACCTTACGTACGCCAATCTCTTTAGTGCGCTGGTTAGTGTTATAAATAGCCAAACCCAACAGGCCGAGGCAGCTGATAAATATAGATAAACCAGTAGCCCAGGTTAGCAAGGTTGAGGTATGCTGTTCAGCATCGTAAAATTTAGCGATGCTGGCATCAAAAAAGTCATATTGAAAATCATCTTCAGGATAAATCTCCTTCCACGATTTTTCTATTGACGCGATAGCTTTCTTCCAATCATCACTGCCAGCGGTTTGCGGCTTCAGTGCTATATGAAAGGTGCCATTGTTATAGTAGCTATTGCTGATATGGATACACGTAGGTTTTATGGTCGCGTGCAACGATTCGGAATAAAAATCGGCCACTACACCTATGATCTGCATTCTTTTATCACCATTGAACTTATCTATATATTTCCCAACAGCATCATTAGGATTTTTAAAACCTATGAGTTTTGCATACGTGTTATTGATTAAAAATGCACTTGTGCTGTCACCGTATTGGATATTACGCCCGGCCAAAAGCTTGATTTTATATACATTGATGTAATTAGGATCTCCATATTTTTCATACAGCTCAATTTTCATCTCCTTTTTACCATCAATATAAGTAGCCTCTGTTGAGTTGGTGCTGTTTGACGATGGTGCAGCCTTACCTGCGCTTACCAACTCAACCTGCGGTATTGCCTTTAATTTGTTCATAAATACCTGGTTCTTACTAAGCGTGCGATTTTTCCAGGGAGAGTTAATGATCAGGATAGCGTCCTTTTTAAAACCCAGGTCTTTTGTAAGCGCATAATGAATCTGTTTGCTTACGAGCACGGTAGCCATGATAAAAAACTGAGCAATAACAAACTGTGTTACAGTTAATGATTTACGCAGCCATGCATTACGCGTTTTACCGGTGTTTGATGAGGCCTGATTTTTAAGCACTAAAACAGGTTTGTAGCCCGATAACAAAGCGGCGGGGTAAAAACCTGACAATAAGCTTACCACTATTGTCAATAAAAACAGAAACACAAAAAGATGAGGTTGATGCAGCAGATCAAGCTTAATACCTATGGCTATAAAATCTTTAAACAATTTTAATATAGCGGGCGCCAATGCCACCGAGATAATGACGGCCAAAAGAGTTATAATGAATGTTTCGCTTAGAAACTGGGTGATAAGCTGGGCACGACTACTACCCATTGTTTTACGTACACCAATTTCCTTGGCCCGTTGGGTAGCCTGCGCCGTAGTTAAATTAACAAAATTGATACATCCTAATAATAACAGGAACGCAGCGATAACCAGTAAACCGTAAAGTGTTGTTTTATTAGCCGGATTACCGGAATCAAACGTTCCGTATATACTATTAAAATGCAGATCGCTCAAAGGCTGCAAGGCAAAATTACGTGTATTACCCTTATTTTCGGGTTTTGGCGGGTTGTTCTTTTTAAGGATAAGGTTTAGTTGCCTTTCAAAATTGGCTACGGTGGTGTTTGGAGCTAATTTAACAAAAAGTATAGATGAAGAAGTGGTACCACCCCAGTTGGTGAGGCTCAACTCATCAGCAAGCGCTTTATTATTCTTAGCAGTTGAATAGGAGATAAAATCATGAAAGGTAAAATCGTTGTTGCCCTTTAATGGTTCAACAATACCGCTGACGGCTACGCTGATCGTATCATAAGTGATTACCCGGCCCATCATCTGACTATATGATAGTTGAGGAAAATATTTTTTTGCCTGATCAGAAGTGAGCACTGTTTGATTGGGAGCATTCAAAGCAGTCTTAGCCGAGCCTGCAAGCCAATTATATTTAAACATGCTGAAATACCGGCCATCCGCAAGGATCACATTATCCTGTAGTTTAAACTTAACAGGAACGCCCCTTTTTTCGGGGATAAATACATTGGGTTGATTCAAATAGAAAAATGGTGCAGCAAGTTCTACCCCACTCACTCCATTTCTTACCGCTTCCGGCACAGGGCCCGAAACACCGCGATTATGCGCTTCTTCGCCCGAAAAGGTATAATTTGATACCACCCGGTAAATCCGATCGCCATTATCAAAATTTTGATTAAATGTAAAATCAAAATGTACTATCAGGTAAATAACCAGTGCCGAACTGATGCCGATAGCTAAACCGATAACATTGATGAAGGTAAAAAACTTGTGCCTCCAAAAGTTACGCAATGCAATTTTAAAATAGTTTTTAAACATCTTTATTGGTCATTAGGTTATTGAATCATTAAGTCATTTTTTTCATTGAATCATTATATCAATAAGCCGTTTTTTCTTTGCATTAATCAAAATGACTTAATGACGCAAAGCGAATGACTCAATGATCACTCACTTCTAAGGCTTTTAACCGGATTAGCCATTGCAGCCTTTATAGATTGAAAGCTT
This sequence comes from Mucilaginibacter gossypiicola, assembly GCF_900110105.1. Classification (GTDB taxonomy): domain Bacteria; phylum Bacteroidota; class Bacteroidia; order Sphingobacteriales; family Sphingobacteriaceae; genus Mucilaginibacter; species Mucilaginibacter gossypiicola. The sequence goes on along the minus strand of NZ_FOCL01000001.1, from coordinate 39,510 downwards.
ATGGTTGCAAAAGCGATGATCAGTGCAATTACACCCGCCATTACAAATACCCACCATTGAATGCTCACCCTAAAGGCAAAATCAAGCAGCCATTTGCTCATGGCGTACCAGGCAATCGGCAGGGCAATCACCGCTGCTACGATCACCAGCTTCAAAAAGTCCTTCGATAACTCGGTAACAATTTGCGGGATGCTGGCACCAAGTACCTTGCGTACACCTATTTCTTTTACCCGTTGCGATATGGTGAAAGCCGAAAGCCCGAATAAACCTAAACAGGCTATGAATATAGCCAGGCAAGAAAATATGGTGAATAGATGGCTTTGCTGTTGTTCGCTGTTATATAATCTTTGAAAGCGCTCATCCAGGAAAGTATATCGAAAAGGTGTTTCAGGCTGGTATTTTTTCCAGGTTTGCTGTAGAGTTGCCAATGCCGCATCGGTGTTGCTCCCACCAATTTTAATCGAAATCTTGCCGTAATTGTTATTTGCAAATGATGGCATCTCCATCAGTAACGGAACAATATTTTGGTGTAATGATTCGAAATGAAAATCATTAACCACACCAATTATCTTTCCTTTTGTGCTACCGTAGCTCATATCCCGCCCAATAGCATTCTCGGGAGTTTTCCAACCTAACACTTTTACTGTTGCTATGTTGATCACAAAATTATTGCTATCGGTAGCAAAATCGCGACTGAAATTCCTGCCCGCTGCCATCTTGATACCATAGGTTGGGATAAAGCCATAATCGGTATTGATACACTTGATATCGGCTTTAACGGGCAGTGGTTTATCGCCATCAAAAACAGAAGCGCCCTGATCATCCAATAATCGTCCGGATGGGATACGCGACGAGCGGGCAACGTCCTTTATCGCCGGATCACGGAGTATATCAGCTTTAAAAGCTTCAAACTGATTAGCCGGGATACCCGGTATTGTTAACAAATGATCTTTATTAAAGCCCAATGATTTAGTTTGGATATACCTTAACTGCTGGAAAACTATAGTAGTAGCAACAATAAGGATAATAGAAATTGAAAACTGCGTAACTACTAATACTTTACGAAACGAAATGTTGCCCGATCCTACTTTAAGGATCCCCTTTAACACTTTTATGGGTTTAAACGACGACATAAAAATAGCCGGATAAATGCCACTGATGAGCCCTATGACAAGTGGCAGCAATAATACCGACGCTAAAATTACCGGTTGATACAAGCTATCGATCGATAATCCTAATTCAGAAAATCGGTTGATAAGCGGTAGCAAAACCCAGGTGAGGATTAGGGCCAGTACCAGCGAAAAGTAAGTCACCAATACAGATTCGCTTAAAAACTGGGTAATGATCTCCTTTTGCTGTGCACCAATCACCTTACGGATCCCTATCTCTTTAGCCCTTAAGGTAGAACGTGCAGTAGACAGGTTCATGTAATTGATACAAGCTATCAGCAAAATAAACAAGGCGATAGCCGAAAATATATAAACTCTTTTTATATCCCCGTTTTGTTCTACCTCGTCGTCAAGGTGCGAGTGCAGGTGAATATCCAGGAACCTTTGAATATGCAGCTGGGTGAATTTTGACTGGCGTGGCTGCCCCGGAGAATTCATGTATTTATCTATGAAAGCCGGAAACTGTGAACTGATGCGATCAATATTATAATTATCGGGCAATAACAGGTAGGTAAAAAATGAATTATTACCCCAATTGGTTCTCAATGCATTTCTGCCATAAACCTTGTCATCATTCAGTGTATTGAACGACATCAGCATTTGTGGGTGCATTTGCGAATTAGCGGGGAATGGCTTGAAGATACCGGTAACTTTAAAGTTAAACTGGTTATCGAGCCTGATCTCCTTGTTTATAGGGTCTTCATTACCGAAGTATTTGTGTGCCATCTCCTCGGTCATCATTACCGTATAGGGTTCGCTGAGGGCTGTTTTAGGATCACCGGCCAAAGTTTTCAGATCGAAGAATTTAAGAAAGTTTTCATCGGCAAAATATGATCCCATTTCAGTGAACAATTTCTCCTTATAGCGTAAAACCACATCTCCGTTAGGGAACAGCCTGGTAACCATTTTGATATCCGAAAACTCGTTTTTAAGCAGCGGACCAAATGGCGGCGCCACGGCACCCAAATGCAGGTTAACAATACCGTCGGCTGTGTTAAAACTCCGGCTTACCCTGTAAATATTAGGGGCGTTATGATTAAACTTATCATAGCTAAGCTCTTTAACTATGTAAGTTAAAATAAGCAGGCAACAGGTTAACCCAATGGTTAAGCCCGATATATTAATGAACGAAATAAATTTGTGCCGGGCAATATTGCGAAAGGCACTGCGTAAATAGTTTTTTATCATGATTTTTGGTTCATTAGTTCAATTGTTCATTCGTTCATTGGTATAAGCATATCATTTATCCAAGCTTTTAAACTTGTCCCGCGTTCACTAATGAACGAATGAACAAGTGAACCAATGAACGTATCACTCACTTCGCAGGCTTTTAACCGGATTAGCCAAAGCCGCCTTAACCGATTGAAAGCTTATAGTTATGGCAGCCACCAGCAACGCTATGGCACCCGCCAATAAAAACACCCACCATTGTATGCTGATGCGGTACGCAAAATCCTGCAGCCATTTATTCATGGCAAACCATGTTACCGGGAATGAAATGATTGATGCAATAACGATCAGTCTCAAAAACTCCTTCGATAACATAACCGTGATACTCCCGGTTGATGCGCCCAGCACCTTGCGGATTCCGATCTCTTTAACCCGGAGCCTGATCATAAAGGCAGCCAGGCCAAACAAACCTAAACTGGCAATGATCAGTGCCACGCATGAGAATACCGTAAATATTTCCCCTGTTTGCTGCTCAGATGCGTAAAGCGAAGCATATTGCTCATCAAGAAATGAATAGCTGAAAGGTGCTTCAGATCTGAAATTATCCCATTCGGTTTTAATGTTGCCGATAAGTGATTTTACATCTGCAGTTTTGATCTTTAAGATAATTGCGCCCGTGCTATGCCCCGATAGCAGCATCAATGGCGCAATTTTTTGCCTGGCTGAAGCATAATGAAAATCTTTCACCACGCCCACAACAGTGTATTGTGTACGAGCCGAGCGTACTATGGTTTTACCAATAGGATTTGCACTACCCCATCCCAAGCCTTTCACTAACGATTCATTAACCAGGACCGACATAGAATCGCCGGGAAAAGATGGATAGAAATTACGCCCGTTTATCAACTTTAAACCTAAGGTGGGCACGTAACTTTCATCAACATGGTAAATGTTGGTATGGATCTCGGCATGGCCTCCTTTATCATCAAATTCTTTGGCATCTATTTGTGTGCCATCTATACCGCTTGATTTACCAGGCACACTGCTTGATATAGTGGCATTTAACACTTGCGGATTACGTAAAAGCTGATTTCTAAAGGCATCGATATTATGGCCTAAAGGATAGGCATCATTTATAACCAGCACCTGGTCTTTATCATAACCCAGCTTTTTATTTTGCATGTAGTGCAATTGCTGGTATACCACAAATGTTGATATAATAAGCGCTGTTGATACGGCAAACTGGAAAATGATCAACCCACTCCGCAATGTTCCTTTTCCTTCGGCTTTGGTAGCACCATTGCCTTTTAATACGCTGATGATCTGGAATGAAGAAAGGAAAAAAGCAGGGTAAATGCCCGCTAAAACACCAACTACAAAAGCTGTGAACAGTTGGATGATCAATGCTTTAGGCGATAAGAAGAAGCCGATCTCAATATGTTTTCCGGCTAAATTATTGAACAATGGCAATAGCAGGTATACTATACCCAATGCCAACAATAAAGCCCCAAAGGTTAGCATAACCGACTCCGTGAGGAACTGTGAAACAAGCCCGCTTTTTTCAGAACCAAGCACTTTACGGATACCCACTTCCTTTGAACGTTTAGCTGAACTTGCCGTTGAAAGATTAGTAAAATTAATGCAGGCCAATATCAATATAAAAGCGGCCAATGCGCCGAAGATGTAAACGTAATGAATATCGCCATTAGGCTCCAGCTCGTATTTAGTTGCTGAGTGCAGGTGTATCGCACTTAGTGGCTGTAAATAAAACAGAAAGGTATTAACAGATTTACTTGCCTCTGCCACGCTTGTACCCATATCATGAGCTATCTCTGGCACTACAAATTTCCTCACCATCTCAGGGAAAGCAGCTTCCAGCTTTTTAGGATCGGCATTTTTGTTTAATACGATATAGGTAAAAAAGCCAATGTTGATCCAGCTTTCCTTTGCATGGTCAACAAAGGGAGCCATATTCAAAAACGCATCCCCATGAAAGTGCGAATCATCAGGTATTTTGTCAATTACACCTGTTACTTTATATGGCTTGCTATCTATAGTGACCGATTTACCAACTGCTTCCTGATTGCCAAAATACTTGGTAGCCATGGCCCGGGTGATCACCATGCTGTTAGGTTCAGTAAAGCAGGTTTTATCATCCCCATCAATCAATGGTATCGAAAACAGTCGCAGGAAATTAGCATCTATCATTTGTACATGCTCTTCCTTAAACTGCCTGTCGTTATATTTTATAAAAACCGGACCACGACCGGCAAGTCTTGTAGTTTCAAGCACTTCAGGAAACATATTTTTGATACCCTGCCCTACCGATATATCTACCAAAGGATATTCGCTTACTCCATTATTTTCAATGGAGCGCAAACCAACGCGGTACATCTGTTTGGCTTGTGCCGGATATTGATCATAATTTAATTCACTATATACATAGGCACAAATAAGCATACAACAAGCTAAGCCCACAGACAGACCAAACACATTAATAAAGGAGAATATCTTATTCCGCCTTAAGCTTCGCCAGGCGGTTTTGATGTAGTTTTTGAACATAAGTGTACGATTAACCTGTTCAATGGTTTTAAAATGCATACCAATAAATAAAAGCACTAATTATCAATTAGTTGCAAATTATTTCTTAATAAAACTGTACGAAGATGTAACACCATGTGTTCGGTTATGATACACTTCAGGCAATGCAAAAGGCCTGTCGCTATTTGAGCAACAGGCCTTTGTAATATTCTTTACACTGATATTAGTTTACCGTAAGATTAACACGGCCGTTACCTCTTACTTCAACAAGAGATCCGCCACCGTTAAGTTTACCTTCTACCCTTTCTTTATCCTTGTTACCAGAGAAGTTATCTGTAAGGTTACTTTCTATTTTGTCGCCACGCACGTCAAGGTTAAGGCCTTGTTTTGATGGTAACTGCAGATCAACATGGCCCGAGCTAACATCAATTTTAACAGATTTACCAACGCTTACAAACTGCGCATGAAAGCTGCCGGCGCTTGTTGAAGCATCAAGGCTGCATGACAAATCGGTAAGGTTAATGCTGCCGCCTGATGTACCAGTAATGAAATCACCGTCAATTTTATTACCGCTGATACTGCCGCCACTGGTGGTAGCTTTGATATCACCTTTTAAACCATCTAAATGTAATGAACCACCAGAGGTTTCCAGCCTGATATGCCCCATGCAATTACGGGCTTCAATACTGCCACCTGAGGTTTGCAGATCGATACTTTCTTTCGAATCGCTTACATGAATGCTCCCGCCAGATGTACGACCTTTGATAGTGCCGGTAATTTTATCAAGATGCAAACTACCGCCACTGGTTTCAAACTGCTGAGAACCAGTTAAATTATCAAGGTGGATGCTGCCGCCGCTTGTGTTCAGGGTGGTTGCGACATTGCCGGGCACATAAACACGGAAAGAAATGCTTAGTGACCTTTTCCAATCCATGTTATTCTTTTTGTTTTTTGCCGATGCGTGCAGTTCGCCGCCGCTTACATCTACTTTAAGATCGTAATTTTCATCGAGGCGCTTTTGGATCTCTTCTTTCGGTAAATCGCTGTTACCATTGTTTCCCTGGATAAAAACTTCAACCCTCGGCTGCTCGTCCGAAGCGCCGCTTACCGTGATGCTGCCACCAGATGTATTCACAAATACATCTTTAATTGACTGGCCGGATAATGATTTGGTTAAATATGGTGTTTTCCAGTTATTTTGAGCAAAAGCGCTGCTGCCTGCAAAGGCTACAAATAACACGAGTAAATACTTTTTCATAATAATGATCTTTGGTTTATATATACAAGACCAACACTTTGGCAGATATGTTGCATTGGCGTGAAAATAATTTTAAAGGTATTGGCATAAAAAAGCCCGTGAGGACACGGGCTTGGGGAAATTACTTTTTAACTGCAAACTGCAACTGCTATCTGCCAACTGCTTTTATTCGCTTCGTAAACTCCTGATAGGATTTGCCAATGCAGCTTTTAATGATTGAAAACTGATAGTAACAACAGCTATAACAAAGGTGAGCATGGCCGCCGAAGCAAAAATCCACCAATATAGAGGCGTTTTATAAGCAAAACTTTGCAGCCATTTGTCCATACAGTAATAACCTAACGGAATAGCGATCACTGTGGCTAATAACACCGGTTTCAATAAGTCTTTAGATATCAGGATAAGAATATTTTGTACCGATGAGCCAAGCACTTTGCGTACGCCAATTTCCTTGGTGCGTTTTGCAGCAGTAAACGAGGCTAAGCCAAACAAGCCTAAGCAAGCTATAAAGATTGCCAATCCCGAAAAGATGCTTAACATGGTTTGCTGCCTTATATCATTGCGGTAAGTGGTATCAAATTGCTGATCAAGGAAACTATACTCAAACGGGTAAATTGGTGCAACCTCAGCATAAGTATTCTTGATAGCAGCCAAGCCGGCCTGGATATTCCCGGGTTTCAGCTTGATTACGGCAACACGTCTGTCTTCGCTTGGCGATATGATGAGGGCATCCATATTCTCTTTGAGCGAAAGGAAGTTAAAATCCTCTACCACGCCGATGATGTTGCGGCGGTTATTATCCCGTACCGTATTCTTAACCCATTTGCCGATAGCCTGTTGCGGAGTAAAACCAAGATCCTTTGCAGCCGTACGGTTAATTAATACCGAGTTAGTGGTATCGGTAGCAAACTGTGGTGAAAAATTTCTTCCGGCAATAATCTTTAGCCCAAACGTTTTTACATATTCGAAGTCGGCGTACTCAGTTCGTGATTTAAAGGTTTCATGCTGCCCCTCTACATCAAAACCCTGAATGTCAAAAAAACCGCCCGGTTCACCCGACATCAGGGACACCGATTTTACATAATCAGAATTTTGCAGCTGATGCTTAAACGTTTGCCTGTGATCATAGATATCGTTATTATCAATCTTCACAATAACAGTTTGCTCCTTATCATAACCCATTGATTTGTTTTTCACGTACCGCATCTGGTTAACTATGACAATGGTGCCTATGATCAGCAATACCGAAATACTGAACTGAAACACAACCAACGTTTGCCTGAAAAACGACCCGCCTTTGCCCAGCTTCAGCTTACCCTTCAAAGCCTCGATAGGCGAAAAGGCTGACATGAATATCGCTGGGTAACTCCCTGCAAGGAACCCTACAAATAAGATAACCCCCAGGAGGAACAGATAAATCGGTGCGCTGTTCCAGGAAACGGTAAGCTGATAACCCAGCAGACTATTATATGCCGGCATCAGCACAAACAATAACCCAATAGAAAGCATACAGGAAATAAGTGCCAGCAGTAACGACTCGCCAATAAACTGCCATACCAAATGGTTCCGCAATGCACCTAAAACCTTGCGCATACCTACTTCTCTTGAGCGTTCAACCGCACGGATGGTGGCCAGGTTCATAAAATTAATGCAGGCAATGATCATGATAAGCACAGCTATCGAAATGAAAATGAACACAACAGTTTTATCTCCATGCCTTACGTTATCAAACGACGATGCACTTTCAAAATAAATATCTTTAAAGGGCCTTAAGCTCAGGTTAAATTTTGTGCCGAAGCGCTTCATATCTTCGCCCATGTACTTTTCCATAAACTGCGGAAAATGACTTTCCAACACAGCAGGGCTACTATGTTCATTCAACAGCAGGTAAACAAACAAACCATTGTTAATCCATACATTAAAACCGGGATCATGAGTATAGTTGGCAATCGGCACTACTAAATCAAAATCGAGGTGCGAGTTGGAAGGCACATCTTTAGCTATACCGGTTACTTTTAATTGCATGCGTTTATCCATCTTCACTACCTTACCCATCGCATTATCAACACTGCCAAAATATTTTTTAGCTGTAGTTTCGGTAAGCACCACGCTGCCTGGATTATTTAGTGCCGAAGCCGCATCGCCCCTGAGCAGCGGAAAGGTAAACAGGCTAAAAAAATTGGAGTCAACTGCGTAAACCTTTTTTTCGTTAAATGACTTTTCGCCAAAAGAGATCAAATCGTTTTGTGGCGAAACGCGCACAGCCATCTTTATATCCTGCGAAAAATCATTCAGCATAGCAGGTGCATAAGGACCGGACAGATACGAAGTAGGCGCTTTCGCTTTATCAAAACCACGCATTACCCTGTAAATATTTTTGCCCTGCTTATGAAAATTATCCACACTAAATTCATTCATGATGTACAGGAATATCATCAGGCAAACGGTTATCCCCATGGTTAACCCCAAAATATGGATCAGCGAAAATGCTTTATTACGATAAAGGTTTCGCCATGCTGTTTTTATATAGTTTCTAAGCATATTTTATATCATTATGTCACTGGGTCATTAAGTCATTTTGAAAGCGACGTCCAGATCGACCAATGACCTAATGACGCAAAGCAAAATGACTTAATGACTAAATTATTCGTTCTTCAAACTTCTAACCGGATTAGCCAGCGCAGCCTTAATAGATTGAAAGCTGATAGTTACAAAAGCAATTAACACCGCTGAAACCGCGGCTAACACTATCACCCACCATTGTATATTTTGCCGGTAAGCAAAGCCCTGCAACCATTGCTGCATGGCAAACCATGCTACCGGGATAGCTATTACTATGGCAATGACCACCAGTTTTATAAAATCTTTTGATAACATGCCTACAATTGCTGTCACATTAGCGCCCAGCACTTTGCGGATCCCGATCTCTTTGGTACGTTGTTCGGCAGAGTAAGCTGCCAGGCCAAACAATCCTAAACACGCTATGACGATGGTTAAGCTTGTAAAAATGATGAATATGGTACCCATCCGCTGTTCGGCACGGTACGATGAATCAAAGTCCTCATCCATAAAGGAATATTCAAACTCCTTGCCCGGCTTTATGGATTTCCATTTGTCTTTGATCATTCCCATCAGCGCGGTAATGTTAGCGGTATTTACCTTTACACTTAAAGCACCGGTATTTTCACCATACATTAATATTACCGGGGTTACGTTGTTGCGTAAGGAAGCAAAATTGAAATCTTTAATAACACCTATAATATGATATTCTTTGAAAGTTTTGGCCATGTTATCCATAGGTAAATACATTGGCTTATTAAGCGGATCACGTACACCCATCAATTTGGCAGCTGTTTCGTTAACAATCATGGCTGCCGAATCAGTTGGCATCTGGCTTGAAAAATTACGGCCTTTAGTTAGCTTTATGCCGAGCGTAGACAGATAGGTGTCATCTACTACCCAGGTTTGGGCCAATACCGCCTTTTTAGGATCGAGTGCCCGCTCCTGGAAAACGCTGCTGCTATTGCGGTAATCGGAGGTTGGCAAAAAGCCAGTCATAGTTACGCCCATTACACCTGGTAGTTGTTTTACCTCATCCCTAAATACTTTACTCTGTCCGCCGAGATCGTATACACCATGTACAACAAGCACCTGGCTGCGGTTATAACCAAGGTCTTTATTCTGGATATATTTAAGTTGATTATAGATCACCAGCGTACCTATAATAAGCGTGATTGATATAAAGAACTGAAACACCACTAACGAGCTCCTAAGCATCTCACCCTTAAATCCCGACGAAAGTTTACCTTTTAAAACATCAATGGGCTGAAACGCCGAAAGGAAAAATGCAGGGTATGAACCGGCCAAAAAGCCAATAACCAAAACGGTAGCCAGCAATGCCGGAACAAGCCAAATCAACGAGCCCACATTAAGTTCCATTGTTTTGCCTGAAATATTATTAAATACCGGTAGCAGAAAGTAAGCTATCACCATGGCAATTACGGTAGCTATAAACGTTACCATGATTGACTCGGACAGAAACTGGGCAATAAGTGATTTACGCCTTGAACCAAGTACTTTGCGCACCCCTACCTCCCGGGCCCTGTTTGCAGAACGGGCAGTTGAAAGGTTCATGAAGTTTACACAGGCTATCAGCAATATAAAAATTGCGACAGCGCCAAAAATATATACGTACTGGATATTCCCGTTATGATCAAGCTCCGACATGAGATTTGATTTAAGGTGAATATCATTCAGCGATATAAGGCTTAACTGATACCTGTTACCTGCCGATTCAAAGGCATCAAAATTGAGGTGTAAGATATCCTGCAACTGCGGACCAGCATATTTACGCATTAAGGCTGGAAATTTGGCTTCAAACTTTTTTGCGTCGACACCTGGTTTCAGCAGCACGTAGGTATTAAAATTATTGCTAAACCAGGCATTCTCCTTACTTTCCTGAGCCGAAGCCATTGATATAAAAAAATCGTAATTAAAGTGAGATTGTTTAGGCAGATCCTTAATAACCCCAGTAATCTTATACAGCAATTTTTCATCAAACGTAAAAATTTTACCTACAGCCTGTGCAGTATTAAAATAACGTTTAGCTGTACTTTCCGTAATGACAACGGTATTAGGTTCAACAAGTGCTTTCTTAGGATCGCCGGCTATCATTGGCAATGTAAAAACATCAAAAAGGGTTGAATCGGCCAGCACCATTCGGTTTTCATGAATAGTTTGGTTCCCTTTTTTTACGTTATATCCCCCACGCATCAAAAAACGACAGGCACGTTCAACCTCCGGATAGTCGTTTTGAAATGCGGCACCTAACGGAGCAGGAGCACATGCATAACTTTGGTCAATACCACCAAACTTGATCTGCATATTGACACGATAGATCCTGTCGGCCTTAACATTGAACTTATCATAACTCAGCTCATCAACTACGTAAAATACGATAAGCAAACACGTAGCCAGCCCAAGGGCTAAACCAAATACATTAATTGCTGTGAAACCCACATTTTTTTTCAATGTGCGAAAAGCGGTTTTAAGGTAATTTCTAAACATGGACCCCTCCTAACCTCCCCAACAGGGAGGGATTTAATTAATATTAAGATATTATAACCCACTTGTAAGCCCTCTCCTTTGGAGAGGGTTGGGTGAGGTTTTACTCATTTTTCAAGCTGTTAATCGGGTTTGCCAGGGCTGCCTTTACAGATTGAAAACTTACTGTTACAATAGCTATTACCACGGCGCCCGCCCCCGCCAGTACCAATACCCACCATTGTATGCTGATACGATATGCAAAATCCTGCAGCCATTTGTTCATTAAATACCAGGCTAAAGGCGTTGTAATGGCAATAGAAATCAATACCAGTTTTATAAAATCTTTTGATAAGGTATTTACTATAGCGGATACGCTTGCGCCAAGTACTTTGCGGATCCCGATTTCTTTGGTGCGTTGCTCGGCTGCATATGCAGCTAAGCCAAACAAACCGAGGCAGGCAATGGAAATAGCCAGTACGGTAAATATGATGGATATGGTACCAGTTCGTTGCTCGGCCCGGTAGTTGGCGTCAAAATCCTGATCCATAAACGAGTAGCTGAACTGGCTCTGCGTCATACCCTGCCATTTGGTTTTTATCTGATCGATAAGGGCCGGCAAATTAGCTGTATTTAACCTGACGCTCAGGTTACCGTTGTCTTCGTCCATTAAAAAAATCATCGGACTGATGTTTTCCCTCAGCGAGTTGAAATTAAAATCCTTAACTACGCCTATAATATGATAAGCTTTTATATGATCGCGGTTGCCGTCCATATTACGGTACAGGATTTTATTAACCGGATTGGTAAAGCCTAAAAATTTGGCAGCTGTTTCGTTGATTACAAGCCCGGTAGAATCAGTTGGCATATTTGCCGAAAAATCGCGCCCGGCGGAGATCTTCATACCAAGAGTATTGATGTAATCTGCATCTACCCGCCAGCTTTGCGGAAACAGGGCAGTTTTTTGATCAGCTGCCGCTTCTTTGTAAAAAATAGATGTTCCCCGGTTTTTACCGGTTGGTAAATAACCTGTTAAAGTTGCGTTAACCACGCCGTGTAATTGCTTTACTTCATTTTTAAAAGTTTTGGTATGGCTACCCAACTCAAATGCATTATTGATAACAAGTACCTGGTTGCGGTTATATCCCAGGTTTTTGGTTTGAATATAGTTAAGCTGATTATAGATAACGATGGTACCAATGATGAGAAATATCGAAATAGAAAACTGGAACACAACCAATACACTCCTGAGCCAGCTACCTTTGAAGCCACCGGCCAGTTTACCGCTTAACACATTAATGGGTTGAAATGCCGAGAGGAAAAAAGCAGGATATGAGCCTGCGGCGAAACCTACTACCAAAACAATTAATAGTAACGCTGGCAACAACCAGGCTAAGGTTTGCGAACCAACAACCAATTCCTTTCCTGATACCTGATTAAACAGCGGCAATAAAAGTAATACGGCAAAAAAAGCAATAACTGCCGCTGCCAGAGTCACCAGTACTGATTCGGTTAAAAATTGCGCTATTAAATATTTGCGTGGGGAACCTAAAACCTTGCGTACACCAACCTCCCTTGCCCTGTTAGCCGAACGTGCCGTTGACAGGTTCATGAAGTTGATGCCAGCTATAAGCAATATAAATATGGCTATGGCCGAAAATATATAAACATACTGTGCCGAGCTATTGCTGCCTAACTCACCGGTACGGTTTGAGTGCAGATGAATATCAGTTAACGGGGTAAGGTTAAGCCTGAAATAACTGCCGCTTTTTTCAAAATCAGCAATATTTACGTGTAAGGCCGTTTGCATTTGCCCCTCGCTGTATTTTTTCAGCAAAGCAGCTAACTTTTTCTCAAATAGCTTGTAATCTGTACCCGGTTTTAATACAACGTAAGTATTGTAATCGCTCCTTAGCCATTCCCCCGAACGGCTGTCAGGCCAGCTCACCATCGACATAAAAAAATCAAAATGAAAGTGTGATTGCTTTGGCAAGTCCTTTATCACTCCGGTAACTTTTAATAACTGGTTATTATCAATAGCAAGTGTTTTCCCTACGGCATTGGTACTGTTAAAATATTTTTTTGCTGCGCTTTCGGTGATCACTACGGTGTTAGGCTCCTTCAAAGCCGTAGCCGGGTTACCATTAACCATGGGCAACGTAAACACATTAAAAACCGATGGATCGGCATAAACGGTACCATACTCAAGGATGCTTTCATTACCTTTTTTGGCATGAAAACCTCCAGCAGCTTTAAGCCTTGTTGCTTCTTCCACCTCCGGTAGGTCTGTTTTTAGCGCCTGAGCCAGTGGCGGCATTGCAACCGCATATAATACGTTGTTGTTACCAAATTTCAGGTCTTCGTTAACACGGTATGTGCGATTGGCTTTATCGTTAAAACGGTCGTAGCTCAACTCGTCGGCTACATAAAGCACAATCATCAGGCAGGTAGCCAGGCCAAGGGCCAGCCCCAATATATTTATAACCGTAAACCCCACGTTTTTACGCAGGGTACGGAATGCTGTTTTTAAGTAATTTCTAAACATAATTCAAATCATTAAGTCATTGGGTCATTAAGTCATTTTATCTTCTTCGCTTTTCAAATCATTTAATGACCTAATGACGCGAAGCAAATGACACAATGCCTATTCACTTTTAAGGCTCTTCGCCGGGTTAGCATTCGCTGCCCTTACTGACTGTACGCTCACGGTTACAAAAGCAACAATAACCGCCAACACGCCTGCTACAGCGAAAATCCACCAGTTAATATCTACGCGATAAGCAAAGCTTTGTAACCATTTGCTCATGCCGTACCAGGCCAGCGGCGATGCAATCAATGTGGCTATTACTACCAACTTCATCAAATCTTTTGACAACAGGGTAACTATAGAGGTTACACTTGCACCTAAAACTTTCCTGATACCAATTTCCTTTACCCTTTGCTCGGCTGTAAAGGTCACCAGGCCAAACAGGCCAAGGCAAGCTATACTGATAGCCAGTATGGTAAATATGAGCAGGATATTACCCTGCTTCTGTTCGGATTGGTATTGTTTGGCAAAATTTTGATCGAGGAAATGGAACTCAACCTTGTTTTCGATATCAAAACGGCCGTAAACTTTGCTGATATAGTCGAGGGTTGCAGGAATGTTGTTTTTGCCAACCCGGATATACATATTGTCCTCATCATTGGCGGTAAATGGCAGATATAACATCATTGGTGCAACCTTGTGCTGTAACGAATAAGTGTTAAAATCTTTAACTACACCAATTATTTTCCGGCTGATCACATTGCCTTTATCATCTACCCCAACCCTTACAGAGCGGCCGATGGCATCCTTCCAGCCCATCTCGTTAACCAGCGTTTGGTTTACAATAATTGATTCAAGTCGGTCGGTACTCATATCCGATGAAAAATTGCGCCCTTTGGCCAGCTTCACCTGCAGGGTTGGTATGAAATCCTCATCAATAATGAGGTTCTCAACCATCTTTGATTCAGAATTGGCTTTTCCATCGGCACCGATATTGAAATTGCTTGAACCGATATCGTTATTGCCAATTGGATTGCCGGCAATACCAACAGCCTCAACAGCCGGATTTTGCAATAACTGACTTTTGATAGCAGCAATCTTTGTCCGTGCAGATTTATCGCTGATATGAAATGTAAGTGTCTGGGCTTTATTAAAGCCAAGGTCCTTGTTCATGACATAATGCAGCTGCCTGTAGATGATACATGATCCGGCTATCATGACAATGGTGATCACAAACTGAAATACTACCAATGATTTCCTGAACACAATGGTGGCAACCTGGCTGCCCATTTGTCCCTTCATAGCAGCTATGGTACGGAACCCCGATAAGAACAATGCTGGATACAATCCGCTTAAAACACCAGTTAATAAGGCAAATAAGCCGAATATGACAACCGTTTTGCTGAAACCAAATTGTAATAGCACCAGATTTTTACCAGAGAGCCGGTTGAAATATGGCAATAAAAACTGCACGATCACAGACGCTATCAGGGCAGCGATAACAGTAAACAAAACTGATTCGGCAAAAAACATCATGATCAGCTGTTTTTTGCTGGAGCCAATTACTTTACGCACACCAATCTCTTTAATACGGATTGATGAACGTGCTGTAGTTAGGTTTACATAATTAATAACGGCGATAGCAAGTATCAGCAGCGCTACAATACCGAATACATATACATAGGTTATATTGCCATTGCTGCCCAGTTCGTAATCAAGATTAGAGTTAAGGTG
Source organism: Mucilaginibacter gossypiicola (assembly GCF_900110105.1). GTDB lineage: Bacteria > Bacteroidota > Bacteroidia > Sphingobacteriales > Sphingobacteriaceae > Mucilaginibacter > Mucilaginibacter gossypiicola. The sequence goes on along the minus strand of NZ_FOCL01000001.1, from coordinate 24,068 downwards.
AATTGACGTAAGTGGCTGTAGTTCCATGCGATACTGCATGGCCCCGAGCGGCCCCTTTAAGTATTTGTTAAAAAATACGTCAGAACCAGCCTGGATCTTTTTAAAGTCATCATGGTTTTTCAGCAGCAAATAAGTGTAGACATGCGAATTGGCCCAGCCATCAGTATATCCATCAGGTAACGAGCGAAGGGCACTAAATGTAAATTGTGAGTTGGCAGGTACATCGTCAATTACCCCGGTAACGGTACTCGGGTTGTTTTCGATGAGTATTGTTTTGTCCAAAGCATCTGCAGTGTTACCAAATAGTTTTTCGGCAAGGGTTTTAGTAAGCACAATGCTTTGGGGCTTGGTTAAAGCGGTGTTGGGATCGCCAGATAAAAAGTGATGGGTAAAAAGATTAAAGAAGCCTTTATCTGTAAACAACATCGCCCCCTCGTTAATCTGCTTTTCGCCATAGGTAATCTTTCCTCCCCCTTCAGCATCAATACGGATAGCATCTTCCACTTCGGCATAATCATTTTTTAAGGCCGGGGCATATGGCGGCGAAGTAACTGCAAGATTGAATTTACCTCCATTCCAGGTACCATGTTGTACTACACGAAAAATACGATCAGATTTGAGGTTATAACGATCGTAACTCCATTCATCAACCACATAAAGGCTGATAAGCCAGAACGCTGCAATACCCGTAGCTAAGCCGAAGATATTGATAAACGAAAAAACCTTATGTTTAATGAGGTTTCTCCAAGCTATTTTAATGTAATTACGTAACATGGTAAATGGTTTATACTACTAAAATATTAAAACCCATACCAATTATACAAACAATTAAATATCAGCACATTAATAAAAACAAACAGAAATAAAACCGTTCGGTAATGGAACACTTACAGTGCGAATGTGAACGATATCCAGAAGAGATTAGAGGTTGGAGATCAGAGATTAGTTTAAAAACTCATTGGCAATCACAGTCCTGATCTCTAATCTCTAATCTCCAACCTCTAAACACTTATTCCGCTCTCAAACTTTTAACCGGGTTTGCCAATGCTGCTTTTATAGATTGAATACTGATGGTAGCCAGGGCAATCAGCGTTGCACCGCCGCCGGCAAGCAGGAAAATCCAAACAGTCATATCAATTTTATAGGCAAAATCCTGCAGCCAGTTACTCATGGAGTACCAGGCTATAGGTACTGCTATCAGGATAGAAATAATGATGAGCAGCACAAACTCACTTGCCAATAAACGGATAATGCCGCCAACACTTGAACCTAACACTTTACGGATGCCTATCTCACGGGTTTTAACCTGTGCCGAATAGGTTGCCAACCCGAATAAGCCGAGACATGATATTACTATGGCCAACGCCGAAAACACATTAAATAATGAACCTGTTCGCTCCTCAGTTTTGTAAAGCTGACTAAAGTTTTCGTCTAAAAATGAATAATCAAGCGGCGTATCATTATTATATTGTTTCCATATGCTTTGAGCTGCATTAATAGCTTTTTGCGCATCACCGCCGGTGGTTTTAATGAAGATGCGATAGGCACCCGGGGTATGATAGGTCAGTACCGCAGGTTCTATCTTCTTTCGAACCGTGGTATAATTAAAATCTTTCACTACACCGATGATGGTACCTTTGGTTTTCTGGATCCTCAGACTTTTACCAATCGGATCCTTCATCCCCATAGCAGCTATAGCTGCCTCATTAACAATAAAGTGATTTGAATCGGCAACAGCCCCGGTAAACAGCGCTCCTTCTTTGAGTTTGATTTTAAAGAAACTGGTAAAGTCCTTATCAACATCAATAGGGTGAAAAAACAGGTTTGCCTTAGCTGGTTTCCCGTCCCAGTCGTTATCACCTGTCCAGCCGTTATAATCAATAATATTGGTACTGCCACGGGTTACTGCCATTATGCCCGGTTGCTTTAACAACTCGGCTTTGGCAGCGTCATAATGTGCCTGCATGCCTTGCATCATAAAGGTAAGCACATTTTCCTTGTCATATCCCAAATCGCGGTTGCGGATAAAGCTTAACTGTTTGCCGATGATCAATGTGCCGATGATAAGCACAATTGATACCGTAAACTGCAAAACCACCAATACACGTCTGAAAGCCGCATTGCCTATGCCAGATGTAATTCGCCCTTTAAGTGCCTTCAAAGGCTCAAATGATGAAAGCAATAATGCCGGGTAAATACTTGATGCAGCCAACGTAGCCACTAACGTTAAGGCGATATATCCCCCAACCTGGTAATTGCCAAGAGAAATTTGCAATTGCTTGCCCGAAAAATCGTTATAAACAGGCATCAGCACGTACATTAAACCAACAGCCAGTACAGTAGCAATCAGAAACAATACCGTAGTTTCGATCATAAACTGCAAAAATAGCTGCAGCTTACCTGCTCCGATGATCTTTCGCATGCTCACCTCCTTAGCTCTCAGCATTGACCGCGCTGTTGATAGGTTTACATAGTTGATGCATGCTATCACCAATATCAAAATAGCTACTATTGCAAATGTACGTACCGTAGAAATACCAGCGTCGCCCCCATCTGCTTTGTACAGGTGCATATTTAATAGCGGCTGTGCCAGGTATGGCACAGGAGCATCGTCGGGCTTGTTATGTTCGTGGATGGCCTGTAATTTCTTTTCCAGTTTGTGAATATCGGTACCCGGTTTCAGCAAAAGGTAAGTTTCAAAACTGAAATTGATCCAGTCGGCATCCATAGATGAGATCCGGGAAGTACCGTTATAGCTCCGGCCAGATTTTACATAAGCTTCGTAATTAAACTTGCTTATTGGTAATAATACATTACAGGTAACACTTGAGTTTGCCGGGTAATCGGCAACAACACCGGTAACTTTAAAATTATCGCTTTTACCTAAGGTAATGGTTTTGCCTATCGGATTTTCTTTGCCAAAATATTTCTCTGCAATTTTTTTGGTTATCACCACCGAATTATTATCCGGAAAGGGATTTTTACGATCTCCCTGTATAATCGGAAAATCAAAGACCGAAAAGTACGATGCATCAGTAAAAGCTATATGGTCTTCATTAAAGATCTTGTCTTTATACCTGAACGATGGATTGCCGATATTCATGATCCGCACGCCGTCCGTTACTTCAGGGACCTCATTTTTTGCAAAAGTTGCTACAGGTGCTATAATATAGGTAAAAATTTGCTTGCTGGCTTCGGTACCGCCAACAATACCAATACGATAAATGTCTTTCCCTTTTTTATTAAAAGCGTCAAAGCTCAATTCATCCTGCACCCAAAGTAGCATGAAAAGTCCTATTACCAGGCCAAAGGTTAAGCCTATTACATTAATGGCGGTGTAAAACTTATTGCTTACAATATTACGCCAGGCGGTTTTTAAATAATTTCTAAGCATGTTCTTTTATCATTAGGTCGCCGGGTCATTAAGTCATTAGTCAGTATTCAATGACTTAATGACCAAGTGGCCCAAATGACGGGGTTACTCATTTTTTAGACTCTTAACCGGGTTACTCAGTGCCGCTTTAATAGCCTGCCAGCTTACGGTAAGCAGGCAAACAACCATGCTTATTGCGATAGTTACAATAAATACCCAGGCACTTATATCAGTGCGGTAGGTATAATGCTGCAGCCATTTACTCATGTTATACCAGCTCAGGGCCGAACCAATGACAAAAGAGATAATCACCAATATTAAAAACTCTTTAGACAGGTTGAACCACAGGCTGCTGATACTTGCACCAAGCACCTTGCGGATACTGATCTCTTTTTTACGTTGCTCGGCCGAGAATGAAGCCAAACCAAATAAGCCTAAGCATGATATAATAATGGCAAGCACTGTGAATGAGCTTGACAGCGTACCCAGCAGTTTTTCATTATCAAACTTATCGGCGAAACTTTGATCAATAAATCTGTATTCAAAAGGAAATTCAGGGTTATATTTTTTATAGATCTTTTCAATAGATTCCAAACTCTTTGACACCGGGGCGTTGGGGTTTAAACGTATACCTATCATATTAGCCCAGTTTTTATCGAAACCAATGATGGCCGGCTTTACAGGTTCATAAGGTGAACCCCAAACAAAGTCTTTAACAATGCCAACCACGGTACAATTACGACCCTGCCATTTCACTATCTGCCCAAGCGGTTCTTTCAGGCGCATCAACTTCACAGCCGATTCATTCATGATAAGCGATAGTGAGTCGGCCATGCGGCCTGGTATATAATCGCGACCTTTTATTAGTTCAAGCTTGTATGTTGATATAAAGTGGAACGAAGTAACGATTTGATCGATAGGAATTTTATCTTCTCCCGGTAATTGTCCCGGCCATGTGATACCCCAGCTGCTACTGTTGGCACTGGAAATAGAACCCGATACTTCGGTTGCATCAACTACGGCTCCTGAAGCAATGATATCGTTCCTGAAACTTTCAAATGATTTAACCAGGTTATCTTCAAGATCAATTTCAATCAATCCGTTTTGTGAATAACCTACAGGCCTGTTCTTGATATAGGTAATTTGTTTATAGATCAAAATACTGGATAGGATTAAACAGGTAGCAAACACAAATTGAACAACAACCAGCACTTGCCTTGAGTGCAGTGTTTTTTTACCGCTTTTGCCGATTCCCTTTAAAACCTTCACTGGTTTAAATGACGAGAGAAATAAAGCCGGATAACTGCCGGCTAATATGCCTGTTAATAAAGTAACCATTAAGGCAGCACCCCAGGCCCAGGCATTGGTAAATGGAATAATTAGCTGTTTATTTATGATCTCGTTAAAGTAGTTGATGGTAGCCATCATAATTAAAACCGCAACAACGAACGACAGGAATGCGGTTAGTACCGATTCGCCTAAAAACTGATGGATAATGGCTATCCTGCGGGCACCTACTACCTTGCGGATGCCAACCTCGCGCGAGCGGCGTTCTGAACGGGCGGTTGAAAGGTTCATGAAATTAATACAGGCAATTAATAATATACCTATCGCCAAAAACAGGAATAAACGTACATACTCAATGGCACCACCGGTATTCACACCGTTTTTGAACTGCCCATACAAATGGCCTTTAACAAAAGGGTATAGAAACAATTTGTTTTCTTTGTTATTAGGATCGTATCGTTCAACCAGTTTACTAATCTTATTGTTAAGTTTATTTACGTCGGTACCTGGTTTCAGCAATACAAATGTCTGGAATGAATAGTTACCCCAGCCCGACTCCCTTATCCATTGGTTATCGGCTTCATATTTTTTCCATGATTCGAATGCTTTAAACCGGAAACTTGAATTTTTAGGCAGATCTTTAAATATCCCGGTTACTTTTAACGGCGTTTTTGCGTTAACCTTAACTGTTTGGCCCATCGGATCTGCATCACCGAAGATTGATTTGGCCGCCGACTCGGAAAGGATAATCGAAGAAGGATCTTTGAAAACATCACTTTTATTACCTTTTACAAATTGAACCGTAAACATATTCAGGAACGCCTCATCGGCCACCAATGTATTAATCTTAAGTGGTTTGTTATTGTAATTAAACAATTGATCTCCGCCCCATGTTGCGCGGGCTACATTTTCTATTTCAGGGTAATCCTTTTGCAATGCACCAGCCGCCGGTACCGGGGTCGAATTGTTGGTATATATTTCGCCGTTAGAAGGCTGGTTACGGAACACCGAGTATAACCTGTCTTTATTTTCGTGAAACCCATCATAGGTAAATTCGTTATAAACATATAACAGCAGCATAAAGCTCACTGCCATACCAACTCCCAAACCGCCAATATTGATGGCCGAATAAAGCTTATTTTTGATTAAGCTTCTCCATGCAATTTTTAAATAGTTCCTAAACATATCTTTTGTGCATTAGTTCAATTGTTCATTAGTTCATTGGTGCTTGTCTATCCTCGGTTTGCAGGCTAATCTGCGGTAGCTAACCTCCAATCACTCCGATCGTAAACTTTTTACCGGGTTAGTCAGCGCCGCTTTAATGGCCTGAAAACTTACAGTAGTAAAAGCAATAACAAGCGCCAGCACCCCGGCAAAAACAAAAATCCACCAGCTAATGCTGATACGGTACGCAAAATCCTGTAACCAGCTGTGCATAGTTAACCACGCTACCGGGAATGCTATTAGTGATGAAATCAATACCAATATCAAAAACTCTTTAGATAACATGTTTACAATCCCGGAAACCGAAGCGCCCAAAACTTTACGGATGCCTATTTCGCGGGTGCGTTGTATGGTACTATACGATGCAAGTCCGAGTAAGCCGAGGCATGAGATAAATATGGCCAGTACCGCAAAATTGAGGAACAGGTTACCAAAGGTTACTTCCGAAGCATATTGCTTGTTAAAAGTCTCATCAACAAACACATAATTGAAAGGCCTTTCAGGCGCTAAGGTTTTCCATTTGTTTTGTAATAAAGAAATGGTTGCAGGCACTTCTTTAGCTGCTATTTTCAAAGTAAAGGCGCCTGTTCCTCTCAAATTGATGCGCATATTAAGAGGCTTTACTGTTTCCTGTAATGACTGAAAGTGGAAATCTTTTAATACACCGATAATCTTACCTGTGCGCCCCCACTGTGAATAGTTTCTGCCAACTGCATCGGCTGGATTACGATATCCAAGACTTTTGGCCGCGGCTTCGTTTATAACAATGGCCTGGGTAGTATCGGTGCCAAATGCTTTTGAGAAGATACGACCGGCGGCCAGTTTCATCTCAAATTGTGGAATGAAATCATAATCAACATCGTACATATTCATATTCATTTGCTGCATAGCGCCAGCCTGGTTCTGAATTTCGGAATACGCTACGCTATTACCGAAACCTGGAATAGCACCCGATGCCGTGGCGCCTAAAACATTAGGAATTTTCTTTAACTCATTTTTGATGATCTCCTGCCTGCTTTGTATTGCTGAATCTCCACTAAAATCAATGGTTAACATTTGGCTTTTCTGAAAACCGAGCGATTGATTACGCATAAAACTCAATTGGTTATAAACCACTATAGTACCTATGATAAGCACTATCGATATGGTAAACTGTGTAACCACCAAACCCTTGCGTAATAAAATTCCCTTGACCGATTTACTGAACCTCCCCTTTAATATGGTAACAGGTTTAAAGTTTGACAGCACCAATGCCGGATACAAACCAGCGCATAGCCCAATAACACAGGCAATTAAAAACAGCTGAAACAGGTAACCATTGTGAAAAATACTGTCGCTTATTACTTTACCTGCCAACTGGTTAAATAAAGACAATAGCAAAAAGCTGAATAAGGCAGAAAACAGGAAGGAAATTAAACAAATAATTACCGATTCGCTCAGAAACTGAATGGTTAGCTGTTGTTTCATGGCTCCAATTACCTTACGGATACCAACTTCTTTTGCCCGTTCAGTAGCCCGGGCTGTTGTAAGGTTTATGAAATTAATGCAGGCTATCAATAAGATAAATACAGCTATGATAGAAAAGATGCGAACATTGTACAGGTTGCCTGATTCGGGTGCACCTCGTTTAGATACCATGTAAACATCTTTCAATGGTTCTAAAAAGTAGGCATAGTCCATGCCTTGTTTTTTATCAGCTTCGGTATAATGCCTGTTAACAAAGGCCTTCATTCGCGATTGCAGTTTGTTGACATCGTATCCCTTTGGCAACATGACATAGGTAAAATTACTAAAGTTGCCCCACTGGTTTAGCCTGTCTTTGTTTTGTTTTGCTATAGTGGCTATAGACACCAGCATATCAAACTTAAAATGTGAATTTGATGGCACATCTTTTACTACTGCCACAACATTTGCCGGGTTTTTACCATCAAGAATCAATGACTTACCGATTGGATCTTCGGTACCAAAATATTTTTTTACTGCTTTTTCAGTCAGAACGATGGTATATGGAAGAGAAAATGCCTTACCGACATCACCTTTTACCACCGGGAACGTAAACATTTTAAAAAGCGAAGGTTCGGCAAACAACGCGTTATTTTCCTGGAGTTTTAAATCGCCACGCTGAACAAGAAAACCAGCTCCAAAAATGCGGGTATTGGCCTCAATCTCGGGGTAATCCTGCTGCAAAGCCGGACCGATAGGCGCTATAGACGATGACCAGTTTAAGGTTTCGGTAGGCGTTTTGATATCCGATACTACACGATAGATCTGGTCAGACTTTTCGTTAAAATTGTCGTAACTCAGTTCAAACTTTACGTACATAAAAATCAGGAAGGCAGCTGTCATCCCAACAGCCAGCCCGATAATATTAATTATCGAAAACCCTTTGTGCCGCCAAAGGTTCCTGAATGCAATTTTAATGTAGTTCTTTATCATGATATTAGTTCATTGGTTCAATTGTTCATTAGTTCATTGGTACTTACAGCTAATCTTTGTGAGCTACTATTCAGCCCTCAAACTCTTCACCGGGTTTGCCAGTGCTGCCTTCATGGCCTGGAAGGCCACAGTAGCAAAGGCTATTACAATCGCCATGGCTCCGGCAAATGCAAAAACCCACCAGTTTATTGCTATGCGATACGCGAAATCTTGCAGCCATTTATTCATGATAAACCATGCTAACGGAAAAGCTATCAATGCTGATAGAACCACCAGTTTCAAAAACTCGGCAGACAGCATATTGACAATGCCTGTTACAGAAGCACCGAATACTTTGCGGATGCCTATTTCGCGGGTACGTTGTATGGTGCTATAGGATGCTAAACCGAATAAGCCCATACATGAAATAAGTATAGCCAATACAGCAAAATACATGAAGAGGTTACCGAAATTAACCTGTGCCGCGTATTGTGCGTTAAAAGTTTCATCAACAAACGCGTAATTAAATTGCCGTTCGGGCACAAGGGTTTTCCACTTGCTTTGAATAGCAGCTATAGTTGCAGGAATATTTTTTGTAGTTATTTTAAGCGTAAGCATCCTGTTAAAATCCGGGTCAACGCTAATACTCAAAGGTCTTACAGGCTCCTGTAATGATTGAAAATGAAAATCTTTCAAAACTCCGATAATCTTTCCAGTTCGCCCCCATTGCAAGAGCTTACGTCCTACCGCTTCAGACGGGCTGCTATAACCAAGGCTTTTTGCGGCCGCCTCATTAATTATAAAAGCCTTTGAGGTATCGGTACCAAACGACTTTGAAAATATGCGACCGGCGGCCAGTTTCATTTCAAACTGTGGGATAAAATCGTAATCGACATAGTATGCATCAATAAGTATTTGTTGCATAACACCAGCTTTGTTCTCGATCTCCGAATCGCTATTCCCGTTACCAAAACCAGGTAAACTCCTTGAAGCCGTAACTGAAGCTACATTTGGTATTTTTTTCAACTCGTTCTTTATCAACTCAACACGATGCTGCACAGCTGGATCTGATGAAAAATTAATGGCAAGCATTTGATCTTTTTGAAAACCGAGCGGCTGGCTGCGCATATAATTTAATTGGGTATAAACAACGATGGTGCCAACAATAAGAACTATGGATATAGTGAACTGAGCCACTACCAGGGTTCTGCGCAATAATATGCTACCTGATTTGCTGAACTTCCCTCTTAAAGTGGTTACGGGCTTAAAACCGGAAAGCACGAAAGCGGGATATAAACCTGCACCTATACCGATACAGCATGATACTATAAACAGATGAAACACATAGTTATGCGTGAAAATAGTTGTATTTGTAACTTTACCTGATAGCTGATTGTAAATCGGCAATAACGAATTGCTGAATATAACAGTCAATAAAAAAGCTATTAAACACAAAACCACCGATTCACTTAAAAACTGAATAATCAATTGCTTTCTTGCGGCCCCTATGACTTTACGAACCCCTACTTCTTTCGCCCGTTCGGTAGCCCTTGCCGTTGTTAAGTTTATGAAATTAATACATGCTATCAATAATATAAATACCGCAATGGCCGAAAAAATATGGATGTTGTGCAGATCTCCTACCTGCGGTCCGCCTCTTATTGTATCCATGTAAATATCTTTTAAAGGCACAAAGTGATAGCCATAATTTACGCCTTCTTTTTTATCAGCCTGGGTATAATGCCTGCTTGCAAATGCCGGCAACTGACTTTCCAGTTTATGAAAATCATATCCTTTTGGCAATACGATATAGGTAAACCCATGAATACCGGCCCAGTTTTGCAATACATCTGGATTGAGTTTTTCAAAAGTTGCACAAGAAACTGCCATATCAAATTTAAAATGGGAGTTTGCGGGCACATCTTTTATCACAGCAGTAACTAATGCCGGATACTTACTATCAAGCATTATGGATTTTCCGACGGGATCGGCATTGCCAAAATATTTCCGGGCCATTGTTTGTGTCATTACAACCTTAAAAGGAGCCTCAAAGCCTTTTTTAACATCGCCTTTTATAACGGGTAAAGTAAACACATTAAATAAAGAAGGATCGGTATATATTATGTCATCCTCCTGAAACTTAGAATTACCATATTGTACTAAAAATCTCGCGCCAAGCACCCTAACATTTGCCTCTACTTCCGGATAGTCTTGTTGTAGGGACGGCCCTATTTGCACAAACGCAGCCGGTGTTGTTATAACAGGAGCATTAGGATGTCTTACATCAACCGCAACACGATAGATCTGATCAAACTTCTTGTTAAATGTATCGTAGCTTAGCTCAAATTTTATATTAATATAGATAAGAAAACAGGCAGTTAAGCCAATTGCCAGGCCGATAATATTAATGAGCGAGAAACCCTTGTGTCGCCAAAGGCTTCTGAATGCTATTTTAATGTAGTTCCTTATCATTTCTTTGTTTCATTAAGTCATTTGATCATCAGTATCCTGTTAAAACCTTTCGCCTTTTACCTTTTTCCTTTTACCTCACTTTATTCGTCCCGCAAACTCTTAACCGGGTTTATCGCGGCTGCTTTTATGGCCTGGTATGATATGGTAACCGCAGCTATAATAAACGACGATGCTATTGCAATGACGAATATCCCCGGGCCTATGTCAATATGGTATGCAAAGTTTTGCAGCCAGTTATGCATTACATAATAACCCAGCGGAGCGGCTATCACAAAAGCTATCGCTATCAGGTAAATAAACTCTTTAGTAAACTGCGCTACGATACTTGATACCGGTGCGCCCAATACCTTACGAATACCAACTTCTTTGGTGCGCTGTGATGCCGCGAACGCGATCAACCCGTATAAGCCCAAACAACCTATAAATATGGCGATGTAAGAGAAAAGCTGGAATGCTACGTATATCTTTTGCTCCTGTTTGTAAAAATTGGCGATGTGTTCATCAACAAACTGAAATTGAAAAACATTATCAGGATAAAGAGCAGACCATTTTTTACCAATATAACTGATAGTTTCACTCATATTGGCAGGCTGCATTTTAATACTCGCCATGAAAAACCTGTTCGGGTTATACTCCAGTACGCAGGAGCGGCGCTTTTTATGTTTTGATTCGCTTTGAAAATCTTTTACCACACCTATTATTGTGGCTTTTTGATCGCCATTTAAAGTTACATGCTTGTTCAAAGCCAATTGTGGGTCCTGAATACCCAACTTTTGCATCATAGTTTCGTTGATGACCACTTTGGGTATGGTATCCTTTTCATTCTTTTTCCAGATCTTTTGCCCTGCCAGCATTTGCAAACCGAACATATCTGTAAATTTTTCGTCTACAGCTTTGTACTCGGTAACATCATCTTTGGGAAAGCCCAGTTCGACTGATGAAAAGCTGGTAAAATTGCTGTTAAAGCCTGGCGCACCCGATGAAAAGCTAATCTCTTTAATACCGGGATAACCGGCGAGTTGCTGGTTAAACACGTCCCGTTTTTTCATATCGGGCAGGCCTACAGATACCACCGCTTCCTTATCAAAACCAAGGTCCTGATTTTTAAAAAAGTCCATTTGTCCGGCCACAATCAGGGTACCTATGATCATGATCTGCGATATGGCAAATTGCCCAATCACCAGTCCTTTACGTAAGGTAAGCTTCCCGGCACCACCGGCATTTTTATTTTTAAAACTATCAACCGGTTGAAATGCCGACTGTACAAACGATGGATATAAACCTGCGAGCAAGATCACAGCCAGGGTAATAGCAGCTATCCAGCCTATCACGGTAGGTTGCATCAGTTGTGTAGCGTCAACATTGATAGCCATCCATGCTGCCGCTTTAGACAGGAACAATGCGCATACACCAACACCTAACAGCACGGAAAATAAAACAAGGACAGTGGTTTCGCCCAAAAACTGTTTAATAAGCTGAGGGCGGCTTGCCCCCAGCACCTTGCGCATCCCTACTTCTTTTGCACGCTTGATAGCCTGGGCAGTGGCAAGATTGATGAAATTGATACAAGCAGTAATGATAATAAGTAAGGCTACGCCAATTAAGGCATAGTAGGTATCCTTTGAAGTTGGCGTAATAATATTATTAATATAGCGCTGATCAAAGTGAATATCCTTTAATGGCTGAAAGGGCAAAACAGCCGCTTTTGCTACATCCGCTCCCCAGTTCTTTTTAATAAAAGCGGGCATTTTGCTATTCAATTGTTTAATAGAATAGTTTTTAGGTAATACAATGTATGCGTAACTGCCTCCGGGGATAGCCCAGAAGTTGCTCATCATCCCTTTTAAGTTTTTTTCGATACTGCTTAATGAAATCAGGAACGAAAATGGTACGCTGGTGTTTGCAGGCAGATCTTTGATAATACCTGTTACCTTTACATTCAACTGGTTTTCAAAGTTGATCAGTTTACCTACAGCGTTGCTTTTGCCAAAGTATTTTTTTGCAATACTTTCGGTAAGTACAACGCTATTAGGTTCTTTAAGTGCCGTGTTCGGGTCGCCGGCGAGCCACTGGTAATCAAAAACCTTATCAATCTGATCATCGCCAAAAGCTACATTATGTTCGTTATACCGGTTTTCCCCAATCTTGATCATGGCGTCGCCCTGGTAAAAAAATTGCGTTGCTTGTTCCAATTCCGGAAAATCTATCCGCATAGCGGGTATAATCGCGAGGGATACATTGGAGTTAAAATCAAGTGCATGGAGTGTTACACGATAAGTACGATCGGCTTTACTGTTGTAACTATCATAGCCAAGTTCATTTCGTACGATCAAAAAAATCACCAGGCAAGCCGCTACTCCCAGCGTGAGCCCAAAGATATTCAGGAAGGCGTAACTCAAGTTACGACGGATATTCCTGAAAGCAATAACTACATAACTCTTTAACATTTTTCCCTCCTTTTTATTGATCATTAGGTCATTGGGGCATTATGTCATCGGCTTATCGTTTATATTACCAATTACTTTAACAAGCCCTTCAAAATGACTTAATGACGCAAAGCAAATGACCTGATGATTATTCACTTCTTAAGCTTTTAACCGGATTAGCAAGCGCCGCTTTAATCGATTGGAAACTGATTGTTATAAAAGCAATCACTATCGCCGCTCCACCTGCCCCGGCAATAACCCACCACTGTATGTTTATCCTGTAGGCAAAACCCTGCAGCCACTTATCCATAAAATAATAAGCTACCGGCGATGCAACTACAAAGGCGATGAATACCAGTATTAAAAACTCTTTTGATAACAAAGCGGTGATATTGGTAACCGAAGCACCAAGCACTTTACGAATCCCAATCTCCTTTTTGCGCCTCAATACGACAAAAGCAGCGAGGCTCAACAAACCAAGGCACGAAATAAGCATGGCCAGACCGCCAATGATGGCAATCATGCTTCCAGCCTGTCTTTCGGAATGATATACTTCATTAAAATGACCATCAATAAACTGATAATCAAACCTATTGTCGCCACTTATACTATTAAATACTTTCTGTATATCTTTTAATGTTTGGCTAACATCAGTACCCGAAACCTTAACATATAAATTGGTTTGCCAATAAGGTATATAATCCATACTGCCAATAATAAGCGGCTCAATGGTTTTGTGTAAACTACTGTAATTGAAATCTTTTACAACGCCAACAATCCTGCCGGGAGGCAATGACGTGATGTTGATAGGCTTACCAACAGGATCAGCGTAGCCTATTTGTTTGGCCAGGGTTTGATTGATAATATATTCATTCTGCTGATCCTTATTAAAGGCCCTGCCGGCTATCATCTTCATGTCGAAAAAACTGATATAATTAATACCAGCATTCTCCATGTTTACAGTGATCTTTTTGGCTTCGCCGTTTGGTGCAATAAAGTCGATGCCAAATAATGAACCATTACCGCCCATTTCCATAAAGCCATTGGTGATATCTTTAACTCCTTTTACTTTAGCAATTTCTGCTTTAAGTACCGGCATTTTTTTTGCCAGCTGCAAATCCATCGGCAATTTTATAACCTGACTATAAGAATAGCCCAGATCGCGTTGCTGCATATATTTTAGCTGCTTAAGTATCACCATTAAACTGATCATGAATATAACGGCAACCGCAAACTGACCGGTAACCAGGACATTACGTAACGATGATTTTGAACCACCCAATAACACCTTTGTTTTTAAAGCTTCACCGGTGTTAGCTCTTGAGATGAACCAGGCCGGATAAATACCAGCCAGTAATGTAGTTCCTATCAGTATACCTGCAAAAACAACAACCATAGCGCCGTGATAAATACTTTCTGAAGTAAGCTCTCTGTCAAGTAGTTTATTTAACAATGGCAAAAAGATGGTAATAAGCAACAGCGCTGATATCAGCGATAATAGCACCGAAAAGAAGGTTTCGATAAGTACCTGGAAAACTACATGAAAACGCCTTGCGCCCACAATTTTTTTAACGGCCACTTCTTTACCACGATAGCCCGCAATGGCTGTAGTAAGATTAACAAAATTTACACAGGCAATTAAAAAAACAGCAATAGCTATTACTATAAATATATTCAGGTATTTACCATCTATCTTTTTATAGTTGAGCTCATCATAGCTGATATTAACAGAGCCGGTATGGATACGGTTTAAAGGTTGTAAGGTAAAATCAATAAATTTGCTCTTGGTATGGATAGTTTTTGTCAACCTGCTTTCAAGTAAGCTTATATTTTTATTATTGGATATTCTCAAGTACGTTGCCCCCATTAAAACATTATAATTTGTACCCAAAAAACTATTTAAAAACTCTTTAGGGAAGGGCACCATTGCCTCAATCTGCAAATGGGAGTTTTTAGGCATATCGGCAATTACATTGCTTACAGTAAAACTGGTTGCCGTGGTATCAGCGGTGCGTAATTGAATGGTTTTATTCAATGCAGGGCTATTGCCAAAAAGCTTACGCGCGAGACTGGCGGTAAGTACAATTGTATTTTGATCGCGGGTAAACTTATTTCTTTCGCCCTCAATAATAACCGGGTTAAACATGCTGGCAAAGGAGGTATCAGTACAAGCCAGCTTCTCCGCTTTTATCTTTTTACCCTGGTACTCCATAGTTACCGATGGATAAACAAGTGGTACTGCAGGAAAAACACGGGTATAGCTATCTATCTCATTATTATTAGCCTTCAGAAACGGCGCAACCGGCGGACCAACAATTGCGGCTGTTGATGGTGCCGTACCATCGTAATGCATATATTCATTAAGGCGATAAACCTTATCCGCATTTGGTACAAAGTTATCAAAGCTTTTTTCGTTACTAACAAACAAACCAATGAGCACACAGGCAGCAATACCAACAGCAAGGCCCAAAATGTTTACAAAAGCGTAGACTTTGTTTTTGAGTAAATTTCGATAAGCCGTTTTTAAATAAATTTTAAGCATCCTGGGTTACTGATTAATTGGTATAAACTTCCTCCTGCTGTTGCTACATCTCTATCAATATTTATTCTGATCTTAAACTCTTAACCGGGTTGGCCAAAGCCGCTTTCACAGCTTGGAAACTAATGGTAGCAAAGGCAACAACAACGGCTACCCCACCTGCAACAGCTATAAGCCACCAGTGAATTTCGGCGCGGTATGCATAATCCATCAACCATTCATTCATGGCATACCAGGCTATGGGTGATGCTATTATAATGGCGAGTAATACTAACACCAGAAAATCACGCGATAGCATGGTTGTGATATTGGTTACACTGGCACCAAGTACCTTACGAATACCTATCTCTTTAACTTTTATTTGTGCAGTATAAGTTGCCAATCCAAAAAGGCCAAGGCATGAAATAAATACGGCTATGCCTGCAAACATATTGAACAGCGTGCTGGTGTGTTGCTCAGATCTGTACATTTCATTGTAAGCATCATCCAGGAAACTATACTCGTACGGAAAGTTAGCGTTATACTGTTTCCAGTATTTCTCAACCAGTTTAATCGCAGCCGGTGCATCCTTGCCGGTAGTTTTTACAAACATTTGCCATGAACTTGGTCTGTAGGAGAATACTGCGGGTTCAATGGTTTGCTTTAACGAGGCAAAATGAAAGTCTTTCACAACTCCTATAATTGTTCCGTTAAGGTTGTGAAGCTTAAAGCGTTTGCCAATAGGATCTTTAATTCCTGCAAGCTTTATAGCGGTTTCGTTAAGGATATAATGCGCTGAATCTGACTTTGTACCGGTAAAGCCTGTGCCTGCCGCAAACTTTAGCTTGAACATGCCAATGAAATCCTTATCCATATCAAATGGACTGATTAACAGGCTTACATCTGGTGCTTTACCGTCCCAATCAGTATCACCGGTGCTTCCGTTCCCGATTATCACACTTGTATTACCTGTACTTACACCTTTAATTTCGGTATGGCTTAGCAGCTCAGCCTTAATAGCTTCATAATGATCTTGCATCGCCCGCATAGGCAGTGCAAAAACATGCTCCTTATCGTAACCCAATTGTATAGAATGAATGTATTGAAGCTGTTTATTGATGATCAATGTACCGATGATAAGCCCTACAGAAAACGCGAACTGGCAAACCACCAGGATCTTTCTGAAGGTGGCGTTTCCCGCACCAGCTACTTTTCCTTTAAGCGCGCTTATAGGCTTGAAAGATGAAAGCAGCATTGCCGGGTATATACTTGATGCAACAAGCGTTGCAATAATAGTCAAAGCAATAACCTGCCAAACGTTACTGTTAAACAGGTCAAAGTGCATTTGCTTACCCGAGATGCTGTTATAAACAGGCATCACCGCATATATAAGCGTAAAAGCCAGCACCATGGCTATCGAAAAGCATAATACAGTTTCGATAATAAACTGCATAAAAAGCTGGCTCCTTTCGGCGCCGATAATCTTGCGTACGCTCACTTCTTTTGACCGAAGCATTGAACGGGCAGTTGAAAGATTGATATAATTGATGCAGGCAATAAGCAATATTAATACTGCAACAATCGAAAATATTTTTACTATTTGTATCCCTGCCGATGTACCGTCGGGGTTATACAAATGAATGTCTTTTAAAGCTTGCAATTGAAAAACTCCATCGGTAGGTTTTATACCAGGTTGATTTTTCATATGGATGTCTGTAAGTTTATCGGCAATGGCTTTGGTAGAAGCATCGGGCCTTATCTGCAAAAAGGTAGTAGTATAGTAGTTGCCCCAATCCTGATCCATTGATTTCCAGAAATCCTTACCTGTATATTGTTTCTTTTTTACATTGATGGAGAATAAGATATCTCCACCTATACTTGAGTTGGCCGGAAAATCCGCCAACACCCCCGAAACTGTATAAGGATCTTTACTATCACCGGTAAGTGTTTTACCTATCGGATCCTCATTACCAAAATATCGCTTAGCAGTGCTTTCGGTAATAACTATTGACTGGTCATTGGGAAAAGGCGTTTTGATGTTCCCTTTCAATAATTTGAAATCAAACATGGTAAAGAAGGCATTATCGACATACGAAGCCTTCCCAAAATCTTCCTTCAGCAGTTTGTCTTTATATCTGAAAACTGAATAATCATAGGAGGTTACAACCCGTACCGCACTCACCACGCCCGGCACCTCTTTTAACGCGAAGGCTGCTACCGGCCCGGGGACGCCACCCCAAACCTGTTTGCTTGCGCCCGTACCAATAGACGCGTTTACTTTATAAATATTATCGCCCTTAGCATGAAACTGATCATAACTCAGCTCTTCCTGCACCCAAATTAAAATAAGCATGCCAACTGCCAAGCCAATTGTAAGGCCAACAATATTTAAAGCGCTGTAAAACTTAGTGTTAATTAAGTTACGCCATGCGGTTTTCAGGTAATTTTTAAACATAGAAATAGCGGTTTAATAACAAAAACACTCCAAATGCCCTTCTCCACAAATGTGGTGAAGGGCAACAGAGGCAATTATTAACTTATCTATAAACTGATTTCGGGGGCGTTGGTCTAAGTCCGGAGTTGTTAGTTTTAAGTCAAAAGTCCTTTCTTACCATGAACTATTAACCGTCAACTATTAACTCAAAAAACTACACCATAATATTTTCCATAACGGTTTGTCCGTCGAGCAGGCGTATAATGCGGTGGCTGTAACGGGCATCATGTTCAGAGTGCGTAACCATGATAATGGTAGTTCCCTGTTCGTTCAAATCGGTAAGCAGTTCCATTACATCGTTACCGTTACTGCTGTCAAGGTTACCTGTGGGCTCATCCGCAAGGATCAACTTAGGTTTGTTAACAACCGCACGGGCAATGGCCACACGCTGTTGCTGACCACCTGATAGCTGCTGCGGATAGTGATTACGACGGTGCATGATCTGCATTTTGTCTAACACCTCTTCTACCCTTTTAACACGTTCTGAAGCAGCTACACCGGTATAAATCAATGGTAACTCGACATTTTCAAACACAGTAAGCTCGTCAATAAGATTGAAGCTCTGGAACACGAAACCGATATTATGCTTGCGCAGATCGGCGCGTTTGCGCTCGTTAAAATGGGCAACCTCTATTTCGTTAAAAACGTAGCTGCCTGCATCAGGATCATCAAGCATGCCCAAGATGTTTAACAAGGTTGATTTACCACAACCCGACGGGCCCATGATGGCCACAAACTCGCCTGTTGCTACTTCCATCGACAGCTTGTTTAATGCGATGGTCTCTACCTCTTCGGTACGGTAGAATTTCTCAAGATTAGAAATTTTTATCATTGGTGCCTCCGTTATTCACTCCGCCTTTATGGCAAAATGATCTTATTTTTTGTTTATCTTAATTTATTAATTAGTTCGATTTAATATTATAATGACGCTTAAACAGTGCCCGGCGTTGCAGCCCGGTTAAGTTATTTTTTCAGCACAAGCTCCTGAATATCACCGTATGTTTCATAGCTTGAAGTAATAACCTTGTCGCCCGGATTTAAGCCCTCTGTTACTACGAAATAATCAGGGCTCTGGCGTCCAAGCTGGATGTTCACTTTATAAGCCTTGGTACCATCTTCACTTACTTTAAAGATCCAATTACCACCTGTTTGCTGGAAGAAACCACCTTTAGGCACCAATACTGCCTGCATCTGATCACTCAATGCTAACCTCACCTGCAGCGTTTGGCCTTTGCGGATGCCTGTAGGTACTTTGCCTACAAACTGCATATCAACCTGGAAACTACCTGTTGTTTTAACCTGGGTATATACCTTTTTAATGACCAGGTTATATGTTTGCTCGGCAAACTGAAAATCACCTTTTAGCCCGGCATAAATACGTGAAAGGTAATGCTCATCAATATCAACCCTAACTTTGAAGCCTGATTGTACGTCTATCTGACCTAAGTGCTCACCTTTATTTTTGCTCTGTCCTACTTCAGCATCCATTGAAGTTAACTGACCATCGGTAGGTGCTACCAATACTAAACCTGCCACTTTTTTACGCATCAACTCAAGCGTGGTTTTCATGTGGGCATATTGCTCCTGCGATTGTGAAGCCTGTTGCTTAACCAATGCTGTATCCTGCGAAAGGATCTGCTTGGCCAGTTTATAACGGTTCAACTGATAATCATAAGTATTTTTTGCTGATTGATATTCCTGTTGACCGATGGCTTTTTGATCGTAAAGATGTTTATCCAGTTTGTAGATCCTTTCGGCTTCCTTAAAGGCATTCTCCACATCAGCCATCGTGTTTAGTTTGCTGATGGTATTTTGCTGGGCATTATTGTGCGAGATCTGCATTTGAGTTTGTTCGGCATAAACCGCAGTTTCCTGGTTAGCCAAGGTAAGCTCAAGGTCGGTATTAGACATTCTTAGGATGCGGTCGCCTTTTTTAAGGTTAGCACCGTCCTCAACATATTTTTCTTCAACAACACCACCTTCAGATGCATCAAGAAATATGGTAGTCAGCGGCATAACTACTCCGTTAACCGGTATAAACTCCTGGAAAGGGCCTTTAGTAATAGTACTTATAGTTAAGCGTTCAGTATCAACATCAAGCTTGCTTTTACCCGATGTAAGATAAATACTGCCGCCAATTAGTAAAATAACGCCTGTAATACCTGCAATGGTAAGTATCTTCTTGCTGTTCCAGGTCTTTTTCTCAATTTTTCTGTCCACTGTATTTTTATAATATTTTGAAATGTTATAACAAAAAGACATGCCACAAATTAAAACACTGTTTTTCAATCATTTAAACACAAAATATCATATTAAAGCGTACGCTTCTGTTACATCAGGTGTACGGTATTGATACAGTGTATTTTTACGCTTTAACAGCATGTTTCGGGCAAATATTGGTTAGCACTTCATTGTGAAGTATTTATGTAGTTTATCATATAAAAAGGAGGCATTTAGCATAAAAATTGTAACAGATAGTATCATTAGTGAGTCTTTGATTTGTGTTCGTTATTGAATGGTTCATGGCAATAATGCTAAAAGTTTATTTCGGTAGCTTCGATAAAGAGTTACAATTTAATTTAAATTTATAACTTTTATTAAATTGACAACCTCAACAAGCATATGCTATTCTTTTGAGGCGCCATGAACAATCAATCTATGAACTATTAACTAAAAATAAATGATACTTAAAAAAGCTACCGTTTTAATTGTTGACGACGATCCGGACGTACTTACCGCGGTTAAACTTTTGTTAAAGCCCGAAGCCCGGGAAATCATCACCGAAAAAAACCCTGAAAACCTGAACTGGCTGTTGCAACGCAACGAGGTTGACTTGATTTTGCTTGACATGAACTTTAACAGCGCAATAAATACCGGCAACGAAGGATTGTACTGGCTGCGCAAAGTAAAAGAATGGAAACCAGACGTTTGCGTGATCATGATAACAGCATATGGTGATATTGACCTTGCCGTGCGTTCGCTTAAAGAAGGTGCTAATGATTTTGTAGTAAAGCCCTGGCATAACGAAAAACTGATAAACACCATAAAAGACCTGCTTGACAAAAAAGAAGGCGGCGCAAAAACCACCAAAACACCTGTTAAAAGTACAGCCGGTGATACTTCCATTCTCGGCGAATCAGACGTTATGCAGGATATTTTTTATAAGGTGAACAAAATAGCCCCTACCGACGCCAATATCCTGATCCTCGGAGAAAACGGTACCGGTAAAGACCTGATGGCGAAAGCTATTCACGAACGTTCGCTCCGTGCTGATAAGCCTTTTATTAAGGTAGATGTTGGCGCTTTGACGGATACCTTATTTGAAAGCGAACTCTTCGGCCATAAAAAAGGTGCTTTTACCGATGCACGGGAAGACCGTATGGGCCGTTTTGAAGAAGCCCAGGGTGGCACTCTATTTTTAGATGAGATCGGCAATATTAGCCTGCAGCAACAGGCTAAACTACTTACAATTTTACAAAACCGCCAGGTAACCCGTTTGGGCACCAACAAACCCGTAGATGTTGATATCAGGCTGATTTGTGCAACCAACGTGCCTTTGAGTGAGCTGGCCAATGAAAACAAGTTCCGTAAGGATTTGATCTATCGTATCAATACAGTAGAGATTAACATGCCGCCGCTTCGTCGTCGTAATGAGGATATTGTGATCCTGGCCCGCCACTTTGCCAAACTTTACGCAAGCAAATACCTTAAACCATCCATGGACTTTGATACGGCAGCTGTTAACAAGCTTAAGTCGTATAACTTTCCGGGCAATGTGCGTGAATTACAATATACAATTGAGCGTGCCGTGATCATGGCCGACGATAACACTTTAAGGCCCGACGATCTGATTTTTTCGATCCTGGAAACATCAACAGAAAGCGTGGCGGATGCCGATAATATTCCATTAAGTGCACTTGAAAAGAACGCTATATTGCGGGTTATCGAAAAGCACAACGGCAATATTACCCGCGCAGCCAAAGAGCTGGGCCTTACCCGCACCGCCCTATACCGAAGATTAAGCAAATATGATATTTAACCGTTACGAATGGCGGCTGCTGCTGCGTGTATTTTTATTGCTGCTCGTACTTATCGTTACGGCTTTTGTTATCGTAAGCCTTGGTCAACTTTTGTACCTCGTGATCTTGCTGCCATTGGTTGCCTACTCGGTTGTGGATATGATCCGCTTTCAGAAAAAAGCGCAGGATGAAGTAAACCAATTTGTTGAGTCGATCCATTACCGCGATTTTTCCCGCCATTTTGATGTACGTAAAGCACCTAACGAGCTTAAGCCCCTGCGTAAAGGTTTTAACGATATCAATACCACATTTAAGCTCATCAGCCGCGAGCGCGAAACGCAATATCACTACCTACAAAAGATCCTCGAACTGGTTGATACCGGTATTTTATCCTACGAAGAAGAAACCGGCGAAACTGGCTGGATCAACGAGGCCTTTAAAAGCATCATAGGTGTACCTTATTTAAAAACAATCCATTCGCTTGAAAAACGCGAACCATTATTGTATGCGGAGCTTATAAAACTTAAGCCCGGTGATAGTAAGATCATTACCGTTACACGTAACCAGCAGCAGGTTAAAATCCTGGTAAACGCCAGTCTGATGCGCAGTGATGATAAATTATACAAACTCATCGCTTTTCAAAACGTGAATGAGGCTTTGGATGAAACGGAATCAAAGGCATGGTCAAAACTGCTTAATGTAATGACACACGAGATCATGAACTCCGTAGCACCAATCTCCTCACTGGCCGACACACTCAAAAACCGTCTGCAAAGCCCCGATATTGCAGAAAGCCTGCCACACAGCGATCTGGAAGATATTGAGCTTGGTATCGATACCATCAAACGCCGCAGCGAAGGCTTGCTTAAATTTACCGAAAGCTATCGTAGCCTTAATAAGATCACCAAGCTTGATCTGAACAAGATCATGGTGCGTAACATATTTGAGAACCTGAACAGCTTAATGACGCCTACGCTCGAGAAAAAGAAGATCGAACTGGAGATCATTCTCCGTGACCCGACGCTTTCTATCGAAGCCGATATCAATTTGATTGAACAGGTCATGATCAATTTGTTGGTTAACGCTATTGAAGCTGTGAAAGACCGCGAGGAACCTCGCATCACGCTTACTGCTGAAATTCAGGGCGGCAAAACTTTTGTAAAAGTTATTGATAATGGCTTAGGCATGCCGCCTGAACTGCTTGATAAAATCTTTATCCCTTTCTTCAGTACCCGAAAAACCGGCAGTGGTATTGGCTTAAGCTTATGTAAACAGATCATGCTGCTACACAAGGGCAATATCCAGGTGCAATCAACCGAAGGTAAAGGGTCGGCGTTTATTTTGTCTTTTGTATAGTTTGCCCGGCCCTGAACTATCGTGTGGACGCATCTTTTTAATCTTATCATCAATAGAAAAAAATGTCATTTCCTTTAGATTAGCTTCAACAGAATAATAGAGGTTATTATTATTGTTGAAGCTTTCTTTTTGCTTCTTTTTCTTTGTTAATAACCTGGAGTTTTGTGGAAAAAGTTAACAGCGGTAAAGGCGCATTATTGTCATTTCCAGGCGTTGGGGCCTATTCGTCGATTTACTCCTTTACCGCTTGTTTTAAACTATGGCATCAAATAGAAATTAGAGTTTACGAGGCTCATTAGTAAGGAATTGATGGTGTTTAAAACATGTTAACTGTTTACTAACATAAACAGGGTAAAGATATGGAATTTGAATTTTTCATTGGCATTGATGTATCCAAAAGCGAGTTGGATATAGCTGTTCAACAAGGCAGGCGGTTGCTATTTCACAAGGAGATATGCAATGATCCCCATGATATTAATGCTTT
>NZ_FOCL01000002.1:637619-1036489 GCF_900110105.1 Mucilaginibacter gossypiicola | reverse complement strand
ACCTAAATCCCTGGCAAGTTGGCGGGCAGATAAGCCTTTTTTAGCATTCAGGATTAAACTAATAGCCAGAAACCATTTGGGTAAAGGCAGCTTCGTATCTTCGAAAATCGTCCCAACCAATACACTGTAGCTACGATTGCATTCATGGCATTGATGCCGATGGCTGGCTGTACGTTTGCTGCTTCGCTTTCCGCCACAATAAGGGCATGTAGGCGCTTCCTGCCACCTTAGGTGCTCAAGATAACTTATGCAGGTAGCCTGATCTGGAAATCTACTAATCGTCTCTATTATATTCATTTCCATAAAGATACATATTTTTCATGTCAATTCATGGGCTATTACTCTTGAGAGGGGCGCAGGGGTGTGTTATTGTACGTGCGGCTTATCGCTTGTATAACACACCCCTGCTACCGCTCTTTTCCATCGCGCCCCCTCTCGAGAGGGGATTTTTGGGACTTCGGTATTTTGGGGAGTTTGAAGAGCTTTTGTTGTTTTATAACCTACATCGTCGCCCTCTTGGCCGGGCGAGGGCCAGTTACTTTACCTTAGATGCAAAGTAACCAAACATCAAGACAAAAAAATGCTTCCCCCCGCGACCCGTCCCGATGCCCATCGGGAGGCCATACTCCCTGGCCCGCTTTTTTGTCGGGCCTATGCGCTTTTGCTTTGGGCTTGATAACAATATGTCATTGCGAGGAGCAGCATGGGAAATGAGCCGGGACGCGACGCGGCAATCGCATGCTATACAGAGCGGCCATGCTTACGTGCGGTTGCTGCGCTCAATGACATGGTTTTGATATTAATGGTTCTTATCTTGTCTCTTGAATCTAACCGTCATGTCTCTTTCCCCCAAACCCGTCAGCAGGTAAGCTTCGGGCGAAAGCGGGCAGAACAATGGTGGGTGGTGCGGTTGCAGGGGCATAGCAAGTTTTTGCAGAAGCGGGGCCAAGAGCGTGTGAAGCAGGGCAAAATAATTGCAGCCCGTGGTTCTGTCCGCTTTGCGGGGCAAAGGCCAGGAAAGGACAAGTGAGCAAAAGCCTGTGCGGCAAAGAAGCCTCCCTGCTGACTTGACTTTTTGGTTACTTTTGTGTCAAGACAAAAGTAACAGCCCTCCCGCGGCAATTGAGCGGGCCAATGTTTGTTAAATACAACTAAGGTTATTAAGCGGTAGCGCAGCAGTCCCCGTAACGATACAGAGTGGATATCCATTTCGGATTGCAAGGCGACGGGATTGCCACGTCGCCCCATTGCACATCCTCTGCTACGCTCCTCGCAATGACATTAAAAACCCCCTTTAAAGCGTCAGCACTACTTTACCAACTGTCCTCCCGCTTTCCAGTTGCAAATGCGCATCGGCCATTTGCCCAAACGGAAACACTTTAGATACATGCGATTTGATGATGCCTTTTTGCAGCAAACCGGCAATGGTGGTCATGTTTTCGGCGCTTGGCTTTACCAGGATATTGTGTCCGTTAATACCCAGCGCGGTAGCTTTAGGGGTAACGGCTTCGTTCATGCCCGATACGATGCTTACAATAGTGCCGCCTTTTTTCATCACCTGCAGCGAGCGGTCGATATATTCACCACCGATGGTATCAAGTACAAAGTCGATATCGTGTGTAGCCGTTTCAAAAGGCTCTGCTTTATAGTCGATATGCTCATCGGCACCGAGGCCTAAAACAAATTCGCGGTTAGCAGCTGATGAAGTAGCAATAACATAAGCTCCTAAATGCTTAGCGATCTGTACGGCATAATGGCCAACCCCGCCCGATGCAGCGTGAATCAATACGCGGTCGCCGGGTTTAATTTGCTCATAGGTATGAAAAGCCTGCCATGGCGTAAGCGCGGCAAGTGTAGCAGCGGCGGCCTCCTCGTGACTAACCCCAGCTGGTTTCAACGTAAGTTCGCTGGCTTTGGCCTTAACATACTCGGCATAGGCTTTGCCGCTTTGAGGGAAAGCTATCATGGCAAAAACCTCGTCGCCGGGTTTAAAGCCGGTAACATCTGCGCCTACTTCGGTTATCTCGCCTGAAATATCCCAGCCTAAAATAACCGGCGACTCATCCTTAATGCGTCCCCAAACACCCTTCCCCGACCGGGTTTTAACGTCGACAGGATTTATGCTGATGGCTTTTAGCTTTACCAGCACCTCATCGGCAGCTATAGTTGGTACAGGTATTTCGGCAGGTACAAGGTTTTCAACCCCGCCAGAGCTTTTTAAAATTATTGCTTTCATGGTTTGATGCGTTTTTAACAGGTTAAAGTTATCTGTATAAATAAAAATAAAGAAGATCTGTTTTTAGTTCCACTGTACTTTAAACGGGGTAATTTAAGTTCAAGTTCTGTGAGACGGTAAAAGCGGGCGTTGGTAAGTAGACATTCATTATTACGTTTGAACCTTGTTGTTTTATAACTTACATCGTCGCCCTCTTGGCCGGGCGGGGCCAGTTACTTTACCTTAGATGCAAAGTAACCAAACATCAAGACAAAAAAATGCTTCTGCCCGCGACCTGTCCCGATGCCCATCGGGAGGCCATACTCCCAGGCCCGCTTTTTTGTCGGGCCGGCGCACTTTTGTTTGGGATGTTATCAATAAAAATCATGTCATTGCGAGGAGCAGCACAGGGACTGTGCCACGGCGCGACGAGGCAATCGCATGCTATACAGAGCGGCTTTGCTTCCGTGCGATTGCCACGCAGCGCTCACAATGACATCATTTTTATTATTCTCATTTCTTAACTCTTATTGTCTTTCTTCCTGGCTCTTTCTGTCTTGTTTCTTGACTCTTGTTGTCTTGTTTCTGGCCCTAAACCCCTATCTTAGAAACGTGATCAAAGTAACCTGCGCCATTATTGTTGATACCAACGGACTTGTTTTTGCAGCCCAGCGAAGCGCGACCATGAGCCTGCCCTTAAAATGGGAGTTCCCCGGCGGTAAAATTGAACCCGGCGAGACCGCCGAAGCCTGCCTCATCCGCGAAATTAAGGAGGAGCTTCATGTGGATGTTGAGATTGTGGCTCCACTCCCTGCTAACACGCACCAATATCCTAATGTTACTGTACAACTGATCCCTTTTGTTTGTAAAATCACCTCGGGGCAAGTTTTGTTAAAAGAGCATCTTGATTTTAAATGGCTGCCTAAAAATGAATTATTAGCTTTGGATTGGGCGGAGGCGGATGTGCCGATTGTTGAATATTATATTAAAAACCTAAATGCCAACACTTGAATTAGGGTTGTACGAGCAACTTATCACGAAACTGATCTCAAACAAATTACAGACAGTTAATAACGATACATTTTTTGTTAAGAGCACATTGCTTGACAAAGAAGAGGCGTCCAGATATCTCAGTATTTATTTATCCGAAACTATAAAGTTTGCACTTAATGAAATTAAGGGTGATGATAAGGTGCTTAAGCAAATTGAGTTATCAAATAAGATAATTCAATTGTTGATGAATGCATTGCCGGATATTAGTTTAACAGGTAACTTAATTGAAAATGAAGGCAAAATTCTCAATGCAGTATTTTCGACATTAGATAATCCTCATAGCAAATTAGAAGAACGCATAAAGTTAATCACCCCCTACACTCGGTTAAGTCAAAGTGAACTTTTCACAGGCAATAATGTCGGCATTTCATTGGAAAGTGAGATTAAAAAGGAAATTCTTTCATCTGACGAAATCTGTTGGTTGGTCTCTTTTATAAAATATTCTGGGATCAGGATATTTAAAGATGAATTGGAGGAATTTACCAATAGTGGCAAAAAATTAAAGATCATAACCACTTCTTACATGGGAGCCACCGATGTAAAGGCAATTGAGTTTTTATCCAAACTGCCTAACACAGAAATAAAGGTATCCTATAATTCAGATCATGAGCGCCTACATGCAAAAGCATACTTATTTTTAAGAAAAACGGGGTTCAATACTGGTTATATCGGTTCTTCAAACATTTCCCGATCGGCACTTACTAACGGCCTTGAATGGAACTTAAAAGTAACCTCCAAAGAAATCACCCATATCATTGATAAGTTCAAAAAGACATTTGAGACTTATTGGGTTGACAAAGATTTTGAACCTTATGTATCCGGCAGAGATGCTCTTAAACTTGAGACAGCACTCAAACAGCAGAAGTCATACGATAGGAAATCTATAACAACTTTCTTTGATTTAAAACCATTTCCTTATCAAGAAGAGATATTAGAAAAGCTAAACTCTGAAAGAGTTGTGCACAATAGATTTAAAAACTTATTAGTTGCAGCAACAGGTACAGGCAAAACAGTAATTTCAGCATTTGATTATAAACGATTTAAAACCTCAAATTCAAGAGCACGGTTGCTTTTTATAGCTCATAGAAAGGAGATACTTGAGCAAGCCCAAAATACATTCCAACATGTTTTAAAAGATCCAAATTTTGGTGACCTATGGGTAGATGGAATTACGCCAACTAATTATGACAATGTATTTGCATCGGTACAAAGTCTCAACAATAAAATTCAAGACTTAGCCTTAACATCCGATTTTTATGATTTTATAATTATCGATGAGGTTCACCATGCTCCTGCGTCAAGCTACCGCTCTATATTTGAAAAGTTCGATCCTCAGATTTTATTAGGCTTAACAGCAACTCCTGAACGTGGTGATGGTGAAGATGTGCTAAAAGATTTTTGTGATGAAATCGCAGCAGAAATAAGGCTACCGGAAGCCTTGAATAGAAAACTACTGTCTCCTTTTCAATATTTTGCGCTTTCAGATAGTGTTGATTTATCAAGACTATCTTGGAAAAATGGCAAGTATGAGATAAATGAACTTACAAAGCTATATACAGAAAATGATAGACGAGTAAACGAAATTTTAGCTAATTGCGAAAAATATTTAACCGACATTAATGATGTAATGGCGGTTGGGTTTTGTGTTAGTCAGGATCATGCTCGCTATATGGCTGAAAAGTTTACTTTGGCAGGGCTAAAGGCCGATTATCTAACATCTGAAACATCTGACAATAGGGATGAATTGCGAACTCGGCTTAAACGAAAAGAAATTAATTACCTTTTTGTTAGAGATATTTTTAATGAAGGGGTTGATATCCCGGAAATTGATACTGTTTTATTTTTACGGCCTACCGAAAGTCTTACTATTTTCCTTCAACAATTAGGCAGAGGATTACGTCTTGCCGCCAACAAAGATTGTTTAACAGTTCTCGATTTCGTCGGAAACTCAAGACCAGAGTATGATTTTGAGCACAAATTTAGGGCGCTGGTTGGTAAAACGCATACGTCAATTATTACTGAGATAGAAGACGAATTTCCACATCTACCCTTAGGTTGCTCAATCGTACTCGAAAAGAAGGCAAAAGAAATTATTTTAAAAAATATAAGTGCTGCAATAGGTTTTAATAGAACGCAACTAATAAACAAAATCCGAAGCTTTCACTTGCAAATAGCTTTGCCACTAACCTTAAAAAACTTTATTACTGTTCAGAATATTGATCTCCCTTTAATTTATAAAAACAAAAAATTTGGATGGAAAAGATTGTGTGCAGAAGCTGGAGCTATTAGTAGTTTTGACGAGCCTAACGAATCGTTTTTAACTGGGTCTATCAGCAGAAAACTATTACAATGTAATTCCATAAGTTACTTACAATTCATAAAAACACTTATTGATAATAATTTCATTATAGAAACTTTGAATACTGAACAACAGCAAATGTTGTTAATGTTCCATTATGATATTTGGCAAAAAGCAGGGCCGGAAGTTGGATTTGATTCCATTGAAAAAAGCATACTACAAATCGGGAATAATCCCGTTATGGTTGCCGAGCTTCGCGAAGTAGTAGATCTTTTAATAAGCAGAATAGATTTTGTAGAAAAACCTATAGCTTTAGATTTCCCTTTCCCCTTACAAGTACACAGTCGGTATAATCGCGACCAAATTTTAGTTGCAATGCAACTGCATAAATTCGACAAAGCATCATCCAACAGAGAAGGTGTCGCGCTAAATAAAGAACTAAACACAGAAGCCTTTTTTGTCACACTAAAAAAATCTGATAAAGAGTACTCACCAACAACACTCTATGATGATTATGCGATAAATGAATATCTTTTTCATTGGCAATCGCAAAACGCTACTTCTCCGGAATCTAACAAAGGGTTGTCGTACATAAACCACAAAACTGACGACAAAAAAATCTTGCTCTTTGTAAGAGAGCAAAACGATGACGAATTTGGATTTACCATGTCGTACGTCTTTTTAGGAGAAGCCAATTTTATAAAATCAAGCGGATCAAAACCGATGAATATTGAATGGCAATTAAATGAACCGATGCCAGCCTATATTTGGAAAGAGAGTGGAAAGCTTGCTGTCGGATAATTATAAAAGTTCACTTATCTCCGATTGACAAACATCAACATCCGATATACCTTGCCGGATGCCAAACATAAAATTCAACTACCTCTATCGCGACGCTGGTAATTATAAAAATTTCGACAGCGTCATATTTGATAACCCGCAAAATATGTCGCTATCCACAGTTGAGGCTTTGATTGTTTCTAAACTCATTTTCCACCATTGGTTTTACGCTAACCAGTGGCAGGTACCAGATCTGTATTTCGGTACCTGGGACAACGAGCTTGATCATACCTTCCACGAATTTGAAAGTGTAGAATACACCGATGAGCCGGGCAACGACGGGACAGATATAGCCTCGTTTATAAACATGCTTCAAACAGTTGTGGACCCCTCATAGCAGCCAACCAATTTGCCGATATCGGCAAATTGGTTATTATAAAAAATAACGCTTAAACCGCGCCCAATTGGTGGCGCTACATTGTCAATGTCCCAACAACCCCACATCGCTTAAAAGCATTTTTCTGCAAAAAACATCAAAAAATCAATGAAAAATTAACCATTTCCCAAACCTCGACCGGAACACTCAAAAACTACCCTAAAAAGATTAACTAACTGATTCACTGCGCATTAATTGCGTTTCACATTATTTACTAAAGCATTGATAATCAACACAAATGATATTTCAACCCGTTCCGCGTTTCACTCTTAGTTTTTGGAACATTGCCGTTTTTCAACAAAAGATCCCAACGAAGATTTTCAATTTTTCGTGGGGAATCAAAAAATTGGGACACCCGATTTTTTTTACTATGTTTGCAATCTATATAATATACATAGACATAATAGTATTTAATTAATTAAGCAAAATAATGCAAAGGCATAGGGGTAAAAGTTTAGAGTGTTGTAATAAAGTAAACGCGTTAAAAGCTTTATTCAATCACTTTAAAATAATTACCCATGATACCCGCTTTAATAATTTGGTTATTTAAAAAATATATCCGGCCTGCCCTCCAAAACAAAACTTTTCCAACGTTAAATATCTTCGGTCCGCTCAGGTGGGTGGCTGTGGTGGTGGCATTGTTATGCCTTTCCGTTGGTGCTGTGGCGCAGGAGCAAACGGTTAAGTACAATGTGCTGCACAGCGGCAAGGTGGTTGGCCACATGAACCTGTACCAAAAACGCCAGGGCGACGAGCTGTACCTCAAAATGATCTCTGAAGTAAAAATGCGCTTCATTTTCAGCGTTAAGGTTGATATCCAGGAGGAGAGCACTTTTAACAATGGCAAGCTCATCAGTTCGCAGGTGTGCAGGCATGTTAACGGTTCTGAAAAATGCAATCGTCAAACCAGGGCCGTCGCCACGGGCTACCAAACCATCGCCGAAGGCAAATGCGGTAAAATTGTTGATCAAAAACAAATTGCCGCCAACCTGATGCTGCTGTACTGCCGCGAACCCGAAAACCAGGCGCAAGTTTACTCTGATAATTTTCAGCAGTTTCTGCAGGTTAAACAGGTAAGCCCGCATGTATACCGTATTGACCTGCCCGATGGTAACTATAATTTTTACAGCTACACCAATGGCGTGTGCAGCAAGGTTGATATCCACCATTCGCTGTACACCATCCAGATCCAATTAGCCTGATTGATTTTTAACATTTGGGCTCTATGAATTTAACGGCCAAACAAGCTATCTTTAGCGCTAACAGCTACACCTTACAAGTGGAATATAGCGATAGCACGGCCATCGGTTTAATTAAACAGGGAAGCCAGAAGGCTTTTGAGCGGCTTTTTAAAGATCACTTTAAAAGTCTGCACGCCTATGCCTACACTTTTTTAAAGGATGATGAAATGGCCGAAGAGGTAGTACAAAATGTATTTTGCCGCATTTGGGAAAAACGCGATCAGCTTAAAACCGACGGTAGTATCAAGGCTTATCTGTACCGGTCTGTACATAACGAAAGTTTGAACTACTTAAAGCATCAGAAGGTCCGCGCCAATTTTGGCGTTTATTATGCTGATGAAATGGAGCAGAACAGCAGCAGTGAACTGGCCTCAAAAAAACTGCTCACCGCCGAGCTGCAAAAGCATATTGAAAAAGCCCTGAGCGAACTGCCCGAGCAGTGCCGCATCATTTTTCAGCTGAGCAGGTTTGAGCAGCTTAAATACCAGCAAATTGCCGATCAGATGGAGCTTTCGATCAAAACCATCGAAAACCAGATGGGCAAGGCGCTGCGGGTAATGCGCCAAAAACTGGCCGAGTTTTTACCCATTATTTTATTGTTATTTATGAATTGGTTTGTATGAGCTATACCGGTATGCCCATAGATGATGATTTGCTGGTGAAATACCTGGTTGGCGAAGCTACGTCCGCCGAGGTGGAAGCTATACAAAATTGGATTGCCGCTTCGCCCGCCAACAGGCAGGAGTATGAGAATTTTAAACTGATCTGGGATGAGAGCCAGCGCATCGCCTCTACCAAAACACTGGATGAAGATGCGGCCTATCTTCGCCTGCAAAAAAGACTGAATAATACAGCTCCAACAGCTACCCAACCGGCGCAGGTGCGCAAAATGAAAACCAGCTGGTGGGTTGGCATAGCGGCATCGTTGCTATTGATTTGCACCGTAGCCTGGCTAACCATTAGTCATTATTATGATAATAGAAACATTGCTTTTGTTAAGATAAACAGCGAAGCTAAAACCCGTACACAAACTCTGCCCGATGGTTCGGTGGTTACGTTGAACAGTCATAGCACGCTTATTTACCCAGAAAAGTTTACCGGCAAAATCCGGCCAGTCACTATGCTGGGCGAAGCGTTTTTTAAAGTAACGCCCAATAAAACCCAACCGTTTATTATTAAGGTGAATGGTGTAACGGTTAGGGTGGTTGGCACGTCATTCAATGTAAAGAGCCGAGACGGTAAAACGCAGGTAATTGTTGAAACCGGCATTGTTAACGTAAGCGAGAAAAACAAAAACGTGAACCTCAACCCTGGCGAGAAGGTGTTGGTTACGGGCAAGGATGGATTGCAAGCAAAAGAGAACATCAAAGGCCGTTTGTATAACTATTATGCAACTCATGAACTGGTTTGCGATGAAACCCCGCTGCATGAGCTGGCAACTTCGCTGAACGAGATTTACGGGGCACATATTGTTATCGGAAACAAAACCATTACTAACCTGCCTATTACCACGGTGTTTAAAGATCAGTCGTTAGATGAGATATTGCTGGTGATTTCCGAAACGTTTAAGATTAAAGTGGAGCGGGGAAAAAAGGGGATTGTGTTGAAGTAAGGAAGTAGCTATACTAAAAACGGGACATTACTATAAAACCATGTCATTGCGAGCGATAGTGTGGCAACCGCACAGAAGCATAACCGCCCTGTATAGCATGCGGTTGCTTCGTCGTCCCCTCCTCGCAATGACATAGTTTATTAATATTGAAGAATATTTTATGTTGTATAAACTACATCGTTACCTAAACTATACCCTCGCCCTGCTCCTCCTCACGGCCTTAACCGCCCATGCCGATTCTATCCTGTCCAAAAACATTTCCGTACACGTAACCGAAATGCGCCTGGGTACGGTGCTTAAAACCATTGAACAAAAGGGCAACTTTTACTTTTCATACAATAGCAACATCGTAAAAACTGATAGCCTGGTCACCGTTAATGCTGATAACTGGACGATAAAAGAAGTACTTGACCATATGCTCAGCTACCGTTTTGAGTATCGCGAAACAAAGAATTTTATTATCCTGAGATACGCCCCTCTTCAACTCACCATAGTTACCGATAAAGCTGCTACCGAGGGCGATAGTTATAACATAAGCGGCACGGTTACCGACGAGCAAAGCGGCCACAAACTGCCGAATGCCAGCGTATACTCGCATGAGCAACTACAATCAGTATTAACAGATAAGGACGGTCACTTTGATATGACGATTCGTAATCAAGGCCAACCGATCACCTTAACCATAAGCAGGGAATTTTATAAAGACACCACCGTTACTTTCCTGGCTGATGTTAATGTAAGAAGCACAGATACTACGCTGAAGAAAAAGAGCCTGCTGGGTTATATCCTTAGTGATGATTATTCGGGCGTTGAGAATACTTCGCTGGGCAGATTATTTTTATCTACCAAACAACAGATCCAGGCAGCCAATCTCGGCGGGTTAATTGCCCAAGCGCCCTTCCAGGCTTCGGCCATACCCGGAGTTAGCACACACGGCAATTTCAGCGGACAGGTAGTGAATGTAGTTTCCCTCAATGCAGTCGGCGGGTACAATGCCGGTGTCGACGGTTTTGAAATGGGCATTATTTTCAATTTAGATAAAGGTGATGTTGGCGCGGTGCAAATAGCAGGGATCTTTAACGTAGTTGGCGGGTCTGTAAGCGGTATCCAGCTTGGCGGCTTGTATAATAATGTACTGGGCAACGTGCGGGGCATTCAACTGGCGCTGCTGCATAACAGCGTAAAGCAAAACATGAACGGTCTGCAATTATCAGCACTATATAATCATACCCGTGGATCGGTTAGGGGTATTCAGTTGGGTGCGATAGGCAATATCGCCGGTAAAAACTCAGACGCATTTCAGATTGGAGGTATTGGCAACGTTGCACAACAAAAATTTGGTGGCCTGCAGATAGCGGGCTTGTTTAATTACGCCAAACACCTAACCGGGGTGCAATTGGCATTGGTAAACATTGCCGATACTTCGTCGGGCTTCAGCATCGGGTTGCTGAATATCATTAACAGCGGTTATCATAAGCTGGCTATCTCCACCAACGAAACGCAGAATATCAACCTCGCCTTTAAAAACGGCAATCATAACCTGTATACCATTTGGCAGGGCGGCATGCGGGTTGAGGGCAACAGCAAACTATATTCTTTTGGATTGGGTTTTGGGCGGGAATTTGGTTTACGCAAGCATTTAGCTATCAACACTGAAATCGGTTCAAGCTACCTGTATCAGGGCACCTGGTTAAAAACCAATCAGCTTAATAAATTCAATCTTGATTTTACCTACAAGGCAACTCGCAAATTTTCCATTTTCGCAGGCCCGTCATTAAATTTTCTATATTCCGACCAGCGCACGCCTGTTGATGGCTATGCTTATGTGCGGGATCTGCATCATTCATTTATTCATGATAATCGAAACTGGAGTGGCTGGGTTGGATGGAACTTTGGGGTTAATTTATTTTGAGGCGTTTGGGTTTTTAAAGGGCTGTAGAGGGAATTAACTTACATCGTCGCCCTCTTGGCCGGGCGAGGGCCGGTTACTTTACCTTAGATGCAAAGTAACCAAACATCAAGACAAAAAAATGCTTCCCCCCGCAGGCCGTACTCCCAGGCCCGCTTTTTTGTCGGGCCAACGCGCTTTTGTTTTGGGTTTTACAACAGTCTTTTGATACTTATTAACCGCTTCTTTTCTATGCTTTTTATCGACTCTTACTTTATTAGCCTTCCTTCCTTTCCCGTCAGCAGGTAAGCTTCGGGTGAAAGCGGGCAGAACAATGGTGGCCTTGCGTGATGGAAAGGGCATAGCAAATTTTTGCAGAAGGGATGGACTGAGCAGGTAGGGCAAAATAATTGCAGCCCGTGGTTCTGCGCGGTTTGCAGGGCAAGGGCCTTGAGCGTAAAGAAGCCTCCCTGCTGACTTGACTTTTTGGTTACTTTTGTGTCAAGACAAAAGTAACTGGCCCCGCCCGGCCAAGAGGGCGACGATGTAAGTTAATTACTAATAAAGTTCTTTTCTACCCCTCTCCTCATAAGCCCAAGCTACCCAATCAGCTAATCAATCCAAATCCCCGTTACCAAAAGTATCTCCCTGGTTAATATCACCGGTTTCATAACCTTTTTTAAACCAGTACATACGCTGGGCGCTGGTACCATGGGTGAAGCTATCAGGTTCAACATGCCCTTGTGCTTGTTTTTGCAGCCGGTCGTCGCCGATGGCGTTAGCAGCATTCAGCGCTTCTTCAATATCGCCTTTATCGAGCACATTTTTCATACTTTGCTCATAGTGAGCCCATACTCCGGCATAAAAGTCGGCTTGGAGTTCTAATTTTACCGAGAGCTTATTATAGGCGCTTTCACTCAATCGGGAACGGGCCTGATCCATTTTTCGAGAAACGCCTAACAGGTTCTGCACATGATGACCTACCTCATGGGCTATTACATATGCCTGCGCAAAATCGCCGGAGGCTCCAAAACGGTTTTTCAATTCATCGTAAAAAGAAAGATCTATATACACCTGCGAATCGCCCGGGCAATAAAATGGACCACTTGCCGAGCTTGCTGTACCACAAGCCGACTGTACATAATCATTAAATATGGTTAACTGCGGCTTTTCGTAGGTCTTGCCCATATCATCAAATAGCTTTGTCCAGATATCTTCGGTATCAGCCAAAACTACGCGTACAAAGTGTTTGCCCGCATCTTCGGGGCCGTTGTTGGCCGTTTGCTCCTGCCTTGGCCTATTGGTTGCCACCTGGTTAAGCAACGCCGAAGGATCTACTCCGGTAAAAAAATAAATTGCAGCGGCTATTAAGCCGAGCACACCGCCGCCTATGGCTAACCTGCCACCACCGCCGCCCCTTTCATCGTTAACATTATCGCTTTCGCGCCTGCCAAACCATTGCATATTTGTCGTCCACGGCCCCCTAAAGGAGGAGCCTCTAAGCACAATAATGAAAAAAGCCCCTGTTTGTTTTAACAGAGGCCTCAAGTTTTTTTTAGGGTATTAGGGCTTTACTTCACTATCTCAAATACAGCCTGAATCTGGAAATTCAGTTTAATGGTTTTGAAACTGATATCCGAATCACCAACATTGTTATCAGCCGATGCTTTAAACATCATAGTGTTTGCATAAACACGTGGCTGAGGGAAGCTGCTGTTATCGCTTTCAGTAATGTTAATAGCACCACCTAATTTTTCGCCGAGGGCAGCTAACAGATATGTTGCTTTATCGCGGGCGGCAAGCAGCGCTTTAATTTTAAGGTCGCGTTTCAGGTCGGCCATTTTTGAATAGTCGTAGCTTTCAATATTGGTCGATTGGATACCTTTAGGATCAATTTTCGACATGATCTGATTAAACTTGTTCAAATCGCGCACACGTAAGCCGTATTGCTTACTTGCCAAAAAGTCGGGTGCTTTTTTCTTTTGGTAAGTGTTATTCCAGGCCGATACATTATTCACTGTAAAATCTGATGCTGGAATACCGGCGTCTTTAACGGCTTTTTCCAGTTGATCTTCCAGGTCGTTAATGGCTATGTGTTTTTTGCCATCCATATATTCCTGTAGTGATATGGTTACATTTATAATATCAGGGGTAACTTCCTGCTCGGCAATGCCGGTAACTTCAATTTTACGCCTAAGGTCAACGTTTTGGGCAAATGCTCCAACTGTAGTTGCTAATAGTGCGGCAAGGATAAATAGCTTTTTCATTTGTATTTTATTTGATGTTATGACTAAGGTAACGTGCATTTAGTTTAATATGTAACAGCAAGGCTACAATTATTTACTAAAGCACTGGTATGCTTGTAAATAAATCAAGGGCTGTTTTTGTTTGAGATGAATAGCATTAGGTAGAAGGCCCCTGGTTTGAAGTTGGTTTGCCAGATTCCATAAAATGGGTCACGCCGTGTGCTTTTTAGAACTCATAGTTGTATGCAATCTGCGTGCGGCTTTTTATCAAAATAGAAACAGAGGCTCAAATATCGATAAATTATCCTAATAATTAATTTAATTATCAAAATAATAAATTTTTGGCTTTGTGTTTGCAGTACCTGTTATACAAAAACATTAAAACATTTACCCATGGCAACTACTAAAGTAAAATCACCCGAACAAACTACTAAGGTGCAGGAATCGGCTTTGAACGAGTTATTTATTGATGAATTAAAAGACATTTACTGGGCCGAGAAACACCTTTCAAAAGCATTGCCCAAAATGGCTAAAGCAGCAACATCCGACGAGCTTCGTTCTGCTATTGAAAACCATCTGACAGAAACCGAGCGCCAGATCATCCGTTTAGAGGATGCTTTCGCATCTATCGGTCAAAAGGCCGTAGCAGTAAAATGTGAAGCAATGGCCGGATTGATCAAGGAAGGCGAAGAAATTGTATCCGAAACAGAAAAAGGAAGTATTACCCGTGATGCGGGCATTATCTCAGCAGCTCAAAAAATTGAGCACTATGAAATTGCATCTTACGGTACGCTCCGCACTTTGGCCAGTGTACTGGGGTATGATCATGCAGCCGAACTGCTTGATTCAACCTTACAGGAAGAAAAAACATGCGATAGCCTGCTCACTCAAATTGCCGAAGCCGGCATTAACCAGGCATCGAAAGCAGAAAAAGCTTAAACCGTTTATTAGTTTTTTAAGAGCGGTCGCAGGGGATTTATTCCTTACGACCGTTTTTTATTTGAGCGCATTATTTTTTAAAAAGTAGCATTACGATAGAACAGAAAGGCCCAAGCGCTGGGGCGAAAGAGAAATCTTATACTAATCCCCTCAACATTAATTACATATTAATTAAAATACTTCCGCAAACAATAACCGGAGAACATGGTTTATCGTCAAAAACCGAAGCCCCATGAAACAATTCTCGCTGGTACTATTTGCCTTTTTATTTTGCTTTTACAATGATGTTTTTGCCCAGGATAAGTTAGATGGAGCTTATGCCGGATGCGAGTTTTCGCCAAGCCCCATATTTGGCGGCGGTATGAACAGAACAGACATTGCTGTATTGTTCAGGCCCGATGGTACTTTCAATGATGTGCTTAACCGTACCGACTGGCAAACCAACGTGAGTGGCCATTATACTATAAGCAAAGGACAGGTAACCCTTAAATACACCAAAAGCTCGTTTGTTTATACCATAACCAAATACGGAAGCCTTTCTAATTATGCACATGAGTTGTTTAAACTTCAGGGGAATATTATACCTGCAGGCTATTATTCATTTATCAGCGCTATGGGCGGTGGAGGCGCAGCCTATGGCACAACTTACGTAGGTGCTTTGAGCACACAGGGATTAAATTTCGACGAAAAGGGACACTTCAGCAATTCGCGATATTCGGGCTCCGTTGTAGCCGGCGAGAATGTTGGCGGCGGCAGTTCAAGCAGTAAGGACGGCAGCGGTACCTATAAAATAAATAAAGGGGTGCTTACGCTCACCTATACTGATGGCCACACCGAACTGCACAGCTTTTTTTGCGACATGGGTGGTAAAACCCGCATGGCCGTAGTTGATGGGCGGGTGTTTTTTGTAGATAATAATGACAAAACCGCAGCTAATGATATAAAGTCATCAACCGGGGCTAAAAAGACTTCGGAAAACGCTGCAGCTAATACCAATAATGCCGCTGCCCCAGATGGAAAAACACTGCTTTTAAAAGCTAATGCCACGCATGGTGGCGATAAACTCAATGCATTGAAAACAGCCCGTTTAACAGGCTCTGTTTCGGGGTTAAAAGTTGTTGAACTGATTGATATACCCAACAACAAAGTGCGCGTTGAAATATGGAAAAACGGCAAACCTGTTTCGGTGCAACAAACCGAAGGCAATACCGGCTGGCAATGGAGCAGCGGTAACAAGTCCGATCTTCCTGCCAATAGTGTAGCCGAGGTAAAAACAGCCCTTTATACCGGGGTTATCGGCTTGCGTAAATCATTGCTTGATCAAATGCAGATCATCAATACGCAAAAAATCCCCGCCAATAACATGTACACCGTTCAATGCAAGTTAAATGATAATGAATATGTATTTGCTATAAATGATCAAAACCAGTTGATGGCTTATGGATATAAGGTGGGCGACAAAACACTGTTCTCGATGTTGTCAGATCTTCGGCCGGTACAAGGGATTACCATTCCCTATCATGAAGCAACAACAAGCGGCCAGCAAAAGCTTAATATCCAATATGACAATATGGATGTGAACCCGGTTTTGGACCAGCAAAGCTGGGCTGTGCCAGCAGGGAGCTAAACTAAATTCAGGTCGATAGTTTATTCGGTTTCAAATAAAGATAATCGTTCTTAAAATCGAGTATCATATTGAAGCGCTTTAAAAGACCATTACCCAAAAAGTTTATTTCAAAACCTACCGGGTTTTTATTGCTCAAAATAAGCGTTGGCACGTTGGAAGCCGGAAACCCATTAAGCCGGAACAACGGCACTTCCACTATTTTCATTTCATATTTTATTCCAAGCGGATCGCTGATGGTTGAGGCTTTGATGAGTTTTAAATCCATGGGGAAATTGTTTTTGGCCACCCAGCCGCTATCCAGGATCAGCGACTGATCGGAACCCGTATCCATCGAAAAGTTGCCTGTATATTTTTTACCTGCTATCTCAAACGTGCCCGTGGCATAAGCAAACGAACGAACAAAACCGATTTTCGCCCGCTCATAACCTCTTAAGCTTTTGGGCATTTTATTGAAGATAATAATACGGTTGTTATCATAATCAATCTCTACCTGCTTCCCTTCAAACAGGTTCCAGCCAAAACGGCCGTCCATCCCGCGTGATGTCAAACCCGTAGGCAGCATCTCCTGGTTACGCCAAACAGCAGTGCCCATTTGCAGTTTTATAACCTTACTCAACTCATTGAAATTAGGTTTTGCGGTACCAGCCAAAACATCGGCATAATTGGGCAGCAGCTTTGTCTTTTTTACGATGGCATCCCTCGTTAAATGAAAATCGAATGAGCTTATATCAAAATGCAGGTTTAGGGTGTCTGCATCATTCATAACCGCCTTTACCGCTATGGCATTATAGGCTGTAAGTTTAAACGGAATAGTATCGTTTTTGCTGATAACAGCTTCAGGCTTATTTACAGGTGGAATAGCACTTGCTATTTGCGTGTAGCACGAATCCTTGCCATTAAGCAGAATGACAAAGTTATATCGTGTACCAGGTTTAACCTTTACCCTTATGGAATCTATATCTGTATAAAAAGTAACCCATTTAGTTGCCCGTGTCCTGTCGGCAGTATAAACATCCGGTCGCGTTTTTGGCGAAAGCGACCAGGCATTCTTATCCAAAAATCCGCCATCGTTAATGGCTACTTTTTTTGATGTCGCTTTGATCACAGGTAGTTTCGACTGGCCAACAACAAGCCCGGCCGGAAGCAGGCAGATAAACAGTAAAAAGTATTTCATCGGTTTATGATGTATGTTGCTAAAGATACATTACAGGCACTGTAAATGAGTGCTTTTACCTGTAAAAAAGTAATTTCTTAAAACTTTTAAAGCAATAAGGCTATTATACTAATATCTATGAAAATCATTAATTAAAACAAAGTATTATGAACTCACTCCTGTATATCATTGCAGTCATCCTGATCATAGGATGGGCAATTGGCGTATTTTTCACATCAGTAGGTGGCCTGATCCATATCTTGCTGGTAATAGCCATTATCGCGCTTTTATTAGGCTTAATCAGGCGGTCGACAGCTATATAAAACCGCTGAAAATAAAATCGCATAGGCTATCTCAAAAGAGATAAACTATCTGAACCTTGATTCGCTTGATTTGCGGATTACCTGATAAAATCAGAAAGTCTTTAAATCAAATGGATCAGGGTTTTTTGTATACTTGTTTAGTCGTGAGGATAAATCCTTAAATCAGAAGAATCGAGGTTTGAAAAATATATACATTTTATTATCTATTGCAGCTATAGCTGCTATTAGCTCATGCTCGCCTAAAGTACAACCTTATGCCGCTACTAATAAGGTGTATCACACCCAAACCGATTCGTTAGTCGAAGTCATCAGCCGAGAACAACCGGCCATGCTGGTAGATAGCGCAGGCGGGGCTATTCCATCAGAGTGGGTAGGTACCGTAAATTTTAACCTGCGCAAACCTAACTATGTAATTATCCATTACACTGCCCAGGATTCGGTTAAACAAACCCTCAATACTTTCACCTTAGTAAAACCCCAGGTAAGCGCACACTATGTAGTAAGTAAAGACGGCAAAGTTTACCATATGCTCAATGATTACCTGCGGGCCTGGCACGCCGGTATCAGCAAATGGGGCAGCATCAGCGATATGAACAGCTGCTCAATAGGCATTGAGATTGATAATAACGGGCATGAGCCTTTTAATGATATACAGGTAAAAAGCCTGCTGGCTTTATTAGCTCAATTAAAGAAAACTTACAATATCCCGCAGGCCAATTTTATCGGGCACCAGGATATAGCACCACTACGCAAGCCAGACCCGGGACCATTATTTCCATGGAAACTACTGGCTCAAAAAGGCTTCGGTTTTTGGAGAGAGGAACTGCTGGAGCTCCCACCAGACAATTTTGATTATGCTACCGCACTTAAACTGATTGGTTATGATATTAGTAACCTTCCTGTAGCCATCGTTGCCTTTAAACGCCACTTTGTACAAACCGATGAAACACCGGTTATGACCCAGTTGGACCTGAATATTCTTTATAACGTTTACAGGAAATATTAGCATTGACTTACCTGGATTTGTAAATACGAAATGGTATTAAGCAAAAAGAGGCTGTCAGTCTGAGCCTGTCGAAGACTCGTGCGCAGAGGCCCACCCACCATGCTTCGACTGGCTCAGACTGACACCCTATTTTAACTTATCATAGGTAAAGCATCATTTATAACAACATGTTTTTATTTAACTTTAGGGTGCCAATTCAATCTCAACATTACCATGCAAATAGCGCCACATCCATTGCTTTCGGGTATTGTTAAGCACTATTTAACTATAGCGCATAATCAGCATGTTGCCATGAACTACCGCCTGTTTTCGGACGGCAACCCCGGAATTGTTTTTCATTTAAAAGACCCGCTACTTCAATACAACCAGCTACACACCTTTGCCAGCAAGCAGCCTGGAAGTTTTGTTTATGGGCAAATTACTTATTACAACGATATTACTTCAACTGGCGAGCTGGCTATGCTGATAATTGTTTTACAACCTAACGCATTGCTAACCCTGCTTGGCCTGCACGCCTATGAGCTAAATAACAACACCGTACCGTTAAAAGAGCTTTTCGGGCAGGATGCCTTTGATCTTGAAGACAGGATCGCAAACGCCACTAACCACCCTGCCGCCGCCGCAATTGCCGAACAGTTTTTATTAAAGAAAACAACTTCAACAAATAAAAACGCGAATATTACAGATCGGGCTATCAACATCATTAATGCAAATAAAGGCATTATTAGCATTAAAAACTTACTTAACGCAATGCCCGTAACCGAACGACAGCTTGAGCGTAAGTTCAACGAGGAAGTTGGCATCTCCGCCAAAAAGTTTATCGACGCAGTAAAATTTCAAAACTATCTCAAGCAACTTCAAAAACTATCATCAATAAAAGAGCTAAACTCCTTGAGTTATACCTGCGGATACTACGATCAGGCGCACCTCAATAATTTTTTCCGGAAACATACAGGCGTTACTCCCCTGCAATACAAAGCCAATCATAATCTGCTGGCAATAAACTTTATGCCCCTCGCATAAATCAAAATTGTCGGTTTTTTACAATGCTATCCGCCATACTTCAGATAATTTTGAAATGAAAAACGATGATCAGCATATGGAAAACCTAACAATTGCCACGGCACCGTTTGAAAATAAAAGCGGTGATAAAGCCTATAATTTATCCGTTATTGAACAAATGGCAGCAGATGCCGCCGCAAAAGGAGCAAAAGCAATAGCATTTCATGAATGTTCCATAACGGGGTATACCTTTGCCCGGACGCTAAACAAAACACAGATGCTTGACCTGGCCGAAGAGATCCCTTCCGGGCCGAGCATTATCGCACTGACCGAATACGCCCGGCGATATGATATCGCCATACTGGCGGGTCTGTTTGAAAAGGACAAAGACGATAATTTATTTAAAGCTTACGTATGCGTTGATAAAACCGGACTAATAGCCAAA
Source organism: Mucilaginibacter gossypiicola (assembly GCF_900110105.1). Lineage (GTDB taxonomy): Bacteria > Bacteroidota > Bacteroidia > Sphingobacteriales > Sphingobacteriaceae > Mucilaginibacter > Mucilaginibacter gossypiicola. Next base: position 1,016,224 of record NZ_FOCL01000002.1, on the reverse strand, counting down.
CATCGCAAACTACCCCCTTTTATTAATCCGCATCTTTTACCGGGCACCGCATATACCGTATTTGATTTGTATGGATGGAAATGCGGGATCCTTATTTGTTATGATAACAATGTAATTGAAAATGTACGCGCAACAACCTTACTTGGGGCACAGGTAATTTTTATGCCGCACGTTACCATGTGTACACCGTCAACCCGACCAGGAGCCGGTTTTGTTGACCCGAAATTATGGAAAAACAAAGAAGCAAATGCCCATCTGCTTCGCCAGGAATTTGACAGCCTTAAAGGCAGGCAATGGCTGATGAAATGGCTACCCGCCCGCGCTTATGATAACGCCATTTACGCCGTATTCTCCAACCCGATAGGCATGGATGATGATCAGCTAAAAAACGGCTGCTCTATGATCATTGATCCTTACGGCGATATTATGAGCGAATGCAGATCACTTGAAAACGAATTTACAATAGCCGAACTAACACCCGATAAGCTGGAAAAAGCAGGTGGCTATCGTTACATCCAGGCCAGGAAACCAGATCTATACCGGGATATCATCGGTCGCGAACATGAAAGTTTTCAAAAAGTGGTTTGGCTTTGATGTTAGGATACCGATGGACATATCACCACCGGTGTACAACTTGCGCTCATTTGTAATGAGCGTGGCGATTGCATCGCCAGTCGCGTTACAAACGCTAACCCATGTTAAGCTCTCGTTAAAAACCACAGATATTGAAAAGATGAGGATCACTTAGAATGTTGTTTAAAAAGCCATGTCATTGCGAGGAGGAACGACGAAGCAATCTCGTAGCTATGCAGATCGGACATGCATTGGCGACGAGATTGCCACGCTGCGCTCGCAATGACATGGTTTTTGTTTGTTTGTCCAGGTAACATTCATCTTCCCAACATTTGTCGTTAAAAACGAGCGCAAAGAAAAAGCATAAGGCCCGGCAGGATGAACCTGCCGGGCCTTTATCTTTTCAAACTCCCCCTTTAGGGAGCAGGGGCGCTAATCAATCCACTCAAACTTAGTATAAGGCACAAGTACCTCCGGCACTTTAATACCTTTTTCCGTTTGGTTATTCTCCAATAAAGTAGCAACTATACGCGGCAGGGCCAGTGCACTGCCGTTTAACGTATGCGCTAATTGTGTTTTACCATCGGCATTGCGGAAACGTAGTTTAAGCCTGTTACTCTGGAAAGTTTCAAAGTTTGATACTGATGAAACTTCCAGCCAGCGTTGCTGCGCCGCGCTCCAGGTTTCCATATCATAAGTTAAGGCCGAGCCAAAACCCATATCGCCGCCACAAAGACGCAATACACGGTATGGCAAACCTAATTTTTGCAACAATCCTTGTACGTGGCTGCTCATTAGTTCCAATATCTCGTATGATTTATCGGGATGGGCGATAGTTACAATCTCCACTTTATCAAACTGGTGTAAGCGGTTCAAACCACGCACATGCGCACCATATGAACCGGCTTCACGTCGGAAACATGGTGTATGACCGCAGTTACGCACGGGTAACTGGTCTTCTTTTAATATCACCTCGCGGTACAGGTTGGTAATAGGCACTTCGGCAGTAGGAATCAGGTACAGGTTATCGATACCTACGTGATACATCTGCCCTTCTTTATCCGGCAATTGTGAAGTACCGAAACCTGATGCTTCGTTTACCATTAAAGGCACGCTTACTTCGCTGTAGCCTGCTTTTTCGGCTTCGTCAATAAAGTAATTGATCAATGCGCGTTGCAGCTTAGCACCTTTGTTTTTGTATACAGGGAAACCGGCTCCGGTTATTTTAACGCCCAGTTCAAAATCAATCAGGTTGTATTTTGCAGCAAGCTCCCAGTGCGGTAAAGCATCCGCAGGCAATTCGGGCTTAGTACCGTTCTCTAACACGACTTCATTATCCTCAGGGGTCAATCCTTTAGGCACTGAACTGTGCGGCAGGTTAGGCAGCAACACCAGTTTTTGATATAATTCTTCCTCGGTTATGGTAAGCAGTTCACCAAGCTTTTTGATCTCTTCTTTCCAGGCACCTGTTTTGCCCTTAAGGCCTTCGGCTTCTTCTTTTTTACCGGCGCGCATCAGCTCGCCTATCTGTTTTGCAGCTGCATTGGCCTCGGCCGAAACATTATCCATACTGGTTTGAGTGGAGCGGCGTTTGTCGTCCAGTTCAATTATTTCATCAACCAGTTGGGGCTGTTTAAAATTTTTTACAGCCAAACGTTCCAAAACCTGTTCCCGGTTATCACGGATATAACTAACTTGCAGCATTATTTTATTTTTTAGGCAAAGATATTTTTTAAGTAGCAGTTTTAAGTAGCAGCGGCAGTTTTTTTTAGAACATGACCAAATAACTGCAACTGCCTGCTGCAACTGCCACTAAAAACTCATGAACAACCCAACAGGCAAACTATACTTAGTCCCCACCCCGATAGGTAATCTGGAGGATATGACCTTCAGGGCCATCCGCGTGTTGAAGGAGGCGGATCTGATACTGGCTGAAGATACCCGTACCTCCGCTCCGATGCTCAAACACTTCGAGATCCATCAAAAAGTATTTGCACATCATCAGCATAACGAGCACCAATCAAGCAACGAGATCATTAAGTTTTTGCTGCAGGGGAAAAATATCGCACTCATTTCGGATGCCGGTACGCCGGCCATATCTGATCCGGGCTTTTTTCTCGTTCGCGAAGCTTTGAAGTTTAATATCGCTGTGGAATGCCTGCCGGGTGCTACCGCCTTTGTGCCGGCATTGGTTAACTCGGGCTTCCCTACCGATAAGTTTTGTTTCGAGGGGTTTTTACCACTTAAAAAAGGCCGGCAAACGCGGTACAAGTTTTTAGCTGAAGAGGAACGGACCATCATACTATATGAGTCGCCCCACCGTTTGTTAAAAACACTGGATGAGATGGCAACTTATTTCGGGGCCGACAGGCAGATCTCGGTGTCGCGCGAGCTTACCAAAATGTTTGAAGAAACCGTGCGGGGTACTGTGCTTGAAGTAAAACAGTACTTTGAAACACACCCTATGAAAGGCGAGTTTGTAATGTGTGTTGCAGGGGCTGCGGCTAAGCCTGCAAAGGGAAAGTATGACAGGGACGAGGAGGAAGAGTAACCTATAAGCACAAACTATGTCATTGCGAGGTACAAAGCAATCGCATGCTATATAGGGCTGCTTTGCTTCCGTGCGATTGCCACGCTACGCTCGCAATGACATGGTTTCATATACGCAAATAAAAAGCGTCATTGCGAGGTACGAAGACAACCGACCGGAGAGAGCTCATTAATACCTATAAAAAACAAATTATAAGTATTAATAATCCCAAACTATACAGAGCGGATTTGCTTGTCGGGGATTGCTTCGTACCTCGCAATGACGGTTCTGAATAAATACAGCGACAACTGAATAATACATTGTCACCCTACATGAAAAAAAACCTACCATTAGCCATACTATCGGGCTTATTATTGTGGATAGCCTGGCCGCCCACCCCTTATACTACATTTTTACTTTTTATAGGCTTTGTGCCTATGCTGCTGGCCATTGAAAACATCATTAATGATGACAGGCCTAAAAAAGGCAGGCGGGTATTTAATGTAACATTCATCGGCTTTTTTATCTGGAATTCATTATCTGTTTACTGGGTTTACAATGCGCTTAAAATAGTTGGCGAAGTTGTTGCTGTTCCTATCACGCTTATCCCCTATTCGCTTGGGCCGCTGTTAATGGCAATGGCTTTCTGGCTATATTACAGGCTGAGATTGGTTGCTCCCCGCTGGATAGCGCTCATTGGCCTGGTTTGCTTTTGGATCGGCTACGAATACCTGCACCAAAGCTGGGACCTTTACTTTCCGTGGATGACACTTGGTAACGGCTTTGCCGTAGCACATCAATGGATACAATGGTATGAGTACACCGGCGTGTACGGTGGTACTGTATGGATTTGGGCTGTAAATATCCTGGCCTTTTTAATTTATACAGGGTTCCGCGAAGCACAAATAAAACGTCAAAGAATGGTGCTCGTCACAGCTATTGTAATTATCATAGCTGCTCCTCTTGGCTACTCGCTAATGGTTTATAGTAATTATGTTGAGGAAGTAAACCCATCAAACGTTGTTGTTGCTCAGCCCAATATCGATCCGTATGAGAAGGATGGCACTATCCCTCCTGCCTTACAGGTTGATATCCTGATCCACCTTTCGCGGCAGGTGGCACAACCCAATACTGAGTTTTTTATCTGGCCCGAAACAGCTATCCCAGCGCCGGTTTATATTAACGAAGAACAGATAGGCCAAAACGACTTTGTTAAGCAAGCACAATATTTTTTACGCAAGTACCCAAATGGAAACCTGGTTACAGGCGCCGAAACCTATAGGCTTTATAACAACAGGGCCACTTCAACGGCTGTTCCGTCACCATTTGGCGGCGACCAGTTTGCTGATTTTTACAGCACAGCCCTTAACTTAGAAAATGGCGACCGGATCCAAACCTATCATAAATCACGCTTTGTACCCGGGGCCGAATCAATGCCTTTTGGCGAAGCACTTTCTTTTCTTAAACCGGTTTTTGAACATTTGGGCGGCGCAACCGGTAACTATGCTCCCGACAAAGACGCGAAAGTACTTTACTCGCAAAGCGGCATCGGAGTTGATCCTGTTATTTGCTATGAATCAATTTGGGGAGGCTATATTGCCCGCTCGGTTAAAAAGGGGGCGCAATTTATTGCCATTATCACAAACGATGGCTGGTGGGAAAACACCTCGGGTAAAGACCAGCATTTAGACTACGCCAAACTTCGCGCAATCGAAACGCGCCGCTGGGTTTGCCAATCGGCCAATACCGGCATCTCCGGATTCATCAATCAACGCGGCGATGTGGTTAAACACACCGAATGGTGGACTAAAGCAGCCATTAAACAAGATATCAACCTTAACAGCGAACTCACTTTCTACGTTAAACATGGCGACTATATCTCGCAAACGGGCAGTATGCTGGCGGGCGTTGGTATATTATTTTTACTGGGGATGAGGCTGCGGAAAAAACAGGCAATAACAGCCTAAGTAATTAAGCGAAATGGTTAATCAAGTACCGACAAGGTTGTTTTTATAATATCATCAAAAAAAGCCGTGTCGGCTGTTGCCTTGGCCGATACTTGCATGCCCCTTACCGCATTCATAATGAACCGGGCCAGCGCAAGGGCGTCCTGACGGTTATGGATCTCGCCACTATCCTGCCCTTTTTTTATGGCACGCAGGATGGCGCTTTCAAACTGCTGCTCGTTCCGGCAGATCACATTCTTAACTTCAGCATCAAGCGATGCCAGTTCAATTTCTGCATTTACCATAAAACAACCTTTACGTTGCTCATCATTTAGCAGCGTGCTCATAGTAAGCTCCAAAAGTTTTTTTATAGCCTCTTTGGCCGATGCTGTATTATTGATAATATCACACATCTGACTTCCCCCGGCCTTTTGATAGCTATCCAAAGCTTTAATGTATAAAGCGTGTTTATCGCCAAAGGTATCATACAAGCTCGAGCGGCTTATACCTAAACCGTCAACCAAATCCTGCATAGACGTGCCATTGTAGCCCTTATGCCAAAAAATGCAAACGGCCTTGCCCAATACCTCGGCTTCATCAAAATCTTTACTTCGTGCCATAACAGAAAAGCTTTACCCGTTTTGTGGGCAAAGCTATTCATTTTTAATTAATTGTTAACCGTATGCCCTCCCGGTTTGTGTAACCGGGCTTCGCAGGCGTGATTATCTTACGCCGCCGCTTGCAAGAATAATTTCGCCGGTTAACCAGCGTGACTCATCAGATGCCAGGAATACGGCAACAGGTGCTATATCATCCGGCTGACCGATGCGGCCCAGCGGCGTAGTTTTTTCAATCTCAACCTGGAAATCGCTGCCGATAAACCCTGCTGTGTGTGTTCCTTCGGTTTCAACCATGCCCGGGTTAATTGCGTTTACACGGATCTTTTTAGGGCCAAGCTCTTTTGATAATACCTGTGTGATAGAATCAACCGCGCCTTTAGTGCCGGTATAAATAGCACTTTGTGGAGGGGTAATGCGGGTTACAGTTGAGCTTATGTTGATTATGCTACCGCCATTATCACCAAAGTTATTTACCGCTCCCTGAGTAGCAAGCAACAAACCAAGTACGTTGGTATTAAACTGACGGTGAAATTCTTCTTCTGTAACGGCCTCTATCGGCGTAAACTGATATACACCTGCATTGTTTACCAAAACGTCAACACCGCCAAAAGCTTCTTTGGTTTCGGCAAAAAGACGATCAACATCTGCTTTTACCGCTACGCTGCCTTGTACAGCTATAGCCTTGCCGCCATTTGCGGCAATCTCAGCCACAACTTTATCGGCGCCTGTTTTATCTGACGCATAGTTTACAACTACTGCTGCTCCTGCTGAGGCCAGGCTTTTAGCTATACCTGCACCGATACCTTTTGATGCTCCTGTTACAACTGCTACTTTGTTCTCTAATTTTTTCATTTTATGGAAGATTAATTTAATTTTGGAATAATCGTTCCGCAAATGTATATTCATTTTGGAATAATCGTTCCTGAATTGTTTTTTATTATGCTGGGATGACAAATGATACGATCCTATTATGTCTTCTTGGGGCTCTCTGTGACTTTAAGTTAACCCACAAATCAATAGTACGTGATAATGTGCGCGAGTTGAACCCCTCTGGGGTTCAGATAATGGGTTGGACCTTATTGTCTACAAACCTTTTCCCCCTCTGGGGGATTTTAAACAGGCGTTAATTGAGATATACTCAAGGCAGGTGCACCAGAGGTGCAAAAGGTTTGTAGCATGTAAAATTATAGGATACCCTTTGCCCCAGAGGGGCAAAACAAAACGCTTTGTTGATTAAACGGCAAAACGATTTCCCTGAACGCTACTCTTCCGTTGCCATTTCGTTCCTTTTCAGGATAAAGGCCATCAGATCGTTTATGGGATGTTTGATGATTTTGCCGGTTTTTACGCCATGAAGGTGGCATAACGAGATCAGCTCTTCAGAAAATGAATAAGCGATAGAGCCAACAAAGTGGCATTTGTATTTATGGTATTCGGGGTATGATTTGATGTTACTTTCAATAAATTCTACTAACCCGTCAACCAGCATAGAGTGCCCGTATTCGGTGGCCTTTATTTCACTTACAAACTTGCTGAACGATGCAAGGTAGGTGTTGGCATTAGGCTTTTGATAAACATTTTTAATTACGATTTCTTTGTTCAGGTGATAGGCCTTGTCAAATTTCTGGCTGATATCGTGCGGCATATTGCCGTATAAAAAGTCGGTGACCAGCTTTTTACCGAACCAGGTGCCGGCACCTTCGTCACCTAAAACAAAACCAAGGCCGTGCTGACCATCGTAAATGTCTTCGCCATCAAAAAAGGAAATGTTACTACCAGTTCCCAGCACACAGCAAATCCCTTTTTCCTGACCACAGGTTGCATAAGCACACCCAAGCAAGTCGCTGTCAACACTGATGTATGCTTTGCCAAAATGCTGGCTCAGGGCGTTTGATACAATTTCGTGCCTATCGGGGCTGCTGCACCCGGCACCAAAAAAATAAATTTCAGAAATCTCGGCAGCGAGCGCCACCATTTCCGGGGCCTGCTCCAGCACAATGCGGGCTATCTCCTTTTCGGTTAAAAAATAAGGGTTTAACCCCGCGGTAAGAAACGAGCGGGTTTCCTGGTCTGAAACGGTCAGCAGCCAATCAGTTTTTGATGATCCGCTATCTGCTACTAAGATCATTGACAAATTTCTTCGAGCGCTTTAACAGTAAGTGGTTTATGAATAAACTGGGTTATATGTTTATTATCGCTTGATTGCTTCATATCTGTAGGGTCAAGCGATGATGATAACATATATATTTTTATTCCTTTTTTAGCAATTTCCAGCCCATCATATTCTTGCAGAAACTCAAAGCCGCTCATCAATGGCATCCTGATATCTAAAAAAATAACATCAGGATCTACCGATCCGTCTCTTAGTGATTCAATAGCCTCCATCGGCGATTGGCGCACAATGATTTTTTCTGCAAAATTACTACTCTCTAAAACCCTCCGCGTTATAAAGTTATCAATGTAGTTATCATCAATAAGCAGGCAGGTTTTAAAAGGGGTAGTCATGTTTCAAAAATAAGTTTTTAAACCTATTATTAAAATATTTTTTATTGGATGTTAATACTGTTAGTTATTTGTTTTAACATGATCTCGGCTTGCTTGCTTTGGTATTGCGCAGCAAAAAACTTTGATTGCGCGTCAAGGTAATTCCGCTGAGCTTCCCTTACCTCAAGGGGTGTAATATTGCCTAACTTATATTTATCAAGCGTAATATCCAGGTTCTTTTTGTTAAGGTTAACGTTGGCTTCTTCGAGCTTAACCAAATCAAGGCCCGACAAATATGCCACAAACAAACTGTTAATCTGGCTTTCAATATTCAGTTTGGTTTGCTTGGCGGCAATACCCGCATTATCTATCTGGATCTTCGCGTTTTTTTCGCGCCTGTTTTGGTTAAAGCCATCAAAAATGTTAATTGATGCCGTAAGCCCATAGTTAAAGCCGTGTACATTTTGCGATACTGTAAAGCCCGCTGGAGTTTTGCTGTTAGTAAACACATAACCCGATGTTACCCCAACCTGCGGATAACGTGTTGAGCGAACCTGCTTAAGGTTGATCTCGGCCAGTCGCTGATTAATTTGTGCCGATAAAATCCCCGGGTTTTGCAGCTGGGCATTGTTAAGTACATCGGCCAGGGTTAGTTTATCGTCAACCACAATGGTATCTGCTACCGAAAAGTCTGATTGAAGATCGCGGATAAGTAACTGGTTAAGCTGTATTTTGGTTGATTTGAATAACTGATACTGAATAATCAGGTTGCCGGTATCGGTATTCAGGTTTACCTGGGCGTTAAGCACATCAAGCCTTGAAGCCCGGCCTACATTAAACTTATCTGTAGCAATACGCAGTTGAGTATGTGAGATACCTATAGCCCCCTTAAGTGCTTTGATTTGTTCATTTTGGCTGATGAGGTCATAATAAGTATTAACCACGTTGGCTACCGTGCGTTGAACGGTATCCTGCAACCGTAAAACGCCAAGCTTATCAAGCTGTTTCAATTGGTCATACGTAGCAAACATGTTGAAGCCATCAAAAATAGTCCAGTTAAGGTTTACACCATAGCTGTTGTTTGAGTTATGCGCGTTGATATTATTATCCTTACCGGTACTAAGCGTTTGCTTAGTTGACTGGCGACTATTATTATCCGAAAAATTTCCGGTTAACTGCGGTAAAACGCCAGCATTACCTAATGTTACATTGTTTGATGCTATGGTTGAGTTGTTTTGCGACAACTTGATATTATAGTTATTCTTCAGCGCAATTTCTACCGCATCTTTTAAAGTCAGTAACGGTGCATCCTGCTGGGCTAAGGCGATGGTTGATACCATTGCAAAACCAAAAACCAGGCAGGTTATTTTCTTGATCATCATATTATATTACAGGTTTTCGATCAGTTTAGGTTCATGGTGGTGCGGATGACGTGCGGCTTCAGCCATTTCGGCTTCGGCGGCCATATCTTCAGGATCGTGGTCGTGGTCTTTCCGACTTTTGGCAGCCAGCAGCAGGTACATCATCGGGATAATATAAAGCGTTAGCACCAATGAAAATAGCATCCCACCCATAATAACAATCCCTAATGATACGCGGCTTTTTGCACCGGCACCCAACGCAAACGCAATTGGCACCGCACCAAGCACTACAGCCAGACTTGTCATTAATATTGGGCGTAAACGTGCAGTTGCAGCCTCAACAACCGCCTCGTATTTGGCTACCCCCTGCTCCATCCGCTGGTTGGCAAACTCTACAATCAAGATCCCGTTTTTGGTTACCAACCCTACCAGGGTGATGATCCCGATCTCGCTAAAAATATTGAGGGTTTGGTTAAACAGCCACAATGATAAAAATGCACCAGAAATAGCCAACGGCACGGTGAGCATCACAATCAGCGGGTCCATAAAGCTTTCAAATTGGGCAGCCAATACCAGGTAGATCAGCAGCAATGCAAAGCCAAAAGCAAAAAGGATGTTTGATGAGCCTTCGGCATAGTCACGTGACGGACCACTTAACGCAGTACTGAAAGTATCATCAAGCAGGCTTTTGGAGATCCTGTCCATTTCTTTGATACCATCACCAACGGTGTAACCCGGAGCCAAACCAGCCGATAGTGTTGCCGATTTATAACGGTTGAAGTGGTAAATGGCCGGAGGTGTTGCTCCCTCGGTTGTTTTAACTACGTTATCCAGCTGCACTAATGTCCCTTTTGAGCTTCGCACATAAATTGATTTCAAATCAAGCGGCTGATCACGGTGGGCGCGGTCAACCTGTGCTATCACCTGGTATTGCTTACCATTTATCAGGAAATAATCCAAACGGCCGGCACTATAATACAACTGCAGCGTTTGGGCAATATCATCAACCGAAACACCTAAATCTCGGGCACGCTCGCGGTCGGTAACCACACGCAGCTCGGGTTTGGTAAATTTCAGGTTAACATCCGTTCCCTGGAAAACAGGGCTTTTTGATACCTCGGCAAAAAACGTTGGCAGTACCTTGCGGATCTTTTCAAAATCCTGGTTCTGAATAACGTACTGCACCGGCAATGATGTTTTTGATCCCGAACCACCGCCGCTTATGGTTTGTTCCTGCACTACAATGGCACGGGCGTCTGGCATTTTCCTCAGTTTGGCGTTGAGCCAGTCGGCAAGCTCCTGTTGGGTGCGTTTCCGCTCCTCTGGGCCAACGAGCCCTACCCTACCGAAACCGGTATTTGATGCGCCGCCACCACCAAACGATGGTGATACAATTTCAAGGTTAACGTTTGATTCGGGAATTGAATCCTCAACCAGGTTAGATACCTTGTCCATGTATTTGGTCATGTACTCATAGGTTGCACCTTCCGAACCGGTTACACTATAACGCAGCAGGCTGCGGTCGTCAAGTGGGGCAAGCTCTGACGGGATAACTTTTACCAGCACCCCAATGATAATGATTGATGCAGCAAGAATGGCAAATGACACCCATTTACGCTTCATAAACTTAACAAGAGACTCAGAATATGAGTTGATCATGTTTACAAAGAACGGCTCCGTTCTTTCATAAAACTTTGATTTCTTTTGATTTTTACGGATCAGCTTTACATTAAGCATCGGCGTTAACGACAGGGATACGAATGCCGATATCAATACCGCCCCGGCTACCACCACTGCAAACTCACGGAATAAGCGGCCGGTAAAGCCCTGTAAAAACACAATGGGTAAAAATACCGCGGCCAGCGTAACCGATGTGGATACTACCGCGAAAAAAATCTCGGCCGAACCTTCAAATGCTGCCTTGCGGATTGCCATACCAGCCTCTACCTTTTTGTAGATGTTTTCTGTTACCACAATACCATCATCCACCACCAGGCCCGTTGCCAGTACTATCCCTAAAAGGGTTAAGATATTGATGGAAAAGCCGAAGATGTACATGATAAAGAAAGCACCGATCAATGATACCGGGATATCTATCAGCGGGCGGAAAGCTATCAGCCAATCGCGGAAGAAGAGATAGATAATAATTACCACCAAAACAAACGCAACGATGAGTGTTTCCTGTACCTCAGAAATTGATTGGTTAATGAATCTCGTATTATCCAAAGCCACTTTTACCGAAATATCCGGGGGCAAATCTTTTTTGATCTGCTCTAAACGGGCGTAAAAATCTTTGGCTATCTGTACATAGTTAGCGCCCGGTTGCGGCACTAAAGCCAAACCAACCATCGGCACACCAGATTCTTTAAAGATGGTTTCCTCATTCGCCGAACCTAATACAGCATAACCAATATCGCTCAGCCTGATCACCCGGCTGCTGTCGGCACGGATAATAAGGTTGTTAAAATCTTTCTCGGTTGCCAGTTTACCTAAGGCCCTGATGGTAACCTCGGTATTGTTACCTTCAATTTTACCGGCAGGCAGCTCCACGTTCTCTTTAGCTAAAGCTGCGCCAATATCGGTGGCTGTAACGCCAAGGGCCGAAAGTTTGTTGGGGTCAATCCACAGGCGCATAGCATACTGGCGCTGTCCCTGTACGTTGATGGTACTTACTCCGGGGATGGTTTGCAGGCCTTCCAACAACACATTTTCCGCATAATCATCCAGCTGGTTTATGTTACGGGTATTACTGCTTACGGTAAGGGTGATGATCTGATCGGCACTGGCATCGGCCTTGGTTACTACCGGTGGGGCGTTAATATCCTGCGGCAGCTGGCGCTGGGCCTGGCTTACTTTATCGCGCACGTCGTTAGCGGCCGTTTCCAGGTCGGCATCAAGATCGAACTCAACTGTGATGTTACTTTGCCCAACCGAACTTGTTGACGAGATGTTACGAATGCCCGGCACACCATTGATTGATTTTTCAAGCGGTTCCGTTATCTGCGATTCAATTACATCGGCATTGGCACCAGAGTAACTGGTGGATACCGAAATAATTGGAGGGTCAACCGAAGGGAAATCCCTCACCCCTAAAAATTTATAGCCGATAATACCAAACACAACAATAACCACAGACATTACTGTTGCCAATACCGGCCGCTTAATACTTACTGAGGATAAACTCATATTGGTTTATTTAATAACTTTTAAAATTTTCAAAGGCACTTTTGGACGCATTTGGATCAGGCCCGATACTACAACACTATCACCTGGCTTCAAGCCTTCAATAACCTGAATCTTAGTATCTGTACGCAGATCTGTTTTTACCGGCTTTGATACCGCGGTACCATTGTGGTAAATCCAAACCAGGCTGCTTTTCAAATCAGGAATAACTGCCTCCGTTGGCAGCAAAATGGTTTTAGGGATTTGATCAAGTGTTAAATTGATCTTGGCAAAACTACCGGCAGTTAATATACCTTTAGGATTTGGCGCTTTAGCGCGTACAGTAATAGTACGTGAGCTGGCATCAATTGAAGGATCAATAGCATAAACAGTACCCACAAAATTCTCCATCGAGCTTTCGGTTTTGAACCTGATCTTGCTGCCTGGGCCCAGTATAGAAAGGTACCTTTCAGGCACAGCAAAAGTTACTTTAGCCGGATCGATATTAACCAGGTTGGCAATAGGTGATGATGGCGACAAATAACTGCCGGGGCTCACATTCCTTAAACCGATAGTGCCTGAAAATGGCGCACGGATTTCGGTACGGGCAATCTGCGCCTTAATGACATCGGCGGCAGCCTTTAAGGAGTTTAAGGAAGTTAACGAGGTATCATATTCTTCCTGGCTTATGGCCTCTTTTTGAAGTAACTGACGGTTGCGGCTTTCCTGTTGTTTAGCCAATGCTACCTGGTATTGGTTTTGTTGCAACGAAGCTTCCAAATCCTGGTTATAAACTTTAACCAGCAGTTGCCCCTTTGTTACCTTAGTGCCTTCGTTGAAATATATGCCGGTGATGTTGCCTGCGGTTTGACTTATCAGGCTTACCTTTTCATTGGCATCAATAGTACCGGTAATATCAATGATGTTATTTACTGCTGTCTCTTTAACTATCATTACGTTAACGCCTACCGGACCGCCCTTTTTCTTATCGCCCTTACCCGAAGCCATAGCCGCGGCCGATTTCTTTGCCCCCTCGCTAAAAAATTTATTGTAAACTAAATAGGCAACCAGCAGGGCCAGCGCCGTGTAAATAATATATTTCGTTTTCATACTTTGTTTAATCCGTGTGTGGTTTAGCTTGTAGGGTTGTTTCGGGTGATATTAATGGTTTTAAATTTTTATGCATGCGGGTAAGTACGCTTTCAAATACCTGCATATCGGCTTCGGATATGCCTTCGGTACTATCTGCGTTAATATTTTCAAATGTTTCGATGATCTGCGGCACGGCCAGTTTTGCCTTATCGGTAACCCGTAGCAGTTGCTGCCGCCTGTCGTTCGGGTTGTTTTCGCGGTAAACAAAACCTTTTTCGGTAAGCAGGTTGATGATATTCACCATGGCCGATTTATCCTTGCCCAGCAGGTGCGCCAGCGCGTTTTGTGTAAGCTGACCGTCGTGAAAATAAATGAGCGAAAGTATGTAATGGTACCGGGTAACATCCAGGTGAGTGGTATGTTTAACCAGTACATCCACGTACAGTTTACCTAAGCGGATTAGCTTGCGCGAAATAGGTTCAATCAGTTCCATCGACTTAAAAATCGATGTAAAACTAATAGCATAACATTAACAATAGTTGCATGTATCAACCATTTTACAACGGTGTTTGGGGTGCAGTAATGCCACATTCATAACTGATTATATAATTTTTATAAATTGCGACCATGAAACTGACCAACCTACGCACGTTATTTTTTCTAACGCTTTTAATTATGAGTACTACCATCAGCAAAGCGGCCGCCAACGCTCAAATCAACTACAATGTTTCGTTTCCGGAAGCCCAGGCCCATTATGCTGACATTGAAATGCACATTACCGGCCTTCAACAAAACACCCTTGAGCTTAAAATGCCGGTATGGACGCCCGGCTCATACCTGGTACGCGAGTTCGCAAAAAACATTGAATCATTAAATGCCGAAACCAACGGCAAGCCAATTGCAGCACCCAAAATCAACAAGAATACCTGGCAAATTGTTACAAAAGGAATTTCGGCGGTAACGGTAAAATACAGGGTTTACGCCTTTGAGCTTTCGGTACGTACCAGCTTTATCGATGCCTCACACGGCTTCCTTTCAACTACCGGTATCTTTATTTATCCGGCCAACATGCTGCATTCGCCCGCTATCATCCATATTAAACCATACAAAAACTGGGATAAGGTTTCAACCAGCCTCGACATGGTAAATAATGATCCTTTTACCCGTTTATCGCCCAATTTTGATATCCTGTTCGATTCGCCTATTGAAGTAGGCAACCAGGATGTTTTTGGCTTTGATGCATCGGGTGTTCATTATGAGATATGCATGTACGGCGGCGGTAATTATGACAAGGAAAAATTAAAAGCCGATATCCATAAAATTGTTGATCAGGAAGCCGCCGTTTTTGGCGAGAACCCTAACAAACATTATGTATTTATAGTACACAACCGCCAGCGTAACGGTGGTGGTTTGGAACACCTGAGCTCAACTGTTTTAGGCGCATCGCGCGATAACTATGCTAATGATAAAGGCTACCAAAGCTTTTTAGGCCTGGTTGCGCACGAACATTTCCATTTGTGGAATGTAAAACGCCTGCGCCCGGTAGTTTTAGGTCCGTTTGATTATGATACCGAAAACTACACTACCAACCTGTGGATAGCCGAAGGATTTACCGAGTATTACCAGGGCATTATAGTTCGCCGTACTCAGCTGTTCCCTGTCGGCAATTACTTTGATACCCTGGAAGGCGAGTTCAATATCCTCGAAAACCTGCCCGGTAAAGATGTACAAACCGTTGCCGAATCAAGCTTCGACGCCTGGATCAAAGCTTACCGTCCTAACGAAAACTCCAACAATACCACTATATCGTATTATAATAAAGGTGCGATCATCGGTATGATGCTTGATTTGGAGATCATCAACGATAGCAAAGGCAAATACTCGTTAGATGATGCCATGAAATACATGTACACTCAGTATTACAAAATCAAAAAACGCGGTTATACCGATGCTGAATTTAAAGCTGCCTTTGAAAAATTCGCAGGTAAAAAACTTGACGATTTTTATGCCAAATACATCAACGGTCTGGCTCCGGTTGATTATAACAAATACTTAGGCTACGCCGGCTACAAAGTAGTTGATGAGCTGGCCGATAAAAATGATGCGGCTTTAGGTGTTACTACAGCAACAACGGCTAATAAAAAGATCATTGTGACCGGCGTACAACGCGGCACCGCTGCTTATATCGATGGCATTAACGTAAACGACGAGATCACCGCAATTGACGGCACACCGGTTACCGATGCTGCAACTATGATCAATGGTAAAAATCCCGGCGATAAAATTGAGGTTACTGTAACCCGCGATGGACAAGCCATTATCCTCCCGATTACGCTGTTGAAAAGCAACCGCGTTAAATACAATATTGTTACTGTTGATAGCCCGAGCGAGCAGCAATTGACTGTAAGGAAAAAGTGGTTGAGCTTGTAAGAATTGTTTTTTATAGAGAAGAAGGCGCCCATCACGGCGCCTTCTTTGTTAATGCCAATTAAATATTATTGATTAAATTTGTGTATGGAAACATTCATTGTACATCCTGAAAACAAAGAACAATCAGCGGCAATAAAAGCTTTTTTAAAAGCGCTCAAAATCAATTTTGAGAAACACGATAAAGGCTCATACAATGCCGAATTTGTTGAACAGGTATTAGCAGGCGAAGCAGCACGAAAGGCCGGCAAAAAAGGCGTTAGGGTAAATACCGACGACCTATGGAAATAGACTTATACGAAAAAGCGATAAGGGACTTTGAGTACTGGAAAAAATCCGGTAATAAGGCTATTCAAAAAAAGATTTCGCAGATATTTAATGATATGAAAGCTCATCCTTTTGAAGGAATAGGAAAACCGGAGCCTCTCAAATATAAATTAACAGGAAAGTGGTCGAGACGAATAAACTCCGAACACCGCATTATCTATGATGTGGTTGATGAAACCATCAATGTTTATTCTTTACGAGGACATTATGAATGATCCACGAAGGCCGGCTGCAAAGCTGGCCTTTTTTGTTAAGTCCCCCACAGGACAAGCTGCTGATTGCTTAGTATGCGTGTTACTTAGCGCATGGGATGCTGAAACAAGTTCAGCACGCCCTAAGGACATCAACAAAAAATTAAAATATTAACGCATAAGTTATATTTTTATAGCTTATGCCCTCTGCAGCCTCGTTAAAAAAAATACGCCCAATACAGCTTGTCGCTGTTATTTTCTTTACTGTATCCGGAGGTCCCTACGGCCTTGAACCGTTATTGAGTTACGCCGGCGATCACGGGGCTTTACTGATCCTGCTTATAACTCCGTTAATGTGGGATGTTCCGGCCATATTTACTGTGCTTGAGCTTAATAGCATGATGCCTATAACCGGCGGCTATTATAAATGGGTAAAATATGCCCTCGGCCTGCACTGGGGTTTTATTGAAGGCTGGTGGACATGGCTCTACACCTTTGTTGACCTTGCTATTTACCCGGTGCTTTTTGTGCAATATGCCGGTTTCTTTTTCCCCGAACTGTTAAACTTTCAGATCCCGGTTTGTTTGGTGATCATCTGGGCATCGGCGGGGCTAAACATTTTGGGCATTATGCCCGTGGGCAGGGTTTCGCTGTTTTTAAGTGCCGCTGTACTTGCCCCTATTATATTATTGATTGTATTAGGCATTTATCACCACAGCGGGGCAATGCACATTCCTACAACTTCATTAAAGGGTCTTAGTTTTCCATCGTTCGGCATGGCTTTATATACCGTGATGTGGAACTGCCTGGGCTGGGATAACGTAACCACTTATGCCGAAGAGGTTGAAAAGCCGGTACGCTCCTATCTCATTTCTATTTTTACAGCTTTCGCGCTGGTAATGGTGATCTACTTTTTTGCTATTTGGGTAGCCCAGCAATCAGGCATTAACCATGATACCCTAACCGATAGCGGCTTCCCCGCGTTAGGCGTACTCATTGGCGGGCACTGGCTGGGCATAGTAGTTGCAGCCGGCGGCATGGCCTCCACACTGGGAATTTATACCGCAGTGTTGTTATCCGTATCACGTGTACCACAGGTAATGTCCGAAGATAACTTGCTACCAAAAGGGTTGAACAAGCTTCACCCTCGTTTCAAAACACCCTTCGTTTCCATCTTTATCTGCTCCATAGTAGTAAGCTTTATGGTACTGTGGACCTTTGCCGACCTCCTGATTATCGATGTAACAGTTTATGGCGCCGGGCTTTCTTTAGAATACATTGCCCTTGTAAAACTCCGCATCAAGGAACCGATGAAGGAACGGCCTTTCCGCATTCCGCTTAGTGTCACCGGGCTATGTTTGGTTTTATTGCTGCCATTGATTGTTTACGCAGTTGCGCTTGGCGGCGCATTAAGCTCAACACCTAAAGCCCTTTCGGCAGCTATTTTTGCGCTGGTGGCGCTATCAAGTGCAGAGGTGGCATGGCAAATTATTAAGCTTAGCAGGCCGGACCTGAAGCAATGATTAGACACGAATTATATTGGCTATCTAATACAATTAGTTCGTATTTCACAAACCTTGACGCAGAAAGAAAAATTCGTGCAATTCGGTTAATTTGAAAAAATTCGTGGCTTAAATTTCTTCAACATTTTGGTGATTGGATAATTGACCGGGATTTACGTAAATTCGATCTTTTCCCAAAATTCACATCAATATGAAAATCAAACACCGATACCTGATGCTTATTGGTGGCCTTGCTATTTTTGCAGGCTGCCAGAATAATAAAACCGTGCCCGCCGAAAAGGCCATAACTGCTGCTGAAATAAAAAAATATATCTCGGCATTAGCCAACGATTCGATGATGGGCCGTAAACCTTTCACCGCCGGCGAAGACAAGGCCATCAAATACATTTCGGAGCAATTTAAACTGGCAGGGCTTGAGCCGGGCAACAATGGCAGCTATTTTCAGGATGTACCTATGGTGCAAATCACCAGTACCCCCTCTCCAATAATGGAGATCACCGGAGGCAAAGCTCCGTTAAGCCTTCACGCTACTACTGATTTTGTAACGTTCAGCCGCCGTGAGGTTGATTCAGTAACGCTTAAAAATTCGCCGCTGGTTTTTGCCGGGTACGGCGTTGTTGCCCCCGAGTACCACTGGAATGATTATGCAGGTCTTGATGTTAAAGGCAAAACCGTTGTTGTGCTGGTGAATGATCCGGGATTTAAAAACGGCGATCCTACATTTTTCAAAGGCGATACCATGACCTACTACGGCAGGTGGACCTACAAATACGAAGAAGCTGCACGCCAGGGTGCTGCAGGAGTCCTCATCATCCATCAAAAAGAGCCCGCGAGCTATGGCTGGGAAGTTGTAGCCAACAGTAATACAGGCGCTAAACTTTACCTGCAGCAAAAAGACAAACACATGAACCGCTGCAAGGTTGAAGGCTGGATCACCGAAGATATGGGTAAAAAACTGTTGGCCGAAGCGGGCATCACCGGCGATTTCCGCGCTTTGGCCCGTAAAAAAGACTTTAAGGCCATTCCGCTTAAACAGTCGGTTACTTTAACCATCAATAATCAGTTAAAATATTCAACATCTCATAATGTTATCGGCACGCTTAAAGGCAGCTCACAGCCCGGCGAATATGTACTATATACTGCCCATTGGGACCATCTTGGTATAGGTAAGCCCGATGCCAAAGGCGATAGTATCTACAACGGGGCGGTTGATAACGCCGATGGCGTTGCCGCTATCATCAGCGTAGCTAAAGCATTTAACACGGCTAAAGAAAAACCCAAACGCTCCATCGTATTTTTAGCTGTTACTGCCGAAGAGCAGGGCTTGCTGGGTTCGGAGTATTATGCCACCCACCCCATTTACCCGGTTAATAAAACCGTTGCCGATCTTAACATGGATGCCCTTGGCGACTATGGCGAAACTAAAGACATAGCAGTTACAGGCAAAGGCCAGAACGATCTGGAAGATTACGTTGACGAGCTTGTTAAAGCACAAGGCCTAAGCACTGTTGGCGACAGGCATCCCGGAGCAGGCAGCTACTACCGCTCTGATCACTTCAATTTTGCCAAAGTGGGTATACCGGCACTTGATATTAACAATGGCAGCATCAGCGTAATTCATGACGGCAGCTATGGCGAAGCCAAACAAAAAGATTACGGCGATAACCGCTATCACCAGCAAGCCGATAATTATACCGACACCATGGATGCAACCGGCATGGCGCAGATAGCCAATATCCTTTACGAAGTTGGCACTAAGCTAAGCAACGAAACCACATTCCCCGGCTGGAAAAAAGGTTCGGAATTTAAAGCGATAAGAGATAAATCGATGAAGTAAGGCAACTCAGCCATGTCATTGCGAGCGAAGCGTGGCAGCCGCACGGAAGCATAGCCGCCCTGTATAGTATGCGATTGCGTCGTCGTTCCTCCTCGCAATGACATGGTTTTTTGACTCTTTTACCATAAAAAAATCCACCCCGTAACAGAAGGTGGATTTTTTTATTGATATATAGTGAAACTATACCCTTAAAGGGATTTAGTTGCTCATTTTAGCGATATTGAAACTTTCGTAGGCCATTTGCCTGTTGTAATCGTTGGCGATGGTTTTGTAGTTGATCAGGTCGACAATGGTACCGATGAAACAAAACCCGGCTGTGAAAAAATACAGGATACCCATACCAATCTGGTCGGTCATGAAACGCTGTACGCCTGATACACCAAGAAAGCCTGCAAGCGTTGCGAACATAATATCCTGCGGATTGCGCCTTTTGCTGGCATAAAATGACATAAAAGTGCGTGCCTGATCTTCTGTTAATGAGGCAGTAGCCTGTTGCAGAAATGTATATTCTTCGGGAGTGATACCGTCGAAAGACATATATGGATTTTGATAAGCGTTCATCTCAGTAAGTTTTAAAGTTTGCGATTGTTTTATGATATAAAGGTACAGCAGCAGCCATAAAACGCCTACAGGAGATAGGTTAGCGGAGATAAGTAGTCGGTGAAATGATCTGTTTTGGCGGTGAAAAATAGCGTGGAAATTTTACCGATAAGTGATGAGTCAAAAACCATGTCATTGCGAGCGCAGCGTGGCAATCGCACGGAAGCAGGGCTGCTTTGTATAGCGCGCAATTGCCACATCACACCACGGCACAATCACTGGTACAAGTTAAGCCCTATAAGAGAAAAAATCAGTACGTTTTTACTATTGGGTTTCAAGCGTCAGAATAAGATTACGATCGGACGTGTGATAATATCCAATTCTTACATAAAGCCCCTCTTTGAACACTCCGCCGTGTGAAGCTGCATTGTGATAGCCCCCTATACCTGTTTCGTAATCAGAAAACTGAAAGGGCACATTCTTAACTTTAAAAAACTCGTTTGCATGTCCGGTATAAGGCATGGGGTCAAAATCAGTTACTTTTCCCGTTATAAATGTAAGTTGATGATTTGTATAAACTTTTCGCAGGTTTAAAAAGTTAGGGATAATCAGGCCTCCAATCAAAAAAAATATCCCCCCAATAAAAAAAGAGCCGAACAATGCGCCATTCCACGCTTCATCACCTCCAAGTAATTCAAAAATATGCGTAATTAAATTTTCCTTTTTAAAATAGTAGGATAATGTAGCAAATACAAACAAAGCTAAAACCAAGCCTACAATAAAAGGGATAGTTAGATCAGAATAGTCATCAAGATAATTGTAAACCAAATGAAGTTTAGGCATAAGCTATTGCGGTGCTCAAAACTATAGTAATGTCAATTAGATACCAAATAAATGTTGTTAGCGAATCCTATAGTACTTAAGCTTGCGTGTCGGCGTTAACAACGCACACAATAAAAATCAGGTTAAACTCTTAAACTGATTCCTCTCCATCAGCCTTGCTTTAATAAGCACATAGATCCGGTTAAAGATCACTGCTACGGCCGGGATGCCAAGCCAGTGCGCACGAAACGAATTGCTGATATCGCCGTGAAAAAGATAAATAATGCTATGCCCCAGACCGCAGCCCGGGCACCAGCCTATGCCCATCAGCTTTAGAGGGCACAAGGTAAAGTGCGATTCTTCGGTTGGCGAGGTCATCGCCAGTGAAAGCATCGCAGCGGTCCAGAACAATAGTTCAAAATAGTTTGAAAAAAAGCGCCTAATCAAGTTTGTTTGCTTTATTGGTAAATAACAATGATACCGCGAAGGCGAGCAGTACTCCAACTATCAATGCACCAAAAATCCGTTCAGAAAAATCCTTTATGTTATCGCCCGATGATGAAACGTAACTGATATAAAGTATTGAGCCAAAAACGGCAATGATACCGCCTACAATTAATATCTTAAAGCTTTGAAAAAGGGCTTCTAAAAAACCCATTTGGCCATTACAGTCATTTTTTCGATAGCTCATGATACCGAAAAAAAGGCCGATAGCCGGTATTATAAATGAAAAGTATTCGGCCGGGGCAACTACATCTTTTTGCGGCATAACACCAAACCGCGGCATGGCAAATATCCAGATAATACTTAATATGCCGATGATTCCCCCTGATAACGCTGCATTCTTCATAATTAAATAATTAAGGTTGAGTTTATAAATCGGTATGCATGTTTTACATACATAAATTTATCATTAAAAAGTAAATAAGCCCTCATATTGTTTGCATTAATTTTAGCCTGATGCTTTTTTATTTTGGCTTTTCTTTTTTGTTTATCTTTGCCGCGGTTTGAACATCCGTGATATATTAGACAGATATAAGGCTGATGACAGGATAAAAGCGTTAGCTACCGCGCTTAACGCCTCAAAAAATCCAAGAGTACAGCTACGTGGTTTGGTGGGATCAAGCGATTCGGCCATGGCGGTAGCATTGTATTTTTTGCAGCACAAACACATGGTGTTTGTACTGCCCGATCGCGAAGAAGCAGGCTATTTCCAGGCCGACCTGGAAAACCTTACCGGCAAAGAAGCCCTGCTGTTCCCCTCATCATACCGAAAGCCCTTTGAATTTACCCAGCCCGATAGCAGCAATGTGCTTGCCCGAGCCGAGGTGTTGAATGAGCTTAACCACAGTACCGAATATGGGCAACTTATTGTTACCTACCCCGAAGCCCTGGCCGAAAAGGTAATTGACCGGTCATCGCTTGAAAAAAACACCCTCGAAATAGCTGTTAGCAATAAGCTCAGTATCGATTTTATCAACGAGTTTTTGATAGAGTACGATTTTGAACGGGTTGATTTCGTGTACGAACCCGGGCAGTTCTCTATTCGTGGCGGCATTGTAGATATCTTCTCATTTTCGCACGTGTTGCCTTACCGGGTTGAGTTCTTCGGCGATTTTATTGAATCGATCCGCACGTTTGAGATCGAGAGCCAGCTCTCTGTCGAGCATGTTAAGAGCATTACCATTGTACCCAATGTACAATCCAAATTTTTAACCGAAAACAATATTTCCCTGCTTGAATATGTTGAGCAAGGCACACAGGTATGGATCAAAGATGTTCAGTTTACGCTGGATATTATCCAAACCGGCTATAAAAAAGCGGTAAACCTGTGGAAGGCTCTTTCTGCAGATGAAAAAGCGCAAAATCCCGATTGGATAGATCCTAAATTTGGCTTTACCGACGAAAAACTGATCGGCGATCAGCTCCATGATTTCCCGGTGGTGGAGTTTGGCAAGCAGTTTTTTTATCATGATGCAACCGTTGTCAACTTTGATATGCGGCCGCAGCCATCGTTCAATAAAGATTTTACGCTGCTCATCCACAACTTTAAAAATAACGAGGCCGATAAGATTGAGAATTTTATCTTGACCGATTCGGCCAAACAGGTTGAGCGTTTATATGCCATTTTAGACGACCTGGACAAAACTGTAAAATTTACGCCAATAAGTATTTCGGTACGCGAAGGTTTTATTGACCAGGAGCAAAAAATTGCTTGTTATACCGATCACCAGATCTTTGATCGTTACTATAAATACAAAACCCGTAAGGGCTACCAGCGCTCGCAGGCCATCACCCTTAAGGAGCTCCGCGATCTTAAACCCGGTGATTATGTTACCCACATAGACCACGGCATAGGCAAATATGCCGGATTGGAAAAGGTGGATGTGAATGGCAAGCAACAGGAAATGATCAGGCTTATTTATGCCGATAACGACCTGCTGTATGTGAACATCAACTCGCTTAACCGCATCTCCAAATTCAGCGGCAAAGAGGGTTCAGTTCCCAAAATGAATAAACTGGGTACCGATACGTGGGAACGCCTCAAAAAAACAACAAAAAAAAAAGTTAAGGACATAGCCCGCGACCTGATCAAGCTTTATGCAGTCCGTAAAGCCCAGCATGGCAATGCCTTTTCGCCCGATAGTTACCTCCAAACCGAACTTGAAGCATCATTCCTGTATGAGGATACCCCCGACCAGGAAAAAGCTACGGCAGACTTTAAAAGGGACATGGAATCGCCCCACCCTATGGACCGCCTTATTTGCGGCGACGTAGGTTTTGGTAAAACCGAAGTTGCCGTTCGGGCAGCCTTTAAAGCGGTTGCTGATAGCAAGCAGGTAGCGATATTGGTACCTACAACAATCCTTGCAGCACAGCATTACAAAACATTCACCGATAGGCTCAAGGGCTTTCCGGCTAACATTGATTACGTTAACCGCTTTAAATCAACCAGGCAGATCAAGGATACGCTGGAAAAGCTAAAAGAAGGCAAGGTAGATATCATCATAGGCACTCACCGCCTGGTGAGCAAGGATGTGAAGTTCAAAGATCTTGGCCTGATGATCATTGACGAAGAACAGAAGTTTGGCGTATCAACCAAAGAAAAGCTAAAGCAGATGCGCGCCAACGTGGATACGCTTACCTTAACGGCTACACCAATCCCGCGTACGCTCCATTTCTCGTTGATGGGAGCGCGTGACTTATCCATTATATCAACCCCACCGCCAAACCGTCAGCCGGTTGTTACCGAGCTGCATGTGTTTAATGATAAACTGATCAAAGAAGCCGTTGAGTTTGAAATTGACCGCGGCGGACAGATCTTCTTTATCCACAACCGCGTGGCCGACTTGCCCCAACTGGGCGGCATGATCCGTAAGCTTGTACCTAAAGCACGTATAGGCATTGCCCACGGCCAACTGGAGGGGGATGACCTGGAAGATGTAATGCTCAAGTTTGTTAACCACGAATATGATGTACTGGTGGCTACAACTATCATTGAAGCCGGGTTGGATATCCCTAATGCCAATACCATCATCATCAACTACGCTCACATGTTTGGCTTGAGCGATTTGCACCAGATGCGTGGCCGTGTGGGCAGGAGCAACAAAAAGGCATATTGTTATTTGTTAAGTCCACCGTTGTCAACGCTAACCAGCGAGGCCCGCAAGCGCCTCAGCGCTATTGAAGAATTCAGCGACCTGGGCAGCGGCTTTAACGTGGCCATGCGCGATTTGGACATCCGCGGCAGCGGCAACCTGCTTGGTGCCGAACAAAGTGGTTTCATTGCCGAAATAGGCTTTGAAATGTACCATAAGATCCTTGACGAAGCCATACAGGAACTTAAGGAAGACGAATTTAAAGGCGTATTCCCCGAGGATAAGCCCCGTCCATACATCTCCTTTACCCAAATTGACACCGACCTGGAGATCCTCATTCCAGATGAGTATGTAACCAATCTTTCCGAGCGATATAACCTGTATACCGAACTTTCCAAACTGGAAAACGAGGTAGAACTGCAGGCATTTCAACAAAAACTGCATGACCGCTTTGGCCCGGTGCCTGCACAGGTTGATGGACTGCTCAATACCCTGCGCCTGCAGTGGCTGGGCAAGGCAATTGGCTTTGAAAAAATCTCGCTCAAGAAAAATGTTTTGAGAGGCTATTTTATTACCAATCAGCAATCAAGCTATTTTGAAACGGAGGCTTTCAGGAATGTACTGAGCTTTGTACAGGCCAACCCAAGGCGCACAAACCTGAAGGAGGTTAAAAACACGCTTCGGTTAGGCATTGAGGGTATTGATAGTGTTGACGAAGCTGTGAAGATGCTGAGCGAGGTTGCTGGGATAGGGTAAATCTAATAATTTAATTTTTCCTACCCCTTGCTACCGTGTCCTCACGGCAACATTGCTTTATACATTAGTGAAGAGAGTTGGTGCGAAAACATTGGTTAAAGAGTTGGCGTGAGGACACGCCAACAGGGAGTAAAAAACGGTTGCCATGTCCCCACGGCAACACACAAGTTACATCGCATCCATATAATGCGTTAACCAATCAAACTTTTTATCCTCCTGCTCATAAAACGAACATGATGAAAAATAATAATTATTGGGGTTATCGGTTAAATTCCAATGCGCCTGTAAGGGGTTGAGGTGAATGTAATCCAACTTTTGTTCTAACATTTTTCGGTCGAACACTTTTATCGGCAATGAATTGGTTTGCCAAAACAGGTAATTCCGGTTTTTCAAATCGGTTTTAAACTTTGCCAGTAACTGCTCATCTGTCGCCCGCAATTCGTCTAAAAACTGATGCCCGGTAAACTTCATAAAGCTGGCAAAAGGCTTCTCCTTGCCATTCATTTTTGATCCCGACCAAATCAGGTGAATGTGATTAGGCATAATTACAAAACCATAGATCTCTATTTTTTTCTGTTTAACCAGGTAGATCAGGCTGTTTAAAACGATGTGTTTAAATTTATCGGATTGAAGCAGCGGCATCCAGTTGTTAATTGTGGCAGTATAAAAATAAATCTCATCAAATTCCATTAAATAAACTTAATAAGAATTTGGAAAAACGATAACAGCCTGGAGAATAAAGTTTATCTGGCATGTTGTCGTGGGGACACGACAACCGGGGATGGATTTGTAGCTTGTCGGGACTTGCTATCAGATCTGTTGTTAAACAATAAAAGCTAACGGAAAATCCGTTAGCTTTTATTGTTTGTTAGGTTTGTTATTCTCCGTTGCCGTGTCTCCACGGCAACATATCGGGTGTAAAAAACCTATGTTATCCTACTTTTTTGTAAATATCAGACAGGTTTCTGCCCATTTCTTTGTAATCAAGTCCATAGCCTACCACAAACTCGTTTTCAATTTCAAAGCCTACGTACTTAAGCTCATCTATCTTTTTTTGCAGGGCGGCTGGCTTTAATAATAAGGAACATAATTTCAACGATGCCGGTTCTCTTAAATTCAATTTTTCAATTAAATAATGAGCGGTATTTCCGGTATCAACAATATCTTCAATAATAAGCACATCACGTCCTTTTATATCAACAGTTAAATCTATATCCTCGCGTATTTTTAATGTACTGGTGGTACCACCGTAGTATGAGGCCAATTTGGTGAAGTTTATCTCACAAGGAATTGATACCTGTTTAATCAGGTCGGCTATAAAAAGAAAGCTGCCGTTGAGTACGCCAACTAAAACCGGAACCGTATCTTTAAAATCTTCACTTATCTGCGCGCCAATGGTTTTTACACGTTCTTCTATCTGCTGGGCGGTTATCAATACTTCAAATCCAAGATCGGCAATTTGTTTTTTCATTCGGAGGTAGGCTTTTAAATGTTTTCCAACGCATATAAATATCATTTAACAGTAGATGCAATTGGGTTTAAGCGCCTAAAATACTATAAATCACTTACAATAACATGAAAAATAATTGTGACATATAACCTTATCTTTGCAGCCGAATGATTGACTATCAACTTTATACTTTGCCCAATGGCATTCGTATACTTTATAAGCACTGGCCATCGGCAATTACCCATTGCTGCTTTATTGTAAATGCAGGCTCTCGTGATGAGATTCCAGGCCAGGAAGGACTTGCACATTTTATCGAGCACCTGCTATTCAAAGAAACCGAGCGCCGTAATACTAACCAAATCCTTAACAGGCTTGAACTTGTTGGCGCCGATTTGAATGCTTACACCACCAAAGAATATACCTGCATCCATGCATCGTTGCTTAACCAGCATCTCGACCGCACGATGGATCTTTTTGAAGATATTTTATTTCATTCCACATTTCCGGATGATGAGCAGGAAAAAGAACGCGGGGTTATTTTAGATGAAATAGCATCTTATCTTGATCAGCCGGAAGAAGCCATACAGGATGATTTTGAGGAGCTGTTGTTTAAAGGGCACCCCATGGGCCAAAACATTTTAGGTACGCCAGAAACCGTTGGCAGGCTTAATGGCGACGACATCCGCAGCTTTATAGCATCCAACTACAACACAACCGAGATGATTTTTGCCGTACATGGCAATTATGATTTCAAAAAGCTGGTTGCCATGTCCGAAAAATACTTCGGGCATATCCCGCTCAATCAACTTCAAAAAAAGCGTGTAAAACCAGCATTAAGCCCTGCCGGCATTCATCTTGTTAACAAACCTATTTCACAAACCCATTGTATTATAGGTACCCAGGCATACCCATCGGGGCATGACCATAAATGGGGGTTATTATTACTAAATAACCTGTTAGGTGGTGTTGGCATGAGCAGCCGGCTTAACCTCGAGATCAGGGAAAAACATGGTATAGCATACACCGTCGAATCAAATTATACACCGTTAACTGATACAGGCATCTTCTCCATCTATTTTGGTACCGATACCGAAAAAGCGAACAAAGCTTCAAAACTGGTTCATAAAGAATTAAAAAAACTGAGGGAGCAAAAGCTTGGTAGCTTGCAGTTACACCAGGCCCAGCAAAAATTTATCGGGCAAATAGCATTAGCCGAAGAAAACCGCATGAGCCTCATTATTGCTATGGCCAAAAGCATGGTTGATTTTAACCGGATTGACACACTCGAAGAGATCTTTGAAAAAATCAACAAAGTGAGCGCCGAACAATTGCTGGAGATCAGTAATGAAATTTTTGATAATAACAGCTTGATCACTTTGCTGTTTGAGCCTAAACAATAATCCTTTATTTTTGCAAGATGAAGTATCCTATCATTGCCTACGGTGATCCTGTTTTAAGAAAGAAAGCTACGGCCATTGAGCCCGACGAATATCCGCATATAAAAGAACTGGTTGAAAATATGTTTGAAACCATGTATGCCGCCCGTGGGGTTGGTTTGGCTGCGCCGCAGGTGGGCATGTCAATGCGTTTATTTGTGGTTGACGCTACCCCTTTTGATGATGACGAACCCGAGCTGAAGGATTTCAAAAAGGCATTCATTAATGCTACTATACTGGAAGAAACCGGCGAAGAATGGGGCTTTAACGAAGGCTGCCTGAGCATCCCGGATATCCGCGAGGATGTATACCGCAAACCAGTGGTACGCATGTCATATTATGATGCCGATTGGAAACACCACGAAGAAACTTTTAAGGGGATGGCAGCGCGCGTTATCCAGCATGAATATGACCATATTGAAGGTAAGCTGTTTACCGATAAGCTAAGCCCGCTGCGCAAACGCCTCATCGAAAAAAAACTTAACGATATTTCAAAAGGGATGGTTGACGTGGATTATAGAATGAAGTTTCCCAACCTAAAAAAAGGACGATAATTTTTAATAAAAACAAACAAGGCCGCTGAATAGCGGCCTTGTTTGTTTTAGAGCAAATTCATTTGTATCATTTTTATGAGGTTGCCTGATTAAACCAATCAACATAATTTACGTCTTTGAATTGGCATTTTTAATGTGTTATATTTACACAACCAATCAAAAAAACATAACCAATGACTACCAGACGCTCATTCCTTAAAACTTCGGCGCTACTTTCAGCAGGCCTGTTGGCAGCACCAAATCTTTTTGCATATGATAAAAAATATATCGGCTTGCAATTATATACAGTGCGCGATGCCATGGCAGCCGATCCGGCGGCGGCTTTAGCCAAAGTTGCCGGCTTAGGCTTTACCTCTGTTGAAGGTGCTACTTACACCGGCAACGAGTTGTTTTACGGAAAGAGCCCGGCTGATTTTGCTGCGCTGTTGAAACAAAATGGGCTCATCATGCCAAGTGCACACTATCGCTTAGGCGAAGAACTTGTAAACGGTGAGCACCAAAAAGGCACCATTATGAACGACTGGAAGAAAGCGGTTGACGACGCTGCTGCTGCCGGTGTGAAATATATGGTATGTGCATATCTGTCACAATCAGAACGTGGCGATCTTGATCATTATAAAAAAATAGCCAATATGCTTGATGTAGCCGGCGAAACCTGTAAAGGTGCAGGTATCCAGCTTTGCTACCATAACCACGATTTTGAGTTTATACAGGAAAATGGCAAATACCCTTACGAAATATTGCTCGATAGCACTGATAAAAACCTGGTAAAAATGGAAATG
This sequence comes from Mucilaginibacter gossypiicola, assembly GCF_900110105.1. Classification (GTDB taxonomy): domain Bacteria; phylum Bacteroidota; class Bacteroidia; order Sphingobacteriales; family Sphingobacteriaceae; genus Mucilaginibacter; species Mucilaginibacter gossypiicola. The sequence continues at coordinate 986,212 of NZ_FOCL01000002.1, read as the reverse complement.
GACCTTTATTGGGTTACCAAAGCCAATCAGGACCCTATCGCGCTCATCAACAAGCACCCGGGCCGCTTCCCGCTATGGCATGTTAAAGACATGGACAAAACGCCCGAAAAGAAATTTACTGAAGTAGGCAATGGCGTTATCGACTTTAAAAAGATCTTTACCCAGGCAAAAAAATCAGGCCTGCAATATTTCTTCGTGGAACAGGATGTTTGCCCAGGTGATCCGTTTGACAGCATTTCGCAAAGTATCAGCTATATTAAAAAGAACCTGGTGTAATATTGCTTTTACACACATATTCAAAGGCCTGCATTTAAAACAAAATGCAGGCCTTTTTATTTAATAGGTATAATCAACTTACAACATTAACGTTAAGGAAGAATGAGCCCGGCAATCATCAAATATCTCATAATTATCCTACTGGCATCTTTCCTGTTTGCCTGTGCGGCCGAAGCTCAAACCGGGAAGCAAGCCCTTCAAATTAATAAAACACGTTAATTATCTTAAGGTGCTATGTCGTACCAATTCCATAACTAATAACAAGAGGTCATGTTGAACTTGTTTCAACACCACACGTGCTAAGTAGCCACGCTGAGTAAATTGGCTACCTGTGCTGTGGGAAGCAGAAACAAGTTAAGCACGATTTGGTGGAGATATCATTTCACATTCAAGGCTTCTGCTATGTTTGTTAACTCAATGAAGGTTAACTTTCTTTCTGGTGCTGCCTCTCCACTCCCTGAACCTACTGAAGAAAACGATAGCCAGCAAACAAAGCACACAGCCGCAAATGCCATTTAATCGCAAACCATAGTCGTTACCCGGATCTTTACCATAGATCGTTAAAAAAGCAAACAATGCAATACCCAAAGTTTGCCCAAGCTTTACAAACAGGTATTTAACCGCAAAGAACATCCCTTCACGATTTTCGCCGGTACGCTTAGCCTCGTGTTGTGCTATTTCGGCAAGTATCGCGTTGGGCAGAATACCCAGTGAAGCCAGCGGAAACGATGCGCTGATAACCAATGTATAAATCTGAACCTGCGGTGTAAGCGGAAGTTTTCCCAGGAAAAATATTGCCACAAAAATCAAGCTCAGCAATCCAAACGAAAAAAGTACGATTGGTTTTTTACCGATTTTCTGCGACAGGTAATTAACCAGCGGGTAAAACAGCAGTGATACCAGCACCATGGTAGCCATAAGCTCTCCACCCATTGATTCGGGCAGGTTTAACAGCGATTTAAGGAAAAACAGCAAGCCGCTTGATATAATACTTAATGCCATGTAGAACGAAAAATCGGATATCAGGTAATATTTGAAATTACGGTTCTGAAAGGTTTTTTGAATGGCCGGAAATAGCGATAGATGCGACGGGTGACCATTGGCATACTGTTTTTCATCGATAGCAAATACCGGTATCAGCATCACCAGTCCCGCAAATACGGCAAGCCCCCAAATGGTGTATTGCACAGCTGTTTCGCGGTTAGTTATACCGGCAAAATGTTCAACCCAGTCGGCAAAATTATTAACCATAGCCGATAGGATGATCCCTATCACAAAGCCCACCTGCTGTAATGACGATAGTTTAACACGTTCGCGCCCTGTATGGGTGAGCTCGGGCAGCAGCGCATTATAGGGGATGATATAAGCCGTAGCGCCCATAAAAAAGCACATAAGCGTAAAAGTAAGCCAGTATGCATTATGAACACTTTCAACTTTTAATACGGGGCAAAAAGTTAAACCACAAAATAAAACGGCAGGCAAAACCGCCCATTTCATAAAAGGAATACGCCGCCCGCGCCGGTTTTCACTTTTATCACTAAGTGAGGCTATAAACGGGTCAAAAAAGGCATCCACCAATCGGCCGGAAGCTGTTATTACGGACATGATATTGAACAGTCCGAAAAGCAGCAACTGGGGTACCAGCGGGGTAAGCCCGGCATTGTTTGGCGGCAGGTAAAAGTAAGGCAGCATCACGATGATAATATTGGTCATGATGCTCCATCCTATCATTCCGCAGGCATAAGCAAGCTGTTTGGAAAGTGGTAGTTTATTGGCCGGCATTGAATGCAATATGCAAATATTACATTACATATAACGCTGTTCTCAACCTCAATTTTTTACAACCCTGCGTAATAATCATACCCCTGCTCGGCCCAGTAATCGGGGGGGCGGTTACTACTGAAAGAGATACTTCCTATCCGTTTCAGGTTTTTGATGCCATATTTTACCGGAATGATAAGCCTTAACGGTGCGCCATGCTTTGGTGGCAGGGGCTTTTCGTTCACCTCATAGGCCAGCAAAGTCTGCGGGTGCATTGCGCTCGGCATATCAACGCCAACATAATATTCTTTGTCGGGCGTTTCCATACCTACGTACTCAAATCGGGTTTCGGCATCGAGCTTAAAATGAGCTATAAAATCGCTGAATTTCACCCCACCCCAATGCGAGATCTGATCCCAGCCTTCCACGCATTTAAAATCATAAATGATCTCTGTTTTAGGAAGTTTCTTTATTTCGTCGATACCGATGTTCAACATCTCGCCGGTATGTTTTTTAACCGACAGTTTCCAGGCGTCTATGTCAATCAATCCCTCCGAGCCAATGTCGCTGTTATGGCGCACCACTTTCGCCGCCATCTCTTTAGGGTAAGTTTTTACCAGGTTTTTATTACTGTATAACTGGCGCACCACCTTTTCGTTGGCATTAAGCACTGCACGCAATGGCTTATGGGCCTCTCCTGTTATACCCGGCACCTCATTGGGCGAAGTATAAAGCCAGCGCCAGCCTCCGTATGCAGCTCCTCCTAATACCAGGAAACTACCGAACGAGATAAAATTGCGCCGGCTAATCTTCTGCTCAACGGTAAGCTCCCTCTTTGGAGCCTTATTTCTGCTGAAAACCTTACTCAGTTTTTTCGTTAGTTTCATCGCTTTGAATTTGAATAGCGGGCAGCGGCTTTTCATCTATTACCTCAAAACCCGAAATAACCGACCTGAAATTATTCCAGCCGGCAAGTACCACCTGTACAACATGCACCAGGAAAAACAGCACATAGCCAATAGTGAGGACAAAATGCCAGATACGGGCCAGATGGTACCCGCCGCAAATCCAGGCCAGGTAATTAAACTGTACCGGCTTATAAATAGCAAGCCCCGTTATCAGCGAGCCAAAGCCCATTACAATAATTGCTGTGTAGGCAATGCGCTGGGCGGCGTTGTATTTGTTTTGAGGGGGCGCCATTTTACGGATGTGCAGATCATGCAAAACTACCCGCCAGGCCTCTTTAAATGAATGGCGGTTAGGCACAAGCTCCCGCCATTGGCCCGATATTATAGTGTATGACACATACAAAAAGCCATTGAGCGCAAAAAACCACATAAACAAAAAATGGAAAGCCATCCCCTCGGCCAGCCGCCGCGGAATATGCAATGCATCATAAAAGCCCTGCGGAAAAAACCGGATAAAAGTAACACTGAAAATAGTGAACGTATAGGTGTCGTTGGCCCAGTAAATGAGCAGCCCGCTCCAGATCATGATAGAGAGGATGGGAAAGTTTACCCAATGCGTCCAGCGCATTAACAGCGGGTGCTTTTCTTTTATTACTTTCATCTAAATGCTACTTATTTTTGGCACAACCAGTTTTTAATTAATTAAATGTTTGGGGTGTATTTCCTAATCAATCGCCGCTGTTACTTTAAACTGAGCTTTTGATGCGCCTAAAACAGCACCGTTACCCGTGTTTTGCACAAAACCTATAACCTCCCATCCCTGAGCGTTAAACCCGGCGGGCAAAGTAAGAGTTGTACTACCGGCATTTTTGCTTAAAGGCAGGGTTTGCAGGTTACGTACAATTTGGGCATGCGCCAGTGTACGGCCACCGTTTTCACCACGTTCAACTTTTATCACGGCTTGCTTTTGCACCAGCGCCAGCGATATAACATTATTGCCACGCCCTGTATTGCCTTCAATTTTATATTGTATAGTAGCCGTATTATTAGCGTTACGGGCAACATCCAGGTTTACGTTAACATCGTCCCCGCCCTGCAAGCCATTTTTAATGGCATTGCGTAAAGCCCCTTCCTGTGAGCCAACAAACTCCGTTTTCCCGTTAACCACAATCTGCGGCGTATATACCTGCGACAGCTTTAACCACCGGGCATATTCATTTTGCCGTTTTGAATAATCGGCATTGCTAAAAACGTCTTTCCAGCCAAGGCGGTTCCAGTAGTCAACATGGTAAGCCAAAATATAAACAGGCTTATCTCCTATTTCTTTCTGCACTTTAGCTACCAGCTCATCCGCCGGCGGGCAGCTGGAACAACCCTCGGAAGTGAACAGTTCTACCAAGGCAAAGCCTTTGCCTTCGGGCTTTAATTTTTCGATTCTCTTATTGTTAACAAACGCCGATGAAATGATTACTGCACCTATTAAAAAAGGTGCAAGCATCAATACGCTGATCTTTCTCATTTTATTAGGATTAAATGAAATACGTTTTTATTGCTTTGTCGGGTTTACGGGAATAACCTTACAACAAATTTTCTTTTTTTTGGCTGATATAAATATCGGCATAATAAGCTCATTATCAACACAGGCTACGTAACTTAGCAGTTAGCAGACGGCGCCAAAAAAACAAACTTAGTTTTGAGCCAATTTTTTGTAAGGATTTGCGCCTGCACCCGACTAATCCCGTAATTGTATAAGCATATTGCATTCCATGACAACCGAAACTAATGTATTAAACCCTCATAAGTGGGTTGCCGCCTATGCCGATTACCTGTACATGTATGCCATTGTGCGGATCAACGACGAGGATTTGGCTAAAGACCTGGTACAGGAAACCTTTTTGGCAGCTCTTGAAAAGGTTAATCGGTTTGAAGGCAAAAGCACCGAGCGAACGTGGCTTACCGCCATCCTTAAAAATAAAATTATTGATGTATACCGCAAAAAGTCGTCGGGGCTTGCCATAGCTTCGGCCAATAGAGCGGCGCAGGAACAGGATGAATTTTTTGAAGAAGATAACGGTCACTGGAAAGCAGAATACGCCCCGCACCCTATTGCCGCAATGGATGAGCAAGATCCCTTATTAAAAAAAGAGCTGAACAGCATCCTGCAAAAATGCCTGCAAAAGCTTCCGGCCCTGTGGAACGCGGTTTTTATCATGAAACACATTGATGACGCGCCCACCGAAAATATTTGTACCGAGCTGCATGTTACCCAGGCCAACTTTTGGGTAATCATTCACCGGGCTAAAGTTAACCTGAGGGCTTGTATCCAAAAAAACTGGAATTAAAATGAGTTACTTAAAAAAAGTCATATATAACTGCAAACAAGCTACTTTCCTGATTGAAAAGAAGCAGCTTAAGCGGCTTAGCTTCCGCGAAGAAATTGAGCTGCGTATCCACCTGGCGGGTTGCGGCATGTGCGTACTGTATAATAAACAAAGCCGCGTTATTAATAATATGGTGCAGCAGCTTTTTCATAGTTCGCTTAAAAACGAATTGAAACTGGATGATGCTTTTAAAGCAGACTTGCAGGCGAGGATTGAAGAGGCGTTGGACAATAACTAAATAAGTTAAAAACGTTTAAATCCTGGGCCTCTGAAGGCAAAATGACATCCAGTAAAGAGGGCTGTCACCCTGAGTGTTTAAATCCGGCGAATTCTGAAGATGAAATGACATCTCCACGCTGTCATGCTGAACTTGTTTCCGCACATCCGTTGCTAAGGATGCTCCATGCGGCTTATCTTGCGGGTTCCCGAAACAAGTTCGGGATGACGCCGTTTTTTTAAATTGTTATAAGTAGCGAGAGCGAAGAATGACAGGCTTTTTAACATGTCCTTTGTCTTTTTAATGATTATCCCTATCCTTCGTATCCATTATGATAGTTACCGGGCCGTCATTCAGCAGATTAATCTTCATATCTGCACCAAAAATGCCCGTTGCTATCTTTTTACCTGTCAGTGTTTCAAGCGTTTGAACCATTTGCTCATACATCGGAATGGCCTTATCCGGTTTAGCGGCCCTTAAAAATGAAGGGCGGTTTCCCTTTTTGGTTTGAGCGAAAAGGGTAAACTGGGAAATCAGCAGGATATCCCCGTTAACATCAGCAAGGGCTTTGTTCATGAGGCCGTTTTCATCGCCAAAAACACGCATACCTGTAATTTTACCGGCCAGCCATTGCAGGTCTTCGGTGGTATCAGCGTCTTCAATTCCTAATAAAACTAAAAATCCGGCACTTATCTCACCTGTTATCTTTCCGTCAACAGTACAGCTTGCCTGGGTAACACGTTGTAGTACAGCCCTCATATATTTTTACACGAATTTCCTTTATATCGGCCACAATTTAGGCGAATTTCCCTAATCATCTACCTTGTATAAAGTAATTCGTGTAATTCGGTCAAATTCAAGTCATCATAAAAGCATTCGTGTCAATTCGATATCATTCGTACAATTAGTGTCAATTCCATTCGTGTAATTAGGGTGTAATTAATTAAGTTCGCAACCGCTATTATGTATATCTAATTAATAGGATAAAAAAATGAGTACCAAAAAAGGCTTCACTACCACCATATTACATGCCGACCGTCTTGGCAAACCCGAGCATGGTTCGTTGCATAAACCCATTCACACCTCGGTAACCTACGGACATGAGGATGTGCAGGATTTGGTTGATATTTTCCAGAATAAAAAAAGCGGTTATGCTTATTCGCGACAGGGTAACCCTACCATCACCGCGTTAGAGCAAAAGGTAACCCAAATGGAACATGGGGTATCAAGCATTGCTTTCTCAACGGGTATGGCCGCTATTTCGGCAACGGTAATGGCGCTTATTAAAGGTACCGATCATATTGTAGCCAGCTCGTTCCTGTTTGGTAACAGCCGCAGTATTTTCCAGACTTTTATTGATATGGGTATCAGCATTGATTTTGTTGATGCTACCTTGGTTGATAATGTACGTGCAGCAATAAAAGAAAACACCCGCATGGTGTTTGTTGAAACCATTGCCAACCCGGCCACCCAAATTGCCGACCTTAAAAACATTGGCGACCTGTGCCAGGAAAAAGGCATTTTATATGTGGTTGATAATACCATGACCTCGCCATACTTGTTTAACCCGGTTAACGTTAAGGCCAGCCTGGTGATCAATTCACTAACCAAATATATTGGCGGTCACGGTAACGCCCTTGGTGGCGCGGTAACTAACGCCGGCTTGTTCGATTGGGCAAACTATCCAAACATTTTCCCAGGCTTCAAAACAACGGTAAAGCCGGAGAATTTGGGCATGACCCAGATCCGTAAAAAAGGCTTGCGCGATAGCGGTGGTACCTTATCGCCCGAAGCTGCTCACTCCATCTCTGTTGGCGCCGAAACATTGGCCCTTCGCCTTGACCGTGCATGCAGTAATGCTTTAGCATTAGCCCAATATTTCGATAAGCACCCGAAAGTTAAAAAAGTATTTTATCCCGGCGTTGAATCGCACCCGCAACATGCTTTAGCAGGCGAGTTGTTTGCCCGCTACGGTGGTTTGATGAGTATCGAACTGGATGAAAGTATCGATTGTCTTGCCTTTTTAAACAAGTTAAAACTGGTTGTAAAATCAAGCAACCTTGGTGATACCCGCACGCTGGCCATCCCGGTTGCGCAAACCATTTTCTTTGAGCTTGGAGCCGAACGCCGTGCTGAAATGGGCATCCCCGAAAGTATGATCCGCCTATCTATTGGTATTGAGGACCTTGAGGATTTGCTTGAGGATTTTAAGACCGCTTTAGGCGAATAAATATCAAGGCCTTGTGTTATCCACAAGGTCTTTTTTATTGAAAGATTATTTGCTGACACCTTTCTTATCAGCCCGTAAAATAATTTTCAATAACCAATAGGGGTTTATATTCTGTTTGTTGTAATATAGGCGTATGAAAACCTATAAAACCTTGAAAACACTTCTTTGTGTGCTAACCTTTGTCCTGATAACCAACAGTATCCAGGCACAAGCCCAACAAGATTCTTTAACCATTAAACTACAACAGGCCTTTACGCAGGAAAGCCTCCCCGGTATGTATGTGATCATGACCGATGGCAATAAAATCACCTATGAGCAAGGCTTTGGTTATGCCGATATTGCCAATCAAATCCCCTATTCGGCAAATGCAGTTCAAAACATTGGCTCGGTGAGCAAAACATTTATTGCCATTGCGTTGATGAAAGCCATCGAACTAAAGTATTTTACGCTGGAAACAGATATTAATGATGTACTGCCTTTTAGGGTAACTAACCCTAACGATCCAAACGGAAAAATAACTATCAGAGAATTAACCAATCATACGTCGGGCATTGTCGACAATCCGGAGGTATACCATTACATCTATCATTTTTACCCCAAACTAAGGGCTTATGACAGTGTTTCAATAAGCACACTCAACCAAATGGGTTATGGTGATAAATTAAAGGACACTACCCTGACGCAATTCGTTTACAACTATTTATCGCCACAGGGCCAACATTACAGCAAAGCTAACTTTGGCGAAGGCCCGGCAGGGGGCACATCTTCATATAGCAACATTGGCTCGGCGTTGGTGGCTTATCTTATCGAACTTAAATCAGGGCTTTCTTACGCAGATTTTACTAAGAAGTATATCCTGAAACCTTTAAAAATGGATCATTCGGGCTGGCATATACCTGATATGGATTTAAAAAATCACGCCATATTATATCTTGATCAAAAGAACCGCTTCCCACTGTATGACCTGGTTACCTACCCGGACGGAGGCCTCAAAACCTCGCCCGAAGACCTGAGCAAATATCTGATGGCTATTGCCATGCATGATAAAAAGCTACTTACCGAAGCTTCTTACCAAACCATGTTTACCGCACAGTTCAGCAAAGAACATCCGCCCAAAAACATCAATTTAACTTATCGCAATAAAGGCATCTTCTGGAATTTATACACCAACGGTACCATAGGCCATGACGGCGATGATCCCGGCGTAGGCACTTATTTATTCTTTAACCCGTCAACCGGTAAAGGAGGTTTGTTTTTAACTAATAAGTATTTTCCCAATAAACAGGCTATTGTGGATGTGCTGGTGAAAGAAGCAGCGAAGAGATGATGTTGCTATAATACTGCATCAGCTGAAAAAAATGTCATTGCGAGGAACGAAGCAATCGCACGGAAGCATAGCGGCCCTGTATAGCATGCGATTGCCACGTCGTTCCTCCTCGCAATGACATATTTTTAACGGACTTCTCTCTAAAAAACTATACTTGTTTTCTTGCCTCTTGACTCTAAAAGTCTTGCCCCTTTCCCTAAGCCCTTGTATCATTACCATGATAAATGCTCAGGTAGCTTTCATACCTCGATAGGGTTATCTCTCCCTCTTCCAAAGCTTCAAGCACAGCGCAGCCGGGTTCGTTGATATGACGGCAATTATTAAAACGGCAGTCGTGCATCCGCTCACGCATTTCGGGAAAGAAATGACTGAGCTCCTGTTTTTCTATGTCGATAACTCCCAATTCGCGGATGCCGGGAGTATCGATGATAAAACCGCCCTGTGGCAGTTCAAACATTTCGGCAAAGGTGGTGGTGTGCATACCCTTATCGCTCCAGTCGGATACCATATTGGTGCGCAGTTCCAGTTCGGGCAACAGCGCATTGATCAGGCTTGATTTGCCCACCCCCGAGTGGCCCGAAAACAAGGTAACCTTATCTTTCAACAGATCCTGTACCTGGCTGATATTAGTACCCTGAATGGCTGATACTTCAAAGCAGGGATAGCCGATATCTTCATAAATAGCTTTATAATCGGCCAATACTTCCAGGCCTTCGTCGCTGAAAAGGTCAAGTTTATTAAATACTAATCTTGCAGGAATATCGTAAGCCTCGGCAGTTACCAAAAAGCGATCGATAAAGCCAAGAGAGGTACGCGGAGAGGCCAGCGTAACTACCAAAATAGCCTGATCAAGATTGGCGGCAATGATCTGCGCCTGCTTGCTCAGGTTAATGGCCTTACGAATGATGTAGTTTTTGCGTTGATGCAAATTGGTGATCACACCGTCTTCGCGGTCGGGCTCCATTTCAAAATCAACTACATCGCCAACAGCAATAGGATTGGTAGTAGTGATACCCTTAATACGGAACTTGCCCTTGATGCGGCAATCTATCTTTTGCCCATCGGGGGTTTGTACCTGGTACCAGCTTCCTGTTGATTTTGTTATTAGTCCCTGCATATATCGAGGTTCAAAAGTAGCAAATTAAATTTATTGAAGATTTTTTGAAACTGGGTGATAATCGCACGAAAATCGCGTTCAGAAACACGAGGCACCTACGGAGCCGGATCTGACTTTTTTATTTCCTATAAACACGACACTCCTACGGAGTGGTAAACCGACAGCGAACTCCGTAGGAGTATCGTGTTTATAGCTCTATGTCCCAGCGAGTATAGGCTCCATAGGAGCCACGTGTAATTGAAACCCAGACATATGAAGTTCAGAAACCTCGTATCTCTTAATCACCCCGTGTAATTCTTAAATAACGCACAACCCTTGATAAAACCTTTTACTTACCTTCCTCATTATCAAATCCATCATTTACTCAGCCAACTACCTGACAATTATTGCGAAAATCATAATTTGTTAAATATTCCTTGCAAATCAGAAAATAATCTACTTACTTTACAGACATTATATATGACAATTAACAACACCATTACTACAATTATTATTACCACCGGCATAAACCTCGGAGGAAGATAATCGTATGGTGTAAAAACATAAAATGAAAACCAAAAGAAAAACCTTCCTCCGCAAAGAGGAAGGTTTTTTTGTATAGAACGATTACTAACCCATAAATGAAAGTTTTAAAATTCGGAGGTACTTCCGTTGGATCTGTAAGCAGCATCCAAACCCTGTTAAGCATCCTGAAGGATGAAGTAAAAAATGATGAAAAACCAGTGGTGGTATTATCAGCCATGGGCGGTGTAACCAACCTGCTTTCGGCCATGGCCGAAGATGCGGCAAATGGCAAAGAGTTCACCGCCGGTTTGGCCGAACTGGAAAAACGTCACTTTGATACGGTAAAAGCCCTTTTGGACGTACAAAACCAAAACCCGGCACTTACCCGTTTAAAAATTCACTTCAACCAGCTGGAAGAACTTTTACAGGGCGTGCTTACCCTTCGCGAACTTACCCCGAAAACCCGCGACCAGGTGCTTGCCTTCGGTGAGCGCTGCTCAACCCTGATGGTGAGCAAAATTGCAGCGCAACATTTTGGCGATGTACTTTTTGTTGATGCGGCCGATGTGATCAAAACTGATAGCGCTTTCGGAAACGCCAAAGTAAACACCGAGCTTACCGAAAGATTGGTGCAAGGCCTGTATGCCGAAAACAAAGGCAAAACCTTGATCGTTACCGGCTTTATCGCCTCAAATGATGCTGGCCAAACTACAACATTGGGCCGCGGAGGTTCTGATTATACTGCTGCTATCTTCGGTGCGGCATTAAATGCACAGGAAATTCAGATCTGGACAGATGTTAACGGTATGATGACAGCCGATCCGCGCATGGTGAAAAAAGCGTTCTCCCTAACCGAGCTTACCTATACCGAAGCTATGGAGCTTTCGTACTTTGGCGCCAAGGTGATCTATCCGCCAACCATGATCCCGGCATTTTTAAAGAAGATCCCTATCGTTATCAAAAATACTTTTGAGCCGGAGTTTGCAGGCACCGTGATCCGCCATGATTGCAAAGCCTCCGTCCTGCCAATCAAAGGCATTTCATCTATCAACAATATCAGCATCCTCAACTTAGAGGGCAGCGGCATGGTAGGCAAATCGGGTTTTAGCGGCCGTTTATTCTCGTTGCTTGCCCGCGAGCAGATCAATGTGATCCTGATCACACAGTCGTCATCTGAGCATAGCATCACTTTTGCGGTGCAGCCACAGGATACTGAAAGAGCCAAACAAGTTATAGAGCAGGAGTTTGAACTGGAGCTTGCCGCCAAAAAACTGGAGCACCTCGTCATCGAAAAAAACCTTGCCATATTGGCTGTAGTTGGCGAAAACATGAAACAAACGCCGGGCATGTCGGGCAAGCTGTTCCATGCGCTTGGCCGTAATGGGGTTAACGTAAGGGCTATAGCCCAGGGATCATCAGAATATAATATTTCGGTGATCATCTCAGCTAATGATCTTTCAAAAGCTTTGAATGCTGTACACGATGCATTCTTTGTTCAGCTTACCAAAACCCTGCATGCGTTTTGTCTTGGTACAGGTAACATCGGCAAAACGTTGTTTAACCAATTGAATGCCCATAGCGAATATTTAAAAGATAACAACGGCATCCAGGTTAAAATAGCCGGTATCAGCAATACCCGCAAAATGACTTTCAACAGTGATGGCATTTCATTAGATACCTGGCAAAATGACCTGCAGGCATCGCCATACGAAGCCGATCTGCAATCGTTCATCAACCGGATGATAGAAATGAACCTGCCAAACTGTGTGTTTATTGACAATACCGCAAGCCCTGTGCCTATCGGTTTTTATGAAGAGATCTTTAAAGCCAATATCTCGGTGATCACTTGTAATAAAATAGGTAATTCGGGTAGCTACAAACAATACCGCACCTTTAAAGATACCGCCCGTGCCCATGGTGTCGATTTCTTTTACGAAACCAACGTTGGCGCCGGTCTGCCAATCATCAATACCCTTAAAAACCTGATGAACAGCGGCGACAGGGTGCAGCGCATCGAGGCTATACTTTCGGGTACTATATCGTTCATCTTTAATAACTTTAAAGGTGATGCCAATTTCCACGATGTGGTAAAAGAAGCACAGGAAAAAGGTTATACCGAACCAGATCCACGCGATGACCTGAGCGGTAAGGACTTTATGCGCAAAATGCTCATCCTTGCCCGCGACGCCGGTTACGCTATGGAAGAAGCCGATGTGGAAATAGAAAGCGTACTGCCAAAAGCAAGCCTTGAGGCTAAAACCGTTGAGGATTTTTATGCGACACTAAAAACAGAAGACGCTCATTTTGCCAAACTAAAAGACACCGCCGAAAAAGACGGTAAAGTTTTGCGTTACATTGGTAAACTGGAAGACAGTAAGGTAAGCATCACCCTACAAATGGTTGATGAAAATCATCCGTTCTACATGCTGTCGGGCAGTGATAACATCATATCCTTCACAACCGACAGGTACCGTGAGCGCCCGCTGGTTGTAAAAGGCCCCGGCGCAGGTGCTGAAGTAACCGCTGCAGGCGTATTTGCTGATTTAATAAACGTGGGCGCTAATTAAGAGCAGTTTTAAATCCCCTCTTGAGAGGGGGCGCGCAGGAAATGAGCGAAAGCAGGGGTGTGCTATCCAGGCGATAGGCAAAAAGCAGAAACACACCCCTCCGCCCCTCTAAAGAGGGGAATCGCACAGCCCCCGCTTAAAAGCGACGAATGATAGTTTGATATTTTGAATAATGGAAGATAATAAGTTACAAGAATTAGCCCCTACAACTTTGGCTCCCCTTTCGGGAAACGGGGGACGCGACAGCATCCACGTTTTTGCCCCGGCAACCGTGGCCAACGTGGTTTGCGGTTTTGATGTGCTGGGCTTTGCGGTTGATGAGCCAGGCGACGAGGTGATCATGCGTTTGACCGGCAAACCAGGCATCACCCTTAGCAAAATTACCGGCGATGACGGTCGCCTGCCGCTTGATCCGGCGAAAAACACGGTTAGCGTTAGTGTTCAACATTATTTACAAAGCGTTGGCCGTACCGATATTGGTTTGGATATCGAGCTGCACAAAAAAATGCCTATTGGCAGCGGTTTGGGTTCAAGCTCGGCCAGTACCGTAGCCGGTTTGTTTGCTATTAAAACCTTATTAGGCGACGATGCCGACCCGATAAAATTGTTGCCTTTTGCCATGAAAGGTGAAGAAATGGCCTGCGGTCATGGTCATGCAGATAACGTTGCCCCGGCCCTGTTTGGCGGTTTTGTGCTCATCCGCAGTTATGAGCCGCTTGATGTGGTAAGGCTGCCGCACCCTAAAAACCTGTGGTGCGCTATCGTATTCCCGGATGTGGACGTACCTACGCGTGAAGCCCGCCAGATCATCCGCAAAAACATCCAGATGAAGGATGCCGTAACCCAATGGGGTAATATTGCAGGCTTAGTGAGTGGTTTATTTATGCAGGATATCGACCTGATTGGTCGCAGTATGAAAGATGTACTGGTTGAACCGGTACGCTCCATGCTGATCCCTGATTTTTATAAAATGCGCGAAATGGCGATGGAGCTTGGCGCGGTAAGCTTTGGTATATCAGGCTCAGGCCCGTCGGTTTTTGCTTTTACTAAAGATGAAGCAACCGCCCGTGCCATCACCCAAAAGTTACAACAGCATTTAACCGGCTTAAAGATCGGCTCAAACAGTTACGTATCAACTATCAATGACGCGGGGCCGAAGGTTTTGGGATAAGTGTCAAAGTCCTGAGCTCAAAGTCGCAAGTTTTAAGTCAAAACCATAAAAAGCCATGTCATTGCGAGGTACGAAGCAATCTCCGATAAGCAGGTCCGCCCTGTACAGCTCGCGATTGCCACGCTACGCTCGCAATGACATGATGTGAAACATCCGAATTCCGAAATCAAAAAATGAAACTCTACAGTACCAATAATACCCTATCTGAAGTATCTTTTAAAGATGCGGTTTTTAACAGCATGCCGCAGGACAAAGGTTTATATATGCCTTACAGTATCCCGCGTTTGGATGATGAGTTTATCAATAACCTTGATAAATACACTCTGCCCGAAATTGCATTCAAAGTAGCTCAAAACCTGCTTGGCGATTCTATTCCTGAAGCAGATCTGAAAGCCCTGATCGATGATGCCATTAACTTCCCTGCTCCAATTGTAAAGCTGGAAGACAATGTTTATGTCCTCGAACTTTTCCACGGCCCATCACTGGCATTCAAAGATTTTGGCGCACGTTTTATGAGCCGTGTGATGAGCTATTTCCTTGAGCCCGGCGAAAAACAACTGGACGTACTGGTTGCCACCAGTGGTGATACAGGCGGCGCTGTTGCCCTTGGCTTTTTAGGCGTTCCCAATACCCGTGTTACCATCCTTTATCCAAAAGGCAAAGTGAGTGGCGTGCAGGAACAACAGCTAACCACCAATGGCCAAAATATCCGCGCATTGGAGGTTGACGGCACTTTTGATGATTGCCAGGCCTTGGTAAAGCAAGCGTTTGTTGATGATGAACTAAACGAGAGGTTCCGCCTTACATCGGCCAATTCTATCAATATAGCGCGTTTGGTTCCGCAGACTTTTTATTACTTCAATGCTTATGCGCAGTTGTTAAGGCAAGGCATTAAAAAAGTAGTGTTCTCGGTACCGAGCGGCAACTTCGGCAACATCGGCGCCGGCTTATTAGCCTGGAAAATGGGCTTACCTGTCGAAAAATTTATTGCAGCCACCAATGTTAATGATACAGTTCCCGCGTTTTTAAAAACCGGTGTTTATCAGCCCAAACCGTCGGTAGCTACGCTTTCAAACGCGATGGACGTTGGCAACCCAAGCAACTGGGTACGTATTTCCGATCTGTTTAAAAACGATACAGAAGCGCTTAAAGAATTAGTAGTTGGTTTTAAATATGATGATGAAGAAACCGTAAAAGCCATCAACTGGGTATTTGACAACTATGGTTACGTAGTTTGCCCGCATACCGCTATTGCATGGCAGGCATTAACCGACTACAAGCAGGACCATGCCGCTGTTGATACTGCGGGCGTATTCCTTTCTACGGCACATCCGTGTAAGTTCCCGGATGTTTTCAGCGAAGAAGTAGCCGCTAAAATTGATGTGCCGGAACAGGTAAAAGAATTGGAGTCAAAAACCAAACTGGCAATAGCCATCAGTAAAGATTTTGCTGATTTTAAAGGCTACCTTTTAGGGGTTGATTAATTTCAGTATTTTTAGCTGCTGGAAAAAGCTTTCAAAAGAAAGCAGCCACCAACATGTCATTGCGAGGAACGAAGCAATCTCGTAACTATGCAGATCTGCTCTGTACAGCATGCGATTGCCACGCTACCGCTCGCAATGACATGGTTGGGTAAACACCGCCGGCACCTGATTCAATACCGAAACAAAAATGCTTAACAAAACCCTGATATTTACCTGCCTTCTGGCAGTTTGCCTGACCGCCTGCAGCCGTAAACAAAAATTTGATCGTGATAAATGGGATGATGGAGACGGCATTACCTTTGCCTACCGCCCCGGCATGGTTGAAGATCTTATCGCCAGCAAGCAACTTAATGGCCTTAAATACCAAAAGGTGATCCATCTGCTCCACCGCCCGCAGTTAAGCAGCAA
Source organism: Mucilaginibacter gossypiicola (assembly GCF_900110105.1). Lineage (GTDB taxonomy): Bacteria > Bacteroidota > Bacteroidia > Sphingobacteriales > Sphingobacteriaceae > Mucilaginibacter > Mucilaginibacter gossypiicola. The sequence continues at coordinate 969,861 of NZ_FOCL01000002.1, read as the reverse complement.
GGATAGCATGGTGTATGATCTCGACAGGCAATACAATAAGGGTGTCTTACTTTATACCCAAACGCTTGTCGTTTTCCTGAAAGATTCGGTGGTTACCAAAGCCGAGGTTCACGAAACCCACGCAAAAAAGAAATGATCAACACCATAATATTCGATTTAGGGGCCGTTTTAATTGACTGGAACCCGCATTATATGTACCGCACCTTGTTTGCCAACGAACAGGAAATGATAGATTTTTTGGCCAATATCTGCACTTCCGACTGGAATGAGGAACAGGATGCCGGCCGTTCCCTGCAGGAAGGTACCGATCTGCTTGTCGCCCAATTCCCCGAACATGAAGCCAATATCCGCGCTTTCTATTCGCGTTGGATAGAAATGTTGGGCGAGCCATTTCATGGCACCGTAGAGATTTTCAAGCAGCTAAAGGAAAGTGGCAAATACAAAATCTACGCATTGACCAACTGGTCGGCCGAAACTTTTCCGATGGCGCAGGAGCGTTTCGATTTTTTAGGCTGGTTTGATGGTATTGTGGTATCGGGTACCGAAAAAATGCGGAAACCAACACCGGCCTTTTACCAGATCCTGCTCGATCGCTACAATGTAAAAGCCGGCGAGGCATTGTTTATTGACGATAACTATCGCAATATCTTAGCAGCCGAAAAAATGGGGATCAAATGTATTCACTTCACATCATCAGATGCTTTAGAAGTGGAGTTGAAGGGATTGGAGATTTTATAAAAACATTGCAGATCGGCCGTGGAGACACGGCCTCTCCGTCTTGCGCACATCCGTGATGTGGGCTTAAAATGGGCTTACGTTTGTAACGTAAGTGCTGTCAATGGCGTTACAAACGCCAACCAATGTTAAGCACTCGTTACAAACGAGCGCAAGTTTATAACCCGTAGTTAGGTTATTTCGCCGGCGCAAATATAATCGCTCCGATTACTATTGCCAATATCCCGCCCATGATCAAGTAACTAACAGGATGGGCAAAATTTAGTGTCCAGCCCAGGTATTTTATTCTTTTGGGCACTATGATCCTCGCATCATCCTCATTGTAATAAAACACACCGTATTTGTAATTATTGTCATCTTCCGTTGGCTCCATTTTGTTTTGATTACCTATCAAATGTCCATTATCCAAACAACTCACTACTCAAATACCTGTCGCCCCGGTCGCAGCAAATAAACACAATCACGCCCTCTTCAAGCTCCTGAGCCAATTTTATTGCCGCAGATAACGCACCGCCGCTGCTCATGCCGGCAAATACGCCTTCAACCTTAGCCATCTGGCGGGCCATTTGAGTAGCATCTTCCTGCGAAATATCCATTACCCTATCTACCCGCTTAGCATCGAAGATCTTGGGCAGGTACTCCTCCGGCCACCTGCGAATACCCGGAATTGAAGAACCTTCAACCGGCTGACAGCCTACGATCTGCACATTGGCATTTTGCTCTTTCAAATACCTTGAACAGCCCATGATGGTACCTGTTGTACCCATAGCGCTTACAAAGTGTGTGATCTTTCCCTCAGTATCGCGCCAAATTTCGGGGCCTGTGGTTTTTACGTGCGCCATGTAGTTATCCGGGTTGGCAAATTGGTTCAGCAGAAAATATTCGCCAGTGGCGGCTTTTTCTTCGGCATAATCGCGACAAAGCTCTATGCCTTCCAGCAGGGTGACCTTGGCTCCAAAGGCCTCCATAGTAAGCGTACGTTCGCGGGTGGAGTTGGATGGCATTACCAATTCTATCTCCAAATCAAACAACCTTGCAATCATAGCCAGTGCAATCCCGGTATTACCGCTGGTAGCTTCAATAAGCTTAGTACCTGGTTTGATATCACCACGCTCAATGGCGCTCCTGATCATATTAAGCGATGCCCTGTCTTTTACGCTGCCACCGGGGTTATTACCCTCCAGCTTGGCGAAGATGCGCACTTTAGGATTAGGGTTCAGCTTTTTAATTTCTACCATAGGCGTGTTGCCTATCAGATCTATCAATGCGGCCATTATATATTTTTATTAGGTAAATGTTTTATTTCTTATGCCCGAACAATTTAATACTCAATCTTTTCAGTACCCTGTGATTTGGTGTATGATAAACCCTTGAATTGGGTGGCAGGCTTTTGGTGAGCCAAACGTTCCCCCCTACCACACTGTTGTGGCCTATAACGGTTTCGCCACCTAAAATAGTAGCGCCGGAGTAAATTACTACATTATCCTGCACTGTAGGGTGCCGTTTGGTGTTGGCCATGCTTTTATCTACACTTAAGGCCCCCAGGGTAACACCCTGATACAGCTTTACATGCTTGCCTATTTTACAGCTTTCGCCGATAACAATACCGGTACCATGATCTATATAGAAATACTCGTCTATCTGGGCGGCAGGATGGATATCTATCCCCGTTTTAGAATGCGCATATTCCGTAAGGATCCTTGGTAACAGCGGAATATCATCAACATAAAGACTATGCGCCAGCCGGTAAAGCGAAATGGCGTAAAAGCCCGGATAGGTACGGATCACCTCAAACTCGCTGCACGCAGCAGGGTCACCGTTAAAAATGGCCTGGATATCGGTATTCAAAACCCGGAACAACTCTGGAAGGCCTTCAAAAAACTTTTTGGCCAGCTTTGAGGTATCGCAGTTACTGCATGCTTTGGTGGCGTGCATAATTTCGCACAGTTCATTCTCAAGCCTTAAAAACTCATCCTTCAGCTCTTCAACCGAAGCATATTGCTGCCCGGTTTGTTCGGGGTACAGCAAATGAATAACTTTTAGTGCCCAGGCCGTAATTTCCCTGTTTGAAGGTACAGCCTCCAGTTTTTGCTGCTTAGCAAATATATGTTGGTAAAAATCCTGACTCATGTTTTATGGTGGGGCTGTTTTGGGAAAACAACCATTAACAGTACAAGTTTATATAAAAGATTGTTGTTAATATGTAAAATGAGCCGGATAATTGATATTTGAGTGAATTTAACCTATGCAAAACCATGAAAGATCAAATAATTGAAACCATAACAGCCTTATTTGCCGGGGCCGACGAGCGCGACTGGGGCAAAGTTAAAAATGCCCTTGCCGAAAATGTAGAGCTTGACTATGGTTCTATGACCGGCAACCCGGCAGGCATTGTACCTGCCGAAGGTATCATTACGGCGTGGCGTGGTTTTTTGCCCGGTTTTGATAAAACGCATCACCAGCTGGCCGATTTCTATGTAATGCAAAACGGATCGGCAGCGCTTGTTCATTATTATGGCAAAGCCGATCATTTTATTGGCGATGAGCTTTGGACTGTTGAAGGCACCTACGATACCGAACTTATTGAAACCGATGACAAATGGATCGTTACCAAACATAAACTTAACCTCATTAAGCAGGATGGCAATATGGATTTACCCGCACAGGCGGCGGCAAGGGTTTCTGAGCGAGGGTAATAATAAATTATGTCATTGCGAGGAGCGGCAAGGATAGAGCGCCGGGCGACGCGGCAATCTCGTAGCCCGGCATAAATACTTGCAAATCCGCTCTGCGTCCGACGAGATTGCCACGCTGCGCTCGCAATGACATAGTTTTTGATTACATCGCCTGCTCCCGGCTTTTTCGTCGGCTTAACCCGGCCTGTAAAACTACCGAGATTATAATGATCAACAGGCCTGCATAAAACGATACATTGAGTTGCCGGGATTCGTTGAATAAAATCATCGCCAGTAAAATACTATAAACTGGCTCGAGGTTAAACGTCAGATTAACTGTAAAGGCAGACATCTTCTTTAAAACCTCGGCTACCATAACATAAAGCCCAACCGTGCAAAAAAGCGATAAAAGCAGCAAATAAATTATATCTAATGTGCCAGGTAGTATCGCTTTTGAAGGAAAGAAATGAAGATATAGCGGCGATGCTATTACCAACGCAATAGTTCCGGCCAGCATTTGGTAAAGGTTCATAGCAGTTGCATCGTACTTTTTAACCAGCCGCTCATTAAAGATTGTATACAACGACGCCAGAAAAGACGATATAACCCCAAGCACAATGCCTGTACGGAATGAGGTATCGAAATGGAAGATTAAACCAATGCCAGCCAGCGTGAGTGTGCTTAACAACAATTCGGTTATATTAAATGGCTTCCTGTTTATCAACGGGGCCAAAAACGCAGTAAAAAAACTGGTAAGGCAATAACAAACTACGCCCACAGAAACATTGGAGTATTTGATGCTTGCATAAAAGAACACCCAGTGAAAGGCTATCAATAGTCCGGCCTTACCCATTTCCGTGATGTTGCTCCATGAATATTTAAATTGCGGCCTTTTGATCCAAACGATAATTACCAGGAATAAAAAAGAAAACAGGGTGCGGTAACAGGTAAGCAGGTATTCATTTAAAGAAATAAGTTTCCCGAATACCCCGGTAAAACCAGCCAGTATTACAGCTATATGCAACAGAACAAATGTTTTTTTCATTTTTTGCTAAATTAAGAATAGGTTGGGCAAAGCATAACAATACCCGCAATTGCCCGCATTGAATAAATTGTTTTGAAAATGGTGTTGAAAATCCAGACCCGATAGAATTATCGATAATCTGTTAGCAAAAAAGAGCTGGTGGCGAATCATTGAAAAACGGCTCCGACGCAAGGATGTTGCGGATAAGGGATTTCGAAGTCCCTGCGGTTCCATATTTAATGTTTGCTGTGATCATTTGTTGATGAGCCAAAGATAGGGAAAAGTTTTATTTAATCTCTGCCGCCAAATAATGATATTACTATCGAGTCCAATAGCTAAGTTTAACTTTAATGTATTTACCTTTATTGGTTCTTCTATAATAATAGGCGAAATAGTCATACTTTTTCTTGACTATAGAGTCGCCAAGCTTTACAGAGTCAAAATCAATTCCTTCCCATTTCCAGCACGGAAAGGTTTCCCTGGCCCCCCGAATCACTAAATCAGGCATTTTTTTAGGGGGTATTTGTAACTTTTTAAGCACGATGCCATTATATGATTCAAGGTAGTGTAAATCTATTTCAACATAAGTATCCCATACTGCAAATAAGATAATTATACACAATAAAGGAATTAGCTTGATCTTATTAACATCCATATCACTAATATAAAACAAAAGCCCCGGCAATTGCCGGGGCCTGTACTTCTTAGATAACTCAAATGCTTAATTCAGATACTTGGTAATATCCTCAGATAATGGAGTTGTTTGTGACCTGAAACGGTGGATCAGTTTACCGTTTTCATCTATCAGGAATTTTTCAAAGTTCCATTTAATGTCGCCGGTAAAATCAGGGTTTGGAGCTGTTGTAAGGTATTGGAACAACGGATCGATATCCAAACCTAAAACGCTTACCTTACCGCTCATCGGAAATTTTACGTTGAAATTTTCTTTGCAAAAGGTTTTAATGTCCTGGTTAGTACCTGGCTCCTGGCCGCCAAAGTTATTGGCAGGGAAACCTACTACAACCAGCTTGCCTTTGTATTGCTCAGATAGTTTTTCCAGATCGGCGTATTGTTTGGTAAAACCACATTTTGAGGCGGTGTTTACGATTAATACTTTTTTGCCTTTGTATTTAGCCAGGCTAAAATCTTTGCCGTCGATTGTTTTCAGTTTAAAATCATATACTGATGATGGTGCGGCAGCAAATAACAGGGCGATGATGAGTGCCAGTGTTTTCATGGTTTTTTTACAATTGATTGTTAATAATCCAGCATAAAAGTAAGGCTAAAAATTTCTTTTAGCTAAGTACTCATCTTCTTTTTGTGTCATTTTTTGCTTTGTAACAACACTTTTATCCGTGTAACCCAACAGGTGCAGTGCCCCATGGATGATAACACGGTGCAATTCGTTGGTTTCGCCGGTTTTAAATTTGTCTCCGTTTTCGCGGATGCGATCTATCGAAATAAAAATATCACCAACAATATCCCCCTCAACTTCCGAATTATCAAAAGTTACGATATCGGTAAAAGTATCATGATCAAGATATTGCTGGTTTATTTGCAACAGGTATGCGTCTGAGCAAAAAATGTAGTTAAGCTCCTTCAGTTTAAAGCCCTCAGCAATTACTGTTTCCTTTATCCATTGCCTTAATTGCGCTTTTTGTTTCGGCTTAAAAGTAGTGTCTTCTTCAAAAAAATTAATAGCGGGCATCAGATCTTAAAGTGAAGTTCAATTTCATTACCAGATGCGTTAAAGATGCACTGATCGGCAAGGTGTTTAATGATAAACACTCCGCGACCAGTCAGGTTCTCGAGGTTTTCGGGGGCTGTAGGATCGGCAAGGTTATTATAGTCAAACCCCGGGCCTTCATCGGTAACTGTCCAGATAATACGCTTAGGGTCAACTTCGGCATTAACAATCACTTTTTTAGTCTCGTCCTGTTTGTTACCATGCATGATGGCGTTAATAACCGCTTCATTAAGGCAGGTCATCATGTTAGCAAAAGTATCTTCTGCAACATGATATTTATCAGCAATTTCTTCTATCAGCTGCTCAAGCAACGTTATGCTCTCCGGTTTTGACGGCAGCTGCAACGTGTATAGCTCGCTGGTTTGAACATTTGCCTCTTCCATATTATTTGGCATTAAGTTGATCAAAGTAAGATTTTATTTTTTGTTTATAATACAAATTAAGTGCCGGAGATACCGTTCTGATCTGCTCCGTCTGCTTTGCTTTTTGTTGTTGGTACCCCTGCAGTGCCTTTATATATCCCGGTGGCAAATCCTTCCCCGCGTTGCTCTCTCTTTGCTGATCCTGATCTCGTTGCTGCTCGGCCTTTTCGGCCTCCAATAACCGGGTTTGTATTTGCTGCTGCCTTTTTAGCGCGTCATCTGTTATCTTCCTGTTTACGAGATCACGTTCGGTTTGTTCCATTTCTTTCGAAATTTTATCCAAATTGCCCAATCCTCCGGTCCCGTCTTTGTTTTCGTCCCTGTCAATTTGTTGCAAAGCCTGACGTATCACCTGCTGCTGACGTGCCATTTTAGCAAACTGCTCGCTCATATTGCCGCTATTTCCCTGCTGGCCTTTCCCCTGGTTGCCTTGCTGCTGCATCTGTTCGCGGGCCTTTTGCATATTCTGATTTAGCTGCTGCTGCATTTTTGCCAATTGCGAGATTGACTGTTGTTTCCCCTTTCCTCCTTTACCACCTTTATTCATCATTTTTTGCATTTGCTCAAGCGCTTCGCTCAGCATGAGGGCCAGGTTGTTCATGGATGTCATGGCGTATTGCTGGTTGCGGTTTGCCTCAAGCGTGCGCCTGTCGCCCAGAAACTCGAGCGCCTGGTCAATATGCTCATTGATACTCGTGATCTCCTTATTCACTGTCGACTGGATCTGCGGCACCCTTCTGCTGATGGCATACAGGCTGTCTTCAGCCGTTTTCAGGTTGTCTTTAATATCCTTTTGACTTTGCGACAGCGTAACATATGATGGATCTGTAGGGTTAGTGTTTTTTAGCGTCTGCATCAGTTTTTCCTGATTAAATGAACTGTTAACCAGGCTCTTTAACAACTCCCTCAGTTGCTGGGCATCAACAGCATTCTCTTTCGATTCGCCTTCGTCGCTGTCTTTCTGCATTTTAGCGACAAGCTCTTTCATTTGTTTTGCTGCCTGCTGCTGTGATTTTGAAGCCTTTGAGTTATCCTTTTTTTGCAGATCGCCGGAGCTTTGATCCATCTGCTGTTCGATATCTTTTGTTTCTTTTTCGGGGTTTTGAAAGTCGGATTTACGTTCGGCCTGGTCGTTGGTTTTCTGTAATTCATCAAAGCCCTTTTTCACATCCTGAAAATCCTGCCTCAGCTTATCCTGCTGTTGCTGCAGACTCTTTTGATCGGCCCCGGGTTGCTTGGTTTGTTCCGATAACTTTTGCTGCTCATCGGCCAGCTTGTTCAGCTGATCGAGGTTTTGGTTGAGCTTTTGTTCAAATTCAAGCTTTTTATAAAGCTCCAATACCCTGTCCAATTCCTTTTTTAACGATTTATTATCCATCTGCATTTTGGATAATTCGTCGCGTGTAGCATCTTTCTGTTGTTCATTTAACAATTGCTGCAGGTTTTGAAGCAACTCTTTTGTTTTTTGATCAAGCACATTATTAAACAGGTCTTCTATCTGTTTTTGCTTTGCCATGATCTCTTCTGTTTGCTGCTGGTTTTCCTGGCGGTTGTATAAATTCTTCTTGTTATCTGCCTGGATATCTTTTACTAAATCTTCCAGGTCTTTCCGTTTTTGCATCAGGTCTTCCACCTGCTTTTTCTCATCAAACGACAGTGCATTTTTATTGAGCAGGGTCTGATTTAGCTTTTGCGCATCGCGTTCAACCTGCCCGGCCAGCTTAATGGCAGATTGCATTTTTTCTTTTATCGCTTTTGTCCCGGCATTTAACTGTTGGTTAATCTCCTTGTTATCAGGGACATTTAGTGTATGTTTTGCTGTACGCGCTGTTTTGTGTCCGGTCACTTCGTCATTATCAGCAACCTCAAAAAAGTAGCTTACATGGTCGCCGGGATTAATGCCCATCTCCTTCAGGTTCCAATAGTAAAAGAAATCGGTTTGGGTTTGGGCCAGGTCTGCATTAACTTTTTTGGTAAATTCTTTTGCCTTGTTGTTGCCTGCTGCTTCGATTGTATAATGAAACGTTAGCGATGAAAAACCATGATCATCCTGGATTTTACCGTTAAAGTAAAACGCTTTCATACTTACCGAATCGGGCTTTTCATCAACCGAGATAGCTGGAGCTTCGTCAGTAACAACATTGATGCGGTATATGGCCGAATCACTTTGGTTCACCAGTGCATTAACCGGCAAAAGCTTATAGATCGAATTTTTCAATACCCGTTCGCGGTGTTCAAATAAGTCGGCTCCGTTTTGCACGGCTGGGTGACTTTGCCCGTTCATATCAAACATGAGCGCACTTGCATATTGGGTATGCAATTGCCAGCTTACTGTTGTACCGGCAGGTATTGTCAAATCACCAGCGTTTAGCAATCTTTCATTTTTTTTATGGAGATAGCCCGGATAGTTCAGTTCAACATCAAAATGCAACAGCGCCGGCCTCTGGTTTACTTTAATTTCGTAAACCGCCGAGCTGAACCCGTTGCCCGAAAATTTAAAACGCGTGTTTTGCTGCAGATTACTAAACTGATAATGAAAACGGCTGATGTTGTCTTTATCCAATTTAAAAGTGTTTTCACCTGTTTCAACATAAACATCGGCAGGGAGCTTATCTCCTTCCAGTTTTAGGTCGAGTTTTAAATCGTTTCCCTGAACAACCGACAGTGTTTTATTCAGCACAATAAATTTGAACGGAGCGGCTGGCACAAAATACTCGTTATGCCTGATCAGTCTTTTTGTACTTTCGGTTAGTACCGATGGCGCAGCAAATGCAATGATGATAATTACCCCCAGCGGACCGAGCGCCCATTTTAAATATTTTGTATTCTCTTTAAGATTAATGGCCGAGGGAAAACTTACCGGTTTAAGCGCCTCTATTTTTTGATCGATACTGGCTTCAATCAATGCACGGTGGCTTTCATCTTCGGCAGCAAGCTTTTTAAGTTGCAGGGTGTTGAGCAGTTTGTCATGTACATCGTTAAAATGCCTGCCTATAATTTCGGCCGCTTCATCATGCGTTAACGTTTTGCCCAATTTAAGCCAGGCCAGCAATGATGGTAAAACCAGCCAGCAAACCAGTACTGTATTGAGCAGGATAAAAAAGTAAAAAAGGATGGTACGCAACAGGATACTGAAATTGCCAAAATATTCGCTCAGGGTAATAACCACATAAGCGGAGAACAGACCGGCACCTAAAAATATTAATCCGCGCAGAAAGTTATTGAAGTAATACTTCCGGGTGAAAGTATTGATTTTGCCAAGCAAAAGTTCATAATTTTCTGTCGAGGCCATACTACGGGTGAAAAAACGTTAACTACACACGCTTTATTAAACGCGAAAGCTATGTATTATATATAATACGCGTTGGTTTAAGTTAAAAATTAAAGCAATAATAATAAAATGTTAACTGTTTATGACAAATAAAAGTTGATTGTGCTGCTTTGTTGATAATGCATAACATTTAACAATGTCATGGAGAAAAATTTAGGGGACCAAACTATTCAACCTCTTCAACCGCTTCTTCTTCGTCTGCCCCGGCAGGCTCCAATTTATGCAGCCAAATTCCGGCTATACCTGTAATTGAATAAGGGAATATAATTACTGCGATTGAAGTTACTGCCGAAACATTTTTTTCGAAAAGCAACTCAAAAAAGGGTAACATGGTAATTATGAGGATAGCCGTGGTTAAAAACTGCTTTATGTAAAACGGATCCTTTTTCTTTGACAAGGAGTATACCGCTATCCAAAATACAAAGGCAAAGGGAATAGTAACCAGGAGGATCATATCTGCAAAAATGATATAATCCTTTTTTATTTCATCAATAAGGCTTATTTCGGGGCTTTCGATCATAAACCAGGATAGCACAAGGTGCAGCAACGGAGCTATGATCACCATCAGCAACCAAACTTTTAAGCTATATGTAAATGACCTGTTCATAATTTATTAAGGGAGCAAACAAGATACATAGCTGTTAATAAAATAACAATAGGCTTTTGCTTATAAACGTTGAATAATAGCCGGTTAGCACGTTAATTACAATAGCATAACTATTGCAAACGCCCATTTGTATTATAAATGAATGATTATACCAGCGGATATTAAAACAGGTTTACAGATAAAATATAGAACTGTTTTTTTGTATAAAAATTATATCCGGAGCAGTAGAATTTTTTGCTGTCGGGCAGGCAATATCAGAGCTTTGAACTCCTCAAAAAGGGCCGGGATTAGCGCACTAACTTGCGGCGAAGTTATGCCTCTCCGTTTCCAATTCATTAATCGTAAGTTAATTGTCATAAAATAAATTAATATAAAATAGGTGTTTTAACGGGTTGTTAAGCGTATAGTTAATTATTATCTTGCATTAATTTAACCGCTGCCCTATCATGACCGTTCCGATCCACCTCAATACCCACATATTGAACTATTTAAGCGTAGGCAGCATTTGGCAAAATATTTTATTTTACACCAGCATATTTGGTCTTATATATATCAATATTTTTTTAACCCGCCGAAAAAAGACCTATAAGATACAGCCCGCGTTGGGATTACCAGGTGAAAAAGATGGGGCCATGCTGCCAGCTGCAGATAGCAACGAGCCTAAAACAAACGCCGATTTAAACAATGAAATAGAGGTATTGAAAAATGAACTTTTAACATTGGGCGAAGAGTTAGAGCTTTCGTATATGAAATCGGACAGGCTTAACGACCAGTTATCAGAAATATTGGATAGTCTTGAGTTAACCATTGAGTATGACCATACGCTGTGGGACTGGTCGCTGGATTTTAGTAGCCGGGTGGTTACGCTTTCAGAATATGGTTTGCGGCTTCGCGGTTTCCCGGCAAACGCAAAACCAGTTTTTGATGAAGCAGTCACGGTTATTGATGTGCGTTACCGCCAGGCTGTTATTGATGCAATTGAAAAATCATTTAAAACAGGTGCAGAATTTTCAATGACCTATGTTATTAATCCTTTAGACGGTAGCCAACCCAAAGAAATTAAGTCGGCTGGCCGGGTTCAATATAACGAACACGGAGCACCAATAAGGCTTTTCGGGACGTTTGCGCTTACTTATACCCCGCCGTTAGTAAAAAAGTAACTGTTTGGCTTTCTTTTTAGCATAAAACCGCCTGTTGCTTTTTGATCTCCGGATTTTGAATTATACCAACAACAATTATATTTGTAACCCGGCTAAACATTAATCGGGATGTAGCGTAGCCCGGTATCGCGCCAGCATGGGGTGCTGGAGGTCGTGGGTTCGAATCCCGCCATCCCGACTTGAAGAGAAGTAATAGGAAGCATATTTAATGGATTTTAAACCATTTGAGTATGCTTCTTTTGCTTTTGAAGCACCAGGTATACGGTTCAGTATACGGTAGCTTTTCCCCTTTGATATGCTGTAAATCGTCATAACATTCAACAGTTATGGCTACAGTAGCTATCGTATTAAACACAACCTACAAACTCAACAACGGCGAATATGCGATTGCCCTAAGAGTATCCCAAGGAAAAAAACAAAAGTACTTTTCTATCTCTACATTGATCACCGATCAGTCACTGCCTTTTAAATGTACAGCAGAAGACTGGATTGCAGCTAAACCTGAAGACAATGGATTGGGTAAGTTTCGGAAGAGCTTTACACTATATAAAGAATGCAATGAGACTTTAAGGGCGAAGCTAAATGATGCCCGCAATATTCTTAAACGGTACGATGAAAAAAACCTTCCATTTAGTTTTGAGTACTTTGAAGCCGATCTAAAACAAAAAGAAGTAAGGAAAGAATATCTTGAACCTATAAATGTAATAGAGCAACCTTTACAAATAACGGTGCAGACCTACTATGATCAACAAATTAAATTACTTGATGAACAAGGCCGGGTTGGTTTGTCGGGCTTGACATACGAGGTTCAACGTATGCTTAAGAAGTTCAGGCCAGATGCGTTACTTAAGGACGTTAATGTTCGTTTCTTAGAGAGCCTTGAATACTGGTCAAGGAATGAGCGAAAGAATAAGGACACAACCATCAGTGTCAAGATGCGCAACATTCAACGGGTTATTAACCAAGCTATTGAAGATAAACTGTTAAAGCCGGAAGATTATCCTTTCGGTGAAAAGAAGTACTCAGTCAACAAACGGCTTGATAGCAAAACGAAGAAGATAGCTATCACATTGGACAAGATAACTAAACTCAAAGCTCTCAGCCTTGTACCTGGTTCATGGCTCTACTTCGCTCAACAATACTTCCTTTTCAGCTACTATAGCAGAGGTATGAACTTCGTTGATATCAGTTACCTCAAATGGAGCGATATTTCAGATACGCATATAACTTATGTCCGTCGCAAAACCCGAGGTCAGTTTGAAATACCGATTAATGAACACAACGGCGCTATACTCAACTACTTTAAAGCGAACTATAAAGTTCCTGGTGGCTTTGTATTCCCCATTTTGGACACTACAATTCATATTACCTTAAAGCAGCAATACACAAGGAAGAAAACAGCGCTTAGTGCTGTGAATCACGCACTGAAAAAGCTTGCTGAACAAATCGATGAACCCTCATTGAAACTCACAACGAACGTAGGGCGACACACTTATGCAACAGGATTAAAACGATCTGGTGCTAATACAGCATACATTACAGAAGCATTGGGGCATGCGACGCAAGAGCAAACCCAAACCTACCTCGATGAATTTGAAAGGGGAGTAATTGAAACATGGGAGAATAAGATGTTCGATGTGTAATAGTAATAAGACGATTGTAAAAGAAGCAAGCCAACGTTTTGTTGGCTTGCCTTGATCAATAACTTAATGGGAATCTTTCAATTAATTGTTATTCACTATCAGGCTTGAGACAAGCAATAATTTTATAACCAATTGCTGTCTTCTTCTCTTTGCCATCGATTGTTTCAATCGAGTATGTTTCTTTTACAAGAAACAACCCGTACAAATCGTTTTCGCAATTACGTTTCAGATTTGTTAGGTAGGGCTGTAATTTGAGATCACCTCTCACTTGGCTAAATATTCCTATCAAGTCAGCATGTAAATATTCATTACCTACTTCAATGTTTTCAATGACAGCATCCTGATAGCGTTGCTCATCGTAAGTTGCTTTGTGAATTTTGGCAACTTTCTCGTAAACAACAATCCATGAGTTAGGGCCACGCTTATCCAAGTTATAAACAACTTTAATAGCATGATCTCCAATCATGGGCTTTAGATAATCTACTCTCTGCTTTTGCAGAACTGTTAAACTATCATAAGTAATAGCTTCAGCATTAACAACATTTTGTTCTATTGAGGGCTCTAACCCCTCTGGATTTAAATTTGTTTTCATATATTTTTTGGCTATCGCCATTAAATGAAGCCCCACTTTCCAGTTAGAGATTATAAGTGCAACTGTCAAACATATTTATACAGCAAACTGGTGCTGGCGATTCCCGTTAAGTCAAAGAACAGATCTAAAATCGCATCAATATGCCTTTAAACCAACTGGCATTTATCAATTGGCTTGCCAAGCCCAATTTTATAAACTAAAGTACGTTATCGAATGCCAACATGTCATCTTAAAGACCGTCGTATCATGCTGTAGTTTATTTCACATAACGTTTTACTCGAATTTATAGCACTGTAAAACTCTCAGTGCTATGACATTGCATTTTGAAGGGCACTTTTTTTTTCGTATCTTTATATAACATTTCACAGGTCGACATCTATTCACGATTAAGGCTCAAAGGGTCAGTTTAACCACTGATCTTTTATTTTGCTCTCGATTTCCTAAAATTCTCGACCGGCTTACAGATACATCCACCATCTTACAGATACTACCTAATTAAAGATAGAGCAGCTTTAATTAATACCTGAAATGTCAAGCAAAGTAACTTACAAAGACCTAAAATTAGGCGACAAATTTAATGTCGCATTCTAAGATAAACGCATCCCCAACGGAGTCATAGATAAAACAAAAACAAGAGTAGGTATTACATATACGAGTTTTCATGATGAAAGACACAGCATTAATATCCTACCAGGGACATCTATTATAGACGACGCCACATTAAATTACCCCTATCTTAATCTATTTGCTGTTAAGGAGGGCGTTACCGCTGATGACGTTGCGGTATATCTCCAATCAGACGAACCATATAAACGAATTCTAACTACCCCTGAAAGCTTTGGAAAAGTCATTAAGGCCGCTATAATGATTAAGAAGCTTAAATGGCTCCTCGACTACTTTTTTCTTTACGTAGACGAACATCATTGCTTTGCAACAGAGCCATTTCGAAATGATATATTGATTCCTTTTCGCGGTGATTGGGTTTGGAAATTCAAGAATAGGGCGTTTGGTTCAGCTACACCCTTTGAATATAGCGATCCGCGATTTGCAAATGAGCAGCATTACAAGCTAAGATATAGTGAAACTTTCGGAAAGATTACAATCGTAAATGACAGCAAACCGAGATCTGTTTTAAACTATATGCTTACCCATCCTGAAATGTTTCCAGGCAGGGTATACATTTTTTTCAACACCGTAACTGAAAGTGGAGAAGCAATTAGGGCCTCTGGAATTAGTGACGTTAACATATACTGCAGAGACGAAGAACGAAACATGGTTAACCTTGGCGAAGAGAGTAAATATTTCCAAGCTCACCCAATAGAATCTGAATACAAAAAATTCAACTTCTTCAGTTGTAGATATAACGAGGGATGGGATTTGAAAGACGATGAAATGGCCACGTTGATATTGGTGACAGACGTTAGCATTCCACATTCTCTCATCGGTATACCATTCAAGGGATATCAGGCAGTAGGTCGGTTAAAAGTATCTCCCCACAAAATATATCATATAACAAACAACTTTGGTGCAAACGGAATGCAAAGCTTTAAAGAGGTTCAGGCAAACTGTATTTACAGTGCAAACAAATATATCGTTGCTTACAACAGGTATATTGAAGATTGTAAAACAGATGGAATGGAAGCTGATGGATTGTTGAAAGCCATGATAACGCCGTTTTCGAAATTTGACGCAGATAACGTTGCTTCTATTAACACATATAAACACGATCAGATCATCTGTACCAAGTTTTGTAAGCAACATTACAATAGCTTAGCAACCATCGAAGCTACATGGAAGTCGTTGAACTACGATGTAGACATTCAGATGTTTGACTTTACACCAATAATAACCACGAAGAAAACCTCAGCTGAAATAAATAAACAGATTATCGATCAAGTAATCGAATGGCGAGAACACCCTGCTAAATACAACTTCCAAGCGGCCAATGCAACTATGGTTAAATATAAAGCTGACTTCGAATTGCTTTTTCAAGCCATAGAAATTCTTGGTGTAAATGAAATTATAACATTAAACTACGACGACAAAGCCATGAAAAACGCACTCATAGAGAAGAGCAACAAGAATCAGGAGGCTAAGCTACGGCTAATGCTTATTGATACATTCAAGCTAAACAACAGATATAGTAAAAAAGAAATCAAACAAACGCTGCAAAGGCTGTATAACCAATTTAATATCCAAGCCCACACTGGCAATATTAAAAAAGCTAAAGCTGAAGACCTCAATAGCATGGGATTATTTGAAATGAGAGAGTGCAAAGTGAACAAAACTGAGAACGGGTTTATCATAGATAAGCTCTGCTATACCTTGAAAAAAGCGGCTTAAGCAGTTCCTATTTCTTATTTTTTCCATTCAACACCTATATATAGGGAGAACATCAATCGTCATAGAAAAAAAGAAGCTTTCAAGCATCTATTTTCTTCACTTAGGCTAAAAACTGTCCAAATGATCGTTTGAGCTCTAAAAGATACAATGTGCACAGGTATTGTTTAAGCTTTATTTTTTAGCTAAACCTATTATAAAACAGCCCCCCGCCCTCTATCAAGGTATGGGGGCTTTGTTTTTAGATCATTTTCTCAAAACGAAACTATTAAGCGCGGAGACGACCAGTCTTGACATAAACCCCGGCCATCATCTTGATAGAAGCGTAATATATTTCAAGCGACCTCTGCCACACCCTTTCAGCCTTTTAAAAAGACAACTCCCGTTTCAATTTACGGCATCGGTAATTCACTAATGATCCTGCTTCAACGGTGTTCGGGAGTTCTGATAGTCTTTTTAAAAGTAGTGTGGCAAGCACGCTTGATTACAAAATCCAATGTAAATCTCACCCAATTACACACTAACCACAACAAAATCATGACCGAAAACATTAAGCGCGGAGGTAAAACAGGCCTGATAACAAAGGGCGATGCTTCAACAGGCATTCAGCCACTACCTCACAACCAAAGACTGCATAAATCATGCTTGCTTGCTAAATATAGATTGAAAGACCAGCTACAGAAACGCATCAACACCTGCATTGAGGAAAACTTCATGAGCGTTTTAAATGAGGTGAAGTTTTACCTTGCCCAGCAACCGCAAATTGTGTTTGAACGGGATTACAGGCATGACAACCGTGAAAACGCACACGCTATGCATGCGTTTATTTCAAACTCGTTTTATTTCTACCTTGAATGTGATTTTGTCTTTCACTACAAAATTGAGTTTGCCTTTCATGATTGTGCTTATGAGTCAAAATTCAGGGACTTACTTAGCCGATTTCAACTCAATAAACAAATCAAAGAGGTCGCGCTTCAACCAAGCTTCCCTATCTTCTATAAGGCAGTTTTGGCTATACAAGACCCTAAGTACACCTACCTTTTAAAAGAACAATAGGCAGGCTCATTACCATCTAAAAATCAACTAAGCCAGGCATCAACATGCTTGGCTTTTTATTTAACCTAATTAACAACACTCCCATGAAAAAAACCACGAAAACCAAACTGCTTTCACCGTATAATCAAGCGGTGAAAACTGCTTACTTTAAAATCGTTAAAGCAGCGAAAACGCTCTTATCAACTGTCGAACGCCACGAACTGCGCTGTACGCTAATTAGGAAAGGCCAATCTGGCGAGAACACATTAAACACAACAATACATGAACTGGTAAACCCAATCATCTACCTTTCGCTCGAATGTGATGCTTGGGAAAACTATTCGATACACTTTGGCATAGAGCAATTTCAACAGGAATGTGAATACTCAATGTTGACTGCAAAATTTCTCCGCATACTTTACAGGTTAACGAGTGTTGAACAAACCACCATAAACATAGACGATTGTATAAACACCGCTTATATAATAACTGATTGCTCTGCACTATACGAAGCGGTGGAAGAAAGCCAATTTAAGAATCACTCGTTAGAAATAGTACCCTATAAACAAACAATGAGCAAAAGAAAACAAATGAAAGCTGTGGCGTAGTGTCACAACAGTTTATTAACTTCGCATAAAAACAGGAGGAAACCGCAAACATACCATTACATAGACATAGTATTTTATAGAAAATATAAGCGTTAAGCTTTGTTTGTTTAGCTTTTAGGAAACCTAGGAAATTTCATAGCACAGTCAAAACAAATGAGTTGAACGCCCACGCGCAAGCGTAGGGCGAAGACTTGTTTTGTGGCCGTGCGGGCTCTCCTAGGTGCCTCTAAAGCTCAGACTAAGTTCAGTCCTGCGCTTTCGTGTTTTATAATCCTACCGAAGAGGCTGCTCGGTGTTCAAACCTAACACATGAAAAAGCTATTCCTATTGCTTGCTATCACTACATTATTTTTTACAAGCTGTACCACTTTTCACTGGCAAATCGGCCAATCAACAAGCGACTTCTTTAAACTGAATAAAGGACACACGGGGCAGTTCCACTTAATTAAGCAATCTACAGAGTGGACAGTATATAGAACCGGTGGTGAACAACCTTTATACTTCTATTTTCATTACGATGCGCTATATCAAGTTGACAGAGGCAGTCGTGTGCCGGACTTAGTAATTGAAAGAAGATAACCCCAAAACCATTATTAACATCATGCTAAATAAATACTCACTGGCGCTATTGTTTTGTCTTATAACAACGCTGGCACAAGCCCAACACATTGCTCCTAAAGATCTTATTCAAATGCACAAGCTTTGGCAAATGAATGATCCTCATTGCGACAAAAACACCTATGATTACTTAATGACAGTTGATACCAATTGGGCGTTGCGGACTAAACCCAAGACTGATAAAACGGGCTTTACTATGATACTTGGCTACTCTAAAGATGGTAAATCATGGTATCAGCCGGATGCATGTCTTCTGATGGTATCACTTGAACTCGGGCAACCTAATAAGAAATCCATCGTTTATGGTTTTACTGAAGTTGATACTTGGAACGAATACAACAAGCAAATGCAATTGATGAATGCCGATAAGCTTGGTTCTGGCCCGAGTCAAGGAGGTGTACAGACTATTTACACGGTGAATGACATAGCTTTTGTCCTTACTGATTTTCCACCGGGCGTAATGGGAACAGATCGCTCTTATGAAGTTAGCATCATGGTAAATAACACTAAATAGCGAGGCTTAACATGAATACAAAGGAAAAATTCAAACTTGCTAAAGGCAACGCCCCTAAAGGAGTACAGCACCCTGAAAACTTTACTATGAATGAGTTCATAGCAAGAGAACAAGCGACTCAACCAAAAGGCAAGAAGTACCTTTTCTATCTGCTTATAGTACTTACATTACTATGGGCAATCATTAAGCTGCCTTACACCATATTAATTGGTATCTATAATCGATTTAAGCCCCATTCATAAAGCCTCCAGTTCCACAAGGAGGATCGGCAATAATAAAGTCTAAGTAATCTTGGATAAGCTCTTGAATGGTCGTAGATTTGTTAAACGAAAAGCCCCGAAGCGGCGAACTTCAGGGCTCCCAGATTGACCATAACATTTGCTGATGCTATGTTTAGTCTGTACTTCAATTAGGCTTGCTGGCCTAATCTTTAGATAGAATTGAGGAGCTTTCGGGCTCCTTTATTTGTAAATATACAACTCATTAAGGTTCAGCCAATAACAAATTGCCTATAAATAGTGTATCGAAGATATAAGCGAATCATACACAAGGCGTAAAAATTTTCATCCCTAAACACTCATGGACTTTAAGGTACCTTTTGGCAGACAGAATGAAACCAATGCGCTTGTCGCTTCCGCTTTAGCGGATAAGGAGCAACAATACTTTTGCCCTCTTTGTAACGAAACTCTGACCCTTAAAGATGGAAAGATTAAGGCAAAACACTTCGCTCACAAACGAGGCGAATGTACTTATGATTTAATCATACATGCTTTGGCTGAACAGGTAATAATCGAAAACTCTAACATCATTGTCGAAGATTCGGTTATAAACTATGTGAACCCTCTTAAGGAGGCCATGATAAATAATCGGAGAGCTGATGCTGTTGTTGATTCGGTTGAGTATGGGAATTTGATCATAGAAATAACTGTGACCAATCCTTTAACAGATCAAAAGCTGAAAGATTATGACAATCTCAATGTTTTAGAAATAGACTTACGATCCTTAGAAAAGAATCTAAGCATTGAGACCCTCACAGATCAAGTTCTATCAAATCCTAACAATAGGACATTCTATCCAAAAGAGCAGTTTGTTTCTAAAAGCAAGCCCGACAATATCGCGTATGCTTTGATCGCTGGCGTAGTCGCGATTGCAATGTTGCTTATAAAAAATATCTTATTTCCATCAAAATCAAAGAAACGATATTGATACATAAGCCTTCACTTGCCTTTCCCGCTTTTGGTTGCTTAGACCGAGAAAGGCAAGCTCTGCTTATGCCTATCCCGCGAATAGGCCACCCCTCCAGGTCCATCGGTGTTCTTCTCTCATAAGCTACACATACAATCACGCCAGGCTTCATTCCGTTCAATAAGCTTGCAGCACATTGAACTACATCGGCTATCGCTTGCCTGTCATGCTTGTTGAGGTAGCAAAGTCGTTCAGAACATGAGCTTTCTCTGTCTTCATCAACCTTTCACTTATGCGCGCTTATACTTGGTTTGGCAACCAGGTAACGCTTGCAACGTTTCAAGCTTAACTCATCCAGTCGCTCATATTGTTTGGCTCGCCTGCTTTCTTTCGCTCAGGCTTCGGTACTGTCACAGCATTTGAAATGTCCAACGCTTTGCCCCTATGCTCAAATGCAGCGCCAGTAACCTTGTGAAGCATTCTGTGAAGTCGCCTATCGGCTCTCTCTTCACAGACCTTCGCTCAAACTCGCAGCGGTTTGTTGTTTTCTATATCATCCCAAAGCTTACACTATGTTATGTTGATTGTTTCGCTTAACTTGTTTTATATATTATAATAATATTATCTTTAGCAATGCGAATAGTATTCTTTAATCACAAAGGCGGTGTCAGCAAGACAACTACTACATTTCATTTGGGCTGGAAATTGGCGGAAAGAGGTAGCCGAGTTCTTTTAGTAGATGCTGATCCACAATGTAACTTGACAGGTTTAATAATGAAGGACGACTTCGAACGTTACTATACCGAGCCAGCAACGCGCCGCAACAATTTGATGGAGGGTGTTGACCCTGCCTTTCAGGGACGACCTGAGCCTATCAGACATATTAATTGCTTTGCTATCGATCGTAATCCAAACCTTTTTCTTTTGCCCGGTCACCCGAACTTGACAGAGTTAGAGCCTCAATTAAGTTTCACGCAAACTACTCAAAATGCTTTTGCCACGATGCAAAATCTACCAGGAGCATTCAATGCACTAATAGAAAACACGTGTGAGGTTTATGAGATTGACTATGTGCTAATTGACTTAAACCCAGGCTTAAGCGCCATTAATCAAAACCTTTTTTCCATTTCGGACATGTTCATAATACCAACGAACCCTGATCCCTTTTCCTTAATGGCAATTAATACTTTAGCGAACGTTTTACCGAGATGGTCAAGAAGTGCTGCACAAATGAAGGATGCATTTCAGAATTCTTCATATCCTTTCCCTGATAGAAATCCAAAGTTTGGCGGCGCTGTCATGCAGCGATTCAATATAAGAAATGGCCGTCCGGCTGCGCCATTTAGGAACAATATGGATGAAATATTAACTGCAATTGAAACTACATTAGCGCCAAGTTTGGCGCGAGCCAGTATGACATACCCTAACACAGTGTATGAAGCAGCAGGCATTCCGCACAACTATGGAATGGCGGAAATACCTGATTTTCAAAGCCTATTACCACAATCTCACTCAATTGGAGTACCGGTTTACGCTTTGTTGGACAATGAAATCGGGCGAACAGGGACTGTATTAGCACAAATGGTTGAAAAACGGGATGCATTTAATGGGATGTTCAATGACTTTGCAAGAATCATTGAAACAGTGAAAGCAAATGCTTAGTGCTAAAAGGCAGTTTGATGAAAGCATGAGTCGGGTAAATGAGCTGGATTCATTATTTACGCATTTAAACACTACCTTAAGATTTCCATCCGCGAGCATTAGTGATTTATTACGAAGTGAGGTCGTATATTCGGTTTCAGCTCTCGACAAACTTATTCACGAACTTGTAAAGGAAGGCATGGTAGAAATATTTTTATTACGTCGGCCTCGGACTAGTGCTTACTCTAAATTTCCCCTGACATTAGATATTGTAAATAATATTAACTTAGGCGTGATACCTCCAGAATTGGTCTTTGCCCGACACATTTCCGAATCTCATAGACATCTATCTTTTCAAGACCCCGATAAAATATCAAGCATATTGCCATTGATTTGGGCAGAACCTCATAAATGGCAAACAATTGCATTAGCAATGGGGCTAACTGAGGCCGACGTAAAGACCAAGCTTAAAAACATTGTCATAAGGCGAAATCAGATAGTTCATGAATCTGACTTAGACCTATCCACAGGCGATATTCAACCGATTTCACAGACAGATGTTCGAGATATTGTACAATTCATTGTATTGCTTGGGAACACAATCTTCTCCCTAGTTGCTTAATAGAATTTCTATTCTTATCACAAAGTTAGCTGATACATCAGCACACAGTCGTTTCACTTCAAGGTAGTACCTCGCAATTGGGTATCCCTCGTTTCTCGTGACCCTCCACAATTACTCAATATCCACCTTGCCTTAGTGCTGCTGATCAGCAGTGAGTCGTTCGAGAATTCACTCGACATAAAACTTACTGCTATGACAGATTTTAAACAGCTATTAAATGCATTAGAACGCTTTGCTTATGGACAATCTTTACACTCTGCCTACGTTGAACTTTTAGATTGGGCGCTGTTACCTTTTAGGAAATGGGATAATGCAGAATCGCAAAACACCGCACATGAAAAGTATCGATCACACCCCAAAGTACAACAATTAATAACCCTCATTACACTCATTGGCGACCTTTCAGCCAATCAATGGGATGCAAACAAGCTTGTTTTAATCTATTCATATTGATTACATTTGAGTAATAAACCTTATTTAAATGAACAACAAAATCATTTCATTATCAACAACGGTAAAGATAAAAGATGGCTCAGACGCGTCTAACTACAACCTTCTCTCCAGTTATGAAGCTCTCTTTCAAGAAATTTTGCAAGAATGTCATTTTAGGCAGATAAGAAACACTGTCGGGATAACTCCATCATTATTAGCTGAAGTGACCAAACGACCATTAATAGCTTTTCACCAAGATATAATGCGTGAGTTAGATAAACTTAAACTCTTTAAATCCTTAGATGGATTTGAATTTGAATTGGCAGACGTAATCCTATCTATCAAACATTTAGATATCTATGGAGGAGTATTTCATTTAGATTTAACATTGGTAACTGATAAAGTCCATCTGATTGATACAGTAGGATCATATCTAATTATAAAGCATCCTAATTTAGACAACAGGGTTTTGACCTCTGAATTAACTGAGTCGCTGTTGATCCATTCTTTAGAAACAATCGATAGCGGGAACAATTAAATTAAACATAGATACATCTAAACACAAACGCCAGGCTTAATAGCTTGGCGTTGTCGTAAACTATTGTTCAATATCGGCACAACTTGACATTATGGGTCATATTTGTTGCATCACGAACTATCATTATCTTTATAGTTATGACAACTAAAGACAATATTGAGATCGCTTATTGGGTAACCAGCCTTGCCATATTAATGGCTACTGTTTACTATATTTACTATGCACCTATTAAGGCGGTTAAAGTTGGAAGGGATCTTAATGATGAACAGAACAAAGACAACGCTAAACGTAATTTGTTTCTTACGTTATTTGCGCACAGAGGGTCTCCTGTAAGCTACCCTTTTGTAAATGGCCTAAATACAATTGATGTCGTTTTTCATGATACCCCACCGGTGTTAGTGGCATGGCAAAAATACTACGACTCATTACACACTACAAATCAAATCAATCTTGATGAAACTCGCACTTTGTTACGTGTTGATTTACTTTCTCAAATGGCTATAAGTTTGGGTTACGGTTCTCTTAAACAAGTTGATATATCTCGAAACTATTATCCTGAAGGGCATGAGAATCAAAACCGATCTGAATGGGAGCTTCGTCAAGCAGCGTTCGATTTCTTCACAAAAGGAACAGAAGTGTACGAGGCTATGATTCAGTCAGCGACCTTTAAGCCAGCGGATACTGACATCATAGAAAGCAACAAGCCTGATTAACAAATTAACATCACCGGTCTTTCTTGAGATATACCCGCTCATTGCGAAACTATTGCACCTATAAATGATTAAGAACATTGTTCTGAAAGTTCTAAAATCAAATACACCAATCGATTTCCCTGTCCACGAATTTTCACTCCCTCTTAAAACAGGAAAATCGTAGATTTCTTGGATTCTTAAGTTAGTATTGGATGTGTAGGAAGAGTAGTAGAGATACTGTCCCACTCATTTTTTATAGGCTAAGGAAGCAGAGGAAGGTTTAGGGTGAGGTAATGAATTATTAGGCAAAGTTACGCTTATAGCTGCTGAAGCGTGCAAGAGCTTCCCGCATAAACCCTCAACCCAGCGCACAACCTATTTATTCGTTTGCCATCTTGCACTTGATTGCTATAAGCGTGCATGGGCATCATAATTCATTTATTCACTTAAACAAGCTTTATGATTACAACCACTCTATTAAAAACAAAGCGATATACTTATCTTTAGAAGGTGATAATATCCACTATACGGTTTAGTATACGGTTAATGAACTGTATGCTCCAATAGAAGACTTATTAACAGATTTTCAAGCACTTAAGACGAAATACGGCATTCATGGGGTGCTGGAGGTCGTGGGTTCGAATCCCGCCATCCCGACTTTTACAGAGAGCCTTTAGATGTTCTAAAGGCTCTTCGTTTTTAGTAAATAATGGCACAGTGATAACACCGAGGCTCAATCCCATTAATGCACCTTGCGCATCAATAGATAACAAATCAGCATTTTTTAGCATATAATATCCCCCTACCTTTGGATAAACGAAGTCTTAAACTATGGAGCCGATAAAATTCAGAGATGCAGCTGAAGCTGATTTAGATAAAATAGTTGAAATATATAATTCAACCGTTGCATCACGGATGTCAACGGCCGATACCGAACCTGTTTCTGTTGAGAGCAGGAAGAAGTGGTTTGATGAACACAATCACTTTAGGCCATTATGGATAGCGGAGGACAGCGATAACAACGTTGTTGGTTGGGTTAGTTTTCAATCATTCTACGGGCGACCGGCTTACAATGCCACTGTTGAGATCAGTATTTATATTGACGCCAACCACCGGGGTAAGGGGATCGGGAAGAAAATGCTTGAGTACAGCATCGCTGCAGCGCCAACAATTCAAATAAAAACGTTGGTCGGCTTTATTTTTGCGCATAACGATCCCAGTCTGAAATTATTCAAAAGCTTTGGTTTCGAAGAATGGGGAAACCTGCCTGATATAGCCGTACTGGATGGCAAGGAAAGAGGATTAAAAATCCTGGGAAAAAGAGTCGGTTAAGCGTTAATTAACCGCGAATATCTTCTTTTTCTCGGGCGGATGTTGCCTCACAAAACTCCTCCCAGCTTTCAGATCCGCAAAAAGTTGCCAGCACCTGAAGTGCGAACAATGAAGGCCCAAATTTCGATTCTTTGAGCCCATATAACCTGCATAACGTAATTTGACTTAGCTCCTTATGCGTTATGTTTTTAATCTTGTTTGCTAAAACTACTATCTCTGCCTCGCTAACTGATGATAAATTGGCATTGATCAAAACCTGTTTCTTTAATAACTCAATTTCTGCTTTTGAATATTTAAACATTCACCCTCTCGTTCTTTACTGATTTCAAGCCTATTACGATTTTATTTGCTCTGGGTTGTGTTTGCTGTATCTTTTTAATGCAATAGTTATTGAATCCTCAATTTTCACATTCGTCGATACATTTATGCTAATGGTCGATTCTGTTTTGATGTTTAGAGCTAAAAGGTGTCATTTGCTGAACATGTTTACCATACCCATCGCCCCGTGGCAGATAACATGTGCGATTTAACCTATTACAACAACCTGTAAATTGCGGATATCATGTGTTGGTGACCCGTAGTTTTTGAGCACAAATCATTATGAAGCCAACAGAATACGATATATTATTAGCAGGCGAACAACGCATTTTAGAAGCAATTCAACAGTTAGAAGCAGAGTATAATTTCCATTTAGATGGTATGAAAGCAGAGCTTGAAAGGGTTCGTGAAGCGCTCACAAAATGCTCCATGTCTGTAGTTCATGTCAGTGATCACATCGACGGAAAATTCAAGCCAAATATTTAATAAATTACACGACATAGTCTTACCACATTAATTTGCATACAAGCTGTAACGGGCTTCAAATTCAATACTTCTTGTTTTAGCCGCATTGAATATCTACTTTAGCATCACGTAATACTAACCTTATCCATGCTACGCCACTGCTGCCTTATCATTGTTATTTTACTACAATTACTGATATTAGGTTGTAAGGCCCAGAACAAGCATCCCGTTTTCCCTCCCGAAAGTTTTTCAGTTATTGAAGCAAAACTACCAGACGGAAGGCCTGTTATTGGATCTGTCAACACCGCTTATAAAAGTTACGGTGAAAAGAAAAGTTATCCGTGGAGCCTGCAAATTCAAATTGCACTTAAGCAGGATAGTGTTATGAAAAACGGGCTACCGCTTGAATCAGAAATAGACGTTGCTAATAAACTTCAGGACGAATTAACCAACGAAATAGGCAAAGTGGTAACCCTGCATTACATTGGTCATATCTATAACGACTCTTTCTTAGATGTTTATGCTTATATCGATCAACCCGAGAAAGCAAACGAATATCTTCAGAAAAAAACAAAAGCACCTGATGTAAAGCGTGAGTTTTCATATGAAATAAAGCAGGATAAAGACTGGGCGGAGGTTGCTCCGTTTTTAAAGTAAATACAAGGCCGCTTTATATTTAATTTCCCAAGTCAAGCTAATTGCGCACAAGTGAAAAATCAAACCCTCAACGCTCCCCTGAACCCTCTGGCGGCATAGTATGATTCGGCTCCGTTATGGTAAATGAAGATAGTTTCATAACGGTAATCGGCAAAAATGGCGCCGCCAAGCTTCCTGATTCCGGCAGGCGTTTTTATCCAGCTTGATGTTTTGGTATCAAACTTTCCCAGCTTATGCAGTTCGCGGTATTGTTCTTCGTTTAAAAGTTCAATACCCATATCGGCTGCCATAGCAACTGCGCTGTTTGCCGGTTTATATTCTTTCCGGGCCTCCAGGGCTTCATGGTCATAACAAACACTACGCCTGCCTTTGGGACTTTCGGCAACACAATCATAAAAAACGTATTCTCCGGTATTTTTATCGTAAGCAACAACATCGGGTTCGCCGCCGGTTATTTCCATTTCATTGAGCGACCATAGTTTTTCGGCACCGGCCTCCAGCTTTGCCTGTACGTTGACCCATTCGATATCCTTATGGCGGTTCATGTTTTTTTCAAAACGGATTTTTAATATACCTATGAGTTCATTCCGCTGTTCTGGTGATAGTTTCATTGTTGGTGGTTATGGTTTAATTGGTGTTTGGTTTCAAATTCCCTCCCCGTGGGAGGGGTGTGATTGGAATGTGCAGTGGCAGGGAGGGGTTAATACTCCATTGGGGGGGGTAAGAAACCAACTGATGAAACCCCTCCCTACACCCTCCCCCGGGGAGGGAATCGCACAACCCTGCGTTTTTTTCTTTTGCCAAACGGAATATCCTTTAATCATTCAATCCTTTGCCATTTAAAATCTGCGGCATCCACTTTTCAACCCTCGCCTCGCGGGTGGATGATTGTTTGGGTTGCGAAAAATGCAGCAGATAGGCTTTTTGGCGTCCCGGCGTCAGGGCTTCAAATGCGGTTCTCAGCGCCGGAATCGAGTTTAATTTGCGTTGAAACTCGTCGGCTACGGCAAAATCTTCCGTTTTTTTCAAGATTACTTTCAACCCGGCTTTTTCAACCTCAATGGCTTCAAAAATGTAGGCTTTCAGGATACTTCTTTGATCCGTTACCTCTTCAACGTTGGTAAACCTGATCTGGCGGGCCGCCTGCACATTCTCCGATTGCTGGATCAGTATTTTATGTGCATCGCTCAACAGCGCGCCTTTGAAAAATAAAAACGCGCAGTATTCTTTAAATATGTGTATTAAAACGATGTTACTTTCGCGGTAAGTATAACATGGGCAGCCCCATTTTAATTCTTCGGTCAATCCGCAATCAAGCGCAATCAATCTCAATTGCTCTATTTCTTCCCGCCACTTTTCGGCTTCGTTAAAATAAAAATCAACCTTTGGGTTCATGTTGTTTATTATTGGTTAACCGGGCTCATCTTTCTATCGGCCGGTCTGAAATACCACGAAATTACTGTTAGTACCAGTAAAAGCAAAGCAGGAAAAATCTCGTTCACCGCATTACCTGCTGCAAGATGCGAAAATATCGCTCCCGACATGGCAAAGAAAAAACCTGCATATGCCCATTCCTTTACTACCGGAGACTTAGGCATCAATACTGCAATAACACCCAAAACTTTCCAAATTCCCAATATAGTCAGAAAATACGCAGGATAGCCTAAATGAGCAATACTGTCGGCACCGCCGGCCCCTGATTTCATTTTCATTAACTGTACAACTCCGGTTGATATCATCCCTAAGGCAAGCCAAAGGGTAGCAATCCAGTAAATAATTTTATTTCTTTTCATAACAGGCTATTATTTCAATTTGTTTAGTACTTCCTGCAGGCGGTTGTGCGCCATGTTTATACCGTATTCAAAAGGAAGCTTCAACATCTGATCCCTGAGTTCGGGCGTTCTGTACACCACGTGCATATTGAGCCTGCTGGTATCGTCGGTAAGCTTTTCAAATTCCAGGAACTCCAGCTGTACGTCAAACGGTGCATTGTCCATTTCAAATGTGCGGGTGATTTTTTGGCCGGGAATAAACTCATGAATTGTTCCGTTGGCTTTGAAAACTACATTACCATGGGGGTCTTTTGTTTCAAACTGCCAGCTGCCGTGCTTTTTGTTTTCAAGCTTCAGCACTTTTGTTCCCATCCATTGCTCCACAATTTCGGGTTCTATATAGGCTTTAAAAAGCAGTTCGACCGGCAGGTCAAACACGCGGGTTATGGTTAAGTCCTGTTTGCCGTTTTCGGCGTCTATTTTTGTTTTCTTTTCCATGTTATTTGCCTTTGTAGTTTTTCATGATGTCTTCTAATTTGTTGAACCTGTCTTCCCACATAGCGCGGAATGGCTCGATAAAGTCGGCTACGTCTTTCATTCTTTCTGCGTTGATATGATAATAGATCTCCCTGCCGTTTTGCTCCTGTTTAAGCAATTCGCACTCGGTAAGTATTTGCAGGTGTTTGGAAACGGTAGGCCTGGCGGTATCAAAATTTGACGCTATTACACCGGCCGTCATAGCTTGTGTGGCCACAAGCAAAAGGATAGCCCGCCGGGTTGGATCGGCAATGGCTTGAAATACATCTCGTCGTAAATTCATCGTGTAGCTATTTGACTACAAATATAAATGTAGCCATTTAACTACGCAAATGTTTTTAATTATTTTTTTGATCGGTTTATTTAATCGGGAAAAGGAATCTAATTGCTGACAACCTTTAATACAGATACTTCACTTGATGGAGCGGCAAGCATCCTGACGGCCATCAGGTGACTTTCGGGACCAAACCAGGACCTCCCTTTTGTCATTACTGCCGTTATCCGGTATTTTGAATCAATTGCAACAAATTTACAGTAATACACCTGCTTAGTAACCTTATTTTCAATTATGGCCGAGCCATACCGGCTGGACAACGGCATGAACGAAACGTCGATCTGTGTGTTTTTTAAATCCATTTCTGAAAGGGATTTGAATAACTTGTAGTTTAAACCTTTTGCATTCATATAAATTTAAACACTCCAACGGTAAAACAGGCCTGTTCAGATTGTTCAGTTTTATATCAGCCAAGTCTTCTTATTCAGCAGGCCCGTACGTTGTTTGAATATTATGACTATCAACGCGTTGCCGCGGTTCTATAACCTGTCAAAAACACATTAATTTATTTTCTGAAAGTAATAAAATGGGGCTTTACTTATTTTGTAATACATTCTTAACACGCCTTCGCTTAAAAAAGTGTAATTTTAGGCCTTCTTAGGTTATACTACTGGTAACAGTAAACTATAATAATTTATGGGTATGAATGCCATTCACAATAAAGATATTGGAACCAAGCAAAAAGCACTGGCCATTAATCTTAACCCCGAAATTTATGGCTCATTTGCCGAAATTGGAGCCGGACAGGACGTAGCAGCAAACTTTTTTAAAGCCGGAGCATCATCCGGTACTATAGCCAAAACCATGTCGGCTTATGACATGCTTTTTTCAGATGCTATTTATGGGGTACAGCAAAGCCGCCGTTATGTGAGCGAACCCCGGTTGATGGCCATGCTTAGTCATGAATACGGCCTCATCATTGAGCGCCTTGGCGCGCAACGAGGTGATACATCAACCTTTTTTGCCTTCGCAGATACGATATCGGCCCTCAATTACAATAAAACCAATGAAGGCCACGGCTGGATGGGCGTTCGCTTTCAGTTGGAACCCAACGGGCAGTACAATGATGTGGTAATTCACGTTAAGCTGCTGGATAACGATAATAACCTGCAGCAGCAGGCCGTAGGTATATTGGGTGTAAACCTGATGTACGCCTGTTTCTATTACAACGAAATCCCTCCCGTATTCCTGCTTTCGCTGATGGACAATCTATCGCGCGACAGGATCCAGATTGATATGATCCGTTTTGAAGGCCCCAACTTCACCAAGGTCGATAACCGCCTGATGAGCCTTCACCTGGTAAAATATGGTTTTTCGGATGCAGCGTTGTTTGGGCCCGATGGTAAAAACCTGCAGCCTTCTGAAGTGCTATACAAAAAACACATCGTAATGGTGCGAGGCCGTTTCCGTCCGGTTATCAATGTACATATGGACATGTTAAACACGGGCGTTAAGCAGTTTCTCCAGGAGTCAGATGTTGACAGAGAAAACGTTGTGGTTGTTACCGAGCTTACGCTCCAGGCCCTTAAAGAACGTAATGCCGATATCAATGCCGATATAGACGAAAAGGATTTCCTTGACCGCGTAGATATTCTTGGCTCTTTAGGGCAAACGGTAATGATCTCCAACTTCCACGAGTATTATAAGCTGGTGGCCTACCTGTCAAAAATCACCAAGCTTAAAATGGGCGTAGTACTTGGTTTCCCTAACCTTGAGTATATCTTCTCTGAAGAGCACTATAAAGATTTACCGGGCGGCATTTTGGAATCATTCGCCACACTGTTTAGCCGTAAGGTAAAGCTGTTTATATACCCAACCTTGCGCGATGGCGTAATCTGGAATTGCCTGCGTTTTTACCTGCCGCCTCACCTGATAGATTTGTACCGCTACCTGATAGCCAACAATAAAATAGAAGATATCAGGCATTATAACGAAAACAACCTCAACGTTGAAACCGACAATGTACTGGAGCTGATAAAACTGGGTGCTGATGGCTGGGAAGAATTTGTACCAGCCGAGGTAGCTACAATAATCAAAGAGCGTCGCTTGTTTGGGTATGCTTCAGGGTTAGAACCGGTAAAAACGCTTGATGTACCTCCGGCGGATGGTGACCGGACGGAAATAGATATTGCCTAAAAAGCTAAAGGCAGATTGATGAGCTTTTCTTAAATCCCCTCTTGAGAGGGGGCGCGTAGGCATGAGCGATAGCAGGGGGGTGTTTAAGCGATAGGTTTATCAAAGCAGAAACACACCCCTCCACCCCTCTCAAGAGGGGAATCCCATAGCCCTGCGCTTTTTTCAAGTTAATAATCCCTTTTCATTAACTACGGCAAAACTGACGGCTTTTGACCGAGGATATATTTAATTCTTTCGGCCTGGCCTGATGTATCCGTTTTTAAATCGAGGGGTTTACCATTTAGTTGCTGATAATTAATAGCGACATTATTGCCCGATGAAGCGGTTTTAATCACTTCCACCGATTCAACATCCGATGGGATCTTAGCGCCAAACCAGTGATCATCATCCTGCTGTTTCCAGGTTACCAATGTAAAAATCTCATTTCCGGCAATTATCTTATTCCCTTCTATGGCAGCTTTTAATGCCAAATCATTACCATAAAGTGTTGAAGCCGTTCCTTTCGTTTTATTAACAAACGAGGTAATTACTTTTAGGCCACCGAGGTTATATTTTGCCGATGCCGGAAGGGCGGCTTTAGTGTTGTATAACTCAACCTGTTTATTGTCAGAGCAGGCCGCCAGCATTAACGTGCATGCTATAATTAAACTATATACTGTTTTCATGGGCTTAGTGTTTAATGGGTAGTGTAAATACAAAATCTTCGGCAGCCATTGGTTTGTGGCAATTCATACACTCTTTGGTAAATAATACATTGGCACCGCCATAAGGAACCATCTTTGGTGTTTTAAACCTTGCCCAGCCCCATCCGTAGGTAGATGCATACTTTTTGTCGTCTTTAATCATGTATTCCACTTGCTTGAATTCGCCGGTATGAGTGGTTCCGTCCTTATCCTGTAGCTGCGCCCAGGCTACTTTGGCAAATATTGCGCCGTTTGGCCATGGGTGAATTTTGTTTTCTTTGATAGCTTTAACCGCGATGTCGTTACCAAAAATCACGCGCAGCGTGTTGTTATCAAAACGCTCGGTAGTGCTGATGGGCTGCCAGTTTTTATAGTCGGGAATGTAGGAAATGCCATTTGCGGCTGTCGACAATTTGGTGATCGCTGTTTCATTTTTTTCCCAATGCAGATATTGCTTATCTGCCGCATTGATAGCAGCGGTATCGGCAGGTTTGCTATGAACCATACTTGCAAGATAGTTTTTCAACACGGCCAGATCAGCCGGTGATACTTTTGCTTCCGTATGAACAGCGGTATAACTTGGCAAAGGCATGGCCCCGGCAATGATCTGGTTGATCGATTCCCAGAGTTTTCCTTTCTGATCGGCTGGGGCGAGTTTGTTCCATTCCGAAAAATTAAGATCGGCCCTGCCATCCTTGATATGCGATGCAACGCCCCAGTAAACAGGGACTATCTTATCGTACCAGCGCAAATTGGCGTTGTTAGAGTGACAATCATAACAGGCCCGCTGAATAATGGCCTTAACATCGGCCGGAGCTTCCAGGTCGCCGGTTACCGGAAGATTAGGTACATCCGGACGTACAAACTGGATGCCCACAAAGCCCACAAATAAAATAAGGATAATGATAAATGCTTTTCGTTGATACAAAGGTTTCTTTTTGGTTTTCATAGCCTTTCGGTTTTGCAATACAAAGAAAAGTACAATCCCCAATAATGGGTATTACAATTAGTTGGGAGAGGAAAAACAATCGTTAAACGGGTAAAAAAGGAAGTTGAGACTACAAAACAATCCGTTTTTGTGCCAACCTGCCTAAAACAGCCTATCCGAATAAACCTTAAATTAGCTTAGCTGTCAAACAGGCTTATAAATCATTTAAATATGAAACCCAAACTATCCCTTATCCTATGCTTATTACTGATTTGTAACATCAAAGCCAATGCGCAATATAACTTCAGCAAGGTTGATAATTGGTTAAACGACCATGCTTCAGAAATGGGCGGCCGGGTGGTGCTTGTTGTTTATCAAAACGGTAAGCTTGTTTACAATCATGCCGTTAATGATATGAACATGAGGCAAAAGATTGTTAACCGGATGATTGCGCGCAAGCAGGGCAAAAAGGCCGACCTCGACGATTATACCTCTACCTCCCGGGTAGCTATTGCCAGCTGCAGCAAATGGCTTAGTGCCGCTTTGGTAATGACCTTTGTTGATGAAGGGAAATTAAACCTCAGCGATACCGTTGGTAAATACCTCCCCGTACTTTCACAACATGGCAAGGGAGGGATAACCATTGGCCAATGCCTGTCGCACCAAACTGGCATCAAAACTCCGCCTTTAAAAGAAAGTCTGGAAGAAATGCGCCAGGAAAACTCTATGAACGATGCTATTGCTGATATTGCCGCCTTGCCCATGGAAGGTACACCGGGTAAAGTTTTTCATTACAGTAATGCCGGCCTGCAGATTGCCGGTGCAATTATTGAGAAGATCAGCGGCAAAAATTTTGAAACCCTTTTTGCCGAGCGCATTGCCCGCCCACTCAACATGCAGCACACCGATTTCGGCAACGCTAAAGTGGCTTTACCTGCTGGCGGGGCCTACAGTACATCCGAAGATTACCTCGCCTTTTTGACGATGATCATGAACCGGGGTACTTTTAATGGTAAACGTATCCTGAGCGAAGGCAGCATAGCTGAGATGCAGGTAAACAGGCTCACCCCCGATGTGAAGGTAGCCTATTCCCCTGCCGAAGCCGGCGGATTGGGCTATGGTTATGGCGAGTGGGTATTTGATGCCCATACGGTAAGCAGCCCGGGGCTATTTGGGAGTTTTCCGTGGATAGATAAGGATAAGAAATATGCCGCCTTTATGATGACTTTCTATATTAAAAATGATAACAGGCAGCAGCGCTACAAGGAACTGAAACAACTGGTGGATGAGGCTTTAAAACAGTAGTTTTGCCGCCATGAAGCTGTATATAAAAAACATGGTTTGCAGCCGCTGCAAAATGATGGTAAAAACCGAGCTTGAAAAAGCGGGCCTGCAGCCCACTGTGGTGGACCTTGGCGAGGTAGAAATTAAGGAGGCGCCTACCCCATCGCAGCTCAAGCAACTGGAAAGTTCGCTGAATGACCTCGGCTTTGAATTGATTGATGATCAAAAAAGCCGCCTCATCGAACAGATCAAAACGCTCATCATTGAGCATGTGCACTATACAGAAGCACAATCGCCGTTAAAGCTTTCGGCCCTGCTTTCATCAAAACTTAATTACGATTACGGCTATTTGAGCAATCTGTTTTCGGCAGTGGAGGGCTCAACAATTGAAAAATACTACATAGCGCAGCGAATTGAAAAGGTAAAGGAGCTGTTGGTTTATAATGAACTTAGCCTTTCGGAGATTGCTTTTCAACTGGGCTACAGCAGCGTAGCCTACCTATCCAGCCAGTTTAAGCAAGTAACCGGCATGACGCCTTCGGCTTTTAAAGCATTGCAGGGAAGGAAGCGTCAAAATCTGGAGGATATATAAAGCACGAATTTTTCGAATTAAAACGAATTGTTAATGCGGAAGTTTGTCGCTGACGATTTGTGTAATTCGGTTAAATCTAACACGCTCGCCAGGTATTCGTGCTAAACTGTAAATCTTATAAATCATAACTATAATACTGTAACAACGGCCGGCAGTCCCTTGGTAATTTTGTATCAACAAATACAAATTATCATGACACATACCTATAATATCACCGGCATGACCTGCACGGGCTGCCTTGCCAAAGTACAAAGCCTGTTGCAGCAGGTTCCCAATATCGAAAAAGTTGATATCTCATTAGCCGAAGGCACTGCTGATATCACTATGAAAAAGCATGTATCAACAACCGATCTTCAGCAAGCCCTTGCTGCTTACCCCAAATATCAGCTTAGCGAAGCAGAACCAAATCATCATGTCATGAGTGTGGCCGATGATGCCGAAACCCGCACATGGCTCCAAACTTACAAGCCCATCCTGCTCATATTCGGTTATTTGTTGGCTGCTTCATTAATTGCAGGTTACAGCAGCTCTTTTAACATCATGACCATGATGCGTATTTTCATGAGCGGCTTTTTCCTGGTGTTTTCTTTTTTTAAACTGTTGGATCTCGGCGGTTTTGCCGAGAGCTACAGTATGTACGATATAGTGGCCAAACGCTGGCGCGGATGGGGTTACGCTTATGTTTTTGTTGAATTAGGTTTAGGGCTCGCTTTTGCCCTAAACATAGCCCCGGTAACCGTTAATGCTATCATGGTTGTAGTAATGACTGTAAGCCTGGTTGGTGTACTGCAAAGCGTTTTCAACAAAAGGAAGATCCGGTGTG
Organism: Mucilaginibacter gossypiicola; assembly: GCF_900110105.1. GTDB lineage: Bacteria > Bacteroidota > Bacteroidia > Sphingobacteriales > Sphingobacteriaceae > Mucilaginibacter > Mucilaginibacter gossypiicola. The sequence goes on along the minus strand of NZ_FOCL01000002.1, from coordinate 933,839 downwards.
CCTGCCTTGGCGCTGTGTTTAACCTGCCCATGAGCACCGTTACCATTATTGAAGATGGCTTGATGATTTTGATGGGGATTGTGATGCTGGTTTTGGTATAAGATTTAATAACGCCCATTCAATGAATAAGAGTGTATTTCTTATTCATTGAATGGGCTACTTTTTGTTACTTTACCTCTCTATGCAAAATACCGCTCAATTTCTACTTCAGGATTGGTTTAACCTTACCGGTCGCGGGTTGGTGATAGCAGGTCAAATTACCCCGGGGCAAATTGCATGCGGGGATTTTGTTTGCTTAAATGATGACCTCATCAAAATAAAAAGCGTAGAAATTGGCGACAAAAGCCCCTGTGATTTTTTTATTGGTCTGATCCTGGATATAAAAGATCAAAGCGATGTAGTACCATCCCTCAACAAATTAAAGGGGAAAAATTTATTTGTACTAACGTTAACAACCGTAAACTAATTCGCTTACATCCTAAACCGCAAAGCAACCGAACGTCCCAATGCCTGTGCAAACTCAGGGTCAATTACCGGGCCTTCACCTTTTTGTACCCATACACGGCGGGCATCTTTTTGGAGGATTATCTTCTCGCCGTTTAACAGGATCTCAAGTTCGCTGGTGGTTGGTGTAATTGGCGAGGTGTTAATTTGATACACGTGATCGGTATCATTAAAAGTTATTCTTAGTGGCAATCCCATCTTTATCTTCTCTTCGGTAAACATACATATCCCATGTTACAAAAGCAACAGCAGGGTGAAAGCATTACTATTTTTTAACATAACACGTTAATTTACAATTTATTATTTTAAAATTTAGTTATGCAGCCAGCTGTAGTTCAACCTTGCGGATCAGGCTGTTCATGCCAAATGGCTTATGCAAAACATCATCAGGAGCTCCTTTTTGTGATGTAAGCGGCTCCATTTCTTCATTTTCCGAACACACAATTACCCGCAGGTTTTTGGTAGCCCGGTTTAGTTTAATAAGCCGGCATAGCTCCCGGCCATCCATACTTTTATCGGCAATATCCAGGATCACCAGGTCGGGACGGCATGCTTTAATAATCTTAAAAATTTCATGGATACGACTTAACGCGGCTACTTCGTACCCGTTGCCGAGCAAAATATAGGTCATTACCTCTATCATCAGCTCGTTATCATCAACTATCAAAACCCGTTTTGCCATAAACCGTATCCGTGAATGCTATACCCTGAATTATACAAAGTGCATGCCACTGATTAACTTACAGTTAAGTCATGAAAGCCTGAGCCGAAACAGTGTCCTGATTTTGCTATTTTTCTAATGCTATTTTAACATTTATAGCCTTGATTATTAAACACAATTGATCTGTTTTATTACATTTGGCACATAGTAAATAGATTTAGCGGGCAAAAATGGACAATATCAATATCAAGAAACTGGCAAAGGAACTCAATATATCCACATCAACTATATCGAGGGCTTTTAACGGAAATACTGATATTAATAAGGATACCAAAGAACGGATCCTGGCTTATGCCAAACAGCATAACTATTTGCCCAATCATTATGCCAGCAACCTCCGCGATAAAAAGTCCAATACCCTGGCCGTTATTGTTCCTGAAATAGCAAACGACTTTTTTTCGCAGGCTATAAACGGCATTGAAGAGGTTGCCCGCAAAAAAGGTTTCTACATTTTACTTTACCGTACAGATGATGTTTTTGAAAAGGAAGTATCATTTGTAAACTACCTTAACAATGGCAAAGCCGATGGTATCATCATGTCGGTATCCGGCGAAGCCAACGATCACAACTACCTGCGCCAATTGGAGAAAAAGCATGTGCCTGTGGTATTTTTCGACCGTGTTTACGAAGATATTGAGGCTGCCAAAGTCACCACCAACGACTATGACAGCAGCTTTGCAGCAACCGAGCACCTTATTAAAACGGGCTGCAAAAAAGTGGCTTACCTGGTGGTTAACAAAAGCATTTCGATAGGTAAAGTGAGGATGCAGGGCTATATGGACGCCTTGGCCAGGCACAAGATAGCGTTTGATGATAACCTGGTGATTGATTGTAGTAACGATGAGAAAGTAAACTATAAGATCCTGAAAAAAGCGCTACAGGAAATCAGGCCCGATGGGATTTTCAGCTCTGTTGAACGTTTGGCTTTCGCTACCTATTATGTTTGTAATGATATCGGTATCTCTATCCCTAACGATCTTAAAGTGATCAGTTTTTCGAGCCTTAGAGTAGCCCCCTTGCTTTCTCCCCCACTTTCAACCATAACACAGCCGGCCTATGAAATGGGCGTAAAGGCTGCAACATTATTATTTGATGTACTCGAAAATAATGGCAATACTCCTAAAAAGGAGCATGTATTAAAATCGAAGTTGTTTATCCGGAAATCTTCGATTGGAGAGTAGTGAATAGTTGATTAAGTGAGTGGTTGAATTTCAGCATACCAACAACTACTCACTTAATCAACCATTCACTCAATCAACCTAAATTATGCTTCAATAAATAACTCGCTTTGCGGACGGCGAACTTTTATCATTTTGCTGTAAGCATCGTCTTCGGCACGGAAACCTACTGCAGCAATTACAGTTGTAGTTAATCCTTTTTCTTTCAGACCAAGGATCTCATCAAATTTTGCAGCATCAAAACCTTCCATCGGAGCAGCATCAACGCCAAGCTCGGCAGCTTCGGCTAATAAAACACCTAAAGCAATATAGGCTTGTTTGTGCGACCATTCTACTTTTTGCGCGTCTGTACGGCTTGCAAGCGTACCTAATACCATTTGCTCATAACCGGCAAGGCTTTCGCGGTCAATGCTACGGGTTGAAGCAACAAGGTCGATGAATTTTTTCCCAAAATCTTCATCAAGGTTTGTTAATGAGGCAAATACAAACAAAGCCGACGAATCGGTGATCTGCGCCTGGTCATATCCTACTGCGCGTAATTTTTGTTTGGTTTCAGCATCCTGCACAACAATCACTTTATATGACTGCAGGCCTAATGATGACGGTGCTAACTGGATAGCGGTTTTTAAAGCCTCTAATTGCTGTGTACTTATTTTTTTGCTGGGATCGAATTTCTTAACAGCCGATCTCCATTGTAATTTTTCTACTAATGACATGATTATCTCAATTGTTGAAACAAATATATATGTTTAAACATATAAGTTTGGCCATGTAATTGTAATTAGATAATTTTCCTTGGCTTATTAAATAAAAAACGGGCATTCCGTTAACCAGAATACCCGTTACTATTTACATCATCGTAATCTTACGGCATCTTATCTTTCAACTCCTTTTCCTTTTCATCCTCTTCATTCAAGCTGCCGCGGGTTTTCAACCCGTGGTCAACCATGGTTTCAGCTTTCAGCTGAACCTAAGTAAGCTGAAAGCTTACAAGATGCCAACCACGAGTTACGCTACGCTAAACTCGCGGCAGTGCATAAATACAAAACGGACATTCTGCTTGGCAGAATGTCCGTTTTCATATCTTATGACATCCTTTTTATTCTCGATTACGGCATCTTATCCTTCAACTCCTTTTCCTTTTCATCCTCTTCATTCCTTAAGCGCCGTTTTTCCTGCCGTACTTCTTTTCGCGTTCGGCCGCCTGTGGTATCTACGGCGTCAATCTTGAGTTTATATTCTGCCTTAAGCGCTTCTATCTGGGCTTTGATCTGTTCCTTTACAGTTTGCTCTTTTTGTTTCTGCTTTTCTTCGGCCTTTTGTTCGGTAGTATCCTTTTTACCAAAAAGACGCTGGAAAAAGTTTGGCCTTTTTACCGGCTCTTCAACTACAGGCAAAATGCTATCGTCATCCGCACCACCTTGTTTCATGAGGCTATCAGCAGTTGCGGTATCAACAGGGGCAATCTGGCGGCGCAGGCTTTCCCTTAAACGCACCTCATAAAAGCCATAAGCGTTGGTATCACGGGCGGTATATCCTTTCATGGCCATCAGCTTGCCTATCAGGTTAAAATAGCCATGCAGTCCCGGTCGTAAGGTACCATCCGGCTGAAATGCATACAATCCTCCCTTAGGATAAGGCACGATGCTGGCCAGGTAAATACTTTCGCCAAGGCTAAGTTCAGATGGCGCTTTGCCGAAATAATAGTGCGAGGCTTCTGATATTCCATAAATATTGCGCCCCCATTCAATAATGTTAAAATAAACCTCCAGCATCCTGTCTTTGGTCATGATGCGGTTATTTTCAATAAGCCATACTATCAGGATCTCTTCTATTTTGCGAGATAGCGTTTTCTCCCGGCTCAGATAGGCGTTTTTCACCAGTTGCTGTGATATCCCGCTGCCGCCGCGTTTATATTTTTTAGTTTTAAAATCGGTAGCTATCGATTTACGGATAGCCTCCATCACAAAACCATGGTTGGTGTAAAATGAAGGGTCTTCGGCAGTCATAACCGCATTCCTTAAATTAGGTGAGATTTGCTGCAGCGGAGTAAACTCCGGATTTTCCGGGCCAATGAGGTGTGGCGCCATCGGTTTGCCTTTTTCATAAGGCGTATATATAAACGGACTATTAAGTTTACTTAAATCGGTACGTCCAAATTTAAGGATCCGGAAGTTGTCTTTATCCATTCCCGAATCAAATATCAAATCATCAGGTTTTGATGTATCCATGAAAAAGTTCATGTGATAGTTCAGTTTACCGGCAACCTGGATCCCGTCGAGCGCATCAAACATCCCGGTAGGGAACGAATCAAAAATATCGGCCGCATTAAGCCATCCGGTATTCAGCTTCAGTTCATAAATCTTTACCGGGTTTAGTGTGTACTTGATATAAGGATGCGCGGTTAGTTTTTTTATGTGGATAGTAGAAGTACTGTCAATCGATACATAATTGGTACCCACCTTAACATCAGCATCAATAGCCGCCTCCGGAAACACAATATCTGTAGAAGAAATACCCGGATGCCGGATCAGCAGGTTTTTAACCGACCATGAACCTGAAATGGTGGTTTCACCGCTGCTATGATCCTCTTTACTTAATTTAGTTTGCAGCGTATCGAAATTAAGTTTCAGGTTAAATTTCTTTTCGATGATTGGCAATTCTACCTTCTGGTGATTATCGGCATAAAGCATCACATCGATGTCCTTATCCGACGGATGCATTTTACCGGCAAAATGCCAGGTAGCCTCCCCATCGTTTACCTTTATTGTCGAAGTCAACTGCCCGTCTTTGATCAGCGCGGTTTGGGCTAATAGCTTAAGCTGTGCGCTATCGCTTTTAAAACTGATATTAAAATTATTGAGCGATAAATTATCCGGAATTTTATAAAGTACCTCGTTGATCAGGTTATGGGCAATATTGCTTAAATCGGCCTTATTATCGGTTGCTGTCGAATCCTTTTTCTTTTTAAACAGGAAGTCGAAATTTTTAACGCCATTTTTATCAACAAGGCTGATAAAACCATCCTGCAGCACCACATCTGATAATTTTACTTCGCCCAGTAACAAGGGCATAACGCGTACACTTACCGAGAAATTTTTGATGTTCAGCAAGCTATCCCGTCCGTCCGGTACAATGCTGATATCAGAGAATGCAATCGTGCTTAGGCCGGTAAACTGGGCCGATCCTATTTTTACATCTAAATTATAATCTCTCTTCGCTTTTAATTTAGCTTTGTCAATGGCTTTTTCGAGCAGGGCTCCACGTTTTGAGTAGGCAACATATCCGCCGATAAGCAGAATAAGAATTAAGGGAACAAGAATATATGCGGCTATGCGTATGTATTTAGGATTAAGGCGCTTCATTTGTTAATTTTATCCAAAACTAAACTAAATCTTATCCCCTGCAAACGGTTGTTTTTGCAAATTGTTTCCTGATAAACTTAATCAATGCCCCGTTTTCATAAATTTGCCTCATATTATGACAATTACTAAAGAACAAGTATTACAAGCATTGGGTAATGTTGAAGAACCAGACTTAAAAAAAGACCTGGTTACCCTCAACATGATCCAGGATATTCATATTGATGGCAACAACGTTAGCTTCTCGGTTGTGCTTACCACTCCGGCGTGCCCGTTGAAGGCGATGATTGAAAATGCCTGCCGCAACGCTATCCTGCATTTTGTAAGCAAGGATGCTATTATCAATATCAACATGACCTCGCGGGTTACCACTCAAAAAAACACCGGCGTACCGGGTGTTAAAAATATCATCGCGGTAGCATCGGGCAAAGGTGGCGTTGGTAAATCAACCGTTGCGGCCAACCTTGCTTTAGGTTTGGCAAAATCAGGTGCTAAGGTGGGATTGATAGATGCTGATATTTATGGCCCATCGGTACCAATCATGTTTGGCCTGGAAGGTGCCCGCCCTATGGCCAGCCAGGTTGACGGAAAAACCCGAATTGAGCCGATAGAGAAATATGGTATCAAGTTACTGTCGATAGGTTTCTTCACCGATCCTAACCAGCCGGTGCCATGGCGCGGACCGATGGTATCTACCGCAGTAAAACAATTATTCAATGATGCCGACTGGGGTGATCTGGATTACCTGGTGATCGACCTGCCTCCGGGTACGGGCGATATCCACATCACAGTAACGCAAAGCTTCCCGGTAACAGGAGCCGTAATTGTTACTACCCCGCAAAACGTAGCACTTGCCGATGCTAAAAAAGGCATTGGTATGTTTATGATGCCTGCTATCAATGTGCCAATATTGGGTGTGGTTGAAAATATGTCGTACTTTACCCCTGCCGAACTGCCCGAAAACAAATATTATATATTCGGTAAAGGTGGTGGCCACAAACTGGCCGATATATTGGAAGTGCCCTTTTTAGGCGAAATCCCATTGATTAAAGGTATCAGCGATTCGGGCGATGCCGGCAAACCTACCGTGCTTGAAGAAGACGGCCCAATGACTACCGCTTTTGTTCAGATGGCCGAGCGTGTTGCACAGCAGGTGGCCATATCAAATGCCAAAGCACTAAGTGCAGAAAATATTGTAAATAATTAATAACTTTACATAACGTTATAAATTAATAAAAATGAGTTTATTAAATCAGGTTGAAGCAGCTTTAGATACTATCCGTCCGTATTTGGAGGCTGATGGGGGGAATGTTTCTGTTGAGGAGATAACTCCTGAAAATGTAGTTAAGTTAAAGCTGCTGGGCTCATGCGGATCATGCCCAATGAGCATCATGACCCTTAAAGCCGGTATTGAGCAGGCTATTAAAAAAGCTGTGCCCGAAGTTACCGCCATTGAGGCCATAAATCTAACGGACATTGATGACCCTAATGCCGTGCTTCCCGAAAACTTAAGGTAATTGTTAAGTAATGTTAAATCCCCGGATCAATTTGGGGATATGACTTACTTTTGATGAAGTTTAAAAACTATTTTGACTTTGACAGCGTAATATATGTTGAGTTAAGTAGTTAATGGTTTTATGAAATATTTAGTTGGCCTGTTGTTTATGTTTGTATCACTGGGTGCTTTTGCGCAAAGCAAAGATCGCCCCGTTGTGCAGTTTACAGGCATCACACATAATGCGGATAGCATCAAGATCACTATTCCGTACGTAACCATTACCAATACTACGGCACATAATATCGTTAACGTATCCAACTATAAGGGTTACTTTTCTTTTGTAGTGCATGAACGCGATACGCTTCGTTTTACCTGCGTGGGCTACGCACCTGTTACCGTGGTTATTCCATCAAACCTGCCAAATGAAAGCTATACTACCCAGGTTTCCCTAAAAGCGCAGATCATCAATCTGCCTACATTTCACGTATTTCCGTGGGCAACCACCGATGAGTTTAAAAAAGATTTCCTGGCTATAAAACTTGCTGATGATGACCTGGAAATAGCCCGCAAAAACATCAGCAAAGCCACCCTATCTGCCCTTTACAATACGTTACCCCGCGATGCCCAGGAAATACAATCGGCCAATGCACAAAACATGCATACCACTATCCTGAACTCGCACTCCCTTACCCCAAATCCGCTGTTAAACCCGCTTGCGTGGGGCAGCCTCATCAAGTCGATATCTGACGGGGATAAGAGCAATAGTAAATAATTAAGATTTTTTGTTGCCGCAAAGAGGGCCTGTCACCCTGAGCTTGTCGAAGGGTCGCGCGCAGAGGCCCTATCCACCATGCTTCGACAAGCTCAGCATGACATCCGTTTTTTACTACCTTATAGATGTGAAGACAACTTGCGCTCATCTGTGATGAGTGCTTAAAATGGGCTTACGTTTGTAACGTAAGCGCCTCGTAAATGGCGTTACAAACGCCAATCCACATTAAGCGCTCGTTAAAAACGAGCGCAAGTCGAAAAATATTTAGTTTGTGTTTGCCGGAGCCGGGCGGCGGGGTATTTATAAAATGCTTAAATCAACCCTTCAAAATCAATCACCTCCCCACCAAACATTTCCAGCTCCTTTAAATTATGACTTACTATGATGGTAGTTATTCCTAATTGCGTAAGTAAAAGCTTAAGTTCGGCAATCAATGTAGTTTTTATTTTACTATCCAGTGCCGAAAATGGCTCGTCCATCAAAAGCAGCTTTGGCTTAATGGCCAGCGCCCTTAATATTGCCAGGCGCTGTTGTTGCCCTCCCGAAAGATGATCGGGCTTATGATTAACCAACTTATCCAGTTGCCCAAGTTTTAGTAATTGCTTTATCCAGTCCGCATCTGTTGTTGCATATTCCAGGTGCTGTTGTACCGTCATGTTCGGGAACAGCGCATAACTTTGGAATACGAAGCCAACATTTCTTTTTTGGGGAGAGAGATTGATCTTTTGCCCAGCGTCAAACCAGGTAACACCATCAGCTACGATCTTTCCGCTTTCAGGAGAGCCCAGGCCGGCAATTATTTTCAGCAAGGTGGTTTTTCCCGAACCGGATGGCCCTAAGATTTTAGTGATACTGCCCGTATTAAACTGCCTGTTTATTTTGAGCGACGGCCTGTCGTGATAAGTCTTAAGCTTTATTTCGATATCTACGCTGATCATACTATGGGGCCTTTCGCCTGGTATTTATTGAATATAAAAACAGCTATCACCAGGATAAACGTAATTGAAAATAAAACCAGCGAGTAATTATTAGCCAATGCGTAATCCATCTTCTCAACCGAATCATATACCGCAATAGACGCTACTCTTGTAACTCCCGGGATGTTCCCCCCTATCATCAGCACAACGCCAAACTCGCCCAGCGTGTGGGCAAACGTTAATACCGCAGCTGTTAATAGTGACGGTTTAATATTGGGCAACAGCACATATCTAAAAGTTTGCCATTCGGTTTTACCCAATGTGTAAGATGCCTCGGCCAATGATGCCGGTAACTGCTGCAGGGCAGATTTTACCGGCCCCACCATAAAAGGCATGCTATAAATTACCGACGCCAGGATCAGGCCCGGAAACGAAAAAACCAATTGCACGTCAAAGGTATCATGCAGCCACTTTCCCAAGCCATGCTGCGGACTAAAAGCCAGCAACAAATAAAAGCCCAGCACCGACGGCGGCAACACCAAAGGCATGGTAATAATTGCTTCAATAATGATTTTAATAAGGGACCTGCCTTTTGAAAGCCACCACGCAAATGGCAGCCCGATAAGCAGCAGCAACAGCGTGGTAATACCCGCTAATTTTAACGTAAGCCATATGGGCGATAAGTCCATCAATAAAAATACAAATTATTGTACCCGGTAGCCATAGGCCTTGAAAATACTTTTGGCGGCAGGACTTAAAATGTATCGATAAAATTTATCTGCCGATGAATTATCAGCGCCATGCTTCAGAATCACGATACCTTGCTGTATCGGCTCATAGGTTTTTGGGTCGATGATTTTGTAATATAATGGCGTTTTATTACCAAGTTCCTTCACCAGCGATTGCGTGGTGAAACCAACATCGGCTACGCCTGTGGTGATATAAGTATTTACTTGCGATATGCTCTCACCATAAACTATCTTGGGTTTGGCATCATCTAAAATCCCTTTATCCTGAAGCGATTGCTCAGCCGCTTTACCATAAGGAGCAATGGCAGGGTTGGCTACCGCGATCTTTTTTATCCTGGCCGAAAGCAACAACCGCTCCCAGTTTTCAAAACCAATGTTTTGCGTACTGCAGATGATGAGGCTACCAGAGGCATACACCACCGGCTTTTCTTTTGCGAAACCATTTTTAAATAAGGTCTCCGGAAAGCTCATATCTGCTGATAAAAAAACATCGAACGGCGCCCCATTACTGATTTGTGCTACAAGCTTGCCCGACGAACCAATAACAGCATCAATAGTAATTCCCGTTTTTTGCTTAAAATCTTTTTGCAAAACTTCCATTACCGGCTGCAGGTTGGCAGCGGCGGCAACCCGGATATTTTGTGCATTTGCGGTTAAACGCACCGTAAACAGCAGCGCTAATAAAAAAAATATAATTTTTTTTGGCTTGGTATTGTATTGTTCGCTTTGCATGGGTTTTATAGTTTTTTGCCTTGCAGGCAATAATTTTGTTTGGTATTGAAGCGTATCATAATTTCTTAAAAACGGCCGTTTGATACCTCTACACCACAAATATACGCTTGTTATAGCCATTGGCGGTTCATATATTAGTCATGTTAAGCTATAAAATAAACCAATTTTTAACAAAATAAAGCCGTTAAACTTCATGTAAACCGGTTTTAAATGTACTCCCCGATGAAATATAATTTTACAAGTGTTCTGTTAGCCTCATTTATTACAATCGGTATCTTTAGTGGCGAGGCCTGCGGCAAAAAATCAACCGCGGCACCCACTCCGGCACCACCTGTTGTACCTCCGGTGGTAACACCAACCAAAAGCGATGTGGCCATGTGGCTCACCACTGCCGATCAGGCTACCGCCTTTGCCAAACAAAATGTCACTATCAATTTCGGCGCAACGGCCGGCAGCGGCTCAACCATTAGTATCAATGCTGCTACAACCTACCAAACCATTGATGGCTTTGGCTATTGCCTTACCGGCGGCAGCGCCATGGTGCTTAATAAACTTACCGCCCAAAAGCAGGACGAAGTTTTGAAAGATCTTTTCGCAACCGATGATACCCACATCGGCGTAAGTTATCTCCGCATCAGCATTGGCGCATCTGATATGAGTGCTACAGATTATACTTATGACGAGGTTACCCCCGGTTTAACAGACGTCGATCTGAAAAACTTTTCTATCGATGCCGAAAAGGCCGATCTCATTCCTGTATTGAAGAAGATTCTCGCCATTAATCCAAACATTAAAATATTAGGCAGCCCCTGGACAGCCCCTACCTGGATGAAGATTAACACTCTTGGAAACAACGGGTTTAAAGGCGGCAGTTTGAATACCGCTTATTATGATGCCTACGCACGCTATTTTGTAAAATACATCCAGGCTATGAAAGCCGAAGGCATAACTATTGATGCCATAACCCCGCAAAATGAGCCATTGAATGCTTACAATAACCCGGCTATGTATATGCCGTCGAACGAGCAGGCCAACTTTATCAAAAACAACCTTGGCCCGCAATTCAAAGCTGCCGGCATTGCCACCAAAATCATTGTTTATGACCATAATGCCGATAACACCACTTACCCGGTAGATATTTTCAGCGATGCAACTGCTAATCCTTTTGTTGATGGGTCAGCTTTCCATTTATATAATGGTGATATCAATGCGCTTGGCCCGCTGCATGACGCTTTCCCAAACAAAAACCTTTATTTTACAGAGCAATACACCCCATCAAATGGCGGCTTTGGCGGCGACTTGTCCTGGCATGTAAGCAACCTTATTATTGGTGCAACCCGTAGCTGGTGCCGCAACGTTTTGGAATGGAACCTTGCTACCGATACCGACTACGGGCCGCATACTGATGGGGGCTGTACTACCTGCCGCGGTGCGTTAACAGTTACTTCATCATCGGCAGTAACAAAAAATGTATCTTATTATATTATTGCACATGCATCAAAATTTGTGCGGCCGGGAGCTGTAAGGATCGCATCTGATAATGTAGCCGGATTACCAAACGTTGCTTTCAAAAATACCAATGGCAGCACCGTTTTGATCGTACTAAATTCAAGCGGCAGCCAGCAATCATTTAATATTAAGATAGATGGAAAAACAGCTTCAAGCACTTTAGCCAACGGCTCGGTAGCTACTTATGTATGGTAAAACCAATATTTTAGCAACAAATAGCTAAAAATTAACATTTTAAATAACTGTATAACATACTTTTAATAGGATTAGAAAAATAAAAATATTATAATTGTATCCGGCCTGACGCTAACCAAACAACCATTTCATTCGCGCCTGTAGTGAATCCAACATTACAGGTGCGAAAAACATTCATTTTGCTGAGCCTATGTTTAAACCGTTACTGAGATTTTTTATCGGTATTGTTGTTTTTTGCTTATGCTTTTCAGTAAGCATAAAGGCCCAAACTACGGTACAAATAAACGACAATGTAAACCAGCATATTTTTGAATACAAGCAGATTGTTTATTTTGAAGATACAACCGGTAAACTTGGTCTCGACGGTATTCATGCAGCTTACTTAGCAGGCAAATTTGCATTCAATCCCGAGCCTACCCCTGTTACCCATCATAATAACTCGGCTTATTGGTACCGCATTAAAATTGGCAGGGCCAATGCTACCAATAACAACTGGATCCTGGAGTTTTTTGATCAAACAATAGATAGTATTACCGTTTACTCACCTGTTAAAGATACTTACCGGATAACATCACTTGGCAGCAGCCACCCTTTTGCCGCCCGTTTTTACAAACACAAAAATTTTAGCGTTAACATCAATAGCAATCAAGGGCCCGATGATGTTTATTATATCCGCATCCGCTCAGGCCATTCGGTAAATGTGATCATGGTATTGCGTACAGTAAGCCGGTTTATCGGCTACGCGCTCGATGAATATTTTTTCTTTGGCGTTTTTTATGGCATGATCCTGGTTTTTGGCCTGTACAATTTCATGATGTTTATAGCCATGCGCCAGGTACAATACCTGTACTACATCATTTACAATCTAAGCATCGGTCTGTACGAAATGTGTGCCGATGGTATTGCCTACCAGTACATCTGGCCAAATAATCCAGGCTGGAACAATTATGCTTATGGAATCGCCCTGTTTTCGGCCAGTATTTTTGCTATTCTTTTCGCGCAAAAACTCCTTAATTTAAAAGTCAACGCCCCTCGTTTAAACAAGGTGATTAAAGGGGTTATCGTTTTCAGGTGTATCTATTTCCTGGCCTGTATTACTATTAATATGGCCTGGTTTAACTACAAGATCATCGAGTTTTTGCCGCTAAGTATTTCATTTTACGCTGGTTGCTATGTGCTGATTAAAGGCTATAAACCGGCAAGGTTTTTTGTTATTGGCTATACCTTCCTGCTTACTGGTTTTATCATTAAAACCTGCATAGCATTAAACATCTGGTGGTTGCCTGTTACCGAATTCGACTACTACAGCCTCAGCGTTTGTTTTATTATGGAGATGCTGTTTATCTCTTTTGCCATTGGCGATAAAGTTCGGATCCTGAAAAAGGAAAAGGATATCGCCCAGCAAAACATCATAACCCAGATGAAACAGAACGAGGAACTGAAAGATACCCTGAACCGCAGCCTCGAAGCCCAGGTGCAGGAACGCACCCGTGAGCTGGTCGAAAAATCATCCATGATAGCCGAGCAGAATGAAGAACTTAAATCGGTTAATGAATTGCTGCAACAACAGGCTGAAGAAATTTCGCGCATGAATGTCCTGCTCGAAAAAGATAATATCATCCTGCATAACGATATCGAAAAAGTAACCCATGACAGGGTAATGCTTACCGAAGTTGACTTTGAAGAGTTCAGCCGCATTTATCCCGATAGGGAAACCTGCTTCAAATTCCTGTCCGACCTGAAATGGGAGCACGGTTATGCCTGCCGTAAATGCAGCAATACGCATTACGGCAGCGGGCATCTGCCCTACAGTCGCCGGTGTTCAAAATGCGGTTATGAAGAATCGGTGATTGCTTATACCATACTGCAAAACACCCGCATCCCTATTAATAAGGCTTTCTACATGATCTTCCTGATGTACTCAACCAAAGGCAAAATCTCGTCACATAAACTATCCGAAATCCTTTCTATCCGCCAAAGTACCTGCTGGGCATATAGTTCCCGCATTAAAAAAGTAATGGAGCAGCGCAAAAAAGAGATCAAAAATGCAGGTGATAAAGGCTGGAGTAAACTGGTGATTGATAATAGCACGAATGCCTGAGCAGGCGGATAACAATTTAAACGAATTTCACGAATTAGTATCTTGCATCAAAAGGGGTTGACAGATTGCACCAGAGGTGCAAAAGGTTTGTAGAAATGAAACGAATGAATTTTCTTAGTGTGCCAGAGGTACACAACTCCGGTGTTCCGTACCTCTGGCACGGTTATTTTCTATACATTATGTTGCTACAAACCTGTTCCCCCTCTGGGGGATTTTTCTTAACTTAATGACATTGGCCGATACCCAATGGGCGCAAGTCTTGTGCGGCTGTCGGACGGCGGATGATTTGTGACTCCTCTCCGTCAAGTCATTTTGATATTTAATTATACTCTTTTATAGAATACTTCTTTTCGTATTCCCAATCACTTATAACTCACAGCTATATACCCCTATTTTTTTTCTTTACAATTAACTGCGAAGTAAGCGTATCAGAAAAAAAATTTCATTGCAACAAAAACGTTGCACAGGCTATTTAAAGTACTTTTTGCTGTTTTAAACAATGTGATGTAAGCGTATTAAAACACATATAATGCACTATAAATCAATTATTTATAAACATTTTACTTGATTGATCCGTTTAAATTCCTGTAGATTTGCTACAACCAATTTTAAGCTACACATAGCTCTGCTTTACGGAAAACAGCATTGTACGGGAGCATTCGCCCCGAAACAATGCTTTGATATTCTTAAGTGACAGTTAAATATCATTATGCGTATTTAACTGTTGTATAGCAGCTTATGTGATTTTTTTTGAATATCAAATCAATCAACTAAATAATAACTAAATGAAAATCAATTACAAATTAAGGCGGTTTGCAGTCCTCACCCTGTTTATTGCCGCAGCCTTTTACTCCTGTAAAAAGAATGTAAATGCTCCTGAAGCTCCTGATCAAAAAACAAGCGGAACCGTAGCCCGTGCAGCCAACGAAGTAGTGAATGCCTGGCTAACCACTGCTGATCAGTCAAATCTGTTGCAGGCACAAACCAGTTTCAATTTCGCAGCCGATGCAGGCACCAATGCCACTACCATTACAGTAGACGAAAATCAAACCTACCAGGGTATTGATGGCTTCGGCTTCACATTAACCGGAGGCAGCGCCGGGTTGTTGAACGGTCTTGGCAGTAATCAGACCAATGTACTTAACGAGCTTTTTGGTACGGCCAACGGGCAAATCGGGATCAGCTATATCCGTATCAGCATCGGGGCCTCCGATTTGAGCGCCAATGATTTTACTTACAACCAAACCGCAGGCGACTTTAATATGAACAACTTCAGCATCAGCGCCGAAAACCAGGACCTGCTACCTATCCTAAAAAAGATCATCGCCATAAACCCATCCATCAAAATTATAGCCACCCCATGGACTGCCCCTACCTGGATGAAGGTGAACACAACCGGAAACAATGGCTATACAGGCGGCAGCCTCAATACAGCGGCAGGATATTATGACGCCTACGCGCGCTATTTTGTAAAATACTTACAGGCTATGCAGGCACAGGGCATTACCATTGATGCCATTACACCTCAAAATGAACCGCTTAACCCATATAATAACCCGAGTATGGTAATGCAACCCGCCGAAGAAGCCAATTTTATCAAAAATAACCTCGGTCCGCAGATCAGGGCAGCCGGTTTCCAAACCAAGATCATTGCTTACGATCACAATACCGACAGGATTGATTATCCCGAAACTGTTTTGGCCGATGGCGGGGCTAACCCTTATGTTGACGGCTCCGCATTTCACCTGTATGCAGGCAATATCAGTTCTTTAACCGATGTACATAATGCCTATCCTAACAAAAACATCTACTTCACCGAGCAATGGGTTGGTGCGCCAAGCAATTTTGGCGGCGATCTGTCATGGCACGTAAACACCCTCATTATTGGCGCTACCCGCAACTGGAGCCGCAACGCGCTTGAATGGAACCTGGCTTCCGATCCAAACAATAACCCACATACACCCGGTGGTTGCAGTACCTGTTTAGGTGGCATCACTGTTAGCGGTACTTCTATTACCCGTAATGTGGGCTATTACATTATCGGTCACGCTTCAAAATTTGTAAGACCGGGCGCAGTCCGCATTTCATCCAACCTATCGGGCAGTATC
Source organism: Mucilaginibacter gossypiicola (assembly GCF_900110105.1). GTDB lineage: Bacteria > Bacteroidota > Bacteroidia > Sphingobacteriales > Sphingobacteriaceae > Mucilaginibacter > Mucilaginibacter gossypiicola. Next base: position 917,493 of record NZ_FOCL01000002.1, on the reverse strand, counting down.
CAAAACGTAGCTTTTAAAAATTCCGATGGCAGCAAAGTGCTTATCGCTCTTAACAACGGCTCATCAAGCAGCAGCTTTAAAGTTAAATGGGGTGCCGAATCATTTACTTATACCTTAGCCGCCGGCGCTGTAGCAACCTTTAAATGGACAGGTACACAATCAAGCGGTTCAGGATCAGGCGCGCCTATCGGCTCAACTATTACCCTTAAAGGCTTTAATAACCAATACGTAAGCAGCGAAAACGGCACCCAGGCTATGAACTGCAACCGCGCCACAGCATCTGCATGGGAGCAGTTTTTGGTTGTTGATGCTGGTGCTGGCAAAATAGCGCTGCAATCTATGGGCAAATATGTATCGTCCGAAAACGGCGCACAAGCCATCACCTGTAACCGCACAACCTACGGCGATTGGGAAAAATTTGACTGGGTCCCTACTACCGACGGTAAAGTTACCCTCAGGGGCAATAACGGCAAATTTATCTCAAGCGAAAACGGCACACAAGCCATGACCTGCACCCGTGCAACAGCATCGGGCTGGGAAGCTTTTGGTGTAAACCAGTAATTACCTGCAAAACCAATTAATTATTTACCAATACCATCATTATGAAACAACTTTTAAACTTTGCGAAGAGCGCCGCAACTGCGTCGGCATTCATGTTCTTAATTTCATCCTGCAGCAAGGATTTGAACAAGCCATCACCTGCCATTAAAACGGCCGATGAAACAACAGGTGGTTCAACCACCACACCAAGAGCAGGCACACTGCTTTGGAGCGATGAATTTAACGGCACAAGCGTTAACACCGCAAACTGGAACATTGATAACGGCAACCCAGGCGTTAATAATGAAAAAGAATACTATCAATCGGCAAATGCAACGGTTTCTGGTGGCTTTTTAACTATTACAGCCAAAAAAGAATCTGTTGGCGGACAGCCGTATACATCAGCCAAATTAACTACCGCCGGTAAATATCAGCCAACGTCCGGTCGTATTGAGGCAAGCATCAAGCTTCCTGGTGTACAAGGTACCTGGCCTGCATTTTGGATGCTGGGCGCAAATATCGGTACAGTAGGCTGGCCACAGTGCGGCGAAATTGATATCATGGAGCAGGTAAACACTTCCAATACCATTTTGGGCACCATGCACTGGTATAACAACGGAGGCCACGTGCAATATGGCGGCAGCACAACCACCACGCCAACAGGATTCCATACCTATGCTGTTGAGTGGGATGCCAACTCAATCCGCTGGTATGTAGATAATACCTTGTATGTAACCGGTAATATTGCCAATAACATTAACAATACAGGTGCGTTCCATAATCCGTTCTTTATCATTCTTAACCTGGCCATCGGCGGCGATTTACCTGGTAATACCATTAATGACGGAGCATTGCCTTGTAACATGGTAGTTGATTACGTAAGGGTTTATGACCTTTCGGGTAGCAGCACTACACCTCCAATTGGTCAAACCATCACCTTAAAAGGATTTAATAACCAATATGTTAGCAGCGAAAACGGAACACAGGCCATGAACTGTAACCGTGCTACAGCATCGGCCTGGGAACAATTTACTGTAGTTGATGCCGGCGGCGGTAAGGTAGCGCTTCAGGCTATGGGTAAATATGTATCAAGCGAAAATGGTACACAAGCTATCACTTGTAACCGCACCACCGTAGGCGACTGGGAGAAATTTGACTGGGTACCTACCACCGATGGCAAAGTTACCTTCAGGGGAAATAACGGCAAATTTATCTCGAGCGAAAACGGCACACAAGCCATGACCTGTACGCGGGCAACCGCATCGGGCTGGGAAGCTTTTGGAGTAAACCAATAATTTAAAATGATATATTTAGCCTGCCCGTTAACTAAACGGGCAGGCTTCCTTTTTTATAAACCTACTGATGAAAAAATTTACCGGCTTTTGTCTTTTATGGCTGATGTTAGGCGCTCGTGTTGTGTATGCTCAATCTGACGGGAACAAACTGCAGTTTGATATTACAGATGGTTACCAGCGCGAAAACTTTCATTGGTCGATAGCAGGCAATAGCGATGGTCAAAATCCAAACGTTTTTTCGGAACTGAAATGGACAAAAATCGGCGGACATTCTATTACCGCTTCTCTGCAATGGAATGTGTATCAAAAGTTTAGTGTTTATGCAGATTACAGCCGGCAATTCATCACATCGGGCACAGTTAACGATTCTGATTACAGCAACGATAACCGTACCGGTAATACCTATAACGAAACTTTTAATGCCGGAAAAGGTAATACACGGGGCTGGGCATTAGGCGCAGGTTATCAGCTAATTAATGATAATTGGCTTAACCTTACCCCTTATGCAGGATACAGTGATAACAGGCAATCGTTATCTCTGTATGATAGCGACAATCGTTTTCCGGGTTTGAACAGCAGCTATCAAACTAAATGGACCGGTGTATTTATCAAAACCATAGCATCGATAAAACTGATTGAAAAGCTAAAGTTTAATGCTGATATCACCTACAACCAGGTAAGTTACAACGCCGATGGTAACTGGAACCTTATTACCACGTTTCAGCACCCGGTAAGCTATCGTCATCATGCCATTGGATATGGCTTAAATATGAATGGCGCATTGGTTTATACCATCACAAAACATATAGCTATCCAAGCCGGTGGCGGATACCTACACTGGCAAACTGGTACAGGTACAGATGAGCTTTATCTTAACAGTGGCGAAGTCGATAAAACCCAGATAAATGGGGCGTATCGGACTGGATTTAGAGTGTTTGGGGGGATTCGGCTATCTTATTAATTCCCTGCTGCCGCAAGTAATCGCAAACAAATAAAAACTATGTCATTGCGAGCGCAGCGTGGCAACCGCACAGAAGCATATCCGCCCTGTATAGCATGCGATTGCCGCGTCGCCCCGCTGCACATTATCCAGCCAGCTCCTCGCAATGACATGGTTTTTGTCTTCCCAACAACTGTGTGTTGGAGCCGAGCGTCGGCATATGTTTTTAAAAAGCATGTCAATGACATGGTTTTTAGTTTATATCTCACCACAAATCGTCATAAAATCATCATTCATTAAACTGATTATTATTTAGTTTAGACCGCTGTAAACCAACATTTAAACCCTTAATACCACTCCTGATGAAGATGAAACTTCTATTCATGCTTTCGCTCTGCTTTTCAGCGTCAGTTTTAGCAGCCCAAACGGCAAAAAACTATCATATCAAATCGCCCGATGGTAAGATTGACCTGACGGTAACAACCGGTGATAAGATCAGGTGGTCGGTAAAGCATGAGGATACGGAGATCATTACACCATCAGCTATATCAATGACACTTCAGGGTGGTGAAGTGTTGGGTAAATCTTCTGTTGTAAAAAACACAAAAGCGTCATCCGCCGATCTGTATTTCAATACACCTATCTACAAAAAAGATAAGGTTCACGATCAGTATAATCAACTAACAATCAACTTTAAAGGAGACTATTCAGCGGTATTCCGTGCGTATGATGATGGGGTAGCTTATCGTTTTATCACGCAGAAAAAGGGTGATATCATTATACAGAATGAAGAAGCTAATTTCAATTTTAAAAATGACGATAAAGCGTGGCTCCCTTTTGTAAATGATTATCGCAACAAAGATAAATGGACAACGTCCTTCGAGGCATTATATAGTAAACTTAAGCTATCGGAAGTAACCAAAGACAGCCTTGCTTTTTTACCTGTTTTGGTAAATGTTGGCGACAATAAAAAAGCTGCCATCCTTGAAGCCGATCTGCAGGATTATCCGGGCATGTACTTAACCGGAAACGGGCAAAGCCTGCAGGGAGCATTTGCAAAATACCCCACGGTTGAAACTACCGGTGGTTACGCTAATATGAACTATGTGGTTAACGGCCGGGCCGATTATATCGCCAAAACAAAAGGCACAAGGAGTTTCCCGTGGCGGGTGGCTATCATCAGCACAGAAGATAAACAACTGGCTAATAGTGACATAGTTCAAAAACTATCTGAACCATCCAGGATTAAAGATATGTCATGGATAAAGCCCGGTAAAGTGGCCTGGGATTGGTGGAACGATTGGAATATTACCCATGTTGATTTTAAAGCGGGCATTAACAACCCTACTTACAAATATTACATCGACTTCGCATCGGCCAACAAGGTGGAATATGTGGTTTTGGATGAAGGCTGGTCGAACATAGTTGATTTGAACCAGATCTCGCCGGATATTAACCTGCAGGAACTGATCGATTACGCCAAACAAAAAAATGTAGGCCTCATTTTATGGACAAGCTGGTATGCCCTAACCCGCCAAACCGATGCTGCGATGGCTAAATTTTCAAAAATGGGCATCAAAGGTTTCAAGATAGATTTCATCGATCGTGACGATCAGAAAATGGTTTCATCGCTTTATGAAATAGCTCAAAAAGCAGCTGATAATCAGTTAATTGTAGATTATCATGGCATGTATAAACCAAGCGGTATCCAGCGTACTTTTCCAAATATCCTTAATTTTGAGGGTGTCAAAGGGCTGGAAAATGTAAAATGGGGTGTTAAAGATCATCCCGGTTATGATGTGAGTATTCCCTTCATCCGCATGTTGTCCGGCCCGATGGATTATACACCCGGCGCTATGCGTAATGCCAGTAAAGCTAATTTTCGCCCGGTAAATGGTAACCCCATGAGCCAGGGAACCCGCTGCCATCAATTAGCTATGTATACCGTATTTGAAGCACCACTACAAATGATGGCCGATAACCCTACCGCCTATCAAAAAGAACAGGAAAGTACAGATTTTATCGCCGCTGTGCCCACAACTTTCAATGAAACGGTGGCTATAAGCGGAAAAGTAGGTGAATACGTAGCCCTCGCCCGCCGAAAAGGTTCCACGTGGCACATTGGTGCAATGACAAACTGGGATGCCCGCGATTTAACCATCGATCTCTCGTTTTTAGGTGAAGGCACTTACAAAGCCGTAATTTTTGAAGATGGTATCAATGCCGACAGGGATGGCACTGATTACAAACGAACTGTGGTTAATTTAACTTCAAAAGATAAGCTTAATATCAAACTGGCTTCAGGCGGTGGCTGGGCTGCGAGATTGGAGAAGGTGAATTAACACCATTCCGTCGTGCTGAACTTGTTTCAGCACCCCACAGGACAAGTAGGCGATTTGCTTAGCAAGTGGCCTGGCAAGTGAGATGCTGAAACAAGTTCAGCATGACCTTAATTTTATTATAAAACCATAACACACTGATTTAAAGAAAGTTAATTATCATCCTTCTGCTTATCGGCAGCCTCCTTAGCTGCTTTTTCCTTTTGTTTCTGAGCTTCTTTGGCTGCTTTCTCTTTATCCTCCTGAATCTTTTCCTGGGCCTTTTTAATACTGTCCTGTCTTTGCTGTTCGCGCTTCTTTTTCTTGTTGAAGAAACCCCTTAACAAAAAGTTATGCTGGGCGGCGGTAAGGTCTTCATTAAGCGTGTTGGTTGTACTGTGAACTGTTTTAATTGTAGTTTGAGCTTGTTTAACAGTACCTTCCAGGTCGCGGGCCATTTTGTCGCTGTTCAACAGGCGGCCAATGCTGCCCTGCCCATTATTGATCTTGGCGACTATGCCTGTCAAATTTTCGGTTAATGATTCAGCGTTATCAGCCACACGGGTTAGTTTATTGATGATCCTGTCTACATCAACCGGGTTTATCGAACCTAACTTTCCGCCATCTTCAATCTCTTCGTGGCTTACAATTCCACCAGGGGCTATCACTACCAGCTTATCCCCCATCAGTCCGTCGCTGCCTATACTTAGTTTTGAGTCTTTCTTGATAAACTTTTTAACGCTCTTATTCAGTGTAAGATCAACCCGTACCGAACTATCGGTTACGATATTGATAGATTGTACCACTCCAACGTTAATGCCCGCAAATCGCACATTATTACCCACCTGCAAACCGCTCACATTCTTAAACCGCCCATAAACATGAAAGGTAGAATTAAACAGGCTTTTTTGATTGCCTATTAAAAATATAGCAACCAACAGCACTGCCAACCCTAAAAAGGTAAACAGGCCTATCCTTATTTTTTGAGATGATGTAGTTTTCATGCGGGTTCGTTAAAAAAAGATCTGACCATTTCATTATCCGATTTTTCGAGCTCTTTGTATGAGCCTTCGGCTATATATTCACCCTCATCCATTACCAGGATGCGGTCGGCCGTAATACGGGCGCATTCCATATCGTGGGTAATGATGACAGATGATATTTCATATTTGCGTTGCAGGCGATTGATGAGCTCACTGATCTCGCGGGAGGTAATGGGGTCAAGCCCGGTGGTAGGCTCATCATACAGCATAATCTCAGGGTTAACGATCAGTGTACGGGCCAGGCCTACCCTTTTTCGCATCCCGCCCGAAAGGTCGGACGGCATTTTATCTATCGCATCTAATAAACCAACAGCATCCAACACGCCTTCAACCTTTTTATTAATCTCTTTCTGATCTTTCAGCTTCAACACCCTGGTAAGTGGAAACTCCAGATTATCCCTTACCGTCATAGAATCATACAATGCCCCACCCTGAAAAAGGAATCCTATCTTCATCCTTAGCTGTTTCAGCTCTTCATCGTTCATCGTGGTGATATCCTCTCCAAAAACCTCCAACTTACCGCCGTCTGGCTGCAACATACCTACCACGCATTGAATAGTTACGGATTTTCCCTGACCCGATTTACCCAGCACAACAATGTTTTCCCCTTTCTTCAGGTCGAAAGTGATATTTTTAAGCACTTTCTTTTTACCGAAAGATTTTTTTATGCCTTTAGCATGTATCACCACCTCCGGCTTATGTTCAGGCGCTTCTTTTTTAGCTTCGATATGTTTGTCTGCTTCTTTCATCTTATTTATAAAATAACAAACTGGTGATCTGAACGGCTATAGCATCAATGATGAAGATCCAGAGGGAAGCAGTCACCACAGCTGAGTTAGCCGCTATACCTACACTTTCAGTCCCTTTATCCGAATGATAGCCTTTATAACATCCCACAAAACCAACCGCAAAGCCAAAAAGCACAGTTTTAGCTACAGCAGGTAGCAAGTCGGTAAAATCAAGAGAGGCAATACATTTATTGAAGTAAAGAGAAAAACTGATGCTATCGGTAAAGTTGAGCGCCAGGAAGCCACCGAATAATCCGATGGCATCACCTATAATGGCCAATAATGGGATCATGAAACTGGTAGCTAATACGCGCGTCACCACCAGGTATTGAATGGGGTTGGCACCCGATACCTCCATAGCATCAATCTGCTCGGTCACTTTCATACTGCCCAACTCGGCCCCAATGCTTGACGCTATTTTACCGGCGCAAATGATAGCAGTGATCACCGGCCCTATTTCGCGGATAAGTGCAACCGACAGTGTTTTAGGCAACATGCTTTCGGCACCAAGCGAGATGAGCGATGGCCTGAGCTGCAAAATAAGCACCAGGCCCATGATAAAGGAGGTAATACCCACCAGCATCATGGACCGATAACCTATTTCGTAGCATTGCCTTACAAACTCCGACCATTCAAAGCCCCCGGTAAATATGTTGCGGAAAAAGCGCGTGAAGAACACTACATAGTCGCCTATGCCTTCAAGCCATTTTCTCCATCCGCTTAGTTCCTGCTGTGCTTCCATCAGTGAATCTTAAATAATAGTAAACAACAACCAAGCAACACTCAATTGTTTTTGAACTTTCAATAATATTCACTTTATAGATTCAGGCTAATACTGATTTATGACATTGGTACGTCAATGATCAGGAAACGGGATGGCTCTTCGGTTATAATTGTAAGTGAACTTGTATCATAAACGCCCAGCGCATCTTTTTTGTTTAAAACCTGGCTGTTTATTTTAACCACACCATCCAGCACAAAAACATAAGCACCATTGCCCTGGGTTTTAATATCATAGTTGATAGTTTGCCCTGCTTCAAATTCGCCCATCGAAAAGGTCGCGTCCTGGTTGATCCAAAGCGTGTCTTCACTTTTTTGCGGCGAGATCAAGGTAGTTAGCTCATTCAATTTAAAACGGTCTTTAAAATTCATCTGATCGTAACGCGGCTGGATATTTCTTTCTTTAGGGAAAAGCCAGATCTGTAAAGTATTGGCAGCCTCTTTATGCGATGCATTATATTCTGAATGATATACACCTGTACCTGCCGACATCACCTGCACCTCTCCCGCATTTATGACCCCGGTATTGCCCATGCTATCTTTATGCTCCAAACCTCCTTTTAAAGGAATGGTGATAATTTCCATATTATCGTGCGGATGACTGCCAAAGCCACGGCCGGCGGCTATGATATCATCATTCAATACACGCAACGCACCGAAATTCATTTTCTCCGGATTATAATAGGATGCAAAGCTGAACGAGAAGTTTGCTTTTAACCAGCCTATATCGTTATGTCCACGTTCTGCTTCGGGATAAAATATTGTTTTCATGCTCTTTTAAATTATATGTTTAAACACACAATATTTATTCCACAATTTAATTATGCGTATTTTTGCGGAAAATCAATAAGTAATGGCAAAAAAAGCTGTGATTGCAGGCTCAAGCGGACTTATTGGCAGTCAACTTCTGCAAATTTTATTGGAACAAGCCTATTATGATGAAGTTTTAATCCTGGTCAGGAAAAATCTGCCACTACAGCATCATAAATTGAAGCAGCTTGTTATTGACTTTGAACAGCCCGAAACATACAAAAATGAGCTGAATGGCCATGCTTTGTTCTGCTGCTTAGGATCAACTAAAAAGAAAACGCCTGATTTGACCGTTTATCGCAAGATAGATCATGATTATCCGTTATTACTGGCACAATTGGCTAAGCAAAACGGGCTCGAACAATATCATTTGGTATCCTCAATTGGAGCCGACATAAATGGCGTTAATTTCTATACCAAAACTAAAGGAGAAACCGAAGCCGATGTTACGGCAACGGGAATACCCGCCGTTCATATTTACAGGCCATCCTTTTTAGTGGGCGACAGGCAGGAAAGCAGACCAATGGAAAAGTTTGTAAATGGCTTAATGAAAATTATTAATCCATTGCTTTTTGGAGGATGGAAAAAATACCAAAGCATTGAGGCCTCAACCGTTGCCATGGCCATGTATCAACAATCAATAAAAAACGCGACCGGTGTATTTATATACGAGTCGGATAAAATAAAACAACTATCGTGAGTACTTATCTTTCTGCCGAGAACCTTGGCCATCAATTTCATGACAACTGGTTATTTAAAAATGTAACCATAGGTATTAACCGCGGCCGCAAGGTTGCGCTTGTAGGCGTTAACGGTGCCGGCAAATCTACCCTTCTAAAAATATTAGGCGGTACTATAAAACCTACCGAAGGCAAAGTAGTGCAGGCCCGTGACCTTAACATGGGTTACCTGGAGCAGGATCCTAACTTTAAAAATGCGGTTACCATCAGCGATTATATTTTCCATGCCGATGATGTGCAACAGCAGCTGATCCGCAGGTACGAGGAACTGATGGAGAACGATCCTGAAAACACCAAGGCCATTGAAAAGGTAATGGAAGAAATGAGTGAGGTTGATGCCTGGGAATATGAATACAAGATAAAAACCATTTTAGGCCGCTTAGATATCCACCATTTAAATCAGCATATCACTACCCTATCTGGTGGGCAAAAGAAACGTTTGGCTTTGGCTAAGCTCCTTATTGAAGACCCGGAAGTTTATATACTGGATGAGCCAACCAACCACCTGGATATTGATACCATTGAATGGCTGGAGAAATTATTGACCGAAGGCAACAAAACCATTTTGATGGTTACACACGACAGGTATTTCCTGGATAATGTATGTAACGAGATATTAGAGATTGACCGTGGCAAGATCCAGCCTTATAATGGCAGCTATGGTTACTATCTTGAAAAGAAAGCAGAACGCGAAGCAGCGGACGAGGCAGCATTTCAGAAAAACTCAAACCTGCTAAGGAAAGAGCTGGAATGGATGCGCCGCCAACCCCAGGCGCGTGGTACCAAATCAAAAGCACGTATTGATGCCTATTATGACCTGGAAGAGAAAACCAAGAACGGCGGTATTCGCGATAAAGTTGAGCTAAGCGTTAAAACAGCACGCCAGGGCAACAAGATCATGGAGATGGAACATCTTTATAAATCATTTAATGGCAATACTTACATCAATAACTTCAGCTATATATTTAAAAAAGGTGATAGGATTGGCTTAGCCGGTAAAAACGGTAGCGGTAAATCAACCCTGTTAAATATCATTACAGGTGCTTTGCAACCTGATAAAGGAAGCGTAGTTAAAGGAGAAACTACTGTAATAGGGTATTTTCACCAGGCAGGGATCACTTTTAAAGATGATGAACGTGTTATTGATATTGTAAAGAATGTTGCAGAGTTCATTACCATGGCCGACGGTAAAACCATTTCGGCCTCTGCGTTGCTTACCTTGTTCCTCTTCCCTCCTGCCAAGCAATATGGTTTTATATCAAAGCTAAGCGGTGGCGAAAAGAAACGTTTACAATTAATGAGCATCCTGATGAAGAACCCCAACTTCCTGATACTGGATGAGCCTACCAATGATCTGGATATTGATACACTAAACGTATTGGAAGAGTTTTTAACCAACTACGGTGGTGTATTAATGATGGTATCGCACGACAGGTATTTACTGGATAAGCTTACCGACCAGCTTTTCATCATGGAAGAGAAAGGCCACGTACGCATCTTTAATGGCAACTACTCATCATACAGGCTCGAACTGGAAGAAGCCAAGCAACAAGCTAAAAAGCCCGCTCCTGTAGTCCAAACACAAACTCCCGCAGCTAAAAAAAGCAAACTAAGCTTTAAAGAATCAAAGGAATTAGAAAACATTGAAGGCGAGATCAACACTATTGAGGCAAGCATAAAGGATAAAACTGCGCAATTAGACACAGTAGGCATTGACCCAAAAAAGCTTGATGAAATATTAAAGCAAATAGAGCTTTTAAACAAGCAATTGGACGACAAAAGTGCCCGTTGGATGGAATTAACCGAATTAAACGAAGGATAATGAAAACATCAGATATCATAGCTACAACGGGTGTAATCATCCTTTTAATTGCATTCTTATTGAATTTAGCAGGTAAATTATCAGCCCAGAGCAAGCTTTACAGCTTAATGAATTTCATAGGAGCAGGCACTTGCGGCTATGCTTCGTATATGATCAGCTTCTACCCTTTTGTGGTATTAGAGAGCATCTGGGCAATTGTAGCTTTAATATCATTATTCAGGGTTCCACGTGGAACATCTGCTTAGATGAGGTAATTTTGTAGTTTAAGTTTGAAGAACTAAGCCATACGCTTAAGGTCTTCATTCAAAATTCTGATATATAATATAACATAAACGTTCCACGTGGAACGTTTATTAAAGTCAAAAGTTCTAAGTTCTGAGTCAAAAATATAAACAGACTTATAACTCCAAACTCCCGACTCAAGACTTACAAACGATACGTTCCACGTGGAACAAGGAGGATAAAATGTTTAGGAAATATAATGTAATAGTAGTAGGTGCCGGGCACGCAGGCTGTGAAGCTGCTGCTGCCGCTGCTAACTTAGGTTCGTCAGTTTTACTGATAACCATGAATATGGGCACCATTGCACAGATGAGCTGTAACCCCGCAATGGGCGGTGTTGCCAAGGGACAAATAGTGCGTGAGGTAGATGCTTTAGGTGGATATTCGGGCATTATAACGGATAAAACATCTATCCAATTCAGGATGCTTAACCAGTCGAAAGGCCCTGCTATGTGGAGCCCACGAGCTCAAAGCGATCGTATGAGGTTTGCAGAAGAGTGGCGTTTAGCATTAGAGGCAACTCCTAATGTTGATTTTTGGCAGGATACTGTTACTTCCCTAATAGTAAAAAACAACACCATTGCAGGTGTGCGTACTTCTATAGGTATCGAAATTGAAGCAGATGCTGTAGTGCTTACCAACGGAACTTTCCTAAATGGAGTGATCCATATCGGCGAAAAAAGATTTGGCGGAGGTCGTACAGGTGAAAAAGCAGCCACAGGTTTAACCGAACAACTGGTTGAATTAGGCTTTGAAGCAGGCAGGATGAAGACCGGTACCCCACCCCGTGTGGATGGACGCAGTCTTAATTATAGCTTAATGGAAGAGCAATGGGGCGACCCAGTAAGAGGTAAATTCTCTTTTACAGATGTACCTTTTATAGAAGAACAACGCTGCTGCTGGATCACCTATACCAATACCGATGTACACGAAACATTGAAAGAAGGTTTCGAAAAATCGCCAATGTTTACTGGTAGGATTAAAGGTTTAGGTCCGCGTTATTGCCCTTCAATTGAGGATAAGATCAACCGCTTTGCTGAGCGCGACCGTCACCAGATTTTTGTTGAACCCGAAGGATTGAACACCGTTGAGATCTATGTAAATGGTTTCTCTACCTCCCTGCCAGAAGATGTACAATACAAAGCGCTCACCAAAATACCCGGATTTGAGAACGCTAAAATGTTTAGACCAGGTTACGCCATTGAGTACGATTTCTTCCCCCCTACACAATTGGGTTTAACTTTAGAAACCAAACAGATCAGTAACCTGTATTTTGCCGGGCAGATCAACGGTACTACCGGTTACGAGGAAGCAGCCTCACAAGGCTTCATTGCAGGCATCAATGCGCACCAAAAAATCAACGATAAACACGAATTGATTTTGAAGAGATCAGAATCATATATAGGTGTTTTGATAGACGACCTGGTTACTAAAGGTACCGAAGAGCCTTACCGTATGTTCACTTCAAGAGCCGAGCACCGCCTGTTATTACGTCAGGATAATGCCGATATCAGACTCTCTCCTATGGGGCATGAGCTGGGATTGATTAGCGATGAGCGTTTGGAAAAAGTAAATCAGAAAGTGAAAAACTCGGATGATATTGTAGCTTATACCAAAAGTAAATCCATCGATCCATCAACAGTAAACAGCCTGTTAGAAGAATTAGGTACAAGCGCACTCACCCAAAGCAACAAGCTGTTTAATTTATTGAGCAGGCCACAGGTTACTTTTGAAGACCTTAAAAAAGCAGACGCTCCTTTAGCCGAGTTACTCTCTGCCTATGATAAAGAAACTATTGAGCAGGCTGAAATAAAAATCAAATATGAGAGTTATTTCATCAAGGAGATGGAGATTGTTGACCGCATGAAAAAAATGGAAGACCGTGAGATCAATCCAAATTTTGATTATCACACTTTGGTATCACTTTCAAAAGAAGCGCGTGAAAAACTGATGAGGATAAAACCACGCACTTTGGGCCAGGCATCACGAATTTCGGGCGTTTCACCGTCGGATATCTCTGTTTTAATGGTTCATGTGTCAAGATAATTCATAAATTACTGATAATTAAGGATTTATAAAATATCCTCTTAAATCGATTATTTTCAATTTTTGATAGTACTTGTTATAAAAACATAAAAATCGCTTATATCGCCTAAAAATCATGTTAAATACAAAACCGGCAATTTTTTACAAAAATTCACTACTGATTTTTATCGTTTTATTCATTTTTGGCTGCGCAGCTCAACAACCACCGCAGGGAGGGCCGCGCGACCAGACTCCGCCAAAATTGGTGAAGGCAATTCCCGGAAATAAAACCCGAAATTTTGCTGCCAAACAAATCGACCTGGAATTTGATGAGTTCATCAAACTTACCAATACTTACCAGGAGATCAGCATGAGCCCGGCCATGGAGAAGCAACCCGAGTACACATCAAACAAAAGAAAATTAAAAATTGAATTTAAGGACACGCTCCAAAAAAATACTACCTACGTTATCAACTTCGGTAAAGCGATACAGGATGTGAACGAAAGTAATATCCTGAAAAATTTCACTTACGTTTTTTCTACCGGCAACCACATCGACTCATTGAGCATTACCGGTACGGTAACCAATACCCTCACCCAGGAAAAAGAGAAAGATGTATTAGTTTTCATTTTCCCGGTGAAACAAGACACGCTGTTCGGAAAAAAGAAGCCGTCGATTTTTGCGCTTACCGACTCGTCAGGAAATTTTGCTTTGAATAATTTGCGCGAAGATGATTATCGCATCTATGCGCTAAAAGAAGCAAGTCCCGATAAGATTTTTAATCGCGATGATGAATTGATAGCTTTCTTAAAAAAGCCTATTCATCTCAGAGCGGATACATCGAACATCCAGTTAAACTTGTTTAAGCAAGATCCCGAAAAGTTCAGGGTATCCGAAAAACGTTTTGATACCGACGGCAAACTATTGCTTGTATTTAATAAGGGGCTAACCCAACCGGCTATCAAAGTCCTATACCCTACCGATGTAGACAGCAAGAAACAGGTATCATTTTCGCGTACTAAGGATACAGCTTCTGTTTATCTCCGTAATATGAACTTTGATTCCCTGCGTGTAGCCATATTTGACAAGGGTAAGCCTATTGATACCATCTATCAGCTTAAACGTAAAAATGAAAGCTTTACGCGCGTTTTAACTACAAGCTATAACATAGGCAACGATAGTAAACTAAAACCCGGCAGTAATTTGGTGCTAACGGCAAGTATCCCTGTCGATAACTTCGACCAATCGCTGATTACTTTAAATGAAGATTCGGTAGCTACGAGCGATTACACCATCCAAAAAGATACAGGTAATTATAAATTGCTCAATTTAAAATACCGATGGAGGGAAACGAGTAAATACGAACTAATATTGAATGACGGCGCCTTAACCGACATTTATGGAGATAAAAACAAACGTCTATCCAAAAAATTCCAGATCAATAAGCTGGATAATTACAGCCAGCTCACGGTAAAACTAACCGTGCCCGATACCTCCAAAGCTTACGTAGTTGAATTATTAAGTGAAGACAAAAAGCTAATTCAAAGCGACCCAATTACAAAAAGCACGTCGCTTGTTTATAAAGGAATCCTGGCCGCTAAATACTATATAAGGATTATTTATGACGAAAATAAAAATGGTAAATGGGATAGCGGCAACGTAAAACTAAAGAGGCAGCCGGAAAATATCTGGCTGAATGAAAAACTCATTACCCTGAGGCCAAACTGGGAAGCAGAAGAACCTGTCACGATTCCGAAAGAAAAGGTTACTCCTTAAACCAGCCCGAATACATAATATAATTTTGAGGCAGTTGCTTCAACATAGCCCTTTGCTCATCAGTAAGGGGCTTTATCTTTTTGGCAGGAATACCGGCATATAAATACCCTGATTCGCAGATAGTATTTTCCAATACCACAGCACCTGCAGCAATGATCACAAACTCGTTTACAACCGCGCGATCCATTACAATAGCGCCCATACCTACCAAAGTATGGTCATGCAAAGTGCAGCCGTGTACAAGCGCATTATGCCCTATAGAAACACTGTTACCTATATTGGTTGGTGCTTTTAAATAAGTAGCATGGATCACGGCGCCATCCTGAATATTGGTATTGTTACCTATTTTAATGTAATGCACATCTCCACGGATCACGGCGTTAAACCATACCGAACAATTATCGCCCATCACCACATCTCCTACTATAGTGCAGTTTTCGGCAATAAAACAATCTTTACCCCAAACCGGGCTTTTATCTTTTACAGGCAGAATTACAGGCATGGCTTAGTTAATTAGTGAATTATTGATTTAGTGAATTAGCGATTTAAATAATTTTCTTTATGTTTGGATACATTATAAGCGAAAATAGCTCAGTCGGTAGAGCATCAGTTTCCCAAACTGAAGGCCGCGGGTTCGAATCCCGTTTTTCGCTCAAATCAAAACTTTTCTTTTTCATGTCATTGCGAGGAGGAACGACGAAGCAATCGCATGCTATACAGAGCGGATTTGCAATGTTCGCGATTGCCACGCTTCGCTCGCAATGACATATTTTTTAAAACACCGTATCCTGCAGCTGCTCAGCATGTTCAGGATAATCAGTGGTATAATGCAATCCCCTGCTCTCCTTACGTAACATGGCTGATTTTACTACAATAAACGATACCTGGATCAAATTACGCAGCTCGCATAGTTTAACCGAAAGTTTTGTTTTCTTATAGAAATCTTCTGTTTCTTCGTATAATAACTTCAACCTCCGTAAAGCCCTATCAAGCCTGAAATCAGAACGTACTATACCCACATAATCATTCATCAGCTTTTGCATTTCGCGCACGTTGTGGGTAACCAGGATATCTTCATTTGACAGCTGGACACCTTTCTCATCCCAGTCAGGGATATTCTCTGGGATCACATTGTTCTCAAAATTCTTTATAGCATCCTCATAAATTCTATGGGCAAAAACCAATGCCTCTAATAATGAATTGGATGCCAACCTGTTAGCACCATGCAGGCCTGTTGACGAGCATTCGCCACAGGCATACAATCTTAATATAGACGATTGGCCTACATGATCAACCAAAATACCACCACACATATAATGACAGGCCGGTGCAACAGGGATCATATCCTTGGTCATATCGATCCCAATTTCCAAACATTTGGCATAAATATTAGGGAAATGATTCAGGATATCTTTCTTGCTGCGGTGCCTTACGTCTAAATAAACAAAGTCCTCACCCGATTTCTTGATCTCGGCGTCAATAGCCCTTGCAGTAATATCCCGTGGTGCCAATGACTTACGCTCATCATATTCGTGCATAAACTCTTCGCCATTGGTACGCTTTAACACGCCGCCAAAGCCACGCACAGCTTCAGATATTAAGAACGAAGGATACTCACCCGGATTATATAATGCAGTAGGATGGAATTGCATAAATTCCATATTACGCACTTTACCCTTTGCCCGGTATACCATAGCAATACCGTCCCCGGTAGCAATAGTTGGGTTGGTGGTAACTGCATAGATATGCCCCGCACCACCTGCAGCCATTACAGTAACTTTAGACAGGATCTTCTCTACAATCTTAGTTTCAGTATTAAAGGCATAAATCCCAAAGCAGGTAATATCGGTACTCGATTTACCCACCAGCTCGCCCAAATGGTGCTGTGTTATTAAATCAACTGCAAAATAATGCGTAAGTATCTCAATATTAGGGTTTTTATGAATTTCCTCTAAAAGCGAACGCTCTATCTCCCAGCCAGTTACATCTTTATAATGCAATACACGAAATTCTGAATGCCCACCCTCTTTAGCCAGGTCATAAACACCTTCATTGGTCTTGTCGAAATTGGTTCCGTATTCAATTATTTCATTGATACGCTCGGGGCCTTCCTTAACAACGGCTTCAACAACTTCACGGTCGCAAAGGCCATCTCCACTTATTAAGGTATCCTGGATATGTTTTTCAAAAGAATCTTCTTTTTTATCCACAACCACCGCAACGCCTCCCTGGGCATATTTGGTGTTGGATTCATCTTCGTTAGATTTTGTAACTATCAGAACCTTACCATGCTTTGCTGCCTTGAGCGCAAAACTTAATCCGGCTATCCCTGAACCCACTACAAGGAAATCAACATTTCGGGTCATATTTTCGATAAATGTGTGTAAAAGTAGTACTAATGTTAATAACAGCTATAAAACCTGTTAAGTTTATGTAAACAAAAACTTAAAAATAGTTTACAATGTGTATAACTCCCTTTCTCAGGTCGAATATCAATATTTTTTGATCGACTTTTCCGACACTTTAGTCATAAAGCTAACATTTTGTCAACCCTGAAAATATTAACATAAAACTTTTTCAAATAAAAATTGATTGTCACAGATATCTAAAAATCAGCATACTTTTTGGTGGAAAAATGTTTATAAGTGTTAATAAATTGTGAAAACTAACTTTTAAAACAAAAATTACTCCGACTTTTGCACATTACCAACACCCTAACAAACAATAGTTCTTTTTTAATTAAAAATTAGTTGTTATTAATTGAATTGTGGAAATGAATACCTTCGAAGAAATAAATCTGAAAGGATACGTGGATGAAGAAATTGATCCGACGCTTGATCTTTTCGCTGAAATTGAAAAATTAAAAAAGCAAAAAAATGCGGTGATTCTGGCGCACTATTACCAGGATGGCGATATCCAGGATATTGCCGATTACATTGGTGATAGTTTGGGATTATCTCAACAAGCCGCCAAAACGGATGCCGACATCATTGTTTTTGCAGGCGTGCATTTCATGGCCGAAACGGCCAAGATCTTGTCGCCAACAAAGAAGGTTTTACTGCCGGATATGAAGGCAGGTTGTTCATTAGCAGATAGTTGCCCTCCTCACTTGTTTAAAAAGTTTAAGGAAAACTATCCAGATCACCTGGTGATCACTTATGTAAACTGTACGGCCGAACTGAAAGCTTTAACCGACATTGTTTGTACATCAAGCAACGCTGTGCAGATTGTGGAGAGCTTACCGAAAGATCAGAAGATCATTTTCGGACCTGATAAAAACCTTGGCGCGTACGTAGCCAAGAAAACCGGGCGTGACCTGGTATTGTGGAACGGTGCCTGTATGGTTCATGAGATATTTTCGAGAGAAAAGATCACTAAACTTAAAGAGCGTCATCCGGGTGCAAAGCTGCTGGCACATCCTGAATGTGAGGATGTTATATTGGAAATGGCCGATTACGTTGGTTCAACAACCGGTATTTTGAAATATGCCGGCGCGAGGCCCGAAAAGGAATTTATAGTTGCTACAGAGTCGGGTATTTTACACCAGATGCAAAAGGAAAATCCGGATAAAATATTTATTCCGGCGCCACCAAATAACAACTGTGCATGTAACGATTGCCCGCACATGAAACGTAACACACTGGAAAAGTTATATCTGTGCCTTAAAAACGAAACGCCGGAGGTAACTGTACCGGAGCATATCATTGCAAAAGCGGTAAAACCTATTGAACGTATGCTTGAGATTTCGGCTCAGCTGGGATTGTAAAGAGAATTATACAGGTTGTGAATAGTTTTTCACTGTTTTTTTGAAAGTGAGAAGCTAATGAACCAAAACTTATAAACCGGGTAATTGTGGAAAACCCGGAGACATTAAACTGAAGGCATTTTTCGCGTAAAAGTGCCTTCTAATTGGAAAAAAGGCCAAAAATCGTAAAAAAATTTTCCGCCGTTGGCGGATATAATGTAAACAGATTGCGGCCCTTAAAATTGGGTTATCCACATTATTGTTAAAAAGTATAAGGTGGGGATAAGCTGCAAGAGCGACAAGCGTCGATATATTTGTGCCCCGCTTTTCGGGTACTTGGAATGCTTAGGCTTGAAGTAGCTTAAAAATCCAAAAAAATTTTCCCGCCTTCGGCGGAGGACGTAAACCGGGTTGCGGCCCAAAAATGTGCAGGAATAGAATTTAAAAAGTTTTTCCGCTGGTTGGCGGAGAAATTTAAAGGGCTAATTATGTTTGAAAATCAAGATAGAACCAATTTAGAGGAGCTTGGCGAATTTGGCCTTATCGGTCATCTTACGAAAAATATCAAGCTCAGCAACGAAAGCTCGAACAAGGGCGTTGGCGATGATGCCGCCGTGCTTGATTTTTCGGGCAAAAAGGTGCTGGTAAGTACAGACATGTTGCTGGAGGGGATCCATTTTGATTTGGCGTATACGCCACTTAAGCACTTGGGTTACAAAGCGATACAGGTAAACCTAAGTGATATTTATGCGATGAATGGTATAGCGTCGCAGGTTACTGTATCTATCGGCATGTCGAGCAAATTTCCGCTCGAAGCCATTGAGGAGCTTTACCAGGGGATTTATATCGCCTGTGAAAAATATAATGTGGATTTGATTGGGGGCGATACAACATCGTCAAAACAGGGTTTGGTTATCAGCGTAACTTCAATTGGCTACGCCGATGAAGCTGATATTGTGTACCGTAACGGTGCCGAAGAAGGTGATTTGATTTGTGTATCCGGCGATTTGGGCGGTGCTTACACCGGTTTGCAATTACTGGAGCGCGAGAAGCTGATCTACATGGAAAACCCCAACATTCAGCCCGATCTGGAAGGTAAAGATTACATTGTTGAGCGCCAGTTGAAACCGGAAGCTCGTCGTGATGTGGTTGAACTGCTGAAAAGTATCGAGGTAAAGCCAACTGCGATGATCGATGTATCAGATGGTTTGGCTTCAGAGCTTTTACACATCTGCAAGCAAAGCAACAAAGGTTGTAACCTGTACGAGGAAAAAATTCCACTTGATCCGATGACTTTTGAAACGGCCCGCGAATTTAACCTCGACCCTACCATTTGCGCCTTAAGCGGTGGTGAAGATTACGAATTATTGTTCACTGTGAAACAGGCAGATTACGATAAGATCAAGTTTAAAATGGATATAAGCATCATTGGCTATATCACCGAACCATCGGCGGGTTGTAACCTGATCACCAAAAGCGGTACTGTACATGAATTGAAGGCCCAGGGCTGGAATGCATTTAAAAAAGCCGAATAATGTTACAGGGGGCATTTGATAAATTTTACCTTAACAACCATCCCGATGGTAAACCACCTCGGGTTTTTGTAAAGGGAATTTTATTGCTTTACCTGGGCTTGTTGATTCAAACGCTTAATAATTACCTGGATGGGTTTAACTTTTCGGCCATCCTGTTCGTATTTTTCGCCGTTGGTTTCTTGATTTTTGTAACGGGCGAAGGAAAAAAATGGGCAAGGATCATCCTTTCGGTTCTGATATTGCTAAATATATTTTTCCTGGGATCATCACTCCTGTATAGTTTTGGAGTGTTACACGATAGCAGCCTTCAAAAGAAAGCTGTCCAAATGCCGGTTTACCTCATCATTTTAACCCTCGCCGAGATCATTGTTGAGCTATGGGGATGGGCGCTGATGTTCACCAAACAGGCAGATTGGTGGTTTGAAAGAAAGAATAGTTAAAAAAAATAGTAGCCACCGCTCGGCTCCCAAATTTTCATGTCATTGCGAGCGAAGCGTGGCAATCGCACGGAAGCAGAGCCGCTCTGTATAGGATGCGATTGCTTCGTACCTCGCAATGACATGGTTTTTATGTGGCTGTTTTATTATTTTATTACTGGCTTACTCATCCCCGATATACTTCTGATCTATTTGCTTATCCGCCTTAGCACCTAATTTTTTGATCTTTTCGGCGGTAATAGTAAGATTGCCCCTACCCTCCGATAGTTTATTGATAGCATTATTATAGGCTGATTGTGTTTGATTGATATTTTTGCCGATGCTATCCATATCACCCAAAAAGCCAACAAACTTATCATACATATCGCCGCTTAAACGGGCTATTTCCAATACGTTACGGTTTTGGCGTTCCTGTTTCCACATACTGGCAATGGTACGCAGCGTAGCCAGTAATGTCGACGGACTAACAATCACTACTTTCCTGTCCCATGCATAATTAAACAGTTCATTATCAAGCTGTACCGCTATACTGAAAGAAGATTCTATCGGCACAAAAAGCAACACAAAATCAGGAGAGTTGATCTTATATAAATCGTGATATTTTTTGGCTGATAAGCCGGCAACATGACCACGAATAGACTCCACATGGGCTTTGGCAAATAGTTTTCGGTCGTCTTCGGTATCGGCATTAACCAGTTTTTCGTACGCAATGAGAGATACTTTGGAGTCGATGATCAGGTGCTTATCATCAGGCAGATCGATGATTACATCGGGTTGATACCTTGTACCATCGGTGGCCTGCATAGCGGCCTGAATGCGGTATTCCTGGTCTTTAACCAGGCCTGAACGTTCCAGTATCCGCTCCAAAATCATTTCACCCCAGTTGCCTTGTTTTTTGTTATCTCCTTTAAGGGCTTTGGTCAAATTTTGTGCCTCATCGCTGATCTGCTTATTCAAGTCCATCAGCTGGGTTATCACACCTTTCAGGGTATTTCGCTCAGCCGCTTCCATGTTATAAACTTTCTCAACTTTATCTTCAAACGCCTTCAGGTTTTCCTTTAGCGGATTAAGGATAACATCCAAGTTACTACGGTTGATATCAGTAAATTCCTTTGATTTTTCTTTAAGCAGTTTTTCGGCCACATTTTCAAATTCGCGCTGAAATTGCGTACGGATCTGTTCTATTTCTGCTTTTTGTTCCTGCAGTTTTTCCTGCTGTGATTTATAATAAGCGCGGGCGCTTTCTAAGGATTGATTGGCCTGGGCCAGCTGGGTACGCTCGTATAAAAGTTCGTCAATAAGGCGGTTCTTTTCCTCTTTCAAAAAGTTGGTAATGCTTTCTTTTTCAGCTATTAAGCCGTTTGATTTTTCCTCGGCTTTGGCCAATAAAATTTTAAGTTTATCTTGCTCGTAGCGGAGTTTGCTCAACTCGTCGGCGGAGATCAGCTCAACCGCTTTTGGTTTTTTCAGGAATAAAAAAACAGCGATCAGCAGGATGATCAGGGATACAATTACTAATATAATTCCAGTCATTTATTTGATAAAAATATTAGTAAAGTAAAGAATTATAAATAATAAATGCTAATAAAATTAATTATAGAAAGTGTAATCTTTCTAAAGAGGGATGTCATGCTGAATGGGGAAATCCCATGGAATCTGAAGGAGAAATGATATTTGTCTCTTTGTCATGCTGAGGTACGAAGCATCTTCTTCGCCCTGTATAGCGGTCATGCTTGTTGAAGAAGATCCTTCGTACCTACCCATGACATGATTAAAAATGGGTCATGCTGAGCCTGTCGAAGCATAGCGGGTAGGGCCTCTGCGCGCGACCCTTCGACAAGCTCAGCATAACAGGTCTAAACTTGTAATGTTAATATGAATCTAAAGATGTATATACTATTAAGACAGTAAATATTAATGCACCGGATGTACAGCCGAATCGGTATCGGCACCAAGTGAAGTAGTATCCGATGAATTAGGGGTTGATGCGCTGTTTCCGGGTGTTGCAGTTTTAGTTGAATCGGCAGGGCCGCCGCTGCCTTTAGCTGCGCTGGTATCGCTTTGACGGTCGGTTTTTTTGTCGGAGCTGCGGCATGAAGCAAAAGTTATTGAAGCTGCTATAAAAGTTAAAATAGCGAATTTTGTCATAGGTGATATTTATGGTTTAACGGTAATTAAATAGTTCAGTTTTGTTAGCGTGAGTTAAAAGCAAATTTTGTTGACTGGTATAAATTAAGCATATTCACAAATAAAAACCAATTATGAAGCGGCTGATTTACACAATACTGATAAGCATGCTGTTTGTCTCATGCTCAAAAAAGAGTTCGGAACAGTCTCCTCAGCCACATACCATAAAAGTTACAGTAAGCGGGGCTGATGCATTCAATGTTTCACTGTCTGAATATAAAACAACAGACAACAGCCCTAAGATTGTAGATACAAAGGCTATTGAAAAAGGGGCATCGTACAGCTATACGGCTACATTGAATCAAAATGACGAAGTAACCCTCCTGGTTGCGTCAGATGTTTCCAATACAGTAACCTATAAAATTTACGATAATGACAAAATAGTTGTACAAGATACAGACAGAGAAATTGTAACACACAGCTCCGTTACAGTGAGCTACGATATTCCGTAAGCATAAATTATTGGGCTTTTTCTACCCTTAAACCTACGTCGCTGATTTCATGCAGCGGATTATCGCGCATGTTTTGTTCTATCTGAAAACGGTAAATACCTTTTGCCGGGAAATGATAATCTTTACGCAAAAGCACCTGGTAGCTGTATAAGTTGCCGGACCCTTTGCCCAGCCACTCGCCATCGGGGTTGGCAAGTTTTACTTCAAAACGCGTGGTATGTGCTTTTTTATCGGGTGAGATCTGGTTAACCAGCACAAAAATGTTGGAGTATTTATAATTGCCGGTAACCCGTAAATTGAGATATTGGTTATAGGCAACTTTTTCATCATTAATTTTAACATCAAAATTGGCACGGTTAACGTACGACCAGTTATGATCGGCAATTTCGGTATTGGTATCAATGATGCTGTTAGGATCGGTACATGAACCGGCAAGCATCGTTATTAGTAACAATGCTGCCGGGTAAATGATATTTAAAGCCCGTTTCATTCAGGTTTTGCCTGTTGATTGTTGTTATTATTATTGCGGTTTGGACGGTTTGGCCTGCGGCGCCTGTTATTATTACCGCTGCCTTCTCCCTGCGGTTTTCCCTCGCCTTGCTGTTGTTTTGGCTCTCCCTGCGGCCTTGGTTCCCTTTGTGGTTTAGCTTCGCCTTGCGGCTTCGCCTCGCCCTGTGGTTTGTTTTGTTGAGGAGGCTTGTTTCCCTGTGGCTTGTTATGTTGTTGCGGGCGGTTTCCTTCAGTACGTTGTTGCTGAGCCGGTTTTTCCTGCGGATTACCTGATCCCTGCTGAGGCTGCTGCGGACGCGGCTGCTGCTGATTAGCAGGTTTGCCATCGGCTTGTGCCTGGCCTCCGGGTTTCTGGTTTTTATTGCGGTTTTTGTTTTTCTTTTTATTGTTGTTGCGGCGCTCGTCAAGGCGGGTAAGGCTATCCTGGCCTACTACGTTTTCGTAATCAAGCACTTTTGCCGGTGCTGTTTCAACCTCGACAATTTCGCCCAGGTCTTCAGGAATTACACCATCTTTATTTTGCTGCTGGATTTCTTTAACCTTTTTTATAGGCAGCGGAACCCATGATTCTTCGCCGGGATAACTAAACCACATCATCTTTTTAAAGATGTCGGTTTTTTGCAGGCGGGCATCGCCTTTTTGGGTTTTAAGTATGTTTACATTATCAGGGATGTATTTCAATGCATCCATGTAAGTATCCAGCTCAT
This sequence comes from Mucilaginibacter gossypiicola, assembly GCF_900110105.1. Lineage (GTDB taxonomy): Bacteria > Bacteroidota > Bacteroidia > Sphingobacteriales > Sphingobacteriaceae > Mucilaginibacter > Mucilaginibacter gossypiicola. The sequence continues at coordinate 892,760 of NZ_FOCL01000002.1, read as the reverse complement.
AGTTAAGGCAGCATTTTAGCTTACCGCACTGGCCTGCCAGTTTCAAGGTATTTAACGATAGGTTTTGATAACGTGCAGCAGAAGTGGATACGGTTTTAAAATCGGTTAGCCAGGTTGAGCAGCACAGCTCCCTGCCGCATGAGCCTATACCACCTAAACGGCTTGCTTCCTGCCTCATGCCTATCTGCCTCATTTCGATACGGATGCGGAAGGTTTCGGCCATTTTCTTGATCAGTTCCCTGAAATCAACGCGGCCTTCGGCGGTATAGTAAAATGTTGCCTTGGTTTTATCGCCCTGGTAATCCACATCGCTCAGCTTCATGCTCAGGTTAAGGTCAAGTGCCAGCTTGCGCGATTTGTGCATGGTTTCCCATTCCATATCCTTGGCGGCTTTCCATTTGTCAACATCGGCAACGGTAGCTTTACGGTAGATTTTTTTTACTACGTCGGCTTCCTTTACGTGGCGCTTAACCATTTGCATGCGCACCAGTTCGCCGGTAAGCGAAACATGGCCTATATCATAACCTCCTGTGGTAGCTTCAACAGCCACCAGCTCGCCGGCTTCGAGGTAAATATTATCGTTGTTTAAATAAAACTCCTTGCGCGAGCCCTTAAACTTAACTTCAATAACCTGGAAAGGCTTATAGTTAGTTGGCATGTCCATATGCGACAGCCAATCGTAAACATCTAATTTGCTGCAACCATTAGTAAGGCAACTGCCGTTACTTTTGCAGCCCGCAGGCGAACATCCGCCACCTGTTGAGCAACTTCCACATCCCATAATTAACTTGGCATATATTGATTCCCCGCAGGGACATTTTTATTAATTAGTATTTTAATAATTTGTAAAGATACATCTAAAAATAAGATTTTAGGATTAGCGTTACGCTCCACATGATAATGCGCCTTTTCCAGCTCGTCAATAATCATTTGCGATTTGCCTATACTCAGCACATTGCTCATTTTTTGAGCCGTATCCAATTCTTTTGCCGGCAAATGTACCAGGCTACCGGCCCCGGCAAGTAGTAAACAGCATTCGCGAACAAAGCTGGTGCCGTAACGCAAAAAGTTTTTCTGGTTTTCGCGGCCCATTTTAGCAAACTGCTCAACAAAAGCCATAACTTCAATGCCCTTATTGCCAAAGCAATAACGCAGCCATTGTACAAACAGCTCATGATAGCTTTTGTTATCCTGCTGCAGCATGGCCAGCGCTTCGGTCATGTTGCCATTGCTGAGATAGGCCATTTCGGCAGCCGCTTCTTCGGTTTGGTGGTGGTTACTTATTAAATGTTCTTTAATTTCATCGTACTCCAATGCAGGTATTTTAACCAGTTGGGTGCGCGATAATATGGTGTTCAGGATCTGGTCCTGGTTTTGGGCTACTAATAAAAATAATGTATTGGGCTGCGGCTCTTCAATAATTTTAAGGAGTGCATTCCCTTCCTTATCCAGGTATTCGGGTAGCCAAAGTATCAGGATCTTGTATTCCGATTCAAAGGGTTTAAAGCTTAATTTTTTGATGATCTGGTGGCATTCGGCAATATTGATGTTGGCCTGCTTGTTTTCGGCATCCAGATAACCGCGCCAAATATCAAGACTTAAATATGGGTTAGTAGTTAAAGCCCCGCGCCATTGCTCAATAAATGTAAGCGCCGTATCGTCCTTATGTTTTGCGAAGAAAGGATACGAAAAGTGCAGATCGGGATGCATCAGTTTTTGGTATTTGCGGCATGATGAGCATATCCCGCATGAATCATCGGGCTGCTTATCTTCGCAGGATAGGTACTGTGCATAGGCAACAGCAAGCGCCAGGCTGCCCGAACCTTCGGGGCCTAAAAATAATTGCGCATGACTTACCCGGTTCTCGCTCACCGTGTTAAGTAATCGTTGCTTCGTTGCTTCTTGTCCTACTATTTCTTTAAACTGCATTTGGTGCAAAATAGTAATTAGATATGAGATTTTAGATGTGAGATATGAGACGGGAATATTTTTTGACAGTAAAGAAAAGATATATCGTGTATAATTTTCATCTGATTTGTAGAGATGATAGAGCTAAATCTCAAATCTCATGTCTTACATCTCAAATCTATATTCCACATCTCCTATCTTTACAACATGAGAGTAATGGCTTTTGATTACGGCACCAAACGCATCGGCATCGCAGTTACCGACCCCCTGCAGATTATCGCGACTGGGCTTGATAATATCCACCCTAATAATATCATTGAGTTTTTAAAAAAATATCTCCAAACAGAACAGGTAGAGCGTTTTATAGTAGGCGAACCTAAGCAAATGGATAACACGCCCTCGCAATCGGCCCCGCATGTAAAAGGCTTTGTGAACCTGTTAAAGAAAACTTTTCCTGAAATGCCTGTCGAAATGGTTGATGAGCGCTTTACCTCAAAAATGGCGTCGGCAACTATCGCTCAAAGTGGCATGAACAAAAAGAACCGGCAAAATAAGGAATTGGTTGATACAATATCGGCGGTGATATTGTTGCAAAGCTGGATGGAAAGAAAGATTTGAACCATGATTTGCTTGATTAGAGGATTTCATGATAGATGGATTTTTTTGGATTAGGGAAATGTCGGATATCTGCCTCAAACAAATAGATTGTTGTTATGAACGCGTTTGAATTGTAAGCTTTTTGATCCGAAATTTATTAGCAGGCCTATTTCCATTTTATAGGCTTCGAGGTAATTCATAGCTTGCGCCAAGTGCACATCTTCGAGTGATATGATGGCTTTTATTTCGACCATGATTGATCCTTCAACAAAAAAATCGACACGACGTTTTCCTATATCAACACCATCATAATAAATGATCATTTCCAGCTCCTGGGCAAATTTTAAGTCAGCCTTCGCTAATTCCAGAGCTAATGCGCGCTGATAAATTAGTTCCTGGAAACCATTCCCAAGCGTATTGTGCACACGCATGGCACAGCCAATTATCTTTTCAGTAAGCTCTTTATATTTCATGCTAAGGTTTAAATGAAATTAAAATTATAACATCAAAAATAAGTTTCCAAGAACCCATCAGAAAATCCTCTAATCAAGCGAATCACGGTTCAAAAGAAGCGATGTACAGCATCGAGAAATCCTGTAATCAAGAAAATCAAGGTTTTTGTGTACATTTGCCCCCATGGATATTCTCCCTAATGCCTTATTGGCTTACTTAGATGACCATTGCGACCCGGAACCGGAAGCGCTTAAAAAGCTCAACCGCGAAACGCATATCAAGGTGTTAAAACCCAACATGCTATCGGGACATTACCAGGGCAGGCTGCTTAGTTTTTTAAGTAAAATGGTGCAGCCTAAGCGCATCCTGGAGATAGGTACCTATACAGGCTACTCGGCTATTTGCCTGGCCGAAGGTTTGGCCGAAGACGGCATCCTTCATACCATCGAGGTTAACCGCGAAATGGAGGAGATCATCACTTCACACCTTAAACTAACAAATGTTGAAAATAAAATAAAGCTGCATTTTGGGCCGGCAGAGGCCATTATTGCTGATTTACAGGAAGATATTTTCGATTTGGTGTTTATAGATGCGGATAAAAAGAATAATTATACTTACTTTGAATTAGTTTTTGACAAAGTCAGATCCGGAGGATTAATAATAATTGACAATGTTTTGTGGAAAGGAAAGGTATACGGCCAAGAAAAAGATGCCGATACTGAAGGAATCCGCAAACTAAATGACCAGATAGCTGTTGATAGCAGGATAGAAAAATTGATCCTGCCGGTACGCGACGGGCTGCTGGTTATCAGAAAAAAATAAATTATGAAGAAAATCTTACTGATTACAACACTGTTGATTTCAACATTAGCTGCTTCAGCACAGAAAAATACCTCATTATCCTACATTGATAAATTCAAAGATGATGCCATTCGCATCATGCACGAAACCGGGATTCCGGCAAGCATCGTTTTAGGTGTGGCCATGCACGAATCGGGCTGCGGCAACAGCACTATAGCACAAAACCTTAACAACCAGTTTGGGGTAAAAGGATACAACACCGTAGTTTATACCAAACACAACAAAAAAGTTCGTACCTCTTATAAAAAATACGATTCGGTTTTTGACTCATTCCAGGACTTTGCCCGTATCATGACCGAGCGTAAACAGTTCAGTCACCTGGCCGACGCACTTACCCATTATGATTACAAAGGATGGGCAAAAGGTATTCAACGTGCCGGTTATGCCGGTAGCCGTAAATGGGCCGCACAGGTTTTAGGTATCATTAATAAATATGACCTTAATGACCTTGACGAAAACCCGGCAACCCAAACCCAATTGGCCGACGCGACAACTAAACAACAATAATTACGTTTATAAATCTTAATTTGGCCCCTATCTATATGCCACTCAATAAGATTTAAGCATAATGCGAAAAATTATATACCTGTTTATTGCTGTAGCCTGTTTCAGTTCGTGCTCTGCCCGTAAAAAAACGTCGACCGTATCAAACCGCGACGCCCGGCGTAATAACAATAGCATCCAAAAAGCAAATAAGGATGCTGTTGCCAATTACAAATCATATACTTCGTTAGAATATATTGAACGCTTTAAGGCCATAGCCATACAGGAAATGAACCAGTATGGTATCCCGGCCAGTATTACCCTTGGTCAGGGTTTGTTTGAATCAGGTGCTGGCAGCAGCGATCTGGCTAAATATGCCAATAACCACTTCGGCATAAAATGTACAAGCGATTGGACAGGTAAAAGCTATTATAAGGACGACGATAATGTGAACGATTGCTTTCGCGTTTATGATAACCCGGAAGATTCTTTCCGTGATCACTCCAATTTTTTAAAACGGAAAAACTACGCCAAACTTTTTGAGTTGGATAAGGATGACTATAAAGGCTGGGCTTTCGGCTTAAAAAGAGCCGGATATGCCACCAACCCTAATTATCCGCAGCTATTGATCAATATCATCGAAAAATATAACCTGGCACAATACGACCGTCCTGAAGGTGAAATAGCTAAAATTAAACGGGAAGACCGCGTATTGGCCCAGATCAATAACAACATCAATAAACCCGCACAGGATACCATTTCCAAAACCCCGCCCGACGATAAGATCTACACCGTAAAACAGGGCGATACACTATACAACATATCTAAACGTTTTGGAATAACTGTCGACGACCTGAAAGCGTTAAACAGTATGAGCGACAATGGCATTAAAATTGGCCAGAAGCTTGTTGTAGTGAAGTAAACAAGAGACAAGACAGCAAGAACCAAGAGTCAAGATAGTGAGAGAAAAAGATCTCCAAAACTGTCTTGACTCTTGATTCCTGACATCTTGACTCTTTCTCCAAAGGTTAATTGTTGTTAAATTGTATGATCACCCGTTGCGCAGTACGTATTTTTGCATCCTCGATGAAATTGTGGATGTTTTTGATATGTTTTGCCCTGCCCGCGACTACGGTTTTTGCCCAGCAAAAAACGGTTGATGGTGTTGTGTTTGATAAAGACAGCAAGGACCGCATAGCCAAAGTAAATGTGCAAAACATTACCACCGGCAAATCCATCTACAATACTTTTAAAGGCGAATTCAAGATTGAAGCCCAGCCCGGCGATGTGCTTGTTTTTACAAAATCCGACCATCATCCTGATACATTGAAAATACAAGGCGGCGAATCATTAGCTGTTTATATGAAACGAACAGCCATACAGCTTAAGGAAGTTATAGTGCGCGATACCTTGCTTAATCCGCAAAAACGGCTTGCAGCAACCAAAAGCGATTATACAAAAATTTTTGGCCCGCTTAATAGTAAAGACCTGCTCAGTTTTGGCCCGGGTGGTGCAGGCTTAAGCATTGATGCAATTTATAATGCATTAAGCCGTAGCGGCCGTAATGCAGCCCATCTGCGCGAAACCATTGAAAAGGATTACCAGCAAAACGTTATCGACTATCGCTTTAACCGAACATATGTTGGCGCTATAACCAATTTAAAAGATCAGCAGCTTACCGATTTCATGATCCGGTACCGCCCAGGCTATTATTTGGTGAAAACCGCCAGTGATTATGAATTTATAGCCTCCATTAAAACCAACCTCAATCGTTTTTTAAAGTATAAAAAACGGCCATATTCCCTTACGCCCCTTATTACACCCGAAGACAGCAAGAGAGATCTTGGTCGTGACAGTATATCCAAATCTTAATAAAAGGTTCACTTTAGTATTCAAAAATTCCAATATTTTTGACCAAAACCTGTTGGCCTGATTAAACCCTGGGGCAACATTTTTGTTTATTGTAGGTAAAAAAGGAGATTTTTGCTTTAATTTGTTTACTATGTTAAAAACAAAACCGGGATTACTAATACTCGCATTATCAGTCACGTGTGTTTTTTCAGCGAAAGCACAAACCGATACCCTGAAAAAAGATACTGTTAAAATAGACACAGCAGTACTCAATAAATACCGGATCAATTCCCGCAAAAACGCCATCCCCACCCGGGTTCGTCCCATACAGATCCAGCGCGAAATGGTACCTGTTACCATGCTCGATTATAAAGTAAACTACTGGAAAAAAGCTGTCACCTTTGGGTTAAACTTTAGCCAGTCGGCATTCAGCAGCAATTATGCCGCGGGTGGTGTAAGTGCAGTGGCATTAGGCTCCAATTTTATTTATCATACCGAATATAACAAGGCCCCGTTCAGTTATGTATCAGAGCTTAACCTTACTTACGGGGTATCAAAAAATAAGGGCCAGGGCAAGCGTAAAACACAAGACCGTATCTATTTTGATAACAAAGTGGCGTCTCAATTATCAAAAAGCTGGTATTTTTTCGGTGCATTAACCTTCGAGTCGCAGTTTGATAAAGGTTATAATTATATTGATAACGGCAACGGAACTTTTACCCAGGACTATATTTCTAACTTCATGTCGCCGGGCTATTTAACCGAATCTGTCGGTTTTGAGTACAAGCCAAAACCCTGGTTCGATTTGCGTTTAGGTACTGGTACCGCAAGGCAAACATTTGTACTGGATGATAAGATCCACATCAAGAAGCCCGATAACTACGGTGTGGATACCTTAAAGACCGTTAAAAACGACCTCGCATTCCAGGTTGTAGCCCTCTTTGATAAAGATATTGCCAAAAACATTCACCTTAATACGCGTTACGCACTGTTTATCCCCTATGCGCAATCGCCTAAGTTTATCACACACCGCGTCGATTTGGTATTATCGGCAAAGGTTAACAGGCTCATCAGTGCAACAGTTAACGGTACTTTGCTTTACGATAAACACACCGCCGCCGCCGCCCAAGGCTATGAAGGTATTGGGCTGGGGATGCTGTACAGGTTCCCGTAACTTATTTAAAAAATATGATAACATTGGCAGGCTTCATAAACATGAGGCCTGTTTTGTTTATATAAACTTAGAAGGGAGTACAAGTTAGTCTAACAGAGAAATTGCTTTAAGAAGGAGGCACCTACGGAGCCAATACATGTGTTTCATTTTTCTACAAACATGATACTCCTACGGAGTTTGGACGGCACGTCTCGTCCTAAAAAAAGTTTACAGATTTTTGCGATAGTCCTGTTGTGTATTTACAGGCTGTTCACAAAACTCCGTAGGAGTACCATGTTTATAGCTTACGCAAGTGAGAAGATATTTGGCTCCGTAGGTGCCTCCTGCATAATTTTGTTTTTAAAAGCGATTTCCCAGGTTAATCTACTAAGTAATTGAGTTAATATAGTTCAAAATCATACCTTTGCATTCTTATAAAAAAGATTAAAGTTTTTTAATATAATGTTTGAAAATCTTTCGGATAAACTCGACAGGGCGTTCAAGGTCCTGAAGGGTCAGGGAACAATTACTGAAATAAACGTGGCCGAAACCATGAAGGAGATCCGCAAGGCTCTTCTTGATGCCGACGTTAACTATAAAACCGCCAAAGCATTTACCGATGATGTGAGGCAAAAAGCGCTTGGTAATAATGTATTAACATCTATTTCGCCAGGTCAGCTGCTTACCAAGCTCATGAACGATGAGCTTACGGCATTAATGGGCGGTACCACTGCTGATTTGAATTTCCCGGCCACACCTACCATCATTCTAATTGCAGGTTTGAACGGTGCGGGTAAAACAACTTTTACCGGTAAGCTTGCTAATTACTTAAAAACACAACGCAACAAAAAACCATTACTGGTTGCTGATGATATTTACCGCCCTGCGGCTATTGACCAGCTGGAGGTATTAGGCCAGCAAATAGGAATCCCGGTATATGCAAACCGCGAGTCGAAAGATCCGGTTGCTATTGCCCGTGAAGGTATAGCGCTGGCTAAGCAAAACGGCAATAACGTGGTAATTATTGACACCGCCGGCCGTTTAGCTATTGACGAGGCCATGATGGTGGAAATTGAGCAGGTAAAAGATGCTGTAAAACCTCACGAGATCCTGTTTGTGGTTGACTCCATGACCGGCCAGGATGCCGTGAACACTGCTAAAGTGTTCAACGACCGTTTGGACTTTACCGGTGTGGTATTAACCAAATTGGATGGTGATACCCGCGGTGGTGCAGCGTTATCTATTAAATCGGTTGTTAACAAGCCTATCAAATTTATTGGTACCGGCGAAAAGATGGAAGCGCTTGACGTTTTCCACCCCGATCGTATGGCATCAAGGATCCTGGGCATGGGCGACGTGGTATCGTTGGTAGAACGTGCTCAACAACAGTTTGACGAGAAGGAAGCTGCCGAACTACAGAAGAAGATCCGCAAAAACAAGTTCGACTTTAACGACTTTTACAGCCAGATCCAACAGATCAAAAAAATGGGTAACATGAAAGATTTGATGGGCATGATACCGGGTGTTGGTAAAATGATGAAGGACGTTGAGGTTGATGACAATGCATTTAAAGCTATCGAGGCAATTATACAGTCAATGACCCCGTTTGAGAAAGAAAACCCTGAAACTATTAATCAAAGTCGCCGTAACCGTATAGCCAAAGGTTCGGGTACCGATATACAGGAAGTTAACCGCCTCATGAAGCAATTTGACGACATGAAGAAGGTGATGAAGCAAATGAGCAACCCGGCAGCTATGGCCAACATGATGCGCAGGATGCCAAAGATGTAATAAACACACCAAACAAAGTGTTTTGAGACGCTCCTGTATTTTTACAAGGAGCGTTTTTTGTTTAATAAGAGCGGTGAACAAAATGAACAGGTGTATAAATTATTATACACATTTACACATGTTTTCACACCTTGCAGCTCTATTGGTCATCAAAATGTCATTTACAGGGCAGTGGCATTCCCTTTGATTTAGTGTATACGACAGTTTGGTTATGCAGATAAGCAATACCAAACATAATGAGTAACTAAATATTTGACCATGAAAAATTTAATTAAGCCAGTTTTATTTACCGCGGCATTGTTTGCATTTAAAGTTAGTTCGGCACAGGTTAATATCGGTGCTACCACAGCTACCAAAATAGCAACCCGCGTAGCTACCCCAACGGTGAATGCCGCATCTATAGCACAAAAAGCGGTGAATACTACATCTGCTGCCACCAATCAGGCAGCTACCCAGGCCCAAAATGTAGCCGCAAAAACTGCTGCACAAGCACAAACTACAACCAATCAGGCTGTAACAGGCGTGGCATCAAATCAAGCTGCTAATGTTAGCGGTAATGCTGCATCAACCGTAAATGCTACTGCCGGTACAACAGCAGCGCAGGCGGGTGTTAGCAGCAATACCGCTGCTACAGGCAATTTAAATACAGCCGGAGTAACAGCAACCGGCGAAAAAGCCCTCACCACAACCGAAAGTGTCACCGCCAATACTGCCGAAAAAATAAACAGCAATGCTGCCGCTTTGAGGACCGGTGTTACCACAACAGCCTGTAAAACAGCAGTAACTGCTGGTAACGGCGTAAATGCTGTTAGCAAAAAAGTAAGTGTAAGCTCTTCGGCCAACCTAAACAGCACCGGTAATGCAGCTGTTAGCGCTAAAAAGATAAACGCTTCTACAGCAGGCAGCAGCACTTCAGGCACAACTGTAAAGGCAGGCAAAAAAAGTGTCTCTGTAAAAACTTCGGGCCGTAGCACATCAAAACTGAGCGTAGCTAAGCAATAACAGCGTTAAACATATATAAAATCAAAAAGGCCGGTTCCGGCCTTTTTGATTATCCGCACTATTTTATTCAGCATTAAACATGAAAAAACTTAAACTTATCCTGCTGCTGGTTTTGGCCTACCCGGCAGTTTATGCCCAGCAAAAAACAGATACTTCAACTAAAAGCAAGGAGTTGTTTGTAAATGCAGGGCTGCAGTACCTGTCAAACCTTACCTATGCCGGCCGGCGCGATGAGAGCAGCGTTCCCGTCCTTCTTCCTTCGGTTACATTAGTGAGTAAACAAGGGCTTTTTGTAAGCGCCATCGGTTATTTTGACCTCAACGGTTCCAAATCAGGCACCGAGGGGCTTAGTGTTACGCCGGGCTATGTTTTTACGTTTGATGCAAAACGGTATTATGGAGGCAATGTATCGGCCACTAAATATTTTATCACCAAAAGCAGCCCGATCATACTTTCCTCTTTCAATGCCTCTGTCGATGGACAGTTGTATGCTAATCCTGACGATATTGTTAAGTTTACGGCAGGTGCCAGCTATCGTTTCAATAAAAACAACAGCAATGACATCGTGAACACAGCCGAGTTATCAAAGGAAATTTTTGCCCTAAAAACAGGTGCAGATAGAAAAGGCGGCCTGAAGATTACCCCTACTGCCACACTTTACGCGGGAACGCAATCATTTTATCAAACATATTATACCGAATCGCAGGTAACTCGCTCGGTAGACGTTCCGCAGAAACAAACGCCTATCAATATATTGTTTCCTAACCAGCCAAAACAAACTATCATTACACAAACTGTAACGCAACAAAACCAGCGTGAGGTAAGGCAATACAAGCTGCTTGCTTTTAGCGGATCGCTGCCTTTAACTTATACCATCAACAAGTGGCAGATCCTGTTTACTCCCTACTTGATCAAGCCGTTTAACCAGGTTGATTACGTATCCGGGACTAAAATGAACGGTGTTTACTTTTTATTTACAACAGGCGTTAATGTAACGTTTTAGCAATGTTAAAAAATGTGATAAGCTATATGCTACTGTGATGGATATAAAAGCCTGTTTTTGTTAGCTTTGTTGTGTTTATTATAAACAGCAGGAAGCTTATGCGCAGGATATTTTTAGTTCTCTTATCACTACCAACCTTATTTACCATACCATCTTTTGCCCAGGCTCCTGGAGCGCCGGTTGATGTTAAACATTATACGTTTGATTTAAAACTGAACGATGCCGATAATAATATAGAAGGAAAAGCTACAGTTACCGTAAGGTTTTTGAATGCTGCAGAAGGTTTTAACCTCGACCTGGTAAAAAAGAATGCTGAGGGTAAAGGAATGCTGGTATCGGCAGTGACTGAAAACGGAAAGCCGGTAAAATTTACCCAGGACGATGAACAGCTAAAAATAACCACGCGCGCTTATAAAGGAAATACCCGCGATTATACCATAAGTTACAGTGGCGTGCCGGCTGATGGGCTTATTATATCAACAAACGCTTTCGGCCACCGTACTTTTTTTGGCGATAACTGGCCTAATCGCGCCCATAACTGGCTGCCCTGCGTTGATAATATTGCCGATAAAGCACCGGTTGATTTCATTGTAACTGCTCCTGATCATTACCAGGTGGTATCAAACGGTTTGCAAACGGAAGAAAAGCAGCTCGACGGCAACCTGAAACTAACCCATTGGGTTGAAACAGTTGCGCTGCCAACCAAAGTGATGGTTATTGGCGTAGCCGAGTTTGCTGTTGACCGCCCGGGGGATGTTAACGGTATCCCGGTTTTTACTTATGTTTTTCCTGAAAGCAAGGAGGTTGGGTTTAAAAGTTATGCGGTGGCTAAAAATATTCTCCCCTACTTTATAAAAAATGTTGGCCCCTACAGCTATGAGAAACTGGCCAACGTACAATCGAAAACTATTTTTGGAGGCATGGAAAATGCCAGCGCGATATTCTACTTTGAAGAATCGGTTAAAAGCCCCGAAATAGAGGAACTGATGGCACACGAAATTGCCCACCAATGGTTTGGCGACGGCGCCAGCGAAAAAAGCTTCGGTCACCTTTGGCTAAGCGAGGGTTTTGCTACTTACATGACCAATCTTTACCTCGAAAATAAATACGGTGCTGATACATTAAAAACGCGTTTAAAAGCCGACCGTAAAAAGGTGCTTGATTTTGAAAAAAAACGATTGACCCCGGTTGTTGATACTGCCGTTAAAACACAATATATGCAGCTCCTTAATGCCAACAGCTACGAAAAAGGTGGCTGGGTGCTGCATATGCTAAGGCGTAAACTGGGCGATGACATTTTTTGGAAGGGAGTGAGAAATTACTATTCCAAATACCAGGGCAGTAATGCCAATACCGATGATTTAAGGAAAGTTATGGAACTGACCAGCGGTAAAGACCTTAAGCAGTTTTTTACCCAATGGCTGCGCACGGCGGGACACCCCAACCTGGCCGTTAGCTGGAAATATGACGAAAAAGATAGTACCATCGCTATCAATGTAACTCAGAGCCAGGAATATGTTTACAACCTGTTGTTAGAGGTTGCTGTTGACGGACAATTGCTGACCGTGCCGGTGAAAGAAAAATCGGCAACAGTAAAGTTCAAAGTAAAAGCTAAGCCTGCCGATGTTAAGATCGATCCGAATGTGAACCTGCTGGCATCGTTTGAGGAGAAATAAATAGAGGAATAAGCCAAAAAATTGTTCGGAAAAGTTTTTTTAATTCCCCTCTCGAGAGGGGGCGCGAAGGAACGAGCGGTAGCAGAGGTGTGTTTCTGCGATTGGAATATCAAAGCGGAAACACACCTCTCTCTCAAGAGGGGAATCGCACAAGCCCACGCTTTTTTCTTCTTAGACTTTTCCTAACCTACGCTGCAATAACCGTGCTGATCACTTTTTCCAGGTCTTCCAGGTCAAAAGGTTTGGCTAAAAATGTTTGGGCGCCTGCGTGGTCGGCCAGGATCTGAATGTCGCTGTTGGCCGAAAAATAAATTACGGGTATATCTTTAAGTAGATCTGTTTTTTTGAGGGTTTGTGTGGCTACGATCCCACCCGAATCAGGGATCCAGTTATCCATCATGATAACATCGGGTAAAATGCCCGACACCTTTTCAACAATGTTATTGCAATCACTGAAAGTATGTACTTCCCATCCCTGCTCTTCCAAAATATAACTGCAAATAGACAGGATGTCCTCGTCGTCATCAAATATGACAATCTTTTTGTGTGAAGTACTCATGAGATAGCTGTACGTGAATTTATAAACATCTTTTCATAAAACCAAATGTTTTAAATTGGTAATTAAATTTACTGTGTTTAAAACGGGCTTTTATATCGCTCCCCGAATAAAAAATTAAGCATAAAGCCACTTCTTAACCACTACAAAACCTGATTATTGAATTTGTAACCGATTAATTACGGCGTTTTAATAAAAACAGTAATATTTTTACCTATCCAATTTCAAACAGCCTTATTAATTCCTGTTACACCAACACTATACCTGTAATCTCTGTTTCATGAACACGCAAATTAAATCTATTTTATTGGGTGCCTTGCTGCTTGGTTCGGCGGCAACAATAAACGCCCAAACAACAAAGGCAAGCTTATGGCTTACAAAGGCCGATAGGTCGGTACTTTTTGAACAGCAAAAAGAGCCGCTTACCTTTAAAACCGGGGAAGCCGGCGGTACTACCATTACTGTTGATGATAAGCAGCATTACCAACCGATAGATGGATTTGGATTTGCATTAACCGGAGGCAGCGCCATGCACATTATTCGGATGAGTGCCGGTAGCCGTGCCGCTTTACTTAAAAACCTTTTTGCCGTTACCGGGAACGATATTGGCATCAGCTATTTAAGGCTGAGCATTGGAGCGTCGGATTTGAACGAGAAAGTATTTTCGTACGATGACATGCCCAATGGCCAAACCGATCCAACGCTGAAGCATTTTGACCTTGGCCCGGATAAAACCGATGTGATCCCGGTAATGAAGCAGATATTGGCTATCAACCCGACTATTAAGATCCTGGGCTCGCCATGGTCGCCGCCGGCATGGATGAAAACCAATAACGATACCCGCGGCGGCAGGCTGAAACCCGATTGCTACCCTGTTTATGCTAAATACCTGGTTAAATATATCCAGGGTATGAAAGCTAACGGGATTAATATTGATGCCATCACTATTCAGAACGAGCCATTGCACCCGGGTAATAACCCCAGCTTGCTGATGGTTGCGCCGGATGAGGCCGACTTTATTAAAAATAACCTGGGCCCTGCGTTTAAGGCCGCAGGAATCAAAACAAAAATTATTGTTTATGACCATAATGCCGACAGGCCCGACTACCCTATCTCGATATTAAACGACCCTGCCGCCCGCAAATATGTTGATGGATCTGGTTTCCACCTGTACGGCGGCGATATTTCGGCCCTGACTGATGTACACAATGCGCATCCTGATAAAAACATTTACTTTACCGAGCAGATGACCGTTGAGCCCGAGAACCAAAGCACCATCAATATCGCATGGCCGGTTAAAAGACTCATCATTGGTGCTACCCGCAACTGGAGCCGCAACGTGCTGGAGTGGAACCTTGCTGCCGACCCGGAATATAAACCATATACTGATCGTGGCGGATGCCCGATGTGCCAGGGGGCCGTTACCATTGATAAAAATGAGGTTAAGAAAAATGTGGCTTACTATTCGGTTGCCCATGCTTCCAAATTTGTACGCCCTGGTTCGGTTCGTATCGCATCAAACAGTTCTGATACTTTGCCTAACGTGGCTTTTAAAACCCCAGATGGAAAAAAAGTACTCATCGTTGCTAATACAGGCGATAATGCACAGGATTTCAATATTAAATACCAGGGAAAAATATTGGCTGTTAAGCTCGACAAAGGTTCGGTAGGAACTTATATCTGGTAGTACGAACTGTTTCAAAAAAATTAAATGTACAATAACATGTTAACATCGTTAATAAAAAATATAAAGTTAAACGCAGGGATTAAGGTATTGCTTGCGGCCGCCCCAGCCTTGTTTATCTCACTGCAAGGCAATGCGCAAACAGGCTTTTTAAAAGCCGATGGCAAAAAAATAGTTGATGAAAAAGGGCAGAATGTATTGCTGCGCGGTATGGGTTTAGGAGGATGGATGCTGCAGGAAGGCTACATGCTGCACATCAATAAAGACAGCCGCCAGTACCGCATCCGTGAGCGCCTGGAAGAATTAATGGGACCTGCCGAAACTAAAGAGTTTTACGATACCTGGCTGGCCAATAATACCCGCAAAATAGATGTGGACTCGATGAAGCGTTGGGGATTTAACTCCATCCGCCTGCCGATGCATTATAACCTGTATACCCTGCCGGTTGATAAAGAACCGGTAGCAGGACAAAACACCTGGCTGGATAAGGGCTTTAAAATGACCGATGATCTGCTGGCCTGGTGTAAAGCTAATCATATGTATTTAATCCTTGACCTGCATGCTACTCCCGGCGGACAAGGCAATGATCTTAATATCTCCGACCGCGATCCCGACAAACCATCGCTATGGGACAGCGAAGCCAATAAACAAAAAACCATCGCCCTTTGGCGAAAACTGGCCGAGCGTTATAAAAATGAGCCCAATATTGGCGCTTATGATATCATCAACGAGCCAAACTGGGGCTTTGATGATCCGCAAAATGATAAGAATGGCCTAAAGGAAAAAACAAATGGGCCGTTAAGGAAGCTCATGGTTGATATTACCGCAGCTATCCGCGAGGTAGATAAGAAGCACATCATCATTATTGAAGGGAACGGCTGGGGCAATAACTATAACAGCATTTTGCCCCAATGGGATAAAAACATGGTGCTCAGCTTCCACAAATACTGGAATTTTAACGATCAAAAATCTGTTGAGCATATCGTAAAAACCCGCGACCAGTATAATATACCCGTATGGCTTGGCGAAACCGGCGAAAACTCAAATACCTGGATAACCGAGGCTATTGGCCTGTTAGAGAAAAATAACATTGGCTGGTCGTTATGGCCGTTGAAAAAGTTGGGCAATAACAACCCGATGGAAATCCGTTCAAATTTAAATTATGATGATGTAGCCAGGTACCTCAACACCGGCAAGCATAAGCCTAATGAGAGCAATACATATAGCGGTACCCTGGAGCTGGCTACCTATGCCAAACTGGAAAATACCATTATTCACCACGATGTGATCGACGCTATTTTCAGGCAGCCGCACACAACGGTTACCAGGCCATTTAAAGCCAATAAAATTGGTAACGGAACAGTGATCAATGCTGTTGACTATGATCTGGGCCGCAACGGTTACGCTTATTTTGATACCGACACCGCCGACTATCATACTTCGGGCAAACCCGGTGTAGGCAACAAGGGGCATGTTTACCGTAATGACGGCGTTGATATCAGTAAAGACTCTACCCAATACAACAGCTATTATGTTGACCATATTGAAACCGGTGAATGGACACAATATACTATACAGGTTAAAACCCCGGGGGTATATTCTATAAGCCTAAAAGTGGCTTCTGCTACCGACGATGCCAAACTATCTGTTTTGGTTAACAATACAACCCAGGCAAAAGAAGTGGCAGTACCCAACACCGGCGGGTTAAAAAAATGGCAGGTTATTGCGGTTAAAAACATTGTTTTAAAAGCGGGTGCTAATAAAATAAAAGTGCTGGCCAATAACGGCGGGTATAACTTGCATTACCTGCAGTTTTGGAAGGGTAAATAATATTTAGGGCTAAATGTTATTAAACAGCCGGGGTATTACAATGCCTCGGCTGTTTTATTTAATGCCTGGAAGAGGAAAAGCGGGGGGAATGCGCGATTACCCTCTTGAGATTGGTGGAGGGATGTGTTTCTGCTTTAATAAGTTTATTGCAGAAACACACCCCTGCTCCCACTCATTCCTCTGCGCCCCTCTCAAGAGCAGGGCTGTTGCATTCTAATGTTTAGTCGCAAGTTCAAGCGTCTTTCGCTTGAATTATGGCTCCGGTAAGCGTCCACGCTTACCTTTTTTATATTGTTACGCGAGCGTGGACGCTCAAAAAGGGCCAACACTCGAGCGTGGACGCTCGACCGTGCGATTTTTAAAGCTCATTGATTTAGAATGCAACAGCCCCTCTCAAGAGGGGATTTTAAAATCTTTTGTTCAATTAATAATGGTCACAATTTTTAATATTATTTTTCTCGTAATACCTATTGTAAATAACTGTTTTTATAGTTAAATTTATTATACCAATTATCAGTATAATCTAAACAGGGGGATTCGTTATGAAAAAACAAGCTACGATAGTTTGTCAGCCTGATAAGACTGAAACTACCCAACCATTAGTGGTAAACTGTACGCCACAACATCAAAAAATGTACCGCGACCATACGCACTGCGATCATCAGTATGGCAGGGTTAACAAGTTTCCAATAGGCAGCAGCAGAGGCCCCTGCTTTTTTTAAGAGCGCTTAACCATACTATTTAATAAAATAATATAGTTGGTTGTAGGGCTTGAAATTTTGCAGGTAAACAGCTAAGGTGCATAGGCCAATTTGGTTGCGCCGGGTATCAACACCGGGTTCGTCGGCTATGGCGTATGCTTCATATTGACCGTTGTTGAGCCTTAAATGCGTGCCGTAGATTTGTGTGTTGTTTTCATACAAGGCAATGTTGTCGGCCATTATGGCAAATCCTTCCGCGGGTAACGATCCGTTAAGCGCAGCAATCCTTACTATTGAAAAGTATTTTTTCTGGTTAACGATATTTGCGTGCAGCAGCGTGGTGATCAGGGCTTCCGGGCCGTCGGGCCCAAAGTATTCCCTCCCCCGCCAGCCGTAGGTGTTTACTATTGAAGATACTTTGATGAAATTGGTAGAATCGACCTCCCTAAGGCGGTATTTAAATGCTTTTGCCTCTTTTGAATTTTTGCCGTGCTGTTCAACCAGTTGTTGGTATTGTTCAAATCCATCCCTGTAGTTTTTCAGCATTTGAGAAAGTTCCAGGGCTACCGACGGAATAAGCTTTACCCGGTTTTGATGAACTGCTGATAAGATGGTTTCCCATTGGCCGTCGCGGTGCAGCCTTGTAAAAAGAGGGTCGGTAGATAGCCTTTCTTCATTTTCAAAACCATGATAGGCAATAAACTCAAGGTATAAAAAGGCACTGTCGCTTTTACCGGTAGCAGTCCAGCAGGCTGCAGCTTTATACAGATGCACGGTATCCAATACGCCATAATTAAGTTTACGTACCGTTGCATAAACCGAAGCCGCTTTTTTATATTGCTTTACGGCAAATAGTGAATCAGCAACATGAAGCGGAAAAGCGAAATTTTGCTTGTCCTGCGCGTTGCTCTCGAAAGAAAAGGCCAGGATTACAGATAATAATAAGCAGCAGTATTTGAGGTACATGGTTATAGGTTTAAAAGATAACCATAAAACGCGGCTGCCCGGTTAAAATATATATGAGAGTAAGAGATTTAACATTTGAGCGTGGATATTTAACAAATAAAGGCAATGAATTTGCTCCACTTCAGGCTTGCCAAGCCATAAAATCACAGATATTTATTCAATGAATCGATACGGGCCACTGGCATTTTTTGATTTGAATCAGGTTTGGAATTCGGAATCTTATCTGTATCAAAATATTGGGCGGTGTCACTTATTGTGGGTGTGAGCCCTCTTTTTATTGAATCCTGAAAACCTTTCCTGGAAATCAGTTCGTTTTTTACGCTGTCATTCCTTCTATCTCCTTTTTTGTAAGTAGAGTGACACGCATTTAATACGATAAGCAATGAAGGCAGTAACAAGCCTATTTTTCTAAGTGTAGAAGCATTTTTCATATAGTACGTTTGCAAATCAACAAGAGGAGATTTTTTAATGTTTACTCTGCTCTTTTTAACTCAAGCTTTCCCCCATCACCATAAAATATCAAATGGATCTTACCATCAGCATCTTTGTTAAATTCCAGTTCGTATGGTAAATCTTTTAAGAAAAAGCGCTTGGGTGATTGCGGGTAAAGTTCCCGCTTTGCCTCGCCGCTTGCCTGTGCGTAAAGCTTACCTTCGGCTTCAATTATTGTTAACGTTCTTGGCGGGCCGATAAAAAACTTGCCAGTATAACTTTTTAAAACATC
This sequence comes from Mucilaginibacter gossypiicola, assembly GCF_900110105.1. Classification (GTDB taxonomy): domain Bacteria; phylum Bacteroidota; class Bacteroidia; order Sphingobacteriales; family Sphingobacteriaceae; genus Mucilaginibacter; species Mucilaginibacter gossypiicola. The sequence continues at coordinate 873,521 of NZ_FOCL01000002.1, read as the reverse complement.
TGCCGGCACCGATACCACTTTTTTTATGTTGGGATGAAATAGCCCTTTAAAACCATAAACCTTTGCCACGCTGTTAATCAATTCCTGGATAATGCCACCATTATCGCTGTTAACCATCACAACCACGCCATTGCCTCCCTCCAGACTGCCGTAATATTGACAGCGGAAGCCCTCATTTCCACCGCTATGGCTAAAATACACGGTGCTGTCCATTTTATCTATAAAAGCGCCCAATCCTACGTTACTACCGGCATGAACAGTAAGCCTGATCTTAGTTGTTTCCTGATTTAAAACCTTTGCCGATTTTCCTTCATAAGCCAATTGGGTTTCGATGATATACTTCGATAAATCGGTTGGATTTGTCCATAAACCAGCCGCGGCCTGCTCCGGGTAAATGTGATAGTTGCCTTTAATTGGTTTGCCGTCGGGATTGTAGGCAACCGTAAGGAGGTTTTGGTTTACATCGCGGGGCGGTTGGGCATAGGTGCTGCTGGTCATGCCAAGAGGGGTTAATACCTCTTTTTTCATATAATCAGCATAGGGCATATGGGTAATGTCCATCACTATCAGCTGCGTAATGGTGGTGCCCCCTCCCGAGTACTCATACCGTTTCCCCGGCTCAAACATTGATTTAACGGCAGGAGAATTAGCCGGCTTTTCGCCATTGAGCACCTGTACTATGGTTGGCAGCGGTGTACCGCGTTCATACCCGCCAAAACCATGCACATTTAAGCCTGCACTATGACTTAGCAAGTTTGCGATAGTGATCTTTTTACCTTTTGACAAGCTATCATAAGGAAAATGCCAGCTTTTGAGATAAACGTTGATATCGGTATTAAGATCAAGCTTTTTTTCCTGAACCAGTTTAAGCACTCCCAGCGAATTAAGCGATTTGCTAATAGATGCCGCCTGGAAAAGCGTTTTGGTGGTAACAGGCGTTTTTGAACTGTCGTTTGCAAAGCCATAACCTTTAGCCCAGGCAATTTTATAGTTCTGGATAACCGCGATGCTTAACCCAGGTATCTTATAAAAGGCCATGCGGTTTAACAGGTTCCATGGTTTTTCGCCCTCAATTTGCACGTTGCCAACAAGGTTGTTCTCTACCTGCGAGATTTTATCCTGTGTGTTGTTTTGAGCGTAAACGGTTATCCGGATAAAAAGCAGCAGAGTAAGGACGAATGATTTGCTTACGATTTTCATAGGTTTTGCTTTTAAGGACGGGAATTAATTCCTTTTTATTAAAGCTAAATTATGAAATAAGGATTTATAAAAGCAATAAAAACAGAATTTAATTCTGAAAATATAAATTAATTGAAATTTTGTTTTGTATTGTTGCGGTTTTTTGCTGGCCCAAGTATGAAGGGTTGGGAAACAGTATGATGGCTACTTGTGCCTTTTCATATCACGCATACTATCTTCCAGTTTATGGCCGCCGCTTCCAATAATCATCTGAACGTGGCTGGTCATAATACACGATCTATATATTTCAAGGTCTTTGTGTTTCTGACAATGTTTCCAGCTGTCGGGCAATACCCGTTTATATTCATTTCTGATAAAAAGATCTATCCAGAAAACAACTGAAAAACTTACCAAGTAGAGTTTGTCCTGATCATGAAATTTATATTTGGTACTCATGTATATGTGATAGCTTTGTTTGTCATCGAAGAAGGCACAAGTAGGCCTTGCCCTGTTGCCAGTCCTTCATGCTTGCGCCAGAGTGGAGGTCTCCAATTGGTGGCACACGAGTTTGGTTTAAATTTACTATGAGGATATTGAAACATACTAACAATCAACCGATGAACGCCTTAGGAAAGGCGTTGCAGGAACGATGCAACACGCTTGTCGCCTCGCCCGAATCGCACGGCATTTCCTCGCTTGGAGATTTAGAGACCCTGTTGGAAGCGTATAAGAAAACCGTTGCCCCGCAGTTTGCCCGCTGCAATCCCGCATCGCTTCGCAGCGAATTGCACCAGTATCAAACGTTTGAAGTCTATAACCTCATGTATAAGGAACGCACGGTGCTCTCCGTTCTTTCGCGTAAAACGGAATATCAAAGTGAATTTCAGGAATATGATGACGAAAAGGCTTGTATATAGTTGTAGCCTTGTGCCGTCACCACGCTAAATCCCTTGCTCTCCACGTCGTTAATTATCGACCGATACTCGTCGCATTGCCGCGTGTTGGAGCGCGGTAACGATAAAGCTGTCCTTGCGCTGGTGCGCAGCTGTGGCCTGTAATTGGTTTTGTACATTAAATTTTAACGGTCTTGCCTACCCCACCCAACCCTCTCTGTCCAAACGCCTGAAATGTATGGCCTCCACTAAATGTTCCTGCTTAATTTCCTCGCTTCTGGCAAGGTCAACAATAGTACGTGATACTTTGAGGATGACGTCATACCCTTCTGTGAAAAAAATCATTGATCCAACCAAGAATGCACAAGTAGCCATTGCCCCCTTTGCCTGCGCTTCATACTTGCGCCGGTTGAAACATTTTTGTTTTAATTAACATACCTGTATTTTTTGTGACCATCCTGCACTTCAATTAGTTTTACTGTATTTAATGATATACTTTTTTTCATGATTAGAAAATGCGACCGTATGCCTGTAACAGAATCTTTTACTACCCAAATACGGTCGAAGTAAAAAGTAGTGCGCCTGTTATCATCGTATGTAAAACGTATCTCTATGGAAGGACTGTTCTTTAACTTATAAGGTGTCCCATCTTTATCAAAGCATTTTATTGAGTCGATTGGATAGGTACTGTAAGTTTCTTTATGTCCCCATGGATCTTTAGTAGTAACCTGTTTTAGGTTTACTGTCTCTATACTTGGCATCTGCTGCCTGAAGCTATCAACCGGTATATAATACATTTTGCAGGAGCTTATAATGAGTGTAAGGGATAAAATTGAGATAAGAAGGAAAGGTTTAGGTGTCATAAGGTTTTTAAAAGAAGGAATGATTCTCTCTGCTTGTATTTACTGCTGTTGGGTCTAAATATCTGCAGTTGTCAATCATAATACCCTTTTTTGAATATAATTACAGATTCAGTGATTTCGTTTGGTGAATCGTCCTTGTTTGGAGCGTACACGCCTACGCCAAATTTATATGAAGTAAAGCCAGTGTTTGTTTTCTCTAATTTGTCATCCCATTTAGCAATTTGGTCTTCTATAGATTCATAAGGGAGTATTAACAGTTCAATAGTAAACAAAATTGGATTCGCAGGAAGTATCATTTCTATTGCCTCACATAAAAGATTTTCATCGTAGCCTATAAAAAGGCCTAATGTTTTGAAAAAATCCGTTGGAGTTTTGGAAAGGAAATTACGATAAAATTCATGAGGCGTCTCTTTTAAGAGATTCCTTATTTCATCTCTGTGTAACCCCAACGGAATATTTCCAAGAGACTCATATGGTGTTATTTTGTAATCCATGCTTTTTATTTTACCCTGCCCAACCCTCTCTGTCCAAACTCCTGAAATGAATAGCCTCCGCTAAATGTTCCAGTTTAATTTCTTCACTTCCGGCAAGGTCGGCAATGGTACGGGATACTTTGAGGATGCGGTCGTACGCCCTTGCCGATAGGCCAAGTTTTTCCATGGCTTTTTTAAGCAGGGTTTGGCCAGCTACGTTGATCTTACACAGGTCGCGCACCATTTGTGGGCTCATCTGCGCATTGGCGTGCAAATCCGGACGGTTGCCGAAACGCTCTACCTGGATTTCTCGGGCTTTGATAACCCTATCGCGGATCAACTCACTTTTTTCGGCCGCGCGGTCTGACGATAATTCGCTGAAGTTAACGGGTGTTACCTCCACGTGCAGGTCAATCCTGTCAAGTAATGGCCCCGAGATTTTGCTCAGGTATTTTTGTACCATACCCGGCGGACAGATACATTCTTTTTCGGGGTGGTTATAATAACCGCATGGGCAGGGATTCATACTGGCCACCAGCATAAAACTGCTTGGGTAATCAACAGTGAATTTAGCGCGTGATATGGTAACACGGCGCTCTTCCAACGGCTGGCGCATCACTTCCAATGCGCTGCGTTTAAACTCAGGCAGTTCATCTAAGAATAAAACACCGTTGTGCGCTAAAGAGATTTCGCCGGGTGCCGGGTTGCTCCCTCCTCCTACCAACGCTACATCCCTTATCAAATAATTGTATCAGTTTTTTTTGACACCATTATATTTTTATAAATATCTAATATTCAAATAATTAATAGCAGAAAAGAAATAATTAAAATGATCTAAAAAAATGTATTGAAACGGTATTGTATCAGTGATTTCTCTTCCATAGATTATTTTTCCTTTATAGTTTTGCATCACCAAACAACAACAATCAGCTATTAAAGAGCGCTATTTAATTGCTGATTCCGAGGACAAAGAAGAACCCTCGCAAAACCCTACTTCTATTTTTTTAATCAGGTAAAACTTCGTGTAAATAAAAGGAAGTCGCTTGCCACAACTTTAAAAACAATGGAAAAAAACTACGTTCAAGCAAACGCGCAAGTAATTAAAATAAGAAAAGAGTTATTGTCACTGCATCCATTATTAGCTAACATTTACACATATAATGATGTGTCGGCCGTTGAGGATTTAGCGATAACAATTAAAGAGGTAGGACAACGTGAGCCGGTCATTATTAACCACAACAATCAAATATTGTCAGGAGGCCGAAGATGGATGGCAATAAATCAAATTGATAGCATAGCTGAATTAGATGCCATTGTTATTCATGATAACGGTAAGGACGATGCCCTAAATATTGTTTGCCATAATCAGCAAAGGGCGAAGACAAAGGAAGAACTTGTAAAAGAAGCTGAGATACTGTTACCTCTATTAACAAAGAGACAGGGACAACGAAATGATTTAAAAAGAGATAACGCAACCGATACTTTCAATTTAAAAGGGAAAGACAGATTTGAAGGTGCAGGTAAAATGATAGGTTTATCAGGTTCATCATTCCGTCAGCTTAGTAATGTAATAGAATTTGAAAAAGAAGCCGAAGAACATAAAGAGCTAAGAATTTTAGATAAGGTCAGAAGTGGCGAAATGTCATTTAGCGTTGGCGATAAACTTGTAAAGAATTACCGAAAATTAAAGAATGAGAGCTGCAACGTTGTTAGACCATTGTATAAAGCTAGCTTGATTGAAGAAAGTGTAAAGTTGTTTAATAAGTCATGTCTAAACATGAATGAGGTTGAGGACGAGACTGTTCAGGTCGTAATGACCTCAGTGCCATATTACGGCTTGCGTAATTATGGAAACGGGGTTGATGGCATTCCGGAACTGGGTTTAGAATCAACCCCTAAAGAGTTTATCGTTAACCTTGTAAGCCATTTAAAGGATGTTCGCAGGGTATTAAAACAAAGTGGCTCTTTCTTCTTAAATATTGGTGAGACTTACAAGGATAGACAAGCACTGTTGATTCCGACTAAATTATTGTTAACCCTCTGCCAGGAACAAGGATGGTATTTGGTTAACGAAATCATTTGGAAAAAGAAAAACCCAATACCACAATCTTTAACTAATAAGTTGCATACTTCTTATGAGAAGATATTCCATTTAGTGAAAGACCCAGATAATTATTTCTACCAGGAATTTAAGATTTGGCATAATAATCCAATCAAACTGGTTAAAGGCCCCGGTTACAGGGATGTGAAAGACGATGGCAATAAAAAAGAGGGTAAATGGCTATTAACCAAGCCATATAAAAAATTTAAGGATTTTATTGAGGAACAAAAGGTGCATGATGTTATAGTTGGCAATAATGCATCCGGTCGGCAGAAAGATTTACAGCAATTAGATAATACGGTAGATCATCCGGCATTATTTCCCGATTATTTACCAGTTCTTCCAATACTCACAACATCTAAACCGGGTGATGTTGTTCTCGATCCGTTTTCTGGGTCAGGCACCACAGGGCGCGTAGCTTTACTATTGGGAAGAAAGTATATCGGCTACGAGTTAAATAAAGAAAATTTTGACCTAAGCACACTTGACATTAATAAGGCTATTCAGGAAAAATCGGACGAATGTATGGCAGAAATATTCCAAATGGCTGCATAAAATAATACCCCGAAAACACTCGCTGCTTCGGGGTATCCTTATCACAATAGCCACAAGGTTGTGGCTTTGAATGTTCAAACATAATGAATTATTAAAAATGTGGGGAACTTTCCGTAAAAAAACGATGCGGAGGTTCCGCCGTTGTCAAAATTGTCCTGATAATAGCCAAACATTATTAATTAAAACATTCAATCATGCCAGTAACAAAATCAAAAGAAGAAGTAAAAGCAATCTTAGCAACCAAAAGAACCGGGGTAAACAAGCCCGTATTGTATGCACCTGAAATAGAGGCACTTAAAAAAGGGGAAGGCTTAATGATTGAGTTGAGCGAGTTCCCACTCAAAACATCAATACCAGCGTATTACTATGCAAAGTATTCAAAAGGCAAAGAGGTTAAAACTCTCTCTATCGCTAAGGTTGACGGTGGCTATCTACTAACCAAAATTTAATTTTTAACAATACCGGTTATACTAAACTTCTATCCGTTGCTATAGTAAATGGTATAGACTTTTTTGTTGGTGTGTATCTATATATCTCTATCAATAATACTCTTATTCACTTTTGAAATTTATTTAAACAAACGTGAATAAAAATTATATAGTGAATAAAGGAACAAATCCACTTTAATATATGGATTATAAAAATTAACTAAATGAATGATAATTACATTACCAAAAGAATTTAAAGAAGCTATTAACGAGATGCCATATAATGTTACCGTTAAAAGGAATGCTTTAAAAGTTTATGCTGCATTATATACCAAATACCATCTTAGAAATTCAATTGGATACTTTCCTGTATCAAGTGAGTATCTGAAAACTGTTAATCTAAGATATTATAAAATCCTGTCATACTTCATCGAAAAGAAACTCATTGATTATTATAAAAAAGCTTACACCGATGAAAACGATATATTTAATACGGTTTACCGAAAGGCATATAACAAAGAACTGGGTATAACAGCAAAATATAGATTCCTTGTGAACGTTGAAGCCGGCGACGAAATTAACGTTGATATGGTTACAAATAGAACCTACAGGTGGTATGAAATTATTGAAAGGAGTTTAGTAGCAACAGCGTTCCCAATTAAAATTAATAGGGATAGCTATGGGAGGCGTGTTCATCATCCGGCTATCAGGAATTACAAAGTAGACTTTAAAGGTTATTATACCATAGATGCCATTTGTTCGCAACCAAGATTACTCTATAACCATCTTAAGGATAAGGGAATCATTGACCCAGAGTATAACCGAATATTTGAAAGCAATTTAGATTTCTATATGGAGGTCGCAGCCAGGTTAAACTTTCAGGGTTCCAACCAACACAAGCGTAATGAAGCCAAAGATTTATTTATGCACTGGATTAATGGCCATGGTTATGTGCCGAACTTTGAGATACACAACCTTTTCAGAACGGTATCTCTCTATCTTAAAGGCATTAAACGTGGTAACTATAAAAATGGTGGTGCATTATTACAACGTATAGAAAGTAAAATTTGGATAGACGGGATATTGAATAATATACCATGTGATTTTGCCTTACCTATACATGATTGCGTGATTGTTAAGAAACAAGATGCCGATATGGTGTTAAATTATTGCAAGCACCAATACCCGAATATCAAGTTCAAAAAGGAACTGATAAAATAAAAATGATAATGAGAAATGTTTAAGAAAGCAAGAAAACAAACGTTGCAAGATCTGATTACCTGTAATCAAAATGTAACAGACCCAATAGAAAAGTTTTGGACAGAAATGGAAATAGTTAATTTTCCCGTCAGATTGCACACTTTTATTAAAAGAAAAAACGACTACCTATTTATTACGAAAATTGCGCCATCTATTAAAGCTCCGTTCATGGTGGACGGATATAGTGTAAACACTCAACAATTCAGGCACTACATTATTTGTGAGATACTGGGGTCAGATTATTAAAACCGCTTGATTTGGATGGTTCTAAGAAACCCGTTTTGTTCTGCTGATACATTGTAAGGCTTTAGCCTGAAAAGTGCCTTAGAACCAACCAAATCATTTTAAAATCAATAACGGACGACAAGAATATCTAAGTCCTCATTCGCAGCAGTCTCAATCAGGTGCTTTGTTTCCACTGATTGTCCATCCCAAAAACATATACAGGCATTGGCATATCCGACCATTTGTTGATGCCTGACAATGTAATGCTTGGCCCAATTTCTAACTTCAAACTCCATCACTTCTAATCCCGATTCCGCTGCAAAGCGTTCCCCGAGCCATGAAGCTCCGTTGCTTGTATCTGATATGATTATTATTTCATAACCTTTAGATACTCCTAATAGAAACTTATCAGTTGCACTTTTTAGTAAGTCATAATCGTTAAAATTATTATCTCCTCCGATAATAAGGGTGTAATTCTCCATACCCTTTTCTGTTAGAAATATTTAAATTAAAATAGGCACGCATAAATATACAAGAGCCTCTTTTATCAACAAAGTAAAAAGGTTTGGGTAATACTTTAAGAGATTATACTCATTGCGTTTACCTCCAGCTATTAATAATATCAAAACTATCATAGTATCGTCGTTAATATCCCCAATAATTTAAGATCCTTCGAGTGATTTCAATAACAATAGCAGCAAAAATTAGGGCGCCAAAAATTAATTGAAGCGTGTTTTCATATTTTCTGTTTCTTACCGGCATTTAGGGAACGTGGGAATGCGTTAATTTACACTTCTGAATATTGGAAATTTATAATCGTCGAATGGAACCTCTTTTTTCAAATTGATAGAATCGACGTGTGCATTGATAGCAAATAAAGTGCTTTAAAGGCAGCCAAAACAAGATAGACCTAACAAAGCCTCCTCGTGGAATTCTATCTATAGATTTTGATTTACAATAAATACATTCCCTTTGGAGTTTTTTTTGGATGAGGCTATCAATGTCAGGTTGTTCTAAATGTTTGATCATATATTTCAAAAAAGGGTTTTTAGTTTATCCCATGTAAGCGGTTTGGTTACAAATTCTTTTACAAATGGATGAGCTCGAGCTTTAATTTTATCATTAATATCTATTGATGAGGAAACAATAATAACATTTGAATGAAATGGATATGTTTCCAATTTCCTGAGAAAAGACCAAGCATCAATTTCAGGCATGTTAATGTCCAGAAATATTAGATCCGGGTTATTTAAATAGATATACTCTAAAGCATTTTGGGGATTATCAAAATCATAAATAGCAGCATTCTTTTTAAACTTTGAAAGCATCGCTTTATGTAACTTATTGATAATGAGGTCATCGTCAACAATTACGATATGTTTGGCAGTGCCTATTTTATAGAAAAAAACTTCTTCTAAATCTATTTCCGGATTAATCATGTCATTAAGCAATGCTATGATATTGTTCAGTTTCTCAGCCTGTAAATAAATGTTAGTTAACAATTCTTTCAACTTCGATCCTTTTTTAGATTTCAATGCTGAATAATTGTCGAAGTTTGCTAAACTGAGAATATTGCTAATAGGGGCTCTTAATTCGTGGGAAGTGAATTTGGAATAACTTTTTAAGCATTCATTTTGTGGTGATAATAAATCAGCCAGCATGATGAAAACGAAGTAGTATATTTCTTCATTTATAGATATTGGAAAGAGTAAAAAATTAATCTTTAATGAGTTGCTGAAATTTTTGTTAATAAAAGTTTCGGCAACCTTATCCGCATTATTGCTTGAAAATTTATCTATTACTTCCGAAATGTCTTGTGCAATGGCCGGTGAAAATGTTTCTACAATATTTTGCCCGATTTGTGGAATGTCATTAACAAAATACGAAAAGCGGCTTGAGCCATCGAAGTGAAATGAAACAATATTTTTAAGTTTATTAACTAAAAAATATGATACTTTATCACAATTACCGTTGATGTGATCTTGCATACGTGCGGTTTCGGTATTTTTATTGATTAATAGGTTTATCTTGATACACAAGCGTCAATATAGCTGATGAATTCAGCTTTTGATTTTAACACGGCTAAAGTAACTATAGTTTTTTAATTATGCAAGAAATTCTATCAAAAAAAGAAATGGGTTTACGCATTAAGTCTTTGAGGCTTGAAAGCGGTTATTCACAATTATTTATAGCAAATCTACTGGGTTTATCCCGAAGTAATTATTCGCAAATCGAAATTGGAAATCAATACCCAAGCTTTAATTCACTTATTAAAATTGCCAGTATTTATAGCAAAAGCTATGATTGGTTAATTCACGGATCAGAGAGCAGAAAAAATCCTTTCACTACTCTTGTATCAAGTGAGATTTTCAATATCTCCCAGCCTCCTTCAGCCAAAACTGTGTTAGTAGATCAAAATTCTGTTTATATAAGTAATTGCCAATCGCCCGAATATTTGGAAAAGTTATCACCCTTTGAATTACCATCGACTATATCACGTAATGATGGGGTCTATAGAGCGTTCACTTTTAAGACTAAAATGCTTAAATATATTTATCCCGAAGACATTATAATTGGAAGGGCAATCAAAAGTTACAATGAATTGCTTCCGGATCACATCTATATCATTGTAACGAAAATTGATATATTACTTTGCCACATTGATCATATTTCTCTATCAGCCTCGACTCTAAGTTGCAGAAATGATCAACCAATATGTCATGAATTTCGGCTGCCAATAAATGATATACAAGAAATTTGGGAGGCAGCGGAAAAATATTCAACGAAAATTCAACCAATTATTGATAACTTGAAAGAAACATATAATTCATTTGAGAATTTAATCCAGAGGCTTGAAAAAGAGGTAAGATCGCTCAAAAAATTAAAAAGTAATAATTAAACATGATTTCAATACCATTTCAGTGTAGACTTCCTTTAATTTACACGATGTTGTATCATCTTAATTTTTCAAACGTTCCATTCTGATTTGGTATTGGTCAATCCAAATCTGTAGCATTCTGATTTGACGTTTTTTTGAGTCCTGTTCAATAGATAGCTTTTTCCTGTTGGTCCTAATTCTGTCGTTAAGCATTTGTATCTTATGAGTGTTCATTTAATGACGATCCGATTTTATCCAACCCTTTCATCAGTTGTCCTTCTATTAAGGTAAACAGCACTTCCTGTTTATAAAGGTGTTGGTTTTTGTATTTGATGAAATCTGTCTTTGCAAGCCTTCTCAAATCCTTTGTAGCTTTGACCTATCCATATTTAACAATTCTTTGATAGTAGAAAAATCATAGTAATGATGCTCACCCTATTTTACTTTGTAAGCTATAATACTCATACTTGTCTTTGATTTTTTTATACTCTAATAAGAGTTTCTCAACGACTTCTTGATTTTCGTCCTCATCATTGTCGCTTTGTTCGTCAGAAGATTTTTCATCATCATTTTTAGAAGCAGTGGCACCGGGGTTTGGCGAATACTTATCAATGATAAATTGGATAAAATCAGTTTCAATATTCTTTTTCTTCATTAATATATAATTGGTTTTTGACCGGGTATAATCGGGTCGTTTAATTATATATCAACGTGGAAAGGAGTATAATTGAACAAGTGGATTAATTATAGAATTATACAGTTTACTTGCGTTTTTAAATAGACTACCTCAATGTATTACTTTACCCTAACATGTTAGTTTCTGGCGATGGGGTTATAATAGACAGTAAACTTGCAAAAAGAAACATATCCGGATCGGTGTTATCATACAACAAAGAAAATCTTGGGTCTTGTCCCCTTGATTCGTAGAAATAAATCTCTGACATGGCATCTAATAACATAAACAACCTTAAACAATTGACATGAGTGACAAATGTTCCCATCTTGTAAGAGGTGGGCAGCAAGGTAACGCTTAAAGAGGTTATGTGCTTCACCGGCGTCACTGGGTTTAAAAAAATGTTTTTCTATTAAATTTCCGCAAGCTTTGCTGAATATTCCATGGCATTGGCTGACGCATATATCCATTATTAAACAAACGTCTTAATTTTTCAAAATCTGGTTTATCCGAACCTCCATTATAATTTAGCCATCGAAGCATTATGCCCTCGATAACTGACCGCGTTCAGCGATTAACCGGAGACCGTAGAATTTATAAACAAATAAAGAAAAGACGTTCTATTTTTAATGAGGCTTTATTAAAGCACTTGAAGAAAGATTATGGTAATACCAATTAATTTGTGGTTGCTTTATTCATGGTTAAATTGACCACAGAAAACTTCCCCACAATCCGCCAAAATATGGGGTGAAACACGGGTTCTTGCCGTATTTTTATTGTAAGATATAAAATACCACAGATGAGAATTAAATATAACAGAGTTTCGACGATAAACCAGTCAGGTAATAGATTCACCGCCGATAATGATCACTATGATTTAACGCTCCTTGATAAAATCTCTGGAAGTGTTCCTTTTGAAAAAAGACCGAACGCATCTCGTTTAATCCAATTGGTCGAATCAGGCAAAGTAGATGAAATAGTAATCGAAGAATTTAGTCGTATTGGCAGAAACACTGGCGACTGCATTCAAGTTTTAAATTGGCTTGATAAAAAAGGTGTAAATGTGATTGTTCGCAACGTTGGATTGCAATCAAGACCTAATGGAATAAAGAACCCCCTTTGGTCGATGGTGTCGACCGTGATGGCTTCTATGTATGCTATGGAGCTGGAGAACATAAAGGAGAGAACTTTAGTTGGCAGAGCGGTTTATGTTCAACAAGGAGGTAAACTTGGCCGCCCATCCGGATCGTCGGAAAACGAAAAAATGTTTTTAGAAAAGCCAAAATCTAAGGAGATTGCAAAAAGTCTAAAAAAAGGTTTAACTATCCGTGAAGTAAGTAAAATTGCAGGTGTGTCAACTAAGACTGTGCTTAAAGTTAAAGCATCGCTCGCAAATATTAACTAACGATATCGAGAGACTATTTAATTTGACAGAATTTGAATGTCTTTTTCTAACTCAAAAGGAATATTCTTTTCCTTGCAATAAGCTTCGATCTCGCTATCATTCTGGAAATAACTATCACAAAATTCGTTAAGCTCCTTTTCAGTTGATTTATGATAGCGTTCTTCGGCTGTCAAAAGTTTCTCGGTCTGCTCAATAAACCTTTCAAATTCCTTGTTTATTTTGCAAAGCTTATCTATGGTAATAAAATCTAAATCTCGGTATTTTGCTTGAAAGAGAACTCTACTTTGATAAGGATTGGCATTCAGTTCTATAATACCTATACCAAAGGATTGATTTAGCCTTTCCATTTCTTCCGCTAAACTGTCGCTAAATTCTAATGCTACTAAATACCCATAGTTGGCCCAACTGGAATTTGAAACAGCTTGAAAAAATGCCTTTTTTAATTCGGAGTCGCTGTTAATTTCTCGCTTTAGCTCGTAAGAGCTTATTTTAAAAGTATCTACCCGATTAATCGATTTAATAAAGTTTTGTGATGCTTTAGATTGTAAGTTCAAAAATTTTATCCCCACCATATCTGGGTGCGTCCATATTTGATTACTATCTTTCCCAAAGGTAGACTGTTCATGGAATATTGTTTTTGAATAAGTGCCAGCGACCTTCAAATAACTGCTAAGTAATTTATGTAGGTCGCGTTCTTCATAAACTTTTTCTTTCCCAACTTTTTTCTGAATTACAATAGATTCGGTTGCATTCGTTAACACATCGATACCTATGTTCTTTTCGTTTTTTGTAAGATAGTATGAATATGTCCCACCTTGTTGTTTGATTCTTTTAACTCGGGAATCACCGTTTCTTATAAAGTCGCCTAAGATAGATGAAACAGTAGAACCAGGAGTTTTTGATGAACCGAAATCATAATACTGTTTTTCGACTATCCTGTTGTAAACAACCGAGTAGTTTGTAATTTCATTAATGTCTTCTAAACTTTGTAATACAGCTTCTTTTAATGTCATTGTAACTATTCACTTAAATTATTTAATCTCCCCCAAGGACGAGCTATCTTGGATACGATTGCATTTTATACGACTTCCTGTAAATTTATGGAAGTTAAAACTATTGAATGACATATTAGTATTTATGTTCTATGTTGTCCAAAATACGGACGCCCTCATCTACTCCGTCACCTAACCATAGTTGTTGCTCTAAACTTATTTCATGCGTAATTTCTCCTGATCTATGACCATTAGGCTTGTAACCAACTTCTATTTTACTGCTAAGCCTTAAATGGGTTAAATCATTAAATTTATATTCAATGTATATCCTGTGTGCTTCGGGATTGTAGTAATTGGTCCAAAACAGTCCTCTGGCCAACGTCACTCTTTTAACAAATGCTCTGATAAAGTTTTGCTTTTCTTCAAAGGTGGCCGTAATAGGATTAAAGCTTTTTAAATATTCTTTAACACTCTTGATCAAATTATCTTTACTATAATAAACAGTTAATTTCTTTTCTGCCTCCAGCTTCTCGTATTCATATAATTTAATTTCGTTATCATATTCTGAATTTAATAAGTTGAAGTCTGATTCATTAATCTTTTCGTCATTGAAATTTCTTAACAATCGCACTTTTGATTTCTGCAATTCATTCAGTTTCTCTTTCGCATACTCGACCTTGCCCAGATTTTCTTTTATCGAGGAATTACCATTGTAAGAATTTTCAGTTTCAAACTTCTCAAAATGCTGTATTATTGATTTTTCAATATTTAAACACTCCTTCCAAACCAAATCATTTAAAAAGTCTATATCTATACCTTTATTACCGCACCATTCCCCTTTGTATTTTTGACTTAAACATACATAAGCTTTGTCTTTCAGATCTGCTCTGAGTTTCCCGTAAAATGATTTACCGCACTTACTATTACCACAAACAAGTAAGCCTTTTAAAAGAAATTTATTCTTAGTAATACGATCGTGGTTAGTTGAATTGGGAGGGGCCTTAAATTTTTTTCGCTCACTAAATAAAAGCTGCACGCTATCAAATACACGGGGCTCTATAATAATAGGGCAGGGTATTTTGTAATCGTTAAAGCGCTTTTCACCTTTATATATCGGGTTTTTTAAAATAGCCATTACCACACTATCCCGCCACGTAAAGTCTTTAGCCTGCTTGACCTGCTTGTCTTCGACAACTACCCCATCTTTAAAAGCTACGACCTTTTTTTTACCTATCCGCATCTGTCCGGACTTTGTATTATTCCTTTTGGTCGGTATCCCATTTTCCTTTAAGTAGCTTGAGATTGCGAACGACCCCATGCCGCTTATATACAGTTCAAAAATCTTTTTGACGACCGCTGCCTCTGCTTCATTAATTTCTAAAACCTTGTTTATTCGGTCGTAGCCATAGGCTACCATTGCACCTCCGCCCGCGTTCTTGCCTTCTGTCATACTTCTTTCCAAACCTCGTTTTACTCGGGCTTTTGTCTGTAGACTTTCGTAAGAAGCAAATACTCCTTTAATACGACCCATTAATTCAATATTAGGATCACTTAGGTTGAATTCACCACCAGGAAAATATATTTTTATTCCAGCTTCCTTTAACTTAGTTATAATATATTGCGGTTCCTCGTAATTAGCATCTCTACTCCAGCGGTCAATATCGACTGAATACATCCCCCCAATTTTCCTGTCTTCAACGTCGTTAAGAAGCCTTAAAAGACCTTGGCGCTCTTCCGCACCCTTAGTTCCTGACAGCCCTGAGTCATCGTAAATTTCATAATCCCAACCTAAATCGTGGGCGAGTTTTTCGCCACGCATTCTTTGATCCAGTGCAGATATACCGTCTTTTGCTTGTTGTTGTGTAGATACACGAATGTAAATCGCTAATTTATTGGGAAGGGGTAATTTTAAATCTACTTTTTTACGAGCCATGTTCTATTCAAATAAGCGTGAATAAAGCAAATATAGCAAACTGATACAACTATTGCATTACATCACTGATGGTATGGTGAGGGCTCCTGAACGGGCGAATAGTTACCAGCGCATCTGCCGCGGCAAGTTTACCAGCTACGGAATGGATCTTGGTGGTCTCTAACGATTCATATAAGCTTAAGGGCGGTAAAATGGATGGCAGCCTCCTGGCCAGCATGGTTTTACCCGCTCCCGGCGGACCGATCAGTATCACGTTATGCCCGCCGGCCGCTGCAATCTCCAATGCCCGTTTAATGTTTTCCTGGCCTTTTACCTCGCTGAAGTCGCTGTCGTAATTGCATAAGCTGTCGTAAAACTCTTCACGGGTATTTACTATTTCGGGTTTAAGTTCGGATGTGCCGTTGAAAAAGCCAACCACATCTTTAATACTTTCAACACCATAAACTTCAAGATCGTTTACTATGGCTGCTTCGCGGGCATTTTGTTTAGGGAGGATAAAACCTTTAAAGCCATCTTTACGGGCTTGTATGGCAATAGGCAAGGCTCCTTTAATAGGTTGCAGGCTTCCGTCGAGCGAAAGCTCGCCCATGATAATAAACTTATCTAATAGCTCGGCGTCTATTTGGTTTGATGCTGCCATAATAGCAACGGCGATTGTAAGATCATATGCTGAGCCTTCTTTACGGATATCTGCAGGGGCCATGTTAACCACAATACGCTGGCGAGGCATGCGAAAGCCGTTGGTCTGTAAAGCAGTTTCTACGCGCTGCATCGATTCACGAACTGCATTATCGGGTAACCCAACAACAAAATAAGCTAATTTGCCGCCGCTTATATTCACCTCAACTGTTATGGTAATAGCTTGTATGCCATAAACCGCGCTTCCGAAAGTTTTAACCAACACTGTGATAAAAGTTTATTTGAAGCGAAAGATATAGAATTTTGATGAGGAGATAAAGTGACACCATAAAACAAAAAAGTCCGCCGGTACCGGCAGACTTTCTTATAAACACGTTGTTTAATCTTATCTTAAAAATGCTCCGGCTTCGCAAACCACCAGCAGCATAGTACAGGAAACAATCACACAAACCATCAGCATTATTGACCATGTATTAGGGTTATGTTTGCTGATACGGGCAAACGCAGTATTAACCTTTTTGAAGTAACGGCTGTTGAGCAATACAAAATAGTTAAGCACAAATGCCCCGGTTGCTCCAAGCAATATCATCAGGCCAGAAATCGGACTTAACTCAAACCAACCTGAGTTTAAAAATAACTGTACAACACTTACTAAAACGGCAAGTAAAATGATCATCAAAAAGCTTGCTCCAAAAAGGGCGTTTGCTTTTGGCAATCCACCGTGACCAAAGTTTTTAACATTCCACCTGTAAAACGTTACATAAATGGACTTGTAGGTTTCTGCTGCTTTCATAATGTTATGGTTTTAGGTAATTAATTCGGTGTAAAATAATATCACTTGCACAATATTAGTTTAAAAACGGAATTGACAAAATTTTATTGCGATTAAGTTTGATTTTTATCGTATTTGTATTCATTTATTTGGTTGGGTGCGTTTTTCGTAAGAAATATGCCACCTCCGAAGAAATATTTTATTTCAGGAAAACCGCTATAAAAACGCTGCTTTGGTAAAACAAATGTTACAATGCCGAAATATGGCCCTTTTTGAAGCATATAGGGCAATATTTATACAGGTTATGTGTTATAGGAGCAAATTATAGCATATAATACTGCCGTGCGGGGTTATAGTGTAGTGGTTAAGTAGAGGGGCGCTTATTTATGCTTTAAACCTTTACTGTTGATATTTGTCTAACACGCGCTTATCAGCAAAATAATTAACAATTGCACTAACATCTAAACCCTATAGCTACCTCATGATTTAGTTTCAAAACTTACCACGGCCCTACATCACCACCTATTACACAATTTATCTAACCTTATACTGCCTGTACCTAAACCTGGATGAAAACAATTTTTCTTTCATTAATACTATTATGCCTTTTTTCTGTATCCTTTGCCCAAAACCGCGTAAATATCAAGGGCAAGGTAATTGATTCGATAAGCCGGCAACCGCTCGAATTGAGTACAATTGCTGCTGTCGATCTGAAAGATACATCACTCATTGCCTATACGCTCAGTAAAAAAACGGGCGAATTTGAATTACAACGTCTTCCACCCGATAAACAGGTGCGCCTGGTTGTTTCCTATGCGGGTTACAAAAGCTATATCCGTCGTTTCGATTTTAAAAAAGGCGAAGTAATTGACCTGGGGAATATTGCCCTTAACAGTAAAATGCTTGAAGAGGTTGTGGTACGTGCCGAGCGGGTCCCCATCAAAATGAAAAAGGACACCATTGAGTTTGATGCGGCGGCTTTCAAAACCCGGCCTAATGCTGCTGTTGAAGAACTACTTAAAAAGCTCCCCGGAGTGCAGGTAGACGGCGACGGTACCATCACCGTTAATGGCAAGCAGGTAAGCAAATTACTGATAGACGGTAAACAATTTTTTGGCTCCGATCCCAAGATCGCCACTAAAAACCTGGATGCGGCCATTGTTGCGCAGGTTCAGGTTTACGATGACCGCGAAAACGACCCCGATCACCTCGTGAGCGAAACACAGGTACAAAAGATCAT
Source organism: Mucilaginibacter gossypiicola (assembly GCF_900110105.1). GTDB lineage: Bacteria > Bacteroidota > Bacteroidia > Sphingobacteriales > Sphingobacteriaceae > Mucilaginibacter > Mucilaginibacter gossypiicola. The sequence goes on along the minus strand of NZ_FOCL01000002.1, from coordinate 855,012 downwards.
CAACATCAAACTAAAAAAAGCCATTAAGAAAAGCATTTTTGGTAAAGTATTCGGAGGTGTGGGCTCACGCGACAGATATGAGGCCGGCGGTTTGTTCAACATGTTTCGGGATACACTGCAGGTGAGTGTTATTGGCTTAAGCAACAACCTTAACCATACGGCTTTTTCGCGCGAAGAACTTAACTCGGAAGGTGGTTTTGACCGGAGCGGGGGGAACACCTCTTTTAACGGCGGCCGAAACTGGGGCGGCGGTATCGAAAAGATCACCTCGGGAGGATTTAATGTTAACCAAAACTATGGCGAAAAGTTAAAGCTTAACCTGCAGTACTTTTATACCCAGCGTAATAACGTGAATGAATCGGCGAATTTTCAGCAGCAGTTTTTGAAGGATACTACCCTGCTTACCCGGTCGTCAAATAACAGGTATGCTAATAGTTATACCCATACGGTAAGCGGCCTTGTGGAGTGGAAACCGGATACAATCCGGAACCTGCGTTATAACCCATCATTAAATTACAATTCAAATAATAATACCTCTGCATCAGGCGGCAGCACGTCAAACAATTTTGATATGCCGGTGAACCAGTCGGTATCCAATTCATTAGGCAACGGGCATTCAACACAATTCAACCAAAGCTTTTATTTTCATAAGCGTTCTAAAAACAAAAGCAAGGAATCGTTCACTATCTCGCACAACCTGAGTATTAGCCCCAATCATAATAGCAACTTCAACAACAATGATGTTGTTAATTATCAGCGCCCCGATTTATCCGACAGCTTGCACCGGCTCTCTGTGCGTACATCAAAGAATGCTTCGGGCAATCTTGATTTCAGTTACAGGTTCCCGGTGACTAAGAAACTGATCGTAGATGTAACCACGTCGGGCATCTACAATAAAACCAGCGATCAGGTTTTTACCTACGACCGCAAAACCGGCGGCTTTGATTCGCTGCTCAATAACCAAAGCTCCGATCTGAAGCGCGATCAGTGGACAGAGAATATCAAACCGGGTATCACTTATCAGCTTAACAAAAAAACACAGATCATAGCGGGGCTTAATACCCAATGGCAACAGATCGACAACAACTTTGTGACCAGCAAGCTTGCTCAAAATTATTTCTTCCTGTTGCCAACTGTTCGTGTTGAGGCTTATGGTGTATCACTTAGCTACGAGCGGAGGGTTAACCAGCCTAACATATCAAGCCTGCAGCCAATTACTATTATTTACAGCCCGCTATACAGTTATACGGGTAATCCCAACCTGGTGCCCGGTATAAGCAACACCTATTATATCAACTTTTTTAAATATTTCAATGACAGCCAGCTGGGCATTTACTCCTACGGCAATATTTCATCGCAAAAAAACATGGCCGTTGCGCAGCAAACCATCCGATCGGACGGGGCGCAAACTAACACTACCGTTAACCGCGACGGAAGGCCAAGCTATAGTTTTTCGGTAGGTGTTTTCAAACGGTTTAAAAAGATGAAAGACTGGCAGTTGGGCTCATCAACCAACTTTTACGGCAACTACTATCAAAACCTTAACCTGTTGAACAATGTAGAAGGCTGGCAAAACACGGTTTCATATGGGGTGCATGAAAATATTAACGTTAATTGGAAAGATGTAATTGACCTGAACACAGGTGTTGGTTTTAACCAGTCGAACACCAAATACAATTATGATGATTTCAGGAACGTAAAGGTTGGTACCTATAACATAAGCAATAGCCTGGTGGTAAGGTTTCCCAAGAAGATAATCTGGGAAACAAAGCAGGACTTTAATTACAATAGCCAGGTGGCCGCCGGCTTTAAAAAGGGTGTTAATGTGGTGAGTTCATCCCTTGCCCTGCAAATGCTTAAAAAAGACCGCGGCGAGCTCAAGTTTTCTGTTTATGACATCTTTAATCAAAATGTGAGCGTGTACCGCTACATCAACAACAATTCGGTAAGCGATGTGCAAAACAATACATTGAAACGGTATTTCCTGATTACTTATAGTGTTAAGTTTAATAAGCTAAGCACTAAATAAAAATGTAAGGAAAAAGAAAGCCCCTGTTGCAAAATGCAACAGGGGCTTTCTTTTTCTTATTGGTTGAATTATGTTTTTTGATTAAAAAGAACCGGGACCGCCTGGGCCACCGCCTCCGGGGCCTCCGCCCGGGCCGCCCGGGCCTCCGCCGTCACGGTTAAACCTGCGCTGGCCGGGCTCTTGTGTTGGCGCCTTCCCTGCAAATTTTTGTAACCTGAGCGTAAATGTTAACAGGTAATAACGTCCAAGCCTGTTAACTGTAGATTGTGTGGTGATGTTACCGTTTACCACAGAGGTATAACCTGTATTTTGGTTAAATAAATCGTATGCTGCTAAACGGATGGTTGCGCGGTGATCTTTCAGGAACCGGCGTTCAACATAAGTATTCAGAATGTTAGGGTTTTTGATGTCAAGGCTGGCATCATAACCATAGTTTACCGTGCGGGTAAAGTCATAGCTTAATGTCCAGTCTTTCCAGAAATAGTTTTTACCGGCCAGGCCTAAATTCAATGTACGGAAGTTTGAACTGCCGTCAATAAGCGTGCTGTGAATAGAGTTGGTAGTTTTGTTGATACCGTAGCTGCTGCTGGCCTCCGCATCGATAATATCGACAATGTTTACCCTGAATTTTAAGCCCGGGGTAAAGTTGAGGTTTTTAGCAATGTTTTTTAATGGCGCTGCCGAAGCGGCAACGTTGTTACTGTCGATGCTGTTAGAGAATGCAACGCCATTGGTATATGTTAAAGCGCCATTAAATTGCAGGGTAAATTTACGCTGGGCCCATGGTTTAGCATATACCACGTTGGCACCGCCGGTATAATAGCCGCCGGCATTTAAATAGTTAGTAAGGTTGGTACCCTCAAAACTTTTTAACGATGGATTTGCTGCTAACACCGCTTTGCTAAATGCACGGGGATAAGAAATAGTGTTTTGTACTATTTTATTTTGTGTTGCAGTAAAATTGAAGTTAGTAAAGAAAATATCGCCGGTTTGGAAACTGAAATTATTATATCTCAACGAAAAGTTATTGGCAAACTCAGGTTTCAGGTTAGGGTTACCCTGAACCGGGTAAAGCGCGTTTGTAAAATCAATAACCGGCTGTAACTGGGTGAATGAAGGCTGGTTGCTTGATCCGTTATATAAAAAGTTTAAGGCCTTTCCTCTTGAGAAATTATAGCTGAAACGAGCTGTTGGTATTACGTTAAAGGTGGTTACGTGGGTAGCCGAATCATTTTTAAGGTTCAGTCCGTTTAAGGTAGCCGGCTGTACGCCAACACCCAGGGTAAGGTTGTATTTTTTTTCGATGAAACGATAGTTTAAGCCAACCCTGTTTGTGGTGAAATTATATTTATAGTTGTTGCTCAACCTGTCGTAATGATCATAGGTATTGCCCGTACTAAGCGTATCGGTTTCCTTATCGCTCGTGGTGTTTGAACGGTTAAAAGCATAGTTCAATTCCAGGTACCCCCGTTTGCTTATAGGCTCAATGTATGAAACGTTTGTGCCAAAGCTGGTTACACGGCTGTCTGTATTGGTTTGCTGATTTGCCGGTGCCTGGTGTGGCGCGCCATCGGCATAATCATATGTTGGATTATCAAACTGTGACGTTTTTGATGTATTGGCGCTGATGTTAATGCTCAGGTTGCGGCCATGCCCGTTAAAACGGTGATTATACAAGGCATTGATACCATAGCTTGGCGTTGTACCATCGCTGTGAGACAATGAAGTATACGATGAATTTGTTATACCACCGATAGTTGACGATACCGACTCATTTGCATTGGTATTGGTACTTGAGTAGGTAAAGTTTGGTACAACCTTTAAATAGTTGATTGTATCGGGTTTCCACTCCAGGTTAAAGTTAAAGCGGTGATTGATCGGGTTGTCGGTTTGATCGCTTTTTTGAGTACTGATACTTGGCGTTTGAACGTTGTTGGTTTGGATAGATGAGCTAAGTGTGTTGGTAGTATTATCCGTATAGCTGTAGCTGCCATAAACAGATAAGGTTTTACCCCACTGATCGCGGAAGTTGGCACCGATGGCATGTGCATTGGTTATACCGTTTGCGCTGGTAGTTGAGCTGCTGGAGCCACGCAACGCGTTACCCCTGCCGCCACCGCCGCCGCCAAAACCACCACCACCTCCACCGCCGGATGTAGCGCTGCCATAAGTAAATGTATTTACGTTGGTATTGTTTATAGTACCCAAAACGGCTATTTGCTGCTCATTGTTAAAGTTGAAAAACTTCAAATCGCCAATGTAGCGGTTGGCGTTGGCTATGCCCTGGTCTTTTGGTAAAAAGTCCTCACCATCGCCGGCTGTGGCCTGGCCAAAGTAGCCGTGGTTCTTATCTTTACGGATGGTGATGTTCAGGATCTTGTCGGGCTCACCGGTTTTAATGCCGGTAAGGTTGGCCTGATCTCCGTAATCATCAATTACCTGGATGCTTTCTACTACATCGGCAGGCAAATTTTTGGTGGCTGTTTTAACATCGCCGCCAAAAAAGTCTTTTCCGTTAACCCTTACCTTGGTAACTGATTTGCCCTGTGCCGTTACGTTGCCGTCTTTATCCACATCAACGCCGGGCAGTTTTTTTAATACGTCTTCAACAGGGGCGTTTTCGCGTACGGGATAGGCACTTACTTTGTATTCGGTAGTGTCTTCTTTTAATATTACCGGGTTAACGCCAACAATAGTAACCTGGTTAAGCATATTGGTTTCGGCCTTTAAAACTATGGGGCCAAGGTCAACAGGTTGCGTGCCGGCGTCAAGCGAATAATGTTTTTTTATTGCCGTAAAACCGATTGACGAAATGGTAATAGTTAGTTTGTTGCCTTTCACCACCGGGAACGAAAACTTACCGGTAGCATCGGCAATGGCGATGGTACTGTCGCCGCTGTTTGAAACCAGTTTCACGCTGCTTCCGGGCAACGAAAGCTTTGTGGAATCGACAACGGTTCCCTTCACCTCCCGCCCCGTTTGGGCGTAGGAACCAAAGGCGAATAAAAGGATAAAACTCAAGATAAGAAGTAGGGGTTTCATAAATGTTTTTTCAGCGTACGGTTGTTGTATTTGTGAGTATTAGACGTAATATAAACTACAAATGTTCAACTTAAAATATACATAAAGCCCAATCAATATATTATTGTTACACATAAGTGCTGTAAAGCACTATCAATCATATTATTGTTACAAATTATGAAATGAAAAAGGCCGGAAAGATCCGGCCTTGTGATTGTTATAAAGATCAGTCAGTCAATTTATACGTTAAGATTGTGCTAAATGAGCTACGTTTTTGGGGTTATTAGGGTTTTACGGATGTGTGGATAATTAGTTTCAATAATTGTTGCATGGGATACCAATAATGGTAACAATTCGTTTAAGTAATTCACACAAGAAATAAACTATTGTTTAAAATGAATTTATATGATAGTAACATTGTGGCATGAATTTTCGTAATACTTAATCAAACATTAACCTATGAACAATATTAAAAGCTCGCTGCATGCTAAAGTGCACGATTGGATCGATGCGATCGGATTCAGGCTTAACACATCACAAACAAACAGCAAAAGCCATATTACAACCAACCATTATTTTTTTGAAACCTTTAATTTTTTCGAAAAATCAAAGAAAAACAGGCCCGAGTTAACCAAATTTTTATGTTTTGATGCCTACGGCGAAAAGATAAACGTAAAGTCGCTGCTTGATTTGCAGGTTGCCTTTTTTGATAATATAAGCCAGCTTAAGTAATAGCCGGTTCCTTTCTGTAGCCGATACTCTGTTGTATTAAGACAATTTGGCGGGGTTTTTAATATGGCCATGAAATAAAAAATCCCGCCCTAAAATAAGGCAGGATTTTAAGAAGAATTTTTGAACTGTTATGTCAAATTAGTTTTCAACATTGGTTCTTGGCCAGCAGTTCATACTTCCTGTTTTTTCATTCAGTATAGCTGGTTTGCTATCGTTAATGCCTCTGCCCATTCCTCCGCCAACATTTACAATTGGCCTTGTTGGGTTAAGGGCTTCCTTTATCCTAAGGTGAAGATCGGCGTAATGTGCTGCTGTCATGGCATCGCCGCCTTTGGGTAAACCTGTATCAATTTTCTTTAACTCGGCACGTACCATCGGTCTGATATCTGACAACACAATGTTGATAGGCGTAAAGCCCCAGCTTGCCAGCTGTGCACTTGATACACCCGGGAATGAAAAGCTTGCATCTGTATTTAACAAACCTTTCAGGTTTTCAATGTATCCTCTTTGAAGGTTGCGCTGGTAGCTATCGGGTTTGCTTGTGCCAAATATACCCGTGTGCAGATCGGTTAATAGCTGGGCAACAGTATAGGCGTTAGCACCGTTTTTGGCTTCGTTATCATACATACGCGCAAGCCTTGAAGCTGTTAACTCGTTGCCTAACAATGAAACCTGCATGGCTTTAATACGGTTTATGATAACACCGTTATCAAACTTTGCCAATTCGGCTTTATTAATAAGCCATAATGGCGTAGTGTATAGTTGTTGGTTTAAAAATAAGGCAGCTTCGCGCTGACGTTCTTTGCTCACAAAATCATAAACCGGACCTTTTTGATCGTAAGTTTTAAAGTTTTCGTTCATGCCGCCAATGTTGGTGGTTACATGGCCCATGTAACGGTAATACTGACCTAAAACCTCGTTATATAGTTCATTAAGGTCGCTATAATCCTCATTCTTTTTATATGACCATTTCTCGAGGTTCGGTAAAATGCGTTTCAGGTTGGCAATGCCATAAGCACTCGCCTTCATGGCATTATCGCCCAAATCCTCATTTTGCAAGCGAGGGTCGATAGATGTGCCCTGACGACCGAAATAGTAAATAGGGTTACCGGCGTTTTTGTTGGTCCATACAGCTAAGATCTCTTTTTCCTGTTCAGGAGTTTTATTGCCCGCGAACCAGGTATACCCCCATTTAATCGACCAGTCGTCATACTCCCCTATTTGCGGATACAGGTGTGTAACACCATCACCGGGCTGCGCTATGTAATTAAAACGGGCATAATCCATGATAGATGGTGCGGTACCATGTTTATCGGTAAATGTTTTTGATCGCAGTGAATCAACAGGGTAAGCGTAGCTCGAGCCAAAGTTATGCGGCAAACCTAAGGTATGGCCAACCTCATGCGATGACACAAAGCGGATGAGTTCGCCCATTTGATCGTCGGTAAATTGTGCATGGCGGGCGTTAGGGTTCACGGCTGCAGTTTGGATCAGGTACCAGTCGCGCAGTAGCTGCATAACGTTGTGGTACCAGCCTACATGGCTTTCCAGGATCTCGCCGCTGCGCGGATCGGCAATGTGAGGGCCGTAGGCGTTTTCAACATCTGATGCAAAATACCTGATTACGCTATACCGCGCATCTTCGGTGCTAAACTGAGGGTCTTGTTTGGCAGTAGGCGCTTCTTTAGCGGTGATGGCATTTTTAAAGCCTGCCGCTTCAAAGGCTTTTTGCCAGTCGTTTACGCCCTGTATTAAATAAGGTACCCATTTTTTAGGCGTAGCCGGATCGATGTAGAATACAATTTGCTTTTTAGGTTCAACCAGTTCGCCTTTTGCATAGGCGGCAGGATCTTTAGGCTCTAACCTCCAGCGGTGAATATAGGCTGTAACTAAGGCTTTTTGAGCATTAGTGCCGTAATCTGTTTGGCGCTGACCAAAAAAGCCTACCCGTGGGTCCATGATCCGGTATTTCATCGGAACTTTAGGTAACAGCAGCATTGAGGTGTTTAACTCAAATGTAACGGCCGCAATACTATTATCAGTAGGCGACTCGCCGGCACGATAGGTTTTTAGCGTGTGTGCCTCAATATTTATCGGAAAGCTTTTAATGGTGTCGATATATGAGCGCGAATTATCAACCCCCATGGTTTTGTATGCTTTTTTGATATCGTCAGATAAACCAAGGGCAGCAATATCGCCATTGTAAAAATCAGTAACATCAATTAAAACACCAGTGGTATCTTTATTAAAGGCCTTTATTTCAAAAGAGGCCAGTATAGCATCAAGATTTGAGTTTTTAACCGATTGGTACATGTCGCTGGTGCTATCGGCACGTAACGAATAGCTTGGTACGCGGATAAATACCTGCTTGTCGTGCTTTTCCCACTTCCAAACCTGGTCGTTAATTTCTTCGCCGCCGTATTGCTGCCCGAAGGTTTTTAGGCCGCCCGGTGTTTTTACAAAACGGGTAACCACCAGCATTTCGCGGTTAATTAATGAATCGGGTATTTCGTAGTAATATTTGCCATCAACTTTATAAGTGTTGAAAAGGCCGCTATCAGCCTTGGTTTTGGCCGGGATAAGATCACTGAACTTTTTAATACCCTCTTTTTTGGGAGCTCCGGTTGTTGCTGTCGAAACGGTGCCGTTAGGGGTAGTAGTTGTTTTTAGGGTAAGGCTTTGGTTTGCGGTTTGCTTTTTTGTGGCACATGAGCCAGCCAAAACAGCAAGTGCCAGTACTGAGCCGCGCAAATAAATACCCGGCAGCGAATGTTTTTTCATTTATTACAATAGTTTTAACCGTAAACTTATATAAAAAACAGGTCTTTTTTTAGTGATAAAGCGTTTTATCAGCAATAAATAACAGATATTATTAATTATATGCGGCGTTTTAATGTGAGCACAACATTATCAACACGTTTATCGTGATATACTTCAAGCAGCAGGCTGCGGTCGTCTTTTGATTTGAAAAGTTCATCGATATCCTGAAGGTTCATTCTTGAAACCGGTTTAAAGTTTATGGATATGATCTCGTCGTCGCGTTCCAGGCCAACTTCATCGGCTGCCGAACCCGGTTCTACCCTGCTGATCACGATCCTTTCCAGGTGATCGCCTGCCGCATAATATTCAAGGCCACTCATGTCATGTTCAAAGGGATCGTTATAGGTTGAGCCGGGTTTTAAATACATGACGCTGTCGGGGTAATCTAAAATAACAGTGAACCGCTTTAATATACCAACGCCGAGGTTCCCGTCCCGCTTCACGGTCAAATTAGTTTGGTTGTTCCTGTCATCGGGAAAGGAGGCCAATACCTTCTTCATCCTGAATTTACCTAAATCAAACTCATCCATCCTGCTTATAAAGCCGTTTATGGGCCCGTTTAAGCCGATGCCAAGATTGGCCGAGGCAATAAACTTTTGCGGAAGGCCATAAGTTTCGATATAATGCTCAATTGATACCGGATGCCCGGCTCCCAGATCAACAACCAGTTTAGTTTTTATAGGTGCAATGCCCGGCATAAAGGCTTTAGCATAAACGTATGCTTTTCTGTCCTCTACCAACATCGGGATTTTATTGGCTTTTCTGAAAGGTTTAAGGTCTTTGGGGCGGCATACGGTAACTACGCTGTCCTGGAAACTGATCTTTACGGCCAGGTTGTTAAAAAACTCGTATCCCAACAAGCCGTGAATTGGCATGCCGGCATACCCCGAAAGGTTAAACACATCTTTTTTCAAGATGGCGGCAGCAACGTCATAGCTAACCAGGCCGGGTATGGCAATGTCTAAGGTTGAAGTTACATAGGCTTCGGAGTCATCACCTTCGCCAAGGCCGGGGATTTTTAATGTGCGCTTATTAGGAATGCTGATGGAATCAACTAATTTAGGATCGGTTATGATCATGAGCCCTACGCCGGTATCCAATATAAAATTAAAGGGCCCTTTATGGTTGATCTTGAGTTGAATGATCATCAGGTTCCGCTCCAGCTTGAACGGAATATTCACCTTTTTTTTATGTACATCAAGATCAAAGTACTGGGCCCGGGCTGTGGTTGCAAAGCAAAATGTTAACACAAATGCCAGCCACAATGCCCCCGGATGGCGTAAATTATAATATAGCTTGTGTAACAAAGTGGTTATAGTTGGTATATTAAATTTACGAGATTTATTTGTTAAATAATTATTTTATTATGCGAAAATCAACAATTTCATTTCTGTTAATTGTTTGTGTTTTATCCCTTTATCATGATACTGTTTATGCCCGTTCAATAAAAAAAAGGAAGGTTAAAAAGCTGTTTAAACATTCGCAGATTGTTAACGACCACTTTACTGGTTTTGCCCTTTATGACCTGGATGATCATAAAATGATATATGAGCTAAATGCCGATAAATACTTTACCCCTGCATCCAATACCAAGCTTTTTACTTTTTATACCTGTTTGAAAATGTTGGGCGATTCGATCCCGGCATTGCGGTATCAAACCCGCGGCGACTCGCTGATATTTTGGGGTACCGGCGACCCCTCCTTTTTGCACAGCGATTTGAAAGGGATAAATGGGCTTAACTTTTTGAAGAGAAGCAGCAAACAGCTTTTTTACTCGCCCGGAAATTATACCGGTGAGTTTTTTGGCGCCGGCTGGGGTTGGGACGATTACAATGATTATTACCAGGCCGAAATAACCGCCCTGCCTATTGAAGATAATGTAGCCCAGCTATATGCCGATAACGACGGTAACATGCAGGTGAAGCCCAACTATTTAAAGCGTTTTCTGAATGCCGATATTAACTATCGCCCTGCTCAGTTTAAGGTAAAGCGCGATTTTATCAGCAATAATTTTGTATACCCTGCCGGAGAGATTCCTAAAAATTACAAGCAGGAAATTCCCTGGAAAACAAGCTTGCAATTGACCATGGCCCTGTTGCAGGATACGCTGAAAAAGCCTGTATCATTATTGCAGGAGCCTATGGCCGCTGATGCCAAAATTATTTACAACGCCAATGCCGATTCGGTTTACCGGCGGATGCTGCAGCCAAGCGATAATTTTATTGCAGAACAGTTGCTGCTGGTATGCTCATCGATGAAATTTAATACGCTCAACACCGACTCGGTGATTAACTATTCAAAAGCACATTTTTTGAGTGATTTGCCCGATGCGCCGCAATGGGTAGATGGTTCGGGCTTATCGCGCTATAATTTGTTTACGCCCAGGGATATGGTAGCCTTACTGCTCAAAATTCAGGACGAAGTGAAAGATGAAAGCCTGCTGCATAGCATGATGCCGATAGGTGGCGTGGCCGGTACTATTAAAAGCGCCTATAAAACCGATAACGGGCAGCCTTTTGTATGGGCTAAAACCGGATCATTGAGCAACAACCATAATCAAAGCGGGTACATTGTAACCCGCAAAGGCAAACGTCTGGCTTTTGCATTCATGAACAACAACTTCACCCGCTCAACCCGTGAAGTAAGGGATGAGATGGTGAGGATTATGACGTATATACATGAAGAGTTTTAAATAGATATTAAATCTATGTCATTGCGAGGAGGCACGACGAAGCAATCGCATGCTATACAGGGCGGTTATGCTTCCGTGCGGTTGCCACGCTACGCTCGCAATGACATGTTTTTTACCCCTTCCCCTCTCCTTCATCCTTTTTCAAATTCCCTTCAAGTTGCGGGTTTTGTGCGGGAAGAATTTTTACCCTGTGTTCAATCTCGGTTTGTTGGATATGTACTGCGTAATCTGCAGGCTCAATATGGCTTCCGCTGGCTTCGGCAAATACCTGGGTAAATTCTGCGCCGATATATAAAATGGCCGATGTATAATAGATCCAAACTAAGATCACAATGATAGAGCCCGCAGCGCCATAAGCCGAGCCTTGTGCTGTATATTGAATATAAAGGCTGATAGCATACTGGCCAATCATAAACAGAATAGCCGTAAATACCGCACCACTGCGTACATCTTTCCATTTGATCTTAACATCGGGCAAAAACTTGAATATGATGCCGAATAAAGTAGTGATCACCACCAGGGTAATGCCGAGGTTTATGCCTTTAACAAGGAACCTGGTTACAGCGTCGATCTGGGGGAAAAAGCGCTGGATCTGGTCCTGGACAGCGGTTATAACGATATTGATAATGAGCGTCGCCAATAATAAAAAACCAAGGCTTATGATGAGCGAAAATGATACGAAGCGATTTTTTAACAGCTGCACCCAACCACTTTTTGGCTTAGCCTTAACCCGCCAGATCATGTTGAGCGAGTCCTGGATTTCGATAAAAATACTGCTCGCTCCCAATAACAGCGTTACCACACCAATAACAACGGCAATGCCCGATTTTCCGGACAATGCAAGATGTTTTAAAGCATCCTGGATTTGGGCTGCCGGCCCTTTGCCAACGTAACGAACAATTTCAGGGTAAAGGCGATGTGTTGCCGCATCCTGTCCAAAAACAAGACCGGCTACCGATATTACGATGATTAACAAAGGTGCTATAGAAAATACAGTATAATAAGCCAGGGAAGCACTTAATTTTAAGCCATTATCTTTTGAAAAGCCAGTGAAGGATGCCAGGAGTACCTTCCATAGTTGTTTAAAATATTCTTTGCTAAAAAACTTCATGCGGATAGATTAAAGGTTAACATCTGTTTGTGGATGATTATGCAATATTGATGCCTTTTGTAAGCAGGCTGTAATAAAAGTTGTAAATTTTAATGGAGTATCAAAAGGGTTACAGTCCCTGAACCGGAATATCCAACAGCTCATACTTTTCCCAGCCGGTAAAGTCATAGTGCCACCATTCTGTTGATATCACCTTGAAGCCATATTTGGCCATTACGGTTTTTAACAGCTCCCGGTTGTCAATTTGCTGTTGCGGTAAAGCCATATAATTTGCGCCGGCCTTGCGGCTAAAGCTGTCAAAGCCGGTTGGCATATCCAGTTCTTTGCCGGTTTTAAGGTTAATGACCGAAAGATCAATGGCACAGCCCCGGTTATGCTTTGATCCTTTGCGCGGGTCGGCAACAAAATTGGTATCGGGCGCCATTTCGTAAAAATTCGCCGTAACCGAATATGGCCGGTAAGCATCATAAATTTTAAGGCCGAGGCCCTGCGTTTTTAATTCGGCCTCAACCTGCTGTAAGGCCTTCACTACCGGAAGCCTTGCATAAGCTTTGGCCGTTGTATACATACGGCGGTGCATAAAATTGTTGGTAGTGGCATACCGCAGGTCTAAGGCAATCTCTGGAATGTATTTTTTTATTTCAACCAGTTGTTTATCAGGGTTAGCCTTAACCTGTAGTTTATAGCGGGCAATATCGCAAATTTTTGTACTGTCGATGTATTTATAATGCTGGGCACTAACACGAAATGTTGCGGCAATAAATATCAACAGCAATAAAAACTTCCGGGCCATATTACCTGTGCGATACGATAAGCAGATCGAGGTCTTTACAGGGTATGGAGAAGCGCTCGCCAATGTGTTTATTGGTAAGTTGCCCCTGGTAAATATAAACCGCGTTACGCACGCCCGATTTTTGCCATATGAGGTTTTTAATGCCGCCCATATCGCCAATATCAAGCAGTATTGGCGCAAAAATATTGGTGAGTGCATATGTAGCGGTGCGGGCTACACGCGATGCAATGTTGGGTACACAATAATGAATAACATCATGCTTACGAAAAACCGGGTGCGTGTGATTGGTAACTTCGGATGTTTCAAAGCAACCGCCCTGATCAATACTAACATCGATAATAACCGAGTCGCGTTTCATGCGGCTAACCGTCTCTTCGGAGATAATGCAGGGGCTGCGGCCGTCTTCGGCCCGAAGCGCGCCTATGGCCACATCACATGTAGTAATAGCTTTTTCCAATACAATGGGCTGTACTACCGAAGTGAAAACACGGTTGCCTATATTGTTTTGCAGACGGCGAAGCTTGTATATCGAAGGGTCAAATACCTTAACTTCGGCACCGAGGGATATGGCTGTTCGGGCGGCGTACTCCCCTACCGTACCTGCACCAAGTATCACAATTTCGGTAGGCGGAACGCCGGTTATGCCACCCAGCATCAGGCCTTTGCCTTCAAAAACATTGCTTAAATATTCGGCGGCTATGAGTATGGATGTTGCGCCTACAATTTCGCTCATGGCCCTTACCACGGTAAGTATATTGCCCTCATCGCGAAGGTGCTCAAAGCTTAGTGCCGTGATTTTCTTAACCATCAGGGCATGGATACTTTCGGCTTTAAGCGTAGCCATTTGCAGGGTGGAGATGAGGATCTGCCCTGGTTTCATCATCTCAATTTCGTGGGGAGTAGGCGGCGCTATTTTAATGATAATGTCGGCCTCATACACCTTTTTGGTATCATAAACTATTTGCGCGCCCTGTTCGCTGTAATCCTTATCCGAAAAATTGGCGGCCTGACCCGCATGGCTCTCCAGCATTACATCGTGTCCGTTATTAACCAGTAAGGCCACCGATAGCGGGGTTAAAGGCACGCGGTTTTCCTGGAAGGAAACTTCTTTTGGAATGCCGATGTACAGCTTGTTCTTTTTACTTTTTACCTCCAGCAACGACTCCTGGGGTTGCATCATTGCTTGTTTGGCAATATCCGAAAACCCGCTGTATATCCCTGAACTCATGATGTATTGTTTTAAAGGCTGTTGAAGATAATAAAAAACGACGGATGATAAAACTAAATATTTTCGATGCTGATACTTCGCGAATTGCTATCCAAAACCTGGATCCGGATATTGGCGTAGTGGTCGGGAAGCAGGTCGGGAATCTTTTCGGGCCACTCAATAAAGCAGTAGGCATCGCTGTAAAAATATTCTTCATAGCCCATATCCAAAGCTTCCGTTTGGTTTTTGAGGCGATAGAAGTCAAAATGATAGATCCTGTTTTGGTGTCCGATGTATTCGTTCACGATGGAAAACGTTGGACTGGTAGCCGGTTCGGTTACACCCAAAGCCTCACATAGTGCTTTAATAAGGGTGGTTTTCCCGGCCCCCATTTCGCCATAAAAAAGAAAAATTTTATTCCCCGCCGAACCGGCAAGAATAGCTTCGGCAGCCTGCGGTAACTGGGATAGTGAATTTACAGATAGTTGCACAGTGTAATAAATTTAAATTCCGTCATTGCGAGGAACGAAGCAATCCCCTACTTGCAGGTCCGCCCTGTATAGTTCGCGATTGCTTCGTTCCTCGCAATGACGTTTTTTTTTATGCATGGTAGCACTGATTCAAAAATACTCAAAATCCCTAAATTATAAATTAGCTGTCAACGCTTTAAAAAAGGCCTCTTTAGCTTCAATATGGGGGATATGCCCGCAATTGTCAAATTCGATCAGCTTGCAGCCCGGGATCTTTTTGGCGGTTTCGGGGCCTAATATTTTATACTGGCCGTGTTTGACTTTTTCTTCGTTGCTAAGCAAGGCCTTGCCCACAATGGTTTTGTCCTCTTTACCGACAAACAACACTGTGGGGACTTTAATAAGCCCGAACTCATAACAAACCGGCTGTTCGTAGATCATTTCAAAGGTGAGGGCAGCAACTTTAGCATAGCGCGGAAAATCGGCGCTTTTACTTACCCCTGCACCAATGTTTACCAAATAATCATATTCGGGTTTCCATGAAGTGAAATACGATGTTTGGTAATATTTCTTAACGCTTTCGTAGCTGGTTTTTAACTCGGCTTTGTAGTCATCTTCGGCACTGTTATAAGGCACAAAGGTGCGGTAGTCTTCCAAGCCGATGGGGTCTTCAAGCAGTAGTTTTTCAACCTTGTCGGGGTACATTAATGTAAAACGGGTAGCCAGCATCCCACCCATAGAATGCCCCATCAGCGTGATTTTTTGTATCCCTAAACTATCCAGCAGGTTTTTATTAAATCTCGCCAGCTGATGAAAACTGTAATGAATAAACGCTTTTGATGATTTACCAAATCCTATTTGATCGGGGACTATTACCCGGTAGCCTTTATCGGTTAATAGCTTTATTACATCTTTCCAATAATAACCACCAAAGTTTTTTCCATGGAAAAGCATGATTGTTTTACCATTTGGAGTAGCCGGTTTTACATCCATATAAGCCATGCGGATGTCCTGTCCTTCAACCTTTATAGGCATAAAGGTTACCGGGTATGGGTACTTTACATTTTCGAGCGTGACGGAAAGGGTATCGGACTGGGCGTTGACTGTGATGATTGCGGATATAAGAATAAGGAGTAATAGTATTTTACGCATGTAGAAGATACAGGTGATGAAATTAAATGTTTGGCTCGCGGCGGCCTGAAAGGGGAGTTTGACTTGGGGGTGACGGTTGGCGTCTGCGGTAATAAGCTCGCAAAGACGGTAAGATGCTATTGGAAAGTAAAAATGTTCATTGCCGTTGGTTTTAACCAACGGAAAATAAGCTGAAAAGCCTTGGCTTTAGCCAAATTATGCAAGCGGATTTTGGCTGAAGCCCTCTTATTGCTGCTCATTATTCCGTTGGTTAAAACCAACGGCAATGAAGTTTTATCTACCAGTAAGCGATATTGATCAAATTTAAATGTAGAGACGCATCACATGCGTCTCCCGCGTGCAATTTTCGACAGAATTAGAAACCCTTTAAATCGGCCTGTCAGTCGGGAGACGCATGTGATGCGTCTCTACAAAAAACTTTCTATTCGTTTTTAAACGGCTTCTAAGAGAAAACTTCGCGCCTTTGCGAGACAACAAAAAAAGTCCCACCATTACGGCGGGACCTTCAGTTAATAGTTTAAACCAGATCAGGATTTTTTATTGCTGTTAAAGCCAAAGGGAACAACCACTTTAAAGCTGATGTTGCGGCCCATGTTGTATATACCAGGGTGTACACCTTCGGGCACGTTAGGATTATCAAAATATTTGAGCCTGCTCATGTTTGATTGGTAGTTAACATTGGCAAGGTTGGTACCTTCAACAAAAAGCTTAATAACCGGCTGGCCTGCTTTGTTAACAATGTTGCCGCCGAAGCCTGCACTTAACAGGTTATAGCCTGCTGTGTAGGTTTCTGTTCCGTAAGCTGCAAAAAAGCGGTCTTGTGCGCTGTAATGGTCAAAGCCCACAAAAGCATAAATGCTTTTAACCTTGCCAAAGCCGCCGTTAAATGTTCCGCGTAACTCTGAATGTGTGTGCAATGGCGGGATAAATGGCAGGTATTTTAAGCTATCGGCAACCGGGCCGCCGTTGCCTTTGTTTTCGCCATAAGTTAGGCTTAGTGCGTTTTCAAAATGCAGCCATGAAATAGGATGCAGGTCAACATTAACCTCGCCGCCATAAATGTGGGCTTTGCTTTGTACGTAGGTAAACGTGGTATAGCCTTGGGTATAAACCGGACTGCCATCGGCAGCTAACACCTGTTGCTGGTAAATGTAGTTTGACAGGTTGTTGTTAAATACCTCAACACTGGCCGAAATGTTTGGCAGCGTAAGGAATGTGCCGATATCCTCCTGCAAGCTAAACTCGGGCTTAAAGTTTTTATCGCCGATGTGATAGATCTGTGAACCGGGATCCGGGCCGTTAGCGGAGATTTCAGCAATGCTCGGTGCCCTGAAACCACGCGAGATATTACCTTTAATCAGGAATGCATCCGATAAGTTATAGGTTGCGCCAAAGCTGCCCGAAAAACCGCTGAACCTTTTGTTAAAGGCATCAAACTGTTTAGTAACGTTTGCTGCTGTTTCGGGATTGCTGCCGGTGTATAACTGCGGAAATCCGTTGCGGCCAAGTGTATCAACATAAGCAGCGGCATTACTGAATGAGCGGGTATCATACCTCGCACCTGCCGAAAGGTCAAGCTTGCCGAAGCTCTTTTTGATAACAAAGAACGGGCCGATATCAAACTGGTGATAAGCCGGTATCGGGAAATCAGTGGCATCGCCAATGGTATTGTTTTGGTACTGTCCGTTAACGCCAAAGGTAGTTTCATACTCATTACCGATGTTAAAGTTATATTTAACATCATAAGTATAAGTAGTAAGGTGCAGGTTAAGCCCGGCAATATCGCCGGCCTCGGGATGTGTATATTCCCGGCGGTGGCTATATTGGTACCCAAGGTTAACTGCCAGGTTTCCGTTACCTAAAATAAAGTTACTGTTGTTGTAGATGCGGTAAAGCTGTACGTGCTGATGCAATGTTGGGATGCTGTACGAGTTTAAAACAGACGTCGGAACAATTGGTCTGAAGGCGTCATCTTCGGTAATTTGACGGGTAAACTTGCGGGTAAGCGAGTCGCGACTGCCGTCGGGAATGGCTTGTTCATCGTCAAATAGCGAGGCATGCAGGTATGAATAACCCCATGATTTGTTAAGGCCCACCATTACACGGGCATCTTTTTCGCGGTAGTTGGTGGCATAAACGCGACCGTCATGCTCGTTTTGATAATCTTTACTGCCCTTGGCCGAAATTACTGTACCCCAGATGAGGCCATTCTGATTACCCTGCAACCTGAATGAGCCGTTATATAAACCCTGGTTAGTTCCATACAATCCTTGTACCGATCCGAGGATTTTGCCTTCGGGTACCGGTGCCGGCGTAATCAGGTTTACAACACCGCCAATAGCATCCGAGCCATAGGTTAAACTTGCCGGGCCTTTGATCACCTCTACCCTGTCGATAGAGTTTTGATCCACTTCAATACCGTGCTCGTCGCCCCATTGCTGGCCTTCCTGGCGGATACCATCCTGCAGGGTGATCACCCTGTTGTAGCCGAGGCCGTGAATAAAGGGTTTTGATACGTTAGGGCCGGTAGTAACCGCACTTACGCCGGGCAATGTAGCTATCTGGTCGATAATGTTACCCGATGCTGCACGCTGCTCCAAATAGGCCTTGCCTACTGCAACCATCGGTACGGGGCTGCGTTTTATTTCGGTGGCTTTGCTTACGCCGGTAATAACAACCTCGCCGGCTTCGAGCGATGAGGTTTGCATTTTAACATCAAATACGCTCGTTTTTGAAAAGTCGACCCTTTGGTTAACGGTTAAGTAACCTATATAGGTTACCTGCACCAGGAAGACACCCTTAGGCACGTTGCCAAAACTATATTTACCATTTACATCGGTAATGGCCCCTTTGCGTAAATCCGGAATATTTACTGTTGCGCCAATGATCGGTTTGCCATCGGCCTTATCAGTAATAGTGCCCGAAAGGCTACCAATGGCATCGTCGGTGTTATTGTTTATGGTGGTAAGAGTGCTTTTGGCAAATGCTATGGATTGAGCAAATACTAATAATATAATGAAGCTTATAAGCTTTAATTTCATGATGAAAATTTAAGAAAATCGATAGATACCGTTAATGACAACGGCGTTGTTTTTAAGGAAAAGATAAAGCGGAATTATGCCATAACCGGCGGCGCCCTTCCGGCCGAAAGGATAAGCGCAATGCTTATAAAATCGTAATCGCCGGCTTTAAAAACATGATCGGATGTTGCGAGGGGTATTAAAAATGTGTTATTGCTAACAACTACAGCATCGGTGTGGTGCATGGCATCGCACAGCAAACATTTTTCTTTGACGGTTTGCTGCCCCTGGGCCAGATGGCTGTGTTTGGTGATCCCTTTAATAAGCGTATGCTGGTGCGAATAAACCATATATTGCCCGGCCACAAAGCAAACAAGCAGCAGCCATGCAAATACAATATGTAGGCGGTTTTTTTTCACAGTCAACACTCCATATAACGGAATACAGCAAAAGTAAGTATTAAAACGCGAATATTAATGCAACATTGTAACAATAATGCGATCGTTCATTAGTTCACTGGTTCATTAGTTTATTTGTCCTTCCCCCGTATAGCGCTGTTAAAATAGGGTTATCAAACTTTTCACCAATGAACCAGTGAACTAATGAACCAATGAACCTATCTTTGCACCCTATGACACCTGCCGAGATCAATAAAAAATGGGAAGTGCTGCAGCAGCGGATAGCTGAGGAGTTTGACAACGAGAAGCCCGATATAAAAGTGATGCTTTTTTTGATCGGTGTGCAGGAACTGGGGCAGGGCCCGCGGAAATTCAGCAAGCGCCAAAAGGAAGAGCTGATGCATATTGCCACCTGCCGCTTAATGAGTATGATGGGTTTTTACGAGCTCGAAGGCCTTGACCAGGATGGCTGGCCGCATTGGAAACGTGTAAAAGTGATCCCAAACTATACCCTGCTTGAACAGGAAATGATGATGAAATCGCTCATTGTTAATTACTTTGAGGAGATGGATGGGGTAGAATAGTGAGTGGTTTATTGAGTTGATTAAGTGAGTGGTTGGCAAAGGGCCAATGTGTTTGTAAATGGCTTTTGAGCAGAGGGATACGTGCGATTCCCTCCCCTGCGAGGGTGTAGGGAGGGGTTTCTCAACTATACTTGTTAATTGGCAAGGCTTATAAAACCCCTCCCTTACACCACACTTGACAACCGCCCCCCTCCCCGAGGAGGGAATTTAAAACATTCGAATACCTATGATTCAGCTATATTAACAATAGAGTTATTGTAATCAATAAAAAATCAACGCAATCAGCGAAATCAAAAACAATCAACGGTCTATGAAGAAACTTTTTACCCTAAGCATTCTTTTATTAACCCTTACTGCCGCATTTGCCGGACCGCCTAAAAACCAGTACGTGCGCATCCATACGGCTTATGGCGATTGTATCCTTCGCCTATATAATGAAACGCCTTTGCACCGGGATAACTTTATCAAGCTTACTAAAAAAGGATTTTATAATGGTACACTGTTTCACCGGGTGATCCAGAATTTTATGATCCAGGGTGGCGACCCGGACTCAAAAGATCCGTTAAAAGCTAAACCCGGCGCAGAGTTGGGCAATGGTGATGTGGGCTACACCATCCCGGCCGAATTTCGCGACAGCCTGTTTCATAAACGTGGGGTACTTGCTGCAGCCCGCGATGATAATCCTAAAAAAGAATCAAGCGGCTGCCAGTTTTATATTGTAGAAGGCAAGCGCTTTACCGATGGCAAACTGGATACGCTGGAAAATACCCGCCTTAAAGGCCGCAAAATCCCCGTATGGCAGCGCGAATGGTATAAATCAGTTGGAGGCTCACCACACCTTGATCAAAACTATACTGTTTTTGGCGAGGTTGTTTCGGGTATCGATATGGTGGATAGGATTGCCGCTGTTAAAAAAGATGCCAATGATCGCCCAAATGCTGATGTGTCTATGACTGTTGAGTTGCTGAGCAAAAAGGAATGCAGGCAGTTGGATGCTATTCTTTTTCCAAACAGTAAATAAAACCTCTTGTCCGCTGCCGCGAGTTTAGCGATAGCGTAACTCGTGGTTGGCATAATGTAAGCTTCCAGCTTACAAAAATTCAGCTGAAAGCTGAAACCATGGTACACCACGGGTTGAAAACCCGCGGCAGATAGCGCAATTTTATTATAGTTTTGTGATTTGAATCAAATCCGAAATCGAACATCCGAAATCGAACATCCGAAATCCCACATGAAAATACTTACATATAACGTTAACGGTATCCGTTCGGCAATAAGCAAGGGTTGGCTGGCCTGGTTGCAGGCTACTGATGCTGATGTTGTTTGTTTGCAGGAAATTAAAGCAACACCTGATGTGCTCACCGATCTTGGTTTGGTTGACCAGATGGGCTATCAGCACTACTGGTTCCCGGCCGAAAAGAAAGGCTATAGCGGTACCGCCATTTTTACCAAAATTTTACCCAAACATATTGAGTACGGCTGCGGTATTCCCGACTTTGATCGTGAAGGCCGCTGTATCCGCGTTGATTTTGATGAGGTATCGGTGATGAGTGTTTATTTTCCATCGGGTTCAAGCGGGGATGAGCGCCAGGTTTTTAAATACCGTTTTCTGGATGAGTTTGGTAAATACCTAACCCTCCTTAAAGTAGAATATCCAAACCTGGTGGTTTGTGGTGATTATAACATTTGCCACCGCCCCATTGATATTCACAACCCAAAGTCAAACGCCAATTCATCAGGCTTTTTGCCGGAGGAGCGCGAATGGATGGAGAACTTTATTGAGGGCGGTTTTATAGATACCTTCCGCCACGTAAATAAAGAACCGCATAACTATACCTGGTGGAGTTTCCGGGCCGGAGCCCGCGGTAAAAACTTAGGCTGGCGTATCGATTATGCCATGGCCAGTACCCCATTGGAAGATAAGATCCGTAGGGCAGCGATACTGCCCGAGGCTAAGCATTCTGATCATTGCCCGGTATTGCTGGAGTTGGAGTTTTAACCCCTCTAAATCTCCCCTGAAGGGGAGACTTAAAAGAAATATTAAAACATGTCATTGCGAGCGTAGCGCGGCAATCGCACGGAAGCAGAGCCGCTCTGTATAGCATGCGATTGCTTCGTCGTTCCTCCTCGCAATGACATTAAAGGGGGTTATTTCGGCCCGTAAGTAACCACAGGGACAATCATTTCCTCTAACGAGATCCCTCCGTGCTGGAAGGTTTCATTATAGAAATTCACAAAGTGGTTGTAGTTGTTCGGGTACACGAAATAGCTATCCTCTTTGGCAAAAACAAAGCTTGAGCTGATGTGCAGCCTTGGCAGCATGGCATCATGCGGGTTACGGATATGGAAAACCTCTTTGGCATTATAGTTAAGGTTTTTGCCTTGTTTATAACGCAGGTTGGTGTTGGTATTCCTGTCGCCCACAATTTTGCTCGGGTTTTTTACACGGATGGTACCATGATCGGTAGTGATCACCACGCGTACCTGTTTTTGAGCTAAGAATTTTAACAGATCGAACAGTGGCGAGTGCTCAAACCACGATAAGGTTAATGAGCGGTAAGCAGCATCATCACTTGCCAGCTCGCGGATCATCTGCATATCTGTACGGGCATGCGATAACATATCCACAAAGTTGTATACCACAACGTTAAGCTCGTTGTTCATGAGGTTATTCACCGATTCGTTTAACGCCCGGCCCTCGTCAATATTCAGGATTTTATGGTACGAGTGTTTGCAGTCTTTGCGCAATACACGTTTCAGATGATCGGCCAGAAACTCGGCTTCGTACAGGTTTTTGCCACCTTCATCCTCGTCATTTTGCCACATAGATGGATAACGGCGCTCCATATCCAAAGGCATCAAGCCCGAAAAAATAGAGTTACGCGCATATTGCGTAGCCGTTGGCAGGATACTGTAATAGGTATCTTCTTCCTCCAGCCTGAAATATTCGGAGATAATAGGGTTAATAATCTTAAACTGATCATAACGCAGGTTATCTATCAAAATAAAAAATAACGGGCCTTTGCCGTCCAGCTTAGGGAATACTTTCTTTTTAAATAATTGCGGAGATGAGGTTGGCGCCAGATCCGGATTTTTGATCCAGTTCAAATAGTTTCGCTCCACAAACTTACAAAACTGCATATTGGCTTCGGCCTTTTGCAGCGTCAGGATCTCGTGCATGCCGGCATCCTCCAGTTTTTCAAGTTCAAGCTCCCAGTAGATCAGTTTCTTATAAACATCAACCCATTCCTGATGGTTCAGGTTGTCGTTAAGCGTCATACCCAGTGTACGGAAATCCATCTGGTAGGCCATGGTGGTTTTTTCGGTAACGAGGCGTTTGTTTTCCGTCAGCTTTTTGATGGTAAGCAATATTTGCTTGGGATGCACCGGCTTGATCAGGTAGTCGTCAATCTTTGAACCGATGGCATCTTCCATCAGGTACTCTTCCTCGTTTTTGGTGATCAGCACAATAGGTACATCGTTATTGATGTTCTTGATCTGCTGTAAGGTTTCCAGACCGGTAAGGCCAGGCATGTTCTCGTCAAGGAAAACCAGGTCGAAATAATTGCTCTTAAAAGAGTCAACAGCGTCGTAGCCATTGGTAACGGTAGTTACTTTGTAGCCCTTTTCGCCCAGGAAAAGTATATGTGGTCTTAGCAGGTCAATTTCGTCATCGGCCCATAAAATGGTGGTCTCTTGCATGATATGTATATTAAAGGTCTGAACTCGAATTTGGGGGAATTAGTGAATTTATCGAAGTTTTAATTGAGGACAAGGTTAACAGCCGATCAATTCAAATAATTCTTTAATTCCTGAAATTCTGGTTCAGACAAATTCTGATTATGACAGTAAACCCCAAATAGATGCTTTTGTTGTTACACAGTAAAGGTATTAACAAAATTTAACAAACCTGTCGCGCTTATTTTACCTTTGTTTTACATTTTTGCACTTACATAAGCAGCATTGAATAAAAAGAAAATAATTAACGACCCGGTTTATGGTTTTATCAGTATCCCAACCGAACTGATATTTGACCTTATATCCCACCCATACTTTCAACGGCTACGTTACATCAAACAACTGGGCATGACGCACCTGGTTTATCCCGGCGCGCTGCATACCCGTTTCCATCACGCTTTAGGGGCGATGTACCTGATGGATACAGCGCTTGAAACCTTGCGGAGTAAAGGTCACCTGATCTCTGCCGAAGAGGAAGAAGCCGTTACCATTGCCATATTATTACACGATATTGGTCACGGGCCATTTTCGCACGCATTGGAAAATACCATTATTGATGGCATTGCACACGAGGATATTTCGTCGATGCTGATGAATAAGCTTAATGAAGGGTTTGAAGGAAAGCTTAGCATGGCTATCAGTATTTTTAATGATACCTATCCGCGTAAATTCCTGCATCAGCTGGTATCCAGTCAGCTGGATATGGACAGGCTGGATTACCTTAACCGCGACAGTTTCTTCACCGGTGTTTCCGAAGGGGTGATCAGCTCCGAGCGGATCATTAAAATGCTCAACGTTAAAGACGACCATGTGGTTGTTGACGAAAAAGGTATTTACTCGATAGAGAAATTTTTGATTGCCCGCAGGTTGATGTACTGGCAGGTTTATCTGCATAAAACAGTTATAGCCGGCGAGGAAGTGCTGACTAAAATTTTCAGACGTGGCCGTGAACTGATATCGCAGGGCGAAGAATTATTTGCTACTCCTGCCCTGCTGCATTTTTTAAAGAGCCGAATTAGTCGCGATACTTTCATGAACGAAGGCCATCACCTGGAAACTTTTGCCTGTTTGGATGATACCGATATTATGGCATCAGTAAAAGTATGGGCCTATCACCCCGACCAGGTGCTTTCCCATCTTTGCAAAAATCTGGTACAGCGTAATTTATTTAGGGTTGATATCACCAACGAGTGTCCGGATGAGGTTTTTGTTGAACAGCTCCGCCAAAAAGCAATGCAAAAATATGGCGTGAGTTATGAGGATGCTGCGGCGTACTTTGTATTTACCACATCTATCCGCAATAATGCATATAACCAGAACGACGGTAATATTGGCATA
Source organism: Mucilaginibacter gossypiicola (assembly GCF_900110105.1). Lineage (GTDB taxonomy): Bacteria > Bacteroidota > Bacteroidia > Sphingobacteriales > Sphingobacteriaceae > Mucilaginibacter > Mucilaginibacter gossypiicola. The sequence continues at coordinate 829,907 of NZ_FOCL01000002.1, read as the reverse complement.
TTGATGAAGAACGGCCAGGTGAAAGATATTGCTGCCGCCAGCGATAATTCAAACCTGGTAGCTTTGGCCAAAACGGTGAAAAAATATATCCTTTGTTATAATAAGGAGTTGTTGAATTAACGGGTGGTTTTCACTGTAGAGACGCATAATTGCGTCTCCCGCATGCAGGTTACTGTAATTTGAAATTGGCAAGGTGGCTTGTCCTAAAGGAGACGCAATTATGCGTCTCTACAGTGAAGGCATTATGGATAAATGCGGGGAATGTGCACTGGCCGCGTTAGGGATTGTAGTGGAAAGCCCACAGCGAGGGTTGGAATTGCGAATTGGGCAAGCGAGGACTTGGAACGGAAAGCCCGGCCGCAGGCAACGCCCATATTTAGGGATTGAGGAATAAACATTAGTTGTTACTGTTTTTATAAAGAGAACCATAAAAAATGACGTTGTACTTCGGATTTAAACAAATAGCAAAACAAAACCGATACACACTTGCTACAAATGAAGAAATAGTGAAAATCAAAACACTTTGAGAGTCAAAACTTTTTAACGCGTGTTCATAACTCATTAATAATTTGTTGCTTCAATTTTAACATTTAAATTTGCCCGATGCAATTTACCGCACATGATATAAGTTTACTACTCAACGGAACTGTTGAAGGCGATGCTTCAGCTACGGTTAGTCAGCTTGCCAAGATAGAGGAAGCAGGTGCCGGCAGTCTCTCATTTTTGGCTAACGCTAAGTATGAGCAATTTCTGTATACCACCAACGCATCAATTGTTATTGTTAATAACAATCAGCAACTAAGTGGTCCGGTAAAAGCTACACTGATCAGGGTAGAGAATGCCTATAGTGCATTCACTGTTCTGCTCGAAAAGTACAATACCTTCAGGCTTGATAAAAAAGGGATTGAGCAGCCAAGCTTTATCCATCCAACAGCGCAGGTTGGCGCGGGGGCTTATATTGGCGCATTTGCTTATATCGGCCAAAATGTAACCATCGGCGATAATTGTAAAATTTATCCTAATGTTAACATTGGCGATAATGTGACCCTTGGAAACAATGTAACCCTGTTTGCCGGTGCTACAGTTTACTTTGATTGTGTTATTGGCAACAACGTGATTGTACATTCGGGCGCGATTATAGGCAGCGATGGTTTCGGCTTTGCCCCTAACCCAGATGGTACTTATACTAAAATTGCACAGATTGGTAACGTAATATTGGAAGATGACGTTGAAGTGGGTTCAAATACTACTATTGACAGGGCAACCATGGGGTCGACCATAGTACGTAAAGGAGTAAAGATTGATAACCTGATCCAGATAGCTCATAATGTAGAGATTGGCGCGCATACTGTAATTGCAGCACAATCGGGTATATCGGGCAGTACCAAAATTGGCGAAAGGGTTGTAATTGGTGGCCAGGTTGGTTTTGCCGGACACCTCAATATAGCCAACGGATCGCAGTTTTCGGCGCAGACAGGAATAAACGGATCTGTTACAGAAGAGGGTAAGGCATGGGGAGGCTCTCCATATATGCCATATAAAGATTACCTTCGTGCCCACGCGAAGCTGCGAAAGCTGCCGGAGCTTGACCGCAAGGTGTACGAGCTTGAAAAATTGATTGAAGAACTACGTAAAGGCAAGGCAAGCGAATAGCCTTAGCCTGTAAATTTAAATATGAACGTTAAACAAAGAACTATTAAAGCGCCGGTTTCGGTATCAGGAACAGGCTTGCACACCGGACAAAGCGTTACAATGACCTTTAATCCTGCTCCTGAAAACCACGGTTATAAATTCAGGAGGGTTGATATTCCCGGTGCGCCAATTATTGATGCCGATGTTGATAACGTAAGCGATACTTCGCGCGGAACATCTATCAGTCAAAACGGCGCTACTGTAAACACTGTTGAACATGTACTGGCTGCCCTGGTTGGACTTGAAATTGATAACGTGCTGATTGACCTTGATGGTCCCGAAACGCCCATTATGGACGGCAGTTCGATACAGTTTGTTGACGTAATAACCGAAACAGGACTTATTGAGCAGGAAGCAGACCGCGAATACTATCATATCCCTTATAACATCCACTACTCTGAACCCGACCGTAAGGTAGAAATGGTTGCTATGCCTTTAGATGACTACCGTTTTACCTGTATGGTTGATTATAACTCGCAGGTATTGGGAAGCCAGCATGCAAGTATATCAACCATCAGCGAGTTCAAAAAGGAAATTGCTTCATGCCGCACCTTCTGCTTTTTGCATGAGCTGGAGATGTTGTTAAAGCATGACCTCATAAAAGGCGGCGATTTAAACAATGCTATCGTTGTTGTTGATAAAGACGTTGACCAGGATGAACTTAACCACCTGGCCAAACTGTTTAACCGTAAAGATATCAGCGTTGCCCCACAGGGTATTTTAAATAATATAGAGCTCCGTCACCAAAATGAGCCGGCACGCCACAAGCTGCTGGATATGATTGGCGATTTGGCATTAGTTGGTGTTCCGCTTAAAGGCCATATTATGGCTGCAAGGCCGGGCCATGCGGCTAACGTTGCATTTGCTAAAAAGATTAAAGCTTTAATCAAAAAAGAAAAAAGCCGCAAACAGGTAAAAACTTACGACCTGAATGCCAAGCCGCTTTTTGATACGGTTGATATTATGGGGATGTTGCCTCACCGTCAGCCTTTCCTGATGATAGATAAGATCCTGGAGCTTACCAAAAGCCATGTTGTAGGTTGCAAAAACGTAACCATCAATGAGGAGTTCTTTAAGGGCCATTTCCCCGGCGCACCAATCTTCCCGGGCGTATTACAAATTGAAGGCATGGTGCAAACAGGCGGTATCCTGGTGTTAAATACCGTTCCCGATCCGCAAAATTACCTTACCCTTTTCCTTAAAATTGAGAATGCACGCTTTAAAAGCAAGGTAGTACCGGGTGATACCATTATTTACGTGTGCGACCTTACCGCCCCTATCCGCCGTGGTATAGCTACCATGAAAGGTGTAGGCATGGTGGGCGACCGCGTTGTTGTTGAAGCCGAACTGATGGCTCAAATTGTAAAAGTAAAAGAAACCGAAGCATGATCCAGCCATTAGCATACATCCACCCACAGGCCAAAATTGCCGATAATGTGGTGATTGAACCCTTTGTTACCATCCACAAGGATGTTGAAATTGGCGAAGGTACCTGGATCGGCTCCAACTCCGTAATTATGGATGGTGCCCGGATAGGTAAAAACTGCCGTATTTTCCCCGGTGCAGTAGTATCTGCTCCGCCGCAGGATTTAAAATACAAAGGCGAGCAAAGCACTGTAACCATTGGTGATAACACCACCATACGGGAGTGTGTTACCCTTAACCGTGGTACTGCTCTTGATAAAAACACCACCACCATTGGCAGCAATTGCCTGCTGATGGCTTATGTGCACGTAGCGCATGATTGCGTTATCGGCGATAACGTTATTGTTGCCAATGCAGTGCAATTGGCCGGCCACATTACGGTTTATGACTATGCATTTATTGGTGGCTCTTCTGCCGTGCATCAGTTTGTTGAAATCGGGGCGCATAGCATGATCTCGGGCGGCTCGCTGGTACGTAAAGACGTTCCTCCGTATACCAAGGCCGGTCGCGAACCATTGTCATATGTCGGAATCAATTCGGTAGGCTTACGCCGCAGAGGCTTTTCGGCTGCTACCATAGCCGAAATCCAGGAGATCTACCGGATCATATTCCTGAAAAAATATAACGTAACCAAAGCGCTTGATATCATTGAGGCTGAGTTTACCCCAAGCGAGGAACGCGATGAAATCATCAACTTCCTGCAAAACTCGCAACGCGGTATCATGAAAGGGTTTGGAAATACCTAAATGGTTGTCTGAACCGGAATTTGTGGAATTTATGAATTGACAGAATTTTGCTTTTCCGGCCGTTAATTCAATAAATTCTTTAATTCTACAAATTCAGGTTCAGACAATATCATGATCATCACCCTCCAAAACATCGGCCGCCGCTTTAACCGCGACTGGATTTTCAAAGGAGTGGATTATACCTTTACTTCCGGCGAGTCATATGCTATCCTTGGCCCTAATGGTTCCGGGAAATCAACTTTATTACAGGTTTTAAACGGGAGTCTTTCTCCTTCTGTTGGCAAAATTGAATTTGCCAATGAAGGCAAACCGGTTGAAATAGAAACCGTTTTTACCCACTTAAGTCTTGCCGCCCCCTATCTTGAGCTGATAGAAGAGTTTACTATGAGCGAAATGATCGATTTTCATTTTAAATTTAAACGCTTTAAACCGGGGACGGACAAAGCGCAGCTGATCGATCTGCTCAATCTGCCTAAAAGCGCCAATAAGCTTATCAAATACTTTTCATCGGGAATGAAACAGCGCCTTAAGCTTGCGCTTGCTTTTTGTGCCGATACCCCTATGCTTATGCTGGATGAGCCTACCTCCAACCTGGATACCCAGGGTGTTGACTGGTACTTAAACCTTGTGCAGCAATTCGCCGCAGGGCGTCTTACCATAGTGTGCTCCAACCAGGAACATGAGTATGGTTTTTGTAATCACAGGTTGAGTATTGTGGATTATAAAGTTTAGGTGAGTGGTTGATTGGGTTGATTAGGTGAGTGGTTTTGAACTGCGCGGCTCAATTACGAGGCACCTACGGAGCCCAAAAAGACCATCTCGCCTTGCGCTATAAACACGATACTCCTCCGGAGTTGAATTTTGCGCGATAGCACACCCCATAGAGGTGCCGTGTTTATAGCAAAGCCTATCCATAAATAAAACGGCTCCATAGGAGCCCCGTATATACGCCAGATATAATTTATCACGATTTAAAGGACCTGATAAATTCATGAAAATTTCTTAATTTGATAAATAGTGGTTTCGGAACCACTATTTCATATAAACTAATAACTCACCAATTAATCTGCATCCAGCCTCTAAAATAGCAAACCACTCACTTAATCAACCCAATCAACCATTCACCAACATAACTACTTGTTTCTTTGCACTTAAGTAACTAAGTTTGCGCCTCAATATTATTTTATGGCTAAGGCATCAGATGTTAAAAATGGAAATGTACTTCGCTTCAACGGCGAATTAGTTCAGGTTGAAGAGTTTTTACACCGTACTCCGGGCAACTTACGCGCGTTTTACCAGGCCCGTATGCGCAACGTTAAATCAGGTAAACTGGTTGAATACCGTTTCCGTACAGATGAAGAGGTTGACATAGCCCGCGTTGAAACTAACGATTATCAATACCTGTATGACGAAGGTGATTCATTAGTAGTAATGGACAACACCACATACGATCAGCATAACGTACCAAAGGCATTATTTGGCCCGGCAGTTAAATTTTTGAAAGAAGGCATGAACGTAATTGTTGCCTTTGAAAGCGACGAACCTATCATGGGTTCTATCCCAGGCTCTGCCGAACTGGAAATCACCTACACTGAACCGGCTGTTAAAGGTGATACTTCAAGCGGTGCATTGAAAAATGCTACTGTTGAAACCGGCGCAGAGATCCGTGTGCCGTTATTCATCAACATTGGCGATAAAGTTAAGGTTGATACCGCTACCGGCGCTTACGTTGAGCGTGTGAAAGGTTAATCTCCGGGTTCCCTTAAGGGAAGTGGAAATGTTTAAAAAAAGAGAAGGGGGTTCGCATTGCGAAACCCCTTCTCTTTTTTACCCTTATGTCATTGCGAGCGATAGCGTGGCAATCCCGTAGCTATGCTCAGCGGCTTTGCATGTCTCACGGGCATAGCGACGAGATTGCCGCGTCGCCCGGATGCTCTTTGCCTGTGCTGCTCCTCGCAATGACATAGCTATTGGTTCAGTTTCGCCACTATCTCATCCGCAGTCAATTTCTCCTGTACGCCGCTGGTCATATCTTTAAAGCTTAGCAGCCCTGTTTGCATTTCATCGCCACCTACAACCACCACATAAGGGATGTTTTTATTGTTGGCGTACTCCATTTGCTTTTTGATTTTAGCGCCTGCCGGGTAAAGTTCGGTGTTGATATTGCTGCGGCGAAGCGCTTGTAATAGAGGCAAGCTATAAAGTTCGCCTTCTTTATCGAAATTGCATATAAGTACCTGGGTTGTTTGATTGCTTCCGGCCGGGAAAAGGTTTAGTTCTTCCAGTACGTCGTAAATCCTGTCGGCGCCGAAAGAGATGCCGGCACCGGTAAGTCCCTTTAAGCCGAACATGCCGGTGAGGTCATCATACCTGCCACCGCCACCGATGCTGCCCATATTTACTTCGTTTGTTTTTACTTCGAAGATAGCGCCGGTGTAATAGTTTAATCCGCGGGCAAGGGTAATGTCCAGTTCCAGCTTTGCCGTTTGTAACGGGCAGCGCTCTATATAGTCGAAGACGGTTTCTATTTCGTCGCAGCCTTTTAGGCCGATCTCTGATTGCGCCAATGCCTCGCGAAGGCTTGCCAGTTTTTCGGTGTTATTGCCTTCAAGCAGAATAACCGGTTTTAGTTTGTCGATATCGGCGTCGGTAAACCCTTTTTCAAGGAGCTCTTTGATCACGCCATCAAGGCCTATTTTATCCAGTTTGTCAATAGCGACGGTCAAATCGATGATGTTATCAGATTTGTCTATAACTTGAGCTATTCCAGATAGTATTTTTCTATTGTTGATCTTAATGCTGAAATCTTTCAATCCAAGTTTGGTTAAAGCCTCGTCATAGATCATGATAAATTCAGCCTCGTTTAGCAATGAATCTGAGCCAACCACGTCGGCATCGCACTGATAAAACTCGCGGTAACGGCCACGCTGAGGCCTGTCGGCACGCCAAACCGGCTGCACCTGGAAACGCTTGAACGGAAACGTGATCTCGTTTTGGTGTTGCACTACGTAACGCGCGAAGGGTACGGTAAGATCGTAGCGAAGGGCTTTTTCGGAGATAGCAACCGCTACAGAATTGGAGTTGCGTTCAATAAGTTTTTGTTCGTCAACTTTGGCAAGATAGTCGCCGCTGTTGAGTACTTTAAATATCAGCTTGTCCCCTTCTTCGCCATATTTCCCCATTAAGGTTGATGAGTTTTCCATTGTCGGTGTTTCTATCTGCTGATAGCCATATTTGCGGAAAACGGATTTAATAGTATCAAAAATATAATTGCGTTTCACCATTTCGGCCGGTGAAAAATCGCGGGTGCCTTTGGGTACTGATGGTTTAATGGATGCCATGCGGCAAATGTACAAAAAAGAGGGTTATGCGTGTTGGAGGAACGTCTTTGCGGGAGGGTTACTTAGCATGCGGGCCACAAGCCACAGGCTTGCGGCAGCAATTAAAAAAGAAAAGCGGTTTCGCATGCGAAACCGCTTTTCTTTTTTCTCCATCATGTCATTGCGAGGCACGAAGCAATCGCACGGAAGCACGGCCGCTCTGTATGGTATGCGATTGCCGCGCTACGCTCGCAATGACATTAAGCTTATCGCCCATGCGTGTGAAAACTCAAACTACTTGCAAAGCCAATGGTAACATAACCATAGCTATCTTCAAAAAACTGGTTGTAATCATCCTGCCCGCGGTAGCCTCCGCCAATCATGAGGGCTGCATCAGGCATAAACGGAAACTGGTAATAATATTTCAGGCTCACGTTTAAACGTTTCTTAAAATCAAAGCTTGAGTAGTTGTCATACTTATCGGCAATGTAAGTAAAGTCGAACCGGATGCGCTGCCAGTTTTGGTATACTTTTTTGCTCTTATCAGTTGGATCTTCATAGGCTTTGGCAAAGTTGTACATGCGGCTACCGTTAATACGGATAAAGCCATAATGATCTTTCAGGCCTTCAGATAAACCAAGATTAAACAAACCGGCGTGAACCTCTAAGCCCAGGTTATCGTAGCGGTTTATGATCAGGTCTTTTTTGTCAAAGCGTTTACCGCTATAATAAGTTAACGTATAAAAGTTGGTGGTGAACTTGCCACTATCGCGGTTAAAGCTGCCATCGGGATTAAGTGATGGTCCGCGTACCCCGTTTGAGTGGTGCGAGTAACCAAACGAGAAGAATTTTGGATTGTAAGTATCCTCATTTACCCTGAAGTATAGCGTACCACCCGGCATAAAGCTTGGCGATTTCACCGGTGCACCTTGAGAGGCCAGCAGACGGATCTTTACCCTTGCGGTAAACACGAAAAAGAAACGTGATTTGGGCGTGCTGAACAAAATAAAGTTAGGCGCGAGATCGGCGGTAAGCTGGGTTTTTACTTTGTTAAAGTAGTCGTTCCCTCCTTCTGATACCCGCAGGTTTTGTTCATAAATATGATCGAAAGCCTGGTTAATGAGGCGCTTTTTCATCAGTGCGCTATCAGCCAGTGTATCTGCCGGTACGGTGATGTGACTGCCGGCCGCCGCTTTTAAGTTATCAGCAACAATAAAAATAAACAGGGCGCAAATTGCTTTTAATGCAAACGTGGATTTGAAACGGGGTGTTAAAGCCGGCTTCTTAAAAGCCGACTTTTTAAAATAAAAATTGATCAATGTAGTAAGTATTATTTTACCGATAGTGTCTGGGTTATAGCCGCTTGTGGTTAACCATGTGCGTTAACATACGGTTAAGAATAGCGTCGCAATATTACTTATTATAAGTTTTTTTGCAATCGGGCATATGTCAGCATTAAGTAAATGTATCGGTAATCGGCATCTTGTGACATTAGCCGGAAATTATGAACGTTTGTTGACCGTTTCGGAGAAGCTGTTTAAAAACGGTTTGATTGAAATGGTATTAAAAAAAGCGCAATTGCTGTAAGGTAAAATTGGAACATTCTGAAGGGGAAATGACATTAGGAGTGGAAGTTGTCATCCTGAGTGAGAGAAAATCGGGGGCCTATAAGGATGAGATGACATTTGGTGTGGAGGGACTCTCACCCTGAGCTTGTCGAAGGGTCGCGCGCAGAGGCCCTACCCGCTATGCTTCGACAGGCTCAGCATGACACCCATTTTTTAGTCATGTCATGGGTAGGTACGAAGCAATCGAGAACGATACAGGGCGGGTCGGTTTGTTGGGATTATTAATAATTTATAATTTGTTTTTATAGGTAGTAATCGAGAACCGGCGCGAGTATGCAGCGCTGGCTTGCAGGGCCGGGTACTCGTGACTTCTTGATTAAAGAGGATTATCAATCGCGTTTGCTAAACGCAGGCTTATTTTGCCCTTTGGGCAAAACAACGCATTTCAATCCGAAATTATGGTGGCGGGATTTTGCCAGTACTGAGTGCTGCTCATGCGGTTAATTTGAAGAAATCATAAAAAAAACCGGAAATAAATACGGTTTGCAGGCTGGCATATGAACCGCGTTTTAGTTACCTCTTTAAGTTTTAGTAGTTGATAGCCAATTATTTAATACTGTTTCGTGTTGTTTTTTACATTGTTGATTATCAGTGTGTTTCATATAAAAGGTGTTCTGCTGTTTCACGCTCAAAAAATGGAACACTACTGCGTTTTTGAAAAAATAGCGGTCGGTGGTTTTTCGATTTTTTATGGGGAATCAGAAAATTGAGACACCTCATTTGTTACAATCAGGTGCCCTGGCGGTGTTATCCATCTACCGTAAATTGTCCATTGTAACCAAGCTTTTACCTCTGTTTTGGCGGGCTTATACTTTATTTTTGCGATAATCGTTTTAGCATTAAAAAAAAGCCAATATATTTAGCCCAACCTAAAAAAATGTTCGCTTAATTTGCAATTAAAACGTTTTATCAAAACATGGCACTTAAACAGTTTTACATTATTTAAGTCACATACCTTGTACAAAGCAAAACAATGAAACCAACAGGAGCCGCCACAACCAACCAAAGCTATTTAAATGGCGGTTCCGCTACTATAAAAAACAATTATAACTTTATGAAAAAGATCATGCTTGGCCTGATGGCCATCCCTGCCTTTTGCCTGTCGGTATCGGCACAAACCAAACTATTCGACGGCAAAACCACCACAGGCTGGCACACCTATCTTAAAAAAGATGTTGTAGGCTGGAAAGTTGTTGACGGCGCTTTACAACTCGACCCGAAAGCAGCCGAAGGTCATGGCGATTTAGTTACCGATGGCGAATACGAAAACTACGAGCTTACTTTAGAGTGGAACATCACTAAAGAAGGTAACAGCGGTATTATTTTTGGCGTACATGAAGACCCTCAATTTGGCGCTACCTACTTAACCGGTATGGAGATGCAGGTACTTGATAACAAAGATGCCGAAGACAATAAAAAGGCCAATCACCTGGCGGGCTCATTATATGATATGATAGCCCCATCAAAAGATGTATGCAAACCAGCCGGCGAATGGAACAAAGTAAAACTGCGTAAAAAAGATGGTCAGATCACTTTTTGGCTTAACGGTACCCAGATCGTAGACGTAAAAATTGGCAGCGATGAGTGGAACAAGGTATTAGCCGATAGCAAGTTTAAAAACTGGAAAGGTTTTGCTCAGTATCCTAAAGGCCATATTGCCCTGCAGGATCACGGTCACCTGGTTAGCTACCGTAATATCAAATTAAAAGAGCTTTAATATTTTTCATGAACAGGGTGCTTATGTAGTACCCTGTTCATATATTTACCTTAACTTAAATTGTGTTTAGCATGCCCCTGTGCATGTATAATTTCCTCTCCATATAAGAAAGAAGGATACTTTGATATAATATGAGCGATCTGCAAATTAAAAAATCATCAGCCACCTATGATGTGGTGATTGTTGGTTCGGGTGCCGGCGGGGGTATGGCCGGTTACGTTTTGGCCAACGCCGGTATAAAAGTTTTAATGCTTGAGGCCGGTGCTTACTTTGACCCTGCTAAAGATTCACAACAATTAAAATGGCCGTGGGAGTCGCCACGCCGCGGTGCGGGTACAACCCGTCCGTTCGGCGATTTTGATGCTGCTTATGGCGGCTGGGAAATTGACGGCGAGCCTTACACCACCAAAGATAAAACGGAGTTTTTCTGGTTCCGCTCTCGTATGCTGGGCGGCCGTACCAATCACTGGGGCAGGATCTCGTTAAGGATGGGCCCCCGCGATTTCCAGGCCAAAGATGGCCTTACCGACGACTGGCCAATCACCTATGATGACGTAAAACCATACTATGATAAGGTTGACCGTATGATTGGTGTTTACGGTACCAAAGAAGGTTTAGAGAATGAGCCGGATGGTATCTTCCTGCCTCCGCCCAAACCAAGGCTTAACGAGTTGTACATTGTACAGGGTGCTCAAAAAGCCGGTGTTAAAATAATTCCGGGCCGTGGTTCTGTATTAACAGAAGCTTTACCGGGCAATAAAGATCGTGGCGCTTGTTTCTTCTGCGGACAGTGCGGTCGCAGTTGTAAAGTTTACGGCGACTTCTCTGCATCATCATGTTTGGTTATCCCTGCTATTAAAACAGGTAACTTAAAAGTAATTACTAACGCCATGGTGCGTGAGGTAATTACCAATGCCGAAGGTTTAGCCGTTGGCGTATCGTATATTAATAAAGAGGATTTACAAGAGTACCAGGTTAACGCCAAAACGGTTATCCTTGGTGCAAGTGCGGGCGAATCTGCCAGGATCCTGCTTAACTCAAAATCTGCCCAGCATCCGGGTGGTTTGGCTAACAGCAGCGGTGTTGTTGGTCGTTATCTGCACGACTCTACCGGTTCAAGTGCCGGCGGGTTCCTTCCGCAACTGATGGACCGTAAACGTTACAACGAAGACGGTGTTGGTAGTGTGCACATCTACTCGCCATGGTGGTTAGATAATAAAAAACTGGATTTCCCCCGCGGTTATCATATCGAATACGGTGGTGGTTTACACATGCCATCATACGGTTTCAGCGGTGGTATCCAAAATATGAACGGTGTTGTGCCTGGCCGCGACGGTAAAATGAAAGAAGCAGGCGGTTACGGTGCTTCGTTAAAAGATGACTACCGTCGTTTTTATGGTACACAGTTTGGCATGGCCGGTCGTGGTACTGCCATTGCCCGTTATGATAACTATTGCGAAATTGACCCTAACGTGGTTGATAAATATGGTATCCCGGTGTTGCGTTTCCACTACAAATGGGCTCCTGAAGAAATTAAACAGGCTAAGCACATGCAGGAAACCTTCCAGGAAATTATGCATAACATGGGTGGCGCTATATATGGCGGCCCGCAAGGCCCTGAAACCAATTACGGTTTAGAGGCTCCGGGTAAGATCATCCACGAGGTTGGTACTATCCGTATGGGTAACGATCCTAAAAAATCGGCCTTAAATAAATGGTGCCAGGCGCATGATTGTAAAAACCTGTTTGTGGTTGACGCCGCTCCGTTTGTGCAGCAAGGCGATAAAAACGCAACATGGACAATCCTTGCGTTATCAATGCGTACCGCAGAATACATTATTCAGGAAAGAAAAAAATTAAACGTTTAACAAGCTAACATAACAATTTTATGAACAGACGTGACTCCCTCAAAGCCCTGGGCTTGGGTACACTTTCGGCAGGATTATTACTGGAGGCCTGTAAAACCGATACTAAAAAAGGCGCAGAAGAAACAACCACCGCAGCAGCCGGCGACGAAGTTGGCCGCCAGCCGTTTGAGGTTGAGCGTGACAAGAAATTGCACGCCGATAAGTTTTTCACCACTGCGGAGATGGCAACCATCACTGTGCTGGCAGATATTATTATCCCTAAGGATGATAAATCGGGCAGTGCATCTGATGCCAAGGTTCCTGATTTCATTGAGTTTATTGTAAAAGATATGCCAGATCATCAAACCCCGATGCGCGGTGGTTTACGCTGGCTGGATTTACAATGTCTTAACCGTTTCGGCAAACCATTTACCGATTGCACAAAAGATCAGCAGATCCAGCTAATTGATATGATTGCTTACCCAGCTAAAGCTAAGCCAGAAATGGCACAGGGTGTAGCGTTCTTCAACCGCATGCGCGATCTTACTGCATCAGGCTTTTTCACCAGCGAAATCGGCGTAAAAGATATTGGCTATGCAGGTAACCAACCCGGTAAATGGACAGGTGTACCTGATGATATCCTGAAGCATTACGGAATGGAGAATGTGAAAGCTTCGGCCTCGATGTAAATTAATTTATGTCATTGCGAGGAGGCACGACGAAGCAATCTCGTAGCTATACAGAGCGGCTCTGCTTCCGTGCGATTGCCACGCTACGCTCGCAATGACATTTTTTTAAATTTGCTATTCTTGCGCTCGTTTGTAACGAGCGCTTAACCTGGGTTTGCGTTTATAACGCAACGGGCGATACAATCGCCAAACCACACTAAGCGCTCGTTGCAAACGAGCGTAAGTTTTAAATAAGCTTTACTTTAGCTCCCAGGCCCCTACCCCAAACGCAGGCAAATTAATCGCCAGCTTCTCTCCTTTTATCTCTGGTTTTACATCTCCAATAATATTAACCGGGTTTCCGCTGGCCTCAATGTTGGCCCCCGTTTCTTTGTCCGATAGATTTATAGCCACCAATATTGTTTGCCCGGCATCCTTCCTCAAAAACGTAAATACTTGATCATTATCATTGCTGATAGTTTTGTAGCTGCCATCAACAAATGCCGGGTTTGCCTTGCGGATGATGATCATCTGCTTATAGTAATTCCATAATGAATTTGGGTCCTGTTTTTCTTCTTCCAGGGAAATGCCGTCGTTTGGTTTATCGTTATTAAAGTGGTCTTTCCATGGGCCGGTTTGTTTATACCATAAGGCCATGCCTTTGCCTGTATCGCTTTTGTACCATTCAAAAGCCTCCCTGTCGGGGATCTCGTTAGCATCTGTAGCACCAAAGTTAGCCGTGGTGCCGGTCATGCCCAGTTCCTGCCCGTAGTAAATGGAAGGGATGCCACCCATCAGCAGGTTAAAAGCACAGCCCACTTTCAGTTTTGCCAAATCGCTTTTAACGGCATAGCTAAACCGCGGCACATCATGGTTTTCAATAAAAACCACCTGCTGCTTACCAGGCGGCAGCATAGCCAGCGTTGAATCGGCATTGGCTAAAAGCAGTTTTTTATCAAACGACCTGATAGCAAAGCAAAGTCGTAACCCAAATACCCGGTCAACGCTGCCGTGTTCCAGGTATTCGGTGCCAAGACTAAACCAGTTGGCTTGTTCTGCTACTATTTTAATTTTAGGGTTGATGGTCCTTAGTTTGGTTAGCAAAGGGTTCCAGAAAGTATCGAACAGGTGCGGAAGACGGCCTTTATTATCCAGGTCATCCATCATATGGTCAAGCCTGAAGCCATCTACCCCATCGTCAAATTTACCATCGCCGTTAGGATCTATCCAAAAGCTGAATAGTTTGAGGTTATATGCTTTTGAGGCTTCGCTGTTAAGGTTTGCAGTAGTAATTTTTCGGGATACACTGTCATAACCCGTAAGGCCGGTGAGGTTATAAACTATGGTTGATGGCTTTTTGTTGTCCTTATCATCCCATAAAATATAATCGCTGTACGGCGATTTTGGATTGCCGAAAGCTTCCTTCCACCAGCGGGAATCTTCGGTAACATATTGGGTTTCCATATCCATATAAAACTTCATGCCCCGGCGGTGAAGTTCTTTGATCAGTTTAAGATAGTCGGCAAGGGAGCCGTATTTAGCGTCGATCTTTTCAAAATCAATGGCAAAATAATTATGGTAAAAAGCAGATTCGTAAAGCGGGGTAAGCAATATAGAGGTTACCCCCAGTTCCTGCAAATAATCAAGCTTTTGGCGGATGCCGTTTAGGTCGCCATGATAATCGCCATTGCTGTCATAAAAGCTTCGCTGAAATATATGATAGATAACCTCGTTTTTAACCGGCGCCCACGGCCTTGCATTAACCCTGACGAAAATTAATCCAAACGACAGGCACGCTAGAATAATTAGCTTGTTTGTTTTCATAGTAGTTATAAATGGTGATTAAAGTAACGTAAAGTGTTGATAACTAACAATAACTACAGGTGTGAAAAAATGGCATATTTTATCCTTAGGAGGATCAAACACGTGGGAAAGTCAACAAAAACCAATGGCGGGGATAAAATAAGCCATTTTTTGGACAATTTGCTAAAGTTTTAAAACCGGGTGTTACTATACATTTGTTGTATTAGTTAAGCATATTTCGGCCGGGCCAATATATAGCTTGACTACACCTATAAAGTTTAACGACCAATGAAAAACCCTCAATTATGGCTATAACGTGCAAGGCAGCAATTGCCGATGGTAAAGGAGGTTTTTCTGTACAGGATATTGTGGTTCACGAACCAAAGGATGATGAAGTATTGGTTAAAATAAAAGCAGCAGGACTTTGCCATACCGATCACGACTCCCTAAACTGGGGGAAACAACTTATTATAGGCCATGAAGGCGCTGGTGTTGTGATTTCGGTTGGGAAAAATGTTAGCAGTGTATTACCCGGTGATAAAGTGATCTTAAACTGGGCCATGCATTGCGGCAAATGCTTTCAGTGCCTTGAAGGCAATCAGCATTTGTGTGAAGTAGCCTCGCCGGTTGCAGCCGGCGGTAACGGCTACACCCCAGGCCATGCCGATCTCGACGGAACAACTTACAATGGCGAGCCCATTTTAAGGTCTTTCAATATTGGCACCATAGCGGGCTATACCCTGGTAAAGGAATCTGCAGTGGTAAAAAATAGTTCTGAAAGTATGTCATTTCCGGCTGCAAGTATCATTAGCTGCGGGGTGATGACAGGCTATGGCTCTGTTGTAAATGCAGCTAAACTAAAAGCAGGTTCATCGGCAGTTGTATTGGGTACCGGCGGCGTGGGCCTTAATGTGATACAAGGGGCAAAAGTTGCCGGAGCCGGGAAGATCATAGCCATCGATATTAACCCCACGCGACTTGAAATGGCTGTTAAGTTTGGTGCTACCCACACTGTTTTGGCTGCGAAAGATGATACCGGCCTGCTTAAAGCCGCCGAAGAAGTAAAAAAACTTACCGGTGGCCGTGGGGCCGATTATGCTTTTGAATGTACTGCCATTCCCGAATTAGGTGCGGCTCCGTTAGCAATGGTGCGCAATGCAGGCACAGCGGTGCAGGTAAGCGGTATTGAGCAGGATATCACCATTGATATGCGCCTTTTTGAGTGGGATAAAATTTACATTAACCCGCTTTACGGTAAGTGCCGCCCACAAATCGACTTTCCGGATATAGTACAACATTATACCAACGGACACTTACTACTTGAAGAAATGATTACTCGTACATACCCTATAAACGAACTTGATAAGGCTTTTGACGATATGCTGAAGGGCAAAAACGCAAAAGGTGTTATCGTGTTCGACTGAAGAAGCTCATGCCATTTAAAACTACAGAAATCTCCAACCCTCAATATGAAAATAACCAGCTGCGGTTTATAACTGTAAAAACGCCAAATCTTAAAGGCCGCGGTGATATCTGTTTATATGTGCCGCCTGGTGCTAACAAGAATGAGGTTTTACCTATTGTGATATTGCTGCACGGTGTATACGGCAGCGCCTGGAGCTGGGCCATGAGTGCGGGCGTTCATTTAAAAACCCATGCACTCATCGAAAAAGGAGAATTGCCACGAATGATATTAGCCATGCCATCAGACGGGCTTTGGGGCGATGGCTCGGGGTATTTACCGCACAGTGGCTTTAATTTTGAACAATGGATAGCCGAGGATGTCCCTACTGCGGTAATGGAGAATATCCCGGGGGCAAAACAAAATTCGCCGCTTTTTATAGCAGGCCTTTCAATGGGAGGCTTTGGTGCTTTGAGGATAGGCGCAAAATATGGGCATAAGTTTAAAGCTATTTCAGGGCTTTCATCAATAACAAGTCTGCCGCAAATCAAACTTTTTGCAGGCGAGCCTTTGAAAACATATGCTCAGGATATCGTGAGCGACGAAGACGTGTTTGCCACCTTTAAAAAATACAGGGATCAGTTGCCGCCAGTTCGTTTTGATTGCGGGACTAATGACCTCCTCATCAACTACAACCGGGATTTACATAAAAAGCTGGACAAGGAGAAAATCCCGCATATTTATGAAGAAAATCAGGGTGGGCATGAGTGGACATACTGGGCA
Source organism: Mucilaginibacter gossypiicola (assembly GCF_900110105.1). Classification (GTDB taxonomy): domain Bacteria; phylum Bacteroidota; class Bacteroidia; order Sphingobacteriales; family Sphingobacteriaceae; genus Mucilaginibacter; species Mucilaginibacter gossypiicola. The sequence continues at coordinate 812,876 of NZ_FOCL01000002.1, read as the reverse complement.
AAGCATATTTTATCAACCCTTAAGTTTTTTGCCGGTAAGCTGTAAATAAGGCTGTTAATATAAACTAACAGTTGGCTTATAATGTGCGAATATCATTATTTTGTCAGTTTTGATTAGTCGAACATACCATTATCACTATTAGTAACGTTTATCTACTTTGTAGGTTAACGCCTGCAAATAGTGATAAGGTTTAGGTTTAAAGCCCCCAAGCAGCGAGTGCAAGGGGGCTTTTATTTTTGCTAAAGGTCACACAACACTTTTACGGGGTATTTTTTATTGCCAAATATTCTGAGGCGTTTTTCTAAATCAAAAAATTCTGCTTCGAAATCTTCAAAAGCGCTAAATCCGCTTAGTGCCCCCATCATTTTTAGTGCTGGCAGTATTTTCAAAGGACCAACACTTTCAAACTTGCTGTTGAAGCTGCTTAGGTTTTTATGACTTGTACCAAATTGAACAACTCCAAAAAGGAAATTGCAGTTCCCTTCCTCTTTTTCAAAGTTCCAAACCCGTTCAATTCCAGGTTGCATTGCCCTGGTCTCTGATTGGTCGTAGCCAGTACCCATTTTTCTGCCAATAATCTCACTGTTTGATAACTTGTCCAAAGTTGGTTTCTCGTTCGCATTGTATGTAGTAAGCACAAAGCGATAATCGCACGAACCGCGGTGTTGAATAATATCGATACAGATAATCACCCTGTAATTTCCGTCAAAATGTTTAAAGGTTAATGCGGTATCGGGTTTAAAATACAAGTTAGTAATGGTTCTATATGTTTTAGGGGCTCTTATTTTAACGTTTTCCTGAGATATCTTTTTCCAGAATCGTTCAAGCTCCCGAAGGCGGGCTTTACTTTCGTTTATGGAGCGTTCTGCCCAGATCTTGACGCCGCCGCCCTTATCAATCACTTTTTTTACGAGTGATAACATTTCAGCATCGATTTTTCCTATTTCCCAGTATGCTAAGGCGCAGGAGGTAATGTATATTTCATTGTCAAAATCATCAAAATGGCTCAACTCTTTTAAAGGAAACTTTTCTTTGATGAGTTCAAAATCAACCTTATTATCATAAAGATCCATGATACCCCAGTAGGTATCATGAGCGATATCTCCATCAATTATTTTCACGCCATCGGTAGCCATAAAATTTATTGTTGTTAATGAACCGCTAAATAAAGAACTATTATTAACTGATGTTAGCCTTTTCCCTATTTTAGTTTTTTATTTGATTTCGTAAATGAGCGATCTGAAGAAAGAATTACATCAGCTATGTGTTAATCATGTGCGTAAAATTATGGAAGCCACAGAGCTTGCTATTGCCGATGCACAAAAAGCCTCAACCGACGATACCAAAAGCAGTGCGGGCGATAAATACGAAACCGGGCGGGAAATGGCGCAGCAGGAAACCAACCGCAATATGGCGCAGCTTAATGAAGCCAACAAACTGTTAGTGGCCTTAAACCGCATAAGTACAACAGGGGCATCAGCACATGCCGAGCCTGGCAGCGTGATAGTTACCAATAACGGCAATTTTTATCTGGCTATAAGTGCGGGGGCTTTAATGCTTGGCAGCAAAACGTATTTCGCGGTGTCGCCGGCATCGCCTGTAGGAAATCTGCTTAGCGGCAAAAAAGCGGGAGAAGAGTTTACGCTTAACGGGAAGCTGTATAAAATTGAATCGGTAGTTTAGGTTTTTACAGCTGATTTATCCCAGGGAAATAATTTTTTGTTACGTTAATATTAAAAAAATACGGACAGCGCTTTCTTTACATATTTATTTTACAAAAACATCATACTTTTAAAACAAAAGCAATTGCCCTTTGTATTAATAGGTTGTCTTTTTTCATTTATTCCCCCAAAACCATCAAAAAAAATATTTTTTTTAAAATAAAAGCACTCATTCACATAAACATGCAGTAATCATCAAATATCTATTACTATATTTGATGTTAACAAAACGTGGGTAATTAACAAAGCATGCCCATTAAAAACTAAATATTAATGAACATATTCGTAGGAAGTCTTCCTTTTACTTTAGGGGAAGCCGATTTAAAGCAGCTTTTCGAAGCTTATGGTGAAGTTAACTCCGTAAAAATTATTATTGACAGGGAATCAGGAAGAAGTAAAGGGTTCGGATTCATTGAAATGGCAGATGATGAGGCAGCACAACAAGCTATAAGCGGCCTAAACGGTTCTGAAGTTAAAGGAAGATCAATTGCAGTAAGCCAGGCAGAAGAGAAAAAACCAGGCGGCGATCGCAGAAGCAGTGGCGGTGGCTACGGTGGCGGTAATCGCGGCGGCGGTGGTTATGGTGGCGGCAACCGCGGTGGCGGTGGCGGCTATTCAAGAGATAACCGTGGCGGCGGCGGCAAAAGCTGGTAAAAATATAATCTAAAGTAAAATACCGGGTTGGTTAATCCGGTATTTTACTTTATGTATAGCATCTGTAAATCTACCTTTCCGGAAAACGTTTTATTTAAGGATATTTTGCCTTACGCAAACTTCTATTTTCTAAAATTTCCTGACAGATAACAATTTATTATTGTACTTTTTGCGGTAGCCTTACCTCAAAAACGCTTCCTTCGGCCGGTTTGGAATAGATATTTATTGTTCCTTTTAGGGTTTCAACAAGGTGTTTTACTAAAGCCAGTCCGAAGCCAAAGCCAGCTTCTCCGGTTGTGCCGCTTGATGAAGTGGAACTGCCGCTCAGTATCTTGTCGATGCCTTTTTGATCGATGCCAACTCCATTATCTTTTACCTGGATTTGCAGGATATTGCTATGGTCATTTACTTCCAGGCGAAGATCGACCTCAACAATACCTCCCTTTGGCGTAAATTTTATTGCGTTTGAAATCAGGTTGCCGGTTATTTGTAATAGTTTATTCCGCGCAAACGGGATCCGTTCCGACTCAGACGAGGTTTTAACGGTAAGCAATATATTCTTATTCCGCGCCTGCGGGATAAATAGCCTTTCAATTTTATCTTTAAATACCAGCAGGTTAAATTCGGCCCCGTTAGGTATGGGTTTGTGATCCTTTTTATCGGCACTCAGGATCTCATCTGCAAGCTCCAGTATCGACCGGCCGCTTTTATGGATCAGGTTGATAAATTCAAGAACTTCTTCTATCTGATTGGCTTCCCCCTGCTCGCTGATAAACTGGGCAAGACCAATAATGCCGCTTAATGGCCCGCGGATGTCATGTGCTACTTTCTTTTGAGTTTCATTGGCCTCAGAAAGCTTGTTTTTAAGTTTGCCAATTACCTTTAAATCTTTTAACCGGTTTACTATTTCATCGGCAATGATTTTTAAAAGCTCAACCTTTTCGGGCGTAAGCTCTTTAACGTTTTTATCCAGCACACATAAAGCGCCTATATTATGATCATCACTCGTTTTAAGCGGAATTCCATAATAATACCTCAGCTTCGGTTCGTCGGTTACATAAAATTTATTCTTGAAACGCTCGTCGTTTTGCAGGTCGCCTACTTCAAAATATTCACCGTTTATAATGGTATACTGGCAAACAGAATCTTCGCGGGGCATTTGTTCAATTTGCAGCCCATGGCCACTGATGCTCCATTGGGTATAGGAGTCGATAAGGTTAACCAACGAGATTTCGGTTCCGGTAACCTTGGCGGCCAGTTTGGCGAGGTCTTTAAAGCTATCTTTGTATTCGGTGTAATCCAGGTCAAATTCTGACAGGCTTAAAAGCCTTTCCATTTCATTATCAGGAATTGGTTGGGTAGGCATATTATATTATATATAGGTAATTATTATATACGTGTTTTTATTCCATAAGGTTCTATGGATAATAAATACGATGCATTAAATTTTAGGTAATTGTATATTACATTATCATAAATTTATGCCGGTTAATTACATGAGCCTAACAACTAAAACTACATTGCCAACGTATTGTTTTAAACCACATATCAGCTTTTATTAACGTAAAATTTTTAACCATGAAAAAACTGCTCCTGGTAACACTATTTATTGGTTTAGCTACTATGACTTTTGCGCAGCGCAAAGTTGTTTGCTGTAGCAATCCATCGGCAACGCAGCAATTTGCCATGCTGGCGTCAAACCCGAAATTTAAAATGTCGCACAAAAACCCGCTGCCAATGCATTTTCAAAGCAGCATTGGTGAGGCCATCACCTACAAAACACCCGATGGGAAACAGGCATCGGCATTTTTTATGAAAGCAAAAAAGCCTACCAACAATTATTTATTGGTGATACACGAATGGTGGGGACTTAATGACTATGTAAAAAAGGAATCGGAAAAGCTGTATAATGACCTGGGCAATGTAAATATCATCGACCTTGACCTGTACGATGGTAAGGTAGCAACCACGCGCGAAGATGCAGGCAAATTTATGCAGGCTGTAAATGATGACAGGGCGCGTGCCATAGTAAACGGCGCAATTACCTACGCCGGAGCTAATGCACACATTGCCACCATTGGCTGGTGCTTTGGCGGCGGCTGGAGCCTGCAAACCAGTTTACTTGCGGGTAAAAAAGCGGTAGCTTGTGTAATGTACTACGGTATGCCCGAGCAGGATGTTAATAAACTAAAAACGCTAAACGCCGATGTGCTGGGCAACTTTGCCAACAAAGACCAGTGGATTAACCCAAAGGTTGTAGCCAAGTTTGATGCCGATATGAAGGCCGCCGGTAAAAAAGTGTACCTGCACCAATATGACGCCGACCACGGTTTTGCTAACCCAAGTAATCCTATTTATAACAGCGATGCCACCAAAGATGCTTATGCAAATACGCTGGTGTTTTTAAAAGCCAGATTGAAGTAAACAAAACTAACCGTGTGGTGTTGTATGGGGCAAGCTTTAGCATGCCCCATTTTTTTGTAACATTGCATAAAATTTATCTACTTGACACGTTCTGCAAAAAAGGTTGTTTCGTATCTACTTAAGGCCGGTATATTAATTGTTGCAGGGTGGTTTATTTACCGGCAGTTCAATAAAAAGAATAACGACCTAAAGCAGTTTGAACATTTCGCATCGCAAATAAGTACTACCCATGTTGTTATTGTCATGGGGCTGGTAGTTTTATTGATGTTTTTAAACTGGTTTCTGGAGGCACTTAAGTGGCGGTACGTAACCAAAACCCTCATCAATATCAGTTTGTGGGAAGCAGTTGAGGCTGTTTTTTGCGGACTTACCTGGGCTGTGACCACGCCAAACCGATTGGGCGAATATGGCGGCCGCGTAATGTTTTTGCCGCCGCGCAAACGTGTCCCGGGTATTTTTGCCATGGGGGTAGGTTCGTTTAGTCAGGGTTCGGTAACCAATGTTTTGGGGGTAATAGCCATGATATGGTTTGTTGCCAACTATATTCATACCAATTTGGCGTTGGCCTGGGGCGTAACGGCTGTTTGCGCAATAATAGTTGCCATACAACTGATATTTTATTTTAATATAAACTGGGCGGTTACCCTGCTTGACCGTGTTCCATTTATCAAAAAGTATCACCGCTTTTTTGAGGTAATGGGGCGTTACCGCACGCATGAGCTTATCAAGATCATGGGTTTCAGTATTGCGCGTTACCTCACGTTTTCATTCCAGTATTTCCTGGTTTTTCAGATGCTGGTGCCCAATATGAATATTGCACCAATGATGATGATGCTAACGTTGTTTTTCCTGGTATCATCAGCCATACCATCGCTTGATCTTTTTGACATTGGCGTACGCGGCTTTACAGCTTCGCACCTGTTTGTTTATGTAACAGATCAAAATATTGCCGTAATAGCCGGCGTATCATCAATATGGCTTATTAATTTATTTATTCCTGCTATTTTAGGATCGTTGTTCGTTTTAAAACTCAAATTCTTTGACCGCGCTGATTAGTATTATTTCGTTGTTTTCTATTGGGCTTTATGTGGTATTGCTGATCTATCTGCGTATAGGCTGGGCAAAGGTCACGATGGGGCCGGTTGTTGCTAATTCGGTACATACCAAAGTTACTGTGCTTATAGCGGCCCGGAATGAAGAGGAAAAGATCCATTTAACTATCGAAGATATCTTAGCCCAGGATTACCCAAAGCACCTGTTAGAAATTATTATTGTTGACGACCATTCAACAGATAATACGGCCGCTATTATAAGCAGCTATGCGGCGCAGGGTGTTAAATTGCTTCAGCTTAAACTTGGCGAAACACTAAACTCCTATAAAAAGAAGGCAATTGCCGAGGCTATCAAGCTTTCAACAGGCGATTTAATGGTAGCTACAGATGCAGACTGTCGTATGGGCAATCAATGGCTACGCACCATTGTTGGTTTCTTTGAGCAAAACGATCTGGTGATGATCTCATCGCCGGTAACTTATTTTCAGGAGCAGTCGGTATTTGAGCGGATGCAAACGCTCGATTTTTCATCGCTTATTGGTATGGGAGGTTCCTTTTTAGGTCATGGTTTTGCTGCCACATGCAATGGTGCAAATTTTGCGTATCGTAAAGATGTATTTTATGAAGTAGGCGGTTTTACAGGTATAGATGATCTGGCCTCGGGCGACGATGAGCTCCTTTTGCATAAAGTAGCTGAGCGCCATCCCGGCAGGATAGGCTTTTTGAAACGGCGCGAGGCGATTGTATATACCCATGCAAAACCCAATTTGAAAGAGTTTATACAGCAAAGACGCCGCTGGGCATCAAAGTCAACCAAGTACAAAAACAAAAAGATGGTGGCTTTTGCACTTAGTATCTGGCTCTGTAATTTCATGTTGTTGTTTACAGCTGTGCTTGGGATTTTTAATATCTATTTCCTGAAACTGTTTTTGCTTACCATCGGCATTAAATATGCGATAGACTTATTTTACATGACCCCTATCATGAACTTCTTAAAACGGCGCGAACTGTTATTGTATGTAAGCTTTGTTCTGCCACTTAATGTCCTTTATTTTGTTATTATCGGCTTTTTAGGAAAAAATAAAAAATACGCCTGGAAAGGCCGTGTAGTTAAGTAAGCCCCACGAGCTAAAAGCAGAAGGCTTAAGGCTCAAAGCTTGCACGATCAAAGGCAGATTACTCCCCAATATTTATCCACAAAGAGTTGTTAAGCTTTAGGCTTTCAGCGTTGAGCTTTTAGCTTCATAATGCATTTGTAAAGAAAACAGCCGTTATTGCTAATTGTGCCTATTTAAACGATATTTAGCCAATACACATGAACTGTTAACACATTGGCCGAAATTACACCAGCAAAACGCACCTTGCGTGTTTTTAAGCGCAATAAAATTGCTGTAGCCGGGCTGGCATTTATCCTGCTTACTTTGCTTGTTGCCATACTGGGCTACCTCGTTATGCCCGATGATACTCCCCTGGCCAATAATATGGTCATCCAGCTTAGTATAAAAAAGCCGGGATCTACGTATATGATATTAAGACTCCGGAAAACGGAGCCTGTTGATACCGTAAATATATTTTCAAGGATGCTGTACGGGCAGCCTTCGTTTTATAAAGAGGTGCCGATTACCGGCTATCATTTCGTTAAAGACTCCATTTACATTAATGGATATATAGGCGATGAGGATAAACCCGAAAAGAAGGTATATAATATTTTTGAAGTGATTACCGGCCAAAAGCCCGTTTATAAAGATGGCAAGGTTATTTTTAACGATAATGGCCAAACGTCTGCAGTGGTTGCTTCGGCAGCTGTTTATCACAGTTTCGACGCCAGGATCCGGAAAGAAAATATCGGCTTTAAAACTTTTTGGCTTGGTACCGATGGCTATGGCCGGGATATGCTGAGCCGCCTGTTATTGGGTACCCGCATCTCGCTGGCCGTAGGCCTGATGTCGGTTATTATCAGTATGCTGCTTGGCGTAACCGTTGGGGCTGTAGCCGGGTACTTTGGTGGCTGGATAGATGCATCCTTAAGCTGGCTAATGAATATTTTGTGGGCTTTGCCCGCCCTGCTGTTGGTGATAGCCATATCTTTTGCACTGGGTAAAGGATTATGGCAAATATTTATAGCCGTTGGCCTGTCCATGTGGGTTGAGGTTGCGCGCCTGGTGCGCGGGCAGGTAATGGGCCTTAAACAAGTGGAATATATTGAGGCGGCAAGGGCTTTGGGCTTTAGTAACAAGCGCATTATAGCCAAACATATTTTACCCAATATAACCGGCCCCATGCTGGTATTGGCATCATCGAATTTTGCGTCGGCCATACTTTTAGAGGCCGGGCTTAGTTTTTTAGGCTTTGGCGCACAGCCCCCTACCCCAACCTGGGGAGGCATGATCAAGGAACACTATGGTTATATTGTTATGGATTCGGCGTTTTTGGCTATCATTCCGGGTATGGCCATCATGCTGCTGGTGTATGCTTTTAACCTGGTTACCGTTGGCTTACGCGATGCCTTTGATATAAAATCACAAAGTACTCGTATTTAAAAATTATTTCTTCTATTTTAGTCAGCGGACTTATATCAATATGCTGAATATAGACGACGGTTCCGGCGAAGACGAATTGATCAGGCTTTTGCTCAAACGGCAGTCGGAATTAAATTCTTTACTGGAAATTACGCGGGCAATAAACAAAAACACCGCTACTCCTATCCTCATTCAAATGCTGGAAGTTATTCTGCAAAATTATTTGCAGGTAGGCAAACTGCGTTTTTTGATTGAGAAGGATAATAAATTTGCCTGTATAGCCAAATATGGCGGCGATATTGAATCGTCGGTGGTGCTGGCCCGCGCCTGTAAAAAACTGAGTAAGGTTAAAGCCCCTACTGCTATAGCCGGACACCGCGACCCCGTACTCAAAAAATACAATTATTTCATCCCGGTATATCATAAAAGCAAAGCGCTGGCCTACGCCCTCATCGGCGATTTTAATACTTCGGGCGAGATGCTTAACAACGATCTCAACTTCATCCAAACGCTGATGAACGTGATCATTGTGGCGTTGGAAAATAAAAAGCTTTTCCGCGAGCGGTTGCAGTCCGAACGTTTTCAGCGCGAGATGGAGCTTGCGGTAGAAGTGCAAAATATGCTGATCCCCATGCGCGAGCACAAAGATGATAGTGTGGAGATCGGTGCCAAATATCTTCCGCATCAAAATATTGGCGGAGATTATTTTGATTTCATCCGCCTTAATGATCATGAGTTTTTATGGTGCATTGCCGATGTATCGGGCAAGGGAATTTCGGCAGCATTGCTGATGGCCAACTTCCAGGCCAGTTTGCATGCCTGGGCAGCGGTTGATGGTGATTTGACCAACATTGTTGACAGATTAAATAAAATTGTGCTCAGCAATACCAAAGGCGAGCGGTTTATTACCCTTTTTATTGCACGCTATAACCAAAAAAAGCGGCGGCTTAATTATATCAATGCGGGCCACAATCCAACCATCCTTTACTCGGAAGGCGGGGCTATTCCGCTTAAATTGGGCACTACGATGATCGGTGTTTTTGAGGATTTGCCTTTTTTAAACGAGGGCGAAGTTGATGTTGAACCCGGCAGCCTGATCTTTAACTATACAGACGGGCTTATGGACTTTGAATCGCCAAGCTCCAAAGTGTGGAATGAGGATAAATTGCTTGATTTTGTGCTGGCGCATGGCGAGCTATCACCGGATAATTTTAACCAGGCTTTGATGGATTACCTGAACAATGTGCATAAAAGCAAACCGATTGATGATATTACCCTGCTTACGCTAAAGATTTTTTAGCGTAAAACTGCGTAATCTTTATTGTTGAAAAACTAATCATACTAATTGCCCCGCTAACACGTTTACAACACTTATTATATTTGCCGGATGCTATCAGCCAGGTACCAGTACGAATTTTTAGAAGCAGGATGCGATGAAGCCGGGCGCGGTTGCCTTGCCGGGCCGGTTTTTGCCGCTGCGGTTATTTTACCTCCCGATTTTAACCATCAGTTACTGAATGATTCCAAACAAGTTACCGAAGAAATAAGGTATCAGCTTCGTGCCGAAATTGAGAAGAATGCCGTTGCCTATGCCGTGGCATCTGTTGATAACCTGGAAATAGATGAAATTAATATCCTCAATGCATCATTCCTGGCCATGCACAGGGCTATTGAAAAATTACATCTTGAGCCCCAGTTTTTGATCATTGACGGAAACCGTTTCAAAAAATACAGGAACATCCCGCATGAGTGTATTATTAAGGGCGATGGAAAATATTTCAGCATTGCGGCGGCATCCATATTGGCTAAAACTTACCGCGACGATTATATGATGCAAATAGCGGCTGAACACCCGGAGTATGACTGGCATACCAACAAGGGTTATCCTACTACAAAGCATCGCGAAACAGTAATGAAGATAGGTTTTACGCCCTATCATCGTCGTACCTTCAGGGTTACCGATCCGCAGTTAAGTATTTTTTAATGAAGTTTTGAATACCACGTTCAGGATGGTATTTTTGTTAAAAACCCATTCCACCGTTTGAAGATCCTAATTTTAACACATCGTGTACCATTTCCGCAAAATGGCGGTTACGCCATTGTGGTTTGCAATACCATTAAAGGGTTGATTGCACTTGGGCATGAAGTTGCGCTGGTGGCTTTAAATGGTAAAAGATATAATGGCAGTGTACAAACAACCGAAGATGAACTGCTGCAAAAGATCCGCTATACATCATACGATATCAATATCAATGTATCGGTACTTGATGCCGTAACCAATCTGTTCAACAAAAAAGCAAACGATGTTGACCGCTATTACGATGCCGAATTTGAAAAACTCCTGCTACGCGAATTGCGCCAAACGGCATATGATGTTATTCAGTTTGAGGGTTTGTTTGTAACGCCATACCTGGCTGCCATGCGTAAGCATACGCAAGCCCGGTTAATCTACAGGTCGCACAATATCGAGCACCAGGTATGGATGCGGCTGGCGCAACAAAAAAGCGATCTGTTTAAGAAATGGTACCTGCATTTGCTGGCCCGCAGGGTTAAAGATTACGAGCTGCAGCAGCTCAATAAATTTGATGGCATTGCCGTATTTACCAACGAGGACAAAAAAACGATGGTATCGTACGGCGTTACCATTCCGGTTGATATTTTTCCGGTGGGGATCTCCCTGCCCGATTATAAGCCCGACTACAATAAAACGGAATTCCCGAGCTTGTTTTTTTTAGGTTCGTTAGATTGGATGCCCAACCGGGAGGGGATTGAGTGGTTTATCGAAAATTTTTATAAAGATCTTACCGAGGGGGACCTTCGCGTAAAATTTTATGTCGCAGGTCATAATATCCCCGATAGCTTTGATGATTACGAGGCGATGGGAAAGATCTTTATCCAGGGAGAGGTTGACGATGCTTCGGAGTTTGTGAACAGTAAGGCTATTATGGTAGTGCCTTTACTTTCGAGCGGAGGTATGCGGGTTAAGATAGTGGAAGGTATGGCCATGGAAAAGTGTATCATCTCCACCTCGTTGGGTGCCGAGGGTATTAATTTTACCAATGGCGCCAATATTCTCATTGCCAACAACCGGCAGGAGTTTTATGATGCTATTGCGCGTTGCATTACCGACGAGGAATTTTGCCGCAACATTGGCCTCAACGCCCGTCGCCTGATTGAAGAGCAGCACGATGTGCATGTAATAGCGCCAAACCTGGTTGCTTTTTATCAGAGTGTGGAACCTTGATTTGCATGATTTGAGGATTTCTTGAGTTCCGCAAAAGCTGTGATGTTTCGCGATCAACAACGGTGACGAATTACCTATAAAAAATCATGTCATTGCGAGCGTAGCGCGGCAATCTCGTAGCCAATGCATGTCCGCCCTCCTGTATAGCTACGAGATTGCTTCGTCGTTCCTCCTCGCAATGAAATATTTTCTGTGTGCATTCTGCCAACTGAAAACCGCCAACTGAAAACTACTGCTGCTGTTGTTGTTGCTGCTGAATAATCTCCATGTACCGTTGATAGCTGTTTTTAGAAAATTCGGTTACCGCGTGTACGGCAGGTGTTTCGTGAGCTTTATCCTCAAAAACAATAGTATCGGCATCATCAACAACTACGGATACTTCCAGTTTGTGGCCATAAGCACCTTTATAAACACCTTTAACCGGCGAGCAGTCGGAAAAATTGCGGCCTACAGCCAGGCGTACATGGGTTTCATTGGCAACGCAGTTGTTGGTAGGGTCGATACCGAGCCAGCCGTAATCGGGTACGTAAACTTCGGCCCAGGCATGGGTGGCGCCTTCGCCGCGCATAGCGCTGCTGTGGGTGCAAATATAACCGCTTACATAGCGCGATGGTATTTTAAGCTGGCGGAGCATGACCATCAAAATATGGGCAAAATCCTGACAAACGCCTGCTCTAAGCTTCCATACTTCATCAAGTGTGGTTTCAACGGTAGTAACCCCTTTGATGTACTCAAAGTTTTTGTATACCCAACCACAAAAACGAAGCGCCACCTGGAAAGGTGTTTCGTCTTTACGTCGCTCCTGTTCAACTACTTCCTGCAGTTCGGGCAGGCCCTCAAAATATTCCTGCTTTAGAAAATCAATATAAGGCACCATGTACTGAAGGCGCTTAAGATCTTCCCATTGCTGTTCAGGAAAAATATCGTTTACCGGCAAAGGACGCTGACGGGTAGTAACAACCAGTTTTGAGTTAATAACCAGCATATTGTGCTGATTGCTGTACGTGAAACTGCCAACTTCATTACCGTAATAGTCGGTGTGCGTATCAACTACCGGGTTCCCGGTTATGTTGAGCTCCTGCTTAATTACTTCCTGGTAGTCGTCTTTTATCGGGAACAGGATAATTTGGTTGGCGCTGTCGCGCACAGGGCCCTCATAGGTATATTTTGTAATATGTTGGATTTTAAATTCAGGCATTGCTTTAATTTTTTAATTTGAGGATTTGAAAATTTGAAAATGAGGGAATAGGTTTTCAAAACTTCAAATCAAAATCTATTAACTGGTTAATTGAATAATTTGAAGATGTGTCGATTTGAAAATTGATTCGTCTTCAAATCGGCACATTTTCAAATTAAGTTTATGAATTAGCAAAATAGTGCTGATTTAATGAATTGCCCACGCCGTACAGTTCGCTCCTGATCTGGGTGAGGAACAGGTGCAGCCCCTCCTGCTTAATGCTTTTTACCGAACTGTATTTGATGCGGCTTTGTAACCTGCCTATCTGGAACGACATTTCCCGATAGTCGTCGGCATTGCTGTCGTTCTTCAACCTGTCGAAATAACGCTGAATATTATTTACCGAATAGATAACCGAGCGTGGGAAATCATTGTTCAATACAACCTGTTCCAAAACGTTTTCGGCCTCAAAGCCTTCGCGGTAGGTTTTTAAATACAGCTCATATCCGCCCAATGAAAGCAACAAATGTTTCCAGTACGTGGTATCAGTAAGGAGGTCCGGGTTGTCACTTATCGAACTAAACTTGGTATCCAAAATATCAACCGACTGGATAGCCCGCTCCAGGTATTTCCCAATGTTCATAAACGCACGGCCTTCGCCGCGTTCCATGGTAATTTCTACCGTACCGTAATAAAGCATTACCTGTTTTATCAGCACATCCAGTACGCCTATCGGGTCCTCCCGGTGCAGGGAACGTTCCAGGCGCGGATCTTTTACGGTGTGGTAATATTCATTAAGGCATTGCCAAAGGTCCTTGGTAATGTGCTCCTGCACGCCACGGGCATTTTCTCGTGCCAGTGTGATGATATTAAGTATGGAATTAGGATTGTTTTTTCCGGTAACCATATACTTTAAAACCGACCGGCTGTCGTTGTCCAGCTTTTCGGCCTCGCCGGCGTTAAGCCCGGCAAAAATCCTCATTACAGGCTCCCATGTAAATTCCTGCACCGTATCCTGCGATGAGGCGTAATTAATTTTTAACATCCGCAGCATACCATCGCTGCGTTCAATGTAACGGCTTAACCAATAAAAACTTGCTGCAACCCTGCTTAACATAAGAGCCCCCTAACCCCCTAAAGGGGGAATGATTATACTGGCGGATTAATACCGCCAGGTTTTGTTAATTATACTTTATTTCTTTATTCAAAAAGCGCGGGCTTGTGCGATTCCCCTCTTGAGAGGGGTGTAGGGGTGTGTTTACGCATGTAATAAGCTTATCGCAGAAACACACCTCTGCTACTGCGCTGCCTTCCGCGCCCCCTCTCAAGAGGGGATTTTATTCGCAATTCCTTCTTCTTTAACCTCAGGCCAAAACCCAGGTATCCTTACTGCCACCGCCCTGCGAGCTGTTTACTACCAGCGAGCCTTCTTTTAAGGCCACACGGGTTAAACCGCCAGGTACAATTTCAATACCATCGGGGCCATAAAGCGCATAAGGCCTTAAGTCAACCCTACGCGGCTTTAATTCGCCTTGCATATAACAGGGTGCCGCCGAAAGGCTGATGGTTGGCTGCGCTATGAAATTGCGCGGATCTTTCAGTATTTCCTTTTTGTATTCATCAATTTCCTGTTCGCTTGCCGCATGGCCCATCAGCATCCCGTAGCCGCCACTGCCATTGGTTTTTTTAACCACCATTTTATTGAGGTTTTTAAACACCATTTCGCGCTCGTCGGGATTGCCCAACTGGTGGGTTGGTACATTTTTGAGTATCGGCTCTTCGTTCAGGTAATAGCGGATCATGTCGGGTACATAGGCATATACCGCTTTATCATCGGCAACACCTGTACCTGTTGCGTTTACAATGGCTACATTGCCTTTGCGGTATGCGCCCATCAAACCTGCCACACCCAGCATGCTTGCCGGGTTAAATACCAGCGGATCTAAAAATTCATCATCTACACGGCGGTATATCACATCTACCTGCTGCAGGCCGGTAGTGGTTTTCATGTAAACTTTATGATTGTTCACCACCAGGTCGCGCCCCTCCACAAGTTCTACCCCCATTAAACGGGCCAGCGTGGTATGTTCAAAATAGGCCGAATTGTAAATGCCCGGCGTAAGTAAAACAATAGTTGGATTATGAATTTGCCTTGGCGAAAGCGCCAGGAGGTTTTTATATAATATAGATGGATACTCGGTAACGCTGCGCACGCTGCATTGCGGCAGCAAATCAGGGAATAGCCGTTTGGTGATCTCCCGGTTCTCGAGCATATAACTTACACCCGATGGGGTGCGCAGGTTATCTTCCAGCACATAAAAAGTGCCGTCTTCATCGCGGATGAGGTCGATGCCTGAAATGTGCACATAAATATCATAAGGTACCTGAAGCTGGTACATCTCGCGCAAAAAATGAGGGCACGAATAAATGATATCAATCGGCACTATGCCATCCTTTACAATAAACTGATTGTGGTAAATATCTTTCAGGAAAAGATTAAGCGCATTAAGGCGCTGCTTGATGCCCCGTTCAACAAAGGCCCACTCATCGGCAGTGATAATACGTGGAATAATATCAAAAGGAAATATCTTTTCAATGCCTTCGCCGCTGTTGTAAACGGTAAAGGTAATGCCCTGGCTCATGAACAGTCGTTTGGCAAGTTCTTCCTTTTTATTCAGGTCGTCGGCCGATTCTTTTGAAATGTAGTCAATAACTTTGCGATAATGTTCTCGAACATTAGCATCTAAGCCATACATTTCATCCCAAACGTTATTTATTGGGTTGTATTTGTCAAAATAAGCTGATTCTTCCATGAAAAAATTACAATAGTTTAAAAATTGATAATCAGTTATCTTTAGAAATTGTAATTTATGAAGTGTTTTTGATAAAAAAGCAAATTATTTTGAAATTTTTAAAGTTTTTTTAATCAAATTTTCAATTTGTGCGATATTTGTTATTTTGTTGTTGCGAAACATGGATTGTTTTAATTGATATGAACCGAAAGCGGGGCGACTTATTTAATGCGTATGTTAACAGGGTATTATGTATATTAGCAATATATTTTTATACCAGGCCATATCATGTTATATCAATCAGGCGGCAATTTTACTTCCATTATAGCTACTACAGCGCTGATATTATTTTGTAGTTTAAAAACACCGGTAAAGCAGTTAAATCAGGAAATAGATAACAATATTACCCAGTCGGGCTCCGAAGATTTTAATCTTTTTTTTAAGAAGTTTAATGCCGATGCCGCATTTCAGATATCACGGGTTAAATTCCCTTTTAAAGTGATAGAGCTGCCGGATACAGAGGAAGAAAAAGCCCTTGTACACATAGTGCCGATGCAAAAGTGGAAGCAGATTAATTTACTACCGGGAGGTACAATATTGATGGAGAAACATTGGGTTAACAAAACTACGGTTAAGGTTCAGTTGATGGTTGAAGATACCGGGGTGTTGGTTTTTCATTATTTTAAATGCCTGAACGGAAAATGGTGGCTGGACCATGCAGAAGATGCATCAGACTAAATGCCCTAAGCCATAGCCGGCGGCGCCCCGGTTTTCCTAAACTCCGAAGGGTTTATATTTCTGTATTTTTTGAAGATCCGGTTCAGGTGGCTCTCGTCATTAAAACCAAGCTCATTGGCAATTTCAACCATACGCATGTTGCTGTGCAGCAGTCGGTTTTCGATAAGCTTAAGTTTGTAATTGATGATGTACTGCTGCAGGCTTTCGCCGGTATGCTTTTTAAAATAGCGGCCTACGTAAGTATCTGAAATCCCCATTTTATCTGCAATGGCTTCTGCTCTCAGCTTTTCGGGGAAGTAGATATTAGTCTGAACGTATTGCAAAATATCAAGTGTTTTTTCCTCTGTATTTTCATCAACCTCATCGGGCATGTTCATGGCAATATTGCGGGCAACTATAACAATAATGGTGTTGATGTATTGCTGCAAAAGCTCTTTGCTATAAAGGTTGTTTTTATTTTGCTCGCTGATAATGGCTTGCATAATAGGTTTCACAATGGCGCTGTCTTCATGGTGCTTTAATACACAGCCGGGTGCCTGGGCTGCATTTTTAAGGATAAACTCAAGGTGTTTAGCTGCATCGCCCGGCAGTTTGTAGTCCTTGATGTAAGCCATATTAAAACGGATGAAGAGGAATTGCGTTGAGGTTGCTATCTCAAAATAATGAGAATCATCGGGCGTAAGCAGAAATAAGTGGCCGGGCTTATATATGAATTTGCTTTTGTTGATACACTGCTTCCCGGTGCCGCTTACAATATAAATAAACTCAAAAAAGCTGTGCGAATGTTCGCTGCGGGGACAGGTATGGAGAGGCTCGCGCAATACGATCTCGAACGGCTGGTATAAATTATCTTTAGCCATAGTGTAAATGTACAATTATTACGAGGATTTGTACAAGGTAAACAGGCTGTGTGTTGTATAATTTTGTACTATAAAATCAAACAACGCAGAATTACTAAAATGGAAACTCAAAATACAACTACCATGCAGGCACTAATGGCCACCGAAGCAAATGCCCCTTTTACCATAACCGAAGTTGAACGCCCTGCCGCTGCAGAAGGCCAGGTACTGGTACGCATTATAGCAAGTGGTGTAAGTGTATTGGATAACAAGATCCGCACCGGCAAGGGCGGGCATGCCAAACAGCCATTACCTGCCATTTTAGGGATGGACTTTGCCGGTATCGTTGAAGCTGTTGGCGCCGGTGTAACCCGTTTTAAGGCAGGCGATGAAGTGTATGGACTTGCCGGTGGCATTGGCGGCTTACAGGGCACTTATGCGCAATATGCCGCTTTTGATGCCGATTTGCTTGCTGTTAAACCATCAAGCTTAAGTATGCGCCAATCGGCCTCTATGCCGCTTAATTTCATTACCGCCTGGGAAGGCCTTGTGGATAGGGCAAATGTGCATGAAGGTCAAAAAGTATTGGTGCATGGTGGCGCTGGCGGTGTTGGACATTTGGCAGTTCAAATAGCCAGGGCGTTTGGAGCCGATGTTTATGCTACCGGTAGCGCAGCACAACAGCAATATATTGAAAGCATTGGTGCTACTTTTATTGATTACAGGGCCACAACCGTTGAAGAATATGTGAACAAATATACCAATGGTGAGGGATTTGATATTGTTTATGACACTTTGGGTGGTGCTACGTTAGATGCCTCATTTGTTGCCGCCCGTTATTATACCGGGCATGTGGTAAGCTGTTTGGGCTGGGGAGAGCATAAGCTGGCGCCTTTATCATTCCGTGGGGCTACTTATTCGGGCGTATTTACTTTGATGCCGATGATTGCCGGGAAAGGACGCAAGCATCATGGCGAAATTATGGAGGAAGCTACCAAACTTGCAGATGCAGGTAAGCTTGTTCCGCTGGTTGACGAGCGTTCTTTTACACTTGCAAGTGCCAATGATGCTCATGATATATTGGAGAACGGCAAGGCGAACGGTAAGCTGGTGATTGATGTTGCTGAGTAAACAGCGTTAAAAAAGGAATGTAGAGACGCATCACATGCGTCTTCCTTAAGGCAGACAATTAGTAAGAGCTTATCCGGTGTGATTTGTAAAGCGGGAGACGCATGTGATGCGTCTCTACGGAAAATTACTTCTCAACCACCCTATACGAGGGATCTTCCAAAATATTCACCTGGATGATCCCTTCTGCATTTTTAAGCAGTGTTCTGCAATCGTCACTTACGTGTTTTAAGTGCAGTTTTTTGCCAGCTCCGTGATATTTTTCGGTTAGCTTATTCAATGCCTCAATGCCCGACATATCTGCAATGCGGCTATCTTTAAAATCGATGATGACTTCCTGCGGGTCATTGGCGATATCAAACTTTTCATTAAAAGCCATCACCGAACCAAAAAACAGCGGACCGTATATTTCATAATGTTTTACACCCGCTTCGTCAACGTATTTGCGGGCACGAATGCGTTTGGCGCTTTCCCACGCAAAAACCAGGGCCGAAATAATAACGCCTATCAATACCGCAAGGGCAAGGTTGTGGAGCCATATCGTGATCAGCGCTACGAGGACCCCCACAAATACGTCTTGTTTAGGCATTTTGTTAATGATCCGGAAACTGATCCATTCGAAGGTGCTGATTGCAACCATGATCATTACTCCTGTAAGTGCGGCCATAGGCAGTTTTTCGATAACAGGGGCGCCGAAAAGGATAATAAGCAGGATTGTGAGTGATGCAATGATGCCTGATAGCCTCGCCCTGGCCCCTGCCGATAGGTTAACCAGCGTTTGGGCAATCATAGGGCAGCCGCCCATGCCCGAAAAGAAGCCGTTGAGGATATTGGCACTACCCTGCGCAATGCATTCGCGGTTGCTGTTGCCCCGGGTAGCGGTCATTTCATCAACAAGGTTTAGGGTTAACAAGCCTTCGGTAAGGCCAACGCCTGCCATGATGAGCGCGTAAGGGAAAATGATCTTTAAAGTATCGATATTAAAAGGGATAGCCGGAATATGAAACGGCGGAAAGCCACCGCTTACTGCCGCGATATCTCTTACTGTTTTGGTATGAATGCCAAAGCCTAAGACCAGCACAAACACTACAATAATAGCAACAAGCGATGGTGGCACGGCTTTGGTAAACTTAGGTAGAATGATTACGATGGCTATAGTTAAAGCTACCAAGCCAGCCATGATCAACAACGGCGTGCCGCTGAGCCAGGCTTCCTGTCCGTTAACTACGGTTTTGAATTGCTCAAGTTGTGCCATGAAAATGATGACGGCGAGGCCGTTAACAAAGCCGTACATTACCGGTTGCGGTACCAGGCGGATAAACTTGCCCAGTTTAAACAAACCAACCAGAATTTGTATTACGCCGGCTAAAGCCACCGCGGCAAAAACATACTCCAGCCCATGCGATTTCATAAGCGCTATCAGTACCACAACAGTTGCCCCGGCTCCGCCCGACACCAACCCAGGGCGGCCGCCAAATATGGAGGTTACCAAGCCCATGATAAAGGCGGCATACAAGCCCATCAGCGGCGGAAAGCCGGCGAGTATGGCAAATGATAATGATTCGGGCATCATGGTCATGGCTACGGTTAAACCGGCCAGGATTTCGTTTTTATAGTTGATTTTTTGCGAAAAGTCGAAAAGATGTAAAGAGAATTTCATCCAGAGTGGTTAAGTATTGAGTAGCCTTTATTGAAGACTTGTAGATAAGCTAATGAATAAAGGGATGTGAGCAAACCATCAAAATTTAGTCGCCCCGCAAAAATATGCAAAAATGCCGGACTGAGGCGAAGCGAGGATATTGAGGCTTTTTAATATGCTGAAGTAAAATTTCATTGCCGTTGGTTTTAACCAACGGAATAAGCTAAGATGATAAGCGGCTTTAGCCAAAATAAACATGCGGGATTTGGGCTGAAGCCCTTTTGCTTAGTTGTTTGTTATCCGTTGGTTAAAACCAACGGCAATGAAGGAGGGACTTATCTTGTATTTGATTGAACACGCTCTATGCCATTATTAATTCCGGCTTTGATCATATTACCATAACCATCGTCAGGTAAGAAGCTGGTATAGCTCAGGGCCGACTGATAGTTTTCACGCGCTTTATCAAAGTCTTCCAAATCCTCATGGCATTTGGCAATATTAAGATAAAGTGAAGGATAAACCCCTTTTATCTCCTGCCCTTCTATTTCAAAAGCGAATTTTAACGCAGTTTCGTCCCATTTTAATTTATCTGCAACGTTCTGTTGATGCCGTGCTACATAATGTGTGGCAATGAGCTTCTCAAGGGCATTTGTTGCTTCATTCCAGGCCTGATGAAACAATGCGGCAGCTTCATCTCGTTTGGCTTCGCCTTCCAATAACATTCCTTGAGCACAAAGTTTGTTAACATGGTTTTCCGGGTCGAATTGCATAGGATGCTTGTAGTTTTTGTGATTTAAATTTATGCTTTTGGGAAGATATATAAACAAAGGACAATTAAAAAAAGAGTGACGTCAAAAACTATGTCATTGCGAGCGTAGCGCGGCAATCGCATGCTATACAGAGCGGCTATGCTTCCGTGCGATTGCTTCGTTCCTCGCAATGACATGGTTTATATCACTCCTAAAACAAAAACGGCCCGGTTTCACCGGGCCGTTTGCTATACTATACAGAAAATCAATTAATGATTTTGTTCGTGTACTTCTTCTTCCCTGAACAGTTTCGCGCTGAAATAGTCGTTGTTCATGCGGGCAATGTTGGTCAGCTTAATTTCTTTAGGGCACTCAGCTTCGCAGGCGCCGGTGTTGGTACAGCTACCAAAGCCTTCTTCGTCCATCTGGGCTACCATTGATTGCACACGACGGTAACGCTCTGGTTGACCTTGTGGCAATAAACCCAGCTGAGTGATCTTAGCCGATACAAACAGCATAGCAGATGCATTTTTACAAGCAGCAACGCACGCACCGCAACCGATACAGGTGGCCGAGTTGAAAGCCTCGTCGGCAATAACCTTAGGGATAGGGATAGCGTTGCCATCAGGTACACCACCGGTGTTCACCGAAACATAACCACCAGCCTGTTGGATCCTGTCAAAGGCAGAGCGGTCAACCGCTAAGTCTTTAACAATTGGGAATGCTTCTGCGCGCCATGGCTCAATGGTGATAGTTTCGCCATCGTGGAAAGTACGCATGTGGAGCTGGCAGGTAGTGATACCGCGTTTTGGTCCGTGTGGGTGACCATTGATATATAATGAACACATACCGCAAATACCTTCGCGGCAGTCGTGGTCAAAGTTTATTGGCTCATCGCCTTTGTGGGTCAGGCTTTCGTTAACCACGTCGAGCATTTCAAGGAACGACATGTCAGGCGAAATATTTTCAGCTTTGTAGCTTACAAATTTACCCGCGGTTTGAGCATTTTTTTGACGCCATACTTTAAGCGTCAGGTTCATATTTCCGTTACTCATCTTTGTTTTAGATTTGAGTTATCGTTGTTTTTGTTGATTGAGTGAGTGGTTGATTGGGTGAGTGGGTTTAACTTTATCAACCACTCACCTAATCAACCATTCTCTAATTAAGCATAGTTTCTTTGAGACAGGTGAACTGCTTCAAATGTCAATTGCTCTTTATGTAACTCTTCCGGCTGGTTCTCGCCTTTAAACTCCCAGGCAGCTACGAACGCAAAGTTTTCGTCATCGCGCAGTGCTTCACCATCTGGTGTTTGCGATTCAACCCTGAAGTGGCCACCGCATGATTCTTTACGCATCAAAGCGTCATCGATCATCAGCTCGCCAAGCTCAATGAAATCGGCCACGCGACCCGCTCTTTCCAATGAAGCATTTACTTCTTCGTTTTCGCCGGTTACGATAGCGTTTTTCCAGAAATCAGCTTTCAATGCCTGGATCAAACCTTTGGCTTTTTTCAAGCCTTCTTCGGTACGGGCCATGCCGCAGTACTCCCACATAATGTGGCCAAGTTCGCGGTGGTACTCGTTGGTAGTTTTGTTGCCTTTAAGGGCCAGCAATTTATTTACGTGGTCAACTACATCTTTTTTGGTGGCTGCGAAAGCTGGGTGGTTAGTGTCAACCTTTTTAGGGCCAATTTTAGCCAGGTAATCACCAAGGGTATAAGGGATCACAAAGTAACCGTCAGATAAACCTTGCATCAATGCTGATGCACCAAGGCGGTTAGCGCCGTGATCGGAGAAGTTACACTCGCCCAAAGCATATAAACCAGGAATGGTAGTGCTCAGGTTATAATCAACCCAAAGGCCACCCATGGTATAGTGAACCGCAGGGTAAATACGCATTGGTTGTTTATACGGGTTTTCATCCGTGATCTGGATGTACATATCAAACAGGTTACCGTATTTGGCTTTAACGGTTTCTTCGCCTAAACGTTTGATGGCATCGGCAAAATCAAGGAATACTGCAAAGCCCGAACCGCCTACGCCTCTGCCCTCTTCAACCATTTCTTTGGCGTTACGTGAAGCCACATCGCGCGGAACAAGGTTACCGAAGGCCGGGTATTTACGCTCTAAGAAGTAATCGCGGTCATCTTCTTTAACCTGGTCGGCTTTCAATGTGCCTTTGCGCAATTGCTCGGCAATTTCAACCGTTTTTGGTGCCCATACCCTACCGTCGTTACGTAACGATTCAGACATCAGCGTAAGCTTCGACTGGTGATCGCCGGTTACCGGGATACAGGTTGGGTGAATTTGAGTATAGCAAGGGTTACCAAAGAAAGCACCGCGTTTGTGTGCTCTCCAGGCTGCCGTTACGTTTGAGCCGATAGCGTTTGTTGACAGGTAGAACACGTTGCTGTAGCCACCGGTACATAACAATACCGCGTGACCTGCATGCGTATCAATGGCGCCGGTTAGCATATTACGGGTAACAATACCTTTGGCATGGCCATCAATAGTTACCACGTCAAGCATTTCGTGACGGGTGTATACTTTTACCTTACCGGCGTGGATCTGACGGTTAAGGGCAGAGTAAGCACCTAATAAAAGCTGTTGTCCTGTTTGGCCCCTCGCGTAGAATGTACGCGATACCTGCGAACCACCGAATGAACGGTTATCAAGTAAGCCGCCGTATTCGCGGGCAAAAGGTACGCCCTGGGCAACGCACTGGTCAATGATGTTTACCGAAACTTCGGCCAAACGGTGAACGTTTGACTCGCGGGCGCGGTAGTCACCACCTTTAATGGTATCGTAAAATAAACGGAAAACGCTGTCGCCGTCATTTTGATAGTTTTTAGCAGCATTGATACCACCCTGTGCAGCAATAGAGTGCGCACGGCGTGGGCTGTCCTGAAAACAAAATGCCTTAACGTTGTAACCCAGCTCGCCTAAAGTGGCAGCTGCCGAAGCGCCTGCCAAACCGGTACCTACAATGATGATATCGTATTTACGCTTGTTGGCGGGGTTAACCAGCTTCAGATCAAATTTATGCTTGCTCCATTTTTCGGCTAATGGGCCTTGAGGAATTTTAGCATCTAATGTCATCTCTTCTATATGTTTATGTTTGTGGCTTTTGGCCAGCTAACTTAGTGAGCTCCCTGGGTTGATAAATAGTAGTAATAAACCGGCATGGCTGCAAAAAGCAGCGGAATAATAACCGCAAACAGCCATGTGCCAATAAAGTAAACTACCGGGGTGTATTTGCGGTGTACCCAGCCCAGCGTGCGGAATGCGCTCTGGAAACCATGCAGCAAGTGAAATGCTACAGCGCCCATGGCTATTACGTAAAATATAACGTAAATAATGTTGCTGAAGCTATAAACAACGCGTGCATGCAGGTCTTTTACCCTTACAACCTCTACATTGTTTTCGGTTGATACAGAGTGGCTGAAATCAGCGTTAACCGGTTTGTATTCGGCAGCGGTGGTAACGCCTGTAGCCAGATCGGTACGGTACTCTTTAAAGCCCATGGTTTGGTCGTTGTGGTAACGGAACCAGAAATCGCCCATGTGGATAACGATGAACAGGAACATGATTGAACCTAAAAGGCCCATGTTTTTTGATGACCATGAGGCATCAGATTTTGCCGCTACTGCATAACGTACAGGACGGGCTTTACGGTTTTTGACAGTCAGGATCAAACCGTATAGTGCATGCACTAAAATGGAAAGGTACAACAGGTATGCAATTACTTCGATAGGCGGAAAATGCGTAAGGAAGTTGGCATACACGTTAAAACTGAAACCGTCATCGTGTTTAAACAACAGCAGGTTGCCGCCTACGTGTACAATTAAAAAGGTACACAGAAACAAGCCTGTTAAAGCCATGATCAGCTTTTTGCCCAGCGACGAGTTTAAGGTTTGTTTGAATTCGCTCATTATGAATTGGATTTGTTAGGCAAAAGTATTTATTAAATAACAAAACATAGAAGAGGTTTTGGCTTATTGAAGATCAAAAATCTATTTAGAATCAATCTAAAGCAATGGACTGGCTGTTAAGGTGTAAATACACTGTCATGACAGTTAATGAGCTGTAATAAAGGTTAGTGCAGTGCTAAAAATCAGGCGATAGCCACTACCTTATCTTTCAATACAGCAAAGATCCTGTCGTTTTGAAGGCTGCGGATAGCAACCCGGCCCGTAAATTTACCGAACGACGGCAGTATAACCTGCCGGCTTCCGAAAGCAAAACATGGCAGCGTAATACTTTGTCGCCCCCTGCCGCTCAGGTTTACGCCCGGGTGGATGTGCCCGCAAAAAACATAGCCTGCTGCCTGCTGATCATCGGCAAGCGGATGATGCATCATCAGGAATGGGCCTATCAATAAATCGTCATGCAGTTCGATATTAAGGTTGCGGTAATGCTTATCATCGATTATATCATGATTGCCGCGGATGAGTATGATCTGTAATGCAGGAAACTGGCTGCGCCAAAGGATGAACCAATCCCAGTCGTTATTCATATCGCTATGGAACAGATCGCCCAAAAAAATTAATTTCTCAGGTTTATGTTCATAAATAAGATCAGAAAGTACAGCCAGGTCGCTCTGCTCCATATCGCGTGGTATGGCTATCCCCGCTTTGCGAAAATGCCCAACCTTGCCCAGGTGTACATCGGCAACTATCAGCGCTTTTTGCTGCTGCCAGTAAATGGCTTTTTGTGGAAGTAATAAAAGGTCCTGCCCCTGCAGGTTAAATGGAGTAGCCGCACTTGTCATTAAGGCAAAGTTAATACGAATAAATTTATTTGAATTGGTTGGCTTTGTTGTACCCTGTATAAAAAACTTTTCAATAAGTTTTTTATACAGGGCGAGTAATTATCAGGGAAACCCTGAATAAACGTGATGGCGTGTAAAATATATTTTAACGATGGGGTGCAGGGGCCGCGTTAGGGATTGGAATGAAAAGCCCGGAGCGTGTGCCGGGGTTGTGTGTGGGCAAAGCGAGGACTTGTAATGGAAAGCCCGGGCCGCAGGCAACGCCCATATTTATAAATAAGCTGAAAATATACCTGAATAATCAGTAACATAAAGTCACTCCATTAGTAAGGGATGAAACAAACCCTTACAGATAGGCAACGATCTTTGTTCTATTAACTAACATCGTCGCGCTCTTGGCCGCGCGGGGCCAGATACTTTTGTCTTGACACAAAAGTATCCAAAAAGTCAAGTCAGCAGATAGGCTTCTTTGCCGCACAAGCCTTTGCCCTGCAAAGCGGGCAGAACCACGGGCTGCAATTATTTTGCCCCGCTGCGCTCCCGCTTTCCCAACGCTTCTGCAAAAACTTGCTATGCCCTTTCCTGCGCTCAAGGCCACCATTGTTCTGCCCGCTTTCACCCGAAGCTTACCTGCTGACGGGAATATTCTTTATTTATCATGTCCATAGGTACTAACGAAGCCTCTCCTTCGCCATGCATGTCTGTTATGTTTATAGAAGAACAAGTTTCGCTATCGCTCAACATGACAAGTGGTTTAGTCAATTAAGTTTAGTTGAAAATATTTTTATTCAGGGTGTAACCTGTTTAAAAAACATGTGGTCATAGCTTACAAATACACCACAACGGGGGTATTTGCAGAGAGAAAAAACAAAATTAACTTAATTAAAAAAAACAAATATTATGGGCGCAGGTGAATTGGGTGTATTAGCAGGAATTATAATACCCCTCAGCTTATTCGCAATGATCTTCGGGATCGTTTACTTAAACAAACGGGAGAAATTAGCTATGATCGAAAGAAACATGGATCCAAGGAGTTATAAACCACAATCGGCTCCTTACCAAAATTTAAAATGGGGCTTGTTGCTCATTGGCTCAGGTATCGGATTGTTTTTAGCATATGTTTTAAACCGTGGCATATTCAATAGTTTTGACGACGATGTTTTCTTTTTATACGTAGCACTGATAGCTATTTTTGGAGGAGCGGGCTTGTTTATTTCATACCGTATCGAAAAAAAGGAAGTGCTGGATAAAGAAGATCAGCGTATCGAAAAACTATAAGCGATTTATTCAATATTATTTAAGGCCCGGCCCTTTGGCTGGGCTTTTTTTGTTTGTGGCCAATAATTATATTCGCCGACAAATCACGGCTTAAACCATGTCATTAGCAAACAACAAAGCACTTAGCTGCAGTAATTGCGGCGGGCAGCTTGAATACAATTATACCCAGGAAATAAGCAAATGCCTTTATTGTGGCAGCGAGTTTAAAAGGGATGAACCCCAAAAAGAACGGCAGGATAAGCCGCAAAAAAGCCGTGAGGATAAATCCGATCAAAGGCCTCGTTTTGTAGAGAAACCGACTACCATACCGGAAGAAAATAAGGTTATATATGATATGGTGTTTAGTCCAAGGCCAAAGTTTTGGAAAGCCTTTCTGTGGGGATTAGGTGCCTGGGCCTGCTGGATGTTTATATCACCAATAATTGGGGCAATTTGTGTTGCCGTCAGTGGTCGCCCGGAAATGCCTAACAATATCTTCTCCAGTATGCCATGGACCTGGTATTGGTTTTTAAGGGGAATAATATTCTGTTTGGTTTGGCCGTTTTTACGTACCCGTGTTTTTTATAAAAGGTATTAATTCGTTTTAAACAAGAGCGGCAGGCTTACCCTATCCCATACCGCTCTTTAAATAAGTTTAAATGGTGGCGCTCATGCCCGGCCAGCATAAATACAAACGCCGCTACAGTAAACAAATGGTTGCTGGCTATGCCTGTACGGGCTAATTGTTCATCACTGAAAGCTTTAACCATATAAAGGTTGCCCTTGCGCAAAGCCCTGAACTCTTCAGCCAGATCTTTTATATTTTGACTGTTAAAATCGGTATTGTTAACGTAAACATCCTGGTCAAAACCGGGTAGTTCAATATGGTTGCGTGAAAACACTAATGCCCTGTAAGCAAACGTGCGTTCGGTATCAATCATGTGTCCCAAAGCCTGCTTAACTGTCCATTTGCCGGGGGCATAGGCATGTAAAGCTTCTTCGTCGGTTAAATTGCTGAGCAGCTGGTAGCTGATATCCATCTGCTGTTCGAGCATGTTAATTACATCATTGTCGCCAACAAGCCCTACATATCCCGCTGCAAACGGCGAATAATCACCTGGTTTTGGTTTTGTTATCATTGCGCGTGTTTTTTAGTATTATCCTGAATGTTGTTCCCTTGCCTACTTCCGAGTCTTTTACAAAGATTTGTCCGTTGTGGTAATTTTCCACTATACGTTTGGTAAGCGACAGGCCCAGCCCCCATCCCCGCTTACGGGTAGTATAGCCGGGTTGAAAAACGGTATCAAATTTAGAACGGGGAATACCTTTGCCGGTATCGGTAATATCGATAAAGATTTGGTTTTTTACCTTGTTACCGCTGATTTCTACTTTGATACTGCCCTTTCCTTCAATAGCGTTAACTGCATTTTTTAAGATATTCTCTATAACCCAATCAAACAGCGGAATATTAAGTCCTGCTTTTAGATGAGGGTTTCCGGTAAGCTCGAAGTTGATATTTTTGCTTACGCGAACTTTAAAATAATCAACAAAATCCTTAACTACAGCATACACGCCATGTTCTTCCAATACGGATTTGGAGCCGATTTTCGAAAATCGATCTGCTACTATTTCCAGGCGCTTTACATCGTTTTCCATTTCGGCAATCAGCACATCATCTTCGGCATTAAACTTCTCTTTCATTAGCTCAATCCAGGCAATGAGCGATGATATAGGCGTACCAAGCTGGTGGGCCGTTTCTTTGGCTAAGCCAACCCAAACCTGGTCCTGCTCCGATTTTCTTGACGAGCTGAAGGCGGTATAGGCCATCAATAAAAATATAGCAATTACAGTAAGCTGGATATAAGGGAATAAGCGCAGTTGTGTAAGCAGTGGGGAGTCTTTATAGTAAACAAAGTTCTCTTCGCCCAAAACCTGGAGTTTAATAGGAGCATGCTGCCCCTTCATATATTGAAGCTCCTCTTTAAAATAAGCCGGATCATATTTTTTCTTTTTATTGCTTTCGGCTTCCAGCTTAATAAAAGTCTTTGTGGTGTCTAAACCTCGCTGTAAAACTATTTCACCTTTTTCGTCAGTTACAATAGCGGGCACGGTGAGGCTATCACGCACGGCTATTACATAGTTTAAAAAATCATTATCATCTGAGGCAAGTATCTGGCGCATACTTATGGCCCAAACCTGGGCGCGGGTACGTTCCGAACGCTCAATGTTTTTTACCAGGTAACGGGTATAAAGTAATGAGCCAATTGCAATTACAACGGCAAATGCAAGGAGCAAATATTTCCAACGTTTTTTCTGTTGATATGGGTTCATGCTGGGCACAGTCCAAATAACGTAAAATTATTTCAGATGTGCAGACGTGCGGATGTGCAAATATGCAGATGATAGATGTGCAAATTAATGGGGCTTAGTTACCATGTATATTGGTTGTATGCATACAGGGCGTAAAAATGCCGTCATTTGACACTGTGTTTTTAAACTATCTAATTAACAATTATTAACATTTTTCATCTGCATATTTGCACATCCGCACGTCCAAAATCTGCACATCTGTAATCTGCACATCTACCATCTGAAATATAATTTATCTTTGCTCCATCATGACCGATAAAAAAGTAAGAGTCCGTTTTGCGCCAAGCCCAACTGGTGGCTTGCACCTTGGTGGCGTGCGCACCGTGTTGTTTAACTATTTATACGCCAAAAAACATGGCGGCGATTTTGTTTTGCGAATTGAGGATACCGACCAGACCCGCTATGTGGAAGGTGCCGAAGAATATATTTTAGATTGCCTTAAATGGTGCGGCCTTCACCCTGATGAAAGTCCGGTTGCCGGGGGGCAGTATGCTCCGTACCGCCAAAGCGAGCGTAAACCGCTTTATCGCGAGTATGCCGAACGCCTGGTGATGGAAGGCCATGCTTACTACGCATTTGACACTGCCGAAGAATTAGATAAAAATCGTAAAGAGATCCCTAATTTTCAATACGGATTAGCTTATCGCCATACCTTAAGAAACTCGCTTTCGTTGCCACAGCATGAGGTTGACGCATTGCTTGCTGCCGGTACGCCGCACGTGATCCGTATCAAAATGCCCGAGGGCGAAACCGTTACTTTTAACGATATGATTCGAGGGTATGTGAGTTTTGAAACAAGCCAGGTAGATGATAAGGTATTATTAAAGGCTGATGGTATGCCTACGTACCATTTGGCTGTGGTAGTTGATGATTACCTGATGAAGATTACTCACGCCTTCCGCGGGGAAGAGTGGCTGCCATCGGCACCTGTGCATTTACTGCTTTGGGAATACCTGGGTTGGAAAGCCGATATGCCGCAATGGGCACACTTGCCGCTGATATTGAAACCGGATGGCCATGGTAAACTGAGTAAGCGCGATGGTGCCCGCTTAGGTTTCCCGGTTTATGCCATGAATTGGTTCGATGCAAAATCAGGTGAATTAACGCAAGGTTTCCGTGAATTAGGTTTTTTACCGGAGGCCTTTTTGAACCTGTTGGCTACTTTAGGCTGGAACGATGGTACTGAGCAGGAAATTTTTACGCTTGATGAGCTGATTGAAAAATTTTCGATAGAGCGTGTTAATAAGTCGGGCGCTAAGTTTGATTTTGAAAAAGCCAAATGGTTCAATGCCGAGTGGATTAAGAAGTTGGCAGTAGGCGATTTGCAGTTGGCAGTTAAGAAAGTATTTGCTGATAAAGGCGTTACTGTTAATAATGACGACTATTTGTCAAAAGTTATCGGTTTGATTAAAGACAGATGTGTATTGCTCCCTGATTTTTATCAGCAGGCGGGCTTCTTTTTTGAACAGCCAAACGAGTACGATCTTAATGCCGTAAAACCTAAGTGGACTGATACCAAAACCGAGTTTTATCGTGAGTTCATCACGTTATTAAACAATGAAACTACTATCGACGCACATGAGCTTGAGGCTAAGTTCAAAGTACTTGGCGAGCAAAAAGGCTTAAAAGTGGGCGATGTGATGTTACCATTCCGCATTATGCTGGTAGGTGGTAAGTTTGGCCCGCATGTATTTGATATTGTTGCCCTGCTTGGTAAAGATGAAACCATCAGCAGGATTGAAAAGGCGCTTGTGGAGTTTACTGCCTGATATATAAAATTTATGTCATTGCGAGGAGGAACGACGAAGCAATCTCGTAGCTTAGCATATCGAATATGCATGGGCTACGAGATTGCCACGCTGCGCTCGCAATGACATCACTTGTGTTATGCCTTCAGCTTCACTAACTTCTCCCCTTCCAATACAGGAATTGCAGTAGTCAGATCAATCTGTAAACAAAACTCAATATCTTTTTCGATACCTAATTTCTTCAGGCGTTCGCCGTGCGATGTTTTCTTGAGATAAACGTTAATATCGTGTTTTCCGGTCTGGAAAAGATCATTTGCTGCAATTGCGGCATCGTCCAGTACAAAACCCTTATCTTTTAACTGGTCAACCACAGCGCCTGCAAAAAGGGTATCTTCCAGGTTGAAATTGTTTTTCCACCCGGCGCAAACTAACAGGATGTTTTCATTTTGCGTGTTAAGCCAGTTGCTCAAAGCGGTAAGGTTCAGGAACGAACCAATAACAATTTTTTTAGCGCTGCGTGATAGATGAAGCGCATGGGTGCCGTTGGTAGTAGTTAGCACAATTGTTTTACCGGCCACTTTTTCTTTAGTGTATGAAAATGGCGAGTTACCAAAATCAAAACCTTCAACTACCGATCCGTCGCGCTCGGCGGCAAGAAGGTAATCCAGCCCTTTCTCTCTATACGCGGCACACTCCTCAACTTGTGATACCGGTATAATAGCCTCAGCACCGTTTTCAATACCATAACATATAGATGATGTTGCCCTGAAAATATCAATAACCACTACAATATAATCTTCCACGTTAAAAAGCGGTAATAGCGCAGGGGTTAGACAAACGTGCGCCCCCCGGCCTCCGTTGGCTAACGGAGGGGTTTGGGTATTGATATTCTCGGACATCTTTAAATTTTAATTAATGAATAAATAAAAGCGGGGGCTGCGCGATTCCCCTCTTGAGAGGGGTGTAGGGGTGTGTCAATCATGCCTGAATAAATGCTGTATAACACACCCCTGCTTACGCTCATTCCTTCCGCGCCCCCTCTCAAGAGGGGAGTTTGAAGGCATTTCCCCTTCGGGGCGAAGACCTATTTATAAAACGGAGGTTTTACAATTTGTGCCTTGATTTTATTATCCCTGATGCTGATGTAGATTTCGGTACCTTCTTTGGCGAAAGCGGTATCTACATAACCCATACCAATAGCTTTTTGTAATGATGGCGATTGCGTGCCTGAAGTTACTTTGCCAATGGTATTGCCATCCGCATCAACTATCACATAGTCATGGCGCGGAATACCACGGTCAATCATTTCAAAGCCTACCAATTTACGGCTTACACCGGCTTGTTTTTGGGCTTGCAATGCTTCAGCGTTGGTAAATTCTTTATTGAATTTGGTTACC
Source organism: Mucilaginibacter gossypiicola (assembly GCF_900110105.1). Lineage (GTDB taxonomy): Bacteria > Bacteroidota > Bacteroidia > Sphingobacteriales > Sphingobacteriaceae > Mucilaginibacter > Mucilaginibacter gossypiicola. The sequence continues at coordinate 780,659 of NZ_FOCL01000002.1, read as the reverse complement.
CAGCCTAAACCAGCTTCAAGAGGTGAGGTGTTGTCGTCAATGTCGTTACCGTAAAGGCAGAAACCCATTTCCAAACGTAAGGTATCGCGTGCACCTAAACCAATTGGCTTAATGCCGAAAGGTTCGCCTGCTTTGAAAATGGCATCCCAGATCTGCTCAGCGTATTGGTTTTCAAAATAGATTTCAAACCCGCCGGCTCCGGTGTAACCAGTAGCTGATATCAGCACATTTTCAACGCCTGCAAACGTTCCTTTTTTAAAGGTGTAGTATTCCATCGATACCAAATCCACCTCGGTAAGGCTTTGCAAAGCTTCGGCTGCTTTTGGGCCCTGGATAGCCAGCAGTGAAGTACGGTCAGATATGTTTTTCATATCTACGCCGTTGGTATTGTATTTGGAGATCCAGTCCCAGTCTTTTTCAATGTTTGAGGCATTAACCACCAGCATGTAGGTTTTCTCGTCGATACGGTAAACCAGCAGATCGTCAACAATACCGCCGTTTTCATTTGGCAGGCATGAGTACTGCACTTTGCCGTCGTACAATTTCGCAGCATCGTTGCTGGTAACACGTTGGATCAGGTCAAGCGCGTTCTCGCCTTTTAAAATGAATTCGCCCATGTGGCTTACGTCAAAAACACCAACGGCTTTGCGCACTGTTTCGTGCTCGGCGTTGATTCCTGCGTATTGAACGGGCATGTTGTAACCGGCAAATGGAACCATTTTAGCGCCGGTTTTTACGTGGATATCGGTTAATGCGGTATTCTTCATCGTCAACTTAAATATTGGCCGCAAAGGTAACTAATCTGAATCGTAATCAGTACCCCTCGGTAGTTTTGATTGAGTTGATTGCTTTATGATTTTCTCACGGGCCTCTACGAGTTTAACTATGTTGAACCCCTCTGGGGTTCGGGTAAAGGGGGCGACGTGATTTCTACAAACCTTTTCCCCCTCCGGGGGATTTTTATAATTTAATAATCAGGGATTAATTGAACTGTCTTTAAGGACAAGTGCACCAGAGGTGCAAAAGGTTTGTAGCATAAAAAGTATAGAAATACCCTTTGCCCCCAGAGGGGCAAAACAAAACGCCTTGCTGATTACACGGCAAAACAATTTTGTGGGTTAACTTAAATCTGCGAGAGACCTTGATGGTACGTTAAATAAAAAAGCCGGCTAAAACTTAATTGAGTTTAACCGGCTTTATATTTAAATAAAATACTTTATACTTTTTTAAGCGTTTCCATCAGCACCGGAATTTTAGGTACTTTGGGATATGACTGAAATAATTTACCATACTTATCATAGATGGCTATGTATGGGGTGGTTTGTACGCTGTAAAACTTTTGCACAACATAGGTATAACCCTCGGTACCAATGGTGATGTTATGGTACTTGGCCAGGTCAAAATCGCGCTGGAAAGTTTGGATGCCTTTAAGCATTGGCATAAAGGTGATCATCACAATCTGCACATCTTTTAACTTGGGCAGCTCAGGTTTCAGATCGTACATCAGGTGCTGGCAATGGCTGCAATCGGGCGAAAAATAAATCACCATTACCGGCTTGTTTTTTTTCAGGTTGGCAGGAGTAACGTAAACACTGTCTGTAGTGAGGATGTGATATGGCGGCAAGCCGGAATTAGCAGGTGGCGTTTGTGCCTGGCTGCACCCGGCGGCAATAATCAGACAAAGCAGTAAATACAGTTTCTTCATTATTTTAATTAGCATTTAATAAGCATAGTTACAACATTTTTAGTTTTCAAGCAATTCAATTTGCCAGGCAACATGCTCTTCGGTTACAGGGAATAACGCATTTTCGCGTACCGTATGATATACGGCCTCAAATATCCCGTTATAATTACCTTTGGGTGACGGTATCCACTCTACAGTTTTTTGCCCGTCGGCCCCCATCAGCACCAGTTTACCGTCGCTGCCTTCGGGTTCAATGCCAAAGCCTTCATCGGTGGGCATCATATCGGCATCAAGCTGGGCTTCCTGTACATCGGTGCGCATTTTAACAAAGCTGCCTAATGTTCCATGTACTACAAAACCGTAGGTATGCTCGGCGATGAGCAATCCCGAGGTTAGGTATACATTAAGTTGATTCGGGTACTTAAGGTGGATATTGAAATAATCATCAACCTGCGAATCTGGTCTGAATGCAGCCGTAGTTTTCGCATAGCTCAACGGCCGGCCGAAGATACTGATAGCGTTATCAACCAAATGCGCCCCAAGGTCATAGGTAAGGCCTCCACCAGGAACGCCTGCCGTTTCTTTGAATTTTTTAACGCCGATAGCCATGCGGTACCTGTCCAGTCTGAAGTGAACCTCGATCAGCTCCCCTAACCTGCCGCTTTCAATTACTTCCTTTACCGAAAGGAAGCCACTGTCATAACGGCGGTTTTGGTAGATCATCACTTTCAGATCAAGTTTTTTGCCCAGATCATACAGTGCTTTTACCTCATGCGAGGTTACGGCAGCCGGTTTTTCGATCAATACATGTTTGCCGGCATTAAGGGCTTGTACAGCATAATCAAAATGGGTATTGTTGGGCGTGTTAATGATGATTAACTCTATTTCGTTGTCGTTAAGCAGCTCATCAATGGTATCGTAGCTAATAACATCAGGATATTTTTTACCGGCTTTTTTTTCATGGCGTTCAACCACTGCTTTAAAGGTAAAGCCCGGATTGGTAGTTAAAAACGGGGCATGAAAAATCCTGCCCGACATTCCGTAGGCCATGAGGCCGGTTACTATTGGTTTCGACATATTAAAGTAGATTTTGCTGTGTTAAAAGTATCGTTTTAGCTACACCCACACAAGTTATATAAAAGAAAAAGGGAGATTGTTACATCTCCCTTTTTCTTTCTGAAATAATCAATAGTTGATTATTTCATGCCTTTTTGGATAGCCTCAATTTCGGCTAAGTGGTGCTGAATGGTAGGCAATGTTTTGGCTGCCCATGCTTTAAGATCAGGGTCCTTGCAATTTTTTGACGCATCTTCAAACATTGATTCCACCTTTTTATGGCCCGAAACCATGGCGTCAACATAGTCTTTGTCAAAATCAGCCCCTGATTTTGCAGCAAGGTCAGCTTTCTTTTTCTCGTGCTCTTCATCCGGTGCAGATGGCAGGGTAATGTTTTTAGTTTTGGCAATAGCCATTAACTCATCATTGGCTTTGGTATGGTCGGTAACCATCATTTTGGCAAAGTCTTTCACTTTGGCATTGGTAGCTTTTTCGCTGGCCAGTTGACCGATAGCAACTTCGGCTAAGCCTGCGTTGGCTGCGCCTGTAGCAAATTTGGCATCATCGGCAGTAACAGCAATGCCTGTTGCGCCTGTAGTTGTAGTGTCTTTTACTTTGTTGGCGCTGTCGGCAGTATCTTTTACAGCTGCCGAACTATCGGTGGCTCCGCTTTTGGCGCCGCCGTTACACGCCTGGAATGATAATGCCGCCAGGGCCATCATTGCAATTAAACTTAACTTTTTCATAGTAGTGTTTTATGTATTTGTTTTACAGTTAACATTTTGTAGTTAAATAAGTTTGATTTTCTTATTTGTAAAGTTTAAAACGGGGGCGATACAAGCGCTCAACGGTATTATTTAGTTTTTAATAAATATTTAACATTTGTTTAAAAGCACTTTTATAAGTTGTGATATATAATAACACGACTAAATTATACCTGATATGTTAATAGGATCATTGTTTTTGGGCAAAGTGCATGAGGTTAACGGGCAGTGGATAGAGACCAAATTTGTGGTTATTGGCATTCCGCTGTTTCCTACCAGCTCCATGCTGGTAACCCGCGCCGCCTGGCGCAGCCGCAACGGGTTTAATATCCCGCTGAATTATCAAAGCATTATTGCGGGTTATGCTCGCATGTTTTCGCTTGTCATTGCATTTTTTGCTTTTATATTCTTTTTTATTGAAAGGGATTCAACCGCATCAATAATAGGCGGAGCTGGTTTATTGCTGTGGCTATACTTTTACTTTGTATTTGGCAGTGCCGATACCGCAGAAGCTGAAGAACGCAAAAAAATGGGCGACCTTACCGGCCTGTACATTAAACCCGAATGGCTTGATCATGATGATGCCTATAGGATTTATGAACGCCTTGAAAAAAAATACCGCATGGAGTTTGATGGTGCCGACTGGCTTGCCGATTTGCGACAAAACGAAATAGCGCCAGCCAAATTGCCGTTACTGTATGCGCTTTCGCGGTTTAATTACTCATTAGGGGCTACCGAATGCAACAGGAAACTGTTTGAAAAGGCAGATAGCTTATACTTGTGATATTGGTTTTTGTTGGGCCGGGTTATTTGTGAGATAAAATATACCTGATAAAGCTTCGCACCATACCGGTAAAGACTATTGCCCATGCTATCATCGATAAATAAATAAAAACATTTGAGATATGCATAACAAATGGAAGCTCGAGTACTTTTGAAAAATTAAAGGTTGCTACCGTATACATACCTGCCGGGAATACCAGTGACCAATACTGCGGATCATATTTAAGCGGCACCCGCTGTAAAACGTGCCGCCACACAGGTAGTAAGAATAGTATCGGGAGCCACCAGGTGGCAAAGGCCCAGAATAAAACCGTAAAACCCGGTAAAAAATATTGTATACCGGCTATCCATTCGTGGCTATGGGCGTAAATCAGCAAACGGGAACCAGCCAGTGTGGTTATGGCAACTGCTCCCATATTTATCCAATAAGGTGGCGTAAGTAATTCGGCTTTCATGCTCAAAAAAAGCCAGCGGTATATAATCAGCGAAATAAATACCATGTAATGCGTTCCTCCTATTAAGAAAGCGCAAAATGAAATAAAGATCACAACATCGGTATTGGCCGTTTGGCCGGCAATCAGTGCACCAAGCACCGCAACAGATTCGGTTGCTACTACAATAAGCAGCCAGGCGCCGCTTAAGCTTGCCTCCACCCCTTGCTTGGGTTCTTTTGCTGTAATTACAATAAAAAAGGTGTAGGTGATCAGCACCCATAAAATGATACCCAGCCACCATAAAAATACGGCTACGTCCTGGTGTTTTGTCATTAAAGCAAACTGGTTGCCCAAAACATTATTGGCTGCAACCATGGTTAAAAAAGTTACCCCGCGCGACGAGCTGGTGATATCTTTCCAAACAGCTACGGGATATTTGATAACCCGCAAAAAGAAAATAACCCATAACCCTATGTAGAAGCAAATATTAGCCACAAACAGCGTATTGGCGATTTGGTGCATATTGTATAAAAAGGCTCCGATGGAAACTATTCCGGTTGCCATAACGAGCGCAAAATATCCGGGGAAAAAGGATTGAAGCGAATGGTTTGTAATCGGTTCTCCGGGTTTTGACAGCGGCGGATGTTGTTCTATCATTTACAATCTAAGGTATATAATAGCTACCGGGTTTATGCTATTAGTTAATAAAGATCCACAAATTATTAATTACCTTTAACAGTGTTGCAATACTTTAAATAATATGTAAGTTTTTACTTAACTATTTACACCTACCTTATATGTTTACCAACTTTAACGCAGCGGAACAAGCGGTTCATTTCCCGGCAGACAGAAGATTATTTTTAGGAATTAAACCTTATATATTTGTTGTGATCGGCATTTTGCTGCTGGCTACGGTTGGTGTAGCATGGCTTCAGTATCTTGTATGGGGACTGCCTGCCGACCCATCTGCTTCTTTCGCCCCGGTTACCGAAGCCGATCCTAAAGGGTTCCCGTGGTGGTTATGCCTCAGTCACTGGGTTAACTTTTTCTTTTTAATTATCATTATCAGAAGCGGGCTTTCCATCCTGGCAGATCATCCCCGGTTATACTGGAATAATGATTGCACGCCTGATTCTGAATGGATCAAATTCACCCCTTTAAAAATACCCGACAATAAAATATGGACGGCAAAAGATGAAGCCCGTTATTTAAGCCCGGTTGTTGGCCTGCCCGGTTACCGCCATACTGTGGGGCTTGCCCGTTGCTGGCATTTTATCAATGTCCCGTTTTTTTTGCTGAATGGCGTCGTATTTAGCGTGCTGCTTTTTACTACCAACCAGTGGAAAAGGCTTGTGCCCGTATCCTGGCAAATACTGCCCGACTCGTGGAATGTATTTGTTCACTACGCTACGCTGAATATGCCGGTTGAGCCAAACGGGTTTTATCATTACAATGCGCTGCAGCAGCTCTCGTATTTTGGGGTGGTGTTTATACTGGCCCCTGTTGCTATGCTTAGTGGCATGGCCATGTCGCCGGCTATTGAAAACAGGTTTCATTGGCTGCCAAAGCTTTTCGGGAACAGGCAGGGGGCGCGCTCTGTTCATTTTTTAGTGATGCTGGCTTACCTTGCGTTTATCGTAATCCATGTAAGTATGGTTGCGGCAACGGGGCTTGTACGCAATATGAACCACATTATACACGGTACAGATAGCCCTACTGATACCTCGGGGCTTTATATTGGTTTGGGCTTTATATTGTTTATAGTGGCGTTTGGTTTTTTTGCGCACTGGCTATCATGGAGAAGGCCGCGATTGCTGCAAAAAATAGAAGCCTTTATCAACGGAACATTGTGGAAACTATCTATCAATAAATTTAAACCGGAAATTTATTACAGCCCCAAAGATATATCGCCCTACTTTTGGGCAAACGGAAAGATCCCCGAATCTGAAGAGTGGCGCAATATGGCTGCCGATGGGTTTAAAGATTATAAACTGAAAGTTGGTGGCCTGGTTGATAACCCCGTAGAGCTATCAATTACAGATTTGATTAACCTTGGCAAGGAGCAAAATATAACCATGCACCATTGTATCCAGGGATGGTCGGGTATTGCGGAGTGGGGTGGTGTGCCAATAAAAGCACTTGTTGAATTGGTTAAACCGCATGCAAATGTTACTACGGTAGCTTTTTACTCATTTGGGGAAGGTTTATATGGCGGTACTTATTACGATACCCATACGCTTGATAATTGTATGAAACCGGCTTCAATTTTGGCCTGGGAAATGAATTACGAACCGCTTACCCCTGCTTATGGTGCCCCGCTCAGGCTTAGGATAGAGAATCAATTAGGCTATAAAATGGTAAAGTGGATTGCCCGTGTTGATTTTGTAGAAAGCCACGAAACGATTGGAAAAGGCTTTGGCGGGAAGAATGAGGACGATGAATACTTTGATTTGATTGCAAATACTTGATTTATCAGGGTGTATATTAAATCACGTATTTGCGTTAGGGATTGAAGCGGATACCGGCCAAGAGCGTAATGCCTGCAGGCGTATGAGCGGAAAGCCCGGCCGGAGGCAACGCCATTATCTGAACCCGGATTAAAGGATTTTTGGGATTTATCGGATTTTTCCAAAAAAACTGCGCCGTTGTTGGTGTTGTCATTATAAGTGTTCGGAAGATGAAATTATCTCTATTTTGAAATAAAAAAATATGTCACTGAGCGTAGCGCGGCAATCTCGTAGCCAATGCATGTCCGCCCTGTGTAGCTACTGGATTGCCGCGTCGCCCCATGTGCTTTTGCCTACGCCGCTCCTCGCAATGACATGGCTTTTTTAACCAACATTTTCAACCGATCTGAATCTTCCTAACACCAACAACGACGAGTAGAATAATCTTCTCCTATCAAAAAGTTTACACCCCGCATTCCCCCGCATCATATAAAAACATAACTTTGCCCCTGCAAAATTTAATACCATGAGTTTCAGAACCGAACACGATACCATGGGCGAGGTACAGGTACCTGCCGACAAATACTGGGGAGCGCAAACCGAACGCTCACGCAATAATTTTAAAATTGGTCCCGAGGCTTCAATGCCAAAGGAAATTATCGACGCTTTCGCTTACCTGAAAAAAGCCGCCGCCTATACCAATACTGACTTAGGCGTACTACCTGCCGAAAAACGCGACCTGATAGCACAGGTGTGCGACGAGATCCTGGCCGGCTCGCTGGCTTCGGAGTTTCCGCTGGTGATTTGGCAAACAGGTTCGGGCACGCAATCAAACATGAACGTGAACGAGGTGGTTGCTAACCGCGCCCACGTATTACAAGGCAATAAACTGGGCGAAGGCAAAACCTTTATCCATCCTAATGATGACGTGAACAAATCACAATCATCAAACGATACTTACCCAACTGCCATGCACATTGCAGCATATAAAATGCTGATCGACGTGACTATCCCGGGTGTTGAAAAACTACGCGATACTTTACAGGCTAAATCAGAGGCCTTTAAATCGGTAGTAAAAATTGGTCGTACGCATTTGATGGATGCTACCCCGCTTACTTTAGGCCAGGAGTTTTCAGGTTATGTATCACAACTGAACCACGGTTTAAAAGCCTTGCGCAACACGTTTGATCACCTTTCAGAATTAGCACTTGGTGGTACTGCCGTAGGTACAGGTATCAATACCCCTAAAGGTTATGATGTAAAAGTTGCTGAATACATTGCACAGTTTACCGGTTTGCCATTCATCACTGCCGAAAATAAATTTGAAGCCCTTGCTGCTCATGATGCTATTGTTGAAAGCCATGGCGCATTAAAACAAATTGCGGTTTCATTGATGAAGATTGCTAACGACATCAGGATGCTGGCTTCTGGTCCGCGTTCGGGTATTGGCGAGATTCATATTCCTGATAACGAGCCTGGTTCATCTATTATGCCGGGTAAAGTTAACCCAACCCAAAATGAGGCTGTTACCATGGTAGCTGCACAGGTTATGGGGAATGATGTGGCTATCTCTATCGGCGGTTCAAACGGCCATTACGAGTTGAACGTATTTAAACCGGTTATGGCAGCTAACTTCCTGCAGTCGGCAAGGTTAATTGGTGATGCCTGCGTATCATTCAATGATCATTGCGCTGTAGGTATTGAGCCTAACTACGAAGGCATCAAAAAGCACCTCGAAAATTCATTGATGCTGGTAACTGCGCTTAACCCGCATATCGGTTACGAAAACGCAGCAAAAATTGCTAAAACAGCACTTAAAAACGGCAGCTCATTACGCGAAGCAGCTATTGGCTTAGGCTTACTAACCAACGAGCAGTTTGACGAGTGGGTACGCCCCGAAAATATGATAGGCAGCTTAAAATAAGAGCCACCTCACCCCAACCCCTCTCCTGAAGGAGAGGGGCTTTTTTTAATGCATTCGGTTTATGCCAAAACGCTTTGATTTGCGCCATTTTTTCTTTACTAAGGCTTTAAGCCTTTCGCTTTCAGCTTTCAGCTCAAAGAAAGCCTTTCGCCTTTTACCTTTCGCCTTTTGCCTAATCGTAGCAGCTTCATGCAGCAGGAACCCCGATATGCAGGAGCCGGGAGATAGCAAACTGCAGGGTGAGTGGCGACAGGACTCTGTACCCGCTCAAAAAAGCCTGGTAACATATTCGCTATACGACATTAAATTCAGCTGTGATTCATTTCTTTTGAAGATTAGTACCGTTAGCAAGGTAAATTATGGAGCTGATACCTGTATGAGCAAAGGGCACTGGGATGAATATGTACGCGGAACTTATTCGCAACGACAGGATACGCTGCACATTAAAGGACAGTTTTGCAATGCCGATGGCTCATATAAAAACGAACAGGGCTGTTTCAGATTTGGCGATTATGAAGAGTACTTTAAAGTTCACCGCACAGGCGATTCGCTCATCAGGTTTGTAAGCACATCAAACGTAATACCTATTAACGTGCACTTGATAAAAAGAACAAGCTGTATTCCAAAACCATTGTAATGAAAACACAAATTTTAAAGAAACTTTTACTACTGGTGGCTATATTTTATATCCCACTGCAAAGCATGGCCTGGGGCACTAACGGTCACCGTATTTGCGGACAGGTTGCCGATAGCTACCTCACACCTAAAGCCCGTAAAGCCATAGAGGCCATTTTAGGCAATGAATCAATAGCAATTACCAGTAACTGGGCCGATTTTATCAAATCCGATCCGACTTACAATTACCTGTATAACTGGCATTTTATTAACCTGGAAAAGGCGTATACTTATCCTGAGCTACAAGGCTATTTAAAAGCTGATACGGCCGTTGATGCCTATACTAAAATGAACTTTTTGATCGCCGAACTCAAAAAGAAAACCACTACTAAAACCAACAAGCTGCTTTACCTGCGTATGCTGATCCATATTGTGGAGGATGTACACCAGCCTTTGCATACCGGTCATTTAAGTGATAAGGGCGGTAACGATGTAAAAGTGCAATGGTTTGGTAAAGACAGTAACCTGCACTCGGTTTGGGATAGCCAGCTGATTGATTTTCAACAATTGAGCTATACTGAGTATGCAACTATGATTAATCATACCACCGCTGCTCAGCGTACCAAACTTCAGGCCGCCCCGATAAGTGAATGGATTTACGAAAGTGATCAGATTGCCGACAAACTGTACACCGACGTTAAACCCGGTGAAAACCTGAGCTATAAATACAACTTTAAATACATTGGTTTACTAAACGACCAAATGGTAAAAGCCGGCGTTCGTTTGGCCGGTGTTTTGAATCAGATATTTGGTTGATTGGTGAATGGTTGATTAGGTGAGTAGTTAAGCAATTACATTAGCCACTCACTTAATCAACCCAATCAACCACTCACCTTCCACCCAATCAACCTAAAAAATGAAAATACTAATGGTATGCCTCGGCAACATCTGCCGTTCGCCACTGGCCGAAGGGATCATGCAGCACCTGGCAGATGAAAATGGTCTGGGCTGGGATGTTGATTCGGCAGGTACGGGTAGATGGCATATAGGTGAAGCTCCCGACAGGCGTTCGATCCGCGCCGCACGCAACCATGGAATTGATATCAGCAAACAGGTTTGCCGCCAGTTTAAACGAACCGATTTTGACGAGTTCGACCACATCTTTGTAATGGACCGCAATAACCTGAGCGATGTGCTTGATATGGCCCGCAACGAAGAACAGGCTGCAAAAGTAAAGCTCCTTTTAGGCGATAAGGTAGTGCCCGATCCGTACTATGACGACAGCCTGTTTGAACCGGTTTTTGAATTGATTGAAAACGGTTGTAAGGATATTATTAAAGGGTTGAGGTAAGTTTAATCAAGCATTCAAGCTGTGTCATTGCGAGCGAAGCGTGGCAACCGCACGGAAGCAAATCCGCCCTGTATAGCATGCGATTGCCACGCTTCGCTCGCAATGACATCTTTTTTATTTTCTACCGCTCAACCCTAAAAAACGGCACATCTTCACCATACCAAAACACAATCCCTTCCCTTGCAAACCCGGCTTTGATCAGTACCCTTTGTGATGCGGCGTTTTGAGGATGGGTAACGGCACAAACTTCTTTCAGGCCAATTTTATTTAAGCCGTAGCTAACTAATGCCTCTGCCAATTCGGTTGCAACGCCTTGTCCCCAGTATTTGAGGTGCAGGCGATATCCCAACTCAATTCGGCTCTTATCATAATCACTGGGTTTGAGTGCGCAAACGCCTATAAAATCATTATCGGCGATATTGAAAACCCCCCACCTGCCCAGGCCCGAACCATTTTGGTATTCTTTCAAGGTGTCCTTAAAAACCTGTTTACTCTCCTGTGGAGTACGTTTCTTTACATACTGTGTAAGGCGGTCATCAGCATCAATCACAGTTGAAAGTACTTCGTCTTCGGCTGTAAATTCGCGGATCAGTAAGCGCGGTGTTTGGGTGATAATATTCATAGGTTTTCAAAAATAAATTTTTGAATTGATTGTGAGGGTAACGTAAGTGTCATTAAAGAGTTGCTATAGACAAATTTTGCAGGATACGTGCCTTGAAATGTAATAGGTGGCACCTACCGGAGCCTTGATATATGGCTTGTATTGGCTATAAACATGGTACTCCTTTGGAATTTAAAAAGCACGCATGCATAGAACTCCGTAGGAGTACCATGTTTATAGGAAATGAAACAAACCTTTTGGCTCCGTAGGAGCCTCCTGTATTTACATGATAGTGAACCGATGTAATTATTCTGATCCTTAACGGTTGCTCAATTATGCTAAAACCCTCATTTCCCGTTAAATTTTTTATACCTTGCATAATTTACTTATAAGATATAGTGACTTTCCAGGATTTTAATTTTAACGAGCAATTATTTGAAGGTGTAGAGAGCATGGGTTTCCTGAACCCTACACCCATACAGGCCATGGCTATCCCAACCATTATGGAGGGGCGCGACCTGATTGCATGCGCTCAAACCGGTACCGGTAAAACCGGCGCCTACCTGCTGCCTGTTTTAAACAGCATCAGCAAAACAAATAAACACCATACCAGTGCCCTTATACTTGCCCCAACCCGTGAGCTTGCGCAGCAAATAGATCAGCAGGTTGAAGGCCTTGCCTATTTTACGGGCATCAGCTCTATTGCTGTTTTTGGTGGAGGTGACGGTATTGTTTACGAACAGCAGCGCCGTGGCATCCAGAATAATGTAAATATTATTGTAGCTACTCCCGGCAGGCTTATTGCCCACCTTACTTCGGGTGTGCTGAAGCTCAATCATCTTACGCACCTGGTACTTGATGAGGCCGACCGTATGCTGGACATGGGTTTTTCGGATGATATCATGAAGATCATCAGCTACCTGCCTAAGGAAAGACAAACGCTGTTATTTTCTGCTACTATGCCCGGTCGCATCCGTTCACTGGCCAAGGCTATTTTGAAAGACCCGGAGCAGATCAATATTGCTATTTCGCAGCCGGCTGTCGGTATCGATCAGCAGGTTTACCGGGTGCATGATCAGCAAAAAACGCCGCTGGTGCAACATATCCTTAAAGATTCGGCATTTACAAGTATTATCATTTTTGCATCGCGCAAGGAAATTGTAAAAGCATTATACAAAGAGCTTAAGGCTATCAAGATCAACGCCATGTCGTTCCACTCCGACCTGGAGCAGAAAGAACGTGAGGAGATCCTGCTTAAGTTCAAAAACAAATTACTCCCGGTTATCATTGGCACCGATGCGCTTTCGCGGGGTATTGATGTGGAAGGCATCGACCTGGTGATCAATTATGATGTTCCCGGCGATCCGGAAGATTACATCCACCGTATCGGTCGTACAGCCCGGGCTGCTACCACCGGCACTGCTATTACTTTTGTTAACCATCGCGATGAGCGCAAGCTTAAAAATATTGAAAAGCTGATAGAAAAGCCTATCAAGCTGATGGAGCTGCCTGATGAGTTAGCCGCAATACAACCCCTTAAGCCTGAACCTGCGCAAGGAGATGCTAAGAGGAAACCCAATCGCCGCTGGGGAAAAAAGAAACCAAAACAACAGAACACCGGTAATTAAAAGATTTTCACGAATACTTTTAAGTTGAACACAATTTAATCGAACTACACGAATTACGGGGAATAGAAGCTCGGCATCTACAATAATTATTTCATTGCCGTTGACTTTAGTCAACGGTTAAAAATAAACGAGCACCCGGGCTTTAGCCCAAACTGTTCGAGCGGCATTTGGCTAAAGCCTTTTAATTTGTTATCTCATTCCGTTGACTGAAGTCAACGGAATGAATTTGATAAGAGTTCTCTCTGTTTAATCCCGATAATCTTAAATTCGTCTAATTCGCTTCAATTCGAATAAATTAGTGCATCGTTACTAAAACGTTTTATCTATTTTAATATCTTAGACCAAAAATCTATTTCCCAATGATTATCCCTAAAAAGCTGGTTTTACTGGCAGCATTAGGTGTGGCACTTACCACATCTGCAAACAAAGCATTAGCACAAGAGAAAAAGACATCCGGTAATCCTATTGTTGAAGGCTGGTATGCCGACCCGGAGGCTAAGATTTTTAACAAGCAATACTGGGTGTACCCCACCTACTCGGCTAAATATAATGAGCAGGTATTTATGGATGCCTTTTCATCGCCCGATTTGGTTAACTGGACAAAACACCCGCATATTATAGATACTGCTGCCGTAAAGTGGGCAAAGCGCGCTATGTGGGCCCCTGCCGTAACCGAAAAGGATGGCAAATACTACATCTTTTTTGGAGCCAACGATATCCAGAACAATAATGAAGTTGGCGGCATTGGCGTTGCTGTTGGCGATAAACCCGAAGGTCCGTTCAAAGACCTTTTGGGCAAACCTCTCATCGGGCAGATCATCAATAAAGCTCAGCCTATTGATCAGTTTGTTTTTAAAGACGACGATGGTCAGTACTATATGATCTATGGTGGCTGGGGTCAGTGCAATATCGTAAGGCTGAAAAATGATTTTACAGGTATTGAGCCATTTAAGGATGGGGAAACCTATAAACTGATCACCCCAAAAGATTATGTTGAAGGCCCTGTGATGTTTAAACGCAAAGGCAAATACTACTTTATGTGGAGCGAAGGCGGCTGGACCGGTCCGGATTACCGCGTGGCTTATGCCATTGGCGATTCGCCTTTTGGTCCGTTTAACCGTATTGGTACCATATTAAAACAGGATGCCAGCATAGCCACTGGTGCAGGTCACCATTCGGTGATCCAGGTACCGGGTAAAGATGAATGGTATATTGTTTATCACCGCCGCCCGTTAACCGAAACAGATGGCAATCATCGTGTTACCTGCATCGATAAAATGTATTTTGATAAGGATGGCAAGATCCTGCCGGTTAAGATCACCAATGAAGGTGTAACGGCAAGGAAGATTAAGTAAGCTGCTTATTTAGTTTATGTCATTGCGAGCGACAGCGCGGCAATCTCGTAGCTATACAGGGCGGATATGCTATTGTGGTAATGCATAGTTACGAGATTGCCACGTCGCGCCCCGCCAATATCCCTCGCCTGCTCCTCGCAATGACATATCGGATATAATTTTGGCAAAACTTACGAAGTTTCAAAAACTTCGTAAGTTTCTTTTCTGCCTTTTCTGAAATGGAGGCGTTTTAATTTGCACATCTGAAATCTTATCATTTGCACATCATGTATTTCCCCCTAAAAGGGTGAAGTTGATAATCCCTGATATTTAGTATCTTAAACCGTTTTTTGACTGACATTATTCCTTTATCATTATGACGCGATCATTTTTTCGGGCATTAGTAGTTGTACTTGCCCTAAGCGGCAGTAACCGCTGTTTCGGACAAGCCGCCGAAAACCTACCCACCGATTATTTAAGCAAAGAATTTCATGCCGGAAGACGCCAGGCCCTCCGCGACCTGATGCCCGCCAATTCAGTAACGGTGATCTTCTCGTACCCCGAGCAGGTGTTTTCGAACGATGTTAATTATGTATACCATCCTAACCCCGACCTGTATTATTTTTCGGGGTATAAGGAGCCAAACTCGGTGCTGCTCGTGTTTAAAGACACGCAGGCCGATGGCGACAGCAGCTATAACGAAGTTTTGTTTGTACGTCACCGCGATGCCGGTCGTGAGCAATGGACAGGCAGGCGTTTGGGCGTTGAAGGTGCTAAATCGCAGCTGGGCTTTAAGCGTGCTTATAACAGCGAGGATTTTGCGAAATTCTCTGTTGATTTTAAAAAGTTTGCCAATGTGTATTATGACGCGCTGCCCGAGGATGTTACGGGCGACGGCTCGACAGGCGAGTTAAAGAAGCTGATAGCTGCTTTTAAAACTAAGGCGGGTATCCTTGATCTTGACAGGCAGGCAGTTAGTGATATGAACCTGATAGCCAATCGTACCACGCCGCAAAATTTGGCACGCATGGTTACCTATATTAAGGCGAGATACAATAATGACCTGAGCAAGGCGAGCCCTTTGGTTCAGGAATTATTGGCCAGCCCGGATTCTGTGACCCTGGTGGCGGTTAAAGCCAAAATAGGCAATACTTTAGGCGGTAATATCGGATTTAACACTTTTACCTCAAAGCTTCGCGGTGTAAAAACACCGGAAGAAATAGCGGTATTGAAAAAAGCTGTTGAAATATCAAGCCTCGCCCATCTGGAGGTAATGAAATCGGTAAAGCCAACCATGAGCGAACGCGAAGTTGAAGGGATCATGACCTATGTACACAAAAGGTATGGAGCAGAAGACGAGGGCTACCCGCCAATTGTAGGTGCCGGCGCAAATGGCTGTATTCTGCACTATGAAGAAAATTCGGCAACAAAACTTAACAACCAATTGCTGCTGATGGATGTTGGTGCCGAGTATCATGGCTACTCTGCCGATGTTACCCGTACTGTACCGGCCACCGGCAAATTTACCGAAGAGCAAAAGGCTATTTACCAATTGGTGTATGATGCCCAGGAAGAAATTTTTAAGTTATGCAAAGCAGGCGTTCCGTATGCCAGCCTTGAACAGAAATCGGCCGAAGTTTTAGCAGCAGGGTTGATCAAGCTGGGTATTATTAAAAATGCTTCGGAAGTGCGTAAGTACTACCCGCATGGTTGCTCGCATCATTTAGGGCTTGATGTGCATGACAAAGGCGGTCGCGGTAATTTGGAGGAGAACTGGGTGATCACCGTTGAACCAGGCATCTATATCCCCGCCGGCAGCCCCTGCGATAAAAAATGGTGGAACATTGGTGTACGTATAGAAGATGATGTACAGATAGGTAAAGACAAGGGTACGATCCTATCCATCGATGCACCACGCAAATGGCAGGATGTTGAAAAAGCCGCAACTGAGAAAAGCATTTTTGAAGCCGCTAAATTCCCGGAGCTGAAGTAAAAATAAGGTAAGATAAGATAAAAAAGCCGCCGCTCGCCTCCGGGCGAGTGGCGGCTTTTGGACAGGCCTCTGGCCAGCTTCGGCGGCGAGACGCCGCGAGATAGCTGACACTCGGCTGGAGCCGAGCGACGGCGTGGAAAATTAACTTTATGTCATTGCGAGGAGCAACACGGGGTTGTGCAATGGGGCGACGTGGCAATCTCGTCGTTATGCCTGTACTATATGCAAAGCCGCTGAGCATAGCTACGAGATTGCCACGCTATCGCTCGCAATGACATGGAGGTAATTAAACATAAAAGCCCTTCGGAACTTAATCCGAAGGGCTTTTATGTTTAAGCAAACTATCTCTTACTTCTTAATCCTGCTTTTCAGCTCAGCCAATGGCATGGTAACCATACGGCCGATTGGCTTTTTACCGCGGTAGGTGATCACCCTCAACGTGGTTGCGTCTTTAGGGGCATCTATCGGTGCTGTATATTTAGGATAAAACCTGTCGGGGAACGAATTATCAAAGCTGTAATAAGTATCAAGTCCGTTTACCTCGTTAGTCAGGGTGATTTTTAGTGTGCTATCCGGGTTTAGTACTGCATCAAATGATGGGTCGTAAGCGCTTGGGGCTATCTTGGTTTCAGCTTCATCAAAGCGTGGAAAGTGTTTCTCTACCCTGCTGAAAAAACCATCCCAGTTCTTGGTACCTTTTGGCGACCATACATCCTCGGCAATAGCCATCCCGCGTGGCCAGGTCATATATTCGGCCTGGCGGATGTTGTATACCTGCTCAGTCCATAAGTTGGCCTGTCCGCCTTTAATGAGGCGTGCATCAACACTATCCGGCACAGGCTCCCATGAATAGGTTTTGTTTAAACGAAGTGTGGCATAGATCTTGGTTTCGTTTACACGATCGCTTTGCATGTAATCAAGATATGCAAATGTAGTTGGGCTCATCACCACTTCATGACCGGCTTTGGCAGCGGTGATGCCACCCTGGATACCGCGCCAGCTCATTACTGCCGCATTTGGGCCCAGGCCGCCTTCAATGATCTCATCCCAGCCCATGAATTTTTTGCCTTTTGATTCAACTATCTTTTCAAGGCGCTTTTCAAAATAAGCCTGTACTTCGCTCATGGTCTTCAGGTTTTCTTTAGTCATTAATGCTTTTATGGCATCGCTTTGCTCCCAGAAATTTTTGGCGCACTCATCGCCACCTAAATGGATATAACCGAACGGAAATAACTGGGCAACTTCAGTAACTACTTTATCCATAAAAGTATAAACAGCTTCATTGGCCGGGCAAAGGGTGTTGTCAACAATAGCGCGGTTATGCGGGCCGCTCCAATCCATAAAAGGTTCGCCGGAGTTCACCACATATTTATCGGCACCGGGTGTGCATGAAAGCTCTGGATAAGCAACTACAGCGGCAAGGCTATGGCCGGGAACATCAATTTCGGGCAGGATATCAACAAACCTGTCTTTAGCATATTGTACCAGCTCTTTGATATCTTCCTGGGTGTAAAAACCGCCGTAGGTGCGTGGTTCATCAGGTGTAGGTGGAGTAAAGGTACCAAACTGCCCTACCTTTTTAACGTTGTGAGCCCCTACTTCGGTTAACCTTGGCAGGCTTTTGATCTCCACACGCCAGCCTTCGTCATCAGTAAGGTGTAAATGCAGCAGGTTGAATTTGTATTTAACCATAGCATCGATGTATTGCTTAACCTCGGCTTTAGTAAAAAAGTGACGGGCTACATCAAACATCAATCCTCTCCAGGCAAACCTTGGGTAGTCGGTAATTTCAACTGCGGGTGCAGTCCATTTTACACCTTTGGCTATTTCCCAACCCTCAACCTCTTTAGGCAGCAGCTGGAAAAACGTTTGTACACCATAAAATAGCCCGGCAGCATCATTGGCACGGATCACTACTTTTTTAGGCGTTACAGATAATTTATATCCCTCGGTTTTGAGCACGGTATCAGCAGTTTTATTTAAGATCAGCCTGATAGGTGCTGTAGGGGCGGTACTTTTTACAGTGATAAATGCTCCTGTGGATGTAGATAGTTTTCGTTTGAGGTAGGCAGTTACATTTGCCACATCGGCAGATGAACCGGCCTCAACAACAACTGTTTTGGGCAGCACAAACTCGCCGGTAGTTTGGGTAACTTTTACCGGCTGCGGGATAAGCGCGAGGGCCGGTTTGGTTGTTTGGGCTGCAGAAAGCAGGTGTGCCATACAGCCGCAAAGCAATAAGGATAATTTCTTCATAAAGAATTGTTATTTAATTGGATGTACGCAAATTAAACTTTTTAAATAATATTAAGAAGTGTTTTCTGAACCTTGATTTTTTTGTCTGAACTCGAATTTTAAGGAATTATTGGAATTTGCTGAGCATTCTGGTAATTACTTAATTCTATAAATTCGGGTTCAGACAAAAACACCAGCATGCGGCCGTGAGGACACGGCCGCCGGGCGATAAAAAAATCCGAAATCGAACATTCGAAATCCGATATCCAAATTACACCCTTATATAAATTTTCCGTTTGTCAAGGATATAGGCAACCAGCCAGCAGATCAGCATAAAGCTGATAGCAAACAATAATGAACCTATCGGGCCGGGAGCTATGGTTTGATAAAAGGCGGTATTGATCCAGTCGACAGCATTGCTGCCGCTTATGATGATCATGCTTACCGGGATCAGTAATATTTCGGAAAGCACATAAATAGGCAGCGGATTTTTACCCATGGTGGTGAAAAAGCGTGCCCAGTTGCCTTTATTCCAATTGTTGACCTCCAGCGTATAGATCAATGCCGACAGGATCACCAGATCGAGCCCGGTGGTAACCAGCACAAATGAGCTTGACCACAATTTTTTATTGATTGGGAAAACCATATTCCAGCATAGGGCCAAAAAGATGAACAGGCAGCCGGTTAACAGTAGTTTGGTGGTGGTATCATACCCCTTCCCTTTTTGCTGGATGAACTTACCGGCGTAATATCCTACTACCACGTTAACAATGGCAGGTAGGGTACTTAATACGCCCTCAGGATCGAACGGGATACCTTCACCGTGATATAAATGATCGGGGCCGAATAAAAATTTATCAAGATAGATACCTGCATTGCCGGTCATGCTCAGCGGATCGGCCGGGTTGCCATACACCAGCAGGATAATCCAGTAGATCACTAAAAACAAACCGGATAAAATGAAAACCGTTTGTTTAGACAGGAAATGGATCATGAGCGAAGCAAAGCAATAACACAACGCGATGCGCTGTAAAACGCCCATGATGCGTGTATGTGCAATAGGTTTTAAATGAAAACCTCCGTTTGTTAAGAAGAAAGGGAACCAATACATCAGGTAACCTATTAAAAATATGAGTAGCGTACGTCTGAAGATCTTGCTTAGCACTGCCGCATTACCCATTTCCTGGTAACGTTTCATTGAAAAGCTCATGGCATTGCCTACAGCAAACAAAAAGGAAGGGAACACAAGATCGGTTGGGGTAAAGCCATGCCATGCAGCATGTTCAAGCGGTGAAAATGGGGCTGCCCCACTGCCGGGCGTATTTACAATGATCATGAAGCATAAAGTCATGCCACGAAATACATCCAGCGATAAAAACCGCGATGATGATTTGTCCATAAATGGGTTTAAAAATGTTTATAATCAGCTTGTTTAAAAAGCAGGGATGTTAAGGCAAGATAATAAACTTACCGGGAATTGTGCAATCCCGGTAAGTTATAAGCGGCCACAAAGCTGAACACCAATTTAATAGCTTTTGGCTTTGCGCGTTTTGCTTTCAGCTTTAATTAATGATAACCCGGGTTTTGTTTCAGTACCGGCGAACCTCCCTTTACGCTAAGGTCAATTTCCTTTTGTGGTATAGGATAATACTCGTTTTTACCTTTAAGGAATTTGCCGCCCTTAACATCATTGGTGATGGTGCTTTGGAAAGCAACGTAAGCATTAAGTTCCGTATCGGCAATACCCCAGCGTACGAGGTCAAAAAAGCGGTGGCCTTCCATAGCCAGCTCAATTTTACGCTCAAAGTAGATGGCCTTTAAAGCAAAATCTTTGCTTGCAAAAGCACCTCCAGGATAAGGGCTCACCTTATAATTAGCTGCAGGTTCATCGGTAAAGCCGCCTGTAGGATCTTCATCATCCACGTATTTGTGCACGAAACCTTCCGGATTGGCAGCGCGGTTACGTACCATGTTTACATAACTTTCGGCTTTGTCCAGGCTACCAACCTGTGCTTCTACTTCGGCAGCCATCAGCAATACGTCGGCGTAACGGATCAGGTTGTAGTTAATGCCTGAGCCCGGTGCCCATGAAGTATTATCACCATTGGTTTCCTGCTCGGCCTGGCCGTACACATTTTTAAGCGGCGAATACGGGCCTCCGTAATCCTGGTCGCGGATCCAGTCAGAACCCGGGTGTAAGCCCCAGTCGAGATAAGGGATGCCACGACGACCAGCAGTCCAATCTAAACGCGGATCGATAGTTCCATCATCAGGTGTAAAATCTTTTGATGACGATACGTTCATATCGGTTTTGATGGCATGGCTGTTATAATCATCAAGATAAGGCAAGCCTGTTGTTGGGTTGGTACGGAAATGGTTTGCCAGATCAACCGATGGTTGATAAAAACCGCAGCAACTGAACGGGCTGCTATTGCCATAAGGAAAGTTCAGCATGTCGCCGTTATTGGCTTGCGAGGGGCCATTAGGGTCGGCATTGGCCGCTGCCTGTACAGCAAATACCGACTCGGCACTGTTATTGGTTGCTGTACGGAAGTTATCATTAAACTTTGCATTAAGGGCATATTTTTTGCCGTTGGCAGTTACGCCTTGCGCTATTACTGCATCAAAAATCGGCTTGGCATCGGTGTATTTATGCTCAAAAAGATATGTTTTGGCTAAATATGCACCCGCTGCCCATTTGTTTGCCCTACCTGCATCCGGTTGTGTAGTTGGTAAATTAGCGTAAGCATATTTAAAATCGTCCTCAATTTTGGCCCAGATATCAACACCAGAGTTGGGCTGGTTAATATCAGTAGTGGTTTCATCAAGATAGGGCACGTTATTGAACATCTTTTTCAGATCAAAATAATAATGAGCCCTTAAAAACCTGGTTTGTGCCAGCAGGTTAGTTTTATTGGCATCAGATATTTTAGTAACGCTCATGATTGATTTGATGGTGTTGTTGCAACGCGAAACACCTTCATAATCGGCCCGCCATTTACTATCAAAGAAGCCATTGCTGCCATCCGAGTTATATTTCATGATGGGTTCTATCGGGGTTTGGTCGCCCGCCACACTTCCTTTTGAAGCATCGCCGCCAGCTACCCCCCCATAGATCCAGTTATCAGGCGATGCTTCCCAGGCACCGCCGCCGCCAACGGCAGCATCACCGCCCTGTTGACCGTCAAGAACGGCGTATGAGCCTATCAACAGCTCATTTGCTCCTTCTTCTGTTTGTAAAAATTGTGGCTCAAGCGCGCCGGTAAGCGGCTTTTCTAAATATGATTTTTTACATGCGCTAAGTGCTAAGGCCCCCAGCAGTATTGTTGTAATATGTTTTAATGCTTTCATCGTAATCCTTCTTGAATAATCTGTTATAATGAAAAGTTAACACCGAATAAAAATGTACGTGGACTGCCATAGCTGCCCTCATCAATACCAAACGTGCTGGTAGAGCCGCTCAGCTCAGGATCGACACCCTTGTACCCGGTAATGGTAAACAGATTGGTTGCCGAAGCATAGATCCTTAGTTTTTGTACCCCTATTTTCTTCAGGCTGTTCAGGTTAAATGAATAGCCGATCTGCGCGTTACGCATCCTTACGTAAGTACCGTTTTCAACAAAATAAGAGTTTGGTGTTGAACCGCTGCTGGTTGAGGCATCAAGCTCCTGGATTGGTGCTTTTGCATTATGGTTGGTTGGTGTCCACGAGTCATACAAAGCGGTATGGCTTTTGGCGGTTTCAAACGATGAATAAAAGTCTGTCCAGTATTTTACGCTGTTCCAGATTTTGCCACCAAATGAACCATACAGGAATACACTTGCATCAAAGTTTTTATAAGTAACGCTCAAGTTTAAACCCGCTGTAACTTTAGGATTGGGGTTGCCGATAAAAGTACGGTCGGCATCGGTAATTATCCCATCGCCGTTAACATCTTTATAACGGAAACGGCCAACTTTAACGTCCGATTGATAATAGGCATTAGGATCATTGGTCGCTTTTTTTACGGCTGCGTCGGCTGCATCTATTTCAGCTTGCGAGTTCCAGAAACCTTCTATCTGGTATCCGTAAAACTCGCCCAATGAATGGCCTACCTGGTTGCGGCTTATGAAGTTATCAAACCTGCCCAGGTGATCTCCGTAAAAATAATCGGCACCGGTTGATACGGTTTTAATTTTATTGCTGTAGGTGGTAAACGTGCCGGTAGTGGTAAAGCTCAGGTCGCTGTTAGCTTTAAAATTACCAGTTACAGATATATCCAAACCATCGGTTTTCATTTTGCCAACGTTTATGTATGGCACCGCACCGTTACCTGCTGTACCTAATTGAGGGGCATTAAATAACAGATCGCGGATGTCTTTACGATAGTAGTCGGCAGTGACAGAAAGTTGTCCGTTAAATAAGGTAGCATCAAAACCAAAGTTGGTATTAATGTCTTTTTCCCATTTGGCATTAGGGTTGGCAATCTGCGCCTGGAAGAAACCTGGAACAATATCCGGGCCGCCATTGATAGGATAATAAGACTGGCCTATAGCAGTATTGAAAGTAGTAAAGGCGTTTTCAGGGTTAATATTGATCTGGTTACCCATAATACCCCAGCCGCCCCTGATCTTCAAATCGGTGATCCATTTAGTGTTTTTTAGGAAGCTCTCCTGCGAGATGCGCCAGCCTGCACTAAACGAAGGGAAGTAGCCATATTTGTTAGCTTCAGAGAACTGTGATGCCCCGTCCCGGCGGATGGTTGAATTGAATAAATACTTATCATCATAGGCATAATCAAAACGGGCAAACTCAGAGAAAAGTGAGTAAGAGCTTTTGTTGCTGTAATTGCTGCCCGGAGTACCGGTTGACAGGTTCACGTAATTAGGATCAAACGAGAAATAGTTTTTACTGTTTGCGCCAAGGCTGGAGTTGTAATAGGAAACGGCTTCAGTACCTACTAAAGCTTTGATACTATGTTTGCCGAACTCGCGCTGATAAGTCAGGGTGTTTGTCCACAGGTAATTGTAGTTGCTGTATGAATCTTCGCTGTAACTGTTTGTTAACGAGTTTTCAACGTTTTCATAAGTTGGATAAGAGAAATAATGATCATGCCCGTTGGCAATATCGCCACCAAAACTTGTACGTAAAGTAAGGCCTTTGATAATGTCAGCTTCTGCAAAAATATTTCCTAAGATCCTATAGTCGATAGCGCCGTTAACAGCACTGCGGTTTTGTATGGCAACCGGGTTATTGGCATCGCCCAATCCCGAGCCATAGCTGCCCGCATAGTTGCCCTTAATATCATAAACCGGTATAATTGGCTGCTCACGAATGGCCATGGTGATAAC
Organism: Mucilaginibacter gossypiicola; assembly: GCF_900110105.1. Lineage (GTDB taxonomy): Bacteria > Bacteroidota > Bacteroidia > Sphingobacteriales > Sphingobacteriaceae > Mucilaginibacter > Mucilaginibacter gossypiicola. Next base: position 756,480 of record NZ_FOCL01000002.1, on the reverse strand, counting down.
ACCATCGGGATCATTGGTGCTTACCTTTGGATTTTTAGTAATGGTATAAGCCAGGTTTTCGCCAACGCGGATATGCTTGGTTAAGTTGAAGGTTGTATTTGAACGCAGACTGTACCGTTTTTGATAAGTATCAATCAAAGTACCCTGCTGGTTAAAATAGTTCAATGAAAATAAGTAGCTGGCCTGATCCGTACTGCCGCTTATAGAAAGGTTATGGCTTGTAATAGGCGCGTTTTTGAAAAGGGCATGATACCAGTCGGTACCAGCTTTATTGGCCTTTGTTATGCGGTAAAAGCTGTTGTAATCATCGGGCGATGTGAAGTTGGGGTTCACATAATAAAGCGCTGGATTAACCGATGCATCACCTTCTTTTGCGCCCGCAGGCGTGATATAATCAGGCAGGGTATAAGTTGAACCGGTGCCATCCGGATTGTATTGATCGTCCTGAAAATCGGTGATGCCCGAGTTTTTCTGAGCAGTCATTTTCAGGGTAGCCATATCTTTCGGGCTTAAAATATCCCAAACATTGCCGCCTTTAGGTTTTTGCGTACCATAGTAGGCATCATACTGGATGTTTACCTTGCCTTTACCTTTTTTGGTGGTAATGATAATAACGCCGTTGGCAGCCCTCGAACCGTAAATGGATGCAGAGCTGGCATCTTTCAACACCTGGAACGATTCAACATCATTAGGGTTAAGGGTACTTACATCGGTTGTTTCCACACCGTCAACTATATACAAAGGCGTATTAATACCAAAAGTATTGAAGCCACGAATGTGGATCTGAGGTTCTTCGCCCGGCTGGCCCGAACCGGTAACCGTAACACCAGATGCCTGGCCCTGTAACTGGTTGATCACTGATGATGAAGCCTGTTTGTTAAGGTCTTTAACGTTAACTACCGCAACAGCGCCGGTAAGGTCTTTCTTTTTCTGCGTGGTGTAGCCAACTACAACCACCTCGTTCAGCGCTTTTGACTCTTCAAGCAAGGTTATGTTGATGGTGGTTTGTCCGTTTACCGGTACAGCTTGCGCGGTAAAGCCTAAAAAGCCAAATTCGAGCGTCCCTTTGCCGTCGGGCATAGTGAGGGTATATTTACCGTTGATGTCGGTAACTGTGCCTAAATTACTGCCCCTCAGCTTTACGCTTACCCCCGGTAAGGGCTGACCGCTAACATCTTTAACCACCCCCGTTACGGTTAAAGTAACAATTGGTTTTTCATCTGCGGGTTTTATGATGATAATGTCATCTACCACCTGGAAGGTTAAAGGCTGTTTTTGCAGCACCTTCTGCATTACGGTTTCAATAGGCGCGTCCTGCACGTCCACATTTATTTTCTTGTCAACGTCAACCTGGTCAAGCCTGTAAAAAACAGTGTATTTACTGCTTTTTTCAATCTGCTTAAACATTTGCTTAACAGAAATATTGTTTACACTAAAGTTGTAAACGTTTTGTGAATAAGCGGCAGCGTGTATTTGCATAATGCCCGTTAAGAGCAGAACGGTTACCAGCTTCATAATTTTGATCGTTTTTTGCCACGGGCCGGCGGCCAGAGCGGACTTTCTGTAAAAATTAATCATAAATTTGTTTGTTAATCAGTTAATACGATGCTTCCCCAAGCGTAGGGTATTAGCTTTGATTGCTTTAGGCCCGGGCGTGTTGGTAGCACATCCGGGTTTTTTATGTAAAAGAGAATGTTAGTTTTTAATCATAGTTTCCTTTTTGTTTTAGTTAGTCGTTAATCATTATTGTTGTTTCGTGTAATGTTTACTGTATTGCCGCTTATTGAATAATCTATAGCGGTATTGGCCTTTATAATTGCAAGCACCTTTTCAATGCTCGGGATGTTTTTAAAGCTGCCCGAATAGCGGATGCTGCTCAATTCGGCATCGGTCATGTTTATGGTTACGTTATATCTTCGCTCCAGTACTTTGGCTATCTCGCTAAGCGTAGTGCCGTCAAACACCAGCAGGTTTTCCTTCCAGCCGTCATAGCGGTCAAGCTTGGCCGAGTCGATCTCTGATACCTGGATCTCGCTCAGGCTTTTAGGGTCGGGTGTGGTGTAGCTATAGTTTTCTTTTTTAGGGTGATAGTAGATCCTGAGCACCTGCCGTGGCTTTACATAAATGCGGCTCATTTCATGGGCGTTGTTATCTACATTCCCTTCAACCGATACCTCTCCTTTTACCACGGTAGTTTCAAAGAATGGGTCGGTGGTATAGGCCTTAAGGTTAAATTTGGTGCCGATATCCCTGATGGTATAGTTTTTTGTGTTAACAATAAAAGGAATCTCCTTTTTGCCCGGGGCGATATCGAAAAATGCCTCGCCCTCTAAATAAACAGTACGGGTTGTTTTGCCAAAATCGGCTGTATAGTTAAGCTTACTGCCCGCATTAAGCCAAACCTGTGTGCCATCGCTCAAAACAATTTTTTTAATGGCGCCTGGATTAGCAGCTATTTGCCTGACACTCTCCACGTTTTTTGAATACCTGTTATATAAGGTGGCAGTAACTGCCGCCAGTAAAGCAATAGCGGCAGCCGCTTTTCCCCAGGTGATCAGCCTTGCATAGCGCGACGGTTGTTTGGGCTCTATCTCAGCCGAAAGTTTATTATAGGCATGATCTTTATTTACAACCGCTGGCTGCAGGTAAAGCATGTTATGCCAGGTTTCATACAATTGTGCAAAATACTGCTCGTTTTCGGGGTGCGCACTTATCCACTGTTTAACCTGCTCAAGCTCCTGTGTGGTAGCTTCGCCGGTGATATATTTTACCAACAGTAGTTTTACTTCTTCGTTATCCATTTGTAATATTATCGTTAAGACAATCGAAAAAACGGATACCCTCAAAGCCGGGTGAAATATTTTTCAATTTTATTCGGCATGTGGCGTAAATGCCCCCTTCATATTACGCGTAACTGTTTTTTTACAGAATGTTTGGGGTTAGCTTTTTATTATTTCCATATTAAATTTGATGCGGAACGAAAAATTTCGTAACTTGTTAAAGTTTTTTAAAAAGTATTCGGATTAATTAAAGGCAGGATTAATGATCCAGGAAAACAAATTACCTATAACCTCATTTATACAGGGTGACGCGAAAGCTTTTGAAACCCTGTTTAGGCTATACTATACCCGGTTAACTTTGTTCTCCAACCGCTTTGTAAATGATTTAACCATTGCCGAAGAAATTACTGCCGATGTGTTTACCCTCCTATGGGAGCGCGGGCACGAGGTGAATTTTTGCTCGTCGGTAAGTTCCTATCTTTTTAAAATGGTGCAAAACCGGAGCCTCAATTACCTCAAGCGCCAAAAAATAGAAAACCTTTACGTTAATTATCTCGAAAAAAACAACCTGTTTGATGAGCTGCGTAATACGCTTGAAAATGGTCTTGAAGAAAAAGAGCTTGCCCTGCAGATAGAAGCAGCCATTGCAACCCTCCCCGAGAAATGCCGCGAAATTTTTGTACTAAGCCGGTTCAGCGATATGAAATACCGGGAAATTGCCGTACAACTCAATATCTCCCCTAAAACTGTTGAGCGCCAGATGAGCATCGCCCTTGAAAAATTACGCCAGGTGTTGAAGCATGTGAGTTATATGTTTTTTTAGAGGAAGCAAATAAAACCATGTCATTGCGAGGAGCGGGGCTGGGAATGAGCTCTGGGGGCGACGTGGCAATCGCATGCTATACAGGTCCGCCCTGCTTCCGTGCGATTGCTTCGTGCCTCGCAATGACATAAAAGAAGAAAGCTATCACTAAACTTCAACCAGTAACCCCATCAATTCAAAAACACTTCATCTAAAAACACCCAACCCGGTTTACCTTTGGCCGGATGCCATGCCGGTACACTTTTGAGCGGTTGTGCAACCAGTTTTATACAGGACACCTGTTGTGCGGATCTTAACTTACATTCCAGCGGCGTCAGCGCAAACGGATCGGCTTGGTTAGGTGTGCCTGTTTTGATCGTGCTTAGCAGCTTCAGGTGGTTTTGATCGGCACCTCCCCAAACTTCAACCCCGACAGGTAAAAAGATCTGCGAACCTATGTTGCGCATCACATTAAGGCTCACCGAATGCAGATCAATTGGTTTATTGAACCACATGATAACTGCCAGATCTTTTTGTGATGCGATCCATTTGCCGTTACCGAAATTGCCGCCGCCTAATTCTTTATCGATGATTGTTTTTGCGCCATCGCCTTTGTACTTATTATCCGGATATGTAATAAAGCTGATGCTATCGGGCGTGTAGGCACATTTGTAAACATTAAACTGTACGGTATCGCTACCCAACCAGCCGGCTTTAAATGCCCTTGCTTTTATCACCGTACTTTGCGTAAAAACAACGCCGGGTTTAAACGATGCTGCTTTAATGCTGTCGGGTGCCGAACCATCGGTAGTATAACGGATATCGGCCCCTTTAATAGGATTGCTAAGCTGCAGTGCGTAATTCTGTTTAAATATAACCGCCGTGTTTTTTAACTGCGGACTGGTAAGCTTCATTACTTTGCCATCATCTTTAAAGCCGGTTAACAGGCTTAGCTTAGGATTCTGTTTTTGAAGCGATTGCAGATCGGCAGGGTTCAGTCCGCTATCCCATACCGCAAGTTCATTAATACTTTTTATGGCAATGAGTTGTTTTACATCTGCTGTAGTTAGTTTAACCCCCGCCAGCGAAACGCTTTTGAGATATTTTAAACCTGCTAATTCTTTTAATCCTTTCCCGGTAACATCGCTGAAGTTGAGGTTTAGCCTGTGCAGGTTTTCAAATTTGGCAATGGTTTTCAGGTCGGCATCCTTTACCGGCATCTTGTTCAGATCGAGTGAAACGACTTGCTTCCTGATAGCGCTTAGCTCATCCAGTACCTTAACATTGTAAGTGCTTTTATTGTAGATGTTAACCGCCAATGCAGGCGACTCATTAGCCAGCGGGTAAACCGCCCGGTAATTATTATTGAGTTTTTGAATATCCTTTTCATTAGCGGCCGAAAAGTCATAGACCTCTTCTTCGCTTTCGGCTGGTTTTAGATGAGTTGCGGCTATCATCCGTAATGAATCGTTGGCAGGCAGGTCTGTCACTTTTTTGCTGAAGCCGGCTTTGCTTTTTATCCAAAGGTAAAGCAGCATTTTTTCATCATCAGTAAGCTGGGTTTTGCCGGTTGGCGGCATGTGTTTCTTTTCGGTTTCGGGCAGGTGCACGCGTTGCAGGAGCAGGCTCATGGCTGGGTCGCCGGCTATAAATAGCTTGCCGTTTTTACCGCCTTTCATTATTGCTGCCGAATCGGTGAGCATCAAGCCTCCCTTCATTTTATCGGGATTGTGACAGCTCTGGCATTTTACCTCGAATATGGGACGGATCACATCATTGTAAACCAGCGCCTGGTCTATAGGTACCGCATTTTTGCTTTGATCCATCACCGGGCCCAAAACAAAATCATTGCCGTGGGTAAGGTTGCCGCCCAGATGGCCGGCAACAATCAAACAGAAAACAGTTATCACTGCCCCTGCCTTAGCCAGCCTTACGGTATATTTTGAGGTATGACGGATAAGGTAAACGCCGTAGCCAGTAAAGGCCACACTTACGCCAAACCATTTATGCCACTGTAAAGTATCGCCCTCGTATCCCGGTTCCCTCGACAGGAACAAGCCCATGATCACCGTTATTGACGAGAGCAAAGCTCCCAGCAGCAACAGGTAGCTTGTAAAAGTTTGATACAGTTTTTCATTAATAAACTCTTCCCGGTAACGGAAAAACTCCATCACCATAGCCAGCATCAGTATTACGATTGGGAAATGCAGGATGAGCGGGTGCATGCGGCCAACCGGTTGCAGCCAGCGGGGCACAACCAGGCTATCGCCTGCTATGAGTAATACAATAATGAAAATATTGAGGGCAAACAATGCCCCCTCTGCAATACCTTTATGGCTGCTTTTCATATACGCCGGGCTGTATGTGTAATTGATTAAACCCTTGTGAATTTATAAGGATATACCTTGCCCGATGCCCATTGCGCTACGTACAAATTCTCATCGTTATCCACACACACATCATGCGGGTTCAGGAAAATCTTTTCGGCCTGGGCCATAGGTTGCAATACGCCATCGGTATATACAGGCTCGGTGCCGCCGAGGTTTGATACTACTTTATTGTTCTTATCCAATATGGTAGTGAAGCCGGTATTTTCCTTGCTCAGATCGGGCGAACGAAGTACGGCGGCATACAAATGATCTCCCTTAATTACCGGGCGGCAAACACATGCGCCGGGCAGCTTGATCACTTCCTGCAGTTTTCCGTCCATGCTGAAGCGTTTAAAGCAGTTGCGGGTACGGTCGGTAACCAGCAAGGTAGGTGTGTCGTATCTTCTGTCGATCACGATGCCGTGGGCATTATCCAGGTGTTCGTCGCCCTCGCCCTTGCCGCCGAAGAAACCTTTCAGTTTGCCATCCTTATCATAATGGGTAACATATTGCGCACCGTAGCCATCAGCAATAAAAATGTCGCCATTGCTGTCGATCGTAGTTTCGGTAGGGACAAATTCTTCGGCCTTTTTGTAAACGCCGGTTTCCAGCGGCACATCAATGGTCATTAAAATGCGGCCATCTAATGTAGTTTTATAAACCTGGTGTTTTACAGTATCGGTTATGAACAATACTTCTGTACCGTTTTCATTAAACAGGGTTAGGCCATGTGCGCCGGGGAAATCATGTCCCCAGGTGCTTAGCAGCTTGCCCGATTTATTATAGATAAGCACATTGTTTTTGGTTTCGTTGGTAAGCAGCAAAATGCGGCCTTTCGAGTCCTGCACCATCTCATGGCAATCGTTCACCGGGTTCTTCTGCGAATCGGCCTTGCTCCAGTTTTTATCCATGCGGTAGCGCATATTGCCATGGCCGTAAATTGGCCCGTTATCTTTGGCTAACATGTCCTTAGCTATAAAAAAGCCTGCTGATAAAACTGAAGTGTGCTTGATAAATTCTCTTCTTTCCATACCGTTGATTTTTTATGATTGCGTTGATTTCGCTGATATTTTTTGTTGATTTATTCTATTTCCATAGCTGCCGCGGGGCTGTGCCCCGTGGTGTCGCATGGTTTCAGCTTTCAGCTGAACTTTGTAAGCTGAAAGCTTACATTTTGGTTTACCACGGGATACGCTGCGCTAATCCCGCGGCAGTTGTTTACGCTATTATCCCCTTCACCACATTGCCGGCAACATCCGTTAACCTGTACCTGCGGCCCTGGCTTTTATAAGTTAGTTTTTTATGGTCGATGCCTAATTGATTTAAAATGGTGGCATGAAAATCATGCACATGCACCGGATCCCTTACAATGTTATAGCCAAACTCATCAGTTTCGCCGTAAACTATGCCGGGTTTGATGCCGCCGCCGGCCATCCAGATACTGAAACAGCGCGGATGATGATCGCGGCCGTAATTGGCTTTTTCCAGTTTGCCCTGGCTGTAATTGGTGCGACCGAACTCGCCGCCCCAGATCACCAGTGTTTCATCCAACAGGCCGCGTTGTTTGAGATCGGTAACCAATGCTGCAGATGCCTGGTCGACATCTTTGGCTTGCCCGGCCATTTCCTGGGGCAGGTTGCTGTGCTGGTCCCAGCCCTGGTGATAGAGCTGTACAAAGCGAACCCCATTTTCTGAAAGTTTACGGGCCAGTAAACAGTTGGCAGCATAGGTGCCGGGAATAAGGCATTCGGGCCCGTACATCTTTACAATATCATCCGACTCTTTGCTTACGTCCATAATTTCGGGTACCGCGGTTTGCATGCGATAGGCCATTTCATACTGTTGCACTTTGGTATTTATCTCCGGGTCGCCAAACTCTTTATAGTTCATGTCATTGAGCTCGGCCAGTTTATCCAGCATTTTACGGCGCTCATGACGGTTCAGACCTTCGGGGTCATTTAAGTACAGGATAGGGTCTTCGCCGCTGCTGAACTGCACGCCCTGGTGAATGGAATCCAGGAAACCATTACTCCACAGTTTGGAGTAAACGCCCTGCCCGTTTCCTTTTCCCTTTGAGAGGAGTACTGTAAATGCCGGAAGGTTTTTGTTTTCGCTGCCGAGGCCGTAGCTTACCCACGAACCCATGCTTGGGCGGTTGCCCTGCTGTGCCCCGGTTTGGAAAAAGGTAAGTGCCGGATCGTGGTTAATAGCATCGGTGTTAAGCGATTTAATAATGCAGATGTCATCGGCTATTTTGCCAATGTGCGGGAACATATCGCTGATCCAGGCCCGCGATTCGCCATATTGCTTAAAATCATAAAATGAACCCACCAGCGGGAACGAAGCCTGTTTGGCGGTCATCCCTGTTAAGATCTGGTTGCCGCGAACAGATGCAGGCAGCTCCTGCCCCATCATTTCGCGCAGCTTGGGCTTATAATCAAATGATTCGAGTTGTGAAGGTGCTCCATCCTGAAACAGGTAAATTACCCGTTTGGCTTTAGGCGCAAAGTTGGGTATGCCGGGAATAAAATCCGCCTCGGCTTCATCACCTTTGCCGCTAAACAGGTCGGGGATAAGCAACGAGCCCAGCGCTACGCTGCCAATGCCCAAACTGAGCCTTGAAAGAAACCTGCGCCGGTTGATGTTAAGCCTGTTTTCTAAAAAATCTTTTTCCATGTGCTCAGGTTTTTGTTATTGCTTCTTCCAAATTATACATGGTATCAACCACTTTCATCATGGCTGCCAGTGTTACTTTATCCAAATTGGCTGGTACCGGGTATTCACCTACAGTTAGTAGTTTTTCGGCATCGGCCTTTTTCATCGTTTTTAACTCATCGGCATAGTACGATGTTAAAATAGACAGTTCTTTTTGTTGTGGATGCCGGCACAGGATCAGCCGAAACGCCTTGGTGATCTTCTCTGTCGATGTGCTTTTATCCTGCAAAAGTTTGGCGGCTAAAACTCTCGCACTTTCCAACACGGTTGGATCGTTAAGCATTACTAAAGCCTGCAATGGCGTATTGGTACGTAGGCGCTTCACCTCGCACTGGTCGCGGTTACTGGCGTCAAAAATGCCCAGCGATGCCGGTGGAACCGTACGCTTAATCAATGTGTACATACCGCGTCGATACAAGTTAGGGCCATGTACTTGTTTGTAATTAGCTAAAATCCCTCTGCCCGATGTTGCATTTTCCCAAAGGCCCGGCGGCTGGTAAGGGTTAACACTTGGTCCGCCGATGGTTGGGTTAAGCAATCCGCTACTGGCCAATACCAAATCGCGCACAAATTCGGCCGGTAAACGGCCTCGCGGGCCCCGGGCTAATAAAGTATTATCCGGATCTTCTTTCTGTTTTTCGGGCGTTACTGCGGCGGATTGCCTATAAGTGGCCGACATCACGATCTGTTTTACCAATCGCTTGATGTTCCAGCCATGATCACGGAAATCAACTGCGAGCCAGTCCAGAAGCTCGGGGTGCGATGGCAGATCGCCCTGCATACCGAAATCGCCCGAACTTTTTACTATCCCCTTGCCAAAAAACTCCTGCCACATCTGGTTTACAAACACGCGGGCGGTAAGCGGGTTGTTTTTGTTGAACAGCCATTCGGCCAGGCCTAAGCGGTTTTTAGGGTAATTATTGGTGAATGGTAATATCGACTTTGGCGTACCGGCTTGCACCTCATCGCCATGGGCATCATAGTTGCCTCGTTTAAGAATATAAGTAGGCCTTACCTTGTCGCTATCCGTCATGATAGATACAATGAGCTTATCGGTATCGCGCTTGTTTACAAATGTTAGAATCTTTTTAACATCCTCATTGCTGATCTGCATCATGGGGTTTTTGGCATAGGTTTCGGGCCCGCCAACGGTTGATTGCAGGCCTACTTCTTTCACATTGTTAAAAAAGGCATAAACCTGGTAATATTCCTTTTGCGAAAAAGGATCGTATTTATGATCGTGACAGTGGGCACATTCCAATGTAACACCTAACATGGCCTTGCCGAAGGTATTGGTACGGTCGGTCACATAGCTTACACGGTATTCCTCGTCAATTACACCGCCCTCTTCGGTTATTTTATGGTTACGGTTAAAGCCGGTGGCTAACAGCTGTTCTTTAGTAGCATTAGGCAATTGATCGCCGGCTAATTGCCAGGTGATAAATTTATCGTATGGCAGGTTCTCATTATAGGCATGGATCACCCAATCTCGCCATGGCCATTGGGTACGGTAATTATCATCCTGGTAACCGTGCGAATCTGCATAACGCGCAACATCCAACCAGTGCAGCGCCATTTTTTCACCGTATTGTGGTGTGGCCATCAGCTTATCTACCATTTTTTCGTAAGCATTGGCGCTTTTGTCGGCCAAAAACTCATCCATTAATGCAAGGGAAGGCGGCAGACCGGTCAAATCGAGCGAAATGCGTTTTAACAGGCGTTCTTTATCGGCTTCGGGATTGGGTTCAAGGGTTGTCTGCTCCATTTTTTGCAGCACAAAATTATCGATGGCGTTTTTAGGCCATGCCGTATTTTTCACTGCCGGAACAGGGTAATTACGCGGGGCAACGAAAGCCCAATGTTTTTCATATTTGGCACCCTGTTTTATCCATTTGTGAATGAGCTCAACCTCATAAGGCGATAACCTTTTCAGGTTGGATGACGCAGGTGGCATCTGCTCGGTAGTATCTTTAGTGGAGATGCGTCGATAAACCTCAGATTGCATCGGTTCGCCGGGAACAAGGGCATGTGACGACGGATTATCCTTTAAGGCTTTATAGGCGCTTTCGGCAATATCCAGTCGTAAGTCTGCTTCGCGATGGGAGGCATCGGGACCATGACATTTAAAACATTTGTCTGAAAGGATAGGCCGGATATTAAAGTTGTAACTGATGGTATCGGGCACCTGCTCGTCGGCCGCCCCGCCAGATGAATGGCAGGAATAAAACGTGTACAGCATGCAGATGGCTATCGTAAGCCACACATAATACAACTTCCGGTACATGGGTTTAAAATTGGTTAAACAGAGATTAAAGTTAGATAATTTATGCTACAATTTGCAAATACATATTTGTGCTCCAAATTGATTTAACGGGGGCAATATAGTATGAAAAATGATATGTTCATACATTTTGTACAAATGTTTTAACATAATGCTTTTCCTGACACCAGAAAAGTAAGAAATCGGATAAAAAGAATAATTTAGCCGGGCACACTAACATTTAGGTTTTTTTATCGTAAAAAGTGGTGTTTAAGCCGTAGATTTATATCAATACGGCTTGAAAATGGTTTCAAATTATTACCCCCGTAATTGAAATTTATATCTGAATGAAATTAAAATTAAGGCTATTGCTGCTATTGTTATTGATAGTAACAACCGGTTTTGGTTTTTACCTGTACCAGCGTTATTCTCTTGAAAAAAGGCATGCTTTTGTGCCCGAAAAGAAACACAGAAATGATACCTTAAGAGTAGGGATCATTGGCGATAGCTGGGCAACCGGCATTACTATAGATACCATTATCAGAGATGAATTTAAAAAACGCGGGATAAACACAGAGGTAATAGCCTTTGGCCAGCCTGAAGCAAAAACAAAGGAGATTTACGATAACCTGTATGCCAAGCCAGGGCAGCCTTATTCAAGTTACGAAATACTACACCATAACCTTGATTACTGCATTATTCTGGCCGGTACCAGCGATGCCGAAGGCGAAATGGGCGCCAGGTTTTATGCCTACTACTGTTCGCTCATTATCAGCGATCTGGCGCGAAACAACATTGGGCCTGTTTTTGTAACCATGCCTGAGTTTGGTTTTAAAGAGGAAACAGACAGCCTTGATATCCTGAAAAAAGTACGTAATGAGGTTTCATCCCTGTTGATTGATAATGGAAGTACCCGGAGCCTGGATGGTTATCGAAAGCAGGCAAACGAAATGTTGAAAGACACCCATCTGAAAGATTCGACCATTATTGTACCTTTTAATTTAGTGTGCGATGACTATGAAAAACATAAGATTTTGTACCGTAATACCGGCCACCTTTCAACGGTTGGCAAACAAAAAATGGGTAAAGTGATAGTGGAATATATTTTAGGGAAAGAAGCAGCAGCCCCAAAAAAGCAGCTCAATACCAATATTGTTGAAACAGAGCAAGCTAAAAAAAGCAAGCGGACCTGATCATTACCCGTGCATAGCTTCTAATTTTTTGATATCCCGATAAACGATATACAAGGGCATAATCCCGAAAATGCCGAAACAGCAATCAACAAATCGCCAGTAAACAGGGATGCCACGGATAGGACCTGCAATAAAAGCCAGCGGGAACACCATTACGCAGGCAATCATCCCGAACTCAATTATCCAAATGTTTTTAACCGGATCTTTCAGCGGGCCAACAAATGCCATAGCAATAACCAGGTGACCGAAAGCCAGCCAGTCGGTTCCGTAGGCCAGGTAAGGATAGTTTTGATTAGTGGTTTTTACAGCGAGATAAACGTTGGTTATCCAGCTCTGCATAAAGGCGGGAAATATGGCTGAATGATTTGCAAAGAAAGCAAGTTCAGTTTCGATGGGGAATGCTGTTACCCCACTTAATACGAGGCCAATAATGAATACAATTATCCAGGTTTTTATTTTTTTGCGAAGTTCAGGTTTGGTTTTCATAACCGGGGCAAGGTAAGTAATTTATGGTTTGCGAAAGGCTTGCAAAGGCGCTAAGGTGCAAAGATTTTGTTTCTTTAATTTTAACTCGCGCTCGTTTTTAACGAGTGCGTAACCTGGGTTTGCGTTTGTAACGCAATGGCGATGCAATCGCCAATCCATATTAAGCGCCCGTTGCAAACGAGCGCAAGGTTAATGCGAGGGAAGAGCAAACAAAAACATGTCATTGCGAGCGTAGCAATCTCGTAGCCAATGCATGTTCGATCTGTATGGCTACGAGATTGCCACGTCGCCCCAAGGGCTTTTGCCCATGCTGCTCCTCGCAATGACATATTGTTCACCTACCCAATTAGCGTGCTGCGCAATACTTCCTGATAAAATTATCGGCTTTATCGCTGCCTATGTTGCGGATGAAATTCCAGTCGTGGCAGGCGCCTTCTTTATCGCCCTGCTTAAATTTCTCATTCGCCTGGCTTAGCACATCGTTTATAAAATCATCATCATAGCCAAGTTGCTTTTTGAGGTTGATGATGATGGCCTCTTTGGTAGTATCAGCTTTGCCTTTGTATTTGTTGCTGTAGTAGTTGGTAACTGCATTTTCCAGCTCCTGCTGGGCTTTGTAACTGGCTATGGCGCTCTGTATATCACGAATATTGGCAGGTCCGCAACGGGCCGGATCAGGGTCAAAGCGGATGGGTTGAACAATCGTGGTTTTAAGATTGTACCCCGCCGGCACTGTCCATTGGCCCGAGGTAAGTTTAATGACCCTCAAAGCTTCATCGTCCAGGTCAATGCCGGGGCCATCCTGCACTTTGGCATCGTGTACCACACCATCTTTATCAACCATGAACGAAACATTGATAGTGCCCGAAATACAGTTTTGCCGCGAGTATTCGGGGTAGATGATCTTAGCCTTCAGGAAATCATTTAACGCTTGCGTGCCGCCTTTAAATGCAGGCTGCTGGGCAAACGAATAGCCGGCCGTAAACAACAGCAATGCGATATTGAAATACAGTGCTTTAAGCATAGTATAAATATCGACAATAAATTGGGGATTATGTTTGGGAATTTTATTGGGTGTTGTCCTGTAGATGTTCAGAAGATGAAATAATTTCTTTCAAAAAACATGTCATTGCGAGCGCAGCGTGGCAACCGCACGGAAGCGTGGCCGCTCTGTATAGCATGCGATTGCTTCGTCGTTCCTCCTCGCAATGACATGGCTTTTTTAACCAACATAGTGAGAGAAATTGCGCCTTTGAAAGTGGACTACCCCACATTCACCGCATCCGGAAACCTCAGTATCAATCCCGGATCGGGGATATTCTTTTGCCAGGTTTCTTTTTCAGAAAACCTGCTTACGCCGGGATAGTCGCCTTGCCTGCCTTCCATATCAAACATCAGCTGGAAATGCAGGTGCGGCGGCCATTGGCCGTTTTCATCGGCATTGCCAAAAGTTGCTATTTGCTGGTTTTTAAATACCGGCTTACCGACAGAAAGGCCCTCTAAACTTTTACGGCTTAAATGCCCGTACAAGCTGTAAAGGGGGAGCCCGTCAAGGTCATGCTGTAAAATAATCGTCGGACCGTAATCGCCAATGTTATTGTTATCCTGGAAGCTGTGTACAATGCCATCGAGCGGAGCGTATACAGGCGTTCCGGCATCGCTCCAGATATCAACACCCAGGTGTAAGCGGCGGGGCTCGTCATCAGTATCAAAATGGCTGCTGAAGGCATAGATGGTGCGGTGTTCCATATAGCCGCCAATGCCGTAACGGCAATTATTATCATGCAGCTTATCGCTAACCAGCTGACTAAACAGCCAGGGCTTGTTAATAACCTCTGCCGTCAGCTCTTTGTTGGCGGCAGTAAGGTCAAAATGATAAAGGCGGTCATGATCTGCATCAAAATCAACCACTTTGCCAATGGCTTCAGGATGATTGTTAATGTAATCAGCAAACAGCTTATGCCGGTCCATTAAAAAGCGGTTAGTTTTCTTCGGTATCCGGTTGGCGCTCTTCTTTGCTGATCTTATCAAAGATCTTGTCCATGCGTTCAACGTATTCGCTGGTATCATCAACAAAAAACTCCAGTTGGGGGATAATCCTTACCTGGTCTTTAATGCGTGCGCCAAGTTTATACCTGATCTCCGAGGCGTGCGATTTGATGGTATGCAAAGCGGTTTGCACATTAGGGTTGCCTAAAAAGCTTAAAAATATACGGGCTATGGCCAAATCGGGTGTTACGCGTACCTTGGTGATAGTGATAAGGGTATTGGGCAAATAATTCATACCCTCGCGCTGAAAAATTGTTGCAAGGTCTTCCTGTATTACTCCGGCAAATTTTTGCTGACGTTTTGATTCCATTGGTTATTAGTTAACGCCGATAAGGCAGATGAGTATTTAATGCTTAATGCAAAAGCCTAAGTTATTGTTTTAGGCTTTTATTAACAATGACGGCAGGGTGTTAATTACAAACGTCCTGCGGGATCTCTTTGGTTATTTTTATTACTTTTTTTACAACAAGGGTACTGTCATATTCCGACCCCATCCCCGCTTTGCCCGATTTTGATTTGATGCCTTCAACCTCTACATAAACGGGCTCGTAAGGTTTTTCGAAATTGAGCTGCGAGTACTGCAATTCAAGCTGGGCCGAACTGTCAACAGCCCAAAATTCCTGGCCACTGTCGCAATCTTTAAATGATTTTATTTCGGGGCCGGCACTGTACAAGCCTTTGTAAAGCGTAACCTCATCCTTTTTATGGGTATCGTTATTACATGCGTAAACAGCAGTAACAACAAGCAGCAAAATAAAAACTCTGATATACCTCATACCCATTTAACAAATTTACAAATCCTGTTTGATTTCATCCAATCCTTTAATACTTAAACGGGCGCTGATGCCGGCCGCAATTACCGAAATACCGCCAACGGTTAACAGCACCAGGCCAAAATCCTTAACTTTCAAGTCGATGGGATAAGCGTCAAGTACCGTCATTTTAGCCCCCATTTTTATCCAGCCGTAATGCTGCTGCAGCAGGCAAAAGATGGTGCCGAGCACTATGCCGATGATACAACCAACAGCAGTGATCATCATCCCTTCAAAAAAGAAAATGCCCTGGATCATGCTTTTGTTGGCGCCTAATCCGCTTAAAATGGCTATATCCTTCCGCTTATCAATAACCAGCATGGTTAACGAGCCAATGATATTAAATATTGCGATAATTAGCACAAAGGTAAGGATCATATAAACCGCCCAGCTTTCATAATTAAGCGTTTTATAAAGCTCACTGTTTTGTTCTTTCCGGTTTTTTACGGTAAAATCTTTTCCTATTTTATCCTGAATGTCATTTTGCACGGCATCGAGATTAGTACCGCGTTTAAAATTGAGCTGCAGTGAAGATACGTTCACCGGTTGATCGAGCAGGTCGCGGGCAAACTCAATTGGGGTTACAGTTATATCATCAAACTCCTGCTGTATGGCAAATACGCCCGACGGATTGATACTGCGAACAACAAATTCGTTTAAGGGGTTGGCCGAGTTTTCCGCATCGCGCCGCGGCGAAAAAATCTGTATTGGCGAAAGCTGATCATGTACGTTAATGCCCAAAGTACGTTGTATTGTAGAGCCGATCACCGCAAAGTTTTGATTGCCGCTTTTAAGCGTGAACGAGCCTATGGCTATGGTACTATCAAGCTGGCTGTTTTTCAAAAAATCATCGCTCACACCCATTACCGTGCCCAAAAAGGGATTGTCGGCATATTTGATCAGGGCTTTTTCCTGAAGCACCTCGGTAAAAGAAAACACACGGGCATCTTTATGCAGGGAAGCAAAGTAAGGCGTGTTGGGGTTAAAAGTTTTGCCCAGTTTGGCTTCTATCTTTATTTCGGGCGTAAAATTGCTGTATAACGACAGGATAACTTTTTCAAAGCCATTGAACACCGAAAGGATAATGAGCAAAGCCGCACTGCCAATGAGTACCCCCAGCATAGAAATGCCCGAAATGATATTGATAGCATGCATTTTTTTACCCGAAAACAGGTAACGCTTTGCTATGTAAATGGACGTGTTCAAATTGTGTGGGGATTATGCGTTCAGGTTTTGCTTGTGCTCAGTAAAACGTTACTATGATGTTAACTAAGTTAAAAACGGATTGTTTTGTTTTTCATAGCCGATGGTTGTTTCGGGGCCGTGGCCGGGATAAACGGTAACATCATCGGGCAGGGTGAACAGTTTGGTCTCGATATTGTCTATCAGCTGGGTAAAGTTACCGCCGGGTAAATCCGTACGACCGATACTATTCCTGAACAGTACATCTCCCCCTATCAGGATTTTTGCCTCTTTATCATAAAAACACAAATGTGCAGGCGAATGTCCCGGCGCAAAAATCAAATGCAGAGTGGTATTGCCAAAATGGATGGTACCTGTTTCGGGCAAAAACTCATCGGGCATAGGTGATACCTCATATTGAAAACCCATAGATGGGGCATAAGCTACCACGGCTGCCAGTACTTCTGATTCGCCAATGTGGAAACGGGGTTTAAGGCCGTATTGGTCAAACACAAATTTGTTACCTAATACATGGTCAACATGGCAATGGGTATTAAGCAGCATAACAGGCTTCAGGTTATTGCTTTTGATGAAATTAACAACAGCGTTTTGCTCGGGTGCGGTATACATGCCCGGGTCAATGATCACGCATTCGCCGGTTTCATCGTGCAAAATATAGGTATTTTCCTGGTAAGGGTTATTTACAAATGATGTAACTTTTGCCATGCGGTAAAAGTACGGAATAAATTGATTGGGTGATTTGGGATCAGGAAAATAGGAAAAGCTATTGGCTTTTTGACATGTCCGCTATTCTGCGTTCAGCTTCATCTTTCTCAATGCCATTATAGTAATCAGTTACAAATGGATGCTCAAAACCTTCATGAGGTACAACCTCGGGCCGCTCATTACCAGCACGGGTATTAACGGTGGTGTGGATAATGAATGTATCTTCATATCCTGGTATATTATTGCTTAGGTATCCAAAATATGATGTTATGTGATTCTCGTTATCGAAGTTATCAGCATAGTCATTATAACTTTTTTCGCTTAGTGAAACCCATATGCCATAGTCTAAATTATTACAATGGCTGTTAACTTTTTGAATTAGAGTAGCTCTAATGAATAAATCTGTTTGATTTTTATAATTGATGATGCAATGATCCGACCCAAGCTCGGCTATGTTATTTTTATCTTCGTTGCTAAGTCTGTAATATGCATACGGTGCATTGAAAGTAAGGGCTGGCCATTCTTCGTGTTCTTTGCCGCAATGGCTGCAGATATAACTCATGTTTTTTACAAATTAAAGCTGCACCCCAAAACCGCAGAGGTGATTTTACCGGTGAGTTCATAAGCCAGCTCGTACTGATTGATTTCATTAAAAGCAAACATGATCACCTTCTTGTCCTCAGGATCAATAATGAAATATTCTTTCACACCAGCCTTTTCATACAGGCTTTTCTTTTTTAAAGTGTCATGGATGCGGTTGCCTGACAATATTTCAAAAACAACATCTGGCGCACCATGAATGCCATCTTTTTGGATGATGGATTTATTTTCATTGAGGATCACCAGTACATCTGGCTGTAAAACGGATTGTTCCTGTTCAAAATAGACATCAGCAGGGGCATGCAGAATTACACCTTTTCCTGTTTCTTCTAAAAAATTATACAGCAGGGCCGAAAGTTTTACGGAAATAAATTGATGATCGGTGTTGGGTGCCGGCGTCATGATGAGTTGGTTGTACAGCACTTCGCACCTGGTACCCTCGGGCAGCATCCGGTAGATATCGACAGCAGTTGCAGGGATGGTAGTACTCATGTTGTAAATACTTTTATGCTAATTTAGCTAAAACAGCTTAAATAAAAAAGTTTGCGCCTGCACGGTTCAGGGAATCGCTTTTAAAACAAACAGGCGACACGGGGCACCTATGGAGCCTGTTGCAAAAGTAATATGTTGCTATAAACACGATACTCCTAACGGAGTTATAAGATTTAACGGTGACAACCCCGGAGGGCAATGTCATTAAGTTAAGGGGAAATTCCCCAGAGGGGGAACAGGTTTGTAGTAATATCATATACCGAAAATAACCGTGCCAGAGGTACGGAACACTCGGAGTTGTGTACCTCTGGCACACCAAGACAAACAAATCTTTAATTTCTACAAACCTTTTGCACCTCTGGTGCAACCTGTCAATCCCTTAACTTAATGACCACCCCCGAGGGGTAGCGTGTTTATAGGGAAAATTAAACGAGTTTCAAGGCTCCGTAGGTGCCTCGTGTTCCAAAAGTGATTTCCCTGCTGCGCGGTAAGGAAACCCCATTTAAGTTTGAAAAATTTTTACGAATTGATCGAATTACACGAATTTTAAATTGCAGGTCAATCAAGATTCGTGTAATTCGATTAATTGTAACCTACTTGAAAGGCATTCGTGTATAAATTTCTTTCTTTAATCTAAGCCGCTGTAGCTCCCTCAATCAACTCCACCTCGGCTACCGGGCTAAACAAATAAATGCGTTTGGTAGCCACTTCAGTACATTTAAACCGTTTACGCAGCTTTTCATCCTTGCGGAATACCCTGCCGTCCTTCAGCTTGAATAATGCCTTAAGCGGAATCTTTTCAACCGTTAAAATTGCTTCCGACTCTTTTGGCGGGTCGTATTTGCGCAGCGAGCGGTACAGGTTAAGATCCGAGCAGCTTGAAGCAGCTGGATTATCCAGATAGTTTATGATAGCTTTTTTAACATCGGCCGGAAAAATTTCCTTTTCAAAAAATGGCTGCATCATTTTTTTGAAATTGTTTTTCCACTCTGTTCCGTGGGGTTTGGCTTTTTGCTTATGCTCGTTCCAGGTATGCAGGTGCGCAAACTCATGTACGGTTGTTACCAAAAAAGCATAGGGGTTAAGATCATAATTAACTGAGATCCGATGACCTTTGCCTCCGTAAGGTGAACGATAATCGCCAAATTTACTGTTGCGGTTGCGCGAAATTTTAAATTCGCATTTGAAGTAGTCGATCCACCGGGCAATAAGCGGGGCCGCTTCTGCCGGTAAATATTTCTCTAAAACTTTTACTTTATCCAATTTTTACCTCAAATCAAAGATAAGAATTTTGCGGCTTATAGTTCATAGATCATGGTTCATCGCTTTTTTTGTTATTGTTCTATGACTAAGAAGCTGTTTAAATTTATTGTTTTTAATTGTAGAGACGCATAATTGCGTCTCCCGCATACAATTTACGATGGCAAGATAACCTTCAAAAAGACTTGTCCTACGGGAGATGCAATTATGCGTCTCTACGCAAAAGAAATTTTCACTCATTTTTAAACAGCTCTAAGTAAAGTTAAAATAAGGTGCATTGCTCAGCTTTTTTACCATGAACCATCAATTATGATCCATGAATTAAACTAAAAAAACTACTTCAACCAGTGATACACAATAAATGATGCCGTATACGCCAACATAGTCATATAGGCAAACTGAGCGGCCGGCCATCGCCAGTCTTTAGTTTCGCGGTACACTACAGCCACGGTGCTGGCGCATTGCATAGCAAAGGCATAAAACATCATGAGCGAGAAAGCTACCGCCAGCGTAAATACTGGTTCACCGGTTTCTGGATTTTTAGCTTCATGCATTTTTTCCTGTACCGATTGCAGCTTGTCGGCATCGCCCTCCACGCTGTAAATGGTGGCCATGGTGCCCACAAATACTTCGCGGGCAGCAAATGAACTGATGAGCGCTATGCCTATCTTCCAATCAAAGCCAAGCGGTTTAATAACGGGCTCAATAACATGACCGAATACGCCGGCATAAGAGTTTTCCAGTTTTTCGGAAGCGATAACTTTGGTCAGGCTGTCCGGTGTCATGGTTTTGGTGTATTGCGGCTGGGCGTATTGTTTATCTATTTGTGCAAACCTGTCGCCCGGACCGTATGATTTCAATACCCATAGTATTACCGATACCGCAATGATCACCTTGCCGGCTTGCAGCACAAAGGTTTTTGAACGGTCATACATGGTAAATATCACATTCTTCCATCTTGGCATGCGGTAAACGGGCAGTTCCATGATAAAGTAGCCACGTTCGCGGGCTTTCAATATAAACTTCATCACAAAAGCCACAATAACAGCCGAAAAAATGCTGAGCACATACATGGCCGTAAGCGCGAGGCCTTGCAGGTTAAAGATCCACCACACGTTTCGGTTAGGAACAACCAATGCAATCAATAAGGTATAAACGGGTAAACGGGCCGAGCAAGCCACCAGTGGCGTTACCATGATGGTGATCATCCTGTCTTTCCAGTTTTCGATAGTGCGGGTACTCATGATAGATGGCACTGCGCATGCAAAACCGCCGATAAGCGGCACTACCGATTTACCGTTGAGCCCTACCTTACGCATTACTTTATCCATCATGAAGGTAACGCGCGACATGTAGCCCGTATCTTCCAAAATAGAGATCAGCGCAAAGAGGATAGCAATTTGAGGAATAAACACCAGCACCCCACTCAGGCCGGCGAGTACACCATCAATGATCAAACTACTCAGAGGACCGGCAGGCAATACTTTAGCAGCACCGGCTTGCAGCCAGATAAACAGGTCTTCAATGAGCGACATCGGATATGCCGACCATGAAAAAATGGCCTGGAATATGAACAGCAAAATGGCGAAGAAGATCACAAAGCCAAATACTTTGTGGGTAAGGATCTTATCTATCTTGTTGCTTACAGTTTCGTCATGTGCCGTTTCGGGCTTGGTAACGGTATCGTAAAGCAGATCGTTGATGAAATTATAGCGGGCAACGGTTTCTGTAGCCTGTGCTTTTTGCGAGTGGAAAGCGTGCTCCTGCTCCAGCTGTTCAATGCGGTCGCTTTCGGTTGCCGAAAGATAGCTCAGCGTTTCATGCTGATGGGCGAGCTGAAGCGCCACATAGGGATTTTCAACCTGCATCTCCCCTTTTATCTGGGCTATAATGCCCGGGGCGATGCTTTCAATATCAATGGTATCCTGCTGCAACGGCACGCTGTTGGCAAAGGCAATGGCGCTTTTAAGCTTATCGATGCCGGTATTTTTCCTGGCAGAGATAGGTACAACCGGTACGCCCAGCTTTTTGGCAAAAAGATCGATGTTTATTTTGATGCCTGCTTTCTCCGATACATCGATCATATTAAGCGCCACCACTACGGGAATCTTCAGGTCGGCAATCTGGGTATAAAGCAGCAGGTTGCGTTTTAAGTTGGATGCATCCAAGATCACCACAACCAAATCGGGCACCATGCCTTTTGATTTATCGGCCAGTACCGAAAATACAATAGATTCGTCTTTACTTTTTGGGTAGATGCTATAAGTGCCCGGAAGGTCAATTATTTCGGCCGTGCGGCCATCGGGCAGGGTACAAAAGCCTGTTTTTTTATCAACAGTAACCCCCGGAAAGTTTCCGATTTTTTGATTTAGCCCGGTTAGTATATTAAATAGAGTTGATTTACCGGTATTTGGATTTCCTACAAGAGCAACTCTTATATTGTTTTTCAATGCTTACAAACTACTGCAAAATGATGGTGGACGCTTCAAACCTGCGTAAGCTAAGCTGATAGCCGGATACGCTGATGGCAATAGGATCGCCAAGAGGGGCAATACGCGAAATGCGGACTTCTTCGCCGGGTAAACAACCCATCTCCATGAGTTTTACCGACATTTCAAGGTCGGTAAATTCCTTTACAATACCTGTTTCGCCTACTTCCAGTTGTGATAGCCTCATCATTTATAATATAAAACGTAGCAAATGTAAGCTTATTTATATTAAATCCAAATAAGATGCGCCGTGATGTGCAGATTTTAAATGTGCAGATGTGCAAATGACTTTAATGTGAAATTTGGATGGAAATGCGAGGGGTTCCAAATGTGCAGATTTCAAATGTGCAAATGACTTTTTGATGCCATTGATTCTGCTTTTACTGACGCGATCCTGTCAGTGTTCAGTTTTTAAAAAACGGGTGTTCAGCTTTTAATTTCTAAAAAATACAAGTCTTTGATTATCAGTAGTGATTTGTTCATGCTTGATAATTTGCCGATAGCTACTAAAATTAAGGCGCTGATTATCAGTAGTGTTTGTTTTGAAAAAAATCGCAAGTGTTTACACTTTAAAAAGTTGAACACCCACAAATTGATTAGTAAATTGTGCTTTGCCTGAAATAATCTTACTCGCTAAACCATCATTTGCACATCTGCACATTTAAAATCCGCACATCTATCATCATCTGCACATCTAACTTATCATTTGCACATTTGAGCCTGTTGCTTTAACTTTTCCAAAATGCGGACAGCCACAACCTTTGTGGAAAATTCCGCATGATGAAGCCCCTGTTAACAGCAGTGCTCCCAATAATATAATCAGTTTGTTTTTTTTCATTTTTTTCCAATCGCCTCAATAGTCAGCATAACGCTAAAAACACCCATGCAGGCACCTAATACATCACAAAAAAGATCATTCCAATCGCCGGTGCGCCAGGTGAAAACGGATGCCTGCAGCACTTCGATTAATCCCCCGAAAAATACGCTGACAATCCAAATGACAAACATACCTGTATACGTAAGCCGCCGGGGCTTTTGTTGCCTGATAACACCAAAACTAACCAGCACAATCAGGGTGAAAAATAAACCGCAGTGTGTAAGCTTGTCAAAGCCTTCAAAAAATAACGGCGATTTATCAACCGAGTCAAGGTGTACCGAGCAAATAACTAAAACAAATAAGGCCCACAAAATAGCGGGCCCGTGATATTTTAAAAGCAGCTTCATTTATACGCCGATAACCGTTTTGTAATCGTCGGCAGATAAAAGAGAATCAACATCAGCAGCATCAGCTACGGTGATCTTTACCATCCAGCCTTCGCCATATGGATCAGTGTTAACCAGCTCAGGTTCGCTGTTTAGGGCCGGGTTAACTTCAGTTACAGTACCGGTAACGGGCATAAACAGGTCAGATACAGTTTTAACTGCCTCAACAGTACCAAAAACCTCGTCTTTAGCAACTTCTTTACCTAATGAAGTAACGTCAACATAAACAATATCGCCCAGCTCACTTTGAGCAAACTCAGTGATGCCTACGGTAGCTACATTGCCTTCAACCTTTATCCACTCGTGGTCTTTAGTGTATTTTAATTCAGCCGGAAAATTCATGTCGTTAAATTTTGTGTGTTCAAAAATAGTAAAACTTTGGCTTTCGCAATTATGGATATGTAAATTATGCAATCATCATTTTCTATATGGCATAGCAATGATTTATCGGCGATTAATTTGCATTAAAATTTTCTTTCGGCAGATGCTATCCACTCATCCAGTGCTTTGCGCTTATCTGCATTGCTTTGTAGCCAGGCAGCACCTCCGGTTTTATCCGCACTTAAACCAATCAATTTAACCGCTGTTGGAAAATGTGGGGATTGTGACAGCTTGTAAAAAAAAGCCGCGTAATAATTCCAAAAGAAAGATTGCTTGCCGGTTTTTTCGCCAAGTTTACCAACAGCAGTAAAAATATTTTTTAACTGGGAATCCAGCTGGCTGCCTGATGCCGCAACCGAGGTTCCTAAAGTTTTATTAAGCATCAGGGTTTCGGGATCTGCTTTTGCTGCTTTCAGATCGCCGCCTTTCAGTAAGCTTTGCAGGTTGGTGTAAGCTTCATCAGCACGGGGGCCTTCCGGGTCGAGCAGCAGGAAGCTGCACAGGCCCATCAATGCCGGTACCCTCTTGTTTTGATGGAAAGTTACCAATCCGTATAAGCGCTGGCTGTTGGCATGTTTGGGGTCGAGGTTAATAGCTTCAATGGCGGCCAGCTCAGCCTCGGCATATTTTTGCGCCCGGAAATAAGCTATCCCCAGATTAAAATACAATGGCTGATAATCGGGCTTTAATTTTATGCCTTCTTTATAAGCATCAATAGCTTGTTGCGGCTGATGTGCGGTATCATAAATACTGCCCATGAGTTCATAAGCCGGCCCGGTAAGGTCGCTTCCTGTTTTAATTACTTTGTTAAGATAGGGTATCGCTTCAGTTCCCTTGCCCGAAGCATTGAGGCTGAAAGCCAGCTGGTAGTTGGCCTGTGCGTTATCGGGCTCGGCAGCCAGCGCCTCTTTATATTTTTCAATAGCCGCGGCGTAATTTTTTTCACTGTTAAGCCTGATACCTTCCTTTATCGTGCTGCTAACATCAACAGTTTGAGCCTGTGCCAATCCTGCAACGAGCACTAAAGCCATAATGAACAAGCCTTTTTTAAACAAAATCATGCTTAAACATACTAATTGTGCTAACTAACAGAAAATTTTAAAACTTTAATTAATACCTGCTGTATAATTTCTAATTTTCGCATTCGTTTAGTGTGAGATAAATTGCTTTATGAGATTAGTGTACAAAAGCCTGGTAGTGTTTGCTGCCCCCCTGTTACTGTTAGCCTGTTCATCAAAAAATAAAAACAAAGATCAAGCGCAATCGCAGATTGCTGCCAAGCCGCTTGATACCGCGGCGCTGCTTGCCTATAATCCTAAAAACGCCGATAAAAAGATAGATGCCGTAATGCAGGAGCTGCATCGCACGCGGGGCTTTAACGGCAATGTGCTGGTGGCAAAAAAAGGTAAAATAGTTTACGAAAAAGCCATTGGCTGGGCCGACTACCTGCACCGCGACAGCCTGAAAATAGGCTCGCAGTTTGAGTTGGCGTCGGTTACCAAAACCATGACATCAACCGCTATTTTGCAGCTTATGGAACGCGGTAAACTGAAGCTTGATGATGATGTTAAAAAGTTTTTCCCCGATTTTCCGTACGATGGCGTAACCATTCGCCTGTTGCTCACCCACCGTTCGGGCATGATGAACTATGTGTATTTTGTCGACGATATCTATCGCAAAAATCATTTGAACCAGCGCAAAGGCCTTACCAATGCCGAGGCCATGAAAATGATTGCCGATAATAAGCCGACACGTTTCAATGAGCCGAATAAACGCTTCCTGTATAACAACTCCAACTTTATGGTGCTTGGTTCCATCATTGAAAAAGTGAGCGGAATGAGCTATGCCCAGTTTATGCAGGAAAATGTGTTTAAGCCGGCCAGTATGGCGCATACCCATGTTTATTCAAAAGCGGTATATGATAAAATACCTGTTGATGTTGTTGGGCATGATCGCGGCCAGTGGCGCTACTCGGTAGTACAGAACTTTTTGGACGGCCCGGTGGGCGATAAAGGCATCTACAGCACCGTTGGCGACCTGTTTTTGTTTGACCGTGCCTTACGTGCAGGATTGTTGTTAAAACCGGCCACACTTGATTCGGCCTATGTGCCGCGCAACCCGATGGTTCACGGGCACTTTAGTTATGGCTATGGCTGGCGCACATTTACCGCGCCCGGGCAAGAAGTGATCTATCACACCGGCTGGTGGCATGGTTTCAGGCACATTTACCTGCGCGATATGAAGAACGATATTACCGTGGTATTGCTCACCAATCTGGCCAATGGCAGTCTGCTCAAACTCGATGACCTGTTTAACACAGTTGGCATGCCTGTTGTGCGTAAAAGTGCATATAACGGAAATGGTGATACCAGTGATGATTAATGGGGTTGGAGAATGGTTTATTGGGTTGATTAGGTGAGTGGTTTTAATCGGATAATGATTGATCACCTTTTCTGCTCGCCTTCCAAACCACTCATCCAATCAACCACTCACTAAAAACTAAAACTATGTTTGATAAATTAATGGAAGCCCAGCAAAAGGCTGGTGAAATGAAAAAACGCCTTGATGCCATCAGTGTATCAGGTTCGGCCGAGGGTGGCAAAATAGTTGTGAATGCCAACGCCAGCAAAGTGATCCAGTCGGTACAGATCGATCCCGATTTTTTAGCAGGTGCTGATAAAGAAGAACTGGAAGAACTGCTTGTTGTGGCTATCAATAAAGCGATTGAGCAAGCCGAAAACATTAACCAGAGCGAAATGGCAGCCATGACCCAAAGTATGTTTGGCGGCTTGGGCGGCCTGGGTAATATGTTTGGTAAATAACCAATTCTAACGCTCCTTTTTTTAAAGATATTAAAGCGTCATTGCGAGGCACGAAGCAATCCCCGATAAGCAGAGCCGCTCTGTATAGTTTGGGATTGCTTCGTGCCTCGCAATGACGCTTTTTTTGTGAACGAATTTTTACCCTTTGACGATTATAGAACTGCCTGTTCAAACATCTATTTGTAACTTTTCTGCCACTAAATCAAATCGCTGGTATAAGTGTTTTACTTTTGATCAGATCATAAAATAACATTCTATGAAAACTACTTATTATGGCCAATCGGCACTTGAGATTGTAACTGGCGGAAAGAAATTACTTTTCGATCCGTTTATAAGCCCTAACCCGTTGGCAAAGGATATTGACATTCACAGCTTAAAACCCGATTATATCCTGGTATCGCATGGCCATGGCGACCATGTGGCCGATCTGCTGGAAATTGCTAAGAGCAGTGGTGCGAAAGTAATTTGCATTGCTGAAATTGCCGGATGGCTTGGTACCAAAGGTATTGAAAATGTACACGGAATGAATATTGGCGGCGGCTTTAACTTCGATTTTGGCCGGGTTAAAATGGTGAATGCTGTACATTCAAGCACTTTGCCTGATGGTTCGCCTGGTGGTAATCCTGCAGGCTTCGTTATTTACGCTGAAGGAAAAGCGGTTTACTTTGCCGGCGATACTGCACTTACTTATGATATGAAGTTGCTGGAAGATGACAACCTCGACTGGGCATTCCTGCCTATCGGCGATAATTATACTATGGGTGCTGATGATGCTATTAAAGCAGCGGCATTTATAAACTGCAAAAATATTATCGGTGTTCATTATGATTCGTTCCCGGTTATTAAAATTGATAAAGACGAGGTAGTTGAGAAGTTTATCAAAGCGGGTTTGAATTTGAAGTTGCCTGCTATTGGTGAGACTATTGAGTTGTAGTTTTCGCTATAACGTCATTGCTGTACGAGGCAATCGCACGGAAGCATGGCCACCCTGTATAGCATGCGATTGCCGCGCTACGCTCGCAATGACATGATTTTTTCAAACGCGAACAGCCCCAGCAAAATGCCGGGGCTGTTCGCGTTTTGATACCACCGAAATTAAAACTTCCGGCTTCAGACTTAAAGACTTATTTCCTCTTCATTTTCATGGTGTCTTTTTTCATGGTGGTATCTTTTTTCATTTTTTTAGGCTTGTTTTTCTTCTTGGTAGTATCAGTTTGCATAATGCCTTTTGACGGGCGAACTACTGTACCGTGAGCGAAAACGCTGCCGAAAGAGATCGCTGCTAAAGCGATCAAACATAGTGCCTTTTTCATAGTTGATTATGTTTTAGATGGTTAGTACTATCTATAACAAATTAACTATGGTTTGTTTTTTTTATTTTTTAATTAAATAACTGTGCCGCTTGGTATTATAGCCCGTTTCTTAACTACAACAATGCCGTCCTGCACGGTATGGGTGCCGTAGTCGCCGTCTTCAAGTTTCTCGCCACAATTAATGATTACATTGTTACCGATGTACGTATTTTTATCAATGATGGCGTTTTGGATATGGCAATTATCACCAATGCCCATAATTGGCGAACCGCTTTCCTTACATTCAGCTATCTCCTCGAGGGTTTGATAATTGTCGCTGCCCATCACGTAACAGTTTTCGATAATGGTATTTACACCGATACGGGTACGAATGCCGATTATGGAATGTATGATCTGTTTAGCATTGATGATACAACCATCCGCAACTATGGATTTCTCCATCAGTGTGCCTGATATTTTTGACGGCGGCAACATACGTGCGCGGGTGTAGATCGGGTTTTTATCAAACAGGTTAAACTTAGGGATATTGTCGGTTAGCCCCAGGTTAGCCTCAAAGAATGATGGAATTGTACCGATATCTGTCCAGTAGCCTTCGTATTGATAACTGGCCACACGGTGGCCTTCAATTGATTGTGGGATGATCTCTTTACCAAAGTCGGTACGCTCATTACCTTCAAGCAACTCATACAGCAGCTTGCGGTTAAAGATGTAAATACCCATCGACGCCAGGTATACACGGCCTTCTGCCTGCATCTCCGGACTAACTTCTGATGCCCAGCTTTCGAAATTGCTTTTTGGCTTTTCGATAAACGAGGTGATCATGTTGTTTTCGTCCGTTTTCAGGATCCCAAAGCCAGGAACATCAGCTGCATCAACCGGGATGGTGGCAATTGAAATTTCGGCATTGGTTTCGATATGGTGGTTAATCATATCTTCAAAATCCATCTGGTACAACTGATCGCCCGAAAGGATCAGTACATACTCAAATTCATGCACTGCCAGGTGGTGTAAACTTTGCCTAACAGCATCGGCCGTACCCTGGAACCAGGCTACGCTTGATGGTGTTTGCTCTGCTGCAAGGATATCAACAAAAGCATCACTAAAACTGCTGAAGTGGTATGTGTTTTTGATGTGCTTGTTCAACGAGGCCGAGTTAAACTGCGTTAACACATAAATACGCGTAATGCCCGAGTGCAGACAGTTTGAAATGGGAATATCTACCAAACGATATTTACCCGCAATTGGAACTGCCGGCTTTGACCGCGTTGCGGTAAGCGGTGATAAACGGCTGCCCTGGCCGCCACCGAGCACAATGGAGATTACTTTGGATGTCATAAAGTTAGTTTTAAGCTTTCGTATAGTTCAGTGTATTGTTGTGTTGAGCGTGCCCATGAAAAATCAAGTGCCATCATTTGCTTGCGGAGCTGCTGCATTTTAGCAGTATCCTGGTAAAGTTGTTTTGCCCTGAAAACCGAGTGGCAGATATCCTGTACGCTGGCTTGTATAAAGCGGATACCATAGCCCCCCTCATCGCCAAAGTCAATAACGGAGTCTTTCAATCCTCCGGTAGTGCGCACAATTGGCATGGTGCCGTACCGCAGTGCATACAGCTGGTTAAGGCCGCAGGGTTCTACGCGTGATGGCATCAAGAGGAAATCGGCCCCGGCATAGATCAGGTGCGCCAATGACTCATCATAGCCTATAAATACATTGCAGTGTTCGGGATATTTATTTTTAAGCTGAAGCAGGGCCAGTTCGTTTTCTTTATCGCCTGCACCCAATATTACAAAGTTTACTTCACCTTCGTTTTCGAGCAGACTGCGCTCGATGGCGGCAGGCAACAGGTCGGCACCTTTTTCAACGACAAGGCGACCGATAAAGGTGAACAACGGTTTTTCGGGGTCAAGCTCAAAGCGTTTGCAGATAGCCTCTTTATTAGCTTTTTTGCCTTTTGCCAATGTTTTAACCGAAAACTTGTTCGGGATCATGGGGTCGGTTTGCGGATTCCAAACCTCGGTGTCGATACCGTTCATGATACCGTAGCCCTTTGCCCGTTCAATATAAAACAGGTATTCTAATCCGTTCGAGTTGTAGGTAAGCTCCTCCAGATAAGTTGGCGACACCGTTGTATAACGCCAGCTGCATTTAACTGCAGCTGCCAGTGGATTGATGCCTCCTGCCCAGTCGAGCAGGCCTGTTTTGGTCAGATCGATCTCCGGTAATAAGGACAGCCTGTCCCAGCCGAAAGCACCGTGGTACTGACCATTGTGTATGGTAAATATGGTTGGTGTATTAGCCAGCCTTGTATATAGTTTTGAATGATAAAGCAAAAACGGGACTAAACCGGCATGGTGATCGTGGCAATGGATCAGATCGGGTGTTTGCTGCGAATAGCTGATCCAATCTAAAAATGCCAGTTGAAAGGCCATGAACTGATCGCGTTCATCCGGGTAGCTGTAGATATTTTCCCTGTCGAGCAAGCCCGGGATTTTTACTAAATAAAGCTCAAAACCAAGTTTATTTGTTTTCTCTTTTAATATCTCGAAGAAAAGGCGGCGGTTACCAAGCAGGGTTGCCGCAGCAAAAACAATTTCAAAGTCGTTTTCCTGGGTAAACTTACGGTCGTAAAAAGGCATAACAACTGCAGCCTGCAAACCTGCAAGATTCTGGTACTTAGGCAATGCGCCAACAACATCGGCAAGCCCGCCAACTTTAGCAACGGGATAGCACTCGGCACTCAAATGGTATATTTTCATTCAGGTTTTATTGGCTCAATTTAAGCAAAGATTACCAAAAGAGAAACCTATGAGAATTAATATAGTTTTGGAAAAATTAGATAAAAAGCACTGAAATTTTATTATCGTTAAGATGTTATAGTTGTAAAAATGATAGGGAAAAGGGGGGATTGAGAATCCCATTATCTCCCCGCTTCATTGCGAGGCACGACGACAACCGACCCAAGGGAGCTCATTAATGCCTATAAAATCAAATTATAATTATTAATAATCCCCTGTTTACAGAGCAGCTATGCAAGTTTCTCTGTACAGTTTGGGATTGCTTCGTGCCTCGCAATGACGATGGAAATAAAGATTTAACTTGCGCTCGTTTGTAACGAGTGCTTAACGTGGTTGGGCGATTGTATCGCCAGTTGCGTTTAAAACGCAAACCCATATTAAGCGCTCGTTACAAACGAGCGCAAGGATATCTTTATGAAACTCCCCCTTCAGGGGGCAAGGGGCTTAATGCGCCTCCAACCAGTTTAAACCTGTGCCGATCTCCACCATGATAGGTACCTCGGTTTTGATGGCGGTTTTCATGTTGTGCATAATGATGGGTTTTACAATTTCCACTTCATGATGCGGTACGTCAAACACCAACTCGTCATGTACCTGCATGGTCATGCGGGTATCCAACTTTTGGGCTTTCAGTTCGCGGTGGATGTTGATCATGGCTATTTTGATCATATCGGCTGCCGAACCCTGTATAGGCGCATTGATGGCATTTCGCTCAGCAAAACCACGAACAGTTGCGTTGGCCGAATTGATATCGCGCAAGTAGCGGCGACGGCCCATCAGTGTGCATACATAACCGTTTTCGCGGGCG
Organism: Mucilaginibacter gossypiicola; assembly: GCF_900110105.1. Classification (GTDB taxonomy): domain Bacteria; phylum Bacteroidota; class Bacteroidia; order Sphingobacteriales; family Sphingobacteriaceae; genus Mucilaginibacter; species Mucilaginibacter gossypiicola. The sequence continues at coordinate 724,883 of NZ_FOCL01000002.1, read as the reverse complement.
AAGTTCATAGTGTCGCTCATGTATTGCTTAATACCGGCAAACTGGATAAAGTATTGCTCAATAATTTCGGCGGCTTCCTTACGTGGAATGCCCAGGCTTTGCGATAAACCAAAGGCCGATTGACCGTAAATAATACCGAAGTTAACTGCTTTTGCATTGCGGCGCTGATCGCTGGTTACTTCATCTAACCCGATGCCGTAAACGTTGGCGGCTGTTGCCGTATGGATGTCATGGTTATTGATAAAAGCCTGCATCATGTTAGGGTCCTTGCTGATTTCGGCAATAATGCGAAGTTCGATCTGCGAATAATCCGCAGATACTATGGTGTGGCCGCTATCCCTTGGGATAAAAGCCTTCCTTACCTCACGACCGCGCTCGGTGCGGATTGGGATGTTTTGCAGGTTAGGGTTAACGCTGCTTAACCGACCTGTTGCAGCAACAGCCTGATTGTATGAAGTGTGTACGCGCCCGGTTTTAGGGTTTACCATCTGCGGCAGCGCATCTACGTAAGTCGACTTTAATTTTTGAAGCTGGCGGAAATCCAGGATATCGCGTACAATATCGCTTTTGGCGGCTAATGAAAGCAACACGTCCTCTCCTGTTTGATACTGGCCTGTTTTGGTTTTTTTTGCTTTAGGGTCGAGCATCAGTTTCTCAAACAACACTTCGCCTAATTGCTTTGGCGATGCTATGTTGAATTTTACGCCTGCTTTTTCATAAACCGTTTTCTCGTACTGGGCAATGTCCGTTTCCAGTGTTTTGCTGAAATCGCGCAGGGTATCGTGGTCTATTTTTACACCCTCGTACTCCATGTCAGCCAGTACGTAGATGAGCGGATGTTCTATCTCGTTCACGAGTTTTTCGCCTTCAACTTCTTTTAGTTTGGGTTCGAAAACATTTTTAAGTTGAAGGGTGATATCGGCATCCTCAGCAGCATATTCTTTTATTTTTTCAAACTCCACATCGCGCATGTTGCCCTGGTTTTTGCCTTTGGCACCAATAAGCTCGGTGATAGAAACAGGCTTGTAGCCCAGGTAATTTTCAGACAGGATATCCATATTATGGCGGGTATCCGGATCGATGATATAGTGGGCCAGCATGGTATCAAACAGGGTGCCCTTTACTTCAATGTTATACCATTTCAGCATCAGGATATCAAACTTAATGTTCTGCCCTATTTTGCCGATGTTCTCGTTTTCGAGGATCTCCTTAAACTCGGTAACTATGCTTTGTGCAGCAACCTGATCAGCAGGAACCGGCACATACCAACCCTCTCCCGGTTTAACTGAGAATGAAAGGCCAACCAGTTCGCAATAATTAGGATCGGTGCCGGTAGTTTCTGTATCGAAGCAAAATGTTGGTTGCCCGGCTAATATTTTGATGAGTTCGGCTCGTTTTTCAGCGGTGTCAGCCAGGTGATACTCATGCGGTGTATTGTTGATGTTTTTGGCAGCAAGGGTAAGCTCTTCATGAATGTCTTCCACATCAACTGTCATTGTGGTACGAGCAGTTGCTACCGGGTTGCCAAAAAGATCGATCTGAGTGCCGGCTGGCTTCAGTTCGGTAATGCTGAAGTCGTCGCCAAACACACGCCTGCCTAAAGTACGGAACTCTAATTCGGCAAAAAGCGGCTCCAGTAATTCTTTGCTTGGGGCGCATACTTCCAAACCTTCCTCATCTAATTCAACCGGGACATTTAATAATATCGTAGCCAGTTTTTTGGACATCAAGCCCTGCTCTTTAAACTGTTCAACGTTTTCGCGCTGTTTACCTTTAAGCTCGTGGCTATGCTCAAAGATGTTTTCCATTGAGCCATATTGCTTAATGAGTGTTTTGGCTGTTTTTTCGCCAATGCCCGGAATGCCGGGGATGCCATCTACAGCATCGCCCCATAAACCGAGGATATCAATCACCTGGTCAACACGCTCAATTTCCCATTTGGCCAATATTTCTTTAACACCCTGTATTTCCATTTCGTTACCCATGCGGGCTGGTTTGTAAATGAAAATATTATCTGATACCAGCTGACCAAAATCCTTATCGGGTGTCATACAATAAACGGTGTAACCTTTTTGCTCGGCTTTTTTGGCGAGGGTACCGATGATATCGTCGGCCTCGTAACCATCTGATGTAATAACTGGAATGTTAAACCCCAATATGATTTTTATAACATAGGGCAAGGCCTTTGCCAAATCTTCGGGCATGGCTTCGCGGTGCGCTTTGTAGCCTTCAAAATCGGTATGGCGTTCGGTTGGTGCTTCGGTATCAAAAACCACGGCCATGTGGGTGGGGGCCTCTTTTTTCAAAACATCAAGCAGGGTATTGGTAAAACCCATCATTGCCGAGGTGTTTAACCCATTTGATGTAAAGCGGGGTGTTTTACTTAAAGCAAAATGCGCCCGGTAAATAAGGGCCATGCCATCCAAAAGAAATAGTTTTTTCATAATATCATTGACACTAATTGCACGAATTTAAGCTAATTGGCTCGAATTTTTTTAATGCCGGTGTTTATGCAAAGAACACGATTTTTAATGAATTGCATGGTTTAATTTCATTATCAATTTGTGCAATTAGATCGCATTCGTGAAAATTCGTGTTTGTTTTATTTGAAGCTGCAGTTAGGAATATGATCATTAACCATACCGGTAGCCTGCATAAAAGCGTAACAAATGGTGGTGCCAAAAAACTTAAAGCCACGTTTTTTCATGTCTTTGGCAATAGCGTCAGATTCCGGACTTGTGGCAGGCGTTGAGTTGGAATGGTTCATGATCGCTTTACCATCCGGCATAAAACTGTACAGGTATTTATCAAACGATCCGAACTCTTTTTGAATGCCGATAAACAACTGAGCATTACTGATAGACGTTTTTATTTTAAGACGATTGCGGATGATACTTTCGTCCTGCATCAGGCGTTCAACATCATCATCGTTAAATGCAGCAACTTTCTGTACGTCAAAATTTGCGAATGCTTTACGATAGCCTTCTCGGCGGCGTAAGATAGTGATCCAGCTAAGCCCGGCTTGTGCCGATTCAAGGATCATGAATTCAAAGAAGGTGTGATCGTCATGAACCTCTTTGCCCCATTCTTCGTCGTGATATTTGATGTATAGTTCGTCGGTACCGGCCCATGAACAGCGGGTTGGATTGTTGGTTTGATTGCGCATTATATTTGTCTTAGGTAGGAATAAATGATTGAAAATTTGGTGATTTTTTGTTGAGCTAACATGTCTATTACATCTTTGATCACGGGGTATGGGGTTTCTCCATCGGCCATAATAAAAATACGTGTTGAACTGTTATGTTTTTCGAATGTAGCTTTGCGCGATTCTTTTATCCATTCGGCTAATTCATCGAGTCTTAATCCCGGTTGATTGTAATAGTCTGTAGCGTTGTAATAACCCGAAATATATTTTTTGATTTGAGCCAGTGGTGTTCCAATCACATCCGTTTTGCCAAATTTATTGATCTCATCTGGTGTAAAACCAACGTTGTATTTATCTCCTATTTGTTTGAGTGCTGCTTCGCGTATATCGGGAGCATCAAGCTTTAGCATCAACTTTTTTTGCCCGATAAGTATGGTGGTGAGGGTGAAGTAGCTATCAGGATCGGCGGTATTAAAAGAAGACCCTGCTGGCAAATTGATCAAAATAGGATAACGTATTGCGGGACGACCATTCAGCATGAGAAATGATAACACGATCAATAATAAATTGAACATCGGAAACATGTCTACATCAAAATGCTTTCTGCGGAATTCAGGTCTGTACATGGCGTGAAAAGGTTAAGTAAAGGATTAAACAACGGTATTACAAGGAGCGAATCCTATAATGCTAAACAGGAATTTGCTTCACTCCTTATAACGACGTTGTTGTGTACTTATTTCACATCATTTAGTTCGTCCCAGTATTCAACGGCGCGTCTGTAATGCGGAATAACAATCGAACCGCCTACCAAATTGGCTATCATAAAGATCTCGTTCATTTCATCATGGTTAACGCCGGCTTCGTGGCATTTGCCCAAGTGGTATTTGATGCAGTCGTCGCAGCGTAAAACCATGCTGGCTACCAGGCCAAGCATTTCTTTGGTTTTCACATCAAGTGCACCTTCGGCATAGCTGGTTGTATCGAGCGCAAAAAAGCGTTTGATGTTGGTATTGGCGGTTTCCATGATCCTGTCGTTCATTTTAGAGCGATAAGCATCAAATTCTTCTACAAGTTTTCCCACGGGATGTTGAGTTTGTTAATAAAAATTTAAGCTAATTAAGCTAAAATATTTAGCATTTAAAAGAATGGATCGTTATTTTTATAGCCGTTAACCAAATTTTTTACGCGCTGATTATGGAAAGTTTATCGCCCAATATTTTTGTAAATGATATTAATGAAACCATCGGCTTTTATGAACTGTTGGGTTTTAAAGTAACTATGAGCGTACCCGAAACCGGGCGCGATTTGGTTTGGGCCATGATGACCAATGGCAGTGTTACCATGATGTTTCAGACCTTTAGCAGCTTAGCTGATGATTTGCCCGAGATACATCGTACCGATGGCGGTTCATTGCTGTTGTACATCAACCTTAAAAACATCCGGGCCTTTTTTGAAGAGATAAAGAATAAGGTAACCGTATTAAAGGGACTTGAAGTAACCTTTTATGGTGCTACTGAATTTTCAGTAAAAGATAATAACGGTTATGTGCTTACTTTTGCCGAGCATGAATAACCAAGGTTCATAAAAATTAACAATTTAATTAAAGGTGTTATTAAAAGTCTCCCCTTCAGGGGAGATTTAGAGGGGCTTATGATCAACTTTAAACGCGCCGACCACATCCAGGTTTGTGTTCCGCTGGAACGACTGGAGGAAGCAAGGATTTTTTATACTGACGTTGTTGGCTTGCAACGAATAGAACGGCCAGCCTTTAATTCAAAAGGTTACTGGTTTCAGGTGGCTGATATTCAACTGCATTTAAGCACGGAGGATGCGTTGCCACGCACATCGCGGCATACTGCTTTTGAAGTTGCCGATATTGCCGAAGCCCGCCGTCATTTAGAAAGTTTAGGCGTCGAGTTTTGGGAGGAGCCTGTTATTCCGGGGCGTACCCGTTTTTCGTTTATTGATCCGTTTGGGAACAGAATGGAATTGCTGCAGTTTACGAAGTAAGCTAAAAACTGCTGCCGGTATCCGGCTGTGGTCTGCGGACGATGAGAGAATTATTGAACATGGAACGAATTTCTTTCTCCGGGGGAATTACTTGGCTATGTGCATTGCCTGATCCCAACCGTTAAATGTATCAGAACCGAACAATGAATGTCTGATATCAAACAATCTTAAATGGAGAGACGTAAATAATTGCCTGACTACCAAATAAGTGTTGTAATGGCATGGTGCTTATGCTCTGTTGCCTGGTTAATTAAAAACCAATTATTAATGATATATTCTAAAAAACCTTTACCTGTAATTGTTATCGCAATTTTTCTGTTGAGTTTTTCCTGTACTTTATCTGAAGCTCAACAGGCTATTAAAAATAGTTCACCAAACGAGGAAACGGCTTCCGTTGACTATAACAGCCTTGATTCTAAAATACAGCAATGGCAAAAGGACCTCCATATTCCTGATGTTGGGGTTGTTATAATTGATAAAAATAAATTAGTAAAAGCACGTGTATATGGGAATGCCCGCAATGGACAACCCGCTCCGCAAGAGATGTTATTTGAGGTGGCATCTGTTACTAAGGTAGTATTTACCACCTTAGTGCTTAGGCTCGTTCAGGACGGTAAATGGAATTTAGACGAACCCCTTTGCCATTATTATATTGATCCTGAAGTTGCCTCGAACGCATATTCTAAAAAATTAACAACCCGGCATGTGCTAAGCCATCAGTCGGGATTTGATAACTGGAGATGGATGAATGCTTCTGGAAAATTAACTTACAATTTTGAACCCGGAACGAAATTTAATTATTCCGGTGAGGGTTTCGAATATCTGAGATTGGCAATCGAACATAAATTCCATACATCATTGGCTAAACTCTCCGATTCATTATTGTTTAAGCCATTGCACATGAACAACACCAGCCATGAATGGGATGGGAAAAAAGATTTTGCGCTGTATAGTGGTATGTACGATGCCGAGGGTAAAGAAATTGTAAAGAATGATTATTCTGTTCAAAGCAGCGCGGCCGCGGGTTTAACAACTGCCGTAAATGACATGTCGAAATTTGCTTTCGAGGTATTGAACGGTGGGCATCTCTCCAACAAATTGTATAAAGAGATGATTAGCAAACAGGCATATATTAACCCCAATATCAACCAGGGTTTGGGCTGGCGTGTCATTAATGGATTGCCTGACAATGAGTACGCGTTGCAGCATGCCGGCAATGATCCCGGAGTTGCTTCAATTATGGTGTTATTGCCCAAATCAAAACGGGGAGTAGTGGTGATGACCAACGCAGATAATGGACTTATTATGTGTAATAATATTGTGAGAGCCGCTTTTCCGGAGGGGGCACAAATAATTTACAAAGCATATAAAAGCGCTCCAATTAGTGAACAGCCCAAAAGTGTTCGTTTGCCTAACGAAGTCTTAAGTTCCCGCATAGGGACTTTTAAAAGAGCGGATGGGGCAATGGTGACGGTTACTTTGAAAGATAGCCAATTAATATTAAGAATGTCTGGGATCCCGGATCTGTATCTCGTCCCTGAATCTGAAGATAAATTTTATCTATTAGATTTAGACGCGAAAGTGTTTTTTACGAGAGATCAGAATGGGAAAATAACTTCAGTTTCCATTCAGGATGGTGGGAACATAATTAAGTGCGACAAAGTAGTCGATTGATCACAGCGCCAGCTCAGTCATCGGGTCCCAAAAATGAGATTTGAAATCCTGGATCTGATCGTCAATTACTTTTACACCTTCACTTTCAAGCATCTCGGCCATGCGGTTACCGCCAAAATGGGCTTTTGCCGTTAGCAAGCCCTGTCGGTTTACTACCCTGTGTGCCGGCACAGGAGGCTTTACATTTCCGGCTGCCTGCATGGCCCAGCCTACCATGCGCGATGAGCCTTTTGTGCCAAGATAAGCTGCAATAGCCCCATAAGAGGTTACCCGTCCCGGTGGAATGAGGCGGGCTACCTGGTATACTTTTTCAAAAAAATTAATGTCCTCCATTAGGCGTTTTCCGGAAATGAAAACTTAAGGTAGTTAATGTTTTTGTTATCCTTTAAATATTTTTTCTCGTAGTAAGTTTTGATAGAAAGTACTTCATCTGCGTGTTCCGAATTATAAAGGTCTTCGGTTTTGGCGTGAAGGTTTAACTTTAATTCATCAATTTTTTCGGCGGTATAGGCGTGTAAACCGTCGTTATCTGTTTTGAGATTAACACAGCCGCCCGGTTTTAAAGTAATAATGTATTTATCTAAAAAGCGGGGTGATGTCAATCGCTTTTTTTCGCGGCTTAACTGAGGCTGCGGATCAGGAAAAGTGATCCAGATTTCGTCAACCTCGCCGGGGGCAAAATAATCGAGCAGGTTTTCAATCTGGATGCGTAAGAAAGCTACGTTAGGCACTCCATCTTCAATAGCGGTTTTGGCACCGCGCCAGATGCGGTTGCCCTTATAGTCGATACCTATAAAGTTTTTATTGGGGAACATGCGCGCAAGGTTCACGGTATATTCACCTTTACCGCAGGCCAGCTCAAGCACTACAGGATTATCATTTTTGAAAAACTCAGGGCTCCACTGGCCTTTAAAAGGTTTGCCTGCATCTAATTGCAGTACGTTACTAAAGGTTTCAACCTCGGCAAAGCGTCTTAACTTATCTTTTCCCACTTTAATTTTTAAAATAAAGCGCAAAAATATCTAATAGCCACCAATTTCACGAATTAAAACCTAACTGCCAATGAATGGCCTCTCTGGATAGGAAAAATAAGGGTTTATACCGCTGCCCCACCCACCGGCTTAACATATGGCGCAGGTTTGTATGCGGCATCATCTTTCTTTTTAGTGAATTTGGCGAAAAGCGCCTTGGCTTTATCCCAAATACCACCAACGGTATCTTCATTAACATAGTTTGATGCCTTTTGGGAAACAAGGCCAACCAATGTTTTAACCAAAAAGTTTGAATGTCTGAAAAGCGTTTTGTTCAGCGTAAGCGGAATCACAAATCTTGATATCAGGTTAAGGATATCGGGATGAAAGAAACTGGTATTCTTTATGCCGTCGGTATCGTTTGAACGCGGGAACAGTGTAAGTACGGTTGAAAATAAGGCCGACGGACTATTGAATCGGGCTTTCACCGCTACTGCCTGCTGTTTTTCGAGCGCTTTTAACCTGAATATTTCGGCCTGCAGGTCACTGACGTTTGTGATATGAAGATCCATGGTTTATCGTTTAAATATTTTTTGAATAAAGATGTTGATAAGCGGCCTTTCAAGGTGGCGTTTAAATATCTTGATAAACATGGCTATCAAAAAGTAAAGTACGGCAACACATCCAAATCCTTCCCAGTATGAATGGAAAACATCAGCAAGGAAAAAACCTAAGGTAACACTTGCAAAAAGAAAGGCCAATACCATACTGATCACAACTACCACATCGGCAATGATACTGGCTAATATGGATGTTCCGCCTTCAATTGCTTCATATTTTAAAAGCTTAAACCTCGTTTCGGCGTACTCTTTTAATTGGTCAATAATGGGTGGTAATGGCGGTTGAGTTTCTTTTTTCTCTTCCATAGGGTAAGGTTATATATCCCGGCAGCTGCTGCCGGGATGGTGAATGTTATAAATGCTTATGCGTGTTCAAGATCGTCCTGGTACTCTTCTTCGGCGCCTTTGATCTTCGACTTGATGTTTTCAACAACTTTGTCTTTTAAACCAACCAGGTTGTCAATTTCGGCTGCTGCAGTATCTTTTATTGATTCGCCAAGATTTTTTAACGACTCGGTAAGCTTATCGCGGGTTTCATTTCCTTTATCAGGTGCAAATAAAATGCCTAACGCTGCCCCTGCTGCTAAACCGGCAAGCAATGCAACAACTACTTTTGAGTTATCATTCATTGTAATATAATTTTAAGTTGAACATTTGATTAGTTACTCGTAAATATCCTGCCAAATATGTGCATTTGGCGTATTTATTTTTATTTAAGTATAAATTAACTTTTATTCGGTAAATAAATTTTACCCTGTGTTCACAAAACTGTTCAGGGCTGTACGGTATAATTAAACACTGTTTATCCGCTCAAGCCTGTCGGCTGCCATGCGGTTTGTTTCATAGATCTCCAGCAACAGCAGGAAGTATGATAACAGCACCGGGCCAAATACCAAACCCAGGATGCCAAACAAAGGTAAGCCTATAAATACACCAATTATAGAAATTATAGGGTGCGTATTGGCTATGCGCTTGTTAATGATCATGCGTAGCACATTATCAATATTGCCGATAACCAACAGGCCGTAAACAAGTATTACCACCCCCTGCCAGTTATGCCCCTGTGCAAATAATATAATACTTGCCGGAATACACAAGGTTGGCGCTCCCACAACAGGTAAAAAAGATATAAAAGCACCGATCACTCCCCAAAATACAGCATCCGGAATGCTTAGCGCATAAAAGCCCAGCGCAAGTAAAAATCCCTGAGTGGCTGCTATTATCCCTTGTCCTAAAACGTTAGAATAGGTAGAATCGCGTAAGGCGTTGGCGAATTTTAATGCATGCTGCTCGCGGAAAGGGGCATATTTTAAAAGGCCTGCCTCAAACTCACGCATTTGCGTAAGCATAAAATACAAAAGAAAATACAATACCAGCAAGGTAATGATGATATTGGCAGCACTGCTTAGTATGGACGGGAACAAACCTGTACCAAAAGTACCCAGCTTTTGCAGCGTATCCTCGGCAAAGTGTGGCTGGTTGAGGTTGGCTGCGGCAAAAGCATCAATTTTTGATGTCCATTGGTCAATAGGCAGATCTTTTATATTGATGCTCGATATTTTACCCACAATCATGATACTCAACGTAAGGAAAGGAATCACAATAACAATAAGCGAGCTGAAAATAATGAGCAGCGCTACCAGTGTTTTGTTCCAGTTGCGTTTTTCGACCAGGTTTACAAACAGCGGCCTGAAAATAGTGAATAATACCACCGCGCCAAGGATAGAACTGAACAAACCGCTGAGTGCATAAAGCAAAAAGCAGCCCAGTATAATGATGCTTACCAGGATAACGTTATTGCGCTGCTTGTAATTGAAAACTGACATGTAGACTGTTGATTAATACTTGCTTAAAACAAAAAAACGCCAAAAAGTTTTGGCGTTTCAAGTATTAATTGCAACGCCTTTTATTGGGTATCGTTAAGCAGTTTATTGATCCGGGTTGAACTTATTTCTATGGTATCCATATAAAACAAACAATCTGACGAAGGGTTGGGTATTTCGTACCGTAATTGTTCAAGCGCCAGGTGAATGTTTGATAGTTGGTTTTTTATATCGTGCCTTAATTTACGCAGGGCTTCGGCATCGTTTTTCTCTTCATCAGCCCCCATATTACTTAAGGTTAATGGCCTTCATTTTATTATAGAGGGTTTTGCGGTCGATATTCAGGATTTCGGCAGCCTTGGTTTTATTGAAGTTAACTTCCCTTAGTACCCGTATAATTGTTTCATATTCGGCCTCCAGAGCGGCGTTTTTAAGATCGTGACGGGGCTCTTTAACCTCTGGTATATCTGCCGCGTGCGGCGTGGGTTGATGGTGCTGATGTTGATGCTGTGCGTAATGATTTGGTGCCTCGTACGATAATTTATAGGTCGACATTTCAAGCGGCAATGCTTTAAGGGTGATCTCATTTCCTTCGGCCAAAAGTGCAGCACGGCGGATCACGTTTTTAAGCTCGCGGATGTTGCCCTGCCAGCGGTAATTCATAAAGCAGTCCACAACCTCCTGCGAAAACGATTCAACGCTGCGCCCCAGTTCCTGGTTGGCTATTTTTAAAAAGTGCTCGGCCAGTAAAATGATGTCGTGCCCGCGCTCGCGCAGTGGCGGCATGTAAATACTGAACTCATTAAAGCGGTGATAAAGATCCTCGCGGAAACGGCCTTTTTGGATGCCCTCCTGCAGGTTTTCGTTGGTCGCTATGATAATGCGCACGTCAAGGTCAATCTCCTTGGTGCTGCCTATTCTTTTAACCTTACGTTCCTGTACGGTACGAAGCAATGCTGCCTGGATCTCGTACGAAAGGTTACCTACTTCATCTAAAAACAAAGTACCGCCGTTAGCCATTTCAAAATGGCCAATTTTGGTATATAAAGCACCGGTGAACGAACCTTTTTCGTGACCGAAAAACTCACTTGCCGCAAGCTCCTTGGTTAACGAACCACAATCCATAGCTATGAACGGCTGGTTATGGCGCGGACTATTAAGGTGGATACTTTTTGCAACCGATTCTTTACCGGTTCCGCTTTCGCCTAAAATAATAACGCTGTAATTTGTTGGTGCTACCAGTTCAATCTGGCGCGCAAGTTCCTTTGACGCGCGACTGGTTCCGGTAACAAACTCGGCTGCAAAAACAGTTTTTTTAACGGTATTAGTCTTTGCTTTTTCGGGTATAATAGCGGCCTGCGGCTCTTCGTCTATCTCAACCAGGGCATGGTGGGTTTCAAAGGCCTTATTAATAGTATTTAATATCTCATCCGGATATAGCGGCTTGGTGATATAATCATAGGCCCCCATTTTAATAAGCTCAACAGCCATTTTAATGTCTGAATAGCCGGTGATGATGATAACCCCTGTTTTAGGATACTGGATTTTAATGTTACGGAGCATTTCGCGGCCGTCGGTATCTTCGAGCCTGAAATCGCAAAGTACAAGTTGATATTCACCGTTTTTCAACGCCTCCATACCCCCCATACCACTTGATGCGGTACTAACGTCAAACCCATTTCGCGTTAAAAACTTTGATAGCAATAACGCAACATTAACTTCATCATCAATGATGAGGATCCTCTTCATATTCAGCAATTATTGTGCGGTAAATGTCTTATTAAGTGTCAAAATACAAACAATGTGCTAATTTATACGATTTATTTAATTATTAAGGTTCATATCAACTAAAAAAACATAATAAAAAAGGGGAGCCCGAATGAGCTCCCCTTTTTTATGTTAAGGTATTTGTAGGGCCATATATTAAAAGCCGTACGCTACACGTAAACCTATAAAGTTCACTTTGCTTGCATCAACACCAGTTGCATATTTGGTAGTTGCTTCATAACGGATACCTGCATCAATAAAGCTGCTTGCACTTACAGGGAACTGAACACCAATTTGCGGAGCATAAACAAATGCAGTTGATTTATTGGCGTTAACATCAGATTTGTTTAACAAAAATGCTGCACCTGCTTCACCTTGTACATAGAAGTTGCTGATTGGGAAATATTTCAAACCTGCTTTAACCGGGATCAGGTGAAAATCAGTTGCGTCAAGGCCTTGTACACCACCGATGTTGTTTTTACCAAATACGTTGTTGTAACCTGCGTTAACAGTAACAAATAACTGGTTTGAAATAACCGGAATATCTGCCTGTACCGAACCGCCTAAGTTCCATTTGTAATTGTCTTTGAAATTGCCAACAGGTAAACCTGCTTCAACGCCTATGCTATAACGGATGCCACTTTTGGTTGTAGTTGATGTTGTAGAAGGGGTAGTAGGTGTAGATGTTTGTGCTTTTGCACCAAATGCTAAGCCTGCGAATGCAATGGCTAATGCTGAAACTTTGAATAAATTTTTCATAACTATTGTTGTGTTTTTTATATATGTTGTTTTAAACACACAGCAAATTAACAACAGAAATCAGATGCGATTTTTCATCCAAAAGTCATGAGTATTTAATCAATTGATTGATAGTAATTTATTTTTTGACCCTATGGGTAATTTAGTCAGGAGAGTGTAAAATGGGTTAGTAATTGCTGTTTTTCTGTCAAAATTAACATTGTCTTAACATGGATTTTTGATCCGAAAAATGATGAATTCTGCGTGAAATTGCAGAAAATGGCGAAAGACCTTTTAAAAATGGAGTTGAGATGGATGGTTGAACGGTGGTTGTTTATTTTTCCACGCAACTTCGTTTCTTTCATTTCTTGCGCTCGTTTCAACAAGCCCAAGTTTAAATATATCGAGCCTAATTTAGCCGCTGTAGCGCATTCAGGCTAAAGAGTGATAGATTTCTTCCTGCCAAACAAAAGGGGCCTAAGCAAGCGCTTAATCCCTTTTATTGACCTTCTTGCGCTCGTTTGTAACGAGCACTTAACGTGGATTAGCGTTTATAACGCGACTGGCTATACAATCGCCAAACCATATTAAGCACTCGTCGCAACTTCAAGTGTTGGGAAGATGAAAGTTTCCTGGAAAAACAAACAAAAATCATGTCATTGCGAGCGCAGCGTGGCAATCTCGTAGCCAATGCATGGCCGAATTGCATAGCTACGAGATTGCTTCGTCGTTCCTCCTCGCAATGACATGGCTTTTTATACTAACATTCCCAACGATCCCTCATCTTCCCTACACTTGAAGTTGCAAACGAGTGTAAGTTTAATCCACTTTAAAATCAAAAAAGGGCCTAAGCAAACGCTCAGGCCCTTTTATTGTCAAATAATAAAGTATATTATTCTTTAGTCTCCAATGCTGCAGCAGCCGGTTCATCAAGGAACCATTCTACTTCGCCGGAGATGGAATCGATGAGTTGTGCGGGATACAATTCAATATCCTCGTCATCTTCCAGTATGTGTTTTACAGCCTCGGCTTTACCTGCGCCGTAAACTAAGAACGCAATTTGGGCAGCGTCATTAATAAGCGGCGCATTGAGGGTAATACGCCATACCTGCTGATCTTCCAGCCATACTTCTTTTACGCCGGGCACACGATCATGCAGCACCGGTGTATAAGGGAATAGTGACGCTGTATGTGAGTTATCACCTAAGCCTAATAGTACCAGGTCAAAGCTTGCTTCGCCATCATCAAAAAACGCCGAGATCACTTCCCAGTATTTGGCGGCAGCTTCGGCCGGGCCAAATGATGTTTCAACCGGGAAAATCTGTGCCGGGCTTATCAGCAGGGGCTCAAACAAAGCTTTTTTAGCCATTAGGTAGTTGCTATCCTTATGGTCTTGAGGTACGTTGCGCTCATCGCCAAAAAAGAAGAAAACCTTTTCCCAGTTTACCTGGTCGGCATAAGTTGTTGAAGCCAGCAGCTCATACAACTTTTTAGGCGAACTGCCGCCCGAAAGCGCAACACTGAACTTGCCGTTTTTGTTAATAGCTTCGGTAGCCAGGGTAACAAAATGATCTGCCAGTCCGGTTAGTACTTCGCCTTCTGTGTTATAGATATTCAGTGTCATCAGTTTTTTATTTTTTACCGTTTACAGGTAAAGTAAACCAATTATAGCCATCACGGGCAATTAAAGCTTCAGCAGCCTCAGGTCCCCATGAATCGGCCGAATAATTAGGGAAATTGAGGCTCTTTTTGCTTTGCCATGTGTTCAGGATAGGCATTACCAGTTCCCACGCAGCTTCCACCTGGTCGCCACGCATAAACAAGGTCTGATCGCCCATCATGGTATCCAATATCAGTGTTTCGTAAGCCTCAGGAGCCTGGTTGGTATAAGTACCTTTATAGTCAAACACCATATCAACGGCGTTTAATACCATATCAATACCCGGGCGTTTAGCCTGAACCTGCAAACGAATGCTCATTTCGGGCTGAATACTGATGATCAACCTGTTTTGCTGCCAGCTTTCGGTTGCTTCGGCAGGGAAAATCTGGTGCGGAACATCCTTAAACTGGATGGTGATAACCGATGACGACTGGTGCAGCCTTTTGCCTGTACGCAGGTAAAAAGGAACACCCTGCCAGCGCCAGTTATCAATGAAGAACTTAATGGCGGCAAAAGTTTCAGTATTTGATTCGGGATTAACTTTTGGTTCTTCGCGGTACCCCGGTACTTCTTTACCTTTCATCCATCCGCTGCCGTATTGGCCCCTAACGGTCGAATTACGAACATCCTCGGCAGTAAACTTGCGCATGGCTTTCAGCACGTCAACCTTACGGTCGCGCACTTCATCGGCACTAAAGCTGATAGGCGGTTCCATAGCAATGTGGCAAAGCAATTGCAACAGGTGGTTCTGGATCATATCACGCATAGCGCCTGAGCCATCGTAGTAATCACCGCGCTCTTCTACACCTAATTGCTCGGTAACTGAAATTTGTACGTGTTCAATATGGTTACGGTTCCATAGCGGCTCCATAATGGAGTTGGCGAAACGGAAAGCCATGATGTTTTGAACAGTTTCTTTACCCAGGTAGTGGTCAATGCGGTAGATCTGGCACTCGTCGAAAATGCTTTTTAACAAAGCATTCAAGTCTTTTGCTGTTTCCAGGTCATGACCAAATGGTTTCTCGATGATGATCCTTACTCGTTTTTTATCATCGGCCAGTTTAGCTTTTGATATGTTTGATGCAATGATCGGGAAGAAATTAGGCGCTACCGCAAGGTAAAACAACACGTTAGCCTTGGTTTTCCACTCGGCGTTGTGTTTTTCAATGCGTTTGCCAAACTCTTTGTATGTTTCAAAATCGGTAGCGTCAGATACCTGGTAATAAACGTTCTTTACAAATTCGGCCCATTGTTTATCATCCGTTTTACCGCTGCGCGAAAACTGGTTGATATCCTTATACAGGTTTTCTCTGAATTGTTCATCAGTAAGCTTGGTACGACCGGTACCTATAATGGAAAATTGTTTAGGCATCCATCCATCTAAAAATAGATTATATAGGGCCGGAGCAATTTTCCGGGAGTTTAAATCTCCCGTTCCACCAAAAATGATAAATATGGTAGGCTCTGATTTAACTGTTGTGCTCATTGTTGTGTTTTAATTAATAGCGTTAATTAATCGTTTGCAGGAGCCCATTGTGTATGGAAAGTACCTTCTTTGCCAATAAGCTCGTAAGTATGCGCACCAAAATAGTCGCGTTGAGCCTGGGTAAGGTTTGAAGGCATCCTTTCGCTGCGGAAAGCATCGAAGTAGCTTAATGCCGAAGCATAACCCGGAGCAGCAACACCGGCAGCAATAGTAGCCGATAATACTTTCCTGATGCCCGGCAAAGTGCCGGCAACCAATGCCTGGATATCGCTGTCAAGCAACAGGTGAGGTAATTGCTGATCTTTGCTGTAAGCGTTGTAAATATCATTCAAAAACTCTGAACGGATGATACAGCCGCCTCTCCAGATTTTGGCAATTTCGCCTAAATGAAGGTCATATTTATACTCTTCAGATGCTTTGGTAAGCAGGTGCATACCCTGAGCGTAAGTAACGATGCTGGTGAAATAGAAAGCCTGCTCTAAAGCAACTAATAACTCTTCTTTATCTCCTTTCAGGTCGATAGGATCATTATATAGCGTTGACGCTTTTTCGCGAAGTGATTTATATTTTGACAGATCGCGCATAGATACTGATGTATCGATGGTTGGGATTGGGGTCACCAAATCCATAGCCACTTGCGATGTCCATTTACCGGTACCTTTGGCCTTAGCTTCGTCTTTAATATCATCTAACAATAAATGATCGGTACCCGGAGCTTTGTATTTGAAAATATCTTTGGTGATATCTAACAGGAATGACTGTAAACGGCCCTCGTTCCATTTTGTGAACAAATCGCCTATTTCATCATTACCTAACTTTAAGCCTTTTTTCAGGATCTCATAAGTTTCGGCAATTACCTGCATAATGCCATACTCGATGCCGTTGTGTACCATTTTAACAAAGTGACCTGATGCGCCGGGGCCAATGTAGGTAACACAAGGCTCGCCGTTAACTTTAGCAGCAATAGCTTCAAAAATAGGTTTCATTACAGCGTAAGCATCCTTATCGCCACCCGGCATCATGCTTGGGCCACGACGGGCTCCCTCTTCACCTCCTGATACACCCATACCAAAGAAGTGAAGGCCTTTAGCTTCCAGCTCTTCAACACGACGGTTGGTATCAGTAAAGTGCGAGTTACCGCCATCAATCAGGATATCGCCTTTTTCCAATAACGGGGTTAATTCCTCAATTACGGCGTCAACAATTTTACCGGCCGGCACTAACATCATGATAGCCCTTGGCGTGGTTAAGCTTTGAATAAATTCCTTAACGTCTGAAAAGCCTTTGGCTTCCCTGTCACCAGCTTCCTGGTTCAATGAATCTACTTTACCGGTATCTTT
This sequence comes from Mucilaginibacter gossypiicola, assembly GCF_900110105.1. GTDB lineage: Bacteria > Bacteroidota > Bacteroidia > Sphingobacteriales > Sphingobacteriaceae > Mucilaginibacter > Mucilaginibacter gossypiicola. The sequence goes on along the minus strand of NZ_FOCL01000002.1, from coordinate 707,649 downwards.
ATCGTGTCCGGCAACCGCGAAGCCATGATCGGCCATGTTCAGCAGCAGGCTGCGACCCATAACACCCAGGCCTATCATGCCAAAAGCGTATTTGTTTTCTGTTGCGCTCATTTTTTGAGGTTTTCTTTTTTAAGAGTTTCTAAAATTTTCTTAGTGCTTTCGAGGCTGGTATGCTGGAACGAGCGGATACCCAGTTTTTGTGCAGTATCAACAAACATTTTCCTGTCGTCGAAATAAACGCATTGCTGCGGTGACGCCTGGGCTATGCCCATGGCTAACTGCCAGATACCCGGATCGGGTTTACGCATTTTTACTTCGCATGATGATACAAAGGCATCAAAACATTCATGCAGCTTAAACTTGCGTACCCGGTAATCGTTCAGTTCCTTGCCTTCGTTGTTCACTGATATAATACGGAAGCCGCAATCTTTTTTCCACTCCTTCAAAAATTGCAGCATAGGCAATTCAACAGAGGTAGAATAGATAAAATCCTTAAAATCTTCGCGTACAAAATCCCTTGGGTGGTTAAATATCACCGTATCAAGGTATTCATCAAGCGTGATGCTGCCAATTTCATATACGTTGAAAATGAAATTGTGCAGGGCGTTAACCTCATCATAGTCAAGGTTAAACCTTTTAGCCGCTTCTTCGCGGGCTTCGTGTCCCCAACCGTTCGACAGCAGAATGCCGCCCACGTCAAAAAAAAGGATCTTCAGATCAGCAACTTCCATAGATGTAGTATTTTTTTAGCCGGAAGCCTTTAGTCTTAAGTTCAAAGTTAAAATAGTTATTTCGACTTCGAACTCAAGACTTTTGACTTAAGACTCAGAACTTAATTATTTGTTTTTTTGTGCTTCGATAGCGTTCAACAGCTTTTCAAACGGCTTGTTGAATTTCTCGATACCTTCATCCTCTAATTGCTGGGTTACAGCAGCAAGGTCGATACCTAAAGACGGCAGTTTAGCTAAGATCTCGGTAGCTTTATCCAAGCCGGCTTCTAATGTATTGGCGGCAATACCGTGATCACGGAAAGCATCAACAGTTTCCAACGGAACGGTATCAACAGTATCCGGGCCAATTAATGCCTCAACATATTTGGTATCTTTAAATGCAGGGTTTTTGCTGCCGGTACTTGCCCATAGCAAACGCTGTGGTTGTGCGCCCTGGTCGGCAAGTTTTTGCCACCTTTCGCCACTGAATACCCTTTTGTAAATTTCGTAAGCTTTTTTAGCTGATGCGATTGCGACCTCACCATACAGCTCTTTTTCGCCTTTTGCTTCGATAATAGGATCCACAACAACATCAATACGGCTCAGGAAGAAGCTGGCTACTGATGAAATGTGGGCAATTTTATGACCTGCAGCTAAATGCTCTTCCAAACCTGCGATGTAAGCTTCGGTTACTTCTTCGTAACGCTCTAAACCAAACAGCAGGGTAACGTTAATGTTGATACCTTTTGCAATTGATTGCTGAATAGCAGCCAAACCTGGTTTAGTGCCAGGGATTTTGATCATTACGTTTTCACGGTCAACTTTTTTCCAAAGTTCTTCGGCTTGTTTAGCAGTACCTTCGGTATCTAAAGCCAAAAACGGAGAAACTTCAAGGCTTACGTAACCATCAACTTTGTTTGATTCTTCGTAAACACCTTTAAACAGGTCGGCAGCGGCCTGGATATCTTTAACAGCTATTTCAAAAAACAGCTTTTCGTTGTCGCTTTCAGATTTAAGTGCAGCGATATCAGCATCATAATCAGAACTGCTACTGATAGCCTTTTCAAAAATTGCAGGGTTTGAAGTAACGCCGCGTACGCCGTCAACGTCAATTAATTCTTTAAGTTTTCCTGAAGAAATGATCTCACGGTCAATAAAATCAAGCCAGATACTCTGACCAAAACCATGTATCTGCGCTACGTTATTAGTTGCCATAATAGGGTTTGTTTTTGTGTTTGTTAATTATTTTGTTAAAAGCGCGATGAAGGTAGTAAAAATTGCTACCAAATCGGTCTGTTATGTAAAGTTCTTAATAAGAATGCCGGTAATTGTAAGATTTATATCATACTTTGTTAACATATCCTGGTTAAGTCCCCCGGTTTTTAGCCGTAAATGCCAGTTTTTAGTCTTAAATCATAATTAGTAGGTCAAAAGTCCCATTTTCTTTATGATTTCGGGCTAAAGACTTTAACTTAAGGCTAAAGCTAATTATTCGATGCCATGATAATGTTCACATCAAAGCCGATAAAAAGTCCGCTTTCAATTACTCCTGTTATCGATTTAATATCTCTTTCAAAACTTTTACCGATCTCAGCAAACTTGGCATCCAGTACCAGGTTGCCGTTTTCTGAAATTATCGGGCCGTCTTTACCTTTTGCAGGGCGGATGGTTAATTCGGTAGCTCCCAGGCTTTTCAGTTCTTTTTCCACATAAGGCAGCGCTTGAGGGAAAACCTCAATAGGTACCGGAAATTTGGAACCTAACTTATCAACCATCTTCGACTCATCGACTATAATATAGCTAACCGCGCTTGAGCTGATGAGCAACTTTTCTTTGAACATGGCCCCTCCCCGCCCTTTGATCAGGCTTTTGTCAGGGTCAACCTCGTCGGCACCGTCAAACAGCCAGTCGGGCTTATATTCATACAGCGTTGTTACAGGTAACCCTAATTTGGCGCAAAACATAGAAAGCTCCACCGAAGTAGGGATAGCCTTTACATTCAGTTTTTCATCTTTTACCCTTTGGGCAATAGCCACCAGGGCCAGGTATGATGTTGAGCCTGAGCCAACACCTATAATATCGCCATCCTTAACTTTTGCTGCAATTTCGGCAGCTACCTTTTGTTTGCCTTCGATGTTGATGATCTTATCGGCCCACTCCAGGTTATTTATCAGGTTGCTGTTCCAGTTCATTTCTTTAGAATCAGGAAGTCAAGAACCAAGAGATAAGAAGAAAAACTTATCTCCTTACTGTTTGACTCTTACTTGTATATTTTTTAAAATCAAGAGCCAGGAAAATTCTTGATTCCTGACTCTTGATTTCTTGCCTCTATAAAAGGGCTTTTGCTTTTTTAACAACGTTATCAACAGTAAAGCCGAAGTGTTTGTACAGGTCTTCGGCAGGGGCTGATTCGCCAAAGGTGGTCATGCCAAGCATATCGCCTTCGTCGGTGATGTATTTATGCCAGCCCATTGGTGATGCCATTTCAACAGCCAAACGTTTTCTGCTTGCTTTCGGGAATACCGACTCTTTGTAAGCCGCATCCTGTTTTTCAAACAGCTCCCATGATGGCATACTTACCACGCGGGTTGAGATGCCCTCGGCTTCCAGTTTTTCCTGAGCCTGCATGATTAGTGCTACCTCCGAACCGGTAGCGATCAGGATCAGATCTGGTCCTTTGCTGCCTTCAGAAAGTACATAAGCGCCTTTCTCCAGGTTTTCGGCTTTGCCATATTTATCCTGGTCAAGGATAGGTAAGCCCTGGCGGGTAAAAATCAATACGGTTGGGCCGCCTTTTTTCTCGATAGCAACACGCCATGCATGTGCACTTTCGTTGGCATCAGCCGGGCGGATCACGGTTAAGTTTGGTATCGAGCGTAAAGAAGCTAATTGCTCAACAGGCTGGTGGGTAGTACCGTCCTCGCCTAAACCAATACTGTCATGGGTATAAACGAAGATCGGGTTGATTTTCATGATGGCTGCCAAACGGATTGGCGGGCGCATATATTCTGAGAACATCAGGAAGGTAGCACCAAAAGGAAGCAGGCCTTTAGTTAAAGCCATACCATTTAAAGCCGAACCCATGGCATGCTCACGGATACCAAAGTGGAAATTACGGCCTGCACGGTTTTCTGATGTAAATGAATCGTACTCTTTCAGGTTGGTTTCTGTTGATGGGGCAAGATCGGCCGCACCGCCAATCAGGTTTGGCAATGCCGGAGCGATAGCGTTCAACACTTTGCCCGATGCCTGGCGGGTTGCCATTTTAGGATCTGAACCTTTAAATACCGGTAGTTTATCTTTCCATCCGGCTGGTAGTTCGCCTTTCGCGGCAGCTTCATATTCGGCAGCTAATTCAGGGAATTTTGCTTTATAATCGGCAAATAATTTGTTCCATTTTTCTTCAACAGCAGCACCTCTTGCACCTTTGGTATGGTAGTAATCCAATACTTCGTCAGACACGTTGAATGATTTATCAGGATCAAAACCGAAGAACTGTTTTACCAATTTAATTTCATCGGCACCAAGCGGTGAACCATGCGAGCCTGCGGTACCCGATTTGTTAGGGCTACCATAAGCTATCAGCGAACGAACGCGGATAAATGATGGTTTCTGGGTTTCAGATTTGGCGTTGATCAAAGCCAGCTCAAGCGCATGGGTATCATTAACATCGGCGATGTCCTGTACATGCCATCCGTATGAACGGAAACGGGCGCTTACATCCTCAGTAAATGCAATATCGGTACTGCCTTCAATGGAGATGTGGTTATCATCATATAAATAAATGAGGTTGCCCAATTGCAGGTGACCGGCTAACGATGCAGCTTCAGAAGTTACGCCTTCCATCAAATCGCCATCGCTGCAGATGGTGTAAATATTGTAGTTAAACAGCTCAAAACCTGGCTTGTTGTAACGTGCCGCCAAGTGTTTTTGTGCGATGGCAAAACCTACAGCATTGGCAAAACCCTGTCCCAGCGGACCGGTAGTTACTTCAACACCCGGAGCCAAACCATATTCCGGGTGACCGGCAGTTTTACTGTTTAGCTGGCGGAATTGTTTGATATCATCTAAAGAAAGATCATAGCCGGTTAAATACAAAAAGTTGTACTGTAAAATACAAGCGTGCCCAGCCGAAAGGATAAACCTGTCGCGGTTTGCCCAATCAGGGTTTTTAGGGTTATAGTTCAAAAACTTTGTCCATAAAACGTGGCCCATCGGCGCAAGTGCCATGGCTGTACCAGGGTGGCCCGAATTTGCTTTTTGCACGGCATCGGCAGCTAATACCCTTACGGTATCTATCGCCAATTTTTCTATGTCTTGTTTGCTTTCCATTTTATTTGTCAGGTATTGTAGTTAGTGTTAGTTTTTAATTTATTCGGTAGGCGTTGCAATTTTGCGCTTGGTTTTGCTTTCGTCTTCGCTAACCCAAAGCCTTGCGCCGCCTTTGATACCATCGGCATTGGTAACTATTTTCATGTTTTTATCAAGCTTAAAAGTAAGCTCGTCTGAATTGCCGCCGCCAATGTATAAAGTATCGTAATTGAATACAGTTTTCAGTATTTTGAAAACCTTTTTCATACGCTTATTCCATTTTTCTTTGCCTTCTTTCTCCAAAGCCTTCTCGCCTATATAGTTATCATAGGTAATGCCCTCCTTTATCGGCAGGTGGGCCAGCTCAAAGTGTGGCAATAAATGACCGTCCATTAACAAAGCAGTACCAAAACCGGTGCCCAGGGTTATCACCATTTCAAGGCCTTTACCGGCAACTACGCCAAGGCCCTGCATATCGGCGTCGTTTACTACCTGTGTAGGTTTACCCAATGCTTTTTCCAGCTTTTTGCTCAGGTCAACATCTGCCCAATAATCGGTACCCAGGTTAGGCGCAGTTTTAACAACCCCGTTTTTTACATAACCCGGAAAGCCAACCGATATTTTATCATATGCCGGAAAATCCTTTACAAGGGTGTTGATAGCTTTTATAACGTTTTCGGGATTTGCAGGAGCGGGAGTCGCAATTTTGTCATACTCCATTTTTAAATCCCCTTTTTTATTCAGGATAGTGGCTTTAATGTGTGAACCACCGATATCGATTGAGAGAACCCTTAATTGGGATGGTGTTTTTTTCATTTAGCGTAATTTATTTAGCTGGTTAGCAATTTGGTGAAACCCTTAGTCCCCAGCGCATAAATATCACATTTTAATAATATCAAATTGTTAAATAATGCGATAAAATCAATTTATCCCTCTATGAGCAACAAAGGTAAAGTTAGCGTTGCTTTTATTTACCAATTTAATTTTTAAAAGTATTTTACTTATGCGTGGCAAAAACAATGTAATTAAGGTAAAATGTTAATAACCCCGTTAGTTTTTTCAGATGATTAAACTGTTATTACCTGTTTTTAGCGTAAAAGTTTTCCCTTTCCATACAAAAATGCCCGATGTGTTGCCTGGTAAGGTTATGCTGATGTTCCATTTTCCCTTGTTGAACAGATATTTAGCGAGAATTTTTCCGTTTGGATGTGGTACCTCGCCGCTAATGTTTTTGATCTGCCCCAAATGCGGTTCAATTTTTATTTTGCTGAAGCCGGGTGCATAACTATCAACTCCTAAAACAGTACGGTAAAACTCAATATTAGGACTTGCGCCCCAGGCATGACAGTCAGAACGGTTATGGTCAAGATCGGAGATCTCGGCCCAGGTAGTTAAGCCCATTTTGATATTATCACGCCATATATTTAGCCAATTTAAATATTCATCGCCCAATCCTCCTTTTACCATAGCCTGGTGCAGGTAATATTTAAAATAGATGGTGCATTTGGTGAGCGTACTATCATTTAATAGCTTTAAGCTGATATCATGAGCTGTTAGGTTGTTTACCATGCCAGCAAGTACCGCTATAGAATTGGTATGCTGAGAGAACAATTGCTTATCCTCGGTATCGGCATAAAGCTTTTTGCCTGCATCCCAGTATTTGTTTTGGATGGCGATTTTTAACTGTGCTGCTTTGGCTTTATACATTGCTGCAAATGCAGGCATGCCCATTTTTGCTTCCATTTCGGCAGCTTGCTGGTAGGCCCACATTAATTGCATATCCAATATAGCCGATGTGCCTTTGGCGCTTTTGGGTGCCTGGCCAAAATCCCAACCTTTATCGCTCACCCAGTCAACAAATGTCCAGTAAGGGGTATCTTTCAATGAGCCATCAGCCTGTTGGTATTTGCTGAAAAAGTTAAGCACATCGCGCATGCCGGACAGCTTATTTTTTATAAACGAGCTGTCGGGCCGGTACATCCAGTAATCATGCAGCATACCTATATACCATAAAGAAAAGGTCGAAATAATTTGAGGCGAGAATGAAGGGTGACGGCTCAGTGTAATCCCCTCGGCCAAACGCGAATGATCCATTTGGTTGATGGCATTGCGCACCAACCTGTCATCGCCACTGTTATAAAAAGATACCAGCGCCTGTATGCGGGTATCGCCTACATATTGTAATTGCTCATAGTACGGGCAATCGGTATAGGTTTCACCAGCGCAAAGACGGGCGGTGCGCCAGCCTATATCCAGCATTTGCTGTAATTCGGGGTTTGGCGTTTCCAGTTTGGCATTCATTTTAAACGGATACCCGGTAAACGTTCCGTAAATATCATCAATAATTAATGGCTCGTCTTTGGTTGTTATTTTTACCTCGATATACCTGAATGTGCGCCAGGTTAAAGTAGTGAATGAATTACCGGAAGCACCATCTGAGATGATGCTATCCCGACGACCAACAAAAATCTTCCCATCCACATCATTCCGGTTACCTTTTACGGGGCCGTCGGAGCTGGTCAAAGTTTTGAATAATGATTCGGTATAACTTATGCCGATCCCTGCATTTTTTCCCTTACTGAAATTAAGCGTTAAAAAAGCGTTGGTTAAATAGGTTTGATCGAGCAGTAAAGTAGCCAATGTATTGGCCGGAATAGTGATCGCAGTTTTGTTTGCAGGGAACGAAGCTGGGATTGTTACACCATCGGCCTTTCGTAAAACCGGGATCCTCTGATTCGTCATTTCCATGGCAGGTATTGACGATGGTACCAGCATCCATCCAAAGGCATTGGTTACACCTTTGGGATTTCCATTATCAATATGGATAGCGTTTCTCCAACTGCTGTCATCAAGCCCCGTGGCATTCCAATCTTTAATGGATTGATTCAGATCTACCCGTTCGCCGGGCCCGGCAACATAATAAGTGTACCAGCCGATGCCTATAATGGGTTGAAATGATTTATCGCGGATACACTTCCAGGTTTTGTTAGTGTTAATAAGCTCCTCGTTCGGGCTATCTCCCTGCATAATAAATCCCGTTTGTAAGGAGATTTGCGCTTCCGGGCGGTAATCGCCATCGTTCCAAACCACAGCCGCAATGAGGTTTTTGCCCGGCTGAAGGTATGGGGACAGATCAACCGTTTCATAGTTCCAATAATAGGTATCGCCACGTGCCGGGCCTAATGAAACAAGCGTTTGGTTAACATAAAGCTTATAGCGGTTATCGGCAGATACATGAACAACAAAGGAAGCCGGTTTAGCGGCGAGCTCAACACTTTTTCTGAAATAATAAACCCCGTAATCTTTTAGCGACTCGTTAGGAGCTGTGATCCAGAAGGCTTTCCATTGGTGTTTTAAAAGCGCGGGATTGATGGATTGCGCATAGACGAATGATGTGGTAAAAAGAAAAACGGCAATAAAGCTGTGCTTGAAAAATGCTTTCATGAATAGTGCGGTTTGTAGGTAATTGGCTGCACAGCTAAATTACAATTAAAGCAACACTAATTTATATGCAATATGCTTAATGATTAAGAGCAAGGATATCGGTTTTAAAAGCTGTTGTAATAGGAGGCACCTACGGAGCCAATTCTCTTTGATTTTAATTTCTACAAACATGCTACTCCTGCGGAGTTTAAAAAGTATACGACTATAACTCCGCAGGAGTAGCATGTTTGTAGAAAGCAAGATGTATATGTATGGCTCCATAGGTGCCTCCTGTTTAAAAGCGACCCAAAACAGGCCCGATAGTGGATTATCTTATAATTCCGTTATCTTTATTTTTTACAAACCTAAAACTATGGATGTATTAGCCGTCTTTTTATTAGTGGTTATCATTATTATGATGCTGAACCACAAGGGCAGTTTAAACAATAAGATCAAGGAACTGGAATTTAGAATATTCGAACTAAGAGGTATTATTGAACAACTGAAAATAACCCGGCCCCCTGCTACCGAAGATATTAAAAAGACCGAAAGCCCAACACCGGTTATCACCCCGATTCCGCCTGTAACGCCGGCTATACCTGTCATTGCTGAACCACCTGTTGTTGAACCGCAACCTCCGGTTGAGGCCGAAATAAAACCAGCACCAACCACACCGCCAAAAATTGAAAGGCAGCCCGAAGTTATTGAAGATAGCCGGTCAATTATCAATCGCCCTATAAAAACACGCGATTTTGAGCCGGCAAAGCAGGTTGAGCCCAAACTATCATTCTTTGAGCGCCATCCCGATCTGGAGAAATTCATTGGCGAAAACCTGATCAATAAAATAGGTATAGCCATACTGGTACTGGCTATTGGTTTCTTTGTAAAATACGCTATTGATAACGACTGGATAGGCTTAGTTGGCCGCGTAGGCATTGGCATTGTTTGCGGTGGTATTTTAATTGGTGTTGCGCATGCGCTCCGTAACAGTTATAAGGCATTCAGTTCGGTGCTGGTAGGCGGCGGTTTGGCTGTATTTTACTTTACCATAACGCTGGCATTTCAGCAGTTTCATTTGTTTAACCAAACAACGGCGTTCATCATTTTAATTGTGATCACCATTTTTGCGGTGCTGCTTTCTTTATTATATGATAAGCAGGAGCTGGCGGTAATTGCCCTGGTTGGCGGCTTTGCCAGTCCGTTTATGGTGAGTAATGGGAGCGCTAATTACAACGGCCTGTTCATTTACCTGTTGATATTAAATACCGGGCTGCTCATTATCGCCTATTACAAAGCATGGCGGATACTTAATATCGTTTCGTTTGGGTTTACGGTAATTGTTTTTTCGACGGTGCTGTACACGCTTACCCCGGCTACCTATCATTTCGGTTTCATTTACGCCAGCATTTTTTACGCACTTTACTTTGCCATCAACATTGCTAACAATGTGCGGGAGAACAAAAAATTCATCGCATCCGATTTCAGTATCCTGCTTATCAATACCGGGCTGTATTTTGCTGCCGGCCTGTACCTGTTAACCATGATGCATGATGAGCAGTACCGTGGTTTATTTTGCGTGAGTTTGGCGGTAGTGAACCTGGTGCTGTCATACATCCTGTTCCGCAACCGTAAGGTGGATACCAATATCCTGTACCTGCTTATAGGCATTACGCTGACATTTATTTCATTGGCTGCGCCTATTCAGTTGCACGGCAATAACATTACCATTTTCTGGGCTTCGGAAACGGTGCTGCTTTACTGGCTGTACCTGCGCTCGGGAATCCAGCTCATGAAATATACATCCGTTTTTTTATGGATAGCCATGTTGTTAAGCCTGGTTATGGACCTGTATCAAACTTATGGTAATTATAGCCAAAGCCTTACCATAATAGCTAATAAAGGATTCATTACTACGGCATTTGCTGCTATCAGTTCATTTTTACTTTCGGTATTGGTTAAAAGAGACGCTACTAAACAAGTGCATACCGAAGTTTTCACCGAGCAGCTTTTTGGGGTAGCAGCACTTGTACTCTTGTTTTTAAGTGGCCTGCTGGAGATCAACCACCAATTCCTGAACCATTACCCGGATACCAACGTTAATATTTTATATATGATGGTTTATACGCCGGTGTTTGTATTTATCTATTACACGATATCACCTAAAGTAGAGGTCATCAATTTTGCCGGTGGCGTGAAGCTTACCATTCTGCTCATCTGCGTAACAGTTTACCTGGTGCTTACACCGCAATATTATTCATTGCAGCATTTAATGCTTGAAGGCGGCAAGCCATCAACAAGCCATTTCATGGCACATTGGATCGGGGCTGTATTTACGGGCTTGCTGTTTTACAGGGTGATCCGCCTGTGTCAGCAAACAATGGACGAAGGCCTAAAAAAAGTGTTCACCTGGTTATTGAGCGCCGGCGTTGTTTTATTTTTAAGCTTTGAGGTAAGCTTGATGAGCAACCTGCTATTCTACAGTAAAGCAAATTCTATCGATCAAATAGAAACTGTATATGTAAAAACAGGTTTGCCGGTATTATGGGGACTGCTCTCCTTTGCGCTGATGTGGCTGGGCATGAGGTACAAGCTGCGGGTAATGCGGGTGGCCTCGTTGACGCTGTTCTCCCTTACCTTAGTAAAACTATTTTTGTTCGATATTAAAAACATCCCGGTTTGGGGTAAAATAGCTGCTTTCTTTTGTTTGGGGGTATTGCTCCTCATTGTGGCATTTATGTACCAGCGAACAGCAAAAAAATCCATTGCCGATGATGAAGCTAAGAAAAATGAATAGGCTAACACTTTTTATACTGCTGCTTTGCGGGGCGATATTACCGGCATCGGCACAAAAAAACTTTAAATATAAAGCCGCGCTGCAACAAATTGACAGCACCGGCTTTTACCGTATTGGCTTACAACCCGGTTTGGTGGCAAAAGCCAGACCCGATCTGTCGGATATTCGCATTGCAGATGCGAAAGGTAATTTTGTGCCTTACATCCAGGCAGGCAGTCTCCCACAAAAAAGCCAGAAAAGCTTTGTTGTTTTCCCGGAGATAAGCAATACCCCTAAAACTGATACCAGTACTGTTTTCATTGTCGAAAATAAAACCGGACTGGTGCTCGACCGCCTTTGGATCAGGTTGCAAAATACCGCCGTAAAACGCAAAGTAAACCTGCTGGGTAGCGATGATCTCAATCAGTGGTTCGCCATTCAGGAAGATATCCCGCTACAGGAAGCAGTACAAAACAGTGAGGGCACTTACCTGCAATCCTTATCCTTCCCGGCAAGTAACTATCGTTATTTAAAAATCCAGGTAAACGATAAAAATAAGAGCCCGGTTAAGTTTTTACAAGCCGGCATTTATACCGAGTATGCATCGGCAGCGCAAGGCTATACAGCTATCACACCTGTAAATATTATCCGTGCCGATAGTAATAAAACAACCTTTATTGACATTAAGCTGAATGATAATTACCAGGTAAACAAACTGCACCTCAGCATCAGTGCGCCGAGGTATTATAAACGTGGCGTTGCGGTTTACCAGTTTGTGAACAAGGGCAAAGAATTGCTGAGCGAAGCTGAATTATCCTCCGATAAATCACCCGATCTGCTGATCGCCGCTAAAACCAATCACTTGCTGATAGAGATAAGCAATGGCGATAGCCAGCCGCTGAGCATCGGAGAGATCAAAGCATATCAATCTGATGAATATCTGATCAGTTATTTGGAGGCTAAGCAAAGCTACCGGTTCATGGTTGGAGATTCCCTGGCGCAAGCTCCCGAGTATGATCTTAAATTTTTTGCCGATAGCATCAGGGAGAACACTCCGGTTATAAAACATGAAGCTGTTATTAAAAACACTGACTATGCCGTAACTGCCAAACCGGCCGGAAAAGATTATACCATATTGATTTGGGTTGCGATCGTCGTTTCGTTAGGGTTGCTCTTATTTTTGACTTTGAAGATGACTAAGGAGGTGAAGAAGAAGGAAAATAATGGGTAACCGTCCCCGAATTTATTTAACGTCCCATCAGGGTCCTCTGCGAGTTTAAGTTAACCCACAAAATTGTTTTGCCGTTTAATCAGCAAGGCATTCTGTTTTGCCCCTCTGGGGCAAAGGGTATTTCTATAATTTTTATGCTACAAACCTTTTGCACCTCTGGTGCATCTGTCCTTAAACATCCCAATTAATAACTGATTATCTTACAAAACCTTGCCGGCCCCAGCGGGGCCACGTGTTTATAGCATTAAAAGAAGGCTTTTTTTGGCTCCGTAGGTGCCTCCTATTGAACTTTCAGGTTGGTGAATTTTGTGGGTTAACTTAAACTCGAAGAGTACCCTGATGTATACGCCACGTTGAATATCCTGGTAGATGTTTAGAAGGCGGTGAAACGCTTTTAAAATAAAACCGCCATTGTAAGTGCAGCTTGACAGTTTCGTAGCTATTCTATCGGATATGCAAAGCCGCTATGGATTGGCTACGGGATTGCCGCGTCACCCCATTACTCATTCCCCTGCTGTTTCTCGCAATGACATGTTGAGTTTATTGTTTAAAAAGACGGCAAGGTTTTAAACATTCAGTTGGCAACCACCCGCGTATTCAATATCTGTTGAGTAGTTTGTTTACCTAAACTTTTATTCAACATTTTGATATACGTATCGATATCTGTTAACGGCCAGTCGGTTCCGAATACGATATGATCTGTACCAATCTTTTCGATCTGTTTTTTGAGGGCGATCAACGGGTGCCAGGTTACCCTGCCTTTGATGGGTTTGACGGGGTCTTTATCTGAACCGAGCGGGAAAACGGCGCTGATATCGAGGTATAAGTGAGGCGTTTTGCCTGAATGCAGATAAGCTGCAATTAATGCTAACGCTTTATCGGTTTGCCGGTCGTAACCGCCCCAACCGGCCATGTGAGCGATAACCACTTTGGTGTTTCCTGCAAAAGGCAGTATTTGTTTTAATAAAATTTCGGTGTTCGCTATACCATCCCACTTTTGGCCGTTACGGAAATGAACGAGCAAAAGCAGGTTGTATTTATTAACAACAGCAAATACTTTCTGCAACTGCTTAACCTGGGCTTTATCAAAAAGATTAACCTTGCTATTGGCAAAATGAAGCTTGAGGCCGGCAAAGCGTTTGGTGGCAGCGCAGCGTTCAATCTCGCCTATGGCATACGGCTTTAACGGATTGACGCTCATAAAGGCTTTCAACCTGTCGAGATCTCGTGCAGCCTGCGCGGCTATCCAATCGTTTTGCTTTTTTACTTCTTCGTATTCATTCTCCACGGGTGTTACCGGCGAACCAAACCAATAGGCATTTGATATGATCCAGGCCGAATAAAACTTTGCCTTATCAAGTCGCTTGATAATGGTGTCAGCGTCAAAGCAAAGCGAATCCATCTTGGTAGCTTTCAGGTGGAAAGCCTTCATCATGCGGTATCCCAATTGCACTGTGGCTGAATCTTGCAGGTGCACGTGGTAATCAGTGTAGTTATTGGGTTTTACCTGTGCCCTTAAGTTATTGGCCAGCAAAATGGAAAATAGCAGGGCGGATACTCGTGACAAATAGCACTTCATTAAGCCTAATATAACTAATTTTAATCCGAACGAAGTAATAACATACGCTACAGATCGGATCTGTTTCCGTGCGATTGCCGCGCCCTCCATCAATCATTTGTATCTTGCGCTCGTTTGCAACGAGTGCAAGATGATACCTAAAGCTATCAACTAAGGATTGTTGATACTATAAAAAACACTGTGATGGTTATTTGTACTTTGCCAGTTTTGTTTGCAACGCTTTTTTGACTTTCTTTATCTTCAAGATCACTTAAGACGGCTCGATTAATTACGTAGGTAATTAATATAAATAATAAACTTTCGGCCAATGCGATAAGTATTTTTATTCCAATTCTTCCCGATGATCGCGCCAAACTTTCTGGAATAATCAGATCATTATAATATGCATTCAAAAAAACCAGTAGCCAACATATTATAATTTGGTAAATAACATTGAATATAGTATATACTGGTCGTTTCATTGTTGTTATTCTTCAAGGCTCTGTTGATAATTTTCACGTGCACCAGTCTGGTTCAAAAAATGCACTATTACCGAACTATTCATTCCCTTATACTCAAAATATCATGCACCGCATGCTCAGCTTTTTCATATTGAAATTTAAACCCGCTATCCAATAAACGTTTGGGCATTACCCAACGGCTTTTTAATATTAGTTCGGTTTCTGTGCCTATCACGATAGCACCAACTTCCAGTAGCCATTGTGGAGCTGGTAAGCCAAGTGGAGCTCCATAAGCCTCGCGGATGGCCCGCATCATATCTGTGTTTTTTACGCTTTCGGGAGCGGTGCAGTTAAATATACCGTTTAGTTCGGGGTGATCAAGTAGCCATTGCGTACTGCGGGCTACGTCATGCTCGTGTACCCAGGCTATGTATTGCTGCCCATCGCCCTGTTTACCACCGAGGCCAAACCTTACCAGGTTAAGCAACCGCGGAAAAACGCTGTCGCTCCGGCCTAAAACAATGCCCATTCGCAGGGCAATTTTGCGGGTGTTGGGTGTATCTGTTTTAAAGAAAGTGCTTTCCCAGATGTTGCAAACATCGATAGAAAAACCATAGCCTATTTCGCCGGTTTCCTCGTCCTGCGGGTGGTCTTCGGCGTGGCGATAAATGGTGGCAGAGGTTACGTTGATCCAAACTTTTGGCGGGTTAACCATTTTATTGATCACCTTTCCCAATAGTTCGGTTGGTACTACCCTTGAACGGATGATCTCCCTTTTGTTTTTTTCGGTATACCGGCAGTTTACATTTTTACCGCACAGGTTGATCAGCATATCGGCACTGGCGAGGTGTACTGTCCAGCCGGCTTCGGTTTCGCCGTCCCAAACAGCGGTATGCACATTGCCATCTACCAGTTTTTGTTTGCGGGCAAGGATGATCACTTCATCTGCCAAATCGCGATAGTAATTAGCCAGCACCGTGCCGAGGTAGCCGTTACCACCGGCCAGCACAATTTTTTTATAAGGCTTCATGATCAGTTAAGGTTTAAAATAAGCAACAATAAAACTATGCGATAAGTTACCCAGGTAACGGTGAGCACCCAGCCCAGGCCCAACAGTTTGGTACGCCGGATATGTTCCAGGAACATCAGCCCGGCAACCGCCATAAAATATAATGTATAAACTACGGGGCTGAGTTGGAAAAGATGACTCATACCCAAACCTATCAGCAGTAATAAACTACCGGCGAAAGAGATGGTCATCATATTGCCGAGGTAGGTCCACAGGTTACGGCGATCAAAGCTGCAAATCGCGGCGCCCTGAAAAAGGACCTGCCCGCCGCAGATCAGGTATTCGCGGTAAGGGTTACCTAAAGGAACCACTCCCACAAGTAGATGTGCATAAGCGGTAAGGATAAAGCCGGTACAAAACCAGGTAAACAGCAAATACAGTAAACGGTAATGGAGTTTAAATGTAGGCTGATACTCAAAGCCGGTTTCGGCAGCGGGGATAATAACCCGCCTGTTATATGATATGAAAGCATAAACTTTGCTCATAAGCCAGATGAATGGCTTAAAGGCAAATAAGGGAGCAAATACCGGCCAGGTATTCGCAATGATCTTGAACAGGCTTTTAACGCCGTAAGTAACCTCCCCGCTTTCCAGATTGATCAGCGCTATTTCATTAACTGCCCGTTGCCTGTCATAAACAGGGCATGTACCGGCATGTGTTTCTTCCTGGTATGAAGAGCGGCCATTATGGTCAAGCATTCCGGTTTTTACAAAAGCGTGGGTATAAACACGGCACATGGGGCATTCGGCATCAAACAGGATCATGTGGTTTTTGAGCGTTTTCATAACTTTCAGTGTTTTCTGAAACAAATATATGAAATGTTTTAAACTTTCAATAAATACTGAAAATTAAATTTAGATAAAAACTGCGTTGTATTGATTCACCCCGACATCGATACGCTGGTCACCCCTACTTTCCACCAAAGGCGAAGAGAGGGGGCCAGCGAAGCGCAGACTGGGTGAGTTAACTATACGTGATGTATTTAAATAATTTGAGAAAAATCCTTCTCCCTCTTGCAAATTCAAATCTTATATTTAACTTTGAACAACAAAGTACTTTTAATGGAAGACAAAGACATTCATGCAGAGTTAAGCTCCATCCGCGACCTGATGGAGCGTTCGGCCAAATTTATTTCGCTTAGCGGCCTTTCGGGCGTAATGGCCGGCGTCTACGCGTTTATTGGCGCAGGCATAGGGTACAATTTGCTGCAGGGCGAGTATGCTACACTTAGGGAGCGCCATACTTACAATGAAGAATTGCTGATTGTTAAATTATTTGTTGTGGCAGTTGCCGTGCTTGTACTGTCAATTGGCACAGGGATCTGGCTGTCGGTACGCAAGGCTAAAAGAACCGGGCAATCAGTTTGGAATGCCGGTAGCAAACGTTTGCTCATTAATATGGCAATCCCGTTGGTTAGCGGCGGTTTATTTACCATGATATTGGTTTACCGTGGTTATTATGGCGTTGTGGCCCCCACTACAATGATATTTTACGGTATGTCGTTAGTTGCCGGCAGCCATTATACATATTCGGGCATTAGGAGCTTGGGGATATTGGAGATTTTATTAGGTTTGCTTTGTGCTGTGATGCCGGGCTACGGCTTAATTTTCTGGAGCATTGGTTTTGGCTTGCTCCATATTATTTATGGTACAGTAATGCATTTTAGATACGATAAGTGAAGATATCATTAGATCAGTTTGACAAAGCCTTTGAAAACCGCATCCGCCTGCAAATCATGAGCGTATTGGTTGCTAATGAAAGCTACGACTTTAACTCGCTTAAAGAACTGCTTAACCTTACCGATGGTAACCTGGCATCGCACCTGAAAGCGCTGGAAAAGGAAGAATACATCCAGGTGGAAAAAACTTTCATTGGCCGCAAACCTAATACCCGGTACCTGGCATCCGAAAAAGGGCGCTCCGCCTTCAGGCTGCACCTCCTCGCGCTCGAAAATTTGATCAAGCAACAAAAGCTATAATTTTTTTTGTCTATAAACTTTGAAATGCAAAGTACTTTTAATTTATAAAATATGAAAAACCTTAAAGCAATTTTATTTGAAGACAGTGTTCTTAAACTTGGCCTAATCCTAATCACTATATCTGCCGGTCTCTTTGTTATTGAAGAGTCCGGCCTTTTTGAACTTACCGAGGGAATCGCTTTCGGCGCCTTTTGCTTTAATTACCTGGCCTCCCTTGTGTTTTTCTTTGTGGTGATATTTAAAGGGTTCAAACGCCTGCATTATTGGGTATTGCTCCTGGTTCTCTGGTTTATCAGCGCCTTTGCACTTAACCTGAGCATCGCTGTTTTCAATACATCGGTTACCTGGCTGTCGGTTGTTATTTGTATTTCCACTATCGCCATTATAAGTTCAGTGTTTATAAACGAGCTCGGTTTAAGGATGAAACACGTTTTAGTATTTTTCCTGGGTATAGCTTTCCTGCTTTTTATTTACTACAGCGTATACCTTACCTCCATGTATCTCATCGGTATTTTTGCTGCCATTGCGCTGGGTTTTTCACTACATGTTTTTGTGCCGATGGGTTTGGCTATAGCTACGTTTCTTACTATCAGAAAAGCGGTAAGGGGCAACAAGTCATTAAAAATGGCATTGGGGGCCGGTTTATTGTTACCTGTGGTAGCATGCAGTATTTTCATATGGCAATGGAAAAGCATTAATAACGGAGTTAATCTTGCTATCAATCACAATACACTGTCCGAAGGCAAACTGCCAACATGGGTGGTGATCAGTCAAAGTATTCCTAAAAATGCCATAGCGCAACGGATCATTAAAGCAGGTATCGTGTACAAAACTGCCAACCTTAGCGACAGCTGGTTTTGGGGCAACTGGAATAAAGCCTCATTTGATGAGCCCATGCAACATGATCCTTTTATAGTGATAGCAAGCCTGTTTGGCGGCGACTTAAACCTTGACGAAAAGGAACGGATAAAAATACTGGAAGCTATGTACGATTCACGGCACCAGGCACAGGAACGGCTTTGGAGCGGCGATAAGCTAAAAACAGCCAACGTGATCACCAATGTAAAAATCTTCCCTGAATACCGCTTAGCTTATACCGAAAAAACACTGACCGTGCATAATACTGAAAACCGGGGAGTACGGGCCTGGCTTAGCAAGCAAGAAGCCATTTATACATTCCATGTTCCGGAGGGTTCGGTTGTTAGTTCGTTATCATTATGGATAGATGGTAAAGAACAAAAGTCAAGGCTTACCACCCAAGCTAAAGCCGATTCGGCCTATCACGAGATTGTGGGGGTTGAACAGTATGACCCATCAGTGATCCACTGGCAGGAGGGCAATACCGTAACAGCACGAATTTTCCCTTGTACACCCGAAGAAAACCGCAAATTTCGGGTGGGTATTACCAGTCCGCTGCGTAAGCAAGGCGATATGCTTACCTATGAAAGCAGTTATTTCGATGGCCCATCGCCCGGCGGCGCAGTAGAAGCTATCCAGGTATCTTTTTCCCGGATGCCTGAAGGGCTAAACATGTCGGGCTTTGACGAAATCAGTAATGGAATTTACGCTGCCGATCGTCCCTATCAGCCCGATGAACAGATCACTTTTAAAGCTCCTCCCCTTGCAAGTGTTCCGTTCACATTTGCGGGCAAAGGCTATCAACTAAAAGATTATCAGCCGCAAACAACAAGCTTTAACCCGGATGCCATCTACCTCGATTTAAATGCAAGCTGGACAAGGAGCGAACTTGACGAGCTTTGGCCGGCCATCAAAACCAAAAAGGTATACTATTATGATGGTAAGCTGGAAACATTGACTGAGGAGAACCTCGATCATGTTTACAGCAGGATGGGCAAACTTAATTTCAGTATGTTCCCGGTTAATGAGATCAAAAATCCTGAAAGTTCATTGCTCATTACCAAATGCGCCGAAACCTCTCCTAACCTGGGCGATCTTGATGAATCGGAGTTTGGCAAAGCACTAACCAGCTATCTGCCCGATGCTAAGCCATTGCAGTTATATAATATCGGCACAAACCTAACGCCATATTTAAAAGCACTGAAGGAGATGCGGGTGTTTACTTATAATGAAGGTGATGTAGCAACGCTGCAAGACGGGCTCGCGAAGCATGAATTTACCCGCTCGCAGGAAGATTCAACCCATGTGGTGCTTGCCCAATCGGGTTTGGTTATTGAGCAAACTGCCGATACCTTAAAAGCCGGAAATGCGCCCGACCACCTGTTACGGCTGTTTGCCTATAATGACATTATGAAAAAGGTTGGTCCGCATTATTTTGATAAAACCTATGTGCAGCCGGATATTATCGATGAGGCTAATGAGGCTTTTATAGCCTCGCCGGTTTCAAGTCTTATTGTATTGGAAACTCAAAAAGATTATGAACGCTTCGGGATTGATGAAAATAAGAACAGTCTTCAAAATGCTTCCGCAAAATCATCGGGCGCAGTACCCGAACCCGGCGAGTGGTTGCTGATACTGGTTGTAATAGCAGTTATAAACTTCTTAGTATACAAGAACAAACATGTTCAGCCGGAGCTATAATTTGCGTGAATATGTGCCATTTAAATTAACCGGCAGCAGGTTAATCATCAACAGTTGCTGGTTAATATACATTGGCATTACAGCAAGGCTATGTATCATTTATTTTAAGTGGGATGCCAATATGCTGCTTGGCCTGGCACTCGTGCCTTATATCTGCAAAGTGAAACGGGGAGGGACTTCTTTACGATACCTTATCCCTGCCCTTATTTTTGCAACAATAGCTGTTTGTTTTCCGGTTAAAACAGATTTGTTCCTGGCCTTGCTGTTTGCAGCATTACTCTTTTTGGAGAACCTGAAAGGAAAAATAAGTCCGGTATTGTTCCTGCTGCTCTTGCTGATCTCGCCTGCATTTGAATATATAAGTAATACATTCAGTTTCCCGTTGAGGATCTGGCTCAGCGGGGTAGCCGCCTCGCTATTGGCAAAAATGGGAATGGTCGCCAGTGCAGCAGGCAACGTCATTCAGTTTAAAGGTTCCGAATTTTCTGTGGATCAGGCATGTGCCGGTCTGCATATGCTGGCTGCCTCGTTCATGATCTGCCTGTTCATGATAGCTCATTACCAGCAGCAAGCGGCAAAGCAACTGCACCTGATGTGGATCTTGTTTTTGTTGGTGTTTACTTTTGCGCTAAACATCTTGTGCAACCTTTGCCGCATCCTGCTGCTGGTATTTTTCAAAATACCGGCAGGTACCTTGATGCACGACCTTACCGGGATCATCTGCCTGCTCATTTATGTGGTATTGCCTTTATTGTGCCTTTCTTCATTCGTATTAAAACGGACCGAAAAGCCGTACATCGATCCCCGGTTTTACAAAACCATCAGGCTGGCACCGGATGAACTGCGCTTTCCGTTGATACACTTAGTATTGGCAGCCATGTTGGTTGTAATAACTCTCAACATCAAATCAATGGATGACCTGAATGACAAAAACGTAAGCAACGTATCACTAACCGGTTATAAAAAAGCTGTACTGGAAAGCGGGGTAATCAAGTTTGAAAAGGCCGGCGCATTGGTTTACGTTAAACCATCCCCGTTTTATTGCCTGGAGCACAACCCGATGATTTGCTGGCAGGGGAGCGGTTATGTTTTCAGTGAGATAAAAAGAGGGGCTATTGCCGGTCGTGAGGTTTATTGGGGAGTACTTACCAAAGCGAAGGATAAGATCTATGCGGCATGGTGGTTTGATAACGGCAGTATAAAATCC
The DNA here is from genome assembly GCF_900110105.1 of Mucilaginibacter gossypiicola. Lineage (GTDB taxonomy): Bacteria > Bacteroidota > Bacteroidia > Sphingobacteriales > Sphingobacteriaceae > Mucilaginibacter > Mucilaginibacter gossypiicola. The sequence goes on along the minus strand of NZ_FOCL01000002.1, from coordinate 686,369 downwards.
GTCAACGAGTTTGAATGGCGATGGGCGGCAGCAAAAGGGGCTAAGCTGTTTTACCTGGTGAATGTTAATGCTGCTTCGGAGGCGGCGTTATTGGAAGCGGTGAAGAATTTGCCGGCTATTAAACAGGATTGAATCTGTTGAATCAGGGCGCAGAGTTGACTCACCCCGCCTGTGCTTCGCACGGCGACCCTCTCTTCGGCTTCGCCGCAAAGAGGATAAGGAAATAAAAAATAGAAATCCCCTCTTTACGCGAAGCGTAGAGAGGGGTGGCGAGCGCAGCGATGCCGGGGTGAGTCGATGCGAGTGTCTGTTCAATTCATTAGGACCAAACTACTTAAACAACTTCCATAATTTTCTTACTACATTTACGGAAACCAATAGGTTATTCATGAGTAATACCTTTAACCGACCAATCCGTGTTTTAGTTGCCAAAGTAGGGCTCGATGGGCATGACCGAGGCGCGCGCATTATTGCCACTTCGCTGCGCGATGCTGGTATGGAAGTGATCTATACCGGATTGCGCCAAACACCCGAGATGGTGGTGAACACCGCTTTGCAGGAGGACGTTGACGCTATTGGCATCTCCATACTTTCGGGCGCACACATGACGGTATTTCCGCGGATCATCAATCTCATTAAAGAGAAAAAAATGGATGATGTTTTGGTTACCGGTGGCGGTATTATTCCGCATGAGGATATGCTGGAGCTGCAGAAACTTGGCGTAGGCGAACTTTTTCCACCCGGAACAAGCACACAGGATATTGTAAAATACATAACCGGTTGGGTGCATGAACACCGTAATTTTTAATCTCCATGGAATTTCAAAACTTGCTGATAACAAACAAGGGCCGTATTCAATACATCACTATTAACCGCGAAAGCAAGCTGAACGCCCTTAATAAAGATACACTTGCCGAGCTACATACAGCCATTGCCGAAGCTTTTCAAAACCCGGAGGTGGGCGGTGTTATCATTACAGGAGCCGGGCCAAAAGCCTTTGTTGCCGGGGCCGATATCAGCGAATTTGCTGCACTTGATGCTGTGGGTGGCGCACAGCTTTCACGCACAGGGCATACCGAAGTTTTTGATTTAATAGCTAATGGAAGCAAACCGATAATAGCTGCTGTAAATGGTTTTGCGTTAGGCGGCGGACTTGAACTGGCTATGGCCTGCCACATCCGTATAGCATCTGATAATGCCAAAATGGGACTGCCGGAAGTTACATTAGGCCTGATCCCCGGTTATGGCGGCACTCAACGCCTTGCCCAATTAGTAGGCAAAGGTAAAGCCCTGGAAATGATCCTGACTGCCGATATGATCACAGCGGCCGATGCTCTGCAATATGGACTGGTTACTTATGTAGTTAACCCCGAAGAACTATTAGCGAAAGCCGAAGAGATCCTGAACAAGATTTTAACCCGCGCCCCTTTGGCGCTTGCCGCAGCCATCCGCAGTATCAATGCTGCTTATGCCGATGGTGTTAACGGTTATGAAACCGAAGTCGCCGAGTTCGGCAAATGCTTCGGTACAAAAGATTTTAAAGAAGGTGTAGCTGCGTTTATGGAGAAACGGAAGGCTGAATTTAAAGGAGAATAGAAGCTAAAGGCAGAATGCTTAAAGCTCAAGGCTTTGCCATTGTTGGTTCGGAAGACAAAAAACATGTCATTGCGAGGAGGAACGACGAAGCAATCGCATGCTATACAGGGCGGATATGCTTCCGTGCGATTGCCACGCTGCGCTCGCAATGACATGATTTTTAAGGGGGGCGATAACTTACTTTTTACCCCAGCCGTCTTTCAACGTTACGGTGCGGTTAAACACCAGTTTATCTTCGGTTGAGTTTTTATCTAAAGTAAAATAGCCTTTACGCATAAACTGAACCGGTTTGCCTAACTCGGCATTAACCAAATCTGGTTCGATGTATACGGTTGACAATACCTGCAGGCTGTTCGGATTGATGTAGTCCTTAAAGTCACCATCTTCGTTTGACGGGTCTTCTACCTGGAATAAACGGTCGTACAATCTTACCTCGGCAGTTTTAGCGTGTTCAACACTCACCCAGTGGATAGTGCCTTTTACGTTGATGCCGCTGGTGTCATTGCCTGATTTTGATTCGGGCAGGTAGCTGCAATGAATTTCGGTGATGTTGCCATCTGCATCTTTAACAATGCTTTCGCCTTTAATGATGTAAGCGTTTTTAAGGCGAACCATCAGCCCGATACCTAAGCGGAAGAATTTTTTAGGAGCAACCTCCATAAAGTCTTCACGCTCTATCCACAACTCACGGCCGAACGGGAACTCCCTGCTGCCATCGCCGCCTTCAACTTCGGGGTTGTTTTCGCCGTGCATCACTTCTGTTTGGCCTTCAGGATAGTTATCCAGGATCAGCTTAACCGGATCAAGTACCGCCATACGGCGCCATGCGGTTTTGTTCAGGTCCTCACGGATACAAAACTCCAGCAGGCCAACATCTATCATGTTTTCGCGTTTGGCTACGCCGATACGTTCGCAAAACTCGCGGATAGAAGCCGGGGTATAACCACGACGGCGTAAACCACTGATAGTTGGCATGCGCGGATCGTCCCAGCCGTCAACATGGCCTTCTGTAACCAATTGCAGCAGCTTGCGCTTGCTCATCACCGTATAGTTAAGGTTTAAGCGGGCAAACTCGTATTGTTTTGACGGGAAAATATCCAACTTCTCGATGAACCAATCATACAGTGGGCGGTGAGGTACAAACTCCAGCGTACAGATAGAATGGGTGATCTCCTCAATAGCATCTGATTGGCCGTGTGCAAAATCATACATCGGGTAAATGCACCATTTATCGCCTGTGCGGTGGTGATGGGCATGTTTAATGCGGTACATCAGCGGGTCGCGCAGGTGCATGTTTGGTGATGCAAGATCGAGCTTTGCACGCAGTACTTTGGCACCGTCAGGATATTTGCCGTCCTTCATGTCGGCAAATAATTGCAGGTTTTCTTCAATTGAGCGGCTGCGGTATTGATTTGGTGTACCCGGTTCGGTAGGTGTACCTTTTTGGGCTGCAATTTCTTCGGCGGTACTGTCATCAACATACGCCAGGTTATTTTTGATCAGCTCGACAGCAAAATTGTATAGCTGGTCGAAATAATCGGAAGCGTAAAGCTCATTGGCCCAATCAAAGCCAAGCCATTTTACATCTTCCTTAATGCTGTCAACATATTCAACATCTTCTTTAACGGGATTGGTATCGTCAAAACGGAGGTTGGTAAGGCCATTATATTTTTTTGCCAAACCAAAGTTAAGGCAAATTGACTTGGCATGGCCAATATGCAGGTAACCGTTTGGTTCGGGTGGGAAACGGGTAAGTACACGGTTGTCGTTTTTACCGGCAGCCAAATCTTCTTCAACAATTTCCTCTATAAAGTTCAGTGATCTTTCTTCGCTCATAAATTAGTATAGCAATATGAGCAAAAGTAACAAAATTTTGTGCGGTGTGTACTAAGAAGTGTTTTGTCAGGTGGAGAAGATAAATCTTATAATGACGTGATTATAAGCTATTGATTATTAAGAGTGTTTTTCGATCGGTTTCATAATATGGGCGTTCCCGTTAGCTAACGGGCCGGGCTTTCCGTTGCAAGTCCTCGCCTTTCCTGCCCGCAATCCCTACTCACGCTGTGGGCTTTGATAAATCCTGTTATGCGTTTACAGCTACTGGCGCAAGTCTTGTGCACGGCTGACTTGTGCTTTTCTACTAAAAGTGGAGTTTTATGAACTCAACATCAACTCCGCCACTTCCTCACCCACCAAACTCCCCATAGCTACGCCCATGCCATTACACCTCACCGCACAGAAAATGCCGGGCTGCACTTGTTTTACTATCGGGCTGATCTGCTGTCCAAAACCCATGATGCCGCTCCACCAGTAATCAATCTCTACGTTTTGTCCGGGAAGGATAACCTCGTTTAGGTAGGTTATTAATTGTTGTTTCACTTCATCGGTATGTCCGAAATCCCAGGTTTCTTCGGCTTTGTAATTGAGGTTGCGACCGCCGCCAAACAATACCCGGTTATCAATATTGCGGAAATAGTAATAACCCTTGTTAAAGTGGTAGGTGCCTTTTAGCTTCAGCCCGGGAACAGGTTTGGTAACCATTACCTGTCCGCGGCCGGGTACTACATCCAGCTCAGGATATAACTGGCTTGCAAAGGCATTGGTAGCTAAAATCACTTTACCGGCTTTAAACACACCTTGCGATGTATTTAACCTGATAGCGTTATCTTCCTGCTTAATTGCCGAGATGCTGCAATTGTTAAGTACCAGTACGCCCAGTTCATATATTTTATATAACAAGGCCCGCATCATTTTGCCGGTATGTATCTGCCCTTCCAGCGGATTGTATATGATATGCTTCACTTTACTGAAGCCAAATGCTGCAACTTTTTCATCAGCTACTGAATAAATGTCAGTCCGGCCGATAGTTTGCTGCAATAATTTATTGAGATGATCTATCTGATCAATACAGTTGCGGGCATGGTTTTCTTCATGATCCATAAAGAGTTCGTGACCGCCGTGTTGATGATAATCTATGTTGATATCACCTAAGTTTTCCCTCAAGCGTTGCAGGCCTTTCCACTTGTAGGCCACCAAACGCATGGCCTCTTCTTCAGAAGACTGATTTATTACCTCAATTTGCTCCGAAACTGTACCAAAACATGCGAAACCGGCGTTTTTAGTACTGGCGCCCGATGGTAAAAAGCCCCGCTCCAGCACCAAAACTTTTAGCGTTGGCTGTTGTTTTTTTAAGTGCAGGGCAGCGCTTAAGCCAACAATACCGCTGCCTATGATAATAACATCGGCATTATCGGTAAAAGCGGTGCGTTCCCAGTATGAAAATGATGGCTCCATTGCTGTCAAAAGTAAATAATCGGGCTGCAAAAAGGGAATTGTTTAAATAAAGCGGAATAATTTTTGAACAGGAGCTGTAACGTTTACAGTGTTTTAAACTACTTAATTTAAAATATATTTTTTATCAATCATATGAATCACATTTCACTAATTATGGGATACATAGCGCCAAACTCGGCCTGGTTCCTGATGATTATTGTTGCCCTGGTAAGCTTTATTGTACAATGGCGGTTCAGGAGTAAATTTAAGCAGTATTCTGAAATAGGCTTAATGTCTGGCTTATCGGGCCAGGAAGTAGCCGTGAAGATGCTGCGCGCCCATGGTATTTTTGATGTACAGGTAATTTGTGTTGACGGACAGCTTACCGACCATTATAACCCCGAAACAAAAACAGTTAACCTGAGCACCGATGTTTTTTACAGCCGGAGCATTGCCGCCGCCGCTGTTGCCGCACATGAATGCGGTCATGCTGTACAACATGCCGAAGCTTATGGCTGGCTAAGTTTCCGGTCGGCAATGGTGCCCGCTATTAATGTGGCGTCAACTATTACCCAGTGGACATTGTTCATCGGCATTATGCTGCTGTTCTTTTCCGGAAGCCCCTATGTTTTGGCAGTTGGCGTTGCCGCCCTGGCGCTGGTTACATTTTTTAGCTTTATAACCCTGCCGGTTGAGTTTGATGCAAGTCGCCGCGCTTTGGCCTGGTTAGATAACAACTATGCTGTAGTACAAACCGGGCAGGAACATGAAATGGCTAAAGATGCCCTTTGGTGGGCAGCCATGACCTATGTAGTTGCTGCGCTTAGTGCTTTGGCTACGCTGGTTTATTATGCTTCGTTTTTGTTTAATAACAGAAGGAATTAAGCTTCAAGAGACAAGAAATCAAGATTCAAGAGCCGAGAAAGAAGCAGGATAGCAGGAGTCAAGAAACAAGAATGTTTTAGGTTGACATTCAACAAAAGAACCCTAACCGATTATTCAGTTAGGGTTCTTTTATTTTCAGGGTTTTCCTTCTTGGTTCTTGAATCTTGACTTCTTGCTGTCTTCAAATCTCTAACTTCATGATCCGTTCATTTAACCGGCCAAAACTTAATGTAATGTTCATATTATGCAGGTAGGTTTGGTTAAAATCATTGATTATGAAAAAGATAACAAGCGTATTGATGGTGCTTTTGATAGTGTCGGTAGCATCAGTTAAAACTTATGCACAAATCAGTGTAGGGGTATCTGTGAATATAGCGCCGCCTGTATTGCCAACTTATACCCAGCCTCCCTGCCCTGTCGACGGATATTTATGGACTCCCGGTTACTGGGCTTATGATCAGGATGGCGGATATTATTGGGTACCGGGCGTATGGGTAAGCCCGCCGGCAGTTGGTTATTTGTGGACGCCAGGCTACTGGGGTTATGACGGCGCCGTTTATGTTTATCATGAAGGATATTGGGGCCATCATATCGGGTTTTACGGAGGGGTAAATTATGGCTACGGTTATGTTGGTACCGGCTATGTTGGCGGTCGCTGGGCGGGTAATTCATTTCAGTATAACACGGCCGTTGTAAATGTTAATAACACGGTTGTGCATAATACCTATATCAATAAAACAGTGGTTAATAATGTTACCGTTAACAATAACAGTTTTAACGGACCGGGTGGTGTAGCCGCAAAACCGCAGCCACAGGAGCGGGCTGCCGAAAAGGAAAATCACATACAGCCCACCTCTGATCAAATTACCCACCGACAAGTTGCGGTAAAAGACCAAAGTCAGTTTGCAAAAAATAATAACGGTCACCCCACTACCGCAGCCATGAACAAGGTTAACGGGAGCCGCTTTACACCGGAAGGAAACAATGCCCGGTCATTCTCAAGGAGCAACGTCAACAATAACCCCGGAAAGCCTCGCCCTTCAGAAAGTACCGATCATCCGGTTAGTAACCAGCCAAGGCCGGTAAATAATCAGCCAAGGCCCGAAGGTAATCAGCCAAGACCGGTAAATCAGCAACGGGCCAGGACACCGCAGAGGCAGGTGCCTGCACGGCATCAGGCGGCGCAACACCGGGAAAGACAACGCTAAGCTATATTTTCCCTGGAATTAAACAATTGTCCCCAGGAAGTACATTATATAACAAAGCCCTAACTGAGCAATCAGCCAGGGCTTCTTTATTTTTTCTCTCTTGTTTCTTGAATCTTGACTTCTTGTTTCTTACAACTCTCAATTCAACCTGTACGGTGCTATCAAATAAAACTCAGGAATCTGCACATTGAAATTGGCGTTATCCAACAGGCGGATCATATGATATTCGCCCTTCATGTTGCCCATATCTGTTTTGAGGTTGCAGCCCGATACGTACTCATGCGTGTGGCCCGGTTCAATAACGGGTTGCAAGCCTACTACTCCTTCGCCTTCCACTTCTCGTTTTGCGCCGTTTGAATCAAAGATGTACCAATGGCGGCTCATCAACCTGATGGCGTAGTTGGTCATGTTTTCAATGCTTACCTTATAAGCAAACATAAAATGATCGTTTGCCGGGTTTGAATACTCCGGCTGATATATGGTTTCGATGGAAACCTTAACACCCTCAGTTATAGTGGTAACCATGTGACAAGTATCGTTTATTTCAAATATATAGAAAGGGAGCAAATATTAAGCCATTTCAATGGCATATTTTTCTTCGATCTCGGCCAGTATCTGGTCAACTGCTTCAAGATCAGGGGCAGTAACAAAACGCATCCTGAACTCCTTGAAATGATCTATCCCTTTAAAGTAGTTAGAGTAATGCCTGCGCATTTCAAAAATGCCTGTTTTAGGGCCTTTCCACTCTATTGATTTGTATAAATGAGCGCGACAAGCAGCAACTCGTTCGGCAATTGTTGGCTTATCAAGGTATTCGCCGGTTTTAAAATAGTGCTTAATTTCGCGAAAAATCCACGGATAACCGATAGCTGCGCGGCCAATCATCATGCCATCAACCTCATATTCCATGCGCCATGCAGCTGCCTTCTCTGGCGAATCGATGTCTCCATTGCCGAAAATGGGGATTTTTATACGCGGGTTTTTTTTGATATCGCGTATCAACGCCCAGTCGGCCACGCCTTTATACATCTGTGCACGTGTGCGGCCATGTATGGTAAGCGCCTTGATGCCAACATCCTGCAGACGTTCGGCAACTTCGTAAACGTTTTTGGTGTTATCGTCCCAGCCAAGGCGGGTTTTTACGGTTACCGGTAAATGTGTTGCATCAACAACTGCTTTGGTCATGGCAACCATTTTATCAATATCCTGCAAAAGACTTGCACCAGCGCCACGACAGGCCACCTGTTTTACCGGGCAGCCATAATTGATATCCATCAGGTCGGGCCCCGCCAGCGTAGCTATTTCGGTAGCTTCGCGCATGTGGTCGATATCGCTGCCGAAGATCTGGATGCCGATAGGCCTTTCATATTCAAAAATATCAAGCTTTTGCCTGCTTTTTGCCGCATCGCGGATCAGGCCCTCGCTTGAGATGAACTCTGTATACATCATATCCGCGCCGTTTTGCTTACACACATAACGGAAGGGTGGATCGCTCACATCCTCCATCGGCGCCAGCAACAGCGGGAACTCCCCTAAATCAATATTTCCTATTTGTACAGACATCCTTATCTTTAGCCTGCAAAAATACGAATTTTACCTCGAATGATAAAAGCCCCATCTCAATCCCCTCAGCCACAGGGAAGTCAAATAACACCGTTTTTACAGTTTATTATATTAATAGCGCTCACTGTTGGGCTGCTGATTGTCTGTAGTTTAATAGCTGCCGGTATTATTGGGTTGATATTCGGATCGCAAACGCTTACCGATACTTTTACCTTTAATGTTCAAAATCCGCATGTTGGTGCCGCTTTATGGACATTACAGATCATCAGCACCACGCTGCCTTTGTATCTTGTCCCTGTAATTTTTGCACGCTTTATCGTAAAAGAACCTGTAGATTATTTGAAGGTTACTCCCAAATTTCCACCGGTACTGTTATTGCTGATTCTATCTATTATGATCTGTTCCTCGCCGGTTATGGAAGTGTTGGTAAATGTTAACCAGAAACTGGCTTTACCGGCTCCTTTAAAAAGCCTGGAAGATGCTTTACGTGCTATGGAGGCCCAGGCTCAAAAAGCTACGGAAGCCATGCTGCAAATGAAAACCGTATCAGACATGCTTTTTGCCGTTTTAGTTGTTGGGCTATTGACCGCTGTTGCCGAAGAATTTTTATTCAGGGGATGCTTGCAAACCATCATGATTAGGTGGACGGGAAATCCGCACGCCGCTATTTGGATCACCGCTATATTATTCAGTGCTTTCCATATGGAGTTTTTTACCTTTTTGCCGCGTGTAGCGTTGGGCGTATTTTTTGGCTATTTTGTGATGTGGAGCGGCAGCATCTGGACAAGCGTTTGGGCACATTTTTTAAATAACGCCACCCAGGTAGTGATCCTGTACCTGTACTCGCAAAAGCGCATAACGCTTGATCCTAACGATCAGCACGTTTTTAATTACCAGAGCTATGCGTTAAGCGTAATAATTATTTTAATTTTGCTTTTTATGTACAGAAATACTGCTAAAGGAAAAAGCCCGCTGTTGAGTTAAATGGAAAAAAACTGGGTTAAAATTTTTACTTCAACTAATTTTTACCAATCAGAAATTGTTAAGCAGATGCTTACCGGGCATCATATTGATACCGTTTTGCTGAATAAACAGGATTCATCGCACCGCAACTTTGGCGAAATAGAGGTTTATATTCACCAGGAGGATTTTAGTAAGGCTATTGAGATCATGATCCTCAATCAAATTAATATATGAAACAACGCGCCATCACTGGCTTATTTTTTATTATCGTAATGATTGGGTCTAATTTGTTAGGCCCATATGTATTTAGTGTTTTTTACCTGTTATTGAGCTTGTTTTGCCTGCTTGAGTTTTACAAACTGGTTAAGCAGGGCGGTATACAGCCCGAGCGTTTTACCGGGGCGCTTGCCGGAGTAATTATGTTTTTCTTTTTCGCGGCCAACTGCTATTTTCCGGCATATAAATACATTATACTGCTGCCCATACTGTTTAGCTTTATCCCTATAGGGGAGTTGTATAAAAAGTCTGCCGCTCCTTTTACTAATATAGGCTTCACTTATTTAGGCTTACTGATGGCTGTTGTGCCATTCCTGTTTTTCCATGCCATGGCCTTTACGCGCGGCGATGGGGTATTCAATTTTCACATACCGCTTGGCTTTTTAATTATGCTGTGGAGCAACGATACCGGGGCTTACCTGGTGGGCAGCAAGTTTGGCCGTAATAAACTGTTCGAAAGGCATTCGCCCAAAAAATCATGGGAAGGCTTTATCGGGGGCATCCTGATCTGCGCTTTTGCGGCATATATTTTGAGCCGTTTCTATACAGAGTACAACTGTTTCGACTGGATCATCATGTCGCTTATCATTTCAAACTTTGGCACTATGGGCGATTTGGTCGAATCCATGTTCAAGCGGAGCCTAAACGTAAAGGACTCTGGCGGCATATTACCAGGCCACGGTGGCCTGCTCGACAGGTTTGACGGCCTGCTGATGGCCGCGCCAATTGTATATGCATACCTGTACTTAATTTCAAATTAGTAGTTTTGTATTAAAACCTATAAATAATGACCATACATAAAGAAGGCTATACCTCACTCGCTATTACTATCCTGTTCATTTTTGTTTTAAATGCGCTGATCCAGTTTTACATGCCAACTGCGCACACCTTAAAATGGATAGTTTATATTTTTTCGGGTGCCTTATTTTTGATCATACTGCAGTTTTTCCGCAGTCCGTTTTTCGATATTGAAACAGCCGAAAATACTATCCTGTGCCCTGCCGATGGCAAGGTTGTAGTAATTGAAGAAACTGAAGAAACCGAGTTTTTAAAAGACAAACGCGTTCAGCTGTCGGTTTTCATGTCGCCGGTTAACGTGCACGTAAACCGCAACCCAATTGCGGGCGTGGTAAGCTATTTTAAATACCATAAAGGCAAATACCTGGTGGCATGGCACCCCAAGTCATCAACAGAGAACGAACGTACAACCATCGCTATTGAAAACAGTAAAGGTGTAACGGTATTGTTCAGGCAGATAGCCGGTGCATTGGCCCGCCGTATTGTATGGTATGTAAAAGAAGGTGATATTGTTGATCAGGGCCAGCAATTTGGCTTTATTAAGTTTGGATCAAGGGTGGATGTCTTCCTGCCGTTGGGTACCAAGATTCTTGTAAATATTGGTGACGTGGTAAAAGGCGGTCGCACCGTTTTAGCTGAACTGGTTGATCCTGAACCAGTAAAGAACGCTGCAAAACCCGATGCAATTGTTGTTCCGGAGCCGCCTGCGGCCCCTGTTGAACCTGCCGTTTTGGTAGAAGAAACACCAACAATGAATAGCATTACGCCTGCTCCTTCGCTGGTTGCTGACCGGCCTGAAGAGGTTGAAAACCCGGCTGCAAAAGAAGGTGCTGCAGAGAAACTTGCTAAAAAATCTGCATCAAAAGCTAGAAAGGTTGACGAGGATGCAGCTAAAGAAGCAGACAGCGAATAATTAACGTACGTTTTGCATAAAAAAAGCAGATGGGGAGCTCATCTGCTTTTTTTATGCCTGGATAGTTTGCATGCGCCAATCGCTCTGCATAAATAGCGATTTGTCATTCGACAAACGGGCGTAGGGATAAATTGATGGAGTGAGGAGAAATCTTCTACATCATGCTTTAACGGTTACAGATATTGGCGTATAAGATTTCTCTTTCGCCCCCGTTGCGAAGGGCCTTCCCTGCTCACTCGAAATGACAATTTTTATTTATTGGAATAGTAAAAATACTGTCGCAGGTTTAGCGATAGCGTAACCTGTGATTCAGTATTATTGAAGCTTTTAGCTTCAATAATACTTTGTGTGTTAAGCTGAAAGCTTAAGCTATGGTTCACCACGGGTTATAAACCCGCGGCAGCTTGAGACAGTTTAAGTCTGAGGTTCTGTAAGTAAATGCATTTTCGTTTGATAATCAATTAATTACCATGCTGGCAGCCTAAAAACCATCATATAGCAAAAGGCCTTACCGAAATTTCTTTCAGAAAGGCCTTTTAATTTTTTATATACCGCTAAGCGGTTGGGTAAATTAAACGCGTTTTGACTTGATACGAGCTGCTTTACCAGTAAGGGCACGCAGGTAGTATAGTTTTGAACGACGAACTTTACCAACACTGTTAACTTCGATCTTGTCGATGTTTGGAGAGTTAACCGGGAAGATACGCTCAACGCCAATGCCATTTGATACTTTACGCACAGTAAAAGTTTCGCTAACACCAACGCTGTTACGCTGAATTACCACACCTTGGTAAACCTGAACGCGTTCTTTATTTCCTTCTCTGATTTTATAGTGAACACTTACAGTATCACCAGCTTTGAAGGATGGAAGCTGCTTTTTTTCTACTGATTGCTCTTCAACAAATTTTACTAAATCCATGATTTTAAGCTCTTAATGCGATTTTTAGCCCGTAAAAATCGGATTGCAAGTATAGGGATTATTTTCAATAAATGAAAGTCAAATTTAAAAATTTCCACATTTAGTTTTTTTATTAACAGTCGGTTGTGGTTTATGCAGCCTTACGAAGTTTTCAAAATTTCGTAAGGCTTGTCTGAGATTGGGGTTGCTTTCATTGTTCAGAAATCTTCGGCACCGGCTTCTTCTCGGTGAAATAAGCAATTAACGTATACACCAACCCAATCAAAAGCAGGTTGAATACAAAATTGATGAGTGTATCGCTTACCGAATGTGAGTGTTTATCGATATCAATAAACGTAAAAACAGCATAAGCAAGTGCAATGGCTAATATGGCCCAGCCAATAATGGATACAGGTAGGTAAATTATCCCTTTGCGGGTAAACCAGTTTAGTTTCATGATGATTAGTTTTTGATGGATATGTTTTCTGTCATGGCATAGTTTAAAAACGCGAATACAATGAGCAGGCTAACCAGGATCAATATGATGTTCCATAGTTTAAGCCTCACGCTGATGTTAAGCTCTTTTACCTTGCGCCTTTCGGGATCAATTGACCTAATCCCAACGTGAATGATAGACAGCAGGTTGATGACAATGCACATGATAGGCAGTATAAATAACACCACGGGGCCGATGACATCGATATACGGCACTTTTTCGAGCTGCAACATCACACTGAACATTGCACTAAACCAGTTGGCATTTACGTGAAAGTGGTAATACATAAATACGCATACTAAAAAATAGCATGGCACTATCACCAGCCATAACCCCAGGGCGGCCGAACGCCCGGCGTTCATAATGGCCATTTTTACTACATCCTGATGTTGGGATGGGTTTACATCGGGTACTTTTAGATTTTCCATTTGCTTTAAAAATTCGTCCTGATCTTTCATGTTAATTACCCTTATAATGCATTAATTGGTTTTGGTTGCAATGGTTAAAGTGTATTTCTTAATTTCTCCAAGCCACGCGAAAGCAGCGATTTTATCGTGCCTTCATTTTTATCCAGGATCTCGCTGATCTCGGTATTGGTTTTCTGTTCAAAGTATCTTAATGAAATTACCTCCTGGTATTTAACATCGAGCTTAAGCAGGTTTTTGCGGATGCGATTATAATCGTCATAGGCTTTTAACTCCTGCTCCATCATTTCGCGCTCATTGCCGGCGTGGTCATGCAACAGTTTTTCCATCTGCGGATTTTCCAGCAGTTGCTGTAGCGATTCGGGTTTGTATTTGCTGCTGCGATAATATTGATTGAGCTCGTTAGTGGCAATGCGGTAAAGCCACGATGAAATACTTATACCCTTCCATTAAACGAGCCTATCTTCAAAAAAGCTTTCAGAAAAGTTTCTGCCGCGATATCCCTGGCCAGATCATAATCCCCACAGCGGCGCATAACGTAACCAAACACTGGTTTATACCAACGGTCAAACACCTGCCCAAAGGCAGCCGGGTTGGTACGGCATTGTTCAATAAGCTGGGCTTCTGTGTGGTTAGGGTTCATAGCTGCAACGCTACTATAATGCAGTATGCATTAATTGGTTGCAATCTAATTTAGGAGTTTTGGTTGGTGTTTTGGTGAGTGGTTGATTGAGTTGATTAGGTGAGTGGTTTTTTCGGTTAGGTGATTGTTTTAGTGAGTGGAGAATAGTTGATAAGGGGGCTGTTAACGCGTGAGGCAACCATTCTCCATTCACCTAATCAACCGCTCACCACTATTCCCCTTTATCCAAAAGATCTGGCCTGCGTGCCTTTGTACGCTCCAATGCCTGTTCGTGGCGCCATTTTTCAATTTCTGGAGTATTACCTCCTAAAAGGATGTCGGGTACCTTGTGGCCGTTCCAGTCGGCTGGGCGGGTATAAACCGGGGCATCCAGTAAATCATCCTGGAAGGAATCGGACAGGGCCGATGTTTCGTCGCTCAATACGCCAGGGATAAGCCTCACTACAGCGTCAACCAGTACGGCTGCGGGCAGCTCTCCGCCCGAAAGTACATAATCGCCTATCGAGATTTCGCGGGTAACATAAATGTCCCTGATGCGCTGATCGATGCCTTTATAATGGCCGCAAAGAATAATGATATTTTTTTTGATGGAGAGTTGATTGGCGATGCGCTGGTTCAGCGTTTCGCCGTCAGGCGACATGAAGATGATATCATCATAGTCTCGCTCAGATTTTAGTTTTTCGATACAGGCTGCAAACGGTGGAATGGTCATCACCATGCCGCTGCCTCCGCCGTAAGGGTAATCATCTACGCTTTTTTGCTTGTTGGTAGCATAATCCCTCAGGTTGTGGACAACAATTTCGGAGATTCCTTTTTTTTGCGCACGCTGTAAAATAGAATGTGCAAAAGGACTTTCAAGCAAACCGGGCAAAACAGAGATGATATCGAAACGCATACTTTCTTCAGACTCAGGATAAAAGAATCAGGATGCAAGATTACTGAAAAATGTCCTCTCTCAGAAATCGTCTTGACTCCTGCATCTTGCTTTCCTGATTCTTAGTTCATCCTCTATGCTGATAGATCCCCCATAAATTACCCGCTGGGTCAGTAAAATGTGCCGTGATCTCCGGGAAATCTTTACCTATAGGTTGGGTTATGATACCGCCGCTGGCTTCAATCAGTTTAAGTGTGGCTTCGGCATCATCAACCATAATGGAGATCAGTAATCCGGCTTTGCCCATAGGCTCGCGACCGGTTACCCACATACCGCTTACCTCGCCCACGCCATCATCAAATGAGGCAAAGCCTTCATTATTGGTGCGAATTTGCCAGCCGAAAACACTTTCAAAAAACTTTGATGATACGCTGATATCATTGGCCGGGATCTCGATATAGCATATTTTGCCGTTGCCGTAGGTGGGTTGCTTTGCCATGGGATGAAGTGGTTAAAGTTGTGCTGTAAGAAAATATTAAAAATTATGTCATTGCGAGGAGGTACGACGAAGCAATCTCGTAGCCATGCAGATCGAACATGCATTAGCTACGAGATTGCCGCGCTGCGCTCGCAATGACATATTTATAAAAGTGCTGTATCTATATTGCCTTTTCAATCATCCATCTATGCCCGAAAGGATCAATAAAATCTCCTTGTCGGTAGCCGTAGTCCCAATCCGTTACTTCGGATGCTATTTTGGCGCCGGCTTGTTTGGCCTGTTCCATCACCGCGTGTACATCATCAACAAAAAGACCAATGGTTACGCTGGTTGCCTTTACGGTATCCGGACAAAGTACGGCCGTTCGTTCCGTTTCCTCATGCAGGTGGAAAATAGTACCATCTATCGAAAGTTCCGATACATGGATGCTGCCATCGTCATTACTAAAACGCCTGAGTTCGACCGCGCCTAAAGCTTTAATGTAAAAGCTGATATCGGTTACACCATGCGGAATGGCTAACTGCGGCGCGAAAGTTGGTTTTGTTGCCATGGTTATATTGGTTTGGTTAATCTTCGTCGTCTAACGAAAAAATATCTTCAACAGGTTTGCCAAATACGCGGGCTATTTTTAAAGCCAGCACGGTAGACGGCACATATCTGTTACTTTCGATGGTATTGATAGTTTGCCGCGATACCCCGATCAACTCTGCCAGCTCGGCCTGGGTAATGTTCTTGATAGCGCGCTCAACCCGGATGTTATTTTTCATGCCTGCCCCTCTTCCTTATTGATGAGGCGGTTGTTTTGAAAAATTTTCCACCTGAAACGAACGATGAAAAATACAAGCGGTACCAATAAATTTAGAAACAAAATATGCTCGGTGTCTTTACTTAATATTAAACTCACCACCAAAAGTATATAATTTACATAGATGGCCCATTGCAATGAGTCGAGCCGGAGTTTAAAGATCTGCTCATCCTCAATACGTTCTTTAGCAAAGGCGACAAAGAACAAACCTATAGCCATAAGCAGCGTGGTGGCCATGAAAAAGATATGATGGCTGTTGAACAGGTCGTCGCTTACGGGTTCGTCGTGCATGCTAAAACCCATTTCTTTTTTAAACATTACAATAGGGATATGGATCAGGAAAAGGGCCAGCCCAAGGTACCTGAACCAGTGCGGGAACAAAAAACGTGATTTCATAATTGTAAAGTTTGGCTTACCAAAAGTAAAATAAACTTTACAAATGTCAAATATATTTGACAAAATATTTTTTGAAATCTTATCCAATAAAAAATGCCCGTGGGGACACGGGCATCGGGGGATCTTGTTTCTTTATTCTAAGGTCTCGCTTCTAAACTTACCCTTCCAGGTAAATATCCAGCAATCCTTCCGGCAGGTCAATATAAATTTCTCGCCCTTCTACATCGATACCTTTAATTATTTCAATATTTAAAGGGAAAAGCACCTCTTTGTTTTTGTATTGCACCGTAGCTATCAATTGCTGAGGGTATTCCTGTACGGCTATTATTTCACCCAGTTCGCCGTGAGTTTCATCTATAGCGATAAAGCCCTCTATGTCGTTCAGGGTAAATTCGCCTTTCTTCTTCTTGGGTTTTAATTTGTTGGGCAGGTAGATATCGCGTTTAGCCAACACTGCTGCTTTTTCAATGGTATCAACGTCTTCCAGGTTAAGGTAGGCGTTGTTTTTTTGCAGGTATTTTATTGATGATACAAAGTAAGGGATCATCTTTCCGGCGATATCAATAAATACGGCATTGAACTTAATATCTTCAATGCCATCAAAATCAACGTAGATCTGCAATTCGCCTTTCAGGCCTTTGGTTTTTAAAACTGTACCTATCCTGAAATGATCTTCAGCTTTCATATAAAATGAGTTAAACAATAATGGCGAAGCTGTTTGCCTCGCCATTATTCGGATTTAAGAAATCAAACGTAAGGATTCAAGATATAATACTTCTTGCGTTCTGTACGCTTAATCAATAAATTATTCTGCGCTTTCAGCTTCTTCAGTCGCTGCATCTTCTGCAGGGGCTTCTTCTTCAGCAACAGGAGCGTTTTTAGCAGCTATAGCAGCAGCTTTTTCTTCGCTCTTTTTAGCTTCAGCAGCTAAAGCAGCTTTGCGGGCTTCGTCTTTAGCAACGTTAAGGCTGGTTTTTTTACCGGTGATTTTGCTGTCTTTTTGGTCAAGCCACTCAGCAAATTTGGTTTCCAGTTGCTCTTCGGTTAAAGCACCTTTTTTAACACCACCTTGTAAGTGTTTTTTGTACAGCACACCTTTGTATGAAAGGATTGCACGACAAGTATCTGTAGGTTGGGCACCGTTGTTAACCCAATCTAAAGTTTTGTCGAAATTGATGTCAATAGTTGCTGGGTTTGTGTTTGGGTTGTATGAACCTAAACGCTCAATGAAGCGTCCATCACGTGGAGCGCGTGAGTCTGCTACCACGATGTAATAAAAAGGTTTGCCTTTTTTACCGTGTCTTTGTAGTCTGATCTTAGTTGCCATTGTAAATTTTTATGTATTCAACATTATCCCCGGAGTTCTTTCTGCGGGGATGCAAAGGTATTAATTTTTATCACAATTTAAAATAGCTGATAATTAATTATTTATCTTTTAAGTGAGTGGTTGATTGGGTTGATCAGGTGAGTGGTTAATTAATTATCGGTTTCGGGTGCTTTTTTAAAACTTAACATTGCAGTAATTTAAAAAAATCGGAACTTACCAGCCATGAGCATCAACAGAAAAATACGGATAGCTATTGATATGGATGAAGTTATTGCCGATACCATTGGCAAATTCATCAGCATGTATAAGGAAAGGCATAATGAAGAAATAAGCCTTGGCAATATGGAAGGCAAGGAGTTTAGGGAGATCCTGCCGCCGCATTTAAGCGAAACCCTAAGGGTTTACATTAACGAGCGTGGTTTTTTCAGAGATATCCCCGTGATGCCCGATGCGCAGGAAGTGGTGAAAGCCCTTCATGAAAAATATGATGTGTACATCGCATCGGCCGCTATGGAATTTAAATATTCATTGGAGGATAAGCAGGAATGGCTTGAAGAACACTTTCCTTTCATCTCCTGGACAAATATTATTTTTTGCGGGCACAAGATCCTTGATGTAGATATCATGATTGACGACCGGATTAAAAACTTCGCCACATTTAACGGCCGTAAAATACTTTATAGCTCGCCACATAATATGCTGCTTACCGATTATGAGCGTGTAAATACCTGGAAAGAAGTTGCTGCAAAATTATTGTAGTTATTTGTTTATCATATAAATAGCTATACCTTTAAGTATTTACGGCTTGTTTACATGTTTGACCCTAATCCTTCTGCAAAAGGAAACTGCACTATTGTTTTTGATGTTAATGAACAGAAATACCTGTTTGTAACCGAAAGCTTTTATGATCTTTTTGAAGTAGGTGCTGACCATCTACATAAAAACAGTGACTTTTTGAATGGGCTGGTAAAACCAGAATCACTTGCACATATAAAGGAGCTAACGGAAGGGCTCGACTTGAATGAGTCCGCTCAAATAACCTATCTCCTTGAAGCTCTCCAAAAGAAGGTAACCGAAAAACGGACACTTACCATTGACGGGCTTACTGGCCACAAAATCATTATTAGTACTATTACTACTGCGCTGGCAGCTGTTCCCGGATCGATTCCATTTAGTAAGCCGGGACCGCGCGAACAGTTTCTAAACTCACTTATTGATTCGCAAACCAATTTCCTGGTCAGGATAGGCATCGACGGCAAATTTAGCTTTGTTAACCGCCGCTTTTTGAAAACCTTTGGTTATGAAGAAAAAGAGATCATAGGTTATCATTTTTCAAAAACGACCATTCCGGAGGAGGCGCACCTGTGCGAAGAGGCTTTTATAAACTGTATTAATAATCCGGGCAAAATCATCAGGCTTGTTCATAAAAAGCCGGCTAAGGATGGGGGCTTGCATGATACCGAATGGGAGTTTGTTTCCATAACTGATGATAGCGGAGTGGTGGTTGAAATACAGGGAATAGGCAGGGATATTACACCTCAAATGCAAATACGCGAAGAGGCTTTGCAAATTAAAGACAGCCTTGAAGCATTGATCAATAATACCCAGGACCATATTTGGTCGGTTGATAAGGAGTTGCGCTATTTGTACATGAACCAGGCTTATGTTGAGCAGGTTACTTATTTAACAGGTATAAAGCCTTACAAAGGGCAGTACTCCTACAAGCACGAAGGTTTTAGCAAGCAAATAGTTGATGACTGGACTGTTTATTATAATCGTGCTTTAAGCGGAGAGCGGTATGATATTATCAGTGAAAGCATTGACCCCGCAAGCGGGCAGCGTTTATACTTTGAAGTTAGTTTTAACCCTATTTATACCGCAGCCGGCGATATAATAGGTGCAGGTTGTTTTGGCCATAACATTACCGAACGGCTTAAAATACAGAAGGAGCTTGTTAGCCAGAACGATCGTTTAAGAAATATTGCCTCTTTAAGCTCGCATGAGCTGCGCCGGCCGGTAGCAAGTATGCTTGGGCTTATCGGCCTGATGGACCGTGAAGATTTTTATAATCCCGAAAATAAAGAGATCATAGCACACCTGTTTACCGTGAGTGCCGAAATTGATAAAGCTATAAGGCTTGTTGTTGACAGTACTATTGCCAAATAAAACAGCCCGGATGTTTAAGTCCGGGCTGTTTTATTTATCGTTTTAGCCGAAATTACATAGAAAGCATTTCAACCAGTTTAATCATGTTAGGATCAATACCCTGGTGATGTTTAATGGCATGCTCAAACGGTGTATAAGCTATTTCGCCATTAATGAGGCCTATCATTTCGTTGCGGTGCCCGTCTCGTAAAGCTTCAACAGCAGCAGCGCCAACACGGCTTGCCAATACCCTATCCATACAGCTTGGTGCGCCGCCGCGTTGTATGTGGCCCAAAATAGAGATACGGGTATCATAGTTAGGGAATTTTTCCTGTACCAAACGGCCAACTTCAAATGCCCCGCCGGCTGTATCGTCACCTTCGGCAACAATTACAATACGTGATGTTTTGTCTTTACGGCCAAACTCAAGGCGGTTAAATAAACCTTCGAGCCCGGTTTTGCTTTCAGGGATCAGGATAGCTTCGGCACCGGTAGCAATACCTGTACGTAAGGCGATCAAGCCCGAGTCGCGGCCCATTACTTCTACTATAAATAAACGATCATGAGATTCGGCAGTATCCCTGATTTTATCAACGGCATCAACAACTGTGTTAATAGCTGTATCATAACCAATAGTAAAATCGGTACCTACAAGGTCGTTATCAATTGTGCCAGGTAAACCAACTACCGGGATGTCATATTCGCTGCCAAAAACCTTAGCTCCGGTAAATGTGCCGTCGCCGCCAATGGCTACCAATGCATCAACCTTGTTTTTCACCAGTTGTTCATAAGCATTTTTACGACCTTCGGGTGTTCTGAAATCATCACACCTTGCGGTTTTGAGTATAGTACCGCCGCGTTGAATAATGTTTGAAACGGATTTACGGTTCATGGTGAAAAAATCACCTTTACCCATGCCGTCGTAACCACGGCGAATCCCCGTGACTTCAATTCCGTAATACATTGCGGCACGTACTACCGCCCTTATGGCAGCGTTCATTCCGGGTGCATCACCACCTGAAGTAAAAACGCCGATATTTTTGATCTGAGTCATTTTTTTGTTTTGGTTATAAACAGGCTAACCTATTCATAACTAATTAGGGTTGTAAATATTGTTCGTTATTCAAACGCCGCGCCTAACCAATAAAGCACGGAGTTTGAATTTTGCGCGAATTTACACTTATTTTTTGAACCCGATCCCTATTTTTTGTAAGCAGCTAAGCCACTATCCAAAAATTTAAGGTAGCTGGCTATGTCATAATTTGCAGGCGATGTTGGTATCTCGGCACCCGAAGCATCTTTAAGCAAATTGCCATCGCCATCAAGCATTACATACAATGGCTGCGAATTTGAGTTAAAGCGCTGGGCTTCCAGGTTACTCCATTTGCCGCCAAGTGTAGTGATCTTTTTACCGCTGTAATCGGATACAAACTGTTCGCCCGCCGGTAATTCGGCCTTGTCATCGACTACAAGCTGTAGCAGCACAAAATCATTTTTAATGCGGCTAAACACCTGCGGATCCGACCATACGTTGGCTTCCATTTTACGGCAGTTAACGCAATTAAAACCTGTAAAGTCAATGAGTATTGGTTTATGAAGAGCCTTTGAAACCTGTAAAGCCTGATCATAATCATACCATGCATCCAGGCCTTTGGTTTTTATACGGGTATAGTTGGCAGCATATTTACGTTCACCAATGCTTGCTGGTATAGCTGCCGATGGACTTGCCGCCGCTGATCCTGAACCGTCCGGAATATTGGAAAGGTTAAAATCCTGCGTAGCCTCCGGAGGTAAAAACGCGCTAATTGATTTTAAAGGCGCACCCCACAAACCAGGAATCATGTAAATAACAAACGCAAATACAATTATAGCCAGGAAGGTACGTGGGATGGTTAAGTATTTAACATCGCTATCGTGCGAAAACTTGATCTTGCCGATCAGGTAAAGGCCAATCATCAAACCAATGGCTATCCACAGCGATAAAAATATTTCGCGGTCAAACCAGTTCCAGTGGTAAGCCAAATCTACATTTGATAAAAACTTCAGTGCAAATGCAAGCTCCAGGAAACCCAATACAACTTTAACACTGTTAAGCCATCCGCCTGATTTTGGCAGGGTTTTAAGTGCCGAAGGGAATAGCGCGAATATGGTAAAAGGTAAAGCTAAAGCCAGCGAAAAGCCAAACATGCCCATTGCCGGGCCAAGACGGTCACCTTTTGAGGCCGCATCAACCAGCAATGTACCTATAATAGGCCCTGTACAGGAGAAAGAAACAACAACGAGGGTTGCTGCCATGAAAAATATACCTGCCAGGCCGCCTTTATCCGAATTTTCATCAAGCTTATTGGCCAGTTTGCTTGGCAGCACAATTTCAAATGCTCCCAGGAACGAGATACCAAATACAATGAGCAGTAAAAAGAAGAAAATATTAAATATGCCGTTTGTGGCCAGTTCATTAAGTGCATCTGATCCAAAAATGATAGAGATCAACAAGCCTAACGTAACATAAATTACGATGATTGATACACCGTAGATAAGCGATTGCATAACAGCCTTGCTTTTGCTTCCACTTTTTTTGGTAAAAAAGCTTACAGTTAAAGGCAGCAATGGATAGATACAAGGCAAAATTACCGCGGTGAAGCCGCCTAATAAACCTTCAATAAAGATCTGCCAAAGTGATTTTGGCTTTTCTGCTGTTTTTGAAGCACTGGCACTTGTTTTAGTAACCTTAGCCGCTTCTGCCTTTTTTACCGAATCGGCTTGCTTTTTCCTGATGGCTAAGCTATCAGCAGCAGTGGGGATATCAGTAAATGTAACATCGGCTGCTGATACCGTAGTATCGGCAGCTTTTTTTTGCACGGCATAGGCTGGGTTTGCTCCGGCTATGTTAAGGATGATCAGGGCAATTAATGTGATAAGACCGGCGCGCAGGTAAGCACCTTTATTTAATAATTTCATGACTACTATTAAGGTGTGCTGAATTATTTACCTAAAGGGATAGTGAAATCAACATCTTCCGGTGGCAGGCATTTCATGTCGTTACAGGTCATGTAGGTTAGTTTACCTGTAACGGCTGTTGCTTTTGGCGATTTTAAACTGATTTTTTGGCTGAAAACAACTTCTTTTTCAAAATAGCTTACATTCATGCTGAATGATTTTTCGTATTTGGTTACCGGTGTAGGCTCGGTAGTTTTGCCAACAGCGGCATATAATTTAGAAGGAGTGAAATCAAATGAAGTTTTTATTGGGCCGCCATCTTTTACGGTTTGTGAATAAATGTGCCAGCCGTTTTGTATGGTTGCCTTTAAAAATACCACAGCTTCTTTGTCATTTACCTTTTTTGCCGCGTATGACCACCTCACCGGCGATTCGATCTGAGCGTAAGCGCCAACGCTGATGATGAGCGCGGTTACCAATACCAATAGTTTCTTCATTTGTTTTTTATAGTTATTATTTATTTAAAAATTTCAATTCTTTGAGGTTAAACTCCATTTGCTGCCCGTTAGTATCTTCAATAACCAGCAGGCCGTTTGGCAGTACATTTTTTACAATGCCATTGAATACACTGCCATTTGACTCAAAACTTTTAACCTCGTTTAACCAATACAATCGGCTTAAGTAAGTATTCCTTACAAAATCAATTTGCCCAGCTTTCAGTTTCAGATAGTATACTTCAAGCTGTTTGCAAATTTCCGATAATAAGCGTGTTAAATCATAATCCTTTTGTAAGATTTGTTTGACAGAGGTGGCATTTAAGGCACCGGACGGGAAATTTTCCTGATTTATGTTTAATCCTATGCCAATAACCGAGTCTTTGAGCTGGGTGCCCTGTATGGTGTTTTCAATGAGCATGCCGCCAAGTTTCCTGTCGGCATAATAAATATCATTGGGCCATTTAATTTTTAACTGATTTCCCAGGATGGGCTGCAGTGCATCATAAACCCCTAAACTTACTGCGCGGTTCAAATCAAACTGCGCATCAATGGGTAAAAAATGCGGCTTTAATAAAATACTGAAAGTAAGGTTTTTTCCGGGTTCGCTATGCCAGGTATTTTGCTGCTGGCCACGGCCAGCGTATTGCTCTTCTGCCATAATGACCGTACCTTCGGGTACTGGCTTGGAATTTGACAGTAGATTTTTAAGAAAACTATTTGTTGAGTCAACTTGTTTAATTGTTACTAAATTTTGACCAACAAATAATCCTGAAAATATGTTATTTTGCAAAGTGTAATAATTTTATACTCAAAAACGTTCAAAACTAATTCTTTTTGATGGTAAAAAACAAAGTGTTAAGTGAATCTGCCTATATTTCAGAGCTGGCAATACATGGTATCCAGGAAAAAAAAGGCAATGATATTATAAGGTTAGACCTCCGTAATATATTCAGTTCAGTAGCAGATTATTTTGTGATCTGTCATGCTGATTCGTCGACACAGGTAAAAGCTATAGCAAATAGCATTGAGGATGAAATTTTCAAAGCCACCCAAGCCGAACCCTGGCGCAAAGAGGGAATTGAGCATGGCGAGTGGATACTGCTTGATTACGTGGATGTTGTAGTCCATGTGTTCAGGACCGATAAACGTGAGTTTTATGGTGTGGAAGATTTGTGGGGCGATGCAGATATTAAATATTATAAAAGTGCATAAACATCCGTCACAAAAAGGCTCAACGCATAGTCTTACTGTTACCGCGTAAAATTTAAATTATAGATTGTAAGTTTGAGCTCGTTAAAAGAAATGAAAGATATTAAAGATTCTAAATCAGAAAATCCAAGACCTATCCGTAAAATTGTGAACAAGAAGCCCTCACCAAAACCTCCAAAGTTCAATATCATGTGGTTATATGGTATTGTTATCCTGGCTTTTTTATTGATCCCGGCTTTATTGAACGGCGGATCAGGTAAAGCGGTTACTTTCCAGGAGTTTGAGGCCAACATGCTGCGCACAAATGATGTTCAGAAAATTGTAGCTTACAAAAACGGCGATCTGGTAATGGCCGATGTTTATATTAAACAGCAAAGTTTGTCAAAACCTTATTTTGCTAACAACATCTCAAAAGAAAAAAGCTTTTTCAATACTAATCCTAACAGCGGTCCACAGTTTACTTTTACTGATGCTTCTTATGAAAGCCTGAAAAAGTCAATCGCTGATGCTCAGAAAGATGTACCGGATGATCAAAAGGTTTCGCTGCAATTTGAGCAGGGCCATGAAAGCTTGTTATCAAACTGGTTGGTACAAGGTGTTATCATGGTAATATTGTTTGCCGGTGTGTGGATCTTTATTATGCGCAGGATGAGCGGTGGTTCGGGCGGTGGTCCGGGCGGCCAGATCTTTAACATTGGTAAATCAAAAGCTACCCTGTTTGATAAAGAAGCCCAGGTAACAGTTACATTTAATGATGTTGCCGGTTTGGAAGAGGCTAAACAAGAGGTAATGGAGATCGTGGATTTTCTTAAAAATCCTAAAAAATATACCAACCTGGGAGGTAAAATCCCAAAAGGTGCACTGCTTGTAGGTTCGCCGGGTACTGGTAAAACTTTGCTTGCCAAAGCTGTGGCTGGTGAAGCGCAGGTGCCTTTCTTCTCACTTTCGGGTTCGGACTTTGTGGAGATGTTTGTTGGTGTAGGTGCATCACGTGTACGTGACTTGTTCCGCCAGGCAAAAGACAAAGCACCTTGTATCATCTTTATCGATGAGATTGATGCTATCGGTCGTGCCCGTGGTAAAAACAATATTGTAGGTGGTAATGATGAGCGCGAAAACACCCTGAACCAGTTGTTGGTTGAGATGGATGGTTTTGGTACCGATTCAGGTATCATCATCTTAGCTGCTACCAACCGCCCTGATGTACTGGATTCAGCATTGTTGCGTCCGGGACGTTTCGACAGGCAGGTATCAATCGATAAACCGGATTTGATTGGCCGTGAGCAGATCTTTAAAGTTCACCTGAAACCAATTAAATTATCTGATGGTGTTGATGCCAAAAAATTATCAGCCCAAACTCCTGGCTTTGCAGGTGCCGAAATTGCTAACGTTTGTAACGAGGCCGCGCTGATTGCCGCCCGTAAAAATAAAGAGTCGGTTGATATGACCGATTTCCAGGATGCTATCGACCGCGTTATCGGTGGTTTGGAGAAAAAGAACAAGATCATCTCTCCCGAAGAAAAACGCATTGTTGCTTACCACGAAGCTGGTCACGCTATTGCAGGCTGGTTCCTGGAACATGCCGACCCATTGGTTAAG
The DNA here is from genome assembly GCF_900110105.1 of Mucilaginibacter gossypiicola. Classification (GTDB taxonomy): domain Bacteria; phylum Bacteroidota; class Bacteroidia; order Sphingobacteriales; family Sphingobacteriaceae; genus Mucilaginibacter; species Mucilaginibacter gossypiicola. Next base: position 660,144 of record NZ_FOCL01000002.1, on the reverse strand, counting down.
GTATCTATCGTTCCCCGTGGTGTTGCTGCCTTAGGTTATGCCCAATATCTGCCAAAAGAGCAGTTTTTGTATACCACCGAGCAATTGCTTGATGAAATGAGTGTATCAATGGGTGGTCGTGTTGCTGAAGATATCGTTTTCGGTAAAATCTCTACCGGTGCATTGAGCGATTTGGAGCGCATTACCAAACTTGCCTATGCCATGACCAAAATTTATGGTATGAATGACAGTGTTGGTAATGTATCATTCTATGATCCGCAGGGCGAGTACCAGTTTAACAAACCATACTCAGATACTACAGCCGAAATGATAGATAACGAAGTACGTAAGCTGGTTGATGTGGTTTATCAAAAAACCAAAGACCTGCTTAATCTGAAACGTGATGGCCTTGAAAAGATAGCTCAAAAATTGTTGGAGAAAGAAGTATTGTTCCAGAGTGATTTGGAAGAGATATTAGGCAAACGTCCGTTTGATGAACGTACAACTTATGACAAGTTTGTAAACGGAGAAGCTGCGTTAAACCCGGATGTGGATAACAACGCTATTCCAGACACGCTGACTAATCCTGAACTTTCAAGAATAGACAGCGAAGATCCGAAACTTTAATTTTTAAAATATAATACAAAGCCACCGGCAAAGCTGGTGGCTTTTCTTTTTTAGCCATGAGGGATATCACTACATCAAAAGAAAAACTGCTTAAAAAAATCAGGAAAGCGCTTTTGGAGAAAAGGGATAACCCATACCCTCAACTGGAAGACCTGCCCCTTTACCCGCCTGCCGAAGATATGCCAGAGGTTATCTTTGCAGAGCAGTTTACGAATGTGGCCGGCCAGTTTGTTTTTTGTGAAGATGAACTGCAGTTTATTGAAAACCTGCTCACCCTTGCCGAAGAACGTAAATGGCACAAAATATACTGCTGGGAACCTAAGCTACAGGACATATTAAACCAGTTTGAATATCCGCACTACGAAACCGATAAAGACTTTGAACAAGCCGAAGTTGGTTTTACCCTGTGTGAGGCTTTGATTGCCCGTAATGGCAGTATTTTGCTCTCTAACGGTAATATGGCGGGCAGGAGGTTAAGCATTTACCCATCGGTTCATATTGTACTTGCCTATACATCCCAAATGGTAATGGACCTGAAAGATGGTTTTAAACTTATTAAAGCTAAATATGGTAATCAATTGCCATCCATGATCAGCACCGTAACCGGGCCAAGCCGTACCGCCGATATTGAAAAAACACTGGTTTTAGGCGCTCATGGGCCTAAAGAGCTTTTTGTTTTTATGCTGGAAGGCTGACCGCTGATTTTTTTGAACCATGATTTTTAGGATTTAAGGATTATCTTGATTCTTTCGTCTTGATTCTTTTATCTGTCGCCTTGGCCTCTCCCCTCAAAATAATTCTTCCAGTCTGCACTCCTCCAGTATTATCCTTTCACTTTGATTCTGTGCGTTGTATTCCCATTTAATTAACCGGATTTGGCCATCGGCAATTTCAATGCCTGTTATATCGCCGTCATCATAGCAACAACAACCGCTGTTAAAATAGCTTGGATCGCATGTGCTGAAATCAGGAACGATATCACCTTTTATCTGCCTGTTTACAATTTGTTTGTTTAGTTCATCGGCCAGTTTATCGTCTCCTGATTTTCTTGCTTTAGCAATATCGTTATATAACCTTTCGAGGTGGGTAAGTGATCTGAATACCGGTTGATGGGTGTGTCCGGTTATAAGCAATGTGTTTTTTTGCCTCTGGCTCCATTCATACATAATACGGTTGTGGTCTGTTTTGAGCAGATCATTATTTGCCGGGGTATTGGGATTAATTTTAAGATAAGCCTGGAAAGGCGCCCAAATATCGGATACAAACCACTTGCTGAACCAGTTGCCATCGCTTTGCAGATCGCCCTGGTGGCCGTGCGTCATGAAAATATTTAAAGGTTTGCCATTGATTTGAGTTTGTAAAACGGCCCCTTCGTAAATCTTGACTGCTTCATCATAGATTTGCTTTAAGCCTACCGCCGCTAAGGGATCGTTGTCCCAATAAAGGTCATGATTGCCGAAAATTTTCATAAAAGCTTTGCGTTGTATGAACCGCTTTTCGCTTTTAAAGGTGGTTTTGTTGTGCTTTTTTATGGTAATGAACAGATTTTCCCAAAGCTCTTCGCTATCGCCGAGGTTAATATAGAAGAACTGTTGTTCATGATAGTAATCAAGCGCCGTAAGGTAATTTCTTTCTGCGAGTGCGAAGATATCCATATCATCCCGCGCGCCTTTATGCTGATCGGACAGGATAATGAATTTATCTTTTTCTGCATCAAAGGGTACTATAAGGCCTTTTTTGCCCGAGCCTGTAAGCAGGCTTTTGTATAAACGGTTCAATGACCTGTTTACCCTTTTCTTGTCCGGCCTCGACGAGAGCTTATCAGCAAGGCGGGCAACAGGTTTAGTTAGTAGCTTTTGCAGAAACTTACGCATGGCTTTTTAACATATAAAATGACGTATTGTGTTGCAGGTTGATAATTGGTTTTTGGGTGTTTAAACGGGATATAATACCGTGAAATAACGGGTAGGTTGTTTTATTATAATTAGTTAGATTAGGCCTGATTTAAAGACACCCTAAATTATATGGATCCTATTGATTTAAAAACAGCCCGGGAAATGGTAGCCCGTTACAAAGAAACCCGTAAGGCAATTATTGACAAGCATCATGAAGTTAACGACACGGAATCAACCTGGATTGCAATTGATAAGCTGAAAAAGTTTGTTGAAGCTTTGCCCCCTGAAGCAACTGGTGTAAGGTTGCATTTTGGCGTTCACGATGCCAATCACGGCAACGCACCTCACCAAACTTCGGTTGCTATTGTTCCTACCGTTGCAGGAGCAGGAGTAGATGAGCACATAGACGCTATACAAAGCGATTTGGTTGCAAATCTCTCTGTAGATGGGCTTGCAGCTGTGGGCACAGGAAAAGAATGTCCGCCAATGTGTAAAGCGTAGAATAAATTATCCTTTTACATGAATGCTGAAATAGATGTGCTATTTTAGCATTCATGCTGGAGAGTTTTTATTTTGTAATGGATGTGGTAGCGTTTGTATGCTGCCTTTTTACATACCGGTCGCTCGACAGGAATTTTAAGGCTTTGCTGCCTGTGCTAAGCTTTATCCTTGTTTATGATTTCGTGAACATCTTTAACTGGCTAAATCTTCATCAATCAAATGCCTGGTGCAACAATATTGAAGATATTATTCTTTTCGCGTTTTTTACAAAGTTTATCCAGTCGTTTGATGAACGTTTGAAAAGACGTAAAAGGATTTATATTGCTGCGGGTGTTGTTATACTACTATCAATAGCTGATATCTTGTTAATACAAGGGGTATTTAAAAGAGCTACTATTGCTACAGTAATACAAGATTTGTTTTTGATATGGATGATCTGCAATTATTATTATCGCCTATTGAATAATGATAGCGACGAATATATTGAGCTGATTACCCATCCTCCGTTTCTGGCGTTAACTGGTATATTTTTTTATTATTTATCCACGACGTTTTTTTATGCATGTTTCAGCTATATGGTTTATCGAAATAATTATCATTTTTATCTGATAGCGGCGACACTGCTTAACCTAACAACTTTTGCACTGAATTTCTTATTTTCTTTAGCCTTTATATGCTTTTTCAGGAAGAACAGGTTATCCTCGTTATAATAGCAGGTTCTGCACTTATGCTATTACTTGGCGTATTTATCATTGGCTTTATGCTGATGTATCAAAAGAAGCAAAATAAAAACCTGCTTGAGCGCGAAAATCTGAAAGCTTCATTTAAGCAGGAAATGCTTAAAACCCAGATAGAGATCCAGGAGCAAACACTCAATGATATAAGCCGCGAAATCCACGATAATATTACACAGGTATTGTCATTTGTAAAATTGAACCTGGGCTTACTGAACAATAGTCTCGACGACGAAAAAAAGGCGCGGGTAAATGAAAACCGCGAACTTGTTTCTCAAACCATCAATGATCTGAGAAACCTTTCAAAAAGCATGAGCTTTGAGCATATCAGTTCGTACGGACTTATAAAAACCCTTGAAACCGAAACCGATCGGTTAACCCGAAGCGGTATTATTAATGTTGCTTTTGAGGTTGAGGGAGATGTGTACAGTTTGGGCGAACAGCGCGAGCTGGTGATATTCCGGATCTTCCAGGAGGCCGTAAATAATACTTTAAAATACGCTAAAGCGGCTAACCTTAAAATCGGTTTGTATTATACTGCACAAATGTTTAATTTGCTCATCGAAGATGATGGTGCTGGTTTCAATGCCGAAAAGGTTGATAATAAGGGCGGTTCGGGATTGCGGAACATTGAAAACAGGGCAGCTTTAGTAGGCGCAGACGTAATTATTACCAGCTCGCCTGGTAAGGGTTGCCAGATAAAATTGTCGTTCAATCCCCTGGTACAACAAATTTATGCTAAAGGAACCCATTCAAATAGCCTTAGTTGATGATCATAAACTCTTCAGGAGTGGTATGGCCGCTCTTGTTACCAATTTTAAAAGATACAATATACTATTTGAGGCCGCAAACGGGCAGGAACTAATTGATACCATAAGCAAGGGTATAGTTCCGGATATTATACTGCTGGATATTAGCATGCCGGTTATGGACGGCGTTGAGGCCGCGCAGGTGCTCAGGGCTAAACACCCCGGTGTCAGGGTTATTATATTATCCATGTTTGAGGATGCTGAAAAGGTGCTGCTCATGGTGAAAATGGGTGTTAAAGGCTACCTGCTTAAAGATTCTGAACCTTACGAAGTTGAAGAGGCCCTTTTAAAGGTTTCGCAGGGAGAGCTTTATTACCCCGAGTTTGTAACCCGCCACCTGATCACCAATTTCAACAGCAAATTAGAGAATATCAAGCTTAACCCCCGCGAGATCGAGTTTCTGCGCCTCACCGGTACCGAACTTACCTATAAAGAAATTGCCGACACCATGAATATCAGCGTGCGCACCGTTGATAGCTACCGCGATCAGCTTTTTGAGAAACTCCAGATCAAAAGCCGCGTTGGGCTGGTTTTATACAGTATAAAAAATAAACTGATTGAATTGTAATTTGCTAATAAATTTAGCAAATTTGTTCAATGTCACATGAGGAAAATCCGGATTTTTTTAAGGGACGAGGGGCGCAGGTAAATACCCACAATAAGTTTCTGAAAAACAAGTATGTACTTGATCATATCGAGGGCATCGACGAGCCTTTGCTTGAAAATACCAACACGCAGCTTTTTGAAGAGACACCCAAAAAAATAGTAAGCGAATCCAATAGCCCCGACCTTAGCCATATGTATTCCATAAACCCCTATCAGGGTTGTGAACATGGTTGCATTTATTGTTATGCCCGTAACAGTCACGAATACTACGGTTTTAGCGCCGGGCTTGACTTTGAACGGAAGATCATCATTAAACCCAATGCGCCCGAACTGCTTGAGCAATATTTCAACAAAAAAAATTATAAGCCGGTTTGCATCATGCTATCGGGCAATACAGATTGCTATCAGCCAGTTGAACGTAAACTGGGGATAACGCAGAAGCTGTTGGAAGTTTTTTGGAAATATAAAAACCCGGTAAGTATCATTACCAAAAATAACGTGATCCTGCGCGATATCGATCTGCTTGCGGATATGGCTAAGTTAAACCTGGTGCATGTAAATGTATCCATCACCTCCCTTAACGAGCAACTAAGGCAAAAACTGGAGCCGCGTACGGTAACTGCAACCGGCAGGCTGGCAGTGGTGCAGAAGCTATCCGAAAGAGGAATCCCGGTAAGGGTGATGGCAGCCCCAATTATACCCGGCTTAAATAGCAATGAAGTCCCTAACATTATCCGGGCGGCGGCAGACCGTGGCGCTCTGGCCGCTGGTTTCACTATGGTGCGCCTCAACGGCAGTATAGCCGAAATTTTTAGCGACTGGATCTATAAAGCATTCCCCGACCGGGCAGAAAAGGTGCTGAACATGATTCGCTCAACACATGATGGCAACTTAAATGACAGCGATTACGGTCGCCGGATGAGCGGTGACGGGAAAATAGCCGAATCTATCCATCAAATGTTTAAAATGGCCTGTAAACGCTTTATGGGCGACAGGGAGATGCCCGAATACGACTATAGCTTATTTGTACCGAGGAAGGGGAAGCAGACGAGTATGTTTTGAGAGGAAGGAGTTCCTTTAGTTTGTGATTTGTATATTGCCTTATGAGATACCTGCTGCTTATCATGCTCGCAATTTATACTAAAACCTTCGCTTGCGCTCAGAATTATACACTTACAACGGATGATAAAGTAAAAGCAAAGCTTGATAGCTTTAAGAGTGAAAATGTTAGCAGGTATATGGTTTATAATGTCAGCTGTAGCGGAGCTCATCCAAGGCTTGTTATTGATGGGCGATGTACCGTGTACGATATCAAATATGTTGCATGGTTGGAGAAAGGAAAGTCATACCAGCAACGATTTGACGAGTGTAACGAACATAGGGCTAAGTTAATAGATCGGGAATTCTTTAATACGATTTCTGAAGGGATGGCTGAAATTAGAACAGCCAGGATTTTAACGCCACGAATTAAAGTAATGAATAATGGAAAGCTTGTATTGATGGATGTGATTCGTGATCATACTTGTATTTCCATTTTTAAAATATACTGGGGCGGTGAATTTATAGAAAAGCAGGTTGATCAGTTTGATTTGTCTTTTAAATATTCGGATGAAAAGCAGTTGAATATGCATTATCAGCAAAATCAAAGGAGCATCCTGAATAAATTATATAAGCAAATACGCAGCGCGATTATTGGGGCCGGTTACGTTTCAAAATAGCTTTCTCAACCCCAACGCCCATCCCTACCCCAATGACATAACACAACAAATCACTCCACAAAAAACCGTCACCCAACACTAACCTGCCAAACAAGGTGTGCCGCAGTTCATTTATCCAGGGCGCTTTATAAAGCTGGCTAAACTCTATCGCGAAGCAAAATATCAAAGCCGCTATCACATTGAATTTAATAGGCTTATTGATAAAAAGGAACCACATGATAAAGTAAACCATCGTAGCCCATAAAATATCGCCGATAAATAAAGGGATAATGGCAAAATGTCTTGATAATAGCCCCAGTACTATGGTAATTATAATGAGGATGAAATAAGTAATCCGGTTCTTAAACTTCATGTTTTTTATGAATGGTTATTACTTTACTTGCATAGGTTAATCATCGTTTTGAAAAGAGACGATCGGGTATTAAAATAAGGTTTTAACAAGATGTAGGGAATAAATACAAATGAGATGTATTCATTGCCCTCTTTGTATCTTGTAAAATTCCTATCCACAAGCTTAACCTGAAATACAATCCCCTTTGCTTGTAAATTGATGATTTTAGCAGTATCAGGCTTTTGGGGGTACACCTTATTAAGCGTATAGTTGGGTTTAGTTAATATTTCCTGATCATCGGAGATCTGATCGGCAATTCGTTCGGATAGTATCGCCTGGTAGTTTTTAAGGAGTTCCCGTTTATGATTGCTTTCGTAAGTATTCAGAAAAGCATTGAATTGCATTCGTTTGTTCGCATCAAATATATCCTTAGTTTCAATGAGTTTGTTTTTTTCAAGGTCGATGTTCAGATATTCGATATAAGGTGAAAGTAAGTCTTTTCCCCGGGAGTCTACCCTGACTTTGTAGCTTAGTATTCTCGAGTTTGAAAACGAAATGGTAGTTTCAATTTGTGCCGTTGGCGTAGAAATACTGTCATTAGCCTGATCGCCCAGGGCGGAAAACAGTTTTTTTAAAGCAGTTTCGGTGCTTAAGTCCGGCTTAGGGTCAGGCAGTATCCATTCACTTGTTTTTAAAATAAGCAAGTTGAGCGGATTGTAGATATCTCCTTTTGCGTTTTGTGAAAGCAGAATAGTACTTTCTGTTTCGTCATCACGTAAAGAGTTTGCCCTGTAAGCCACCCAATTGATTTTGCCATTATTATTTTGGCCGAATGCGTTAAAGGATACTGTTGTTAATAACCAACAAATGTTAATGATAAATTTAATTCTTGAAACGGCATGTGTTAGGTTTGGCATTGATTGATTTTAACAGAGCCAATATATAAATGTTTAAAACAAAAAAGGCACCCATTGGATGCCTTTTTTGTTTTAAACATTTATATATTGGTTGCTTATGCTTCTTCAGCTTCCAAAGCCATTAGCTCGTCAACAAGGATACGTCCGCAATGCTCGCAAACGATGATCTTTTTACGCTGACGGATATCTGACTGGCGCTGAGGCGGGATTTGGTTGAAGCAACCAGAGCATGAATCACGCTGAATAGTAACTACTGCCAATCCGTTTTTTGCGTTTTGACGTAGGCGGGTGTAAGCAGTTAATAAACGCTCTTCAATGTTTTGAGTAGCTTTTGCAGCCTGTGCGTTCAATTCGGTTTCTTCTTTTTCAGTTTCGGCAGTAATTGTGCCTAATTCTTCTTTCTTGGCATCAAGGTCGCTCTGACGTGCTTCCAAATCGGCCAATGCTTTTTCGTAAACCTGGGTTTTGTTAGTGATTTCGAAGCCGTATTCACGGATTTTCTTTTCGCTAACTTGTATATCTAAGCCCTGGATCTCAATTTCTTTTGAGATAGCATCATATTCGCGGTTATTTTTAACCTCGTTAAGCTGGCCTTCGTATTTTTTGATGTTTGCCTGAGCTTCCTTGATCAGGTTTTTACGGGTAACTATGTCATCTTCCACATCGTCAAGTTCACCTTTGATCTTTTGGATGCGGGTTTCAAGGCCTGCAACGTCGTCCTCAAGGTCGGCAACTTCCATTGGCAATTCGCCCCTTACCTGGCGGATCCTATCAATTTTGGTGTGGATAGTTTGTAGCTCGTATAAAGCTTTAAGCTTTTGTTCTACGGTTTGTTCCATTAAATAAAATATTTGACGGGGTTTGTATTTACTTCTGTTAAACGGACGGCAAAGATAGGGAATTTTTTTCTAATTATTTCATACAATAATTGCTGCGTAAATTGTTCACTTTCAAAGTGTCCGATATCTGCAATAACTATCTTTCCTTCGGCATCAAAAAACTCGTGATACTTGTAATCGGCTGTGATAAAAACATCCGCTCCGGCGGCAATGGCATGCTTCAGCAAAAAGCCTCCCGAGCCACCGCAAACTGCCACTTTTTTAACGTGTTTACCTAACAATTTAGTATGACGTATTACGTGCGTACGCATCTTATCCTTTACATGGAAAAGGAAACTTTCCTCGTTGATCGGTATTTCCAGTTCTCCTATCATACCAGAGCCAACTTGCTGGTGCTGATTGGTTAAGTTATAAAGATCATAGGCAACTTCCTCATAAGGATGGGCCAGGATCAGCGCCATCAGTATTTTGCTTTCCAGGTTTGCCGGATAAACCGTTTCTATCCTTACTTCATTTTCCTTATGGCGTTTGCCAACTTCGCCCACATAAGGATTGGCGGCTTCATTGCCCTTAAACGTGCCGGTACCTTCGGCGTTAAAACTGGTTTCGCTGTAATTGCCAATGTTACCCGCCCCTGCACTAAACAATGCGTCGCGTACGGCGTCGGCATGGCTTAAAGGAACATAAGTAACCAGCTTTTTGATCAGGTTATGTTTGGGCAGTAGTATGCGGGTGTTCTTTAAACCCAGGATTTCACAAATGCGGGCGTTAACCCCGGTCATGATGCTATCCAGGTTGGTATGAATAGCATATATGGCAATACCCTTGCGGATGGCCTTTTCAACCACGCGCTCTACATAGGTTTTGCCGTTAAATTTCTTGAGCCCTTTAAAAACGATAGGATGGTGAGATATGATTACCTGGCAACCGGTAGCGATAGCTTCGTCAACCACTGATTCGGTACAGTCAAGCGAAACAAGTGCCTGGTTTACTTCCTGATCAGGGTTGCCAACTATAAGGCCTGAGTTGTCATAATCTTCCTGGTAGTTAAGCGGCGCAAGGCTTTCGAGGTAAGCGGTTAGGGCTGATAATTTCATATTTACAGTTAAGCTAATCTATTAAATAAATCGTTCTTAAAGTAAAAGAAAAAATAAAACAGTAAATTTGATATATGGGAATTTTAATTGCACATCCTGAAAATAAAGAGAAATCAGATGCTTTGAAAGCGTTTATGAAAGCCTTAAAAATCCAGTTTGAAGAGGAAAAGTCGGCATATGATCCCGAATTTGTTAAGAAAATAAAACGTAGTAAAGAGGATTTTGAGGCCGGGAGATACAAGGCGATCAAGACTGATGACCTATGGAAATAATTTATTCTGAAGAGTCTCAGAAAGACATTCAATTCTGAAAGAAATCAGGTAATAAATCCATTCAAAATAAAATACATCAATTACTTCATGCTATCAGCCAAGATCCATTTAGTGGCATTGGTAAGCCCGAAATGCTTAAACATAATCTTACAGGATTATGGTCAAGGCGAATAAACCAGGAGCACCGGATAATTTACGAGGTGTTAGAAGAAGAGAAAACAATAAAAATTCACTCTTTAAGAGGGCATTATTAACATACCTTAGCTGCTCATTTTAGCCATCTGGTAGCTTTCGTAAGCCATATTTTTATTATACTCCAAAGTTATCGACTTATTGTTGATCAGATCCACAATAGTACCTATAACGCAAAGTCCTCCTGTAAAAAAGTAAAGGATGCCCATGCCTATCTGGCCCAATACAAAACGCTGGATCCCTGCAAAGCCAACAAACCCAAGCAGGGTAAATAATAATATATCCTGTGAGTTTTTGCGCTTGTTGCTGTAAACCATGTAGAAATATTTCTTTTGATTTTCGGTTAAATCGGGTGTTGCATGTTGTAAAAAGCCCAACTCCTCGGGCGAAAAACCGGCAAAAGTATTATAGGGGTCTTGTGGTGAGCTCATGTTTGGTAAAGGCTTTTGTTGTAGCGATAAGTCAAATTTAAATATTTACTGCATTAAAACTATAGGTTAAAAAATGATTTAAAAATTCTTTTCCATACATAGGGGTAAACCATCGTGAGGTTGTAATACCTGTATGAAAGTTTTAGTAACCGGGGCAACAGGTTTTATTGGCAGGCAGCTTAGCCTGGATTTGGCTATGCAGGGCTACGATGTTAAAGCCTTATGCCGTAATACCGATCATCCGTATTTAATAAAGCATAAAAATATTGAGCCGGTTACTGGTAACATCCTGTACCGCCAAAGCCTGGGCAGGGCTATTCAGGGTTGCCGGCAGGTGTATCATACGGCCGCCATGGCCAAAATGTGGTGCCGCAATCCTGATGATTATCACGAAACCAACGTTATTGGCACCCGCAATGTACTTGAAATTGCAGCTAATGCCGGGGTGCAAAAAATTGTATACACATCAACCTGCGGCGTATGGGGCCCAACGGTTAAACACCCCATGAGTGAAAACGATCCACGCATAGCAGGCTTTCCCATGGCATATGAGCGTACCAAATACCTGGCCGAACTTGAGGTGCAAAACTTTTCAAAGCAGGGGATACACATCGTTACCGTAAATCCATCACGTGTATATGGCGAAGGGCCTGTTACCGAAAGTAACACAGTAGGTAAAATGGTTTCGGCCTATTTGCGCGGCAAATGGCGTTTTATTCCAGGCAGCGGTGAGCAGGTAGCCAACTATGCTTTTTTAAACGACGTTGTTAACGGGCATATAGCTGCCATGGAAAAAGGCCGGAGCGGCGAACGCTATATTTTAGGAGGAGAGGATATCAGTTTTAACGATTTTTTTAATGTGATACATGAAGTTTCAGGTAAAGAGCATCGCCTTATTCACCTGCCTTTAAAAGCAATTGAATTTTTTAGCCACTTTGAAAAGATAAAAACCATGCTTACCGGTCTGCCTCCTTTCTTCCTGCCCGAATTTGCAGAGCGGTTGAAATATGATCAAAAATATAGCAGCAATAAGGCCATAACGCAACTGGGTTACCGGATAACCCCTTTTACCGAAGGCATGCACAGAACAATTAATTACCTTAAACAAGCCTGAACCATGATAAACCAAACTGCTATCATAACTGGGGCCAGCGAAGGACTGGGTAAATCATTTGCCATTGAACTGGCATCGCGGCAAATAAACCTGGTTTTGGTATCGCTGCCTTCATCGGGTTTGCCCGAGCTGGCATCCTTTATCCGCAAAAACTTTGAGGTTAAAGTGAATTATTTGGAAATTGATTTAACACTTGCCGAAAGTTACCCGGCAATTTTTAATTACCTTAGTGATGAGCAAATTACGGCGCACCTGCTTATCAATAACGCAGGCCTGGGCAACTGGTCGTGGTTTGAAGACCTCAACATCGGTTTCTATAAAAAGCAAATTGAACTGAACGTGATTACACCTGTACTACTTACACGCTTGTTTCTGGCCCAGACCGATACCTCGGCTACTTCATATATATTAAATGTAGGCAGTTTGGGCGGTTTGTTTGTGGTGCCTAAAAAGCAGGTTTATGGTGCAACCAAATCATTCATAAGGTATTTTACCAAATGCTTACAGCTGGAACTGCATGGTTCAAACGTAAAGATCAGCCTGCTTAGTCCCGGAGGTATTAATACCAAACCCGAACTGCTGGTGATGAATAATAAGCTCAAAGGCATATCAAAGGCAACCATTATGGAGCCCGGGCACGTAGCACGTATAGCGGTGGATGGTTTGCTGAAAGGAAAAAAAGAGATCATCCCCGGTATGATAAACCGGATGCTTGTTTTATTAAACAGTTTGCTGCCTGACAGTGTTAAAGAAATCATTATAAGACAGCGACTGGCCACCATTATTAAAAGCTGACAGCATGATCATTTCATTACTTACCTATAGGCATATTAAAAACCTGTGCAGCTTTTTTAAGCGTACGCGCAATAGTTTTAAGCTCATTAATAATGAACGCATTGTCATTATTTCGGGTAGTATGCGCGGGCTCGTGTTATATTTTGACCGGGATGCCTGCGAGATTAAAAATGGCGAAACAGATTTCATCAGTATTGATATAACGCGCGATTTTTCGGTTGATATGCTGATGCGGATCCTGGTAAATCATAATATGATAACTCCTGTCTTTGAGGGTTGATAGCTTCTCCACTCCGTTGCATAAATGAACACTCAATTGTCCGTATCCGAACGATAATATATTGTAGTGTTTATCTAAGTGGTTGATAAGTAGTAAATTGCAGTATTGGCATTGTTTTGATTGTTATGCAATCAGATAAAGTCGATTTTATTATGCTGAAAAACTATATCAAAACAGCCTGGCGTAACCTCGTTCGCAATAAATTTTATTCGGTGATCAATATTGCCGGGTTAACTGTGGGCCTTGCCATTGGCATCCTGATCCTGCTTTGGGTGCAGGACGAATTTAGCTTTGACAGCTTCCATAAAAACGCATCTAATATTTACCGGATAGAGCTATTTGGAGGAACCGGTGCCTCAAAACAGATTTGGCAAGTTACGGTTGCCCCAATGGGGCCATTGGCAAAACAGGAATTGCCGGTCGTGCAAAACCAGGTGCGCCTTACCGATAACTGGCTTTTTTCATTGTATAAATACCAGGATAAAGTTTTCAGAGAGCAGGCGGTTGGTTTTGCCGATCCGTCGCTGTTTACCGTTTTTGATTTTCCGTTGATTGAGGGTAATAAGGCAAAGCCTTTTGCAAGCGATAATTCGGTGGTGATCACAAAAAGCACAGCTAAGAAATATTTCGGGAGCGCGGATGCTATCGGAAAAGTTATTGTTGCCGATAATAAAGAGAATTTTACGGTATCGGGTGTTATTAATGATTTTCCGCTTAACTCAAGCATTCATTATGACATGATCATGCCCATGAGCTATCACGTTAAGGTCTTTAAAGTTGATGTGAACCATGATTTTAGTAATTATGCCTATGAAACCTATTTGCAGCTAAGACCCGGCACATCATTAAAACAGCTATCGGCCGATTTGAATAGTATTCACCTGAAACGGAAGCCCGAGGATACTGATGCCGACTATCTCGTGCTGCCTATCGGTAAAATGCATCTTTACAATGCCGATGGCACCGACCGCGGGATCAGCACTGTACGCATTTTTATTATTATAGCTTTAGTAATATTGGTTATTGCCTGCATTAACTATGTTAATCTTTCAACCGCGCGGGCCATGCTGCGGGCCAAGGAGATCAGCATGCGGAAAATCATCGGCGCCGCAAAAACACAATTGTTTATGCAGTTTGTGATCGAAACAGCCTTGTTGTTCGTGCTTTCGTCGGTTTTGGCGGTGCTGGTAATTTATAATGTGATGCCGGTATTTAATACAATAGCAGGTAAACAGCTGGTGTTTAACCTTTCCGATTACCATATTTGGCTGGTTATCGCGGGAACAATAATCGCTACCCTGTTATTATCCAGCATTTACCCGGCATTGTTGCTTTCATCTTTCGAACCATTGAAGGCACTTAAGGGCAAAATATCAAATGGTATAGGCGATGTGCTTTTTCGTAAGATACTGGTGGTGCTGCAATTTACCTTTTCGGTGGTGCTTATTGTGAGTACTTTGGTTATTACCCGGCAACTCAAATACATCCAATCAAAAAATTTAGGGTACGATAAAAGCCGCGTTTTTGGTGTTTGGCTGCGTGACGCCTCAAGGCATTATGATGCCATAAAGGCCGAGCTTTTGAAGGAGCCCGGCATAGAGGCCGTAACCCATGCAACGAGCAGTATCATTAGTAGCGGCATGATATCGGGGGATAATTCATGGGATGGCAAGGCCCCGGGCCAGACATTTATCCTTCACCCCATGGGGATAGATAAGGACTTTATCCGGTTTTTTAAGCTCAAAATGCAGCAAGGTAGCAGCTTTAGCGGCGCAGTAGCAGATTCCACTCATTTTATACTTAACGAAGCCGCCGTAAAGGAAATCGGGATGAAAAACCCTATCGGCAAGCATTTCCGTTTCCAAAAAACAAACGGGACTATCATCGGCGTAATTAAAGACTTTCATTTTGCCAGTCTGCGCGAGAAAATTGCACCCGCTATTTTCTTTTATCGCCCGGCCGTTTATCAAACTATGTATATAAAAACCAGCACCAATAATGCTGCCGCAGCTATAGCCGCAGTGGGTAGCCAGTTTAAGCAATACAACGGGGAGTTTCCTTTTTCTTATAACTTCCTGAACGAAGAATTCAATAACCTTTACCAGGGCGAACAGCGTGAAGGAGCATTGTTTAATTACTTTGCCGGCATAGCGATTTTTATTTCCTGCCTTGGTTTGCTTGGTTTGGCAGCCTTTACAGCTCAGGTACGAACCCGTGAAATAGGCGTGCGAAAAGTTTTAGGCGCAACAGTAGGAAGTGTGGTTACCCTGTTGGCGAAAGATTTTATTAAGCTGGTGTTGATAGCTATTGTAATAGCCTTCCCTATAGCATGGCTGGCTATGAGCCACTGGTTGGATGCTTTCGCATATCGCATTGGCATAAACTGGACAACCTTTGCCTTAGCTGCCGTAATTGCCCTTTTAATAGCCTTTATTACTATCAGTTTCCAATCGGTTAAAGCCGCGCTGGCTAATCCTGTTGATAGTTTGAGGCGGGAGTAATGTGGATTTACTATAAAGACAAGTGACGAAAAAAACACGTCATTGTGAGGTACGAAGCAATCTCCTATTAGCAGATCCGCTCGGTATAGTTTGGGATTACTTCGTGCCTCAGCAATGACGCTTTTATAGGATTGTATTCATGTTTTAAAACAATTCCACCAGCCGCTCCAAAGCCATTCCTCTTGATCCTTTGATCAGGATAGTTGAATTAGTGATAGGGTGAGCTTTCAAGCCTGCGATAGCATCTTCAGATGTTTCATAAAAGGTTGCTTCACCCCCACTTCCGGCTTCAGACTGTTGACTTAAAAAATCCTTGCCGATAAAGATCCGTTCATCAACAGCAGTATCCATTGCTTTGCGGATAACAGACGCGTGTTCAGTGGCTGCTTCGGGGCCCATTTCAAACATATCCCCCAAAATAAGCACTTTCCTTTTTGCTTCAATTTTACCCACATTTTCAATGGCCACAAACATGCTGCTCGGGTTGGCATTGTAGTAATCGCAAATGAGGGTGTTGGTGGCGGTTTGTACAATTTGCGAGCGGTTGTTTTTAGGTTGATAGCCTTCGATACCGGCATTAATTTCATTTGCCGATAAGCCCAGATATGTGCCGATACATATCGCCACTAAAATATTAGGCAGGTTATAAGTGCCGGTTAGCTGGGTTTTAACTTTATAACTGTCGCCGGTTTTATTGTTGGTCCACTCCAAAGTCAGGAGCGGAGAATTTTCCAGCAGTTCGCCACTGATGAGGTTATCGATGGCATCGGTTCCATAATACTCCACATGAGGCAAACGACGGGCTGCAGCCATCTCCATTAAAACAGTATCATCGCTGTTAACAAAGACAACGCCATCTGTTTTGCTTGCCCCCGTTTTAAGGGGCAGGGCGGCAAAGAAATCATACAACTCCCCCTTACCCTTCTTTACACCTTCAACTCCGCCAAAACCTTCCAGGTGTGCTTTACCAACATTGGTAATTAAGCCATGCGATGGTTGAGCAATACTGCACAGTAGTTCTATTTCTTTTTGATGATTGGCCCCCATTTCAATCACGGCAACTTCATGACTGGCATCGATGGTTAGTAAAGTAAGCGGCACGCCAATGTGGTTATTTAAGTTGCCCTGGGTAGCCTGGCTTTTGAAATGCTGTGAAAGCACGGCATTGATCAGCTCTTTGGTTGTCGTTTTGCCATTGGTGCCGGTAAGCCCAACAACCGGGATACTAAGCTGGCGGCGATGGTGGCGGGCCAGATCCTGTAATGTAGCTAAAACATCCTCAACTAATAAATATTGATTGCCCAGTTGATATTCAGAGTTATCAATTACAGCGTAAGCCGCACCTGCCTCCACTGCTTTTTGCGCAAAAGTGTTGGCATCAAACTTATCGCCTTTGAGTGCGAAGAACAGGCTGCCCGGCGTTATCCTCCGGGTATCGGTGCTGATTACGGGGTGTTTGGTGTATATATCGTAGAGTGTGATTGTAGTAGTCATGTGTATTTATAATGGCAAACGTAAATCAAAAGTACAATTATCTTGCGCTCGTTTGTAACGAGTGCTTAACGTAGTTTGGCGATTGTATCGCCAGGGCTTGCGTTTAAAACGCAAACCCATATTGAGCGCTCGTTACAAACGAGTGCAAGGTTAAAGCCTATGTCATTGCGAGCGTAGCGTGGCAATCCCGTAGCCAATGCATCTCTGCTCTGTATAGTATGCGATTGCTTCGTCGTTCCTCCTCGCAATGACATATTTTTTGTCTTGGTGGCTGCAAACGAGCGCATGGTTAAATTAGCCTTAACAAAAATTATTCCTACCTCTTCATCCAGTCTATCACAGCCCTGATCTCGCCGTAGCTGTAGTCCTCGCCTAAGATCTCTTTTAATGGTGACAGCTTTTCTGCTCCGTAACTTTCAACAGCATCGGAAATAGCAGCTATCTTTTGCTGAGGTACTATTTCGGTTATGTCCAGATCGCCGTTTTGTACATAATAACTCAGGTGCGTTTCTATTGTTGATGTAGTGAAACCACGTTCAGCAGCTATTTCGGCAATGGTTTTTCCGGAACGATATAAATTAAACGTTTCGGCTTTAGTATCACTGCTTCGCGAAGAAGATTTGGCTTGCCCTGGTGATTTCGCCTTTCGTTCACGTTTCGGTGATTTCTGCTTTATTTTTGAGCCGAGGCCTTTTTCGGTACAATAAACCTTAACGGGTTCAAGCAATTCGCGACCGTAACGGGCAAGTTTAATGTCGCCAAAACCAGAGATCATTCGCAATTCATCAAGACTTTGAGGTAGGTATGTTGCCATTTCCTGTAAAGTAGCATCCGATACGATGACGTAAGCAGGCACGTTTTCGCCTTCCGCAATGCCTTTCCTAACCTCTCTCAGGCGGTTAAACAATGGTATTTCGTATGGTAAGGTTTCTTCGTGATGAACTTCTTCTACCTTTTCTATCTCAATAAACTCAACCTTTTGGCCGCCTTTTAATATATCTGCACTTTGTGCCGTAAGCTTTAAAACCGGGTACTCATCCCCGGCGGTTTGCAGGTATCCCATGGTTACCAGTTCGCGGATATGATGTTGCCAGTCGGCCTTGCTGATATCTGCGCCAATGCCGTAGGTTTTAAGCTGTTTATGCTCTTCGCGGATCTTGTCGCTTTTTGATCCCCGTAAAAAATCGATCACGTAGTTTGCCCCGAAGCGTTCATTTAACCGGGCTACTGCCGATAACGCTTTTTGAGCAATCAGCGTACCGTCAAAACGTTTATACTCGGTAAGGCAAACATCGCATGAACCACATTTGGCCGGAAATTGCTCATCGAAATATTTCATCAGGTATTGCCTGCGACATGACAGCAGCTGGCAATACTTCACCATATCATTAAGCTTATTGAGCATGATACGGCTTTGTTGTTCGTTACCCTCAACCTTGGCAAAGCCTTGTAATTTCATAGCGTCACCGGGCGAGTAAAGCAGCAATGCTTCGGATGGTAAGCCATCGCGCCCTGCCCTGCCGGTTTCCTGGTAATAGCCTTCAATGTTTTTAGGCAGATCAACGTGCACCACATAGCGCACGTTTGATTTATTGATACCCATGCCGAAAGCGATGGTTGCCACAATGATCTTCAGGTCATCGCGTAAAAAGGCTTCCTGGTTGCGGGCTTTCACATCGTTGCTTAAGCCGGCATGGTAAGCTTCGGCAGCAAAGCCCTCATCCTTTAAATCCTCGGCCAAAGCTTCGGTTGATTTACGGGAGAGGCAATAAATAATGCCCGACTCATCTTTATGCTCATTCAAAAAGGCAATGAGCTGTTTAAAGCTATTTTTTTTAGGAGTTACCCGGTAAGTGATATTTGCCCTGTTAAATGAGGATACAAATATTGCCGGCGAATGCAAATTTAATTTCTCCAGAATATCTTTTTGCGTGAGCTTATCGGCTGTAGCTGTAAGTGCTATAACCGGTACAGCCGGAAATTCTTCCTTAAGCCCGGCAAGCATTAAATACTCGGGCCTGAAATCATGCCCCCATGACGAGATACAATGTGCTTCATCAATGGCTATCTGGGCTATTTTCAGCGTTTTCAGAAAGGGGATGAGCTTATTCTCTTTGTTATCCTTGCTCTCGGCGCTGAACAGGCGTTCGGGGGCAAGGTAAAGTAGTTTGATCTCGTTGTTCCTCAATCTGTTCACTAAAACCCTTGTTTCTTCAGGGTTTAGTGACGAATTAAGAAAAGCCGCCGGGATGCCGTTAACATTCAGGCTATCTACCTGGTCTTTCATCAGCGCAATAAGCGGCGATATCACAATGGTAAGCCCATCAAGTAATACAGCAGGCAGTTGATAACACAATGATTTACCGCCACCAGTAGGCATCAGTGCCATAACATCCTGCCCCTTTAGTATATTTTGAATAATAGCTTCCTGATCGTGCCTGAAGGCACTATAACCAAAATATTTTTGCAGGGCCTGGATAGGTGTCATGATAAATTTCAAATGTGCAGATATGCAAATGTGCAGAATTCATTTAAATTTCAGATGTGCGAATGTGCAGATATGCAAATGATGGATGAGTGATTATAAATGTGCAGATTCCAGATGTGCAGATTTTAAATAATAAATGTGCAAATTCCAGATGTGCTGATGTACAAATTTAAAAATACTTTGCATCGCTATAAATAACAGCAAAGCATCTTTCAATCATTTGCATATCTGCACATCTGAAATTTGCACATTCAAATATCTGCACATCTGAAATTTGCACATTCACTAATCTGCCAATATTTTTATGCATATTAGCTTATCTCTTTTCTCCTACACATTATTATATATTATATGATAAAAAGACATTTACTTCTCTTTGTATTTATCAGCTTTTTTTGCCCGGTTTTTGCGCAAAAAATTCAGTCGCCGCAGGAGTTTCTGGGGTATAAGCTGGGAGAGCATTTTACGCCACATTACCGTATTGTTGAATATTTTAGATATGTAGCTTCGGCCTCAAAAAATGTAAAGCTGCAGCAGTTTGGTACTACCAATGAGGGCAGGCCTTTACTGGCGATGTTCATAGCATCTGATGAAAATATTGGCAGGCTGGAAGAGATTCGTCATAATAACCTTAAGCTGGCCGGAATTGAAAGCGGTGGCGGCAGCACCGCCATGCCGGTTGTTACCTGGTTAAGCTACAACGTGCATGGTAATGAGCCAGCATCAAGCGAAGCTTCAATGTGGACTTTGTTTGACCTGGTTGATCCGGCAAACATCGCCACTAAGGCCTGGCTCAAAAATATGGTTGTTGTTATCGACCCTTGTTTAAATCCCGACGGCCGCGACCGCTATGTGAATTTTTACAACTCTGTAGTTGGCGCTGCTCCGGATCCTAACCCTACATCGCGTGAACACGTTGAACCATGGCCGGGTGGCCGGGTAAACCACTTTTACTTTGACCTTAACCGCGATTGGGCATGGCAACAACAAAAAGAAACTCAGGCACGTGTTGGCTTGTATAATCAATGGCTGCCACAGGTTCATGTTGATTATCACGAACAAGGTTACAATGCACCATATTACTTTGCCCCTGCTGCCGAGCCATACCACAAAGATATCACCGCATGGCAGCGCCAGTTCCAGATCACTATTGGTAAAAATAACGCCAAGTATTTTGATCAGAACGGCTGGATGTATTTCACCAAATATGAATTTGATTTACTGTACCCGTCATACGGCGATACTTATCCTTTATATAATGGTTCTATCGGCATGACTTATGAGCAAGGTGGCATTAGTGCCGGTTTGGCTGTGGTTACCCGTAACGGTGATACTCTTACATTGGTGCAGCGCGTGGCCCATCACCATTCAACCAGCTTAAGCACGTTGGAGATAGCCGCATTAAATACTCAAAAACTTCTGGACGAGTACAAAAAGTTTTTTGATAACAGCCGTGCCAACCCTCCGGGCGAATACAAAACTTATGTCATCAAAAATGATAATAACAACAAAGTTAACGCACTGGCAAAAATGCTGGGCCGCAACGGTATTCAGTATGGTTTTGGTTTAGCTAATAAGGCGGTTACCGGCTTTAATTATGTTACCCAAAAAACAGAACAATATAATGTTGGTGCAAATGACCTGGTAATTAATGCCTATCAGCCTAAAGCAGTATTGCTGCACGTACTTTTGGAACCAAAAACATTTATACCCGATTCCAATACATACGATATTACAGCATGGTCGCTTCCATATGCTTATGGTTTAAAGGCTTACGGGCTCAAGGAGTCTTTTAAACCTGCCAGTACAGAATGGAGCGTGGCTGAGCCTAAGCCGCTGGTAAATACCCATGCTTACGCTTATGTATCGGCATGGCAATCTGTTAATGATGTGAAATTTTTGGCTGCCTTGCTTAAAAAGAAGATCAAAGTTCGCTATGCCGAAAAGCCTTTTGAAGCCGGTGGCAAGCAGTTCACAGCAGGCTCATTAATTGTTACCCGCGCAGGCAATGATCTGGCTGACTTTGATCAGGTGGTTACGCAAACTGCTGCATCGCTCAACCAGGAGCTTACCCCTATTTCAACCGGGTTTGTTGATAAGGGATCGGATATAGGTTCGGATGCGGTAAGATATATCCATCAGCCCAAAATAGCTTTGATTGCCGGTGATGGTATTAACTCGGAAGCTATGGGCGAGGTTTGGCATTTGTTTGAAGCGCAAATTGGGTATCCGGTTACTTTAATAAGGTATCAGGACTTGGCTCGCACAAAATTGGGAGAGTTTGATGTGGTGATTTGCCCCGATGGCCGTTATGAAGATTTCCCTTCCGAGAAACTACAGAACTGGATCCGTGATGGCGGCAGGCTGATAGCTGTGGATAATGCCGTATCATTATTGGTTGATAAAAAAGGTTTCCTGATTAAGCATAAGGAAGAGAAAAAAGAAGACAAGGACAAAGAAAAGGACAAGGATAAAACCGTTAAATTATATGGAGACCGTGACCGCTTGGCGCTTAGCGAATCCATCCCCGGTGCTATTTATAAACTGAACCTTGATAATACCCATCCGCTTGGCTTTGGCTTGCCGGATTACTACTATTCATTAAAGCTGAATGATGATATCTACGACCTTTTTTCGGGTGATGACGGCTGGAATGTTGGTACTATTAAAAAGGATGGCTACGTATCAGGTTTTGTTGGTCAGGAATCAAAAAAGAAAATCAATAACGGTTTGCTGCTCGGCGTACAACCCATGGGCCGTGGTTCAGTGGTTTATATGGTTGATGACCCGCTGTTCCGCAGTTTCTGGGAAAACGGTAAACTGCTATTTAGCAATGCCGTGTTTATGGTGGGGCAGTAACGTCAGTTTGCAGTTTGCAGTTTGCAGTTTGCAGTTTGCAGTTTGC